>NZ_JBXVPT010000001.1:0-2511838 GCF_057197625.1 Microbacterium sp. Z6_144
TTTGGGGGGTGGGGAAAATAGACAGGTGGTGGGTGGGGGGGGGAGAACATTCCTTTTGTGGAGGCCAGAGGGGGGGTTTTGTGGTGTGGGACAGGGGGGGGGGGGGGGGGGGGGGGGGGGGGCCCTTTCCCTCCCTCCGCGCTCCATCCGAGCCCCTCCAGGAGACTTCATGACGACCGCCTCGCAGACGACGACGTGGGACGAGCGCGCCACGATCGCGCAGAACAGCCTCGATCACTTCTTCGGCGCCGGCGAACCCCAGATGCTTCACAACAGCCACCCCGCGGGCGATGACTCCACCTTCAACTACTGGTGGCTGGCGCACCTCCTCGATGTCCGCATCGACGCCTTCGAACGCACCGGCGACGCCGTCTGGCTCGAGAAGGCGGAGGCGGTCTACCGCAACGTGCTCGAGCGCAACGGCGGCTCCCTGTTCAACGACTACTTCGACGACATGCTGTGGTACGCCCTCGCGATTCTCCGGCTGTCCGACGCCTCAGGGAACGAGGGCTACCTGGCCGAGGCCGAGAGCATCTGGACGCACGTCGTGGAGCACGGGTGGAATGACACGATGGGGTCGAGCGTGGCGTGGCGCAAGCAGCAGCTCTACTACAAGAACACCCCCGCCAACGGCCCCTTCGTCATCCTCTCGGCGCGGCTGTTCCGCCGCCGCCAGGACAGCCGCTACCTCGACTACGGCCTCACCGCCTACCGCTGGCTCGCTCAGACGCTCGTGCGCCCGGACGGGTTCGTCGAGGACGGCATCAACCGGGAGGAGACCGGCGAACTCGACCGGCACTGGCGCTTCACCTATAACCAGGGACTGTTCGTCGGCGCGGGCGTCGCTCTCTTCGAGGCCACGGGCGAGCGCCGATACCTCGATGACGCGGCGACGACGGCGGTGACGGCGTTGCGGGAGCTGGCCGATGACGGGATCTTCCGGCAGGAGGGCGCCGGCGGGGACGAGGGGCTGTTCAAGGGTGTCTACTACCGCTACGTCGGCACGCTTCTCGAGCACCTCGATCGCGCGGGCGATGCCGCGGGCACCCTCGAAGGGTTCGTCCGCAGCAGCACCGACGCGTTGTGGCGCAACGCCCGCGTGGACCCGTGGCTTCTCCCCGGCGACGACTGGTCCGCATCCGCGCCCGGGAAGGTGGACTTCTCCACTCACCTCAGCGCGATCATGGCACTGGAGCTGCGGGCACGACGCGAGTCGCTGATGCTAGATTAAATATGTTCATTGGGGAGGACGGGGACCCGGATGGTTGCTCTCTACCAGAAGGTCTTCGACGACCTTCGCGCGGCGATCGAGCGAGGCGACTATCCCATCGGTCAGCGGCTGCCGTCGGATGCGGAGCTGACCGAGAAACACGGCGTGAGTGTCATCACCGTGAAGAAGGCGCTCGATCTGCTCCGTAACGACGGATACATCACCCGACGCCCTCGGGTCGGGACGATCGTCATCAGCGACGTCGCCACCGCCGCCCCGGCCTCGCACTCCCTCACGCATCCGCTCATCGGGTTGATCGTGACCAACTTCGACGACACGTTCGGCACGCGCATCCTGGGCGGGTTGCTGGATCGCGCGAACGCCAGCGCCAACCTGCTGGTCAAGCGGAGCCTCGGCGATGCGTCGGCAGAGGACCGACTCATCCGAGCGCTCGTCGACGGCGGGGTCCGCGCGCTCATCCTGCAGCCGAGCTCGTCGGTGTACATTCCGCCCGCCGTGCTCGAGTTGGTGACGAAGGACTTTCCGGTCGTGATCCTCGACCGCGGCTTCGACGGGGTGCCGGTATCGACGGTGTGCTCCGAGAACATCGCCGCCGGTCAGCAGGCGACCGAGTATCTCTTCTCGCTCGGCCATGAGCACGTGGGGCTCGTCAGCTCCGACAGCACCGTGTCGACCCTCCGTGAACGCCGCGATGGCTACGTGAAGGCGCACGCCATGCACCACATCCCCCACGACGATGCGCTCGTGTTCGACCTGATCCACTCCACCACCCCGGGCAGCACGATCACCCCGGCCGAAGACGTGGATCATCTCGAGACCTACCTCCGCGATCATCCGGACGTCACCGCCATCGTTGCGACGGAGTACTACATCGCAGCGATGCTGCGGGTCGCGGCGGGGCGGATGCAGCGGCGCATTCCCGAGGACCTGTCGATCGTCTGCTTCGACCACCCCGATGCCTTCTACGACCCCGCCCGGTATCGGTTCACCCATATCCGCCAAGACCAGGAGGGCATGGGGGAGGCTGCGGTCGACCTGGCCCTCGGGCTCATCCGCGATCCCCGCGAGGTGCGCAAGGTCACCCTTGCCACCGAGCTGGTGGTCGGTGAATCCACCGCCTCGTTGCCGGGCGACGAGACCTGACCCCGAATCGCGACCGTTACAGGTGGTCGACGACCGCCGAGGCCAGGCCGGTGTAGGTCGCGGGGCTGAGGGCGAGGAGTCGTTCCTTCGCCGCGTCGCCGATGTCGAGGCCGTGGACGAACTCGGCGAGCTCGGTAGCGCCGACGCGGCGCCCCCGAGTGAGGTCTTTCAGCAGCGCATACGGGTCGGTGATCGACGACCGGCCGGCGGCGATCTCGGCGCGCACGACGGTCTGGATGGCCTCGGCGAGCACCTCCCAGTTGGCGTCGAGGTCGGCCAGGAGCACGTCCTCGGCGAGGGAGATCTCCCGCAGGCCCCGCTCGAGGTTGTCGAGGGCCAGCAGCGAGTGCCCGAAGGCGACGCCGATGTTGCGCTGCGTCGTCGAGTCGGTGAGATCCCGCTGGAGGCGCGAGGTGACGAGCGTCGAGGCGAGCGTGCCGAACAGCCCGCCGGCGATCTCGAGGTTCGCCTCGGCGTTCTCGAAGCGGATCGGGTTGATCTTGTGGGGCATCGTCGAGGACCCCGTGGCCCCGGCGACCGGGATCTGGCGGAAGTACCCGAGCGAGATGTAGGTCCACACATCCGTGGCGAGGTTGTGCAGGATGCCACCGGCATGGCGCACGCGGTCGTAGAGCTCGACCTGCCAGTCGTGCGATTCGATCTGCGTCGTCACCGGGTTGAAGCCCAGCCCGAGCGAGACGATGAACTCCTGCGACACGGCGGGCCAGTCCACCCCCGGATCAGCCGCCAGATGCGCCGACCAGGTGCCCGTGGCCCCCGAGAACTTCGCCAGGTAATCGGATGCGGCCACCTGAGCGGCGACGCGGCGGAGGCGCCACGCGAACACGCCGATCTCCTTGCCCATCGTGGTGGGGGTCGCCGGTTGGCCGTGGGTGCGCGCGAGCATGGCGGCATCGCGGTGCTCCACGGCCAGCGCTGCCAGCGCGTCGGTCACGCCGTCCAGCTTCGGCAGCCACACCCGGGTGACCGCGCGCTGGACGGTCAGGGCGTAGGCGGCGGAGTTGACGTCCTCGCTGGTGAGGGCGAAGTGGGTGAGTTCGGCCACGGCGTCGAGCCCGAGGGAGGCGAGGCGATCGCGCACGAGGTATTCGACGGCCTTCACGTCATGCCGGGTGATGGCTTCGCGCTCGGCGAGCCAGTCGATCTCCGCCTGGCCGAAGTCTCGGTACAGCGCCCGCAGCCGCCCCTTGTCGTCCTCGGACAGCGGCGACGTGCCGAACAGCGACCGGTCGGTGAGGGCGATGAGCCACTCCACCTCCACCTCGACGCGCGCGCGGTTGAGCCCGGCCTCGGAGAGGTAATCGGCCAGCGCGGAGACGGCGACGCGGTAGCGGCCGTCCAGGGGGCTGAGCGGCTGCGGGGGAAGCAAGGTCACGGGTCTCCCGTCGGGTCGCTTTCGGGCGCCAGGGCGTCAGACGGCGGAGCGGATGGCGGGCTCGAGCTGGCGGAACAGCGCGCGGCTCGCGCCCTCGATCATACCGAGCACGTCATCGAACATCGCCGGGGACCCGTAATAGGGGTCGGGGACGTCCAGCGACTTGGCCGACGAGTCGAACGACATCAGCAACGCGATCTTGTCGGCGTCGCCCTCGCTGCGAGCCCAGCCGCGCAGCACGCGCTCGTGACTGTGGTCGAGCGCGACCACCAGGTCGCTGGAGTCGAAGTCGCTCGAGGTGAACTGCCGTGCGCGGTGGCGTGATCCGTCGTAGCCGCGGCGGGCGAGCGCCTCGAGGGTGCGGGTGTCCGCGCGCTCCCCGACATGCCAGTCCCCGGTGCCCGCCGACGACGAGGCCACGTGCGTGCCCAGGCCTGCAGCATCCACGAACCACCGGAAGACGACGTCGGCCATGGGCGAGCGGCAGATGTTGCCGCTGCAGACGAACACCACGCGGAACGGCTCTGTCGCGCTGGCAGTCATCCCCTTATTCTGTCGTCGCTGACCGGTCCTGCACAGGCCGAGTTGTCGAGCCCCTTTCCACCGGCCGCCGTTCGTCGCCGTCCTCCGCCCCGCGAGCGGGGCACCGTGGTCGTGTGACGACGCCTCCCGCCCTCGACCCCTTCACGCTGGCCGGCGCGGCGACGGTGGAGGAGGTGCTGTGGATGGTGCGCGCCGCGCGCAATCGCATCGACGCGTTGACCGTGCGCACCGGTCGTGTCGCCGATGCGGTGCAGTGGCAGGCGCCGTCGGCGCGGGCGTTCCGCGAGCGCGCGGACGACCTCGAGCGGGCCGTGCGTTCCGCTCAGGCGTATGCCGATGACGCGGTCGACGGGTTGCGGCGAACGCAGGCTCGCCTCCTCGCCGGAACGGCGGCTCCGTGAGCGATCTGGTGATCCGCGACGGCGGGGTGGTGGAGGTCGACACGGCGTCGCTCCGCGCGGCCGCGGGCCGCCTTCGTGACGTCGCCGGCGAGGCCGAAGAGATCACCGCGCTGCTGCGAGGCGTGCCCGAGCGTCTCTCCGGCATCGCCGGTGCCCCTCCGATCACCGAGCTGCTGACGGTGAGCGGCGTCCTCGGCGATGCCGCTCAGCTGGCCGCCCACCTCGCCGCCGCGGTCGACGAGGCAGCAGACCTGTACGAGGCCGTCGAGGTGCTGGCCCAGCGCGCCGCAGCGGTGGCGGCCGGTGATGCCACCGCCGCTTCGCGTCTGGACGACCGGATCGCGGCGGCCCAGTGGGGGCGTCCGGAGCTGTGGTTGCGCGCTCGCGACGTGCTCGAGAGCGCCGGCGACCGCGGTGACCTCGAGTGGCAGGCCTGGGTCGGCTCCCGCGGAGCGGACATGCTCCTCGCCTCGATCGTGCCGTTCACCGTGGCAGCCCTCGGGTGGAGCGTCGACGCGTTGCGGCTGGGGCCGGTCGGCGCTCGTGAGCGGCTGGCCGGTGCGGGTGAGCCCGTCGCCCTCCGGCGGACGCCTGTGGCAACGCCCTCGCCGCCGGCCACGCTCGCGGAAGCGGCGGCCCGCGTTCCCGGCGGCGGAGACACCCGCGTGCGGGTGGAGCGTTACACGATGCCCGATGGCGGGCGGCAGTTCGCCGTCTACATCGCCGGAACGCAGTCGATCGCCGGAACCGACCCGTTCGACGTGCGCTCGACCGTGCAGCTGTACGCCGGTGAGCGCTCCGCCTCGTACCAGGCCGCGCTCCGCGCCCTCGAGGACGCGGGCGCTGAGCCGGGCGACGTCGTCCATGCGTTCGGGCATTCGCAGGGCGCGATGGTGGCCGAGAGGCTGGCGCTGGAGGGACAGTACGAGACCCGCACGCTCGTCTCGTTCGGGTCGCCCATCCAGGCCGAGGTCGGTGCCGACACGCTCGCGGTCACCGTCCGGCACACCGACGACCCTGTCGCGGCGCTTCAGGGCGGCGGCCACCTCCTGCCGGTGGGAGCGGCGGGGAGCTTCGTCGTCGAGCGCACCGCCGACCCCCAGCCGGGGGTGCGTGACCTCACCCTTCCCGCCCACCACATGACGGCGTACGCGGAGACCGCAGCGCACGTGGATGCCTCCGATGATCCGCGTGTGGCGGAGCTGCGAACCGTGTTCGCCGGACTGGCCGAGGCCGAGCGCGCCGTGGCGTGGGACTATGCCGCGGAGCGGGTCAGTCCGCCCGGCTCGGGCGGAACAGAGCACCCAGGATCGCATTGATGATCGTGATGAGGAGCGCGGCGACGACGCCCCACCAGAAGTGCTCGACGCGCAGGCCGAAGTCCCACAGCTGGGTGATCCACGCGGTCAGCCACAGCAGGAAGCCGTTGATCACCAGCGAGATGAGCCCCAGCGTGAGGATGTACAGCGGGAAGGCGAGCACCTTCAGCACCGTGCCGATGATGCTGTTCACCACGGCGAAGATCGCGCCGACCAGCAGCGCGGTCAATGCCACCTGCAGCCACTCCCCCGGGGGGAAGGCGACGAGGCGTACCTGCAGCACGGAGATGAGCGAGACCACCCAGATCGCGAAGGCGTTGATGATCACGCGGACGATGAAGCGCACGGGCCCACTATGCCAGAGCGGGCGCGAGGCGCCCAGGTGCCGCGGCTAGGCTCAACGGGTGACCGTCGACGACGAGGCGCCCGTCCTCCCCCGCATCCGGCCCGAGATCGCGTCCCTTCCGGTCTATCGGCAGGGCAAGCAGGCCGGGGCCGACGCGTTCAAGCTGTCCAGCAACGAGAACCCGTTCGACCCGCTCCCCGGGGTGCTCGAGGCGGTGGCATCGGCGGGCGCGCTCAACCGCTACCCGGATGCCATGGCCTCGCAGCTGCGCGAGCGACTGGCCGCCCGCTTCGGAGTCGCCGTGGAGGCCGTGCACGTGGGGGCGGGAAGCGTGTCGGTGATCGCGCAGTTGATCCTCGCCGCGGCCGGTCCGGGCGACGAGGTGATCTACGCCTGGCGGTCGTTCGAGGCGTATCCGACGCTGGTGAACGTGGCCGGAGCGACCGCGATCGAGGTACCCCTCACCGACGACGCCCGCCACGACCTGCCCGCGATGGCCGCGGCGGTCACCGAGCGCACGCGGGTCATCCTCGTGTGCAGCCCGAACAATCCCACCGGCCCGATCGTCACCCACGACGAATTCGCCGCCTTCCTCGACGCCGTGCCCGCGGATGTCATGGTCATCCTCGACGAGGCCTACGCCGAATTCGTCACCGATCCCGACGCCGTCGACGGGATGCGGGTGCTCGGTCTTCTCGGGCGGCCCAACGTCGTGGCCCTGCGGACCTTCTCGAAGGCCTTCGGACTCGCCGCCCTGCGCATCGGTTACGCGATCGGGCACCCGCGGGTGCTGGATGCGGCGCGGGCGACCATGATCCCACTGTCGGTCACAGCCCAGGCGCAGACCGCGGCCCTCGCCAGCCTCGATTCGGAAGATGCCCTGCTGGAGCGGGTCCGCATCATCACCGAACGCCGCGACCGCCTCGCGGCAGGCCTTCGGCAGGCCGGGTGGCGGGTGCCGGAGGCGCAGGGCAACTTCGTGTGGCTGCCGGCCGGCGCGCACACGGAGGAGTTCGCCACGGCCTTCGGCGCCGAAGGACTCGTCGTGCGTCCGTTCGCCGGCGACGGGCTGCGGGTGTCGGTGGGCGAAGAGGAGTCTGTGGACAAGGTCCTACGGGTCGCAGCATCCGTTGTCGAGACCCTCCCAGAGGGCCACCCAGGCCGCGGGCTAGCGTAGAACCGTGACAGGGCCCGAATTCACCGGAGCGCACGACGACCCGCAACTGGTGCGCGTGCTGGCCGCCGACGGATCGCTGGCGCCCACCGCCGCCGCCGAGCCGTACCGCGATGTCGTCGACGCGCTGAGCGACGCCGAACTCGAGCAGTTCTACCGCGACATGGTGTCGATCCGCGCCTTCGATCGCCAGGCGACCAACCTCCAGCGGCAGGGCCAGCTGGCCCTGTGGCCGCCCAGCTGGGGCCAGGAGGCGGCCCAGGTGGGGTCGGTGCGAGCCGCCCGGCCACAGGACCACCTCTTCCCCTCGTACCGCGAGCACGTCGTCGCGCAGGTGCGCGGCGTGGATCCGCTGCACATCCTGCGCCTCATGCGCGGCCTCACCCACGGCGGCTGGAACCCGTTCGACCCCGCCAACGGCAACACGCACCTGTACACGCTCGTCCTCGGGGCGCAGACCCTCCACGCCACCGGGCTGGCGATGGGGCTGGTCTTCGACGGCAAGTGCGGTACCGGCGACGCCGACCGCGACGAGGCCGTCATCGTGTACTACGGCGACGGAGCATCCAGCCAGGGCGACGTGCACGAGTCGATGGTCTACGCCGCCAGCTTCCGCGCCCCCGAGGTCTTCTTCCTCCAGAACAACCAGTGGGCGATCTCGGTTCCGGTCGCGACCCAGTCGCGCTCGCCGCTCTATCGGCGCAGCGCAGGCTACGGCATCCCGAGCGTTCAGGTGGACGGCAACGACGTGCTGGCCAGCTACGCGGTCACCAAGGTCGCGCTCGATGAGGCCCGCGGCGGCGACGGCCCCCGCGCCATCGAGGCGATGACGTACCGGATGGGCGCGCACACCACCAGCGACGACCCCACGAAGTACCGCACCTCCGATGAGGAGAAGTCGTGGGCGGGGCGGGACCCGATCGTGCGCATGCGGGCGTTCCTGGAGGGCCGCGGCGCGTCCACGGCGTTCTTCGAGGAGGCGGATGCGGAGGGCCAGGCACTCGCCGACGACATCCGCACCCGCACGACGAACGCGGCGACGACCCTCGACCCCGAGCAGATCTTCGCGAATGTCTACTCCGCTGCGCACCCCCTCGTCGACGAGCAGCGCCGGTGGCTGGCCGAGTACGAGGCGTCGTTCGAACAGGGGGCGTCATGAGCAACGAAATGCCGCTGGGCAAGGCCCTCAACGCGGGACTGCGCCGCGCCCTCGAGGAGAACGACCGCGTCCTCCTGATGGGCGAGGACATCGGCCCGCTCGGCGGGGTCTTCCGGATCACCGAGGGGCTGCAGGCCGACTTCGGCCCGCAGCGCGTCGTCGACACGCCGCTGGCCGAATCGGGCATCGTCGGCACCGCGATCGGCCTGGCGATGGGCGGATTCCGGCCCGTGTGCGAGATCCAGTTCGACGGATTTGTCTTCCCCGGGTTCGACCAGATCACCTCCCAGCTGGCGAAGATCACATACCGGCATGAGGGCGCCCTGCAGATGCCGGTGGTCATCCGCATCCCCTACGGCGGGCACATCGGCGCGATCGAGCATCACCAGGAGAGCCCAGAGGCGTACTTCACGCACACACCCGGCCTGCGCGTGGTGAGCCCCTCGACCGCGCATGACGCGTACTGGATGATCCAGGAGGCGATCGCCTCGCCCGATCCGGTCATCTTCCTCGAGCCGAAGGCGAAGTACTGGCAGGAGGGCGAGGTCGACACGACCGCGCCCGGGGCGTCGCTGCACGAGAGCCGGGTCGTGCGGCGCGGGACGGATGTGACCCTCGTGGGCCACGGCGCCATGGTCACGACGCTCTTGCAGGCCGCCGCGCTCGCCGAGGGCGAGGGAACCAGCTGCGAGGTCATCGACCTGCGGTCGCTGTCGCCGGTGGACTACGGCCCGATCCTGGACTCCGTCCGACGCACCGGCCGGATGGTCTACGCGCAGGAGGCGCCGGGGTTCACGAGCCTCGGAAGCGAAGTCGCCGCGACCGTGGCCGAGCGGGCCTTCTACTCCCTGGAGGCCCCGGTCATCCGGGTCTCCGGCTTCGACACCCCCTTCCCGCCGGCGAAGCTCGAAGCGGCGTACCTGCCCGATGCCGACCGCATCCTCGAGGCCGTCGATCGCGCCCTCGCCTACTGACCCGTCCGGCCATGCGCGCAGATCCGGCCACCCGCGGGCATAACTCCTGCAGAATCGACGCAGGCGCCCGCGAAGACGCCCCCGGCGGGGTTTTTCCGCCGCACTGCAGGAGCACGACGTGATCGAAAGGACGCTCCGATGAGCACCCAGACCTTCCTCCTCCCGGACGTCGGTGAAGGCCTCACCGAGGCCGAGATCGTGTCGTGGCGCGTCGCTCCCGGTGACACCGTTGCCGTAAACGACGTACTGGTGGAGATCGAGACGGCCAAGTCGCTCGTCGAACTCCCCTCGCCGTTCGGGGGCACCGTCGGCGAGCTGCTCGCTGCCGAGGGCGACACCGTGGATGTCGGCGCCCCGATCATCACCATCGCGGATGCGCCGGACGGGGGTTCCGGCGACGGACCCGCTCCCGCCGCCGCCACGGTTCCCCAACCCACCGACCCCGGTGGGGCGGTGCTCGTCGGCTACGGCACCGGCGGGACCGCGCAGTCGCGCCGCCGGCGCCCCGCTGAGCGGCCGGTCGCGGCATCCGTCGGCGTGGTGGCCAAACCTCCGATCCGCAAGCTCGCCCGCGACCTCGGCGTCGACCTCGCGGCGGTGACGCCCAGTGGCGCCGCCGGGGAGGTCACGCGCGAGGACGTCGTGAAGCAGGCGTCGCAGGCGAGCGTCTTCCGCAACCTGGAGACGCCGGAGTGGGGTGCCGTCCGCGAGGAGACCATCCCCGTGCCTGCCCAGGCTCCTCCCGCGCCGGCTGCTGCGGCCCCCGCCGCCCCGGCGTCCGCCGCCGGGGCCAGGAACGACGCAGCAGGGAACGCCGCCGCCGGGAACGATGCCGCCGGGAAGGATGCCCGCGAAGAGTCCATCCCCGTCCGCGGTGTCCGCAAGGCCGTCGCGACGGGCCTCGTGCGCACGGCCTATTCCGCCCCGCACGTGTCGGTGTGGACCGACGTCGACGCGACGCGGACGATGGAACTCGTCAAGCGGCTGAAGGCCTCGCCCGACTTCGCCGACGTCAAGGTCTCCCCGCTGCTGATCATGGCGCGTGCCGTCATCTGGGCCGTCCGGCGCACGCCGATGGTGAACGCGGCCTGGGTCGACGGCGACGACGGTGCCCAGATCCGGCTGCACCACTACGTCAACCTCGGCATCGCCGCAGCCACTCCCCGCGGGCTCCTGGTTCCCAACATCAAGGACGCGCAGGACCTCACGATGCGCGAACTCGCCCGCGCGCTGCAGAAGCTCACGACCACCGCGCGCGAGGGCAAGGCGACACCCGCCGACCAGCAGGGCGGCACGATCACGATCACCAACATCGGCGTGTTCGGGATGGATGCGGGAACCCCGATCATCAACGGCGGCGAGGCCGGGATCGTGGCCCTCGGCACCATCCGGCAGAAGCCGTGGGTGGTCGACGGCGAGGTGCGCCCCCGCTGGGTCACGACCGTGGCCGGATCCTTCGATCACCGCGTGATCGACGGCGACGAGATGAGCCGCTTCATCGCCGACGTGGCCTCGATCCTCGAGGAACCCGCGCTCCTCCTCGACTGACCCGCCCGCCCCCGCCCGCCGCCCGCCCCCCACTGACCGCGAGAATCCATCCTCCCGGCGAGAATGCCGCATCCGACCGGATTCTCGCCGCCCACGTGGATTCTCGCGGCTCAGGGACCGGGGGCGGATGGGACGGGTGAGAACGGTTATCAATAGCCGGTAGGGTGGAGCGCATGATCCGTTCGCGCTTCGCGCTCGTCGCCGTTTCCGCTCTCGCACTCGCCGGCTGCGCGAGCACCACCGCGGAGACGGATGACGGTGTGGTCCGGGTCGTGGCATCCACCAACGTGTACGGGCAGATCGTCGAGGCGATCGGAGGGGATGCGGTCGAGGTCACCTCGATCGTGACGTCGGCGGGGCAGGATCCGCACTCGTTCGAGGCCAGCGCGCAGGACCAGCTGGCCGTCAACCGCGCCGACCTCGTGCTGGAGAACGGCGGCGGCTACGACGGGTTCGTCGACGGGCTCATCGACGCATCCGGAACCGACGCGCACGTCATCACCGCCGCCGAGTACTCGCACGACTGGCCGGGCAACGCCGGTCACGGTGCAGAGTCCGACGAGGATGCCGCGGGGGACGAGCACGACCACGGCGACCACGAGCACGTCGAAGGCTTCAACGAGCACGTCTGGTACGACCCGCATACGGTGGTGCACGTGGCCGAGGCGGTCGCCGACGAGCTCACCGCGCTCGTGCCCGACAGCGCCGCCCACATCGCCGCCAACCTCGAGGAGTTCGCCGGCGGGATCGCCGGCCTCGAGGACTCCCTTGCCGCGATCGCGGCCACGGATGCGGGAGCGAAGGTCTTCGTCACCGAGCCGGTGCCGCTGTACCTGGCATCGGCCGCCGAGCTGGAGAACGTCACCCCCGAGGCGTTCACCGAAGCCGTCGAGGAGGGGCAGGACGTTCCTCCCGCGACTCTTCTGGAGGCCCTCGATCTGCTGGCAGCCGGCGACGTCCGGGTCGTGATCGCCAACGCGCAGACCGGCGGACCCGAGACCGAAGAGGTGCTTCTCGAGGCCGAAAGCGCCGGCATTCCGGTCGTGGAGTTCGCGGAGACGCTGCCGGAGGGTCAGACTTACCTTTCGTGGATGGACGAGAACGTCGCGGCACTGGCCGGCGCGCTGGAGCGGTGAACTCAGAACGACCGCTCGAGATCCACGGTGCAGCTCTCCGGCGCGATGGTCGGACGCTCTGGAGCGGCCTCGACCTCGAGGTGGAGCCCGGCGAACTGATCGCGGTCCTGGGACCCAGCGGCTCGGGCAAGACCACCCTCCTTCGCGCGATCCTGGGCCTGGAGCGGCTGAGCGCGGGTAGCATCTCGGCGCTGGGCGCGCCGGTGCGCGGGGCGGGCAACCGCGGGATCGGATACATCCCTCAGCAGCGCCCGCTGCCAGCCGAGACGGCGCTCCGAGGTCGCGATCTCGTCGCCCTCGGGGTGAACGGTCACCGCTTCGGGCTGCCGATTCCGCGCCGGGGCGACCGTGCCCGCACCGAAGCGCTCGTGACCGCGGTCGGAGCCGAATCCTTCGCCGATCGCCCCGTCGGCTCGCTCTCCGGTGGTGAGCAGCAGCGACTGCGCGTGGGGCAGGCGCTCGCCGACGAACCGCGGCTGCTGCTGTGCGACGAGCCGTTGACGAGCCTGGACCTCGCCAACCAGCAGGCCGTCGTGCGCTTGATCGACAAGCACCGTCGGGAGAACGACGCCGCGGTCCTCCTGGTCACGCATGACATCAATCCGGTGCTCGGCAAGGTCGACCGCATCCTGTACATCGCCGGGGGGCGGTTCACCCTCGGACGTCCCGATGACGTGCTGAACTCGCGCGTGCTCACCGAGCTGTACGGAGCGCCCGTGTACGTCCTGCGCGCCGGCGACCGCCTCGTGGTGGTCGGCGCACCCGACGCGGAAGCGTCGCACCACCACCATCACGAGGGCGAGCACTGATGGCCGGCGAGGTGTGGGACGCGCTGTTCGGCGGGCTGCCCGACTACGGCGCCATCCTCGCGCTCGTATCCAACTCGGTCATCGCCGGTGCGATCCTGGGGCTCGTCGGCGGCCTCATCGGCGTGTTCGTGGTGCAGCGGGACATGGCCTTCGCCGTTCACGGCATCAGCGAACTGTCGTTCGCCGGAGCCGCCGCCGCGCTTCTGCTCGGGTTCGATGTGGTCACGGGCTCCATCGTCGGTTCGCTCGTGGCCGCCGCGCTCATCGGATGGCTCGGAGCCCGCGCGCGCGACCGCAATTCGATCATCGGCGTGCTGATGCCCTTCGGCCTGGGCCTCGGCATCCTTTTCCTCTCCCTCTACAACGGCCGCAGCGCGAACCGGTTCAGTCTGCTCACGGGACAGATCGTGTCGGTGCAGACCGGGCAGCTCGGCTGGCTCATCGCCATCGGCGCGGTGGTGCTCGTCGCTCTGCTGCTGATCTGGCGTCCGCTGCGATTCGACTCGCTCGACCCGCAGTCGGCAGCGGCTCGGGGCGTCCCGACCACGGCCGTATCCCTGACCTTCATGCTGCTGCTCGGTCTCGTCGTCGCCGTCGCCGTGCACATCATCGGAGCGCTGCTGGTGATGGCGCTGCTGGTCACCCCCGCCGCTGCGGCCATGCGCATCGCGTCCGGGCCGCTCTCGGTCCCGGTCCTGGCCGCACTCTTCGGGTTCGTCTCCGCGGTCGGCGGCATCCTCCTCGCCGTCGCGGGCACTCTCCCGGTGAGCCCCTACATCACGACCATCTCCTTCGTGATCTACCTGGTGTGCCGTGCGGTCGGCGGCCGCCGCGGCCGGGTCACGCGCACCGCCTGACGCCTCCGCCCGCCCACTCGCCTCTCCACCCACCCACCTCACCGCCCACCCGCCCGCCCACTCGCCTCTCCGCTCACCCGCCCACCCGCCCACTCGCCTCTCCACCCACCCGCCCACCCGCCTCTCCGTCCCGCGCCCGGGCGGCACAACTGCGGAGATCGTGGGGGACGCGCCGCACGGAATGCCGCGGGGCCGGTGTGTCGCGGACCGTCTCCGCCGCTGTGCAGCCCCGCGGCGGCGGCCGCGCCGCGGCGCCGGCACCCGCACTCCGCCCCGCACCCGGGTAACTCCGCCCCCGGCCCCCGGCCCCCGGCACGCGCACCCGACGTTCCGCCTCTCCGTCCCGCGCCCGGGCGGCACAACTGCGGAGATCGTGGGGGACGCGCCGTGTGGGATGCCGCGGGGCCGGTGTGGCGCGGACCATCTCCGCCGTTGTGCATACCCGCGGCGTCGGCCCCGGACCACCCGCACCCGGGTAACTCCGCACCCCGCACCCGCCCCCGGCACCCCGCACCCGGGCAACTCGGCACACCGCACCCGCACGGGCACCGCGCCCCCGGCCCCGGATCCACCCGGGGTCCGCTCAGGGCGCGCGGGTAGGATTTCGGCATGGTTCAGCGCAATACGTGGCAACGCGAACGCGTTCGCGAGGCGCTCACCGACGCCCGCGGGTTCGTGAGCGCGCAGTCACTGCACGCTGCCCTGCGCGATGAGAACACCGGCATCGGACTGGCCACCGTCTATCGCACTCTCGCCGGCATGGCCTCGCAGGGTGAGGCCGATTCGCTGCAGAGCCCGGAGGGCGAGAACCTGTTCCGCGCGTGCACGTCCGCCGGACACCATCACCATCTCATCTGCCGGTCGTGCGGGCTCACCGTGGAGATCGCCGCCACCGACGTCGAGCAGTGGGCGCGCCAGACGGCCGCCCAGCACGGGTTCACGGACGCGGAGCACGTCGTCGACATCTTCGGCCGGTGTGCGTCCTGCGCACAGGCGGCTCGCGAGAAGGCGTGACGCAGCTCCGGCCCGGCCCCGTCCGGCAGCGCGTGCCCGGTCGGGCCACGCCCTGGCTCGGCGCGGGAATCGCCGTCGTCGCCGCGCTGTTCGCGATCGACGCGTTCGCGCCGTCGCTGTTCGCCGATGCCCTGCCCACGCGCGCTCAGGACGGCCTGACGCTGGCCCTCAGCGTCCTCATCGAGGCGCTGCCCTTCATCGCCCTCGGTGTCGTGCTGTCCGTGGTCGTCCAGGTGTGGATCCCCGCCGGCGTGATCGAGCGGTGGATGCCCCGCCGCGCGTGGGCGCGGAGGGCTGTGCTGTCGCTGCTCGGGATGCTCTTCCCGGTGTGCGAATGCGGCAACGTCCCGTTCGCACGCGGCCTGATGATGCGCGGGTTCTCCGTGTCCGACACCCTGACGTTCCTCATCGCCGCCCCCATCGTCAACCCGATCGTGATCCTGACGACGCACGCGGCTTTCGGATGGAGCGACGGGATCCTCATCGCCCGCCTGGTCGGGGGATACCTCGTGGCGAACCTCCTCGGCTGGCTGTACAGCCGCCACCCCGACCCCGACGCGCTGGTGACCGATCGCTTCCGGCAGACCTGCGCCCTCGTCGTGGCCGAACCGGGCGGCAAGGGCCGGCGGAGCCTCGCGCAGTTCATCGTCGAGCTGCGCGCCGTGATGCCGGCGCTGGTCATCGGCTCTGCGCTGGCGGGAGCGGTGCAGGTCATCGTTCCCCGTTCGGCGCTCCTGGCGATCGGGTCCGACCCCGCCCTGTCGATCGCGACGATGATCGTGCTGGCCATGGTGGTGTCGATCTGCTCGAACGTCGACGCGTTCTTCGCGCTGTCGTTCGCGTCGGCGTTCACCCCGGGGTCGCTGGTGGCGTTCCTGCTGGTCGGGCCTCTCGTGGACGTGAAGATGCTGGCGCTGCTGCGCACGACCTTCACCACCCGCGTCCTCGTCGGCGTGACCGTGATCGTCGTGGCCGCCGCCTTCGCACTGGGAACGGTGGTGAACCTCCTTGCCTAGCGTCGCGACCCGTTCCCTCACGACCCGCTGGCTGGGTGTGGGGCTGTCCGCGTGCCTCGCGGTGATCACGATCGCGCTCGCCGTCACCGGACGGCTCGCGCTGTACATCAACCCCGACTCGTCCTGGTTCGCCGTTCTCATGGCCGTCGTCGTGCTGATCGGCGCCGTCGCGAGCTTCGCTCTCCCCCTGGGGGCGGAGGACGACCACGGCCATGATCACGGTACGGATGCGGCGGCCCTGAGCACGGCCGGTCCCCAGGTGCTCGGCGACGATGCGCACCCCCCGCGCGCCGGTGGATTCGCGCTCGCCGCATCCGCGACCGGCGGGATCCTCGCATCCGGTGTGGTCGTGGCGATGCTCGTCACCCCGGCCGCATCGCTGTCGGCGGAGCTGGCGATGTCGCGTGACGTGGGAACGGCCCCGCTGTTCGCCGGTTCCGACGTCGTCACCCTCGCCGCATCGGGCGACAGCTCGCGCTTCGGCGTGGGGGAGTGGGCCGGCATCTTCTCCTCGGCGACCGACCCCGACCGCTTCGACGGCGAGCCGGTGACCCTGACCGGCTTCGTCACACCGGGCGACGGCGGAGATTTCGCGCTCACCCGCCTGGTCATCACGCACTGCGTGATCGACGCGCAGTCGGCCACCCTGCCGGTGTCCTTCACCGCGCGCCCGCCCGGCACGGGGCAGTGGGTGACCGTTTCCGGCACGGTCCGATCGGGCTCCGACGGTGCGCTGCGCGTCGAGGCCGACGAGGTCACGCCCATCGAGGAGCCTCAGGATCCGTATGAGTACTGACTCCCGGCGTGCGCGGTCGCAGCATCGCCGCGGCCGGAGCTTCCTGGCCGCCTTCGCCGCGGTGCTCGGCACGCTCATGCTCGTGTCCGCGGCCGGCGCGGCCGTCACGGTCGGGCAGGGGCCGCGCGTGACCGACGTCCAGGTCGATCCGGCCGCGGCCGTTGCCGCCTCCGGCTCCCGCGTCATCCTCACCACCACGCAGTCGCTGCGTGAGGTGGACGCGGATCAGGTGGAGGTCGAGCCGGCCACCCCCTTCACCGTCGACACGTCCGGGCGGAGCATCGGCGTGCGGTTCACGCTGCCGCTTCAGGATGACGCCGACTACACCGTGCGCGTTCGAGGGGTGCAGGGGCTCGGGGCGGGCCCCGCCGCCACGATCGAGGAGACGTTCCGCACGCCCCCGCTCGAGGTGTTCCTCCTGCAGCGCGACTCGGGCGACGGCGACACGATCTACCGCACGAACCTCCCCGGCGACGAGGCGGCCGCGGTGTTCTCCCATCCGCACATCGAGGACTACCGGGCAACCGCGTCGCACCTCGTCGTCTCCGTGCTGGAGGGCGATCGGGCCGCTCTCCTGGTGGTCGACCCCGCCAGCGGCGAGGCACGTCACCTGCCCCTCCCCGGTGACGGATTCGTCTCCGGCCTGCAGTCCGCCGACCGCGGAGAACGCATCGGGTACACCTACTCCGATGCGTCCCTCGGCGCCGACGGCGGCCGCGAGAGTGTGCTGTTCACGGCATCGCTCGCCGAGGGTGCGGCCGACCAGGCCCCCCGCGAAGTGCCCCTGCCCGGGGACGACGCCCGGGTGGGGGAGTGGCGGTTCGTCCCCGACACCGACAGCATCCTGGCGCTCACGTTCGACGGGCGGCTTCTGCTGGCGACTCCGGACGGGGCGGATGCGACGCCGCTGGGCTCCGCCCTGGCGATCGAAGGCATCGCGCGGGGATCGTCCGAAGCGGTCATCGAACGAGCGGAGGGGATGGCGGTGCTGGATCTCACCGATGGCACCGAGCGGCCGCTGGTGGAGCCGTCCGAGGACGTCGGCATGCCCGGCACCGTGACGCCGGTGCCCGGTGAGGGCGCCGGGACGATCCGCGCCGCCGCGCAGATCGATGCCTCCAGCGCGCTGGTCTCGACGTCGGTCGTGCACGTGGCCGAGGACGGCGCCGTGCAGACGCTCCTGACGCTCGGCTCCGCCGACGCCCTCGTCCAGACGTGCGTGTCGCCGAGCGGGCGCTACGCCGCACTGCTGGTCGCCCTTGACGCGGCGGAGAACCCGTACGACCGGTACCGGCTGCCGATGCCCGGGCGCCTGGAGACACGGGTGGTCGAGATCGGTACCGGTGACGAGGTGACCGCGCTCGGTGGATTCGGCGTCTCGTGGTGCCAGGGGCCCTCGTCATGACGTATCGCCCGGTCACCCGCACCGAGCTCGCCGGTCTCCCCGTCGACGTCGCCCCCCGTCTGCTCGGTGCGCTGCTGACCACGCGCATCGGTGACGACACCGTCGTGGTGCGGCTGAGCGAAGTCGAGGCCTACCACGGGCTCGGCACGGGCGAGGTGGGAGACCCCGGCTCGCACGCCCGGAGCGGCCCGACACGGCGCAACGCCACGATGTGGGGCGAACCGGGCCGTCTGTACGTGTACCTGAGCCACGGCATCCACTCCTGCGTCAACGTCGTGTGCGGCCCCGAGGGCGTCGCCGGCGGGATCCTGCTGCGCGGCGGCGAAATCATCGAGGGCGAGGAGGCTGCAACCCGGCGCCGCCTGGAGCGCCGCGGTGTCGTGCGGTCCTCGCGCGACCTCGCCCGAGGACCCGGACGCCTCGGGGATGCTGTCGGCCTACGGCATTCCGACCACGACGGCATCGACGCGGTCACCGGAGCGCCGCAGGCCGGCGCCACGGCTCGGCTGGAGGTGCTCGCGGACCCGATCGCCGAGGTCGCGACGGGCCCCCGCGTCGGGGTCGCGGGCGTCGCCGGCACCGCAGTGTTTCCGTGGCGCTTCTGGATCGCCGGAGACCCGACCGTATCGCCCTTCCGATGGGGACGCGGGGCGGCGGAGGCGGCCGTGCTAGACTGACTGTTTGTCTGCGCGCACTCCAGCGCGTAGTTCGTGCCCCTCCTCATGCCGAACCGGGAAATCCGGTCTCTCAGCGTGTCGAAGGGTGCAGACAAGGGATCTTGGGTGGGGCCGTCCGGCTTCACGGTACAGAAGGAGACATCACCATGGCAGCAGTGTGCCAGGTGACTGGAGCGGTTCCCGGCTTCGGTCACAACATCTCGCACTCGCACCGCCGGACGAAGCGCCGCTTCGACCCGAACGTGCAGAAGAAGACCTATTTCGTTCCGTCGCTGGGCCGCAACATCAAGCTCAACGTGTCCGCTAAGGGCATGAAGGTGATCGACGCGCGCGGCATCGAATCGGTTGTCAAAGACCTCCTCGCGAAGGGTGTGAAGCTCTAATGGCGAAGAAGTCCCAGGACGTCCGTCCGATCATCAAGCTGCGCTCGACCGCCGGCACGGGATACACCTACGTGACGCGCAAGAACCGCCGCAACAACCCTGACCGCATCGTGCTGAAGAAGTACGACCCTGTCGTGCGCAAGCACGTCGACTTCCGAGAGGAGCGCTGATCTCATGGCCAAGAAGAGCAAGATCGCGCGCAACGAGCAGCGCAAGGTCGTCGTGGAGCGCTACGCCGCGAAGCGCGCCGAACTGAAGAAGGCCCTGGTCGACCCGACCTCGACCGACGAGCAGCGCGAGGCCGCCCGCGTGGGTCTGCAGAAGCTGCCCCGCAACGCCTCGCCGGTGCGCGTCCGCAGCCGCGACGCCATCGACGGTCGCCCCCGCGGCAACCTGTCGAAGTTCGGCATCTCGCGTGTGCGTTTCCGCGACATGGCGCACCGTGGCGAGCTGCCCGGCGTGACCAAGTCGAGCTGGTAACTCCGCGACACGCGGCCGCACAGCATCCGCGAAAGGGCGGGGGTTCTCCGGAACCCCCGCCCTTTCTGCATCCCGCACGCGATCTCTTCACGTAGAGTTCTGCCCTCCGCTGTCAGCTCTCGAGGGGAACCATCGAACGTGACCGATGCCATCTCACGCGAACAGGGCGGCGAACGCGGCGACGCGGTGCCGGGAGGAACCGGCGGGGAAGCGATCGTCAGGGCGCTGCTGGGCGCCGGGGTCGACGTGTGCTTCGCCAACCCGGGCACCTCCGAGATGCACTTCGTTGCTGCCCTGGATCTTCACCCCGGGATGCGCGCGGTGCTTTGCCTCTTCGAGGGTGTCGCCTCGGGCGCGGCCGACGGTTTCGCCCGGATGGCGGGTCGCCCCGCCGCCACGCTCCTCCACCTCGGGCCGGGCCTGGGGAATGCGTGGGCCAATCTGCACAACGCTCGACGCTCCGGCGCCCCGGTGGTCAACATCGTGGGGGAGCACGCGTCCGGCCACCTCGGCCTCGACTCCCCGCTGGAGAGCGACATCGTCGGCTTGGCCGCCTCCGTCTCCGGGTGGGTGCGCGTCGTCGGCAGCCCGGAAAGCGCCGGGGCTGATGTCGCCGATGCCGTCACCGCCGCCACCGCCCTCCACGGCGGGATCGATGCGCCCCCGCCGGGGTCGACGGGCACGGGGGGTGCCGTATCCACGCTCGTCGTGCCGGCAGACATCGCGTGGACCGCGGTCACCGGCGCGCGGCTCGTCCCCGACCGAGAGCCCGTGCCGGACTCGACCGATCCGTTGCCGGCGGACGGCGGGGTGGGCCTGGTCGTACGACGACTGCGCGCCGGGAAGAAGGTCGCGCTCCTCCTGGGGCCCACCGCAGCGGCCGACGACGATCTTCGTGCTGCCGACCGGATCCGGCAGGTCACCGGCACCCGCGTGCATGCGGAGGTCTTCTCCGCGCATCGTCGCCGCGGTGCGGGCCTGCCCCGCGTCACCGATGTCGCCTACCGTGCCGAGGAGGCGACCCGACAGTTCGAAGACGTGGAGGTGGTGGTGCTGCTGGGAGCTGCAGAACCCACCAGTAGCTTCGCCTATCCGGGGAGATCCAGCCGCATCCTGCCCGCGGAGGCCGAGGTGCTTCGCGTGCCCGCCGGCGCCGCCGGCGCTTTTCTCCATGAGCTCGCCGGCGAGGTCGCACCCGGGGTGACGCCCACGGCGACCGCCCGCAGCGCGCCGCACCCGGTCAGCGGCGCGTTGACGACGTCGAACTGGGGGCGGGTGTTCGCCGCGGAGCTGCCGGCCGAGGCCATCATCTCGGATGAGTCCATCACCTCCGGGATGAACGGGTTGGCGGAGGCGTTGGACGGCGCGGAGCCCCACGACTCCCTCGGCCTGAAGGGGCTCGCCATCGGGCAGGGCATCCCCGTCGCGATCGGCGCGGCCATCGCGCGCCCGGATCGTCCGGTGTTCAATCTGCAGGCGGACGGCAGCGCCATGTACACGATCTCGGGGTTGTGGACGCAGGCTCGAGAGGCGCTGAACATCACCACGGTGATTCTCGACAACGCCGCGTACGCGATCTTGCGCGATGAGCTGACCCGCGTGGGGGCCGCCGAGGGGGCCGCGAGCGAGAGTTTGATCACGCTCGGTCGTCCCGCCCTGGACTTCGTCTCCCTCGCCCGGGGATTCGGCGTGCCCGGGCGACGTGCCGAGACGGCGGAGGAATTCCGCGCCGCACTGGGAGAGGCCGCCGGCACGCGCGGCCCGTTCCTGATCCACGCCGTTCTCCGCTGATTCGACGATCGGCGCCTGCAACCGACACCGGAGTTCCATCGCCGTGACGGCCGGGTCGGCGGACGCCACAGCGGTCACATCCGTCACAATCGGGCGCGACACGCCCACCGATCCGTGCCGAAAGGGCCAGAATCCGCGGAATTCCGCGGGTCTGTTGGTACATTCGAGGCGGTCGATTCGACCACCGGGGGCAAAGGCCCCCGTCCGATGTAACGCAGGCGGCCGCTCGGCCGCCCGGGAGGACCACCGAATGGCTGACAAGTCCATCACCAAGACCGAACTCGTCGCGAGCATCGCGAGCGCGACGGGTCAGAGCCAGTCCGCCGTGTCGGGCGTGCTCGACTCCCTCTTCTCCACCGTGTCCGAGGCAGTTGCCAAGGGCAGCAAGGTCTCGATCCCCGGTTGGATCGCGTTCGAGCAGGTTGAGACGTCCGCGCGTACGGGCCGCAACCCGCAGACGGGCGAGGAGATCGCGATCCCCGCAGGCAAGCGCGTCAAGGTCACCGCCGGCTCGAAGCTGAAGGCAGCCGTCAAGTAAGACGACGACGTCACACGGAGGGGGGATGCTTCGGCATCCCCCCTCCGTCTTCTCCCCAGGTCTCGCACGTAGGCTGGGACGATGATCCCCACGCCCACTCCACCCGCCGCTGACGCGTCGCGCGGAGCCTCCGGGCGCGTGGGCCCACCCACGCCCACTCCACCCGCCGCTGACGCGTCGCGCGGAGTGCGCGGAGTGCCGAGCCGGGGAGACACGGCTCGGGTGCTGCGACTGGTGGGCCCGGCGGTCCTCGTCGCCGCGGCGCTCGCGTTCCTCGTGTGGGGTCTCGCCTTCGGCGGGGGTGCGGCGCCGCTCGTCCTCGGCGACCCCGGCCCCGTGGTCCGCTGGGGTCTCCCGGTCGCCACCCTGGCGGTGAACCTCACCGCCGCGGTGATGGTGGGTTCGCTCGTTCTCGCCCTCTACGCGCTGCGCGCGGGTGACCGCGCGTTCGATGCCGCCCTCGACGCCGCATCCGCCAGCGCAGCGTTGTTCACGGTGGCCTCGGCGGTGACGGGCTTCTTCACGTTCGTGAACACCATGAACGCGACCCCGAGCGCGGACGCGCTGTTCGGCCAGCAGCTGGGCCGGTTTCTCGTCGAGGTGGAACTCGGGCGCACCTGGCTGCTCACCACCGTCGCGGGCGCCGTGCTCACGGTGCTCACCTTCGCCGTCCGGTCCTGGACCGCGACCTTCTTCGTGGCCGTCCTCGCCCTCGTCGCCCTGGTGCCGATGGGCACCCAGGGGCATTCCGGCGAGGAGGCCAACCACGACTCGGCCGTGGTGGCGCTGGTCCTGCACATCCTCGCCGCCGCGGTGTGGCTGGGCGGATTGATCCTGCTGGTGCTCATCCGTCCGGTCCTGGACCGGGCGACGCTGGCCACCGTGCTGCTGCGGTACTCGAGCATCGCTCTGGTCGCGTTCGTGGTGGTAGCGGTGTCGGGAACGGTGCGCGCGTCCGTCGGGATCGGCGGATGGGACGCCCTCGCCTCGCCGTACGGGGTGCTCGTCCTGGTGAAGGTCATCGCTCTTCTGGCGATGGGCGCGCTCGGTGCCTGGTACCGCCGCCGCCTCATCGCCCGGGCCGGCGAAGAAATCGCCTCCCGCCGGTTCTGGGGGCTCGTGCTCCTCGAGCTGGCGTTCATGGGGGTCGCCAGCGGTGTCGCGGCCGCCCTCGCCCGCACACCGCCCCCGGCGTCGGTGAACGCTCCGACCCTCGACAGCCCGGCCGAGATCCTCACCGGCGCTCCGCTTCCGCCCGAGTTGAGCTTCGAGCGCTGGCTGACGACGTGGGACGTCGACCTCCTGTGGCTGTTCGTCGTGGCGTTCGGGCTGTTCTTCTACCTGGCCGGGGCGTGGCGTCTGCACCGCCGCGGCGACGCGTGGCCGATCTACCGCACGGTGTTCTGGGTTGCCGGCATGCTGCTGCTGCTGTGGGTCACGTGCGGCCCGATCAACGCGTATCAGGACTACCTGTTCAGCATCCACATGGTCGGGCACATGCTGCTCACCATGGCCATCCCGCTTCTCCTGGTGCCCGGGGCGCCCGTGACGCTCGCCGCCCGCGCCATCCGACGCCGGGACGACGGCAGCCGGGGCGGTCGCGAGTGGATCCTCTGGGCGGTCCACAGCCCCGTCGCGCGGGTGCTGACCAATCCGTACATCGCCGCGGGGGTCTTCATCGGATCGCTCTGGCTGTTCTACTACAGCGACCTCTTCCGCTGGTCGCTGTACGACCACCTCGGGCACGAGTGGATGGTCGCCCACTTCCTGCTCACGGGATACCTCTTCGTGCTGTCCCTCATCGGCATCGACCCGGTTCCGTACCGGTTGCCCTACGCCCTCCGGCTGTCGCTGCTCATCGGGGTCATGGCGATGCACGCCTTCTTCGGCATCGCGATCATGATGCAGTCGGGTCTCATGGTGGCCGACTGGTTCGGCTCGATGGGGCGCACGTGGGGGCCTGACCCTCTCGAGGATCAGTACATCGGCGGTGGCGTGGCGTGGTCGATCGGCGAACTGCCGACCCTCATCCTGGCGATCACCGTGGCGATCCAGTGGAGCCGCTCGGATGACCGCGCCCAGCGCCGCCGCGACCGGCACGCCGACCGCACGGGGGATGCCGAGCTGGAGGAGTACAACGCCCAGCTCGCGGCTCTCGCCGAGCGGGACGCCCGCGCTGCGCGCTGACCCGCCCCGTCCCTCATCCTCCGTGTCTCACATTCCGCGCTGACCCGCGCCGTCCCTCATCCTCCGTGTCTCACATTCCGCGCTGCATGTCTCACGTTCGGCAACTTCAGCGCCTCACTGTTGCCGAAAGTGAGACATGCCGGACCGGGCAGAAAGTGAGGCATCCCGGACCGGGCAGAAAGTGAGACATGCCGACCGCGCCGCGCGCTGACCCCCCGCCGTCCCGCCCGACCCGCGCCCTGCGCTGACCCGCGCCGTCCCTCATCCTCCGTGTCTCACATTCCCCGCTGCATGTCTCACGTTCGGCAACTTCAGCGCCTCACTGTTGCAGGAAGTGAGACATGCCGGACCGGCAGAAAGTGAAGCGTCCCGCACTGCTGCAGGAAGTGAGACATTCCTGCCCGGGGAGAAAGTGAGGCATCCCGCACGTTGCCGAAAGTGAGACATGCCGCACGGGGGCGGGCGGCTACGGGGCGTTGTGGCCCTCGACCTGGATGGATGCCGTGCCGTCGGGGAGCACGGTGATCGAGCCGGAGACGACGAACGGCACGTCCTCCTGCACCGTGCGCACCGAGCCGTCGAAGAGCGAGCGGATGTCGACATCGATGTGCGCGACCGCCTCGGTCGCCACGATCCGCCATCCCGCGCCATCGGGCTCGACGCTCACCTCGGGCTGCTGCACGATCGACCAGGTCGGGGCGTCGACGATGCGGTTGCGCACCTGGAAGCCGAAGGGGCACCCGGTCGGCTGCAGCACCGCCTGCGCCGCGCAGGCGGAGAGGAACTCGTCCATCCGCTGCTGCACGACGGAGACGAATTCCTCGGTCGCGTCCGCCTGGATGTCTAGGGGGATGCCCGTCTGCGGCGCGTCGGCGAGCACCGCGACCCCGGGGGTCGCCGAGATCGCGGTGTCGACGGACACCGAGTACAGTCCCGGCGAGAAGATTAGCAGCGGCAGGGCCGCGAGCGGGTCGGCCTCCGCGCCATCCGGGGAGACCTGACGCTTGTCGATCTCGAAGCCGTTCACGTCGAAGCGCATCGACCCCCGCACGGTGAGGCTCATGACCGCGAGCGGGCTGGTATCGAAGCGCCAGGCCGGCGCAATGCCCGCCCAGCCGTCCTGTGCCACGGAGAAGGTGGTTCTCCCCGGAACCCCACCCGCTTGGTAGGAGACGGTGATCTGCGTGCGATCGCCGTCGTGCTTCTCGCCCACGACCTCCACATCGGTGAGCGCGGCCAGGGCGTCGCGGCGCAGCAGCACATCGGATGCGGCGGGGGTGAGTCCGGCCGCTTCCAGCTGCTGACCGTCCAGCGCGACGCCGGGCACCTCTCGGGCGTCGGCGGCGCGCCCCTCCGACAGCAGGTCGAGGTAGCGCAGCACGAAGGCGGTGGGGCTGTACACCTCGCGGTACAGGGCCGCCCCGCCGGCGCCGAGGGCGCTGAACAGCAGAACGCCGACCACGGCGAGAGCGGTGAGCTCACCGGCCAGCCGGCGGCGTGCCCGACCGGCGGGCGCGCCAGGGGGCGTCGCGACCGTCGTCGGCCGCGGAGCGTCCGATATCGAGGCCGTCTCCACGGTCTCAGTCTAGGAAACCGGTCCTCCGAAAGCGGTGGACGCCGTCACGGTCGGTCGCGACCCATGTCGGCCGTCGCGAAGCGCTGCACGATGGCGAACGCCGCCAGCTGGCCGGTGGAGAGCGCCAGCACGATCGACGACAGCGGCGCGGGCCAGGCCTCGCTCTGCGCCATGTCGCCGACGGCGTACACGCCGTCGGCGCTGGACTGTCCGACGCCGTCGACGGCGACCAGGCCGAGCGGGTTCCGGGTGAGCCCGAGCTGCTCGGCGAACGGTGCCCTCTGGGAGGAGCGGGGCAGGACGAAGACCCCGCCCACCTCGAGTGTCGACCGGTCCGCCAGGTGCAGCTGTAGCCCGCCGGCGGCTGGCGTCACCCGCTCGAGCTCCGCCGGCGCGATGACGTGCACCTCCGACGCGATCGGG
This sequence comes from Microbacterium sp. Z6_144, assembly GCF_057197625.1. Lineage (NCBI taxonomy): Bacteria > Bacillati > Actinomycetota > Actinomycetes > Micrococcales > Microbacteriaceae > Microbacterium > Microbacterium sp. Z6_144. Next base: position 26,323 of record NZ_JBXVPT010000001.1, read on the forward strand.
CGGAGCTTGGCGGCCTGGATGGCGGCATGCGGGTTCTCGTCCACCACGGCGACGGGACGCCCGCCGAACTCGTGTCCGTGACAGAACGGGCAGTGCGCGACGAGTTCTCCCCAGTGCTCTGCCAGCCCCGGGATGTCGGGCAGGGCGTCGATGAGGCCGGTGGCCAGGATGACCGTCCGCGCGCGGATCACCGCGCCCCCGGCGGTGGTCACCGAGAACCCGCCCTCGCTGCGTGCGAGGGATTCGACCGCCTCATCGCGCACCTCCACGGTGTCGTAGGCGCCGAGTTCCGCGCGGCCGCGCCGGCGCATCTCCGCCGGAGACTCCCCGTCGAGCGTGAGCACGTTGTGGGCGTGCGCGGTGGGGTCGTTGCGGTAGACGCCGGAATCGAACAGCACCACGGTGCGGTGCACCCGCCCGAGCGTCAAAGCCGCCTGGAGGCCGGCGGGGCCGCCACCCAGAATCACTGTGTCGTACATGCCACTCCTCGTAGTTGTTGCGAACTCGACGATCCTGTGACCTCATGTTGGGATGAAGTCAAGCGGCGAGGCGATCGGCGATATCGCGGCACGGTTCGGTCTGGACACCCATGTCCTCCGGCACTGGGAGGAGGTGGGGCTTCTGCATCCCGAACGCGATCCCGCCGGAAGGCGGCGGTACTCCGACAGCGACCACGTCCGCATCGCGGTCATCCTGTGCAGCAAGGCGTCGGGGATGAGTCTCGAACAGATCTCGACCCTGTTCGAGACCGCGCCGGCCGATCGCAACCGCATCCTGCGCGAGCATCTGGCCGACCTGGAGCGGCGCGCCGCGGAAATCGAGCGAGCCCGCGAGATGGCCGAGCACGCCCTGCACTGTCGCGCGCGCGATGTCGGCACGTGTCCGCGCTTCCGCATCCACGTGTCGGAGCTGACCGTCAGCACCCCCGACGACCGCGCCCGAACCGCACGCCGGCGCCGGACGGCCGCTGCCGCGTGACGCGCGTGAGCGTCACACGCGGTCGCGCCGAACTAGCATGATGCGGTGAGCACGCCGCCCCCCTCCGCATCTCCGGGGCTCTCGACCGAGCAGGAGGCGCTGTTCCGGCTCATCGAAGACACGCGTGAGCACGTGTTCGTCACCGGGCGCGCCGGGACGGGCAAGTCGACCCTGCTGCAGCACCTGGCCTGGAACACGAGCAAGCAGATCGCGGTCTGCGCTCCCACCGGTGTGGCGGCGCTGAACGTCGAGGGTCAGACGATCCACTCCCTGTTCCGGTTGCCGATCGGGCTCATCGCAACGGGGGAGATCGAGCAGTCCGATGCGACGCGCAAGCTCCTGAACGCGATCGACACGCTCGTGATCGACGAGATCTCCATGGTCAACGCCGATCTGATGGACGGCATCGACCGTTCGCTGCGGCAGGCCCGGGGCCGCCGCGCGGAGCCCTTCGGGGGAGTGCAGCTGGTGATGTTCGGCGATCCGTACCAGCTCGCCCCCGTCCCGCCCCGCGGCGACGAAATGCGCTACATCCGCGACCACTACCGCTCGTTCTGGTTCTTCGACGCGAAGGTGTGGGCCGGCGACAGCGCGAGCGACGGCATCCTCGAGCTGGGCCGGCATGGGGCCGACCTGCACGTGCGGGAGCTCGTCGAGATCCACCGCCAATCCGATCCGGCGTTCAAGGCGTTGCTGAACGCGGTGCGCTACGGCCGCGTGACGGCCGACATGGCGGGCGTGCTCAACGGTGCGGGGGCGCGGACCCCGCCGAATCCCGCTGACGGCGAGCATCCCATCATCACTCTCGCCACGCGCAACGACATCGTGAACACCATCAACCGGCGTCACCTGGACGAGCTGGTCGGGCGGATGCAGACGGCCAACGCCGAGATCAGCGGCGACTTCGGCCGGGGAGAGGCCAACTATCCGGCCGAGCAGGAGCTGAAGCTCAAGGTCGGTGCGCAGGTGATGTTCCTGCGCAACGACGTCTCCTCGTACGGCGAGCCGCCGCGCTGGGTCAACGGCACGATCGGAACCGTCACGCGCATCGCCGGCGGCACGGTGCGCGTCGAGGTCGACGGCACCGAGCACGATGTGGAGCCGGCCGTGTGGGAGAGGTTCCGCTACTCCTACGACCCCGGCAAGCGCACCCTCTCCCGTGACGTCGTCGCGGAGTTCACACAGTTCCCGCTGCGACTGGCGTGGGCCGTCACCATCCACAAATCCCAGGGCAAGACCTACGACCGCGCCGTGATCGACCTGGGTTCGGGTGCGTTCGCCCCCGGGCAGACCTATGTCGCCCTCAGCCGCCTGACCTCCCTGGACGGCCTCTACCTCTCGCGCCCTCTCCGCCCCAGCGACATCCGCGTCGACCCCGACGTGCAGCGCTTCATGAGCACGGCCCTGCGCGCCCGCGCCTAGCCCGTCCCGTCCCGTCCCGTCCCTCCGTCCCCTCCGTCCCCTCCGTCCCCTCGTCCCGCGCCGAGAAACGACAAGCGGGACGAGAATCAACGCGCCGCGTCGTTTCTCGTCCGGAACGTTGTTTCTCGCTTGGCGCAGGGCGCTCGGCGCAGGGGGCGCAGGGCGCAGGGCGCAGGGCGCAGGGGCCCAGGGGCGCGAGGGCGCAGGGGTCAGGGTGCGGCGGCCTTGGCGCGGGCGAGGTCGTGGAAGAGCTCGGTGTTGAAGCGATAGGCCACGAGCACCTCGTCGATGACGCGTCCCTGCTCCGCCGCATCCCACGGCGCGGCATCCAGCTGCTCCCGGTACAGGTCCTTGAACGCCTTCGGGTCGGCGATGTCGGCGAAGACGTAGAAGCCGATCCCGTTCGTCTCGAAGCCGAAGCGCCGCTGCATGAGACGTCCGATGAACTGGCCGCCGGAGAGGTCGCCGAGGTAGCGCGTGTAGTGATGAGCCACGAATCCGCCGGCCCACGCCGTGCCGACGGTGCGGATGCGGTCCACATAGCGCCGGGTGGTGGGCAGCGGCTGGATCCTCTCCCGCCAGTCCGCACCGAGGAGGAACTCTAGGTCGGCCTCGAGGGCGGGCAGCCGGGTGAGCCTCTCGGAGATGAACGCGGCCGCGACGGGGTCGTCGCGCATGCGGTCGGCGGCCGCTTCGAGCGCGGCGTAGATGAACCAGTGCTGGGCGACGAGGGCGATGTAGTCCTCGCGGGTGCCTTCCCCCGTCATCAGGTCGGACATGAACCCGGAGTGCTCGCTCGAGGAGTGCGCGGCGCTCGAGCGCTCGCGCAGCGCGCTCGAAAACGGAAGGACGTCGCTCATACGCGTCATCATAGGGGAGGGTTAGGCGAGCCTAACTACGAGTTTGCTGAGGCCGGTGCCGGCCGTCAGTCGTGCGGGCGGGGCTCGACACCCAGCCGCCGGCACGCCTCGTCGTAGAGGGCGACGACCTCCCGCCGCACCGCGCGGCGCTCGGTGATGGGTCCGCCGGGCCAGGGCACGCGCAGAGCCGCCGCGGTGCCGTCGGCCGTCACCACCGACCACTCGCCGCCGTCGCCGTCGAACCCCGTCATCTCGGCCTCGGCGATGTGCGTCCCCCCGAACGCGCGGGCGATGAGGAGGTTGTCGGCGGGATGATCGGTGTTCATGTGGCCGAGCACGCCCGCGAGGGCATCGTCGGGGAAGGTGTGGGGCATGCGACCAGATTAGGGACAGTCGTGATGTAGACGTGACCGGCCAGGGGCGGAATCCCGGGGGGCCCCACGGATGGGTGTGTTTGAATTCATGGTGCGCGTCTTCAGGCGCCGGTTCCAGTTTCTCCCCGGGGGTGAGGATGCGGTCACATCGCGCTCGCAGCGTCGCCGCTGCGGCTGCCGGCATCGCCGCCCTCGTGGCCGTGCTCACCGGATGCTCCGCCCCCGACCCGGTCGAGATCGAGCTGCCGCCCCCGTCGGAGGCCGCGCTTCCTGACGAGACGGCGCAGCAGCTGGAGGCGGCGGTGACCAGCGCGATGGGTGCCACCGGGTCATCCGGCGCGATCGTGGGTGTCTGGGCACCCTGGAGCGGCAGCTGGGTCGCGGGCCTCGGCACGCAGACCCCGGGCGGCGACGACACCGTCAATGCCGACATGGGCTTCCGCGCCGCCGACGTCACTCGCGCCATGACCTGCGACGTCCTCTTCCAGGTCGCTGCTGAGGGCACTGTCGAGTTGACCGACAGCGTCATCGAGTACGTCAACGGGTTCCCGGATCTCGACAATGTCACCCTCCGCCAGCTCTGCGACGGCACCGCCGGCATCGGCTCGCACTCGCCTCAGCTGCAGTCGCTCATCTTCTCGAACATCGAGCGGCAGTGGGACCCGCGGGAGCTCGCCGGCTACGGCCTCGGTCAGGGCCGGCTCGAGCCGGGCACCGCCTACCGCGACTCCGACTCCGGCTACCTCCTGCTGGGCGCAGCCCTCGAGCGGGCGACGGGACAGAGCATGCGCTCGCTGCTGGCCGACCGGGTCGCCGCACCGCTCGGTCTCGACGCGACCGAGCTGCCCACCGCCGCCGCGGCACCCCCGTCCGACGGGCCGGTTCTGCGAGGGCACTGGTCGACCGCGGATGCAGCGGGAGCATGGAACTGCGCGGAGCCGCGCGACGTCACCACGATGTCGTCGAGCGTCGGCGGGGCCGACTCCGGAGCGGTGACCGACATCACCGACCTGGGCCGCTACGCGCAGGCCCTGGCAACCGGCGCGCTGACCCCCGACGCGTCCGATCGCTTCGAGAACCGCCTGCCGGTCGCCCCCGACCAGCCGACGTGGTTCACAGCCGCCGGCGGCGCCTATCAGGCGGGCGATCTCGTGGGCCAGTACGGGTCGATTCCGGGGTACATCACCGCCGCGTTCGCCGATCCGCGTTCGGGGCTGACCATCGCGGTGGTCCTGAACAACTCCGGCGCCAATTCCGCCATCGGCGCGTGGCTCGCGTGGGAGCTGGCCGCGATCGCCTCACATGCGCCGGGCGCGGAGGGGGAGAGCATCCCCGAGGCAGGGCTGCCCTGGACCGCGCAGCAGCAGCACGACGCGATCCTCGCGAACGCGATCTGCCAGGCGCCTGCGCAGTGACCTCGGTCGCCGGGGCCGGCCGCCTCGGGCCCAGCACCGCGGTGCTGTTCGTCATCGTCGGCCTGGCGTGCCAGGAGGTGGGCGCATCCCTGGCGGTGATGCTGTTCCCCGAGCTCGGCCCGCTCGGCATGGTCATGCTCCGCCTGGTCTTCTCCGCGCTCCTCCTCCTGGCGATCGCGCGGCCGCGGCTCCGCGGACGCTCGCGTCGCGGGTGGACGTCGGTGGTGCTCTTCGGCCTCGTGCTGCTGTGCATGAACGGACTGTTCTACCTCGCGCTCGAGCGATTGCCGCTCGGCGTGACCGTCACCATCGAGGTGCTCGGGCCGCTGACGCTGTCGATCATCGCCAGTCGCCGGGCGTCTGCGCTCATCTGGGCGGGGCTCGCCCTCGTGGGGGTCGCCGCTCTGGGCGGCGGCGGATGGGACCGCCTCGACCTTCTCGGTGTCCTGTTCGCGCTCGGCGCGGCGGCGGCATGGGCCTGCTACATCCTCGCGTCCGCTCGGGTCGGTAGGGAGTTCCCCCGGCTGGACGGACTTGCTCTGGCGATGCTCGTCGCCGCGGTCCTGTCGCTTCCCCTCGGCATCGCCGACGCGGGGCTCGCGCTCCTGCGGTGGGACCTCCTGGCCGTCGCGGCCGCGGTGGCGGTGCTCTCCTCGGCCATCCCGTACGCCCTGGAACTCATGGCCCTGCGCCGACTGCCGGCGGCCGCCTTCGCCATCCTGATGAGCCTGGGACCGGCCACCGCATCCCTCGCCGGATTCCTGCTGCTCGGCCAGCATCTCTCGCTCCTGGAGATCGCGGGGATCGCCCTGGTGATCGTCGCGAGTATCGGCGCCGTACGCGCCGCAAGCCGGGCCGGACGCGGTGCCACCGGCTCAGGGCCGGACGACGACCCGCTCACCGAGCCACTGGGCTGACCAGCGTCGGTCCCGGTGACCCATGGGCTCGGTTTGACCGATTGTCTGACGGTAAGCCAGGATGGCTGGCGCCGTGGTTTCGATGTTCCGCTCGTACAAGGAGGTACCGGTGTCCGCTCTCTCGTCCCCACCCAGTAAGGCTCGCGTGGCCGTAGCCGTTGCCGTCGGCAACTTCATGGAGTGGTTCGATTTCGCCGTCTACGGCTTCTTCGCCGTGATCATCGGCCAGCTCTTCTTCCCGGCCGACACCGATCCCTTCGTCGCGATCCTGTCGTCGCTCGCCGTCTTCGCCGTGGGGTTCTTCATGCGACCCCTCGGGGGCTTCATCCTGGGGCCGATCGGAGATCGGTACGGGCGCCGGACGGCGCTGGTGATCTCGATCGTCGCGATGGGCATCGCCACCACGGTCATCGGGCTTCTCCCCGTCTACAGCGCCGTCGGCGTGCTCGCGCCCCTCCTGCTGGTGCTGTGCCGGTGCGTCCAGGGTCTCTCGGCCGGTGGGGAGTGGACCGGATCGGCGGCGTACCTCATCGAGTCGACCCCGACCCCGCACCGCGGCAAGTTCGGGAGTGTCATCTCCGCCACTGCGGCCCTGGCCACGATCGTCGGCAGCCTGTTCGCGCTGTTCCTGAACAACGTGCTCTCCGAGACCGACCTGCTCTCCTGGGGCTGGCGTGTGCCGTTCCTCCTGGCCGCGCCCCTCACGCTCGTCGGGCTGTACATCCGCCTGCGCCTGGGGGAGACCCCCGTCTACCAGAACGTCGAGTCGCGCGGCGAGGTGCAGAAGTCGCCTCTCGTGCGCAGCCTCCGTGAGAACCTTCGCCCGATCCTGCTGACGCTCGCCATCGCGGCGGTGCAGGGCACCGGCTTCTATTACCTCGCGACGTACGTCGTGAACTACCTCACCACCACCGTCGGCCTCGAGCGCGGCCCGGCGCTGGCATTCAGCGCCATCGGGCTCACGGTCTACATGATCCTGTGCCCGCTCGCCGGTGCGCTCAGCGACCGTTTCGGCCGTCGCCGGCTCAACCTCATCGGAACCATCGGCTACATCGTGCTGCCGATCCCGGTGTTCTGGATGATGTCCAGCGGGCAGGGCGTGGCCGTGGTCGCCGGGATGATCCTCCTAACGCTCACCCAGTCGCTCGTGAGCGTGACGACCGTCGTCATGCTCGTGGAGCTGTTCCCGGCCTCCAACCGGTCCAGCGCGAGCGCCATCGGATTCAACATCGCGCTGGCGTTCATCGCCGGTCCTGCCGCGTACATCGGGACGTGGCTCGCGGGCACCACCGGCGACCCGGTCTCGCCGGCCTGGTACATGGTGCTGCTGGCGGTGCTGGCGCTGCCGTTCCTGTGGAAGTGGCTGCCCGAGACAGCCGGGCGCGACATCACGAGCGAGGACGACGCTCTGCGCCGCCGTGTCGTCGCTCCCGCCTCGGAGGCCCCCGTCCGCGGCGCCTGAAAGAAGCACGCCGCGACGCGCGGTGCCGGGAGCCTTCTCAGGCCTCTCCGGCACCGCGCGTCGCTGTGTGCGGTGGCACCGCCGCGTTGCTCGTCCGCGGGCGGCCCATACGCGATGCCGGCCCTTCTCATCACGGTTTCCCTCATTTATGTCACCTGTGTCACGCCGGTGGGACCAATGGCTCTTACCGCACCGCGGCTGCTGAGCGAACGTAGTCGTGCGCGGCAGCGCAGCCTCGGTCCGAGGCATCCACTTCCCCCTGTGAGAGACGACCATGGCCCCGAATCGGAACGCATCCGCCCCCGCGAGGGGAGCCGAGACCCCGTTCCGTCTGAGCGAGCGCCGGGGAGCGGTCAGTGCCGCTCCCCGGCGCCTCGTCCATGTGAGCGCGGGCATCGTCGCCCGGCCATGCGCGGTCGTGGGCACGGTGACATCGGCGCATACCGCGCCGAGGAGATGAGAATGACATGAACGAGTTTTCGGGATACCCCGCCTCAGAGCCCCGGCTTCGCACCGTCGGCCCCGCCGATCTCTACCTTCCGGCGACCCAGCCGATCGACATGACCGCACTCATCGCTGCGGCGGTGGCCGCGGAGAAATCCGCGGCGGGGTCGTCGTGATGCGCCAGCACTGGGCGGAGCCGGTGTTGTGGCCGATGCGCGCGCGTGACGAGCGGGTGCCATCGACCACTCCGGAGGATGCCGCCGCAAGCCGCGCCGTCCGTGGTGACTCCGAGGGTCGCGGGGTGCGGGTGTTCGTCGTGGACGACAACGAGATCTTCCTGCTCGGGATCACGAGACTGATCGCATCGCGCGCGGGTTTCGTGGTGGTGGGACAGTCGACCTCCGCCGCCGAGGCCGCGCGCCTGGTGGCTCCCGCCCATCCCGACGTCGTGATCATGGAAGCACGTCTCCGAGACGGCAGCGGGACTGACCTGTGCGGGGCCATCCGCCGTGCGCGCCCGGACACCCGGTGTCTCATCTTCACGTCCGACGAGCGGGCCGAAACGGTCGCCGCCGGGATGGCTGCCGGCGCCTCGGGCTACATCCTCAAGCGGGTGCCCGGAGAGACGTTCCTCGATTCGGTCGGCAGGGTCTCCCGTGGGGAGGACCTCCTCCCGCCGCCCGCACGGCGGGCCTCCGTTGCTCCCGCGGGTGGACGGCTCGGGCTCCTCGCCACCGGACCGAGCCTGACGCTGCGCGAGCACCAGGTGCTGGGGCTGATCTCCGATGGCATGACCAACAAGCAGATCGGCGAGTCGCTGTTCCTCGCCGAGAAGACCGTCAAGAACTACGTCTCCGGGCTCCTCTCGAAGCTCGGGTTCGAACGTCGCACCCAGGCCGCGGTTTACGGCGCGACGCGGGAACGCGCCTGATCCGCTGCGGTGTGACCGCCTCCCCCTCGCGGGGAAGCGGGACCTCCTGCTCTAGCTGCTCCGCTCGGTGACGCGGAGAGTGAGAGCAACGAAAGGAACACGATGGCTGACCGAAACTACTCATTACTCATCGCCACGTACGACGACCAGGATTCCGCGCAGACCGATTTCGATGTACTCAAGTCCGTGGAGGACGTGAAGGTCGTTGCCGCGGCGGTGCTCACCCGGGATTCCGGCGGAGAGGTCACGGTCAAGGAACACGGCGGCAGGCAACTCGCGTACGGGACCGCCGCAGGCCTCGCCGTCGGTGTCGTCGTCGGACTCTTCGCCCCGCCGCTTCTGCTGTCGAGCGTGATCGGTGCCGGTGTCGGTGCCGGCGTGGGCGAGATCGTCAAGCGTCACGAGGAGAAGTCGATCGGCGTCGACGTCGAGGAGTGGCTGCCGGCGGGATCATCCGCTGTCGTTGCCGTCATCGACGACCGGTACCTCGACCGCGTCGATCGCGCGTTCGATCGAGCGGCGAAGAAGGTCTCGAAGGCCGTGGACAAGGGTGACTTCAGTGCCGTGGTGAAGGCCCTGAGCAAGGGTGACGAGCGGATCCTCGAAGCAATCGACTCCTGATCCTCCGCGTCGGCGGCGGTTAGGGACGCCGTCGATGCCGGGTGGGCCTCACTGCCGCTCCAGGGGCGCGGAGCTTTCGGCGGGCGGGGCCCACCCGGGAGTGCGGGGTGCGCATCCCGCCGAGGTCGACGGCCGGAGCCCAATCGCACTATTCGCATTAGCATGAATGTATGCGCATTCTCCTGAGCGGCGTCCCCGCCTTCGGTCATCTCCTTCCCCTCGCAGCGATCGCCCGGGCAGCCCACGCCGCCGGCCACGAACTGCGCCTGCTCACGAGCGCAGGCATGACGGAGGCGATGGCGCTCGACCTTCCCGAGGCGCCCGTGCTCGGTGCCGGTCCGATGCCCGACGCCATCTTCGCCGAGGTGGCCCGCCGGCTCGGGGGGCAGGATCCCGCGGCAGACCCCCGCCCGGAGAGCGTCGCGGAGTTCTTCGCGGGGGCGCGCGTGGACCTGACCGTCGACCGGGCCATCGAAGTGGCCCGTGCGTGGCGACCAGACCTGATCATCGCGGAGGCGACGGACTTCGTCGGCCCGCTCGTGGCTGCTGAGCTGGCGGTGCCATGGAACGTGCTCGCCTTCGGGCCGGCCGTGCCCGACGAATTCGCGGCGCCGATGCGCGCGGTCGTTGCGTCGCGCTACGCCGACCGAGGCCTCACGCCGACCGCGCCAGAGCATTACCTCGACCCGGCACCGCTGTCGCTGCAGCCGGAGGGCTGGACTCCTCCCGTCGATCGGCTCCCATTTCGCGTCGAACCGCATCGCCGCGCCGCCCAGAGCGGGTACGTGCCGACCGACGGGTCGAAGGACGGCAAGCGCGTGGTGCTCGTGACCCTCGGCACCGTGTTCGCCGGATCGCACACGCTCGATGCGATCGTCGGCTCGATCGACCGGTCCCGCTTCGAGATCGTGGCGACGACGGGGCTGCTCCCGGACGCATCGCGCCCCGACCTCGTCGACGGGGTCCGCTATGTCTCCTTCGTCCCCCTCGCCGAACTGCTCGTCGGCGTCGACGTGGTCGTGAACTCCGGTGGAGCCGGCACCGTGCTCGCGACCCTGAGCAGAGGCATCCCGATGGTCGTCCTGCCGCAGGGGGCAGATCAGTTCGTCAATGCGGAACGGTCGGCGTCGTCCGGAGCGGCCCTCGTGGTGAACGATCCCTCCGCCGCGGGCGCGGCGCTCACCACGGTGGCCGATGAGGCGTCGTTCCGAGCCGCCGCCGAACGGATCGCCGCCGACATCCGGGCCATGCCGTCGGCCTCGGACGTGGTTGCCGAGCTCACCGGACCTCGGGCGGGTCGGGTGAGCGGCGGTGTCTCAGACGGCGCCGTCAGGGCGTGACGAGTGCGCTGATGGCCTGGCGGGCCAGCCACGCCTGCGTGCGGTCCCACGGCCAGCCGAGGTCGGCGAGGGTGCGGAGGGCCGTCACCCCGAAGTAGAACCACAGAATGTCCAGGACGTCCTCTCGACCCACGTCGGGTCGCAGCCAACCGTTGGCGAGGAGATGCTCCGCGACCGGCGCGAGGTTGTCGCGGTACTGCCGCTCGGTCACTGCGACGGCGTCCGCAACGGCGGGCTCGGTCGGAGCCGCGCTGTACATCACCGCGATGAGCGGGAGGAGCTCCTGCATCGTCGTGCACACGCCGGCGGAGAGGGTGCGGATCGCCTCGTCGGCCGCCGTCGTGCCGCGGACCGCCGCGACGGTCTCCGCGATGCGGGGGTTGCTCGTGCCGCGCTCGATGAGCGCGATCGCGATCTCGGCCTTGCTCCCGACGCTGCCGTAGACGGTCGTCACAGCCACGTCTGCCTCGCGCGCGATGTCAGCGACGGTGGTGCGCGCGAAGCCGCGCGAGGTGAAGAGCGCCTCGGCGGCGTCGAGCACCACGAGCCTCGTGACAGCGGCCGCCCGCTCCCGCTGTGCGGACTTGTAGGGGCGGGCCATCCGTTCAGGGTATTCACCGTGGCCGCGCACCGCCAATGACGCCCGGCCACCCGCCCACGGACTCCGCCGGCGACCGGCGAACTCGGGGCGGCCCCGACCGAGCTCGCGGCACCGCTGATGCTCCGCTTCAGGTCGGCCGGGTTGCTGAGGTCAGTCGCTCGACGGGGGCTGCCGGCGCAGGTTCACCCGGATCGCGTCGACGGCCTCCGCCTCCGGCACCAGGCCGAGGTTCGAGAGCACCGCGAGGCCATGCACCGTGGCCCACATCCGCGTGGCCAGCCCAGGCGCTGCGTTCGCGTCGGCTGCCGCGCCCCTTTCCGCGGCGACTCGTCTCAGCACGTCGCGGTGTCGCGCCATCTGGAGGGCGAACTCCGGGCTCCGGTCGCCGACGACGTCGGGATCGTAGATCCACGCGAACCGCCGGGGGTGCGCGACCGCCCACCCCACGTAGGCGCGACCGGCTGCTTCCGCCGCGCTGACGGTGCGCTCCGGGTCATCGAGGGCGGCCACTTGCGAGTCGACGAACTGCGCCATCCATCGCTCGGCGAGTTCTCGCAACAGCGCTTCCTTCGTCGCGAAGTGCTTGTACGGTGCGGCAGGGCTCACGCCGATATCGCGGGCGAGTTCGCGAAGGCTCAGCGATCGCATGTCGCTCGCGTCGCACGCCCGCTCCGCGGCCGCGAGGAGGCTCTCGCGAGCGTCGCCGTGATGGTACCCGCGCGATGTAGACACTGATCACATTTTGGTGCTAGCGTGACGCATTCGCAAGTGATCACTGTTCACTTAGCGACGACGTGACCGCCCGAGAACCGCCGTGAAGAAGGAAAACCCGTGACGACCGCGACCGAAACTCGCCCCCGCCAGCGCACTGTGACCGACGTCCTCCTCGCCATCAACTGGATCGCGCTTCTCGGCGTGATGTTCGGCGGGTACTCCCTGCTGCGGCTCATCAGCGCCGGCATGAGCGACCACGCCGAGCAGTTCTTCCGTGCGGGCCACGGCCACGCGGGAGTGCTGACCGTGATCGGGATGCTGTACGTGATGACGATGGCGCGCACCGGCGCCACGACCCGTACGCAGATCGTCAGCTACGTGATCTACTTCGTCGGCGTGGGACTCCTCGCCGGCGGGTTCTTCGTCCACGTGGGCGCCACCGCGGGTGAGGCCTCGTTCGGGGTTGCGGTCATGACGCCCGCCGGCGCCGTGGTCCTCGCCGGCGCCATCCTCTTCTTGGCCTTCCGGCTCGTGCGTTCTCGCTGAGGCCGTCGATCGCGTCTCCGCTCGCGCCGTGATGGCACATCCCGCGGGAGAACGGGCAATGGAGGGGCTGACGGGAATCGAACCCGCGCTATCTGCTTGGGAAGCAGAAGTTCTGCCATTGAACTACAGCCCCGCGGCCTTTCGGCGCCTCGCCAGCATAACAGCGCACTCCCGACCCTTACACCGCGAGGCAGCATCCTGCCGACGAGACCGCGACATAAGGCCAGGGTCTCGCCGGCGGCGTGCAGTCTCGCGGCCGCGCGCGGGGTCCCGGCGGGCGACGCGCGGCCGGCGGCGGCTCTAGGCTGGGCGCGTGCTGCTCTCCGACCGCGACATCATCCGTGAACTCGAATCCGGACGCATCGGGCTCGCCCCCTCCGACGCCACGATGGTGCAGCCGTCGAGCGTGGACGTGCGCCTGGACCGCTACTTCCGGTTGTTCGACAACCACAAGTACCCGTTCATCGATCCCGCCGAGGATCAGCCCGAACTCACGCGCCTCATCGAGGTCGCCCCGCACGAGCCCTTCATCCTGCACCCCGGCGAGTTCGCGCTGGGGTCCACGTACGAGCAGGTGAGCCTGCCGGACGACGTGGCTGCGCGCCTGGAGGGGAAATCATCCCTCGGCCGGCTCGGCCTGCTCACCCACTCCACCGCGGGCTTCATCGACCCCGGCTTCACGGGTCACGTCACCCTCGAGCTGTCCAACGTCGCCACCCTGCCGATCAAGCTGTGGCCGGGGATGAAGATCGGGCAGCTCTGCTTCTTCCGGCTGTCGTCGCCCGCCGGGAACCCCTACGGCTCCGGTCCGTACGGCAACCGGTACCAGGGTCAGCGCGGCCCCACCGCATCCCGGTCGTTCCTGAACTTCCATCGCACCGACGTCGGCGTGACCGACGCCGGTTCGGCCGGGCGCTGACGCGGCGTCCGCCGTCGCAGCGGGCGAGGATGCCTCGATGACAACCAGTGCCGGCACCGCCGGTTCGACGCCCCTGGAGATGCAGCGGAGCATCCCCGGGAGCAATCACGCGCGCCTGCTCAAGCTGCTCTACCGACGCGGCGATCGCTCGCGAGCAGACCTGGCCCGTGCCGCCGGAGTCACCAAGGCCACCGTGTCGAGCCTCATCGCCGAGATGCTCGAGGCCGGTCTCGTCGTCGAGACGCGGCAGCGCCCGGTGGACGGGCCGGGGCGACCCGCCGTCGACCTCGACGTGGCGCGGACGTCGTGGGTCGTGCTCGCCGTGGACCTGTCACCCGAGCATGAGTTCACGGCCGCGCTGATCGACCTCGGTGGGGCGATCCACGATCGCGCTTCCGTGACGTTGGGTGGGGCGCGCGGTGAGGACGCCTTCGTCATGGCGCGTGAGCTGATCGACCTGCTGCTCGCCCGCGCCGAGGTGCCTGTCCTCGGCATCGGGGTATGCGTCCCCGGCATCGTCGACCTCGATGGCGTCGTGCTCACCTCCCTCAACCGCGGGTGGTCGGGCCTGTCCCTGCGCGCGCGGCTGTCGGAGCACACCGGGCTGCCGGTGTGCGTGGCCAACGACGCGAATGCGGCGGCGCTGGCCGAACGCGAGGTGACGCAGGGGCGCGATGACCTGATGTTCGTGAGGGTCGGATCCGGCGTGGGTGCCGCCATCATCGCGAACGGGCAGCTGCTCCACGGTCACGATTTCTCGGCGGGTGAGATCGCCCACGTCACCACGGCCCCGGGCGGCCCCCGCTGCGTGTGCGGCCGCTTCGGGTGCCTGGAGGCGACGCTGTCCGTGCCGCGGCTCGCGGCGCTGCTGCGCGGGGGCGACGGTTCGCCCGACCGGCGCGCAGAGGTCCTCGAGAACGCCGGTCACCAGCTCGGCGGCGTGCTGGCCCCCCTCGTCGGGGGTCTCGCCCTGACCACGGTCGTGGTGAGCGGGCTACCGACCTCGTACGCGGATGATCTGCTGGCGGCGACCCATGCGTCGCTGTCGGGCCGCATCCCTCCGGAACTGTCTGCCGCGCTGACCCTGCGGGGCTCCGACCTCGGCGACGACGTCATGATCCGCGGAGCGGTCATCCTGGTCCTCAGCGGCGTCCTCGGCATCATCTGAGCGGTCGCGGATCACTCCGCGACGATGACCTCACCACTTCTCTTGTCGGCCCCCGGAGTATGTACTACCGTTAAACAAATTTCGCTGACCCCCTCTTCGACGGCGGGGCCGACGAAGCTATCCCACTCAGTGGTGCGCGAGGTGTTGTGACCGACGCTGGGTGTTGCAGGGCTGTTAGTCGTACACACGATCAGTTACCACACACCGGCCGTTGCGTGACACGCGGGCAGCGGCGCACCACTCGACAGTGAAGGATGCGCAATGAAGACCTACACCCGACTCGGTGCGGTGGCCGTTACGGCCGCGGCCACCTTGACGCTCGCCTCGTGCGGCTTCGGCGGATCGACCGGCGGCGGAGACGCGAGCGGCACCACGCTCGATCTGCTCGTGCCGAGCTATTCCGACAACACCCAGGCGCTCTGGGAGGACGTGATCACGGGGTTCGAGGAGGAGAATCCCGACATCTCGGTCAACCTGGAGGTGCAGTCGTGGGACAACCTCGAGTCGGTCATCACGACCAAGATCCAGGGTGGTGAGGCACCCGACATCTACAACGGCGGCCCCTTCGCCGGCTTCGCGGCCGATGAACTGCTCTACGCGGCCGAAGACGTCGTCTCGCCGGAGACCTACGACGACTTCCAGGACGCGTTCGTCGCCAACGCGGAAATCGACGGCACCGCGTACGCGCTGCCGCTCATCGCGTCCGCCCGCGCGTTGTTCGTGAACGACGACCTGCTTCAGCAGGCGGGCGTCGAGGCGGCCCCCACGAACTGGGACGAACTCCTGGATGCGGCCACCCGGGTGTCGGGCCTCGGCAACGGAATCGCCGGCTACGGCATGCCGCTGGGTTCGGAAGAGGCGCAGGCGGAAGCGGCCGTGTGGCTGTGGGGAGGCGGCGGCTCGTTCGGCAATGCGACGGAGATCACGGTCGACGACGCGGCGAACCTGCCGGGAGCCGAGCAGATCAAGGCCATGATCGACGCCGGCGCCACGCAGGCCGACCCGGGCTCGACCCAGCGCTCGCCGCTGATGGACATCTTCATCCAGGGCCGCATCGGCATGCAGGTCGGTCTGCCCCCGACAGTGGGCCAGATCGAAGAGGAAAATCCCGATCTGAACTACTCGATCGTCCCCATCCCGACCGCCGACGGCTCGCCCTTCACCCTCGGAGTCATGGATCAGCTCATGGCGTTCGAGAACGACGGTGACAAGCAGGAGGCCATCACCGCCTTCTTCGACTACTTCTACACCGCTGATGTCTACGTCCCGTGGGTGCAGGCGGAGGGCTTCCTTCCCGTGACCGAGACCGGTGCCGAGGAGCTCGCCGGCGAGGAGGCGCTCGCGCCGTTCCTCGAGGTGCTCCCCGACGCGCAGTTCTCTCCGACCACCAACCCGCAGTGGTCGGCGGCGGATGCGGCGTTCAAGGCGCTGTTCGGACAGATCCAGACCATGCCCGCCCAGGACGTGCTGGCCGAGATCCAGGCGCAGGTCGACGCCGCGGGCTGATCCCGGCACGTGGCGGCGGCGACGACAAGGCACGGTGATCCGAGGGATGAGTACCACGATGCAGAGGTCGTCGAGCCCGGCGGGGACGGTCGCACGCCGTCCCCGCCACGCCCCCGACCGTCCGATCAGAAGCAGTCGCGCCCCGGGATGGCGCGAGGTGCTCGCAGCGCTGCCGTGGATCGGACCCGCGCTCATCCTGATCTTCGGCGTCGTGCTCTTTCCGGCGGGGGTGATGTTCTTCAACTCCACGCGGGACATCTCGGTGTCGGGCGTGGACAGGGGTTCCGCCGGCCTGGACAACTACGTCGAGGTCTTCTCTTTCCCCCACTTCTGGCCGATCCTCGGGCGCACCCTCGTATGGGTCGTGGCCGTGGTGACCATCACCGTGCTGCTGTCGCTGGTCATCGCACAGGTGCTCGACAAGGCGTTCCCCGGCCGCCGGATCGTGCGGCTCGTCGTCATCATCCCGTGGGCGGCGTCGGTCGTGATGACGACGATGGTCGTCTACTACGGGCTCGAACCGTACTTCGGCATCATCAACACCTTCCTCGTCGACGTGGGGCTGGTCTCCACGCCCGAGGGCTACGGATGGACGCGCAACCCGGGGACGGCGTTCCTGTGGTCGATCGCCGTGGCCATCTTCGTCTCGCTGCCGTTCACCACGTACACGATCCTCGCCGGCCTCGCGACCGTGCCGGGCGACGCGATCGAGGCCGCGAAGATCGACGGCGCCGGCCCCGCGCGCACCTACTTCTCGGTCGTGCTGCCTCAGCTGCGCGGCGCCCTGTCGGTGGCCGTGCTGATCAACATCATCAACGTATTCAACTCGCTCCCGATCCTCCGAGTGATGACCGACTCGATCCCCGGCTACGACGCCGACACGATCATGACGATGATCTTCAAGTACATCCAGAACCAGCAGAAGGTCGATGTCGCCAGCGCCCTGTCGGTCGTGGCCTTCGTGATCGTGATCGCGATCGTGGCGATCTATGTCCGGGTCGTCAAGCCCATGCGGGAGGTGTGACGATGGCCGTCACCGCCCCCGCTTTCGAAGCGATCACGCCGCCCCGCACGCGCCGGTACACCGCCGACCAGGTGCCGATGGGTCGGGTGCTGCTGCGCATGCTCGCCGGAGTGATCGTGCTGCTGTTCTTCATCCTCCCGTACACGATCATGTTCTTCGGCTCGGTGAAGACGAAGGCGCAGATCCGCTCGGTGGAGCCCACCTACTTCCCCACGGAGTGGCACTGGGAGAACTACATCACGATGTGGTCGACCCCCGAGACCCCGCTGCTGCAGAACCTCGTCTCCACCGTCGTGATCGCCGTGGTCGCGACGCTGCTCGTGCTGCTGGTCGCCATGCCCGCGGCCTACTACACGGCGCGGTTCCGCTTCCCGTTCCGCATGACGTTCCTCTTCCTGGTGATCGTCACGCAGATGCTGCAGCCGGCCGTGCTGACGTCGGGTCTGTTCCGACAGTTCGCCACGCTCGGTCTCATCGACACGTGGGCGGCGATGATCTTCATCAACGCCGCGTTCAACCTGTCGTTCGGGGTGTGGATCATGCACTCGTTCTTCGCCGGCATCCCGAAGGAGATCGACGAGGCCGCGCAGATCGACGGCGCCAGCCGGCTGACGGTGCTCTTCCGCATCAACCTGCCCCTGGTGTGGCCCGGGATCGTCACGGCGATCGTGTTCACGTTCGTCGCCTGCTGGAACGAGTTCGCCGCGTCGCTCGTGATCCTCTCCACGGCCGGCAACCAGCCGCTGTCGGTGGCCCTGACGAAGTTCGTGGGGCAGTACGAGACGAGCTGGCACTACGTGTTCGGTCTGTCGATCGTGGCCATCCTGCCGGTGGTGATCCTGTTCATGCTCATCGAGAAGCGGCTCGTCGGCGGGCTGACGGCCGGCAGCGTGAAGTGACGACGGCCGGCACGCGGCGGCTGGTGTCGCTCGAGCTCGCCGTCGAGGGACCGGCGTCCGCGGTCGTGGCCGCACGGACGGGTGCCGACCGGATCGAGCTGTGCGCCGCACTGGCCGTGCACGGGGTGACCCCGTCGATCGCCGCGATCGAGCGCACGGTCGCGGTGGGAATCCCGGTGCACGTGCTCGTGCGCCCGCACGCCGGCGGCTTCGAGTACGACGCCGACGCGCTCGAGGTCATGCGCCGTGACGTGGCGCTCGCGGTGCGGGCCGGGGCAGCCGGCGTCGTGGTGGGCGGCGTGCGCGACGGGGCGGTGGATGTGGCGCTGGTGCGTGCGCTGAAGGATGCGGCGGGTGCGGCGACGGTGACCTTCCACCGCGCCTTCGACACGCTGCCACGGCGCCGCGCCGCTCTCGACACCCTCGTCGACCTCGGAGTGGCTCGCGTGCTGACCTCCGGCGGTGCGGCCGTCGCGGCCACGGCGTCCCACCGGTTGCACCGCCTGGCCGCGCACGCGGGCGGTCGCATCGAGATCATGGCGGGCGGCGGGGTGACCGCCGCTCACGTGCCCGTCCTCCTCGGCGCCGGAGTGGATGCTGTGCACGCCTCCGCCCGATCGGCCACCCGCGGCGTCGTGGCCGCCGACGCCGTGGTCGACCCGCAGGCGGCCGCTGCCCTCCGCGAAGCGGTCGACCTCGCCCGCACCAGCCGCTGACGTCCTGACGCTGCGCGGCGAGACCGAGCGAATCCGGGCGAGCGCCGGCGTCCGAGGGATCGGGACCAAAGACTCCTCTGCCCCGGCCCGGAGCGGCGCACACTGGGGTGGCGCTCGACAGATCGCCGTGCCGACGATGTCAGGAGAACCGCCATGCAGGCCGGAGTCGTCTCATCCTTCACCGCACCCATCGCCGTCGAGGACATCCCCATCCCGGAGCCCGGGCCCGGGCAGGTGCTCGTCCGGATCGAGACCTGCGGCCTGTGCCATACCGACATCCACGCCGCCCACGGCGACTGGCCCGTCAAGCCCACCCCGCCGTTCACCCCCGGCCATGAGGGCATCGGCCTGGTGGACAAGCACGGGCCGGGAGTGACGGAGCCGCCGATCGGGCAGCGCGTGGCGCTGGCGTGGCTGGGGAGCGCGTGCGGGTCGTGCCGCTACTGCGAAACCGGCCGCGAGAACCTCTGCGAGACACAGCAGAACACCGGCTACTCGATCGACGGCGCTTACGCCGAGTACGCCGTCGCGGACGCACGTTTCGCCGTCCCGGTTCCCGATGAGGTCACCTCGCTCGATGCGGCGCCGCTGTCGTGCGCCGGTGTCACCACCTATGCGGCGATCAAGGCGGCACGGATCGTCCCGTCCGAGCGGGTGGCGATCGTCGGTATCGGCGGTCTCGGTCACCTCGCGATCCAGTACGCGCGTCTGGTCGGGGCGGAGGTCATCGCCGTCGACGTCAGCGAGGAGAAACTGCGGCTGGCGAAAGAGCTGGGCGCCGACCACGTGGTGAACGCCGCGACGCAAGACCCGGTCGAAGCCATTCGCGCCCTCGGCGGTGCCGACGTGTCGCTCGTCCTCGCGGTCGCGACGTCGGTGTTCGATCAGTCCTTCCGCAGCCTCAACAGAGGCGGGCGGATGGTGCTGGTCTCGCTGCCCGCCGACATGACGCTGTCGGTCCCCGTCTTCGACACGGTCCTCGGCGGCATCTCGATCATCGGGTCGATCGTCGGCACGCGGCAGGACCTCCGGGAGGTCTTCCGGTTGCACGCTCTCGGCCGAACCACCGTGATCGCCCAGACCCGGCGCCTCGATGACGCGGCCGAGGCGATGGACGAGGTGCTGAAGGGCACCGTTCCGGCCCGCCTCGTGTTCGAGATCGCGGGCGGATAGCCGCGCGTCAGCGGATCACGTCCTGCTGAGCGCGCACAGGCAGCAGCAGCAGGAGCCCCGCGGCCAGGACGACGACGATTCCGAGGATGCCGAAGTACGCCTCACCGGAGAGGGAGACGAACAGCGCGAAAAGGGTCGGCGCGAGGAAGGACACGGCCCGGCCGGTGGTGGCGTAAAGGCCGAACACCTCACCCTCGCGCCCGGGCGGGATGATCCGGGCGAGGAAGGTGCGCGACGCCGACTGCGCAGGACCGACGAACAGGCACAGCGCAAGGCCGGCGGTCCAGAAGACGATGGGGCCTCCGTCGTGCAGGAGGAACACCAGCATCCCGGCCACGACCAGCCCGATCAGCGCCGTGACGATCACGGGCTTGGCGCCGAGCCGGTCGTCGAGCACGCCGACCGCGATCGTCGAGATCCCGGCGACGACGTTCGCGGCGATGGCGAAGATGATGACCTCTCCGGCGGAGAAGCCGAAGACGGATGCTGCGAGCACGCCGCCGAACGTGAATACCCCCGCCAGGCCGTCCCGGAACACGGCGCTGGCCAGCAGGAACCACACGGTCTGTCGCGATTCGCGCCACAGCCGCGCGATGTCCCGTCCGAGCCGGCCGTAGGAGGCGAAGAAGCCCACGCGCTCCCGCCGCGCGCCGGCGCCCCGGTACTCGGGAACGGCGAACAACACCGGCAGAGCGAAGATCCCGAACCACGCCGCCGAGACGAGCATCGCGATGCGAACGGGCCAGCCGTCCTCGTCGGGAACGCCGAAGAGGCCCTGGATGAAGCCGAAGTACACGATGAGCAGCAGGACGATACCGCCGAGGTACCCCATGCCCCAGCCGAAGCCGCTGACGCGACCGATGGAGCTCGGGGTGGAGACCTGCGACAGCATCGCGTTGTAATTGACGCCGGCGAACTCGAAGAAGATATTGCCGGCGGCCACCAGCAGAAGCCCCAGCCAGAGGAACGACGGGTCGGGTGCGACGAACACCATGGCGGCCGTCAGCGCCACGACGATGTAGGTGTTGACCGCGAGCCACAGCTTGCGCCGCCCCGAGGTATCGGAGCGTTGTCCGGTCACCGGGGCGAGCACGGCGACGAGCAGGCCCGCCGCCGCAAGTGCGTAACCGAGCTGTGCTTCCACGACACCCGAGGGGCCGAAACTGTCGCCGACCAGATAGACCGTGAACACGAACGTCGTCACGACCGCGTTGAACGACGCCGAGCCCCAGTCCCACAGTCCCCAGGCCACGACAACGCGGCGACGGGTGCTCGTGGGCGCGGTCTCGGTGGAGTCCGCGGCCTGTGCGTCAGTCGGGCTGGGGCCCGGCACGCGGGGATTCGTCCGGGGGTCGGGAGAGTCCATGTCTGCCACGGTGGGCCCCTTCGGTGAACGTCCGGTTGCCGACCCGGAGGGAGGCGGCGGCGCCGCTGCCGCCTGCTCAGATTATCCGGTTGCGCCCGCCGTTGTGGTCAGCCGGCGGTGGCGCGCAGCATCACGGGCGCTGCCGCCGAAGCGGGCGCGAGGCGGTAGCCGAAGCCGCGCACCGTCTCGATCCACTGCGGGGTACGCGGGTCGTCGCCGAGCTTGCGTCGCAGGTTCATGATGTGCACCTCGACCGCGTGGCGGTCGTGCGTGGTGATGTGCTGACCGAGCAGGCCGTTGGCCTCGCGCAGCATGAGTGCGAGAGAGGCCTTGCTGAACACCTGGTCCTTCGCGCGCATGAGCGTGAACAGGAGCTCGAATTCGGAGCGGGTCAGCTCGCACTCGGCACCGTCGACTTCGACGCGTCGCGAACCGGGATGCAGCCGCAACGGGCCCTGCTCGAGCCAGGAGGATTCGTCCTCAGGGCGGGCGGCGCTCGCGAACGACCGCGATCGGCGGAGGAGGGCGTCGATGCGGGCACGGAGAGCGTGAGGGCCGTACGGCTTGACGATGTAGTCGTCGGCGCCGGCGCGAAAGCCCTCGACCACCGCCGACTCGGTGTCGTCTGCGGTGATCATCAGTACGAAGCCGTCCGAGAACGCGCGCAGGCGACGAACGGTCTCGAAACCGTCGATGCCGGGCAGGTTGACATCGACCGTCGTCAGGTCGGGACGGTAGCGTCGCGCGGCTTCCAGCCCCGTGAAGCCGTCACGCGCCGTGTGCACCGTGAAGCCCTGCTGCCGGAGCGATGCGGCCAGTCGCTCGGCGTGCGCGGCGTCGGGGTCGATGACGACGGCCGACCGCGCGTAGGGGTCGTGGAGCGGGTGGGCTGCGATCGGGCGCATCGGGGTCGTGTCTTTCGGCGGCGCTGGGGTGGGACGACGTCTGGGAGAGCGGGGCACTCTTTATGAGCACTTTCTCATAATTCCCATCCTTCTCAGAATCCTCATAGCTTTCGCACTGATTCGTTGCTCAGTTTTTGCTCAGGACGGCCAGCATCAGCTCAGCATCCGCCCTCCGGCAGCGCAGACGCGGATGGCGGGACGTAGCGTTGTGCCGTCTTCGCATCACGCGGAAGACGTGGGAGCGGCCCCAGCTCTGAGCACGTCGACGGGGGTGATCGGACATGCGGGGTATCGCGCAGACCCTCGTGCTGACCGGCGCCACCCGGGCAGCCCACCTCAGCGGCCTGCTGAGCGAACTCGGCGAGACCGATGAGTTCCTGCGCCAGCTCGTCGCCCGCGGCATCGTGACTCCGGCGCAGCTCAGCGAGGCGATCGCGCGGCACACGGGCCATCGCTTCGTCGACATCGGAACCTCGCAGCTCGATCCGGCCGTGGTGGGGCTCGTGCCCGGGAGCCTCTGCCGCAAGTACCAGGTGCTCCCGCTCGAGCGCCGGGGCGACCGCATCGTCCTGGGGATGGTCGACCCGACCGACATCATCGCGCTGGATGACGTCGCCACCCTCACCGACCTGCACGTGGAGCCGGTGGTCGTCGCCGCCGATGCCCTGCAGATGGCGTTTCAGCGATACGTGAGATCGGATGAAGAGCTGTCCGATCTCTCCGCGACCCTGCAGGAGAGCGCCGCGACGCAGGCGGCGGCCGCCGAGAGCATCGAGGGGCAGGACAGCGACGCCCCCATCGTGCGCTTCGTCAATCTGCTCATCACCCAGGCGATCGACGACCGGGCAAGCGACATCCACGTCGAGCCCGGCGAGGCCCACCTCACGGTGCGCTACCGCATCGACGGCGTACTGCACGAGATGCAGCGGGCCGACCGCAACATCCAGGACGGCGTCATCTCGCGCCTGAAGATCATGGCGTCCATCGACATCGCCGAGCGCCGTCGGCCGCAGGACGGACGCCTGTCGGTGACGCACAACGGGCGCAAGATCGACCTGCGGGTGGCCACCCTGCCGACGGTGTGGGGGGAGAAGCTCGTCCTCCGCATCCTCGACAACACCGGCGTGAGCCTGTCCCTGGGCGATCTGCGGATGGGACGGGCCAATCTCGGGCGTTTCCGCGGGGCCATCACGCGCCCCCACGGGATGGTGCTGGTGACCGGGCCCACCGGATCGGGGAAGTCCACCACCCTGTACACGGCTCTGCGGGAGGTGGCGAACGCCACCGTCAACGTGATCACCGTGGAAGATCCGGTCGAGTACCGCATGGCCGGCATCAACCAGGTGCAGGTGAACGCGAAGGCCGGGCTGACGTTCCAGTCGGCGCTGCGGAGCATCCTCCGCGCCGATCCCGATATCGTCCTCGTCGGCGAGATCCGCGACACGGAGACCGCCATCATCTCGATCGAGGCGGCGCTGACCGGCCACCTCGTGCTCTCCACCCTGCACACCAACGATGCGCCCGGAGCGATCTCGCGCCTGACGGAGATCGGGGCCGAGCCGTACCTCGTGGCCACGGCGCTGTCGGCCGTCGTCGCGCAGCGCCTGGCGCGACAGCTGTGCCCGACCTGCCGGCAGCCCTACCGCGAAGACGCCGACGTGCTCGTCCGCCTGGGGGTGCCGCATGACCCCAGCGACCCCCCGGTGCTCTATCGCGCCGGCGGGTGCCCGGCGTGCTCGGGCACCGGGTATCGCGGACGGGTGGGGGTGCACGAGGTCATGGCGATGACCGACGAACTCGAGGCGCTCGTCGTGCGCAACGCCACCGGCAGCGAGCTGCGCGAACTCGCCCTCGCCCAGGGCATGACGACACTGCGTGCCGACGGCTGGGCGAAGGTGCTCGAAGGACTCACCACGATCGAGGAGGTGCTGCGTGTCACGGTCTGAGATGCGGATGCGGGCGGCCGCGGAGGCGGCGGAGCTGCCGGCGGGCGGCGTGCTCGCCCCGGCCGGGACGCCGGCCGGGACGAGCTTCGGCGTCCCACCGGAAGACACGACGGGTCAACTGCTCGACGCCATCCTCCGCTCGGCGGCGGATGCCGGGGCATCCGACATCCACTTCTCCGCCGACGCCCCGGCGCTGCAGCGGCTGGACGGCGACCTGATGCCGGTCGCCGGATTCCCCCACCCCATCTCGTCGGCGGTGCTGCTGGACGAGCTCCTGGACACGATGGGCCCGACCCACCGCGAGGACTACCGTGCGTCGGGCGAGGTCGACCTGTCGTACCAGGTGGCGGGCGTGGGGCGTTTCCGCGTGAACGTCTATCGGCAGCTCGGTCAGGTCGCCGCGGCCTTCCGCCTCATCGCCTCGCGTGCGTTCACCCTCGACGAGCTGGGCGCACCGGACATCGCCCGTGATCTCGCGCTTCGCCCCCGCGGACTGGTGCTCGTTACCGGCCCGACCGGTTCGGGCAAGTCGACCACCCTCACCGCGATGATCGACATCATCAACACGACGCTCCCCGCGCACGTGGTGACCGTGGAAGACCCCATCGAGTTCGTGCACAGCAGCCGCCGATCGCTCATCCACCAGCGGGAGGTCGGCTCCGACACCCGGTCGTTCGCGGAGGCGCTCCGCCGGGTGCTGCGGCAGGACCCCGATGTCATCCTCATCGGGGAGCTGCGCGACCCCGAGTCGATCTCCACCGCGCTGACCGCGGCCGAGACCGGCCACCTCGTGCTCTCGACCCTGCATACCCAGGGCGCGGCGAAGAGCATCAACCGCATCGTGGACGCCTTCCCCGCCCATCAGCAGAATCAGGTGCGCAGCCAGCTCGGCGACACCCTGCAGGGCGTCATCAGCCAGACGCTGCTGCCGAAGGCGCAGGGCGGCGGCCGGGTGATCGCCACGGAGGTGCTCGTCTCCACCCCGGCTGTCGCCAACCTCATCCGCGAGAACCAGATCGCCCAGCTGTACAACGCCATGCAGGCCGGCGACGCCCACGGGATGCACACCCTCGATCAGTCGCTGAAGCGCTTGGTCGCCGACGGCGAGCTGGCCGCATCGACCGCACGGCATTACCTCACCGACGCGCACACCCTCGACGATGTGCGCGTGCGGCCGCGGGATCTGGATGCGGAGGCCTGGCTCGCGGCGGGTGCGGCCCAGCCGCCCGCCACCCCCGCCGCGTCATCCGGCGACTGGGCCCTCTGATATGCCGCTCGAGGAATATCAGTGGCGGGCTGTCACCCTGGCAGGGGCGGAGGCCAAGGGCACCGTCGAGGCCGCCAGCGAGAGCGCCGTGGTGGCGAAGCTGCGCGCTCAGGGTCTCTCGCCGCTGAGCATCGTGCCCATGTCGAAGTCCGGGCTCAATCGCGACATCTCCATTCCCGGGTTGGAGAAGCGCGTCGCCACGAAAGACCTCGCGGTGTTCGCGAAGCAGTTCGCCGGCCTCATCCACGCCGGGCTCCCCCTCATGCGGGCGCTCGCGATCATCGCCGACCAGACCGAGAACAAGAAGCTCGCCTCGGCGCTGGGAGCGGTGCAGGTCGACATCGAGTCGGGCCGGTCGTTCTCGGCCGCCCTGGCCGAGCATCCCCGTGTCTTCCCGCCGCTCATGGTGAGCCTGGTCAGCGTGGGCGAGACCGGGGGTTTCCTCGCGGAGTCGCTCGACGCCATCGCCCGGGCGTACCGGGCCGACGTGGACCTGCAGCAGAAGATCAAGTCGGCGATGACGTACCCGATCATCGTGCTGGTGATCGCCATCGTCGGCGTGATCGCCATGATCACGTTCGTGGTGCCCATCTTCGAGGCGATGTTCGCCAGCATGGGCGGAGCGCTGCCCCTTCCGACGCAGATCCTCGTGACGCTGTCGGCCAACATGGCCTGGATCCTGCCGCTCCTCGCCGTGCTCGTCGTCGGAGGGAGCCTCTGGTACCAGCGGGTCAAGAACACCGACCGCTTCCGTGGCGTGGTCGACCCGTTCCGCCTCCGGATGCCCATCTTCGGCGCCCTGGTGACCAAAATCGCCGTGGCACGGTTCGCGCGGAACCTCTCGATGATGCTGAAGGCGGGTGTCCCGCTCATGCAGGCGCTGGAGCTCGTCGGCCGCGCCGCCAACAACAAGGCGGTGGAAGACGCCCTGCAGGGCGTGCGCGACTCCGTGCGCCTGGGCCGGTCGTTCTCGGCCCCGCTGGCCAAGGCGGCCGTCTTCCCGCCCCTGGTCGCGCAGATGGTCTCGGTGGGGGAGGAATCGGGGTCGCTTCCCGACATGCTCGAGAGCATCGCCGACTTCTACGAGACCGAGGTCAATGCGGCGTCCGAGCAGCTGACGAGCATGATGGAGCCGATCATGATGACGGTGCTCGGCATCCTCATCGGCGGCATGGTGGTGGCGCTCTACATGCCGATGTTCACCATGTACGACCAGCTCGGACAGCAGTAGCGTCCAGCCCTCGGGGACGTCAGGGCCGGTAGAAGGCGAGGAGCGTCACCGTCAGCGAGACGCCGCCCTCGGTCGGCGTGGTCACGGACGCCTGCGTCACGGCGACCAGCCGCGGGCCGTCACGCAGGGCGTCGACGATGCGCGTGGCGGCCGAGACATCCGGAGCCTCGACGACCACCGTCACGGCGATCTGCTGCGGGGAATCGGGAGCCGGAGCCGCACCGTCCGCCGCGTCTCCTCCGGTCGCCGATTCGTCCGTGGATTCCTCCGGAGCTGCGCTCGGCTCCGCCGTGGTGTCCGTGCCGCTTGCCGCAGGAGGACTTGCGCCTTCCTCGACCGGGGTGATGCGCGGGGTGAACGCCTCGGCGGTGGCAGGGGTCAGCGACGTCACGGCGCCGCCGTTGTTCCCGGCCGCCTGCACCGCCAGGAGCAGGATGTCGTCGAGGTGCGCGGCTTCGGGGATCTCGGCGCGCAGCTCGGAGACCGCGTCATCCAGCTCCGTCATGTCGGCGGACTGGGCGGTGAGGGTGTCGAGCACGAGCTGCTGAGTGGCGTTCTGCCGGGCAACGTCGTCGGCGGATGCGGCGGTCGCTCCGGCTGCGGAGAACAGGGGCAGGGCGAACACGGCGATGCCGAGCCCCAGGATCCCCAGGGACGCGAGCGCACCGATGAGGTTGACCAGTTGCTTGTTCACCGTCACTCCGACTCCGGGGCGAAGGCCCCCGTGTAGGCCGCCTGGTCGAGGTCGACCCGCACCGTATAGGTGAAGACGCCCTCCGCCGACGTCAGTCCGGCCAGGTCGGCCGCACGCATCCCCGTCGCCGAACGCAGGTCCCGCGTGGCCGCGACGAAGTCGACCGCCGCGGGGCTGGTGAACGTGACGGTTCCCGAGACGCCGGTGGCCGTGGCCGGGTCGGAGCCCGCCGCCGGCACGGGCCCCGCGTCCAGCGCGTACTCGGTGATGACGACCCCCGCCGGAAGGTGATCGGCGATGAGGTCGATCACCGGTTCCCAGGCGAGATCGCCGGCCATCGACTCCGTGCGCATCGACTCCAGAGCGCTGCGGGTGGACAGCGCGCGGCTGACCTCCGACAGCTCCGCGATGCCGCTGAGGATGTGCTGCGTGCGCGCCTGCTCGGCGGCCAGGCGCAGGGATGCCGCCATGTTGTACGCGAACGCGCCACCCACGGCGAGGGCGGCCACGGCGAGGGCGGCGATGCCGATGTGCACCCACGTGCGCGCCCGCGAGATCATGTCGCGGCGGCGCATCTCCGAGGGCGGAAGGAGGTCGACGCGGGGGAGGGCGCCCAGGGGCAGGACCGGGGCACGCGAGGTGAGCAGGCTCATCGGATTCCTCCCAGCAGAAGCGACACGGTGCCGGCCAGCCGTGCCCCGGCCGCGGCCGGGAGCGCGAACGATCCGGCGGGGCCGACGAGGTCTGTGGCGGTCACGGGCGTGACCGGGGTTCCCATGACCCGTGCCACGGCCTCGAGGAGGCGCGGGTGGGCGGCGTGGGCGCCCGCGACCCAGGTGCTGTCGATCGGCACCGACTCTGGACGGTCGCGGTAGAAGCTCACGGTGCCCTTCAGTCGGCCGACGAGGTCGATCAGCGCCGCCTGCACGTCGGGATGCAGCGCCACGTGGCCTGCGGGCTCCGGCGCGACGGCGGGCGCCGGCGGCTCTGCGACGCCCGTGCGTTGGCGTCGGAGCGTGGCCCGTGAGACCACCGTGATGCCCTCGCCGGCGGTGGTCGGTGCGTGCACGGCGAACTCCGCGCCTCCCGGGGGCGGAGCATCCACTACGGGAGCGACGATGTCGATCGGCACCACGCGGACGAAGCGGGGGATGCCGTCGGTCGCGATCACGATGTGGGTCGTGTGCTCCCCGATGCCCAGGAACAGGCCGGTGCGCCCGGGCGGGGCGAGGGCGGCCAGCGCCCGGGAGTAGCCGAAGGCGACGAGGTCGATCGATGTCGCGCGGAGTTTCGCCTGGACGAGAGCCCCGACGAGTTCCTCCATGTGCTCGGCGACGGCCGCCACGAGCAGGCCGTGCACTCCTCGCTCGTCCTGCCTCGTGGGCACGAAGTCGAGCACGGCCTGATCGACGGGCACGGGCAGCCGGTCTTGCACCTCGAAGGGCAGCGACTGGCGGATCTGCACAGGGTTGGTCAGTTGCGTGGAGTGCTCTCGGACGAGGATGCGGCGGTTCCCCACGCCCAGCACGACGTCACGGGTGGAGATTCCGGCGTCGGCCCAGAGGCGCTGCAGCGCGACGGCGACGGCGTCACGGTCAAGGATCTCCGAGTCCTTCGCCGCTCCGGGCGGGAGTGCCACCTCCCCGGCGGCCACCAGCCGGGGCGCACGCCCAACGGTCACCTCCACAGCGCGCACGCTCGTCTCGGTGATCTCCACCGCCACCTGGGTCTTCGCCATCAGCTCGCCTCCCTCACAGCGCCGGGTACAGGGATGCGTACGACTGCCCGAGCACGTCGCCGGCGAAGAGGCCGACCCACGCACCGGCGACGATCCACGGGCCGAAGGGGAGGGCCGAGCGCCGGCCGGCCCGACGCCCGATCAGCAGGGCGATGCCGAACACGCCGCCGAGCACGAACGCGGCGAACGCCCCGATCAGCAGCGGCCACCAGCCGAGCCACGCCAGCATGAGCCCCACCACCGCGGCCAGCCGGACATCGCCCCCGCCCATGCCGTCAGGGCGCACGAGGCGCAGGATCCCGTAGAACGCATAGAGCGCGCCGGCGCCGATCACGGCGCGGGCGAATGCCCAGCCGTCCGCGCCGAGCACGCACGCGACGGTGAGGAAGCCGGCGCAGACCACGAGCGTCGTGGAGGTGATCGCGTGGGGGAGGCGACGAGTGTCGAGGTCGATGGCGGTGAGGACGATCCCGGCGGCGGCGAACCAGAGGTACGCCGCGAGCACGCCCAGCTGGGCGGTGACCGGCCCGGCGAAGGGCTGCGCCCCGGCCAGCACGCCCAGCACATCCGCACCGGCGTTCGGCGTCGGCGGCGTCCCGCCGAGCAGACCGGTCGATGCGGCCCACCACGCGGCCACCCCGGCGAAGACGACGCCGGTCGCGAGCTCGACCAGCGGGTAGCGCACGGGG
Source organism: Microbacterium sp. Z6_144 (assembly GCF_057197625.1). NCBI lineage: Bacteria > Bacillati > Actinomycetota > Actinomycetes > Micrococcales > Microbacteriaceae > Microbacterium > Microbacterium sp. Z6_144. The sequence continues at coordinate 56,189 of NZ_JBXVPT010000001.1, forward strand.
ATGGCGGTGGCGCACGAGGCGCAGCGCCCGCGCAGCGCGAGCCACGACAGCAGCGGCACGTTCTGCCACCACCGCACCGGAGCGTCGCAGGCCGGGCAGCGGCTCTCGCGCAGCAGCGAGACGCCGGCGGGCACGCGGTACGCCACGACGTTGAGGAACGACCCGATCACGAGACCGAAGACGCCCGCGACCACGGCGACGAAGACGAGGAGGGGCGCGGAGGTCACGGTGTCCCCACATCCCGGCGCGACACGACGGCGCCGAGGGTGTAGTCGCCCGTCTCCACGACGACCGGGGTGCCGCCGTAGCCGCCGTCCGGTGCCGGCATGCCCGGAAGGCTCATGAGCTCCCCCTTGATCGTGATCTGGCCGCCGGAGTTGAAGCCGTTCGTGTAGAGCGAGCCGAGCAGCACGCCGCCGCCCGACACCGACAGCCGGCAGGGCGTGTAGATGAGCGAGCGCACGCCGTCGAGGTTGGCGCCGTTCGTGTCGAAGTTCGTCGCCGTCGCGCCGGCCGGGCAGCTGGGTTTATCGTCGTCGACGGTGTCTTCGGTGATGAACCAGACCCGAGGCTGGGCCCCGGCGGCCGACTTCATCGTCAGACCGGTGGTGTTGTACTTCTTCGCCAGGAGCACGACGTGCGAGGCCTTGAGCACCGGTGACGGGTTGCCGCCGGCGTTGGAGGTCAGCTGGGCGCACGCGCGCGCGTCGACGACGACGGTGCCGGTGTAGTTGGCGAGGTCTTTCCAGCCCTGGTTGGCGAACGTGCCGTTGTTCTCGTTGAAGTACCGGCACGACGTGGTGCTCATGTCGGAGACGTTCCGCAGGGTGATGACGGCGGCGCCCGGCCAGTCCGAGGATTTGTACGCGTAATCGAACCAGCCGGGCAGCGTCGGCGGCGGAACGGCGGGTATCGCGCCGCTCTGGATGACGCCGCCCTCGACGCGTCCGCCGTTGATGGAGGGTGTCTGACCGGTCGGGAGGGTCAGCTTCCCCTCCACGACACGGTTGTTGACCGTGACGGCTCCGCGGGCGATCACGTCGGCGTGCATGCGTGCCCCGCTCCACAGCAGGTCGAGCGCACCGCCGACGCGCACGGTCGACAGGGGAGAGCCGGCCGCGCCTCCGATGCTGCTGTTGATGCGGGAGGTCCCCGTACCGGCGGCGGTGATGTCGCCGGCGACCGTGGTGGCGCCGCCGTTGAAGGTGACTGTTCCTCCGGCGTAGATGTCGCCGGTGACGTTGCAGCCGTCGGAGGAGGTCACATCGCCGCCGACGATGAGGTTGCCGGGGATGCCGAGGCGGCAGCCGAAGGGGCCCTTCACCGACACGAGCTGGGGTTCGTTGCTGCCGTGAGCGAGGAGCGTAACCTGCCCCATGGTCGAGCCCTCGTACAGCACCAGCCCCACCGGCGTGAGGGACGGGTCGACCACCTCGGCTGTCTCGGCGACGAGGGAGTACACGGTGCGGACGGTGGCGGATGCTCCGGCCGCCGTGCCCGTCGCGGTCAGGGTCGCCGTCGTGCGGGCGCCGTTGCACACGACGGTCGCGGTGTAGTTCGCCCCACCGCCGTTCCCGGGAAGGGACCCGGCGGGAACGGCGGTGGCGCACACGTCGCCGGTCTTGGCGGCGGCGACGGCCGCGGCCATCCCCGCGTCGGCGGCGGCCTGGGCCTGGAGACTTCCGCGGACGCCGGCCGCGCTGCGGGTGGTGTTGACGACGGCGGCCGAGAGGGTGACGGTGAGAAGTCCCAGCACCAGGGCGATCACGATCACCGAGATGAGGGCGGCGCCGCGGTCATCGTCCACCGGAGCCTGACGGGCGGGGCGGCTCACCAGCATCGGATCGGCGCTCCGTTCTGGTGCGCCCGCGCGACGGCGGAGCCGGCCACCGAGGCGAGGCTCCGCTCGTTCAGCTGGGGCTGCTCGGCGGCGGCGATCGTGAGATTCCACGACAGGCGGCTCCCGTCGACGGTGAAGTACGGCTGAGGCGACCCCGCGGCGTTGGTGGCGGGCCGGGCATTTTCGGCCAACACGCCCCATGTCGCGGCAGGGGCGGGGACGGCCGCCGTGGCGGCGAGGCCCGGGTAGGTGCGCGTGCGCACCTCGAACCGCCCGTCCGCACCGGCGCGGCGGCCGGCCGCATCCCAGGTCTGGAGATCGACGACAGCCCAGGCTCGGCATTCCCAGCCCGAGGCGCCGGTGGCCACGCGCGCCCGGACGACGGTGCCCCCGCCCGCGGTCGCCGTCACCGAGACCGCGGAGGCGTTGCGCACGCTCGTGGTGAGCGAGGTGCTGATCGCCTGGACCCGGCCCGTGGCGAGGTCGCGATCGCGCGTGGCGGCGTTGGCCTGCAGAGTGGTCACGAAGATCGTCGCCACGACCCCGAGCAGCACGGCGCTCACGAAGACGGTGATGAGCAGCTCGACGAGGGTGAGGCCGGCGTCGGCGTCGAGCGGCTCGGAGGGGGCGGTCACGGCGCGGTCACCACGATCTTGGTCGCCATCGTGACCACGGCGGCGGTCGGGTCGGATGCGTCGGGGTCGCGCACGACGGCCGTGACGGTGAGGGCCGCGGGGTAGGCCGACGGGCACGCGGCCGGGGAGAGGTCGGCGACCAGGCCGGAGGCGGCGGGGTCGGGGACAGCGGTGCGGGCAGCGCTCCGCACCTCGGCGCACGAGTTGGCGGACTCATCGGGGAAAAGCGCCCGGACGCCGGCGAGTTGGCCGGAGGCGAAGGCATCGGCGGCGACGGCGTCGCGGTTGCCCGCGCTCAGCTTCGTCGCCTGGAGGGCCAGCGGCAGGATTGCCATGGCGATCACGGCGAACAGCAGCATCGCGATCACGACCTCGACGAGGCCGATGCCGTCGTCGAGGTCGGGAACACGGTGTTCGCCGCGCATGCGCTGCGTCCTTCGGGGAGGGGGATGAGGAACGGCCGGGCCGACGTCTGGGGCGTCGGCCCGGCCGGGGGGCGATTGGGCGTTAGCCGTCTGTCCCGCCGGGAGCGTCGGGGCAGGGGCCCGACTGTCCCTCGACGTCACCCTTCGTCGCGGTGACGCAGTAGTTCTCGAGGGTGGAACCCGTGACCTCTACTTCGATGCCGTTCTCGACCGTTAGGTTGGCGACGGAGGCGGGCTCGCCCTGGGCCAGCTGCGCTGCCACCTGCGAGGCACCGTTGGCAGCTGCGGTGTCCACGCTGCTCTGCTCAGCCTGGGCCTGCAGGCCCATGAACACGGGCACCGCGATCGCGGCGAGGATGCCGAGGATCACGACGACGACGATGAGCTCGATGAGCGAGAAGCCGGACTCGCCGGTCTCCTCTTTGCGACGCTTGAGGGCGTCCAGGTAATTCTTCATTGGGGGTTCTCCGATGCTGGGGCGAGATTCCGGGTGCGAGAGGTCGGTCTCCCGCTCTTCCCACCATGACGGCAGCACCTCAGGTCGCCGATACCCTCCGGTCAGTCGTTCCTCAGCGTTGCCTCAGGTCGAATGTCGCTGACGCGTGCGACGAAGTTGAGCCGGTTCATATCAAGTTCATTTGACATGCCTCGGCGGTGCCCGGTAACCTTGAGTCATCGCGGCTCAACCCATCGACGCCCCCCGGGGTCACCCCGTACCGTCGAGGAGCCGCACCAAGATTTCACCACCACGAGCCGCCGCATCCGGCGGTTCATAAGAAGGAGAGAACACATATGCCCCGTGCAGTGGGAATCGACCTCGGTACGACCAACTCGGTCGTGAGCGTCCTCGAAGGCGGCGAGCCGAAGGTCATCGCGAACGCCGAGGGTTTCCGCACGACCCCCTCGGTCGTCGCATTCACGAAGGACGGCGAGGTCCTCGTCGGTGAGACGGCCAAGCGCCAGGCCGTCACCAACGTCGACCGCACCGTCTCCAGCGTCAAGCGCCACATGGGCACCACGTGGACGTTCGACGTCGACGGCAAGAAGTGGACGCCGCAGGAGATCTCCGCGCGCATCCTCCAGAAGCTCAAGCGCGACGCCGAGGAGTACCTGGGTGACGCGGTCACCGACGCCGTCATCACGGTGCCGGCGTACTTCAACGACGCCGAGCGCCAGGCCACCAAGGAAGCCGGCGAGATCGCCGGCCTGAACGTCCTCCGCATCATCAACGAGCCCACCGCCGCCGCACTCGCGTACGGCCTGGACAAGGGCAAGGAGGACGAGCTTATCCTCGTCTTCGACCTCGGTGGCGGAACGTTCGACGTGTCGCTCCTCGAGGTGGGCAAGGACGACGACTTCTCCACGATCCAGGTGCGCTCCACCGCCGGTGACAACCGCCTCGGTGGTGACGACTGGGACCAGCGTCTCGTCGAGTACTTCATCAAGCAGTTCAAGGACACCACCGGTGTCGACGTCTCCGGCGACAAGATCGCGCTGCAGCGCCTCAAGGAGGCTGCTGAGCAGGCGAAGAAGGAGCTGTCCAGCTCCACGTCCACCAGCGTCAACCTGCCGTACCTGTCGCTGACCGAATCCGGTCCGGTGTCGCTGAGCGAGACCATCACGCGCGCGAAGTTCGAGGACCTCACGAAGGACCTGCTCGACCGCACGAAGAAGCCGTTCGAAGACGTCATCCGCGAGGCCGGCGTCAAGGTCGAAGACATCGCGCACGTCGTCCTCGTGGGCGGCTCGACGCGTATGCCCGCCGTCGCCGAACTCGTCAAGCGCGAGGCCGGCAAGGAGGCCAACAAGGGCGTCAACCCGGATGAGGTCGTCGCTGTCGGCGCCGCGCTTCAGGCCGGCGTGCTGAAGGGCGAGCGCAAGGACGTCCTCCTCATCGATGTCACCCCCCTGAGCCTCGGTATCGAGACCAAGGGCGGCATCATGACGAAGCTCATCGAGCGCAACACCGCCATCCCGACCAAGCGGAGCGAGACCTTCACGACCGCCGACGACAACCAGCCGTCGGTCGCGATCCAGGTCTTCCAGGGCGAGCGCGAGTTCACCCGCGACAACAAGCCGCTCGGCACGTTCGAGCTGACCGGCATCGCCCCGGCCCCCCGCGGCATCCCGCAGGTCGAGGTCACCTTCGACATCGACGCGAACGGCATCGTCCACGTGTCGGCGAAGGACAAGGGCACCGGCAAGGAGCAGTCGATGACGATCACCGGCGGCTCGTCGCTGGCCAAGGACGACATCGAGCGGATGGTGCGCGAGGCCGAGGAGCACGCTGCCGAGGACAAGAAGCGTCGCGAGTCGGCCGAGACCCGCAACCAGGCCGAGACCCTGTCGTACTCGGTGGACAAGCTCCTCAAGGACAACGACGACAAGCTGCCCGCCGAGGTCAAGACGTCGGTGCAGGCCGATGTCGACGCTCTCAAGTCGGCGCTCGCCGGCGAGGATGACGACGCCGTGAAGACGGCGTTCGACAAGCTGAGCCAGAGTCAGAGCGCGATCGGCGAGGCCATCTACGCCTCGTCGCAGCAGCCGACCGCCTCGGAGGAGGCGCCGGCCGGCACCCCGGGAGACGGCACCACGCCCAACCCCGAGGAAGACGTGATCGACGCCGAAGTCGTCGACGACGAAGACGAGAAGAAATAGGTAGGAGTTATGGCAGACAAGGACGACGCAACGTTCCCTGAACCGAACGAGGCTCAGGGCTCAGGCGCCGCTCCTGACGAGACGACGGGGTCGGATGCCTCGGGTGCACAGCCCGACGCGGCATCCGGCCCCGCGCCGTCGGGCGAGGCGGAAGGGCAAGAAGACTTCACCATCGACGACATCCTCGGTGCTCAGCAGACCGCTGAAGCCGCCGCGGAGGACCAGCCGCTCGAGGGTGGTCAGGGAACGTCCATCGACGAGCGCGAGTCGACTCTTCTCAGCGACCTCAAGCGTCTGCAGGCGGAGTACGCGAACTACCGCCGTCGCACGGAGGACCAGCGCGAACGGGAAATCGAGCGCGCCAAGGGCGAGGCCGCCAAGGGCCTGGTCCCCGTGCTGGATGACCTCGACCGCGCCGCGAAGCACGGCGACATCGAAGCCGGGACGCCGTTCGGGGCGATCGGCGAGAAGGTCCGCGCGGTGGCCGAGCGCCTGGGCGTCGTGTCTTACGGGGAGGCGGGCGAGCCGTTCGACCCGCAGCAGCACGAGGCCATCTTCCAAGCGCCCACACCGGGTACGACCGTGCCGACGATCCTCGAGGTGGTCGAACTCGGCTACCGCCTGGGCTCTGTGGAGTTGCGACCCGCGAAGGTCGTCGTCGCCGTCCCGGCCGAGTAGGAGAAGGTATGGCGAGTCAGGATTGGTTCGACAAGGACTTCTACAAGGTCCTCGGCGTCGATAAGGACGTCAGCGCAGCCGACCTGAAGAAGACCTATCGCAAGCTCGCCCGGAAGTATCACCCGGATTCCAACCCGGGGGATGCGAAGGCAGAGGCGACGTTCAAGGACATCAGCGAGGCGTACGCCGTGCTGAACGATCCCGAACAGCGCGCCGAGTACGACCAGATCCGGGCGATGGGGTCAGGTGCCCGCTTCACAGCGGCGGGTGGCAACACCGGCGGCTTCGAGGACGTCTTCAGCGCGTTCGGGCAGGGGCGCGGAACCCGCTCCCGCGCGAGCGACGCCGGATTCGACGACTTCTTCACGATGTTCGACCAGGGCGGCGGGAGTTTCGGCTCCGGGCGGTTCGGGCAGACCAGTGGAGGCTTCCGTGGCTTCGGCGGCCCGCAGCGCGGCGCCGACGTGACCGCGCGCACCACGATCGACTTCGTCACCGCGACCAAGGGCGAGACCATCTCGCTGCAGGGCGAGGACGGCAAGCCGTTCAAGGTGAAGATCCCTGCGGGCGTCTCCGACGGGCAGAAGATCCGGCTCCGCGGTCGCGGCCGTCCGTCTCCCGACGGCGGCGAGGCCGGCGACATCGTCGTGCAGGTCGCTGTGCGGCCGCATCCGGTGTTCACCCGCGAGGGGCTGAACCTGAGGGTGACGGTTCCGGTGACCTTCACCGAGGCCGCGCTGGGCGCGACCATCGAGGTGCCCACGCTGGGCGGAGACCCGGTGAAGCTGCGCGTGGCCCCCGGCACGCCGTCGGGGCGGGTGCTCCGCGTCAAGGGTCGCGGGGTCCACACGACCAAGGGCACCGGTGACCTCCTCGCCGAGGTTCAGGTGGTGGTGCCGTCGCACCTCGACGACGCTGCCCGTGAGGCGCTGGAGCGATTCTCCGAACTCGAGCCCCGGGAGAACCCGCGGGCCGACCTCATGGCCAAAGCTCGCGGCTGACGCGCGGAGCGGTGACGACGAATGGCTGAGAAAGAGATCGACGAGGACACGCCGATCTTCGCGATCGCCGTGGCGGCCGAACTGTCGAACATGCACCCGCAGACGCTGAGGCAGTACGACCGCATCGGTCTCGTCGTTCCCGCCCGCACGCAGGGCGGGTCGCGGCGGTACTCGACGCGGCACGTGCAGCAGCTGCGCGAGGTCGCCCGCCTCTCGGGCGAGGGCATGAGCCTCCCCGCCATCGCGCGCCTGCTCACCCTCGAGCAGCAGGTGCACGATCTGCACCGCCGCGTCTCCGACCTCGAGCGGCAGCTGCTGCTCGAGCGGCAGACGCGCCCCGGCGCGCGCGTGTTCGCCGCCGGTTCGACGGGCGCGGTCGTGCCGCTGCGTCACGGTGTGCGGGTGCGGCGGGCCACCGACGTGGTGCTGTGGCGCCCGAGGCATCCCTCTTCCGACGCCCAGCCGCCCGCCGCCGACTGAGGCCGCCGCGGCGATGCGGCGACCGCGGGTCGCTCACAGCCCGCGAGTGAACGGCTTCCCGCCGAACGGACGGGTAAACCGCGTCGGAAGGTCGTGCGCTCGACAGGAACCCGTGCATTCGCGGCCCGCGGGAGGGGGGGATCAGGGACGGTCGCCGCCGAGGATCGCCTCCGCGAGGGCTCGGTCCGTCACGATCTCGGTCAGCAGGCCCGACCGGGTGACCGCTCGCGCAGCGCGTGCCTTCTTGGCCCCGCCGCCGACGAGGATGACGCGCGTGGTGGCCCGCAACTGTTCCTCCGTGATGGCGATGCAGCGCTCAGTGAACTCCTTGGCGATCACTCGGCCGTCGTCGTCGATGAGAAGCCCGCCGACCTCGGCCACCACACCGCGACGCTCGAGGTCCACGCGGATCTCCTCCGGCACGGTCTCGCGCAGTTGCGACTCGGGAGGAGACCAGGACCCCAGGGCGAGTACGGCCGCGTCGAGCGTGTTCATCCGTTCGAGCACGAGCGCGACGTCGCGCTGGGCCCGAAGGGCGGCTGCGGTCCTCGCATCGTCGACCACCATCGGGGTGAAGATCGAGTGGGCGGACCCCCCGGAGTTCAGCGCAACCATCCGAACCATCTCGATGGGGGAATCGGAGAGTTCTGCCCCGACGGTCCCGGTGAGCTGGACCACGGACACCTTGGGGAGGGCCGGGAGGCTGTCGGCCATGGCGCGGATCGTGCGGCCCCAGCTGACCCCGAGCGTGTCACCGGTGCGCAGCGTCCGCTGCAGGTGATCGGCCGCCGCCCCGCCGATCTGTTTCCGCACATCGTCCGGTGTGCCGTGCGCTTCCACCACCGTCGCGTGATGGAGGCCGAGATGGTCGGCCAGTCGGCGCGAAAGGTCGGGAATCACCACGCCGGCGTCATCGATCTCGATTCGGACTACCCCGAGTTCGCGGGCAAGCTCGAGAAGCCGCGCGACCTTGAATCGGCTGAGGTTGAACTCCTGGGCGATTTCCACCTTGCTCGCGTCCTCGAGGAAGAACCGCCGAGCGACCGCAGCAACCAGCGCGCGGTCGGTGTTCTCCGGTGAATGCTCCTTCACGTGCCGACCCCCTCGCTCCTGCATCAGGTTAGTGCGCGCGTTTTGCGTTCGATTGCGCTCTCCCCTAATGTACTCATATGAGCGTGCTGCATGCTCATATGTGCAAATCGATGACGATCAGAGGCGACGACGCCTGAGAGGGACCACTCCATGAGCACTGCATCGCAAGACACCGCGGCCCGCGCCGTTTCGGAGGTCGGCGATCTCCTCGCCCAGGTGCCGGAGTCGACCTATGACGCCCTCATCGATGAGCTTCGAGGCGCGCGCACGATCGTGCTGCACGGCGTCGGTCGCGAGGGCCTGATGATGCGCGCACTCACCATGCGCCTCATGCATCTGGGCTTCGATGCGCATGTGCTCGGTGACATGACGGCTCCTCCCGTGCGGGAGGGCGACCTCCTCGTGGTGAGTGCCGGCCCCGGACACTTCGGGACGATCCAGGCCCTGCAGAACATCGCTCGTGACGCGGGCGCCCGCAACCTCCTGGTCACCGCCAACCCCGACGGCGCCAGCGCGGCGCTCGCCGACACCGTGATCGCGCTCCCCGGGCCGACGATGAACGAAGACCTCGAGGTGCCGTCGAGTGCCCTCCTCATGGGCAGCGTGTTCGAAGTCGTGCAGCTCTTCTTCTACGACGTGGTCGCCGCCCGGTTGAGCGCGCTGCTGAACCAAGCGCCGGAAGCGGCGCGGTTACGGCACACCAATCTCGAGTAGACCTGCCGCCCCGTCCGCGCTATCCCTCTCACCACCCGATCCGCGGGGCAATGCCCCGCAGGTTTCGCTGCGCCCGCAGCGCAACCGCGCCTCGAAAGGAAACCCACAATGACTCGCTTTAGTGCAAAGACGCTCTGCGGTCTCGCCGTCGTCTCGGCGCTCGCCCTCACCGGCTGCGCCGGTGGTGCGGGCACGACCGCCTCCGACTCGTCCGATGCCTCCGATAACGTCACCGTCGCGATCGTCCCCAAGATCCAGGGCGTCCCCTTCGCCGACGCACTCAAGCGCGGCGCGGAGGATGCCGCGAGTGAGTTCGGATTCACCTCCAACTTCACCGGTCCCACTGCCGCCGACCCGGCCGCGCAGGCCGATGTCGTCCGCTCGCTCGTGCAGCAGGGCGCGAACGCCATCGTGGTCGCGCCGAACGACCCCGACTCCATGGGTCCGGTCCTCAAGGAGGCCAGCGAGCGGGATGTGGCAGTCGGCACGGTCGACACCGACGCGCCCGACTCGGTGCGGTCGGTGTTCGTCAACCAGGCGTCCTCCGAGGCGATCGGTCACGCGCTGGCTGAGCAGGTGTTGACTCCCATGGGCGGAACCGGCGAGCTGGCCATCGTCTCGTGCGGAAAGACGGCGGCGAACCTCAATTCCTGGATCGCTGAGCTCGAGGAGTACGTCGCGGCGGAATACCCCGACGCGACCATCGTCGACGTGGTCTACGCGGACGAGGATGAGACCAAGGCCGTGTCCATGGCGAAGGATCTGATCAACGCGCACCCCGACCTCACCGGGCTGGTCGGAATGTGCACGCCGACGGCCCCCGGGGTCGCCCGCGCCGTCCAGGAGACCGGCAACATCGGCAAGATCTTCACCACGGGCGTCGGTACGCCGAACTCCATGGCGCCGTACCTGGAGGACGGCTCCTCGAGCGCGTCGGTGCTGTGGGACGTGGAGAACCTCGGCTACCTCGCAGCCTGGGCCGGGTACACGCTGGCAACGGGCGGCGAGATCGCCGCCGAGAACGAGGTCGGCCGCATCGGCACCGTCGTCTTCAATGAGGACACCGGCGAGCTCCTGCTCGGCGACCCCCTCATCCTCACCACCGCGAACGTCGGCGACTTCGACTACTGAGCCGCCTGCGGGGCGGCCTCGGCCGCCCCGCATCCGGAGGGATACACGATGACAATCGATGCGGACGCGACCGTCGCCGAGGGCGACGCGACCCTGCTGCGCGCGGAGGGCCTCACCAAAGCGTATGGGGGAGTGCGCGCGCTCCGCGGCGTCGACTTCACGGTGGATCTCGGTGAGGTGCACGCGTTGGTGGGCGAGAACGGTGCCGGGAAGTCCACGCTCATAAAGATGCTCTCGGGAGTCGAGAAGCCCGACACCGGCATCATCACCGTGCGGGGCCAGCAGCTCACCCCGGGAAGTCCGAGCGCTTCGCTGGCTGCGGGCATATCGACCGTCTACCAGGAGCCGCACCTGTTCTCCGAACTCACGGTCGCGGAGAACCTGTTCCTCGGTCGCGAACTGCACCGCCCGGGGGGTCCCGTCCGGTGGGGCGAGCAGTTCGATGAGGCAGCGACTCTCCTCGACCAGATCGGACTCGACACCGCCCTGGCGCCGCGTCAGGTGGGCGACCTGAGCATCGGCGAACAGCAGCTCATCTCCATCGCCAAGGCGTTCGCGACCCGCGTGCGGGTCCTCATCCTGGACGAGCCCTCGGCGATTCTCGCGGACCACGACATCGAGACCCTCTTCGGTGTGGTGCGACGGATGCGGGACGCCGGCGTCGGGGTCATCTACATCTCGCACCGCCTCGACGAACTGGGCCAGATCGCTGATCGCGTGACGATCATGCGGGACGGCGCTGTGGTCGAAAGCCGTCCGATGGCGGCACTCACCACGCGCATGATCGCCGAGCTGATGGTGGGCCGCGAACTCGAGGACGTCGACGCGGGTGTCCGCAGTACCGGGGGAGAGCCCGGGCTGGAGGTGAGGGGGTTGTCGGCCGGCCGGGCATTGCACTCGGCCGACCTGTCCGTGCGTCAGGGCGAGATCGTCGGCGTGTACGGCCTGATCGGGTCGGGTACCACCGAGCTCGCGCGCGCCCTCAACGGCGTCACGCCGGCGCGATCGGGCGAAATCCGCGTGCGCGGGTCCCGCCGCCGTATCGCCTCGCCTCGAGACGCGGCCAGGGCAGGCATTGCGATGCTGCCGGGAAATCGCAAGGTGCAGGGCGCCTTCCTCGATAAGTCGCTCACCTTCAATCTCACGGCCTCTCACCTGCGCCGGTTCTCCTTTCACGGGCTGTTCATGAGAACGGCGCGGGAGCGTGCGAGCGCCATCGACGCCATGCGCTCGCTCCGGGTCAAGGCGCCGCATCCGGAGACGCCGATCGGTGCGCTGTCCGGCGGAAACCAGCAGAAGGTCGTGCTCGCACGCCAGCTCATCGGAGATCCCCACGTGCTGCTGCTGGAAGAGCCCTCGCAGGGGGTCGACATCGGTGCGAAGGGGGAGATCCATCGCCTGGTGCTCGAGCTTGCCCGGGCGGGTGCTGCCGTGCTCCTCATCTCCTCCGATCTGGACGAGGTGCGAACCCTCGCCGATCGCGTCCTGATCATGCGTCGCGGTGGCGTGGTGGCCGAGTTCGCGCGAGGCGCGTCGACCGCGCGCATCCTGGCAGCGGCATCCGGCGACGACACCGCCGAGGCGCCCCTGATCGCCCACCACTCCGAGGAGGTTCGGGGATGACCGCCGTCGCCACTGTGCGCCGCCGCCGCGCGCTGCCTCTGCTGCAGGGACAAGAACTCGTACTCATCGGGGTTCTCGTGCTGCTGTGGGCGGTGCTGGCCGTTGCGACAGACACGTTCTTGACCGCCAACAACATCGGCGCGATTCTGTACCAGGTCGCGCCGATCGCGCTCATCGGCGTGGGCATGACGGCTGTCATGGTCACCGCCGGCATCGACGTGTCGGTGGGGAGCCAGATCGCGGTCGTCATGGTCGTACTGGCCAAGATGCTGCGCGACTTCGACGTACCGCTTCCCCTCGCCATCGTGGCAGGTGTGCTCGTCGGCGTCGCGCTGGGGAGCGTCAATGCCTTCCTGGTGACGGTGACTCGGATCCATCCGATCATCGTCACCTTCGGAACGCTCAACATCTTCCGCTTCGTGGCGCTGCAGATCTTCGGCGATCAGCAGGTCGATGGTGTCCCAGGCACGCTTGCGGTGATCGGCGGATCCAACACCGCCCGGCTGTTCGGCGTGCCGAACGCGTTCTGGATCATGATCGTCGCCGTCGCGATCGTCTGGGTGTACCTGCGGTACTGGGCGGGCGGGCGTCACCTCTACGCGATCGGCGGCGACGCGCTGGCCGCACGGCTGGCGGGAGTGAAAGTGCGGCGGGCCACGGCGGGCGTCTACGTCCTCACCGGCGCCTGCGTGGGGATCGCCGGTGCCATCATGCTCGGCTCGGGCGGCCTGGTGCAGCAGAACATCGGAGCAGGACTCGAGCTGCAGGTGATCGCCGCTGTCGTCATCGGCGGCACGTCGGTGCTGGGCGGACGGGGCACGGTGCTGGGAACCCTCCTCGGTGCACTGCTCGTCGGCAGCGTCGGCAGCGCCGTCACCCACCTCGGGTGGCCGAGCGAGCTGTCCAACCTCTTCGTGGGCGCCTCCATCGTCATCGCCGTGGGTGTCGACCTCGCCCGCCAGAAGAGAAGGGCCCGCCTGTGAACGCGAGAACCGCTCGTTCATCAGACACGCGGATGCGCGTGCCCGCACCACAGCGGATCGCCGAGGTGGCGCGTGATCGCACCATGCTGCTGGTTCTCCTCACCGTCGCGATGCTGGTGACCTTCTCCCTGCTCGGTGCGAACGGCATGCTGCTGGGTCCCTTCACCGTGAGCTACCTGCTGAGTTCGTTGATCTCACTGGTTCCGCTCGCGCTGCTCGCACTGGCGCAGACATTCGTGATCATCTCCGGCAGGTCGGGCATCGACCTGTCGGTCGGAGGGATGGTCTCCCTCGCCGGCATGATCTTCGCGGGTCTGGTGGGTCCGCTCGGGTGGGACGTGCTCCCGGCTGCGGCTGTGACGGTCGCCGCGGGCGCGGTGTTCGGCGCCCTGAACGGCTGGCTCGTGGGCTACCTGGGCTTTCCGCCACTGATCGCGACGCTCGCCACCGCCTATGTCTTCGGCGCCGCCGCTCTGCTTATGACCGGCGGGGCGCCGATCTCCGGCGAGCGCGTCGCCGCAACGAACGCGCTCACGTCGAGCATCGATCTCGGCGCGCGGCTGTACCTGCCGATGCACGTGCTCACCATCCTGCTCCCGGCCGTCATCGTGACCTGGTTCGCGCTCTCGCGTTCGCCCTGGGGGCGCTCGCTGTACGCGGTGGGCACCAACGACACCGCCGCGCTCTACGCGACTCTGCCCGTCCGGCGCATCCGCGCCTCCGCCTATCTCGCGTCGGGCATGCTGTGCGGTCTGGCGGCGATCGTGAACGTCGCCCAGTTCGCGTCGGCCCGCCCCGATGCGGGAACGGCCGGCAACGGGCTCGCGCTCCCGGCGATCACGATCGCCGTGCTCGGAGGAGTCGCGATCCAAGGCGGCCGCGGGCGCATCAGCGGGACCGTCGTGGCGGCGCTGCTGGTCACGTGGCTCAACGCCGCACTGCTCATCACGTTCCCCGGATCGTCAGGGCCCCGTGCGCAGCTGCTCGCCCTCGGCGTCCTGCTGGTGGGAGCCGTGTACCTGAACTCGCTCCAGCTGAGGAAAGTCCCTCTCGCGCGGTGGACCAGGCGCCGCCCGCTTCCGCCTCCGGACGGGGTGGACCATCCCCCCGCCGATCCGCACCGAACGAACGAGGTTTCCTCCGATGCCCAGCATCAGCGCTGACGCGCTCGACATCGCCCGCGCTCTGATCCACGCCGAGGCCGACGCCGTCCGTTCGGTGGCGGATCAGGCGGACGCCAGTTTTGCCGCGTCGGTGGATCTTGCTCTGGCCACCAAGGGCAAGATCTTCGCCGTCGGTTCGGGCACGTCGGGGATGGTCGCGCGACGCCTCGCCCATCTGCTGTCGGTGTGCGGCAGCCCCGCAGTGTTCCTCCACCCGATGGATGCACTTCACGGCAGCTCGGGCGCGCTGAGCGAGGGCGACCTCGTGATCGCGATCTCGAAGGGCGGGCAGTCCGCTGAGATCAACGATCTGCTCGTCCTGGCCCGAGCGCGTGGCTGCAAGATCATCGCCCTGACCTCACAGGCCGCCTCGCCGATCGCGGCGCTCTCCGACGTCACCGTGCTGCTGCAGTCGCCGGCGGAGGCGGACCCGGGCGGCATCGTGGCCATGGGCAGCACCCTCGTCTCAGCGGCCTGGGGCGATGCGTTCGCCTACGTGCTGATGCATTACAACGGGTACAGCTGGAAAGAGGTGCTCGAGGCGCACCCTGCCGGGGCCGTCGGCCGAATCGCGACGGAGCCCGAAACGGTGCGCAAGCTGGCGTGAGCCGACCTCAGGACAGGGGAGACAACCATGGCAGTCGTCGCCGGCGTCGACAGTTCGACGCAGTCGTGCACGGTGGAGCTCAGGGACTCCGGGACGGGGCGACGCCTCGGTAGCGGGCGCGCTGCGCACCCCTCGAGCACCCCTCCCCGCAGTGAACAGGACCCCAGGCGGTGGTGGAGTGCGCTCGGCGAGGCGCTCCGCGCGGCGACGGACTCCGCAGGCGTGCGGGCCGATGAGATCGACGCCATGAGCATTGCGGGCCAATGTCATGGCCTGGTGCTCGTCGACGAGACCGGCGCCCCGCTGCGCGACGCAAAACTATGGAATGACACCGAGTCGAGCGCCCAGGCCGACGCCATGGTGGCAGACCTCGGCATGGCGGAATGGGCGCGTGCCGTCGGCTCTGTGCCGACGGCGGCGTTCACCATCACCAAGCTGGCGTGGGTCGCGGAGCATGAGCCGCATCTCCTCCCGCGCGTGGCGCACGTGCTTCTGCCGCACGACTACCTCACCTTCCAGCTCACCGGTTCTGCCGTGACGGACCGTTCCGAGGCCTCGGGCACCGGTTATTACTCCGCGACCACCGGCCGCTGGAACATCGACCTTCTCCGCCGCTTCGTGTCCTCAGAGATCGCATGGGAGGCGCTGCTTCCCCGTGTGCTCGGTCCCGATGAAGCCGCCGGCACGGCCTCCTCTGCGGCGGCCCGCGCTCTGGGCCTGCGCCCCGACGTCGTCATCGGGCCGGGAGCGGGTGACACCCACGCCGGTGCATTGGGCATGGGGATGCGCCTGGGTGACGTGGGATACAGCCTCGGGACGTCGGGCGTGGTGTTCGCCATGTCGGACGCGCCCATCCATGACCGCAGCGGCTGGGTGAACGGTGTCGCGGATGCGACGGGCGCTTACCTTCCCGTGATCTGCACGCTGAATGCGACGAAGGTCACCGACACCTTCGCGACGATCCTCGGAGTCGATCTCGACGGGCTCGGCCGGCTGGCCCTGGCCGCCCGTCCCACGCCCGACCGTCCGGTGCTGGCGGCGTACCTCGACGGTGAGCGTTCACCCGACCGGCCGTTCGCATCGGGGACGCTGCATGGCCTGACGACGAGCACCAGCCGCGAACAGGTCGCGCTGAGCGCCTTCGAAGGTGTCTTGCTGGGGCTGGTCCGTGGCCAGAGGCTGCTCGAAGATCTGGGAGTCCCCACCGACGGTGACATCGTGTTGATGGGCGGCGGTGCCCGGGGAGAGGCGTACCGTCGCGTCCTCGCGGATCTCACCGGCCGGGACGTGATCACCAAGGACGCGCCCGAGGCGGTCGCTGCCGGAGCTGCGGTGCAGGCAGCTGCGGTGCTCGAGGGCCGGGACGTGGGAGAGGTGCGGGATGCGTGGAGTCCCGGCCTTCTCACCCGTACGCACCCGCGGCCCGACGCCGTATCCGTCGCGGGACGGTATCTCGCCGTCGCCGACTGGCGCGGTGGCGATCAGCCGAGACGGGAGCTGCCCTCGGAGCCACCGCCCCCCGCGTGAACATGGCCTCGCGAGCCCACACTCTCTCGACGCCTCGAGGATGTGCGCCCGGCCAGAGGGTAGCGTCGCGCGGCGTCTCCTGCACCCGCGAGTGAACGGCTTCGCGCCGAACGGACGGGTAAACCGCGTCGGAAGGTCGTGCGCTCGGCGCGAACCCGTGCATTCACGCCCCGCGGGAGGGGGGCAGGGAGGGCGCGGGCGACACCTACGTCAGCGTCGGCGGCGTGCCCGTTCGGCGAGCGCGTCCATGGCCTGCAGGACGTCGCGAGCCGCCCACGTCCGGTTCCGCCGCCCCGACCCGACCTGCGTGAGGATGCCGTCGTCCACCAGGCGGTCGATCGCGAGGAGGGCGTTCGGAGCCGTGACGCCGAGGTGCGACACCGCCAGACGCGAGTTGATGACGGGCTGGCGTTCCAGCAACTCCATCAACCGGCGGGCAGCCGAGCCTTGACGTGATGTCGCGCGGTTCCGCCACGATGCGCGTACCGCGTCGAGGTCGTCCATGAGCACGCGACTGGAGGCGACCGCCGTATGGGCCGCGCTGGCGAACACGTCCACGATGGGATCGACGTGGCCCGCGCGGTACTTGGTGAGGGCGTCGAAGTACTCCGCGGTGTCCTGCAGCAGCCCGGCAGAGAGCGGGACGACCACGGCGCGCGTGACGTCTGCGCGGCGGAGCATCGCCTGCATCAGCGCCCGGCCCGTCCGGCCGTTCACCTCCAGGAAGGGGTGGATGGTCTCGTACTGCGCGTGGGCGATGGCGATCTGCGCGAGCGCCGGTACGTCCGTGCGGCGGATGAAGCCCACGAGGTCGGTCATGAGCTCGGCGACCCGGGACTGATGGGGCGGGACGAAGGAGGCACGCTGAGGTCCCAGCGAACCGCCGCCGATCCATACCTGCTGGTCCCGCCACCGCCCGCGACGGTCGGGCCGCGTGGAGGCCATGAGGGTCCGCTGGATCTGAACGATCGCGTCCTCGGTGAGAGATCCCGCGAGGCTGAGGGCCACCTCATCCGCCCGGACATGGGAGGCGATCTGCCGCGCGGCCGGTTCGAGGGACTCGTCGATACCCGCGAGCATGAGAGCGCCGGCGGACGCCGTGACGCGTTCGATCGCCGAGCTGGCCGTGCACTCGGCGCGCAGCAGAAGCGCCGGGAGCGCGGCATCGCGTCCGCCGAGTTCGGCGTCGAGCCGGATCAGGTCGCCGGTCGCGTCGAACGCCCGCGAGAGCGTATCGGGTGCGATCGGCAGCGCGAGCGAGGAGACCGACGGCGGCACGGACGCTCGGTAGGGACCGGACACGGCGCGATGCGGGCTGAAGGAGTCGCGGACATCCGCGGCCGGCTCCCACGTGCGTTCCTCGTACGAGACGGCTGGCCACGTCATAGTGCTCCCCGTCATGACTCCACACTACTGTTCTGAATACCTCCACATCCGATAATAAGGCGGCCGTTGCGATCGGCTCCGCCGGGTATCGACCTCATGCCGGGCGTTGTGGTCGGTAGTGACGAAAACGGCCGGTTTCCACTTTGACTCCCCCTCCCGCTGCTTCCTAGAGTCGCCAGGTCGGCCACTGGCGGCCGGGTGAGCGAGGGCCTCGATGACGTCGTACTCCCTGTGGATGCTGGAGTATTCGCACTGTCTGGAGCAGCCGATGGGGTGCATCTTCTACGGCGTGTGGGACGGCTCGACGCGCATGTTCGCGTACTCGTACGTCTACGTCGAAGGCGCCGGTCACAAGATCCTCGTCGACGTCGGCCACGACAACCGCGGCTCGAACAAGGCCTACAACGACGTGAACGACATCGTCGACTTCCAGGCCCCCGATGCGGTGCTCGCGAAGGTGGGCGTCAAGCCCGAGGACATCGACACCGTCATCCTCACGCACGCGCACTACGACCATGCCGGCGCGGCACGGTACTTCCCCAACGCGACCTTCTACCTGCAGCGCGTCGAGCTGGAGAGTTCGCGATGGGCACTGGAGAACGCCCACCTCTACGCCTCGATCATCGGTGCCCTCGACCCGGAGGATGTCTCGATGCTCGAGGAGATGGCCGCGGACGGGCGGCTGCGTCTCCTGGACGGACCCGTGGAGAACCTCTTTCCGGGCCTGCACATCCGCACCGCGCTGGACACCCACACCATGGGCGGGCAGTACGTCGTCGTGGACGACGGCGAGGACAGCTGGGTCATCACCGGTGACGCCCTGTACTCCTACGAGAACGCCGAAGGGATCGGCGGTTCCGGTGTGCCGGTGAACATCGGCTTCGGCGGGGGCAGCGGATGGCGAGGCCTCCAGATCATCGACGAGATGGCCCGCACGGCCCGCGACACCGACCGACTGGTGATCGTGCACGAATACGACACGTTCCGGCGACACCCGTCGCGGACGTACGAGGACGGCCTGAGCGTCGCCGAGCTTCTGCTCGCGTCGGGGGTCTCCTCGCGCATCACGGACCCGGACCCCTCATAGACGACTGGGCACCCGAGCCCAGATCATCCCCACCACCAAGAAGGAGAGAAATGCGCAAGAACAGAGCGGTTCTCGCTACAGCGCTGGGCGTCACGGCCCTGATGGCCCTGTCGGCCTGCAGTGTCCCGAGCGAATCGGGCAGCGAGCCCGAAGCCGGCGGCAACGGAAGCGACAGCACCCTGCTGGGCATCGTCACCATCAGTGCGACCGATGCCAACAACGCCCGCGTGATCGCAGGCGCCACCGAGGCGGCGGAGGAGGCTGGCTGGACCGTCGAGGTCGTGGATGCGGCAGGAAACGCCGATCAGGCCAACACGGCGATCCAGAACTTCGTGAACAAAGACGCCGGCATGATCTTCGACCTCGTGTTCCCCACGACGTCCCTGGGTGCGGGTCTGACGGCAGCGGAGCAGGCCGGCGTCCCGGTGGCGACGTGGGGCGGCGGCGACGGCACCGGAGTCGTCCTCACCGCGGGAGATGGAGCGCCCTTCGCCGAGCCGGCGACCCGGGCCCTCATCGAGTCGATGGAGGGCGAGGGCGAGGTCCTGGCCCTGACCTACCGCACCGGCCAGGTCTGCCGCGACCGCGAGGTGCTCTTCGATGAGATGCTCGCGGAGTCGGCGCCGGACATCACCGTGACCAAGAACGAGGTGAACATCCCCGGCTTCCTCCAGGACGGCGCACGTTACGCCAACGCCTGGATGGCCGCCCACCCGGCAGGCAGCAAGAACCTGGCGGTCTGGGGATGCTGGGAGGACCCGACCCTCGGCGCCATCTCCTCCATCAAGCAGCAGGGGCGCACCGACATCCTGACCTATGGGATCAACGGCTCCAGCACCGCCATCAAGGCGGTTCAGGACGGCGAACTGACGGCGACGGTCTACGAGGACGCGTTCCTCGAGGGCCGCACGATGTTCGAGACCGTCCTCGCTGCGATCGAGTCGGAGGACTTCACCCCCCAGCGGATCGACGTCCCGGGCGTGCTGGTGACGTCGGAGAACATCGACGAGTTCCTCGAAGAGCACCCGGAAGCGCTCGATTGATGAGCGCATCCGTACTACCTCCCCGTGTCGCCGACGGGCGGCACGGGGAGTTCCCCCCGCTCCTGTCGGTGCGGGAGATCAGCAAGAGCTTCGGAGGCGTGCAGGCGCTCGCCGGCGTCAGCTTCGACATCCGCCCGGGCGTCGTTCACGGATTGATCGGCGCGAACGGTGCAGGCAAGTCCACGCTGATCAAGTGCCTCGCCGGCATCGAGACGCCCGACTCCGGGGAGATCCTTCTCGAGGGCGAGCCGGTGCGCATCGTGACGCCCGATGACGCGTCCGCGCGGGGGCTGGCATTCATCCATCAGGAGATGAGTCTCATCCCCGGCTGGAGCGTGCTGCGGAACATGATGCTCGGTCAGAAGCCGCCCACCACGGTGGGGCTGATCGACTGGCGCCCCGCTCGCGAACGGGCCCGCCGGGTCGCTGAGCGCCTCGGCATGCGCTTCAGCATCTCCGCGAACGTCGACGACCTGAGCACCGCCGACCAGTGGCTCGTCCTCATCGGGCGGGCGCTGATGCGGGACGCGCGTCTGATCGCCATGGATGAGCCGACGGCGTCCCTCTCGGCGGAGGAAGCCACCCGCCTGCACGCGATCATCCGCGAGCTGGCCGCGTCGGGGACGGCGGTCGTCTTCGTGTCGCACCGACTGGACGAAGTCAGCGAGCTCTGCGATGACGTCACCGTCTTCAAGGACGGCGCCGTCACCCGGCGCACCGTCGCCGAACGCTCCTCCAAG
Organism: Microbacterium sp. Z6_144; assembly: GCF_057197625.1. Classification (NCBI taxonomy): domain Bacteria; kingdom Bacillati; phylum Actinomycetota; class Actinomycetes; order Micrococcales; family Microbacteriaceae; genus Microbacterium; species Microbacterium sp. Z6_144. The sequence goes on from NZ_JBXVPT010000001.1 coordinate 77,002, forward strand.
GCCGACCTCGTGCGCGCCATCGTCGGCCGCGACATCGAGATCGCGGAGCACGGGCACGAGCCCGCGCCCACCGGATCGCCCGTGCTGGAGGTGACGGGCGTCAGTGACGCCCGTCTCGTGCGGGGCGTGTCTCTGACGGTGCATGCGGGAGAGGTCGTCGGGCTGGGCGGGCTCGTCGGCGCAGGACGAACCGAGGTCGCACGTCTCATCTACGGCGAGGCCGCACGCACGGCCGGCTCGATCCGTCTGGACGGCCGTGAGGTGCGGTTCCGGGAGCCGGCCGACGCCGTGCGTGCGGGAATCGGCCTCGTGCCGGAGGAGCGTCGCTCGGAAAGCCTCTTCCTCGACCGTTCCATCGACTTCAACATCAACGTGGCCAAGCTCGCCGGCCTCCGCTGGTCGCGGGTGTGGCCGCTGCTCCGGCTGAGGGCAGGGCGCAAGCGCGCCCAGGCCATCGCCCGGGAGGTCACCGTCAAGGCGCGTGACGTCAGTGACCCGGTGGGCTCCCTGTCCGGAGGCAACCAGCAGAAGGTGGCCATCGCACGATGGCTGCTCGATCAGCCGCGCCTACTGATCCTGGACGAACCCTCCCGCGGCGTGGATGTGGGCGCCCGCGCGGAGGTGCACCGTGTCGTCCGTGAGCTCGCGGCGCGCGGGACCGCGGTGCTGGCCATCTCCTCAGATAACGAAGAACTCGTGGGTCTGTGCGACCGGGTCCTGGTGATGGCAGAAGGCCGCATCACGGGCGAACTCGTCGGACCGGCGATCACGACCGATCGCCTCCTCTCGCTCAGCTTCGAGCGGGAGAACGGAAAGGACGCAGCATGACCTCGACCACAGCCGACCCGGCGGCGCAGCCGACCGGCTCCAGCCCAGTGGCGCCGGCGCCGAAACCCCTTCGCGCGAAGCGCCGCGCGGGCAACGTGGCGCTCCTGATCGTCTCCAAGTACGGCACGCTCATCGCGATGGCGCTGATGGTGATCATCTTCGCCCTCCTCGTGCCCAACGGGGCGTTCCTGAGCCCCAACAACCTGCTCAGCATCGTCAACCAGTCCGCCCTGACCGCGATCATCGCCTGCGGCCTGACGATGGTGCTCGTCGTGGGGGAGTTCGACCTGAGCGTCGGGTACGCCGCGAGCCTTGCCGGCGTACTGGTGACGGGACTGATCGCCAATCAGGGCCTTCCACTGATCCTCGCCATCCTCATCACCCTCATGGTGGGCGGCGGAATCGGCGCGGTGAACGGTGTGCTGGTGACCAAAGCCCGGGTCAACGCCGTCGTCGCGACCCTCGGTGTCGGGACGATCCTGACCGGCCTCGCGTTCGGATACACGGCGGGGTCTCCGATCACGCAGGTTCCGGTCGAGTTCACCTGGATCACGCTGGCGCGTTTCCTGGGCATTCAGAACCCGATCTGGTTCATGGCAGCGGTCGTGGCCCTCCTGTGGATCATCCTCAACCGCACGGCGTCGGGTCAGCGCATTCAGGCGGTGGGGGCCAACACCAAGGCGGCACGCCTGGCAGGCATCCGCACGGACCGGTCGAAGATCACCGCGTTCGTGATCGCGGGCGTCTGCGCCGCCATCACCGGCATCCTCCTCGCCTCGATCCTCGGAAGCGGCACCGTCAGCGCCGCCGACGGCTACCTCATGGACTCCTTCGCCGCCGTCTTCCTCGGCTCCGCCACGCTCCGCGACGGCGAGTTCCACATCGTCGGAACCCTCATCGGGGTCCTGGTGGTCAGCGTCGGCTTCAACGGGCTTGCCCTGCTGGGAACTCCGACGTTCTGGCAGTTCATCTTCAAGGGCGGAATCCTCGTTCTCGCCGTGGCGCTGTCCACCGTCGCCCGAAGATACGCCCGCGCCTGAACTCGCCCCGCCATCGAAAGGATCCACGGCAATGACCGCTGTCTCCTGCGTCCTCGGGGTGGATGTCGGCACATCCAGCAGCAAGGGTGTGCTCGTGGACATCCACTCCGGAGACGTCCTCGCGTCGCAGTCGATCGCGCACGCCGTCTCACGGCCGCGCCCCGGCTGGGTGGAGATGGACGGGGAGGTGTGGTGGGAGGAATTCGTCGCCCTCGCGCGATCACTGTCGGCGGCCGTCCCGCACGCGACCATCCGGGCCGTGGGGGTTAGCGGTATGGGCCCCTGCGTTCTGCTCACCGGCGACGACGGACGCCCCGTGCGGCCGGCCATCCTGTACGGCGTCGACACGCGCGCAACGGCGCAGATCGAACGGATGACGCGCGAGCTCGGTGAGGAACGGATCACTGCGGTGGGCGGCTCGGCGTTGACCACGCAGGCCGGGGGTCCCAAGATCGTGTGGGTCGCCGACGAGGAGCCCGCGATCTCCGCCCGCGCACGCCGGCTCTTCATGCCGGCGTCGTGGCTCAGTCATCACCTGACGGGGGCGTACGTCCTCGACCACCAATCGGCGAGCCAGATGACTCCGCTCTATGACATAGAGAGCGCCGCCTGGTACGAGCCGTGGTGGGAGCGGTACGCCGCCGGAATCGAGATGCCCGATCTTGCGTGGGCGGGCGACATCGTCGGGCGCGTGACCGCGGCGGCATCGGAGACCACCGGACTCCCCGCCGGCGTACCGGTGATCGCGGGGAGCATCGATGCCTGGACGGAGGCCGTCAGTGTCGGCGCGCACGGGGACGGCGATCTGATGCTGATGTACGGCACGACGATGTTCCTCATCGCCACGGGCACGCAGACGCTCCGGACGCCGTCGATGTGGACCACGGCGGGCGCGTTCCCCGGATCACGCAACCTCGCCGGCGGCCTCGCCACCTCCGGCGCGCTCACCGGGTGGTTGGCGGACCTCACCGGCGCCGACTATCCGGTCCTCCTTGCCGAGGCAGAGGAGTCCGGCCCGGGCGCGCGGGGCCTGCTCACGTTGCCGTATTTCGCGGGTGAGCGCACGCCGATCCTCGACCCGGATGCGCGCGGCGTGATCGCCGGTCTCACCCTGGGCCACGGCCGCGGTGACCTGTACCGGTCGGCGTTGGAGGCGACCGCGTTCGGCGTGCGCCACAACGTGGAGACGATGCGGGCGGCCGGTGCGGACGTTCGCCGGGTCGTCGCCGTAGGCGGAGGGACGCAAGGCGCCTTGTGGCTGCAGATCGTCTCCGACGTGACCGGCCTCGTCCAAGAGGTTCCGCGTACGACGGTCGGCGCGAGCTTCGGGGCGGCCTTCCTCGCCGCGACCGCGGTCTCCGACTCGCCCCCCGACATCGACCTGTGGAACCCCGTCGTGTCCACGGTCCACCCAGACCCCGCGGTGGAGGGCCTGTACGACGGCCTCTTCGCCGACTACCTCGACCTCTACTCAGCGACGACACCCGTCGTCCACACTCTCGCTGCCCGACAGCGAACGGAAGGATCCCCCTCGTGAGCACCTACACGTTGCCCGCTCCCCTCATCCGCCCCCAGGCTGCGCCGCAGACGGCGTACCTGATCGCGAGCGGCGATCTGCGTGAATCCGCCAACGTCGCCGGCTGGGCGACCCAGGTCGAACTGGAGGCCGGCGTCACCGGCGTCCTCAACGATCTCGGTTGGGCTGTCGTGCGCGCGAACGAGGTCGACCCGGCCACGGGGCACGGGTTCATCTCGAGTCAGCGGATGGGGCTCGACGTGTTCACGCGGATACCCGTGGACGCCCCCCTCATCGTCGCCGAGGCGGTGTGGCAGTACTCGCACCACGTTCTGGCCGGACTGCGCACACACCGAGGCCCGATTCTCACCGTCGCGAACTTCGCCGGCGACTGGCCGGGACTCGTCGGGCTGCTGGGACTCAACGCCGGCCTCACCAAGATGGGGAAGGACTACGCGACCATCTGGTCGGTGGATTTCACCGACGAGTGGTTCGTTCGAGGCATCCAAGAGTGGACGCAGACCGGTCGCATCACCCACGATGCCTCCCACGTGCGGTCGCTTCCGCCGCTCCCGGACTCGCCCGAGACCGAGCTCGGGCGGGCACTGGGCGACCAGCTGCTCGCCGAGAAAGCGATCATCGGCGTGTTCGACGAGGGCTGCATGGGCATGTACAACGCCATCTTCGACGACGAGCTGCTGAACCCCACCGGGATCTACAAGGAGAGGCTGTCCCAGTCGGCGCTGTACGCGGAGATGCTGCGCGTTCCCGACAGCGAGGCCGACGACGCATTCGACTGGCTGCTCTCGCGGGGGATGACGTTCCGGTTGGGAACGGACCAAGCCACCGAGCTGACCCGCGAGCAGGTGCAGTGGCAGCTCAAGATGTACATCGCCGCGCTGCGGATGGCGGATGACTTCGGTTTGGATGCGGTGGGCATCCAGTACCAGCAGGGCCTGAAAGACCTGGTTCCGGCGTCCGACCTCGCCGAGGGCCTCCTCAACTCCACGGAGCGGCCGCCGGTATTCTCCCGTGACGGCGAGCGGGAACTGTTCGCCGCCCGCGCTCTGCCTCACTTCAACGAGGCCGATGAGGGCGTCGCCGTCGACGCGCTCGTGACCGACCGGGTGTGGACCGCGATGGGTCTCGTGCCCGATAACACCCTCCACGACGTCCGCTGGGGTGAGGATTACGACGGCCGCTTCGTGTGGGTGTACGAGATCTCCGGCTCGGTGCCGGGCTCCCACCTCGGGGGATGGGACCGGGCCGAGGGCTGGCGCCAGGACCCCGTGTTCTTTCCTGCCGGAGGCTCGACCGTGAACGGCGTGTCCAAGCCGGGGGAGCTGGTCCTCTCGCGCGTGTTCATCGCCGAAGGGGTGCTGCAGGCCGACATCTTCCGGGGTACCGCCATCGAGCTTCCGGCCGCGGAGACCGAGAGACGCAAGCGCGCCACCAACCCCGAGTGGCCGATCGCTCACGTCGTCCTCCACGACGTCTCCCGCGACCAGTTCATGGCGCGGCACAAGGCGAACCACGCCCAGGTCGTCTACGCACCGGATGCGGAGACCGCCGATAAGGCGCTTCTGGCCAAGGCCGCCATGTTCGACCGGATGGGCATCGTCGTGAACCTCGTCGGTCGAGTGGCCGGAATCTGAGGCCGGCATGCTCTTCGGCATAGATCCGCTTCTCAGCGGCGACCTCCTTCGCCACCTCGACCACATGGGCCATTCCGACCTCGTGGTCATCACGGATGCCCACTTCCCCGCATTCCGGCTCGGCCGTGCGGTCGTGGAGGTCGCCGCCGACGTGCCCCGCGTGACGCGGGCCATCCGCACGGTCCTCACGCTGGACGACCTGGATCCGGTCACGCTCATGCGCTCGGGAGAGACGTGGAACGCCGCCCAGGAGGAGATCATCGCGGCGGCCGACGTTGCGGAGGGCGCGGCGCGCGCCGTGGACCGCTTCGAGTTCTACGAGATCGCGGCATCCGCGCAACTCGTCGTGCGCTGCGCCGAGACCCGGACCTTCGCCAACGCCATCCTGAGCAAGGGGGTCATCCCGGCGTACGCCGATCCCGGGCGCTAGCCCGACGCACCGCCGTCCCGCGGATGCGGCCCTCCGCGGTCATCCCTACGAGTGAACGGCTTCCCGCCGAACGGACGGGTAAACCGCGCTGGAAGGTCGTGCACTGGGCGCGAGGCCGTGCATTCGCGCCCCGGGGGGAGGGGGGAGTCAGGGGTCGAGGCGGAGGATGGTTGCGGATTCGTCGAGCGACAGGTCTTCGACGACCCGGAGTGATCGCGCGATCGCGTCGACCGCGCCGAGCACCGTGCCGACGCGCTCGCGATCGGAGCACACGGCCGTGAGCGACACGAAGGACGTGCCGGTGTCCCACGTGTAGCTCGCGAAGGGCGGCGTGCGGGGGTCGCTGGGGAGGTCCATCACCAGCTTCTCGCCCACGCCCAGGTGCGGGTTGCGGAAGTCTTCCGTGTCGTCGTACTCCATGGGCATCGAGGCGCGCGCTGCCCGCAGCTGCGGGGTCGCCTCCTGCACCTGCGCCATGGCCACGAGCAGCTCAGGGTCTTCCTTCCACACCCACACGAGCACCCGCCCGTCGGCGCGGCGGAGGAGGAGAGGCGCCGCCTGGCTCATGGCCCACGCCAGGAATCCGCTCCCCGGCCGGTCGCCCGCCCCGATCGCCCGTCCGGCCTGGCTCAGGAGCATCCGGATGGCCGCCTTGCGATGCCGGCGCCCCCGAAACCCGAGGGATCCGGTCACGGGCACCCACAGGGCGGGATCGGCGTCGGCCTGCAATCGCGGCATGCCCCCAGGCTATGCCGCGCCGGGCATTTCGGCGTGAGTGTCCGCCGGCACGGCCGGGGATGCCGCGGCGCAACGCCGCCGAGGGCTTTCCGGGCTGGAGAAACGGCCTCGGGTACAGTGGCTGTGCGCATGCACCGCACAGTGCGACCCGCCCCGCCGCACAGATTGGCAGCCACCGGCCGTGACCACCCCTGCGACGCCTGACATTTCCGACGCCGCGCGCCCCCTCACCATCGTGGTGGGCTGCGATACCTTCTCGCCCGACATCAACGGCGCCGCCCGCTTCGCCGAGCGCCTCTCGGCCGGCCTCGTCGAACGCGGCCACGACGTGCACGTCATGGCCCCGAACCTCGCCTACCGCAGGGCGCGGCCGCAGACCGAGGTGATCGAGGGTCAGCCGATGACGCTGCACCGGCTGCCGTCGGTGCGATGGCCTCCCCACGACTGGCTGCGGTTCGTGTGGCCGTGGCGCACCAAGCACTATGCGCGAAAGGTCCTGGACACCGTCAAACCCGACGTCGTCCACATCCAGTCGCACATCGTCATCGGACGGGGCCTCGCGCGCGAAGCCCGCAAGCGCGGCATCCCCATCGTCGCCACCAACCACGTGATGGCCGAGAACATCATCGACTTCACGACGCTCCCCGACGCGCTCAACAACGTCGTGGTGAAGCTGGCGTGGGCCGACGCCAAGCGCACGTTCGACCTCACGCGGGCGGTGACCACGCCCACGCGCAACGCCGCCGACTTCCTCGAGAAGACGATCGACATCACCGGCGTCATCCCGGTCAGCTGCGGCATCGACCGGCGCAACTACACCGCCGACCTCACGCCGCGCGAGGAGAATCGGGTCCTGTTCGTGGGCCGGCTCACGACGGAGAAGGGCATCGACGTCCTGCTGAAGGCGTTCGCGCGCCTCGATTCGTCGCTGGCCGCCACGCTCGACATCGTCGGCGGCGGCGACCAGCGCAAGAACCTCGAGCAGCTCGCCGAGCAGCTCGGGATCGCCGATCGCGTCACCTTCCACGGACACGCCTCCGACGAAGATCTCCGCGCCCTTTACACGCGGGCCACGGTCTTCGCGATCGCGTCGATCGCCGAACTGCAGTCCATCGCGACGATGGAGGCGATGGCGTCGGGGCTGCCGGTGGTGGCGGCCAACGCCGTGGCGCTCCCGCACCTCGTGCACGACGGCGAGAACGGCTATCTCTTCGAGCCGGGAAACGTCGAGGAGATGGCGGCGCGGCTCACCGACGTGCTCACCGCGACGCCGGAGGAGCACCTGCGGATGCAGCAGGCGTCTCTCGACGGCGTCATCGTGCACGACATCGAGCGCACCCTCGACACCTTCGAGGCGCTGTACCGCGGCACTCCACTGCCGGAGTAGCCCGTGCACGTCGTGATGTTCGGCGACCAGCACGTCGAGTCATCCGGCGGCGCGCAGGTGTCGATGCGGCTGCAGCGCCGGTACCTGGAGCGCGCCGGCCACACCGTGACCATCGTCGCCCCGCGGATGCACGCGCGCCGGCCGGGTTCCGACCACGACCCCGCCTACGTCGACCTCCCCTCGGTGCCCGTCACGGTGGACAGGGAGTACTCGATGAGCCTGCCCGGCCCGCGGACGGATCAGGTCGTGGATGCGGCGCTGGCGGCCCGGCCGCCCGTGGATGTGGTGCACGTCCAGGCGGATTTCTGGGGCGCGCTGATCGGGCACCGCTTCGCCCGCCGGCACGCCCTCCCCGTGGTGCACACCATGCACAACCGCGTCGACGTCGGCGTCGCGGCGGTCGCGCCGGCCCCCGCCCTGGTGCTGCGGGTGCTCAACGGCTGGGCACGGCGGATGCTGCGCGTGAACTCCCACGCGACCGGCTTCGGACGGGACGGGTGGGCGTACCTGCGGCTCCTCGCAGCGTCCTCGGATGCGGTGACGGCTCCCTCGGCGCATTTCGCCCGCAGGCTCGAGGCGCACGACGTGTACCCGTCCGTCGACGTGGTGTGGAACGGCATCGACGATGACGTGCTCGACGCCGCTCTCGCCACCCCTCCCGCCGAACGGATCCCAGGACCCCCGCGGCTGGTGTGGGTCGGGCGGATGAGCGCCGAGAAGCGCCTCCTGCCGTTCCTCGACGCGCTCGCCGTGTCGGGAATCGTCGCCGACGTGGAGGTCATCGGTGGCGGCGGCCAGGCCCGCGCGGCCCGCCGGCTCGTGCGCCGACGCCGCCCGGCAGCATCCGTCGCCTTTCCCGGGCGCCTGTCGTACCCCGACACCCTGAAGCGGATCGCCGCAGCGGATGCGGTGGTGCAGTCCTCCGTCGGATTCGAGACGCAGGGCATGACCGTGTTCGAAGCTGCATCGCTGGGAACTCCCGCCATCGTGTGCGACCCCGACATCGCGGGCGAGCTGGGATCGGGCATCTGGTCGGTGCCGGATGCATCGACCGCGGCGCTCGCCGCCGTGCTGCGCCGCGCGTCCCGTGACATCGTCGAGGGAAGGCCGGAGGTGCCCGATCCGCGTATCGCGGAGCTGTTCCGCCAGTCGTCGCGGACGGCGGCGATGGTGGAGATCTACGAGCGGGTCGCGAGGCGGCGGTCGGCGGCGGTCACATCAGGCTGAGCACCGCGGGGTAGATGACGCCCCACACGATCGCCGACACGAGGGTGGCGACGCCGATGCCGGCGCCGATACCGGCGAGAGCGTGGGGGCGGCCCCGCTGGGCCAGCCCGAGGATGCCGAAGACGATCGCGACCAGGGCGATCAGGCCGTCGATCAGCGTGCTCACGCCGCTCGCGATCTCGAGCGCCTGGTAGTCCTCGCGGCCGATCGCCGCCGCCTGCACGGCCACCTGCACGATGGTGGAGAGGATCAGGAAGCCGCCCGCGAGGATCGAGACGAGGCCGAACGGGTTGCCCGGCCGATCCGGTGCGGGCAGCGGGGGTCCGGCGGAGGCGTAGGGGGCGCCGGCGGGGTGCTGCCCGGGGGTCGGGGAGCGGGCGCCGGGAGGCGGCGCGGGAGGACCGGCATATCCGGGGGCGGGGTGCTGGGGTACCGGACCGGGGGGCGGCGGTGAAGCGGGGGGAGTGGTCACGGTTCCTCGTTCCTCGGGAGCCCCGATTCTACGAAGCCCCGACCGGCGGTGTCACGCTCGCGATGGATCGGTGGGGGCAGCCCGGTATCCGTCGTGGGAGACGGTGACGATCGTTGCGACGATCGCTGTGGTGGCGAGAGCGGTGACAACGATGAGGAGAAATATGGCAGAAAGGCTATGGTTGCGCTTATCCTGCCACCACGGGCAGGATGGCCATACCTCAGAGGATTTCTGCCAAGCACTCGGGAGCGCCATGAAGACCGTCGCGGTGATCGTCCAGGACGGATTCGCCCCCTTCGAGTTCGGTGTCGCGTGCGAAGCGTTCGGGCTCGACCGCTCGGACGACGGGGTGCCCGCCTTCGACTTCCGCGTCGTGACGCCGGTGGTCGGCCCGGTGAAGTCCAAGCTCGGCTTCTCGATCAACGTCGAGAACGACCTGTCGTTCGCGTACGAGGCCGACCTCGTGGTGGTCTCCCCGATCCCTCGCGAATACTGGGCGCACAGCGACGAGCGGGTGCTCGACGTGGTCCGCCAGGCGGCTGATCGCGGCGCGTGGCTGCTGAGCGTCTGCAGCGGCTCGTTCATCCTCGCTGCCGCCGGGGTGCTGGCCGGTCGCCGGGCGACCACGCACTGGATGTACGCGGAGACCATGGCGGCGATGTATCCCGACATCGAGGTCGACCCCGACGTGCTGTACGTGCAGGACGGGCGCATCATCACCAGCGCGGGAACGGCCGCCGGGCTCGACGCGTGCCTGCACCTCCTGCGCCTGGAGATCGGCGCCGAGCTGACCAACAAGATCGCCCGTCGCATGGTCGTCCCCCCGCAGCGCGACGGCGGTCAGGCGCAGTTCATCGACCGGCCGATGCCGGTCGCCGCCTCGCTGTCGTTGGCTCCGGTGACGGATTGGATGCTGGAGCACCTGCGCGCCGACCTCTCCGTCGAGCAGCTCGCGGCCCAGGCGCACATGTCTCCGCGCACCTTCGCGCGCCGCTTCAAGGCCGAGTTCGGTGCGACCCCGGCCGCGTGGCTCGCGCGCCAGCGCATCATCCAGGCCCAGCGGCTTCTCGAGACCACCGATCTCGGCCTCGATCGGGTCGCGGATGAGAGCGGCTTCGGTTCCGCCGCCGTCCTGCGGCAGAACTTCTCCCGCACCCTGGGCGTAACGCCGACCGCCTACCGTGGGCGGTTCAGCTGCCTCCCGGCGGCGGGGCCCGCCGCATCCGCCGCCGATGCCCGCGACGCCGAGCTCGTGACGGTCGCTTGACCGCTCGTCTCGTCTCTCCGGGCGGGGCCGGGCGGGGCCGCCCCGAACGCGGCGCGGTGCGGCCGGGCTGGCGGAGGTCCGACCCGGGTGATAAACTTGAGTCAATAACGCTCAAGTTTATGAGCACCACAAGTTTCAGGAGACACATGAACGCCACGCAGCAGCCCGGACAGGAGGAGGCGCAGAGCGCCCTCGAGCAGTTCGGGATCAACCTCACCGACCGCGCCCGCCAGGGCAAGCTCGACCCGGTCATCGGACGGGACTCCGAGATCCGGCGCGTCAGCCAGGTGCTGACCCGCCGCACCAAGAACAACCCCGTCCTCATCGGCGAACCCGGCGTCGGCAAGACCGCGGTCGTGGAGGGCCTCGCGCAGCGCATCGTCGCCGGCGACGTCGCCGAGAGCCTCAAGGACAAGGAGCTGGTCTCCCTCGACATCTCCGCGCTCGTGGCCGGCGCGATGTACCGCGGCCAGTTCGAGGAGCGGCTCAAGAGCGTGCTGAAGGAGATCACCGAATCCGACGGGCGCGTCATCACGTTCATCGACGAGCTGCACGTCCTCATGGGCGCCGGCGGTGGCGAGGGCTCGGTCGCCGCATCCAACATGCTCAAGCCCATGCTCGCCCGCGGCGAGCTCCGCATGATCGGTGCGACCACCCTCAACGAGTACCGCGAGTTCATCGAGAAGGATGCCGCGCTGGAGCGCCGATTCCAGCAGGTGTACGTCGGCGAGCCCACGGTGGAGGACACCGTCGCGATCCTCCGCGGCCTGAAGGAGCGCTACGAGGCACACCACAAGGTCGCCATCGCCGACGCGGCGCTGGTGGCCGCCGCGGCCCTGTCCAACCGCTACATCCCGTCGCGCCAACTGCCCGACAAGGCCATCGACCTCATCGACGAGGCCGCATCGCGCCTGCGGATGGAGATCGACTCCGCCCCGCTGGAGATCGATGAGCTGCGCCGCCACGTCGACCGCCTGAAGCTCGAGGAGCTCGCTCTGAAGAAGGAGAAGGACGACGCATCCAAGGAGCGCCTCGCCACCCTGCGCGAGACCCTGGTCACCGAGCAGACGCGGCTGAACGAGCTGCAGGCGCGGTGGGAGCGGGAGCGGGCGTCGCTGAACCGCGTCGGCGACCTGAAGACCCGGCTCGACGCCGCACGCGTGGAGGCTGAGCGCGCACAGCGCGAGGGCAACCTCGAGAAGGCGTCGCGCCTGCTGTACGCCGAGATCCCGGCCCTCGAACGCGAACTCATGACCGCCGAACGCGAAGAGACCAGCGGCGACCGGATGGTCAACGACCAGGTGACCGACGAAGACATCGCCGCGGTGATCGCGGCCTGGACCGGCATCCCGGTCGGCAAGCTCCTGCAGGGCGAGACCGAGAAGCTGCTGCACCTCGAGTCCGAGCTCGGCAAGCGGCTGATCGGCCAGAAGGAGGCCGTGAAGTCGGTCTCCGACGCCATCCGCCGCTCACGCGCGGGCATCAGCGATCCGGGCCGGCCCGTGGGCTCGTTCCTCTTCCTCGGCCCCACCGGTGTCGGCAAGACCGAGCTGGCGAAGTCCCTCGCCGACTTCCTCTTCGACGACGAGCACGCGATGGTGCGCATCGACATGTCGGAGTACGGCGAGAAGCACTCGGTGTCGCGCCTGGTCGGTGCCCCTCCGGGGTACATCGGGTACGAGCAGGGCGGACAGCTCACCGAGGCCGTGCGCCGGCGTCCGTACAGCGTCGTGCTGCTGGACGAGGTCGAGAAGGCGCATCCGGAGGTGTTCGACGTCCTCCTGCAGGTCATGGATGACGGCCGCCTCACCGACGGTCAGGGTCGCACGGTCGACTTCACGAACGTCATTCTCATCCTCACCTCGAACCTGGGCTCGCCGATCCTCATCGATCCGACCCTGTCGATCGAGCAGAAGCGCGAGCAGGTGCAGGCGCTGGTGCGGCAGGCGTTCAAGCCGGAGTTCATCAACCGGCTCGACGACATCGTGATCTTCCAGGTGCTCAGCGAAGACGACCTCGCGCAGATCGTCGAGCTGGCCGTGGACGCCCTGCAGCGCCGCCTGCGCGAGCGCCGGCTCACCCTCGCGGTGACCCCGGATGCCCGCGCGTGGCTCGCCGAGCGGGGGTACGACCCGGCGTTCGGGGCGCGGCCCCTGCGTCGCCTCATCCAGTCGGAGATCCAGGACCGCCTCGCGATGGCGATCCTCGGCGGCCGTGTGCACGACGGCGACGTGGTGCGCGTGGATGTCGCCGCCGACGGCTCGAGCCTCGTGCTCACCAGCGACGGTCCTGCCGCGCCCACCCCGGAGATGTCCGACGACGACGAGGTGATCGAGGCCGTCCTGGACGACTGACCCAACGCGCCGAGAAACAACGTTCCGGACGAGAAAGCACGCGCCGCGTCACTTCTCGTCCGGAACGTCGTTTCTCGCGCAGGGTAGCGTCGGGGGATGCGGCGCATGAGAGTGATCCGGGCTCTGTGGGGGTCGACGCATCCGGGCCCCACGCTCGTCGTCACGGCGCTGTCGCTCGCCCTCGGCATCGCTGCCGGGCTGGAGCCCTGGCGGCTGCTGCTGCTGGCCGTCTCGGTGTTCAGCGGGCAGGTGTCGATCGGACTCTCCAACGACGCGATCGACGCCGGCCGCGACCAGGCCGTGGGCCGCACCGACAAACCGGTCGCGGCCGGCGTCGTCTCGGCGACGGGTGCGCTCGCGGTCGCGGTCGGCGCGGTCGTCGTCGCGCTGGCACTGGCCGTGCCGCTGGGCGCCGGGATGCTGGCCGCCCACGCCGTCCTCCTGGCCTCGGGCTGGGCGTACAACGCGGGGGCGAAGGCGACCGCGTTCTCCCTCCTGCCCTTCCTCGTGAGCTTCGGGCTGTTCCCCTCGCTCGCGACGCTCTCGCTCCCCGAGGGCGGTGTCGCGCCCGTGTGGGCCACCATCGCCGGCGCGGTGCTGGGAGGGGCGGTGCATCTGACGAACGTGCTGCCCGACCTCGACGATGACCGCGCCACCGGCATCCGGGGGCTGCCGCACCGCCTGGGTGCGCGGTGGAGCGCCGTCCTGGCCGCCGCCGGCGTGGTGGGCGGCGCCGTGGCGGTGCTCCTCGGGTCATCCGGGGGCGACCCGGCCGACGTGCCGGCGATCGGGTGGGGGTTCTTCGCCGCGGCCGTGGGGGTCGCGGTGGCGACACTCGTGCGCGTGGTCGTCCGGCCGCCGGACCGCACCGTCTTCCGTCTCGTGATGCTCGCCGCCCTCCTCCTGGCCGCCCAGCTCGTGGCCACCGGCTCCGCGCTCACCGCCTAGCACCGGCTCCGCGCCCACCGCCTAGCACCGGCTCCGCGCCCGTCAGGCGTCGCGGTCGAAGCCCATCGTGTAGGCGTGGGCCAGGAGCGCGCCCGCGGGAGTGGCCAGGGCTGCGCGCATCGCGGTGCGACGCACGGCGTCCACCCCGGCCGATGCCGGGCGGCCGAGGACCGTGTTCATGCTCGCGATGAGCCCCGACGTCCGGGCCGAGGCGCGCCGCCTCGCCTCCCACCGCCGCAACTCTGCCTCGGGCGCCACGCCCGAACGCACCCACGCGGCCAGGAGAGGCGCGAGGGTCGCAGCATCCAGCAGCCCCAGATTCATGCCCTGCCCGCCCATGGGGCTCACCTCGTGGGCGGCGTCGCCGATCGCGAAGAGCGGTCCGCGGCGCATCCGTCGTGCGAGGGTGCGGCGGATGGCGAACCCATCAGCGCTCTCGATGGTCGCGGCCGCCTCGTCCTCACCCCGCGCCTGCAGCGCCGCACGCAACTCGGCCACCCGGGTCGCCGGATCATCCGCGCCCGTCGCCGGCGCCACGAACCGGCGGAGGCCCCCAGGCAGCGGCAGGGACTCCAGCACGCCCACGCGGTCGAGGTGCACCACGCCGTGCTCGGGGCCGTCGACGGCCAGGTCGGCCATCACGAAGCGGTCGGGGTAGGCCTGCACGCGCACGGCCTCCCGCCGGTACAGCAGCCACCGGGCCCGCGGCCCTCCCGCGACCACCACGAGCCGCGCGCTCAGCACCACCTCGTCCTCACCCGAGCGGTAGGTCACGGCCGGACCGCCGCGGTCCCGCACGGCAGTGACCTCGCCCACCACCGGGGCCGGAGCATCCACCGCCAGCGCCCGATGCGTCGCCGGCTGCGGGAGGGTCGCGACGAAGGGGAAGCGCCGAGACAGGCGGTCGAACCGCACGACTCCGATCACCCGGCCTCCCGATCGAGCCTCGCCCGCCGACACCCGGCGGGCATCGGCCAGGAGGCGTTCGGTCGCACCCGACGCCTCGAGGGCAGCGAGCACGGGCGCGTGCACGCCGATCGCGCGGGAGCCCGCGGAGGGGTCCGAACGGCGCTCGATGACGGTGACGTCCACGCCGCGGCGGGCCAGTTCCGCCGAGAGCAGCGTGCCCACGGGCCCCGCCCCGATGACGATGACGTCAGGCACCGCTCCGCGCCTCCGCCATCACGCGGAACGGCGCCGGCTGCGTCACCGTCCAGCCGCCGCCCAGGGCGCGGGCCAGTTCCTCCGCGCGGTAGCTGCGGCGGATCGAGCGCAGCCCGTCGGTGCGCAGGAACGTCCCCGGTGCGAGCGGGGTGATCCCCACGGCGTACAGCCCGTACGCGAGCCGCCCGCGCGCGATGTCGCTGTGCAGCACGATGCCGCGAGACAGGGCGCGCGAGTCGGCGGCGAACGTGTCGAGGGATGCCGCGTCGAGGTGGTGCAGCACGTGGTTGGACACGACGGCGTCGAACTCCTCGCCGGCGGCTAAGAGTTCCCCCGAGCCCGCGCAGACGAATCGCACTCCCGGCGCCTTGCGCGCCGTGGCGGCCGCGTGCGCGCGCGGGTCGGGGTCGGCGCCGGTCACGGTGATCGGCACGCCGTCGCGCCGCGCCAGGCCCGCGAGCCGCTCGGCCAGGTCCCCGCCGCCGGAACCCAGGTCGAGCACGCGGGCGGGGCGGCCGAGGTCGGACAGGAACGGCCGCAGGGTGCTCCGCCACACCG
The DNA here is from genome assembly GCF_057197625.1 of Microbacterium sp. Z6_144. Classification (NCBI taxonomy): domain Bacteria; kingdom Bacillati; phylum Actinomycetota; class Actinomycetes; order Micrococcales; family Microbacteriaceae; genus Microbacterium; species Microbacterium sp. Z6_144. The sequence continues at coordinate 92,586 of NZ_JBXVPT010000001.1, forward strand.
CTCCCCAGCCCGTGACCAGCCGGTTCACCACGCCGAAGCGCCGGTAGGTCGCGGCGAGGCGCCCGGGGTCGCACGCCGGGTCGTCCATGAGTTCGGTCAGCGCGTGGTCGCGGTGGCGGATGGTCATCGCCGGGCGAGCGCCGGCTGCAGGCCGGCCGGGGGATGCTCCGCGGCGGCGCTGTCGCGGACCACCAGGCGTGCCGATTCCACCGTGAGCCCCGGGCCGAACGCGAGTGCACCGATGCGCTCGCCGTCGGGCCGGGCATCGTCTTCGAGCATCGCGCGCAGGATGAACAGCAGCGTCGTGCTCGACATGTTGCCGTAGTCGCGCAGCACCGCGCGCGACGCGCTGAGCGCATCGGGGGCAAGCCCCAGCCCGCTTTCGACCCGATCCAGGATGCTCCGCCCGCCGGGGTGCACCGCCCATGTGTCGACGGTGTCCGAGCCGCCGAAGACGTCGTCCACGATGGCGCCGATCTCACGGCCGATGATGCGCGGCACCTGCGCGGTGAGGGTCATCTCGAAGCCGTTGTCACCCACGATCCAGGTCATGTCCTTCTCGCCTTCGCCGGTGAGGCGGGTGGCGAAACCGTGGAGGTCGAGCCGTCTCCCTCGTCCGCGCGACGGGTCGCCGGAGACCACGGCGGCTGCCGCGCCGTCGGCGAACAACGATGCCGAGACGATCTGCTCGGGGTCGTTCGAACTGCGGATGTGCAGCGAGCACAGTTCGACCGCGGAGATGAGGACGACCGCATCCGGGTCGGTGGCCACGATCCGCGACGCCAGGCGGAGCGCGGGGATCGCGGCGGCGCAGCCGATGAAGCCGAGGTGGTCGCGCTCGACGGAGGGGTTGAGGCCGAGATCGTGGACGAGCAGCGCGTCCGGCCCGGGACTGAACAGGCCCGTGCACGAGACCGTGATGACGTGGGTCACCTCCGACGGGTCGGTGTCGGCGGCTTCCAGCGCAGCGCGTGCGGCTTCGGCGAACAGCGGAGGGGCCACGCGGCGGAACTCGTCGTTGCGCTCCTTGGTCGAGGGGAAGAGCAGACGGCCCTCGTGCAGGATGTGCAGACCGGAGGCGGTGCCGCCGAGTTCGGCGAGGACGGTGTGGCGCGTCTGGATCGCCGATGCGGCGAAGGCGGCGTCGATCCAGCGGCGCGTCCGCCGGTCGAGATCCGGTTGCGCGGCCATGATCGCGCGCACCTGATCCTGTGCGAGACGCGTCGGAGGCAGAGCAGTTCCGAGGCCGGAGATGCTGGCGGTCATGATTCACTCTAGGCACCCGTAGCTGTGGGCGCGGCGGGGCTGGTGGCGACGCGCCACCCCGTGCTACCCGCCGCCGTGCGCGACGCACCAGGCTCCCCCCGCCCCCGGCGCGTTCAAAACTCAGGAGGAATCGACCCGGGGAGCGTCCCACGGGCGCGAAAGCGACGGTTTCTCCTGAATTTTGAACGGAGGGCGGGCCTTCGGCATGGGCCGCCCGGACTCGGTCGCGGCGACGCTGGACAGCACCGCCGAACGGGCGCACCATCGAGGGGGCGGCCGAGTGCGCCGCGAAGGAGGAAGCATGTTCGACCCGACCTCCGCCTACAGCGGATTCTCCGTGGATGACATCGACGCCGCGCGCACGTTCTACCGCGACACGCTCGGGCTCGACGTCGTCGCCAACGACATGGGCTTCCTCGAGCTCCTCCTCGGCTCCGGCGCGCACGTCCTCGTCTACGCCAAGCCGAATCATGAGCCGGCGAGCTTCACGATCCTGAACTTCCCCGTCTCCGACGTGGAGTCGGCGGTCGACGATCTCAACGCCCGCGGCGTGGTGACGAAGATCTACGACGATGCCGAGTTCCCCACCGACGCGAAAGGGATCCTGCGGGAGGGGGACGGGCCCGCCATCGCCTGGTTCCACGACCCCGCCGGCAACGTCCTATCCGTGCTGCAGGCCGACGAGCAGTAGCGGCGTCCCTCCCCGGGCTCAGCCTTCGCCGGTGATGGCCCGCCGGATGTCCTCGATCGGTGCCTTGGGCACCCGGTCGGCGGTCAGGAGGCCGTTGGTCTCCTGCATGGTGTCGGTCAGCTGGGTGTAGCAGGTGCCTGCGAGGAAGCGACTCGCCCGGGTCGCGTCGTACAGCGCGGTGATGCGCGCGATCCAATCCGCCGCGTCGGCGGCGCTGGTGTATCCCCAGCCGTCGGGCCGCTCCTCACCGGGCTGGTAGTTCACGCCGCCGAACTCGGTCAGCATCACCGGCTGCCCCGCATCCGCCGCCCCGCCCACGAACTGCCGGCGTCCTGAGGGAGCCAGGCGCGACACGAGCCGCTCGCGGGCTGCGTCATCGGCGTACGTCGCGGCCAGAGCATCCCCGTCGCCCTCGTAGTCGTGCACGGTGATGATGTCGGTGTTCTCCTGCTCCCACCCGTCGTTGGAGACCACCGGCCGCGTCGGGTCCAGTGCGCGGGTGAGGTCGGCGAGGGCGCGGGAGTACGCCTGCTGGGCGGGGTCATCGGCGACGTGCTGGATGCCCCACGACTCGTTGAACGGCACCCACGTCACGATCGACGGATGCCCCGCGTCGCGGTCGACCGCTTCCATCCACTCGCGCGTCAGGCGCTGCACCGCGACGGGCGAGAACTCGTACGCGCCGGCGATCTCGCCCCACACGAGCAGGCCCAGGCGGTCGGCCCAGAACAGGAACCGCGGGTCTTCGACCTTCTGGTGGATGCGGCAGGCCGTGAAGCCGAGTTCCTTGATCAGCTCGACCTCCCGGCGGAGGGCGTCGCGCGAGGGCGCAGCGAGGTGGCTGTCGGGCCAGTAGCCCTGGTTGAGCACCGAACGGACGTCATAGGGGTGCCCGTTCAGCAGGAATGCCCCGCCGGCCAGCCCGACCGTGCGCATCCCGAGATAGGAGCTGATCGCGTCCACGACCGCCCCGCCCGCATCCGACAGGGAGAGGACGGCGTCGATGAGACGAGGATGCTCCGGAGACCAGGTCAGCTCGTCTTCGGCCTGCCCGTTGCGCTGGCGGTGCACGGGCACCGTGAGCCGCAGCTCGTGCACGCCGGCGGGGACATCCGCCTCGATCCATCCGAGGTCTTCGCCGCGCTCGGAGAACTGCAGAGCGATGCGCAGGCGCAATCCGTGGGGGACGGTGCCGCGGAATCGGGTGACGACGTCGACGGCCGCCGGAGCCGAGGGGGACCACGTCACGTGGTCGATGCTCGCGTCGGGAACGGCCTCGAGCCATACCGTCTGCCAGATGCCGGTGGTGCGGCGATACCAGATGGCGTGCGCGTCTTCGTGCCAGTCCTGCTTGCCGCGGGGCTGGGTCAGGTCGAACGGGTCGTCCTCGACCCGCACGACGAGGCGGTGCTCGTCTCCGGCGGCCACGAGTTCGGTCACGTCCAGGGTGAACGGCGTGTGCCCGCCCTCGTGCCCGCCCGCGTACCGTCCGTCGATCCACACGTCGGCGCGGTAGTCGACCGCACCGAAGTGCAGCAGGACCCGTGGCGCCTGCGGTGACCGACCCGCCGCGGCGAGGTCGTCGGCCGTCAGCGCTCGCGAGTACCAGACCACGGGGTGGAAGCCGGGCTCCGCGATGCCGGATGCCGCCGACTCCGGCGGGAACGGCACGCGGATCTGCCGAGCGCCGTCGAATCCCTCGTGCCATCCGTCCCGGCGCCCGGCATCGGCGTCGTCGTGACGGAAGTCCCACATCCCGTCGAGATCGCGCCACTGCGCGCGCAGAAGTTGCGGGCGGGGGTAGGAGCCGTCCTGCTGCGAGGCCAGCGGCAGCCCCGCGTCGGCGGTGGACAGGCTCGAGATCGGCTCAGGCGCGGTCATCCCGCAATTTTACAGCGCTGTAAACCAGGGTCAAGAGGTGCCGACCACGCACTATCCTGGCCCGGTGGAGAGCCGCAGGGCGACGCTGCAGGATGTGGCCGCATCCGCGGGCGTGTCGATGAAGACGGTGTCCAACGTCGTGCGCGGGTACCGGCACGTCAGTCCCGCGATGCGCGAGCGCGTCCAGCGCGCGATCGACGACCTCGGCTACCGTCCCAACCTGACCGGCCGGAGCCTTGCGACCGGGAGGTCGAGCATGCTCGCGCTGGCGATCCCCGACCTTCGCCGGCCGTACTTCGCCGAACTCGCCCACGCCTTCGCGCGCATCAGCGCCGACCGCGGATACCGCCTTCTGCTGGAGGAGACCGGCGGCACCGCCGAGGGGGAGAGGTCGGTCCTCCGCGACCGCGAGGCGGGTCTGGTCGACGGTGTCGTGATCTATCCGTACGCACTCTCCGTCAGCGAGCTGGAGCAGTCGCGCCGGGATTCTCCGCTGGTCTTCCTCGGCGAGACGCCCGGGTCCGGCGGCACCGACCACGTCGTGATCGACAACGTCACCGCCGCAGAGGAGGCGGTCGCGCACCTGGTCGCCCTGGGGCGGACGCGGATCGGCTTCCTCGGGCACGAGCCGGGGGCGGTCTCGCGCACCTCCGCCCTCCGCATCGAGGGCTACCGGCGGGGGCTCGAGGCCGCGGGCCTCGGGTTCGACGACGCCCTTCTGGTGGCCAGCGCGCAGGGCGATGCGCTCGGCGGCGAGCTCGCGCTCGGTGCCGCCCTGGACGCCGGGCTCCACCTGGACGCTGTGCTGTGCCGCGACGACCTGGCCGCGATCGGTGCGCTGCGTGCCCTTCAGCGCCGCGGTCACGCCGTGCCGACGGACGTGGCGGTGTGTGGATGGGACGCGATCGAGGTCTCCGCGAGCACCATCCCGTCCCTCACCAGCGTCGCCGCCGACACGCCCGCCCTCGTCTCGGCCACGTTGGATCTGCTGATCGCGCAGATGTCGGGCGCCGTCGGCGACGGCCGGACGGTCATCGTCCCGCACCGCCTCCTCGTCCGCGAGAGCGCCCCGGCCGCGCCGGTCTGAGCGCGCGCAGGGGCCAGCCCGGGACGGATGCCGATCTACGAGGCGTCGAGGACGCCCTCGGGATGCTTCGGCCAGGACGCCGGGCGGTCGGTGCCGGCGGGGTACTCGTCCAGCGGCACGTCCCCCCGCCGCCACGCGTCCAGCACCGGCTGGACGATCCGCCAGCACTGCTCCGCTGCATCCCCGCGAACGGCGAGGGTGGCGTCGCCGTCCAGGATGCCCGACAGCACCTCGGCGTAGGCCTTCAGGGCACCCGGACCGAGGTCGGCGCGCAGCGACGCCCGCTCGAGCTCGAACGGATCGTCGCCGCCGTTGAGGTTGAGCTCGAGCGCGACCCGGTCGGGACCGAGCGAGAAGCGCAGGACGGAGGGGGCGGTGCTTCCGGTCAGCCCGTCGGGAAGGTGGCGCACCGGCCGGAACCGCACGATGACCTCGCGGTCGGCATCGTCGAGGGCCTTGCCCGATCGCAGGGTGATGGGCACGCCCCGCCAGCGCTCGGTGCGCACCTCGCACACCAGTTCGGCGAGCGTCTCGGTCTCGTTCCGCGCATCGACCCCCGGCTCGTCGACGTACGCGGGCAGCTCGCGGCCCTTGACCGAACCGGCGGCGTACCGGGCGCGGCGCGATGACCCGGCGGGGTCGTCGTTCCACACGTGCGTCGCGCGGAGCACCGCCGCCGTCGCGTCGCGGAAATCCACCTCGGCAAGGGTGGCGGGCGGCTCCATCGCCAGGATCGCGAGGACCTGGAGCAGATGGCTCTGGATCATGTCGACCAGCGCGCCGGCACGGTCGTAGTAACCCGCCCGGCCTTCGAGACCGAGCGTCTCGTCGTAGCGGATGTGCACCGACTCGATGTGCTCGGCCGACCACACCGGCTCGATGAGCCGGTTCGCCACGCGCACCCCGACGAGGTTGAGGGTCGTGGATCGCCCGAGGAAGTGGTCGATGCGGAACACCTGTGACTCCGGCACGATGCGTTGCAGGGTCTCGTTGAGGCGGTGGGCGCTGGCCTCGTCGCTGCCGAACGGTTTCTCGAGGGCGAGGATGAGACCCTCGGGCACCTCGATGCCCGTGAGGGTCTCGCACGCCCGCTCGGCCACCGCCGGGGGAACGGCGAAGTACAGCGCCACCCGGCCCTCGTTGCCGGCGAGCAGCGCCGTCAGGTCGCCGGCATCCGTGATGTCGGCCTTCGTGTACGTCGTCGACGCCACGGCATCGAACGCCGCGGAGGAGTCGGTGGCCGCGAACGACGAGCGGACGATGTCGCGCCAGGCCTCGTCATCCAGCTCCTCCATCCCCGCACCGCGCAGGCGGATGGAGCGGTGCGGCTCCCGGGCGAGCAACTGTCCGAGAGCCGGCAGCAGCAGGCGCGAGGTGAGGTCGCCGGATGCTCCGAGGATGAGAAGGGTCGTCGTGTCCGCCATGCGGCTCACCCTAACCACGCGACGGGGAGGCGCCGGAACCCCTTGCGCCTCCCCGTCGATCGGGTCCCCTCAGCCGCGCAGTGCCTCGGCGAGCTTGACCCGGGCGCCCATCCGCAGCAACGAGTTCTCGTAGATACGCGCCCCCACCCAGATCGCCGCGGCGCACGTGGCGACGAGGATCACGAGGGAGAGCACCGGCTCCCACCACTGGGCGGTTCCCAGGTACAGCCGCAGCGGCATGCCGACCGGCGCCGAGAACGGAACGTACGACATGACCGCCAGGACCACCGGGTTGTCGTTGAAGAAGATCACCAGGAAGTACGGCGCCATGATGAGCATGGTCAGCGGGGTGGTGGTCGCTCCGATGTCCTCCTGGCGCGACACCATCGCACCGGCGGCGGCGAACAACGACGCCAGCAGCACGAAGCCGAAGAAGAAGAACACCGCGAACCACAGCAGCGGCGCCCCGAGCCCGGCGAGCACCTCGGATTGTCCCGTGACCGACAGGCCGACCACGGCGATCGCAGCGAGCGCGATGATCTGGGCCATCGCGAGGATGGTGTTCCCCACGACCTTGCCGGCCAGGAGCGTCCGCACGGGGATGGCGGAAATGAGGATCTCCACGACCCGGGTCTGCTTCTCCTCCACGACGCTCTGGGCGATCGTTCCGCCGAAGATCGACGCGGCCATGAGGAACACGATGCCGAATCCGAGGGCGACGAAGTACCGCAGAATCTCGTCGGTCGCCCCCTGGGGGTCGAGCAGCTCGACCGTCGGCGACTGGCTGAGGAGGGCCATGAGACTGCTGGGCACACTGTCGTCGGCGACGATCTTGTAGTCGAACGTGCCACCCGAGGTGTCGGGGATGAGGGCGGCGTCGACCGTGCCGTCCTTCACGAGTGCGGTTGCCGCATCCGCGTCGTCGGCCACCGTGGGATCGATGCCGTCGATGTCCTGCACGTCGGCTTCGGTCTGGCTGGTGACGGCGACGGGGATGCCGTCGTCGCCGCTGCTGTTGGCGGCGAAGCCGCCCCACAGCACGGAGGCGAGGGCGACCAGGAGCAGGATGGCGGTGGAGATCACGAACGCCTTGCTGCGCAGCTTCGAGCCGATCTCCCGTTCGGCGACGAGCCACATGCTCTGCAGTTCGTTCGGGGCGGTGGGCGAGGTGCTCACTGGATGACCTCCTTGAAGATCTCGGCGAGAGAGGGACGCTGCGGCGCGAAACTCGCGACGTCGCCGCGGGCGACGGCCTGACGCAGGATGTTCTGCGCGGACGCCTCGTCGTCGGCTTCGAACAGGGCGTAGCCGCCGTCGAAGTCGAGCACCGAGACTCCGGGCTGCTCGCGCACCCACCCGGCGTCTCCGCCGGAGACGAGCTCGAACCGGCGGCCGGAGTGCTGTGCGCGCAGCGACTCGCGGGAGCCGGCCGCGCGGATCGTGCCGCCGGCGATGATGACGAGGTCGTCGCAGAGGCGTTCGACGACGTCGAGTTGATGCGAGGAGAACAGCACTGCCGCCCCCGCGGCGGCCCGCTCCTGCAGCACCCCGGCGACCACGTCCACTGCGAGGGGGTCAAGACCCGAGAACGGCTCGTCGAGGATCAGCACCTCCGGTTCGTGCACGAGCGCAGCGGCGATCTGAGCACGCTGCTGGTTGCCCAGCGACAGCGTCTCGACGAGGTCGCCCAGCCGCTCGCTGAGCCCCAGGCGGTCAAGGAGCGCCTCGGCGTTGGCTGTGGCCGCGGTCTTGCTGTAGCCGTGCAGCCGGGCGAGGTAGGCGATGTGCTCGCCGACTTTCATCTTCGGGTACAGGCCGCGTTCTTCGGGCATGTACCCGAAGCGACGCCGGTCGGCCGTCGTGGCGTCGCGCCCGTCGAGCCGGACGACGCCCGCGTCCTTGGCGAGCACGCCGAGCGCGATGCGCATCGTCGTGGTCTTGCCGGCGCCGTTGCCGCCGACGAAACCCGTCAGCCGTCCCGGCGTGATCGCGAAGCTCACATCATCGAGCACGCGGCGTCCCCCGTAGCTCTTGGTGATGCCTTCGAGCTGGAGCACGTCTCCTCCTCCTCCGGCGCCGTTCGGCACCATGACTCTCACGCTACGGAGGAGGCGGGGACGGGGCATCCACCCCGGGGAGGGTCGTCGTCCTCCCCCGCAGGGGGGAGGACGATCCGCCGTGATGCCGGCGGTCGGCGTTTACTCCCGCCAGGGCATGTTCAGGTCATCGGGGTCGACGTCGACGTCGCCGAAGTCGTCCGGCCCGCCGGTGCCGGGAACGGCTCGCACGTCGTCCGGGTCGATGTCGTCGTCGATCGTGTCGGGAAGCGGGTCTTCCTGCTTGTGCTGGGTGTCGGTGTCGCTCGACGGGCTGTAGGACATGTCCTTGCGCACCGCATCGCTCTCGGAGAGCTCGGTGTCCGTCGTGTACTCGTGTCGGTCGTCGGAGTTCATGACTGCGAGGTTATGCGCGCGTTCGGACGTGTCTGGACCCTTGACATTCCGCTCGCGGCTGCCGCACCGTCGGGAAGCGCGGGAGTCAGGCGATGCCGGAGCGGTGGGCGAGCACGACGGCCTGCACGCGGTCGCGTGCGCCGAGCTTCTGCAGCACGTTGGACACATGCGTCTTCACCGTCGCCTCGCCGATGAACAGGCGCGCGGCGATCTCGGCGTTGCTGAGCGCATCCGCCATGAGACGGAGCACTTCGCCTTCGCGTTCGGTGAGCGGTTCGGCCAGCACCAGGCGCAGGTGACCGGCGTCATCGGACGGTTCGGGGGGCCGTGCGAAGCGTTCGATCACGCGGCGCGTGACCTCGGGGGCCAGCAGCGCATCTCCGGCCGCGACGACCCGCACCGCCGAGACGAGCTCTTCGGGCCCGGCGTTCTTGAGCAGGAATCCGCTGGCACCGGCAGCGAGTGCGGAGAACAGGTAGTCGTCGCGGTCGAAGGTCGTGACGATGAGTACCGCGGCATCAACGCCTGCATCGGTGAGGGCGCGGGTCGCTTCCAGGCCGTCCATGTCGGGCATCTGCACGTCCATGCAGATCACATCGGGGTCGAGGGCGGAGGCGGCCGTCACCGCTTCGGCGCCGGTGGCCGCTTCCCCTACGACGACGATGTCGTCCTCGATCGAGAGGATGGTGCGGAAGCCCGCCCGCATCATGGCGTGGTCATCGACCAGGAGCACGCGGATGTCAGGCATCGGCGCCCGCCCGCTCCGACAGCGGCACGGCGACACGGACGAGATACCCGCCTCGTGCCCGAGGTCCCATCTCGACGGTGCCCCCCGACGCCGCGGCGCGCTCGCGCATCCCGACCTGCCCGAGCCCGGGTCGGAAGGCGCCCACCCGGCCGGTGTTGGCCACCTCCAGCTCGATCGCGTCCGGGGAATAGCGCAGGCGCACGTCGGCCGTCGCATCCGGCCCGGCGTGACGCCGCGCGTTGGTGAGCGCCTCCTGCGCGATCCGGTACAGGTTCACCTGCACCAGGTCGGGCACCGGCTCGGGCTGTCCGATCACGGTGAAGGTCGCCGGAACCCCGGCGGTGGTGGTCTCCTCGACCAGCCCCGGCAGCCCGGCGAGTCCGCGCGTTACCGCACCGGCGTCGGGTTCGGAGCCGGCACCGGGGGTGCGCAGGGTCTCCAGCAGCTGTCGCAGCTCGTGAAGGGCTTCGCGCGCCGACCCCTCGACCCCTTCGAGGATGCTGCGCGCCTGCGGCAGGTCGCGTTCCATCACCGTGCGCGCCACGCCGGCTTGGACCCCCATGAGGGAGACGTGGTGTGCCACGACGTCGTGCAGCTCCCGTGCGATGCGCACGCGGTCCAGCGCCACCGCCTGCGCGGCGGTCACTTCACGCTCTCGTTCAAGCTCGCGGGTGCGCTCTTCCAACGCGTGCCGTTCGCGCATCTGCGCGTACGCGCGCTCGCCGAAGTAGTACGCGCCGCCGAAGTACAGCGCGTTGAGCAGAACGGTGAGAAGCGTGTACGCGATGTAGGGGGAGAACGCCCCGGCACGGGAGAAGCCCTCGTCGCTCGCGGGCGCCGTCACATCCTGGAACGTCACGACGGTCAGCCACAGGAACATGCCGACGATGATCGCGATGCGGACGACGGTGGCCCGCCGCCGGTCGCTCGACCACGCCCCGACCGTGTAGAGGGCGATGAACATCGCGATGTTGCCGGCGTACAGCTCGGGCACACGCAGGGTGACCGCCGCGAAGTACGCGACCGAGACCACGACCGCCACGCTGGCCGGCCACCGGCGACGCACCGCCAGCGGCACGGCCAGCACGAACGCATAGGCCACGGCGAGGGACATCTCGGCCTGGTCCGGACCGTAGATGCCGGCGATCGAGGACAGCACCGCGCTGAGGAGGGCGCCGACGAACAACACGGCGGCGAGGATCACGTCGTTGCGCTGCTGAGCGGCGGTGGGCGGCGGCATCCCTCCACGGTACGGGCGGACGCGGCTCGAGACCTCCGTCTGCGGGGGGAGACGTCCGCCCGCAGGGAATGGATCCGAGGGGAAACTACTTGCACGTGAATAGACCTGCGGGGACGCCCCCGCTCGCATCAACGGAAGGACAGTCGTGACCTCGTACACGATCGGTTACATCGTCGGCAGCATCTCGAGCACCTCCATCAACCGCCGCCTGGCCAAGGCGCTCGAGTCGGTGGCCCCCGACAACGTGACTCTCGCGGAGATCCCGATCGAGAAGCTCCCCTTCTACTCGCCGGACCACGACGCGGACATCCCGGCGGCCGCGCGCGAGTTCAAGAACAGGATCGAGAACGCCGACGGCGTCATCATCGTCACCCCGGAGTACAGCCGCTCGATCCCGGGCGTCCTCAAGAACGCCCTCGACTGGGCAGCCCGTCCGTACGGAGACATGTCCTTCAACGGCAAGCCCGTCGCCGTCATCGGCACGTCCAGCAGCCCCATCAGCACCGCCGCCGCACAGCAGCACCTCAAGACCATCCTGAGCCACTTCAACGCGCCCACCCTCGGCCAGCCCGAGGGCTTCATCCAGTCCAAGCCCGGGCTGTTCACCGAGGAGGGGGAGATCACCGACGACACGACGGCGACCTTCCTGCGCGCCTACCTCGACGCCTTCACCGACCTGATCGCCCGCTATGTCGTGGCCGAGCGCGCCGAGGCCCTCGCCGCCTGACGACCGGCATCCACAAGCCCGCGAAGCCCGGGGGACCCGTTTCGGTCCTCCGGGCTTCGCGCTCACGACCATGGCCGCATCGGAATGAACCCGATCGATCGTCCTACCTCGTCCAGCAGATGGCCGTGCACCTTGTGCATCTGGATGATGAGGCATCGGTCGACGATGTGGGCCTCGGGATGAAGTGCAGCCACCCGGCCGCTGAGAGCATCGAGTTCGTCCGGTGCACGGAGGTTGACGATGACCATCAGATTCGGCAACCGCGTGACGGGGGCACAAAAGCGCACCTCCGGCCATTGGCCGATGTCCCGACCCACCTGGTCGAGCGCCGCATCCGGAACCGAGAGCCAGAGCACCGCGGCCCACGGCCAGCCGGCGAGCGGACGAGCGACGTCGGCTCGCAGGTCGAGGGTGCCTCGTCGCCGCACCTGCGCGAGGCGGCGACCCGCCGCGGCCGGACTAAGCGCGAGCTCCTCGCCGAGGTCGGTCAACGAGCGGCGGGCATCGCGAGCAAGCGCATCGAACAGGCGGGGCTCATGGAGGTCGACGCGTGCGGCCCCCACGGGGGTCTCGAAGCGCTCCCGCACTGTTTGGGCCTGCTGCCGGTTGAGCACGCTGAGTTTCCACCGCGGGCCGGCGAATACCCGCGTGTAGACATGGAATCCGAGGCTCTGCAACGGGAGCCGAGAGACGCTGTCGAAGGTGCGCCGCAGTTGCCTCATCGTGATACCGATCGTCAGCGCGTAGAGGTCGGTCGGGCCCGTGGTGCGCCCGACCGTGTAGACGTCCGGAAGCCCGCTCAGGAGTTCGACTGTGTCGTCGAGTGTGCCGGGTGCGCATTTCGCCTCGATGATCGCTCCGCGGAACACTTCTGAGCCGAGCGTCGCGCCCGTCCATGCGATGCCCGACTCCTCGAGCGCGTTCCATCGGCGAGCCACCGTGGACGCGGCCAGATCAAGTGTCGCGCCGATGGTCGCCCACGAGGCCCGGGGTTCGACCTGGACGGCGTCGATGAGGGCGAGGTCTGCTTCACTCAGGGTGTCCACATACATATTCTGGCGCCTGAGTGCCTCCCCTCATGTGTTTCGAGCGGAGTGACGGGCCCGGGTACCACTTTCTATCGAAAATGGTCGCCGGACGAGAGTGCGCTGTTTCAATGGGAATCACGAACTGCCGCGGAGTTCGTCGGTCCCGGACTCCTATCAGAAGTGAGCGCACCCCTATGTCCATCAAGCAGAAGACCGTCGAGATCCAGAAGAGCATCGAGACCGGCGCCCGCGGGCCGCTCGCGCACTTCGACACCCGCACCTACATCCAGCACAACCTGGCTCTTCCCGACGGCTTCGCTGCTCTGCTCGCGTTCCTCGACTCATTACCGCCTGGCACCAGCCGGGTGCGGCCCCTGCGCGCATTCGAAGACGACGACATCAGCTTCGCCCACCTCGAATACGCCCTCGAGCCGATGGGTGAGCTGGTCGGTTTCGAGGTGCATCGCTGGGAGAACGGCCGCATCGTCGAGCATTGGGACAATCTGCAGCCGGTCGCTCCCCGACTGAACCCGAGCTCACGGTCGATGACCGACGGGCGTGTCGAGGCATCCGACCCCGGAAGCGCCGACGACAACAAGCGGGTGATCGAGCGACTCGTGAGAGACGTCTACATCGCCGGCGATCACGACCTGCTCACGGACCTCGTTGCCGAGCACTTGATCGAACACAACCCGAACCGGGGAGACGGCATCGGTGAGCTGCGCGCTGCGCTCACCCGTCCTGAGTCGATCCGCTACGAAGGACTCCACAGGGTGCTCGGGGAGGGCGACTTCTGCCTGGCCATGAGCGAGGGCTTCCTGAACGGCGACCACACCGCGTTCTACGACCTGTTCCGGCTCGAGGCCGGTCACGTCGTCGAGCACTGGGATGTCGTAGAGCCGATCCCCCCACGCGCGACCTGGGCAAACGACAACGGAAAGTTCTGATCGCGGAGTTCCGCGATCTCCCCTGCATCCGGCCGCCGCTCATCGGCGGACTATCGAGACGAGACGACATGACCACCGAACGGACGAGCGCGCCCACCCTGATCGACACCGAGTACGGGCGCGTGCGGGGAGTCGACCACGACACCCACCGGACCTACTTCGGAATCCCCTACGCCGCCGCCCCCCGCGGTCGGGCCCGGTTCGAGGCGCCGACCGCGCCGACCGGATCGGAGGAGGTGTTCGATGCGACCCGCTTCGGGCCAACCGCGCCTCAGCCGACAATGGCGAGCCCGACCGATCCGCTCAACCTCACCCCCTACTTCGGCACGGGATGGACGAGGGGCGACGACTACCTCACGGTGAGCATCTGGTCTCCGAGCGAATCAAGCAATGCCCCTGTCATGGTCTTCGTCCCTGGTGGCGGCCTGATCGGCGGCTCGGCCGCAGCCTCCGTATACAACGGCAGCTCCTTCGCACGGGACGGGGTGGTGCTGGTGATCGTGCAGCACCGGCTTGGCGTGCCGGGGTTCCTCCACCTACCGGACGCTCCAGAGAACCGAGGGATGCTCGACGTGATCGAAGCGCTCGGATGGGTGCGGCGCAACATCCGCGCTTTCGGCGGCGACCCCTCGAATGTCACGCTATTCGGCGAGTCAGCCGGCGCGATCCTCACGGCGGCAATCGCGGCCGACCCGAAAGGCAGCACGCTCATCACCCGAGCCATCATCCAGAGCGGAACCGCGCGGGGCGCCTTCACCCCCGCGCAGGCGCGCCTGGTCACCACAGCGGCGGCAGACCATTTGGGTATTCCCGCTGCCGCGACATCCTTCGGCGAGATCCCCGACGAGAGATTCCTGGAACTGCTGCCGGCGCTGACGGCCCCGGACCTCGGCGTCGGGGACGTGCGCGACCCGATGGTCGGCCTGAATCCGTTCGCGATCGTGATGGACGAGCAGCCGATCGAAGCGATCCGCCGGGGGGCAGCGGGTCCGGTCGACCTCCTGGTCGGCACGAACGCCGAGGAGGGTCGGCTGTATCTGGCTCCGGGCGGTGACATCGAGGCCACCCAGCCCGGCGACCTCCTGCGCCTGGCGGCACGAGTGCATCCGAAACCGGAGGCACTCGTGCGCACGTACAGGATGGCGCACCCCTCCGCCAGTCCGGGCGACCTTCGAGCACTCATCCTCGGCGATGCCCTGTTCGTCACCGGGAGCAGGGAGCTGGCGCTCGTTCACGCTGCGGACGCTCGAGCCTCGACTTTCGCGTACCGATTCGACTGGCGGTCGACCGCCGTCCGTGGAACTCTCGGGGCGGCGCACGTGGTCGAGCTGCCGTTCGTGTTCGATTCCGTGCACCTGCCCGAGCTCTCAGGAGGGTCCGGCCTTCTGGGCGACGGACCGGTGCCCGCTGAGCTGGCCGCCGAGATGCACGCGGCATGGGTACGGTTCGCCACGACCGGCGAGCCGGGGTGGGCAGGATTCAGCGCCTCGCGCGAGTCGACCCGGATCTACGGAGGGTCAGCCGAAATGGAGGACGCCCCACGCGCGGCCGAACTCGATGCCTGGCGATGATTATGGTGACGCCTCGCCCCTGATCGTCGCGGAATCGGATCGCCACACCGCGGGGGGATCGCCGCGGGCCACGAGGCGCGCATTCCGGGCGACGCTCGCTTCACTGTTCACGGTGCTCGCGAGTTCGAACCTGCTCACTCCTCTCTACCCGATCTACGAACGCGAGCTGGGTCTCGGGGACGCGATGGTCACGGTGGTCTACGCGACCTATGTCTTCGCGGTGGTGCCCGCTTTAATCGTCGCGCCGAGTCTCGAGCGGCGAATCGGGCGCCACTCGCTGGTGATCGCGTCGATGCTCATGGCCATCCTGGGCCTGGCGATCATCACCACCGCCTCAGGAACGGCGACGCTGGTGCTCGGCCGCATCGTTCAGGGGTTCGCCGTCGGGAGTGCATCGGGCATCCTGACCGGGACGATCAGCGAGCTCGCTCCACGGGGCGACAAGGGACGAGCAGTGAGAGCAGCCGGCATTGCCAACGTCGCCGGCATCGGTGCCGGACCGCTGATCGCCGGCATCTTGGCGCAGTACCTGCCCGCGCCCACGATCACGAGCTTCATCGTCGTCGGCCTGGTACTGGTCGCGGTCACCATCTGGGCCGCCCGAAGGCTTCCGGTCACCTCGGCGAGTCCTGCGTCCCCGGCGCTTCCGCCTGAAGGCGGCGCACTCGATCGTGTGCAGCTGTTCGTCACCGTCGTCGCGGCGTTCGTCGGCTGGGCCTGCATCGGTCTGGTCCTAGCGCTCGCGCCGTCGTACATCGCCGAGCTGAGCGGAGGGGGAGCCAGCGGGCTCGTCGGAGCCTGCATCGCCCTCGTCTTCGTGATCTGCGCCGTCGCTCACCTGTCCAGCGGCAGGATGACCGCGACGGCCGCGCGCTCTGTCGGGCTGACTGCGATCGGAGCGGCGATGGCATCCGCGCTTGCGGGAGTGCAGTTCGAATCAGCCACGTTGCTCGTCGCCGCGGGAGTGCTCGCGGGCGCGGGTCAGGGTCTCACCTTCGCCGGCGCGCTGCGTGTCAGCTCTGCAGCGGGTGGCGGTCGCGGCTCCCTCTCGTTGAGGCGGCTCTACATCGTCAGCTACGCGGGGAATGCGTTACCAGTACTCGGGGTAGGGCTGCTCGCCCAGGCTGCGGGCCTGAGCACTGCGATCGCCGCATTCGCCATCGTGATCCTGGCGGTGAGCGTTGCCACGCTCCTCGTCGTCGGCGCACGTGCGGTTCTCAGGACGTGCACCCGACGCCGCGGCCGCTCCGCCGTATGGGGCGAGAGTGACGTCGTCGGCACCCCCACCCGCAGGTGATCGGAAGTCGGTAGCGGCGCGGCTGGCGTTTTGCAAGCATGGGCGCGCGGCGCACCGACGCGACGCCCGACGAATCGGAGAGCACGATGACCAGGATCTTCGTCAACATCCCCATCAACGACCTCGAGCGCGCGAAGGCGTTCTACACGTCGCTCGGCGCCGGGATCAATCCCCTCTTCACCGACGAGAACGCCGCGTGCATCGTGTGGGACGACAACATCCACTTCATGGTGCTGATGCGGGAGTTCTTCTCGACCTTCACCGACAAGCAGATCGCCGACACGGCCACGACGGCGCAGGCGCTGATCGGACTCAGCAGGGAGTCCCGCGCCGCCGTCGACGAGAGCCTCGACGCGGGTCTGGCTGCCGGAGGGAGCGAACCGCGCCCCCCGCAGGACTACGGGTTCATGTACAGCCGCAGCCTCGAGGATCCCGACGGCAACCTGCTCGATTTCTTCTACATGGACCCCGTGGCCGCCGAGAACGGGCCCGAGGCCCACCTCGCGGAGCAGGGCCGGGCCTGACCCCGTGGGGTCATGTAGCTACGGGCACTACTGCGGAGAGCACCGTGACCGGTCTCATTCACATCGATCTGTTCACCACGCTCGACGGCGTCGCCCAGGCCCCCGGCAGTCCCCACGAGGATCCGGAAGGCGGATTCGCCTATGGCGGGTGGCAGGCGCCGATCGAGGATGACGCCGTCGGCGAGCGCGTGATGACGGGCATCCGGAGCATGGATGCGCTCCTCCTCGGGCGAAAGACCTACGACATCTTCGCGGCCTACTGGCCGGTCTACGGTGAGGGCCCGGCCGCCGAGATCGCGCGCACCTTCGACGCGCTCCCGAAGTACGTGGCCTCTCGCGGCACGCCGGAACTCGACTGGCAGGGGTCGCAGCTGCTGGGGCGCGACACGGTGGCCGCCGTCGGCGAGCTGCGGCAGCGGCACCGGGAGATCCACGTGATCGGCAGCGTCGACTTCGCCCGCACGCTGGTGCGCGAGCGGCTCTTCGACGTGCTGAACCTGTGGGTCTATCCGATCGTGCTGGGTCGTGGAAAGCGCCTCTTCCCCGACAGTGGCCCGGCGTTCGGACTTTCGCTGCTCGAGCCGCCGCGCGCCGGAGAACGAGGCGCCCTGCTCCTGCGGTACGCCCCCGGGGGCGACGTGACCACCGGCACGATGGAGGGCTGAGGCCCGTCGCGCACATCCTGGGCTCACCGGACCCTGGATGCGCGCCTCGTCAGCCGCTACAAAGGACGCATGGTCAACGACACGAGTGAGATCGACCGGCGCGCCGCACAGGATGTCGGCGCCCTGCAGCGCGAGTGGATTTTCGGATGGGACCGCGTCGAGGGCGCGCCCGCCCGCCGGTTCGAGGAGGTCTTCGGGCGGTATTACGACTTCGACGCGGACGTGCTCCTCTTCGACGACGCCGATCCCGAGCTTCGGACGCACCGCCGGGTGGCGGACTACGCCGACGCGTTCTGGCCGACCTTCTCGGCGTTGCGCTCTGCCCGGCACGCGATCGCTGAAGAACCGGAGGTGCTCGTCTCCGGTGACCTCGCCGCAGCGCGCATGGTCTTCATCGCCGTGCTGGTCTCTCCCGAGGGTGCGGTGACCCGCGTGCGCTGCTACAACTCGCAGGTGTGGCGCCGGACGGACGCATCGGGGTGGCACATCGTGCGCGACCAGACGGCGATCTACCCGATCACCGAGGCGGAGGCCGACTCCTACTTCGGGTAGGCCTCAGGCATCGCCGATGCGCTGCAGCACACGCTGGAGGACGGCGCGTTCGTCGGGATCGATGTTCTCCAGGAAGGCGCGCCGCACCTCGTCGGCATGACCGCGGACCGCAGCGAGCATGGCGCGCCTGCCCTCCGGCGTGACGGTGATACGGGTTCCGCGTCCGTCCTCGGCCGTGGGTGTTCGTTCGATGAGCCCGCGCCGCTGCATCCGGGTCACCAGGTGCGACACCCGGCTCTTCTCCCACCCCAGCTGGGCGGCGAGTTCGCCGATGCGCAGTGCCCGATCGGGCGAGTCCAGGATGGCGACGAGGGTGCCGTACTCGCCCTGCGCCAGGCCCGCTCCCTGCTGGAGCTGACGGTCGATCCGAAGGGTCAGGCGGGCGTTGGCCGCAAGGAAGGCGCGCCACAGCGCCCAATCGTCTTCCGTCAGGCCCGTCGCGTTCGCCACTCCACGATTGTAGGCCCGCGGCCCACCTAGGTGAAACTTCACCTACACTGGATGAAGATGAAACTTCACCTATTTGGAAGGCTGTGAAATGACCCATCCGTTTGAGATCGGTGTCCTCACGTTCGGAGAGATCTCACCCGATCCCCGCACGGGAGTGACGCCGTCACCCCTCACCCGCATGCAGGAGGTGCTCGAGCAGGCCGAACTGGCCGATCAGGTCGGGCTCGATGTGTTCGGCGTGGGGGAGCACCACCGCTCCGACTTCGTGATCGCCTCGCCCCCCGTCGTGCTGGCCGCTATCGCGCAGCGCACGAAGCGCATCCGCCTGACCAGCGGCGTCACCGTGCTCAGTTCGGAGGACCCCGTGCGGGTCTTCCAGAACTTCGCCACCGTCGACCTGCTGTCCGGTGGGCGGGCCGAGATCATCGCCGGTCGCGGCTCGTTCCTCGAGTCGTTCCCGCTCTTCGGCTACGACCTCGCCGACTACGCCGACCTGTTCCGCGAGAAGCTCGACGCCCTCCTCGCCATCCGCGCCGGGAACCCGGCCGAATGGCCCGGTAGCTTCCACACGCGCGACCTCCGCGGCATCGACATCGCTCCGCGTCCGGTCGGGGATCTGCCCATCTGGGTGGGTGTGGGCGGCACGGCCGCGTCCGCGGTGCGCGCCGGCCAGTTGGGGCTTCCGATGGCGCTCGGCCTCCTCCTCGGACCGCTCAACAGCCTGGCTCCGATGGCCGACATCTACCGGCGAGCGGCCGCCGATGCCGGTCACGACCCGGATTCGCTGCGCGTCGGCATCGGGGCGCACGGGTTCGTCGGGGCCACCAGCCAGAGCGCGCGCGACCTCATGTATCCCGCGTTCCGCGTCGGGATGATGGAGAACAACCACCAGCGCGGGGCCGGGTTCCCCCTGCCGCGCGCGGCGTTCGACGCGCAGTCCACGGCTGCCGGCGGGCTGCTCGTGGGGAGCCCGCAGGAGATCATCGACAAGCTCATGGCCTACCGCGAGGCGTACGGTGCGAGCCGCGTCACCTTCCAGATCGGCTACGGCGGGTTGTCGCAGGCCGACCATCTGGCCGCCATCGAGCGCATCGGGACCGAGGTCGCCCCGGTCCTCCGCCGCGAGACCGGGCGGGTCGACGCCTTCGGGAGGATCGTATGAGCCTGAACGTGGTGGTCGTCAACGGCAGTCCCCATGAGCCGTCCAAGACCATGGCGCTCGCCGGCCTCATCACCGGGACCCTCGGTGAACTCCTGTCCATCTCGGTTCGTCGCGTGGACGTCTACCGGCTCGGGCCGGGGCTCACCGGGGCGACCGAACGGGACGAGGTGAGCGCCGACGTCGAGGCGGAACTTCGCGCGATCGAGGAGGCCGACGTCCTGGTGGTGGCGGTCCCGGTGTTCCGTGGTTCCTACCCGGGCATGTTCAAGCACGTCTTCGACCTCGTCGACCAATACGCGCTGGCGAACAAGCCGGTGATCCTTGCGGCCACCGGCGGATCCGAGCGGTTCGCGCTCGTGCTGGAGCACGAGCTGCGCCCCCTCTTCGGGTTCTTCCAGGCGGCGGTCATGCCCGTCGCCTTCTACGTCAACGCCGGCGACATCGACGGCGGGACAGTGCTCAACGCCGAGGTGTACAGCCGCATCCAGATCGGGCTGCACGACGTGCTTCCCCAGCTCGAGCGTCTCGCCGCCGGGGCCGAGGCGTACGCGGGCTGATCGGATCAGCCGAAGATCATGGGCCGGTCGTCGTCCTCCTCGGTGCTCGTGAGATCGAGGTCGACGACGACGGGCACGTGGTCGCTGGGCACTTCGCCCTTGCGCTCGTTGCGGTGGATCTGCGCACCGGTGACCGCCTCCGCGAAGGCGTGGGACCCCAGGATGAAATCGATGCGCAGCCCCTCGTTGCGGGGGAAGCGCAGCTGCTTGTAGTCCCAGTAGGTGTACCCGGTGGGAATGAGCGGCCGGACGACATCGGCGACCCCGGCGGCCTCGAGCGCCGCGAAAGCCTCACGCTCCGGCGGTGAGATGTGGGTCGAGAAACCCTGCACCATCTGGGGCACACCGTTGTCGGCGTCGGTGGGGGCGATGTTGAAGTCGCCGGTCAGCGCGAACGCGAGATCGGGCGTGCGGGTAAGGGTGTCGGAGGTGTACTGCTGCAGCGCGCTCAGCCAGTCGAGCTTGTAGTAGTAATGCGGGTCGCCCAGTGACCGCCCGTTCGGCACGTACAGGCTCCACACCTTCACCCCGCCGACGGTCGCCCCGATCGCGCGGGCTTCTTGCGGAGCATCCGGGCCCTCGTGCCCCTTCGCGAACCCCGGCATCCCGGGAAAGCCGATCTCGACGTCGGTGAGCGGCTCGCGGCTGGCGATGGCGACGCCGTTCCACTGGTCCAGTCCGTGAGCGGCGACGTGGTAGCCCGCCTCCTCGAACGCCTCGGTCGGGAACTGCTCGCTCTTGCACTTGATCTCCTGCATCGCCAGCACGTCGATGTGCTCGCGCACCGCGAAGTCGAGGATGCGGGGGAGGCGGGCGCGGATGGAGTTGACGTTCCAGGTGGCCAAGCGCATGCGTCCAGCCTATGGTCGCCCGCCGACGCCCCGCCGCCGCATCCTGGCCTCCATGTCTCACTTCCTGCAAGGATCCGGGTCGATTCCTGCAGGAAGGGAGACATGGACCGCGGATGCTGAGACATGGTGCGCGGATGCTGAGACATGGGCACGGCGCGCGACGGGCGCCTGACGAATCGTTTCCACGCCGGCGCACAGGCGGCCCGCCGCGGCTGGATCTGACCCGCCCCACCGCCGCCCGCCGACGCCCCGCCGCCGCCCGAGGGCGAGGATGCGGCCGGACGTCCACCGGCGGGGTGAACGCGCCGTCCTGTGTCGGCCGTGTAACAGTCCTGTCCGCACCGGATCCCGTGTCCGCAAGTGGACACCGCCTGACACGCCGGCTGACGACCGGCTCGGCTAGCAATGACAGTGCGCCCGGGTGTCGCTCACCCGCCCTCCGGTGTCACTCACCGTCCGGGCTCACGCCGGCCGCGCGCCGCACCCAACTAAAGGACTCCCGTGCCCGCACCCGCCCTGCGACCCTCCCACTCGTGGGGTCCCGCCCGCCCCGTGTCACAGCTCATCGCCTCGGTGCTGCTCGCCACCCTCGTCTTCGGCATCCCCGTCGCAGCGAACGCGACCGCGTCACCGGGGCCCATGGACCGCCCCGCTCAGGATGCCGCGGCATTCGATGCGGCAGCAGCCGAGGTCGCCCTGACGACCGAGTGGGAGCCGGGCCGGTACATCGTGACGCTCCGGGACGACCCCGCGGCGACGTACGCGGGCGGTGTGGACGGCCTCGCGCCCACGACGCCGGTCGAGGGCGAGCCGTTGCAGGTTCAACGTCGAGTGGTGCAGACCTACGTCGACTACCTCGCGGACCGGCAGAACGACCTCGCCGAGGCGGTGGGCGCGACCGTCGACGCCTCGTACACCCTCGCGACCAACGGATTCGCGGCCGAGCTCACCGCGAAACAGGCGTCCGACCTGGCGTCGATGGCCGGTGTGGCCGTGGTCGCGCCCGATGAACTGCTGAAGCCGCAGGCGGTCGAGACGAGCACCGACTTTCTCGGGCTTGAGGGTGACGGCGGGGTCTGGGGCGAGCTCGGCGGCATCGAAGCAGCCGGTGCCGGCGTGGTGGTGGGCGTGATCGACAGCGGTATCGCACCCGAGAACCCCTCGTTCGGCGGGGATGCGCTCGGCACCACGCCGGGCAACGAGCCCTACCTCGACGGCACGACCATCACCTATGCCAAGAGTGACGGCAGCACCTTCACGGGCACGTGTCAGACCGGTGAGCAGTTCGACGCCGACGACTGCTCGACCAAGATCGTCGGGGCACGGTTTTTCGATGCGAGCTTCGGGGAGCACGCCGACGCATCCGCCGGGGAGTATTCCTCTCCGCGTGATGGGAGCGGGCACGGCTCCCACACTGCCGGCACGGCTGCGGGCAACAACGCCGTCGACGCGACGTGGGGAACGTTCGAGAGCACGATTTCCGGCGTGGCGCCGGCGGCCCGTATCGCGGCGTACAAGGTGTGCTGGACCGGTCTCACCGATGACGGCTGCGCCACCGGTGACCTGCTGTCGGCGATCGACGCGGCCGTGAGCGACAACGTCGATGTGATCAATTTCTCCATCGGCGGTGGTGCGGCAACGACCACGAACGAGCTCACCGACCGGGCGTTCATGGCCGCCGCCACCGCCGGAATCTTCGTCGCGGCCGCCGGCGGCAACAGCGGCCCCGACCCCTCGACGCTCGACAACGCATCGCCGTGGATCACGACCGTCGCGGCCAGCACCATCCCCTTCCCCGAAGCGACGGTGCGCCTCGGTGACGGCCACAACTACCTGGGTGGCAGCGCGGTGCTCGGCGACTCGGCCGTCACCGGGCCGTTCATCGACGCCGCATCCGCGGTCCTCTCCGGAGCACCCGATCCTGCGCTGTGCGGTCCCGGCGCGCTTGATCCGGCCAAAGCCGCGGGAATGATCGTGCTGTGCGATCGGGGCGAGGTCGACCGCGTGGCCAAGTCAGCGGAGGTGAAGCGCGCGGGCGGCATCGGCATGGTGCTCGTGAACCCGACGCCGAGTGCGATCGATCTCGACGACCACTCGATCCCGACCATCCACCTGGATGCGGACGCCTGGGCCGGCTTGCACGCTTACGCCGCGACCAGCGGCGCCACCGTCAGCCTCGAAGGCGGCAACACCACTGCGATCCCCTCGCCGCCGGTGCCGCAGGTCGCGGGCTTCTCCTCCCGTGGACCTGTCGAGGGAGGGGGCAGCGACGTGCTGAAGCCCGACATTGCCGCCCCCGGGGTCTCCATCTTCGCCGCCACCGCCAATGCCGAAGGCGGCACGCCGCAGTGGGCGGCGATGTCGGGAACGTCGATGGCATCCCCGCACGCGGCGGGGCTCGCCGCGCTGTACCTCGGCGCGCGGCCCAGCGCGAGTCCGGCCGAGATCAAGTCCGCCCTCATGACGACGGCGTACGACACGTTCGCGGCCGATGGGTCGCCCCTCACCGACCCGTTCGCGCAGGGCGCCGGGCAGGTCGACCCGACGCGCTATCTCGACGCGGGTCTGCTGTACCTCAACGGCGTCGACGACTGGAAGGCATACCTGCAGGGCGAAGGCCTCGCCGACTACGGCGTGGCTCCGATCGACGGCAGCGACCTCAACATCCCGTCCATCGCGATCGGGTCGCTTCCCGGCCGTCAGACGGTCACGCGGACGGTCACCGCCACCCGCGCCGGAACGTATGCGGTGGCGCCGGTCTCCATGCCCGGCGTGGACGTGACGGTCACCCCCGCGACGCTGACGTTCGCCGCCGCCGGCGATTCGGCCGACTACACCGTGGAGTTCGTCAGGACGGACGCGCCGCTCGGCGAATTCGCCATCGGCCAGCTGTCCTGGGTGGACGGCGAAGAGCGCGTCCGCATCCCCCTGGCCGTCCGGCCGGTCGCTCTCGCGGTGGCCACGGAGATCGGGGGCGAGGGCTCGGCAGGGTCGGTTCAGGTGGATCTCCTGGGCGGGGATGACGCCGACGTCGACCTCCGGCTCAGTGGTCTTACGCGCGGCCGTGCGACTGAGGGCAGCATCGCCCCGGGCACACAGCAGCGGTTCGTGGTCCAGGTGCCTGCCGGCGCGAGCTTCGCGCGCTTCGACGTCGACAGCCTGGATGACACCGCCGACCTCGACCTGTACGCCCACCGGCAGTTGCCAGACGGCACCCTGGTGGACGCCGGCACGTCTGCGTCATCCGGACCCGACGAGCGGATCGACGTGCAGTACCCGTTCGATGCAACGTGGGTGATCGAGGTCGATGCGTACTCGGGTCCCGGGGACGTGCCCTTCGTCCTGACCTCCAGCGTCCTCACCGAGGCCAGCGACCTGGGTGCGCTCCGGGTGGATCCGACCGTCGTCCGCACGCACGTCGGCCAGACCTCCACGGCGACCGTGTCGTGGTCCGGTTTGACCGACGCCTCCGGCTATCTCGGACGCGTCGAGTACGGCGACACCGGCCTGTCCACGGTCATCAGCGTGACGACCGAGGCCGGGGAGGCCGTTCCCGGCGGCGAGCTCGCGCTGAGCCTGGGCGCATCCGCCGTGCGGCCGGCGACCGGCTTCTCCGGGACCGGCTCGGGTCTGGCCAGCGGTGCGGAGTACGAGTTCGTGCTCGACGACGAGACGCCCCTCGCATCGGGACGGGCTGACGATCAGGGTGAGGCTGCGCGTTGGCTGGTGCTGCCGGACTCGGTCGCGGAAGGAGAGCACACCGTGACCCTGCGGTCGCAGGGGAAGGAAGCGCGAGCTCCCCTCGCTGTCGCCGCCCTCATCGTGTTGTCGGTCGAGCCGTGGACGAGCGTCGCGTTCGACGGCAGCCCCGCGGTCTCGCTTCAGACGACGTTCTCCGGCGAGGGGGCGATACAGACCGTACTCACGGATGCCGATGGCACCGTCTACCTGGATGAGACGCGCGACGCGTGGACACCGCCCTCGTATGCCAGCAATTACGACCGATCAAGGACGGTGTCCACCGCGGAGGGGGCGATGACGGCGACCGTCACGCCGATCGCACCGGACGGTGCCAGAGGGACTCCCCTCAGCATCGACTATGAGGCGGTCGGCGGTGAGGCGAGCGCCATCTCCCTAGGGGCGGATCCCGCGGCGGACGGGGCGGCGCTGTTGACCATCGACAACCGCTCGGGCGACCCGTACGAGCCGGAGCTGCGCTTCCAGCGGTGCGACGAGGGCGCGGTGTTCTCGACCTTCTGGGCGGATGCGGCGACATCGAGCAGCGACTCCTTCCCCCTCGCGGGAGTCGCATGGCTGACGGTCGCGCTGGACGGCGACACGCTCGCCTCCTACGAGAACCCCGCAGCGGACTGCCGCGGGACGGTAGACCTCGGCCTGGACTACTGGGTCACCGCTCGGAGGTCGGATGCACCCGCCGACCCGGCACGGCCGATGGCGATGACCGTCTCCAATCGGTACGCCGAGTACAGCGGCGGATTCACGTTGGTCGCAGGACTCGGGGCGCGTCACTACGAGGGCGAGGAGGTTTACGCCGAGGAGATCCCGACCCCCGTGATCACCACGCCCGGGCCGGTGATCGACCGCACGATCGCGGTGCCCGAGGCTCAGGCATCCTGGTTCGTGGCGACCTACGAGGTCTCGCGACCCGACATCCACTACCAGGCGATGCGCCGCCTGGTGCTCCCGCCCCTGACGATCGCCGACGTGGCGGCACCGGGCAGCCCCCAAGACCCGGGGACGCCGGACGAGCCGGGAAATCCCGGAACGCCCGCCGACCCCGGAATGCCGGGCGACCCCGGCGACCCCGGAATGCCGGGTACCGGACCGGGTGATGAGCCCGACGGGGGCGAGGCGGCGCCGGACGGATGGCTGTCCGCGACGGGCGGCGGGATGGCGCTCGGCCTGGTCCCGGTGGGGCTCGTGCTGCTGCTGGCCGGCATCCTCGTGGTGCGCCGCATCCGACGGGGTCGCGTGCACGGCTGAGCGGCCCCACCGCCTCCCCGGCGCAACGTGCATGGGGCAGGCAGTGCGGTGCCCGCGCCGACCCGGCCCCGCGGAACGAGGGGAGAATGGAGCAGTGGAATCCGGCCTCCTCTCGCTGTGGTCATTGGATGCGCAGGAGGAGCAGATCTACCGCCTCGCGCTGACCCGGAGAGAGTTCTCGGCCGAGGAGATCGCCGCCGCGCTCGGCGTGCCGGTCACCGCAGCGGAGGCATCACTGCAGGCCCTGCGTTCACGCGGACTCGTCAATCAAGCCGGCACCGGCGACTACGCCGCTGTCGATCCGCGCTACGCGTTGCGTCTGCTCGCGGATGAGCAGGAGGCGCGTCTGGGACGCGTCCGGGCGGGCATTCCTGCGCTGGCCGAGATCTTCGAGCAGGCGCGAAGCAGCGCCGAGACCGGCTCCGTGACGCGGATCGTGCGGGGAACGGCCGCGGTGTCGGACTGGTACTACCGCATCGCGTTCCGTGCGACGCGGGAACTGCTGTCCTTCGACATGCCGCCCTATGTGCTGGCCACCACGACCGCGATAGAGGGAGCATCGATCGCCCGGGGTGTGCGGTGGCGCGCCGTGTACGCGGCATCGAGCCTCGACGTCGACGGCGGGCTCGAGCGCCTGCGGAGGAATGTGGCGGACGGCGAAGAGGCGCGGATCATCGAGACGCTTCCGTCCAAGATGGCGCTCGCCGACGGGTCGGTCGGGCTGATCGCTCTCAATCTTTCGGCGTCCGCACCGGAGGCGCTGATCACGGAGTCGCCCCAGCTTCTCGAGTCGATGATCGCGCTGTTCGAGGCCGAATGGCGCCGCGGCGTGCCCGTCACCGCGGATACCGCCATGATGTGGCGGGGGAGCGACCGCAAGGATCGGGCACGTCAGCCGACGGCGGCCGAACGCGAACTCCTCACCCTCGTCGCAGGCGGCGTCAAGGACGAGGCGATCGCACGCCAGCTCGGCATGTCCACACGCACCGTGCGCCGCCGCATCCGCGACCTGTTCGACGATCTCGAGGCGACGAATCGTTTCCACGCCGGCGCGCAGGCGGCCCGCCGCGGCTGGATCTGACCCGCCCCACCGCCGCCCATAGACTCGAGCCCATGACGATCGCCTCCACGCCCGAGCTCGAAGCCGACCGGCAGGCCCTCATCGACCTCATCACCGCGGAGGCGGTCTTCCACGGCGACTTCACGCTCTCCAGCGGCAAGAAGGCGACGTACTACGTCGATATGCGTAAGCTCACGCTCGATCACCGCGCCGCCCCCGCCATCGGCCGCATCATGCTCGACCTCATCCGCGACCTCGACGGCATCGTCGCCGTCGGCGGGCTGACGCTCGGTGCCGACCCCATCGCGAACGCGATCCTGCACGAGTCGGTTCGCGCGGGCTCCCCGCTCGACGCGTTCGTCGTACGCAAGGAGCCGAAGGACCATGGCCGCGGCCGGCAGATCGAGGGCGCGGATGTCGCGGGCAAGCGCGTCGTCGTGGTCGAAGACACCTCGACCACGGGCCAGTCGGCGCTCAAGGCCGTCGAGGCGCTGCGCCGCGAGGGTGCGGAGGTCGTCGCCGTCGCGGTGATCGTCGACCGCAAGACCGGCGCGCAGGGCGCTGTGGAGGCGGAGGGCCTGCAGTGGCTCGCCGCGATCGACCTCGACGACCTCGGCCTGCAGCCGCAGTAACTGCTGCGCGTCGCATACGCCGACCGCACGGCCGCAGATTAGTCCACCGGGCGCGGCGTGGCCACGGCGCACGAAACGGTCGCTGCACGGCTCGGGATGAGCGCCAAGACCGTGCAGCGTGCGCGACAGCTGATGGAGGCCCTCGACGAGGGCCCTGACGATGCCAGCCGGCTATCGTCCACGACACTCCCCCGCCGCCGTAGGTGGCGATCGCCAGTCTGTGGAGAATGTCCAGCTACCTGCCCCTCGCGATCCCCTGGCTGGTCACGGGGATCGCCGGGTACGCACTCGCGAAGCGGCATGCCTTCTGGATCACCTACCGCTGGCAGTGGGTCGTAAACACGATCGGCGTTCTCATCGTCGTCGCCGTTCTCGCGTACGAGACGGCTCGGATCGTCGAGTGGGTCGCGTCGGGGACCGCTAGCGCGCTCCTCGACACCGACGGGTGGTTGGGGACGGTCTGGGCCACGATCTGGCCCTGGCTCCTGGTGAACTTTTCTCTGGGGCTTCTGCTGCTGCCGGTCACGTGGTCGATCCGACGTCGACGGATCGCGGAAATGGTGCGGCGCCGCACCATCCCAGATGTGCTCACTCAGGAACACATCGAGAGCGCGAGGAAGCGCGCAGCCGACGTGGTGAGCGCGCGCCGGCTCGGGGTCCAGCTGGACCCCCGGACGGCGCGCCGTCGGCCGGCAAAGGCGGTGGTCTCGATGCGCCAGCGGGCGCGATCGCGCTCGTGAGCCGTGCCACGGTGTCGATCGCTGAGAGGTTCACCGACCGGCGACAGATCTCCGACTGGACCGACCCGGCGGGGCGGTTCGTCATGTTGCCGGCGTCGGCCGGCGCGATCCGCGTGATGCAGCTGGGCGAAAGCGGCAGCGGCAAGACGGTTCTGATGCATCACGCGATCGTCGAGGTGCTGCGCAGGGGGTGGCCTGTGACGTTCATCGACGCCAAGGGCGACCCGGAGGATGCCGATCAGCTGGCCAACCTCGCGCGCTCCCTCGGACACACGGTGCGAATCGGTGAACCGTGGAATCTGTTCACCGGCACGGTGTCTCAGATCACCACGAAGATTCTCCGCACGATCCCGCTCAGCACGGGAGACGGGGCGTTCTACCGCCGTGAGGCAGAGCAGGCTCTACGCGCGATCCAGGCGCACGCACCCCTGACGGGGATGCGTGACCTGTTCACCCGGCTGGCGGACCCGCAGGACCACGTGCGGGACCAAACGCAGCTGAGCAGCCTCACGGCAACCGTCGAGAGGATCGGCACCCGCCGCAACGAACGCATCCGGGACACGCTGCTTAGGAGAGAGGCGACCCCCGATGCCGGGGGTCGCCTCTCTCGCTTGTTGTTACTACGTGTGGCTAGCTCCCTAGGGGGCGGGCGGGAGCGGCCTCACCACAGGCTCCACTCCCAGCCTCGTTCGCATTCCTCGGAGGCGCTTCCGGTTTCTCGTGATGCGCAGCCTTCCCAGGTCCTGAAGCCCGCGACGAAGACGATCGATGCCAAGACCAGGATGGAGACAGCGATGATCAAGGCGAAGCGGAGTTTGCGGAGGCGAGCCGGATCGTTCATCGGAGCCCGTACAGAGCGATCAGCCCTTTCTGGTCGCCGCGACCGAGGCTACGGCCGGAGATGTCACAGGCCGACGTGGTGGTGCGCATGATTTGTGTGTTGTCGTCGACGTGCCCGAGCCCGACGGCGTGCCCCATTTCGTGAGTGGCTACTGACTCAAAGTCGTATGTAGTCCCCGAGCATCCGGCGATGGCGGTCGGATACCACCACGAGCGCGAAGAGCTGTCGAACTTGATATCGGCCTCCTGCTTAAATCCAGCGATCGTGTTCCAGGAGCAGTAGTACCCGAGGGTGCTTCCGTTGAGCGCGCCCCATCCGGCGATGTTATTGCCGTCAGCGCTGGTGCATCCAGGGGTAGCGGTGACCCCGGGGGCGCCGGAGGTAACGCCCGCGTAGGCGATGTTCAGGTCGATGTCCCAGGACCCGCATTCGACACTGTAAGAGTTTTCGATATTGAAACCCCCGGCGGTCGCCAGCCTGGTCCCCCAATCGTTGGCGTTCGGAGCGCCACTGTTGTTGTAGAAATATCCGTACACGTGGCTCGCCCACATTGCACCGAGGACGTACGGAGCGGACTCAGAACACTTGTCCGCGAGTAAGGCCGTGGGTGCGGGGTCGGTTCGCTCCTCGAGGCTTCCCAATTCGTTGGCAGCCGCTGCGCTGGTCCCGAAGGGATGGTCACCCTCGATCAGGACTGCGATGTCTCCGGCCGCCGAGTGATAGAGGGCGATATCTGCCGGGGTCTCGGCGGTTCCGTCGCCATGAGCGCCGCCGCTCACGACGACACCGGGAGCAGGGACCACCAGCGACGCGCCGGAATCCAGCACGACTGTCCACCCTTCGAGGTCACATCCGGTCGCCTTGGCTGCATCAAGCTCCGTTTGATCGACCGTTCGGGGAGTGCACTCCGCGGTCTGCTCGACCGGCGCCGAATGCGCCGCTGTCGGGAACGCGACCGCGGCGATAACGGCGATCGCAAGAAACGCCGGTCTGGCGAATCGGGCTGGTTTGAGACGCATCGTTGGCTTTCCTTTGTCCAGGGGGATGGCTGCCTGAGATTTCTCAGGCAGGGCTCAGCCTGGGCGCGCTGAGACGCGCATGCGAAGACCACTCCAAGAATGTTCATCCTCTGTTCGTCGACTGGGTACCGAACGACCGCGGCGCCGCCGCATAGGGCCAGTCAACCGACACGCCCTACGGGCGAGTTCTTTTGCCGTGAAGCCTTCGGCAGCATACGGTCGGCCACCCTCCATGCAAGCGGCTACGCCGACCGGCTCCCCCGAGACTTTTCGCGGCGATCCAAGAGCGTCAGGCCGACGTTCCGGAGGCGTCGTGACGCTCGCATCTGGCCGCACGGTCAAGGGCATGAACCTAGGTCATTTCGCGCCCGATCGATGGGTGCGGGGCGAGGACGTCGTGCACGAGCTATTCATCGGCGGCGAAGGCCTCTCCCGGGGCGGTGTGGGCGTGCTGGGCACGTTGCTACACGAGGTAGCACACGGCGCCGCCAACAGCCGCGCGGTCAAAGACACCAGCCGCCAGGGCCGCTACCACGACGCCAAGTTCCGCGAGATTGCCGAGAGCTTCGGACTCACCCTCGAACACGACGAGAGCATCGGCTGGTCACTGACCACCGTTCCCCGGCACATTCACCCACGCCCGCATCTCGTTTGGCAGCGCAACCTACCGGTGGCTCAGCGAGAACGCCGGCCGGTACGGGTGGATTAATCCCCCGTGGGCCCGCCCGGGCGGCAGCGGTCCTGACGAGGCGTGGCACTGGGAGTTCTACGGCGCGCCTGACACCCCCGCGCGGCCGGGTCAGTCGCGGTCGCGGCGACGGGAGCGCACGAACTGCACGATGAAGGCGACGAGCGTCCCCGACACCGTGACCAGTGACACGAGCAATACGAGCGTGCGGTCGTCCATGTCAGGGCCGGCGTCCCTCGGCCGCGTCGGCCACGATCTTCCCGATGCGGGCCGTGCGCGTGTCCGGGCGGCGGGCCATCGCGATGAAGGTCAGCCCCATCTTTCTCGCCGAGGCGGGAAACCCGTCCCAGTTCGCTCGCGCCGCCGGCACCGCATCAAGCGCCGCGGTCAGCTCGGGCGGTTCGATGCCGGCCTCCGGGCCATCGAGCACCTCCCACATCCCGCTGGCCTGGGCTGCTGCGATCGCGCGGCGGCCGGCGTCGGTCATCTCGCCGGATGCTTCGAGCTCGAGGACGCGCTGCTTGTTCGTCGCCGCCCAGCCGCTGTTCGGGCGGCGGGGGGAGAACCAGATGCCGATCGTCTCCTCGTCGTGCGGCTTGACGGTGCCGTCCACCCAGCCGAAGCACAGCGCCTGGCGCACCGCATCCAGGTAGGTGATCAGCGGACGGTCCACGCCCGCACGGGCGCGCAGCACGATCACGCCGCTGGATGTGGCGTGGTTCTGCTCGAGCCATGCCCGCCACGCGGCCGCGTCGGCGAACTCCATCCGCGGACGGTCATCCAGGGCGCCCATCACAGCCCTCGCGACGGGTCCGCATCCGGGAGCTCCGACTCGACCGGATCGGGGCGCACGAGCTCGGCCACCGACCCCAGCACCTCGTCGGGTCGGAACGGGTAGCGGTTCATCTCCGCCTCGTCGCTGATGCCGGTCATCACGAGCACCGTGTGCAGCCCGGCCTCGATGCCGGCGACGACGTCGGTGTCCATCCGGTCGCCGATCATGCCCGTGTTCTCCGAATGCGCGCCGATGCGGTTGAGCGCAGAACGGAACATCATCGGATTCGGCTTTCCGACGACGTACGGTTCCTTGCCGGTGGCCTTGGTGATGAGGGCGGAAATCGCCCCCGTCGCCGGGAGCACGCCCTCCACAGACGGGCCGGTCGCGTCCGGGTTGGTGGCGATGAAGCGGGACCCCGCCCCGATGAAGCGGATCGCCTTCGTGATCGCTTCGAACGAGTAGTTGCGCGTCTCGCCGACCACGACATAGTCGGGGTCGGTCTCCGTCATGACGAAGCCCGCCTCGTGAAGAGCCGTCGTGAGGCCGGACTCTCCGACGACGAACGCGGTGCCGTCGGGCATCTGCGAGGCGAGGAAGTCGGCGGTCGCGAGTGCGGAGGTCCAGATGGACTCCTCCGGCACGATCAGGCCCGACGCGCGCAGGCGCGCACTGAGGTCGCGCGGCGTGAAGATGGAGTTGTTCGTCAGCACCAGGAACGGCGTCCCGTCGTCTCGCCACTGCTCGAGCAGCTCGGCGGCGCCGGGGATCGGGGTGTTGTCGTGGACGAGCACGCCGTCCATGTCCGTCAGCCAGCACTCGATATCGGCCCGGGTGCGCATGGCCCCACCCTATGCCCGGGACCAGACGCGCGCCTCGGTCAGGAGGACGGCGTCCAGTCGGTGATGTTGGTCTTGAACAGGCCCCGCAGAGCGAAGTCGTACGTCTCGCCGATCTCGATGCCGTCGCCGAAATCGGAGTAGTAGTCGCCGCACGAGGTGACGTACAGGGTGATCTGGTTCCCGCGCCGCCCGTCCTCCTCGATGATGTCCGTCACCGTGCAATCGGTGACGCCCGGGAGCGGGATATAGGCCTGGGCGACGAAGAGGCCGAAGCCGCCCAGGACCACGACGGACAGGACGATAGAGATGACCCGCGCCCGGCGTGATCGGGCCGGCGGAGCGGGAGAGGGAGAGCTCACCCGTCCTTCCTACCAGTCTTATGCCGAGATCGGCATAAGACGCGTGCGGCGGCGCCGTGGGCGGTACCGTGTGAGGATGACGCGCGCGGCGGAGGCTCCCGGGACCCCGCCCGACCTGTCCGGCCGGACGTACCTGGTCACCGGAGCCACTGCCGGGCTCGGATTCTTCTCCTCCGACCAGCTCGCCCGCGCCGGTGCGCACGTCATCGTCACGGGCCGCAACCCGAACAGGCTGGCGGCGGCGAAGGTCGCGCTGCTGGCGCGGGTGCCGGATGCCTCGATCGAGACGCTGTTGCTGGACACGAGCAAGCTCGGATCTGTCCGCGCCGCTGCCGCGACCGTTCGCGCGCGTGGGCGGCTGGACGGGCTGCTCATGAACGCCGGCATGGTCCATCCGCCCAGAACCCGTGAGACCGCCGACGGCAACGAACTCGTCTTCGCCACCAACGTGCTCGGGCATTTCGCGCTCGCCGGCGAGCTGCTGCAGCCGCTCGCGGCGGCGTCGGGACGGATGGTGTGGGTCGGCAGCGTCTCGAGCTCGCTGTGGCGCTACGACCCCGTCGACCCTCAGCTGGTGGACGGCTACACGCCGTGGCGCGCCTACGTGCAGTCCAAGGTGGCCACCACCGCCCTCGGTCTCGAGGCCGACCGGCGTCTGCGTGAGGCCGACGTCCCGGTGGCGAGCGTCGTCGCGCACCCCGGGTACTCCAAGAGCGGCCGCACCGCCGCCATCCGCGGCATCAACGAACCCTCCCGGGCGAAGCGCTTCGTCGACAACCTGCAGTCCCCCGTCGCTCAGTCTAAGGAGGTCGGCGCGGCACCGCTGGTCCGCGCGCTGACCGATCCCGACGTACGCGGCGGCGAGGTGTGGGGGCCGCGGTTCGCAATCCGCGGCGTCCCGCACAGGGCAACGCCCGCCGCTCTGACCCGCAACCCCGAGCTCATGGCCCGGCTGTGGCGGACGTGCGAGGAGGCCATGGCGGTGCGATGGCCGTTCGAGAAGGCGTCGCGGACGGCCGGGATCAGGCCGACAACCAGACGGCGGATGCCGCGCCGTCCGGAAGTGTGATCGCCACGCCATCCACTCGCGCCGTCCCGGCACGACCGACCTCCACCGTGTGCCCCACGTCGACCCCCGCATCCACGAGTGCCCGGAGCAACTCGGGGTCGCGGTCGCTCACCCGCAGGACGCTTCCGGTGTGCCCCGGCGTCGCATGGGCGAGGAGCACGAACGCCTCGCGGTGCACCGCGCCCTCGGCATCCGGGATGGCGTCGCCGTGCGGGTCGAACCGTGGCCGGCCCAGCCGCTCGTCGATCCCCTCGAGGAGGCGATCGCTGAGGGCGTGCTCGAGCACCTCGGCCTCGTCGTGCACCTCGTCCCAGCCGTAGCCGAACTCCTTCACGAGCCAGGTTTCGATGAGGCGGTGCCGGCGCACCACCGCGGCTGCGCGCCGCTCGCCGGATGCGGTGAGGGAGACCGGGCCGTAGGGGCGGTGCGTGACCAGGCCCTGGGAGGCGAGTTTCTGCACCATCTCGGTCACGCTGGAGGGCGCGAGTCCGAGCACGCTCGCCAGCTGCGACGGGGTGATGCGCTCGTCCTGCCACTCGGTGTGGTGGTAGATCGTCTTGAGGTAGTCGTCGACGGCGGGGGATGCCACGGCTTCAGGCTACCGACCCGTCGACTTGCCAGCATCCGCGACATATGGGGCCGAATCGCGACGGATGCTGGCGAGTCGACCCGCGGGATAGCGTGAGTACGTGGGAGAGCGCGACGACACCGCCGGGATGGGCGACGGCGAGACGGGGGAGGCCGTACTTCCCCACGGGGTCGGGCCGTGGCCGGGCGGTCCGGATGCCTGGCCCGCGGACGAACGCTATGACCCGGAGCTCCTCGCGCACGGCGACCGGCGCAATGTCGTCGATGCGTACCGCTACTGGCGAATGGAGGAGATCGTCGCGGACCTCGATCAGCGACGGCACCCGTTCCACGTGGCGATCGAGAACTGGCAGCACGACATGAACATCGGGTCCATCGTCCGCAGCGCCAACGCGTTTCTCGCCGCGGAGGTGCACATCATCGGGCGCCGTCGCTGGAACCGCCGCGGCGCGATGGTCACCGACCGCTACCAGCACGTCCGCCATCACGAGGATGTGGCGGCGTTCGTCGCGTGGGCGGATGCGGCGGGGCTGCCGATCATCGCGGTCGACAACGTCGGCGGCGCCCTACCCGTCGACCGCGCCGAGCTTCCCCGCAACTGTGTGCTGCTGTTCGGTCAGGAGGGCCCGGGGCTGTCGCCCGAGGCGGTGGCCGCCGCATCCGGTGTCGTGGAGATCACGCAGTACGGCTCGACCCGGTCGCTCAACGCGTCGGCGGCCGCTGCCGTGGTGATGTACGAGTGGTGCCGACGGTGGGCTTAGCTGCCCGGCATCGAGTGCGTACCTTCTGACATCGTGCGCTAGGTAGCGCACCGCCCAGGCCACAGCTCGGGCGCCACCGGCCGTCTGCTTGACACTTGGTAAGTAAGTAATTACTGTGGGGGATACGCAATCAATGAAGGGTGATCAAAGTGAAACGCTTTGAAGGGAAGACCGTATTCATCACCGGCGCCGCAGGCGGCATCGGCTCCTCGCACGCGCACGCGTTCATCGAGGAAGGTGCCCGCGTGGTCGTGGCCGATCAGCGTCAGGACGAGGGGCGCGCACTCGCGAACGAACTCGGGGAGAACGCGCATTTCGTCGGATTCGACGTGAGCAGCGAGACCGAGTGGGCCGCTGCCGTGGAAGAGGCGGAGAAGCATTTCGGACCCATCTCGATTCTCATCAACAACGCCGGTGTCGTGTCGCTTCCGGCCTCCATCGAAGCCGGGCAGTTCGCAGATTTTCGACGCGTGATCGAGACCAACCTTTACGGCACCTGGCTGGGCATGCACACGGTGGCTCCGTCGCTGCGTCGCGCAGGTGGGGGTGTCATCGTGAACACCGCCTCGATCTCGGGGATGCAGGGTGATGCGATGTTCTCGCCGTACAACGCCAGCAAGTGGGCAGTGCGCGGGATCACCAAGACGGCCGCCATGGAACTCGCGCAGGACGGCATCCGTGTCAACGCCGTGAACCCGGGACCGATCAACACGCCGCTGATCACGGAGCCGATGGCGCCCGGGGTCCCGGCGGTCACGGCGAACTACTCGCCGCATGGTCTCGCGATTCCGCGTCTCGGGAAGCCGCGCGAGATCACCAACATGGTGCTGTTCCTCGCCTCGGACGAGGCGTCCTTCATCACGGGCGCCGAATTCGTCGCGGACGGTGGGCTGCTGCTCGGCCCGGTACCCACCGCCTAATCGGAGTGCTGACGATGTTTATCGTGCATGGGTCATTCCGTATCCCACTCGATGCGCTCGAGGACCTGCGTGCCACGTTGGCGCCGCTGCTGATCGCGACGCGGGCCGAACCCGGATGCGTCTCGTACGACTGGGCCCAGAGCCTCGACGATCCCGAGCAGTTCTACTCCATCGAAGTGTGGCAGTCCCGCGAGGATCTGGAGGCACACATGGCGTCCGATCACGCGCGCGAAGGCTTCGCTGACATGCCCTCGATTCTTATCGGGGAGCCGATCCTGGTCGGTTTCGCCAGCGACGACCAGGTCAACCTGCTCAGCTGAGCCGTACCGAGTCGATGGACTCTTATGACGAAGGAGACAGTCCCTGATGCGGAGGAACTCCGATGAAGAACCTCATTCTGGAGATGCGCGTGATGAGTGACCCATACAGCGCCGACAGCGCTCGACGCTTGAGGGAGGTTCCCTGATGGGACGCGTCGACGGCAAAGTGGTCCTCATCAGCGGCGGAGCCCGCGGAATGGGCGCGTCTCATGCGACCGCACTTCTGGAAGAGGGTGCCCGCGTCGTGATCGCGGATGTCCTCGAGGACGAAGGTCGCGCTCTGAGCCAGAAGCTGGGCGATCGTGCGCTCTTCGTTCCGCTCGATGTCACCGTTGTCGCCCAGTGGGAGAGGGCGGTTCGCGCGGCGGTCGAGCATTTCGGCGGCCTTGACGTGTTGGTCAACAATGCGGGTATCGTCCATTTCGCTCCCATCGACGAACTCGACGTGGACTCGTGGCATCGGGTGATGTCGATCAAC
The DNA here is from genome assembly GCF_057197625.1 of Microbacterium sp. Z6_144. Taxonomy (NCBI): domain Bacteria; kingdom Bacillati; phylum Actinomycetota; class Actinomycetes; order Micrococcales; family Microbacteriaceae; genus Microbacterium; species Microbacterium sp. Z6_144. The sequence goes on from NZ_JBXVPT010000001.1 coordinate 129,803, forward strand.
CTCAGCGGCACCTTCTACGGGATCCGCAGCGCCGTGAGCGCGCTGAAGCTGCGCGGCCAGGGATCGATCATCAATATCTCGTCCAGCGCCGGTCTGATGGGCTACGAATCGCTGCCGGCATACACCGCATCCAAGTTCGGAATCCGAGGCCTGACCAAGGCTGCGGCTCTCGATCTCGGCCGCTACGGCATCCGGGTCAACTCCGTCCACCCGGGAATGGTGAGAACGCCCATGCTCGGGGATATCGATCCATTGCAGAGTCACGTGGCGTTGCACCGAATCGGGCGTGCCAGTGAGATCTCGGATGTCGTCGTCTTTCTCGCAAGCGACGAATCGAGCTTCGCGACCGGCGCCGAGTTCGTCATTGACGGTGGTGAGACCGCCGGACTTGCGCACTTCGACGGCACCTGACGCCTCGCATGACGAATGCACGGGACCGCCGTCCTCCCATCACCGACCCCTCCTATAACCGCACCCTGATAAGGCAAGGACGAAGCAGATGACAGCTCGGATCGACATGTACTTCCGCTACCGCATCATCGACGACGCGCGGTACGCGGACTACCTCGCGATCGTGCTCCCCCTCACCGAACGCGAGGAACCCTACGTGCTCGAGTACGAGATGGCGCGCGGTGCCGACGGCATCGTGCTGCAGCACGAGCGCTACGAGAACGAGGACGCGATCGTCAAACATCTCCAAGTGACCGCGGAAGGCCAGAAGGCCTGGGGAGAATCCACGGAGCTCCTCGACATCCGCTTCGTCGGGGAGCTCAGCGAGAAGTTTCGGACGGAATACGACACGCCTCTCGCGAGCTGGTGGACGCACTTCAGAGCCGTCGCGCGATAGCCCGGCCAAGAAGCTTTCACGCTGACGGTCGAGATGGCGTCGGCACGAATTCGCGCCTCATGTGAGTGGCTGGTCGTGCGGACGGATCTCGTAGGCGTAGACGGCGTCGGCGGTCGCGTCGACCCGGATGCTCCCCTCCCCGCCGCCCTCGAAGAGGATCGTGGCCGTGGCCGGCTGGGGTTCGCCGGGTGCTGAGCACTCCAGCTCGGTCGCGGTGGCCTCGGGCGGGGCGATCGCGGATTCGAGGCGGAGAACGAGGGGCGAGCCGTCCTCGCTCTGGCAGGTGACCACGAACTCCCAGAAGCCGGCATCGGTGGGGAGCTCGATGGCCACCCCGTCGGGCGCGACCGCGCCCGATGAGCGGGTGAGGAAGCCGCCACCGCCAGGGTGGTTCTCCGGAAGGGCGATCTCCGCCCACGCGGTCACGTCGTCGCCGGCGTGCGGCAGGGCGTCAGATGCTGCGGGACTCGACGCCGACAGCGAGGGCGCGGGTCGAGGTCCATCGTTCGGTGACGGCGTGGCGGTCGGCCCCGCTGCGCAGGCGGACAGCAGCGCCGCCGCCGGCAGGACGGCGACGACTGCCCGGGGGAGCCTCGTCATGCGCACACGGTAGGCCGCGACCCTGGGAACGCCGTGGATGGGGTCATAGGGCCCTGGGCGCGGGGTAGGGGGCAGGACAGGCTGGCGACATGAGCGCACTCGGCGCGATCCGGCGGTACCCCGCGATCACCGTCACGATCGTCGTCCTGGCCGTGGTCCTCTCCCTGCACACGGCGAACGGGCCGCGCACGGGACAGGCCTTGGCTACGGCCTACGTCTCCGTCTTCATTGTGTGGACGATCGCGCGGATGGTGCGCGATGTGCTCCGCGGACACGTGGGGCTGGACATCCTCGCGGTGGTCGCGATGATCGCCACGCTCGCCGTGGGCGAGTACATCGCCTCGCTGATCATCGTGCTGATGCTCGCCGGGGGCGAGGCCCTGGAGGATTTCGCCGCCCAGCGCGCGCGGCGCGATCTCACCGCGCTGCTGGATCGGTCGCCTCGCATCGCCCACGTGCTCGTGCATCCGCAGTGGTCGGGTTCCGATGAGATCCAGGATGCCGTGGTGGACGACGTGACGCCCGGTGACCTGCTTCTCGTACGCCCCGCGGAGATCGTCCCGGTGGACGGCGTTCTGGTCAGCGACAGCGGAACGTTCGACGAGTCCTCGCTCACCGGCGAGAGCATGCCGGTCACGCGCACCGCAGGGGGAGAAGTGCTGTCGGGGGCGGTGAACGGAACGCTCGCGGTGCGCATGAGGGCGACTCGGCGCAGCGCGGACAGCCAATACCAGCAGATCGTCGCGCTCGTGCGGGAGGCGCAGGAGTCGCGCGCGCCCATCGTGCGGCTCGCCGACCGGTTCGCCGTGCCGTTCACCGCCGCCTCGCTCGTGCTGGGCGGCACGGCATGGGCGCTGTCGGGCGACCCGGTGCGTTTCGCCGAGGTGCTCGTCCTCGCCACGCCGTGTCCACTCCTCATCGCCGCGCCCGTCGCGTTCCTGGGCGGGTTGTCGCGGGCGGCGAAGGCCGGGGTCATCATGAAGGGCGGCGCCGTGATCGAGCAGCTCGCCCGGGTGCGCTCGGCCTGCTTCGACAAGACCGGCACTCTCACCCAGGGCCGTCCCGAGGTCGTCGAGATCCGCCCCGCGGGCGGCTTCGACGCCGACACCGTCCTCGGTCTGGCCGCCTCCGCCGAGCAATACTCCACCCACGTGCTGGCCGACGGCATCCGTCGGGCGGCGGAGGCCCGCGGCGTCGAGCTGATTCCCGCCGAACGGGCCGGTGAAGTCGCCACCAACGGGGTGGCCGCGAGGATCGGCGGGCACGATGTCGTCGTCGGCAAGCCGGCCTACATCGCCTCTGTCGCCCCCGATCTGACGCGCGCGACGCTGGTCGCCGGGCAGGCCGCCGCCTACGTGGCCGTCGACGGAGCCTTCGTCGGCGCGCTCATCCTCGCCGATGCGGTGCGTCCGGAGTCGGCGGAGGTCATCGAGTGGCTTCGCGCGCACGGCGTCGAGCGCGTGGCGATGCTCACCGGCGATGCGCGCGCCACCGCGGAGGCGGTTGCCGGGGAGGTGGGGATCGAAGACGTCCATGCCGAACTCCTCCCGGCCGAGAAGGTGCATCTGGCGGCCCGGCTGAGCCCGCGTCCGACGATGATGGTCGGCGACGGGGTGAACGACGCCCCAGTGCTGGCTGCATCCGATATCGGCGTGGCGATGGGCGCGAAGGGCGCCACGGCCGCGGGGGATGCGGCCGACGTCGTCATCGTCGTCGACACGCTCTCGCGCGTGGTCGACGCCGTCGAGATCGGTCGGCACACCCTGCGCGTCGCGCTGACGGCGATCTGGATCGGCATCGGGCTGAGCATCGGGCTCATGCTCGTCGCGACGACGGGGGTCATCCCCGCCGTGGTGGGCGCGCTCGTGCAGGAGCTGGTCGATCTCACGACGATCCTGTACGCCCTCCGGGCTCTGCGCGGTCCCGCCGTCCGCCTGGGGACGGAAGCCGGCGCACCGGCGCCTGCCCGGGTCGCGGCGTAGCCCGTGCCCGTTGCGACCTCAGGCCCCCGCGGTCATCCACTTCTGCCCGCGCACGCGCCATCCGAGTGTCGCGAGCCGCGCCAGCATGTACGCGCCGAAGAACGTGGCAGCCAGCCACGCCAGCCCGCCCGCGCCGGAGATGCCGAGGATGGCGACGAGGACGAGAGCGGGCACGAACACGAGCAGGTTCAGCGCGCCCGCGAGCGCGAGATACCGGGCGTCGCCGGCGCCGATCAGCACGCCGTCCAGCACGAAGACGACCGCCGACACCGGCTGTGCCACCGCGAGCACGAGCAGGGCCGGCTGCACCAGGGCCGCCAGGCGCGCGTCGCCGGTGAATACGAGGCCGATGACGCCCGACAGCGCCGCGATGAGCGCGCCGACGACGACGCCGAACGCCAGGCCCCACGCGGTCGTCCGCCGCAGCACCCGTTGCACCTGGGCCTCGTCACCCGCGCCGAGGCCCTTGCCGACGAGCGCCTGGGCGGCGATGGCGAGGGCGTCCAGCGCGAAGGCGGCAGCGGAGAACATCGTGAAGACCACCTGCCATCCGGCCAGTTCGTCCGTACCGAGTCCAGTCGCGACCGCGACCGTGGCCAGGAGGGAGACGCGCAGGCTCAGGGTCCGCAGGAACATCCATCCCCCAGAGCGCGCCGAGCCCCGCACCCCTTCGCGCTGAGGGCGCACGGAGGCGGAGTGCGTGCGGGCCAGCCGTCCGACGACGGCCACATAGGCGGCGACCATCCCCCACTGGGCGGCGACGGTGCCCGCGGCCGAGCCGGCGATGCCCCATCCGAAGCCGTAGATGAAGACGACGTTGAGCAGAGCGTTCGCGGCGAAGCCGATGCCGGCGATCCACAGCGGCGTGACGGTGTCCTGCATGCCGCGCAGGAGCCCCGTCGCGGCGAACACGATGAGCATCGCCGGAAGGCCCCACATCGAGATGCCCAGGTACACCTCGGCGTGCCCGGTGACGTCGGGCCCTGCACCGAACGCGCCCACCAGCCACGGCGTGGCCAGCGACCCCGCCAGCGCCAGGACCGCGCCGATGCCGAGGGCCAACCACATCCCGTCGATGCCGACCGACACCGCCCGGGTGGGGTCGCCGGCTCCGAACCGGCGCGCGACGGCGGGAGTCGTGGAATAGGCGAGGAAGACCATGAGCCCGACGATCGTCTGCAGCACGGCGCCGGCGATGCCCAGGCCCGCCAGCGGAGCGACGCCGAGGTGACCCACCAGCGCGGAGTCCACGAGCAGGAACAGCGGCTCGGCCATGAGGGAGCCGAGGGCGGGGACGGCCAGTCGCAGGATGTCGCGGTTGAGCGAGGCACGCCGGGTCGTCACGCGTCGAGCCTAGGGCCCGTCGGGGCCCTTTCCTCCGCATCCCCAGGCGCCGTGCATATCCTTGAGGGATGACCGACAACGCCCGCTCCGGCCTCGCGATCGAAGAGCTCAGCGACGAGATCCGACCGCAGGACGACCTCTTCCGCCACGTGAACGGCCGCTGGCTGGACCGGACGGAGATCCCCGATGACAAGGCCCGCTGGGGGTCGTTCCACCTGATCGCCGAGCAGGCCGAGAAGGATGTCCGAGCGATCGTCGAGGAGTCGCAGGACGCCGAGCCGGGCACGGAGACCCGCAAGATCGGCGACCTGTTCACCAGCTTCATGGACACCGCACGCGTCGAAGAACTCGGCGCGGCTCCGCTGGCCGACCAGCTCGCGCGCGTGGACGCGGTCGACAGCATCCCGCACCTCCTCCGCACGCTCGGGGAGCTCGAGCGCGACGGCGTGAGCGGCCTGATCTCCCTGTTCGTCGAGCCCGACCCGGGCAACCCGCAGCGCTACCTCCCCGTGCTCTACCAGGGGGGCCTGTCGCTGCCGGATGAGAGCTACTACCGCCTGGAGAACTTCGAGGACACGCGCACGGCCTACCGCGGTCACATCGAGCGCATCCTGGACCTCGCGGGCGTTGCGGATGCCGCCGCGTCCGCCGACCGCATCTTCGCGCTGGAGACCGACCTCGCCACGCACCACTGGAGCCGGGAGGAAAGCCGCGATGCGGTGAAGACCTATAACCTCCGCTCGTGGGATGACACTGTCGCGCTCACCGGCATCGACCTCGCCCCGTGGCGCGACGCGGTGGCGCCCGGCTACCCCGACGCGCTCGCCGAGGTGGTCGTGTACCAGCCGAGCTTCCTGGAGTCCTTCGCCCGCCTGCTCAGCCCGGAACGCCTCGACGACTGGAAGGCGTGGCTGCGCTTCAAGGTCGTGCACAGCGCCGCCGCTTTCCTCTCGGAAGCTTTCGTCGCGGAGAACTTCTCCTTCTACGGCACCCAGCTCACCGGCGTCCCGGTCAACCGCGAACGATGGAAGCGCGGAGTGAGCCTCGTCGAGGCCGCCCTGGGCGAGGCGATCGGCCGCGTCTATGTCGAGCGCCACTTCCCGCCGGCAGCCAAGGTCGCGATGGACGAGCTCGTCGCGAACCTCGTCGAGGCGTACCGCGAGAGCATCTCCGATCTGGAGTGGATGAGCCCGGAGACCCGGGAGCGCGCCCTGGCAAAGCTCGACGCCTTCACGCCGAAGATCGGCTACCCGGTGAAGTGGAAGGATTACTCCGCCCTCGAGGTGGACGCGGGAGATCTCGTCGGAAACGTCCGCCGCGCCCACGTGTGGGAGCACGACCGTCAACTGGCGCAGGTCGGGCAGCCCATCGACCGCGACGAATGGCACATGACGCCGCAGACGGTCAACGCGTACTACAACCCGCTGATGAACGAGATCGTCTTCCCGGCGGCGATCCTGCAGTATCCGTTCTTCGACGCCGAGCGGGATGCTGCGGCCAACTACGGTGGCATCGGCGCTGTCATCGGACACGAGATCGGGCACGGCTTCGACGACCAGGGGAGCCGCTTCGACGGTGACGGGTCGCTGCGGGACTGGTGGACCGAAGCCGACCGCGCCGCGTTCGAGGAGCGCACGTCGGTGCTCATCGAGCAGTACAACACCCTCGTGCCACGCGGCCTGTCGGAGGAGCACACGGTCAACGGTGCGCTCACGATCGGCGAGAACATCGGTGATCTCGGGGGACTCGGCATCGCGATCAAGGCCTATCGGCTGTCGCTGCGCGGCGCCGACGCCCCGGTGATCGACGGGTTCACCGGCATCCAGCGTCTGCTGCTGAGCTGGGCGCAGGTCTGGCAGCAGAAGGGCCGGGATGCCGAGACCATCCGCCTCCTCACCATCGATCCGCACGCGCCCAACGAGTTCCGCTGCAACCAGATCGTCCGCAACATCGACGCGTTCTACGACGCGTTCGGGGTGACCTCATCCGATGGCCTGTGGCTGGATCCCGGTCAGCGCGTGACCATCTGGTAGTTCCCGATCGGTCACCCGGACGTGCTCGACTGAGCGCCTGAACCTCCGAGGAGCATCGCCGTGGGTACGTTCCCCGACACCCCCCGTGACACCGCCCCGCTGCGGGGCGCGGGTCGCTCGGGGAGTCGCCGCCCGCCGCGGCGGACCGGGGCCGGCCGGCGCTCGTTCACCTCGACCCTGCGATCGCTCGACGAGCTGGCGGCCTCCGGCGCTCGCGTCGCCGTGCATGTGGACGACCTCGACCGCGGGACGACGGTGCTCGCCGGCGACGACAACGACATGCTTCCGGTGGGGGGCGTCGGCATCGTCCCGTTGCTCATCGAGGTGGCGGCGGGATTCGAGGACGGGCGCTTGAATCCGCTCGACATCATCGACCGATCCGGCCTGGACGCCGTGACGGTCTCCGGTGTGTGGCACCAGATGAAGGCGCCTGCTCTGCCGCTCATCGACCTCGCGGCGCTCGCCGCATCCACCGGCGACGCGCTCGCCGCCAACGCCCTGCTCGCGCGCGTGGGCCTGCCCGCGGTGCGGGCACGCATCGAGGCGCTCGGGTTGCAGCGCTCGGCGCTCCTCGATCGCTTCCGCGACCGCCGCGGCCCCGACGATGCGCCTCAGGTGGCGCTGGCCTCGGCGCGCGAGCTGTCGACGCTGCTCTCGGCGCTGGTGAACTCGCGGGCCGTGGATGCGCGGGTGAGCGCGCAGGTCGCGGAATGGCTGAGCCTCAACACTGACCTGAGCCTCGTCGCCTCTGCCACCGGACTCGACCCGTTCGCGCACGACAACGACGACCACGGACTGCTCTTCATCAACAAGACGGGGCGCGCCAACGGGGTACGGGCCGAGGCCGGAGTGCTGGCCGGACCGCGCGCGGGAGTGTCGTACGCGCTCATCGTCAACTTCGACGACCTGTCGATCGCGCACCGGCTGCGCGCCCACGACGCCTTCCGCGTGCTCGGCCTCGAGCTCATGGAGTACGTCTTCTGAGCTCCGCCAAGCCCCGGTCGCTGAGCGGCCCGCCCGGCCCCGGTCGCTGGGCTTGTCGAAGCGTCCGGCGCGCCGCCCGAGCGCGACCGGGTCTCAGAAGACGATCGTGTGGTTGCCGTTGCGGATGACGCGGTCCTGGGCGTGCCACTGCACGGCGCGGGAGAGCACCTGCCGCTCCACGTCGGCACCCCGGCGCACCAGCTCCTCGAGGGAATCGCCGTGGGTGACTCGCACGGTGTCCTGCTCGATGATGGGGCCCTCGTCGAGGTCGTCGGTGACGTAGTGCGAGGTCGCACCGATCAGCTTGACCCCGCGCTCCTTGGCCTTCTTGTACGGCTCGGCGCCGATGAAGGCCGGCAGGAAGGAGTGGTGGATGTTGATGACGGGAACGCCGAGCTTCTGGAGGAAGTCGCCGGAGAGGATCTGCATGTAGCGCGCGAGCACGACGAAGTCGACGTTGCCCACGAGCAGCTCGAGGATCTTCGCCTCGGATGCACTCTTGTCCGGTCCAGGGGCGGAGGGCACGTGGAAGAACGGGACGCCGAAGGAGCGCACGTCGTCGGCCGACGTGGTGTGGTTCGACACGACCATGGGCACGGTGACCGGGAGGTCGCCGCGGCGGTGGCGCCACAGCAGGTCGAGGAGGCAGTGGTCCTGCTTGGATGCGAGGATCGCCATGCGCTTGGGTACCGACTGGTCGGTGATCGACCACTCCAGGTCGAACCCGCCGCCCAGCGTCTGCGCGAGGTCGGCCTCGATCGCCGGGATCGCGGCGGCCAGGTCGGCCCGGTAGAACACGACGCGCTGGAAATACGCACCGCCGCGCGGGTCGTCGGAGTACTGGTCGAACGCGACGATGTTGCCGCCGTTGCGCGTGATCAGTGCCGACACGGCGGCGATGATCCCCGGCTGGTCACGCCCGTGCACGATCAGACAGGCGTGGTCGGGATGCAGATGAGGGCTGTGCGCGGCCATCCCTTCATTCTGCCGTGCCGTGGATGCTCCGTTCGACGGGCCGACCGGCGCTCTGCGGGGCCGTCGGCCCCGCAGAGCGCCGGTCGGCAGCCGCTCAGACCAGGGATGCGGCCCGGCGTGCGCCCTCGCCGAGCGACTCGAGCTTCGCCCACGCGATCTGGGGATGCACGCGGCCGCCGAGCCCGCAGTCGGTTGCGGCCGTCACGCGTTCGGGCCCGACGATCGCGGCGAAGCGGGCGATCCGCTCGGCGACGAGGTCGGGATGCTCGACGACGTTCGTCGCGTGGCTGACCACTCCGGGCACGAGGACGAGGTCGTCGGGGATCGGGGCATCCCGCCACACCGCCCACTCGTGTTCGTGGCGGACGTTGGCGGCCTCGAACGAGATCTGTCCGACGTTGGCCTCGAGCACGGCGGGAAGGATGTCGCGCAGCTCGATGTCGGTGGTGTGCGGGCCGTGCCACGACCCCCAGCACAGGTGCAGGCGCACGCGGTCGCGCGGAAGCCCCTCCAGCGCATGGTTGAGCGCCTCGATGCGGATGCGGGTGAAGGCCTGGTAGTCGGCCACGGACGGCTCGGGGTTGATCTGGTCCCAGCTCTCCGCGAGCGAGGGGTCGTCGAGCTGCAGGATGAGGCCTGACTCGACGATCGCGCGGTACTCCTCGCGGAGGGCCTCGGCCCACGCCCACAGGTGCTCCTCGTCGGTGGCGTAGTACTCGTTGCGCACCCGGGCGGCGCTTCCCGGCGCGATCGCGGTGAGGAACCCGGTCCGGCCCTCGCCGAGCGCGCCCGTGAGGTGGCGGATGTCCGCGGCCACGGCATCCTGCCCGCGGTAGATGATCGGGCCGGTGGTGCTGGGGAAGGCCGTGGCGTTCTTTCCGGTGGCGATCCCGCTGTCGGGATCGGCATAGGCCTCGGCGAAGATCGTGCGGTCACGGCGGTCGAGGAACGATGTGAGCCGCACGGCCCCGGGCTCGGAGCGCACGGGAGGCTCGTTGAAGGCGTTGACCTCGGTCAGCGAGAGGCCGCTCACGCGCTGGAACGAGTACGACCACCACGCGCCGTAATCCACCGCGTTGGACATGGCCTTGCCGAACTCGCCGTCGCCCGGCTGGGTGATCCCCGCCTCGCGCTGGCGGCGTACGACGTCGGCCACGGCCTCGTCGGTGAGCGCCTCCACGGCGGGATCGGGCACGAAGGTGAACCCGTCCTCCGCGAAGCGGCGCGCCGCGTTGGCGGCGATGAGGGCGTCGGTGCGGGGGAGGCTGCCGGCGGTGGTCGTCTGGATCTCAGTCATGCGCGCTACTCCTGCGGTTCGGGGATGCCACCGAGAACCTATCGGTCGTCCGCGACGGCCGCGCATTCGCATGACACGGTGCGTCATGAAAGGACGGGCGTGGCGGCCTGCACCCCTGCCGCGAACGGTCAGCGCACGCCCCGCATGAGGGCGAGCACCGGCTTGACCGCGAGGAGGAGGGCGATGCCCAGCAGGATCGCGATGGCACCCAGGATCGCGAAGTACGGGACTTCGTTGCGGGGGTCGTAGAACTCCGCAGCCCACCCCGCGATCGCCGTTCCCAGCGCCACCGAAAGGAAGTACAGAGCCACCATCTGCGTGTGGAAGCGGCGCGGCGCGAGCTTGGTGGTTGCCGAGAGCCCGACGGGTGAGATGAACAGCTCGGCGATGGTGAACACCAGCAGGATGCCGACGATCCCGAGCAACGGGGTGGAGTTGGCCCCGCCGTTGGCCCACACCAGGAAGAGCAGGAACGCGACGCCCATGATCATCGCGCCCAGGGAGAACTTCACCGGTGTCGACGGCTGGCGTCGCCCGAGCTTCGTCCAGACGGCCGCGAAGACGCCGGAGAGGATGATGACGAAGATCGGGTTGATCGAGTTGACCCACGAGACCGGCATCACCCACCCGAAGATGTCGCGGTTCAATCGTTGGTCGGAGTAGATCGTGAGCACCGTGAACTGCTGCTGGTACAGCGACCAGAAGCCCACGTTGACCACGAACAACGGGATGAACCCGAAGACCCTCGAGCGTTCGTCCGGGCTGACCGCTTTCGAGGCGACGATCACGACGAAGTACGCGATGGCGGCGACGACGGTCACCAGGATGACCACGACGGCGAGGTTCTCCGGGCGGATCACCCCGGCCAGGACGAGCACGACGATGAGCACGATTCCCGCCAGCGCGACGCCGATCACGAGGATGCGCCGGTTCGCGGGCAGCGGATGGGGAACGGCGCGGGCGGATGCGGGCAGCTGCTTGCGGCCGAAGCTGTACTGCAGCAGCCCCAACGCCATCCCCACCGCGGCGGCCCCGAACCCCCAGTGGAACCCGACGGTCGACTGCAGGGCGCCGGTCACGATCGGGCCGAAGAACGCGCCCAGGTTGATCCCGAGGTAGAAGAGCGAGAACCCGGCGTCGCGGCGCGGATCGTCGGCGGTGTAGAGGGTCCCCACGACCGAGGTCGCGTTCGCCTTCAAGCCGCCGGAGCCGACGGCGACGAGGACCAGGCCCACGCCCAGGCCCCAGAAGCCGGGGAGGAGCGCGAGGGCGACGTGACCCGCCATGATGACGACCGCGCTGGAGAACAGCACCCGCTCGGAGCCGAGCAGGCGGTCGGCGATCCATGCGCCGAGGATCGTGGAGAGGTACACCGTTCCGCCGTATGCGCCGACGATCCCGGTGGCCACGGCCCGGTCCATGCCCAGGCCGCCCTCGGTGACGGTGAAGTACATGTAGATGAGCAGGATCCCCTGCATGCCGTAGAAGCTGAATCGCTCCCACATCTCCACGCCGAACACGTGTGCGAGCGCCCACGGCTGCCCGAAGAATCGCGTGTCGGCGTCGCCCGTTTGCGCGGGCGGCGCGGCGCCCAGGGGGTCGGCGCCGGCGGGGGGTGAGTCCGGCATGCGACCAGGCTAACCCTCGGGGGCTTCGCGCGCCCGGCTACGCTGGACGCGACGGCCGACCCGCGCCGCTCGGTCCTCGACCCCGGAATGCCGTGACCCTCGCCGCGCCTGTCTCTGCACCTGGCTGGCGCACGTGGCTCGTGTGGGCCGTGGGGGTCGGTGCGTACATGCTGTCGGTCACCAACCGCAGCTCGCTCTCGGCCGTCGGCGTGGATGCGGCGGTGCGCTTCGACGCCGACGCATCCGCCCTGTCGATGTTCGCCGTCGTGCAGCTGGCCGTCTACGGCGGCCTGCAGATTCCGGTCGGGCTGTTGCTCGACCGGTACGGCGCCCGACCGATGGTCACGATCGGGATGGTGCTCATGGCCGTCGGACAGGGCGTCATGGCGATGGCCTCCGATGTCGGGATCGGCCTCCTCGCCCGCATCCTGATCGGAGCGGGGGATGCCGCGGTGTTTCCCAGCGTGCTGCGGGTGATCGCCCTGTGGTTCCCGGCGCAACGCGCTCCCGTGCTCGTCCAGCTCACCTCGACGATCGGCCAGTTCGGGCAGATCCTGTCGGTGATCCCGTTGGCGCTGCTGCTGCACGCGACGTCGTGGTCGATCGCATTCGGAAGCCTGGCGGGGCTCGGGGCCCTCTTCGCCGTCCTCGTGTTCGCGGTGATCCGCAGCCGGCCACCGGGGCGGACGATGGATGTGGCGGTCGACACCGACACCGGGGCGATCCAGGTCGTGCGCTCGGCCGCAGATCTCCGAGAGGGATTCCGCGACTCGTGGGCGCACCCCGCGACGCGCCTGGCCTTCTGGTCGCACTTCGCCACACCGTTCGCGGGTACCGCGTTCGGGCTGCTGTGGGGATTCCCCTTCCTCACCGCGGGGGAGGGGCTGAGCCCGGCGACGGCCTCGCTGGTGGTGACCTCGTTCATCCTCTCCCTGATCGTGATGGGGCCGATCATCGGTGCACTGTCGGCACGGAACCCGATGCGACGCTCGCGCCTGCTGGTGCTGCCGGCCATCGGCGTCCAGGCGGCGGCGTGGCTCGCGGTGATCGCGTGGCCCGGGCCGGCACCGCTGTGGCTGCTGCTCCTCCTGGCCTTCGCCCTGGGCACCGGGGGACCGGCATCCATGATCGCCTTCGATCACGCCCGCGCCTACAACCCCAGCCACCGCCTGAGCACCGCGACGGGAATTGTGAACGGCGGCGGGTTCCTCGCGGGGCTGCTGGCGATCCTCTTCATCGGCGTCGCGATGGACGTCCAGGGTGCCGGCACGCCCGGCACCTACACGCTCGACGCCTTCCGTGTGGCCTTCCTCACGCAGGTGCCGCTGTGGCTCCTGGGCGCGACGATGATCGTGATCGAGCGCAAGCGCACCCGCATCCATCTCGGGCTGGAACGCCCGCGGCGGCCGCGGTCCGGTCGCTAGCGGCGCGGTACGTCGGGGAGGGAGGGGCGCCCTTCGCGCGGGCTCGGACGCGACGGGAGGAACAGCGCGAGCACCAGCGCCACGAGGGCGGCTCCGATCCCCAGCGCGAAAGACATCTGGAAAGCGCCGGCCGTGGGAATCTGAACCCCCTCGCGTGAGGTCGACATCCCCGCGAGCACCGCCCCGATGACGGCGCCGGCGGTGCTGGTTCCGAGCGAGCGGGACAGCGCGTTCAGGCCGTTGGATGCGCCGGTCTCGCTGGGCGGCACGTTGCGCATGATCAGCATCGGCATGCTGGCGTAGCCGAAGCCGATCCCGAAGCCGATGAGGATGTTCGCCACCACGAGGTGCCAGACCTCGCTCGCCCACACGAGGGAGAAACCGTACGCGAGCGCGAGCGACACCGCCCCGGCGACCAGCAGGGCGCGGGGGCCGACGACGCGTGCCAGGCGTCCGGAGAGGGGCGAGAGCACCATCATGATGAGGCCGGACGGCATGATCACGAGGCTCGCGGCCAACAGCGAGAGCCCGAATCCGACGCCCGTGGACACCGGCAGCTCCAGCATCTGCGGGTACGAGATCTGCGAGCTGAACAGTGCGAAGCCCATCGCCACCGAGGCGAGGTTCGTGAGAAGAACAGGACGGCGGGCGGCGACGCGCAGATCCAGGAGCGGGTCACGCACGCGCAATTCGAAGAATCCCCATGCGACCAGCACGACGACCCCGCCGGCCGCGAGACCCAGGGTGAGCGGCGACGTCCACCCCCAATCGCTTCCGCGCGAGATGGCGAGCAGCACGCACAGCAGTCCCGCGGCCAGGCCCGCGGCACCGACGAAATCGAATCGGCCGGCCGTGCGCAGCACACTGACGGGCACGATCCAGAGCACGAGCGCGAAGACCGCGACGCCCAGAGCGGCGGAGATCCAGAAGAGCAGGTGCCAATCGGCCCGGTCGGCGATCACCGCGCTGATGGGCAGGCCCAGGGCGCCGCCGACGCCGAGCGTCGCGCTGATGAGCGCGATGGCGGCGTCGATGCGGTCTTCGGGGAGCACATCCCGCAGGATCGAGATGCCCAGGGGGACGACACCGGTGACCGCGCCCTGGAAGGCGCGACCGACGATCACTCCCACGATGTCGGTGGACAGCGCGGCGATGACAGAGCCGATCACCATCAGTGCCAGCAGCACCAGCACGATGCGGCGTTTGCCGTACATGTCGCCCAGGCGCCCGGCGATAGGCGTCGTTGCGGCGGCTGAGAGCAGCGTGGCCGTCACCACCCACGCGGTGTCTTCGCGGGGAGCATCCAGCAGTTCCGGCAGTTGCGCCTGGATCGGCACCACCAGCGTGAACATGAACGACGAACTCAACCCGGCGAGCGCGAGCACCGCGACGACGAGCATGGGCGGGGGGATGCGGGTCAGGCGCTTCCTGCCGTCCTTCACCGCCACCATCTCAGGCTATCGCCGCTGGGAAGGCACCCGGGTCATGAGGGCGTGGTCGGTGCAAGACTGAGGGGGTGAGTGACGAGCCGCCCGGCATCGAGATTCGCGAACTGGCCGGCACCGATCAGGTGCACGAGGGCGCGGCCCTGCTGGCCACGGTGTGGCCGGGTGACCGGCAGGCCATGCCCGCGAATGCGCTGCGTGCTCTGCAGTACTCCGGCAACTACGTCGTCGGGGTCTACGCCGACGAGCGGATGGTGGGAGCATCCGCCGCGTGGTTCGGGTCCCCTTCGGCGCGGACGCTGCATTCGCACATCACCGGCATCGTGCCGGAGTATCAGAGCCGCGGGGTGGGGCGTGCCCTCAAACAGCATCAGCGTGACTGGGCCTTCGCACACGGGGTGGGCCACATCACGTGGACGTTCGACCCGCTGATCGCCCGTAACGCCCACTTCAACCTGCGGGTTCTCGGCGCGCGCACCACGGCGTACCTGGTGGACCAGTACGGCCCGATCAACGACGAGGCCGGTCGGGCCGTCGCCTCCGACCGGTTGCTGGTGTCGTGGGACCTCGCTGAGCCGCCCGCGGGCACCCCCGACGGGGCGGCGGTCGAGGCGGAGGTGATGATCCCCGCCGATATCGAGGCGATCCGGCGGGAGACCCCTGCCGCCGCAGCGGCCTGGCGGACCGTCGTGCGCGGCACCCTTCTCCGCCACCTCGACGACGGTCTCCGCATCGGCGGCTTCGACGACGAGCGGGGCTACCTCCTCGTCGCCGGCGACTGACGCAGCTTGCGGATAGACGGTTCCCCGGCGATGCTGGGAGAGCGCGACGCGGGTGGGACCGCTGCAGACACGCGCAACTTGGGGGAGTTCATGAACACAGTTCTGTCCGCATCAGCCAGATGCCGCGCGCCGCTCACGGCGCGAGCATCGGGAACCGGCGCGACGGTTCACGCCCATGGGTGACCGCGTAGGGATCGTCGGTGGAGGCATCGTCGGCGTCGCGCTCGCGCGCGAGTTGAGCGCACGGGGCGACCAGGTGACGGTCCTGGAGAAGGAGAAGCGGCTCGCCCAGCACCAGACCGGGCGCAACTCGGGAGTCGTTCACGCGGGGCTCTACTACACGCCGGGGTCGCTGAAGGCTCAGCTGTGCGCAGCGGGCCGCGTGTCTATGCGGGAATTCTGCGAGGAGAAGGGGCTGCCCTACCGCGAAGTGGGCAAGCTCGTCGTCGCCGTGGATGAGAGTGAGCTGCCAGCCCTCGCAGAGATCGAGCGCCGGGCGATCGCGAACGGTGTACCCGACCTCGCCCGCATCGATGACGAATCCCGGATGCGCGACATCGAACCGCACGTCGCTGGAGTCGCGGCCGTGCACTCGCCGCACACCGCGATCGTCGATTACGCCGCGATCACCGAGGCGATGGCGCAGGACGTCCGGGCGGGCGGCGGCATCATCCGGCTCGGGCACGAGGTCACCGGCATCCGCGCGGAAGGCGCCACGGTGCGCGTCCTCACGAATGTTTCCGAGGACGTGTTCGACCGCGTCATCGTGTGCGCCGGTCTCCAGTCCGACGTCGTCGCGCGCTTCGTCGGCGCCGACCCGGCGCCCAAGATCCTGCCCTTCCGAGGTGAGTACTGGGAGCTCGCGCCCGAGCGCACGGACCTCGTGCGAGGCATGATTTATCCCGTCCCCGACCCGCGGTTCCCCTTCCTGGGCGTGCACTTCACGCGGGGGGTTTACGACAACGTCCACGTCGGTCCGAACGCCGTGCCCGCTCTGGCCCGCGAGGGATACACGTGGCTCCAGGTGTCGGCACGTGACACGTGGGAGTCGCTGAAGTGGCCGGGAGCGTGGCCGCTCGCCAAGCAGCATTGGCGGATGGGCGTCGACGAGATCAGCGGATCGCTTCTGAAGCCGCTCTACTATCGCAAGGCTCGCCGGTTCGTTCCGGAGTTGCGGATGGCGGACCTCACCCACAAAACCGCGGCAGGTGTCCGCGCGCAAGCGTGGGGTAGCGCGGGCGAACTGCTGGACGACTTCAAGGTCGACCAGGTTGGGGCCGTGACGCTGCTGCGGAATGCCCCGTCACCCGCGGCGACCAGCTCGATCGCCATCGCCCGCCACGTGATCGCCAACCACCTCGCTCCGGTGGCAACCACCTGACCCACTCCGCGGCATCGGCGGGAATCGTGCGGGCGATGGCGGTCGCCCGAGCCGTGACGAGAGGCCGCGGCTCCCCCCGCCGTCGAGGGCTTCGGCACGTTCCCCGTGCGCGCGTTCGCCGCGCTCGCGCACTTACCCCGCCCCAGTGCCCGAACTGAGGACACTCGGCCGGCCGAACTTGCACACTCGGGCGTGCCCAGGTGGCACCCTCGGGCGTGCCCAGGTGGCACCCTCGGGCGTGCCGAACTGAGCACACTCGGGCGTGCCCAACTCGGAGGCTGTCCCCGGAGTGTGCCTAACTCAGCCCAAATCGGCCCGGGTGGGGGAAGACACCGGTGTCGGGGCGGGTTCTTGCTGAGTTAGGCCCGCTACACCGTGTTACGCGGCGGGATCAGGCTGCGGCATGCGGCGGTCACGCTGCGCGGCGCCGGCGGCGGCGGCTTCGGCGGCCGGGTCGCGGTGCGGCTGGCGGCGGGGTCGCGTTGGGGCGGGGCGGGGAGGGGAGGGCGGGGATCCGGCTGCGGGATGTTGGCCGTACGGGCGGGCCCGGAGCTGGCGCGTGGGTTTGCCGCGTTGAGGCCGCCCGAGCGTGCCTAACTCAGCCTGAGCGCGCCCTGGTCGGGAAAGACACCGGTGTCGCGCCGCTTTCACCCTGAGTTAGGCGCGCTACTCGTGTTCGGCGGCGGGGTCGCCCTGGCCCGGGCCGGGGCGCACGGCGGCGTCATCGCGGATGTCGACCCGCGTCACGCCCGCACGGTGCGTGACGTTGATGCGCGGCGCCGCGTCCGCCTCGGTCGCATCGGGCGCCGCCGTCAGCTGATCGGTGCGCTTCTCGTCGTCGGTCTGGGGGTCGCTCATGGCATCTCCAAGGGTCGGGTTCGGGTCAGGCGGTGCGCCACTCGTCGCTGGTGAGGTGCGATCCGGCCTGAGGTCCCATCTGCAGCATCCCACCATCTACGACCCAGCTCGCGCCCGTGACGTACGACGCCGCCGGGGAGGCGAGGAACGCGACGACGGCCGCGATCTCTTCCGGGCGTCCGGGACGGCCGAGGGGGATTCCGGGGCGATGCGTCTTCTCGGCCTCCTCGGGATCCATGTCGTTCAGTGGCGTGGCGATCTCGCCGGGGGCGACGGCGTTGACCGTGATGCCCTGCGCGCCGAGCTCCTGGGCCATGGTCTTCACGAGGCCCCCGAGGCCGTGCTTGGCGGCGACGTACGCGGCGCTCCCCACGCGCGGCTGGTGCTCGTGCACGCTCGAGATCGCGATGATCCGGCCGCCCGCGCCGGCAGCGGCCATCCGCCGCGCGGCGGCCTGCATGCCGACGAAGGCGGCGTCCAGATTGAGCCCGACGTCCTGGCGCCAGCCGGCCAGGTCGAGATCGAGCACGTGACCGCCTGCGCCACCGCCGGCGTTGTTGATGAACACGTCCACCCCGCCGAGCTCCTCGGCCAGGGCGTCGAGGACGCCCCCGGCGGTCTCCAGGTCGGTCGCGTCGAAGTGGCTCACGACCGCGCGCCCGCCGCGGGCGCGAACGGCCTCGGCGGTGCGCTGCGCGCCCTCCTCGTCGGAGTGCCACGTGATGCCCACGTCCATGCCGGCTTCGGCCAGGGCGACGGCGCACGCGGCGCCGATGCCCGAGTCGGAGCCGGTGACGATCGCGTGACGGGGGGAGAAGTCATCGGTATTCATGGCTCGACGGTACGAGCATCGGGACATCGCGCAGACACCCTTTACATCCGCTCATCACGGCGTTAGCGTTCCCGATTCACACCAGCGCGGGGCCGTGATCCTCGCCGACGGGACCCCGCAGCGTCGGGCCGCGCCGGCGCCCATGAAAGCGCGGATGCCCTCGTGGGTCGGTGGTGCCGGGTCGGCGCGCACGGATGACGCGGCGCGGACGCATCCGTACGCTGTCGCCATGGACCAGGGGAACATCGCTCCGCTCGACCCGGCCGCCGCCGCGCGGGGTATTTCCCGGCTCACGCAGTCGGACATCTACCGCGCCGGGATCAGCGGAACCCGGCCGCAGGTGCCGGTGGACGCGACGGCGCTGGAGGATGCTGCGCGACGCGGGTTGAGCGCCGCCGCCTTCGCCTATCTCGCCGGTGGCGCGGGGGCGGAGCGCACCGTCGCGGCGAACCGCGCGGCGTTCGAGCGGTGGCAGGTGTGGCCGCGGCCGCTTCGCGATGTCGCCACGCGCGATCTATCTGTCGAGCTGTTCGGCCGGCGCCTGCCGACGCCGCTCCTTCTCGCGCCGCTCGGTGTGATGGAGTTGGCCCATCGCGAGGCCGATCTGGCGGTGGCCCGCGCCGCGGCGGAACTGGGCGTGCCGTACACGCTCAGCAATCAGGCATCCGTCGCGATGGAGGCCGTCGCTGCCGCGACGCCGGGCGCCCCGCGGTTGTTCCAGCTGTACTGGTCGTCGTCCGACGAGTTGAACGCGTCGCTGCTCCGCCGGGCAGAGGAGTCGGGATGCTCCGCCATCGTGGTGACGCTCGACACCCATCTGCTGGGATGGCGCACGCGCGACCTCGACCTCGCCTACCTGCCCTTCACGCGTGGGCTCGGCGTCGCGCAGTACACCTCCGATCCGGTGTTCCGGCGGATGGTCGCCGAACGTGCCGGCACCCGGCACGCCGCCGACGCGCCCGGCGTGCGCATCACCCCGAAGGCCATCGCCGCGGGGATCACGATCGCCCGCAAGGGCTCGGCGCTGACCGGAGGCGGGGTCCGGGAAGGTCTGCGCTCGCCCCTGCCCCGCGCGGCCGTGGAGACGTTCCTCGACGTCTTCTCGACTCCCTCTCTCACCTGGGATGACCTCGCCCGCGCGCGCGAGTGGACCTCTCTGCCGATCGTGCTGAAGGGCATCGTCCATCCCGACGACGCCTCCCGCGCGATGGATGCCGGCGCAGACGGGGTGTGGGTGTCGAACCACGGCGGCCGGCAGATCGACCTGTCGGTGCCGACGCTGGACGCTCTTCCCGCCGTCGCCGACCGTGTCGGCGGGGCGGTTCCGGTGATCTTCGACTCGGGTGTGCGGCAGGGGTCTGACGTCTTCACCGCCCTCGCACTCGGCGCGACGGCGGTCGCGGTTGGGCGGCCTTACGCGTACGCGCTGGCGGTCGCCGGGCAGGCAGGCGTGCGCGAGGTGGTCCGAAACGTCCTCGCCGAGCTCGACATCACCCTGGGGCTGGCCGGTTTTACGGCGGTCTCCGAGGTCGGACCGTCGGCCCTCCGCGACACGGGGGCGTGAGCCGGGCCTTTCCCGCGCGGCGGCGGCCGGCGGGCGCGTGAGCCGGGCCGCCGGCGCCGCTCGATAGAATCGAGGTACCGCGATTTCCGCGGCATCCCACCCTCTTTCCGACCATTGGAGCCACCGTGGCCGAACAGTCCCGCCTTGATAAGGTCATCGCCCTCGCCCGCCACCGCGGGTTCGTCTTCCAGGCGGGCGAGATCTACGGCGGCTCTCGCTCGGCATGGGACTACGGCCCCCTCGGCACCGAACTGAAGGAGAACATCCGTCGCCAGTGGTGGCAGACGTTCGTCCGCGGGCGTGGCGACATGGTGGGCTTGGACTCGTCGATCATCCTGCCCAAGCGCGTGTGGGAGGCATCCGGTCACGTCGCGACGTTCACCGATCCGCTCGTGGAGTGCCTGCACTGCCACAAGCGATTCCGCGCCGACACGCTGATCGAGGACTACGAGGCGCGCAAGGGCCGCCCCGCCGAGAACGGGCTTGCCGACATCCCGTGCCCCAACTGCGGCACGAAGGGCCAGTACACCGAACCGAAGGCGTTCTCCGGTCTCGTGAAGACCTACCTCGGCGTCGTCGACGACGAGAGTGGCCTGTACTACCTGCGGCCCGAGACGGCGCAGGGCATCTTCGTGAACTTCAGCAACGTGCTCACGGCGTCGCGCCGCAAGCCTCCGTTCGGTGTGGGCCAGGTCGGCAAGGCGTTCCGCAACGAGATCACGCCCGGAAACTTCATCTTCCGCACCCGCGAGTTCGAGCAGATGGAGATCGAGTTCTTTACGCCCCCCGCCGAGGCGGACGAATGGTTCGACCACTGGGTCGAGGCGTGCTGGAACTGGTTCATCGACCTCGGCGTCGACCCCGCGAACATGCGCCGCTACGACGTCCCCGTCGAGGACCGCGCGCACTATTCCGCCGGCACCATCGACGTCGAGTACCGCTTCGGATTCCCCGGCAAGGAGTGGGGCGAGCTCATGGGTGTCGCCAACCGCACCGACTACGACCTCACGAGCCACTCCGAGGCATCCGGTCAGAGCCTGACGTTCTTCGACCAGGCCTCCGGGGAGAAGTACACCCCGTTCGTCATCGAGCCCTCCTTCGGCCTGACGCGCGCCATGATGGCGTTCCTCGTCGACGCGTACGAGGAGGAGGAGGTGCCCAACGCCAAGGGCGGCACCGACAAGCGCACGGTGCTGCGGCTCGATCCGCGCCTGGCTCCCGTCAAGGTCGCGGTGCTGCCGCTCTCGCGCAACGAGCGGCTCTCCCCGCTCGCGCGGGAGGTCGCCGACGGTCTCCGCGGCCTGTGGAACGTCGACTTCGATGACGCCGGTGCGATCGGCCGCCGCTACCGCCGCCAGGACGAGATCGGCACGCCGTTCTGCGTCACCGTCGACTTCGACTCGCTCGACGACCACGCCGTGACCGTTCGCGACCGCGACACCATGGCCCAGGAGCGGGTGCCCCTCGACGCCCTGCACACCTACCTGGCCGACCGGCTCCGGGGAGCCTGAGCCGCTCCGCAGCATCCCGGCCGCCCCGCGGCGTGCACAACGGCGGAGATCCTGGGTGACGCGCCGGGCGTTGGGGCCGTTGCCCGGCGTGTCGGAGGCGATATCCGCCGTTGTGCACGGGCGGGATGCGGCGCCCAGCGCCCGGCCCGCGCCCCCGGCGCAGGCCCGGCATCCGGCGCCTGAGCCGCTCGGCAGCATCCCGGCGGCCCCGCGGGGTGCACAACGGCGGAGATCCTGGGTGACGCGCCGGGCGTTGGGGCCCTTGCCCGGCGTGTGGGAGGCGATATCCGCCGTTGTGCACGGGCGGGATACACGCGGCCAACGGGATGCCGCGCCCGGCGCCGGCCCGCGAATCAGAAGATTCGCCGGACTCAGGCCGCTCGGCTGCGGTTCGGTCGTGATTCCGGCGGATCTCTTGACTCCCCGGGGCGAGCGGGCGGGGGTCAGCGGGTGGTGGCGCGGTAGGAGTCGCCGATGATCTGCGCCAGCACGTCCAGGTCGACGGTGGAGGCATCCTTCACGTACAGGCACCCGACACCGGTCGTGTGCGGGCCGAGCCGTTCCAGCTCGGCGGCGTGGGCGTCGACGCCGTCGACCAGGTAGACGGTCGTGGCCGCCTTCCGCGGGGCGAAGCCGACCGCGGCGGTGTCGCCCTCGCGCCCGCTGTCGTATGTGTAGTGGTGCGAGCCGAATCCGATGATCGACCCCCACAGGGTCGGGTCCTCGCCGGTCACGCGGGCGCACAGCTCGAGGAGCGTCTCCGCGTCGCGCCGGCGCGTGGCCGGCTCCACCCGGTCGAGGAATGCCTGCACATCGGCGGGAATGTTCACGTCACTTCTCCTTGGCGGCGGCCTTCATTGCGCGCTTGTGCTCGCGGACCTTCGCGAGCGACTCCGGGCTCGTGATGTCGGCGACCGAGCGGAACGATCCGTCCTCGCCGTAGGGGGCGGATGCTTCGCGCCAGCCCTCCCCGTCGAAGCCGCGCTGCTTGCCTAGGAGCGCGAGGAAGATCTTCGCCTTCTGCTCGCCGAAGCCGGGGAGCGCCTTCAGGCGCTTGAGCACCTCCGGTCCCGCGGGGGCGTCGCGTGTCCAGATCGCGGATGCGTCGCCGCCCCACTCCTGCTCGACTGCCGCGCAGAGCGCCTGGACGCGGCCGGCCATCGACCCGGGGTAGCGGTGCACGGCCGGTGGCGTCCGGAACGCCTCGGCGAACGCGTCGGTGTCGTAGTGCGCGAGGGCGCCGGCGTCCAGCGAGCCGACGCGGTCGCGGATCTTGAGGGGGCCGGTGAACGCGGTCTCCATCGCGATCTGCTGGTCCAGCAGCATCCCGATCAACAGCGCCAGCGGGTCGTCGCCCAGCAACGCGTCGGCCTCGGGGTCGTCGGTGATGTGCAGAGTCATGCCGACATCCTCCCACCCGCCCCCACCGAGCACCGGGGGCGGGCCTCGCACCCGAGGTCCACCGCCGTGGGTGCGAGACCGCGACTTAGGCTGGGAGCATGGACCATCTCCGTGCTCTCCACCGCCTCCGCGATGCCATCAACGCCCACGAGGCGACCCGGATCGCGGCCAACTTCGCGGAGGACTACTCCGTCGAGACTCCGAGGGATCCCGACCTGGCCTTCACCGGTCGCGCGCAGGTCGAGCGGAACTGGCAGGCGATCCTCGGGCGACTGCCCGACCTGAACGCCGAGCTGCTGCGTTGGGCGGTGCAGGATGACGAGGTCTGGTCGGAGTGGAGGATGTCCGGCACGGCGAGCGATGGCGGGCCGGACACGCTGGCCGGCACGGTGATCTGGCGCACAGACGAGGACGGCCTGGTGTCGTGGGCGCGGTTCTACCTCGGCCCGGTGATCGTGGGAGCGCCGAAGGCGTTCTCTCCCGGACCCGGGGCACCCGGGAACTGAGCCCGGGCCCCGCGCCGACGTTCCGGCGGGGGAAAGACCTCAGGCCACGCCGGAGTCCGCGTCGGTGGCCCGGAGGTCCTCCTCGGCCACCTCGATTCCGAACAGCGTCGTCAGGGCGGCCAGGTACTCGTCGCCGCGGCCGAGTTCGGCCAGTTCGTGCGCGCGCGCCGTGGGCGTGTGGAGGATGACGCCGACGAGGTGACGCAGCGCCTGCTCGGTGCGCCCGTCGTCGTCACCGCGGGCGCGCGCGCGGGCGATCTCCGCATCGAGGGCGGCGAAGGCGCGGGTGCGCAGCGCCACGACCCCCGGTGTCACGTTGCGTCGCTCGCCGCGCACGGCGAAACGGCGTGCGGCGTCGCGCACGACCTCGCGCGCCGCATCCGTGGCCTGCAGCTCCTCGAGCGGTGCGTGCAGGCGGATGGTCTCGAGGTCGAGGAGCTGGACACCGGCGACGGTCCCGACGTCGGGGTCGACGTTGCGGGGCAGACCGAGATCGATCACCATCCGTCGCCTGGCGGAGGGAGTGGGTTCCCAGGCGCCGGCGGTGAACGTCGCGGCGCTGAGGACGGCGTGCTCTGCGGTCGTGCAGGTGATGATGAGGTCAGCCTGCGCGGCGACGGAGGGAAAGCGCTCGGCGGCGATCGGGTGCAGCCCGTGCTTCGTCGCGAACTTCGCGGCGCGGCCGGACGGCGAATAGACCGAGATGTCCTCGGCGCCCTGGTCGCGCAGTGCGGCGACGGTGGCTGCGGCGTAGGAGCCCGTTCCCACCAGCAGCACACGCTGCGCCGACCAGTCGATGATGCGGCTGCCGGCCAGGTCGAGGGCCAGACGCACGAGCGACCGCCCGGCCCGGCCGAGCGCCGTGGCGTTCTTGACTCCGCGCTGCGCCTCGGAGGCCCGCTGGAACAGCCGCTCCAGATCACCCGACGTGGTGCCGAGTCGGCGGGACTCCGTGAGCGATCGGCGCACCTGTCCGGCGATCTCGCCTTCGCCGACGACGACGGACTCGAGACCGGATGCGACGGCGAACAGATGCTCGGCGACCTCGTCGCCGCCCAGCACCTCATACGACCCCGTGAGCTCGCCGGCCGGGACGCCGGTGGCGGCCTCGATCGCGGCGAGGGTCGCCTCCACGCCGACCGTGGTGACCGGCTCGTCCATGTCGACGTACGCCTCGAAACGGTTGCAGGTGGCAACCACGACGGCGCCCTGCACCCCCTCCGCATGTGCGGCGATAAGGGGGGCGATGGGGGTGGAGGGGACGCTGAGGCGCTCCAGAAGCTCGAAGGAGGCGGTCTTATGACTCGCGGAGACGCACAGCAGCACGAGACAAGATTCTACCGGTGGTGTGCGGCGCCTTGGCGAGTTGCCTCGACGGCGAGCGAACCGGCCGCCGCGCCTTCGTAAACTGGGGCCGTGCAGTGGTCTTCCGCCGGCTCGCTCGAGCCCGTTCCCGCCCTCGATCGACTCGATCTGCTGCCGCATCCGGTGGGAGCGGCCCTCATCGCTCTGGACCCGGACCGCGCGCCGCTGGTCGGCGTAGCCGAGATCGATCCCGAGCTCGCCGACACGGCCGCGTTCTGCGCGCGGTACGGCTCGCCGCTGGACCAGAGCGCGAACTGCGTCGTGATCAAGGGCAAGCGGGGAGGCGACATCCGCTATGCCGCGTGCGTCGTGCTCGCCACGACACGCGCCGACGTCAACGGCACGGTGCGACGGCGCCTGGATGTGCGGAGCGCCTCCTTCGCGCCGATGGCCGAGGCGGTCGAGCTCACGGGAATGGAGTACGGCGGCATCACCCCGCTGGGGCTGCCGTCGGACTGGCCGGTCTTCGTGGATGCGGCGGTCGCCGCTTCACCGGACGTGGTGGTGGGAGCCGGCGCCCGCGGCGCCAAGCTGTTCCTTCCCGGGGCGGTGTTGGCCGCGCTGCCGCATGCCGAAGTCGTCGAGGGCCTCGCCCTGCCCCCGCGGGAAGCGTAGTCCGGGCCCGCACGGCCACCCAGCGGGCGTCCGGACGGCGGGTGGGAGGATGGGAACCGTGGCTTCTCCTGACGCACCCCTCCTCCGCGCCCTCCGTGGCGATCGCCCCGAGCGCACCCCGGTGTGGTTCATGCGGCAGGCCGGCCGGTCGCTTCCGGAGTACCGCGAGCTGCGCGTGGGAACGCGGATGCTGGACGCCTGCCTCACGCCGGATCTCGCGGCGGAGATCACGCTGCAGCCGGTGCGCCGGCACGGCGTGGACGCCGGCATCTTCTTCAGCGACATCGTGATCCCCCTCCGTCTCGCCGGCGTCGAGGTGGAGATCGAACCCGGGCGCGGTCCGGTGTTCGCCGATCCGGTGCGCACCGCATCCGATGTCGAGCGCGTCACGGCGATCGATCCGTCCGCCGTCGCCGAGGCGGCAGGTCCCGTGCGCGAGGCCGTCCGGATCGTCACCGCCGAACTCGGCGCCACCCCGCTCATCGGGTTCGCCGGGGCCCCCTTCACCCTCGCCGCCTACCTCGTCGAGGGCGGCCCGTCGAAAGAACACCTGCGGGCGCGCGCCATGATGCATGCCGACCCCGCGTCGTGGCATCGACTGGCCGGATGGCTGGCGGCGGTGTCAGCGGCGTTCCTGCGGGCCCAGACCGAGGCCGGGGCTGCAGCGGTCCAGCTGTTCGACTCGTGGGCCGGGTCGCTCTCGGCCGCCGACTACCGCGCGTTCGCCGCCCCGCACGCCCGCGCGGCGCTCGAGGGCATCGAGGCGCCCCGCATCCACTTCGGCGTCGGAACCGGACCGTTCCTCGCCGACATGCGCCTCGGGGGCATTGCCGACGCGGTCGGGGTCGACTGGCGCCTTCCCCTGGACGAGGCGGCAGCCATCCTCGGTCCCGACACCACCGTGCAGGGAAACATCGACCCGGCGCTGCTGACAGCGCCCGAGGATGTGCTCCTCGCTCACGTGGACGACGTCCTCGCCCGCGGCCGCGCGGCGCGCGCGCACGTCCTCAACCTCGGTCACGGCGTCCCGCCCGACACCGACCCGGGCGTGCTCACCCGCATCGTGGCGGCAGCCCACGGAGAAGCGGCGTGAGCGAACCGGATCTGGACCGACTCGCAGCGCAGGCGAGCCGGGCGCACGTCGCCATCGTGGGCGGCGGCATCGCCGGCCTGGTCGCGGCTCTGGAGTTCGCCAAGGTCGGCGTGCGCGTCACGGTGCTCGAACAGGACGAGCGCCCCGGCGGCGTCGTGCGGTCGGCCGAGATCGACGGCCTCGTGCTCGACGTCGGTGCCGAGAGCTACGCCACCCGCGGCGGAACGGTGCGTGCGCTCATCGACGAACTCGGGCTGGGCGAGGCCGTCACCGCGCCCAACCAGGGCGGGGCGTGGGTCGCCGGCCTCCCGGGAGGTGCCGCGGCGCCGCTTCCTCGCGGCGGCGTCCTGGGCATCCCCGACAACCCCTGGGCGCCCGAGGTGCGCCGCGTCATCGGCTGGGCGGGTGCGTGGCGCGCCTACCTCGATCGGGTGCGCCCGCCCCTGACGATCGGCCACCGGCACAGCCTCGGTGCCCTCGTCCGCACCCGCATGGGCGCCAAGGTTCTGGAGCGACTGGTCGCACCGGTCACCGCAGGGGTGTACTCCGCGCGGCCCGACGACATCGACGTGGATCTGGCGGCGCCCGGGCTCAACGCCGCCCTCACCCGCACCGGCTCGCTCAGCGGCGCCGTCGCCGACCTCCGGGGAGGCCGCACCTCGGCCCCCGGTGGGGCGGTGGAGGGGCTCGTGGGCGGCATGGCGACCCTCGTGGATGCGCTCGCCGCCCGGGTGCGCGAGTTCGGCGGCGAGGTGCGCACAGGTGTCGGCGTGACCGGGCTGCGCGCGGAGGACGGCGCGTGGACCGTGCTCCTGGACGCACCGGGCGAGGAGCCGGGCGAGGAGGAGGTCCGCTCCGACGCGGTTCTGGTGGCGGCGCCCGAACGTGTCGCCCGGGCGCTGCTGGCTCCCGTGGTGCCGACGATGGAGCGCGATACGGCGGAGGCCCCGGTCGTGGAGGTGGTCACGCTCGTCGTCCAGAGCGCCGAGCTGGACGCCTTCCCGCGCGGGTCCGGGGTGCTCACCGTCCCGGGGGCGTACGCGGCGAAGGCGCTCACGCACTCCACGGCGAAGTGGGACTGGGTCGCGCGCGAGGCGGGCCCCGGCCGCCACGTCCTGCGGGTGTCGTTCGGTGCCCAGGGAGAGGAACCCGCCACGGCGGCGCTGGATGATGCGGCCGCGGCGCTGCTCGCTCTGGACGAGGCCTCCGCGCTGCTCGGGGTGACGTTGGATGCTGCGCACCTCCGGGGTGCGCGGCGCGAGCGCTTCGCCCAGGCGCAGCCGGCCGCCACCATCGGGCGTGCGGCCGCGACCGCCGCGGCGCGGGGGGCGATCTCCGCGGTGCCGGGCCTGGGCGCCGTCGGCGCGTGGCTGTCGGGCACCGGCCTCGCGCAGGTCGTCCCCGACGCGCGAGCGGAGGCCGACCGCATCCGTTCAGCCCTGCTCTGGCGGTCGGAGCTTCCGGGGGCCTGACCCCTGCCCCGCCCGCGCGGCGATGTCAAGGGCGAATGCCGCAGACGGAATACAGGGCTACTCTGGACGGAATCGTACCTCCCATCATCGATCGTGAGGAGCGCCCCATGAAGGGCAAAGTAGGAATCGTCATCGGCCTCGCCGCCGGATACGTACTCGGCAGTCGCGCAGGGCACGACCGTTACGAGCAGATCAAGGAACAGGCCGCGAAGGTGTGGAACACCGACCCGGTTCAGAAGCAGGTCGACAAGGCCAAGGCTTTCGGGTCTTCGGCCGCCAAGGTCGTCCCCGGCGCCCTGTGGGACGGCGCGAAGCGCGTCACCAGCGCCGCGAGCGGCTCGGGCACCGTGCAGGAGAAGGCGCAGCGCGCCGCCGCCTCCGCGAAGTCGGCCGCGAAGGACGTCGCGGACGCTGTCGGCGACTCGCTCGAGGAAGCCGATCAGGCCTCCGGCGCGTCCAAGAGCGCTTCCAACGGCGCTACGAACGGTTCCGGCGACAACAAGGGCGCCGCCAGCGCCGGGAGCTGATGACATGACGACGCCGCGCGGTTTCCGCGACCGCGCCGACGAGAGCCTGTTCACCCTGGTCGGGGACATCCCCGACCTCGTGCGCAATCTCGTCGTCGCGGAGATCAACGCCGCCAAGAAGTGGCTGGCCAAGACCGCGAAAGACGCCGGAATCGGCGCCGGCTGGTTCGTCGGAGCGCTCTTCGTGCTCTTCTGGTCCCTGCCGGTGTTCTTCGCGTTCGTGATCGCCGGGCTCTCGTCGTGGTGGCCGGTATGGCTCTCGGCACTCGTCGTGTTCGGCGTGATGCTGGTGATCGTCGCGATTCTCGCGGTCCTCGGGATCATGCGCTTCCGCAAGCTCAGCTCGGGAGAGAACCCCGGTCAAGCCGTGGCCGAAGACATCCGGATCGTGAAGGAGGCTGGCGATGAGCGTTGATCGTCCGATCCCCGTCCCCCGTACGGGGATCGCCCTGGGCATCTCCGACCCGGTGGAGAAGGCACGCGCCGAGCTGAAGGCGACGCTGGCCGCCATCGAGATCAAGGCCAATGTGCCCCGCCGCCTGGGTCACGGGGTCGATCGTGCGGTCGCGCGAGCGCGCGAGTTCCGCCGGACCAACCCCACCGGGGCGGCTGCCGCCGTAGTCGGGGTGGCGGCCACGGTCGGCGGCCTCGTCTGGCTCGCCGTGCGGGCCTACACGCGCTGAGCGCGTTTGGCCGCGCGCGGCCGTCGGGGGAGACTGGGGGTATGTCCGAGGAGTCCCCTGCATCCGTGTTCACTCTCTGGGCCGTGTTCCGCCGCGACCCGGAGAACCCCGTCGCGGAACCGGACGCCACCGAGTTGGCCGACATCGTCGCGCTGATCGAGGGCGGCGGGGTGACCATCCGCGGTTTCTACGACGTCAGTGGTCTCCGCGCCGACGCCGACCTGATGATCTGGATGCACGGGACAGACGCCGAGGTCCTTCAGCGCGACCTCCGGCGCCTCCGGCGGACGGAGTTGCTGCGGCCGCTGCTGCCGGTGTGGAACGCCATGGGCGTGCACCGCGATGCGGAGTTCAACCGGGCCCACGTGCCGGGGTTCCTGCGCGGGGTGCCCGCGAAGTCCTGGCTCACGGTGTACCCGTTCGTCCGCAGCTACGAGTGGTACCTGCTGCCCGATGAGGAACGCCGCGCGATGCTCGCCGACCACGGCCGCAAGGGCGCCGCGTTCACCGGGGTGACCGCCAACACCGTCGCCTCGTTCGCACTGGGCGACTACGAATGGCTGCTGCCGATGGAGGCCGACGTCCTCACCGATCTCGTCGACGTGATGCGCGAACTCCGCTACACCGAGGCCCGGCGCCACGTCCGCGAAGAGGTCCCGTTCTTCACCGGGCGACGCATCCA
Organism: Microbacterium sp. Z6_144; assembly: GCF_057197625.1. Classification (NCBI taxonomy): domain Bacteria; kingdom Bacillati; phylum Actinomycetota; class Actinomycetes; order Micrococcales; family Microbacteriaceae; genus Microbacterium; species Microbacterium sp. Z6_144. Next base: position 159,634 of record NZ_JBXVPT010000001.1, read on the forward strand.
TCCGCACGAGGTGCCCGAGGTGCTTCAGTGAGCCGCCGATGACTCTCCGTCTGGGAACCCGGCGCAGCGCTCTGGCCCTCGCCCAGTCGCAGCGGGTCGCCGACGCGCTTGCCACCGCATCCGGCGAGGACGTCGAGCTGGTGCCCATCGTCAGCGAAGGCGATGTGTCGCGCGCGTCGCTCTCGGAGATCGGTGGCCGCGGCGTCTTCGCGACGACCCTGCGCGACGCCCTGCTCGCCGGCCGCTGCGACCTGCTGGTGCACTCGCTGAAGGATCTGCCCACGGCCCAGCCTGCCGAGTTCCTCCTCGCTGCCACGCCGGCCCGTGAGGACGCGCGGGACGTCGTCATCACGCGCACGGGCACGCCCCTGCTCGAACTCGCGGAGGGTGCGGTCGTGGGGACGGGGTCGCCACGACGCATCGCGCAGGTGCGGCGACGCAACCCGAGGGTGCGCGTGCAGGATCTGCGCGGCAACGTCGATTCGCGCCTCGGTCGCGTGCGCGACGGCGAACTGGATGCCGTGATCCTCGCTGCGGCCGGGCTGTCGCGGCTGGGCGGCGATCTGGGGTCTCTGCACGCCGAACCCCTCGGACTCGCCGACTGGCCGACGGCACCGGGCCAGGGGGCACTGGCCGTGGAGACGCGGACGGACGCCGACGCCGGGCTGCTGGCGGCGCTGGCGGCCCTGGACGACCTGCAGACCCGCATCGCGGTCACGGCGGAACGCCGCGTGCTGTCGGGTCTGGATGCGGGCTGCTCGGCCCCCGTGGGCGCGCACGCCGAGGTGGTCGGGGGAGACCTGCGGGTTCGCGCGATCGTGTATGCGTTGGACGGAGCGCACCGGGTCGGCGTGGACCGCACCGTGCGGTTGGAGCCCCTTCTGCGGGCCGACCGGGAGTATGGTGGAATTGTAGGCAGCGGCGATGGTGCGAATGCTGCCGACGGCGCGGACCCGATCGCGCGAGCCACGCGCACCGGGGACGACATTGCACGTCGGCTGCTCGAACGTGGGGCGGCCGACCTGGTACCACGAGAGTCGACCCCATGAATCACACCTCCCGGCACACGGCGACATCCGAGAAGCCCCTTGCGGGCTGGCGGGTGCTCGTGCCGCGTGGAGGACCGTGGGGTGACGGAGTGGCCGCCACGCTTCGTCAGCAGGGCGCGGTGCCGGTCATCGCGCCGCTGATCAATTTCGCACCCACCAACGATCAGGCAGCGCTCGAGCAGGCGCTGGCCGAATTGGCCGCCGGGGTTTTCGACTGGCTCACCGTCACCAGCGCGACGACGGTCGACGTGCTCTACGCCTACCGCGCCGTCATCCCCACCCGCACCAAGGTGGCCGCCGTCGGTGAGACGACAGCCGCGGCGCTGCAGGCGGTCGGGTACCGCGTCGATCTCGTTCCCGAGCGTGACAACTCCGCGGCCGGGCTGGCCGAGGAGATGATCGCGCGCGAGGCGGAGACGCGCGACGTGCTCACCCTCCGCAGCGAGATCGCCAAACCCGTGCTGACGCGTCTACTGGGCGAGGCCGGACATCGCGTTCGCAGCGTCGTGGCGTACCGCACGGTCGGTGTGCCGGTGACCGAGCGGATCGCGCTGGACGTCGCATCGGGCCGTATCAACGCCATCCTGGTCACGAGCGGTTCGGTCGCCGAGCAGGTGCACGCGCAGTTCCCCTCGATCCCCGACTCGACGGTGATCGCCGCGATCGGGCCGCGGACGGCCAAGGACGCCCGCCGCACGGGGCTGAGCGTCGACGTGATCGCCGACCAGCAGACCGTCGACGCGCTCATCGACGCCGTCTCGCGCTTCCCCCTTCCGCACGCCGCCGACGAACTGCAGCCGTGAGCTTCCCTCAGCATCGCCCCCGGCGTCTCCGCCAGACCCCCGCGGTCCGGCGCCTGGCGCGCGAGACGCACCTCGTTCCCTCGCAACTGGTTCTTCCGCTGTTCGTGCGCGAGGGCATCGGCGAGCCCGCACCGATCTCCTCGATGCCCGGCGTCGACCAGCACACGCTCGACTCGCTGCGCCGCACGGCTGCGGATGCGGCGGAGGCCGGCGTGGGCGGAGTGATGCTGTTCGGTGTGCCGGCGGTGCGCGACGCCCGGGGTTCCGGCGCAGATGACCCCCGGGGCATCCTCAACGTCGCCACCGAGGCCGTTGTCGCGGAAGTGGGCGACGCGCTGGTCGTGCAGACCGACCTGTGTCTGGACGAATTCACCGACCACGGCCATTGCGGGGTGCTCGACGGGCGCGGGCGCGTCGACAACGACGCGACGCTGGAGCGGTACGCCGACATGGGGCTCGCGCAGGCCCGCGCCGGCTCCGTGATGTTGGGGCTGTCCGGGATGATGGACGGCCAGGTCGCCTACGTGCGCGCGGCGCTGGATGCCGAAGGCTTCACCGACACGCTGCTGCTGGCGTACTCGGCCAAGTACGCCGGAGCGTTCTACGGACCGTTCCGCGAGGCCGTCGACTCCCAGCTGACCGGAGACCGTCGCAGCTACCAGCTCGACCCGGGGAACGGCCGTGAGGGCGTGCGCGAGGCGCTGCTCGACGTCGACGAGGGTGCCGACGTCGTCATGGTCAAGCCGGCCCTGCCGTACCTCGATGTGCTGGCCGATGTGCGCGCCGCCGTGGACGTGCCGGTGTGGGCCTATCAGGTGTCGGGCGAGTACGCGATGGTCGAGGCCGCCGCGGCGAACGGGTGGATCGACCGGCGCCGCGCCATCGAAGAGAGCCTGCTGTCGATCCGCCGTGCCGGAGCCGACGCCATCCTGACCTACTGGGCCGCCGAGGCCGCGCGCTGGTTGCGCGCCGCATCCTGACCCCTCGTGCCAGTCAGCTCCGCCCGTGCCGACCTGGCCAGCCCCGGCCGGCCAGCCCAGCCAGCCCTGGCCGGCTGGCCAGCCCAGCCAGCCAGCCCGGCCAGCTCCGCCCAACCAGCCCTCGCATGTCTCACTTTCGGCAAGTTTGGGCCCCGTTTGTTGCAGTTCGTGAGACATGGTGCGCCGAAAGTGAGACACGGGGCGCCGAAAGTGAGACATGGTGAGAAGAGGATGACCGGATGACTGACCGGAACGATGAGTGGTTCGACAGAGCCCGCGCCGTGATCCCGGGTGGCGTGAACTCGCCTGTGCGCGCGTACGGGTCCGTCGGCGGCACGCCGCGGTTCGTCGCCTCGGCCCGCGGGGCCACCGTGACGGACGAGGCGGGCCGCACCTATGTCGACCTCGTCGCCTCGTGGGGTCCGGCCCTCCTGGGGCACGCGCATCCGGAGGTCGTCGCGGCGGTGCAGGATGCCGCATCCCGCGGCCTGTCATTCGGTGCGCCCACGTCGGCCGAGGTCGAGCTCGCCGACCTCATCGCCTCACGCGTGGTGTCCGGGAGCACCCGCCCGGTGGAGAAGGTGCGGCTGGTGTCCACGGGCACCGAGGCGACCATGACCGCCATCCGCCTGGCGCGCGGCGTCACCGGCCGCGACCTGCTCGTGAAGTTCGCCGGCCATTACCACGGCCACTCTGACGGGCTCCTCGCCGCCGCCGGCTCCGGCGTCGCCACCCTCGCGCTGCCGGGATCGGCGGGCGTCCCCGCGCCCATCGCGGCGCAGACCCTCGTCCTGCCGTACAACGACCTCGATGCCGTGCGGGAGGCCTTCGCCACGTATGGCGACCAGATCGCGGCGATCATCGTCGAGGCCGCGTCGGCGAACATGGGCGTGGTCCCGCCGCTGCCGGGCTACAACGCCGCGCTGGCCGACATCGCCCACGCGCACGGCGCGCTGATGATCCTCGACGAGGTGCTCACCGGCTTCCGGGTGCACCCCGCCGGCTTCTGGGGACTGCAGGCGGCAGCGGGGGAGCAGTATGCGCCCGACCTCTTCACCTTCGGCAAGGTCGTGGGCGGCGGGATGCCGCTGGCGGCCCTCGGCGGCCGAGCGGACGTGATGGATGCGCTCGCCCCCGCCGGCCCGGTGTATCAGGCGGGCACTCTGTCGGGCAACCCGCTGTCGGTGGCGGCCGGCCTCGCCACCCTCCGTCTCGCGACACCCGAGGTGTACGCGCGGGTGGATGCCGCGGCATCCACGGTCGCCGATGCGCTGTCGGACGCCCTCACCCGGGCCGGCGTCGTCCACGCCGTGCCGCGGGCGGGATCGCTGTTCGGCGTGGCGTTCCTCCCCGAGGTGCCGCACGACTACGCCACGGCGCTCACGCAGGAGTCGTGGCGGTACCCGCCCTTCTTCCACGCGATGCTCGGTGCGGGAGTCTCGCTTCCACCGAGCGTGTACGAGGCCTGGTTCCTCACCGCCGCCCACGATGACGACGCCGTGAGCCGCGTGCTGGATGCCCTCCCCGCCGCGGCGCGGGCCGCCGCATCCGCGGTCGCGCCGTGAGCGTGCGGCCGCTGGGCGGGGATGCGGCATGAGCGGGCCGCGCGTCGTGGTGCTGGCCGGCGGAGTGGGCGGAGCGAAGTTCACGCTCGGCGTGCGTGCAGCCCTCGCCGCCCGCGGTGCGCCGGAGGCCACCGTGGTGGTCAACACCGGCGATGACCTGTGGCTGTCGGGCGTGCGCCTGCAACCCGACGTCGACTCGATCACGTACGCGCTCGCCGGCGTCAACGACACGCAGCGCGGGTGGGGACGCGCCGGAGACACCGAGCGCGTGAACGAGGAGCTGCAGGCGTGGGGCGCGGGCTGGCCGTGGTTCACACTCGGCGATCTCGACCTCGGCACGCACGTGGCCCGCACGGGGTGGCTCCGCGAGGGCCTCACCCCCACGCAGGTGCTCGAGCGGATGGCTTGGCGCTGGCCCCTCGGCGCGCGACTGCTGCCGATGACCGACGCCGAGGTCGACACCATCGTCACCGTGCAGGACGACGACGGCGCCGAGCGCCGCATGCACTTCCAGGAGTGGTGGACGCGCCACCGCGCCGCGCTCACCCCGCTGCGCTTCGACAATCCGGGCATCGCCGAGGCCGCCCCCGCGCCGGGCGTCGTCGAGGCGATCGCGGAGGCCGACGTCGTGCTCCTCGCGCCGTCGAACCCCGTCGTGTCGATCGGACCGATCCTCGCCGTCCCCGGGATCCGCGCGGCGCTGGCGGCAGCATCCGCCGTCGTGGGGGTCTCACCGATCATCGGCGGGCGCGTCGTGCGGGGAATGGCCGATGTCTGCCTCACCGCGATCGGGGTCGAGACCTCCGCCGCCGCGGTGGCCGCCCTCTATGGTGCTCGCAGCGCCGGGGGAGTGCTCGACGCGTGGCTGCTCGCCGAGGAGGATGCCGCCGCCGCCGTGTCGGTTCAGGCATCCGGCGTCCGGCCCGTGGTGGCTCCGCTGTGGATGACCGACGAGGCCGCGTCCGCGGCGATCGTCGACGCCGCCCTCGCCGCCGCAGCCTGACCGCGGGTCAGGCGACGGAGGGGGCGGACAGCAAAGCGGCCGTGCGCGGGCCCAGACCCAGGGATGCAGCGGCGTCCAGTTGCGCCGACGTGTCGACATCGCGCCGCAGCGACGAGTCCTCCGGTAGGTCGATGTCGGTGCAGCCGAGGAGCCGGTGGCGCTCGGCCGATCCCTCGCCGAACGCGGAGGTCCACACCGCGCCCGCCCGCGCGGTGACGAGCGTCGAGCCGGTGCCCTCGGCATCGGTGACGAGCCCGCGTTCCAGGGTCGCGGCCGTCTCGAGCGCGGCATCCAGTTCGGCCGTACGGAGGGCCGGGAGGTCGCCGAGGAGCGCGGCACGTGGCACCGCCGTGCCCGCCGCCTGAGCCCCGAGGGCGACGGCGGCGTCCAGACCCTCGCTGCCGCCTTCGCGCACCACCTCCACGGCCCGCATGCGCGCGGCGGCGGCGGCGACCTCGGCGTCGTCGGTGACCACGATCACGCGCGCGACGTGCGCGGCACCGGTGGCGGCGGCGATCGTGTCGAGGGCGATCGCGCGGGCCAGCGCCGCCCGGTCGCCGCCGGCGTCGGTCAAGCGGGACTTGCCGGTGTCCGCCCCCTTGACCGGGACGATCACGGTCCATCCATCCGTGCGCAACTCCTGCATGTGGGAGGGCGGAACCGGTTCCGGGTGGCGTGGCGGGGTCATGGCAACCAATTCTGCAGGAGTTGTGCGCGAAGGGTGGGCGGAGACGGCGGGGGGCGGAGGGGGACTACAGTCCGCCCTGCACGCCGCGTCGCGGACGACGGTGCTCAGGAGAAGCGCGCGCGCAGGCGCGGGAGGATCTCCGCGCCGTACATCCGGAGGAACTCGGCCTGGTCCGCGCCGGGATCGTGGAAGACGAGGTGGCGGAAGCCGAGCTCGACGTACCGCGCGATCTTCTCGACGTGCTCGTCGGGGTCGGTCGACACGATGAACCGGGATGCGGCGCGCTCGATGGGCAGCTCGTTGGCGAGGCGTTGCATCTCGATGGGGTCGTGGACGCCCATCTTCTCCTCGGCCGAGAGGGCCAGCGGCGCCCAGAAGCGGGTCTTCTCCAGGGCCGTGTCCGCGTCGGGATGGTAGGAGACCTTCACCTCGATCATCGTGTCGACGGCGTCATCTCCGCGGCCGGCCTTCTGCAGACCGTCCTTCAGTGCGGGGAGGAGCGTGTCGGTGTACAGCTCGGGCGCCTTGCCGCTGGTGGTGATGTACCCGTCGGCGATGCGCCCCGCCAGGCGGGTGGCGGCCGGACCCGACGCTCCGATGTAGATCGGCACCCGGTGTTCGGCCGACGGGCGGTCGTAGATCGTGGCGTCCTTGACGGAGTAGTACGTGCCGTCGAAGGTGACCCGCTCCCCGTCCCACAGCTTCTCGATGAGGGTGATCGCCTCCTTGAGCCGCTGGAACCGCTCCGGCGGGTCGGGCCACGTCAACCCGAGGGTCACTTCGTTGAGCGCCTCCCCGGTACCCACCCCGAGGATGACCCGGCCGGGGTACATCACCCCGAGCGTCGCGAAGGCCTGCGCGACCATGGCGGGGTGGTAACGGAACGTGGGGGTGAGGACGGACGTGCCCATGAGGATGCGCGAGGTGCGCTGTCCGAGCGCGCCCATCCACGGCAGTGCGGCGGGCGCGTGGCCGCCCTCGTGCATCCACGGCTGCAGGTGGTCGGAGAGGAAGACCGAGTCGAACCCCATCTCCTCCGCGAGCACCGCGAAGTCCAGCAGCTCGGTCGGACCGAACTGCTCGCTCGACGCCTTGTACCCGAAGCGGATCCCGGATCCCTGATCCTGCGGAACGGTCATGTCTCTCCTCCTGTTCGCCCGCCCCGGACGGGGGCGGGCACGCACACGAACTCCGAGCCGTCCGCGGCGGCCAGCCGCTCACGGAAGGCCTGCACCGTTCCGGGCCACAGCAGCGTGAGCCGCCCTGACCGCTGGTCGACGTACCAGTTGCTGCATCCGCCGGTCATCCACGGCGTGGATGCGGCGGCCCGGGCGATCTCGTCGGTGTAGGCCCGCTCGGCCTCGGGCCGCACGTGCAGTACCGCACCGGGCTGCCGGTCGCGCCGGGCGAGGGAGCGGACGACGTACGTGGCCTGCTCCTCGATCATCAGCACGGACGAGTTGTGACCGAGACTCGCGTTGGGGCCGTTCAGGACGAAGAGGTTCGGGAAGCCCGCGACCACCGTGGAGGCGAACGCGCTCATCCCGGTCGACCAGTGCTCGCCGAGACTCACGCCACCCTCGCCGCGGACCAGATCGGCGTACGGCTGGCGGGATGCGGCGAATCCGGTGGCCAGCACGAGCACGTCCGCATCGAACCGTGCACCGCCGGCCGAGACGAGGGTCGACCCCTCGACCGCTGCGAGCGCCGACGGCTCCAGGGTGACCGTGTCCGAGGCGACGGCCGGGTAGAAGTCGTCCGAGAGGAGCACGCGCTTGCAGCCGAAGGAGTAGTCCGGGGTGAGCGCGGCACGCAGCGCCGGGTCGTCGATCTGCGCCGCCAGGTGGGCGGAGGCCACGTCGCGAGCGTCGGCGGAGGCTGCGGCATCCCCCGACCGCGACGCGAAACGCGCCTCGCCATCGGCGTAAAGCTCGGCGCGCAGCCGGGCGAGCTCTCCGGGGTGCTCGGCGAAGCGGCGCTGCTCGTCGTCGCTGTAGCGCGCGCCGCCGCGCGGCACGATCCACGCGGGCGTGCGCTGGAAGAGCGTGACGTGCTCCGCCACGCGGGCCAGCTCCGGCACCATCTGCACGGCGCTCGCGCCCGTGCCCACCACGGCGACGCGCGCGCCCTCCAGCGGCACGTCGTGGTCCCAGCGGGCGGAGTGGAAGATGGGGCCCGGGAAGGTCTCCAGCCCCGCGATGGCGGGGACGTCGGGCTCGGTGAGGCGACCGCAGCCGAGCACGAGGGCGTCGGCGATCACGGGCCGGCCGCCCGTGTCGATGCGCCACACCGCCGCGCCGGCATCCCAGTCGGCGCCCAGCATGGGGGTGCGCAGGCGCAGCCGGTCGCCGAGGTCCTCGCGCTCGGCGACCTCGGCGAGGTAGCGGTGGATCTCCGGGCCGGGCGCGAACACCGACGACCACCGCGGGTTGGGATGCGCGGCGAAGCCGTACAGGTGCGACGGCACGTCGCACGCGACGCCGGGATAGGTGTTGTCGCGCCAGGTGCCCCCGACGGATGCTCCTCGCTCGAGGATGACGAAGTCGTCGCGGCCGGCGCGGCGCAGGGCCATCGCCATCCCGAGCCCTGCGAACCCAGCTCCGACGATGGCGACCGACGTGCGGATCATCGTCCCGGCCCCTGAGCCGGTCGAAGGGTGCGGTAGTCGGTGGTGCGCCGGCGGAACGGGCGGAACAGGCGGGCCGCCATGCGCTCGGCGTCGGCGACCGGGAGTTCCCGCCCGTGCTCGATGCCGGTGTCGGGGAGCACGCGGCCGTCCAGGAGAGCGCCGCCGAGGTCGTCGCCCCCGGCGCGCAGCAGCACGGCGGCAGCATCCCTTCCCACGCGGGTCCACGGGATCTGGATGTGCGAGATGCTGCCCGACAGCAGGAGCCGCGACACCGCGACCATGGCGCGGTGCTCGTCCAGCGGCGCGCGGCCGGCGACCAGGGGCGTGCCGTGGCCGGGGAGCGGAATGGGGACGAACTCGGTGAAGCCGCCCGTCGCGTCCTGGATGCCGCGGAGGGCGCGGAGGTGCGCGACACGCTCGCGCGCGGTCTCGACGTGCCCGTAGAACAGCACCGACGTCGAGCGGAATCCCGCGCGGTGGGCGGCGGTGATGCCCTCGGTCCACCGGTCGATGTCGAGATCGCCCGGGGCGACGAGCTCGCGCACCCGTTCGCTCAGCACCTTGACGCCGGTGCCCGGCACCGTGTCGACGCCGGCGTCGCGGAGGGCGTCGAGGGCGCCGTCCAGCCCCAGGCCGCCGCGCTCGGCGAGGTCCCACACATCCTGCGGACGGTAGGCGTGGATGTGGAGGCCCGGCGCCGACGCGGTCGCGGCGCGCACGATGTCGAGGTACGCCCGGGGGTCCTCCGCGTCGGCGAGTCGCCCCTGGATGCACAGCTCGGTGGCGCCCAGGTCCGCCGCGTCCGCGGCGATGGCGGCGACATCGGCGAGGCCGAACGTGCCCGCGGCATCCCGTCCGCCGGCGCGGTACCCGGTGGAGGTGAGGTTGCGGTTGACGACGAGGCTGACGGTCTCGCCCACCGTGTAGCGGCGGACGTCGTCCGCGGTGGCGGTCAGGCGGTCGAGGTCGGGGCCGGCGGCCCGCAGCAGCGTCTCCCACTCGGCGTCGTCGAGGGTGAGCGGATCCCCGGCTGCCCGCTCGACCAGTCGCTGCACCTCCGTCGTGTGCGCAGAATTCAGGAGATCCGGGCCCCCGGAGGCGTTGGCGGCCCCCGGACTCGGCGTGTCTCCTGAGTTTTGAACACGGGGAGGCGCTGCCGGATGCGCATCGGCGGCCAGGCCGTCGGGGTCGGCCAGCACCGCGACGGCGGCGTGCAGCGCCGGGTCGATCCACGCGCCGGGTTCGCGGACGAACTCCGGATGCGCCGTGAGCCGCTCGCGCAGCTCGAAGCCGGACTCGGCGGTGAACCGCGTGAGGTCGTCGAGGTGCGGCCACGGCCGCTCGGGGTTGACGTGGTCGGCGGTCAAGGGCGAAACCCCGCCCCAGTCGTCGGCGCCCGCGCGGATGAGCAGGGAGAACTCGGCCGGATCCGACAGGTTCGGGGGAACCTGGATGCGCATGCCCGGCCCGAACACGAGCCGCGCGGTGGCGACCGCAGCGACGTATTCGAGGAGGTCGGCGTCGGGCGCCCCCTGCATCGCGGTGTGCGGCTTCGCGCGGAAATTCTGCACGATCACCTCCTGCACGTGCCCGTACCGTTCGTGCAGGTCGCGCAGCACGATCAGCGACTCGGCGCGGTCGAGGAGCGTCTCGCCGATGCCGACGAGGATGCCGGTGGTGAAGGGGATGCGGGCGCGGCCGGCGTCTTCGATCACCGCGAGGCGCAGGGCCGGATCCTTGTCGGGGGAGCCGAAGTGCACCTGGCCGGGCTCGAGGAACAGGCGGGTCGAGGTCGTCTCGAGCATCATGCCCATCGAGGGGGCCGTGGGGCGCAGCATCCGCAGTTCGTCGGCGCTCATGACGCCGGGGTTCAGGTGCGCGAGCATCCCGGTCTCGGCGGTGATGAGGCGCGCGATGGCGCCGACGTACTCGAGCGTGGAGGCGTACCCGTGCTCGTCCAGCCACGCGCGCGCCTCGGGCCAGCGGTCTTCGGGCCGGTCGCCCAGCGTCAGCAGCGCCTCCTTGCACCCGAGGGCCTGGCCCTGCCGCACGACGGCAAGGACCTGCTCGGGCGACATGAAGGCCGGCTTGTTCTTCTTGAACAGCTGCCCGGGGGTATCGACGAAGACGCAGTAGTGGCAGCGGTCGCGGCACAGGGTGGTCAGCGGCACGAACACCTTGCGCGAGTAGGTGAGGACTCCCGGCCGGCCGGCCTCAACCAGGCCGACGTCGCGCAGCGCTCCGGCGGCGTGGAGGAGCGCATCGAGGTCGTCGCCCGTCGCGGTCAGAAGGGCGTGCGCGTCCTCGGCGTCCAGCCGGGCACCCGCCGCCGACCGAGCGAGCACGTCGGAAACCTGCCGGGTCGAGAGGCTCCCCGGCCTCACCTGCGGCATGGCGCTGCCGGTCGTCATGCCTTCAGGCTATCCCCCGCCCACGGCACCGGGGCTCGCTGCGGGCAAGACGATGGCGGCGGATCTCCGGCGGCGCCGACACGGGCGGATCGTTGCGGACCTGTGAGCAATCGGGGGCATGCCGGTTGCATGCCGCTGGCAGACTATGTCTATGGTGACCCTGCTGCTCGACTCGACGCAGCTGGAGGTCGTGCTTTCGCCCGTTGAGCGCACCCTGTCCTTCCGTCGGCGCAACGTGCTCGTCCCGCGCGAGCAGATCGTCCGAGCCCAGTTGACAGACGACGCGTGGACGTGGCTGCGAGGCGTCCCCAGCCCCGGAACGTACGTGCCGGCGGCGGTGGCGATGGGCACGTGGAAATCGGCGTCCGGCAACGACTTCGCGGTCATCCGGCGTCGCCGCCCGAGCGTCGTCATCGACCTGTCGGGTCACGACGAGTTCGAGCGGCTCGTCCTCACGACCCGCCACGGCGTCGCGCTGCTGCAGGCACTGAGGCTCGAGGTCGCCGATGAGGCGGAGGATGTCGCCGTCCTGGCCCGGCCCGGCCGGCAGAAGCTCCGGCCCAAGCGGCCGGTCGTGGTGCCCGGTATCGGCTGACACCGGGGACACGGGCGCTCGGGCCGTCAGTCGACGCCGCGATCGAGGAGATCCGCTCTATCGAGGAGCGAGCGGCGCGGTTACGTCCTCGATCCGCGAGATGTCCTCGATTAGCGAGATGCCCTCGATCCGCGGGATGTCCTCGATCCGCGGATGCGGCCCCGGATGCCGGGGCGGTCAGTTGACGTCGCGGCGCCAGCTGGTGAACTGCCCGATCACGAGGAACACGACCGCGTAGCCCAGCAGAACGAGCCCGCCGACCCACCATGCGAGGGGATCGGTCGCCATGGGCATGCTGATCGAGAAGGCGCTCGCCCCGACGAGGGCATCGCTGGCCGCCCCCGGGAGCACTCGCACGACCGGCTCCAGGGCCTCCACGAACCCGCCGGCGACGCGGGCGATGGGTTCGATGAACTGGGTGAACGCGAGCACCAGCACGATCGCGACGACCTGGTTGCGCACGACAGAGCCCACCCCGATGCCGATGAGGGTCCACAGCACGAAGGCCAGGAGCATCCGCCCGGCCAGCGCCCACGTGTCGGAGGAGTCGAGCCCCGTTTCCAGGCCGCTGGCGGACAGGATGATCGCACCCGGCACGACGGCTGCGATGAGGCCGAGCACGCCGAACAGCAGCCCCATGAGCACGCCGATGACGACCTTGCCCGCGAGCGCGACGCCGCGGCGCGGAGTCGCGAGGAAGGTCGGGGTGAGGGTCTTGTGGCGGAACTCCGTGGTCACCATCAGCGTGCCCACGAGCAGAGGGAAGACGTAGCCGAACGAGGTCGCGATGCTGTAGATGACCGGCGGCAGCGTCTCCGGCGGCACCTGGGGCCCTTCGGCGGTCGGGCCGAGGGCGCCGGTGGCCAGCGAGGCGAGGAGGAAGCCGAACCCGGTCGCGGTCACGCCGATGTACAGGACGAGGACGAGACCGAGGATCCACCAGACGGCGGTGGTGAACTGCTTGGTCAGCTCGGAACGGCTGGCGGCGACAAGGCTCATCGCTGGCCACCCTCCTCTGCATGCGGGGCATCGCCGGGTGTGTGCCGGTCGGGGGGGACCACGATGTCGATCACGCCGGTGGAGGCGACGGCGAAGGATGCGGTGACCGCGGCCGGCTCGGGCTCCGGCGCGACCCGCGGCTGGGGCTCCGGCGCGACCCGCGGCTCGGGCTCCGCCGCGGGCACAGTCTCCAGCGCCGCCCCGGGCGACTCTCCCGGCTCCGACTCCGCCTCCGCGGGGCCGGCGGCGGGGGCCGCGCCGAGGTGCACCCGCTCGCCGCTCACGAGCTCGAGGAAGACGTCCTCGAGCGTCGCGCCGCGACGCTGGAGACTTGAGAGGGCGATGCCGGCGGAGGCGGCCAGCGCGCCCACGTCGACGGGCTCGGCCGTGCGTACGGTCAGGCCGTTGCGCAGCACCTCGAACGGATGCCCCGCCGCCGTCAGCGCCTCCTCCAGCGCCGCGCGGTCGGGCGCGTCCACGACGGTCGCGTGATCGGATGCCTCGGCCAGATCCTCGATCCCACCCTGGAATACCAGCTGCCCGCGCGCGATGATCAGCAGCCCGTCCACGGTCTGCTGCACCTCGCTGAGCATGTGCGACGACACGAGAACCGTGCGGCCCTCGCCGGCGAGACTGCGCAGGAGCCCGCGCATCCACCGGATGCCCTCGGGATCGAGCCCGTTGGACGGCTCGTCCAGCACGAGCACACCGGGGTCGCCCAGGAGCGCGTAGGCCAGCCCGAGGCGCTGGCGCATCCCGAGGGAGAACCCGCCGACCTTGCGGCCGGCCGCATCGGCGAGACCGACCAGCCCCAGCACCTCGTCCACGCGCGAGCGTGCGATGCCCGCCGCCTGTGCGTACACCGACAGGTGGTTCGCCGCCGTGCGGCCAGGGTGGAAGCTCGAGGCCTCCAGGACCGCGCCCACCGACTGCAGCGGTCGGCGGAGCTTCTCGTAGGCGACGCCGCCGATGGTGGCCGTCCCCTCCGTCGGGCGCACGAGGCCCAGCAGGATGCGCAGGGTCGTCGTCTTCCCCGCCCCATTGGGGCCGAGGAAGCCCGTCACCTGGCCGGGTTCGACCCGGGCGGTCAGATCGGACACGGCGGTGACGGAGCCGAAGCGTTTGGTGACGCCGGAGAATTCCAGCACCTGTCCTTCGGGCATGCCGAACCTCTCATCGTTGTGCGATTCCCCCTATCTTCCCGGATTCCCCTGGTTTGGACGGGAGGTCGCCGTCCCCGGGTGCGTCGGCGGTAACGTGGCGTCGTGGCCAGGACGGTGGATGCGGCGGACGCGGACGTACTCGTACGGGTTGCCGGAAGCCTCGGGCGGCTCACCCTCAATCGTCCTCGCGCGCTCAATGCGCTCAGTCACGGGATGATCACCCAGCTGGCCTCGGCGCTGGAGGCGTGGCAGTCCGGACCGGGCGTCGACGTGATCCTGCTCGACGCCGCGGGAGAGCGCGGTTTCTGCGCGGGCGGCGACATCCGCCAGCTCTACGAGCAGATCGTCGGCGGCGATACGGCCGGCACCGCAAGGTTCTTCCGTGACGAGTACCGGATGAACGCCGCCATCGCATCCTCGGCGATACCCCTGGTGGTCCTGGCCGACGGAATCACGATGGGCGGCGGAATCGGATTGGCCGGGCACGCCGCCATCCGGGTGGTGACCGAGCGCTCGCGCCTGGCGATGCCCGAGACGCGCATCGGGTTCACCCCCGACGTCGGAGGGTCATGGCTGCTGGCCCGGGCGCCCGGGCGGCTGGGCGAATACCTGGCGCTCACCGGCGCATCCATGGATTCCGGCGACGCCATCTACGCCGGGTTCGCCGACCACCTCGTGCCGGTGAACCGGCTCGACGCGCTGCGCGACGCGCTGTCCGGGCGCACCGCCCCCACCGCCCCGGCCGAACTCGTGCTCCTCTTCGACGACACGCCTGCACCCTCGCGCCTGGCAGAGGCCCGCGTCTGGATCGACGACGCCTTCTCCGGCGCCACCGTGGGCGACATCATCGACCGGCTGCGCGCGCGACGCGAGCCCGAGGCATCCGAGGCCGCCGACACGCTCGCGTCCCTCTCTCCCACGTCGCTCGCGGTGACCCTCGAGGCCGTACGCCGCGCGCGGACGCTGCCGGATCTGAAGGCGGCTCTCGCCCAGGAGTACGGGCTGGTGATGTGGTTCGTCACGTCGCAGCCCGATCTGGTCGAGGGCATCCGCGCACAGGTGATCGACAAGGACCGCTCCCCCCGCTGGACGTCCGATGTCGCGGCCGGGATCGTGGACGAGGCGTTCGCCTTCTCCCCGCCCCTGCCGCTGTGGGAGGAATGAGTGATCACCCCCGAAGCACTGTCCTTCCTCGGCGAATACCACCTGGCCACGCTGTCGACCCTGGGCCGGGAAGGCCGCATCCATTCGGTGCCGGTGGGCGTCACGTACGAGAACGGCGTCGTGCGGGTGATCGGCAGCCGCGGCTCGCAGAAATTCGTCAACGTGCAGCGCACGGGCCGCGCCAGCGTCAACACGGTCGACGGCCGCCGGTGGATCAGCTTCGAAGGCCGGGCGCGCGTGAACGAGGACCCCGCCGCCGTCGCGCATGCCGTCGCGCTGTACACCGCCCGGTATCGGCAGCCCTCCGCGAACCCCGAGCGCGTCGTCCTGGAGATCACCGTCGAGCGCGTGCTGGGTTCACCGCAGTTCCGGGCGTAGCCCACAGCGAACGGCAGCCCTCACCCATCGCGGGCCGATTAGCCTGAGGATGCTGCGCCCCATGGCGCGCGGGGGAGGATTCGTGTTCGACAGCCCGGTGTCCGCATCGGCGTACGAGGTGCTCGGCGTGGAGCCTGCCGCCGACGACGAGACGCTTCGGCGCGCCTACCGCCTGCGGCTGAGGCAGACGCATCCCGATGCCGGCGGCGATGCGGCCGTGTTCATCCAGGTGCAGCGGGCATGGGAGCTCATCGGCACCCCTGAGGCCCGCGCCGCGTACGACCGCGGCCGCGGCTCGTCGGCGCCCGAATGGTCGGGACCCCCGACCGCCAGCGCTCGTCCCGACACGCGTCCCCGCGCCCGCACGTATGGACAGCCGGGCGGGTGGCGGCGGGAGCGGTACCTCACGCTCATCCGGGAATGGGTCGGCCGAGGCGTGGAGATTCCCGACCCGTACGAGCCGTCGCTGGTGCGCTCGGCCCCCCACGAGCTGCGGCGGCTGCTGGCCGATGCGCTCGCCGAGGAGGCCACCGCCCGCATCGTCGCCGACCTCGGCATGGGATACACCGTGTGGCACGATGTGGCCGCGTCCCGCGACGGCAGCCCGGACGAGAAGGTCGACCACGTCGTGCTGGGGCCGAGCGGCCTGTACGCGGTTTTGTCGGAGGACTTCGGCGGGCCCGTCGGCTTCCGCCGCGGGGAGGTCGTCGGCCCCCACGTCATCGGATCGCCCGTGTCCCAGCTCGTCGGACGGCTGCGGGTGATCGCCCGCGCGGCCGGGGTGCGCTTCAGCGGCGCCATCGTCGTTCTTCCCGACGGCGACACCCTCGACGCGATCACGCAGCTGGGGAAGGTGCGCGGCACACCCGTCGCGGTGGCATCCCAGAGTTCTCTGTCGACGCTGCTGCGCCAGGGCGTGGCCGGCGCGCGGGAGATCGGCGGCACCGAGCTGTTCGACATCCGCAGCCGGCTGCAGCAGCGCGTCACCCACGTCTGAGGCCCGACGGCCTCCCTGGTCACCGGCGTCGTGCCGTTCATCCTCGCCATCACGGTCGTCGGCGCCGCCTCGTTCCTCACACCGATCGCCACCCCGGCGAACCTCATGGTGATGGAGCCGGGCGGTTATCGCTTCGGTGACTACTGGCGGCTCGGGGCGCCCCTGGCGGTGGTCTTCATCGCCTTCGCGGTCGGCTACGTCCCGCTGGTGTGGCCCTTCTGACGCCGGGTCAGCCGCCGAGGCCCAGGAGGGCGAGGGGGTGCGTCAGGCGCCACCAGGCGCTCGGGCCCTCGAGGTCTTCCGCCAGCTCGAGGTCCACGCTCGTGCTGTCGAGCGGTCCCGTCACGGCGAGGGTGCCGACCACGTCACCCTCGGCCGGGTCGTCGCGCAGGGAGAACTCGGATGTCGCGCTTCCGGCGGCCCCGTTCCATCCGATGACCGAGGCCTCCTCGGCGGTGACGACGTCGACGGGTTCGCCCCACCGGGTCACGACCCGTCCGGCGAGCGTGCGGCCGGCCACCGCCGTCTGCGGCTGCAGCTCCTGCTCGGTCCGGTCGAACAGGGCCCGCGTCGCGGTGTCGCGTGCGGCGGAATCGGGCTGTCCGAGCACCGCGACGTACACCCGCGCCGACGTGTCACCCAGGGCGACGTCCTTCGCGGTGAGCAGGTTGTACCTGCCGAGGGTCCCCGTCTTGATTCCCACCATCCCCGGGTCGGCCAGGAGCGGGTTGGAATTCTCCACGGTTCCCGCGCCGGGCAGCTCGGTCGAGGTCTTGCGCACGATCTCGGAGATCACGGGATGGGCCATCGCGCGCTCGGCGAGGGCGAGCAGCGCTTCGGGGCTGGCGGCGTTGCCCGACCCGATTCCGGAGGGGTCGACGATCGTGATGCCGGCCACTCCGTGCGCATCCAGCCACGAGCGCGCCGCGGCCGCGTAGACCGCGTCGGAGGGCCACAGATCGTCGACCAGGCGGTCGGCGTAGTTGTTCGCCGAGCCGATCAGCATCCCCTCGAGCAGCTGATACTGCGTGAGGGAGCCGCCCACGGGGACGTCCAACGCGGATTCCCCGTTGGTGCGGTACTGCCAGTACAGCGTGCGGTCGGCTGCGGCGAAGCGATACTCGGGCCCGCTCTCGCCGACGGCCAGCGGCATCCGATCCAGCACGAGCAGCGCCGTCACCACTTTCGCGATGCTCGCGATCGACGACGGTTCGCCCGAGGAGGCCAGCGCCCCCGGGACCCCCGCGACGGTGACGGCTGCGCTTCCCTCCGCCGGCCACGCCGGCGCTGAGGCCGGCGCCGGAATCGTCTGGACGGCGACCGGCTCGATGCGGGGCGCGACGGCGTGCAGCGGCCACAGCAGCATCGTGGCGGTGTACACGGCGATGACCAGGACGAGCAGGCCGGCCGGGATGAGGCCCGCCGGCCGCCACGGGGAGCGCCGGCGGGCGCCGGTGAGAAGGTCGGGGGCGGGCCGGGGTGACTCATCCGAGTGGATGGTCGGAGGCGCCGGAATGGGGAAGCGGGTTTCATCCACCCAGGCCAGCGCCACGGGGCCGGAGGCGGCGACCGTCATCGGCGGGTCGGCCGGCTGCTGCATGACGAGAGTGCCGGGGGCATCCGGGTCGGGGGATGGCGTGTCCCCGTCCGGCACGGGGTGTTCGCCGGAGCCGTCTTCCCCGTCGCGCTGGTCGCGCCGCGTGGGCGGAGACGCATCCGGGGTCACCCGCCTAACGTACCTCCACGCGGCGATATACTCATCCGCGACAACCACGGGAGTCCGGTGAGCCGGGCTGAGAGGAAGCGATCCACGCTTCGACCGTCGAACCTGATCTGGGTCATGCCAGCGCAGGGAGGAGAGAAATGACTATTTCCACGTCCACATCCGCGCCCGTCACGGCGGGAACCCGCCGCTTCCGGTGGCGGGTCGTCGATATCGTCGTCGCGAGCGTGATCGGCGTCGCGGCCGGGCTGATCTTCCTGTTGTGGAACGTCGCGTACCTGGGGCCGAAGACGCTGCTCGAGCCGCTGCTCCCCGGCCTGCAGGGGCTCCTGGACGGACCGTGGCTGTTCGCCGGTGTGCTCGGAGCCCTCATCATCCGCAAGCCCGGTGCGGCGATCTACACCGAGACCCTGGCCGCCGTGGTCTCGGCCCTCGTGGGCAACCAGTGGGGCGGGTTCCTCACCCTCGAAGCGGGCCTGGTTCAGGGCCTGGGAGCCGAACTGGTCTTCCTGCTCTTCTTCTACCGCCGCTGGAACGTCGGCGTCGCCGTGCTCGCCGGCATCGGTGCGGCCCTGGCCGGCGGAATCAACAACCTCGTGCTGTGGTACGCCGGCGCCGACACCGCCTTCACCGTCGTCTACCTCATCAGCACCGCCGCCTCGGGCGCGGTGCTGGCGGGCCTGGCCGCGTGGCTGATCGCGCGCGGGCTCGCCGCAACCGGGGCTCTCGACCGCTTCGCGTCGGGGCGCTCCGTGCGCGCTCGCGTCTGACGCGTGGAGAGGCCTGCGGAGGTCGTCGCCCGCGGCTGGGGGTGGCGGCACGCGTCGCGCCGCGCGTGGGCGCTGCGCGACGTGTCACTGCGCATCGCGCCGGGGGAGCGGGTGCTGCTCCTGGGCGCCTCCGGCTCGGGCAAGTCGACGCTCCTGGCGGGCCTTGCCGGCGTGCTCGGCGGCGAGGAGGAGGGCGAATCCGCCGGCGACCTCCTGCTGGACGGCGTGCCGACGGCGCACGTCCGGGGGCGCGCAGGCCTCGTCCTGCAGGACCCGGATTCGCAGGTCATCCTCGCTCGCGTCGGTGACGACGTCGCCTTCGGGTGCGAGAACCTGGGCGTACCTCGCGACGAGATCTGGCGGCGCGTGCGTGCGGCACTGGATGCGGTCGGCCTCGAGGTGCCGCTGGACCGCCAGACCAAGGCGCTGTCGGGCGGGCAGAAGCAGCGCCTCGCGCTGGCGGGGGTCCTCGCCATGCAGCCGGGGCTCCTCCTCCTGGACGAGCCGACCGCGAACCTCGACCCCGCGGGGGTGGCGGAAGTGCGTGCGTCGGTGCTCCGCAGCGTGGAGGCGCAGGGCACGACCCTCGTCGTCGTCGAGCACCGGGTGGACGTCTGGCTCCCCATCGTCGACCGGGTGATCGTGCTCGGTGAGGAGGGGGTGCTCGCCGACGGTGACCCGGCGACGGTGCTGCGCGATGCGGGTGCGCGGCTGGCCCGTGAGGGGGTGTGGGTGCCCGGGATCCCCCCGGCCCACCCCTCCGCCCCGCGCTCCGAGCCGGGCCCCGCGCTTCTGGAGGCGCGCGACCTGTCCGTCCAGCGCGTGCGGGACCAACCGGTGGCCACCGGGATCGACCTCACCGTACGCGTCGGCGAGGCTCTGGCCGTCACCGGCCCGAACGGGTCGGGGAAGTCGACCCTGGGGCTCACGCTCGCGGGCCTCCTCCGCCCGGCAGCGGGCGAGCTGTCCGCGTCGGACGAGCTCGCCGCGGGGGCGGGGCCGGAGCCCATCCGGTGGTCGTCCCGTGACCTGCTCCCGCGGGTCGGCACGGTCTTCCAAGACCCCGAGCACCAGCTGCTCACGCGCACCGTGCGCGACGAGCTGGAGGTGGGTCCGAAGGCTCTGGGAGCGGTGGATCGGCAGCGGATCGACGAGTTGCTGGCCCGCCTGCGGCTCGACCACCTCGCCGCGGCCAACCCGTACACGCTCTCGGGGGGTGAGAAGCGCCGCCTCACGGTCGCCGCCGCACTCGCGACCCGGCCCCGGGTGCTCGTCCTGGACGAGCCGACGTTCGGACAGGATGCGCGCACGTGGGCAGAGCTCGTGGCCCTTCTCGCCGAGATCCGCGACGACGGGGTCGCTGTCGTGGCGATCACCCACGACGCCGACGTCGTGCGGGCGCTGCGCGCACGTCCCTACGTCCTCACGGGAGTTGCAGGATGACGCTGCTGGAGAGCCGTGCGCGCACCGGCGCGGTCGCCGGCCTCAACCCGCTCGCGAAGCTGGCGGCCAGCGCTCTCATCGCTCTGCCCCTGGTGCTCACGCTCGATCCGGTCTCGGCGGCGGTGGCGCTCGTGCTGGAGTGCCTCCTCTTCCCCTTCGCCGGTCTCACGTGGCGGGAGTTCTGGCTGCGCACGTGGCCGGTGTGGCTGGCGGCGCCGCTGACGGCGGTCACGATCGCGCTCTATGGCGAAGCATCCGGGCATGTGTACGTCGAGTGGCTCCTGGTGCGGGTGAGCGATGGATCGCTCGAGCTGGCGCTGGCCACCTTCTTCCGCGTGCTGGCCATCGCACTCCCCTCCGTCGTGCTCTTCGTCACGGTGGACCCGACGGATCTGGCCGACGCGCTGGGCCAGATCGCCCGCATCCCGGCCCGATTCGTCCTCGGCGCGCTCGCGGGCCTGCGCATGGTCGGGCTGTTCCTGGACGACTGGCGTGCCCTCGAGCTCGCACGCCGGGCGCGCGGTGTCGCCGACCGCGGGCGGGTCAGGAGATTCGTCGGCATGGCCTTCGCACTACTGGTGCTCTCCATCCGGCGCGGCTCGAAGCTCGCCACGGCGATGGAGGCGCGGGGGTTCGGAGCGCCCGGGGAGCGGACCTGGGCCCGGCCGTCCCGCTTCCACGGGGGCGATATCGTGCTCCTGCTCATCGGCGCCGCCATCTCCACCGCCGCCATCGTGGCCGCGGCGGCTCTCGGCACGTGGAACTTCATCCTCGGGCCCTCCTGACCCGGGTATCCGCTGGGGGCTCAGGGGACAGCATCCGCCGGCTCGAGCGGGGCTGACCCGACGAATTCCGTCCCCTGAGCCTTCGCTGGGGGACTAGGTGGCGTTCCACAGGGCGCGGTAGAACGCCATCCGCACCGGGTCGGGGCGGATGCCGTAGGCCTCGACCACGGCGTCCTGCCAGCCGGGGCCGTAGTTCCACTCGGTGCTCATCGCGGCCACCGCGATGTCGGCCCACCGGTCGGCGATTCCGAGGGCGCCGAGGTCGACGTGTGCGCGCCAGCGCCCGTCGGGCCCGATGAGCGTGTTGGGCGCGCACGCGTCGCCGTGGCAGACCACGAGCCGGTCGATCGGAGGCGGTTCGCGCAGCGCCGCCGGCAGGTGGATGCCGCGCCCCTCGGCGTTCGCGATGCGGGCCGGCACGCGCCAGTCGAAGGGGCAGTCCGCGACGGGGAGGGCGTCGTGCAGCGCCCGCAGGCCCTCGCCGATCGCCCGCACCGCCGTCGCCGGGTCGGCGAGCCCACGCGGTGAGACGGCGCTCTCGCCCTCCACCGCTTCGGTGACCAGCCACTCGTGCGTCGCGTCCGCGCCGAAGGTCACCACGGCGGGGACGGGCGTGAAGTCTCCGGCCCAGGCCAGACGGGCCGCCTCGCCCGCCATCGAGGTCTCTTCGTTGCGCGGACCGTACTTGATGTACCGGATGCCGTCGACCGCGCTCGCGCGGAACGTCAGCCCGCCGATTTCGTTCTCCCACACCGGTTCGAGGGTCGCACCCTCCGCGAGGTCGCGCACGCGAGCCGGCACCGGGGTTCCGGCCGGCGGCACGTTCACCGGCCCCCACATCTCGGACCCGCTCCGGCTCATCCCCCCATCATCCCCCGCCCGCTCGCCGGGCCCGGGTTGCGTCCCGCCGGGGTCATGTCCGGGTTCTGCAGCTTTCCGGCCCGGATTGCCTGCGCACCTGGGACATGATGCACGGTTCGGATGCTGCTCAGAGGACGAGCTCGAAGCAGAGCGAGTTCGGCATCGAGCGGGCATACGGCTCGTAGACCGGGATCGGGCGGAACCCGGCTGCGGTGTACAGCTGCAGCGCCTCCGGCTGCGGTGCGCCGGTCTGCAGGATCACGCGGTGGGCGCCGGCGGCCTGTGCCCGCTCGACCACGGCGGCGGTCAGCGCGCGGCCGATGCCGCGACGGCGGGCGACGGCAGGAACGATGAGGCGTTTGAGCTCCCACTCGTCGCCGAGCCGCCGCAGCATGACATGCCCCAGGGTCGTGCCGTCGTCGTCGACGGCCAGCAGCGTGGCCACGACATCGGCGGGATGCACCCGCAGGGCCTCATCGCGCTCGGCCGTCACGTCGGGCGGCTCGTCGGCGGTGAGGAAGGCGTACCGGGCGCCGAGCTCCTCATCCAGCTCGCCCCGCAGCGCGAGGCCGCGCGGATCGTCCAGATCGACGTCAATGATGTGCACACCCACCTTCCCATCCTGCCGCCGCCGGGGCAGGGTGGTGGCACGGATCATGCCGGGCGGCGGCGCGAGCGGATCTGAGTCCCGGTTAGGGTGGGACCGGATTTCTGATTCGACGGCGAACGGACAGCGGATGGACATCACGGGAGCAAGCGCCCTCGTCACCGGCGGCGCCAGCGGCTTGGGGCTGGCGACCGCCCGCCGGCTGGCTGCATCCGGCGCCGCCGTCACGATCGTCGACCTGCCGTCCTCGTCCGGAGCCGAGGTCGCCGCCGAGATCGGCGGACGGTTCGCCGCGGCAGACGTCACCGATTCCGGTCAGATCGCCTCCGCTGCGGCCGCCGCGGCCGAGGCCGGCCCGCTCCGCGTGGTCGTCCACTGCGCCGGGATCGCGCCGCCGGGGAAGGTCCTCGACCGCGACGGCACCCCGACGCCGCTGGATGCCTTCGAGCGGATCGTGCGGGTGAACCTCATCGGCACGTACAACGTCATCGGCCAGGCTGCGGCCGTCATGGCTCGCAACGAGCCGGAGGCCGAAAGCGGCGACCGCGGCGTGATCGTGACCACCGCGAGCGTGGCGGCGTTCGACGGGCAGATCGGCCAGCCGGCGTACTCGGCGAGCAAGGGGGGCGTGCACGCCATGACGCTGCCCGTCGCCCGCGAGCTCGCGCGGTACGCGATCCGCGTGGCGACGATCGCGCCCGGCATCATGGAGACTCCGATGCTGCGCAGCCTGCCGCAGGCCGCGCAGGACTCCCTCGGGCAGCAGGTGCCGTACCCCGCCCGCCTCGGCGTCGCGGACGAGTACGCGCGCCTCGTGCTCGCGATCATCGACAACGGCTACCTCAACGGCGAGACGATCCGCCTCGACGGCGCCATCAGGATGGCGCCGAAATGACCCGGCAGCACACGACGGAAAGAAGAGGGCGCGCGTGAGCGACAGCATCCTGGTCTCGGTGGACGGGGGCCTTGCCCGCGTGACGCTGAACCGACCCGCATCGCTGAACGCGATGGACTTCGACATGGCCGAGCAGTGGCGCGACGCCGCACGCGCGGCCACGGCTCCGGGCGTGCGGGCGGTGATCCTGGATGCTGCCGGGCCGGCGTTCTGCGCGGGTGGCGACGTGCTCGCGATGGCCACGTCCGGGGCATCCGGCGCCGATCTCACCGCCACGGCGCACGTCATCCACGAGGGCATCCGCACGCTCGTGGAGGCGCCGGTCCCGGTGGTCGCGGCGGTGCAGGGCGCCGTCGCCGGGGGAGGGCTCGGGCTGATGCTCACCGCCGACTACGTCGTGGCCTCCGCCGAGGCGCGTTTCGTCAGCAAGTACGCCAACATCGGTCTGACCCCCGACCTCGGGGTGACGACGCTCCTGCCGGCCGCGATCGGGCAGCGCCGGGCGCTGCAGCTGCTCCTGCAGGACCGGTCGCTCTCCGCGGCCGAGGCGCTCGAGTGGGGCCTGGTGGCCGAGGTCGTCCCCGCCGACCAGGTCGCCGCACGCTCAGCCGAGGTCGCACGGTTCTGGCTCGAGGGCGCCGCCGCGGCGTTCGGTCAGGCCTCGCGCCTCATCCGCACGGGCGCCACGCGCACCTTCGCGGAGAACCTCGACGATGAGGCACGCACGATCGGGGCGGCATTCGGCACGCCCGACGCGAAGGCCCGCGTGGCCGCCTTCGCCGCCGCATCCTCGAAGAAACGCATGTGATGTCCCGCACACGCAGGTTCCGGCCGCGGGAAACCAGCACTTGGGGGACATCACGGGGAAAGGGAAGCTCATGACCGACAACACCCTGGCCGGGAAGACGATCCTCATGTCGGGCGGGAGCCGCGGCATCGGGCTCGCCATCGCGGTGCGGGCGGCGCGGGATGGCGCGAACATCGCGATCCTCGCGAAGACCGACACGCCGCATCCGCGTCTGGAAGGCACCGTGCACACCGCTGCGGCGGCGATCAGCGAGGCGGGCGGTAAGGCGCTGCCGATCGTGGGCGACGTGCGGAACGAAGACGACATCACCGGGGCGGTATTGACGACCCAGGGTGAGTTCGGCGGCATCGACATCATCGTGAACAATGCCAGCGTCATCGACCTGTCGGGCTCGCTCGACCTCACGACGAAGAAGTACGACCTCATGCAGGACGTCAACGTCCGCGGGACGTTCCTGCTCTCGCGCGCGGCCGTGCCGATGCTGAAGGAGGCGGAGAACCCGCACATCCTGACGCTCTCGCCGCCACTGAACATCACGCCGCGGTGGCTCGGCGCGCACACCGGCTACAGCCTCGCGAAGTTCGGGATGACGATGGTTACGCTCGGGCTGGCGGAGGAGTTCGCCGCTTCCGGCATCGCCGCCAACGCCCTGTGGCCACGGACGACGATCGCGACGGCGGCGGTGCAGAACATCCTCGGCGGCGACCGCATCATGGCCGCCAGCCGTACCCCGGAGATCTACGCCGACGCCGCGTACGCCGTGCTCACGACTCCCTCCGGGGAGAGGACGGGGCAGACGCTCATCGTGGAGGACGTGCTCGCCGAGGCGGGCGTCACCGATTTCGCGCGCTATGCCGCGGTTCCCGGCACGCCCGACGAGGCGCTGTTCCCGGACATCTTCCTCGACTGACCCGCCCGGGCCGCATGTCGCAATACCCGCAAGGCGTGTCGCAGTTTCCGCAGAAATCGGGTGCCGATCCTGCAGAAACTGCGACATGGAAGGCGGCGAGGGCTAGCTAGCCGCCCTGGCCCTGGCCGCCGCCGGGGCCGCCGCCGCCCTGCTCCGGCGATCCGCCGCCGGGACCTTGCCCGCCGCCCTGGCCCTGGCCTTGCCCGCCGCCCTGGCCGGGGCCCTCGCCGCCGCCGCCCTGGCCGCCACCGCCGCCCTGGCCCTGGCCCTGGCCTTGCCCGCCGCCCTGGCCCTGGCCGCCGCCCTGCTCCGGCGCTCCGCCGCCGGCCTGCTCCGGCGCGCCGCCGCCGGCGTCCGGGCTCGGCGGGGCAGGCGGCGCCGGACGACGCAGGAGCTCCTCCGGGGGCTGCGCGAACGACGCACCGGGGTACAGCTCGTTGGCAGCGCGCTGGATGTCACGGGCCATGGGCGTGCGGACGTTCGACAGCTGCATCCCGTTGTGGCGGGCGCGGAAGACGTCGCCCTCGCCGATGGAGTTGCCCACCCAGACGGCGGTCGCCACGCTCGTGCTGGATTCCACGAGCCACGTCTGCCAGGACTCGTGCGTGCCCGTCTTGCCGAGGAGCGGCGTGCCGTCGTTCGGGTTCCCCGTGGCACCGGTGCCCCCGGGGCGCATGACCCCCGACAGGACGTGCGCGGCCGCCGCGGCGACCTCGGGGCTGATGACCTGCTCGCACACGTTGCCCGGCACGGGCAGTTCGGCGCCCTCCGCGTCGAGCACGCGGTCGATCGCGTGCGGTGCGCAGGAGATGCCGTTGTTGGCGACGGTCGCGTAGGCCGACGCCATCGTCACGGGGGCGATGTTGTTCGTGCCGATGACGGAGGACGCCGTGTTCACCTCGACGGGCTCGCCGGTGCCGCGGTGCACGCCCATGCGGGTGGCGACCTGCTCGATGTCGCAGAGGTCGAGCTGCTCCGCCATCGCGAGGAAGCCGCTGTTCAACGACTGCGCGGCGAAGTCCATGGGCGTGCCGCGACCGCCAGGGGTGCCACCGAAGTTGAGCACCGTGTCGTCCCCGTAGTTGATCCACGGCCCGTCGCAGCTGTGTTCCAGGCGCGGGATCGGGCGCACCGTCCCGTCGAGGTTCTCGTAGACGGAGTGGCCCTGTTCGAGCCAGTCGATCAGGGTGAACAGCTTGAAGGTGGAGCCCGTCGCGAACCCGCTCGCCGCCCCGTGCGCCCGGTCGCCCGCGTAGACGAGCGACGTGTAGGCCGGGTCGGAAGCGGCCACATCGGCGTCTTCGGTGAAGCGGTTGTTCTGCGCGATAGCGAGGATCCTCCCCGTCGTCGCCTCGATGTTCACGGCCGCCGATCCGAAGTCCATCCCGGCCACCGTCTCCGGCGCGTACCTGTTCATCGCCGCTTGAGACGCCTCCTGCAGGCGGGGATCCAGGGTCGTGTAGATGCGCAGACCGCCGCGCGACAGAGCGCGCTGGCGATCCTCGGGGGTCGCGCCGAACGCATCGGCGTAGGCGGGGTCGTTGCGGACGGTGTTGACGACGTACTGGCAGAAGAACGGCGCAACGGACACGGAGCATCCCGTCTGCTGTGGATGCACCGCAGGAGTGATGGGCTCCAGAGCGGCCTGCAGGTGCTGCTCCTCGGTGATGCGCCCTTCTTCCCGCATGCGATCGAGCACGTAGAGCTGGCGTCCCTTCGTCGCGCTGTATCCGTCGGCCGCGGCGAGGTACTGCTCGTCCGTGATGAGCCCCTCCTCCAGGAGCTCGTCGAGCCCGTCGAGGGTGCCCGGCGTCACGTCGTCGATGGCCCCATCGGGCGCCCTGTTGTAGGCGACGCCCTCGGCGTCCACGATCGAGCCGTCCGGCCGGTCGAAGCGGAAGGTGTTGGGGTTCTGCACAACGCCGGCCAGCGTCGCCGCCTGAGCGACGGACAGCTGTGCGGCCGACGTGCCGTAGTAGTACTGCGCGGCCGCTTCGATCCCGTACGTGGTGCCACCGAAGTTCGCGATGTTGAGGTAGCCGACGAGGATCTGCTGCTTGGAGTACTCCCGCTCGAGCTGGATGGCGTACCGCATCTCCTGCAGCTTGCGCTCGTAGCCCTCCACTCCCGTGGCGTTGGTGGCCTCGAGCCAGCAGCTCTGCAGCACTTCGTCGCGCGTCTGAGTCTCGGAGGCGACGGCGTCCTGCTCGCAGCGCTGGATGAGGACGTTCTTGACGTACTGCTGGCTGATGGAGGATCCGCCCTGCGTGACCCCGCCCTGGACGTTGCTGAGCAGGGCCCGGGTCGTGCCGATGAGGTCGATCCCTCCGTGGCGGTAATACCGCGGGTCTTCCGAGGAGAGGATGGCGTCGAAGACCGTGGGGGAGATCTGCTCGAACTCCACGGGTGAGCGGTTCTGGTCGTAGAACGACGCGAGTTCGATGTCCTGCCCGTTCTCCGGGTCACGGGCATAGATGGTCGTGGGAAGCATGAGGGGGTCGATCTCGAGATAGCTCGGCATGCGATCGAAGAGGGTGACCGCATCCGTCGCCGCGCGCGCCGAGAGAGCGATCGCAGGTGTGACAGCGGCGGCCACGAGAAGACCGGCGATCGCGCTCAGGGAAAGGAGACCGACAAGGCCGCCGAGCACGCCGGTGGCGGTTCGTCGATAGGAAAGCACGCGGAATGCTAAGAAACATGTCTGGATGCCGGCCGAGTATCGCTGATGCGAACGCCCGCGCCTGCCCGGCGGGAGGGGTGTCCGGCTGGGGGGAGGAGGCGTACCCTGTCGCGCATGACGGTGCAGTCGCTGTTCCCCATCCTGCGCACGCCCGATCTGGAGAGCCTTCAATCGTTCTACGAGCGGGTGTTTGGCGCGATCGAGCGCTACCGGTACGACGACGTGTACGTCGCCCTGGATGTCGGTTCGGGAGTGATCGCCATCGGCGTGGAACCGGATGTCGCCGCCTCCGAGCGCGTGGCCATCTGGCTGTACGTCGACGACGTCGACGACAGCTACCGCGCGGTGCTGGAAGCCGGGGGAGCCTCCGAGGAGCCGCCGGGAGACATGCCGTGGGGCGAACGGGTCGCACGGGTCCGCGACCCCGACGGCAACCCCCTCTACCTGGGCGCCCCCGCATCCGCGTGACCGGCGCCCCCGCGATCCCCCGACCCGGTCCCTCGACGCGCGAGACTTCACGCTGTCGACGAGACCCCCGCATTATGCCGCGGTCTCGTCGACACGCTGCGGTCTCGCGGCTTCGGCGGGGCGGACCCGACGCGGCCAGCTCCCGCGCAGCCGCACCCGGGTACCCTGGAATCCATGACCGATCAGCCCCCCGTGCGCACCACCCAGCCCCGTCAGGTGCGCCCGGCGACGGCCGCCGCGCCGCAGGGGCGGCCTCGAACGGCGCCTGCGGCCGCCGCCGCGCCGCAGGGGCGGCCTCGAACGGCGCCTGCGGCCTCCGCCGCGCCGCAGGTGCGGCCTCGAACGGCGCCTGCGGCCTCCGCCGCGCCGCAGGTGCGGCCTCGAACAGAGGGCTGGGCGCAGAAGAAGGATGACGCGGGCCGTCCGCTGTTGCAGTTCGCCAGCCCCAAGCGCGGGAAGCCCCCCGTTCACCTCGCCGACCTCACCGCCGCTGAGCGGGTCGCCAAGGTGAAAGAACTGGGCCTCCCCGGCTTCCGCGCCAAGCAGCTCGAGAAGCACTACTTCACGCACTACACCTCCGACCCGGCCGAGATGACCGACCTCCCCGCCGAGGGTCGCGAGGAGCTGGTCGCCGGGATGCTGCCGCCGCTGCTCACCGAGGTGCGTCGCCTCGAGACCGACAGCGGCGACACGATCAAGTTCCTGTGGAAGCTCCACGACGGCGCACTGGTCGAATCCGTACTCATGCGCTACCCCGGGCGCATCACCCTGTGCGTGTCGAGCCAGGCGGGATGCGGCATGAACTGCCCGTTCTGCGCGACTGGGCAGGCGGGCCTGACCCGCAACATGTCGGCGGCCGAGATCATCGAGCAGATCGTGCGCGCCAACCGGCTCATCGCCTCCGGCGGTCTGGGCGGCAAGACCCGGCGGCAGGCCGACGGTCCGGGACAGACGCCCGAGCGCGTGTCGAACATCGTCTTCATGGGCATGGGCGAGCCCCTCGCCAATTACGCGAGGGTCATGCACGCCGTGCGCGTGATGGTCGACAAGGAGCACGGGCTCGGGATGAGCGCGCGGGGCATCACGGTCTCCACGGTCGGTCTGGTCCCGGCCATCACCAAGCTCGCGAACGAGGACATCCCCGTCACGTTCGCGCTGTCGCTGCATGCCCCCGACGACGGGCTGCGCGACGAACTCATTCCGGTCAACTCCCGCTGGAAGGTCGATGAGGCGCTCGATGCAGCGCGGGACTACTTCGAGAAGACGGGCCGCCGCGTGTCGATCGAGTACGCGCTCATCAAGGACATGAACGACCACGCCTGGCGTGCCGACCTGCTCGCCGACAAGCTCAACGCCCGCGGTCGTGGCTGGGTGCACGTCAACCCGATTCCGCTCAACCCCACCCCGGGGTCGATCTGGACGGCGTCCGAGGTGCCGGTGCAGAACGAGTTCGTCCGCCGGCTCAACGCCGCCGGCATCCCCACGACCCTGCGCGACACCCGCGGCAAGGAGATCGACGGCGCCTGCGGTCAGCTGGTGGCGACCGCAGAGGACGAAGTCGCCGCCGCGGCGACCCCCGTGGGCTGACCAGGCTCCGCCGGGCCCGCGCGGCCGCGCGGTGGTCGCCGACCCCCGTGCCGATGTCAGCGGTCCGTGGCAGGGTGGGACGCATCATCGCGCCCCCCACAGTTCGGACGAACCGTGCTCGTCACCCTCCTCATCCGCTATCTCAAGCCGTCCCGCTGGCTCCTCGTCGGCGTGCTCGTGTTCCAGTTCGTATCGGCTCTGGCGTCGCTGTACCTGCCGAGCCTGAACGCCGACATCATCGACGAGGGCGTCTCCCGCGGTGACACCGCCTTCATCTGGCGCACCGGCGCATTCATGCTCGCCGTGTCGCTCGGTCAGATCCTGGCGTCCATCGTCGCCACCTACTTCGCCGCCCGAGCCGCGATGAGGCTGGGCCGCGACCTGCGTGACGACATCTTCGAGCGCGTGTCGGCGTTCTCCGAGCGCGAGGTCACCGGCTTCGGTGCCGGGTCCCTCATCACCCGCAACACGAACGATGTGCAGCAGGTGCAGATGCTGGCCATGATGGCGGCGACGTTCCTGGTGACCGCACCGCTCCTGGCCATCGGCGGCATCGTGCTGGCGCTGCAGCAG
Organism: Microbacterium sp. Z6_144; assembly: GCF_057197625.1. Taxonomy (NCBI): domain Bacteria; kingdom Bacillati; phylum Actinomycetota; class Actinomycetes; order Micrococcales; family Microbacteriaceae; genus Microbacterium; species Microbacterium sp. Z6_144. Next base: position 190,168 of record NZ_JBXVPT010000001.1, read on the forward strand.
AGCATCAGCCTGTCGTGGATCATCGCGGTGTCCGTCCCCGTCCTGCTCCTGGTGGCCGTGATCGTGATCAGCCGCATGGTGCCGCTGTTCCGGAGCTTCCAGGTGAAGCTGGATGCGGTGAACCGGATCATGCGCGAACAGCTCACCGGCATCCGCGTCATCCGCGCATTCGTGCGCGAGCCGATCGAGGAGCAGCGCTTCCGCGACGCCAACACCGACATCATGGTCGTCGGCCGCAAGGTCGGGTCGCTGTTCGTGCTGCTGTTCCCGGCGGTCATGCTGATCCTCAACCTCACCGTCGTCGGGGTGATCTGGTTCGGGGGGATGCAGGTCGACAGCGGCGACGTGCAGATCGGCACGCTGTTCGCGTTCATGCAATACGTGATGATCATCCTGACCGGGGTCATGATGGCCAGCTTCATGACGATGATGATCCCGCGCGCCGCGGTCTCGGCCGAGCGCATCGGTGAGGTGATCGAGACGCGGCCATCGTTCGAGCGGCCGGTCGACGGCGAGCGCGTGCTCCCCGCGCCGGGAAGGGTCGAGGTGCGCAAGGCCTCCTTCACGTACCCGGGCGCCGAGGAGGCGATCCTCGCCGACATCTCCTTCACCGCCGAGCGCGGCGAGACCGTCGCGATCGTGGGATCCACCGGCGCCGGCAAGACGACGCTCATCTCCCTCCTCCCGCGCCTGTTCGACGTCACCGGCGGCGCGGTCCTGGTGGGCGGGGTGGACGTGCGGGAGGTCGACCTCGACACGCTGTGGGGCGCCATCGGACTCGTACCGCAACGGCCGTTCCTGTTCAGCGGCACCGTCGCATCCAATCTGCGATTCGGGCGCGAGGAGGCCACCGATCCCGAGCTGTGGCACGCCCTGGACATCGCCCAGGCGAGCGACTTCGTCGCCCAGATGGAGGGTGGCCTCGACGCGCGGATCGCCCAGGGCGGCACGAACGTCTCCGGCGGCCAGCGCCAGCGGCTCGCGATCGCGCGCGCGATCGTCCACCGGCCCGACGTGCTGGTGTTCGACGACTCGTTCTCCGCCCTCGACCTCGCCACGGATGCGCGGTTGCGCGCCGCGCTGTGGCGGGAATTGCCGCACGTGACGAAGATCGTCGTCGCGCAGCGCATCTCCACGATCACCGACGCCGACCGCATCGTCGTGCTGGAGGAGGGCCGGGTGGTGGGGCTCGGCAGGCACGCCGAACTCCTGGCGGCGAGCCGCACCTACCGGGAGATCGTGGAGTCGCAGCTCGGGGCGGAGGTCACGTGATGCGCGGCGACACCGATTCCACGGACGAGGAGAAGAGGGAGCTCGAGCGGGCCGAAGAGGCTCGTGTGGGCGCGGACGATTGGAGCGGCGCGGTGGCGCCGGGAAAGCCCGCCCGATTCGGTCCGTCGTTCCGCCGGCTGATCGGGTTGCTCCGTCCGAATGCCCTCGCCTTCGTCTTCGTGTCGCTGATGGGTGCGGTCGGCGTGCTGCTCGCGGTGCTCGCGCCCCGGGTGCTCGGCGAGGCCACGAACGTCCTGTTCGAGGGCGTCGTGTCGCAGATGGCACCCGCCGGCGCAACCAAGCAGCAGGTGATCGACGGGCTCGTCGCCTCGGGTGAGCAGGACCTGGCGAACATCGTCGCGGCGATGCAGAACTTCCAGCCCGGGGCGGGTGTCGACTTCTCGCGCCTCGGCCAGGTGCTGGCGGGTGTGATGGCGCTGTACATCGCCGCATCCGTGCTCGCGTGGCTGCAGGGGTTCGTGATCAACATCATCATGGTGCGCACCATGTGGCGGCTGCGTGAGCGCGTCGAGGAGAAGATCAACGCTCTCCCGCTGGCCTACTTCGACCGCGTCCAGCGCGGCGAGCTGATCTCGCGGGTGACGAACGACATCGACAACATCACGCAGATGATGCAGCAGTCGCTGTCGCAGGCGATCACCAGCGTCCTCACGGTCGTCGGCGTGCTGGTCATGATGCTGTCGATCTCGTGGCAGCTGACCCTCGTGGTGCTGATCAGTTTCCCGCTGATGGCGGTGCTGTTCGGCGTCATCGGGCCGCGTTCGCAGAAGGCGTTCGGCATCCAGTGGCGCAAGGTCGGCCGCCTCAACGCCCGCGTCGAGGAGTCGTTCTCCGGGCACGCGCTGGTGAAGGTGTTCGGCCGCGAGCAGAGTTCGCGCGACGCGTTCCGCGAGGAGAACGAGGAGCTGTACCGGGCTGCGTTCAAGGCGCAATTCCTGTCGAACATCATGATGCCGGCGATGATGTTCATCGGAAACCTCACCTACGTGGGCATCGCGGTCTTCGGCGCGTTGATGGTCGCGGGCGGTCAGCTGCGCCTCGGCGACGTGCAGGCCTTCATCCAGTATTCGCAGCAGTTCACCCAGCCGCTGTCGGAGCTGGGCGGGATGGCCGCCGTCGTGCAGTCCGGCACGGCATCGGCCGAGCGCGTGTTCGAGCTGCTCGACGAACCCGAGCAGGAACCCGACGCCGAGGATGCCCCGGCGCCGGTGGACGGCGACGGCACGATCGAGTTCGACTCGGTGTCGTTCTCCTACTCGCCCGAGCGACCCCTCATCACCGACCTCTCGTTCCGCGTCGAACCGGGGCAGACCGTCGCCATCGTCGGCCCGACGGGCGCTGGCAAGACGACGCTGGTGAACCTCATCATGCGCTTCTACGAGCTCGACGGGGGCCGCATCCTGCTCAACGGCCAGAGCATCGCGGAGCTCACCCGGCGTGACATCCGCGCCAAGACCGGGATGGTGCTGCAAGACCCGTGGCTGTTCGCCGGGACCATTCGCGAGAACATCCGCTACGGCCGGGCCGACGCGACGGACGACGAGATCCTGCATGCCGCCCGCGCGACGTACGTCGACCGCTTCGTGCACTCGCTTCCCGACGGGTACGACACGCTGCTGGATGAGGACGCCTCCAACATCTCCGCCGGCGAGAAGCAACTGATCACGATCGCCCGCGCGTTCGTGGCGCAGCCGAGCGTGCTGATCCTGGATGAGGCCACGAGTTCCGTCGACACCCGCACCGAGCTGCTGCTGCAGGGTGCCATGGCGGCCCTGCGGGAGGGACGCACGTCGTTCGTGATCGCGCACCGCCTGTCCACGATCCGCGACGCCGACCTCATCCTCGTCATGGAGGACGGCGCGATCGTCGAGCAGGGCACGCACGAGCAGCTGATCGCCGCGAAGGGCGCCTACTACCGGCTGTACACGGCCCAGTTCCAGCAGGCCGCCGCAGACCCGGATGAGGAGGCCTCGGCCGCCAGCCACGAGGTGCCGGCAGCGCAGGCCTGAGCATCGACGGTTCCGACGGGTGAGGCGTGCGCAACCCCCGGCCGAGGGTCCCCGCGCCCCGCTAGCGTCGAGGCATGGTGAACTATCGGTACCTCGGAAACAGTGGTCTCAAGATCTCGGAGATCACGTACGGCAACTGGGTCACGCACGCCTCGCAGGTGGAGGACGATGCGGCAGTGAAGACGGTGCATGCGGCCCTGGATGCGGGGATCACGACCTTCGACACCGCTGACACGTACGCGAACACCGCCGCCGAGGTCATCCTCGGTAAGGCGCTGGAGGGCCAGCGCCGCGAGTCGCTGGAGATCTTCACCAAGGTCTACTTCCCCACGGGGCCCAAGGGCCCGAACGACGGCGGCCTGAGCCGCAAGCACATCGTCGAGTCGATCCACGGGTCGCTGAAGCGGCTCGGTACCGACTACGTCGACCTCTATCAGGCGCACCGTTTCGACTACGAGACGCCGCTCGAAGAGACCTTCCAGACGTTCGCCGACCTGGTGCGCCAGGGAAAGGTGCTCTACATCGGGGTCTCCGAATGGACCGCAGAGCAGTTGCGGGAGGGTTCCGCTCTCGCGAAGGATCTCGGCATCCAGCTCATCTCGAACCAGCCGCAGTACTCGATGCTGTGGCGCGTCATCGAGGGCAAGGTGGTCCCGGCCAGCGTGGAGCTCGGCATCTCTCAGATCGTGTGGTCGCCGATGGCGCAGGGCGTACTCAGCGGCAAGTACCTGCCGGGGCAGCCGTTCCCGGAGGGCTCGCGGGCGACGGACGAGAAGAGCGGCGCACGCTTCATCCGCCGGTTCATGGAGGACGACGTGCTTACGGCTGTCCAGCGTCTGAAGCCGATCGCGGAGCAGGCGGGGCTGACGATGCCGCAGCTGGCGATCGCGTGGGTGCTGCAGAATCCCAACGTCGCCGCGGCGCTGGTGGGAGCGTCCCGCCCCGAGCAGTTGGCCGATACGGTCAAGGCCTCGGGGGTGACGCTGGACGCCGACACCCTGACGGCCATCGACGCCGCGCTCGGTGACACCGTGCAGCGAGACCCGGAGGACACGTACTCCGTGTCGCCGAAGAGTCGGCCGGCCTGACATGGCGGCGAGGAGCGCCGGCATCCTGCTCTACCGCCTCGACGGCGCCGGGAAGGTGCAGGTGCTTCTCGCCCACATGGGCGGACCGTACTGGGCGTCGAAGGACGTCGGCGCGTGGTCGATCCCGAAGGGCGAGTACGACCCCGATACCGAGGGGGCACTGGATGCGGCACGCCGCGAGTTCCGCGAGGAGCTCGGAGTGGGCGCGCCCGAGGTCGACTACGCCGAGCTCGGCACCTTTCCGTACTCGTCGGGCAAGAAGATCGTCGTGTTCGTCGGCGACGGCGCGGCGTTCACGGAGACGGAGTTCGACTTCGGCGAGTTCGACCTGGAGTGGCCGCCCCGCTCGGGGAAGACCGTGCGCTTCCCCGAGGTGGACCGGGTCGAGTGGTGCACGCCCGACGAGGCGCGCGAGCGACTCGTGAAGGGCCAGCGCCCCGCCCTGGATGCCCTCGTCTCGCACCTCACGGCCCTCTAAACGCCGTCGACTCGCCACAAATCGTTGTGTTTCGGCGCGTATCGCGACGGTTTGTGGCGAGTCGACCGCGCGGGGTGGGTCACTCGGCGGGGGCCAGCTCCCGTCGCCGCATGAGAGCGAGGGTTACGCTGATTCCGACGCCGGTGGTCAGCACCAGCCACCAGAGCCCCCGGAGGTCGATGTCGCCCCCCGACAGGGTCGGTGTCACGGCGATCGGCGACAGGTTCACGACGGCGTCGGGAAAGCCGAAGAGCGGCCCGAACAGGCCGAGGGTGGTCCCGAGCGCGATCAGCGTCCATCCTGCGGCGATGGTCAGGCGGGGCGCGACGACGAAGATCACCGCCGCCGCCGTCAGGAAGACCGCCGCGGCAGCCAACTGACCGACTCCCGCGACGAGGGTCACGTCCACCAGCGACCAATCCGGGTCCGGCAGCGACCACAGGCCGAGGATCGCCCCGACGATCGCGCTGACCAGGGTGGCCAGCATCCCGACCCCCGCGATGGCAAGGTAGCCCGCCAGCCACCGCACCGGGCCGACGGCGGACGCACGCACCGGTTCCGCCGTGCCACGAACTTCTTCGTGGCGTGCGCGGACGACCGTCTGGACCCCAGCGCACGCGGCGAGGACGCCCGCCAGGGTGAAGAAGATCGTCACGGTGTCCTCCTCGAGGCTCCCACCGGCGCCGAGTGAGGCGAGGAGGGCATCCACCGAGGGGATGCTGTCACCGATCTGCGAGATGGCATCGGAAAGGCGCGTCGACAGTACCCCGACGACCAGCCCGCCCACGGCCCACCCCAGGATGGCACCCCGGGACAATCGCCAGGTCAGTCCCCACGGGCCGGAGAGGGCGACGGTGGCGGTGCAGCGGCCCAGCCCCTCGGGCAGCAGGCTGCCACCGAGGTCGCGCCCCGCCTGCACCGCGACGGCCACAGCGGCGCACACCACCGCGAGCAGCGCGCCGAGCACCAGCGGGCGCGGATCGTCGGCGTCGAAGGGCCGCGTGTTCTCGGCCCACCCGAACGGTGAGAACCACGCGAGTGGTGCGCTCGTCACCCGCTGCAGGTCGGCGCTGGGCGTTCCCACGGCGTTGCCGAAGCCGCAGAGCAGATAGGTGAGGAGGATCGCCCACACCCCCAGGGCGTTTGCCGAGCGGGCAGTGCGCACGAGCTGCGCCGCAAGAAGCGCGACGCCCAGAAAGGCGATGCCGGTGACGCCGCTGGCCGCGCCGACGAGCAGGCTTCCCTTCGCGCCGAGGCCCAGCGCGACCAGCACGACCCACACGAGGGCTGCGAGGACCAGGTTGGCCACGACGCCGTGGGCCGCCGTCGCGACCAGTGGAACGACGCGTCCGGCGGGCGTGGCCGCGACGAGCTCCGCTCGGTCGGACTCCTCATCCGCTCGCGTGTGGCGCACCGCCAGAAAGCTGCTCATCAACGCTGCCAGAAGCGCGAGGAACGGCAGAATGACAAAGGCGATGAACGACCCCTCCGCGGAACCCGACGGCAGTCCGCGAAAGAGCAGGATGACCGGATTGGCGATCGCGGTCGCGAGCAACGCGGTGCGATCCTGCTCGGTCCCGAGCGTCTCGCGCACGCCGGCGTAGGCGGCGGCAGCAAGGGCTGCCGTGCCGAGAATCCACAGCGCCAGCTGAATCACGTCGCGCCGCGCGCGGTGCCGCACGAGCAGGAGGAATCCCGTCACGGCAGCGCCTCGGGGTCCGTCACGTCGTCACCGTAGTGACGGAGGAAGAGCTCCTCGAGTGAGGGTGGCTCGATGCGCAGCCCCGAAACGTGGGCATCGGCCAGAGCGGGCAGCAGGGCTGCCACGCGATCGCTGTCGACGGTGAAGCGCACCCGTCCGTTGCTGACGACCACGTCGTGAGCCTCTGGCAGGGGAGGGAGCACGCCCCCGTCGAGCTCGGCGAACGAGACGTCCGTGCGGGTGAGGTGGCGCAGCTCGCGCAGGGTGCCGCTTTCCACCACACGGCCGGCGCGGATGATGCTGACCCGGTCGCACAGCTGCTCGACCTCCGACAGGATGTGGCTCGACAGCAACACGGAACTTCCGGCCGCCCGCACGCGCATCAGCTCGCGCTGGAACACGACCTCCATCAGTGGGTCCAGCCCGCTCGTCGGTTCGTCGAGGATGTACAGGTCGGCGGGGACGGCGAACGCGGCGATGAGCGCGACCTTCTGCCGATTGCCCTTGGAGTACGCACGGCCCTTCTTGCGAGGATCGAACTGGAACGCCGCTTGGAGCCGCGCCCGTTCGTCGCGATAGGCGGCGGAACGCCCGCCCCCGCGAAGGCGGCAGAGGAGGTCGATCGCTTCGCCGCCGGACAGGTTCGGCCAGACGTTCACGTCGCCCGGCACGGACGCGATGCGGCGATGCAGCCGGACCGCGTCGCGCCACGGATCGCCGCCGAGCACGGATGCTTCGCCGCCGCCGACGCGCGCGAGCCCCAGGAGGATCCGGACCGTCGTCGACTTCCCGGCGCCGTTCGGGCCGAGAAACCCGTGGATCTCGCCGGGCGCCACGTCGAGATCGAGGCCATCGAGCGCCCGCACGCGGCCGTAGCGCTTTTGCAGCCCCCGGGTACGGATGACAGCTTCCATAGGCGGGACGCTACGCCGATGACGGTGTGGCCGCAGTACCCTTCTGCGGCTCCGCCGGATGTATACCACAAGCCACGCAATGCCGGAGATTATGCCGCCATTCCCAATCTATGTATACAATAAGGGGAACCACGAGGAGGTGAAGGATGCGAGCCAGTGATCGCGCCTACGCGACCCTCCTCCGCGAGATCCAGGATGGGGCCCTCCGTCCCGGAGCCGTTCTCGGCGAGGTGGAGCAGGCCACCCGCCTCGGCGTGAGCCGCACACCGCTGCGCGAAGCGCTGAGCCGTCTCGCCGGCGACGGACTGGTCTCCCAGCTCTCCCCGCGCGTCACGGTGGTGAGCGACATCGACGCGGATGACATCCGGGCGCTCTTCGAACTCCGACGCGCGCTCGAGGAGACCGCATCCCGGATCGCCGCCGAGCGGGGCGACGCCGATGCCTTCGCTGCCCTCGCCGAAGAGTTCTCCCGGGCAGACCCGGACGTGGCCGACGGTTCGGACGCCTACTACGCGCTGATCGCGCGCTTCGACGCGGCCACCGACGCTGCTCTCGGCAACGACTACCTGACGTCCGCTCTGCGCACTGTCCGTACGCACCTCGTGCGGGTACGCCGAATGGCGCGTGACAATCCCGTGCGGCTGGAACAGTCCGCGCGGGAGCACGAACTGATCGCCCGCGCGATCGCCGGCGGCGACGCCGAGCTGGCCGCGCACGCCACCCACGTGCACCTGCACAACGCCCTCACGACCATCCTCGAGTCCCTCCCGGAGGAACAGCCATGACCATCACCCACCACGTCCGCGTGCACCGCAGCGACGAGAACCTCCCCCGGGAAGGGCAGCTGGCCTGGGCCATCGCGCGCGTGGCCGCCGATCCGGTCCCCGTCGATCCCGACGTCGCCGACATGATCATCAACCGCGTCATCGACAACGCGGCCGTGGCCGCCGCATCCCTCACCCGCCGCCCGGTCAGCGCCGCGCGCCAGCAGGCGCTGGACCACGCCGTGTCGATCGGCGGCGTCGGGGCGACCGTGTTCGGGTGCGCGCTGGAGCGGCGCTCGAGCCCGGAGTGGGCGGCGTGGGCCAACGGGGTCGCCGTCCGCGAGCTCGACTACCACGACACGTTCCTCGCCGCCGAGTACTCCCACCCGGGCGACAACATCCCGCCGATCCTCGCCGTCGCCCAGCACACGGGGCGCGACGGCGCGGCTCTGCTGCGAGGCCTTGCCACCGGCTACGAGATCCAGATCGACCTGGTGCGCGCCGTCTCGCTCCACAAGCACAAGATCGACCACGTCGCCCACCTCGGCCCCTCGGCCGCGGCCGGGATCGGCACGCTCCTGGGCCTCGACACCGAGACGATCTACCAGGCCATCGGCCAGGCGCTGCACACCACCACGGCCACCCGGCAGTCCCGCAAGGGCGAGATCTCGACGTGGAAGGCGCACGCTCCCGCGTTCGCGGGGAAGATGGCCGTCGAGGCCGTGGACCGCGCGATGCGCGGCGAGACCAGCCCGTCCCCGATCTACGAGGGCGAAGACGGCGTCATCGCGTGGCTGCTCGACGGCAAGGATGCCGCGTACGACGTACCGCTCCCGGGCGAGGGGGAGTCCAAGCGCGGCATCCTCGACTCGTACACGAAGGAGCACTCCGCCGAGTACCAGGCCCAGGCCTGGATCGACCTCGCGCGCCGGCTCGGGGCGCAGCATCCCGCCCTTCGCGACCCGCACAACGTCGCATCCGTCGTGCTGCACACGAGCCACCACACGCACTACGTCATCGGCTCGGGCGCCGGCGACCCGCAGAAGTACGACCCGACCGCGTCGCGCGAGACGCTCGACCACTCGATTCCGTACATCTTCACCGTCGCCCTGCAGGACGGCGCATGGCACCACGTCGAGTCGTACACGCCCGAACGGGCCGGCCGGCCCGACACGGTGGAGCTGTGGCGCAAGGTCACCACGGCCGAGGACGCCGAGTGGACCCGCCGCTACCACTCGGAGGACCCGAACGAGAAGGCCTTCGGCGGTCGCGTCGTGATCACGCTGACCGACGGCTCGACGGTGGAGGACGAGATCGCCGTCGCCGACGCCCACCCGCTGGGGGCGCGGCCGTTCGCGCGGGAGGACTACATCCGCAAGTTCCGCCTGCTCGCCGAGCCGGTGCTGCTGCCGGAGGAGATCGAGCGGTTCCTCGACCTGGCCCAGCGCCTGCCCGACCTGACCGCCGCCGAGGTGCTGCAGCTGAACATCACCGCGAAGCCCGGCGTTCTGGCGATGGCCCCCGCCCCGAAGGGCCTGTTCTGATGACTCGGGCTGTTCAAAACTCAGGACGAACCGGCCGATGGATGCTCCGGAGCGGCGCCGACGCGGCGTGTCTCCTGAATTCTGAACCGGAGAGGAAGAGGGAACTCTGATGCTGTACGCCAAGACTCCCGCGGCCGAGAAGCGCCGCCTGTTCCGCGAGCGCCTCGCCTCGGGCGAGCTGCTGCGCTTCCCCGGAGCTTTCAACCCGCTGTCGGCCCGGCTCATCGAGCGCAAGGGCTTCGAGGGCGTCTACATCTCCGGTGCCGTGCTGTCGGCCGACCTCGGCCTGCCCGACATCGGCCTCACGACCCTCACGGAGGTCGCCGGCCGCGGGCAGCAGATCGCGCGGATGACGGAGCTGCCGGCGATCATCGACGCCGACACCGGCTTCGGCGAGCCGATGAACGTCGCCCGCACCATCCAGACCCTCGAGGATGCGGGGCTTGCCGGCACCCACATCGAAGACCAGGTCAACCCGAAGCGGTGCGGTCACCTGGACGGCAAGCAGGTCGTGGATGCCGACACCGCCATCCAGCGCATCCGCGCCGCCGTCGACGCGCGCCGCGACCCGAACTTCCTCATCATGGCGCGCACCGACATCCGTGCCATCGACGGTATGGATGCGGCGATCGACCGCGCCAAGGCGCTCGTGGATGCCGGGGCCGACGCCATCTTCCCCGAAGCGATGCGCTCCCTGGAGGAGTTCGCCGCCGTGCGGGCAGCCGTCGACGTGCCGATCCTGGCGAACATGACCGAGTTCGGCAAGAGCGACCTGTTCAGCGTCGACTCGCTCCGCGACGTCGGGGTGAACATCGTCATCTGGCCCGTCTCCCTGCTGCGCATGGCGATGGGCGCGGCCGGCCGTGCGCTCGACACTCTCGTCGACGAGGGGCACCTCACCTCGAAACTCGACGAGATGCAGCATCGCGCAGACCTCTATGACCTGATGGACTACGAGGGCTACAACCACTTCGACACGAGCGTTTTCAACTTCCAGATCGACCGCTGACGCGCGCTCCATGTCTCAGTTCCCGCCATCCATGTCTCACTTTCCGCAGGAATATCAGCAAAACCTGCGGAAAGTGAGACATGGAGTACTCGAAGGAGAGAAATGACCGACACCGACATCAAGAAGGGCCTCGCCGGCGTCGTCGTGGACTACACGGCCGTCAGCAAGGTCAACCCGGAGACCAACAGCCTGCTTTACCGCGGGTACCCCGTGCACGAGCTGGCGGCGACCCAGCCGTTCGAAGCCGTCGCGTATCTCCTGTGGCACGGCGAGTTGCCCACCGAGGAGCAGCTCGCGGAGCTGCGCGCCACGGAGCGGCAGCACCGGGCGCTGCATCCGGACGTGAAGGCGGCGATCGACATCCTGCCCACCAGCGCACACCCGATGGACGAGGTCCGAACGGCCGTGAGCGTCATCGGCGCCCAGGACACCGCCGGGATCGCGAACGTCATGGATGCGGTGGGCACCCCCGAGGAGAACCTCGAGCGCAGCATCCGCCTCTTCGCGCAGCTGCCGGCGATCGTGGCCTACGGGCAGCGCCGTCGCCGGGGCCTGGAGCTCGTCGAGCCCCGGGACGACCTGGACTACGCCGCGAACTTCCTGTGGCAGACCTTCGCTGACGCGCTCGACCCGGTGGTCATCGACGCGTTCAACCGCTCGATGATCCTCTACGCCGAGCACTCCTTCAACGCCTCGACCTTCACCGCCCGCGTCATCACCTCGACCCTCAGCGACATCTACTCGGCTGTGGTCGGGGCGATCGGAGCCTTGAAGGGGCCGCTGCACGGTGGCGCGAACGAGGCCGTGCTGCACATCTTCGAGGAGATCGGCACCGCCGAGAACGTGGGGCCGTGGCTGGATACGGCGCTCGCCGAGAAGCGCAAGATCATGGGCTTCGGTCACCGCGTGTACAAGCGTGGCGACTCGCGCGTGCCGACGATGAAAGCCGCCCTGGACACCCTCGTCGCCCACTACGACCGGCCCGACGTCGCGGAGCTCTACAACACCCTCGAGAGCGAGTTCGTGGAGCGCAAGGGCATCTACCCGAACCTCGACTACCCGTCGGGGCCGGCGTACGACCTCATCGGGTTCGACGTCCTCACCTTCACGCCGCTGTTCGTCGCTGCCCGCATCACCGGGTGGACCGCGCACATCATGGAGCAGCAGGCATCCAATGCCCTGATCCGCCCGCTGTCGGAGTACAACGGTCCGGACGAGCGGCACATCCCCGGCTATGTGCCCGACACCGCGGTGCTCGACGTGGCCGAGCGCCCGGAGGAGGCGGCGGGGTGATGTCCGAGAAGGTCGTGCTCCTCGCTGGTGCGCGGACGCCGGTGGGCAGCTTCGCCGGGTCGCTGTCGAGCGTCCCCGCACACGAGCTCGGCGCGACCGCGGTCACCGCGGCGCTCGCGCGGGCCGGCGTCTCCGGGGACGACGTGGGGGAGGTCGTCATGGGATGCATCGCCCAGAACGGCCCCGACGCGTACAACGCGCGGCGGGTGGCGCTCGCGGCCGGGCTGCATCCCCGCATCCCCGCGTTCACGGTCAACCGCCTGTGCGGCTCGGGCCTGCAGGCCATCTGGTCAGGCGCGCAGGAGCTGCTGTGGGGCGGTGTGGACGTCGTGGTCGCCGGCGGCGACGAGAGCATGTCGCGGACGCCCTTCCTCGATTTCCAGGCGCGGTCCAACCCGCGTCTGGGCGACCGGAAGCTCCTGGACGGCACGCTCGCGATCCTCACCGATCCGTTCACCGGTCGGCACATGGGCACGACCGCCGAAACGGTGGCCACGCGCTACGGCGTGAGCCGGGGGGCTCAGGACGAGTTCGCGGCCGAGAGCCAGCGCCGGGCGACATCGGATGCGGCGCGGGCGGCGTTCGCGGAGGAGATCGTGCCGGTCACCACCGGGGGCCGGAAGCCGCTCGAGGTCTCGCTCGACGAGCATCCCCGCCCCGGCACGACGGTGGAGGTGCTCGCGGGACTGCGGGCGGCGTTCGCGGAGGGCGGCAGCGTCACGGCCGGCAACTCCTCCGGCATCAACGACGGAGCCGCGGCAACCGTGCTCATGCGCGAGTCCGATGTCCGCGAGCGCGGGCTGAAGGGGCTGGTGACGATCGAGGCGGTCGTGACCGCGGGCATCGAGCCGGAGATCATGGGCTATGCCCCCGTGATCGCGCTCGAGCGACTGTGGCAGCAGACGGGGATGTCGCCGAGCGACGTGGACACGATCGAGCTCAACGAAGCCTTCGCGTCCCAGGCGGTCGCCGTCATCCGCGATGCCGGGTTGGACCCGGCGAAGACGAATCCCTACGGCGGCGCCATCGCCCTCGGGCACCCGGTCGGCGCGACGGCCGCGATCCTCACTCTGCGTGCGGCGATGGATCTGCACCGACGCGACCTGGAGTACGCCGTCGTGACGATGTGCATCGGCGGGGGTCAGGCGCTGGCGGCGCTGCTCCGCCGCTGGGACGGCTGACACGGCCACGCCTTGCGCATACTCCTGCGGAGCGTGGGCCTGACCCGTGCGCGCCGGTGCAAGGCAGGGACGCGGGACGGAGGGCAGCAATTCATGCACGCCCATCGAAATAGTAGGAAGCCCTACTAAGCTGTCGTGTGCAGCGACGCCGCCGCACGAAGGAGAGCCATGGACGCCACCCTGTCCCGGTGCTCGAACCGGTCGCCATCAGCGACGAGGAGCGAGCCGCGCCAACGAGGCGCTGCAGTTGCACGGTGGGTAGGGGTATCTCAGCGAGTACGGCATCGAGAAGATCGTGCGCGACCTGCGCGTGCATCAGATCCTCGAGGGCACCAACGAGATCATGCGCCTCGTCGTCGGACGCAGCGTCCTGGGGACGGCAGCATGAGCGGGAAATCTACAAAGAGTTCGCAGAGGGCGACGGCGCCGGGCAGGATTTCTCCGGGATCAACCCCTCGATCCGTCCGGCAGTGCACCGTAAGGAGCCCGATGTGACCAGCTACGACACCATCCTCACCGAGCAGCGCGGAAGGGTCGGATGGATCACTCTGAACCGCCCCGACGCGCTCAACGCGCTGAACACCCAGGCGATGCGGGACGTGGTGGCAGCCGCCGAGGCGTTCGACGCCGACCCCGGCGTGGGAGCGATCGTGGTGACCGGGTCGGAACGCGCGTTCGCCGCCGGCGCCGACATCAAGGAGATGGAGGGGAAGACCTCCGTCGACATGGTGCTCGATGACCACTTCGGTGCCTGGCGCCGGTTCGCCGACGTGCGCACGCCCGTCATCGCCGCGGTCTCCGGTTATGCGCTCGGGGGTGGATGCGAACTGGCGTTGATGTGCGACGTCATCCTCGCCGCCGACACGGCCGCCTTCGGTCAGCCGGAGATCGGCCTCGGCGTGATCCCCGGGATGGGCGGAACGCAGCGGCTCGTCCGCGCACTCGGGTACTACAAGGCCGCCGACCTCGTCCTCACCGGGCGCCGGATGCCCGCGGAGGAGGCGGAGCGGGCGGGGCTCGTCTCACGCGTCGTCCCGGCGGGGGACCTCCTCGCGGTCGCGGAGGAGGTCGCCGGCACGATCGCGGCGAGGTCGCTGCCGTCGCTCTACGCCGCGAAGGCGGCGTTGGATGCTGCGCTGGAGACCACGCTCAGTGAGGGCCTGCGCTACGAGAGCGCCGCGTTCTCGGCGCTGTTCTCCACGCACGATCAGAAGGAGGGCATGGCGGCCTTCCGCGAGAAGCGTGCCCCCGAGTTCACGGGCCGGTGACGCCGATCAGAGGGGCTCGGGCTGCGGCGCCGGGTCGGAGAAGTCTCCCGAGTTCTTGCGGAACCGCGCGATGAGTCGCGCGAGTTCGACCTGGTCGTCGGCCGAGAACCCCAGATCGGCGAACACCGCGTTGAGCGCGCGGGTGGCCTCCTCCACGTGGGTGCGACCGGTGTCGGTCAGGACGAGAAGCGCCGCGCGCCCGTCGGTGGGGTGCGGTTCGCGCACGACGTACCCGTCGCGCGCCAGGCGCTCCACCGTGTTGGTGACGCTGGTGGCGTGCACCTGCAACCGGGCCACGGCGCTTCCCATCGGCATCCGCCCCTCGTGCGTGAACGCGAGGAGGCGCAGCAGCTCGAACCGGGCGAACGTGAGGCCGAGGGGGCGCAGCGTCGCGTCGATGCGCGCCATCACCAACTGCTGCGCGCGGATGAGGGAGAGGACCGCGGTCATCCCGTCCGCCGCGTCGTCCCACCCGTGCGCATGCCACTGGCGCTTGGCCTCGGCAATGGGGTCCATCTGCAATCGTCTGGGCATCACGCCTCCCTCCCCGCCACGGTATCCGTCCGTGGTGGGCGAGCCGAAGGCGCGGGGGGCGCGCCGCCTAGACTCGACCCGACGTGAGGAGCGGAACCGATGAGAATCGTGGTGCTCGTGAAGGAGGTTCCCGACACGTACGGGGATCGCAAGCTCGACCTGGAGACGGGATTGGCCGATCGCGGCCCGAGTGACGCGGTCCTGGACGAGATCGGGGAACGTGCTCTCGAGGTCGCGCTGACCTACGCCGACGCGCATGCCGGAACCGAGGTCATCCTCGTGACCATGGCGCCGGCATCGGCGGTGACCACGGTGCGCAAGGGTCTCGCGATGGGGGCGACGTCGGCGGTGCATGTCACGGATGACGCGCTGCGGGGCGCGGACATGTCCCTGACCGCGGAAGTGCTCGCGGCGGCGGTGCGCCGTGCCGAACCGGATCTGGTGATCACAGGAAACCTCTCGACCGACGGCACCGGCGGGGTGATCCCGGCCATGCTCGCGGAGCACCTCGGGATGCCGCAACTGACGGCGTTGACCGGTGTCGAGATCGCCGACGCATCCGTGTCGGGGACCCGGGCCTCCGATGCCGGGGCGGTGTCGGTGTCAGCGCCTCTTCCGGCGGTGATCTCGATCACCGAGGCCCTCCCGGATGCGCGCTTCCCGAACTTCAAGGGAATCATGGCGGCGAAGAAGAAACCGTACGAGACGGTGACGGTGACGGATCTCGGGGTGGACCCCGAGGACTTCTCGGTGCCCCGGTCGATCCTGGTGACCGTCGCCGAGCGACCGGCGCGGGCGGCGGGCATGAAGATCGTCGATGAGGGTGACGCGGGCACGCAGCTGGCCGAGTTCCTCATCTCCAACCGGCTCGCGTGAGGAGACGCACATGACTTCGAACCCGATCCTCGTCCTGATCGAGACCACCCCCGACGGCACGGTCGTCTCCACCGCTGCGGGCCTCCTCGGCGCTGCGGCAGCGGTCGGCGACCCCGTCGCCGTGGTCGTGACCGGCCCCGGTTCTGGGGACGCGGCCGCGCAGGAGGCGTCCTCCCTCGGCGCCGGGCGGGTGCTCGTCGCCGAACTCGACACGGCTTCCTCGCAGTTGACGGTGCCGGTGGTGGACGCCCTCGCCGCGGCCGTCACCGCGATGCAACCGGACGCGGTGCTCGTGGCCAACTCGATCGAGGGCCGCGACATCGCCGGCCGGCTGGCCGCCCGCCTGCGGCTCGCGATCGCCGCGGACGCGGTCGGGGTGACCCGTGACGAGCAGGGCGTTCTCGCGCAGCACTCCGTCTACGGTGGTGCCTACACGACCGAGTCGGCCACCACCTTCGGCACGCTCGTGGTGACGGTACGGCAGGGCGCGATCGACGCCAGGGCCGAGGCCGTGGCGGAGCCGCTGATCGAACGGCTGGAGGTGCCCGCATCCGGCGTGCCCGCCGCATCCGTCCACGGGTACGAGGCTGCCGTGGCGACATCGTCCCGCCCGGAGCTGCGCGGTGCGGTCAAGGTCGTGTCCGGGGGCCGCGGGTTGGGATCAGCGGAGAAGTTCGTCCTGGTCGAGCAGCTCGCCGACGCGCTCGGCGCCGCGGTCGGAGCATCCCGCGCCGCCGTCGACGCCGGATACATCCCGTACTCGGCGCAGGTCGGACAGACCGGGGTCTCGGTGTCGCCGCAGCTGTACGTCGCGCTGGGGATCTCCGGCGCCATCCAGCACCGCGCGGGGATGCAGACGGCCAAGACCATCATCGCGATCAACAAGGACGGGGATGCCCCGATCTTCTCCATCGCCGACTTCGGCGTCGTGGGCGACGTCTTCACCGTCGTGCCGCAGCTGATCGCCGCGCTCGAGCAGCGCAAGGGATAGGCCGCCTGTGAGTGAGACCCGCGCCCTTCGTCGTGGGCTGCCGCGCGTCCGCGGCGGCGAGCCGTGGCCGCCCGCGGATATCCCCGTACCCGGCGGTGCCGCCGATGTCACCGGTGCCGCGGCGGGGGAGTCCGCGCCCGGGGGTGTCGCCGGTGTCACCGGTGCCGTCGGTGCCGCGCCTGTGGGTGAGCCTGCGGTTCCGGTCCCGGCGAGCTCCCCGGGTACTCCGGGTTCGCCGGGTTCGCAAGGGACTGCGGTGTCGGCGGGGCCTGCGGGTTCGGCAGGTTCGGGCGGGTCCGCCCCACACCCCGATAGGCCGTCGGCGGCGAGGCCGATGCTGCGGCGCGGGCTCCCGCGCGTCTCCGGCGGGGAACCGTGGCCGCCCGCCGCTGCGGCCGGTGCCGCCTCACCCGCACCCGCGGCCGGTGCCGCCTCACCCGCACCCGCGGCGTCCGTGTCGGCTGCGGCAGCGACCGTCGCGGCTACCGCGGCGCCTGCGCCGGAGCCGCTTCGGGGTGCTCCGGCTGTCGGGGTTGGAGCGGATTCTGCTCTTCGGGGCGAGACGATCCCGCCCCAGGGCACGGATTCCGCCCCGAGTCGCGGCGCGGCCGCGCTGGAGTCCGCCGCGGGTGTGACGGTGCGGCGGGGGCTCCCGCGCGAGCCCGGCGGCGAGCCGTGGCCTCCCGTCTCCACCGTGGTGAACGCGGCGTCGACCGGTGCCGCGCCCGCGCCGTCCGCGACCGTGCCCGTACCATCCACCACCGAGCCCGCGCCGTCCATGTCCACCACCGCTGCCGCCGCCGCGCCGTCCGCACCCGCGCCCGCACCTGCGCGGTTCACCACCGATGCGGCTGCACCCGCGTCCGCTTCGGCCCCCACCCCGCCCCCCTCGGCCTCCGCGCCCACCCCGGCCCCCTCGACCGCCGCCCTGGTCGAGCCGGCGAGCCCGCGCCCGCCGCTGCCGTTCACTGCGGCGGTGTGGCCGGGCGCTGCGGCATCCGGGCCGCGCGCCCCGCGGCCGGAGCCGAAGCGGTACGGACCTTTCACCCGCGTGCAGTGGGCGGGCGCGGTCATCGTGGCCGGCGGCGGGTTGCTGGTTGCGGCGGGGATGGCTGTCGCGCTCGTGCGGTGGCTGCTGTCGACCGAGTGGGGTGCCGGATTCCTCGCGGCCTACCCCGGCGAGTACCACCTGCCCTCCGGCGCCCCCGTAGGGTTCCCGGCGTGGCTGGGATGGCAGCACTTCTTCAACGCGTTCCTGATCGTTCTCATCATCCGATCGGGCCTGCAGGTGCGCCGAGACAAGCGCCCCGCGGTGTTCTGGTCTCCGCGCGGCGACTCCAAGCGCAAGATCAGCCTCGCCCTGTGGTTCCACCAGTCGCTCGACATCCTGTGGGTGGCCAATGGCGTGATCTTCGTCGTGCTGCTGTTCGTCACGGGGCAGTGGATGCGCATCGTGCCCACGTCATGGGAGGTGTTCCCCAACGCCATCTCGGCGGGCCTGCAGTACGTGTCGCTGAACTGGCCCACCGAGAACGGATGGGTCAACTACAACTCGCTGCAGCAGCTGGCCTACTTCGCGACCGTGTTCCTCGCGGCGCCGCTCGCCATCGTCACCGGAGTGCGGATGAGCGGCATCTGGCCGGCGAATGCGACCACGCTGAACCGGATCTACCCGCTCGAGTGGGCGCGCCGCATCCACTTCCCGGTGATGATCTACTTCGTCCTGTTCATCATCGCCCACGTGGCGCTGGTGTTCGCGACGGGTGCCCTCCGCAACCTCAACCACATGTACGCGGCGCAGGATGCGGTGAACTGGACCGGGTTCTGGATCTTCATCGCCTCCATCGCCGTCACCGCGGCGGCCTGGGTGGCGGCGCGCCCGCTGATCCTCGCACCCATCGCTCGCCTCTTCGGCGACATCCGCGGCCGCTGAGCCCGGCTCGACCACGGCGTCACGCGATGCGCCGTCGGAACATCGCGCCCTCGTCGGAGGATCCACCCCAGAGGCTCCGACATCGGCGCGATCGTCCGACCTCACGGCCAGGCTCCGCGCGCGTCAGTGGCCGGCGAGGCGGGCGGTGAGAGCGGCGGCGGCCTGCCGCGCGGCGGCGCCCAGGAGGGCCACGGCATCCCCGTCCGCGAGGCTGCGGAAGGTGACACCGACGGATGCGACGGGGTAGCCGTTGCGGTCCACCGCGGCGGCCGCGACCGAGGCGTACCCGGCGGTGATGTCGCCGTCCTCGTCGGCCCAGCCGCGCTGACGAGCGGCGCGCAGCAGCCCGTCGAGATCCCCGAGGGTGGATGGCCCGGGCCCGACGGGGCGGTACAGCGCCTGGCGGTGCGGGTACAGCGCGCGCACCTGGTCGGTCGACAGCACCGCGAGCGCGGCGCGGCCGGTCGCCGTCAGGTGCGCCGGGAGGCGGACGCCGACGTTCGACACCGTCGTCGGCGCGCGGGGTGCGGAAACGCGGTCGACGTAGGTCACCTCCGCGCCGGTCAGCACCGCGAGGTGCCCGACGACGGGCACAGCCGCGGCACCGACCAGCCGCTCCAGCAGCGGGTGCGCCATTCGCCGGAGCCGGTCGGTCTGCAGCGATCCGGCGCCGATCTCCGCCACCAGAGCGGAGAGGCCGTAGGCCCGCTCCTCGGGGTAGTGCACGAGGAACCCTTCATCCATCATCGCCCGCGCCAGCTGGTAGAGCGAGGAGCGCGGGATGCCGAGCTCCCGCGCGAGGATGGATGCGGGCACCGGGCCGGTGCGCTCGGCGAGGAGGCGCAGCATCCGCAGTGCGCTGCGGGCGGCCGGCACGTGCGCCACGACCCTCCTCCGTGTCTGAGATTTCAGACATAATACCGCCGGCAGCCGATGCGCCGCCGCGATCGTGCGGCTTCACTGAGGGCATGCCGGATGTCTCCGTGGGCGCGGGTGCCCTCCGCATCGCCGATGTCGTGGCCGTGGCGCGCGACGCGGCGCCGGTGCGCCTCGACCCCGACGCGCGGGGCCGGATGGGGCACACCCGCGCCGTCATCGAGCGTCTCGCCGGCCACCCGCTGCCGCACTACGGCGTCTCGACCGGGTTCGGCGCCCTGGCCACCAGCCACATCCCCGCCGAAGACCGCCGGCAGCTGCAGCGTTCCCTGGTGCGCAGCCACGCCGCCAGCGCCGGTCCCGAGGTCGAGCGGGAGGTCGTCCGCGGCACGATGCTCCTGCGGCTGGCGACCGTGGCCACCGGCCGTACCGGAGTGCGCCCGATCGTCGCGGAGACGTACGCCGCGATGCTGAACGCCGGGATCACCCCGATCATCGGCGAGTACGGCTCGCTCGGATGCTCCGGAGACCTGGCGCCGCTCGCGCATTGCGCCCTGGCCGCCATCGGCGAGGGCGAGGTGCACGACTCCTCCGGCACGCGCCGGGACGCCGCATCCGTCCTCGCCGAGGCTGGAATCGCCCCGCTCGTGCTCCAGGAGAAGGAGGGCCTCGCGCTCATGAACGGCACCGACGGGATGCTGGGGATGCTGGCGCTCGCGATCTCCGATCTCGACGCGCTCCTCCACACCGCCGACATCGCGGCGGCGATGAGCGTCGAGGGCCTCGCGGGCACCGACGGCGTCTTCGCCGCCGACCTCCTCGCGCTCCGCCCTCATCCCGGGCAGGCAGCCTCCGCCGCCGTGATGCGCGCGATGCTCGACGGGTCGCCGGTCATCGCCGCGCATCGCACCACCGGATTCACCCGCGTGCAGGATGCGTATTCGCTGCGGTGCGCTCCGCAGGTGCACGGCGCAGCACGCGACACCCTCGACCACGCGCGGCTCGTCGCCGACCGCGAGCTCGCCAGCGCCATCGACAATCCCGTCGTGACGCTCGATGATCGCGTGGAGTCCAACGGGAACTTCCACGGTGCCCCGATCGGCTACGTGCTCGACTTCCTGGCGATCGCCGCGGCGGATGTCGCGAGCATGAGCGAGCGGCGCACCGACCGGTTCCTCGACCGCACGCGCAGCCACGGGCTGCCCCCGTTCCTCGCTGATAACCCGGGCGTCGACAGCGGGCACATGATCGCGCAGTACACCCAGGCCGGGATCGTCAGCGAACTCAAGCGGCTCGCGGCGCCTGCATCCGTCGACTCGATACCGACCAGTGCGATGCAGGAGGACCACGTGTCGATGGGATGGAACGGGGCCCGGAAGCTCCGCCGGGCGATCGAGGGGCTGACCACGGTGCTCGCGATCGAGGTGCTCACCGCGGCCCGCGGCATCGAGATGCGCGGCGAGGGCGCCGCCCCTGCCACCGCTCGCGTTGTCGGGGCACTGCGTGAGACCGTGCCCGGCCCAGGCCCCGACCGCTACCTCGCCCCGGAGATCGCCGCGGCGACCGACTTCGTCGCCTCCGGCGCAGTGCTCCGCGCTGCCGGCATCTAGCGGGATGCGGCGCCGTCGGCGAATCCGGCGGCGTACGCCTCGTCGGCACCCAGGCGGAACATGTCGCGCTCGGCCGGGCGCACGATCGAGCGCGCACCGGGGAGGTCGAGGGAGCCGACGAGGTCGCCACGGCCCCGCACCACGGCCACCGGGAGGCGCGCGGCCTTGCCCTTGACGAGGTCGGCGGCCGACGCCAGCTCGTCGGCGACGCACGGCATCGTCGCCACGAGCGGGCGGCCCTCGGCGTCGACGTGTCCGCGGAGGTCTTCGAACACGAGGACCCCGGCCGCCCCGATCGCGGCGTCGGTCTGCCCCTCGCGCCACGCGCGGCCGAGGGTGTCGGAGATGAGAACGCCCACGAGAGCGCCGGTGCGTTCCCGCAGGCCTGCCGCGAGTGCGCGTGCCGACGCATCCGGGTCCTCCGGCAGCAGCAGCACCGTTCCCGCGGGGGTGTTGCTGGCATCGACCCCCGCCGCGGCGGAGACCATCCCGAGACGGTTCTCCACGATCCGGGTGACCTGTCCGTCCGGCGCGGTGCGCGCCGCCACGAGCCGCACCGTCTCGGCGGTGATCGCGTTCTCGCGGTCATCCGCCACGACGAAGCGGCCTTCTGCCTTCGACACGATCTTGCTCGTCACCACGACGATGTCGCCGTCGACGAGTTCGCCTCCGGCCGCAGCCGCGATCACCGACACGAGGTCCACCCCCGGCGTGATCTCCCCGATGCCCTCCAGGGCCCAGACCTGCAGCACGTCAGCGGATGAATCGGACTTCGGTGAGCTGCTCGCCGAGGAAGGGCTCGGTGTGCGTCGCACCGTCGAGCACGAACCCGTTGCGGGCGTAGAACCGGTGCGCGCGGGGGTTGTCTTCCGCGACCCACAGGTAGAGGGGCTCATCCTTGGCCACGACGGCGTCGAACAACTGCTGACCGATGCCCGTGCCGTGCCACGCGTCGAGCAGATAGATGAAGTACAGCTCCCGGTTGCGCGGCGCATCCCGGTCGCGCGCCGGCCCGGAGCCGGCGAAACCGACGATCTCGCCCCCGACCAGCGCGGCGCGCATCGTGAAATCCGGTCCTTGGACGGCCCAGTGCGTCCAGAGTTCGGCCATGCGCTTGGGCGAGATCTTCTCCAGCGCGGCCTTGCTGATCAGATGGTCGTACGTCTCGTGCCAGCACGTGGCGTGCACACGTCCGAGGGCTTCGGCATCCACGTCGCGGACGGGCCGCACGACGATGTCGGTCTGCATTTCGGCATCCATGGCCAGACTCTACGCGCGCGACTGCGGCGGGCGAAATCAGTTGCCGCGGGGGGAAGTGCCGATGATTTCGACGCTGTCGGACACTGCGCACGCCGGTGCGCCGGGCGCTACTGTGAGTGCGTGCGGAGGGTCGTGGCGACGAGTGGCCGGCTGCTCGCCGCCCACTGGCCGGCCCTGATCTCCTGGTTCCTCGCCGGCATCCTGGGCCGCTATCTCGTGATCGAGGTCGCCGGCTTCGTCGGCGCCTACAGCGCGATCGGCGGCTTTCTGCTCCTGCCGCTGGCGAGCCTGGCCCGCCTGATCAGCTTCGTCGCCATGTTCCTGGTGCTGCGCGACGGGATGGCCCGCCTCGCCGCGCTCGCGCCCGTGCCGCCCGAGCGGGCAGCGCGCCGCATCGCCTTCCGCGACGCTCTGCTGGCGTCGATCCTGCCGTTCTTCGCCGTCTACGCCGCGTGGGGTTTCCTGCGGGAGGACGTGACGGCGTATATGAGTCGAGCCCTGGAGGTGCAGTCCGAACGCATCATCGTGACCCGCCTGGCCGGCGGCGCCGACATCGACACGAGCGGCACCGTGCTCGAACTGGCGTTCGAGCCGTGGACCCTCGCGGTCATCGTGCTGGCGTTCGCGGGGAGATGGGCGTGGAAGCGCTGGGCGTCCCGCCTCCCGCGGGGGGCCGCGGTCGCCGCGGTCTACCTCGAGGCGGTGTGGGTCTTCCTCACCCTGTTCCTCCTGTCCGACGCCATCGGCTGGGTGACCGGATGGATCGACACGCGACAGGCGATGGCGTGGCTCGCCGACATCCGCGGGTGGCTGGCGGATGCGGTGGCCCCGGTCGCGTGGGCGTGGGACGGGATCGAGTGGCTGATCGGACAGATCGGCGGCATCGTGCTCCTGCCGTTGGCATGGCTGACGATCGCGGGAGTGGTCTACGGGCAGGCGGTGTCACCGCGGGGACTCGACTTCCGGGCGCCCGTGGTGGAGAAGGTGCGCGGGCGGTACACGAGCCTGCCGCAGCGCCTTCGCCGGCGACTGGCCGACATCGGCTCCGGCCTGGGTTCGCGGTTCCAGCCGATCTGGCGGGCGCTCGTGCTGATGTGGCGGGGAGGGCCGATCCTCGTCGGCGGGTACGTCCTGCTGTACACCGTCCTCCTGTTGGGCGAGCAGCTCCTGACGCTGGGGATCACGCGCGCGCTGGGCCCGCACGACTTCTACTCGTTCTGGATCGTGGCCGACACCCTCGTCCTCCTCGCGGTGCCGCTGGTCATCGAGCCGCTGCGCGCGGTCCTGGTCGCCAGCGCCTACGACGCCACGGTCGGCGCTCTGATCGGCGCGCCGGTGGTGTCGTCAGGGCACGTCGACGACGAGTCGCAGGAAGCGCGGGAGCTCGTCCACGACCGTGAAGTCGAGGCCGAGACGGCCGGAGACGTCGTCGGGCACGAGGAACGGAACGGTGACGGTGTAGGAGCCGGTCCGCTCGGGGTCGCATGACCACCGTGCACCGTCATCGTCCGGCAGATCAACGGTGCGCGTCGCCTCTCGCCAGCGGCGGCCGTCGCCGGACAACTCGCGCAGCGTGGGCATGCCGCAGCGCGCGGGCTCCCCGCCGGGTCGCACCGGAACCTCGGCGGCCAGGACCTTCACCCCCGGAGGCAGCTCCCAGTCCGGCTCGTCCGCCACCTCGGAGACCAGTGCGGGCCCGTAGACCGCTCCGGCGAAGTCGGCGGTCTCGCCGGATTCGACCGTGACGGGGAACACCTCGCGGCCGGAGTAATACCCCCACCACTCGTTGCCGCCGATGACGAGGACGCTGGCGGGGACGAGGACAGCGGCCGCTGTCAGGGCCAGCGCATTGCGGCGCAGCCAGGAGGAGGTCATGACCGCGCCCACCCCGTCGGGAGCAGGTCGGCGCCGGGAACGTGCTCGAGAGAGGCCAGGTCCAGGGTCACCTCGATGAGGGCATCGAGCCGCGTTTCCGAATCCTCCGACAGACGCAGGACCGCCACCTCGTCCGCGGCATCCGCGGGCAGCTCGAACGCGAGGCTGCCGGAGAGGGGGATGCCGACCGACAGGGGGGACTGGAACAGCGACGGCGGACGCTCGCTGGCGCGGAAGGTGCGGTCGTCGATGGTGAGCGTGGCACCGCCCAGGCGCGCGCCCTGCTCGTCGATGCGCGCGGCGATCTCCAGATCCACGACGAGCCACGTCCCCTCCGCCTGCCACCCGCCTGCCGTGACGCCATCGGCGACGCGCGCCTGGGTGATCGTCGCGTCGAGCGTGCGAGCGGCGACTTCCTCGCCGATCGTCGCCACGACGGGGAAGGGGGCTTCGGCCGCGTCGTCCGGCGGTGTCACCAGCGTGATGATCCAGGCCGCCGCGAGCAGGGCCACGCCGATCGCCCACGCGAGCCACGGCTTCATTCCCCGTCTCCCGCCGATGAGCCGGCGCCGACGTCGGTCACCGGGACGGATACGCGCGCGGCCAGGACCGGATCGATCCACGACTGACCGGCCGTGACGAACGAGCCGGTGTGCAAGCTCGCGTCGCGGAGGTCCAGCAGGAGCTCGTCCCCCTCCGCAACACGGCCCGCCGAGACCGTCCAGACGACGGCGAGCTCGGCCGGCACGTCCGGCTGCAGCCAGGGCGACTGCGTGGTGTCGTCGAAGCGGACGACCGCGTCCGGTGCACGCTCGCCGAGCTCCGGGATGCGCAGGGCCTGCGACACGCTGGCGTCACCTGCGGTGGCGAGCGGCTCGGTCCAGCGATTCTCCACGGAGACCACCACGACGAGGACCCGCTCCCACAGTTCGACGTCGACGCCGGCCTCAGGGAGGTCATCGATGAGCACCGCCCGCTGCACGGTGATGGCGAGCTGGTCGTTGACGTGCTCGTCCCCGGCGGAGAGCTCGGCGATCGGCTCGGCCGCCACCGTCGCCAGGCCACCGAACGCGGCGCTCGCGGTGAGGAACGCCGCCACCCCCATCCCGCCGAACCATCGGGTGGGCACGCGGTCGGCGGCCGCGTGCACCCACCGGAACCGGCCGACCGGCGCGGAGGACGGCGACGTGCCGCCCTCGCCCTGAGGCTCCCCCGAGTCCACGGCGTCAGCATAGAGGTGAACGGGGGGCCGTGTGTGCGCAGCATCCCGTCGCTGTCGCGGTCCTATCCTGAGCAGATGCGTACGCCCCGGGCGACCGTCAAAGACGTCGCCGTGCTCGCCGGCGTGTCGCCGAAGACCGTATCCAACGTGCTGACCGGGACGGTGCACGTCCGCCCGGAGACGCGTGCGCGCGTCGAGCAGGCCATGAGCGCGCTGGATTTCGTTCCCAACCTCAGCGCGCGGGGGCTGCGCAGCGGCCGCTCGGGGGTCATCGCCGTCGCCCTCCCGGATCTTGCCACCGCCTTCTCCGCCGACCTCCTGCACTACCTCGTCGAGGCCGCGCACGAGCGGGGCTTCGCAGTGCACGTCGAGGAGACGGCCGCGCGCCCCCAGCGCGAGCGCGACCTCCTCTCGCGCGCCCGCGCGCACCTCGTGGACGGTCTCATCCTCAACCCCATCCGTCTCGAAGACAGCGTCATCGACCGGTCCGACGACCTCCCGCCGGTGGTGCTGATCGGCGAGGTCGAGCACCACCGCACGGACCACGTCCTCATCGACAGCCGGCAGGCGGCCAAGGATGTGACGCTCTCGCTGATCGCTCGAGGTGCGCGTTCGGTCGCGGCCATCGGCGGCGACGATCGCGGCGGGAACGCCACGGCGACCAGTCGCCTGCGCCTTGCCGGGTTCCGCGACGCGCTCGCCGAGGCCGGGGTCACCCGCGACCCCGCGCTCGAGGTCAATGTGCTGCCGTGGAGCATGGGCGGCGGGGCGATCGCCATGCGGGAGCTCCTCGGCCGCGGGGTGGCCTTCGACGCCGTGGTCGCCTTCACCGACTCGCTCGCGGTCGGGGCGGCCCGTGAACTGTCGGATGTCGGGATGCGCGTACCCGAGGACGTGATGATCGCCGGATTCGACGATGTCGAGATGGCGCGGTTCACGACACCGTCGCTGACGACCGTGAGTTTCGATCGGCGCATCTTCGCGGAGGAGACGCTGCGGCTTCTCGCTCAGCGCATCGAGCGCCCGGGCGACCCTGTGCACGCCGTGACGGTCCCGCATCGCGTCGTCGAGCGGGAGAGCTCGACCGGCCGCACGACGCCGGCGCCGGAGTAGGGCCGACAGCCCCAACTTCCTCTTGCCACGACCATTACATCGATGTAAGGATGCTGTCATCCTCAGCACGGACAGGTCACGAAGGAGTGGCGATGACGGCACCCCCCGCCTTCTCGCGAAGGCAATTCCTCGGTATGGCAACCGCCCTGGCAGGCACGGCCGCCCTCGCAGCGTGCACCCCGGGTGCCGTCACCGGCTCCGGCGCGCGGACGCTCGAGTTCTGGCACCTGCTCAGCGGAGCGGACGGCGTGACGATGTCCGGCCTCATCGACGCCGCGAACGCGGCGCAGAGCACGTACGCCGTTCGCCCGACCGTCCTGTCGTGGGGTGAGCCGTACTACACCAAGCTCGCCATGGCTGCGGCGGGCGGGCGGGCGCCCGACGTGTCGGTCATGCACGCGTCGCGCGTCGCCGGCTATGCGCCCGGCGGGCTGCTGGACTCGTGGGACATCGGCCGGCTCGCCGAACTCGGCGTGGACGAGAGCACCTTCTCGACCGCGATCTGGGAGAAGGGGTTCATGGGCGACCGGCTGTACAGCGTCGCGCTGGATTCCCACCCCTTCGTCCTGATGTACAACACGGAGATCTGCGAGCGGGCGGGGGTGCTCGACAGTCAGGGACGACTGCGTCCGGTGTCGTCCCCGGAGGAGTTCCTCGAACTCGGACGCGCGGTGGCCGCGGAATCCGAAGGCCACGGCCTCTCCTACGGGTACCTGGGCGACGGGCCGCAGATGTGGCGGCTCTTCTACACGCTCTACACCCAGCACGGACTGGAGATCGAGCTTCCCGAGGGCGGGAGTGCCGGGATGGAGGATGACGCGGCGATCGCCTCGCTGACCTTCATGCAGCAGCTCCTCGACGGAGAGATCGCCGCCCGGGAGAACGACTACCAGTCGGCCATCGCCGAGTTCGCCACCGGGCGAAGCGGCCTCTTCCTCACGGGCGTGTGGGAGCTGCGTTCGCTCCAGGAGCAGGACCTGCCTCTGGATGCCACGGTCATCCCGACGCTGTTCGGCACACCGAGCGTCTACGCCGACTCGCACGCGTTCACCCTGCCCCACCAGAGCGCGCCCGACCCGCAGACCCGAGACCTCGTCTACCGGTTCGTCGCCGACATCCTGACGGGCTCGTCCGACTGGGCCGGCGCCGGCCATATTCCGGCCTACCTTCCCGTCATCGAGGCCCCGGAGTACGCCGACCTTCTCCCACAGGCCCACTACGCCGAGGCCGCGGAGTACGTCCGCTACGACCCGCCGGCCTGGTTCACCGGCTCCGGCTCCCGGTTCCAGGCCGAGTTCGGCTCGGCCGTGCAGAACGTGCTGCTGAGCGGCGACGACCCGTCCGCGGCGATCGACCGCTTCCGTTCCCGCCTCGACACGCAGCTGAGAACGCCGAACCCGGCCAATCCGCAGGGGGGCACAGCATGACCGCGACAGCACCGGCCACGTCGACCACCACCGTCGTGACCGGAGGCGCGAGCGCGGGCACGGGCAAGCACGCCGGCGAGCGCCGCGGACAGGCGGTGGCGTGGGGGTTCCTCGCGCCGTTCCTCGTCGCCTTCGCCCTCTTCCTGGTGTGGCCGCTGCTGCACGGTCTCTACCTCAGCTTCACCGATCAGTCGCTCACGGGCGCGGGCGGCGCCTTCGTCGGTTTCGCCAACTACGCCGAGGCGCTGACCGACCCGGTCATGTGGCGCTCTCTCGGGAACACGGCCTGGTTCACGGTCCTGTCCA
This sequence comes from Microbacterium sp. Z6_144, assembly GCF_057197625.1. Lineage (NCBI taxonomy): Bacteria > Bacillati > Actinomycetota > Actinomycetes > Micrococcales > Microbacteriaceae > Microbacterium > Microbacterium sp. Z6_144. The sequence continues at coordinate 218,734 of NZ_JBXVPT010000001.1, forward strand.
CGGTGCCGCTCGTGCTGCTCGCGCTCGTGATGGCGCTGCTGGTGCACCATGGCCTTCCGGGGCAGTGGCTGTGGCGGTTGTCGTTCTTCATGCCGTTCCTGCTGGCCTCGACGGTGATCTCGCAGATCTGGGTGTGGATCTTCAACCCGCAGATCGGCGCCGCGAACAGGGTGCTCGCGTGGTTCGGCCTCGAACCCCTGGCCTGGCTGCAGAATCCCGACACCAACATGTACGGCATCGTCATCGCCACGGTGTGGTGGACCGTCGGCTTCAACTTCCTGCTGTACCTCGCCGCCCTGCAGAACATCCCCGCCCAGCAGTACGAGGCGGCAGCCCTCGACGGCGCCGGGCCCTGGCGGCAGCTGTGGTCGATCACCCTCCCGCAGCTCGGGCAGGTGACGGTGCTCATCGTCATCCTGCAGATCCTGGCGTCGCTGAAGCTGTTCGACCAGGCGTACCAGATGCTCGGTGGCATCGCGAGCGACACCACGCGCTCGATCGTGCAGTACATCTACGAGGCGGGCTTCGTGGGTTACCGCTTCGGGTACTCCGCCGCCATCTCCTACGTCTTCTTCGCGATCATCGTCATCATCGGAGTCATCCAGGCCTTCGCCCTGCGCCGCCGAGGGGAGCAGTCATGACCACCACCGCTCAGGTCAGAACCCCTCTCGCCACTCCGGAGGGTGCGGGCACCGAGCCCCGTCGGCCCCGGCCGCCCGGCCGGACCCGGTTCGGGCCCCTCAACGTGCTCGCCTCGATCGCGCTCGTCCTCATGGCGATCGGCTGGCTCCTGCCCTTCCTGTGGGCGGCGGCCACCTCGTTCATGACGGAGACGGATGCGGCGTCCGGCGGCAGCTGGATCGGCCCGTCCGGACCGACCACCGCCGCGTACGAGGCGATCCTCGCGCAGGGGAACGTCTACGTGTGGGCGTTCAACAGCCTGTGGACCTCCGCGGCGGTGACGGTGATCACCCTGGCGATCTCGGCCCTGGCGGCCTACGCGTTCTCCCGCCTCGAGTTCCGGGGCAAGAGCTTCCTCTACGGCGTGGTGATCGCCTCGATCGTGGTCCCGCCGCAGGTGCTGATCATCCCGCTCTTCTACGAGATGCTCGCCTTCAACCTCGTCGACACGCCCCTCGGGTTGATCCTCCCGCAGGTGGTCGCACCGGCGATGGTCTTCATCCTGAAGAAGTTCTTCGACCAGGTGCCCATCGAGCTCGAGGACGCCGCCCGCGTCGACGGCGCGGGGCGGCTCCGGGTGTTCTGGTCGGTGGTGCTGCCGCTGTCCCGCGGCATCCTCGCCGCCGTCGCGATCTTCGTGTTCATCACGGCGTGGAACAACTTCCTGTGGCCGTTCCTCATCATCAACGACACCAACCTCATGACCCTCCCCGTGGGTCTGCAGACCGTGATCAGCGCGTACGGCGTGCAGTACGCCCAGATCATGGCGCAGGCGGTGCTGGCCTCGCTGCCCCTGATCGTCCTGTTCCTGATCTTCCAGAAGCAGATCGTCCGCGGCGTCGCGACGACCGGCTTCGGCGGCACCTGACCCCTTTTTCCCCTCACCGCACAGATCTTTCCGCTCACCGCACAGGAGAACCATGCCCCGCACCCGCATCGTCATCGACCGCGACTTCACCGTGGCCGACGTACCCCGGCGCCTCTTCGGCTCGTTCGTCGAGCACATGGGCCGCTGCGTGTACACGGGCATCTTCGAGCCGGGGCATCCCGAAGCGGATGAGCGCGGATTCCGCCGCGACGTGCTGGCGCTCGTGAAGGAGATGGGTCCCACGGTGGTGCGCTATCCGGGGGGCAACTTCGTGTCGGGGTACCTGTGGGAGGACGGCGTGGGTCCCGTCGCCGACCGCCCCCGGCGGCTGGACGGTGCGTGGCACACCGTCGAGACCAACGCGTTCGGCCTGCACGAGTTCGTCGACTGGGCGAAGGAGGCGAACGTCGAGGTGATGGAGGCGGTCAACCTCGGCACCCGGGGGGTCGAGGAGGCCCGGGCGCTCGTGGAGTACGCCAACCACCCCGGCGGCACGTACTGGTCGGACCTCCGTCGGCGCAACGGAGCATCCGAACCCTTCGACATCCGCCTGTGGTGCCTCGGGAACGAGCTGGACGGACCGTGGCAGATCGGCCACAAGACCGCGCACGAATACGGCCGGCTCGCGCAGGAGACGGCGAAGGCGATGCGGTTCGTCGACCCCGACCTGGAACTGGTGGCCGTCGGCTCGTCGAACCGGCAGATGCCGACCTTCGGCTCATGGGAGCACACCGTGCTCACCCACGCGTACGAGGAGGTGGATTACATCTCGATGCACGCGTACTACCAGGAGCGCGACGAGGACTCCGCCTCCTTCCTGGCCGAAGCCGTCGACATGGACGCCTTCATCGAGGGCGTGGTGTCCACCATCGACGCGGTCAAGGCCGCCGGCAAGCACCGCAAGCAGGTGAACATCTCCTTCGACGAATGGAACGTCTGGTACCAGGAGGGGCTGCAGAGCGAGGATCAGCCGCACCTGGTCGCTCGGCAGTGGCGGGAGCATCCGCGTCTCATCGAAGACACGTACTCCGTCACCGACGCGGTCGTGGTCGGCACCTTCCTGCACAGCCTGCTGCGCCACGGCGACCGCGTGCGCATCGCCAACCAGGCGCAGCTGGTCAACGTCATCGCGCCCATCCGCTCGGAGGAGAACGGCCCCGCGTGGCGGCAGACGATCTTCTGGCCGTTCGCGCGGATCGCGCAACTCGCCCGCGGACGCATCCTGCGCCTGGCCGTCGAGTCGACGCAGGTCGCGACGGCGAAGTTCGGAGACGTGGATGCGGTGGACGCGGCGGCCACGTGGGACGAGGAGTCCGGTCGCGTGGCGCTGTTCCTCGCGAACCGGTCGATGGACGAGGACGCCGCGGTGACACTGGAGCTGCGCGGACTCGGTGTCACCGGCGTGCGCGACGCGGAGGTGCTGACCCTCCCCGAGGGCGGCGACCGGCACACCGCCAACACGCAGGATGCCCCGGACTCGGTGGGCCTCGTGCCCCTGCGCTCCGTCGGGCTCGAGGACGGCGTGCTGCGCGCGACGCTCCCGCGGCTGTCCTGGGCCGTCGTGCAGCTGGACGTCGCGGTCGCCTGACCTGTGCCGGGTGAAGCCTCGGGGCGGCCGAGGTCGGTGCGGGCTGTGAAGCTGCCCAACGGATGCGGCATCCTGGCGCCCGGCGGCTACGATCGCGGATCGTGAATCTCCTCTGGCGCACCCTCCTCGTCCTCGCCCGAGCCCGCCGTCGCGCCCGCCGTCCCGGCGGACGCCTCGGCCTGACCGAGGTCGGCCGCATCCGCCTCACGACGCTGCCCACCGACATCGACCTGTTGCGCCACATGAACAACGGCCGGTACCTGTCGCTGTTCGACCTCGGCCGGTGGGACCTGATGGTTCGCACCGGCATCTCCGACAAGATGCGCGAGCAGGGCTGGTATCCGGTGGTGTCCAGCGAGACGGTGACGTTCCGCAAGTCGCTGAATCTGTGGCAGCGGTTCGAGCTGGAGACCCGCCTCCTCGGGCACGACGACCGTGCGCTGTACCTCGAGCACCGCGCGGTGGTCCGCGGCGAGATCTACGCCCGCGCGATCATCCGTGCGCGCATGCTCAAGCGCGAGGGCGGAACGGTCGCACACGACGAGCTGTTCGCCGCCATGGGTCAGCCGGACGGCCTCCCGGATGTCGAGCCGTGGGTGCACGACTGGGCTGCAGGGTCGGCTCTCCCCTCCACACGGCGCCCGGCACCCAGCGTCTGGGACGTGTGATCGGACACCGCGGATTCGGATGGCGGCGAGCATCCGAATGCGGCCACGGCGCCCGAATCCGGGGATGCGCGAGAGACCGCGCCTAGGCTGATCGGCATGAGCACGACTGCGCCCGCGCTGCCTCCGGATCTCGCGGATCGCGCGGTCGAGCTCGCCCAGCGCTGGGTCGCCGAGGCGGCCGCCGAGCCGGTCGATCCGTCGGCCGCACGGCTGGCGGGTGTGCTCCGCGACCCGCAGGGGCTGCCGTTCACGGTCGGGTTCATCGATGGCGTCATGCGGCCGGAGAGCCTCGCGGCCGCCGCATCCCAGTTGCATCGCATCGCTCCGCTCGTCCCCGACTTCCTGCCCTGGTACCTGCGCGGGGCCGTGCACCTGGGCGGGATCATCGCCCCGGCGCTGCCGGCGCCCGTCGTGCCGATCGCGCGACGGGCCCTGCGCGACATGGTCGGCCACCTCGTCGTCGACGCGCGACCCGACAAGCTCGGGCCCGCCCTGGCGAAGCTGCGCGAGAGGGGGGCGCGGCTCAACCTCAATCTCCTCGGCGAAGCCGTGCTCGGCGAGGAGGAGGCGAAGCGCCGGCTCGACGGCATCCACGACCTCATCCGACGCCCCGACGTCGACTACGTGTCGGTCAAGGTGTCGGCGATCGCGTCGCATCTGTCGCTGTGGGCCTTCGACGACATGGTCGACCGTATCGCCGAGCGCCTCCTGCCGCTCTACCTCAGCGCGGCCGCGGACGGCACCTTCGTCAACCTCGACATGGAGGAGTACCGCGACCTCGACCTGACCATCGCCGTGTTCACGCGCCTGCTCGAAGACCCGCGCCTGACGAGCCTGGACGCGGGCATCGTGCTGCAGGCCTACCTCCCCGACGCGCTCCCCGCGCTCCGCCAGCTCACCGCCTGGGCGCGGCAGCGCGTCGCCGGGGGCGGAGCCGGCATCAAGATCCGCCTCGTCAAGGGCGCCAACCTCGCGATGGAGCGAGTGGATGCGGTCATCCACGGGTGGGCGCTGGCCACCTACGACAGCAAGCTCGACACCGACGCGAACTACCTGCGCTGCCTCGACGAGGCCCTCCGGCCCGAGTCGGTCGCAGCCGTGCGCGTGGGCGTCGCCGGGCACAACCTGTTCGACATCGCGCACGCGTGGCTGCTCGCCGGGGAGCGGGGCGTCCGCGACGCGGTGGAGTTCGAGATGCTCCTCGGCATGGCGCAGAGTCAGGTCGCCGCCGTTGCGCGCGAAGTCGGGCGCGTGCTCCTGTACGTGCCGGTCGTCCGCCCCGACGAGTTCGACGTGGCGATCAGCTACCTCGTGCGCCGGTTGGAGGAGAACGCGTCCGGCGAGAACTTCCTCTCCGCCGCGTTCGACCTCGCCGAGGATCCCGAGCTGCTCTCGCGGGAACGCGACCGGTACGTCGCCTCTCTCGAGCGCGCCATCGACCCGCGCCTGCCGCTCGGCTCGAACCGCGAACAGGAGCGCCAGTCCGATCCCGACCTGGATGCGCCCCGCATCCTCCGCGACCCGCCCGCCGCCGAGGAAGGTCTCACGCAGGCCGTCCTCGGGATCGCGCGCTCGGCCGACACCGGCCCCGCGCAGGTGCTGTTCGGCGGGGAGGCGTTCGTCGAGACGGCGGTGTTCTCCGAGCGCGAGGGCACGGCCGATGCGGTGGGCGCTCCGGGATTCCGGAACGCGGCCGACTCCGATCCCGCGCTTCCGGCCAACCGCGAATGGGCGGCGGCGATCCTCGCCCGTGTCGCCGGCTCGACCGCCGGTGACGCCGCGGTGCAGGCTGCGCGGGTGGACGACGCCGGAGGACTGGACGCCGTCATCGAGGGCGTGCGGGATGCGGCGGCGGCATGGAGCGCGCGCCCCGCGGCAGAACGGGGCGAGGTTCTCGCCCGTGCCGCCCGCGTGCTCGCCGCGCGTCGGGGAACGCTCATCGAGGTCGCCGCATCCGAGACGGGCAAGGTGTTCGCCGAGGCTGACATCGAGGTGAGCGAGGCGATCGACTTCGCGAACTACTACGCGGCGACCGCTCGGGAACTCGACCGCGTCGCGGGAGCGGTGTTCACCCCGGCCCGGGTGACCGTGGTCGCGCCCCCGTGGAACTTCCCCGTCGCCATCGCGGCCGGGGGAGTGCTCGCCGCACTCGCCGCCGGCAGCGGGGTCGTGCTCAAGCCCGCGCCGCAGGCCCGGCGGTGCGCCGCCGTGGTGGCCGAGGCGCTGTGGGATGCGGGCGTTCCCCGCGATGTGCTCGCGCTCGTCGACCTCGACGAAGACGCCCTCGGCCGGACGCTCATCGAGCACCCCGCCGTGGAACGCGTCGTGCTGACGGGATCGTGGGAGACCGCGCAGCTGTTCCGTTCGTGGCGGCCCGACCTCCCGCTCCTCGCCGAGACGAGCGGGAAGAACGCCGTCGTCGTGATGCCTTCCGCCGACCTCGACCTGGCCGCATCCGATCTTGTCCGCAGCGCCTTCGGGCACGCCGGGCAGAAGTGCTCGGCGGCATCGCTCGCGATCCTCGTCGGACCCGTCGCCCGTTCGCGCCGTTTCGCGCAGCAGCTGGTGGACGCCACGACGTCGCTCCGCGTGGGCCCCGCCTCCGACCCACTGAGCGAGGTGGGCCCGGTCATCGAGGAGCCGCGCGGCACGCTGCAGTGGGCGCTCACGACCCTCGGCGAGGGCGAGCGGTGGCTCATCCAGCCGCGAGAACTCGACTTCGGCCCTGACGAGGCCGGGCGCTACTGGACGCCGGGCATCCGAACCGGCGTCGCCCCCGGTTCGCGGTTCCACCGCGAGGAGTTCTTCGGCCCCGTCCTCGGGGTCATGCACGCGAACTCGCTCGCGCAGGCGCTCGAGTTCCAGAACGCCGTCGAGTTCGGTCTGACCGCCGGCCTGTATACGCAGAATCCCGACGACCTGGCGCTGTGGCTCGACCGCGTGCAGGCGGGCAACCTCTACGTCAATCGGAGCATCACGGGCGCGATCGTGCAGCGGCAGCCCTTCGGCGGCTGGAAGCGCTCGTCGGTGGGACCGGGCGCGAAGGCCGGCGGCCCGAACTACCTCGTGGGGCTCGGCTCGTGGCGCGGCACCGCGGGCGCGCCGCCGTCCTCCACGCTGCATCTGCGGGGTCTCGATTCCCGCATCACCGGGGTCATCGAGGCGGCTCAGTCGTCGCTGGACTACGAGGCGTTCGAGTGGCTGCGCCGCGGCGCCCTCTCGGACGCGATCGCGTGGGACCGCGACTTCGGGCGGGTCAAGGACGTGTCGCACCTGGGCATCGAACGCAACCTCCTGCGTTATCGGCCGGTGGATGTCGCGGTGCGGGCGACGGCGGATGCGCCGTGGCAGGCCGTGCTGCGGGTGGTTCTGGCCGGTGTGCGCGCCGGGGCCGGGTTCACCCTCAGCGCCCCGGTGGGCCTTTCCGCCGAGGTGCGCCGCTCGCTCGGCGAGCTTGGCGTGCCCGTGTCGGTCGAGACCGACGAGGAGTGGATCCAGCGGATGGTGGCCGGGGGTGGGGCCAGCGTGCCGGCCGAGGATGGAGCATCCCCGCCGCGCGCCCCGCGGGTGCGGCTGGTCGGCGCGGCCGGCTCCGTCGCGGCGCTTCACCGCGCGCTGGCGCACGCCGTCGACGGCGACCCCGACCTGGCGGTCTACACCGACGAGGTCACCACGGCCGGCCGGATCGAGCTGCTGCCGTTCCTCCACGAGCAGTCGATCAGCATCACCGCGCACCGGTACGGCACCCCCGACCCCTGGACTGCCGCCATCATCTGACCCTCCCGCCCCCCTCCCGCCCGCCCCCTCCCGCCCGCCCGCTCCTGCCGGCCCCCCGCAGGCCCGGCGAAAAACGACGATCCGGACGAGAAACGGCGCGACGCGTGCCGTCTCGTCCGGAACGTCGTTTCTCGCGGGGGGGGGCGAAGAGGCGCGGGAACGAGGGTGTAAAGAATTCTTGACATGGGAATGCGCGCGTGGCATGCTTCCGATGTAAAGAATTCTGTACATCGGAGGATGACATGGTCTACCAAGAGCGCAACACGTGGTCGAGCCTGGTGGTGACGATCGTGTCTCTGACCGTCTACGTCGTCCTCGTGCTGCAGCAGGCCGACGGCGGCCCGCTGACCGAGGTCGACTGGGCGCCGATCATGCTCTGGACGATCGGCATCTCGATCGTCGGAGCGATCCTCGTCAGCATCCTGTGGGGGATCTTCGCGGGCATGCGCGACCCCGACGGGGTCGGCCGGTCCGACCAACGCGACCGCGACATCGCGCACCTGGGCGACCGCGTGGGGCAGGCGTTCATGGTCATCGCAGGCCTCGGTGGGATCGTGCTGTGCGCGGTCGAAGCCGACGGGTTCTGGACCGCCAACACCCTCTTCTTCGGCTTTGCGCTCTCGGCCTTCGTGGGCGGCATCGCGCGGGTCATCGCGTACCGGCGCGGGCTGGTCTGATGGTCAAGCCCACCCGTGTCACCAACGAGATCCGCGCCCTCCGCGCCGCCCACGGCGACATGACACAGGCCGAACTCGCCCGCCGCGTCGGCGTCACCCGCCAGACCCTCATCGCGATCGAGCAGGGGCGCTACTCGCCCACGCTCGAGCTCGCCTTCCAGATCTCCCGCGTCTTCGGTGTTCCGCTGGACGACGTGTTCTCCTACCCCGAGGAATGAAGCCATGGATGCTGCCGGAACCCTGCCCCGCACCCGGACCGTGTGGCGCCAGCACGCCTACGGCTCGGCCGACGCCGTCGCCGCCGAGACCGCCGAGCTTCCGCGTCCCGGACGCGGCGAGGTGCTGCTGCGCGTCGAGGCGGTGTCGCTCAACTCGGGCGACGTGCGGATGATGCGCGGCGACCCGCCGCTGATCCGGCTGTTCGCGGGGCTCCGCCGCCCTCGCATCCGCGGACGCGGTATGGACGTGGCGGGCACCGTCCTCGCGCTCGGCCCGGGCGTCGAGGGCTTCGCCGTCGGCGACAGCGTCGTGGGCGCCGGCAGCGAAACGCTCGCCGACTTCGCCGTGGCCCGTGTCTCTCGCCTCACTCGCCGTCCGCCGTCGGTCGACGTGACGGTCGCAGCGGCGCTGCCGATCGCGGGGAACACCGCCGTCGCCGCACTCGACGCCTGCCGCGTCGCCTCCGGCCACCGCGTGCTCGTCGTCGGCGCCGGCGGGGGAGTCGGAACCTTTACGGTGCAGCTGGCCGCCGGGCGCGGCGCCGAGGTGTGGGCGACGTGCGGGGCGAGGGCCGAGGAGACCCTCCGCGGGCTGGGCGCGACGCGCACGTTCGACTACCGCCGCACCCCGCTCAACGAGCTCCCGCCGGCGTCCTTCGACGCGATCATCGACATCGCCGGCGAGCCGCCGCTGCGGACCCTCCGCGATCTCCTGCGCCCACGCGGCACGGTCGCGGTGGTGGGAGGAAGCAGCGGCATCCTCAGCCCGATTCCGCGGATGCTGCGAACCCTCGTCGTGCGGGGACGTTTCCGCCCGATCGCCGCCGTGACCAAGCCCGCCGTCACCGCCGACCTGCTCGAGCTGGCCGCCGCGGGCCGCCTGACCCCGGAGATCGAGGCGACCTGGCCGATGTCGGAGGCGCGCGCCGCCCTGGCCTCGGTGGACGCCGGGCACACCATCGGCAAGGTGGTCGTCCTCGCCGACTGACCCGCGCCCCGGCGGCCCCCACCGCGAGAAACGGCATTCCGGACGAGAAACGGCGCGGCGCGTGCCGTCTCGCCCGGAGTGTTGTTTCTCGCTGGGGGGAGGCATCCTCTCGTCTTTGCCGGATGCCGCGTGGCACAATGGTCGCGGCGTGTCCGGATCGTCGGCTTCCCCAGCTCCACCGGGCCTGTGGACAGCGTCCGCCGACCTTCATCCGAGGAGCCGTATGTCCGCGCACGAATCCATCGCTCCAGCTGCGAGCACCGACCCCATCCAGCAGCACCGGCGGTACCTCATGTGCCGCCCCGAGCACTTCACCGTCAGCTACAGCATCAACCCGTGGATGGAGCCCACGCGGCCCACCGACACGGCGCGCGCCATCCAGCAGTGGCAGAGCCTGTACGAAACGTACCGCGCCCTCGGCCACGACGTCGAGCTCATCGACCCCCTCGAGGGCCTCCCCGACATGGTGTACACCGCCAACGGCGGTTTCGTGATCGACGGCATCGCGTACGGTGCGAAGTTCCGCTTCGCCGAGCGCGGGCCGGAGGGCCCGGCGTTCATGCGGTGGTTCGGCGAGAACGGCTTCGAGGTCGTAGACCCGGCCGAGGTCAACGAGGGCGAGGGCGACTTCCTCCTCGTGGGTGACACCATCCTCGCCGGCACCGGGTTCCGCTCCACCGGCGACAGCCACCGCGAGGTCGGGGATGTCTTCGGCCGCGAGGTCGTCTCGCTCACCCTGACCGACCCGCGGTTCTACCACCTCGACACCGCGATCTCCGTCCTCGACCCGGTCCAGGGCCCCTCGACAGGCTCAGCGGCCGGTGGTGTGGAGCGCGCGAACATCGCGTACCTCCCGAGCGCCTTCGACGAGCGCAGCCAGGGCGTCCTGCGCGAACGTTACCCCGACGCCATCCAGGTCTCGGATGCCGACGGCGCCGTGTTCGGGCTGAATTCCGCCAGCGACGGACGCAACGTGATCATCTCGCCGCGGGCGACCGGGTTCGAAGCGCAGCTCCGCGAACGCGGGTACACCCCGGTTCTCCTGGACCTGTCCGAACTGCTCCTCGGCGGCGGCGGCATCAAGTGCTGCACGCTCGAGCTGCGCGGAGGAACCCGGTGAGCACGCCGCTCGACACCGGAACCGTGCGGATCATCGCCGGCGAGGCCGAGCACGTCGCCGCCAACTACTCGCCCCTTCCCGTCGTCATCTCGCGCGGCGAAGGCGTCTGGGTCACCGACGTGGAGGGCAAGCGGTACCTCGACCTGCTGTCGGCGTACTCGGCACTGAACTTCGGCCACGGGCATCCCGCGATCCTCGCCGCAGCCCAGGAACAGCTGACGCGAGTCACTCTCACGAGCCGCGCGTACCACAACGACCGGCTGGGCCCCTTCGCGGCGGCGCTGGCGGACCTCTGCGGCAAAGACCTCGTGCTGCCGATGAACACCGGCGCCGAGGCGGTGGAGACCGGCATCAAGGTGGCCCGCGCGTGGGGCTACCGCGTGAAGGGCATCGCCCCGGATGCGGCGACCATCATCGTCGCGGACGGCAACTTCCACGGCCGCACCACCACGATCATCGGCTTCAGCGACGACCCCTCCGCCCGCGATGACTTCGGCCCCTACGCGCCCGGATTCATCCGGGTGCCCTATGGGGATGCGGCCGCGATCGAAGCGGCGATCGACGAGAACACCGCCGCGGTGCTGATCGAGCCGATTCAGGGCGAAGGCGGTGTGATCATCCCGCCCGAGGGCTACCTCCGCGCCGTGCGGGAGATGACGACGACCAACAACGTGCTGTTCATCGCCGATGAGATCCAGTCCGGCCTCGGGCGCGTCGGCACGACCTTCGCGTGCGATCGCGAGGGCGTCGTCCCCGACGTCTACCTCCTCGGCAAGGCGCTGGGCGGCGGCATCCTGCCCCTCTCGGCCGTCGTCGCCGACCGCGACGTGCTGGGCGTGATCAGGCCGGGCGAACACGGGTCGACCTTCGGCGGCAACCCGCTCGCCACGGCCGTGGGTCTGCGGGTGGTCGAGATGCTCGCCTCCGGAGAATTCCAGACGCGTGCCACCGCGCTCGGCGAGCACCTCGAGGGCAAGCTCGCCGAACTCGTGGGCTCGGGGGTCACGGCGGTGCGCATCGCGGGGCTCTGGGCCGGTGTAGACATCGACCCCGCGGTGGGGACGGGCCGCGAGGTGGCCGAGCGGCTTCTGAAGCGCGGCGTACTCGTGAAAGACACGCACGGACAGACCATCCGCATCGCGCCGCCCCTCGTCATCCGCGCGACCGAACTCGACTGGGCCGTCGAGCAGCTCACCATCGTCCTGGCGGCCTGACGCGGAGGCTGTGGAGGGAAACATGTCCGCAATATGCGGGCGGTTACTCTCGCTGCATGGGTGAACCGTTCCCGGGCCACGGAGCGACTCCGGCCTCGGGCGGGGCTGCGTGGGGCACCACGGCGGAGCGTGCGTCGCAGGCGCGGGACGGCGACGGGCCGGCGGACCGCGGTCTGCTCGACCCTGACGAGGAGACCGCCTACCGGGTGATCCTCGGGTCGGGGGCGACCGACGCCGCGCGCGTGGCCGAGGCGATGCGAGTGCCGCTGCCCGATGCGCGTCGGTTGGTCGAGCGGCTGCGTGACAGGGGGCTCGTCAGCCACGGTGCGTCGCCGGACGGGACGGTCGAGGCCGTATCACCCGATGTCGCCTTCGCCGCCCCGCTGGCTCGTCACCAGCAGGCGCTGGATGCGTCGCGGCTTCTGGTCGCCTCGCTGAGCGAGACCTACCGGACTGCGAACCGGCGCCGCGACCCGCGCTTCGTGGTCGAGGTGGTCACCGGCGCGCAGCCGCTGCGCGAGACCCTGCGCGCGCTGCAGTCCTCCGCGCGGCAGGAGATCCTCTGGTTCTGCCGGGCCAACCCGCTGGCGATGGCCGGTACCGAGAACGGCGAGGAGCGTGCGGCCCTGGAGCGCGGCGTGCGCTATCGAGCCGTGTACGAGCGGGCACTGCTGGAGATGCCGGGCGAGATGGACGGGGTCGCCCAGGCGATGGGGTGGGGTGAGGAGAGCCGGGTGGTGCCTACCCTCCCCGTCCGGCTGGCGATCGTTGACCGCACCACCGCGCTCTGCCCTCTGCTTCCGGACGCCGACCGCGGGGTGGCCGAGCCGACGGCCGCGGTGATCGGTCCCGGGCAGCTCCTCGACGCCCTCCTCGCCCTCTTCGACAGTGTGTGGGAGGGCGCGACCCCGCTCCGCCTGGCCGGTGCCGCGGAGGACGACCGCACCGAGTCTCCGGATGTGACGGAGGAGGATCAGGCTCTTCTCTCGCTTCTCGTGGCCGGCATGCCGGACAAGTCGATCAGCACCCTCCTCGACATCAGCCGGCGCACCGTCCAGCGCCGCCTCATGCGCCTCATGGCTCTCGCCGGTGTAGACAGTCGGCCCGCGCTGGCCTTCCAGGCAGCACGGAGGGGCTGGCTCTGATCCGAGCCAGCCCCTCCGGTGTCAAGCCTCCGGTGTCAGCCTCGCCCGTAGGCGTCGATGACGGTCTGCTCGACCTGGCGATCCTTGCCGGCGGACGCGACGACCCGGACGGACACGGGCGCGTCTCCGCGCGGCACCTCGACCTTCACGTCGCCCTTGCGGCCGCTCACGCGTGCGGGCTTCCACGTCGCACCCGCGTCGGAGGAGAGCCACACCTCCACCTTCGCATCGCGGACCGTCGCGCCGGCTGCATCCGTGATGCGGATCGGCAGCGTGTGCGAGCGCCGGGATGCTGTTCCGGTGTCGTCGACCGGAGGCTCGTACGAGACGTGGATGAGCGGCAGTTCCGCCGTCTTCCCGTCCGCCGGGCGATCCGAGCGGAAGGTCCACGCCGTATCGACCGCGGGCGACCAGCGCCACTCGGGGGTATCCCGCCGTGCCGAGAGCTCGAGCCGGTAACGGCCCGCCCCGCCCGGCACGTCGACGTCTGCCACGCCCGAGGTCGTCTCGGCGACCAGGGTGTCGTCGCGGAAGAGCCGCGCCGCCGTGCTCGATGTCTCGCCGATCGAGAAGTGGCCCTCCGCATCCACGTACTCCGGGATCCGCAGCGACATCACATCGTCGGTGCGCGTGGAGGGCACGCCCGCCACGCCGGCTGAGCGCATCACGGTGCCGTACCAGGTCTCCTCGGAGTGTCCGGGTTCATACGTCCGGGGCAGCCCCGCCACCCCGCCCTGCAGAGCCCCCCAGTTGAGGTCGAAGCGCGATGCGAGGACTCTGTGCTGCCACAGCGAGTCATCCGCCGTGACCCACTCCTCCCGCGTCGAGGGTGTCGCCACGATCCGCGACGTGTCGTTCAGCGCATACTCCTGCCACGGCCGCCAGCTGAATCGCTGCTCATCCGTCCACGGGAAGCCGCCGGTGTCGGAGTAGGTGGTGCGGACGCGGTGAGTGTTCGCCTTCGTCACCTCGATCTCGATCCCGTCCGGGATGCTCCCCGAGACGGAGTGCTGGATGTCGTAGAGGTAGGGGCTCGACCGACTGACCTCGAGCTTCGCCGTCGCGCCGCGCTTTCGAGCGAGCGCGAGGAGCTTCTCGCCGTCGCGGGCGTTCGTCACCATCCCCGGGATGGGATCTCGTTCGGCACTCGGGTCGAAGACGTCGCGGATGGAGAATTCCTCGGGGAAGACGAGGATGACCGCTGCCGCACCCGCCGCGGCCGCACGGGCGACCAGGTCGTCCTGCTCGCTGGCGTCGGTTGCCTCGATGACGGCGATTCGCCCGCGTACGCCGGCGAAGTCGGGTCCCGGGGCCACGAGCCCCAGCGTCCGCGGACGATCCCACTGGGGAGACGTCGCGATCAGGTTCATCACGGGGACCCCGTCGAAACCGCGGGTCTCGAGGACGGCGGAGGGGCGCACCATCTGCCGACGTGAGGAGAATTCGAACGCGCCGTCGGTGACCTCCTTCGTGGGGGTGACCCACACGCCGGTCTCGCCGAACTCGCGGACTCCTGCGCTGACGGCGCGACCACTCGCGAATTTCCGGTAGGCGTAGAAGCTGTGCACCGTCTGCTGCTGGGCGAGCTGCGGGGTGCGCACGGTCACCTCACGCGTCTTCCGAGCGTCGAGCACGATCGACATGTCGCCGGTGACCTCCACGTTGGGATCGACGATCGCCGCCGTGCGCGGGTGCTGTCCGCCTCCGTTGGTGATGAGACCGCTGAGGAGGTAGGAGCCCTCCTCGAGGAAGATCTGCCGTGGCCCCTCGTTCTCGCCCACCCAATCGAACACATCGGTCCCCAGGCGCTCGCCGAAGAAGTCGACGGGAGCGGTCACCGGCTCACCCTCGAAACCGACGGCGGTGACCGTGACGCGGTGCTTGGGCCCGGTGCGGATCGCGCCCACGGCGGTCTGCACGCTGACTTCGCCGTCGGCCGAGGTGGCCGTCAGGGCGCCCGACCAGTTGGCGCGGGGCAGGAGGCCCGAATCGAGGGTCACCGTGACGTCCGCCGACCCCTTGGCGGGGATATCGACGCTCTCAGGCGCCGTGAACGCGTCCGACGTCACGCTGCGATCATCCGCGTTGCGCACGTCCAGTGCGAGGGCCAGCCGGACGGCGTCGGACGAGTCATTGCGGTAGGTGATCGTCCGGGTGACGGGTGCATCCTCGCTCACGTGCGCGAAGTCGACCGACCCGCTGGCGCGCACCTGCTGGCCGATGGCGCGGGTCACGTCGACCTCGCCCGCGCCCTGCTCCCACACCGACGCGTCGGGAGCGGAGGTGGCCGAGCTCATCAGCAGTTCCTTCAGCTCGGCGCCGGTCAGTTCGGGCCGCTGCTGGGCCAGAAGCGCTGCTGCCCCGGCGACGTGCGGGGTCGCCATCGAGGTGCCGGAGGCCGCTGTGTAGAGGTCGTTCACCGCGTCGCCCATGTCGGTGCCCGCCGCTCGGGCGGCGACGATGTCCACTCCCGGCGCCGAGATGTCGGGCTTGAGGGCTCCGTCTCCATAGCGCGGTCCACGGCTGGAGAAGTCGGCCATCGCGCCCTCGGCGTCCACGGCGGCGACTGTGAGTGCACGGGCCGCGGTACCGGGGGCACCGACGGTCTCGACACCGCCTTCGTTCCCGGCAGCGACGACGAACAGCGTGCCGGTCTCGGCCGCGAGGCGGTCGAGCGCGACGCTCAGCGGGTCGGTGCCGTCCGTCGGTCCGCCACCCAGACTCATGTTGACGATGTCGGCGCCTTCGGCCGCTGCCCACTCCATGCCGGCGATCACCCAGGAGAACTGGCCGAACCCGTCGTCGGCCAAGACCTTCCCGATGAGGAGGTCGGCATCGTAGGCGACGCCGCGCTCGCGGCCCTCGCTGCCCGCCCCCGTTCCTGCGATCGTCGAGGCCACGTGAGTGCCGTGGCCGAAGAGGTCGCTGGTTCCCGTCGCGCTCTCGGAGAAGTCCTCCGCCGCCGCGACCCGGTCGGCGAGATCGGGGTGCGTGGCATCCACACCCGTGTCCAACACCGCGACCTTGACGCCGTCGCCGGTGTAGCCCGCCGCCCAGCCGTCGGGTGCGCCGATCTGGCCCACGCTCTGCTCCAGCGTCGGGCGCACGATCCCGTCCAGCCACAGACCCGACATGCCGTTGCCGAGGGAGACGCTGCTGGATGTGTCGGCCACTCCGGTCTCGCCGGGTGTCAGGGTGCGCCAGAGCTCGGCCAGGGAATCGGTTCCCGTCTCGAGGGCCGTGCCGTCGATCGAGGGGAGCGGGCGGGTGGCCGTCGCCTCCGGGAAGGACTGGGTGCGGACGGCCTCGGGGTCGGCGTAGGTCGCGATGAGGGGAAGCGCATCACGCTCGGCGTAGCCGTCCTCGATGAGCCCGGTGATGTCGAACAGTCGCCGGTCCAGGAGCGACGCGGCCAGATAGGGAACGGTGTCGCTGGGGATGACGAGGAACCTTCCGTCTACCTCGGTCGTCTGGAAGGTCACGCTTTCGCGCCCCTCGGCCGGGGCGACCGAGACGGTCTTGCGTCCCGCGGCCGCGTCGCCGACGGTGACGACGTCGCCGGTGACGAGCGTCACGCTTTTCTCGCCGGCGCCCGCCGACGCGGCGAGATCGGGCGACGGCGGAGGCGGGGATGCGGCGCCCAGGGACGCGGTCGCACCCGTCAGGACGAGCGCGGTCGACAGGGCGGCAGCGAGAGTGCCTCGCCAGGGGATGCGGATGGGACGAGCGGACATGCGTCTCCGAACGTGTGGTGACCAGGGGGTGCCTTCAGTGTGGCCAGTCGATGTGCGCCGCGGGTGCCGCAAATGCGCCGTGACGCACGTGCGCCACCTCCGCGGGGGAAGTGGACTGCGGCAGGGGGTGTCGACCCCGGGTCCGCGAGGGGGCGAGCGGTCGGGAACCCTGGGCGGCGAGAGGGCGGCGCGCAAGCCCCTGGGTCGGAAACATTTCGGCAACACGGCCCCGGATAGGCTCATGACATGGGTGACCTGTTCGACGGCTACGGCGCCACGTTGGCCCCACGCAAGACCCCGTCCGGCATCCCGCCCTTCGACGAGATGTTCGGTGATCCGGCGCATCCTGGGGCGCACACGGAATCCCGCGAGGCGTATCGCGAGCTCTATCGGGCACTCGCCCAGATGACGCAGGACGAGCTGCGCGGACGCACCGAGTCGCTCGCCAGTTCCTACCTTGCGCAGGGTGTGACCTTCGACTTCGCCGGGGAGGAGCGACCCTTCCCACTCGACGCGGTACCGCGGATCATCGACTACGACGAGTGGTCGCGGATCGAGTCGGGGGTCAAGCAGCGCGTCCGCGCGCTCGAGGCGTTCCTCGACGACGCTTACGGCAGCCAGCACTGCGTGCGCGACGGCGTCGTCCCCGCGCAGCTGATCGCGTCGTCGCAGTACTTCTACCGCCACGCGGCCGGCATCCGCAGCGCCAACGGCGTCCGCATCCAGGTCGCCGGAATCGACCTCATCCGCGACGAGCACGGCGAGATGCGCGTGCTCGAAGACAACGTGCGCGTGCCCAGCGGCGTCAGTTACGTCATCTCGAACCGCCGCGTCATGGCGCAGACCCTGCCCGAGCTGTTCACCTCCCTGCGCGTCCGCCCGGTCGGCGACTACCCGAACAAGCTTCTCGCCGCGCTCCGCGCCTCCGCCCCGGGCGGGATCGACGACCCGAACGTGGTCGTGCTCACCCCCGGCGTGTACAACTCGGCATACTTCGAGCACACGCTCCTCGCCCGGCTCATGGGCGTGGAACTGGTCGAGGGACGCGACCTGCTGTGCGTGGGCGGCAAGGTGTTCATGCGCACGACGCGCGGACCCAAGCGCGTCGACGTCATCTACCGCCGCGTCGACGACGAATTCCTCGACCCGCTCCAGTTCCGTGCCGACTCGATGCTCGGTGCCCCGGGATTGATGCTCGCCGCCCGTCTGGGCAACGTGACCATCGCCAACGCCGTGGGCAACGGCGTGGCCGATGACAAGCTCCTCTACACCTACGTGCCCGAGCTCATCCGCTACTACCTCGCGGAAGAGCCGATCCTCCGCAACGTCGACACGTGGCGCCTGGAAGATCCGGGTTCGCTGGAAGAGGTGCTCGACCGACTCGACGAACTCGTCGTCAAACCCGTCGACGGGTCGGGCGGCAAGGGCCTGGTCGTCGGTCCCGACGCCTCCCCGTCGGAGCTGGAACAGCTCCGGCAGCGCCTGATCGCCGACCCGCGCGGGTGGATCGCTCAGCCGGTGGTGATGCTGTCCACCATCCCCACGCTGGTGGAAGACGGGATGCGGCCGCGTCACGCCGATCTGCGCCCCTTCGCCGTGAACGACGGCGACGACGTGTGGGTGCTTCCCGGCGGGCTCACGCGCGTGGCGCTTCCCGAGGGGCAGCTCGTCGTCAACTCCAGCCAGGGCGGCGGATCCAAGGACACGTGGATCGTCGGCGGGTCGGCTCCCACCCACGTCGAGTACGGCCAGGGCATCGGCCTCGCCGGACTCGTGGCCGATCAGGCGGCGACGATCACCGCCTCGATCCCGATCGTCTACGACGGGCAGCCCGAGGTGACGCACTCGCCGCACGACCGCCCCCGCAGCCGCACGGAGCAGCAGGAGCAGCAGCAACAGGCCGAGCCGGCCGCATCCGAGCACGGTCCACAGCACGAGCAACAGCAGCAGGCCCGTCAAGTTCCCGCCGCCCGCCCCGCCCGCCCCGCCCGCACCGTGTCTCACATTCTGCAGGAATCAGTGCCCCATTCTGCAGATGCTGAGACACGGTCTGCGGAAGGTGAGACACGCGGGCGAGGGACCAGGGAGGACGGCTCATGCTGAGCCGCATTGCGGAAAGCTTGTTCTGGATCGGGCGCTACATCGAGCGCAGCGACGGCACGGCACGCATCCTCGACATCCACCTGCAGCTGCTGCTCGAAGATCCTTGGATCGACGAAGACACCGCGTGCCGTTCGCTGCTGAGCGTCATGGGGTCGGTCGTCCCCGAAGGCGACGACAAGGTGCGGCGCGGCGAGGTGCTGCAGCGCCTGGCCGTGGATCGCATGAACCCGGCGAGCATCGCGTATGCCCTGACCGCCGCGCGCGAGAACGCCCGCCGTGCCCGCGAGATCGTGTCCAGTGAGCTGTGGGAGACGCTGAACACGACGAACTCGCGGATGCCGCGGCGCCTGCAGACCGACAAGGTGCACGAGTTCTTCGGGTGGGTGCGCGAACGCTCTGCGCTCGCGGTGGGCATCGTCGACTCGTCGACGAGCCGGGATGAGGCGTGGCAGTTCTTCACGCTGGGGCGCAGCATCGAGCGCGCCGACATGACCGCGCGGCTCCTGGCCACCCGCTCGCTCACGCAAGCGTCGGGCCCGTCGTGGACGACTATCCTGCGCTCGTGCGGCGCGTACGAGGCGTACCTGCGGACGTACCGCGGCATGCCCAGCGCCCGTAATGCGGCGGAGTTCCTGCTGCTGGACCGCCTCTTCCCCCGCTCGATCATCTACTCGATCCAGCGTGCCGAGGAGTGCATGAGCGCCATCGACCCGCGGGCCGATCGTGTCGGTCACTCCAACACGGTGCTGCGGGCGCTCGGACAGATCCGCAACGACCTCGAGTACCGGCCGATCAGCGACATCCTCGGTGAGCTGCCGCTGCACATGCAGCGTGTGCAGAAAGTCACGCGCGAAGCATCCGAAGCCATCCGCTCGCGGTTCTTCCCGGCCCAGGCCGAGCCCAGCTGGATCGGAGAGATCTCGTGATGGTTCGACACTCTCACCCAGCGGGGGTCCACCCCCGTACGCGCAGGTGGCAGGCATGAAGCGACTCCGCATCGAACACTCGACGGGCTTCTCGTACCAGGGCGATGTCTCGGCGTCGTACAACGAGGCCCGGATGCTGCCCGGTTCGACCGACAGCCAGTTCGTCCTGAGCTCCGCGCTGGAGATCGAGCCGTCCACGACGGTGAACACGTACGTGGACTACTTCGGCACGCGCGTCAGCGCGTTCGACGTGCTCTCCCCGCACGCGTCGCTGGCGATCACGGCCCGCTCGCTCGTCGAGGTGCGGCCCCGCCCCATCCAGCATCTCGACCTCACATGGGACGGGCTCGCCACGGAGGCGGCGCGATCGATGGGCACGGTCGAGCAGCTCGTGCAGTCCCCGCGCACGCGGGCCCACCCCGAGGTCGCCGACATCGCCCGCACGATCGCGGCGCAGCACGATCATCCCGGGCGCGCCGCGCACGCGATCGCCGAGGCGATCGGGGATGCGGTGGAGTACATGCACGGCATCACCGGCGTCCACTCGACGGCATCGGAGGCGTGGGAGGCGCGCAAGGGCGTGTGTCAGGACATCGCGCACATCACCCTCGGGGCGCTGCGGGAGGTCGGCATCCCCGCCCGCTATGTGTCGGGCTACCTGCATCCGCGCCCCAGCGCCGAGGTGGGCGTCGCCGTGACCGGG
The DNA here is from genome assembly GCF_057197625.1 of Microbacterium sp. Z6_144. Lineage (NCBI taxonomy): Bacteria > Bacillati > Actinomycetota > Actinomycetes > Micrococcales > Microbacteriaceae > Microbacterium > Microbacterium sp. Z6_144. Next base: position 239,144 of record NZ_JBXVPT010000001.1, read on the forward strand.
GAGTCCCACGCGTGGATCGAGTGGTTCGCCGGCGACTGGCAGGGCTTCGATCCGACCAACAACATCGAGATCGGCGACCGGCACGTGCTGGTGGGCCGGGGCCGCGACTACAACGACGTCCCGCCGCTGCGCGGCGTCTACGCCGGCCCGTTCAAGTCGCAGCTGCGCGTGAAGGTGACGATCACCCGCGAGGCGTAACGCCCCCGCACGCCCTTCCCGCCCTCCCGCTCCTGCGCGAGAAACGACATCCCGGACGAGAAAGCCCGCGCCGCGGGGCGTCTCAACCCGTTCGTCGTTTCTCGCGCATGGGCGGCGCGGCGCGGCGCAGGCGCGGGCGCGGGCGGGTCAGCGGGCGTAGCCGCCGCGCGTGACGAGGCGGGTGGGCAGGAGGAAGCGGGAGGGCTCGGAGTCGGCGGAGCCGTCGATGCGGGCGAAGAGCATCTCGGCCGCGGCCCGTCCGAGGTGCTCCGCGTCGTAGTCGACGATGCGGATGCGGCGGGGCAGCACCTCCGCCAGTTCGAAGTCGTCGAACCCGCTGATCGCGACATCCGCATCGCGGGGGAGGATCGCCTCGAGGGCGCCGATGGTCGAGCGGTTGTTGCCGCAGAAGACGGCCGTGGGGGGTCGATCGGAGCCGAGGAGGCGCTCCATGGCGTCGCGCGCGGCAGCCGGGGTGTGCAGGCCCGTGACGACCAGCGCCGAGTCGGGCGTCCGGCCGGCCCGCGCGAAAGCGTCGAGGGCGCCCTCCCTCCGCTCGGCCATCGTGAAGATGGACGGCGAGTCCAGCAGCACGGCGATCCGCTCGTGCCCATCGTTCAGCAGCTCGGCGACAGCATCCCGCGCGCCCCCGCGATTGTCGATGAGCACGGCGTCTCCGGCCAGGCCCGCGCCCGGGCGGTCGAGGAACACCACGGGCGTTCCGGCGGCCACTTCGCCCGCCAGGTATGACTGGTCGTGGCCGGCGGGAACGAGGAGGAGCCCGCCGACGCGGCGCTGGCACAGGTCCAGAGCGAGCGTACGTTCGGCCGCGGCATCCTCTTCGCTCGAGGCCATGATCACCTGCATCCGCCGCGACACCGCGATCGTCGACACCGCCGCGGCGATGGTCGTGTAGAAGGTGTTGGACAGGTCGGCGGCGAGGAAGCCGATCGTGTCGCGGCTTCCCGAGCGCAGGCTCGCCGCGAGGGCATTGCGGTGGAAGCCGAGGTGGGCGATGGATGCGTTGACCCGCTCGATCAGCGCGGCGTCGACGTTGGGCTGGCCGTTGATCACGCGGGAGACGGTCTTCAGGCTCACCCCGGCGTCGGCTGCCACGTCCACCATCGTGGGTCGACCGCTCTTGCGCATCCAGTCCTTCCTGCGACGTTCCGGATCGATCCTAGGGATCCGCCACGCCCGCGGCGCGGATCAGCGGATGACCGGCACGAGCGCGCCCTGCTCGGAGGAGGCGATCGCCGCGGCGAAGATGCGGTGGGTCAGCGCCGCCTCGTCGGGGCGCACCGTCCCGAACCGGTCGCCGAGGTCGCCGGTGTACTCGGCGAGGAAGGCCGCCCACATCTGCAGGATGGCATCGCTGAATCCCGATTCGAAGTTCGCGCCGGTGACCGTCGGCCACACCGACTGGCTGCCGGCGTCGATGCGCTGCCAGCTCTGCTCACGGCCACCGCCGGGGACGTCGATGACGGCGAACACCTCGACCGACTTCGGGTTCTTCGTGCTGAACCGCACCCCGCCGTCCATGCCGATCGCTTCGAACTCCCACGTGTTCTTCTCTCCCGGAGCGATGCGCTTGGTCTCGGTGGACAGCACGAAGGGAGCACCCTCGTGGGTGGTCCAGCTGTGGATGACCGCGTTGTCCCAGGTGTCGCAGGGGAGCAGGGTGCCGTCGGGTCCCGGACGCTCGGTGACGATGTCCTGCAGGATGCCGACGACCCGGTCGGGCGCCCAGCCCAGGCGCAGCGGCACGTGCCACGTGTGCATCCCCAGGTCGTTCATGACGCCGGCCTCGCCGCAGAACTGCTTCTGCCGCTTCCAGTTGAGCGGCTTGGCGGTGTCGAGGTCGCTGGAGTGCAGGAAGGTGCATTTCGCCTCGATGACGCGGCCGAGTGCGCCGCTGCGGATGTAGTCGACGGCCGCCTGCGCTCCCGGGAAGAACGGCATCTCGCTCGAGACGCGGACGAACGACCCCGGGGTTTCGTCGATCGCGCGGAGTACCGCATCCGCTGCCGCCCCGTCGATCCCGAACGGCTTCTCGGCGAGCAGCGCCTTGCCCGAGCGGATGGTGTCGACGTAGAGCTGCTCGTGCAGGTCGTGCCGCACGGCGATGTACACGACGTCGATGTCGGGATCGGCGAGAAGCTCGCGGTAGTCCGTCGTCTTCAGACGCACGGTGTCGATGGTGTCGAACCACTCCATCGCGGCGGGGTTGATGTCGCAGATCGCCACCAGCTGCGGATCGGCGGGATGGTCCAGGAGTGCGGGCCACCGTCGCAGTGCCGCCGCGATCTCGCGGCCCATGAGGCCGCCGCCGATGATGCCGACGTTCACGCGCCGGGCGGCGGTCATCGCTCTGCCCCGATCAGCGCGAGCGCCTCGTCCACGGAGACGTCGTCGTGCACCACGGCCATGAGCGCCGCGGTGATACCGGCGGGATGCGGATGCTGGATGACGTTGCGGCCGTAGACGATGCCGCGCGCGCCCTGGGCGAGAACCGCTTGGGTGCGCTCGAGGAGTGTGCGGTCATCCACCCGTCCGCCGCCGCGCACGAGCACGGGGGTGTCGGCGGCGGCCTGCACGACGAGGTGGTAGTCGTCGATGTCGTCGGTCGGGTCGGCCTTGATGAGGTCGGCGCCGAGCTCGCGGGCCTGGCGCACGAGGGTGACGATCTTGCGCGTGTCGCCGTCGACGGTGTAGCCCCCCTTGTCGGAGTTGGTCTGCATCACCAGCGGCTCGATCATGAGCGGCATCCCGTACCGCTCCGCATCGGTGCGGAGGGCGAGGATCGAGCGGATGCACTGCTCGCGCACCTCGGGGTGCCCGGGAAGGTCGAGAAGGTTCACGCACACCGCGACGGCGTCCAGGCGCACCGCGACCTCGATCGCGTCGGGCACGTGGATGCTGTGCAGCGGCGACTCCAACGGGCTGTTGTAGACGTTCGCGATGTCGGTGCGCAGCACCAGCCCGGGCTTGTGCTTCCCTGGCACGGACTGCAGGAGCGGCGCCTGGCCGAGTGTCAGCTGGATCGCGTCGGGGCCCGCGTCGACGAGGGTGGCGACCGTCGCGCGCATGTCTTCGATGCCGGAGAGGAACGCGTGCTCGTGGAACGCGCCGTGGTCGACGGCGACGTCGAGGGCGCGCCCGGATCGCGGGTGGAAGAGGCGGTTGAGCCGGTGCTTCGTCATGGGAGGTCGTTCTCCGAGAGCTGGATGCGGGAGCCGCACCGATGCGGCGGCCCTCACAGTATGAGCAGGCTGAGACAACGTTGTCAACCGAGCCGTACCGGGCGCGACCCGGACCGAACTCAGTCTCGATGGATAGTCCCGGATGCGCGCGCGGCGTATTCACGCGGATGTCGGGACGGCGCCGGCCGCGCAGACTGAGTACGGTTCGGCGGGGCGGCGGCGCCCAGGGCCGCGCGGGCCGGCCGCGGGGCGGCGGGGCGGTGGGGAGTGCAGGGTCGCGCGTGGCGCGGCGTGCCCGCTGCTACCGTGACGCATCGACGGAGGAGGAAAACATGGTGGCGGAACTCTTCGGGATGCCGATCGACCGGGCGCGCGAGCGCCGGGGGTCACTCGCCCAGACGGCCTCGGTGGAGTCGTCGCTGATCACCGACGGTCCCGCGGCCGGGACGCGCCGCATCCGCCTCGTCGCCGGAGACGTCGACGTCGACCTGCTCCCTGACCGCGGCCTCGACATCGGCCAGGTCCGGGTGGGCGGAGTCCCGCTGGCGTGGATCTCGCCCACCGGCTTCCCCCGGGCGAACGCGTACGACGCCGACGGGGAGGGGTGGGCACGCGCCTTCGGTGGGGGCCTGCTCACCACCTGTGGTCTGCTGAATGTCGGGCCGGCCTCGAGCGACGGGGGCACGGATCATCCGATGCACGGGCGCTACACGACGCTGCCGGCCACGGTCGTGCGGGCGGAGGCGACCGAGGAGGAGGTGGTCGTGGAGGGCGTGGTGCGGGAGGCCGCGGTGTTCGGCGAGCACCTCGAGCTCCGCCGCCGCATCACCGTGTCGCTCCACCGCCGGGGCATCCGGGTGGCCGACATCCTGACCAACCGCGGTCCCGATCCGGTCGAGCCCATGGTGCTCTACCACCTCAACTTCGGCTGGCCGCTGATCGATGAGGGCACCCGGGTGCACAGCCCCGCGACCGCGGTGGAGCCCCGGGACGCGGATGCCGCGGCCGGCGCCGCCACGTGGGACACGTTCCCGGCCCCGCAGCATCCGTACCCGGAGCAGGTCTTCGCCCACCACCTTCCCGCCGACCGCTCCGTCGCCGTAGAGGTCACGAACCTGGGGGGGCTCAGCGTCGCGGTGCGGTTCGACACCGCCCAGCTGCCGGGGATGTTCCAATGGCGCGTGGCCGAGCCGGGGATGGTCGTCCTCGGCATCGAGCCGGCGCTGGTTCCCACCATCCTCGGGCGGACCGCCGCCCGGGAAGAGGGGCTGCTGCGTCCGCTCGCCCCGGGGGCGTCCCTGACGCTGGGCGTGGAGATCGAGGCGACCGGCTCGTTGGGGTAGCGGCGGTGCCGGCCGCGATGGGTCACGCGAGGGCGCGCACCGCTCCCCGCGCCCCGCGCTCGGCGAGCAAATCCCGAGCCCGCACGTACGCCGCGTGCAGGCGCGGGTCGTCCACGCCGAGGGTGGGGACGAGGGTCAGGAACGCGCCGGGCCGCTCGTCGTCGGCGAGGGCGGCGGCTTCCAGGGCGTCCAGGCGCACGTCGCTGTTGATGAGCCGCCGGTCGTGGTCACGGGCCCCGCGGGCCAGGCATGCCTGCCACGCGGCCAGCACGAGCGCGCACCGCGTCACCGATTCGCCGGCGGCAAGGCGATCCTCGATGACGGGGACCAGGAACTTCGGGATGCGGTCGGAGCCGTCCACGACCTGACGGGCGAGGGTGTCCTGGATGGCGCGATTGGAGAATCGAGCGAGGAGCTCGGCCTGGTAGGACGCGAGGTCGATGCCGGGTACCGGATCCAGCGTCGGTGCGGCCTCCTCCCGCATGTAGCCCGCGAGGAACGCCGCGAAGTCGGGGTCATCGACCACGTCGTGCACGAACGAGAACCCCTCGAGGAGCCCGACGTAGGACATCGCTTGATGCGAGGCGTTGAGGAGACGGAGCTTCATCTTCTCGTACGGGGCGACGTCGTCCACGAATTGCGCACCCACCACCCCCAGGTCGGGCCGGCCGGCGGGGAAGCGGTCTTCGATCACCCACTGCGCGAACGCCTCCGAGCTCACCGGCCACGCGTCGCGAAGCCCCGTGAGCTGCTCGACCGCGTCGATGTCGCCCGGCGTGGTCGCCGGCGTGATGCGGTCGACCATCGAGTTGGGGAACGACACCTCTGCGGCGATCCACTCGGCCAACCCTGGGTCGACCGAGGTGGTGAACGAGACGAGCGCCTCGCGCGCGACCGCGCCGTTGCCCTGGATGTTGTCGCAGGAGAGCACGGTGAACGGGGGCACGCCCTGCGCGCGACGCCGCGCGAGGCCGGCGGCGAGGAAGCCCCACACGGTGGTCGGCACCGCGCCGGGCGCGGTGTCGGCGCGGGCGCCTGCACGGTCCAGATCGAATCTTCCGGTGGCGTCGTCCACCCCGTAGCCGGCCTCGGTCACCGTCAGCGACACGATCCGGACGTCCGGCGAGGCGAGCTTGGCGATCACGGCCTCGCGGTCGCCGGGCGCGAACAGGTACTCCGCAACCGACCCGATGATCCGGGCCGTCGCCGTTGCATCCGGCGCGCGGGTCACGAGGGTGTACAGCCGGTCCTGCGCGGCGAGGACATCGCGCATGCGCGCGTCGCCGGGGAGGAGGCCGACGCCGCACAGCGCCCATTCCGGCGAGCCGCCTTCGCTGAGAAGGGTATCCAGGTACATCGCCAGGTGGGCTCGGCTGAACCCGCCTAGACCGAAGTGCACGATGCCGGATAGAGTTCGGTCTCGATCGTACGGTGGGATGACAACGTTGTCGTTTGCGTTACTCAGCGTCGAGTTGTTCAAGTCGGTCACGGCCGAGAGTCTAACGAGGAAGGAATCACACGCAATGGGAGACTTCGAAGGTCGAACCGTTCTGGTCACGGGAGCGGCGGGGGGCATCGGCGGCGCAACCGTCCGCCAGCTCGTCGCCCAGGGAGCGGACGTCGTCGCCGCAGGTCGCACGGCGGAGTCGCTCGAGGCGATCGTCCAGGAGACCGGCGCGCGCCCGCTGGCCTTCGACCTGGAGTCGGAAGACTCCGTCCGCGAAGCGCTCGAGGGCATGGATGTCTGGGGCGTGGTCAACTGCGCCGGATTCGGCGGCGAGATTGCCACGCCGCAAGACACCGACATCGCGATCTTCGACAAGGTGATGTCGGTGAACGCCCGCGGAGCGCTGCTGGTGACGAAGTACACCGCTCGGGAGATGATCCGGATCGGTCGCGGGGGCGCGATCGTGAACGTCTCCAGCCAGGCCGGCCTGGTCGCCCTCACCGGCCACGTGTCCTACGGATCTTCCAAGGCCGCGCTGGACAACATCACCCGCGTCTCGGCGCTCGAACTCGGGCGTCACGGCATCCGCGTCAACAGCGTCAACCCGACGGTCGTGATGACCCCGATGTCGGCGTGGTACTGGGGTCGCGCAGACATCGAGGGGCCCTTCCTGGAGCAGATGCCGTTGGGCCGGTGGGCGACCGAGGATGACATCGCAGGCCCGATCGTGTTCCTCCTCAGCGACGCGGCCAGCATGATCAGCGCGGTCTCGCTGCCCATCGACGGCGGCTACACCGCACGCTGACACGACCGCGCGGGCGGGCCGTCGGTCCCGCCCGCGCAGGCGTCAGCGCCGCGCAGGCGTCAACACCGCGCAGGCGTCAACACCGCGCAGGCGTCAGTCGCGCACGCGCAGGTGGAAGCGCTCACCGTCGCGCACGACTTCGAGCTCGTCCAGCCGGTCGACGACGACGTCGGCATCGGCGAGCTCGGCGGCGTCGTGCGTGCCGGTGATCGCGACCACCGCGCAGCCGGCTGCGCGGGCGGCCGTGATGCCCGCCGGTGCGTCCTCGAACGCGACGCATCGGCGGGGGTCGACGCCCAGGCGCTCGGCGGCGAGGGCGAAGGGTTCGGGATCGGGCTTCCCGCGGGTCACGTCGTCGAAGGTCACCACGACGTCCGGGCGCGGGAGCCCCGCCGCCTCGAGCCGGTTGCCCGCGATGAGACGGGTGCCGCTCGTGACGATGGCGCGGCGCGGCGTCGTGGCGAAGAACTCCGCCGACCCGGGAATCGCGACCACGTCCGCCGTCTCCGCCTCCTCGATCGCCGAGATGCGCGCGAGTGCCTCGGCCGCTCGCTCGGGCGGGAACATCTGCGCGATCAGGTGCGCCGCCGGCTGACCGTGACCGGATGCGAGGGGGTCGAGGGCGACGCCGTACTCCGCCGCCAGCATGCTCCAGGAGCGCAGGACCGCGGGCGTGGAGTCGATCAGCGTGCCGTCGAGGTCGAACAGCCCGGCGTCGAACGGGCGCGACCACAGCGGAGCATGGCGGTCGACCTCGCGGTGCACGCCCAGGGCGCGGAGCACGCGCGTGACCTGCTGGGCTGTGGAGAGAGCGGCGTCGATCCGCACGTGCGGCACCGCGGGCGGTTCATCCGGGGCCGCCATCGCGTGGGCATCGCGGTCGGCCGAACGCTGGGCGCGGCGGGACGCGAGCGTCTCGCGGCTCCCCGTCATCCACACCACCACCGGCTCCTGACCGCACGCTGCCACGAGCCGGCGCCAGTGGTCGCCACCGCCCAGTTCGGCCGTGAACGGCGCCACGGCCACGGCGCCCACGCCGCTCTCGCGCTGGTCCGCTATCGCGTCCAGGAGCACGCGATAGCGGGCCGGGCGCACCGTGTCGCGCAACGCGGGATCGTTCCAGTGCGCGCCGCCGAGGCGGGGCGTGACGACCTCCTCCAGCAGCGGGTTGGTCAGGGTGTCGAGGTCGAGCAGGGGGAGTCGAAGGCGGCGCGCGAGCGCCCGTCCAAGGGTCGACTTGCCGGCGCCGGCGGCGCCGCTCACAGCGAGGAAGATCATCGCACCGACTTTCGAGGGACTTGACAACGTTGTCGTGTGAGGCTCACTATATCGACGGGTGAAGTCGGGCTTCACGAGAATCCACAATGACAACGATGTCGGAGCAGGACATGGCACAGGACGACGCGGAAGCCACCGCAGCGGGCGAACGCGCCGGCGCGCCGCGCCGAGCGCGCATCACCGACGTCGCCGACCGCGCACGGGTGAGCATCAAGACCGTCTCGCGCGTGGTCAACGACGAGCCCGGCGTCCGCGAAGCCACCCGCGAGCGCGTCCTCGCGGCCATCTCCGAGTTGGGGTTCTTCCCCAACTCCACCGCCCGTTCGCTCAAGACCGGCGGACAGGACGCGATCGGCGTCATGATCGACGCGATCGCCGACCCCTTCTTCGCCGACCTGGTGAGCGTTCTGGAGGAACTCGCGATCGAGCGGGGGATGAGCCTGCTGTTCGCCAGCACCGGCTTCGATGCCGAGCGGGAGCGCGAACATCTCCAGCGCCTCGCCGGGCACCAGCTGCGCGGACTCATCATCGCGCCGGTCGGCGTGAGCGCCGAGGAGCTGCAGATGCTCCGCCGGCGGTTCCCCATCGTCAGCGTCGACCGCGCCCGCGACGGGATCGACTCCGTGATCGTCGACGACTTCGGCGCCGCCCGGGACGCCACCCGCCGCCTCGTGGACAACGGCCACCGCCGCATCGGGTTCATCGGCGACGATCCTGCGTATCCGACCAACAGCGCCCGACTCGACGGTTTTCGGGCGGCCCTGGCCGAGGCCGACATCCCCGTCGACGAGTCGCTCATCGTCGGCCATGCCCGCAGCCGGGCGGCGATGGCCTCGACCTCGGCGGCCCTTCTCGCCCGGACGGATGCACCGACGGCGGTGCTGTGCGCGACCTCGCGGGCGTCCATCGCGACGATGGACGCCATCCGCGCCGCCGGCATCGAGGGCCTCGCCTTGATCTCGTTCGGCGACTTCGAGCTCGCCGACCTGTTCACCCCGGCGATCACCTGCGTGAATCACACGCCCCGCCCGATCGCCACGGCCGCGTTCCAGCGCCTGCTCGAACTCTTCGACGACCCCGCATCCGAACCGCAACGGATCGTCCTGCCCACCTCCCTCGTCGCGCGCGGCTCGGGCGAACTGCCCCCGCGCGCCGCCGTGGCCACCTCCTCACTCGGAGCCGCATCATGAAGCCCGTCCTGCTTCCGCCCAACCCCGTGCAGCACTTCTACCTCGGCGGCGACCGCATCGCCGCCCTGCGAGGGATCGTGCCCGAGAGCGACCGGCAGCCGGAGGAGTGGCTGGGCGCCACCGTGTCGCGGTTCGGCGACCCCGTCACCGGTCTTGCCGTCACCGGAGACGGCGCGCTGCTGCGCGACCTCGTCGCCGGTGACCCCGCCGCCTGGATCGGCGCGGGCAGCGGCCGTGACGCCTCCGACGTCGGCATCCTCGTGAAGCTCCTCGACGCGCGCCAGCGCCTCCCCGTCCACGTCCACCCGCAGCGCGGATTCGCCGCCGCTCACCTGGACTGCCCGTACGGCAAGACCGAGGCCTGGTACGTGCTCGATGCCGAACCCGGCTCCGCCGTGCACGTCGGCTGGAGGGAGGCGGTCGACCGCGACGAGCTCGACCGCCGCCGCGATGCGCAGGACAGCGAATGGATGCTGGATCACCTCAACCGCGTCGAGGTGCACGAGGGGATGGGAGTCCTCGTCCCCGCCGGCACCGCCCACGCCATCGACGGGGGCATCTTCGTGGCCGAGGTGCAGGAGCCCACCGATTTCTCGATCCTGCTGGAGTGGTCGGTGACGACCTCCACGCGGGAGGAGTCGCACCTCGACCTCGGGTTCGACACGGTCATGCCCGCCGTCTCCACCGCCGCCCTCGCCCCCGACGCCCTGGCCGCGCTCGTCACGACCGCCGGTGAGACGCGGCTGGGTCGCGACATCCGCAGCGTGCTGCCCGCCTCTGCCGATCCGTACTTCCGCCTCGCCGTGGCCACCGGCGCCGGTTCCGCCTCCGAGCCGGTCGACGCCGGCTTCGCCGTGGTGCTCGTCACCGCGGGTGCAGGCTCGCTCGTCTCGGACGCCGACGCGGTGTCGCTCGAGCGGGGTCAGGCCGTCGCCGTGCCGCACGACTTCGGTGCGTGGCGCGTCGACGGCGAGGCCGAGGTGCTGATCGCGCGCCCGGGCGCCGGATGGCCCGCCACGCTCGCGGCCGGGGAGCTGCAGTGAGCGAATACGTCGTCGGCATCGACATCGGATCCACGAGCATCAAGATGCTCGTGGCCACCCTCGGCGGGCGCGAGGTGCTCGTGGTCAGCCGCCGGTCGCCGTGGGTCAACCTCGACCACGGCCAGGCCGAGATGCCGGCCGAGCGCGTCGTCGACGTCGTGCACGAGCTGGCCCGGGAGGCCGACACGACGCTGACGCGCGAGGGCGCGTACCGGGTGCGCGCGGTGGGCGTCTCGGGGATGGCCGAAGCGGGAGTGCTGCTCGACGGCGCCGACGTGCCGGCGGCCCCGATCATGGCGTGGTTCGATCCGCGCGGCGGCGAGCAGATCCTGCAGACGCCCCGTGATTTCCGCGCCGAGTTCCTCGGCCGCACCGGCTTGCCGGTCGGGCCGCTCGCCACGATCTCGAAGCTCCTGTACCTGCGCGACCAGGGGATCGACCTGAAGGGGCGCACCTTCCTGAACGTGCCCGAGTACGTGATCCGCTCCCTCGGAGGCCCCCGCGTGGCCGAGTACTCCCTCGTCTCGCGCACGGGCATCATCGACCAGGACGACAGCCGTCCGTGGGATGCGGCCCTGGAGGTCCTCGGCGCGGGAGACGACCTGCTGGCCGAACGTGTCGGTGCCGGAACGCCGGTGGGCGTTCTCACCGACGACCGGATGCCGCGTCCCTTCGCCGGCGCGGTGCTCACCGTCGCCGGCCACGACCACCTCGTCTCGGCGGTGGCGGCCGGTGCGACCGCGAGCGACGAGCTCTACGACTCGATGGGGACGGCCGAGGCGCTCGTGCGGGTGCTCGACGCCGTGCTGCCGTTCGACGCCCGCGAGCGTCTCGCGCTGGCCGGCATCAACACCGTGCGGCACGTGCTTCCGGGCAAGTACGTTCTTCTGGCCGGCACGAAGTCGGGCCTCCTCATGCGACGGGTCCTCCAGCTTCTGGGGGTCGCCGACGCGGAGGGCCGTCGCGCCCTCGACGAGCGGGTCATGGCGCTGCCCACCCGCGGCGGGCTCGCCGACGGCGGTCTGCAGGTCAGCGGTGCGCGTAACGACGACGGCGTCCTCCAGATCGCGGCCAACAGCGACGGCCTGTCGCCCGAGGAGCTGTTCATCGCCGCGCTCCTCCACGGCAACGACATGTGCGCCGAAGTCATGGAGGTCATGGACCGCGAGGTTCCGGCGCCCACGGCGACGTTGCTCACCGGCGGCTGGTCCAAGATGGCCAGCGTCGTGCGTGCCCGCGAGCTCATCCTCCCCGCCGTCTCCCTCTCCGCGCACGACGAGGGCACCGCGTACGGGGCTGCGCTGTTCGCCGCCTACGCCGCTTCGGCGGCCACGAAGGACTTCCCGGAGTTCGCCGCGTCGTTCCTGGCCGCGCACTCCACGCCCGCCGACGCCGCCTCCGTCGCCGTACCGGCGGGGCGGATCGAATGAACGGAGCCACCGTGAACCACCTGCACATCCGCATCTGCACAGAAAGGAGCTGACATGCCCACCCCAGTACTCGAGGCGCGGGGACTGTCCCGCCAGTTCGGACACGTCCGTGCGCTCAACGAGGCCGACTTCGAGGTGTACCCCGGCGAAGTCACCGCGCTCATCGGCGACAACGGAGCCGGAAAGTCCACTCTCGTCAAGGCGCTCTCCGGCAACCTCGCCGTGGACAGCGGCACGATCAAGTTCGACGGCGAACCGATCGAACTCACCTCCCCGTCCCAGGCCAGCGCGCTGGGGATCGAGACGGTGTACCAGGACCTCGCCCTCGCCCCCCACCTCGACCCCGTCCAGAACATGTACCTGGGCCGCGAGCTGCCGGCGTCGGGCATCGGCGGCGCCTTCGGCTTCATGAAGACCAAAGAGATGCGCGATCAGTCCCGGGCAGCCTTCGCCGATCTCGGTGCGACCGTGCGCTCGCTCACCTCGCCCGTCGGCGAGATGTCGGGCGGGCAGCGCCAGGCGATCGCCATCGCTCGCGCGGTGCACTGGGCCAACCGCCTGGTGTTCCTCGACGAGCCGACCGCAGCTCTCGGCGTGCGCCAGACCCAGAACGTGCTCGACACCATCCGTCGTGTCCGCGACAAGGGCATCGCCGTCGTGCTGATCAGCCACTCGATGCCGCACGTCATGGAGGTCGCCGACCGCATCCAGGTGCTGCGACTGGGCACCCGCGCCGCGGTCCTGGACGCCAAGAGCACATCCATGGAGGAGCTCGTCGGTCTCATGACCGGCGCGATCACGAAGGAGGGGAACCAGTGAGCACGTCCAGCCCGCCGACCGAGACCATGGCCATCGGCACCGCCGAACCGAAGGAGAGCTTCCTCAAGCACCTCCTGAAGGCGCAGGCGTTCCAGATCCTCCTGGTGCTCCTGGTGATCGTGGCGATCTTCAGCGCCCTCGCGCCCGACACGTTCGCGCAGTGGTCGAACTTCCGCCTCATCATCCAGAACGCCTCCATCCTCGCGGTGCTGGGCATCGGGATGACCTTCGTCATCATCACGTCCGGCATCGACCTCTCGATCGGCTCCGTCCTGGTCTTCTCCGGCGTGGTGTCGGCGATGGTCATGCGCGAGATGGGCGGCCAGGGGTGGGGCGTGGCCATCGTCGGCATCCTCGTCGCGATCGCCTCCGGCGTCGCGTGGGGGCTGTTCAACGGCTTCCTCATCGCCAAGGGCAAGATCCCGCCGCTGATCGTCACGCTGGGGTCGCTCGGAATGGCCCTCGGCTTCGCGCAGATCATCACCGGTGGCGTCGACGTCCGGGCGGTCCCCACGGTGCTGACGACCACGATCGGCTACGGCAACGTGTTCGGCACCATCCCCACGATCTCCGTCATCGCGCTCGTCCTCGTCATCATCGGCGCGATCGTGCTGCACTACACCCGCTTCGGCCTCCACACCTTCGCGGTCGGCTCGAGCGAGGTCGCGGCGCGGCGCGTGGGCGTGAAGGTCGACCGGCAGCTCATCAGCATCTACACGATCTCCGGCGGCCTCGCCGGGTTCGCCGGCATCCTCTCGCTGTCGCAGTTCAGCACCACGGCCATCGCGGGCCAGTCGCAGACGAACCTCAACGTCATCGCGGCCGTCGTGATCGGTGGAACGTCGCTGTTCGGCGGCATCGGCACCATCTTCGGCACGGTCGTGGGTCTGTTCATCCCCGCCGTGCTGCAGAACGGGTTCGTCATCACCGGCGTCCAGCCGTTCTGGCAGCAGGTCGCCGTCGGCGCGGTGCTCGTCGCCGCCGTGTACGTCGATCAGGCCCGTCGCTCCGCCGCGATGCGGGGCAACACCCAAAGCCTCTGGCGCAGGTTCGTCAGCGGAAGTCGACGCGGGTGACCGTGGCGACTGCACCAACCCACCACACAAGAGAAACGGTTGATCACAATGACGTGGAGTAAGAAAGGTCTCGGCATCGCTGTCTTCGGCGCATCCGCCGCGCTCATGCTCGCCGGATGTTCGTCAGGAGGCGGAAACGCCGGCTCGGGCGGGGGTGACTCGGACGAGGGCTACACCATCGCCTTCGTCCAGGGCGTCGCCGGCGACGAGTTCTACATCTCGATGGAGTGCGGCATCAAGGAGGCGGCCGAGGCCGCCGGTGCCACCGTTACCGTGCAGGGCCCGGAGAAGTTCGACCCGACCCTGCAGAAGCCGCTCGTGGACTCCGTCGTGGCCTCCCGGCCCGACGCCCTCCTCGTGGCTCCCACGGACGTGACGGCGATGGCAGCGCCCATCCAGGCCGCCGCCGACGCCGGCATCCAGGTCGTCCTCGTCGACACCACCCTCGAGGACCCGTCGATGGCGGTCTCGCAGATCTCCAGCGACAACGTCGGCGGCGGCGCTGCCGCGTTCGACGCCATCAAGGAGGCCCACCCCGACGGCGGCAAGGTCCTGGTCGTCTCGATCGACCCGGGCATCTCGACCTCCGACGCCCGCGCCGAGGGCTTCGAGCAGGCGGTCGCGGAGGACGAGAACTTCGAGTTCCTCGGCATCCAGTACAGCCACAACGAGCCGGCCACCGCGGCCGAGATCGTGACGGCAGCGCTGCAGAAGGACCCCGACATCGTCGGCATCTTCGCCGCCAACCTGTTCGCCGCCGAGGGCACGGCCACCGGTGTGCAGCAGGCCGGCAAGACCGGTGACGTCACCATCGTCGGCTTCGACGCCGGTCCCGCCCAGGTCGAGCAGCTGCGCAACGGCGTCGTCCAGGCGCTCGTCGCCCAGGAGCCGGCCACCATCGGCGCCGACGGCGTCGAGCAGGCGATCGCGGCGCTGGAGGGTGAGGAGACCGAGGAGATGATCCAGACGGGCTTCACCATCATCACCGAGGACAACATCGACGGCGAGGGCGGCGAAGCCGCCTACGTGTCTTCCTGCTGATCCGCTCGTGGCGGCCGGGGCACAACGCTCCGGCCGCCACGGCATCTTTCGGCGGCAGCACCACCTACGGAGCACCATGAACTTTCCCGACCTGGCCGGACGCACGGCTGTCATCACCGGCGGCGCCCGCGGCATCGGCTATTCGCTCGCTGCCGCGCTGGCACGGCAGAACGTCGATATCGCGCTGCTCGATCTCCTCCCCGAGGTCGCCGAGTCGGCCGACCGCCTGGCGCAGGAGCACGGCGTCCGAACCGCCTCGGCCCTGGTCGACGTCACCGATGCCGCCTCCGTCGACGCGGCATTCGCCCACGCCCGTCAGGCCCTGGGGGTCGCCGACATCCTCATCACGGCCGCCGGCATCACCATCTGGGGCGACTCCGCCGAGGTCGAACCGGCCACCTGGCGCAAGGTGATCGACGTCAACCTCAGCGGCACCTTCTACAGCGCGCAAGCCTTCGCCCGGCCGCTACTGGCCGAGGGTCGTGAGGGCTCCGCCATCCTCATCTCCTCGATGTCGGGGCGGGTCGTCAACATCCCCCAGCGGCAGGCGTCCTACAACGCGTCCAAGGCCGCCGTCGACCAGCTGACCCGCTCGCTCGCCGTCGAGTGGGCGCCGGCGCTGCGTGTCAACGCGATCGCGCCGGGCTACATCCTGTCGGACATGACGCGCCAGTTCACCGAGGCCAACCCCGACCTCGCGGCCCAGTGGGTCTCCGCGATCCCGGCCGGCCGGATGGGCGACCCCTCCGACCTGGACGGCCTCGTGCTGCTGCTGGCTTCGTCGGCCTCGTCGTATCTCACCGGGCAGACGCTGGTGATCGACGGCGGCTACACCGCGATCTGAGCATGCCCGCCGCGCCGGTTTCCGCTTTCCTCGCCGTGGACCTCGGGTCCTCCAGCGGCCGGGTGATGCTCGGCATCCTGGACGCCGGACAGGCCCGGGTCGCCGTGCGCGAGGTCGCACGATTCGCCAACCGTCCTACGGTCCAGCCCGAAGGACTCGGATGGGATCTCGACGCGCTTCGGGAGGCGGTTCTCGACGGACTCGCCGACGGATGCGCCGCCGCCGCGTCCCTCGGCGCGAGCGTCCGGGGAATCGGCATCGACTCGTGGGGCGTGGACTACGCCCGCCGACAGGACGGCGCACTCCGTCCGTTCGCGCGGCATCATCGGGACGTCGACGCCGCCTTCGCCGCGACGGTGTCGGCAGGGCGCGACCTGGCCGCGGACTACGCCGCCACGGGGGTCCTGGATCAGGCGATCAACACCGCGCACCAACTCCGCCAGGACGTCCGTGACGGCATCGGTGCCCCGGAAGACACGATCCTCCTGATCGCCGACGCCTTCGTCTTCCTCCTCACCGGCCGGGTCGCGGCCGAACGGTCGCTGGCGTCCACGACGGCGCTGGTGGATCGGGCGCGGGAGGACTGGTCGCCCGCGCTCACCGCCGGGATGCGGGGAGTCTTTCCGCCGCTCGTGAACCCCGGCGGACTCGCCGGGCACACGACCCCTGACGTCACCGCGCGCATCGGCGCCCCCGCCCCGCTGCCGGTGTGGTTCGTGACCGCCCACGACACCGCCGCGGCCTTCTCCGCCGTCGTGGGGGTCGACGAGCGAGAGCGCCTCACCGCCGTGGTGGCGTGCGGGAGCTGGGCTGTCGCGGGAGTCGCCCTGCCGGCACCCGTGCTCGGCGACGCGGGCCGTCGCCGCGGTTTCACCCAGGAGGTCGGCGCCGACGGGGCGACGCTGCTGGTGAAGAATCTCAGCGGTATGTGGTTGCTGCAGCAGGCCACGCGCGAGTGGGCCGCTGCGGACGGCCGGGACGACGAGCCGGCGGCAACCCTCCCGGAACTGCTGGATGCGGCGGACGCATCCGTGTACGCCGGACGGTTCGACCCGGCCGACCCCGCCCTGCAGGCGCCGGGCGCGCTCGTGGACCGCCTGATCGTCCGGTGCACGGCGGACGCGGGGACTCCACCGCACTCTCGCGCCGACCTCGTCCGCGCCATCCTGTCGAGCCTCGCCGACGCGTACGCCCGGACCGTGGCGGACGTCGAAGACCTCACCGGCCGGCGGGTTGACGACATCCGCCTGGTCGGCGGCGGCGCGCGGGGCGACCTGCTGTGCGCCCTCACCGCCCAGGCCGCCTCCCGCCCCGTGACGGCCGGGCCGGCCGAAGCGTCGGTGCACGGCGTCCTCCTGCAGCTCGCCGTCGCTGCCGGCGACCTCCCCGACCTCGCGGCCGCCCGAGCCGTCGACGTGGATGACGGCGAGCCGCCGCCCCGCGTGTTCCCCGCCCCGAACGACCATCGGGCCCGACCCGCATCGCCCATCCGAGGAGCAGTATGACCGACACCGCCCGCGAGACCCTCGTCGATCTGTCGCGCAGACTCGGTGACCGCGCGTTCGACGCGGCGCTCCTCGGCGAGGGCAACACCTCGGTGCGCGTGGGCGACCGGATGCTCGTCAAGGCCAGCGGGGCCAATCTGGCCACCGCCGAGCCGGCCGACTTCGTGCCGGTGGCCTTCGCCGAGGCGCTCGCGCTGATCGAGGACGACCGGGCCGGCGATGACGAGGTCGACGCCTTCTTTTCGGCCATCGCGGCACGCGAGGGGCGGCGGCCCTCGGTCGAGGCGCTTCTGCACGTCGTGGCGTACGAGGCCTCCGACGCGAGCGTCGTGGCCCACAGCCACCCGACCAGCGTCAATGCGCTGCTGTGCTCCGCATCGGCCGATCTCCTCGTGTCGGGCGCGCTGTTCCCCGACCAGATCGTCGTCCTCGGTGCCACGCCGCTCCTCGTGCCGTACATCGACCCCGGGGTGCGGCTCGCGCGCGAAGTGCGGATTCTCCTCCGCCGCCACCGGGACGTGCACGGTGCGGCGCCCGCGGTGATCTACCTCCGCAACCACGGGATGTTCGCGCTCGGGGCCAGCAGCGCGGAGGTTCTCGGCATCACCGCGATGGCGCAGAAGTGCGCACGGGTGATCCTGGGGGCGGGCGCGGTCGGCGGCGTGCAGTTCATGCCGCCCGAGGAGGTCGCCCGCATCGACACCCGACCCGACGAGATATACCGGCGAGCGCTCCTCGCGGGAAAGGAGCCACGATGACCCTGCAGGGCAAGGTCGCGATCCTCACCGGCGCGAGCTCGGGCATCGGCCTGGCCACCGCGCACGCGCTCGTCGCCGAAGGCGCGCACGTGGTCGCCGTGGCCCGCTCCGAAGAAAAACTGGCCCAGCTCGCCGCCGACCTCGGCGACGGCGTGACGACGGTCGTCGCGGACGTGGCCGACCCCGCGACCGCCGACCGTGTGGTCGCCGCCACCCTCCAGCGTCACGGGCGGCTCGACATCGTCCTGCCCAACGCCGGGATCTACGTCGGCGGCGATCTGGTCGACACCGCGCAGGACGACATCGCGGCGCTCGTGGCCACCAACGTCACGGGTGTGATGACGCTCGTGCGCGCGGCGCTCCCGCCCCTGATCGCACAGGGCAGCGGCGACATCGTGGTGACCAGTTCGGTGTCGGGTCACCAGGACATCGAGTGGGAACCGGTGTACTCCGCCAGCAAGCACGCGGTGCAGTCGTTCGTGCACACGGTGCGCCGGCAGACCGCCCGCACCGGCGTGCGGATCGGTGCCATCGCCCCCGGCGTCGTGCTCAATCCGCTGTGGGGTTTCACGCACGGCTCGCCCGAGGAGGCCGAGCGCATCGCCGCGGGAACCGGGATCCGGTCATCCGACGTCGCCGAGGCGATCGTGTTCATGCTCACCCGGCCCGCGCACGTCGTCGTGCGCGACCTCGTGCTGCTCCCGACGGGTCAGGACATCTGATGGCGTGGCCGACCGGCCGCATGGCGGCGCTCGTCTTCCCCGGGCCGGGGATCGCCCAGTGGCAGGACGTCCCCGTTCCCGCCCGGCAGCCCGGTCACGTGCTGGTCCGGGTCGAGCGCGCCGGAATCTGCGGCACCGACCTGGCTCTGCTGGACGGGACGATGGGCTATCTCCAGTCGGGGCAGACCCGGTACCCGCTGCGCCCGGGCCACGAGTGGTGCGGCACCGTCGTGGCCGTCGCCGAGGACGTGACCGCTGTCTCCACCGGCGACCGCGTCGTCGGAGAACCGTTCCTCAGCTGCGGGCGGTGCGCCCTGTGCCGCGCCGGCCGCCGCGACCAGTGCCCGACGCGGGACGAGATCGGTGTCCGCGGGGATGCGCCGGGAGCTGCGGCCCAGTACCTCGCCGTTCCCGCGGAGAACGTCGCCGTCGTCCCACCGGACCTGGACCCGGCCGCCGCGGTGCTGGCCGAGCCGCTGGTCACCGTGCTGCACGCGCTCTCGGTACTGCGGCTGCAGGCCGGTGAATCGCTGGGTGTGATCGGCGCGGGCACCCTCGGGATGCTGGCAGCCCAGGTCGCGCGCGCCGCCGGGGCGGAGGTGACGGTGTACGCCCGCGGCGACCGGTCCGAGCGCGCCGGGGCCTGCGACGCCGCCTTCGTGCCGGTGGCGAACGCGGAGGCTGACCGCCACGACGCCGTGATCGAGGCATCCGGGGGAGACGGGTCGCTCGGCCTGGCGGTGCGGCTCGCCCGCCCAGCGGGGCGCGTGGCGCTCGTGGGCGTACCCGGGACGGCGGAGACCCTGGACGCCATGCCGGTGGTGGTCAAAGGGCTCGAGCTCACCGGTGTGCTCGGCGGGATCCCGTTCCTCGCCCGCGCCGTACGCCTCCTCGCCGACGGCGTCGTGCGCCCCGACACCATCATCGACGCGGTGCTCCCGGCCGCCCGGGCGGGGGAGGCCCTCGACCTCCTCGCCGGCGGCCGCACGACGCGCCCTAAGATCGTGCTCGACCTCGACGCCGCCGCATCCCTCATCCCCGACGGCGTCGCGGGGCGGATCGGGGCGGCGGCATGAGCGTTTCCACCGTGCACGTGGATGACCTCGTCGCCCGCGTCCGCGAGCTGGCGTCGGCCGGCGACCGTGTGCTGCTCGGCATCGCCGGTGCGCCCGGTGCGGGGAAGAGCGCGCTGTCCGACGCTCTTCTCGCGGAGCTCGGGGCCGACGCCGTCCTCGTCGGCATGGATGCGTTCCACCTCGCCGACGCGGAGCTGGCCCGGCTCGGCCGCGGCGAGCGGAAAGGGGCGCCCGACACGTTCGACGTCGACGGGTACATCGCGACCCTGGAGCGCATCCGGGCGCGCGACCGCGCTGTCTACGCGCCCGTCTTCGACCGGGGGCTCGAGGCGGCGGTCGCCGGATCGGTGCGCGTCGACCCCGACGTTCCGGTCGTCCTCACCGAGGGCAACTATCTCCTCCTCGACCACGGCGGGTGGGAGCGGGTGCGCGGGTGCCTGGACGAGGTGTGGTTCGTGCAGCCCGACGAGGCGGAGCGGCAGCGGTGGCTCATCGCCCGCCACGAGGCCTATGGGCGCGCCCCCGACGCCGCGCGCGCGTGGGCGCTGGGCACCGACCAGCGCAACGCCGACCTCGTCCAGACCACCGCGCATCGCGCCGACCGCGTCTTCGCGGTCGACTACCGGAAGGACGTCCGCGCATGACGCTGACGCACATGTCCACGCTCCTGGGGAGCCATCGCGCCGTGGGCGCTTTCAATTTCGTGCAGCTGGAGATGGCGGAGGCCATCGTCGCCGGCGCCGAGCAAGCAGGGACGGGCGTCGTGCTGCAGCTCTCCGAGAACGCGGTGCGGTTCCACGGGGCACTGGAGCCCGCCGCATCCGCGGCCCTGCGCCTGGCGGAGTCGGCGCGCGTCCCCGTGCTGGTGCATCTGGACCACGCCACCGACGAGGCCCTCGTGGATGCGGCGCTGGCCGCGGGCGTGCGCTCGGTGATGTTCGACGGCGCGCACCTCCCCGACGACGAGAACCTCGCGCGCACGCGCGCCGTCGCCGAACGTGCGCACGCCGCCGGGGCGTGGGTGGAGGCCGAGCTCGGCGAGATCGGCGGTAAGGGCGGCGC
The DNA here is from genome assembly GCF_057197625.1 of Microbacterium sp. Z6_144. Classification (NCBI taxonomy): domain Bacteria; kingdom Bacillati; phylum Actinomycetota; class Actinomycetes; order Micrococcales; family Microbacteriaceae; genus Microbacterium; species Microbacterium sp. Z6_144. The sequence continues at coordinate 259,984 of NZ_JBXVPT010000001.1, forward strand.
GCACACGCCGGGCGTGCGCACAGACGTCGACGACGCCCGCGCCTTCGTCGCCGCCACCGGGGTCGACGCGCTCGCGGTGGCGGTGGGGAGCACCCACGCCATGACCGAGCGTGCGGCATTGCTGGACGAGGACCTCATCCGCCGGCTGGCAGAGCGGGTGGCCGTCCCTCTCGTGCTGCACGGCTCGAGCGGCGTGCCCGACATCGGGATCGACGGTGCCGTCCGCGCGGGTATGCGCAAGATCAACATCGGCACACATCTCAACGTGGTCTTCACCACCGCCGTGCGCCGCGCGCTGGAGGCCGACGCGGCCGTCGTCGATCCGCGCGCCTACGTGCGCCCCGCCCGCGAGGCCGTCGGCGGTGAGGTCGCCCGGATGCTGCGGCTCATCGTCGAGGGCGACCTCCCGGGCGGCGAGCAGCCGTGACCGCATCGCGCGTGGTGACGCTCACCCCGGCCGGGGCCATCGATGCGACCTACGTGGTGGCCGACCTCGAGCGGGGCGGCCTCATCCGCGCCTCCGCCTACACGCGCGAGGTGAGCGGAAAGGGCGTCAACCTGTCTGCCGCGATCGACCTCGCAGGCGTCGCCACCGCCGCCGTGGTGGTGCTCGGCGAAGAGGACCACACCTTCGCCGAGCGCTCGCCGCAGGCCGGGCTCCTGCGGATCGTCGCGGTCTCCGGGTCCACGCGGGTGAACACCGCGATCCTCGACTCCTCGGGGGCCACGACGAAGGTGAACGCCCCCGCTCCGCCCCTCCCGGCCGACGTGTGGGACCGCGCCGTCGCGACGGCACTCGCGGAGACGCGGGAGGGCGACTGGCTCGTCCTGTGCGGAACGCTGCCGCCCCTCGCCGGATCGGATCGGCCGGTCGATCCGGCCTCGCTGTTCGCCGACGCCCGCCGGCGCGGCATCCGGGTGGCCGTGGACACGAGCGGTGCCGGCCTTGCCCGCCTGCTTGAGCGCACGCCCGACCTCGACCTCATCAAGCCCAACACCGCCGAGCTCGCCGAACTCACCGGCCGGGCGCTGTCGACCATCGGCGACGTCACCGCCGCCGTGCGGGACCTGCTGGCGCGCGGTCTGAAGCTGGCCTACGTCAGCATGGGCGCCGACGGCGCACTGGCCGTCTCGGCGGACCGGGTCGTGCACGCGCACGCGCGCGCCGTGCGCCTGGGCAACACCGCCGGCGCGGGGGATGCCTCCCTGGCCGGGTTCCTCGTCGGCCTGGGAGAAGGGGGCCCCGACGCGCTGGCCTCCGCCGCGGGGAGCGCTGCCTCCTGGGGGGCGCACGCGGTCGCGCAGGACAGCACGATCCTGCCGAGCCTGGACGGCGCCCCCGAGCCGGTCGTGACCGTGGCGCCCGATCCGGCGACGCGCCTGTCCGAGCCCGCCGCCACGCGCTGACGGCGCCGCGCGACGCGCGAGTCTCCCGTGCGTCGGCGTGGTCGGCGTATGGGGACCGTATCCAAACGCGCAGACGCCTCCGTAACGGGGTTCCGGGTGGAGTGGGAGTCATCGTTGCAGCATCCGCTGCGGCGCTTCCGCCAGGCCGAAGGATCCGCGATGCCCACCTCACTCCGTTCCCGCCGCACCACGCTCGCCCTCCTGCTGGGGGCGACCACCCTGCTGTCGGCTCTCACCGCCTGCACCGCGCCCGCGGCGAATCCCGCTCCGTCGGCGTCGTCGACCTCTTCCGGGCTCACGGGAGACGCGTACACGGCGGCGTACCACGAGTACGAACTGCAACTCGCGCAGTGTTTCCGCGATCAGGGCCTCGACGTCGCCGACCCGCCGGCCGACGGGTTCCTCGACACGAGCAGGCCCGACCTCCAGGCCGCCTTCGCCACGTGCGCTGCCGAGATCGGTGACCCGCCCGTCCAGGAGGTCAGCCAGGACGAGCGTGTCGAAGCCCTGGAACAGAACCTCGAGCGCGCCGAGTGCCTCCGGGAGAAGGGCTACGACATCGTCGAACCCACCCTGGAGGATCCCGGCTTCGTCCCGGCGGAAGTGACCGACGAGGACTTCGAAGCCTGCCGGACCGACTGACCCCTCCCGCCGCTCACGTTCGGAGAACAGACATGACGAATCGACGGGACACGGCGTCGGATGACCGCGCCGCGGAGGACGAGGTGGACGTGCACAGCCCGCGTCCACGAGGAAAGCTGCTGCTCGCAGCCACCGGTGTCGTCCTCATCGTCGGCGCGATCCTCGCCGGCGTGCTGATCGGGCGGGAATCGATCCCCGCATCGTCTGCGGCATCCGGCACGGCCGAGCCGCCGACGACCACACCGGTCACCTCGGGCGACCTGATCGCGACGACGAACGTGCAGGGCACGCTCCATTACGCGGCGGACGGGCGCCTGTTCGCGGGCCCGGCCGGCGTGCTGACCATGCTTCCGGCGCCCGGGACGGTGATCGCGCCGGGCGGTCAGCTCTACCGGGTGAACAACGCGCCCGTCCTGCTGCTGCGCGGCGACCTCCCCGCCTGGCGCTCGTTCGAGAGCGGGATGACCGACGGCGATGACGTGCGTCAACTCGAACAGAACCTCGCCGCGTTCGGGCTGTTCCCCTCCGCGCCGGACGGGAGGTTCACCCGGGAGACCGCCGCATCCGTGAAGGCGTGGCAGAAGGCCGCGGGGGTCGAGCAGACCGGCCGTCTGGATCGTTCGGCCGTGCATTTCGCCCCCGGAGACATCCGGGTCGCCCAGCTCACCGCGACTCTCGGAGCGGACGTGGGCCCGGGGGCCGAGCTGTACCAGGTGACGTCGACGGTGAAGGTGGTCGATCTCGCGCTGCGACTGGCCGACCAGCAGCTCGCGGTGGTGGGTGCCCCGATCGCCATCGCGCTGCCCGACGGCTCTGAGACGCCGGGCGTGATCGCGGCCGTCGGTCAGCCGACCGAGCAGGTGCAAGAGGCCGGCGGCCCGGGGGAGGCCACGTCGACGTTCGTCGTGCCCGTGTCGATCACCCTCGATGCTCCGGAGGCTGCCGCGCAGTTCGCCCGGGCGAGCGTCACGGCGCGGTTCTCCACCACCCTGGGCGCGGATGTGCTGACCGCCCCGGTGGAGGCGCTGGTCGCCATCGACGCCGACTCCTTCGCCCTCGAGGTGCTCACCGATGCCTCGGAGAGCGCCACCGAGCGGGTGCCGGTGACCCTGGGCGCGTTCTCCTCCGGCCGGGTCGCGGTGTCCGGTCCGGGGATCGAGGACGGGACCCCCGTCGTGGTGCCGTCCTCATGAGTTCCTTCATCCGCCTCGAGCAGGTCACCCGTACGTACGGATCGCCGCCGGTGCGGGCTCTGGCCGGCGTCACCCTCACCGTGCGGGCAGGGGAGTTCGTCGCGATCGTCGGCCCGAGCGGCTCGGGGAAATCGACCCTCCTGAACGTGATCGGAACCCTCGACCGCCCGACATCCGGCGCGGCGTTCATCGACGGTCATGACATCGGCACGATGAACGATGCGGCACTGTCGGCCCTACGGGCCCACCGGATCGGCTTCGTGTTCCAGCAGTTCCACCTCCGCGAAGGAGTGGACGCGCTCGACAACGTCGCGGACGGCCTGCTGTATACGGGGATGCCCCGGCGGCGGCGACGGGTGCTGGCCCATCGCGCCCTGGAGCGCGTGGGGCTCGGTCATCGGATGGATCACCTGCCCGGGCAGCTCTCGGGTGGCGAACGCCAGCGGGTCGCGATCGCGCGAGCCGTCGCAGGAGAGCCTCCGCTGATCCTGGCCGACGAGCCGACGGGCAACCTCGACTCCGAGTCGGGCAGAGGGATCGTGCAGCTGCTCCACGACCTCAACGACGAGGGCACGACCGTCGTGGTCATCACGCACGATTCCGCCCTCGCCGAGCGGCTGCCCCGTCGCGTCGCAATCTCCGACGGTGCCGTGATCTTCGACAGTGGCCCCGCCCCCGAACGTACGGCGCGTGCCGGCGTCACGGCGGAGGCGGCCGGCCCCAGGAAAGGGAGCACCGAGTGACGGATACGTCTGCGCAGACCTCACCGACCGGCCGGGACCGGCCAGGGCCGGGGGAGGAGGAGCGATTCCCGCGGTCGAGACTGCGGCCGAGCGACCTGGTGTACGTCGGCTCGTCCGGCCTGCGCGCCCGCCCGTTGCGGGCGGTGCTGTCGGCGCTGGGGATCGCGATCGGGATCGCGGCGATGGTGGCCGTCGTCGGCAGCTCCGCCTCCAGCCGCGCGCGCCTGGACGAGCAGCTGTCGTCGTTGGGGACCAATCTGCTCACGGCGACGGTGGCCGAGGCGCGCGGACCCGTCGCGCCGCTCCCCCTTCCGGCGGACGCTGCGGCTCGCGTGGAACGGCTGGCGGGAGTCGGGAATGCGACGACCGCCGCCGATCTCGACGTGAAGGTGTACCGCAACAGGCTCGTTGACCCGAACCGGTCGGGCGGGCTGACGGTCACAGCGGCCGAAGTCGATCTGCTGGACGTCGTGGGAGCGCGGGTCGGCACGGGGCGATGGTTCAACGCGGCGACCGCGACCCTCCCCACCACCGTGCTGGGCGCGACGGCGGCCGCGCGATTGGGCGTGGACGGCCCGGGCTCCGAGGTGTGGATCGATGGTCAGAGCGCGACGGTGATCGGCGTGCTCGACCCGGTGCCCCTCGCCCCCGAGCTCGATCTCGCAGCGCTCGTCGGCATCCCGATGGCCCTCGCACAGTATGAGCACTCCGGGGCACCGACGCGGCTGTACGAGCGATCGGCGGATGACGCGGTCATCTCCACGCGCGCGCTCATCGCGCCGTCGCTCCAACCGCAGTCCCCGGGAGACGTCGCCGTCTCGCGGCCCTCGGACGCGCTCGCAGCCACCAGCGCGGTGGACCAGGCGTTCACCGGTCTTCTCTTGGCCCTCGGTTCGATCGCGCTGGTCGTCGGCGGTATCGGAGTGGCCAACACGATGATCATCTCGGTTCTCGAACGACGCAGGGAGATCGGGCTCCGCCGCGCGATCGGTGCCACGCGCCGACATATCCGCGTGCAGTTCCTCACCGAGGCCGTCCTGCTGTCAGCGCTCGGAGGGCTGGCGGGGGCGGGGATCGGCAGCGCGGTGACCGCTGTCATCGCCACGGCCAACGGCTGGATCCCCGTCGTACCGGTGTGGGTCCTGTTCGGGGGGCTCGTTGCCACGATCTCGATCGGAGCGGTCGCCGGACTCTACCCCGCGGTCCGGGCAGCGAGGACCGCGCCCTCGGTCGCCCTGAGCGCCTAAGCGCCTGAGCGCCTGGGCGCCTGGGCGCCTGGGCGCGATCGGGTGGTCGGTCTCGGCCACCCGATCACGCGTGTGCGGCTCGCCCCGTGTCGTCGCCCCCGCGCCCGGCATTGACACCCGGCCATCCAGAGGGCACCATGGAGGGGGAGCAAGTCACCGGTGTCATGGTTGAATTTCCGGGGTTTCTCCCCTCAAGCGAATCGAAGAGGACGCACTCATGAACCCGCTGACCACACCCGAACGACGCGGCATGCAGCGCATCTCCACGCCCCGCGGGAACATGCTGATCGTCGCAGCCGACCAGCGCAACGGGATGAAGGCGGCGATCCCGGATGCCCCCAACGGCTCGTCGGCGATCACGAAGGCGGAGCTGGCCGAGGTCAAGGCCGACCTCGTCCGTCACCTCGCCAACCACGCCCCCGCAATCCTCCTCGACCCCGAGGTCGCCCTTCCCTCGATCGTGGACGATGGCGTGCTCTCCCGCGACACCGCGCTGGTGGTCGGCCTGGACGCATCCGGCTTCGACGTGGTCGACGGCCTCCGCTTCACGAACTACGTCGGCGGTGTGACGCCTGCGACCGTGCACGCCCTCGGCGGCGACGTCGCCAAGATGCTCTGGTACATCCGCCCCGACCGGCAGGACATCGATTCCCGCGTGGCGCAGGAGATCCGCGACCTCGTGGCCGCGTGCGAAGCCGAGGGGCTGCTGCTGATCGTGGAGCTCCTCACCTACCCGCTCGAGGGCGAGAGCGACGAGGAGTACGCCGCGGCCTTCGCGACGCTTGTCGCCGATGGTGCGGCCCTCGCCGTCGCGTGCGGCGCGAAGGTGCTGAAGCTGCAGTACCCCGGAAGCCCTGAGGCCTGCGCTGCAGTCACCGCGGCGGCCCAGGGCGTGCCGTGGGCGGTGCTCTCGGCGGGGGTGGACCACGAGACCTTCATCGGGCAGGTCCGTACGGCGATGGCCGGCGGCGCCGCCGGCGCGATGGCCGGTCGATCCCTGTGGAAGGACAGCCTGTCGTTCGCCGGGGAGACCCGGGAAGAGCTTCTCACCACCCGCGCGCTGGTGCGCCTGCGCGAACTCACAGGCGCCGTCGACGACCGCTGACTCCACAGTCCCCGTCGCCGCGGCGCGAGGCGTGGCGCGCGGGTGGAAGGATGGCGACGTGACGACGATGCGAGACGTGGCCGCGCGGGCCGGTGTCAGCGCCAAGACCGTGTCGCGGGTTTTCAACGACGACCCGCACGTGCTGCCTCACACGCGCGAGCGCGTGCAGCAGGTGATGCGCGAGCTCAACTACGTCCCCAACGTCCTGGCGACGACCTTCCGCGCCGGTCGCTCGTCGGTGATCGGCGTCGCGGTCCCCGACATCGTCGACCCGTTCTTCGCCGCGATCGCCCGGGCGGTGGATGCGGTGGCCCGCGGGGCGGGGATGTCCACGCTGGTGACGAGCCTGGGGGAAGACCCCGCAGATGAGCAGGAGACGCTGGAGTCCCTTCTCGGACGCAAGCTCTCCGGTCTGATCATCGCGCCCATCGGCGAGGACCAGGGGTATCTCGAGCGCTGGCAGGAATCCACGCCGATCGTGTGCGTGGACCGCGGCGCCACGGGCCTGCAGACCGACACGTTCACCGCCGACGACGAGGGGGGCGCGTACGCCGCGACCGAGCATCTTCTCGAGCACGGGCACAGCCGTATCGCCTACCTGGGTGACGAACTCGACCGGTCCACCGAGCGTGCCCGGCTCGCGGGGTGGCAGCGAGCGCTCCGTGAGGCGGGTGCCGCCGTGGACGACGACCTCATCCACGCGGACGTGTCCACCGCGGCCGCGGCCGAGCGTGCCGTCGCCCGCACGCGGACGGGCACCGACCCGGCGACGGCGATCTTCTCGTCGAATGCGCGGACGACGATGGCGCTGGCCCGCGCCCTCCGGGACGACCCGATGCCGCTGGTCGGGTTCGGTGATTTCCCGCTCGCCGATCTGCTTCGCCCGGCGATCACCGTGATCGACCAGAGTCCCGAGCGGATGGGGCGGCTTGCCGCCGAGCGCGTCCTGCAGCGGCTGTCCTCGCCCGGGTCCGCGCCGTCCCCGGCGATGGTGGAGGTCACGCTCGTCGAACGCGATTCCTGCCGCGTTCCGATCTGACACCGGCCGGTGCTCGCGCACGGTGGCCAGGCGCTCGGTGGGGCGCGAGCCGAAAGTGCCGGTCCGAGACCCCGCCCTGGCGGGCGGAGCTCAGCGAACATAGGAGATCTCGCGGATCGAGGACGCCGCAGGATATTGCGCTCCTCGATCCGCGAGATCTCCGCGATTTGCGCGACGCTCGAAGGCCCGGGTGAAGCCGGTCACCGCGCCTGGGGCTCGAGGGACAACACTCCGGGGCGCGCGCGCCCGATCGTGACGCGCCCGCTCGTGGCCCGAGGGTGACCGCCGCGACGGCGCCGCCGGATGCCCCGACCACGCGGCCACCCCGTGCCGGGCCGCGTCCCCGTGCCGGTCGCGGAGCTTGGGCGGGCGCCGTCCCCGTGCCGGTCGCTGAGCTTGTCGAAGCGTCCGGCGCCCGCGGCCCTTCGACAGGCGCAGGGACCGCTCCTGTGTCAGGGACCGCCCCCTGCGTCAGGGACTGCCTCTGCGTCAGGGGGCGCTCCCGGGCCGGGGGTGCTCATCGGAGGAAGGCCGCCGCGACGCCGGAGTCGACCGGCACGTGGAGGCCCGTGGTGCGCGACAGCTCCGGGCCGGTGAGCACGTAAACGGCGTCGGCGACGTTCTCGGGCACGACCTCGCGCTTGAGGATCGTGCGGTTCGCGTAGTACTGGCCGAGGTCTTCTTCCTTGACGCCGTACGTCGCGGCGCGGTTGGCGCCCCAGCCGGAGGCGAAGATGCCCGAGCCGCGCACCACGCCGTCGGGGTTGATGCCGTTCACGCGCACGCCGTACTCCCCGAGCTCGACCGCCAGCAGACGCACCTGGTGAGCCTGGTCGGCCTTCGTCGCGGAGTACGCGATGTTGTTGGGGCCGGCGAAGACGGAGTTCTTCGAGGAGATGTAGATGATGTCACCGCCCATGGCCTGCTCGATGAGCGCCTTCGCCGCGGCCTTCGACACGAAGAACGAGCCCTTGGCCATGACGTCGTGCTGGAGGTCCCAGTCCTTCTCGGTCGTCTCCATCAGCGGCTTGGACAGCGAGAGTCCCGCGTTGTTCACGACGAGGTCGATGCCGCCGAACGCCAGCAGCGTCGCGTCGATCGCCGCCTGCACGGCGCCGGCATCGGCCACGTTCGCCGCAATGCCGATCGCGACATCCGCGTTCCCGAGTTCGGCCGCGGTGGCCTGTGCCTTCTCGAGGTCCAGGTCGGCGACGACGACGCACGCGCCTTCGGCCGCCAGGCGGGTGGCGATGGCCTTGCCGATTCCGGATGCGGCGCCGGTGACGAACGCGATGCGGCCCTGGTGCGACTTCGGTTTCGGCATCCGCTGCAGTTTCGCCTCCTCCAGCGCCCAGTACTCGATGCGGAACTTCTCCGCGTCCGAGATCGGCGTGTAGGTCGACAGCGCCTCGGCGCCGCGCATCACGTGGATGGCGTTGACGTAGAACTCGCCCGCCACACGTGCGGTCTGCTTGTTCGTGCCGTACGAGAACATCCCGACACCGGGGATCAGGACGATGAGCGGGTCGGCTCCGCGCATGGCGGGGGAGTCCGCATCCGCGTGCGCGTCGTAGTACGCCTGGTAATCGGCGCGGTACTCCTCGTGCAGCTCCTTCAGGCGCGCGATGGAGTCCTCGACGGACGCGTCGGCGGGGAGGTCGAGCAGCATCGGCTTGACCTTGGTGCGGAGGAAATGGTCGGGGCAGCTCGTGCCCAGCTCGGCGAGAGCGGGCGCCTTCTCGGCGGCGAGGAACTCCAGCACGTCGTCGGAGTCGGAGAAGTGCCCGACCATCGGCTTGTCGGTCGACGCGAGGCCGCGGATAGTGGGGGCCAGGGCCGCCGCTTTCGCGCGACGTTCGGCCTCGGGGAGCGCCTCGAAGCCGGCGCGCACCTCGCCGAACGGCTCGGACCGCCCGTGCTCGGCGATGTAGGCCTCCGCCGTCCGAATGATCCACAGCGAGTTCGCCTCCGCCTCATCCGACGTGTCGCCCCACGCGGTGATGCCGTGGCCGCCGAGGATGCAGCCGATCGCCTGCGGGTTCTGCCGCTTGATCTCGGCGATGTCCAGGCCGAGCTGGAACCCGGGCCGGCGCCACGGCACCCACACGACCTTCTCGCCGAAGATGGTCGCGGTGAGCTCCTCGCCGTCGGCCGCGGTCGCGATCGCGATGCCCGAATCAGGATGCAGGTGGTCGACGTGCGCCGCATCCACCAGGCCGTGCATCGCGGTGTCGATCGAGGGCGCCGCTCCGCCCTTGCCGTGGAGGCAGTAGTCGAACGCGGCGACCATCTCGTCCTCGCGTTCGATGCCGGGGTAGACGTCGACGAGCGCGCGCATGCGGTCCAGGCGCAGCACCGCGAGGCCCTTCTCCGTGAGCGTCCCGAGGTCACCGCCCGAGCCTTTCACCCACAGCAGCTCGACGGGCTCACCGGTGACCGGATCGGTCTCGGTGCCCTTGGCGGAGGTGTTTCCTCCCGCGTAGTTGGTGTTCTTCGGGTCGGCGCCCAGGCGGTTGCTCCGCGCGATGAGCTCGGCGGCGGTCGGGTTCGTCATGCGGGAATCCTTCGGGTCAGAGGTGAGGGGGAGAAGCGATCCTTCACGCCCCCAGCCTGCCTGGGTTCCGCGACGCGTTCGGCTTCGATGCGCTCCTGGTATCCGGATGCGGCGTAGGCGGCCATCGGATCGGCTGCGCTGGGGCGCTGAGCCGGCCGGCTACCGGCGGCGCCGAGTGGTGACCGTCGCCCCGCGGGCATTGCGCGGTGATCCCCCGGGGTGGGAAAGCGGGATCGGGGTCGTGCCGGCAACCTCGTCGCTGAAGTCCTCCGGGACGGTGGCGGGGATGGTGCCGATCGGTCGGGTCTCATCCACGGTCAGGCGGAAGCGGCGGTTCTCGTGGCGGTGGACGCGACCGGACGCGAGGGTCCACGCCACCCCGATCCCGCACGCGATCAAGGCCATGATTGCGGCGACGAAGATCGCCACGCGCGTGCCGTACTGGTCGACCATCCATCCGACGATCGGGGCGCCGATGGGCGTTCCGCCCAGGAGGATCGCCATGTACAGCGCCAGCACGCGCCCGCGGAGCACGGGATCGGTGGTGGTCTGCACGTAGCCGTTCGCGGTGGTGAGCATCGTGACCACCGCGAAGCCGGTGAACACCAGCGTGATCGCGTAGGTCAGATAGGTCGGCGCGAAGGACGACGCGATCATCGCCAGCCCGAATCCGCCGGCGGCCATGATGACCACCCGCATCCGAGCCTTGTCGCGCCGCGCGGCCAGCAGGGCTCCGGCGAGAGAGCCGATCGCGAGGATCGAACTCAGGAGGCCGAAGCCGTCGGCGCCCTGGCCGAACTCGAGCGCCATCGTGGAGGCGAAGATCGGGAAGTTCATGCCGAAGGCCCCGAGGAGGAACACCATCGAGAAGATGACGAGGAGGTCGGGGCGCTTTCCGACGTAGCGGAACCCGTCGGCGAGGCGCGAGCGGCCGGTCCCGGTGGCCCGCGGGATGAGCTCGTGCACGCGGATGAGCGCGAGGGCGATGATCATCGCGGTGAAGGTCGTGGCGTTGACGAGGAACACCCATCCGCTGCCGATCAGGACGATCATGATGCCGGCCGCGGCGGGGCCGATAAGGCGGGCGGTGTTGAAGGACGCGGCGTTGAGGGCGACGGCGTTGGAGGCCTTCTCGCGCGCGACGAGATCGGACACGAAGGCCTGGCGGGCGGGATTGTCGAACGCCGTGATGATGCCGAGCGCAAAAGCGAAGCAGTACATCAGCGGCAGCGTCATGACGCCCGTGAGGACGAGCACGCCGAGCGCGATGGCCAGCAGCAGCATCAGCGTCTGGGTGAGCATGATCAGCTTTCGCCGGTCGAACCGGTCGGCCACCCACCCGGTGACGCTCACGAGCAGGAGCGGCGGGGCGAACTGCAACGCCATCGTGATGCCCATGGCGCCGGCGTCGTTGTTGGTCAGCTCGGTGAGGACGACCCAGCTCTGCGCGGTGGACTGCATCCACGCGCCGATGTTCGACACCAGGGCGCCGATGAACCACACGCGGTAGTTGAAGACCGCGAACGAGCGGAACATCGGGGAAGTCCCGCGCTCGGGGGCTCGCCGCCGCGAGGGGCGGGCGGTGCGTGAAGGTGTCGTGGTCATCGCTCGGCCAGCTTCCGCAGGATCTCGGCCGCGCCGGCAAGGAGTGCCCGGTCGGCGTCGCTGAGCTCGTCCAGCGCCGACTCCAGCCACGCATCCCGTCGCCGCACGGTCTCCTCGACGACGTCGCGCCCGGGCTCCGTGAGGTCAACGAGCACCTTGCGGCGGTCCTCGTCCACCGGCGTGCGGGTCACGTAGCCCGCCTCCTGCAGGCCGTTGACCGTGCGGTTCATCGAGGGAGCAGTCACGCGCTCGCGCTCGGCGAGCTCGCCGAGGGTGTGCGGACCGTAGACCTTCAGGGCGGCGAGCACCGCGAACTGCCCATCGCTCATGGAGTCGATGGCACGTTCGGCGCGAAGGCGGCGGGCGAGCCGGAAGATCGCCATCCGCACGTCGGATGCTGCGGCGCTGAGGTCGGTGGGGGGTGAAATCGACTCAGTCATACCGATGCTTAGCCTAGCTCATTAGTCTTGCTAAGTAAAATCCGAGCCACCGTCCGGACGACCCGGCGCCGACACCTAGACTCGGCGCATGCCCGAGTTCGTCGATGCGCACGGGGTCGCGATCGTCTACGACGTCGCCGAGGCCGCGCACCCGCGCGGCGTCGTGCAGCTCCTGCACGGGGTGGGGGAGCACGCCGGCCGGTACGGCGCACTCATCGCCGCGCTCACCGAGGCCGGTTACACGGTCTACGCCGACGATCACCGCGGGCACGGCCGTACGGGCATGCGTCAGCACGGCGGCGACGCCCGACGGCTCGGGCGGCTGGGTCCTGGGGGGCATCGCGCGGCCGTGGAGGCGGTGTGGATGCTGACGCAGCGCATCAGGGCGCAGCGTCCCGATCTGCCTCTCATCCTGCTCGGGCACTCCTGGGGCTCGTTCCTCGCGCAGATCCTCCTCGACCGGCATCCCGACGCCTACGACGCGCTCGTGCTGAGCGGATCGGCGCTGCGCATGCCCGGCTGGCTCAACGCCGGCGACCTCAACAGGCCGTGGAAGGGCGCGAAAGGCCACGGGATGCAGTGGCTGTCCTCCGACGACTCGGTCGGAGCCGCGTTCGTCGACGACCCGCTCACCACGTCCGTGCCGCTCCTGCGCCTGTTCGGTCCGGTGGACGCGGCGCGGCTGTTCGGACGACCGCGGCGCGACCCCGGCCGCGACACCCCGGTGCTGCTGATGGTCGGGCAGGACGACACGGTCGGCGGACCGCGCAGCGTCGCCCGGCTGGCCGACGCGTACCGCACCCGCTCGAAGTTCACCGACGTCACGACGCTGATCTACCCCGGCGCGCGCCACGAGATCTTCAACGAGGTCACCCAGGCCGACGTCCGCGCCGACCTGCTCGCCTGGCTCGCCCCCCGCTTCCCCTCCCGCGCCTGAGTGCCGCGACGCGCCGCGTCTCGCCGCGACCTGCGCCGAGAAACAACGATCCGGACGAAACACAGCGCGCCGCGTGCCGTCTCGTCCGGATCGTCGTTTCTCGCGGGGTGCGGCGCCCGCCGCCGTAGGCTGAGGGCATGCACGGCGAATACAAAGTGCCCGGGGGCAAGCTCGTGGTCGTCGACCTGGAAGACCGCGACGGCCGCATCGACGGCTTCCATCTGGCCGGAGACTTCTTCCTCGAGCCCGACTCGGCGCTCGGCGACATCGACGCGGCCGTCAACGGCCTGCCCGTCGAATCCGACGTCGCCGCGATCGCGGCGGCCATCCGCGCCGCCCTGCCCGCGGGTGCTCAACTTCTGGGCTTCACGCCCGAGTCGGTGGGCACGGCCGTGCGCCGTGCGCTCATCAAGGCACCGGGATGGCGCGACTTCTCGTGGGAGGTCGTCCATGACGGTCCCGTCTCGCCGCGGATGAACCTCGCGCTGGACGAAGTGCTCACCACGCGGGTCGGCGATGGTCGTCGCAACCCGACTCTCCGGCTGTGGGAGTGGAACGAGAACGCCGTCGTCATCGGCTCGTTCCAGTCGGTTCGCAACGAGGTCGACCCCGACGCCGCCGAGCGGCACGGATTCGACGTCGTGCGCCGAATCTCCGGCGGCGGCGCAATGCTGATGGCGGCGAACTCGATCGTCACGTACTCCCTCTACGTGCCCGCATCCCTCGTCGCAGGCATGACCTTCGCCGACTCGTACGCCTTCCTCGACGACTGGGTGCTGCAGGCGCTGCGCTCCATCGGCATCGACGCGACGTACCAGCCGCTGAACGACATCGCCGGCCCTCACGGCAAGATCGGCGGGGCCGCGCAGAAGCGCCTCGCCAACGGCGGTGTGCTGCACCACGCCACGCTCAGCTACGACATGGACGGCCAGGTACTCACCGACGTGCTGCGCATCGGGCGGGAGAAGCTCAGCGACAAGGGCACGGTGTCGGCCGCGAAACGGGTCGACCCCCTCCGGAGCCAGACGGGACTCTCCCGCGAGGCGATCATCGAGCGGTTCATCAGCACGTTCACCCAGTTGTACGGCGCCGTTCCGGGGCATATCACCGAAGAGGAATACGCCGAGGCGGAGGCGCTCGTGGCGTCGAAGTTCGCCACCGACGCGTGGCTGCAGCGGGTTCCATGAGCCCGGTCCCCGGCCGGCCGGACGCGCCCGCCGGGTCGGTCCGCATCCACGCGTGCGACAACCTCTCCGCCGCTCGCGCGTGGCCCGATGCGAGCTTCACGCTGATCTACCTCGATCCGCCGTTCAACACCGGCCGGTCGCGGGCCCGTGCGGTCGAGACGATGCTCCCCCTGGACCGTACTCAGTCTGAGACCGCCCCTGGGTCTGCCGCCTCCGCAGAAACACGCGGGATCGAGGCCGAGGGAACAGCATCCAGACTGAGTACGGTTCGGCCCGAGGCGGAGGCGTTGCGCGAGGCGGAGGCGTTGCCCGAGGCGGAGGCGGAGGCCGAGGTCGAGGCGGCGGCGTCCGGCCCGAGCACGGCCTCGGTGCACGCGGAGGCATTGACCCCGATGGGGGCGAGGTTCGGATTCCGCGGGAACGAGTACGAGAAGCTGCGCGGCGACCTCCGCGCGTATGACGACCGGTTCGACGACTACTGGGGATTCCTCGAGCCGCGCCTCCTCGAAGCGTGGCGGCTCCTCGCCCCCGACGGCACGCTCTACCTGCACCTCGACTATCGCGAGGCCCATTACGCCAAGGTGCTGCTGGACGCCCTGTTCGGCCGCGAGAAGTTCCTCAACGAGATCGTGTGGGCATACGACTACGGGGCCAAGTCGCGTCGCCGCTGGCCCACGAAGCACGACACGATCCTCGTGTACGTCAAGGATCCGCAACGGTACTGGTTCGATTCGGATGCGGTGGACCGCGAGCCGTACATGGCCCCGGGTCTCGTCACACCGGAGAAGGCCGCGCGGGGGAAGCTTCCCACCGACGTGTGGTGGCACACGATCGTGCCGACGTCGGGGCGGGAGAAGACCGGCTACCCGACGCAGAAGCCCGAGGGTATCCTCCGCCGCATCATCCAGGCCTCCAGCCGCCCCGGCGACCGGGTGCTCGACCTCTTCGCCGGCAGCGGGACGACCGGCGCAGTGGCGAGCGCCCTCGGACGCGACGCGGTGCTGGTGGACGACAATCCGGAGGCCGTCGCGGTGATGCGGGCGCGCATGCCGCACGCCACGCTCATCCCCCCTCGTGATGTCCCACTTCTGCCGGTTTCCGAGCCCCAGAAGCTGCAGAAGTAAGACATCATCTGCGTCATGTCCAGCCCAGCGGCCAGATTGTCAGGAATCTCTAGGGTGAGGGCATGAGATTCGGACTCTTCATTCCCCAAGGCTGGCGCTTCGACCTCGTCGGCATCGACCCGGCCCTTCACTGGGCCACCATGCGTGACCTCGCCCAGAGCGCCGATGCCGGGCCGTGGGAGTCGCTGTGGGTCTACGACCACTTCCACACCACGCCGGTCGCCAGCGAGGAGGCGACCCACGAGGCGTGGACGCTGATGTCGGCGTTCGCCGCCTCCACCGACCGCATCCGCCTCGGGCAGATGTGCACGTGCATGAGCTACCGCAACCCCGCGTACCTGGCGAAGGTGGCCGCGACCGTCGACATCGTGTCCGGCGGACGCACCGAGATGGGCATCGGCGGCGGATGGTACGAGCACGAGTGGCGCGCGTACGGCTATGGTTTCCCACCCGTCGGCGAGCGCCTCGGGCGCCTGCGCGAGGGCGTCGAGATCATGCACCAGGCCTGGACGACCGGGTCGGCGACGCTCGACGGCACGTACTACACGGTCGACGGCGCCATCGTCCGGCCGTTGCCGTTGCAAGACGGGGGCATCCCGCTATGGATCGCCGGTGGCGGCGAGAAGGTGACGCTGAAGATCGCCGCGCAGTACGCCGCGTACACGAACTTCGCCGGGTCCCTCGAGGAGTTCGACCACAAGTCGGACGTACTGCGGGGTCACTGCGAGGCGCTCGGGCGCGACTTCGGTGCGATCACGCGCTCGTCGAACTTCAACACGATCATCGCCTCCAGCGAGGCGGAGGTCGAAGAGCGGTTGACCGCTGTCATCGCTCGCCTGGCCCCCTTCGTCGGACCGGAGCGCGCCGACGTCATCGAGCGCGAGTACCGGGCTTCTCCCGGGGTGGGAACGCCGGAGCAGATCGCGGAGCGTCTCGCCGAGCGCGCGGCCCGCGGTCTCGGTTACGCCATCCACTATTTCCCCGAGGCGGCGTACGACCGCTCGGGCATCGAGCTGTTCGAGCGCGAGGTGGTTCCTCAGCTCGGCTGACCCCGGCGCGGCCCTCCGCGGGTGTCCACGACGCGCGGATGCGGCGGCGTCGCTGCCGGCCCTCCGCGGGTGTCCACGACGCGCGGATGCGGCGGCGTCGCTGCCTGCACGGCGTGGACACCCACCGGATCAGGAGTCGCGCCAGGAGTGCTGCGGGTCGTACCCGAGCAGGCGCCGCGCCTTGTCGATCGACAGGAGGGTGTCGTGCTCGCCGAGGTCGCCGTGCACGGGGACGCCGGGGAAGACCTCGGCCACCAGCTCGGCGTTGGGGCGGGTCATGACGGTGTCGGCGGCGGCAATGATGAAGCGGTCGAACCCGGCGGGGGCCACCTCCAGCGCGCGCTGTACGGCCTGGGCGCCGTCACGCGCATCGATGTAGCCCCACAGGTTCCATTTGCGTGCGCGGGCGTCCGCGTCGAAGGAGGGGAACTCGGCGTAGTCCTCAGGCACCATGACGTTGGAGAATCGCAGCGCCGTGATCGACAGGTCGGGATGCCACCGCACGAGCTCGATCGCGAGCTGCTCCTCGAGGTGCTTGACGAGTGAGTACACCGACTCGGGGCGGGCCGCATACTCCTCATCGACGGGGATGTAGGGCGGCGGCACGTCGAACGGCAGACCGAGCACGGTCTCGCTCGAGGCGTACACGATGCGTCGCACGCCCGAGCGGACCGCGGCCCAGAACACGTTGAACGTCGCGGTCATGTTGTTGTGGAAGGTCGCCACGTCCGCCCGCAGCCCCGGTGCGGGGATCGCCGCGAGGTGCACGACGGCGTCGAGTTCGCCCCGGTCATCGCCCGCACCGCCGAGGGCGTCGATCACCTGGCCGTAGTCGGTGAGGTCGATCTGCACGAACCCCTGCCGGCGCGAGCCCACCGCATCCAGTGCGATCACGCCGTGCCCGGCGGCCCGGAGCTCGCGTTCGACGACGGTGCCTAGTTTTCCGGACGAGCCGGTCAGTGCGATGCGCATGATCCAGGGTTGCACGTCACACGATGGAAACGGGCCGGTGCGCCGCATCCCACCAGTCGAGAACGCGTAGGGCGTGGAACGTGAGCCAGCGCGAGGGTTCGCCCGGCGGGGCGTCCACGTCGAACCAGGTTCGTCCCTCGTGGCGGAGCTGCTGATGCCACGTTCCGTCGGCACCGCGGGCGTGGCGCACGAGCGCGATCGCGTCGGACATCCGCTCGTCGGGGGGCGTGCCGTCGTGGAGCGACGCCGCGCGGAAGTAGTCGACGGCCTTCAGCACGCTGTAGGTCCACCGATACGGATAGGCGAAGTGCGTCGCCCACGGGGCGTGGACCTCGCCGGTGGACAGTCGCCGCATGAGGCCGCGTTCGAGGAGGTACTCCTCCGCCCCCCGGCGCGCCGCCGTCAACTCCGGCGTACCGCCGGCCCGTTGTTCGTACTCGAGGATTCCGATGAGGGCGTTCAGCGTCGAGTGGAACGACGAGCGAGTGGCGCCGTCGACCCAGTCGCAGTTCCAGCCGCCGTCGCTCATGCGGTGCTGGACGAACCACGTCGCGATCGAGGTCACGTCGGCGCCGAGCCACGCGCCGTTGGCGAGCGTATAGCCGTTGATGCACGCGTCGACTTCGCCTCCCCAGTACGGAAGGTCGTCGTACTCCCACCGGGCGTTGCGTGCGAGCAGGCCCGCGGTGTCGGGGCGCAGCGCGTCCGGGGGGACGCCCCACTCCCGCAGGGAGTTGAGCGACCAGGTCGTGGCCGTCCACGGCTGCCCCGGCTCATCGCGACTCGCGTCGGTGGGGAAGTACGCGCCCCCCGCCCACAGGCCGTCATCCGCCTGCTTCGTCAGCAGCGCCGCGCCGTGCCCCTCCGTCATGACCCGCTCCCGGGTCCGCTGCCACACCGCGTCGGGGGCGTGGTCCAGGTCGCGCTCGACCTGCCAGCGGAGACTGGGGTCGGCGCCGCGCAGCCACGCGATGACCTCGTCGTTGTTCATGCGGGGACAGTACCGCCGGCTCCCGACATCGCCCGCCCGCTCAGATGGCCGTGTAGCCGCCGTCGACCGCGTGCTGGGAGCCGTTGATGAACGAGGCGCGGTCGCTGAGGAGGAAGACGACGAGGTGCGAGACCTCCTCCGCGGTGCCGAGGCGTCCGATCGGGTGCTTCTGCACGAGGGCGTCGTAGGCCTCCCGTGGCAGCCCGTCGATCAGGGGGGTGGCGATGTACCCCGGATGCACCGAGTTGATGCGCACGCCCTGGGCGGCATAGGCGGCACCGGCCGACTTGGTCATGCCCGCCACGGCGTGCTTCGCCGCCGAATACGGCGCGGCCGTCTCCGCGCCGACCAGACCGAGGATGGAGGACGTGTTGACGATCGCGCCGCCGCCTGCGGCGATCATCGCCGGGATCTCGTACCGCATGCCGTAGAACACGGAGTTGAGGTTGATGTCGATGAGTCGCTGGTATGCCGCGAAGTCGTCGCTGTCGTCGTAGTCGCCGAGGAGGCCCTGCGGTCCGCCGATGCCGGCGTTGTTGAACGCGAGGTGCAGGCCGCCGAAGGCCTCCACCGCGCTGTCCACCGCCGCCTTCACCTGCCGGGCGTCGGAGACGTCGGCGGCCACCGGGCGCGCCTCGCCGCCGGCGGCGACGATCTCGTCGACCACCTTCTGCGCCCCATCCTCCTGGAGGTCGACCGCGACGACCTTCGCGCCGAGGCCGGCGAGGTCGAGCGCGACGGCCCGGCCGATCCCCGAGGCGGCTCCGGTGATGAGAGCCACCTTGCCGTCGAATGCTTCCGTCATGTGCGTGTCCTGCCTTCCGATTGGTGCGCCCGGATTGGCGTCGGCGATTTCGATCCTCGCCTGAGGCGCGCCTGCTGGGAGGGGCCTTGACGCGGGCGCGCGGTGCGTCGGCCGACCCGGCAGCGCCCGAAAAGCGCGCAGGCGGACGCGCGCCGGGGCGCGCGCCGAGAACCTCAGCGCAGCGCGGTCACCGAGGCATAACCGTCGCGCACCACCGCGGGTGCGGATGCGGGGCCGCCGAAGACACGCGTCGTCCCCTGGCCGGCCGACCACGCGCCCCATCCCGGCATCCCCTCGCGGACGAATGCGACGGCGCTGGAGTGCAGCGCATCCGCCAGGCCGCGCGGCGGTGCGTCGCCGGCGATGTCGGCCACCCCCGGGGCTTCCAGGCAGTCGAACCAGAACGGCACGTCCAGGCAGTGGCACGCCCATCCGATCACCGGAGAGGGCCACGCGAACCGGTACACCCACGTCGGGGCGTCCCCGCGGGCCGACGCGACGCGGGGGATGTCGGCGCGGAAGACCCGGTCGGTGGCGTAACGCCCGAGGAGTGCCGCGCTGCCCTTCCGCCGCTGGGCGCGGTTGGCCCGCAGGTACGCGCGCTGGGCGGCCCCGCGGAGGCCGAGCCGTGCCAGCACGAGTCCGAGGGGGAGGAGCCTCAGCAGCCGACGGGCCCCGTGGGTCGCCATGGTGAACTCGTCATCGGTCGAGCCGAGGACGAGCGGGATGCCGCTGCCCTCGCCCCGGGCCAGTGCGTCCACGACGGGCGCGGGTATCAGGTCACCGTCGACCACCGGCCCCCACGGCAGGCCTTCGGACAGGAGCGAGGTGAGCACGTCGAGGCGATTGCGGGTCTCAGGTTCTCCGGCCTTGTCCTGCAACTCTCGTAGCCGTTCCTCGGGGAGGCTCGCGAAACCCGCCCGCGTCGCGGGCACCCCGGCTGCGGCGGCGAGGCGCCCGGCCGCGGCGCCGGCGCGCTCGCGGTCGATATCGCTGAGCGTGGGGGAGATCGCGAGGGCCGAGCGGAAGAGCCCGCGCGCCGCCGGCAGGGAGACCAGGGTGAGGACCGCTCCGCCCCCGGCGCTCTGCCCCATCAGCGTGACCTTCGCCGGATCGCCCCCGAAGACGCGGATCTCGTCCTGCACCCATGCGAGCGCGGCGAGCCAATCGCGCACGGCGCGGTTGGACGGCGCCCCCTCGATGGCGCCGAACCCGTCGAAGCCCAGGCGGTACGAGAGTGTCACGGTCACGACGCCGTCGCGCGCGAACGCCGCGCCGTCGTACCACGGGCTCGCCGGCGACCCCGAGACGTAGGCGCCGCCGTGGATGTAGACGAGCACGGGGAGCGCCGCATCCTCATCCCCCGGCCGCGGCGTGAAGACGTTGACGTTCAGTGTCGCCTCGCCCGGGATGCTCGGCTCGGGGATGAGCGTGACCCCGGTGTCTCCGCGTTGGGGTGTGGGGCCATAGGCGGTGGCATCGCGGATCCCCTCCCACGGCTCCGGCGGCACGGGGGCGGCGAACCGCAGCGCGCCCACCGGCGCCTGGGCGAACGGGATGCCCAGGAACGCCGCCGACCCCTCGCGCGCGAGGCCGCGCACCGACCCCTTGCGGGTGCGGACGACGGGACCTTCGGCGGCGGTCATCCCCGCATTCTCCCAGGCCCTCCGCCCCGCCCGTCGAGTCGCCACGATCCGTTCGATTTTCGGCCGAATCCGGACGTTTTGTGGCGAGTCGACGGAGGGGGCGGGCCCGCGCCTTCGCGCCCTGACCGTCGGATACGCGAAACGGCCCGCCCCCGGAGGGACGGGCCGTTTCGTGCGAGCAGGCGTCAGTGCGACGGCTCGGTCTCACGACGGTACTGGTACGGGTTGGAGAGGATCTCCTTCTCGGGGATCTCCGGGTTCATCCCCGACTTCCAGGTGTCCTCACCGAGCTCCGACCGCAGGTACTCCACGGTGTCCTCGATCTTCGCGCGGACGCCCTGCAGGTCGCCGGAGACGAGCTTGCCGTCGAACTTGACCGGCTCGCCGCCCACCAGCACGGTGTGCACGTCGCCGCGCTGCGCCTGGTACACCACGTGCGAGTAGGGGTTGAGGATCGGGAACATCGTGGGCGAGTTGTCGTTCTTGATCAGCACGATGTCGGCGAGCTTGCCGGCCTCGAGGCTTCCGACCTGGTCCCACTTGCCCAGAGCCTTGGCGCCACCGCGGGTGGCCCAGTCCACGACCTCCTCGACGCGGATGGTCGCGTGCGTGATGGTCTGGTCGGTCTGGTGGGCGATGTAGTGCTCGAGCGAACGGTCGGCGCCGATCGTCGTGCGCATGGCGGAGAACATGTCGGCGCTGAACCACACGCTCGTGTCGACCGACAGCGACGCTTCGATGCCGTGACGACGCAGGGCGTGGGCGGGCGGGTAGCCCTGACCGCACGTCTGCTCGCTCTCGGTCGACAGCGACACGGTGCCGCCGGTGGCGGCGATCTTCATGTACGAGTCGTCGCTGAGCGTGGCCGCGTGCACGTACACCTGGCCCGGCAGCATGACGTTGTTTTCGTACATGAGGCGGATGCCGTTGTCGTTGGTCGCACCCCACACGCCCGCGTGGGTCGTGATGGAGACGCCGAGGTCGCGAGCGGCCTTGAATGCTGCCGCCTCGGGGAAGTTCTCGTCGCCGGGAACGTCGAAGGCCATCTGGGCGCCGAACATGCGCGAGTCGTCGCGGGCGCGCTCGATCACGCGGCGAACCGCCGGATCCTGCGCCCACTCCCACGGAGCGGCGTGGATGTTGCCATAGGCGAGGACGTAGCGACCCGGAGAGGAGGCGAGGGCTTCGAGCGCGGCCTCGCCGTGATCGGGCGTGCGCAGGCCGTGCGACCAGTCCACGCTCGTCGTCACGCCGGACTCGACCGCGTCGAGCGCCGACAGCAGGTTGCCGGAGGCGATGTCCTGCGGGCGGAACTTCATGCCGTGCTCGAGGTAGTACCAGACGAAGTACTGCGTCAGCGTCCAGTCGCCGCCGTACGCGCGCATGGCCGTCTGCCACATGTGGCGGTGGGTGTCGATCATGCCGGGGAGCAGGATGCCGCCCTTGCCGTCGATCTCGAAAGCGCCTTCGGGGGCGGCGAGGTCGACGCCGACCTCGGCGATCTTGCCGTCGACGACGAGGACGTCGCCTTCGGGGATCACGGTGTGTGCATCATCCATCGTGAGCACGATGGCGTTGCGGATCACGATGGGCTGGCCTGGTTGCGGTGCCGGGGTACCGGTCATAGACGTTCATCCTCCTTGATTGCCGTCGGGTGGCCCCGCCCGGGCGGCGCGACGGCGCGCCGTCGCTTGACTTGCGTCGTGCGGGTCGACTTGAGTCAAATTAAGCATTGCTGAACAGGGTTGTCCAGTGTCGCTTGGTGGGGTGGCTACCCGGTCAGAGACTCGTTGTGGAGTCTATAACCAGATTGTATGATGAACCGACGCTAGACGCACAGGATTGTCACCCGGCACCGGTCGCGCCTTCCAATGATGAAAGGAATCGTCGATGACCGACATCTCCGTGAACGCTGTCTCCGAGGTCGATGCCGCGCTGGATCCGGAGGAGGCGCTCGTGCAGGCGGCCCGCGCGATGCGAGAGGAGATCATCTCCTACTCCGCCGAGGCCCAGGACGCCACTCATATCCCCGAGGGGCTGCACCGCCGCTTCGAGGAGGTGGGCTTCTACCGCATGTACATCCCGAAGGCGCACGGCGGCCTCGAGGTGACGCCCACGACGTTCTTCCGGGTCGTGATGGAGATCGCCCGCGCGGATATGGGGATCGCGTGGTGCTTCTGCCTCTCGTCCAACCACGCGCTGATGCTCGCCAACTGGTTCCCGGAGCAGATCCACGCGGAGGTCTACGACGGTGGCAACTTCCGCGCCGCATCGATGTACGCCCCGACCGTGACGGCCACACCGGTCGACGGCGGCTACGAGATCGACGGCGTCGTCAATTACTGCTCGGGCATCCCGTGGAGCACGTTCTTCCTCGGCCAGGCGCGGCTCCCCAAGGGTGAGGACGGCACGCCGCGCGTGGGTCTGTACATCGCCCCGGCCGGCTCCTACGAGATCCTGGATGACTGGGGCAACATGATGGGCCTGAACTCGTCGGGCTCCAACAGCATCCGCTTCGACAAGGCGTTCCTGCCCGCCCGCTTCATGGTCGAGGACGCCGACCTCATGGACTACGCCTTCAACGGCGACAGCCCGGGCTCGGCGGCCTACGGCAACAGCATGTACTCGGCGCGTCACGGCAGCTCGTTCGCCCTCGCGCTGGGCGTGCTGTGCGTGGGAGGCGCCCTGGGAGCGCTGGACGAGTATGCCGCGCTGATGACCTCGCGCAAGATCACGATTCCGCCCTTCCACCTGCGCGCCGAGGACCAGGACTTCCAGCGCTACTACGGTGGCGCGATCATCAAGCTGGCCACCGCAGAGGCGGCAGTCTTCCACGCCCTCGAGCGGTGGGAGAAGGCCGCCAGCGACAACGTCGCCGGGGTCGAGCAGTTCACCGGGAGCCTCGACAACCTCCTGGGCGGCATCGGCCGCGAGGTGATGCTGCAGGCGTGGGAGGTCGTGGAGAAGGACATGTACCGCACCATCGGTGCCTCCGCCTCGAAGAAGGGCGAGAGGTTCGAGCAGATCTTCCGCGATATGGCGCAGGCTGCCGGTCACCGCAACCCGCAGCTGCGCGACGTCGCGTTCAAGATGGTCGCCCTCGACGCCCTGAAGGGGGCCTGACGTGCCCGCGCAGCTTCCCGAGGCGTTCGCCGAGTACCCCCTGCGAACCGTCCGCCGCGGGCACTTCTGGATTCCCGGCGAGCGGGTCCAGAGCGAGCGCGGCACCGTTCAGCGCGCCCCGATGTTCGTCGAGTGGGAGGCGCCGGCGGAGATCACGCGGCCGTACCCGCTGATCCTCGTGCACGGCGGCGGCGGACAGATCACCGACTGGACGGGGACCCCCGACGGGCGGCCGGGCTGGTCGGACCTGTTCGTGGATGCGGGGTACCTCGTGTACCGCGTGGATCGTCCCGGTCATGGCCGCTCGTGGGCGCACCCCGATGTGCTCGGCGAGCCGGGGGCGCAGTTCAGCTACGAGATGGCGATGGGGCTGTTCGACACCCCGATCCCCGGGCACGACCAGTCGACGTGGAGCGGAGGCATCGGCGACCCGATGCTGGACCAGCTGATCGCCGGGATGGGGTTCCTGCCGGCCGATCTGGCCGAGTCGCACCGCATGGACCAGGACCGCATCGCGCGGCTGCTGGATCGCACCGGGCCGGCGATCGTCGTGACGCACTCCGCGGGCGGACCGAGCGGATGGCTCGCCGCCGACGCGCGTCCGGACGCCGTGCGGGCGATCGTGGCCATCGAGCCGATGGGCCCGCCGTTCTTCGAGTTCGGTCCGGGCTCTCGCCTGGACTGGGGCCTCACCGCGTCGCCGGTGTCATGGGAACCGGCGGTGAGCGATCCCGCAGAGCTCGAGGCTGCGGAACCGGGAACGTACCGTCTGCCGTTCCTCGACGGCATCCCCGTCGTCGTGGTGGTGGGAGGGACCTCGCCGTTCACCGACTGGGAGCCGCAGGTCGTCGAGTTCCTGCGGGCAGCCGGCTCCGACGCCGAGTTCCTGAACCTGGGCGAAGCCGGCGTTCCCGGAAACGGTCACGCCATGATGCTCGAGGCCAACTCCGACGCCTCCATCGGCCCGATCCTGGACTGGATCGCCCGCATCGACTGACACCTCTGTATAAGAGGAGGGGGTGGGGCGCACGAGCGCCCCACCCCCTCATTCATGCGCCCTGTTACATCGTGAGAGGCTGACCCAGCATCACGCGGCCTTGTGAGGCGAGCAGCACGTCGTGCTGCGCGCCGATGTGGGTGCGGTACATCGCCGCATCCTGGTAGTACTTGCCCATCCGGGTGCCCGCGAGCCCCGCCGACGTGCTGCCGGCGGTGGTGAAGGCGACCTCGATGGCCTCCTGTGCGAGGCGCGCCGCCTGCACGATCTGGCCGCGGATGCGGACGTCGTCAGCGGTGGTGAACTCCGCACCGCCTTCGCTCCACGCGCGATTGAGCTGCTCGAACTCGCGGATGGCGCCCAGCAGCAGCGTCTGCGAGGCCTCCGCGAGGGAGGTGACCTTGCCGTACCAGAGCTGGTACTCCGGCGACTGCGAGCGTGGGACGCGGGGCGGGAAGCTCGAGCCGCGCTGCATCAGAGTCTCGTATTCGTCCATGCAGGCCAGCGCCGCGCCCACCTGGGTCTGGGTGAGGCCGGCGATGAAGAACGCCGACGTGCGACCGAGGTACAGCGGGTTCCCGTGCAGCTGGTAGCCGGGCGTGCCTTTCTCGCCCCACACGATGTCTTTGAAGTTGAACGGCACGACGTTGTAGGAGGGGACGAACGCGTCGTCGATCTCGATCGAGTTGGAGCTGGACGCGTGAAGTCCGATGGTCTTCCCGAAGCCCCAGTCGTCCAGGATGGTGAAGTCCTCGCGCGGCAGGATGAACATGTACAGCGCCTTGCTGCCGTCCTCCTGCGTGATCGGGGCGACCGGCATGAAATGCGTGCCGTACGTGCATCCCGAGTTGTAGTCCCACCGGCCGGTCAGGCGGTAGCCGCCGTCCACGGCGGTGACCACGGCGCGCTGCGGGAAGGCACGGGAGGGGGAGATGAAGGGATGCGCCGATCCGAACACCTCGTCCTGAGACTGCGCGGGGAAGTGGGAGGCGAACTGGTAGGCGTGGCTGGCGCCGAGCTCCCACGACCAGCCCACGCCGGGGTCGCCGCGCGAGATCTCGATCGCGACGCGGAAGAACGTCTCGAGGTCGGTCTCGAAGCCGCCGTAGCGTCGCGGACGGAGCAGGTCGTACAGCCGGGCGTCGCGGAAGGCCTCGTGGATCTCCGGCGAGTAGGTCCCGAGCTGCGCGTGCTCCGGCTGCAGCTCGCGCAGGCGTTCGCGCAGCGCGCGGGCGCGGGCGATGAGTTCGTCCGCCGTCGGCTGCTCGGTCGCGTCGCGTTCCTCGACCATCGTCATGTGGGATCTCCGTTCGCTCCATTGCGCAGCGGTGCGCAATGTGTATAAGCACTATAACAATACCGAGGTGCGGAGGGGGACGCAAGGGATTCGCCCCGCGGTCGATAAACTCGGGGCATGCCGCAACCCCCTACGCGCGACGAGCTGCTCGGCGAGTTGGGCGACCGCATCATCGAGGTCTTCCGGGCCCTGCAAGGCCAGGTGACCGTGCCCCGCGAGGGTCTCATCCACGTGACCCGCTCCGAAGCCGACATCATGCGCATCCTCATGGAGTCCCCGGGGACGACGGTGACCGAGATCGCGCGCGCCTTCGGCCAGCACAAGAGCAACACGAGCACGCGGGTGGCCGCTCTCGTGGAGAAAGGGCTGGCCCGGAAGGCGTCGGCGGAGGCGGACGGGCGAGAGGTCCGCGTCTTCGCGACCGACCTCGCGCGCGAGAACCTCCTGAAGTACCGCTCCGTCTGGGCCGAGCACCTCGAGCCGGTCGCCCCCGAGGACGACGAGCGCCTGGCGGTGGCGGCAGAGGTCATCGCCGAGATCGCCGACGGTCTCGAGCGCCGTGGGCGACGTCCGTCCGAGCGCTGAGAGCGCTCAGAATCCGACCAGCACGCCGGTGATGTCGTCCGCCGTCAGGGAGTTGCGCACCACGAGGTCCATGTCCTGGAGTCCGTAGGTGCGCGTCACGATCGGCCCGGCGTCGAGCTCTCCCCGTTCCAGCATCCCGGCCCAGCGCGCGAGGTCCGTCCCGGGAACGATCTGGCCGTTCTGACAGCCGATCACCTTCTTGCCGTAGACCGTCAGATCCAGTTGCGGCAGAACGACGTCCGTATCGGCGTGGTCGACCCCGGTGAGGACGACCGTGCCCGCGCGGCGGGCCATCAGCACGGCCTGGCGGGTGGCCCGGGCAGGACCGGCGGCCTCGATGACGGCGTCGGCGCCGCGTCCCTCGGTGAGGGCCCGAACAGCGGCCACCGGGTCGGTGCTCGCGGAATCGACCTCGTCCGTCGCGCCCAACCGCCGGGCCACCGCACGGCGGCGCGGGTCGGGATCGAGGGCGATGATCCGTTCGGCGCCGGCTGCTCGTGCTCCCTGTACGGCCCACAGCCCGACGTGTCCGAGGCCCACGACCGCGACGGACTGACCGGGCTGCACCTGCGCGATCGTGAACACGGAGCCCAGCGCCGTGCTGACCCCGCATCCCAGCAGGCAGGCCACCTCGTCCGGGAGGGCGTCCGAGAGCGGATGCACCTGGATGCGGTCGGCGCGCACGAGCTCGGCATACGCGCCTACGCGGCCGGCGGCACGCACCTCGCGCCCGTCGGGGAGGTCGGCGACCACGGGGTCGGAACCGTCCATCAGCACCGAGCACTGATCGGGGCGGCCCGCCACGCAGTAGAAGCACACGCCGCAGTGCGGCGTGGCGGCCACGATCACGCGCTGGCCTCTCCGCAGGTCGGCGACCTCGGAACCCACCGTCTCGACGACACCGACCGCGGTGTGACCGAGGATGACGGGAGGCTGCTTGCGGCGCATCGCCCGCCACCCCATCCAGTCGGTCGAGCAGAACGGGGCGGCCGTGGTGCGGACGACGACCTGCTGCGGGCCCGGTTCGCGCAGCTCGATCGAGCGGACCTCGAACGGCGAGGCGAACGCCGTCAGCACGGCTGCGCGGGCACGCATGTCAGTGCGCGCGGTCGTCGCCGTGGATGAGGCGGGCGACGTGTCCGCGGAGGTGGATGAAGTCGGGGTTCTCGCGCGTGGTGATCTGATTGCGCGGTTCCGGGAGGTCGACCCGGATGTCCTCGACGATGTGCGCCGGCGGGCGGGAGAGCACCAGCACGCGGTTGGCGAGGTACACGCTCTCGTCGATGTCGTGCGTGACGAAGAGGATCGTCATGTCGTACCGGTCGCGGATCTGCAGCACGAGGTCTTCCAGGCCCTCACGGGTCTGCGCGTCCACCGACGCGAACGGCTCGTCCATGAGCAGGAGCTTCGGCCGGTATGCCAGGGCCCGCGCGATCGCGACGCGCTGCTGCATGCCTCCCGACAGCTGCCACGGGTATCGCTTGGACATCCCCGTCAGGCCCACCGCATCCAGCGAATCGGTGACCAGTGCCGCGCGCTCGGTCTTGGACATGGCCGACCCGTGCAGGGGGAATGCGACGTTCTTCTCGATCGTGAGCCAGGGCAGGAGCGAGCGGCTGTAGTCCTGGAAGACCATCGCCATGCCGGCGGGGACGCCCGTGTTCTTCTTGCCCCCCACCCACACCGCGCCTTCGGTGGGAGTCAGCAGCCCCGCGAGGGTCCGCAGGAGTGTGGTCTTGCCTGCTCCGGAGGGTCCCACGATCGAGACGAACTCGCGGGGGCGCACCGAGAAGGCGAGGCCCTGGATGGCGTGGTGGGCGGTCGGGCCCGAGCCGTAGACGTGCGACACGGAGTCGACCACGACCATCGCGTCGGATTCGGCGGGAGAGGAACCGGAGGTGCGGGGGGTGGTGTCAGTCATGGCTGTCGTCTTTCAGGTTCGCGAGCGGGAGAGCCGGTGCCACGCGAGGGTGCGGCGCTCCACGGCGTCGAGCAGGGAGTTGATGATCAGTCCGAGGATGGCCAGGGCCAGCATCCACGACCACATGTCCAGGAGCTGGAACCGCCCCTGGGCCTGGATGAGGAGGAAGCCCACGCCGTTGGTGGCGAGCATGAACTCCGAGACGATGGCCAGCAGCAGCGCAGCCGTGCTGGCGATGCGCAGGCCCGCGAAGATCTTGGGCATCGCGCCGGGGAGGATGATCGAGAACAGGCGCCGCGCGGGAGAGATCTTGAAGACCCGGCCCATGTCGAGCATCGTGCTGGCGATCGATCCGACCCCGGAGGCGGTGTTGATCAGGACGAACCACGAGACGCCGTAGGCGATGAACGCGATGCGCATGTCGTCGCCGCCGCCGAGCAGGATGATGAAGAGCGGAAGCGTCGCGGTGGCCGGGATCGAGCGCAGGAACTCCACGATCGGGGTGACCGTCTCCCGCGCCGCCCGGTTGAGACCCATCGCCGTCCCGACGACGATGCCCCAGACCGCGCCGATGGCGAAGCCGATCAGCATGCGCCCGACGGTGGTGAGGAAGTCGCCGAAGAAGACCGGTGTGAACAGCGCCGGGCCCCCGAACAGCAGCTTCCACAGGTTCGCGGCGATGGCCAGGGGAGGCGGGAAGAACGGTGACGGGGCGAGGGTGGTCGCCAGCTGCCACACGGCGACGACCGCGATCAGCGGCACGAGGAAGTAGGCGAGGCCCACGAGGAACCGGCGACCGCGGCGGGGCCGGCGCGTCGTGGGGATGCCGTGGGTGAGCAGCGAATGCGGCGCTGCCTGGATCTGGGTCATCGCCCCTCCGCCCGGGTCGTTGCTTCCCAGCCGAAGAAGCGGCGCTCCACCCAGCCGATCGCGAGGTTGATGATGAGGCCGAGCACGCCGGCGGTCACCGTCGCGGCGAGAACGGCGAGGTACGCGCCGGCGTCGCCATAGGCACGCTCGCGGGAGATGAAGGCTCCGATGCCCTCGGCGCCGCCCGCGATGAGCTCCACGGTGATCACGACGATCAGTGCGATGGAGGACGCGATGCGGATGCCGGTCATCACGAAGGGAGCTGCGGAGGGGACGACGATGCGCCGGACGATTCCCCAGCGGCCGATGCCGAAGGTGCGTGCCATGTCCTTGGCATACGGGTCGACGTCGTGCACCCCGTAGAGGGTGTTGAAGATGATGGGCCAGATGGCGGCGAAGACCACGATGAACAGCTTCATCTCCAGCCCCGCGCCCAGGACGAGGAGTGCCAGGGGCACCAGCGCGACCGGCGGAATGGGTCGCATGAGCTCGACGATGGCGCGCGCGCCACGGTAGGCGGGCTGGTAGATGCCGAAGGCGACGCCCACCGGGATCGCGATCACGCAGGCGATCAGCATCCCGAGGACGTAGGTGAGGAGAGTGGAGCCGACATCGGCCCGGAAGACGGGGTCACCCCACAGGGTGATCGCTTCGACGACGACCTGGGAGAAGGGCGGCAGATAAGTCGTGCTGACCAATCCCGAACGGGAGATGATCTCCAGCAGCACGGCGAGGCCCGCCACGCCCGCGAC
The DNA here is from genome assembly GCF_057197625.1 of Microbacterium sp. Z6_144. Lineage (NCBI taxonomy): Bacteria > Bacillati > Actinomycetota > Actinomycetes > Micrococcales > Microbacteriaceae > Microbacterium > Microbacterium sp. Z6_144. Next base: position 290,215 of record NZ_JBXVPT010000001.1, read on the forward strand.
CCCCCGCAGGATGGCGATCGTGCGCCGGCGCGAGGCCGCGCGCGCGCCCACGGAGCGGGCGACACCGGGGGGTGCCGCCGTGGTGGTCGGACTGGTCACGGAGCGTTTCCTTCTGTCGGGGTCGTGCGGCGGAGCGGGACGTGCCCGCTCCGCCGCACGGTCGGTCAGCAGTTGGACGGGGCCGGGAGGACGTGCGAGGAGAAGTCGAACTCCTCGGTGAGGCGACCGCTGGCGAAGTAGATGTCCGCGTTGCGCTGGATCTCCTCGAGACGGTTCTCCGTCTGGTAGGTGAGCATCACCTCGTTGGCAGCGACCTCGGCGGGTGCGCCCAGGAAGGCGGAGAACTGCTCCTCGAAGAGCGCGCGGTCATCCACCAGTGCGCCCTGCGCCTGGAAGATCGCGCACTGGATCGCGGCGACGGTGTTGGGGTTCTCCTCGACGAACTCGCGGGAGGCGACCCAGCCCGACTCGGCCATGCCCTCGTACTCGCCCGCGCCGTAGTCGAACACCGTGACGCTTCCCATGCCGCGTACCGCTGCGAGGGTCGGGCCGACGGCGCTGGATGCATCGACCGTGCCCTGCTCGAGGGCCGCGGCGACTTCGCCATAGGGCAGCTCGACCCAGTTGACCTCGTCGGGGTCGAGGTCGGCCTGGAGCATCGCGTCGCGGAGCTTGATGGCGTGGCTGCTGGTGAGGGAGATGACGTTGACGGTCTTGCCGGCGAGGTCTTCGAGGCCTTCGATGCCCGAATCCGGAAGCGTCTCCAGCGAGCCGGTGTCGGGCGTGCTGGCCCAGCCTTCGGCGATGACCACGAGCGGCAGGCCCTGGTTGATCGCGTCGATCACGCCGAAGTAGCTCGTGTTGGCAGAGGCGGCGTCTCCGGAGATGACCGAGGTGACGGCGATGCCGCTGTTGTCGACGAACGACGGGGTGATGGTCAGGCCGTACTCGGTGCCGTGCTCGTCGGCGGCCAGCTGCAGCGGGATGGTGCCGGGTCCGCGGATGCCGGTGAGCGTCACATCGGTGACCTCGGGCGTCGTCGGGTCACCGGTGACATCGGGAGCGGAGTCCGTGGTGCCCGAGTCCGAGGTGCAGGCTGTGAGGGCGAGCACGCCCGCAAGCAGGACGCCGGCGGCCGTGAACAGCCGGGATCGGCGCTGTGTGCGCGTGGAAGACATGCGATTCCTCTCCATTGAGAAACGGCGCACTCTGGCACGCCGCCTTTTGTCTGACAATATTGCGACTAGCGCGTCAGGTCAATATAACAGTTATAACCAACCGGGCCTGTCGAGGATACGCCACGGGGGTGGTCGCGCTACTGGTCGGCGTTCTCGGTGGCGCGCAGGTGCTTGAGGGCCGTCTTCGCGGCGTTGCGCACGTGGGTCGCGCACAGCTCCGCCGCCCCCTTGGCGTCGCGCTTGCGGGCGGCCACCACCACCGCGCGGAGCTCCTCCGCGGCTACCTCGGCGCGGCCGGGTTCGCTCATCGACGTGGCGCGCAGCAGTCGCACGCGCGCCTGAAGCCCTTCGATGATGCTCTGCAGCGACGCGCTGCCGGCGCCCTCGACCAGCACCTCGTAGATCTTGTCCTTCGCATCCAGCACGATGCGGATGTCGTCGGTTCCCGCCGTGTGGCGGGCGAAGTCTTCGACGCTCTGATCCAGCCGGTCCAGCTGGGCGTCCGTGGCGCGTTCGACGAAGCGCTCCACGAGGACCGATTCCAGCACGGCGCGGATGTCGTACATGTCCTCGGCCTCGGCCAGGGAGGGGGCGCTCACGACGGCGCCGCGCTGGGGCACCACGGTGACGAGGCCTTCGCTGGTGAGTTCACGAAGCGCCTCGCGTACGGTGGTGCGCGAGACCCCGAGCTGCTCGATGAGTTCGCGTTCGACGAGGCGCTGCCCCGGCCGCAGCTGGAAGTCCAGGATGGCTGCGCGCAAGGCCGAGATGACCTGTTCGCGAAGCGGCGCGGCGACCCGGTCGACAGGCGATCCCGACCACGCGGGGACGGTGTTGGTTGTCGACATGGGGGTGATCCTCACTCGCGGGCGGTGAGGCCGATCATACCGCCGGGGGGTGCGCATCGTCCGTCCATCATGCAAAGCGGGCGGCAGTCGTGCCCTATATTATCGTCAGACAATCCGCTGGGATCGCCCGGGGGATGGCAGGCGCCGACGGCGGCGCGGAGAGGCGGGACGATGACGTACGCGGGTCTGCAGGGAAAGGTGGCCATCGTCACCGGAGGCGCAGGCGGCATCGGCGCTGCGGTTGTGACGCGCCTGTCCGAGGCGGGCGCCAGGCTCGTCGTCGTCGACATCGACGCCCAGCGCGCGAAGGCGGCCGCCGACGCGGTCGAGGGTGAGGCGATCGGCGTGGGTGCCGACGTGTCGACCGAGGAGGGCGTGCGCACGTACCTGCAGGCGGCACTGGACGAGTTCGGCTCCGCCGACCTCCACCACCTCAACGCGGGCATCGCCGGGACGCCGGGGCTCCAGGTGCCCGACACCACCGTGTCGGAGTGGGATGCGGTGATGGGTGTGAACCTGCGCGGCCCCTACCTCGGCATCCGCGAGGCTCTCCGCCACTACGCCACCACCGGCACCACCGGGTCGATCGTCGTCACCGCGTCGATCGCGAGCCTGCGCGGTGCCGCCGACCTCCTCGCTTACACGACCTCCAAGCACGGCGTCATCGGGCTCGTGCACGGCGCCGCGGTCTACGCCGGTCCGGCCGGCGTGCGCATCAACGCCGTGGCGCCGGGCATCGTCCCGACGCCGATCTTCGGCGCGGCCGGCATCGAGGACATGAACCGCCGCGCGGCCACCTCGCCCCTGCGTCGCGCCGGCACGCCCGACGAGGTGGCTGCCGCGGTGGCCTTCCTCCTCAGCGAGGACAGCTCCTACATCACCGGCGCGGTCCTGTCCGTGGACGGCGGCGCGAGCGTGCAGAACACCAACCGCTACGGGGGCGGCGCCGGGCTGTGGGACACCGCGCCGGTCGACGCGGACCTGCACGCCCTTTTCGGCGACCGCCCGTAGATTGTCATACGGTATTTACATCAGACAAAGTGTTGGACAGGATGAGGGACGACTCATCCGCGCTGTTTCAAGGGAGAAGCCGCCATGTACGTGATCACCGGGGTCAGCGGGTACGTGGGCAACGCCGTCGCGGAGAACCTCCTCGCGACCGTGCCCCCGGACCAGGTCATCGTGACGAGCCGCAATCCGGAGGTGCTCGCGAGCTGGGCCGAGCGTGGTGTGTCCGCGCGCCGGGCCGACTACGAAGACGCCGACGCCCTGCGCGAGGCCTTCGCCGGGGGTGAGCGCCTGTTCATGGTCTCGGCGATGGAGGCCGGCCCCAACCGTCAGCGCCAGCACCGTAACGCCGTCGAGGCGGCGCAGGCCGCAGGCATCCAGCACATCGTCTACACGTCGTTCATCGGCACCGAGCGCCCGGATGTGATGTCGCACGAGGTGGCCGATCACAAATTCACCGAGAAGCTCATCAGGGACAGCGGCATGACCTGGAACATGCTGCGCAACAACCAGTACGCCGACGCCATGGCCGAGAACCAGGCCGTCATCGCCATCACCAGCGGCCAGAGCATCGGCAACACCGCCGACGGCCAGGTCGCCTTCGTGGCCCGCGACGATGTGGCCGCCGTGGCCGCCGAGGTCCTCAAGGGCGCCGGCGAGCCGAACACGGGGTACGACGTCACCGGCCCCGAGATGTTCACGTACCGCGAGGTCGGCGAGATGATCACCGAACTCAGCGGTGCCGACATCCGCATCGTCGACCTCACCGACGACGAGATGTACGCCATGTGGGATGCGCTCGGCGTCCCGCGCGAGGCCACCGGCGACTTCTCGAACTCTCCCGTGCCGTGGTGCAGCGACGGCATGGTGTCGTTCGGGCAGATGGTGCGCATGGGCAGCATGGCGAAGGTCACCGACGTCGTCGAGCGCTTCACGGGCCGCACGCCGAGGAACCTCCGCGACCTCATGATCGAGCGCCGGTCGAGCTGGCCGACGGCACCTCAGGGGGTGTCCGGATGAGCGACGAGTACGAGGTCGTCATCGTCCAGTACGGCACGCGACGCGGGCACCGATCCGAGGTCTTCCTGAACTACCACATCTACGGTCAGGACGACGGCCCGATCGGCATGGACTACTTCGTGTGGGTGCTGCGCAACGAGGAGCGCACCATCCTGGTCGACACGGGATTCTCCGAGGAGGGCGGGCGCAACCGCAACCGCACCTTCGTCCGCGAACTGCCGGAGATCTACGCGGCGCTCGGGATCGACACCGAGGCCGAGCAGACGATCGTGGTCACCCACGCCCACTACGACCACATCGGCAACCTCGGCCTGTTCCCCCGTGCCCAGATCGTCATCGCGGAGTCGGAGTACGACTTCTGGACGGGCGCCATGGGTCGCCGCACCCAGTTCCGCTACTCGACGGAGGACGCCGAGATCGACGCGCTGCGCGCTGCCCACGCGGATGGTCGCGTGCGCACGTTCCGCGACCGACTGGAAATCGCCCCCGGCGTGGAACTGCTCGAGCTCGGGGGGCACACTCCCGGCCAGTCCGCCGTGCGGGTGCGCACGTCGGAGGGTGACGCGCTGCTCGCGTCGGACGCCGTCCACTACTACGAGGAGTACGAGGACGACCTGCCGTTCGCCTTCGTCGCCGACCTGCCACGGATGTACGCCGGTTTCGACCGGGTGCGCTCGCTGATGAGTGACGGCGTTCAGCACCTCGTGTCGGGTCACGACCCCGACACACTGAACCGATTCCGCACGGTGGAGTCGGGACCGCTCGCCGGGGTCGCAGCGACCATCGGCAGCGCCGGATCACGAAAGGGAACAGCATGACCGATCGCGTCGGATTCATCGGCCTGGGCAACATGGGAGGCCGTATGACGCGCCGGATCGTGGACGGCGGTGTCCCCGTTCTCGGCTTCGATATGGTGCGCGACGCCGTGACCGCGGCCGGTGCCGAACCGGCCGGAAGCGCGGTCGAGGTCGCCGCCGCATCCGACATCGTCTTCCTGTCCCTCCCCGACAGCAAGGTCGTCGAGCGGGTCATCCTGGGTGACGAGTCGTTCATCCCGGCCCTTCGCGAGGGCACCGTGGTCGTCGACCTCAGCACCGCCGCCCCGAGCTCCACCATCCGCATCTCCGAGCAGCTGGAGGAGCGTGGCGTCGCCTACGTCGATGCGGGGATCTCCGGCGGTGCCGCCGCCGCGGAGAAGGGCACGCTCACCCTGATGGTCGGCGGGTCGGCCGAGGCGCTCGAACGGGCACGTCCCGTCCTGGCGCACTTCGCCACCGGCATCCACCACATGGGCGCGTCGGGAACCGGTCACAGCATGAAGCTGCTGAACAACTTCCTCAACGCGATCAGCCTGTCGGCCACGGCCGAGGTCATGGTCGCCGCCAAGAAGGCCGGGCTGGACCTGGAGACCGTGCTCGAAGTGCTCAACTCCAGCTCAGGAGTGAACTTCGCCACCCTCAACCGCTTCCCCAAGATCATCCACGGCGACTACCTCAAGGGCGGGCTCACCAACGCGCTCATGACCAAGGACGTGGTGCTGTACGTGGATCACCTCCACGAGCTCGGCGTTGCTTCGCTCAACTCCGCCGCCCCTCTCGCCGCCTTCGGCCTGGCCAACGCGCTGGGCTACGCCGACGAGATCAGCAACCGCGTCGTCGACGCGATCGGCGACGTCTCGGGACGCGTCCGCCTGACCGACCCCGCGTGAGAGCTCCCGCTCCCCACCTCGACTCCCTCCAGAACAGGAAATATCAGCGACATGACCGATAACGAAGACCCCACCCGACGCGAGACCTACGAGGCGGGCCTCCAGGTGCGTCGCGAGGTGCTCGGCACCGCGCACGTGGACCGTTCGCTGGGTCAGGTCACGGAGTTCTCCCGCCCCATCCAGGAGCTCGTCACCGAGTACTGCTGGGGCGCGGTGTGGACCCGCCCGGGGCTGGACCGCCGAACGCGGAGCCTGCTGAACCTCGCGATGCTGTCGGCGCTCAACCGGGGTCACGAGCTCGGCGTGCACGTCCGCGGCGCGATCCGCAACGGCGTCACCCCCGAGGAGATCCAGGAAGCGCTCATGCAGGTCGCCATCTACGTCGGCGTGCCGGCGTCGCTGGAGTCCTTCCGCATCGCGGAGGCGAAGCTCGAGGAGATGAAGGCGGCGGGCGAACTGTGAGCGCCTCCACGGTCGGTTTCGTCGGCCTCGGGAACATGGGAACGCCCATGGCCCGTCGGCTGGTCGAGGCCGGGCACCGCGTGGTCGGCTTCGACATCGCCGAGTCAGCACGCGAACGCTTCTCCGCCGCGGGCGGCGAGGCCGTGGAGCAGGCGACCGACGTCGTCCGCGACGCCCAGATCGTCATCCTGATGCTGCCCAATTCCGACATCGTGGATGCCGCGGTGCTCGGCCCGGACGGACTCCTCGCCGCCGCCCCCGCCGGCACCCTCTTCGTCGACATGAGTTCGTCGGAGCCGCTGCGCACGCGCGCCCTCGCCGAGGCCGTGGCCGCCGGCGGTGCCCGTCTCATCGACGCCCCCGTGTCGGGGGGTGTCGGCGGCGCCGAGAAGGGCACGCTCACGATCATGGTCGGCGGGGACGCCACCGACGTCGCCGAGGCCACGCCCGTGTTCGACGTGCTCGGCCGGCCCGCGCACGTCGGCGCCATCGGCGCGGGTCACGCGCTCAAGGCCATCAACAACCTCATGTCCGCCGCCCACCTGTGGGTGACGAGCGAGGCGATGCTCACGGGAATGGCGTTCGGCCTCGACCCGAACGTCATGCTCGAGGCGATCAACCGCTCGAGCGGGCGGAGCGGGTCCACCGAGCACAAGTGGCCGAACTTCATCGTGGGGGAGGGCTACAACTCCGGGTTCGGTCTCAGCCTGATGCTCAAAGACATGAAGATCGCCACGGGGCTCGCCGAGCGTCTGGGCGTGCCGCACGAACTGAGCGATGCGGCCGTGGCGCACTGGGCCACCGCATCCGAAGATCTCGGCCCCCGTGCCGACCACACCGAGGTCGCCCGCTGGCTGCGCGCCGCGAAGGCCTCCCCGACGGACGAAGGAGTTCAGGAATGACCGACGCCGAACGCCGCCAGCAGATCCGCAGCGAGGTCGAAGAGACCCTCGGCGGATGGGACGGGCGGCTGCAGGCCGTGCTCGACCTCGACGCGGAGTTCCTCTCCGCCTACGGCCGCCTGGCTTCCGTCCCCGACCGCACCGGGGCGCTCCCCGAGAAGGTGCGTCACTTCATCCGCCTGGCCGTCGCGGCCAACTCCACCCACCTCTACCTCCCGCCGGTGCGCGGCCACATCCGCCGCGCGCTCGAGGCCGGCGCGACGCCGGCCGAGATCATGGAGGTGCTCGAATGCTGCGCGACGCTGGGCATCCACGCCATGAACATCGGCGTGCCCATCCTCGTCGAGGTGCTCGAGGAGGCCGGCATCCGTACCGAGTCGGCCCCGCTGACGGAGTACCAGGAGAAGCTCAAGGCCGACTTCACCGAGAAGCGCGGCTACTGGCACGACTTCTGGAACGAGATCCTCGAGCTCGCGCCGGAGTTCTTCGACGCGTACACCGAGTTCTCCTCCGTGCCGTGGGTGAGTGGCCCGCTCGAGCCGAAGGTCAAGGAGTTCATCTACATCGCCTTCGACACCGCCGCGACGCACCTGTACACGTCGGGGCTGAAGCTCCACCTGCAGAACGCGGTGGGCTATGGCGCGACGGCACAGGAGCTCATCGAGGTCATGGAGATCGCCGCGACCCTCGGCATCCACGGCCTGCTGGAGGCCGCCCCCATCCTCGCCGAGGAAGCCGGGCGATGAGCATCGCGGCCCGCGAAGACGGCTACACCCTGAGCGCCGAAGCCGAGCAGCGTTTCCGCGACGCGCTCGGCGACGACGCCGTCGTGGTCGATGAAGCGGGCCGCGACGAGTACCGCGATCCGTACTGGCTGGCCGAAGATCGCACGTACGACTCCTCCGCCGTGCTGTATCCGTCCTCCACGGAGGAGGTGCAGGCCGTCGTCCGCATCGCGAACGACCTCGGCGTGCCGCTGTGGACGTCGTCGCAGGGGCGCAACAACGGCTACGGCGGACCGTCGCCGCGTGTGCGGGGCTCGGTTCTCGTGAGCCTTCGCCGCATGAACCGCGTGCTCGAGATCAACGACGAACTCGCCTACGCGGTGGTCGAGCCCGGCGTGACGTGGATCGAGCTGCACGCCGCCATCGAGGAGGCCGGGTACGACCTGCTCGTCTCCGTGCCCGACCTCGGGTGGGGATCGGTCATCGGCAACACCATGGACAGCGGCGTCACCTACCTGCCGCTCGGCATGGACTGGCAGGCGCCCACCGGCATGGAGGTGGTGCTCGCCGACGGGTCGCTCCTGCGCACCGGCATGGGCGCCATCCCCGACTCCCCGGCGTGGCACGTGTACAAGCGAGGGCTCGGCCCGGTGCTGGACCCCCTGTTCGTGCAGTCCAACTTCGGCATCGTCACCCGCATGGGCTACTGGCTCATGCGCAAGCCCGACGCGTACGCGCCCCTCTTCCTGACCGTGCCGCGGGATTCGCAGCTGGAGCAGGCCATCGACATCCTCCGCGAGCTGCGGCTGGCCGGGGTCATCCGGGGCGTTCCGGTCATGCAGAACACCGTGACCCTCGCCTCGCACTTCCCCGAGCTCCTGGGCAAGATGCAGGGCGCGGACAAGACCCTCAGCTCCGACAAGCTCGATGAGATCGCCGATCTCACCGGAGTCGGCCGGTGGGGCATGCGCACGGCGGTGTGGGGGGATGCGGCGGTCGTGGCCCGCCATGTCGAGATGATCGAACAGGCGTGGTCGGCAATCGAAGGCTCGCGGGTGGACCACGCCCGCACCTACCGCCACGACGAGTGGGACCAGATCGAGCACTTCGTCGACAAGGTGCAGGGCGGCATCCCGAGCCTGGACATGCTCGAGGCGATGCCCGACAACGTCGGGCACGTGGGGTTCTCCCCGGCCGTACCGCTGCAGGGCGCCGCCATCCGCAAGGTCGTCGATCTCCTCGAAGACATCGTCGTGCGCGAGGCGGGCGTGAACTTCGTCGTCGGCATCTGCGTGTCCAGCGAGCGCAGCGCGATCGTGGTGAGCGGCCTGGCCTTCGATGCATCCGATGAAGAGCAGTCCCGCACCGCCTACTCGACGGTGAAGACCATGGTGCGGGAGGCCGGGAAGCTCGGCTACGGCGAGTACCGCGCGCACCTGGACTTCATGGACCTCGCCGCCGAGCAGTACTCATTCAACGACTTCGCGTACCGACGGTTCGTGGAGCGCATCAAGGACGCCGTCGACCCGCGCGGCATCCTCTCACCGGGCCGGCACGGCATCTGGCCGGCGAACAGACGAAAGGACTGACATGGGAGCCCCACTCGACAGCGCCGTCGACGAACTCCGCGCCGCGATCTCCGGCACGGTCTACCTCCGCGGCGAAGAGGGATTCGCCGTCGAGATCGGCGGATTCAACCTGCTCTCACCCAACAACCCCGACCTGGTGGTGACCCCCGCCGACGAGGCAGAGGTCCAGACCGTCGTGCGGTGGGCGCGCGCGCAGGGCACGACCGTTCATCCTCAGGCCACGGGGCACGGCGCGTACCGCCAGCTCGACTCCGGGGTGATGCTGAAGACCAGCCGCCTGGACAGCCTCGTCGTCGACGCCGAGAATGCACGGTTCACCCTCGGTGCCGGCCTGACGTGGCAGGACATCGTCCCGCACCTTCACGCCGCAGGCCTCGGCGCGGTGACGGGCTCGGCGAAGACCGTCGGCGCCGTCGGCCTTGTTCTCGGAGGCGGCATCGGCCCGCTCGGGCGGACGCTGGGCATGGCGGGCGACTGGGTGCGCGGCTTCCGCGTAGTCGACGGCAACGGCGACGTGCTCGTGGCCACCCCCACCGAGAACGACGACCTGTTCTGGGCGCTCCGCGGCGGCAAGGTCGGACTCGGCGTCGTCACCGAGATGACCGTCGAAGCCCCGCGGATGCCGTTCGTGTACGGCGGCGGGATCTTCTACGCCGAGGAGGACATCGAGCGCCTCGCCCACGCGTGGCTGGACTGGGTGCCGGGTCTCCCGGACTCGGCCAACACGTCGTTCGCGATCCTGCGGCTTCCGCCGACCCTGCCCGCACCGCTGGGCGGCGCGACGGTCTTCCACGTTCGCTTCGCGTACGTCGAGGTGGGCGCCACGAACGACGAGCTCGCCGAGCGGGGCGAGGCCATCTTCGCCTCGTGGCGCGAGATCGCGGGGCCCGGCGTCGTCGACACCGTCGGCATCCTCCCCAGCGACCGGATCGCCGAGATCCACTCCGAGCCCACCGACCCGCTGCCGCTGTGGGAGTGGGGCGACTTCCTCGGAAAGGTCGACCACGCGCTGCTCGACGTGCTGGTGGAGAACGCCGGCGGCGGCGTCGCCTCCCCGCTGGCCACGGTCGAGGTGCGCTACCACGGTGGCGCACTCGCGCGTGACCCCGAGTATCCGAGCGCCATCGGCGGCCGCAAGGAGCCGTTCACGCTGCTCGTCCTGGGCGTGCCCATCGACGGCATCGCACCGTGGGAGGTCGTCGAGGCCGCCGGCTACGCCATCCGCGACCGCCTGACCACGTACAGCGGCGCCGAAGTGAACTACAACTGGGCGGGGCATCCCACCGCCGAGATCTTCCAGAACCGGTTGTGGTCGAAGGAGAACGCCCTGCGGCTGCGCGACATCCGCCGCGAGCACGACCCGGTCGGCATCTTCGAACACGGGAACTGAGATGACCAGCATCCAGGGTCGCGTCGCCGTCGTCACCGGCGGCGCCTCGGGCATCGGCCGGGGAATCGCCGAGCAGTTGATCGCCGAAGGCGCGACGGTGGTGATCGCCGACGTCGAGCGCGGCGCGCTGGAGACGACGGCCGCGGAGATCGGGGCCACCGGCATCCGCGCCGACGTCAGCGACCCCGCCAGCGTGGAGGCGCTGGCCGACGAGGTGGTCGAGCGGTTCGGTTCGGTGGGGATCGTCGTGAACAACGCCGGCGTCGGACCCCTCGCGCGCATGGCCGAGATGACGCTGGACGACTGGCGTTTCCTCGTCGACGTGAACCTGTGGGGTGTCATCCACGGCGTCTCGACGTTCCTGCCGCGGCTGCTGGCGAATCCGGATGGCGGGCACATCGTCAACACGGGATCGATGGCGTCGTTCTCCCCGATGTCGCGGGCCGGCGCCTACGCCGTGACCAAGTACGGGGTCGCCGCGCTCACCGAGGCTCTCGCCCTCGAGCTCGCCGAGGACGACGCGAACGTGCACGTCACGCTTCTCGCGCCCGGCACGGTGCGCACCAACATCAAGGCGAGCCTGCGCAACCGCCCCGGCGGCCAGGGCGGGGCGCTCGCCGACGTCGACATCTCCGAGGGGCCGGCCGGCGACCTGCGGTGGATCGACCCGATCGATGCCGGTCGGATCGTGACCCGCGCCATCCGCAACGACGACCTGTACGCCGTGACCCACCCCGACTGGTGGCACATCGTCGACGGGCGCCAGCAGGCGATCCGTGCGGCGTTCGAGAAGTACCCCGTGGAGGAGTGATGAGCGTTTTCGGTGCGGCCGGAGTCCTGCGGCAGATCAGCGAGCCGTTCTCGATCGAGCAGGTGGAGATGCTGCCGCTGGATCCCACCCGAGTCCTCGTGAAGACCCACGCGAGCCCGTTCTGCTCGACGGATGTCAAGAACTGGAAGGGTCAGCTCTACAAGATCCCGCCGACCATCCTCGGTCACGCCTCCATCGGCGAGGTCGTGGAGGTGGGCGCCGACGTGCGTGGTGTCTCCGTCGGCCAGCGCGTCGTCGTGCCGGGTACCCCGGAGTGCGGCCGCTGCTACTACTGCTCCATCGGGGAGCCGTGGCAGTGCTCCGAGCTGTTCGACCTCGGCGGCATCTACCCCGACATCGCCCGCGGCGCCGACGGCGCGCTCATCTCCTGCGCGGGATGCGTCGGCGGCTACGCCGAGTACATGTCGATCTCCGGCAACCAGGTCTTCCCCGTCGAGTCCGACCTGTCCTCCGAGGTTCTCTCGCTCCTCGGATGCGGCGTCAGCACGGGCGTCGGCTCGGTCGAGAACGTGGCGCAGCTGGCCCCCGGCGAGTCCGTCGCGATCGTCGGCGCCGGGCACCTGGGCCTTTGGATGCTGCAGGCTGCACGCCTCGCCGGAGCCGGAACGGTCGTCGTCGTCGAGCCGCATGAGGGTCGGCGTCTGCTCGCGGCCGACATGGGCGCCGACCACGTCATCGACCCGTTGGACGTCGACGCCGTGGCCGCTATCCGCGATCTCACGGGCGGCCGGGGTGTTGATGTGGGACTCGAGGCGGCCGGGCCGACCGCATCCCAGCGTCTCGCCGTCGAGGCGACCCGCCGGGGTGGACGCACCGTGCTCACCGGATTCGAGCTCGGCGGCGCGCAGCTCACCCTCCCGCAGGTGGAGACCGCGCTGCAGAGCCGCCGCATCCTGAGTTCGCAGAACGGGCAGCTGCACATGCGCAGCGACCTGCAGCGCTACGCCGGCCTCCTCGAGCGCGGGCGGCTGGACCCCGCGCCCATCCTCACCCGCACCTACCCGCTGTCCGAGCTCGACTCGGCGCGCGACCGGTCCGGGTCGCTCGAGGACGTCTGCGGAGTCATCGTCTTCGACCACTGACCCGCTTCTGCCGTTCAAAACTCAGGAGACACGCCGGGCGGAGGGCGCTCTGCGGCGCCGGGAGTGCCGAATCTCCTGAGTTTTGAACGGTGTCGGGGGGCGCCCGCCGCCGGGGGTGCCGGCGTGGCGGGGCCGCCGGCCGGGGTCGCGACGGGCGGTGGGCTGCGACCCAGCCGGGCGCGCGACGTGTGGTTCAAAACTCAGGAGACACGCCGGGCGGAGGGCGTTCTGCGGCGCCGGGAGTGCCGAATCTCCTGAGTTTTGACCGGCGGCAGCCGCCGACGCCGACGAGCCGACGGCCGACGCGCCTCCGGGTCAGGCGCGATACTGAGCGGGCCAGATGCCGTGCCGGCCGGGGGAGAGGATCCCCTGGGGGTCGACGGCGTCCTTGATCGCCTCGGCGAACCGGCGGTAGGCGTGGTCGCCGAACGAGTACTGCTCGCTGGCGGCGTCCATGAAGTCCAGATGCGCGCGGTACTCCCCGTAGCCCATCTCGCCGATTTCGGCGATGAGATCGCGAACGGTGTCGAAGGTCGCCCGCACCTGCGCCTCATCCCGGCGATCGAAGCTCATGGCGCTGACGATCATGGCGCTGCGGTCGTTGGTGGGGAAGATCGCGCACACGAAGTTCGCGCCCGTCCGCGCCACGACGCGCTCCTTGATCCGGTCGATCACACGCACGACCTCGTCGCCCTGCAGCGGCACGACGGGCGAGAAACCGACGTGACCGACCCAGTCGGGCATCTGCTCCATCATGTCCATCGAGGGGATGCCGGCGGAGATCCGCTGCATGAACGTGGAGATCTCGCCCCAGTTCGCCGGAGTGAACCGGCCGAGCACGTCGACCCGCGCGCCCTCGACGGCCGACCAGGCCTCGCGGATGCGGGAGAGGTGGTGCTCGACCACCGGCTCGTCGCCCCACAGCGCGGTGCGCACGCCCCAGCGGCCGATGCCGGTGGCATCCGCGAGTTCGTCCAGGCGCTCCTCGGACCAGGTCGGATCGGCACCGGGGAACATGCCCATGTGCTCGGGGAACTGCGTACCCATCGTGATGAGGTTCTGCAGGTTCGGCACACCCCGGATGACGCCGTCCAGGCGCAGCTCACGGATGATGTCGACCACCTGGCCCAGCTGACCGTCGCGCGGCACCGACAGGTACAGCGGCATGTAGTACCGCGGGCGCCGCTGCAGCCACACGCCCATGCGCGTGACGATGCCGTAGTTGGACTGCGTGAACAGGGGGTCCAGCGTCGGCCCGAGGCCGCGCTTGAACAGGTGCCACGACTTGCTGTCGGGGATCGCGCCCATCCCGGTGCGCATCAGCGACCCGTCGGCGAGCACGACCTCCATGCCGGTGGGCGCCTGGTAGTCGCTCCCGAGCGGCAGGTAGGTCATGCCGTTGTCGAGCGAGTTGCCGATGATCGACCCCCACCCGATATCCGGCACGGAGAGCATGAGCTCGTCGCCGAGCTCGTGCAGCGCCGCGTGCAGGTCGAGCCAGCGGACGCCCGGCTCCACGACGGCGTAGGCGAGTTCGGTGTCGATATGCAGGATGCGGTTCATCCGGCGCAGTCCGATGAGGAGCGACCCGCTCACCCGGGGCGACGGACCGCCGTAGCCGTTGTTGCGGCCCTGGGACGACGTCCACACCGGGATGCCGTGGCGCCCGGCGATGCGGACGATCTCCTGCAGCTCGTCGACGTTCGCGGGGAAGACCGCGCCGCACGAGTCGTACGTGCGGTCCTCCTGGAACCAGTACGGGTCGCGGTAGGTGTCGCGCTCCTCCTCGGTGAAGAGGGTATTCTCCGCTCCGACGACCGCGATGAGTTCGTCCCGCGCCTCGCCGGAAAGCTCCGGGGCGGCGGGCGCGAACCGATCCGTCATCGCGTTCCTTCCACCTGCTGTGCCGCGTCGTAGTCGGCCTCGGACACTTCTTCGAGCCACACGGTGTCGCCGAGCGTGATGGCGGTGTGCCCCATGAGGGAGTCGGCCGTGCCGCCGTGCCAGTGGCGTTCGCCGGGCTCGATCCACACGGTGTCGCCCTCGGTGATCACGCGCGGCTGGCCGTCGGCTCCGCACACGAGGCCCTTGCCGCGGAACACCTGCAGGATCTGGCCCTGCGAGTGGTGGTGCCAGTAGGTGCGCGCGCAGGGAGTGAAGATCACGTTGTTGATCTTCACCTCGGGCTGGTCGGTGATGACGCCGTCCATCCACACCTCGCCGGTGAATGTGCCGCTCGCGCGGCCGGAGGCCGATCCTGATCTGCCGGGGATGAGTCGCATCGGAGTGCCCTTTCTTCGAACCTCTTCGTCCAAATTGTCAGACAGTACTATACCGTCAGGGCAAGATAGTTGTATGTGGTGTAACCAATAGCTATCATCGCTAACGTGGCCATGCGGTCGCGATCGAAGACGCGAAGGAGCGTGACGATGAACACCCCCGACACCCTGATCGAGCCGCCGTCGAAGTGGGAGTTCCGCGACGTCATGGGCCGGTTCGCCAGTGGCGTGACGGTCATCACCACGCGCGAGGACGACGTCGATTTCGGTGCCGCCGCCAGCGCCGTCAGCTCCCTCTCCGACGAACCGCCGATGATCCTCATCTGCCTGAACGTCACCTCCTCCACCGCCCAGGCCATCACCCGCACGGGAACCTTCGCCGTGAACGTCCTCGCCGAAGACTCCGCCCCCATCGCGCAGAGGTTCGCGAGCAAGGGCGACGACAAGTTCCAGTCGGTGGCCTTCGAGCGCGGTCACGGCGGCGCCCCGCTGCTGGCGGGCTCGATCGCGCAGTTCGAGTGCGTCGTCGAGGACTCCGTCCGCGGCGGAACGCACCTGGTCTTCCTCGCCCGTGTCGTGCGGGTCACGTCCCACCCCGGCAACCCGCTGGCATACTTCCGCGGGTCGTTCGGGACGATGGAGACCGCGCCCGACTCCGCGGCGCTGCGCGCCGTGCGCGACTACGTGGTCAACACCGTCACCGACGAGTCGGTCCCGCTGGATGCTGAGGTCATCGCCGAGACGCTCGAGATCGAGATCGGGCGGGCGTTCCGCGCGCTGGTCGCCCTCGTGGACGAGGGCCTCGTCCGCCGCTCGGGAGCGAGCTTCGAGGTCGAGCCCGTGCCCGACCAGGTGATCTTCGACTACTACGCCGCCAAGCTGGCGATCGAGGTCGGCGCCGCCTCGCAGACGGTCGGGCGGCTCGCGGAGGACCAACTCGCCGAGCTGCGCCGTCTCATGGAGGCCACGCTCGAGTACGTGAACGACGACGAGTTCACCGACCCCGAAGGCTGGATCCGCTCCAACGCGGCCTTCCACGAGTACATCGTGACGCTCGCCGGCAGCGTCATCCTGACCGAGACCTACAAGGGCCTCCGCCTCCCGTCGCTCGAGCTGCGCACCATCCGCCAGTCGACGAAAGCCACGTCCAAGCTCCTCGACGATCACTCCGCGATCGTGGCGGGCTACGAGTCCGGCGACGTCGCGAAGGTCCTCGAGACCCTTGCCGCCCACGCCCGCCGCCCGCAGGAGAGCCGCGCAGCCGCCGCATCCTGACGCAGCCCCCGCGCGTCCTGACGCAGCGCCCGCGCTGACGTCAGGACAAGTGCCCGGATCAGGCCCGTTCCAGCAGAATCCCGCCTGATCCGGGCATCTTCCTGAATCCGGCCGCGGCTGGGCTGAGGGGGCAGCCCGCTGCAGCTGCCCCGTCAGATGGCGTCGAGTTCAACCATGGTCGCCGGCGGGATGATGAGGTCGCCGGCGGCGACGTTCTCTTCCAGGTGACCGACTGTGGTCGTGCCGGGGATGAGGAGCGTGTTCGGCGCATGGTGCAGCAGCCATGCCAGGCCAACCTGACCGGGGGTGGCGCCAAGGTGCTCAGCGGCGGCGAGGACGGCCGGGTGGTGCACCACGTTTCCGGCTCCCGGCAAGCCGCCGCCAAGAGGGAAGAACGGCACCCACGCGATTTCGTTCTCGAGGCAGACCTGAAGGACGTCTTCGAACTGACGATTGACGACGCTGTAGGAGTTCTGGACGCAGGCGATCCCGACGGGCAAAGCGCGCCGGACCGTTTCCGCGGTCACCCCGCTGAGCCCGATGCCATCGATCTTCCCCTCGTCTCTCATCTCTGTCAGTACGGCCAGCTGGTCGTCCAGGTCCACCACCTGGTCTCCCGCTGCGGTGATACCGGGTGCGACGTCGAGCCGGCGGAGGTTGACGAGGTCCAGCCGATCCACTCCCAGGCTCCGAAGATTGTCCTCAACGCCCTGGCGCAGTTCGGCTGGCTTCTGTGCCGGACGCAACGGGATCGGCGCCGCCTGAGGGTCGGGTACAGCTCCGACCTTCGTCGCGATCACGGCCCGCTCTTGCGGCACCACTTCCTCGCGGATCAGGTTGTTGACGAACCCCTCGCCATAGAAGTAAGCCGTGTCGATGTGATCGACCCCGAGCTCGAGCACCCGCCGGAGAACGGCAGCACCTGCGGCCGGGCGGCCGCGGAAAGCTTCCAGTCGCATGCTGCCGTACCCGATGCGGGCAACGCTGCGGCTCCCTAGGCGGCCGTCGGTGACAGGAAGAGATACAGATTCAGACACGAAGAACCTCACAGACCCGGGGGGGGGGGGGGGATACCGGAGGGCCTCCGGCGCGAGAAACGCTAGCACGCACGAAAGTGCACCAGGGTGTAAACCGCAACAGCAGCCGCGCCGCCGCCGCATCCTGACGTGTCCGGCCGCCCGCGCGGCGGCGTACGTCACATCACCATGCCGCCGTTGACGTTGATGGTCTGACCCGTGATGAACTGCGCCTCGTCCGAGCACAGGTAGACGATGGTGGCTGCCATCTCCGACGGGGGCACGACCCGCGGGATGGGCTGCAGCTGTACGAGCGAGTCCAGCAGCTCTTCGTCCTGCGGCAGCATCGCGGTGCGGGTGGCTGCGGGGGCCACCGCGTTGACGCGGATGTTCTCGCGTCCCACGAGCGCGGCGATGGCCCGCGTCATCCCCAGCACCCCTGCCTTCGACGCCGGGTACGCGGCTTGGAGGGGGTAGGGCGCGAGCGCGCCGACGCTGGAGATCGTGACGATCGCACCGCCCCGCTCCCCGGCCCGGCGGATCAGCGGCAGTGCCGCGCGCACGCAGTAGAACGTGCCGGTGAGATTGACGCGGATGACGAGGTCCCACGCCTCGTCGTCGATCGTGGACGGATCGGGGTCGCCGCCGCGCTCCGTCAGCCGCCACGGGGCATCCGCGATGCCGGCGGCGGTCACGAGCGCGTCGAGCCGCCCGTGGTCGGCCTCGATGCGGGCGAAGGCGGCATTCACCGCCCCGCTGTCGCCGACGTCCGTGGCGAGGGGGATGACTCCGGATGCCCCGCCCCAGGCACGTTCGAGGGTGTCGGCCGAGCGATCCAGGGCGTACACCACCGCGCCCTCGGCGCGCAGGCGATCAGCGACGGCGTGCCCGATGCCCTGAGCCGCGCCCGTGACGGCGGCCACACGCCCCTCGAATCGTCGCGCGCCCGGCCATTCCGCGCGGTCTGCGACCGTCTCGTCGTTCATCCTCGAACTCCCCCTTGCGTCGATGTCTGATTGTCGTACGATAATCCCACTTGGTGAGCGCACCCGGCCGAAATCCCGAGCGCGGGCGCTCCGTTCGACTTCGAGGGAGAATTCGAATGCACACTTTCCGCCGTCCTCAGACGGCGACGCTTTCCGTCGAGCGCGTCGCCATAGCCGGTGAATGCCCCGCGTGCGGGAGCGGCGATCTGCGCCGCTACCGGGTGCTGAGCGAGGGCGGCTGGTGGGATGCGGTGAAGTGCCAGGACTGCCTCCACTCCGTCGAGCGCACCAAGGCGCCGGCGCTCGGCAGCTTCGTGCCGCTGGGGACGACCGTCGAGGGCCTGTCGGGAGGAACCCGATGATCGGGGTCGACGTCGGCGGCACCTTCACCGACGTGGTGTCCATCCGCGACGGCCGGGTGGAGGTGACCAAGGTTCCGAGCGGACGTACCGACCCGGCCGGATCGGTCATCGAAGGCGCCCGGCGACTGGGGGTCGATCGGAGCGCGGTGTTCAACCACGCCAGCACGATGGGCCTGAACGCGGTGCTCGAGCGCCGCCTGCCGAAGGTGGGGCTCCTGACGACCGACGGCTTCCGGGACCTCCTCGACCGCGGCTCCGTGCACCGGCCGCTGGATGCGCAGACCGACCCGTCGTGGCGCCGCACGTTCGGTGACGCGGCGCGGCCGCTCATCCCGCGCTACCTCCGCCGTGGTGTGCGCGAGCGGATGACCGCGCAGGGTGAGGTGCTCTTCGAGCTCGACGAGGCGCAGGCCCGGCACGAGCTGGAGATCCTCGCGAAATGCCACGTCGAGGGCGTCGCGATCTGCCTGATCAACGCGTACGTGAACCCCGCGCACGAGCAGCGACTACGCGAACTCACCCGCGAGGTGCTCGGCGACGACATCGAGGTGTCGATCTCCTCGGCCACCTCGCCGCTCGCCAAGGAGTACGAGCGATCCTCCACCACCGTGGTGGACGTCATCATGAAGCTGCTGTTCGGCGACTACGCCACGCGACTGAACGACGACCTCTCCGGCCTCGGATTCGGTGGCCAGCTGAACTTCGCCGACTGCGCGGCCAACCTCCTGCCGTGGGAGGAGGCGCTGCAGCGGCCCTTCCGCATCCTCTTCGCCGGCCCGGCAGCGGGCACGGTCTCCAGCGGGCATCTCGGCCGGGCGATCGGCCGCTCGAACATCCTGTGCGCCGACGTCGGCGGCACGTCCACCGACGTGTCGATCATCATCGACGACAAGCCGTTCGTGCAGAACACCTTCGAGATCGAGCATGACCTCATCATCAACGCGCTGTCGACCGAGGTCTCCAGCGTCGGCGCGGGCGGGGGAAGCCTGGTCACCGTGTCGTCGGCCGGCGGCATCCTTGTCGGTCCGGGCAGTGCGGGCGCCGAGCCCGGACCCGCCTGCTACGGCCGCGGCGGCGCGCAACCGACGGTGACGGACGCCGCGTTGCTCATCGGCATCCTCGACCCCGACGGGTTCGCGGGGGGCGAGCTCACACTCGACTTCGCCGCCGCCCGCCGCGCTTTCGATGCGCTGGAAACCCCGATCCCCTTCGCCGAGCGCGTCAGCACGGCCTACCGGCTCGCCGTGGCACACATGGCCGAGGAGATCCTCAACGTCGCGGTCCGCCACGGCGTGGACGTGCGCGACTTCTCGCTCATGGCGTACGGCGCCGCCGGTGGGATGCTGCTGCCCGCGGCGCTGGACCTCCTTCCGCTCCGCGAAATCGTGATTCCGCCGCATCCGGGGCTGTTCTCCGCCCTCGGGCTCCTCTCCACCGACCAGGTGTTCCACGAATCCGAGAGCGCGTACGTCGTCTTCTCGCCCGACTCGGCCGATCAGATCGCCGCCGTGTACGACGCGATGGAGGCCCGGCTGCGCGGCCGCCTCGGCGACGCGGCCGAGGGTCTGCCCGTGCGCCGGAGCTTCGACGGGCGCCTGGTCGGGCAGAGCTGGGAGACCCCGTTCGTGGGCATCCCCGACGGGCCGATCAGCGCGGAGTCGATCCTCGACGTGGTCGCCGGCTTCCACGACACGTACGAATCCCGCAACGGCAACCGCTTCGACGGATTCCCCGTGGAGGGGGTGACCTACCGCGTGGAGATCGTCGTGCCGGCCGAGAAGGTCGAGTACACGCCCGCTGCCGCACGCGAGTCGTTCCCGGCGACACCCGAGGGCACGGTGACCCTCGAGTACCTCACCGAGCAGCCCATCCAGGCGGAGTGGTACCGACGCGAAGCTCTCGAGGTGGGGGCGACCGTCACCGGACCCGCCGTCATCCGAGAGGAGCTCAGCACCACGTTCCTCATGCCGGGCCAGACGGCGGTCATCGGCCGCTGCGGAGAAATCGTCATCACCTCGGGGAGGACCGCGTGAGCACCATCGACACCGCACCGCAGAGGCGCACGCTCCTCCGCGACCTCGACGTCGCGGCGTTCCGCGACCGCTACGACTGCGACCGCTACACCGCCACGGTGCTCGGCAACCGCTTCGACTACCTCGTGGAGCACATGAGTGCGCGCCTGCTGACCGGCGCCTTCTCGCCGGTGCTGCGCGACTTCTACGACCTCGCGTGCACGATCGCCGGCCCGCCCGAGCTCGACTATCCGGTCCCCGCCGCCAGCAACGGCATCGTGCTGATGGCCGGCACGACGATCGACGCCGTGCCGAACATGGTCGGAGAGTTCGGTGTCGGCCGGCTGCGGCCGGGCGACGTGCTCATCGGCAACGACCCGTACCGCACGGGTAACCACAACAACGACCTCGTGTTCACCCGCCCCGTGTTCCGCGAGGGCCGCATCGTCGCGTTCGTGACGCTCAATGCGCACCAGCTCGACATGGGCGGCACCGTCCCCGGCGGGTTCAGCGCGACCAAACAGAACGTCTTCGAGAACGGTCTCGTCCTGTCGCCTCGGCTGCTGGTGAGCGAGGGCGTCAACGTGCCCGAGAACTGGAGCGTCATCTTCGACAACGTGCGCATGGCCGAGGTGCTCTACCCCGACATGCTGACGGTGTGCTCGAGCCTGGAGCTCGGCGAGACGCTCGTGAACGAGTCCATCGACCGCTACGGACTGCCGGCGTTCCACGGCGCCATGCGGTACGCGACCGACGTCGCCGCCGAGCGGATGGCCGTGGGGATGGCGGAGCTTCCCGACGGCGACTGGGAGGCCGAGCACGGGGTGGACTGCGATGGCATCGACGACACCGAGTCGTACCCCGTGCACGTGGCCATCCGCAAGCGCGGCGACCGCATCGAGGTCGACCTGTCGGGCACGCACCGCCAGGCGCGCACGTCGATCAACGCCACCGTGTGGGAGGTCAAGACCGCCATCGGGGTCGCCCTGAAGTACAACTTCGACCCGCGCGGCCGCTTCAACTCCGGCCTGTTCCGCAACATCGACATCGTTATCCCGGAGGGCAGCGTCGTCTCGGCGCTGCCGCCGGATGGGGCGGTGTTCCTCTACTTCGAGCAGAGCCAGGTCATTCTTGCGACCGCGCTCATGGCGCTGGAGAAGGCGATGGGCGACCGGGCGATCGCCGGTGACCGCGCCGGCACGAACCTGCACACGGCGTTCGGTGCGTGGCCGAACGGCACCCCGTGGGTGTCGGCCATGCAGTGCGGCGGCGAGATCGGACCGTTCGGCGCGAACCGCCACGGCGACGCCGACACGCAGTGCATGTCGTACCTGGCCAACGGCGTGGCCCCGTCGGTCGAAGCCGTGGAGAAGGACAGTCCGGTCGTGATGCTCCGTCACGAGCCCGTCCCCGACACCGCGGGGCCGGGGTTCCACCGGGGCGGCAACGCGATGCTCCGCGACACGCTGTGGCTGACCGATGCGGCGCACTCCATCATCGAACTGCGGCACAAGTCGGTCACGGGCTTCGGGGTCTACGGCGGCGGCAGCGGGGTGAACGGTGGGGTGTGGATCTATCCGCCGACGAGCGACGGGGCGCGCGACGCTCCGGCCACCGGGCCCGACTCCTTCCGCAACGGCACGCCGTGGGCGGGTGTGCTGGACCCGGACACGCACGCGCCATCACGCGACGGCCGATATCACTACCCGTTCTCGTCGGCGAACGTCAGCACCCCGAACTCGGTGCTCCGCTACATCACCAATGGCGCCGGTGGGTGGGGCGACCCGCTCGGGCGCGACCCCGACCGGGTGCGCGTCGACGTCCGCGACGAGTACGTCACCATCGAGGGTGCTGCGCGCCTCTACGGCGTCGTGGTGACGGGAGACCCGGCCGAGGATCCCGAGGGCGTCGCGGTCGACGAGCCGGCCACGGCCGCCCTCCGGGCGCGCATGCGGGCAGCAACCCGATCGTGACCGAATTTATATATACCCGTTGAAACCTCCTGTGTAAGATTGCCCCACTGTCCGACAATGCGGTCGGACCATGACAACGAAGTCAGGGAGACAGTCACATGCGCAGAGGAATCAAGAGCGCTCTGGGAATCGGCACGGTCTTATCCATCGTCGCGCTCGCGGGGTGCGCGGGTGGCGGCGGAGAGACCGAGCCGGGCGTTTCCGAGGGATCCGGCGACGTCGAGCTCACCTACATGGACGAGGAAGGGAACTGTGCCGCCGGCCCCGCGGACGGCGTCGAGTTCGAGGCCGCTCAGGAGTACATCGCGTCGTTCGGCGAGCCGGTGGAAGAGCTGCTCTTCACCGAACCGCTGCCCGAGCCGGTGAGCCCCGACACCACGGTCGCGTTCCTCAACAATGACACCGCCGTCGCCGGAATCATGTACTCGTTCATGGAGCAGGCGGCCGCGGGTGCGGGTGTCGAGCTCATCAACGTCAGCACCGGCACCGACGCGCAGAGCATCAACTCCGCCCTCAACTCCGTCGTGGAGATGAACCCCGACGTCGTCATCGCCGTCGCCAACGACGCCGTCTTCTGGCAGGACCAGCTCCAGGCCCTGATGGACAACGACGTCGCCATCGTCTACGCCTCGCAGCCGAACGCGGAGGAGTTCGGTCTGAACGACAGCCTCGGCGGTTACAACGTCTCCCTGGTCAACGGCAAGGTTCTCGCCGACGCGGCGGTCGCCTTCACATGCGGCACGGGCAGTGAGTTCGTCTTCTACAACATCCCCGAGCTGGGCTTCTCCCAGATCCAGCTCGAGGCGGCCCAGGAAGAACTCGCGACGATCTGCCCCGACTGCAACCTGCGCGTCGTCGACATCTCGATCGCCGACCCGAGCCCGGCGGACAAGATCGTCAGCGACCTGCAGACGCACCCGGAGACGCAGTTCTTCGTCACGCCCGCCGACCAGTTCCAGGTCGGGCTCGCGGAGAAGGCCGGGCTCGCGGGCCTGGAGAACGCGTATGGCATCGGACAGTCTTCGCTGCCGCCGAACATGCAGCAGATCGCGGACGGGCTGCAGACCGCCGGGTTCGGCGTCGACCTGAACATCTTCATGTGGATGCTGCTGGATGAAGGCTTCCGCAAGATGCAGGGCGTGTTCACCGAGTACGAGGACTGGGAGGCCGTCGGCCGATCCGTCTCGCGCGTGATCACCCCGGCGAACGCGGAGGACTACCTGCAGGGCTTCGTCGCCTTCCCGGGTATGGAAGAGGAATTCACGACCCTGTGGGGCGTGACCAAGTAACCCGATCCGAGGGGGCGTCGCGGATCCCGCGGCGCCCCCTCGCTCATTTGTGAGAAAGGCATGAGCATGCCGGACATGCCAGCAGGAACGCTCCTGGACTTCGCGGCGCAGCTGCTCGGAAACGAGCACGTCTCGCGCGGCGACGACCTGGACGACTACCTGGACACCTATGCCCTGGGAGACCCCGGGAAGTTCGCTCCGGCGGGGGCGGTGCGCCCGGCCAGCACCGAGGACGTGCAGGCGATCGTCCGCGAGGCGAATGACCTCGGCGTCGCGCTCTGGCCGTTCGGCCGCGGCAAGAACTTCGGGTACGGCGGGCCCGCGCCGCGCGTCTCCGGCAGCGTCACGGTCGACCTCTCCCGCATGAATCGTGTGCTGCACGTCGATGACGAGACCGCGTACGCGATCGTCGAACCCGGTGTGCGGTTCTTCGACCTCTACGACGCGCTCCGCGAGCGCGGCTCGCGGCTGTGGGCCTCGGTTCCCGACCTCGGATGGGGGAGCGTCGTGGGCAACGCCCTGGAGCGCGGCTACGGCTACACGGCGCACGGTGACCACCAGCAGTTCATCTGCGGCATGGAGGTCGTGCTGCCGACCGGCGAGGTCATCCGCACGGGTATGGGCGCCCTCCCGGGGTCCGAGGCGTGGGGGCTGTACCGCGGAGGCTTCGGCCCGGGCCTGGAGGGCCTGTTCCTGCAGTCCAACCTCGGAATCGTGACGAAGATGGGCGTGTGGCTGATGCCGCGCCCGGAGGAGTTCGCCGCGTGCCGGCTCGCGATCGAGCGCGAGGAGCAGCTTCCGCAGCTCGTGGATGTCATCCGCGAGCTCAAGCTCGACGGAACCATCGACGGCGTCGTCAATGCCGCCAACGCGGTCGGGGTGGCCGCCGGGATGGCTCCGCGCGAGCGGTGGTACGACGGCGACGGGATCGTCCCCGACGACGTCGTGGACGTGATCGCGGGCGACCTCGGGCTCGGCCGCTGGAACATCAAGTGCGCCGTGTACGGGACCCCGGCGATGCTCGATCTCAAGTTGGCGCGGATGCGTGCCGCCATCGAGGACATTCCCGGCGGCAGCGTCGTGGTGAACCGCTACGCGGGTGACACCCCCGCCGCTGACATCCCGCCGCTGGATCACTTCGCCGCCGGCATCCCCGGCATGATCCTGGCCGACGGAGTCCGGTGGCGGGCGAACGGCCCCACCGGCGCGCACATCGGGCTCTGCCCCGTGTCGCCGCTGACAGGAGCGCACGTGGCCGCGGTCTCCCGCATCATGCGCCAGCACATCGAGGCCGCCGGATTCGACTACATCGGCGGATGGCTTGCCACCGAGCGCCATGCCGTCAACGTGCTCATGATCTTCTTCGACGCCGCCGACGTCGAGGAGTCGCGAAAGGTGGCGCAGGCCTTCGCCGAACTCGTCCCGATGCTCGCAGAGCACGGCTACGGCGAGTACCGCGCGCATCTGGAGTTCATGGACCTCGTCGCCGACCAGTTCTCGTGGAACGACAGCGCGCTGCGGGAGTTCACCCGGACGCTGAAGGATGCCGTGGACCCTCGCGGCATCCTCGCGCCGGGCAAGCAGGGCATCTGGCCCCGCAGCGGCCCGGCGGCCCGCCCGTGATCCGCACGCGGGCCCTCGTCGCCCGGGGCGACGGATCCCGTCCGCGCGTGATCGACGTCGACCTGCAAGAGCCCGGGGAGCGGGAGGTGCTGGTCGAGATCATCGCCGCGGCGGTATGCCGCACCGAGCTGCTCACGATCGATCGCCGGGGCGCCGATCCGGACGCAGCCCCCGGCCCGCCCACGATCCTCGGGCACGCTGCCGTGGGCGTCGTGTCCGCGGTCGGCGGCGACGTGGAGCGGGTGCGTCCGGGACAGCCCGTGATCGTCACCGGCACGCGCCAGTGCGGTCGATGCTTCTTCTGCACGCATGGCGCACCGGGGGCGTGCGACGAGATCTTCCAGTACATGACCCGCGAGATCGGCACCGCTGCGGACGGCGAGGAGATCTTCTCCGACGGCGGGATCGGCACGCATGCCGAGCGCATGGTCTTCCCCGAATCCAACGTGGTGCCCATCCGCGGCGGTGCCGACCCGCGCCACCTCGCGATGCTGGGCTGCGGCATCCCCTCGGGCGCGGGTGCCGTGAGCGAGGTCGCGAAGGTGCGCTCCGGAGAATCCGTGGCGGTCTCCGGATGCGGGCACGTCGGCCTGTGGATGATCCAGGCGGCCCGAGCCGCCGGAGCCGGCACCATCATCGCCATCGACCCCGATCCCGCGCGCCGCGACATCGCCCTCGGGATGGGAGCAACTCACGTGCTCGACCCCGGTGACGCCGTGGTTCAGCACGTGCGGGCCCTGACGGAAGGCCGTGGCGTGGACGTCGGACTCGAGGCGGCCGGCACCACCGCAGCGATGGAGCAGTCCTTCGAGATGACCCGATACGGCGGACGCGTGGTGCCCACGGGCCTCGAGAGCGAGGTCGCCCGGGTGAGTCTCAACAACCTGCAGTACTCCCTCGGCTCGCGCACCATCACCGGCGCGCAGTGCGGGGGCGGCGACGTATTGTCCCTCGTGCCGCGGCTGGAGCGGATGCTCGAGGACGGGATCCTCGATGCCCGGTCGATCCTCACGGCCGAGCGCAGCCTGGAGGACGCCGCCGAGGTCTACGACCTGGTCGCCCTCCCCGCCCACCTGACCGGTGTGCTGACGATGCGCGGCGGCGGTCAAGGACGTGCGACCCACTGAGGTTCCGCGGGTAATGCGTGGTGGCGGACGTGGCGGTGCGGGACCGCGATGTGGTGACGTGAGAAGCAGCAGAAAAGGAGAACGATGTCGACGACGACACGCGAAGCGGTTCTGAGCGCGGACGAGGTCGTCGCGCGGGCGCGATCGCTGAAGGAACTCATCCGCGATCAGCAGGATGCAGCGGAGGAGCGCGGCCACTACACCGAAGCGGTCCACGAGCGCATGATCGAGCTCGGTCTCTACCACCTGCTGACTCCGCGGCGTTATGGCGGATATGAGGTGTCGCTGAAGACCTGGCTGCGCACGGTCGTGGAGATCTCGTCCGGAGACCCGGGCACCGGGTGGTGCTATTGCCTCGGGCACTCGCACAACATCCAGGCCGCATCCCTCTTCGGCCAGCGCGTCCAGGATGACCTCTTCGGCACCGCGGCGGGCTACTTCCGTGCGTCCCACAGTCTCGCGCCGGCCGGCGTCGCCGTCCCCGTCGAGGGCGGGTACCGGCTCACGGGTGTCTCCCGGTACCAGTCCGGCTCCCCGTACTCGACACATGCGATCGTGCTGGTGCGGGTGGCGGACCCGGCATCCGAGGGGGCAGAGGTGGCTCCGCAGGCCCTGCAGGCCATCATCCCGGCGGAGCAGTTCCGGCTGCTCGACGATTGGGGTGGCGGCCGAGTCCTGGGGATGCGGGCGAGCGGGTCGAACTCCGTCGCGTTCGACGACGTGTTCGTTCCCGCCGACCGGATGGTGCCGCCCACGTGGGCGGGTCAGACCCCGCCGGAGGAGACCGGAGCCGGCGTGCACGGCAACCCGATGTACATCGGCAGCGTGCAGACGTTCCTCGGCGCCGAGCTTGCCGCCGTCATGGTGGGCACCGCCCGTGCCGCGATCGACGAGTGGACCGAGCTGTCCCGCACGCGGATGAGTCCCCTCCCGCCGTTCGTCCCCCGCGATCACGACCCGGCGAGTCAGCGGATCCTCGGCGAAGCCACGGTCAAGGCGGATGCGGCCGAAGCGATGCTCCTCCAGGTGGCGGAGACGATCGAGCGCTGGTCGGCAGACTTCGCCGCAGGTACCGCGCCGCTCACGCGCGGCATGGACACACGCCTGAACGGGCTGAGTCTGGAGGCCGGGCGACTGGCGGCTGACGCGGCCGAGATGCTCGTCCAGTCGGCGGGGTCTTCCGAGGCGCGTCCGGGTCGCCGGATGGAGCGCTACTCGCGGGACGTGCAGATGTACCGCACGCACGCGGCCGCGCAGTACGGCGCGTGGATGCAGGGGATCGGTGCCACCGTCCTCGGTGTGCAGGAGTCGGCCTTCGACCTGCCGAAGGTTCCGACCGCGACAGAAGGACGATGACGATGGCCGGAACGCTTTCTGTGGAGGCCCGTCACGCGGTGCAGGATCTTCTCATCGACCTCAACTGGGCGCTGGACACCGGCGACGTCGAGCGCTTCGCGGGCGTCTTCTCCCCGGACGCCGACTTCGTGGTCGAGTCGGACGACGATCGTCACCGGATCGAAGGACGAGACGGGATGGTCGCCGACTTCCGCGCCCGTCTCGCCTCGTCCGCGGGCGGCTCGCAGCACCGGGTGACGAACAGCCTGTTCGTGCCGGGAGCCGATGGGTCCTGCACCGTGTGGTCGTACTGGTCCACCAGCGTGCGCTCGCCGCAGACGGGCGAGGTGGATCTCGCCGCCAGCGGGTGGATCTGCGACCGCCTCGAAGAGGAGGAGGGCACCTGGGTGATCCGGCACCATCACGTGACCATCTGGCGCGACGGGATGACTCACCCGCTCTCGGGCGCCGTCTGCTGCTGATCCGCCGTCTTCCACACCTCGCGGGCCGCGGCGATCACGGCGCGTGTGGCCGGAGACGGCCGCATCCGACGTGACCACGCCAGCGCCACGTGCTCGACGGGGAGTCCGGTCTCCAGCGGGCGCACGGCGAGGGCGCGGCCCTCGTGGCTGACGTCTCCGTACGGGCGGTGGATGTGGATGGTGTAACCGAGCCCGCGGCCGACGAGCGAGCGCGCCAGCTCGGAGCTCGGGGAGCGGAACGCCACTTTCGGCGACAGGCCGGCGGTGTGGAACATCGATGCCGCGTGAGTGGCCCCCGGCTCGGTATCCAGCATGATCCAGCTCTCATCGACCAGGTCGGCCAGCTCGACCCGCTCGCGCTCGGTGAGGGGATGACCGGCGGGAAGTACCACCTGAACGGGCATGGGGCGCAGTCGGATGAAGTCCAGGTCGACTGGCAGCCGATGGTCGAGGGCGATGGCCACGTCGACCTCCCCGGAGCTCACGCGCGGCCAGAACGACTCCTCGAGCCCGAGCTCCGCGGTGAGGACGAGACCGGGGTGCTTCCGGGAGAGAGCATCGATGATGGGCGGCAGGATCGTCGGTGCCATCTCGTCCGACCCCCCGATCAGCACGGCGCCGGAGACGGGAGCCGCAGAGCCGGTGAAGTCCTGCTCGAGCAGCGCCGCCTCGGCCACGAGGGCGCGGGCACGGTCACGCAGCTCACGGCCGCTCGTGGTGAGGGAGACGCCGTACGCCCGGCGCCGCACGCACAGCCGCACGCCGAGGGAGCGCTCCAGCGTCGTCAGCGCGCCCGCCACGGCCGAGGGTGAGGCGTGCAGCAGGGCGGCAGCCTCCGACATCGAGCGGGAATCGGCGATCGCGAGGAAGTACTCGAGCTGTCTGAGCGTGATGTTGCTGGGCACGATGCTCCCGGTCGGTCCGCGGGGCACATCGCGGCGCAGCCGTCGTGCTTCCTCGCTTTATCGGTGGTCTGATGCATGGTATTCGCCGCGGGCATGTGATGACGTGGTGACGGCGGCTCGACAGCGGATCCGCCGGAGGAGGGCACAGATGACGCGTATCCAGGGAAGGGTCGCCGTCGTGACGGGGGCGGGTTCCGGCATCGGGCGGTCGATCGCGCATCGCCTCGCCGCGGGTGGCGCCGCCGTGGCGGTGGCCGACATCGACGCGGAGCAGGCGGAGCGCGTGGCGGGCGAGATCGGTGGCAGGGGGTATGTCGTGGACGTGAGCGACCCCGGCAGCGTGGCCGCTCTGGCGGCGGATGTCCGACGGGATCTCGGTACCGCCGGCATCCTCGTGAACAACGCCGGTGTGGCATCGACCGCGCCGTTGGCGGAGATGACCGACGCCGACTGGGCGTGGATGCTGGGAGTGAACCTCCTCGGCCCGATC
Organism: Microbacterium sp. Z6_144; assembly: GCF_057197625.1. Classification (NCBI taxonomy): domain Bacteria; kingdom Bacillati; phylum Actinomycetota; class Actinomycetes; order Micrococcales; family Microbacteriaceae; genus Microbacterium; species Microbacterium sp. Z6_144. The sequence continues at coordinate 320,113 of NZ_JBXVPT010000001.1, forward strand.
CACGGCGTGGCGGCGTTCCTGCCCGATCTCCGCGCCGAACGGGGGCACGTGCTGAACACCGGATCGATGGCCGGTCTGGCTGCAGACACGGGATCCGGCGGTTACGGCGTGACCAAGTCGGCGCTGACCGCCTACACCGAGGTACTGGCACGCGAGCTCGCCGACGACGGCGTGGGGGTCACGCTCCTGGCACCGGGGCCGGTGCGCACCCGGCTGGGCTCGAGCTCCCGCAATCGCCCCGCCGACTCCCGGGGCGCGCTTCGGGACAAGGACCTCACCGTCGAGGACGGCGTGGACCTGCCCTGGCTGGACCCCGACGAGGTCGCCGAGGTCGCCATCCGTGCGATCGAGGCGAACAGCCTCTATGCGCTCACCCATATCGAGTGGCGCGACATCGTCACGTCGCGGCACCGCGCGATCGAGCAGGCGTTCGACGGAGCGCTCAGCGCTCGGAAAGGGGATGCGTGACCGCCCCGGGCCACCGCTGCAGCCACCGGTAGACGAACCGCCACTCCCCGTCGCGCCGCTCCACGATGTCTTTCGAGTGGCCGGTGGAGTGGAACGACACCTCGCCGTTCTCGCGGTGGCTCGTGAACCAGTACGAGCGCAGGATCCACCGGTCGGGTGACCCCGCCGGGTCGGGGAGATACATCCGGTTGGATTCGCGGTGCTGGTGCCCGGCGTAGCCCCCGAAATGGCTGGCGGCGAACTCCCGGATCGAGCCGACCCCGCGCCGCGCATCGATGGACCCGTCCAGCTGCGTCTCCTCGAGAACGGCGTCATCCCAGAACGTGCCCAGATAACGCTCGAGGTCCTGCGTGTCGAGTGCCCACAGGTAGTCCACGTAGAGGTCGTCGATCGCGAACCGGACGTCTGCGGTCGGACCGGGCGGGCGGGTGGATGTCATGGCGTGCGCTCCTCGGGACTCTCCGGCGATCTCCATCGGGCCGCCGTCGCCAGACCGTACGCACGTGCGCGGGTGGTGGTCAAACCGCCTTTTCCGGGCAATCACCGCAAGAAGCGAGCGGAAGTCGGCGTGAGCCTGCCTGATATAGATATACATCTTGCAACTTTTCTGTATGCTTGGCTCATTGTCGGACAATCCTTCTTCGGACGATGAGGTCGTTGAAAACGAGCCGCGCAGACGCGGCCGTCGGGGAGAGAAAGCGAACACCATGCAAAGACGCATCAAGAACGTCCTGGGATTCACGAGCCTGGTGACGGTGGCGCTTCTCGCCGCCGGCTGCTCCGGGGGTGGCGGCGACGCCGGGGGCGGCGGCGGAGGAGGCGAGTCCGAGGTCGAACTCACCTACATGGCCGACGACGGAACCTGCGCGACCGATCCCATCGAGGGCATCGACTTCGAGTCAGCGCAGGAATTCATCGCGCCGTTCGAGGAGCCCGCGACGTCGATCCTCGCGACCGAGCCGCTGGAGGAGCCGGTGTCACCCGACACGACGGCCGTCTACCTCAACAACGGCACGCCGGTGGCGGCGATCTTCCAGGAAAGCCTTGCGGCTGCGTCCGCGGCGGCCGGGATCACGTTCGTCAACGTCGACACCGGCTCGGACGCTCAGAGCATCAACTCGGCCATGAACTCGGTCGTGGAGATGCAGCCGGACATCGTCTTCGATCAGTCGGTCGACGCAATCTTCTTCCAGGACCAGCTGAAGCAGCTGCAGGATCAGGGCGCCGTGGTGGTTTACGGCGGTCAGCTCAACGCCGAGGAGTTCGGGCTCGTCGATTCTCTGGGCGGGCTGGGCAGTGTCACGGTGAACAGCGACGTGCTCGCGGCCGGAGCCGTCACGCTCACCTGCGGCACCGCGACCGAGTTCGTGGCCTACAGCATCCCGGAGCTCCCCTCCTCGGCGCTGCAGAACGTGCGCATCGCGGAGAAGCTCGAGGAGCTCTGCGCCGAGTGCACCCTGCGTATCGTCGACATCTCCATCGCCGACCCGAGCCCGGCCGACAAGATCGTGTCGGACCTGCAGGCGCACCCCGAGACGCAGTTCTTCATCAGCATGGGCGACCAGTTCCAGATCGGGCTGCAGGATAAGGCGGCCCTCGCCGGCATCGAGAACGCCTACGGACTCGGCCAGTCCTCGCTGCCGCCGAACTTCCAGCAGATCGCCGACGGCCAGCAGGTCGCCGGCTACGCGGTGGACTTCGGCCTGTTCATGTGGCTGCAGGTCGATGAGGGCCTGCGCCGGATGCAGGGCATGGATGTGCCCTACCTCGGCGACTGGGTGAACACCGCCCAGACGCTCTCCCACTTCGTGACCATTCGCAACGCCGAGGACTCCCTCGGCACCGGGTACGTGGCGTACCCGGGTATGGAGGACGAGTTCAAAACCCTGTGGGGAAAGTAATTCGATGACCGATGTTTCATCCGGACGCGGGGCGGCTTCGGCCGCCCCGCGGCTCCTCCGTATCGACGGCATCATCAAGGACTTCCCGGGCAACCGGGCGCTGGATGAGGTTTCCCTCGACGTCGCCAGCGGCGAGATCGTCGCCGTCGTCGGTCACAACGGCTCGGGCAAATCGACCCTCGTGAAGATCCTCGACGGCGTGTACACCTCCGACGGCGGCACCGTCGAGCTGGCCGAGGTGGACGGACAGCAGACCAACCTCTACGTCATCCACCAGGACCTCGGTCTCGCGAAGGAACTGACGGGGCTGGAGAACCTGGGGATCACCAAGGACAAGGGCATTTCGGCGCTCGCTCCGTTCCGCAGCAAGCGCGAACGTGCGCACGCCCGCGAGCTGATCGGCCGCTTCGGTGAGCCGTTCGACCTCGATGTGCCCATCGGCAGCCTCGCTCCGGCGCAGCGCTCGATCATCGGGATCGCTCGCGCGCTCGACGGCTGGACCCACCCCCGCAACATCCTCATCCTCGACGAGCCCACCGAGGCCCTGCACGCGAGCGAAGTGAAGGTGCTCTTCGAGGCCGTGAAGTCGCTGGCTGCCGCCGGCGCCGGGGTCATCTTCATCTCCCACCGCCTCGACGAGGTGCTGGAGATCGCCGATCGCGTGGTCATCCTGCGCGACGGGGTGAAGGTCGCCGATGAGTCGCGGGTCACGATGGACCACGACCGGCTCGTCTCCTTCGTCACCGGCGTGCCGGTGGGCGAGGCCGAGACGGGTGAGCCGTTCCGTGGCGACCTGGGCGCTGTTGCGCTGGACGTGAGGGGCCTCACCGGCGCGGCGCTGGACGGGGTCGACATCACGATCCACGCCGGCGAGGTCGTCGGCGTCGCCGGCGTGCTCGGCTCCGGCCGCGAAGCGCTCCCGGCCATGCTGTTCGGTTCGATCGACTCGGATGCCGAGACCTTCGCCGTGCAGGGCAAGAACTACCCGCACCGCAACCCGCAGGAGAGCATCCGGCGGGGGATGGGCTTCGTGCCGGGCGACCGGGCGCGCTTCGGGTCGGTGCGCCCCATGACCGCGCGGGAGAACGTGACGCTCCCCGAACTCAAATCGCTCACCGGTCCGCTCGGAGCGATCAGCGGCGCCCGCGAGCGGGCACACACGACCGAGCTCATGGCGAAGTACGACGTGAAGCCGCCGCGCGGCGAGCAGATCTTTGCGCAGTTCAGCGGCGGAAATCAGCAGAAGATCGTGTTCGCCAAATGGCTCCGCAACAACCCGGTCGTGCTGCTCCTGGAGGAGCCGACGCAGGGCGTGGACATCGGCGCGAAGCAGGCGATCTACGACGCCATCGACGCCGCGGCTGAGGGCGGAGCGGCCGTTCTGGTCTGCTCCTCCGAGGCCAAGGAGCTCGTCCGGCTGTGCAACCGCGTGCTGGTGCTGCGCGGCGGCAAGGTCGCGGCGGAATTGGCAGGTGATCAGCTGACCGAGACGGCGCTGATCATGGAGGGCTACGGGCTCGTGGGCAAGGGAGAGAAGTGAACAAGACCGAGACGATTCCCGTGGCCGAGGCCACCGGGTCGAACGCCACCGTCACGCGCGGAGGCTGGTGGCGGATGCTCTCCTTCCGCAACATCAGCGCGCTGTACATCTTCATCGTGCTGTTCGCGATCTTCGCGATCATCACCCCGCGGACGTTCCTCACTCCCGGCACGTGGCTCGTACTCCTGGACGCGCAGTCGATCACGGTGCTCGCGGCCATCGCCGTACTCATCCCGCTCGTCAACGGCGTCTTCAACCTGGCCATCGGCGCGGAGGTCGGCTTCGCGGTCATCCTCGTCGCGGTCCTCCAGGTGAAGTTCGGCGTGCCGTGGGGCATGGCGATCCCGCTGACGATCGCGGCCGGAGCGCTCATCGGACTGATCTCCGGCCTCATCATCACCAAGGGCAAGATCGACAGCTTCATCGCCACCCTGGGTATGAGCTCGATCCTGCTGGCGGGCCTGGCGTTCATGTCGGAGAGCCGTCAGATCATCGGGCTGGAGGAGGGCTTCCGCGCCTTCGCCACCGGCGGCCTGCCGCTCTCGCCCGACAACCCGAGCCTGAAGATCACCAACCCGGTGTTCATCATGCTGATCATCGCGCTGATCGTCTGGTACGCCCTGGAGCGCACGCCCTTCGGTCGGCGCATGTACGCCGCCGGTTACAACCCGGACGGCGCGCGCCTGTCGGGCGTGAACGTGTCGCGCCTGCAGATCCTCTCGCTCGTCGCCGGTGGCGTCATCGCGGCCTTCGCCGGTGTGCTCCTGACATCCCGGATCAACGCCGGTGACCCCACGGTCGGGCCCGGCCTGCTCCTGCCCGCGCTGACCGCGGTGTTCCTCGGCTCGACGCAGTTCAAGGGCGGCCGTTTCAACGTGTGGGGAACGGTCATCTCGGTGTACGTGCTCGCCGTCGGCATCAAGGGGCTGCAGCTCCTGGGCGCGCAGAACTGGGTCAGCGACCTGTTCAACGGTGTCGCGCTGCTCGCCGCCGTCGGGCTCTCCCGGTGGGAGCGCACCGCCAAGCGTGGCAGCGCCATCCGCCGCGCGCTGCCGTTCCGCAAGCGCGGGGCCTGACGCCGCATCCCTCGGACGCCCCCGCTTCGGCGGGGGCGTCCTCGTTTCCGCGGGCGACGTGCGGCTGCCACCTCTCTCCGTTCAAAACTCAGGAGATTCCGGCCTCCGGCGCCCACCGGGCAACGGTCGCACGGCGTGTCTCCTGAGTTTTGAACGCATCGGGGTGGAGCGGGCGCGGCACGGCACCCTGACGCTCCGGCGCCGCAACGCAGAAGCCCCCCGCCGCGGACGGCGAGGGGCTTCTGTGCAGCAAAGGGTCAGAGCAGGTCGCGGCGGGAGACCTCCGCGATGGCGCTCCAGTCCGCATCCTTCAGCTCGGGATCGGCGAGGGCCGCCTCGAACACCTGGATGAGGGCGGGCAGGGTCGCGGGCGTGACCCCGCCGGCCGCGGCCACCTCCGCGGCCAGTCCGAGGTCCTTGCGGCCGAGGCTCATCGAGAAACCGGCGGGGTGGTACTTCTCGTCCGCGATCATCTTGCCGTAGCCGGTGTAGACGATGCCGCCGAACAGCGTGTTCGACAGCAGCTCGGTGAAGACCTCGGGCGGCACGCCCACGCGCTCGGTCATCGCGACGGTCTCGCCGATGGCCTGCAGCGCGTGGATGATGTTGTAGTTCACCGCCGCCTTGACGGCGTTGGCCGCCGAGGGGGTTTCGCCCAGCCGCCACACGCGCTTGCCCATGATCTCGAGGTACGGGATCACCGAGTCGACCACGTCGGAAGCGCCGGCCGCCAGGACGTTGAGCTGTCCGGCTGCGGCCACCTCCGGGCGGCCGAGGACGGGCGCTGCGACGTAGCCCACGCCCGCGTCGGCGAAGGTGCGCTCCAGCCGGTCGGCGAGCGACGGCGAGATCGAGGCCATGACGACGTGGGTGCGGCCGGATGCTGCCGCCAGCGCTCCCGGATGCAGCACGCTCTCCACCGCCGCGTCGTTGGCGAGCATCGAGAACGACACGTCGGCGGCGAGAGCCTCCTCCACGCTCGCTGCCGAAGCCCCCTGCTCGACGAGGGCGGAGACGGGGCCTTCGGACCGGTTCCACACGCCGACGTCGTGCCCGGCGTTCACCAGCCGCGCGGCCATGCCGCGCCCCATCGACCCGAGGCCGAGGAATCCGACGGTGGTCACGCTTCTCCGCGCCCCCACACCGTGTTCTTGTGCGACTGCGCGTCGCGCTCGAGGTTCAGCGGACCGTCGATCGTGTAGTACCGGCGACCGGCGACGATGAGCTCCTCGGCCGGGAACTTGGTGATGACCTCGCACCCGTCGGCGGTCACGACGACCTCTTCCTCGATGCGCGCGGCACCCCAGCCGTCGGCGGACGGCCAGTACGTCTCCAGCGCGAACACGTTGCCCTCCTGCAGCACCTCGGGGTGGTCGAGGGAGGTGAGGCGCGAGAAGATCGGCTTCTCCCAGATCGACAGTCCGACGCCGTGGCCGTACTGCAGGGCGAAGGCGGCCTCCTCGTCGGCGAAGCCGAACTCCTGCGCAGTGGGCCACACCTTGACGATGTCGGCCGTGGTGGCACCGGGCTTCACCAGCGCGATCGCGCGGTCCATGTACTCCCGCGCGCGGGTGTACGCGTCGCGCTGGGCGGAGCTTGCCGAACCCACCGCGAACGTGCGGTAGTAGCACGTGCGGTAGCCGTTCCAGCTGTGCAGGATGTCGAAGAACGCCGGGTCGCCGGGGCGGATGAGGCGGTCGGAGAAGACATGCGGATGCGGGGAGCAGCGCTCACCGGAGATCGCGTTGACGCCCTCGACATACTCGGAGCCGAGGTCGTAGAGCGTCTTGGCGACGAGCCCGACCGCCTCGTTCTCGCGGACGCCCGGGCGGAGGAACCGGTACAGCTCCTCGTACGCGGCATCCACCATGGACGCGGCCTGCGTGAGGAGGCGGATCTCGTCGTGCGTCTTGACGCGGCGGGCCTCCATGAAGATCTGCTGGCCATCCACGACCTGGATGCCCTCCTTCTGGAGGGCGAACAGGATCGGGAGCTCGATCACGTCGACGCCCAGGGGCTGGTCGGCGAGGCCGAACTTCTCCAGCTCGCGCTTGATCTTCTTCGCCACGCCCTCGGCGATCCCCGCGTCGGGCGGGAAGGCGCCGCGGAGGGTCGAGATGCCGGCGCGCGCTCCCGACTCCATGCGCGGGCGCTTCGCGCCCTCGTGCGGGGCGCTGGGGTTCGCGTCCATCTCGGCGGTGGTGGTGTCGAGCCACGGGTTGTAGAGCTTGTGGTGCTTGGCGGCCGAACCGAAGTCCCACACGATGGGGTCGGTGTTGCGCGTGAGGAGCGAGAAGCGGATGAGCTTGTCCATCGCCCATGTGCCGATGTGGGTGGCGCTCATGTAGCGGATGTTGGAGAAGTCGAAGGCCAGCACCGCGCCGAGGGAGGACGCATCCAGCTGCGCCTTCAGGCGTGCCAGACGCTCATCCCGGAGGCGGTCGAAATCGACCCGCTGCTCCCAGTCGACGCCGTTGGTTCCGGTGGTCCCCGTGCTCTTCATCGAGTTGCTCCTTCGTCGCGGATGATCGCGGTGGCGCTGTACGCGCGTGAAGTCCAGCTTAACACCGGCCCCTCCTCGCGCCCAGGGATGGTGTCGCTGCCGGTGGCCTGCTGCACTGGCGCCGGTCATCGGCTGTCACTTCACACGGGCGACGGGAGGAGCGCCTCTACAATGTCGGCAGCGCGCGACGCGCGACGACGGAAGGCGGCACCATGCCGGAGAGCCTGGGTCAACGCATCCGTGCGGCCCGCACCGAACGCGGGTTGAGCCTGCGCAGCGTGGCGCAGTCGCTCGGCGTCTCCGCCAGCCTCATCTCGCAGGTGGAGATCGGGAAGACGCAGCCATCCGTCTCGACGCTGTACGCGCTGGCGAGCCACCTCGGGGTCTCCCTCGACGACCTCCTCGGCATCCCGTCGACACGGCCGCCGGCGCAGCAGATGTTCGGGCACGACGGTCCGCCGCTGCCCGATGTGCAGCGGGCCGCGGACAACCCCGTCATCGAGATGGAGAACGGCGTGCGGTGGGAACGGCTGGCCGCCGGCGCGGGCGGGCCGGCCGATGCGCTCCTGGTGACCTACGAGCCCGGCGCGAGCAGCTCCGTCGAAGGCAAGCTCATGCGCCACGCGGGGATCGAATACGCCTACCTGCTCGACGGCGAGCTGACGCTGCACCTGGACTTCGAGACGTACGTCCTGCGGGCGGGAGACTCGCTGCAGTTCGACTCGGTGCGTCCGCACCTGTACACCAACCGCTCCGGCGCCGTGGCCCGCGGAGTGTGGTTCGTCGTCGGCCGCCGTCAGCAGAACCGGTCGCTGCCGGATGCTCCGGGGCGTACGACAGACGCGACCGCCGAGCCGGGTACTCCGGCGTCGGCGGTCGACGTACTGCGTGCGATGGACGAACTGACCTGAGTCAGCGCCGTCCGTGGCGGGCGGGACGTGCCTCGGTGGCCCACGGGTCCACGAGCGACTTGATCTGCGTCGACCGACCCTCCAGCAGCGGCGTCAGGGCCTGGTCGGCGACGTCGGAGAGGGGGATGACCTCGCCGGCGATGTCAGACCAGTCCTCGCGCGTGCCGAGCAGGCGCACCGCCTCGGGGAAGTCGTCGGCGAACACGTGCGCGACGGTGCCGATGATCGTGTACTCGCGCAGGGTCCACGATCCCAGCGGCAGGGCGGGCTCGCCCCGCTGAATGCCGACGGGGACGATGGTCGAGCCGGGCTTGGCCGTCTCGAGGACCGAGGCGAGACCGGGGGCCGAGCCGCTCACCTCGAAGAAGACGTCCACGTCCATGCCGAGCTCGTCGAGCTTGTCGTCAAGGCTCATCGATCCCGACAGAAGCCCCGCCGTCGCGCCGAGGCGCTGCGCGAGGTCCAGGCGCTCCTGGTTCAGGTCGACCACCAGCACGCGTGCACCGGTGGCCGCCGCGGCGACCGTGATGAACGTGCCGATGCCGCCTGCCCCGACGATGACGGCATCCTGCCCGGCGCGGAGTCCACTGCGGCGCACCGCGTGCACGGCGATGGCGAGCGGCTGGGCCAGTGCGAGGGTGTCGGTGCTGAGACCGGTGTCGCTGACGTCGAGGAGGATGCCCGCGGGCGCGACCACGTAGCCGGCGAGGCCGCCGTCATAGGCGAAACCGAGCGTCTTGTAGGAGCGGCAGAGGTTGGTCCGCCCGGCGCGGCACGGCTTGCACTCGCCGCACGCGATACCCGCGCCGCACACCACGGTGGCACCGATGGTGAGGGAGCCGACCCCCTCGCCGAGCGTCTCGACCGTGCCGACGAACTCGTGTCCGAGTGCGACCGGCGGCTCGGCCAGGACGAGGTGGCGGCCGAACTCGGTCGCGTCGCTCCCGCACACCCCGCACGCGCTGATGCGCACGAGCACCTCGCCGGGCCCCGGTGCGGGGATTGGCTTGGACTCGACCCGCAGGTCGCCGACCCCGTGGAGGACCGCAGCCTGCATGTCGGTCATCGGAATGAGCCCTCGGAGATCGGGAGCTGCACGGCGGCCCGCTCGGCCATCATCCACCCGATGAACTTGTCGTACACGGCGAGGTGATCGGGGTGATCGAGGTAGGCGTCGAGACCTTCCTGGTCGTCCAGGATCGCGGCGACGCCGTAGTCGGACCCCGCGGGGCGCAGGTGCAGGTTCGGCTCTGCGACGTAGGAGCGGAGCTGGGGGATCCCCGCCGCCATCGCGCTCAGGGCCTCCGTGAGCGCCGACACGTCGGCCTCGGTGACTTCTTCTTTCCACCGGAAGGCGGCGATGTGCAGGATCATGGCGTCCTGTCCCTTCTCCTCGTCGAGGTGTTCAGCGCCGATGTACATTCGCGGGCACATCGGGGAGCAGAATCCAGCGTAGCGGGGAATCGTCTGCGCGGCTGCTGTAAAGTGGCGCTGTCCAGCGTCGGAAGGAGTCGGCATGAGTCGTCCACGGATCGCCGTGCTCGGGGCCGGCGCCAATGGCGCGTCGGTCGGGGCGGATCTGATCACCGCCGGGCACGACGTGACCCTCGTCGAACAGTGGCCCGCACACGTCGAAGCCATGCGGGCCGATGGCGTGCACGTCCTGTCTCCGGACGGAGACCTGCACGTCCGGCCTCACGTGATCCACCTGTGCGAAGTGGCCGAGCTGACCCAGCCGTTCGACGTCGTCCTGATGCTGGTGAAGGCGTACGACTCGCCGTGGGCGGCACGCCTGCTCGCGCCCTACCTCGCCGCAGACGGGCTGATGGTGGGTGTGCAGAACGGGATGACGGCGCACACGGTCGAAGACGCGGTCGGGGCCGATCGCACGATGGGTGCGGTCATCGAGTGCTCCGCGACGATGAACGAACCCGGCATCGTTCATCGCCACACCCCCGTCTCGCGTTCGTGGTTCGCCGTCGGTGCGCTCCCCGGCGGGCCCGCCGACCGCGCCGGCGAGATCGCCGATCTGCTGCGCTCGGCCGGCACGGTGGCGATGGTCGAGGACATCGAGGCGGCCAAGTGGATGAAGCTGGTCAGCAACTCGACCCTTCTGGTGACCTCCGCCATCCTCGGCCTGCCGATGCTCGACGCGCTCCACACCCCGGGCTATCGCGACGTGATGGTCGCCGCCGGCAACGAGGCCCTCGCCGTGGGCCGGGCCCTCGGGCATCCGATTCTTCCCATCTTCGGGCTCACTCCCGACGAGGTGGCCGACCCCGCCACGGTCGTCGACATCATGACCGACAAGCTCTTCGCGGGCTTCGTCGTACCCGGTGCCACCACCACGGTCCTCCAGGACTGGACCAAGGGCCGCCACTCGGAGGTCGACGACCTCAATGGCCACGTCGCTGCCGAGGGGGCGCGGCTGGGCATCGCGACACCCGTCAACGACGCGGTCGTGCGCCTGGCGCACCGCATCGAGCGCGAGGGACTGCAGCCGGATCCGAGCCTGCTCGCGGAGATGCTCGGCGCAGCACAGTGACCCGCCGCGGGGCGCTCCTCGCCACCGCGGCGGCAGTCGGAGCCGGCGCCGCGGTGTCGGTCCAGACCTCGATCAACGGGCACACCAGCGTCCTCGTGGGCTCGCCCGTACTGGCCACCGCGGTGAACCACGGCAGCGGCCTCGCGCTCGCGCTGATCGTCGCGCTCGCCCTGGGCGCTTTCCCGCGGGCCGTCCGCAACCTCCGCGCGGGGCGCACGCGGCTGCGGTGGTGGTGGTTCTTCGGGGGCGTGATGGGCTTCGGCGCGGTCCTGGCGATCATCGCGGTCACTCCCGATGTCGGCGTCGTGGCGGTGGGCGTCGCGGTGACGCTCGGCCAGCTCGCCGGATCGGTCGCGGCGGACTCGTGGAGCCTCGGCCCCGGCGGGAAACGCTCCCTGGGCGTCTTCCGTCTCGCCGGGATCGGCGTCGCGGTGGTCGCGGTGATGGTCGGGGCGTTCGGGCGGTTCGAGGTCGGCAACCTCCTCGTCATCGTCGTGGTCGTTCTCGCCGGTGCGATCATCGCCATCCAGCAGGCGGCCAACGCGTGGCTCATCGTCGCGACGGGCGAATTCTCCGTCATGTCCGTCATCAACTTCGGTGTCTCGGCTCTGTTCGTCGGCGCGGCGCTGCTCGTCTCGATGACGTTCGAGCCGCTCGATTTCGGCGCGATTCCGTGGTGGGCGCCGCTCGGCGGAGGCTTGGGCGCCGTCATCGGCGTGGTCTCCGCGCTCGCCGTCCGCGCGATCGGGGTGCTCAGCCTCATGCTCTGCATCGCCGCGGGACAGGCCATCGGATCGATCGTCGTGGACCTGATCGCCCCCGTGGATGCTGTGGGCCTCACCCCGGCATCCGTGATCGCTGCGGCCCTCGCCGTCGCCGCGGTGGGGATGGCGGGGATGGGGTCGCTGTCGCGCCGTTCCCGGGGGTCCGATGCCCCGCAGCTGCGGGCGCCCGCCCCCGACCCCCTGCCCTGACCGCCCGACGCGAAGGAGGCCCGACATGCCGATTTCCACCATCGCCGCTGTGGCGCACGAGGGTGCGACGGAGTTCACCGTGGAGACGGTGAACCTGCGCGACCCCGGCCCCGCGGATGTCGTCGTCGAGATCGCGGCGAGCGCCTTCTGCTACAGCGACTGGATCGCCCTGCGGGGTGACACGGGCCTGGGCGAGGGCGGCCTCTACCCTGCCGTCCTCGGGCACGCCGCGGTCGGAACGGTCGTGGATGCGGGGCGGGATGCTCGGGCCACACCCGGGACGCGTGTGCTCATCACCGCCACGCCGGAGTGCGGCCGGTGCTTCTGGTGCACGCAGGGGCGCATCGACCAGTGCGCCGAACTCTTCGCACCCGCGCCCACGATCGGTACGCTCGCCGACGGCCGCGCGGTCCGCGGCCCGGGAGCATCCGCCACCTACGCCGAGCGCACCGTGATCCGTGACATCCAGGTGTTTCCGACCGACAGCGACCTGCCCGACGCGTGGCTGGCGATGTTCGGGTGCGGCGTCGTGTCGGGCATGGGGGCCGTGATCAACGTCGCGCGCGTCGCACCGGGCGAGTCGGTGGTCGTGGTCGGATGCGGTCAGGTCGGCCTATGGATGGTGCAGGCCGCGCACGCCGCGGGGGCGGGGGAGATCATCGCGGTCGACCCCCTCGCCGAGCGGCGCGCGCTGGCCGCGCAGCTGGGGGCGACCGTCGTTCTCGATCCTGCAGACGGGGACGTCGTCGAGCGGGTGCGCGACGCGACCGGCGGGCGCGGCGCCGACCACGGGCTCGACGCGGGCGGCACGGTCGAGTCGGTGCGCGACGCGTTCGCCCTCTCGCGGCTGGGAGGCGTGGTGACGTTGACGTCGTACGTCACGCGCGACACGTCCGTCGAGTTCCCGCTGTTCGACCTGGCTCTCCGCGGTCGTGACGTGCGCAGTTCGCAGAGCGGACGGCTCGACATGGCGCGCGACATGGCCCGCTTCCTGCCGTGGATGGCGGGCGGCCTCGTCGACCCCCAGGCGCTGGTGGGCGGCATCCGCCCCCTCAGCGAGATGGCCGGCACCCTCGCCGCGTCCCGAGACCGGCGAGAGCTCACGCCGATCGTCACGGCGTAGGGCGCGGCGCAGCCGGCCTCAGAACTGCTCGGGAAGCCGCGGGCGGTACGGCGCGGACAGGCGCGCGATCTCGCTGTCGTCGAGGGTGAGTTCCAGCGCAGCGACGGCGTCGCGAAGGTGCCGCTCGTCGGTGGCCCCCACGATCGGTGCCGTGACCGCCGGCTGCTGGCGCAACCAGGCGAGCGCCACGTGCGCCATCGGAACCTCGCGTTCGGCGGCGATCTCCTGCACCACGTCGACGACGGCGTGGTCGGAATCCACCGCCTGCCGGTAGTTCTTCTGCGCAACGAGATCGGTCTCGGTTCGCCGGGTCTCGGTGCCCCAGGGCCGCGTCAGGGTGCCGCGGCCGAGAGGGCTCCACGGCACGACCCCGACGCCGGCATGTGCGCAGTAGTGGAGCAGGTCGCGCTCATCCTCGCGGTAGATCAGGCTGTACTGGTTCTGCATCGAGATGAACGGCGCGAGGCCGAGCTCGCGCTGCCGCTCGCGGGCCTCGACGAACTGCCACGCGCGCATCGACGACGCGCCCAGGTACAGCGCCTTGCCCGCACGGACGATGTCATCCAGCGCGATGAGCGTCTCCTCCAGCGGCACGTCCGGGTCGAAACGGTGGATCTGCAGCAGGTCGACCCGGTCGGTGCCGAGGCGTCGCAGGCTCGCGTCGACCTCCTGCACGATGGCCTTTCGCGAGAGCCCCCGGCGGTTGGGGCCTGTGCCCATCACCCCGTGCACCTTCGTCGCCAGCACGATCTCGTCGCGGTTCGCCATGTCGCGCAGGGCACGCCCGAGGATCTCCTCGCCCGAGCCGTCGGAGTACACGTTCGCGGTGTCGAAGAAGGTCAGACCGAGCTCGAGTGCGTACGCGATGAGTTCCCGGCTGCGTTCCTCCGGAAGCGTCCACGGGTGCGTCCCACGATCGGGCTCGCCGAAGCTCATCGACCCGACCGCGAGGGGTGACACTTCCAGGCCGCTGCGTCCCAGCCGTACGTAATCCATGCCGTCCAGTATGCCCGTCCGACAATCCCGCGCGTGGCCCCTCTGCGAGAAACGACGATCCGGACGAGAAAGGGCGCGGGGCTTGCCGTCTCGTCCGGATCGTCGTTTCTCGACTCAGGCGTCGCGGCGCGCGCCCTCGGAGGGGCGCACCGTGAAGGTGCGGGGAGACGCGAAGCCGGCGGTGGCGAAGGCGTCGGACACGGCGGATGCGGCGGGGCCGACACGATCGGACTCGAGCAGCGCGATCGCGGCGCCGCCGAAACCGCCCCCGGTCATGCGCGCGCCCAGGGCCCCGGCGGCCAGAGCCGTCTCCACGGCGAGATCGAGTTCGGGGACCGAGATCTCGAAGTCGTCGCGCATCGAGGCGTGGGATGCGGTGAGCACGTCGCCGATCGCCCGCGGGCCGGCAGCATCCAGCGTCGCGACCGTGTCGAGCACCCGCTGGTTCTCGGTCACGATGTGCCGCACCCGGCGGAAGGTGACGTCGTCCATGAGCTCCTGCGCGCGGGGCAGGTCGGCCACCGTCACGTCGCGGAGGGCGGGAACGCCCATGAGGCGCGCGCCGGCTTCGCACGACTCGCGGCGCTCGCGGTAACCGCCCGAGGAGTGCGCGTGGGTGACGAGCGTGTCGATCACGAGGATCTCCAGCCCCGCCCGGGCGAACCCCAGGTCGACCGAGCGCGTCTCCAGGCTCCGGCAGTCCAGGAACGTCGCGGCGTCGGCGTGGCCCAGCATCGAGGCGATCTGGTCCATGATCCCTGTCGGCGCCCCCACGGCGTCGTTCTCGGCGGTGCGGCCCACGCGGGCCAGGGCCACCCGATCCAGCCCCGCGCCCCACACGTCGTTGAGCGCTCCGGCCACGGCGCCCTCGATGGCGGCGGATGACGACAGCCCCGCGCCGACGGGAACGTCGGAGGCGATCGCGATGTCGACACCGCGTGGCGCGGCATCGGGTGCCGCGGCGCGCAGCGCCCATGCCACTCCGAGCGGGTACGCGGCCCAGTCCAGGCCTCCGTCGGCGATCGTCCGGTCAAGCTCGGCCAGCGACACCGCCACGGCACCGTCGGCGAACGTGCTGACCACCCGCACGACGTCGTCGTCGCGGAGGGCGACGGCGGCGGAGGTGCGGTGCTCGATCGCGAAGGGCAGCACGAAGCCCTCGTTGTAGTCGGTGTGCTCGCCGATGAGATTGGCGCGTCCGGGGGCTGACCACTCACCGATCGGGGGGCGTTCGGTGATCGAGGCGAGCAGGTCGGATGCGGCGGTCATTCGATGTTCTCCGGGACGGTGGCGAGCGCGTCGCGCAGGCGCGCGGCCTGGGACTCGGGGGTCACGTCGGCGATCCAGGCGCCCATGGCCGACTCCGAGCCGGCGAGGAACTTGAGCCGGTCCGCGGCGCGGCGCGGCGAGGTCAGCTGCAGGTGGAGGCGGAGCGCATCCCGGCCGGTGTGCACCGGGGCTTGATGCCACGCGGCGATGTACGGGGTGGGGGAGTCGTAGAGCGCATCGATTCCGCGCAGCAGCCGCAGATAGAGGGGCGCGAGCTCGTCGCGCTCGGCCTCGGTCGTCTCGGCGAAGTCCGGCACGTGCCGGTGGGGGAGGAGGTGCACCTCGATCGGCCAGCGTGCGGCGAACGGCACGAAGGCGGTCCAGTGCTCGCCCGACAGAACGACGCGCTCGGAGTCGCGTTCGGATTCGAGGATGCGGGCGAACAGGTCGGTCGACGTGCGGGCCGCGGCATCCAGCATCCGCTGCGTCCGCGGGGTGATGTACGGGTACGCGTAGATCTGGCCGTGCGGATGCGGCAGCGTGACGCCGATCGCCTCGCCGCGGTTCTCGAACGGGAAGACCTGCTCAACCCCGGGAAGCGCGGACAGTGCGGTCGTGCGGTCGGCCCACGCCTCGATCACCGTGCGGGCGCGGGTGCGGGTCAGGGTGCCGAACGAGCCGGAGCGCTCCGGGCTGAAGCACACGACCTCGCACCGCCCGACGGAGGTGCGCGAGCGCCCGAGGCCCAGCGCCGCGAGGTCGTCGAGCCCGGCGGGGGCGGCGTCGCCTGCGGGCGCGTCGTCGGTCGCGTGCGCCAGGGCGGGCCCGAAGGACGGGGACTTGTTCTCGAAGACCGCGACGTCGTACCGGTCGGGGATCTCGGAGGGATTCGTCGGCGTCTGCGGGGCGAGCGGATCGAGGTTCGCCGGGGGGAGGAAAGCGCGGTTCTGGCGCGCGGAGGCGATGGAGATCCAGTCTCCGGTCAGTACGTCCTGGCGCATCGTCGCGGTGGCCGGGCGCGGGTCGAGCGTGCGCGCATCCACCGACCGCTCCGGCGGGAGGGCGGTACCGGGGTCATCGTAGTAGATCAGCTCGCGGCCGTCGGCCAGGCGGGTGGGGCGCTTGACGACGCCGGCGCCGAGCACGGGCTCCCCCGGGGGTGGTGTGTTCACGATAACACGGTAGCCGCCGCGCGTGTTATCGTCAACATACCATCGTCGATAGGTGACAGGGGGTGCGATGCCGATCTCCATGGCCGACGTGGCCGCGCACGCGGGAGTGTCGGCCCAGACCGTGTCGCGGGTCGTCAACGACAGCCCGCGCGTCGATCCCGCCACCCGCGCCCGCGTCGAGGCCTCGATGGCGATACTGGGGTACCGGATGCACCGGGCGGCGCGCGCCCTGCGAACCGGTCGCACCCGGACGATCGGACTCGTCGCCGCATCCCTCGCCGCAGTGGGCAACTCGCGGATGCTGGAATCCATCGCCGACGTCGCGGCACAGCGCGACTACGCCCTGACCGTCGTGACGCTCGCCGGCGCGCGCAGCGTCGCCGACGCGTTCGCACAGCTGCGCGATCAGGGCGCGGACGGGGCGATCGTGCTCAACGAGGCCACCACGCTGCTCCGGGAATCCGACCCCGCGGTCGGCCTCTCCCTGGTCGTCGTCGACTCTCCGCCCGACGACCGGTTCGCGATCGTCCAGACCGATCACGCCGGCGGCGCCGAGGCCGCGGTGGACCACCTCCTCGCCGGGGGTCACGCGACCGTGCATCACCTCGGCGGCCCCGCCGCATCCTTCGCGGCCGCCGAGCGTGAGCGCGGATGGCGTGCGGCGTTGGAGACCGCCGGGGCGAGCGTGCCGCCGGTGGTCCGCGGTGACTGGACGTCGCAGTCGGGGTACGCCGCCGCAGCCGGGCTTCTCGAGGCGACGGCCGTGTTCGTGGCGAACGACCAGATGGCCCTCGGAGCGCTGCGCGCCTTCGCCGACGCAGGTCGCCGCATCCCGGAGGACGTCGCGGTGGTGGGCTTCGACGACGTCGTGGATGCGGCGCAGTACCGCCCGCCCCTGTCGACGGTGCGCCAGGACTTCGACGCCCTCGGAGCGCGCGCCGTCGCCGCGCTCCTCGCGATGATCGAAGACGGCGCAGAGCCCGCCGCGCAGGTGGTGCCCGGGCGGCTGGTGGTGCGCGCCAGCTCGGGGCCCCGCTGACGCGGGCCTACTCCTCGCGGTGACCCAGGTGGGGCTCGGCGACGAAGCGCGCCACCGGTTCAGCGACGCCCTCCAGCTCCAGCACGACGATCTCGTTGGTACCGGCGTTCGTGACCGCGGCGGGGACGTACAAGGTCTGCTGCGGGCCGCTTCGCCAGTACCGGCCGAGGAAGAACCCGTTGACGAACGCGAAGCCCTTGCCCCACGCCGCCGGGTCGAGGAACAGGTCGGCGGATGCGTCCAGGCTGAATGTGCCGCGCCATCCCGCTCGACCCATCCCTCCGCCGGGTGCGGCGTGCACGACCTGCTCCACCGCGGCGGCGAGATCCACCGGGGCGGAACGCCAGCCCGCCACCGGCATGCCGTCGAGCGTCACCGCCCCGTGGAGACCCTTCCCCTCGCCGAGCCGCGGGCCGTAGTTCACCCGGCCCTGGTCTTCCACGACGACGGTGAGCTCCCGGCCGCGCGGGATGACGAGCGTCCGCTCCTGCAGGGCGCGAGAAAGCCGCCCGACGGGCACTCCGTCCACGGCGACCCATGCCAGGTCGCGCACCTCGCCGATGGCGAGGGTCGCGCGGTCTCCGGCGAACGCCCCGTCGGGCAGAGTGACGTCGTAGCGGACGACGGGGCCGAGCTGTCCGAGGCTCTCGAAGGAGGCCGGGACGTCATGCGCGGGCGCCGCGGACGCCGCGGGCACCCAGTCGCCGGAGCCTTCCAGCGCCACCGCCAGAACGGGCGCCGCCGGGCGCGACGGCGGCAGCTCGTCGGGAACCGGCGCGTACTTCGCGATCACCTCGCGGAACGCGAAGAACTTCTCCGTCGGATATCCCGCCTCATCGAACGGGGCGTCGTAATCGTAGGAGGTGACCGTCGGCGCGTAGCGGCCCTTGTCGTTCGCGCCGTTGGTGGTACCGAAGTTCGTGCCCCCGTGCACCATGTACACGTTCACGGAGGCCCCGGCCTCCAGTAGCGCGTCGAGTTCGGCGGCCGACGCCGCCGCATCCGTGGTGTGATGCACCCCGCCCCACCAGTCGAACCAGCCGTCCCAGAACTCCGAGCACATGAGCGGCCCTGTGTGCTGGTGCGCCCGCAGCGCGGCCAGACGCTCGAGTGCGCGAGAGCCGAACGATCCCGTGGCCAGAAGCTCCGGCAGGCTTCCGTCACGGAGCATCCCGGGTTCGGGCTGATCCACCGTCGTCAAAGGCACGGTGATGCCGCTGGCGCGGGTGAGATCGGTGAGCGCTCGAAGGTACGCCTTGTCGCTACCGTACGCGCCGTACTCGTTCTCGATCTGGACGAGCGCCACCGGGCCGCCCCGGTCGATCTGCCGCGGCACGACGATGTCGTACACCCGCCGGAGGTACGTCGTGACTTCGTCGAGGTAACGCGGTTCCGAGCGGCGCAGGCCGATGCCGGGCATGCCCGTCAGCCACACGGGCAGTCCGCCGTTGTGCCACTCGGCGCAGATGTATGGGCCGGGGCGCACGATCGCGTGCATCCCCTCCTCGGCGACGAGATCGAGGAAGCGGCCGAGGTCGTTCCAGCCGGTCGCGTCCCATTGGCCGCGTACGGGCTCGTGCGCGTTCCACGCCACGTACGTCTCGATGGTGTTGAGCCCCATCAGCCGCGCCTTGTGGATGCGGTCGGCCCACGCGTCAGGGTGGATGCGGAAGTAGTGGAGCGCTCCGGAGAGGATGCGGTGCGGGGACCCGTCGAGGAGGAACTCGTCCGGGCCGAGGGTGAGGGTGCTCACGATGTCCTTCGGTCAGGGTGCGGGACGGCCGGCCGCTGCCGGGCCGCCCCGCACCGGGGGTCACTCGACGGTGAATCCCTGGTCGTTGCCGTACTGGATGAGCTGCTCCTGCCACGCGGACATGCCCTCGTTGAGGTCGCCCGCGGTGGCGTAGGACTGCCCGACGGTGTCGCCGTAGACGCTGTTCGCGTAGACCTGGTAGGGCAGATAGCTCCAGCCCTCACGCACCTCGCCGGCGGCGGCGGTGAGCACCTCGTTGATCCTCTGCCCCCCGAAGTACTCCGACTCCACGTTGAGGAACTCCTCGGATTCCAGCTGCGCGACGGTGGCGGGGAATCCGCCGCTCTCGGCGAAGATCTCCAGGCTCTCCTCGTCGTTGTTCAGCCACTCCAGGAACGCCGCGGCCAGTGCCGGGTTCTCGCTCTGCTGGGTCACGGCCTGGCCACCCCCGCCGTTCTCGGCCGTGACCGCCGTGCCGTCGTAGGTCGGGATGGGCGCGACACGCCAATTGCCCGCGGCCTGCGGCACCGAGGACTCCAAGACGCCCGGCATCCACGCGCCGGTGATCAGTGTCGCGATCGAGCCGTCGCCCAGGCCCTGGTACCACTCGTCGGTCCAGCCCGGTGTCTCCGAGAGCAGGCCGTCCTGCACAAGCTGGTTCCACGTGTCGGCCCACAGCTGCGAGCCCTCGTCGGCGAGGTCGATGGTCACGTCGGTGCCGTCGACCTCGAACGGCTGCCCGCCGGCCTGCCAGATCATGCTCGTGGTGAAGCCGGCATCGCCGGTGTCAGACGTGATGTGCTTGGTCGGATCGGCTGCGGTCAGCTGCTGAGCAGTGGCGATGTACTCGTCCCAGGTCGTGGGAACGGTGAGGCCGAACTGGTCGAACACCGCCTGGTTGTAGAACATCGCCATCGGGCCAGAGTCCTGCGGCAGGCCGTAGACGGCTCCGTCGAATTCGACGGAGCCCCACGTGGATGGCGTGTAGTCGTCCTCGAGGTCGCCGAAGCCGTAGGGCGACAGGTCGAGCAGGGCATCGGTCAGCGCGAACTGCGGAAAGGCGTAGTACTCGATCTGGACGACGTCGGGGGCGCCCGAGCCTGCCATGATCGCGTTCTGCAGCCTGGTGTACTCCTCGGTGTTGGTGCCGGCGTTCACCAGGTTGACGGTGACGTTGGGGTAGGCCTCCTCGAACGCCGCCACCTGCGCTTCGGCCGACGGTGTCCACGACCAGTACGTGATCTCGCCGCCCTCCTCCAAGGCCGCCTCGAGGTCGTCCGCGCTCCCGCTGCCTCCGCCGGAGGCAGAGCCGCCCGACGAGCACGCGGCCAAGGAGCCGCCGACGATGGCGGTCGCCGCCACCACGAACGCGGCGCGCCGCAGCGCCGGGTTCCTGCGCATGGATGTCATGGGATGTCCTTCGCTTGTTGTGGGTCCGGGGCAGGTCGCTCCGGGGTCGAGGGGAAGGGGGCGCCCAGCAGCCCCCTCGTCACTGCTTGACGCTTCCCGCGCTCAGCCCCGACTGCCAGAACCGCTGCAGAAGGAGGAACGCGACGACGATCGGGATGATCGAGAGGAGAGAACCGGTGATCACCAGGTTGTAGATGGGCTGCGCGGCCACGCCCGTGGCCTGCGCGTTCCACTGGTTGAGCCCGACGGTGAGGGGGTACCACGCCGGGTCGCTGAGCATGATGAGCGGCAGGAAGTAGTTGTTCCACGTCGCCACGACCGCGAACAGCAGCACGGTCACGATCCCCGGTGCGAGCAGTCGGAGCGAGATGGCGAAGAACGTCCGGAGCTCGCCTGCGCCGTCGACGCGGGCCGCCTCCAGCAACTCGGTCGGGATCGCGTCGCTCGCGAACACCCAGATGAGGTACAGGCCGAACGGGCTGATCAACGACGGGATGATGATGGCCCACGCGGTGTTCGTCAGCCCCAGCTGGCTGAACATCAGGAAGGTCGGCACGGCGAGCGCGGTCCCTGGAACGGCGATGGCGCCGAGGATCACGGCGAACACCGCCTTGCGGCCGCGGAAGTTGTACTTCGCCATCCCGTAGCCCGCCATGGTCGCGAGGATCGTCGCGCCGCCAGCGCCCACCACGACGTAGAGGAGGGTGTTCCCCAGCCACCGGACGAAGATCCCGTCACGGTAGGTGAGGGTCTGTCCGATGTTGTCCCAGAGCGCGAAGCCGTTCCCGAACCACAGCCCGAAGGTGCTGAACAGATCGCCCTGCGTCTTGGTCGCGTTGATGACGAGCCACACGAGCGGCACGAGGGTGTACAGGAGGTACAGCGCCATCACCAGGGTGAGGACGGTCGAACGGCGCCCGCGCACAGGCGACGTGCGAGCGAGGGTCGGGGCGGTCATCGCACCTCCTGGCGGGAGCCGCGCAGCTGCACCACGTAGGCGATGACCGCGGTGATGACGCCCATGATGATCGCGATCGTGGCCGCGTAGTTGTACTGCTGGCCGGCGAAGGACAGGTTGTACGCGTACATGTTCGGCGTGAAGAACGTCGAGATCGCGTTCGGGGCGAGGGGCTTGAGGATGTTCGGCTCGTTGAAGAGCTGGAAGCTGCCGATGATGGAGAAGATCGTCGCGATGACGATCGCTCCGCGAAGCGCCGGGATCTTGATGGAGAAGATCGTGCGCCATGCCCCCGCCCCGTCGATCGCGGCGGCCTCGTACAGCTCGGTCGGAATGGTCTTCAAAGACGAGTAGAAGATGAGCATGTTGTAGCCCACGAACTGCCACGTGACGATGTTGCCGATCGAGACGAGGACCCACGACGAGGACAGGGGGCGCAGGACGTCTCCGCCGAGGAGCTGGTTGACGTTGGCGGTCAGACCGAACTGGTCGCCGTAGATGTACCCCCACATGAGCACCGCCACCACGGCCGGCACCGCGTACGGCAGGAAGATCACGATGCGGTAGAACCCGGACGCGTGCAGCCGTGCGCTGTCGATCGCGAGCGCCGCGGCGAGAGCGAGGGCGAGCATGACGGGCACCTGGATGATGAGGAACCCGACCACGCGCAGGAACCCGTCCCAGAACTTCGGATCCGAGAACGCGGCGATGTAGTTGTCGAAGCCGACGAAGGCGTTGCCGCCGATCAGCTGGTCGCGGAAGAAGCTGAGATACAGCGCGTAGACCAGCGGCGCGAGGAACACGAGAGCGAACACGATCGCGAACGGGGCCACGAAGATCCAGCCACGGTCGTCCACGCGCACGCGACTACGGCGACGGGGAGCCGTGCTCGCGGTGGGGGCGCGCATCACCGGTGGAGGTGCCGCAGTGGTCGTCATCGTCCGGCCTCTTCTGTGAGTGATCCGCGCGGGCGGGAAGGAGATGTTTACGTCAACATACGTCGTCGCCCGATAGCATGTCAACGTCAACATCCCGGGGGGACCGCGTGAGCGACACCGCTGCATCCATGTCCGCCAGCGGCGTCCGTCGGCGCCGTGAGGTATCGATGGCCGACGTGGCCGCCGCCGCCGGAGTCTCGGGCCAGACCGTTTCCCGGGTCGCCAACGAGCGCACCAACGTCGATCCCGCGACGCGCGTCCGCGTGCTCGAGGCGATGGCGCGGCTGGGGTATCGCCCGAACAGCGCCGCCCGCGCGCTGCGGTCGGGTCGGTTCCGCAGCATCGGGGTGATCATGTTCTCGCTGTCGTCGTACGGCAACAGCCGGACCCTCGATGCCGTCGCCTCGATGGCCGCCGCGGCCGGTTACTCGATCACCCTGATCACCGTGGACACGGCCACCCAGTCCGATGTGTCGGGCGCTTTCCTCCGGCTGCGCGAACATGCCGTGGACGGCGTCGTCATCCTCATCGAACGGCACCGGCTCGGCGAGACGGAGCTGGCGCTACCCACCGGGCTTCCGGTCGTGGTCGTCGACTCCAGTGCCGCCTACCCCTACCCCGTGGTGGACAACGACCAGGCTCAGGGCGCGCGGCTGGCCACGGAACACCTCCTCGATCTCGGGCACGCGACGGTGTGGCACGTGTCGGGTCCGCTCGAATCCTTCGCGGCGGAGCGTCGCCGCGAGGCCTGGCGCGACACTCTCGAGGCCCGCGAATGCCCCGTGCCCGACGTGGCCGTCGGGGACTGGACCGCCGACTCGGGCCACCGCATCGGCCGGAGCCTCGTCGAGGACCCCGCTGTCACCGCCGTCTTCGCCGCGAACGACCAGATGGCCCTCGGTGTGGTGCGCGCCCTCCATGAGGCCGGTCGGGGCGTTCCGGCAGAGGTCAGCGTGGTCGGCTACGACGACATGCCCGAGGCGGCGAATTACTGGCCGCCGTTGACCACGGTGCGCCAGCACTTCGATCGCGTGGGTGAGGGAGCGATCCGTGCCCTCCTCGCAGAGATCGACGGGGAAGGGCCGGAGGAGACCCGGATGCTGGTTCCCACCGACCTGATCGCCCGGGCCAGTTCCGGCCCGGCGCCGGGCCGGGGAAGCGTCGCACGACGCCGGTAGCATCGAGCGCGTGACTCGCGTCGTCCTGGCACCGGACAGCTTCAAGGGCACCGTGCCGGCGGCGACGGCCGCGCGGACTCTGGCCGAGGGGTGGCGGCGCGTCCGGCCCGACGACGACCTCGTGCTGCGCCCGATGGCTGACGGGGGAGAGGGCACGCTCGACGCGATCGCCACCGCGGTCCGCGGTGCCGAGCGCATCCCGCTGACCGTCACCGGTCCCGACGGATCGGCGGTCGTCGCCTCCTGGCTCCTCCTCCCACCCACCCGCGACGCGCCGGCGGGAACGGGCGTCGTCGAATTGGCTTCCACCTCGGGGATCGAGCTGCTGGGCCCGCGGCGCCTCCCCGAATCGGCGTCGACCCTCGGCTTCGGGCAGGCCGTGGCCGCAGCCCTGGACGCGGGGGTGTCGCGCCTCGTGCTCGGCATCGGCTCGAGCGCCTCCACCGACGGCGGCGTGGGGCTGCTCGTTGCCCTGGGAGCGCGGTTCGCGGATGCGGCGGGCGATCCGATCCCGCTCGGGCTCGCAGGTCTGGACGTCGTGGCCGCAGCCGACCTGTCGGGCCTCCGCCCCCTGCCCCCCGCGGGTGTGGTCGTGCTCACCGACGTGACGAACCCGCTCCTGGGCGAGAGGGGCGCCGCTGCCGTGTTCGGTCCGCAGAAGGGTCTCGACCCGGCCGGTGTCGCGCGCGCCGACGCGGGCCTCGCGCGGCTCGCCGCCCTCGTGCCGTCGATCGACCCGGCGCTTGCGGGTGCGGGCGCGGCCGGCGGGGCGGGCTGGGCCCTCGCGGCGTGGCGTGCACGCCTGGTGCCCGGCGCCCGGGAGGTCGCGGCACTCATCGGACTGCCCGCCGCCGCCGCATCCGCCGACGTGGTCGTGACGGGTGAAGGCTCCTACGACGAGCAGTCGGCCGTGGGCAAGGTGCCGGCGTTCGTCGCGGGCCTCGCCCCGCACGCGCGCGTGGGTCTTGCCGCCGGGCGGATCGCGACCGATACCTCGGCGTTCGCCGCGTCGGTCTCGCTCACGGAGCTGGCTGGATCATCCGCCGCCGCGATGACCGATCCGCTCCGGTGGCTGCGCGATGCCGGCGCCCGCCTCGCGTCTGCGCTCGCGCCCTGACGGTCGCTCGCGTCCCCGAGCGCACGGGATACGCCCGAACGCACGGCCTATCCGCGCGGGAAGGCCGTGCGTTCGGCGCGAAGCCGTTCGTTCGGGGCGGTTACGCGTCGCCGAGAGCGGCGGACACCACGGCGCGCGCCTCGGCCTGCACCTCGCGGAGGTGCTCCTCGCCGCGGAGGCTCTCGGCGTAGAGCTTGTAGACGTCCTCGGTGCCGGAGGGGCGCGCGGCGAACCACGCGTCCGCGGTCTGCACCTTGAGGCCGCCGATGGCGGCGCCGTTGCCCGGTGCGTGCGAGAGCTTGGCGGTGATGGGCTCGCCGGCCAGCTCGGTCGCTGTCACCGCATCCGGCGAGAGCTTCCCCAGCAGCGCCTTCTGCGCCGGGGTGGCCGGGGCGTCCACGCGCTGGTAGGCGGATGACCCGAACTCGGCCTCCAGCTCGGCATAACGCTGCGACGGGGTCTTGCCGGTGACGGCCAGGATCTCCGCCGCCAGCAGGCACAGGAGGATCCCGTCCTTGTCCGTCGTCCACACCGATCCGTCGGTGCGCAGGAACGACGCTCCGGCCGACTCCTCGCCGCCGAACGCGACCGATCCGTCGAGGAGCCCCGGCACGAACCACTTGAACCCGACCGGCACCTCGAGCAGGCGGCGGTTCAGGGAGGCAGCGACCTTGTCGATGATCATCGACGACACGAGGGTCTTCCCCACCGCAGCATCCGCCGGCCAGCCGGGCCGGTGCGCGAAGAGGTAGTCGATCGCGACCGCGAGGTAGTGGTTGGGGTTCATGAGCCCCGCGTCGGGGGTGACGATCCCGTGCCGGTCGGCATCGGCGTCGTTGCCCGTGAGGATGTCGTACTCGTCGCGGCGGGCGACGAGGGCCGCCATCGCCGACGGCGACGACGGGTCCATGCGGATCTTCTCGTCCCAGTCCAACGTCATGAAGCGCCACGTGGGGTCGACATCGGGGTTCACGACGGTGAGGTCGAGCCCGTACACCTCGGCGATGAGCGCCCAGTACTCCACGGATGCTCCGCCCAGCGGGTCGGCGCCGATCCGCACGCCGGCGCGCGTGATGGCGTCGATGTCGATGATGGTCGCCAGGTCGCGGACGTACGCGTCGCGGAAGTCGTACTCCGCGAGGGTTCCGGCGTCGAGGTCGGCATACCGCGTGCGGTGCACCCCTTCCAGCCCGGCGGTGATGAGCTGGTTCGCGCGATCGGCGATCCAGCTCGTGGCGTCGGTGTCGGCGGGTCCGCCGTGCGGGGGGTTGTACTTGAACCCGCCGTCCCGGGGCGGGTTGTGGCTCGGGGTCACGACGATACCGTCCGAGCGGCCGGGGTCATCCAGCGCACGGCCGCGGTTGTAGGTGAGGATCGCGTGGCTGAGGGCCGGGGTCGGCACCCACGAGTCGCGCGCGTCCACGCGCACGTCGATGCCGTTGGCCACGAGCACCTCGATGGCGGTGCGCTCGGCCGGGAGCGACAGGCCGTGCGTGTCGCGCCCCAGGAACAGCGGGCCGCTGATGCCCTGGGCCGTGCGGTAGTCGACGATCGCCTGAGTGGTGGCGAGGATGTGGTCTTCGTTGAAGCTCGCGGACAGGGACGAGCCGCGGTGCCCGCTCGTGCCGAAGGCGACACGCTGCTCGGGCACCGACGCATCCGGCTTGCGGTCGTAGTACGCCGCGATCAGCTCGTCGATGTCGATGAGATCGGATGCTTCGGCGGGGAGTCCTGCTCGACTGCTCATGGAACCAGTCTGCCCCGCGCGCGGCACCGGGGATACCGGGTTTGACACGATCCGCGCGGTTCTGCCAGCCGCAGCACACGCTGAGCGAGAAACGGCGATCCGGACGAGACATGCCGCCCCGCGCTGTTTCCCGTCCGGATCGTCGTTTCTCGGCGGGCGGAGGTGGGACGAGCGCGGGTGGGACGGGCGGGCGGGGTTAGGCTGATCGCCGTGACGCCCGAGCACGAGAATCCGCCCGCCCGCCGAACGTACAGCTATCTCGGGCCCGCCGGCACCTTCACCGAGGCCGCGCTCGCGCAGGTTCCCGAGGCCCGCGACCAGGTCTGGCGCTCGGTGCGCAACGTCGGGGAAGCGCTCGCCGATGTCGTGGAGGGGCGCTCGGATGCGGCGATGATCGCGATCGAGAATTCCGTCGACGGCGGCGTCTCCACCGCGCAGGATGCTCTGGCCACCATGCCGGGCCTGCGCATCGTCGGGGAGTACCTCGTGCCGGTGAACTTCGTGCTGGTCGGCCGGCCCGGGAAGCGCCTGGAGGACGTGTCCCTCGTCGCGGCCCACCCGGTCGCCTACGCCCAGTGCCTGCAGTGGCTCACCAGGACGCTGCCCTCCCACGCGCACATCCCCGCCGCCAGCAATATCGCCAGTGCCCTGGGGGTTCTCGAGGGCACCTCGGATGCTGACGCCGCAGTCGCCGCGCCCGGGATCGTCGCCCACCACGACCTCGAGGTGCTGGCCGAGGAGATCGGCGACAATCCCAACGCCGTCACCCGCTTCGTCCTGGTCAGCCGCACGGTCGCGCCGGCGCCGCCGACCGGGGCGGACAAGACCTCGCTCATCGTCGAGCTGCCCGAAGACCACCCCGGTGCCCTGCTGGAGCTGCTCGAGCAGTTCGCCACCCGGGGCATCAACCTCTCCCTCCTCGCCTCGCGCCCGATCGGAGACGCCCTCGGGCGGTACCGGTTCGTCATCGACGCCGACGGGCACATCGAAGACGAGCGGATGGCCGACGCGCTCCTGGGGCTCCGGCGCTTCAGCCCGAAGGTGATCTATCTCGGCTCCTACGCCCGCGCCGACCGCGCGATCATCCGCTACCCGCAGCGCTACTCCGACGATGTCTTCGTCGAAGCCCGCGACTGGCTGCGCGGCCTCCTCAGCGGCGAGCCCGAGCCCGAGCTCTGATCCGAGGCCCTGCGGCGCCGTCAGGGTTCTCCGACCCGCTCCTCGCGCGTGATCTACGCTGTGGGGATGCCTGAGCCGATGCGGCTGTCCACCGGACCCCTGAGCTCGGCGATCTTCCGGGTCGCCCGTGTCCACAAGTCCCTCGCGGCCAAGCTCCTGCGCCCGAGCGGACTCCGGCCGGGGCAGGAGCTGGTCCTCATGACGCTGTGGGAGCACGGCCCTCAGCGCATGACCGATCTCGTCCAGACGCTCGGCACCGACGCCCCGTCGATGACCCGCAGCATCGCGCGGCTGGAGAAGGCGGGCCTCGTGCGGCGGGGTCCCTCTCCCACAGACCGGCGGGTCACGGTCGTCGAGGCGACGGATGCGAGCGTGGCGCTGCGCGCAGACGTCGGAGCCGCGTGGACGGAGCTGGAGGCGCTGACGGCCCGGTCGCTGAACGAGTCCCAGCGGCAGCAGCTCCTCGCCCTGCTCACCGACCTGGAGACCTTCCTCCGCGAGGTCGAGGAGACCCTCTAACCCGTACCTCCTGCCGCGGAAATCGAGGACGTCTCGCGTATCGAGGAGCCGGCACGGCATTTCAGTCCTCGATCCGGTGGATCTCCTCGATCCCGGATGCGTCACGCCGGGGGCGCCCGGATGCGTCACGCCGGGGGCGCGCGGATGCGTCACGCCGGGGGGCGCGCGGACAGGTCAGCGCCGGGCGGCAGCCTCGGGGGCCGCCCACGCGCTGCCCTGCTCGCGGTCGAGCGCCGTCGGCGCCCGGTTGCGCATGAAGAAGATGTACACCGTGAGGCTCACCGCGATCACCGCCGTGACGTAGACGATGAACCAGGTCACGTTCCCGCCGGCGAGGAACGCCTGGTAGATCGCCGGGGCCGTGCCGCCGAAGACGGAGTTGGCGAGCGCATAGCCGAGGCCGACGCCCAGTGCGCGCACCTGCGCGGGGAAGACCTCGGCCTTCACGATCGCGTTCACGGACGTGTAGCCGGTGAGGATGATGTAGCCGACCGCCGTGAGGGCGAAGGCGGCCAGCGGCGACTGCGTCTGCGGCAGGAAGGTGATGAGCACCCACGTGTAGAGCACACCGCCGATGCCGAAGAAGACCAGCAGCGGCTTCCGCCCGACCCGGTCGCTGAGCATCCCGCCGAGGGGCTGCAGCAGCATGAGGAAGATCAGGCCGAACAGGTTCGTCCAGGTCGCCGCCATCGCGCCGTCCTCCCCGAACGCCGTCTTGACCATGGCGGGAGCGTTGACGCTGTACGTGTAGAACGCGATGGTGCCTCCCGCGGTGACGAGGAACACCCAGACCAGCGGCCGCCAGTACGTCGTGAGGAGGGTCTTCAGTGAACCCGCGTCGCGGTCAGCGCCGGCGCGCACGGCCTCGAGGTGCTCCTGGCTCAGCGACTCGTCCATCGTCCGCCGCATCCACAGCACCACCAAGGCTGCGATCCCGCCCACGAAGAATCCGATCCGCCAGCCCCAGTCTTCGACCGCCTCGACCGGCATGACCGAGAGCACGATGAGCAGCGTCAGCTGGGCCAGGACGTGACCGCCGACGAGCGTCACGTACTGGAACGAGGAGAAGAACCCGCGCCGGCGGGCGGTGGCCGCCTCCGACATGTACGTGGCGGACGTGCCGTACTCGCCGCCGGTCGCGAAGCCCTGGATCAGCCGGGCGACGATGAGGATGATGGCCGCCCATGCTCCGATGGCCTCCCTCGTCGGCATCACCGACACGAAGAACGAGCACGCCGACATCACCGTGATGCTGACGGTGAGTGCGGCCTTGCGGCCCCGGCGGTCGGCGAAACGGCCGAAGAACCAGGATCCGATCGGACGCATGATGAACGTGACGGCGAAGATCGCGTAGATGTAGAACGTCGAGTTCCGGTCATCCTCGGCGAAGAACTGCGCCTCGAAGTAGGTCGCGAACACGGTGTAGACGTAGACGTCGTACCACTCGACGAGATTCCCGGCGGAACCTTTGATCGTGTTCAGGACAGCGCGCGCGGTGCTGACAGGGGCGCGCGTGGGTCCCGCCGCAGAAGAAGACACGGTCGTTGCCGGCTCAGTCGCTTCGCTCACGCGAGGAAGATTACGCCACCGCCGTCCCCGATGCCCAGGTTTGCGCGCGGCCACTTCCCCGGAAATTGAGCGCTTCGGCGGCGCGGAAATCGAGGAGATCTCGCAGATGGAGGGTCGAGAAAGGGGAGGGGCTCCTCGATTTCCGTGATTCCCTCGAAAATCGTGGCGGCGAGGCGCTGTGGCGCAGCGCAGCCGAGGGAATCAGCCGACGCGGGCCGGGACGGCGAGGAGCTCGAGGGTCTGGATGCGGCCGGGTGCGATGTTCTTCGGCTCACCGTCGTATGCGCCGGCGACGGGGGAGATCATGATCTCGTCCACGCCGTGGCGGTCGGCGAAGGCCGACAGCTCCGCGGTGACTTGCTCGCCGGTTCCGACGAACCACTTCGCGCGCGCGGCATCCATGAACGACCGTGCAAGGCCGTCCCACGGGTCGGCCTTGGCCTGCTCCACGGTCTCCAGCGGCACCAGGGGGCGGTTGGTGCGCAGCCGCGCCATCATGCGCAGCTGCGGCAGCGCGCGGTCTTCGGCCTCGTCGGCCGTGGGCGCGACGACGGCGTTGGCGGTGAGGAAGGTGCGCGGCTCGGGCTGCTGCGCGCTGGGCTGGTACCCCGTGCGGTACAGGTCGAGCGCCCGCTCGAGCCCCTCACCGGAGAAGTGGTTCGCGAAGACGTACGGGAGCCCCAACCGTGCGGCCAATTGCGCGGAGTAGTCGCTCGAGCCCAGGAGCCACACCTCGGGGGCATCGGTCGAGGCGGGCGTGGCATGCACCGTGTACTCGCCTCCGGAGGTGAAGCGCACGGTCGCGCCCTCGGGGGAGGTCAGCGCGATGATGTCGGCGATGTTCTCGGGGAAGCGATCGACGTCGCTGGTGGTGCCCGAGCGGTGGAGCAGCCGCGTGATGACGGGGTCGGAGCCGGGAGCGCGTCCGAGGCCGAGGTCGATGCGCCCGGGCGCGATCGCCTCGAGCGCGGCGAACTGCTCGGCCACGATCAGCGGCGAGTGGTTGGGCAGCATCACCCCTCCCGACCCCACGCGGATGCGCTCGGTGCGAGCCGCGGCCGCCGCGATCAGCACCGGCGGGGTCGTCGAGGCGACGGCGGGCATGTTGTGGTGCTCGGCGAACCAGTAGCGACGGTAGCCGAGGCGGTCGGCGTGCGCGGCGGTGTCGAGGGAGGATGCGATGGCCTGCGCGCTCGTCTGCCCGTGTTGGACGGGGACGAGGTCGAGGACGGAGAGTGCGGGAACGGGAGCGATCATTACTGATTGCAAACCGGCGCCGTCCCCTTCCTATTCCCCTCGAGTGGCGCGCGGGAGCCTCACGCGCCCCCCGCCCGCCCCGGCGCGGCACTGCGGTTTTGGAGGACATCCCGGAGATCGAGGAGCGGGATGCAGCAGCCGGTCCTCGATCGGCGGGATCCCCTCGATTTTCGTGGGAGCGCAGGCACCCCACGCGGGTGCACGAAGACCCGTCGACGACCCCTCACGCGGCCCGTGCTCGCGGGCCCCAGCACAGAGCAGACCCCTGCGCACCGGTGTTGACAACCCACCAGACCCGTTCGTACTGTGCAGCCGTTCGCAGGCATGCGGCTGACATCGGGCCCGGGTCTGTAAACGTCCACAGAACGTGGACATGCGCGGTGCTCCGCGCGAAGCATCAGAGAGGGGACGGCCCGATGACCGCCACACAGGAGCGCACGAGGAGAAGCAGCACGCGCTCCCAGCCACCGCCCGCCCCGCGCTCCCGCAAGACGCCGCACAAGGGCGCGATCGCCATCTTCACGGGACCCTTCGGCATCCTCTTCCTGCTCTTCTACCTGATCCCGATCGGCTACGCGGTCTGGCAGTCCCTCTTCGTCGTGCACCGTGAGGGCACATTCGGAGCTCCCCAGCAGGTGTTCGGTGGCCTCGCCCAGTACATTCAGGTGTTCCAGAACGGGCCATTCTGGGAGTCCATCGGCCGGGTGCTGCTCTTCGGCGTCGTCCAGGTGCCCGTGATGCTGGGGCTGGCGCTGCTGTTCGCGTTGCTGCTGGATTCTCCGGTGCTGAAGGGGAAGAAGTTCTTCCGGCTCGCCTTCTTCGCGCCCTATGCTGTGCCCGGGGTCATCGCGGCGATCATGTGGGGCTTTCTCTATTCGCCCAACCTCTCGCCCTTCACCGACGTGACGGGCGTGATCGATTTCCTCTCTCCCGAGCTGGTGCTGTGGTCGATCGCCAACGTCGTGACATGGGTCTTCGTCGGCTACAACATGCTCATCATCTACTCCGCGCTGCTGTCGATCCCCACGGAGATCTACGAAGCGGCACGCCTGGACGGTGCCGGACAGATTCGCATCGCGTGGTCGATGAAGATCCCGATGGTCGCCCCCGCGATCATCCTCACCGCCGTGTTCTCGATCATCGGCACCCTTCAGCTGCTGGCCGAGCCGCAGGTGTTCCGATCCTTCACCGCCGCCGTGTCGTCGACCTTCACGCCGAACATGACCATCTACGCCACGAGCGCGATTCCCAACACCAACCTCGCCGCGGCGTTTTCGGTGGTGCTCGCCCTGGCGACGTTCGCGCTCTCGTTCGCGTTCCTCAGGGGCACCCAGCGGAAGGCGAACCCATGAGCCTCCTCGCCCGGACCCGCGGCGCCACCGCGGACGAACCGACCCCCACGCGCGGCCCCCGGGAGAGCATCCTCTCCCGCTCGGCGGCGCTGATCGTCATGGCCGTCTTCACCCTGTACTTCCTGGTGCCGATCTGGTGGCTCTTCATCGCCTCCACCAAGGACCGCAGCGATCTGCTCACCACTCCGGCGCTGTGGTTCGCGGACTGGAACTTCTTCGAGAACGTCCGTGACCTCGTCTCCTACGGCGACGGCGTCTACCTGCGCTGGCTCGTCAACAGCCTCGGCTACGCAGGCCTCGGGGCCCTCTTGGCGACGATCATCGCGGGGATGTGCGGTTACGGCCTGGCGAAGTACCGCTTCCGGGGCCGCGAAGCCTTCTTCAACATCGTCCTCGGCGGTGTCCTGGTGCCCGCGACGGCTCTCGCCCTGCCCCTGTTCCTGCTGTTCAGCCAGGTCAACCTGACGAACACCTACTGGGCGGTGCTGCTGCCGAGCATCGTGAGCCCGTTCGGGGTGTACCTCAGTCGCATCTACGCCGCCTCGTCGGTGCCCGACGAACTCATCGAAGCCGCACGCATCGACGGCGCAGGCGAAGTACGTGCGTTCTTCACCGTGTCGTCGCGCCTGATGATGCCCGCGCTGGTGACGGTGTTCCTCTTCCAGTTCGTCTCGATCTGGAACAACTTCTTCCTGCCGCTGGTCATGCTCCGCAGCGAGGAACTGTTCCCCGTGACGTTCGGCCTCTACTCCTGGAATACGCAGCTCAACCAGATCCCCGAGCTGCGCACCTATGTCCTCGTCGGTTCGTTCCTGTCGATCGTGCCCCTCATCATCGCGTTCCTCCTGCTCCAGCGCTTCTGGCGCAACGGTCTGGGCACCGGCTCCGTGAAATGACCAATGCTCCCGCGGTCACCCGCGCCATCCAGTGAGGAAGATCATGCAATACACGAAGAGGGCGGTCGCCACCGGAGTCGTAGTGCTCGCCGCGATCGGACTCGCCGGATGCGGGGGTGGAGCCGAGGGAGGGGCCGCCGCATCCTGCACCCCCTCCGAGGGGAATGTCACGCTCGACTTCACGTCGTGGATCCCCGGCGTGAAAGACGTCGTCGAGATCTGGAACGAACAGAACCCGGAGATCCAGGTCGACGTCCAGACCGGGCCGAACGGCAACTCCGGCACCTACCAGAGCTTCTTCAGTCAGATTGCGGCGGGAAACACTCCCGACCTCGGTCAGATCGAGTACGACGCACTGTCGAGCTTCCGGGTGCAGGACGGCCTGGAGAACCTTGCGCTGTGTGAAGACGTCGTGGATGCGGAGTCGGATTTCATCCCGTGGACATGGGGACAGGTCACGCTCGGTTCCACCGACGGGGTGTACGGCGTCCCGCAGGACTCCGGGCCGATGGCGCTCTTCTACCGTTCCGACCTCTTCGCGGAGCATGGCATCGAGGTCCCCACGACGTGGGCGGAGTACAAGGAAGCCGCCGTTCAGATCCGGGAAGCCGGCGGGTACATCACGAACTTCTCCACCGCCGACATCAACCAGTTCGCGGGATTCGTGTGGCAGGCCAACGGAAGTTGGTTCGCTGACGAGGGGGATGAGTGGCGGGTCGATCTGACCGGCGAGGAGTCGACCAAGGTCGCGGATTACTGGCAGGAGCTGCTCGACGAGGATCTCGTGGCCACGTATCCCGCGTGGACCGAGGAGTGGAACAACGCGTATAACTCCGGCCAGGTCTGGAGCTGGACGTCGGCCGTGTGGGGCGCGAACTCCATCGCGAGCGGCGCCCCCGACACCGCCGGTCTGTGGTCGGTCGCGCCGGCGCCACAGTGGGAGGCGGGCGGCCAGAGCGCCGGTAACTGGGGCGGTTCGTCCGTCGCCGTGTTCAAGGGAACCGAGCACCTCTACGAGGCCACCAAATTCGCGCTGTGGCTGAATACGTCGGAAGAGGCGCTCACCGCCCTGAACGAGTCGGCGAACATCTACCCCGCGACGACGGCCGGGCTGAGCCTGCCCTCCCTGCAAGAGGGCGTGGATTTCTTCGGGGGCCAGAAGATCTACGACGTGTTCGCCGAGGCCGCAGGGCAGGTGAACCCCGACTTCCTGTGGGGCCCGACCATGACCCAGACCTACGCCGATGTGTCGGACGGGTTTCAGAGGGCCGTCACGGGACGGGGCACCTTGCGCGAGGCGCTCAGCTCCGCTCAGAAGGCAACCATCGCTGCGCTGAAAGCGCAGGCGATCCCGGTCGCGCAGTGACGGTCGCGCCGGGCGTCACCGGCCGGGAACGTACTTGACGGGCAGGCCCTGCTTGTCCTTCATGGCTCCGGCGATGACGAGGATGAGGTCGATGAGCCACCAGACGCCGAAGCCGCCGACGGTGATGAGCTTGAGGATGCCGGTCCCGATCTTGCCGAGGTAGAAACGGTCGATGCCGAACTCGCCGAGGAAGATCGACAGGAGGAGGGTCGCCAGCCACGACTTCGGGCTCAACCCCGCGGGGACGACGCCGTAGGGCTGGGGGGCGGGGTACTGCGGCTGCGACATGGCGTTCTCCTCCGGTGGCCGTGTGTGTCCGAGCGTACGGACCGGGGCTCGGCATCGACAGGGGGCTACCCCGATTCCCGTCGACTCGCCACAACATGTCGTGTTTCGCACCCGAACCGCGCGTTATGTGGCGAGTCGACTGGCGGGGGTGGGGGTTAGGGAGAACGGCTGACGGTGTCGTACGCGTCGAGGGCCCGTCGGCGGGTGACGGCGAGGTCGACGATCGGCTGCGGCGGGTCGTCCCCCAGATGCTCGGGCGCCCACCGGCGCACATACTCGCCGTGCGGGTCGAACTTCTCGCGCTGCCGTTCGGGATTGAAGATGCGGAAGTACGGGGCGGCGTCGGCTCCCGAACCGGCGATCCACTGCCAGTTGAAGGCGTTGGCGGCCGCATCCGCGTCCACGAGCGTGTCCCAGAACCACTCCTCGCCCCGCCGCCAGTCGATGAGGAGGTTCTTCACGAGGAAGGATGCTGTCACCATGCGCACGCGGTTGTGCATGTGTCCGGTGTGCCACAGCTCCCGCATCCCGGCGTCCACGAGCGCGACGCCGGTGCGCCCCCGCTGCCACGCCGACCGGTGGGCGCGCTCCAGCGGCGGCCACGGGAACGCGTCGAACTCGGCGCGCCAGTTCTTCATCGCCAGTCCGGGGAAGTGGAAGAGCGTGTGCCACGCGAATTCGCGCCATCCGAGTTCGGAGAGGAAGCGGGACGCGGCCTCGGGGTGAGCGCCGGCCTCGCGGTGCTGCACGGTCGCGTGCCACACCTGGTGCGGGCTCACCTCCCCCCACCGCAGCCTCGGCGACAGGAGAGAGGTCGCGTCGCGGGCCGGCTCGTCACGTGCGCGGTCGTAGTCGCCGAGGTCGTGCGCGAGGAAGTCGCGGAGCCGTGCGTGGGCCGTGGGCTCGCCCGGTCGCCACCGCTCTCGCAGGCCCCCCGCCCAGTCGGGGTCTGTCGGGAGGAGCGCCCAGGAGTCGAGGTCGTCGGAGGGCGCGGTGGTCGCCGAGGCGGGGATCGACCCGGGCTCCGGAATCGGCAGCCGCGGGGCCGGCAGGTTCCGGCACGCGCGCCAGAACGGGGTGAACACGGCGTACGGGGTGCCCGACCCGGTGCGAACGGTCCACGGTTCGAACAGCAGCGAGCCGGAGAAGGATGCCGCCTCGATGCCGGCGTCGCGGAGCGCGGTCTTGATCCGCGCGTCGATATCGCGCTCGGCACCCCCGTAGCGGCGATTCCAGAACACGGCGCCGGCGCCGGTCTCGCCCACGAGCGCGGAGACGGCCTCGGCGGCATCGCCGCGGCGGAGGACGAGGCGGGATCCGCGCTCGCCGAGGCTCTCGGCGAGGGAGGCCAGTGATCCGTGCAGCCACCAGCGGGCCGCGCCCCCGAGCGGGCGGATACCGTCCGACTCCTCGAGCACATACAGCCCGATCACGCTCTCTCCACGCTCGATGGCCGCGGAGAGCGCGGGGTTGTCGGCCAGCCGCAGATCGTCGCGGAACCACACGATCGACGGGCTCGGCATCCCGCCACGGT
The DNA here is from genome assembly GCF_057197625.1 of Microbacterium sp. Z6_144. NCBI lineage: Bacteria > Bacillati > Actinomycetota > Actinomycetes > Micrococcales > Microbacteriaceae > Microbacterium > Microbacterium sp. Z6_144. Next base: position 356,691 of record NZ_JBXVPT010000001.1, read on the forward strand.
ACGCAGCACCGCGCGCGGGCGCCCGGGGTTGACGCCCCGGTCACCGACCCGTCCGGCGCGCGCGGAGCGCGGGTGGCCGCCGCGGCGGTTACCGAGAGGTGGTTACAGAGAAGAGGTGTCGTGCCCGCGCGGGACGGCGATCTGCAGGCCGCCCGGCACGATGCGGCAGAAGATCCGCGTCGCCTCGCCGAACTCGTCGCCGTCCAGCTCCACCGGCTGCGCGGGGCTCGTCGCCGTCTCGATCCCGTGGCCGCGGCGGAAGTGCACCGACGTACCGCGACCTCGTCGCTCCAGCACCCGACGGCCCGCGCGGAAGCGGCGGAGGAAGGAATTGTCCCACCAGATCTTGCGCCACACCCCGAGCCACCCGAACGCGCCGGCGGGCTGGATGACCGCAACATCGAGCAGCCCGTCGGCGATCGAGGCCTCCGGAATCAGGGCGATGCCGGCCGGCAGAGACCCGCAGTTGGCGAACAGGATGCTCTGCACCCGGGCGGAGTGCAGGCGCTGGTCATCCAGCTGGTACACGATGCGGAACGGCTTGGCGGTCACGAGGGAGCGTGCCGCCCCGTCGACGTACGCGACCCACCCGACCGTCTTCTTCAGCTGCGGGTTGGTGTTGGCGATCATCGCCGCATCCAGCCCCATCCCGGCCATGACGACGAATCCGTGCTCCTCCGTCGAGCCGTCTTCGCGGCGGAGCCGCGCCACGCCCGCGTCGATGGCGATGACATCGCCCTCGAAGGTGGCGCGCACCATGGCGTCGGGATCGGTCAGGGGAAGATTGAGGTTCCGGGCGAGCAGGTTGCCGGTGCCGCTCGGAACGATCGTCAGCGGCACGCCGGTGTCGGTGAGCGCCTCGGAGACCGCGCGCACGGTGCCGTCGCCGCCGGCCACGAGGATTGCGTCGGCGCCTTCCTCGAGCGCTGCCCGCGCCGCGTCGTCGCCGAGGTCGTCCACCGTGGTCTCGAAGAACAGCGGCTCCGCCCACTCGGCTTCTTCCGCCAGGCGTGACACGAGCGTGCGCAACTGATCGGGGTCGACTTTGGTCGGGTTGTAGACGAGGGCGGCGCGCTTACGGTCGGTGGGCGGAGCGTCCATCGTGGTCCGCTCGCCGTCTGCGGTGACCTGCACGGCCTCGCCGACCTCGCCGTCGGTCGTGTCCGGCTCCACGTCGTCGGGTTCGCGGATGACGTGATCCGGTGCTGCCGCTTCGTGCGCGGGCGGCGCATCGGTGTTCGCGCCCCGCGGACCGGGAGCATCCTCAGCTCCACCGGGCGCGGCTCCTGAACCGCCCGCATTGTCTTCGCGGTCGGCCTCGTCACGCAGCGAGTCGGCGTGGAACTCGGCGCGCTCGGCCGCGCCGGGCAAGCCCTCGCTTCCGGGCGCCTCGCTGTCGGGGGTCAGGTCGTCGGGCGCCGCGTCTTCGGATGCCGCGTCGCCGGCCGCCTCGCCGTCGGACGACGCGTCGTCGCCCGACGCGTCGGCGGGCTGCGGTCCGGCGGGGGCGTTCTCCCCGTCGTCGTGCTGCGCCTCGTCAGGCTCCGGTGACGCGCCGGCCGTGCCGTCGCTCTCGCGCGTTTCCGATTCGGCCGCCATGCTCCCACCCTAGGGCCGCTGTCACCTCTGCAAGGCCTCCTATCCGGGCGAGGACGGAAAAGCCCGGGCCTAAGATTGAACGGTGATCGATCTGACCCTGCTGCGAGAAGATCCCGATCGGGTCAAGGCCTCGCAGATCGCCCGGGGCGTGGCGCCGGACACCGTGGATGCGGCGCTCGCCGCCGATCGCGACCGCCGCGCCGCGATCACCGCGTTCGAAGAGCTGCGCGCGGAGCAGAACGCCCACGGCAAGCGCGTGGCGCAGGCGCCGAAGGACGAGAAGGCGGCCCTGGTCGCCGCGGCGAAAGACCTCAGCGAGCGCGTCAAGGCTGCCCAGCACGCCGTGACCGACGCGGAGGCGGCGGCCGATGCCGCCCTCGCCCGCATCGAGAACATCGTCGTGGACGGGGTTCCCGCCGGCGGCGAGGAGAATTTCGTCACGCTCCGCACGCACGGCGACGTCCCCGCCTTCGACTTCGAGCCGCTCGACCACCTCGCCCTCGGCGAGAAGCTCGGCGCGATCGACATGGAGCGGGGCACGAAGGTCTCCGGCAGCCGCTTCTACTTCCTCACCGGCATCGGCGCCCGCCTCGAGCTGGCGCTCATGAGCCTGGGGCTCGACCGGGCGATGGCCGCGGGGTTCACCCCCATGATCCCTCCGACGCTCGTGCGGCCAGAGGTGATGCGCGGCACCGGGTTCCTCGGCGAGCACGCCGACGAGGTCTACCACCTGGCCGAGGACGACCTCTATCTGGTCGGCACGAGCGAGGTTCCCCTCGCCGGCTACCACATGGACGAGATCCTCGACTTCGACCGCGGCCCCAAGCGCTACGCCGGCTGGTCCACGTGCTATCGGCGCGAGGCCGGGTCCTACGGCAAGGACACGCGCGGCATCATCCGTGTGCACCAGTTCAACAAGCTGGAGATGTTCGTCTACACCGAGCCCGACGCTGCCGAGACCGAGCACCTCCGCCTCGTCGAGCTGCAGGAAGGGATGCTGCAAGATCTGGGCCTGGCCTACCGCGTCATCGACGTCGCCGCCGGAGATCTGGGATCCAGCGCCGCGCGCAAGTACGACGTGGAGGCCTGGGTGCCCACGCAGCAGTCGTACCGCGAGCTCACGAGCACCTCCAACTGCACGACCTACCAGGCCCGGCGGCTGAACATCCGGAGCCGGTCCGAGGGCGGCAAGACGCAGCCCGTCGCGACCCTGAACGGCACGCTGGCCACCACGCGCTGGATCGTGGCGCTGCTCGAGACGCACCAGCGGGCGGACGGCTCGGTGCTGGTTCCCGAGGTGCTGCGCCCGTACCTGGGCGGGCTGGAAGTCATGGAGCCCGCCGCGTGACCCGCGGCGAGACGCCGCTGCCGGACGCCGGACACGTCGAGGTCGCTTCGTCGGAGGATGCCGCGGGCGTCGTCGAGGAGGTCGCCGATGACGGGTCGGTCGGGCGGCTTCTGATCGCGCTCGACGTGGACGGCACCCTCATCCTCGAGGACGAGAGCCCCAGTCCGGGCGTGGTGGAGGCCGTCGCGCACGCGCAGGAACGCGGCCACGAGGTCATGCTCGCGACCGGTCGCAGCTGGGACAGCACGCACCGCATCATGGAGCTGCTGGAGATACGGCCCGAGTACGCGGTGTGCTCCAACGGCGCCATCGTGATGGGCCGCCGTGACCTTCGGGGGGGCGCCATCGAGGACGCGTCGCCCCCCGAGACGAAGGTCACCGCCGCGGCGTACGAGCGCGTGCACGTGGAGACCTTCGATCCGCACGACGTGCTCACCCTCCTGCGCGAGCACCTCTTGGATGCGCGCTATCTGGTCGAGCTGCCCGACGGCACGCGGCTGTACACCGAGTACCTGGAGGACTGGAACCTGCGCGGGGCTGACCTCGTGTCGTTCGAGGAGCTGTCGCACCAGCCCGTCTGCCGTGTGGTCGTCGTCTCGCCCGGCCAGTCCGACACCGACTTCCTCGAGCTCGTATCGAAGATCGGGCTCACCCAGGTGTCGTATGCCATCGGCTGGACGGCGTGGCTCGACATCGCGCCGCAGGGCGTGAACAAGTCGACCGGTCTGGAGCTGGTTCGCGGATGGCTCGGCATCGACCCGGCGAACGTGCTGGTGATGGGCGACGGGCGCAACGATCTCGAGATGTTCGATTGGGCGCTGCGCAACGGTGGCCGCGCCATCGCGATGGGGCAAGGACCGCAGGAGGTGCTCTCCGCAGCCGGCGAGGTCGGTCTCACCGTCACCGAGGGCGGCGTCGCGGCGATCCTGCGGGAACTCTGACGCGGAGGATGCGCTCGACCGCGCGATGCTGCGCGAGCGCGTCGGCGCTGGAGGCTGTCACGGGCGGAAGTGGCGCGCCCCCTCGGCTAGACTCGGCGCGGTCGACGGATGCCGCGAGGCGTCGTCGGGAGGGTTGTCCGAGCGGCCGATGGACCTGGTCTTGAAAACCAGTGGGCAGCAATGTCCCGTGGGTTCGAATCCCACACCCTCCGCCGAATCGTGGTCTGCGCACTCGGGCGTCACGACGCATGGCCGATTGCAACCAACCAGTTTGTTTGCTACCGTCGCCGCATGAGAGCAGCTGGTGAAGCGACGCGTGTCCGTATCCTCGATGCGGCTCACGCAGAATTCGCGCAGTACGGCATAGCCGGGGCGCGCGTGGATCGGATCGCGGAGAACGCCCGCGCGAACAAGGCGCAGTTGTACGCGTACTTCGGGAGCAAGGAGGCCCTCTTCGATACCGTCTTCGACCGGGCACTGAACGCAATCGTGAACGCCGTGGCTCTCGACGCCACCGACCTTCCCGATTACGCCGTGCGCCTGTACGACGAGTACCTCGAGCGCCCGGAGCTGGTTCGGCTGGCGACGTGGTCGCGGCTGGAGCGGCGACCCACGGGAACTCTCACCCCGGGGCCGCTGCCGAGCGAGCCGGAGAAGATGGCCGACCTCGCCGCCGCCCAGCGTGCGGGCTACATCGACGAGAATCTCGACCCCGCCGACGTACACGCCACCGTGATCGCTCTCTCCCTCACGTGGGGGCCGGCCAGCACCACGTTTACAGCCAGCACGACCGACCCCGAGAACGCACACGACCGACGCCGGCAGGCCCTGCGGACACTCGTGGCGCGGGCGTACGCGCCCACGAATCCGCCCGCTGGAACCCACGCCTGAGGAGAAAGCATGTTGTCACCCGAAGTACTGCGCGCCCTCGCGATCACCCCCGCCTCCTCGACGGAGGATCGGCTCGCGGACATCACCACGTACGGCCGGCGCAGCGGAAAGCCGCACCGCATCGAGGTCTGGTTCTATCGCGCCTACGGGCGCATCTACCTCAGCACCACCCCGGCGAAGCGGGATTGGTACGCCAATCTCCTGGCCAACCCGCACTTCATCTTCCATCTCAAGATCGGCATCCGCGCCGACCTTCCCGCCGTCGCCACGCCGATCACCGATCCCGAGGAGCGGCGGCGCATCTTCCAGGTCTTCATCGATGATCTCAACCAGCCGAGCAATCCGGGTCACGTGCCGCAGCCGCAGTACGTCGAAGACTGGTTGGCGGGCAGCCCGCTCGCGGAGGTCACCTTCGACGACGCGTGAGAGCCGGGCGCTGATCGCCGAGCACAGCCTTCTTCAGCCCGTCCTCACCGGCTTTTCAGGTGGGCGACCGTAAGATAGCGCCGCCCGCACGCCGGAAGGACACGAGTGAGCTCCATCAAGCCCGTTGAGCGCGGTCGCCGTACGGTGGCCCGCCACGGTCGCCTGACGTCGCCGCATCCTTTCGCCCAGATCATGCGCATCCTCGCGATCGGCCTCGCGGTCGTGCTGGTGGCCGGTGCGGGTGTGGCTGCCTACGTCGCGTACGACCTGACGTCCAGCTTCAACGCCGACGCCGTGGAGCTGGAGGGGCAAGGCCCGGTGCCGCCTGACATCGGCGAGATCGAGGGCGGCGTCAACCTGCTCATTGCCGGGACGGATGAGTGCGAGCCCGAGTTCGCGGGATACTTCGGGGCGCGCTGCACGGGCCCCGACGCCGAGGGCACTCTCAATGACGTCAACATGCTCGTGCACATCTCGGACAACCCGCGTCGGGTGACGGTGGTGTCCTTTCCCCGTGACCTGATGGTCCCGATCCCCGCGTGCACGGGCGAAGACGGCAGCCCGACGGCGGCGATGCGCAAGGAGCAGATCAACAACGCCTTCACGACCGGCGGGCTGGCGTGCGTCGTGAACACGGTGTCGGAGCTCAGCGGACAGGACATCCCCTTCGCGGCCAAGGTGAGTTTCGGCGGCGTCATCAACATCACCGACGCCGTCGGCGGCGTGGATGTCTGCATCGCCAACGGCATCCGCGACCGGTACACCGGCATCGACTGGCCCGCCGGAAACCGCAACATCCAGGGCATCGAGGCCCTCCAGTTCCTCCGCACCCGGCACGGCGTGGGTGACGGCGGCGACCTGGGGCGCATCAGCAACCAGCAGCAGTACATGTCCAAGCTCGCTCGCAAGCTCGTCAGCGAGGAGGTGCTCTCCAACCCCGGCACCCTCTACAAGCTGGCGTCTACCGCGCTGGAGAACGTCGACCCGTCGACGACCCTCACCAACCCCCTGACGCTCGTGCAGATCGCCCTCGCCGTGAAGAATGTGCCGTTCGAAGAGATCGTCTTCGTGCAGTACCCCACGAACCCTGACCCCGCCGACGAGAACCGTGTGGTGCCCGATATGGATGCCGCGGACGCGCTGTGGGCGGCCCTGGAAGCCAATCAGCCGCTGCAGCTGACGGGCGAGCTCGGCGGCGGCGTCATCGAGGCCGGCGCGCCGGAGGGGGAGGCCCCGGTCGAGCCGGTTGAACCCACCGAGCCGACCGAGGGTGCTGCGCCGACCGAGGGTGCCACGGAGACGCCCCCCGCCCCGGAGGAGAGTCCCGTCGCGCTGCCGTCGAACATCTCCGGCCAGACGGCCGCGCAGGACACCTGCTCCAACGGCAACCTGCGTTAGCCGCATCCGGCCGTTCGAGGAGGCGCGTCGCGCCCGTTAGTATTAGTGCGTGCGTCCGCCGTTTCGGCGCCGGATGCCTGGAGACGTCGCATAGTCAGGCCTAGTGCACCACCCTGCTAAGGTGGAGTCCCCTTACGGGGACCGAGGGTTCGAATCCCTCCGTCTCCGCAGAAAATCCCCCGGTGAACCGGGGGATTTTGGTTTTGGCGGTGTTATCGGTCGATCCCGTCAGATGGGCCGTGCAGGCCCCAGGTGACCCCCAGGTGACCCCCGGCCGATTCTGCCGCCTCTGCGTCGGTGAGACGCTGAAGATGAGCGCGGCGTTGGCCCTCTCCGAGGATGTGCGCGTAGACAGCGAGCACCGTCCGCGGATCGTCTCCCAGGTACTCAGCGACCTCGTGTGCGGGAGTGCCGAGCCGCAGCCACCGGGACGCCGCGTAGTGGCGAAGCGCGTGGCGACGAAAGCCGAGGGGATACTTCCGGATCGTCGAGACCGTCAGTTGCTGGCCGAGCCTGTTCGAGAAGAGATAGTCGTCGGGGTGCTTCCCTTGTGCGTACTGACGGAAGATCGCGACTGCTCGAGGGGAGAGGGGAATCGCACGTCGAGTGCCGCGCCACGACTTGGGGTCTTTCTCCTCGTATCGATCGGAGTGGGATCGATATGCGACGAGTTGCGGGAAGGGCTCCTCGTGCAGCCAGAACACTCTGACTGCGCGGGTCTCGCCCCATCGAAGCCCAGTGATTGACATGAACTCGTACACGTCGGCGATGTCCCCTCGACGGGTCCGGACGCCCTCGATCGCCCGTGCAAGTTGCGCCGGATCGGGCACGTCGGCGGGGCTCACCGCGCGCAGAGCGGGTGCAGTCAGCTCCGGGATGGCTCGCGCGGTTCTGACCGGGTGCGGCTGGTGAAGCAAACCTTGTGAGTCCGCGAACGTGAAGAGGGCACTGAGGGTCGTGCGTGTCCGCGCCACGGTAGATGGCTTCAACCCGCGTCGAAGCTCGGACAGGAGGTGTTCGCGAATGTCCTCCGCATGAACGGACGCGAGGGCTCGTCTGAGAAGGGCGGGGGGGAGCGCGGCGACGTTGTCCCGGTCGGTATCAAACGTATGCGGGTTGCCGTTCTTGCGGGCTTCAAGGAACTCGCCGACGAGGTCTTGCAGCGTGAAGGATCGCTTGGCGGGGAGCGGTTTGCCGGTCGCGATGCGATGTTTCTGCTCCCGCTCCCACACCTCGGCCGCCCGCTTGGTGTCGAACGCGCGCGTAGCGACCTGGATCCTTCCAGACTTCACTCGGACGAAGTAGTACTTCTTCCCCTCTTTCGTCCGCCGCTCCTCGATCACGTCTCAAGCCCGGCCAGGCGATGCACGTCGCGCTTGCGATACACCCGTCGATGCTCCGTCACGTGGATCGCTTCGACAGGTGCCTTCCCGGCAAGCGCAAGCATGCGCAGGGTTGTCCGGTGTATGCCGATGTGCGCCGCCGTCTCCGCTTCGGAGTAGAAGAAACACTCGTCCTCGGCTGGCGAGCGCTTGCCGGCCGGTGTTGGCGCGTCTTCGGCGTCGACAGCGGCGGCCACCGTCCTCGTGGTGCCGGTCATGTCACGCGCTCCGCTTGCGTCGGCCTTCAGCGGCCGCCATGCGCTGGAGGTGTTCGTCGCTTTCGTGGTCATTGTCCTCTCCTCGTTCTCACCGTTCGGATAGTGAATAAACTAGCTATCCACTCTTGACTAACTGGATACTTCACGTACACACTCAAAGTCAACCCCTAAGTCAGCGTGAGGAGTTCGTAGTGGGAACCGACACAGATATGCGACTGATCGCCGTCGCCAATCAGAAGGGCGGCGTTGGCAAGACCACGGTCGCGGTGCAGCTCGCGGCCTCACTGTCGCGACGGTTGCAGATCTTGCTCGTGGACGTCGACCCGCAGCAGTCGGCGGCTTGGTGGGCGGAGAACGCGGGAGGCGACCTCCCGTTCGACTACGCAGCCATTCCCGCCTTCGATCAAATCTCCAGGCTGAGGGAAGTCGGTTCACGGTTTGACGTGGTCATCGTTGACACGCCGGGGAGCTTGGAAGACACGCGCACCCTAGAGACGGTGCTTGACCTCGCAGACTTCGTGATCGTTCCACTACCGCCCGAACCCCTCGCCGTCGGCCCAACGGTCCGCACCATCGATCGGCTGATCAGGCCTCGGGGTGTGCCATACGCGGTGCTGATGAATCGGATTGACCCGCGCGTGCCCCACCAGCTGCCGGACCTCGAGCGCCTTATTGACGAACGTCTCGAGTCGCCCCGATTCGCGGCCTACTTCCGTCAGTATCTGCTGCACGCGCACGCATCCCTGAGCGGCGAAGTGATCACTGCGGTTCCGGATACGCGTCGGACCGCGAAGGCGATCTCGGATGTCACCGCCGTCGCCTACGAGTTGGTGGGCCGGCTTGCTTCGACATGGATGGCGGGGTGACGTGTCATGGCTCGCATCGACCTCGCCTCCCAGTTCACCGACGTGCGGTCACGGATCGCCACGCAACCGACGAGCCCGACGAGCGCGGACACCACCGATGGCCCAAGGTACCGGCGCCTGACGCGCAAGGAGACCCTCCTTCGTGCCGATCAGCTCACGAGTCTGGCTGCTCTGGCCCGGCACAGGATGAGGCAACGACGTGTGCGGACAGAGCGCATCACAGAGAACACCCTCGTGCGCATCGCCATCGACCTGCTCCTCGACAACCAGGATCTCCTCGACGGCTCCACCGAAGAGGAACTAGCCGACTCCATCCTTAGGAACGTCGCCCGCCTCGGCGAACGACACAGCAGCACCACGCCGCTGCCGAGATCGGGCAGCTCGGATAAGACCCCGACAGTCCCCGATCACGGGGGTGCCGGCCTCTCGGAGTCCGAGAGTCCCCAACTGGCGAAGGGGCAGCGATCATGACGATCTCTGTCACGGTCTACTCGACTGGCCCGCAGTGCAAACAGTGCTGGGCGACCTGCGTCGCCCTGGACCGCGTCGGTGTGAAAACAACGGTGATCGATCTCTCGGACTCCGGAAGCGACGCAGCCCGGGAGTTCGTGACTTCGGACCTCGGGTACTCCCAGGCCCCCGTAGTCGTGGTCGATGACGAGCCCGAGAACCACTGGAGCGGATTCCGGCCGGACCTGATCGAGAGACTCGCGCAGCGCACCGGCAGTCCGGGACGGACATCGCCTGCGCCACCGGGTCGAGCAGCCGACGGGTCGAGGGGGCTGGGATGACCCCGGCGGATAGCTCGGCAGAGGACCGAGTAGAGGCGCAGGAACGGGAGAAGGAGGCGGCTCGTCGCTGGCGGGCTGCGAACCGGGAGAAGATCGCCGAGCAGAGCCGTGCGTATAAGGCGGAACACAGGGAGGAGCTCCGCGAGAAGCGTCGCGAGTACTACCAGAAGGTCGTGAAGCCGCGTGAGCGCAATCGAAGGAAGCGCTACGCGGCGTGGCGCCGCCGTGTGCAAGCCGATCCTGAATATGAACGGCAGCGCGCACGCCAGCACCAGCTTCGATACATAGAACGCCAGATGGCTGCTGATCCCGAGGGCTACCGTCATAGGCGTAGGGAGCAAGCGCGCGCCTACTGGGCAAAGAACCGCGAGAAGCTCAACGCGCAGAAGCGAGAGCGGTACCTGCGCGACCCGGAGCGGATGCGTGCGGCTTCTCGTGCGTACCTCGAGAAGAACCGGGAGGCCGTGCGGCAGCAACGGCGCGGCTACTACCAAGCGAACCGGGAGAAGATCCTCGCCGCGAACCGCCGGTGGAAACAGCGCGAACGGCACCGCCGAGCCAGCGGCCTCCCACCCACCCGCCTCCACAAGGCCTCGGGTACGGAGAAGCTGCAAAACCGTGCCGCAGCTGACGCGTTCTTCTCCCGGCGCAGAACGGCGGAGGAGCTTGCGCACCTCGGATTCGGAGGGCCGACCCCGGAGCAACTCGTCCACGCATGGCACCAGGAATCAGAACGGGCCCGGGCTGTGCATCGCCACCACGCGGACAAGGAACTCCAGGAGCGCCTCGAAAAGGAACGACAAGCCCTACGCGCGAAACAGGCGGCGGAGGAGGCCCGCATGGACGCCATCGCCCGCGTCATCAACGACCGACTCCGCACACAGCCCCGCACTCGAGAGGCGCCGCAGACGCACCAGTCACCGCATCCTCCGTCCGGCTCTCCACAACCCCGCAGCCTCTGAACGGCGAGCGGCTCTACCCTCAAACCAACACGAAGGAAACCTAATGATCGACCGCGCAATCACTGAAGCCGTCACCTACCGCGTCGCCGTCGCGGCGCTTTCGTACTACGACGGCAAGGAAGACACGCAACCGGGCTACAGCCTGCGTGACGATGTCCGCTGGTGCCTCGAACCCCTCAAGGGTGAGGTCTCGTCCGCCGCTGAGACCACCTTCACGTGGCTCGTCAGCAGCACCATTACCGACCCCACCGCCAACCGCGAACGCCTCTCCAACGGCCTCGCCGCAGTGAGCACCTAACCCGCCGCAAGCAATGCACGGGGGCTGCGCCGACATTTTCCGCGTAGTTCGGCGCTGCTCCCGCTAGAGGGCAACGTCAGGACCGTTGGGGCGGGCCGTGCCGGGCGCGTCATGATCGCGGTCGAGGTCGAGGATCAGTCGCTTGAGGTGCGCCCGTTCTACCCGAATTCGATCGCGCTGCACGGTCGCGGCCGTGGAGTCGGGTCGGATCGGCAGTTCAGGGAGCACTCGCTTCTGGGCCACGGCGTACAGCTGCTCGACCAGGGCGACATCGTCTCGACTGATCGACTGGCGGGCAGACCTCACGTACTCCCCAATGCGCCGCAGCTCGCTGAGCCAGGCGATTCCTTGCATGCCGGACAACGGTGCATGGCGGGCGTCCCGCACCGCCGCCCACGCCTTACTCGAGGGGGGCCCGTCGTACATTGGCGCCCCATCTCCGTCGAGCACCGTCACCCGGTCCAGAGTCGTGGTGGGGATGCCCCGCAGCGTCTCCATGATCGGATCCCACTGCTCGGCGACGCTCTGAGTGAGAGTGCTGTGCGCACCGAGGGCGCCACTACGTAGCTGTCGTGCCGAAGCCGTCAGAGCGCTCGTGCTGTCGCGTTCCACCGCCAGAACGACTCGCGTCGAAAAACCGGCAGCCTTGAACGCCTCCAGAGGCCCATTGGGCGAACCGGCAACCTGTGGATCATCAACGATAAGGGGCAGCTTCTCGCGCTGCGCGTGAAGCAGCCCCGTCCGGAAGGTCTCGGCCGCTTCGTTCCGGCCGGCACCACCGAGAAGCGCTGCAAGGTCCTCGATCTGGAGGATCGCCATCGGTTCTGACGACTCAGCAACGATCTGCGCCACTGCCCGTGCGGGTACCGACCCAGGGCCGCCTATCAAGAGCACCGCATCCGGCGCCGGGGAGGGCGAGACGCTTTCGAACACGCCCGTGAGTGCAGTAGCGATCCGAGCCTCAGCCGAGTCCGGTGGCAGCGGGACGGTCATTCGAGCACCTCCCGTAGCAACTCCGCCAACTCCCGGCTTCGCGCGTCCACTGCGGCACGGTCATAACCGTTCGTCGCCAGAGTCCGTCGACGCTCCGCCAGCGCCCGAGACCGGTCGGAAAGAACCATGCGAGCGACGACGAGGTCGGACAGCTGTCGCATCTGCTCAAAGGCGAGAACGTCACCTACACGCCAGTCCAACCTCGAATTGTCCGCCACGGATCACCTCGCCGTCAGTCTAGGTGGCAGTCGCTCCGCCGGCAGCGGAGCTGGCGTCCTCCGCTCGAAGGGAGTGCCGATCACAGTCGCGCGACCGCATACCTGATCCGCCCAGGACTGTAGAGCCAGATTTTCAACACGGAGACTCGGACGGGCGCGGTGACCGCTGCGCGGGATCGCGGCGGGCTGCATCAACCTCGAGGACCACGACGACGGCAACCGCCACCCCAACCCGCACCATTTCGCTCGGTGGGCTACAGGCCGTCGCGATCAGCCCCACTCCCGTGCGCGGTGAGGCATCCCTCAGCGGGGCGCGCCCTTTCGCGGAATCCTATGGGCAACCTCGGTCGACACCTCGAGGTCGTGGATGCTGTCCTTCCACCTGCCATCGACGGCCTGTTTCGTCGCGAGGAATGTCGGGAACTTTGCGTGAGGTGTCAGCCACGCAGTTTTGGCGTACTTGAACTCCCATTTCCCGGTCACGGAGAACATGCACGCCGCGACCACGTCGAACGCGTCGAAGCTGTAAAGCCTCCCCGTTGGATCGTCTTTGCTATTGCGCGTTCGCTGCGTCTCAACCTGGATGGTTCCGTCCGCGAGGCGGGTCGGACTGACGTTCTTGCATTCCACGATGTACGTGGACTTCGACGTGAGGGTCACGTCAAAGTCGGCTCCGCGATCATCCGTTCGTCGGGTGGCTGTATCAACGGCGGGGTCATTCTCCAGTAACGCTTGTAGGTGCGCTTCGGCAACGCCACCCTTGACCGCAGTAGTGAGCATCCGTCGCTCTGAGATCAAGTCGAGGATTTTGGGGGCTGACAGCCCGAACTGCTTTTCGAGAGGGTGAGTGCTCTGGGCTACCTGTCCGGCGAACTTCGGGTCCCGGAATTTCTCGGCGAGGTTGACCCTCAGGGCGGTATCTAGTCCGAGCTCTGTGGCGCGCCGCTCGAAGCGGGCGAAGTCCAATAGTCGGTCCGGAGTGAAGGCCACGCGCGACTCAAAGCCCTCGGGTGTGCGTGCGCTGTTGCGGTTGCCGCTTCGCGTATCTACTTCCCACGCGTGCCATCCGGCGTCACCCATCTGATCGAAGTCTCGGTTGTACGCGTAAAACGAGACGCCTAGCGGCATCGGGTTCCACAGCGAAGGGTCGAGCCCAACGAACTTCTCTTCGGAGGCGTTGATGCCGAGGAACAATGTCGTGTCGACGCCCGCGACATCGAACGCGACGGGATGCAGCTCGGATCTCCACTGAGATTCATCGCCGAATTTGACCTGGGCGTGGTGCTCATCTTCCGGCCGGTTCTTGGTCGGCACGTTAGTGAGCCTGACCGGGTAGATCAATAGTCCGAGGCTGTCCCCGCGATCGCTCTGCACCCCAAAATAGAACGGGGCGCGTGTATGACTGCTCTGCCAGATGACTCGACCACCGCTACGCTCGATGGACTTGCGGAGAAGAGCGTGCAGGTCACGTCGTCTGCTCGCCGGGTACACGCGGGCATAGATGCGACCGGCTAGATCTTCGACAGGCGGATTCGCCAAACCATTCCTCCAGCCGAGCCCGACCTCCTGTTGAGCGGGTGTCGGAGCCTCCACGCAGGATAGGCGTAAACGATAATTGGCCATACCCCGTATTGGTTCCCGATCTTGAGGTTAGCGTGAGCGAAGCACTCCCCGTCATCAGCCTCTTCTCTGGCGCGGGCGGACTGGATCTCGCCGTTGAGCGGGCAGATGCTGAGCCGCTCGTAGCAGAGGATCCAGGCAGCGGGATCGCTCGCGTCCACGTCGCCACGGACTACAACGCTCCCGCCCTCGCAACGCTCGCCAACAACTTTCCGCACGCGACGTCTATTAACGGGGACATTCGTAACCTCGCGTCAGATCAACTTCTTGAGATAGCCGGACTTCGTTCCGGCGAGCCGACCGTCGTGGTCGGCGGACCACCGTGCACACCGTTCTCGAAGTCTGGCTTCTGGCTCGAGCAGAAGCGCGAGAGTCGAGATCCGAACGCATCACTTCTCGACGAATACGTCCGTGTCGTGCGGGACACCCGCCCAGAGGCGTTCGTGCTCGAGAACGTCCAGGGGCTTACGTATAAGACTCACAAGGCTCAGTTCGACCGGCTCCTCAGGGGTCTGACGGATCTCGGCTACAACCCGCAATGGAAGGTGCTCCTCGCCGCGGACTACGGGGTCCCGCAACTTCGACGGCGCGTGTTCGTCGTCGGTCGACGCGACGGGGGAAAGTTCGAATTTCCGGTGCCGACGCACTCGGGCTGGAGCGAGCACACTCGTGTCTTCGACAAGACGAAGGTGCCGCATGTCACAGCGAGGGAGGCATTCGCTGGCTTGCCTGCGACCGCGGCGATGGACGAGTTCGTCGGCGGGGCGTACGGGGAGCTCGCGGCGGAGATTCCAGGGGGCCAGAACTACCTCTGGCATACGGAGCGATATGGCGGACGAGACCATTTCGAGTGGCGCAGCCGCTACTGGACATTCCTCTTGAGGCTCGATCCGAACCGACCCTCCTCCACACTGCAAGCGCAACCTGGGCCATACGTCGGTCCCTTCCACTGGGAAAACATGGATACGCCTGATGGCCCACGAGCTCGAAGGCTGCGTGTTCGAGAACTCCTCCGACTGATGTCATTCCCTGACAACTTCGTGACACCTGCAACGCGCGCCGACGTCCAGCGTCAACTCGGGAATGCCGTGCCGCTCGAGTTGGGCAAGGCCGTCATGCGCGCCCTCTTCACCCAGCTGGGCTACGTCACTGCCGGTCGTGAACAGCTCGTGTTACCGCTCTCGGCATGACGACGATCGGCGACGGGCGGACGTGAGCTGATGCAGCCCTAGCGTTGCGACCTGCGTGCGAGTTCGGTGGTCACGCCCGATCTTCATCCCTATCCCGGCGCTGCGCAAGCGGGACGGTTGGGTACGCGAGGAGCGCCGGATTCCGGTCCGCAAGGCAAACTTGCTTGACTTAATGGCCGTCCGTCCAGATCAACCACGGCTCTCGGGAAGCCCCTCCGCTGCCCCTCCGCTGCCGCTGGGCTGTACGCCCGCGGAGAGAAAGGCCGATGCGGATCAGGTGAACAGTTCGTCGAACGCGTCCGTGCGCACGCGAGGCGCCGTGACGGTCCGCTTGATCGCAGGCTCGGAGGTGACGGCGGCGGTGCTGACCGACTCCATGAGAGCGCTCGCGGGCTCGGTCAGGAACCTGCTGGGCTTGGCTGCGACGTGCTTGGCCAGGAACGCGGTGGGATGCGTGGGCAGCCGCGACGGCACGTACACGTCGAGAGCGTCGCGCGCGCGGGTGATCGCGACATAGAAGAGACGCTCTTCCTCGGCGAGACCGGCGGGCGAGGTGAGCGCCATGTCCGAGGGCATCGCGCCGTCATTTGCGCGCAGGAGGTGCACCGTGTCCCATTCCAGGCCCTTCGCGGAGTGGATCGTCGACAGGGTCAGCCAGTCCTCGTCGAGATGCGGCTGCTTCGCCCAGTCACCGGCGACGTGCACCGGGTCGATCGCCTGCTCGCTCACGAAAGTGCGCAGATCACTCTGCTCAGCGGCGGCCTGCGCGATGCCATCGACTTCGGTCACCCGACGGTGCCAATCCGGGTAATGCGCGCGCAGCAGCGGATCCACCGCAGCTCGGCATGCCTCGACCAACTCTGGCACGGCGGTGGTGGAGTCGACGGCGCCAAGCAAAGACAGGGTCGACGCGAGCCCAGTGCGCGCCTTCGCCGGTGCCGCCGCGACAGCGTCGGCCGCGCGATCGACGCCCCCGTCCGCGAGTATCCCGGCAAGCCCGCGTGCACTCGCTTTGCCGATCGCGCGGTGCCGGGTGAGCAAGCGGTACCAAGACACCTCGTCCGCCGGATTGAGCACGACCCGGAAGCTCGCCAGCAGATCGCGCACATGCGACGTCTCCAGGTAGCCGATTCCGCCGAACTTGTGGAACGGGATCCCTCGCACTTTGAGCTCGACCTCGAGTTGCGCGCTGTGGGATCCGGTGCGCATCAGCACGGCCTGCGAACGCAGTGGCGTGCCATCGACGTGGGCGGCGAGGATGCGGTCCGCGACTGTGCGGGCCTCGTCGTCGGCGTTGCGGCAGCTGACCAGCGTCGGTCGGGCGCCCGGCTGCGGACGGTCGGCGATAAGCCGCAGTTTCAGTTCGCCCGGGCGCACCTGGTTCGCGAGGTCGAGGATCGGTTGCGTGGAACGGAAGTTGCGTTCCAGGCGCACGAGCGTGGCGTCGGGGTGCTCGTCGACGAGTTCGAGCAGGTGCCCGGCGTTCGCGCCCCGGAACGCGTAGATCGCCTGTGCGTCGTCGCCGACGACCGTGAGCCCGCGGCCGTCGGGACTGAGCCCGCGCACGATGTCGACCTGAAGCTGGTTGACATCCTGGTATTCGTCGACGAGCACCCAGTCCCAGCGAGCCCGCAGCCGTGCTCCGACATCGGGATCAGCAACCAGCGCCCGCCAGGCGATGAGCAGATCATCCAGGTCAAGCAGGCCGCGCTCGCGCTTGCGGTCGCGGTAATGCCTCAACAGGCCGGCGACCTGGTTGGCGTGCTGAAGCGCCCAGGGAAACTTCTCTTCGATCACGGCGCGGGCCGGCGTCGTGGTGTTGATCGCGCGGGACGCGATGTCGGCGATGGTGCGTGTCGTGGGCAGACGCATCTCGGTGCCGTCGAGCCCGTGCTCTGCGCGCAGCAGATCGATCAGGTCGATGACGTCGTCAGGATCGATGACCGTGACGTCCTCCAGCCCCAGATGCTGCGCGTGCTCGGCGACGATGCGGTGCGCGACGGCATGAAACGTGCCGCCCGCAATGCGCTGCGCAGCCTGCGCGTCGCCGCACATTGCCGCGGCCCGAGAAAGCATCGCCCCTGCTGCGCGCCTGGTGAATGTCAACAGAAGGATCCGCTCAGGGACAATCCCTGCCTCCAGCAGCCGCGCAACCCTTGCGGTGAGCACCCGGGTCTTCCCGGTGCCGGCCCCCGCCGCGACCACAAGCGGCCTATCGCCGTGCTCGACGGCCTCCAGCTGTGCCGGATCCAGCCCGACGAGCGCATCAATAACTGCCACGGAGGTGACGCTAACGAGACCCCCGGACACTCAGGCATCACGGCGAGTCTGCGGAGATGCGCAAGCGGGGCCGTCCGATCGGGCCGGAGCGGTATGCCGGGGGCGGGGTTTCCGCCCACTGAGCGGTTGCCCATCGTGACGCTATTCGTCGCGGAAGCCGATCAGTATCCGGGCGGTGGGCGCCGATGGAACGTCGGAGTCCGCTCACGACCCTCGACAAATCGTACTCAGGACTCCTTGCGGACTCCCTTGAAGCTGCCACCTGACTTCTTGGCCTGAACGAATCGTCCCGTGGAAGTGTCGCGCTTGACCCACGTCCCTGATGCTGTGCGGACTTGCGATCTGCCCGTTACAGCGCCTTGCCGGGATCCGCGACCTGTGTTCTTTGCCATGCGACCCTCCTTCTTCGGATGGTAGTGGAGATCAGGGACATTGGGCCCCCAACACGTACAAGATGGCGGCAGTTCCAAGGAGAGCAACCATCGCGACGATCAGACACGTTGAGCTCCAGAACCGCAGACGTGATCCGAGGGTTGTCGGGTCTCGAGTCAGCAGAACGGAAGCAGCCAAAGCACTAGGCCCGACTATGAGCGCGAGGTCGCCCAACTGAGTCGGTCGATCGATCCATAGGGCAACGGTGAGGGCAAAGAGTAGGAGAGCGGCGAGATACGGAACGACCTGAAGTCGCCGCAGAGACGCCAGACGGAAGCTGAGTCTAATTCGGTAGTCGCGGTCCGGGTCATGCGCGTAGAAGGCGCGGCTTTGTGCGTCAGTCCGTGACTGAAACGCGCCGTACGCGGGAGTCGAAGAATGGGGATGATCGGCCTGGAACTCGGTGATCCTAACGTTCGCGTCCGGTACGCGGAAAGTCACGTGATTCGATTGAGCGTCGGCAATCACCAGATCCTGGTGCCCGCGGTTTCCAAGCGTCAGCGTGAGGTCTCGCCGCTCCGAGTACTTCACGAGGAATGGCGCATCTAGCGGCACCTTCATGGCAACGATGAGGTCGTATGAGTTTGAGTAATCGGCGAGCGCGGTTAGGAACTCCTCTGCGGTGCCCGCGGTGTTGAACTCCCGTGCCTGTGCGTCCAGTCGCTCAAGAGTTGCCGCATAAGAGTCGAGGAGCTCTGTTGCCTCTTCGTCTGTTGTGACCAACCCTGTTTCGAACAGTTGGGGGAGCACGAGCGATGGATTCTCAGGCGCCGAGTACCCATGAAACTCGTCCAGGCGAGGACGCAGAATGGTGCGACATCGAAGCTCGATGTCGTTCCAGCGCGAAAGAAACTGGTCCGTTACCGGTCGTCCGAGCCCATCGCGGAAGTACGCGCCAAAGTCAGTCGGTTTGCCGGCCGTGAGGAGCTCGCCGGTGAACCCGAGCACCGCCGTGAGTAGGCCCATCACCTCATCTGAGAGCTGCACTCGTGACAGACTGGCGAGCTCCTGCAAGTACTGCGCTTGTCGTGCAGCGATCTCGGTGCGAGGTAGGAGCCAAGCATCGCCGTCGGGCCCCTGGACATCGAAATCCATCAGGGGTCCGCGCGGCATCGGCGCAACGTTCAACGCCAGTAGCGCATGGGTTGCTCGCCGAGGTACGAGATTACCGAGGTAGCTGCGGAGCGGCGCCGACTGGAGCGACCGGCGACGCGTGCAGGATGTCGCCGAGTCGACTTGGATTTCTTCGACTACGCGAACGCGCCAGCCGAGCGGATTTGCCAGAAGGGCAACAGTCACGTCGCGGTTGTCGATCAGGTTGGCGGTAGTACCTGCCATCGCTGCCTCTCTGTCATCAGCAGGGAATGGCTGCTAATGGGCGCTGGTACCTTCACGGGACATGAGGCCGTGCGTTGACGCGATCCTATCGGCCAGCCCTGCGCGCATTTGGTTGTCGAACGGGCGCAGTTCCCTCGGTGCAGCCGCCCGGGTTGGCGACAGGTTCTAGTCACGCGGCCAGCGGACTCGTGGCAAGATGCGGGACGCCCGCCTGCCGGTCGCTGACCGCGCATCCAGGTCGGCAACCGTCCACGCGATGTCGGCCGAGCGCACTTACCGTGCGGTCACCTCTTCGTGATCGTCACCTCGACCTCGTCACCGATGTCCTTCGCGAGCTGATTGCGAATCTTGGCGTTGAGAGACACCATGTGGCCGCCGGTGCCGGTGGGCATGGCACTGACGTTCTCGAGGACGACATCGTCGACCCTTGCGTCAACGCGGACGGTCTTGCCGGTGCCGAACCGGTCCGCCGAACCGGGAATCTCGACGCAGCTCCAGGTCTCGCCCTTGACCTCAACACCAATCGAGGTGGTGAACGTCAGATCCTCTGCACCCATGCGCGCCAGCCTACGTGCGGACCACGCCAGCGTTGATATGAGCCTGAGTGTTGCCGCGACAAAGCTCCGTCGCGCCGCCCGTTGAGGGTCCCTCAGCGTTCCTGGTTGAGTCGACGTTCGAGGAGCCGCGGCGATGCTTCGAAACCTGTCCCCAGGTAGAGTCGCGCCGCAGCATCGTTCGCACTGACGGTGATCCGCGGAATTCCGCGCCGGCGAATGATTGACTTTCTTCAACCGTCGCGTCATGACGGTTCGCCCATGCGAGCTTCAGTACGGCCAGCCTCGGGGCGTCACCCGGAGTGCCATCGCGAATCACCACGTCCATCACTCGACGAGACTCACTGAGGGATAGAGGGTTCGCAAGTGGGTCGTGCAGCGCGTCAGATCTGAGGGCGTCTAGGCTCGGCGGATGGCGAGGTCTGATTACGTCGCATCGATCCGTGCGCGAATCGGAACCGATCTACTTCTGCTTCCAGGGGTCACCGCCGTGATTCGTGATGCCGATCGGTTCTTGCTAGCCCGGCATTCTCACTCAGGGCTGTGGAGTCTGATCGGTGGTGCCGTCGAACCTGGCGAGGAGCCCTTCGACGCCGTAGCCCGGGAAGTTCTTGAGGAGACGGGTGCTCGAATCCGGGTCGACGGAATCGTCGGCGCGTACGGCGGCGCTCCGATGACGGTCGAATACCCGAACGGCGACCAGGTTAGCTATGTCACAACGGCATATGAATGCCATCTCTTGGACGATCCGCATCCTGATCTCGACGAGCTTCTCGAGCTGGGCTGGTTCGACCGCGATGCGATCATCGAGCTCCCACGGCGCGGCTGGATCGACCGAGTCATTACGGACTGCCGGTGACAGCTTCGTCTCCGCACGATCGTGTTGCTGCGCGCTCGTAAGCCGGTCGTCTAGCGTGCCGATGCGGAGGTGAGGGGAACGAGAATCCGCCGCTCAGTCGAAAGCGTCTGAAGCGAGAAGGCGACGGTGGGTTCGTAGGGTCCAGCCAGGCTTGACACACGGGGCGGATTTCTCGTAGTCACCCCTCGCTGCGCTAGAGGGCGAAGCAGTTCAACAAACTCTCTGTAGCTCAGTGGATAGAGCACCGGTATGAGAAGCCGGAGGTCGCAGGTTCGAATCCTGTCAGGGACTTAGAGGCCCCCGATGCTTTCGCGCTCGGGGGCCTCGCCACTTTCTATATCTGCGACTCCACGGCGTTGCGGTGGGTGCGCGAAAGCCGGTCCTCTAGCGTGCTGATCTACGGGTCGATTGGCGAGACTCGCGCCGGCGACTCTCATCAGCACCCGCAGCCGAAGTACGCCCCGACTTCGAACCTTCCTGACCTCTCACTCCAGGAGCGACCGGATGCCGGTCCCTCAGTGGCGCGAAGTCAGCCGCATCGCGGTATCACCTGCGAAGGCGTCTCGTACCCTGCTCGAGACGCCTTCGCGAAGACCGACTGAACTGACAACTCTTGCCGGGCAGGTGGCCAGCCGCTCGACGTTGGTTGTCCAGTCATTTGGGCGCGAGGTATTCACCGGGAGTCATTCCGGTGGCGATTCGGAACTCGTTGGTGAGGTGGGCTTGGTCGGTGTAGCCGAGGTCGGCCGCGACATCGGTGATACTCGCGTTCTCCGCTGAGAGCCGGCGGACGACCTCTTGGAGGCGGACCCGGCGTGCGATCTCGGCAGGTCCGCGCCCGAGAGTCGACGCGAGCGCGCGTTGGAGCGTCCGAGGACTGGTCTGCAATGAAGACGCGACATCGGACACTGGGCGCACGTTGGGCTGGGCGGTGAGGAGATCGACTGCCGCGTTGGCAAGCCGTTGCTGGGCGGTGAGGGGTCGCTGCTGGAGGTATTCACGCGCCAGCTCGTCTGCTCGCCGGGCGCGGCTAGAGGCGTCGGGCATTTCAGCGACGGCCACCAGCAAGCTGTGCGCTCGGTGGTCCGCAGGAGTCAAGGCGCGCTCACCGGTCAGGGCGGTTGGGTCAAGATCTGTGAGAACCGCCAAGCCCGCGGGTCGCAGCCGGAGGGCGAAGACATCGCCGGTGCCGCTGATAGTCCGCCGCCATGCTTTCGCCCTGACCGATGACACGACGAATGGCGCGAGGACGTTGCCGCGCTCGATGCTCAGGGTGATCGAAGGGTGGTCGATGATCCGCTGATCGATCTTCTCGTTCTCCGCGAACTGCCACTCGGCGGTCCAGTAGGTGTCGATGACGTCCCGAGCTGCCGGCCCAGGAACTATCCATCGCGCTGAGAAGCGCTCCGCGTTCACCGGGTGTAGCACTCCCGAGCGCTCGACCGGTTTCACGTTCTGTGTTCGTTCCGTGACCATTGACGCCATTCTCCAAGACTCGGCTCCGCTCTGCCCAGAGGCTAAGACCATGACCACCAACTACCGCACCACCCTCATCACGATCGCCCCCGATTCTCCGACGAGCGTCGCCGTCATCCCGCCCCAGACTGCGGCGCCGACCGTTGCGTCGCTTCAATATGCGCTCCTCAGCACGAGGCCGTATGAACTGACTTCGGACGATGTGCTGTTCGAAATCCACGTGACGCGTTCCGGAACACCCGAGGAGGAACGAGACTCAGAGCGCGAGAAGTTCTTCGCGAGAGACCAGGCCTGCCTTCGCGCATCGCCTCTCCCCAAGCGGTACGGGTGGGGCATCCATCACGATCAGCACGGCCGGGTCGCGCTCGTCGCCGCCGGCACTCATCTCTACGAGGAGCTTGCCCACCGACCCGACATCATCCAGAAGCCCGCGATGCGCTCCTCCCGTCGGCGATGAGCATCTGGTGGGCGGCCGCTCTTGGCGGTCTGCTCTATTACCTCCTTGGGGCAGCCTGGTTCACGCCCCTGTTCGGCCGAACGTGGGATCGATCAATCGGGTACGACCGATCCCGCAACGCCGGCCGCTTTCCACTCGGCTACTACCTGCTGCCGCTCGCGGGTGCGCTAGTCACGACCGTCGTCATCGCCGCCATCTACCCGGCAGGCGGCGGCGTCGGTGCAGGACTTGTCAGCGGAGCAGGTGTCGGCATCGCGGCCGCGGCGGCCTCCTTCACAAACGCACTCACACCCCACACTGCACACCCCTACGTCTTCGGCGCAATCACCGCCGGCTACCACCTCACAGGAGCGACCCTCGCCGGATTGACCATCGGCCTCCTCAGCTAGCGATCACCAACACCTCGTCTCGACGGCCGGTCCGTCACCGTCCGCAAGACGGTCCTTGCACGCGCGGTCCCTCTGGTGAGCCAATCGACCTCAACGCCGCATGGCCAGCGCACGTATGGCCCGCGCGCACGAATGCCCGATGAGCGAGCGGCAACTTCGTCTTGATCGCCCGCAAGCGCGTCGCGATCGCATGTCGGGCCGATCAAGACGAACAACGATGCACGCAGGCACTTTCAGTGTGCGGGGCTTGTAGCCGGAGTTCGGCGGGTTGCGTAGGGTGCCCGCCATGCGCGGCGGACTCGAGCGATGGAAGCGTGGGGTGGGCTCTCACGGGGTTCGACAGGCGATGGCGTACGCCTTCGAGGGAACCTGCGACTCGCACCTGAGCGGTGGGGCGTCCGCGGCGTCCGACTACGCCGAAACGGATGGCCGGACGGTGACACGTTTCGCCCTTGATGAGGGTGGGCTCGTCGAGGATGAGCTCACCGCAGATGCTCTGTCGGCCTGGGTCGATGGGCGCGACCCAGCCACCGGCGAACAGCGCGGACGGGTGCTCGCCACCGCGGACGCGGACCTGGTGCTTGACGGCACGATCAATGCCCCGAAGTCGTTCAGCATCGCGGCGCTGCTGCATCCTGAGCTCGCCGCCGAATATGAGCGACTCCAGGACCGTCTCCGCGATCGTGTCATCCGCGCCTGGCACGCCGAGCTAAACGCCCGTCGAGGGGCTGGTGGCCGCGTCCGAGAACGCTTGGCGCGCATCGAGGTCGTCGAGTTGCAGCATCGGCGCTCCCGAGCGCTGGACCCTCACGTCCACCGTCATCTCTGGTTAAGCGTGAAGGTGCGGGGTCGGGACGGGAGGTGGTCCAACGTCGACTCGCGCGTGGCGATGCGGTTCCATACGGTCGTCAACGCGGAGGGCGAGATAGCAGCGCGCACTGATCCTGCGTGGGTGTCCGCCCTCGCCCGGCACGGGTACACCATCTGCGCCGACGGAGAGATCCTTCAGTTGCAGCACTTGGTAAAGCCGATGTCTCGCCGTTCGAATCAGATCGAAGCGAACCGGGCGATGCTCCTCGCTGGATGGCGCGCCGATCATGCCGACGCCGAGCCCTCCCTCGACGCGCGCCGGTCCATCGACCGGCGCGCGTGGGCGCTCGGCAGACCCAACAAGCCGCGCCACTTCGAGGAGGACGACTGGGAGCGCCTGACGCGGGAGGAGATCGCGGAGATCGATCCGCGCGCCCTGTCACCCCACGGCCCCGTGCTCGCGCCCGCGACGGCGGTCGAGCAAGTGGATATCGAGCTACTAGCGCTACGAGCAGTAGCGGACGCCGATGCACGATCGCCCGCCAGCGGCGGACGGATCAGCGTCTTCGACCTTCGTGCCGGGGCGCTGCGCGCGGTGGCAGCATCCGGCGTCGTGGCTGATCGCGACGCCTTGCAATCGCTGATCGACGCGGTGGAAGCGGCGGCCCACCTACGCACGGAAGATCTCCTTCCCGAAGCAGGGGAACGCCCAGCACACGTGAAAGCGCTGATGGCGCAATCGACCGCCCACCTCAAGAGAGAGGTGGCGGAACGACTGGACGCGCTGGCGACCGCCGGTCAGCGCCCGTCGATATCGGTGATGGCGTTGGTCGCGAAGCGCGCACTCGGTCCTGGACCGCAGCTTGGGAACCGGCAGCTGGACGCTGCGACCGCGATCGCGGGTACCGACCGGCTCGTGAGCGTCACTGGGCCGGCCGGGTCGGGGAAGACGTCCATGCTGCGGGTGGCGCAGTTCGCGCTCGCGGCGCAGAAGCGACGGTTGATCGTTGTCGCTCCGACGAAAAAGGCGGCAAGCGTGGCGTCCCGCGAGACGGGTGCCGCGGCATCGAGCCTGCATGCGCTGCTCTTTGATCACGGGTGGCGGTGGCGAACCGACGACGCCGGGCAGCAGGTATGGACCCGTCTCGCCGCAGGCGACATAGATCGCGAGACCGGCTCCATCTGCAAGGGTCCCCGACTTCACCCGATGCGCCCCGGCGACCGGGTCGTGGTCGACGAGGCAGGAATGGTCGACCTTGAGTGCGCGAACGCGCTTCTCGCGCTCGCAGCCGAGACCGGAGCCGGTATCGCTATGGTCGGTGACCACCTTCAGGCTGCCCCTGTCGGTCACGCCGGCGCAATGGCCGCGCTCACTCGACGCGCCACGAGCGTCGTCGAGCTCGACAGCGTGCACCGATTCCGCGATCCGGAGTATGGACAGCTCACCCTCCGCCTTCGCAACGTCTCAACGAAGGAGGACGCCATCGCCGTTGCGCGGGACCTCGACGACGGCGGACACCTGCGTCGTGCTGACGACAAGGATGCGGCTAGAGCGGCCATGCTCCACGGATACTTCGCTCGCACCGCGCACGGCCAACGTGTCGCTCTCGTAACAGGAACGAACGAAGAGGCCGACGCCCTCAACGAAAGCATCCAGCAACGACGCATCGTGAACGGCGAGCTCAATCCCGCCGCGTGGATTCTAGGGGCGGGTGGGCAACGCATCCTCGTCGGTGAGATCGTGCAGACTCGACGCAACGACCGCGCGGCCGGGGTGGAGAACCGTGCCCTCTGGAGGGTCGCAGACGCTAGCCGCAAGAGCGTTCAGCTTGTGTCGCTGTCGGACCCGCGGGATTCGCGAACCATCACACTCGACTACGCCGGAGATCACTTGCAACTCGCGTACGCTTCCACGGTCCACGGCGTCCAAGGCGAGACCACGGACGGGTCCATCGTGGGCCCCGATGTCGACGCGGCGGGGCTCTACGTCGGCATGACGCGCGGCCGACTGCACAACGAGGCAGTGGTCATCGCATCTACCCAGACCGCTGCCCGCGCCCGCCTTGCTGAGGCGATGCGGCGCGGGTTGCCAGAAACGGACGTGGCCGACTCTGCCCGCGCGGCGCGCGACGATCTGAAACGAGCTGCTCACGACCCCTCCACCGACGGGCCGTTGACGCCCGGCGAACAGGAGCGGGAAGGTCGGGTCGAGCGTCTCCTCCTTCGACTCCAGGCTGACGCAGCCACACACCACGCTCGCGGGCACGCTTCGGGCGCAGATGCGCGAGTCCATTCCCGAGTCGTTGACCGGATCCGCAGTGCGCTCAAGAACCGACCACCTCGGCGCTCGCTCGGGAGCACGCTTAGCGACGCGTCGAAGGTGGATGTGGGCACAGACGGTGGGGTGCCGGAACAGACGTCTCGCGGGACCGTTTTGTAGTCCGATTAATCTGCACCGGCGGTCTAGCGAGACGGCCGGTTTGACACCTCCCTCACAGCGGACGCCCACACCCATGTCTTGAACTCTTGGGCGGTAATATTGAAGCAAATCGCGACGGCGTGAGTTGTCCAACTGCATGCCTCCGCGTCGACGAGCAGCGGCGAATCGCCGAAACCGACCCACGCACGCACTGGCTTCGGCCGAGGATCGCGAGTGAACGGCTCCCGCTTGAGTTCCAACTCTTATGGAAGCAGCGACTGCAGCGGGCCGGCGGTGTCGGCCATGCGCTGCGCGATCCGCTCATCCATGAGTCGGTCGAAGTGCTGCGCAGAACGCTTGTTCGTCCACGACCGCCTCCCTCCGGCCACCACTGACATTAGCCGCATTCGAACGCATGTTCCGCCTCTGCCGACGGCGAGAGTTTAGCGGGGCGTTGACGACTCCGTTCCTGTCGTTCGCTTTTTGCAGACTTCGCTCTCCGCTGCGCTACGAGCCCCGCTTAGCAACCGCCACTCGGGCACTTCGTCGTCCCCGCCCCGCATGATTGGCCGACTGTCGGAGCGAGGTGAAGCCTGTGTGATCTCGTCTCCCCTTGTCGGGTGAGTGCCGCGCGGATCCGGCGGAGGGGTGCAGGGGCGTCTCGGTCGGTACGCCGGGTGGACGACCTCATGGCCTACCGCGAGTACTCGACAGTCGGGCGGTAGAGGGCATGGCTCGAGAAAATTGGTCTGGACGGCTCCCGTGCCTCGCCGATAGTTTGACGGAGAGACGGGTTCGGGGGAACTCGCCCAGGAAGCTCGGGGGAGCCATGGGAAGATACGACGCCAACATCGCCCACGCACAGAAGATGCTGGCAGACGCCGAGCGGGAGCACAGTGAAGCGGTACTAGCGCTCGCCGATGCGGCTCCATCAGTTCGTCAGCAGGTGCTGAGCTTCCGTCAAAGCCAGATCGACGAGGCGCGGCAGATGATCGAAACGTTCACGCGGGCAAACCGGGAATGACCTTGGAAAGGGCGAACGGCTTCGAACAGTTCTACTCTCGCATGACTGCTGGCGGGCGCATCGAATACCTCGTAGACAAGGGGAACCGACCGACGACCTCGTACCCGCACGTTCACGTCACACATCATGGAAGCGGTCGCGTTGAGGTGGTCGCCTCCCGGTCGGCCAGCGATCATCCTTGGCGGGAGTCTCTTAGTGACCCGCGCGGTGACAAGGGTCCCGAGGTCCAGAGTCTCATCCGCCGCGCGCAGAGCTACCTCTAGGGGGATTGATGACGATCGATCAGGAGACCCTTGTCGCCTCGCTCACGAATGGCATGAACGACGCCATGACCTCGTGGATCGTTTACGGCCACTATGACCCCTCCTTCCTTCTGAAGGCAGTAATTGAGAACGTGCCGTCCCTGCGCGACTCGGAGGCAGAGTACGACGGATTCGCAGTCAGTCCGTCGGCAAGGGTGCGCTTCATCTGTGTCGATGCAAGCATGGGCGCGGCGATTTTCCTTCTGCCCGAGGACTACAACTGGTTCGACGAGAACACCCGGGAGCCCCTGCTGGCGCTTCAGCCGCAGATATCCGTGAAACCCTGCATTTATGGGAACGTGAACCCGGAAGTCTGGCAAACGTTAGGCAACAACCGGACGGTGCTGGACGCTTCCGACTTCCTTCCGTCGACCTGAGGCTCCGTTACGGCTCAACCAATCAAACCGTCGTTGAGAGCGGAGGTGAATCGTGGCACACGCATGTGAGAAGGCGGGGGCGTCAAAGTGCGCCTGGTGTGTGGAGGCTGAGAAGAATAACTACTCGACCCACACATGCTCGTACAACGGAAAGTGTGACTGAAACTCGGCGGCCGAATGTTGTCGAGGTCGGAGGAAGCGGGTGGGAGTACTATCGTCCCACCCGCTTCTAACGTGATGGTTGGTTAGCGTGTGATTCCTGCGCCGGCGTACGAGGCCGGTGCGGCGGACGGCCCCGGAGCGTGTGTTGCGGGGCCGTCAGCTTTTGGGCTGCGTTCGATGGCGACGTCGGCGAA
The DNA here is from genome assembly GCF_057197625.1 of Microbacterium sp. Z6_144. Lineage (NCBI taxonomy): Bacteria > Bacillati > Actinomycetota > Actinomycetes > Micrococcales > Microbacteriaceae > Microbacterium > Microbacterium sp. Z6_144. The sequence continues at coordinate 384,905 of NZ_JBXVPT010000001.1, forward strand.
CTTCAGCGACGCGCCCACGTTGTCCGCGACGACGTCCCGTGACTCGCGGGTCTGTCCTTCGTTGTCGACGTAGGTGCCGAAGCGGAGATCGCCGGCGACGATAACCGAGTCGCCCTTGTGGAGGGATCCGGCAACGTGGGCGGCTTGCTTGTCGAAGACGACGACGCGGTGGAAGAGGGTACCGGCGTCTTCCCACAGTCCGGTGGATTGGTTGAGTCGTCGGTCGTTGACGGCGACGGTGAAGCGCGCGTACTCGTTGCCGCTTTCGCCTCGGCCGTGTTCGGGGTCCGCGGTGAGGTTGCCCTCGAGCGTGACCGGGATTCTGGTGGTCATGGTGTTGTTCTCTCTTTCTGGTGGGGAGCGCCCGGGTGGGTGCTCGGGTGGGCGTGGGCGGTTGTGGTCCACGCGGTCCATGCGGTCTCGTCGGTGAGGCCGTCCCACGCTCGGGGTTTGGTGGGGCGGTGTTCGGCGGCGCATCCGCCGCCGTATGCGCGAGTGAGGCGGGGGATGGCGATGGCGAGGCGTTCGTGCCAGCTGAGCGGACCGAAGCCGGTGTCGGAGGGGTCGAACGCGGCGATGTGCGCGATGTGCAGGGCGGAGAGTTCCTCGACGAGCGCGTCGTGTTGCCACCAGCAGGGCGGGACGGTGGAGAGGGGGATGTTGTAACGGGTGGTGAACCACTCCACCCACGCGCGCAGCGCCTCCCAGGCCTGGGCCGCGTCCTGGTCGCGGAGCGTGCGCCAGTTGATGGTGCCGCCGCCGATCAACCCCGAATCACCGTCGCGGCGGGCCGGGTCGAGACCGAGCGATTGGAGGAGGAGCTGTTCGACCTCGGGGTCGTACTCGGGCGTGCTCACCGTGCCGTCTCCTCGTGCCTGGTGAGGGCGGCACGGACGCGGCGGATGGCGAGGAGGGAGGCGTCGCGGTGGGAACGGTTGCGGGCGAGGACACGGTCGCGGTCGATGAGGCGGTGGACGAGTTCGTGGCAGAACGGGTGCAGCGCGGTCAGATCGTCGTGGTGTTCGGCGGCGAGCCACCGGCCGTCGCGGACGTACACGCCGCGGTAAGAGAGGTGGTGCAACTCCAGGGTGCCGCGGGTACCAGGGCGACCACAGCAGGCGCAGGTATCCGGTCCGCGCCGTTCTTCGGTGCGGAACCAGCGGTCGCGGCGACGGAACCATGCGGCGGAGCGCAGGTATCCGGTGCGGTAGTTGTTCCGGACAGTGCCGCGACGGGCGTTGGTCACGACGCCTCCTCGGTGGGCGTGGTGCGGGCGGCGAAGGTGGCGACTTGCTCCCGTTCGGCGTCCTTCTTTCCGGCGCGGATCGCGGCGGCGTCGGAGCGGGCGTCCCACCCGTCGAGCTCGAGGAGCACGCCGCGCCGGTTGCGGTACGCAAGGAGTCCTGTGCTGGGTGGCATGCGGCGAATTTCGTCGACGGTCATGAGGGGTTGGCGTTCGATGTGTTCGCTGGTGTTGCGGCCGGCTTGCCGGGTGGACCAGGACTGTTGGGTGCGGCGTGTTTCGCGGTTGCCGAGGAGCGCTTCGATGTCGCGCAGGTGTGCGACGTGGGAGGCGCCGCCGAGGAGGACTTTGGCGGTTGCGGCGGCCCAGATGGTGTCGGCCTCGGCGCGGGACCAGGAGGTTTCCGCTTGAGAGAGGGCTTGGAGGACGACGAAGGTGCAGATCCCGCGTCCGCCGCCGTCCGCCATCGTGCGGGGGAGGTTCGCCCACCGGAACATGTTCGCGATCTCGTCCAGGATCAGCCCGAGCGGCAGGCGGAGGCGCGAGCCGGGAGAGGCGAGCGCTTTCGTGCGGGCGACGTCGACGACATCGTCGAGGAGAGCGCCGAGGAAACCGCCCATCGCTGACGCGCCGGACGCGGACCCGATCAGGTACAGGGTGTTCTCGCCGGTGAGGAACTCCGCCGGGTCGAAGGGACGGTTGGCGCGGGTGGGGCTGAGCGAGGCGCGGATCTGGGGCACGGCGAGGGGGGCGACGGCGCCTTGCACGCCGAACCAGATGGAGGAGACGAGTTTCTCGTCGCCGGCGATGACGGCTTCCAGGCTGTCGCCCCAGCCGGGTGCGCCGTCGGTTCGGAGGATGTCGACGGCGGAGCGGGCGAGGGCGGGGCTGGATCCCCAGTCGTACAGGTCGCTGATGCTGCGCCCGCCGACGGCTGCGGCGTGCAGGAGCCGGCCGAGGACGACGGAGGATGCCTGCGCCCATTCCCCGTTGCTGGCGGAGGCGCCCAGTGCCGTGCCGGTGATGATGGCGTCGCCGCGTTGTATGGCCACCAAGGGGTCGGCGCATCCGGTGATGGGGGAGATGCGCAGCGGGTGGGCGATGCCGGTGAGGCCTTGAGGGTCGAACACGTGCACGTCGCCGCGTTGCGCGCGCATGCGCAAAGTGGCGGTGAGGTTGTCGTTCGTGGTGGAGGTGGTCACCAGCGGCCCTGACCAGTCGAGGATCGCCGAGATGAGGACACGGTAGCCCTTCCCGGAGCGGGGTGGACCTTCCAGGGCGACGGAGTCCTCGATGGACACGTACACGTCTCGCCCCCGGGAACGTCCGATCCGCCATCCCACGTCGGTGGGGCTCGGGTGGGGGAGGTCGGGCCGAAGGTGGGAGGCGCGAGTGAGAACGGCGCGCTTGGATAGATGCGCTGCGATCTCGCTGCCGCTCGCCAACCCGGGACGGCCGCGGAGGTCGGCGACGAAATGCGCGTCCGACTGCAGATACCGGTTGTACCCCATCCAGGAGAACAGTGCGGCGCCTGCGACGAGGACGACGAGGCCGGCATCGATGAGGCGGATGCCAAGGGTCGGAAGGGCGCAGCCGGCGGGGGCGGTGTAGGCGGCGGGGTCACCGGTGACGGCGAACCACAGTCCGCTGATCGGGCTGTTCGCGGCCGGAGGCGCCCCGCAGGCCGCGCCGATGAGCGTGTCGGCGACGACGGCGAAGGCCATCGCCAACAGGATGACGCCCGTGAGGGCGGCAGGGAGCAGCGCGGAGCTGAGGCGGGCGGGCATCACCAGTCCTCCTCTTGCGGCTGATACCGGTGCGCCGACGCCCGAATCCGGAAGGCGAGCCCCGCCTCTCGCGCCGCATCCGCCCGCTCCGTCCAGCGTCGACGTACGGCCACTACGCCGGCGGTCACGGGTGCGGTGATGAGGGCGATAAGGATGCTGTCGCCCACAAGCCCGGGAACGATCGCGGAGGCGGGAAGCCCCTGCTGCGCGGCGGCGAGAAGCAGCCACGGCCACAGCACCGCCGCCCCCAGGACTCCGCCGACGACGGCACCAACGACGGCGTGAGCCCAGAGCGGCAACCGTCGCCGCGTGACGGGGATGCCGAGCTCGAGGTCGCGCAGCACAGTGTCGCGCCGTCGCCGCAGCACGCTGCCGACCCAGTGGGTGACGAGGGCGAGCGTGAGACCGGCGAGCCCCGCCACCATCAGGGGCGCCCACCGGTCGATTGTGGTGAGGGTGTCGGTCAGTGCGGTGTTCATGCCGCTCCCGGTCACAGGTGGGTGGTGGTGGCTGCGGCGGCGGCGATCCACGCGTCGCGGGTCGCTGGCCGCAGCGTGTCAAATCGCAGCGGCCCGCTCTTGAGGGCGGGGTCGAAGGGGATGTGGTGCACGGCGCGGACTCGGCCGGTGAACCCGTCGATGATGTTGTTGGCGTCTGCGGCGGTGTGCCGGTCGTGCTGGGTGACGATGACCACGGCGTGTGTCGCGAGCGCGGCGGAGCGTTCGTCGCGGGCGGCGAGGGCCTCGAGGAGGAGGGCGGCGGACTCGGCCGATTCGGGGGAGGCGAGGGTGGGGATGACGAGTTGATAGGAGGAGTCGATCATCCGTAGCCACCGGTCGGCGGATTCGTCGTTGCCGGAGTCGAAGATGACGAGCCGGTAGTAGCGGGCGGCGATCGCCATCAGTCGATCGAACTCGTCGGCTTCGATGCGCTGACGCACCGCGAGGAGTTCGGGGTTGGAGCGGAGGACGTCGTATCGGTCGGCGGTCTGGTGGTGAACGAACCCGGCGATCTCCGCGATCCCGGCCGCGGGCTCCAGGAGGCGACTGGTTTCGGGGAGCAGGTCTTGGACGGTGGCGTCGTGCGGGCCGGTTTCCGTGCGCCAGCCGAGGGTGCCGCGGGTGTCGTTGTTGTCCCAGGCCAGCACGGACCCCCCGCCGAAGCGGGCGAACGCGGCGGCGAGCATGGCGGTGGTCATGGTCTTGCCGACACCGCCTTTGCCGTTGACCACGGCGATCGTGCGGCACCCCGCCCAGTGCTGCGACACCGCCCGCACCGCCGCATCCCGTGCCACGTCACGCGCCGACGGCTTCACGGTGAAGCCGGCCCGAGCGAGCGCCCCGCGCCATCCCATCTGTGCCTGCGGTGCTCGTTCAGGGCCGCTGATGAACGACGGGCGCCGCTCCGGATCCGCGGCCGTCGCATCCGGCGCCTGGCTGGTCTCGTCGCCCATGCCTCCCGCAGTCTGCGACTGCGGGAGTTCCGGGATGTCGTGATTCCCGGGTTCGGTGGTTCGGGATTCGCGGCGGGTGGCGGGGTGCTCGGGGCGGGTGATGGTTCCGTCGGGGTTGACGAGGAGGCGGTGTTCGCCGCGGTCGCCCGTGGTTTGCAGTTCGACGCTTTCGTGCAGTTCGGATGCGATGGTGGCGGTGCGGGTGAGGACCCAGCCGCGGACGTCTTGCCCGGCGGCGGCGTCGAGGAGCTCCTCGTCGCCGTGCGGGGTGATCAGGGTGGCGGTGCTGCCATACACGGTGGCGTGCACCTGGGGGTGGGGGCTGAGCAGGGTCATCCGATCTCCCTTTCTGCGGTGAGCCAGCCGGTCAGGCTCGACTCCGGTTCGTCCGTCGGGTTTGGCCACCACTCGTCGATCCGCACCGGCTCCACCACGGCGGGGTCGAGGTCGATGTCGGTGTGGGGGAGGACGGCGTCGTCGGTTTTGAACAGGTCGTATTCGTAGCCGGTGGACGTGGAGAAGCAGTCGACGAGGTAGGAGAACTGGCCGACGTACGCGATGAACTCGCCCTTGCGGAGTTGCCGGGCCATGTCGACGTGGGCGGCGGGAAGGTTGAGGCGGTCGCGGAGGGCGGCTTGTTCTTGGTGGTTGACGCGGAAGATGAACTTGTTCTCGATGTCGCCGACCATCGAGTAGGCGAGGTGGCGTTCCTGGGAGCCTGCGGCGCCGACGGCGTCGAGGTCGCCCATCTTGTGCAGGATGACGATGTTGCTGATTCCGTAGTGGCGGGACAGTTTCAACCACTGCTGGTACATCTGCAGCGCCGCCAGCGAGCTCATGTCGCGCCAGCCTTCTTCGCGGATGACGTAACGGGTGCGGTGCGCGTCCCGGTCCGAGATGACGGCCTGGATCCAGGCGGTCGCGCACACCTGGGTGAGCTGGGCGACGAGCTCGCCGCGCGCGAACAGTTCGGAGGTGTCGACGACGACGAGGGGGGAGTTCTCGTCGAACACGACGGTGGATTCGTCTTCGAAGAGGCCGGAGAGGTCACCGTCCACGAAGCGGCGCAGCACGTAGCGGGGTCCGGAGGAGGCGGAAATCAGGTCAGGGTCGTCGGTGTCGCCGCCGGCGATCCGGATCACCTCGGCGTACACGGCGCGGAGGGTGGGGTGGTCGTGAGTGGCGGTGATCGCGCGTTCGAGGGCGAGGTGGATGCAGGCGTGCTCGGGTGCGGTGAGGGCTTTGCCGCCGAGGGCCATCTCGATGAGGGAGATCAGGGTGGCGATGCGGCGTTGACGGACCATCTGCTCGTGTTGTTCGTCGCTGGTGCCGGTGCGGCGGGGGCCGCGGGCGAGGGGGTTGAGGCGGGTGTGAGTGTCGTGGCCGAGCCGGATGACGGTGCCGCCGACGGCGTCGGCGACCGCGACCCATTCGCCCTTGCTGTCGGAGGGGACGACCGCTTGGTGGCCGAACGCGAGGGAGCGGACGACGAGGGTCTTGATGGTGGCGGATTTGCCGGAGCGGTAGGCGCCGAGCACGAGGATGTTGGTGGAGAACGCACCCCGCTCGCTGGCGTCGGCGTAGGTCTCCCACGGGGAGAAGTGCCACAGCGCATCCGCGTTCAGATCAACCCCGACGATCGGGCCCCGGTGTCCGAGCCCGGTGTCGGCCACGAACGGGTAGATCCCGGCGAGGTGCTGCGACGTCGCCTGATGGCCCGGCACCCGCATCGGTGCAAGGTTCCAGTACCCGCCGTTCCCTAGGCCGGGACCGAACGGTCCCGGCACCGCTGGCTCCGGCAGCCCCCGCTTGTCCCTGGTGTTCTGCTGAGTCGCGCCGTTGCGCAGGGCGGTGCGGATCTCTATCTCGCGGGCGCGACGGTCGGCGCGGGTCTGCTGCGCGGGGGTGATGTGGACGACTTTGCGGGTCATCACTTCATCCCCATCCCCAGCGGCAGCGCGTTGACGAGGAGGGCTTCGGCTTGCTGGCAGTACAGGATCTGCGCTTCCATCCCGACCTGGGACAGGGCGTTGCGGGCGCCTGCGATGGACTGCTCGAGCTGTTCCTCGTCGGGGGCGGTGATGGTGAGGTAGGCGCCGTACCGGAACTCGCCGTGACCTGCCACCAGCTCTTCTTCTTGGCGTTCGAGGGCGAGCCAATCGGCTTCGTCGGCGGCGGAGCCGTCGGCGTTGCGGCGGGCGCGCATCTTCTGGTTTCCCCGCCACACCTTCTTCTCCTCCCGGATGCGCCGCAGCGCCTTCTCCACCGGGACCGGGGTGAGCACGATGGAAAAGATGTGCGTGACGGCTTCGCCGGTCACGGGGTGACGGGCGAACACGAGCGGAGAGATGAACCCAATAGGGGCGTCGGAGCGGGGCCATTCGTGGATCCACATGGTGGTGTGGACGCCGGAGTCGGTGATCACGATCCCGTTCTTTCCGCGCGGCTCTTCCAGATACATCGGCCCGATCGCCGACAGTGCCACCCCTTCGTGATCGGGGTCGCGGTTCTGCACGGTGGACAGAAACTCCGGGTCGAACGCCGTCCGGGACAGGGCGGCGAGATCCCGCGGGGTGAGCCAGCGGCGCACCGTGATCCGCGCGGTTCGCAGCGCGTCGGTGGTGTTCTGCGCCTCGATCGCGGCGAGCCGCTGCACCGCTTCGGCGCCACCTCCCAGGGCTTTCAGCTGGGCGGCGAGGGCCGGGAGGTCGAGGGTGAGGGTGAGGAAGTTGCGGTGCGCGACCGCGAACCGCTCGGAGGTGTCCATCACTCGTCGGTAGTTCTCGGCCGCATCGGTGGCGGGGGCGCCGTTCAGGCGGGCGGTGATGTCGTCCAGGTGGGCGCGGGCGGCGCGGATGGTGGTGGGGGTGGTGCGCTCCTGCAGTGTGACGCGTTTCACGCCTAGGCGCTGCGTGAACGCTGCGAGCACGTTCGCCCACTGCTGGGCCAGGTCGCGGCGTTCGGGGATGTCTTTCATCAGGAAGCCCTGCACCTCGAGCTCGGCGGTGATGGACACGGTGCGTTCGTGCGGGCTGTAGGCAGAGGCCATGCCTTCGACATCCCAGATCTGCACGGACGCGCGCGTCCCGGGGAGGTTCAGGGTGCCCTCCTTGACCGGGTGCTCTGGCCGATACTGCTGCGTCGTTGCGCCGGCCGCATGACGGGCCTGCTTCGACAGCCACAGCGCGAACAGGCGGGGTGCGGACATTCCTTGCAGTTGCACCAGCGCGAGGATCCCGAAGGGCAGGTAGACGGGGGCGGCGAACAGCAGCCCGGCGGGGCCGAACCGGTTGATGCCGATCAGCATGGTGGCAGCGGCAATCGTGACGCACGCGATCTGCCAGGCGTCCATGCCCAGGACGATGCCCTGACGTGACCGGCGGGGCAGACGGACGGGGCGAGCCGGGTCGGTGGCGCTGGTGCTGGTCATGAGGACCTCCGGGTCGGAGCCGGGGCAGGCGAGGGGGCCGCAGTTGCGGGCGGCGAGGCGGTACGAGGCGGCGAGCTCGGCGACGCCGTTGGGGCGGGTTGCGCAGTCGGGCGAGCGGCGGCACTTTCGGTGCGACGTGAATTCGCTGCCGCAGCGGGTCGTGGGGCCGTGCCCGTGGTCGCGGTGCGGGTGGTCGTTGCGGTGGTGGTGGCGGCGGTGCGGGTGGTGGGGGTGGGGCGGTTTCCGGCGGGGGAGCTGTGCAGGCGGGAGGGGATGCGGGCGAGGGTGCGGCCGGCGTTCGTGGTGGAGCGGGCGGCAGTGCTGCCCATGCGGGACCCGATGGAGTCGACTGCGGCGCCGCCGACGAAGGAGAACAACCCGAACACGGCGAAGGGGGCGAAGGCCACGAGCAAGAGGCCGAGGATCAGCGGCCAGGACTGCGGGTCCCAGACGGTGCTGATCCCGGCGAGGCCGTTGACGATGAGAGCGAAGAACCCGATGGTCAGCGGTGTGGTGAGCAGTAGCGCGACGACGGCGGAAACGTATCGGACCACCCACTGGGGGCCGAGGGTGCGGACGGGAAAGATCATCCAGGCGATGGGCGAGACGGCGATGAGCGCGGCGAGGGCGAGGTTGCGGAACGCGAACACGACCAGGAGCAGGAAGATCGCGACCATGAGGAGCCCGTGGATGACGAACGCGAAGAAGTAGTTGGCTTGACCGCCGGCCCACATCACCCCCTGCAGTGCGGAGAAAAGTCCCCCAGGTCCGTCGCGGTTCAGGATGTACCAGGACAGGTCGTCCACCGCGTTCAGGAGCAGGCCGGTCAGCCAGAGCCCCAGCGGGACGGCGGGGATGGCGAGGAACGAGCGGATGATCGCGCCGAACAGGGCGTCGCGGTCACGGGCGACGATGGCGGCGGTGATCGCCCAGATCATCGCGCCGAGCAGCACGATCAGGATCGCCCAGGCCCAGAACGACCATTCTCCGGTGGCCGCGGACCACAGGGCGGTGCTGGTGTCGAACTTCATCGCGGTGAGCACGGTGTGCATGGCCGTGGTGGACGCGATGGCGGCGCCGCGTCCGGCGTTCTCGAACGAGATGCAGACCACGTCGCCGACGGAGCATCCGTACTGCACAATGACCGGGTCGCCGCCGGCGGCGCGGAGGGCGTCGTGGTGGCCCTCGTAGGTGGTGCAGACGGTGGCGACGGTGCCGCTCATGGGAAGTCCGAGGAAACAGGTGGCGGCGCGGACCTCTCGTGGATCGGTAGGGGTGCAGGACACCTGGTTGCCTTCCGCGGTGCACTCCACCGGGTGGCTCGGGGCGGACCAGGACAGTCCGTCGACGGTGGCAGGGGATGCCGCTGCGAAGGCGGAGCCCGAGGTGGCGGCGGTCGCAGGGGGTGCCGCGCTAAGGAGGGCGGCGAGGCCGAGGGCTGCGGCGACCGTGAGGGTGCGCAGCGTGCGCATTAGAAGCCGAAGTCGAAGTTGATGAACCATTGGAAAATGCCGCTGACGGCGCCGAGGATGGCGGCGGCGAGGAAGATCCAGAGGATGTGTTCTCCGGCCCAGGAGCGGACGCGTTCGTTGCCGGCGCCGCGGAAGGCGAGCGAGCCGCCGGCGACGATGAGCATGGTGAGGACGACGAGCATTCCGGCGGCGAGGACATAGGACACGATCACTTGGAAGCCCCCGAAGAAGGGGGCGGAGAAGTCCGGAGTGATGTCCGGGACGTTCACCAGGTGGGTGATGGGCATGTGATTCTCCTTCTATCCAGGGGGAGTGGTTAGGGCAGAGCCAGTCCGAAAGAGCTCATGAAGGGGGCAGGGTCGATCGAGGCGCCGTGGTCGATGACTTCGTAGTGCAGGTGGCAGCCAAAGGACTTTCCGGTATTGCCCTCCGCGCCAAGCGCCATCCCGGCAGTGACGGTGTCCCCCACCTGGACACGGAGGGAGCTCGACTGCATGTGCCCGTAGAGGGTGACCAGGCGGTCGCCGTGGTCGATACGCACGGTGTTGCCGTATCCCTGGTAGCTGCCGGCGGTGATCACGGTGCCCGGCCCGGCGGCGTAGATGGTGCTGCCGCATCCTTGCGCCATGTCGTACCCCTGGTGGTTGACCGAGCAGTAGGCGCAACCGATGACGGGGTTGTGGCCGAAGCCCCGGCCCTTGGTGAACTCGCCGGAGAACGGCATCCCCCATTCGCCGGACGCAGCGGGGGATCCAGCGGCGGGCCGGTCAGGTGCGGGCGCCGGTGCGCCGGCTCCGATCGCGGCGGCCAGCAAGACCACCGGAGTCAGGAGCATCCCGCTCGCACCGAGGACGACGACGGTGAGCGCGATGAGTACCCGCCGCCCGGTGCGGCTGCGCGCGACGGTGAACGCAGCGGTCGGGGCGGCGGGGGCGGGCATGTCAGTCGCTCAGTGCCGTGTCGAAGTAGCGGATCAGTTTGCAGTCGCCGGCTGCTTGGGCGGATTGCGGTGTCGGAACGGAGTCGTTGCCGCACAGCACTTGGGCGCTGATGCGTACCTGCTCCTCATAGCTGGACTCGGCGCCGTCCTCCCCGGTCTGCGTGAAGGTGAGGAGTACATCGCTGGTACCGATGTACATGTCGCCACCGTCGTAGTCCGGAACCGGCGTGAAAGAGATCTCGCCCGTGGTGCTTGCGATCACGCGGCCGTTCTGACGTGCCAGCGAATCCCAGACCGGGTCCGGGAAGATCACGGCATCTCGCATGGTGAGCTGGTAGCGCTCGGTTTGTGCTGCCTGTTCGTCGGGGTTCTGGAAGCGTGGGTCCGGGGTGAACCAGGTGTCCAGGTAGGTCACCCATTCGTCGCGAGTGGCGCGGGTGGTGTCAACAGTGCCCGCAGCCTCGATCGCCGCGCTTAGATAAGACTCCGGGTCCGTCGTGATCGGCTCGGGCACCCACCCCGCCTCCACCGCAGCTGCATCCACCACCTCGCCGGTCGACGACGTCGATGATGTCGGACCGGCCGTCGGCGTGGGCGGCGAGGAGGACGTCGGCTGCGCGGTGCCACCCTGCGACGTGACGGCAGCGAGCACACCCACAACGATCGCGGCGGCAAGAACCGCTCCGCCGATGACCGCCCACAGAAGGCCCCGACTTTGCGCGCGCTGCTTGGCCATCACACGTACCGCCCTTTCGCGTGCCGGGCTTCGCCAACGCTGGCGAGTCGGAGAAGCGCGGCTTCAACGTGACGGCATCGTAAACCCGCTGCCTCCCCTCGCGCAGACGCGCCTGTGGACAGATGACCCAAGCCAGCCGTCAATGGGAAAACCCCAATCAGGCAGCCATTTTTGCGTGCTAGCCGCCTTATACACCTGCGGCCCGGTGTCCGTCTGTAGCCCGTTCGGGGGACGCGGGAGCCCGCCGCGACATCGCCGCCGCGGTGACTGTCGCGGGCTGTCTCGAAGAGCATGAGTGAATAATACAAATACTCACTGCAAGAGGGAAGGGCGAATTAGCCTCCCGCGAACGACGAGGAAGTTGGGCATGATGTGTTGATGCCCAAGAAAGCGCGTCCGGCCTCTAGCGCAGAGCTCGAGGACCCGGTCGAGGCGCTCGGATCGATGCTCCGGGCCGGCATCATCGGCTACCTCCGATCCAGCGGGCCGGCAGGCCGAGCGGAGATCGCACGCGCGCTGGAACTCCGGCCGGTCACTGTCGCCAAAGCGCTGTCTTCATTGCACTCAGCGGGATTGTTGATCGCGGACCCACCGCTCGACGAGGTCCGCCAGGGGCAGCGTGTCCTCTACCGAGTGAACAACCCCGCCGTCAGCGAAATGTACCTACAACTCGGACAGGCGATCGGGGAGGTCTAATCCGACCCGCGTGCATCTTCCCGCTACGGCGTCGAGGCCTCGGTGACCCGGAATTCCTGAAATCGCTGGAGACTGATTGCTAAACGGTCGAGGCCACGCCTCTCTAACGGGGAGCCGGTGTCGCTTAGTCAGAACCCGGGCAGCACGGTCGCACAGGACAAACTGGCTGGTTCGCCTGAATGTCGCCAGCGTGCGGTGGTGAACCTCCCGGGGTCGTTTGCGATCCCACTCTTGAAAGATCGGTCTGACGGCGGCGCCGTCAGACCGATCCCGTTATCGGCAGAATGCCGCGGAGGAGGTGCTCAGGCAGATCGAGGTGCTTGCGGTGCTGGCGAAGAACTCGGTCTTCTGGCCGTCACGCTGGTCGAGAGACTGAAGGGAGAGGAGGAAACCCATGGGAATCACCTCCCGCCGCCGATTGTGTGGTCTTGGTAGACCAGAGCGTACGAGTTTTCGGGGGGAGGTTCAGGAATGGCAACGCGGAGTACGACGGCTGGGTGCCCTCAAGATGGTGTTGATAGGCGGTGAGCGCGGTCAGGACCCCGGCGGACCCAGTTGCAAGGTCTGCCGATAGCCGCATCAGGCCGTGACCGGGGAACGCGACTGAACTGCCCACCTGCACCGCGTGCAGCTGAAGCAGTTCGACGTGCCTGGCCAGCGCCACCGCCGCGGACGGACCGGCCAATCCCGATGCAGACATGCGGATGAGGGCATGGATGAGCCCTGCTCGTCCCTGTGTCAGTCCGGAGTAGATCACTAGTTCAGGGCTGCACGCGCGTTCGATTCCACGGAGGAAGGCTTCATACTTACTCGTCGCGTTGTTGTGCAAGAGCAGTTCGGTGATGACGAGGCCGATGCCGGCTGTCCCGGCGCCGAGGTAGGGCATCATTCGCCACCCTTCGTTCACCTGAAACGAGTCGTCCGAGGCCCATGAGCAGGCGGCGAGGTCCTCGCCGAGCGCGGCTTCGGCCATCCGCAGGTATTGCTGTTCACCCGTCGCCGAGTGCAACCTGCAAAAGAAGAGGGCGGGTCCTGACCAGCCTCGGAGGAGCCCTGCCGGCCGCGTAGCGGGTGTATCGGTGGTGCGCGCAAGGTAACGTTCCAGCTGGTCGACGAGGTCGTCGGCGAGCTCCCGAACTAGCGGACGGAGGCTGATATCTCTCTGCGCTGCGTCCAGAAGCGCCAGACCGACGCCCGCGATACCTCCGTACAGGCCGGGGCCGAGGGCCCGGAAATCCGCGACGCGCAGCCGGTCGATGACACGCGAAGCGGCCACCGCGTCGTCAAGTGCGACGTAGACCGGAGCTGCGCCGGCGAGGCCGTCGAGGAGCCCGAGGACGGGGTTGGGGTCGTCAATGAGCTCTTGAACCGCGCAGTCAAACCAGTCCCGCGCTCGAGGGGGGATTGGAACCCCCGCTGTGCTTAGCGCGGCAAGGACCCCGCCGGCACCGTGGATGAGGCCGGCACGTGGCTCCGTGAACTGGGCGGGGTCGCCCGGCCAGGCGCGGTCGTCGCGGTCGAGGGTGGCCTGCTGAAACAGGGAGAGGGCGACGGCAGAAAGCTGCTCATCCAGCCTACGTACGGGCGTCGCTCGCCGCGCTGGTAGACGTTTCGGGAATAGCGCGCCGGTGACGTGGTCAGCCCACCCCGCGTGCAGTCCAAATCGATCTTCGGCCCATTGCGCGAGGTCGATCGCTTTCCCTGGGTCCAGATCCATCACAGGTGTTAGCGGAGCGAACAGGAAAAGACGGATGCAGTTGAGCGCGTACAGATCTAGTTCCCTACCCCCACGTTCATCCGGCGGGATGAACCCGGGCGCTCCGATGACGGCAGGAGACACCTCGGTCAGTGGCTTCGCCATCTCAAAATCCAACAGGACGACTTGACCGTCGTCTGTGACGAGCACGTTTCCTGGGTGAAGGTCACCGTGAGAGTACCCGGCACTATGCACGCCTTGGATCGCCGCGGTGACTTTGTGGCCGATGTCGAGCGCCCAGTCGCGGTACTCCTCGATCTCCGCCCCAGCGACATTGGCCCGTATGAGCGGGTGCTTCTCAACGAGCAGCCGAGGAAGGCTTCGACCCTCAACCCGATCCATGACGAGGAAGTGATGGCCATGGAAATCGAACTCTCGACGTGCGCGCACGACAGATGGGACAGACGTCAAGTCACGAAGGACGATGGCTTCGTGCGCCAGGCGGCTGACAGCATCTCGGCCATCTGGGGTGAGACCGACGTGCGCTCGCGCTTCCTTCAGAACGACGGGTGTCCCGTCCAGGTCGATTGCTTCGTAGACGCCGCCTCCGTTCGAATGGTGGAGAGCACGGAGGATGGTCGGGAACCCTTCCGGCTGCTCGGCGTTGCCGAGGGCCGTCCTCTGCGCCTCAATGAACGGGGGAAGCGCGACCCACTTCGGCGCGGTGAACGCTGCGGAACGGACGTCCTCTTCGAGCTCACCGCTGGGGTTGCGCAAGGCGCCGACGCGGACGCCCTGCACGTCGAGGGACTCTCGGTTGAAGGCTCCATAGCGGACGTGCAGCGGCCCTTGGTTCCAACGCAGATCGGACAGAATGTACGGCCCAGCAATGCCACCGATACGCGCATCGAGGTCGAGCAGCACCCGATGGAGGCTGGTGTCCTGCGTTGGATAGATCGTGACGAACTTGCCGGACGCGGCCCGATCAGCCTCCTTGCTACTCATCGCGCGCAGTACTCCTTCGTGGGAGAGAAACTTGAACGAGAGCCCTTGCCGGTGGCAGTAGCCGCTGACCACGCTGAGGATGTGTCGAGCGTTCTGCGGCGTTGCGCTGACGTGGATCTTCCAGCCCTGAGAAGGGAGGCTTACTACAGTCGGATGCCACGAATACCAGTGACCGTCATCAAGGCTGATCCACTCACTCCAGTCGAGAGTTGAATCGACGTCGAACCGGTCGGCCGGGTTCGGGTCGCGTCGCCGTGGTTCGTCGTAGAACCGCGGGTCGGCCGTTGCGAATCGCGCGTAGATAGAGTCCACGGTCCCCCCGGATGCAGGTTGCTGCAGCGCCGCCGCTCCAGCGGCCCAGCAATCATGTGGGACCGGGCGGTTAGCTGCGGAATGGCCGATCACCGGTCAGGCGGGCATTCCACACCCGTTCCGTGTTCGTTGAGAGCCCGAGGAGAGGCGTCATACCAGGCAGAGCGCTAAGCCGCAGCTCCATCGCGCCGCGGGATTCTCCCGGAATCGCGGGCTTCGCATCGTTCGCAAATTCATCCGTATTGACTATGTGACGTTTCCCGCCAACCCGTTGCGGACTCCCCAAAGCGCGAGCTGGGTGCGGTCATCCAGTCCGAGCTTCTTGAGAGCGGACGCAGTTTGGCTACGGACCGTGTTAACGGACACGCTCAGGTGCCGGGCGATGTCCTCACTTCCGGTCACACCGCCGCTGAGCATCCCCACTACTCGCCGCTCGGCACGGGTCAGACGTGCAAGCTCCTCAGCGTCCACCGCTGGGGGCCGAAGTCGGTGGAGTTCCCTCAGCAGGGTGGGTGTCATGTGAGACGAGATCGTGGCAGTTCCTGCTGCGGCGCCTCGAATGACGTGTAAGAGTTGGTCGCTGTCGTGATTCTTGAGCAAGTAGCCCGAGGCGCCGGCGTCGAGGGCTTCCAAGACGAAAGCGTCCGATACCTCGCTTGTCAGCAGCACTACTCGCGGACTTTCCCCAGGTCCTTCAAGGATGGCCCGCGTAGCTTCAATTCCGTTCAAGCCGGGCATGTGAAGGTCCATCAGCACGACATCGGCACGTTCCGCATGGGCGATAATGACGGCGTCACGCCCGGTGCCCGCTTCACCGATAACCGCGATAGCGTCCGCGTGTTCTAGTCGCATCCGAATTCCGCGTCGGACGATCTTGTTGTCATCGACGATGAGGACGCGTATCGCAGGCTGCCTGGCCATACTCATGCGCGCCCACGCGATTCTTGGGCTTCGTGCATTGGTACCTCCAGCGTGACCAGCCACCCTCCGTCGACGGTGGGGTTCGCGCTGAACGTACCGCCGAGTAGCTGCACCCGCTGCTCGAGCCCCTCCAGACCCCACCCCAGCCCGGGCGCACTTTGCTGCGGCCGGTGGCCCCGCGGCGGGGTATTCGCGACTGCGATTCGCAGCCACTCGGACTCTAGAACTATGTTCACGGCGACTTGGGCGCCGGGAGCGTGTTTTGCGGCGTTGGTAAGGGCCTCCTGGACAGCCCGGTATGCACTCGTAGAGACCACAGGCGGTAGCTCGGACAGATCCCCGGATGTCTCGTAGCTGATCTTCATGCCGCGGCGGCCCCAGTACTGCACCAACTCCTCGACGGAGAGCAGGTCAGGGGTGCGCCCTTCTTGTTCGCCATCGACGGCGCGCAGGTCGCGCAGCGCTCCGTACAGGCTTGCCGATGCGAAACGGCCCTCGGTACGGATGTCCTCGATGAGGGCGAGCGCCTGGTCCGGCTCGCGGCCCTCAATATCGATCGCGGCATCGGCGAGCGACAGAAGCCCCGCGATATGTTGTCCGGCGACATCGTGCAGTTCCTGCGCGATTCGGGTGCGTTCACGACGCAACGCGCCCTCAAGCCGTTCATCCTGCTCTCGCGCCGCTTCCTCAGCAGCAGCTCGTGTACGCGCTACCCTCCTAGACAGGGCCCCCCACCAAACCCCGAGGGCCGTGGCGCCGGCGATCGGGGCAACCAGTGCGAGCGCTCGCTCCAGCACATACCCGGAAACAAGCCCGAGTGGGGCTCCGGTGGACAATGCCCACCCGAGCAAACCGCCCACACCAACGGTGACAACGGCGACGAAGCAAACGGCGGTCACCTTTACCGACCGCTGAGTGGCAAGCAAGAACATCGCGACCGCGACGACAAAGGCCATCGACGTCGTCCAACTAGGGACGCCAAGCGCGACGGTAACCGACAGGTAGATCGCGACAGTGAGCAGCACCGCGGCACCGGGAGCACGGAGGCTGAGCAGCAGCGCAGCAGATTGCGCGGCACAGGCAAGCACAACCATCACGGACAGTGTCGAGAGAGGAAGCGGATGATCCCAAACCGCCTCACCGTTCAGCAGAACGGCCAGAGGGTTGGACAGCACCTGCAGCACTACCATCGCGAAGACGATGAAAGCGAAGACAAGATAGGCGTGTCGACTGCCCAGCAGACGAGTGAGGCGGGTATCTAGGGCTATCTCCGGCAACTGCCTGACGGGCGCGCTGTCTGAGCTCATCGTGTGTTTTCGAAACGCAAGGGTCAACTGAGCGAGAACGTCTGGGCCGTTGTGCGGCCGCTCCACCATCCTGGATGGCACGTCGCCCTTCCCTGTTAAAGCGCTGATTCCGATCCAACGTCCCGGCCTAGGCGTCACTATCACGCAGGTCGAGGCTACCGGCTAGGTACTGTGCGCTCACGCCGGGTGGAGCCCACGCGATGACCTCACCCGGTCTTGGCAGGCAAGTAGCTTGGATGTTCAAGCGGGATGCTGAGTCCGCTGATCGCGGGGCTTTGACGTCGAAGTCGGATGACATCGAGGAGGCCGTGCTGAAACGCAGCACCGTAAGGACCGGCGAGGACCGATTCGCACTCGCCCAGGGCCATGACGTCGAAGATGTCATGGCGGCGACAGTTGCCGCCGTGCGCGCTGACAGAACGGTCACTATCGGAGTCGTGACGCGGGTTCATCGTGCCGTGTTGAGGCAGGCGAGTTCGTAGTCGCTGATCACCTCGACGGTGGTGTAGTCGGCGGTGCTGTGGAGGCGATGCGCAACGTCCAGCACGTGCCCCCACTCTTGAGGCGTGCCGCCTGCGGCGCGGTCGATCATGATGCAGTCTGGTGCGGGGTTGGCGTTGCCGATCCAGTAGACATCGTGGCCGTCGACGAGGTAGCTCATGAGTCCGATGTCCGCCTCGACGCTGGCCCCTTCGGGGACCTTCCCGAGGATGGTCGTGGCCGCTGCGGCCCGCTCGGGCGGCGTCCATGTGCTTGGCGCGACCAGGGCGGCAAGTGGTAGTTGCGGGAGCAACATTATGGCGACGGTGACAGCGACGGCCGTGCCGTGTCGAGCGTAGGAACGCAACCATATCCACCGACTGGAGGGCGCACGTTGGACAGCATCGATGACGACGGCAAATGCGATGGGCATGAGCACGGCGCTGTAGTGCCAAGTCGGCCCCCAGTAGCCATGGTTGGTGGACAGAAACCGCCATGCGAGTGTCGGGACGAGGACGAGAGCGAGCGGTGACCTGAGGACGAGCCCGGCGGTGGTGATCACAAGGAGCGCGAGGGTGTGCCCTTTCAACGGGTCAAACCAGCTTCCGGGGTCGGCGAGCAGGCCGGTGGGGTTGGCGTTCGAGGCGTATGCCCAGACGCCGTCGGGATTGAGCGCGGGCAGGACGAGGAGCATCGCGACCGCGGACCACCCCAGCCCCCATGCGGCAAGCCACAGCGCGGCCGGGGAGCGAGAGAGGTGGGCGATGAGCAGGCCGATCACCAGGACGGTCAGGCCGAGGTCTTCTTTGACGAACACCAGCGGTGCCGCCCAAATCATCGCCGGCCGCCATCGGCGGTCCAGAACGGCGCCGAGTGTACCGGTGAGCAGTGGAACCGCGAGGGCGATCTCGTGGAACTGTGCCTCGGCGGCGTACTGCAGCCCCCAGCTGAGCCCGAACCCGACCCCGAGAAGAGTGCCGCCGGCTGGTGAGCCGAGCCGACGGGACGCGAAGGCGGTGAGCATGCCGGCTGAGGCCCCGAAACAGACGGCTTGGATGACCAACAGCGTGAACGCGTGAGGGAAGAGCGTGAACACCGGGGTCAGCAGAACCAGCAACGGATGGAAGTGGTCGCCGAGGAGATTGAACCCATCGCCTTTGATGTTCACGATCGGCGGCTGGAAGCGCGCGTAGCTCTGGAGAAGCTGGGTGAAGATGCTGAGGTCCCAGGACTTTACGACGACCTGGTTCCACTGCCAGGCCGCGTGGAGGATATATGCCGCCGTCACGATGGCGGCTACTGCGATCGGGGCGATCCACGCGAGAATGCGTTGAGCGTTTGGGGATGCTGCGGGATCCACCGGACTCACGGATGGCCCTCCGGGCGACGTCACCGCTGCCGCTGCGGTCGTTGGAGGCGGAGTGGGCCGCCGGCCGGTGCTGGTCGATCTCATTGGCGTAGCGTGTCGGCGGGGCGAATTCTCGCGGCGCGTACGGCGGCGGTAACGCCGCCGAGGACGCCGATTAGGATGCCCGCGGCGACGGCGAGGGGGCCGAGGCGCAGGTCGAACACTGGTGCCCACTTTTGGGTGAGGGTGATGACGAGGATCGCCACGACGGCGATAGCGAGACCGAGTATTCCTCCCGCGGCGCCGACGTAGGCAGATTCTGCGCCAACGAGCCACGCGATCTGACGGCTGCGAGCTCCGAGGGCCTTGCGCATGCCGATCTCCCCGCGCCGGGTGGTGACGGCGAGCAGCATGGCGTTCGTGAGCGCGGCGATGGCGACCACGATCGCGAGGATCGAGAACGCGATGAGGGTGGTCTGTACGCCCTGTTCCACGGTGACGCGTAGTGCTTTGGCGTCGGTAGGCGCCCGAATCGTCACGGTCTCGGGCGAGTAGGGGTTCACGGCGATCGGTGTCTGTCGAGCGACTTGCTGTGCGGCGCCGGCGGAGGTGAGCAGTACGGCGCTGGTCGTCTTCGGGTTGTCAAATCCGGGTGTGTTCTCGGGGACGAGGATTTCGCCCCGCAGCAGCGGGAGTCTTGGGGATTCTTGGATGATCCCCGCCACCTGGAACGCGAATCGGTCGATGGTTACGACGGGGCCGCTGTCCAGGGGGCCGAGTTCGAGGAGCTCGGCGAGTTGTGCGCCAATGAGCACTTCGCCTGGGGTGAGCGGCCTGTCGGCGCGCCAGGTCGGGTAGCGGATGGTGAGGCGCGCTGCGGCCTCGATGTCGCCGGAGTACGTGTGTGGCTGAATCATGCGGGCACCAGCCACACTGGCGACAGCGACCGGGTCGAAGTCCGCGATCGCGGCGGCCGCATCGACTCCCGCGAGCTTTCCGGTCCGTGAAGGGATGTCGGTGAGGGCGGCGGACTGCGAGTCGGGGCCGTTGTTCCAGGTGGCGGTGACCTCCCGGTTGAGCTGCGCATCGAATGCAGAGGAGACCTGGGCGCCGGCGGAGGTGGAGATTCCGAGCGTGGTCAGGGTCAGCGCCACTGCGATTGAGACGGCCAGGCATAGTACGGATGTCTGCGCTGGGCGCGACCGCACCGAGCGCCACGCATCCCTTAGGACGTCATGTGCACGCAACCGTGGGTGCCTTTGATCCCGCGCGCGCTGCTCTGGGTCCGCGGAAACCCCACCCAGCAGCGCATTGAGGGGAGAGTCCGTTGAGGTCTGCTCGGAACTCGCTTGGGCTTTCGCGGGTCCGTCCGTGCCGATTGCCGCGGTCGTAGCCGGTGTTGAGGAGGAAGGTTCGCGGCGGGAATCTGACACGACCCGCCCGTCCTGGATGCGCAGTTGCCGGTCGGCGGCAGCGGCCACGTCGGGGGAGTGGGTCACGACGATCACGGTCGCCCCGGCCCTGTTTAACGCCTGCAGCTCCCCGAGGATGATCCGCGCGTTCTCGCTGTCAAGATTGCCGGTCGGTTCGTCTGCGAGTACGACTCGGGGATCCGACGCGATGGCTCGGGCGATCGCAGCGCGCTGCTGCTGACCGCCAGACAGATGGGACGCCTGCTCCTCTGCCCGCTCCGCGAGCCCCACCTTCTTCAGTGCGGCGATCGCAGGCGCAGTACGGGCGGTCACGCCCCGGTACATGAGCCCTAGCTCCACACTGTCGCGCACTGGCCTGCTAGGCAACAAGTGGAATGCCTGGAAGATGAAGGCGAACTGCGTGCTGCGGATTCCGGCGGTTGCCGTCCCTTCCCGCGAGGGCAGCCGTGCGCCGTCAAGCCGGTACTCGCCGCCGTCGGGGAAATCGAGCAGCCCCAGCACATTCAGCAGGGTCGACTTTCCACCCCCGGACGGTCCCACGATCGCAACGAACTCACCCTCCCAGATGCGCAGGCTCACTTCGTCGAGCGCCACCACTGACGGAGCGTGCGCAGACGAGTACCGCCGAGAGACGCGACGCAACTCCAGTACAGGCACAGCCCCCTTACCCAACCCGGACGTCATCGCCCTCCGCCAGCGCGTCCGCGTCGTATGGTGCGACCGCAGTCATTCCCTGCAGCGAGCCTGCCACGGCCACGAGTACCTCGGTGAGGGACCCATCGGCCTGCCTCTTCACGACGACACCGCGCCCTTCTCCACGTCCCACGACTGCGGCCGTGGGCACGATGAGAGACTCCTCGGCGACGACCGCGGTCAGCACCTGTACCGTCACCGTCGTCCCGCGCTCGGCCGCCAGTACGGCAGGATCCGTCTCGAATGAGACTGTCAGCACGCTCGGACGAGGGGCGCCGTCCTCGCCCGGCGGCTGTGCCTCGGTGGATGCGACGACCGCGTCCACCTGCCCGGAGCCTGAGACGACCGTCACGGGGTCGCCCTGCGTCATCCCCGCCGCTTCCGCCTCCGGCACCTCGGAGCGGACGATCAGCGCGGTCGTCCCGAGCGTCAGATCGGGGGTTTCCCCGCCGACGTGCGCTCCGATCGCCGGGGCGGTGATAACCGTCGCGGGAAGGGAGGGCACGGCCAGTAGCTCGCTGAGGGGAACGAACGCATCGACTACGGGCTTCGATGCCGCGCCTGAGTCCGGCGCCGCGGAGTCGCCTGCCGCTCCGGAGTCGCCTGCCGCTCCGGAGTCGCCTGCCGCTCCGGAGTCGCCTGACGCTCCGGAGTCGCCTGACGCTCCGGAGTCGCCTGACGCTCCGGAGTCGCCTGCCGCTCCGGAGTCGCCTGCCGCCCCGGAGTTGCCTGACGGGCTCGGGGCCCCGGACGAATCTGGGGCTGTCGTGTTCGTCGTCGGCCGCTGCCGCGTGGGAGCCACATACCCGGCGTCTCGGTACCAACGCGCGACCGCCCGAGCAGTTTGTGCGCCGTAGGTCCCGTCCACACCACCCAGATAGCCACGCTCGACGAGCGCCTCCTGCAGGACACGGACATCCGCTCCCTCATCGCCGAAACCGACATCACGGAAGAAGTCAAAGGGAGATGCCACAAGGAACACCGGCCGTGTGTTCACCTCCGTCAACAGCTCGCCCGAACTCACTCTGCCGCCCGCTGGGGCAGCCTTGCCCGTGACCACGCTTTGTGCCGCATCCGACGCCGTCAGCGTGAACCCCGCTTCGTTGCTAAAGGCGATCGTCCCCGGATACGAGCGCTGGTCGGAGAGGCTCCCCGTTGTGACAGCGGCGAACACCGGCTGGGGCGGAGGAGCCGAGGCATTCGCCTCGCGCTGCGCTGGCGACTGGAATACCGTGGCAGCCACCCAGGTTCCCGCCACCAACGCGACCGCCGTTACCACCGCTCCGACCATCAGTAGTGGCCGTCGCCACCGGTACGGGCGCGACGTCCCTGACACGCCTTCCGCTGCTGGCTCTCCCTCCGGCGCCACCTCCATCGCGCTCAAGCGTCAGGCCTTCGGCGCATTTGCGGCGATGATCTCCCGCACTGCCGCCTCACGAGCCTGTACCGCATCGCGGATGCCGTCCAGCTTCGCCCGCTCACGCTCGACCGCTGTCTCCTGCAACGCCCACTCCGTCGCGTAAATCGCCTCCGAGAAGCCGCTCGAATCCAGGCAGGTGGCATGGGCCACTGCCACTTCCGACTCACGCGCCGACGGTTCCACCGTCTTCACCGGGGGGATCGAACCGAGCTCCTGCTGCAATTCGAAGCTCGGAAACTCGTTTGGATTATCCGGGAGCTGTCCGAACCCCTGCGGTTCCATGCAGGACCGCCAACGGGCGGCAGCGTCCTGCACGCCAGGATCGAAGAACGCGTCCTCTTGGATCTGAGCGATTAGCCCCGCGACGAAGATCGTGTCTTCGTTACTAACGATCGGATGCTCTTGGCGGATGCCCGCGAGGCATTCGTCAAAGGCATCTTGGAACCCCGGCTCGGTCGGCTGGTACATCAGGAAGGTCTCCCAAAGCTGGGAACTCCTCGATGGTGCGACATTTGTCCGGAAGCCGTACTTCTTCGCAATCTCCAGATTGAACACCCGACGTCCGGCGGGGTTGAACACGGGTGATAGGGGTTCCTCGATGTCCTGCCACGGCACCGGCCAATCAATGCCCTTCTCTCCGAGGCAGGATGCGAGCAGCAATTGCTCCGCGTAGTTATCCAGGTTGCCGAACGTCGGCACGAACTCATCCAGCGGCAATGCCCACAACGCGATGTTCTTTACTCCAGAAGGTGACGAGTTCGGCGTTGCCGAACTCGTCACCTCGCCGCCCTGCCACACCGCATTCGGGTCGGTCAGGCGGGGCGCTTTCGTTTCCGGAGTGCACCCGGCCAGCGCCACCATGCCAGCACACAGTGCCAACAGAACTGCTGTCGCCCTGACACGACCTTGGTGCTTGTCTTCAGCACGACCATCGTTCATACGGTTCAGTTTTCGCACTTCTCAGACTTCGCACTTCCCGCCCTGCTACGTGCAGAGGCCGCTACTGGGGTTGTTGACGCAGAATGAGAACCCACCAGAGGTCGCCGCGTCGTCAGCGACACCGAGATTGGCAATGCCCGTCTTCATGGGGAAGCTGGCTGCCTGGCTGGTGAAGTTGAGGTTGTAGAACAGGTAGCTCCACTGCGTGTTGCCGTTGTTGTACACCGACGTCACGTTGTCGTTGAGCGATCCGTTGTTGAAGTCGAAACTGTAGTTCCGGAAGTCGCGGATTCCGTTAGTGAAGTTGACGAAAATCCAGCCGAGCCCAGCCGTCGCGTAGTCGGCATCCCTCCAGAGACATGTTTGTCCGGACGGGCAGTCGCTCGGGGCGGCGGACGCCGGCGCCGCGACCCCGAGTACACCGACGGTGGCGAGTGCTGCAGCGGCGGCGACTCCTCGGATCCGGCGGAGCATTCGTGGACGAGCGGGTTTGACAGCAGACTTCATAGCAGGCATAACCGTCCTCACTAGTCGATGATCAAAGCGAACATGTTGGTGGAGATCTTGAGCGATCTCCCGCCGGTCAAACGCATTTCTTTAGGACAACGAGGCGCTCGGTGGTTAGCGTTGGGGCGTCTCATCGAGCAAGAGAGTATCGATGCGTTTGGATGCTCGCCTGTAGTCCTTCTGGGGGACACAGCACCACGTGGAAAGGTGCGGTCAGTCACTAATGAGTTCCCACTAGGAATTCGTGAGCGATTTGCACGCGTTATACGCGTCTCACACCTCACATTGATCGCTTCGAGCCGTTCGAGATGTTCTCGCTTTTCGTCCATTTGGACTACATGTGACGCACAACTCCCGCTCTACAACAGTCCGCGACTTCTGCCGGTCGCGTTTGGAGAGTCCGTTCGGCGCTACATCGCTCCCCTTACTAGCATCGTCGCTAGCTGGGCCCCCTAGGCAATGCCTCGGTATCGGCGGACACCCGGAATCGATCGATTCCACTGAGCGCGCGACTGATCGGCTCACGGTTCAAACCCTCAGCGAGATGGCCTCCATCAGGGTGTAGGTGCCCCGTCGACGACGGATATCTCGATCTGCCACGATGCCCAAGGAACCCCCGCTGGCATGAGACTCGTCGAGCGGTGAGGATAGCTCTCCCGGATCCCGACAATCTGCCCAGTGCTGGTGTCGATGTCCAGCTCGGACACCAACAAGTCTCCGAACTTTCCCCCCGCGCCGAGTTCGGTTGGCAGTGCGAGCGTCGTGATCGTCCCGCTAGTTGCGGACACATCGACATTGCTGAGCAGGCCGAGAACGCGCAAGGACGCTGCTCGCAAGTCCCTCGGCATCAGGTTGGTTCGGAGTCCCTGGCCGATGCTCTGGAACACGTACCAGTCGTCCGATGAGGTTCCCAAGTTCTCCCGATACCAGGTCAGCAGTTGCTGCGGGTCTCTCGGCATCTCGTCGTAGAACGGCCGGAACCGGTCGTAGTACCCGACCTCCTCGTCAACCGGGGGCGCGGTGTCTCCGCTGCTCGCCGCACCGGGCGGGGGAGTTACCCGCGGCGTGCTTCCGTATGCCCCGCTTACGTCAGCTCCCTGCGGAAGTACTCGGACCCGCGCGGGATCCGCGTCCGTCCCCGCCGCCGCCATCTGGTCGTACCCTGTTTGGGCTCGCGGGTCGCCCCACGCCTCGACCACCTCGTTCGGCGCCCGGTCGTCGAGGATCCAATCCTCGCTGCGGTCGCTAGGTACATACAGGTCTCGGACGTCGCGTACCTGAACTGCGCCTTCCGAGGTGGGAAGTGTGGCTGTGTTGGAACCGGCCTCGGCATCCCACAGCGACACCAGCTCATAGGTCTCGCGCACTCTCAGGTACTGACCGGGACCAACCACCGGATCCTCGGCCTCGATTACCACTTCGGCTGCGTCGTTCAAGACCTCGACAGCAGCCGCCGACGCTGGCTGCGCCACCACGGGGGCCGCCAGGCCGGCAATGATCACGCTTGCCACGACGACCGCGGTGGACAAGCCTCCCATCGCCGCGGTGCCGCCCCACACCCAGCGGGAGCGAACGCGTCGCTCCGGCGCGGCAGCCAGCTCGGTCAGGACTCGCGCCCGCGATCGGGCGATTCGAGCAGGACTCGCGGGATCCGGCGTTTTCTCGATGTCACGCACCAGCGCGAATACTCGCATGATCGATCTCCTTTGCTATCCAGGTCAGCCGAGCAGAGTCAGACCCCGGTGGGGCGAGTTTCCGTCTGATGCGGTGAAGACGCGACCACACGGTGCCCACGGGCACGTGAAGTGCCTGCGCGATCTGCTCTGGCGTGAGGTCGGACCAGGCGTACATGAAGAGGGTGTTGCGCTCTTTCGCAGACAGCGCCGCGATGCGCGGCGCGAGAGCCCCGATCGCGGCCGCAGCGTCCAATCGCCCGGTGGCCTCGTCGATCCCACCGCCGCTGGTCGTTTCGCCTCGTCCGGCAGCCGCTTCTACTGCGCGCCAGTGCCGCGCCTCAGCCGCGCGGTTCTTGGCTGCCACTCGGGCAGCGATTCCCAGGAGCCACGGCCGAGCCGACTCCCAGGTGTGATCGAACGACCCCCGCCGACGGAACGCGATGAGAAACGTCTCGCTCAGCGCGTCCTCAGCAGCTTGCGCCCCCAACCGGCGCCGCAGGAATGACTCGACCGCCTCGGCATGCCGGTCAAAGACTTCGGCAAACGCCTGCGGAGCTCGCTCGGCACGTTTGAGGATGTCACTGTCGGTGCTCACACTAAGTATTCCCTCCGGAACGGTAATCCCTTCCATCTTTTGTGTCGGAGGAAGCGAAAACGATGATCTGTCGCGCACTGAGTGGCTTCGCGCAAAGCTACAGCCGGTCATCTCAACCGCCCCGCCCCGCCGCGCATTAGGCACCAGGGCATGCGCTGTGTGACCTGAAGGTGGGCCTTTCCACGATCGCTCGAAGCTGATCGATTCCGTCACGAGCCATCAACGCTCTCCTGCGACAGGCCGTTCCTCGCCTGTCCGGGTAGGTGAGGCCGTTAGAGCATCTGCTGGGAGTTGGCAGAGTGGCACCACGGGGCGGTGATGACTAGGCCCGATCGCGACTTCGCTCGACTCATCAAGCAGGTGCGGCGAGCGCTCAAAGAACTGAATGTGCCGAACGTCTACCGCACCATCGCGTTGTGCGTCCTCGAGGCGACCACTACCGCTCTCCGTCGGCGAACCCTGCTCGTTCACGACGAGCGGATATACGTCCCCTGGAACAGGTCGGTCCGGGCGCCCTAGAAAGCGGATACAACAAGAGTTCAAATCCCACCGTCACCGCCGTTCCCCCAAGATCAGCGCCGAGCAAGTGGTCGGAACTAGGGGAGGGGCGCGGGTCCTCGATGCGGGCGTAAGTCGAACGCATGTCTTCTGTGACCTCGTCGCCCAGTGCCCGCACCTGACTCAGGCTGGGCTGTCGGCCCGCGACGTGGGGCACGAATCGGATGGTCTGCTCGATAAGTGACGCGTCAACCTCCACGGCTTCCACGATCTCGAACTCCCTGTCGAATACCGCCAGGAGCACGCCCTCGATCACCTCGGTCGCCCTCGGGTCGTCGCCATCGAAGAACCCATCGTCACGTATCGAGCGGCCTTCGGCGATGCCCTCGGCGATGGTCCTCCCAGCGAGGTCGAGCACGGTCGCGACGCGCTGTTCCTGGCGCGGGCTGAGCACGCGCAGCGCGAAGTCATCGCCGACCTGAGCAAGCGTCCCCCCGACCATCGCGCCGCCGAGCGGATCTCCGATCTGGGCTCCGATCGTCGCACGAGTCCGGCGCCGAGTGCGGACGCGATCCGGCTCACGACGCCCGGAAGCTCCTTGTCCTGTTCCCCCATAACGGACACGGGAGGGGTCGCCCGCGACTAAGCGCGGTTAGGCTCGCGGCGTGATACTCGCCGCCATCCTCAGCCCATCCGCGACCGTGACGACGGCGGCGACAGCCGCGGCGGTCGATCCGACGGCCCTCGCGTTGCTGTCGATCTTCGGTGGCGTGACGGTGACTGTCCTCGCGGGCCTGCTCGGGGCGTGGATTCAGGCCCGCCGCGAGCACCGGGTCTGGCTGCGTGAGCGGCGGTACGAGGCGTACGTGGCGGTGGAGCGCGGGCTGGACGTGTTGCGTGCCAACCTGATCGTCGGACAGCAACCGACCCGCGCCCTCGTAGATGAGGTGTCGGGACTTGCGGCGCCCTTCTCGATCGTCGGTCCGAAGTACGTCGATGAGGCCGCGGGCAACGTCCTCACCGCCATCGTCACGGGGGACTATCCCGCGGTCGAGGACCGGATGGACAAGTTCGAAGCGGCGGCGCGGAAGGCGCTCGCCGTGCGCTACTGACCGGCGTGTAGCGGCGGTCGCCTCGTCGCCGTCCGGGCAGACTGTGAGCGTGCCGATGCCCTCGCCTTCCCCGTCGTTTTCGTCCGCCACGGCCTATCCGCGGGTGTGGTCGGTGGACGCCATGATCGCAGGGGCACTTGTTCTGAAGTGACGGCGCTTAGTCTCGAGTGCAGAACGCCAAGCCGGGCGGCGGTGCCCCTGCCGGGGGTACGACCCCCGGCTGATGCTGGAGAACCATCCGCGCGAGAGCGGTCCGCGTCAAGTGACCCCCAGGTGACCCCGAGCATCCTGAGCTGAAGTTCGGGCTACGTGTTTCGGTGAAGGAGGAGTGCGAGCGGTCCGAAGAGATAATTCTGATAAAGGCCTGGTCAAAGTCAATAAAGTCGACAGACATCGGGGGTTGGTCGCGGAGGATGGGCGGGGGAACGGCCCGCAATGAGCACCCTGCTAAGGTGGAGTCCCCTTACGGGGACCGAGGGTTCGAATCCCTCCGTCTCCGCAGAAAATCCCCCGGTCAAACATTGGTTTCCTGCGCGTGGGATCCTTGCTCGCTGGCGTCTTACGGCCTCGGTGGGGGACACCTCCACTCCGAGCGTCCCCAACGCCTTCCGATTGCGGCAGGCATGCGGCGTTCGATTGCGCCCCACCGCAGCGCACAGAGGTCTCCGACACGGCTAGCGGCGCCTGGATCTGCGTTTCCGGCGCGGCTGGGAGCGCTGTCCGCGTCCGGAAACTTTACCGCCGCTGTTCCTCAGGCGAGTTCGACAGGAAACCACGGTTCGCACGTAGCCGTGAAGTCATCGGAGACGGTCCATTGCATGGAGAACATCAACCGCGGAGTTGATCTGCGGCACCTGAGCTCGGGTGTCACTTCCGAACGCCGGCGGGACTTCGTCCGTGTACTCGCGCCGACCAACGACGAACCAGAGACCGCGCGCTGGTATGGAGCCGCGATTGATGTACGTGTGCGGGCGCACCGAGTCGAAACTGAGCGAGTCTCCCGGCCCTAGGACGACTTCCTCGAATTCCAGGCGGACGGTCAACTCTCCGCTCATGATGTAAGCGTGCTCGACCCCACTGTGCCGCATCATGCGGCCTTCGATTGAACTCGATGCGCCCGGCTCGTAGATGACGAGCATCGGGTCGACGTTTCCCCCCGCGAGTGCGGACAGACGCTCCCAGCGCACGCCTTTCTCCATCTCGATCACGGGGTTCTCCGACGAGCGCTGATAGAAGGAGTGCCTCGTCCCGCTGCCGACGGGGCGCGGGACGGGGTGCGGCTCTGGTGGCGCAGAGGACGGCGGCGTGGCTTCGGTTCGTTTGGCCATGAGATCGTCGTGCGAGACGCCGAGGTAGTTCACGAGCGCGTAGAGGGTGCTGACCGACGGCGACGTCTTTCCGGTTTCGACCTGCGAGACCAGACTCGCCGAGACCCCGACCGCGCTGGCGACTGCCCGAACGCTCAAGCCGCGCGCCATGCGTGCTGCTCGGAGTTGCGCGCCGATCTCGCTAACGATCATGAACACCCACTTCGGAGAGGCGGTACAAGCAGAACGCGCGCTCGTCGCCCGTGGCTCGCCGATCTACGCCACGGCACGACGCGATTTCGACCACCGCCGGGTGAGCGTGGTTCCCAGGAGGATCACGACACCCAGCACAATCGCCTGATCCCAGAACTGGAAGCCCATGAGGCTCATTCCGCTGGCGAGCATCGTGATGACGAGGGCGCCGAAGACTGTTCTCACCACGCCGCCGTGTCCGCCGACGAGAGCGGTGCCGCCGATGATGGCTGCAGTGATCGCTTTGAGCAAGAGGTCGTCACCCGACGCCGGATTCCCCGACCCGAGCCGCATCGCGAGCATGATGCCGGCGATGCCGCTGAGCAGCCCGGCGAGCGTGTAGGTGATGAATTTCACTCGCGGCACGTCAATTCCGTTGAACCGCGCCGCGGTCTCGTTTTGACCCACCAGTCTCACATAGCGGCCGAACCGTGTCTTGGCCAGCACCACGGCCACGACAGCCACGATGATGACGGCGAGCACGAAGAGGTTCGGGACGGCTGCGAAGAAGCCGCGCCCGTAGACCGTGGCAGCGTCAGGGAGTCCGCCGACAGCGGCGGCAGTGCCCCCGGAGCCGGCCGTGATTGCCGCCGCGAGGTAGGCGATGGCTCTGACCACGAGCAGCATGCCGAGAGTGAGCACGAATGGCACGAGCCGGGCGTACCCGATGAGCACGCCGTTGAGCGCACCGACGATTGCCCCGATCGCGACGCCGACCAAGACACCCAGGACTACGTTGTCCGTCGAGCTCATTGCGATGGCAGCCCCGACCGCGGAGCACGCCACCACCGAGCCGACCGAGAGGTCTAGACCGCCGATGAGGAAGACGAGAGTGGTCCCGGTCGCGGCCACGATCAAGACCGACGAGTCTCGGAGGATGTTGAAGAGGTTCGTCGATGAGGTGAAGCCGTTCGCCAGGAGCGCGAAGGCTATGAAGGCGATGATGAGCACGGGAATCATCGGAGCGTTCCGGAGCGTTCCGGTCGCCAGTCGACGGATCATGATGGGTCTCTTCCTCATGTGACAGTGGTGGGTGGCCGGCGCCGTGGACGCCGGCCACCGAACGAGTGCTTAGTTGCAGCCCCAGACGAGCGACGCGTTCTCTTCGACGTCGGCCGGCGTGTACGGCGTGCCGGGAAGGAAGTCCGCGGAGTCGGCGGGCTCGCCGTTTGCTGCCTTGACCGCCTCCTCGAGCGCGCGCATGGTCATCTCCGGGATCGGAGTCGCGATGTCCATGTCGACGTAGCCATCTCGGACGCCCTTGCAACCATTGGGATCTCCATCGATTGCGACGAGGGCAACGTGCCCGGGCTCACCGACTTTGAACAGCTTGTTGGCGGCCGTCAAGGCCGAGATGGCGGGGGGCAACTGGCCGTCGGTCGGGATGAAGATCCCGCCGAGGTCCGAGTGCTGCTGAAGAGCGTTCTGAATGCCCGTCAGCGCGGGCTCCGGCTTCCAGTCGGTGGGGACGGATGCGACGATCTCGATGTTTGCCGCATCCTTGACACCGTCTTGCAGGCCCTGTGAGCGTCGAATGCCATTGTCGTTGTTGAGAGCTCCCTGGAGTTCGAGGAGCTTGAAGGGCTGCCCGGCAGCGATCTCCACGAACTTCTTGCCCGCCGCCAAGCCGTCAGCGTAGGGGTCGCCGCCGACGTGGTAAGGCACCCAGTCCGTCTCGGCCGGCGCCTGGTCAAGCGTGACGATCGGAACACCTGAGGCATCGGCCGAGTCGATGTCGGCCTTGATCGCCTGGATGTCGCTCGGAATGGCGACGATGGCTTTCGCGCCCTGAGAGATCAGGGTCTGAATCTGGCTCGACTGCGTCTGCGCGTCGAGTTGAGCTACCTGATAGACGAGCTTCACTCCGAGCTCTTCGGCGGCAATGTCCAAGTACTTCTGCTCGCCTTCTCGGAAAGCGGTCAGGTTGTCCAGCGAGACACCGATGGTGGTCTCCCCGTCAGCCGAGTCGCCGCCTGACCCCGACGAGCCAGGTGCTTCTGAGCTGCAGCCGGAAAGAACGACGGCGACGGCGACGGCGCCGAAGACGACGGAGGATGCGAGAGACTTTCTCATGTCGATACCCTTCATTGCGTACTGTGAAGTACGTACTGTGTGAACGCCGAGGCGTGGAGCCTAGGCGCGGACCCCGGCCGATGCGCTATCGGCGAGGAACTCTTTCTGCTTCGTGCGGCGACGCAGTTTGAGCCGGTCTGTGGCGATGGAGTCGGCGAGAACTGCAATCACGAGGACGAGGCCGCGAACGACGTCGTAGATGTAGATCGATGCATTGATGCTGTTCAGCCCGTTGTCGATGATCGTCAGCAGCAGAGCGCCGAGTGCCGTCCCGACGATCGAGCCCTTGCCTCCGAAGAGACTCGTCCCGCCCACGATCACAGCCGTGATGACGGTGAATTCGTAATTGACGCCCAGCGACACCTGGAGCGTGCCGATCTGGCCGACGGTCAGGATGCCCGCGATGACGGCGCACACGGCCGAGATCAGGTAGACGGCCAGTCGAAGTCGCTTCACGGGCAGCCCGGACTCGCGCGCGGACCGCTCCGAGCCGCCCAGAGCCACGATTTGGCGCCCGAAGACGGTGCGGCGCATCACGAGTGATCCGAGGAGGACGGCGAGGACGGCGAGGATGATGGGCAGCGCGACGCCGAAGATCTCGCCTCGCCCGAGCGCGGTGATCGGGCCGGCAGCGGCGCGGTCACCTGCGCCGCTGATGTGCAGGGCGACTCCGCGGTAGAGAGTAAGGGTTCCGAGCGTGACCAGCAGCGGATGCACGCGGAGCACGTTGATCATCAACCCGTTGAAGAGGCCGCAGGCGACACCGACCGCGATTGCGATCACGTACGTCCAGATCGATGATTCGCCGGCGGCCGCCGAGGTCACGCCAGAAGCCGTAATGGCGACCACCATCGCGAGATTGATCAGGGAGCCGATGGAGAGGTCGATGCCGCCGGTCATGATCACGAAGGTCATCCCGACCGCGGCAATGATGGTCGGCGAGGCCTGGAGGAAGATGTTGCCGACGTTGCCCGGGCTGAGGAACGACGGCGACTGGAGCCCGAACACCAGAGCAGCGACCACGATGACGCCGACGAGCACCAGGGACTGCACGGGAAGGCGCACCCGTCCGCCGCGAACTGTAGTACCGGTCATCACTTGCCTCCCGAAGATGCTGCGCGGAGTATCGCCGTCGCGTCGAACTGCGAGCGTTCCAGCGAGGCGGCGATCCGCCCCTGCCGCATCACGAGAATGCGGTCGCTCATCGTGAACAGCTCCGGCAAATCGGAGGAGACCACGACCACCCCGACGCCTTGCGCCGCCAAAGCGAACACGGTCTGCTGCACCTGCGCCTTCGCGCCGACGTCGATGCCCTTGGTGGGCTCGTCCAACAGGCAGACCTTCGGACGCAGGGTCAGCCAGCGGGCCAGGATGGCCTTCTGCTGGTTGCCTCCCGAGAGCGACCCGAGGTCCGCCTCGATACCGTCGGTTTTCACGTCGAAGTCGGCCACCATGTCGGTGGCGAGGGCGCGTTCGACCTTGCTTTTGATCCAGCCCCACTTGCTGGAGATGCGATCAAGCATCGCCGAGGTCAGATTTTCACGCACTGAGCGCTCCAGGAACGCCTGCTCCTCCCGGCGGTCCTCGGAGACGAGGACGAGGCCGCGCCTCCGGGCACGCGAGATGGAGCGTTTCTCGAACGGCCCGTCTGCGAGCCGCACGCGTCCTGTGGCCGGGCGAATACCAACGATCGACTGCATGAGTTCGCTGCGACCGGCTCCCGTGAGACCCGCGATGCCGACGATCTCCCCCGAACGCACCGACAACGACACATCATCGAGGAGGTAGTCGTCACTCAGACCTTCCACCGCCAACACGACCGGGCTCTGGGCGGTGACGTTGCTCGAATCGCGTGTGACCTCGCCGAGTTCCCGCCCCACCATGGCTTCTTCGATCTGGTGCGTGGACAGGTCCCCCGCCTCCGCCACGACGACGATCGCGCCGTCGCGCATCACGGCCACCCGATTACCCACGGCGGCGACCTCTTCGAGGAAGTGCGTGACGTGGATGAGTGCATACCCCTGATCGCGGAGTCGGCGCATCACCGTGAACAGCTGCTGGCGCTCGTTCAAACTCAAGGATGTCGTGGGCTCGTCGAGCACAAGAACGCTGGAGGAGACCTGGATCGCTTTGACGATCTCGACGAGCTGCCGCTGGCCGAGGGGCAACTCACTGACGAGCCGGGAGGTATCGAGTTCGACGCCCAGGAGGTCTCGGAAGAGTTCGTCGGTGCGAGCTATAAGCCCCTTCTCGCTCACGATGCCGACGCGCGAACCCAGGGACCGGATGTTGACGTTCTCGGCCACCGAGAGATTGGGGAAGAGGCTCAACTCCTGGTGAATCGCACCGAGGCCGAGTTCGACAGCCCTGTCCGCGTTCCATCGCGGTTCCGGGGTCCCGGCGAACGAGATCTCACCCGAGTCGGAGGGGATGAGGCCGCAGAGGATATTCTTGAGGGTCGATTTACCGGCGCCGTTCTCGCCGAGCAGGATGAGCGTCTCGCCGGCGTACACGTCGAGGTCGAGGCTCTTCAGAACCGTCGTGCCTTCGAAGGCCTTGCTCACGCCGCGGAGACTTAGCAGCGGCTCGGCGCGGGTTGCGGGTATCTCAGATGACATGAACTGGAACTCCAACTCGATACAACCTTGTGATCGTAGAGACGACCGTACATTAATACTGCACGGCCTCACAAATAAGACTGCACAGTTCGGCGTCTTGTCCATCACCAATGAACACTGTGCGACAATTGGTGCGCCGAAGGCCTCTGCATGTCTGGATCAGGCGGAGCGGCTGGAGGCGGACAATGTCGTTTCGATCGGAAAGAAGAGGTTGCTGTGCCTCACATCGCCATCCTGGGTACCGGCGCGAACGGTGCGAGCCTCGCGTGCGACCTCGTGAACGCGGGACACGACGTCACGATCATCGAGCAGTGGCCGGAGAACGTCGCCGCCATGCGATCGGCCGGCGTGCGGATCGAGATGCCGGATTCGACGAGCACAGCTCCCGTCCGAGCACTCAACCTCAGCGACGTCGCCACACTTCGTGGGGAGAAGTTCGACATCATCTTCGTCGTCATGAAGGCGTACGACACCCGATGGGCGTGTGAACTCGTCAAGCCCTACCTCCACGACCATGGCCTGGCTATCGGTCTGCAGAACGGCATGACCGTCGACATCATGGCCGACGTGTTCGGACCGCACCGCACCCTCGGTGCGGTCATCGAGATCGCTGCTGCGATGTGGACCCCCGGCGTTGTGGAACGCCACACACCACCCTCCGGCACGTGGTTCGCGGTCGGCAGCTTGGACGAGTCCACCCGGGGCCGGGAGACCGAGGCGACGAGCCTCCTGCAGCACTCGGGCACCGCGGTTGTCGTCGACGACATCCGGTCGGCGAAGTGGATGAAACTCGTCGTGAACGCGGCTGAACTCGTGACCTCCGCCATCCTCGACCTCCCGCTCTTGGACGCCGCAAGGCTTCCCGGAATGCACGATTTCATGCTCGCCACCGGCAAAGAGGCCATCCGCGTAGCCGTCGGAACCGGGCGATCGGTCGTTCCCATCTTCGGGCTCACCGATGTCGACCCGAGCCGGCCGGACCAATTCGTCGAGACGATGCTCGACGCGGTGTACACGCAGTGGTCGCTGCCGCAGACCAAGACGACCGTGCTCCAGGACTGGCAGAAGGGGCGCCGCGGTGAGGTCGATGAGCTCAACGGCTTCGTTGTGAGCGAGGGTGCCCGGATCGGCCTGCCGACTCCGGCGAACGCGAGGACGGTCGAGCTGGCGCACGAGATCGAGCAGGGCGCCCTGGCGGGATCGCCGGACAACCTGGCGCGCCTCACCGCGCCTCTATGACAGCACTTCACCACCCGTGACGGCGGCGACAAGGAAGCGGGGTTCAGGAACCTCGACGAGCCACGCGGCTGCCGCTCCGAGCTCCGATGGTTCGCCGAGCCGGCCTGCCGGGATGTGGGCGGAGCGCGACGCGAGCACGTCTTCATAGGTGACTCCCGCGCTCTCGGCCATTCCTTCGAACGCGCGGCGCAGCAGGGGAGTGTCGGTCGCACCGGGGCAGAGCACCCGGATCCGGGGACCGGAAGGCTGCGCGGCCAGACCGCGGGCCCATCCCATGAGAGCGAATTTCGATGCCGCGTACGCTCCGTTGTTCGCCTCCCCGTAGAGCCCTGCCTGGCTCGAGACGATGACGAACACACCGTCGCGGTCTTCGAGCACGTCCTGCAGAACATCGTGCAGACGGAACACCGAGATCGTGTTGACACGCATGACCCGCTCCGCGAAGGCGCGATCCACGCCGGCGATGCTGCGGGCTGCGGCGATGCCGTGAGCTGCGACGACCCCGTCCACGCCCCGGTCGATGACGGCCGCGCGCACGGCGGCGAGATGGTCCGGATCGGTCAGATCGCCGCTGAGGTCGACGTCGCCGCTCAGGTCGTGGAGGAAGACCGTGTGGCCTCCCGCTCTGAGTGCGCTGGCGATGGCAGAGCCGATCCCTCCCGCAGCGCCGGTGACGAGAACCTTCACAGCGCCTTCTCCCTCAGATCGTACGTCGTGCCCCGCGAGAAACCCCCGTGCGCCCCTTCGAGGTAGTCCACCGTGCGGTCGCGCCCCGACTGCTGCTCTTCGCTGGAGATCAGGAGGGTGCACGCGGGCGAGTCCGGGCCCGATTCGAGCGTCAACGATTGAACGAGCCCCCGCACCGCTTCGATGAACGCCTCGGTGCCGGGCATCGCGTCCGGGAGCATCCTCTCTGGCACTCGAAGATCGATGATTGACCGGCCACCCGCTGCTAGTCCAGACGCACGCGCGAGCTGTTCGATGACGGCGAAGACCCCATCCGTCAGGAGCGAATCCCGATCCGCGGGCGTCGAGGCGCGGAGCGGCCGGACGACCGCTCGCGCGACGCCCTGCTCGCCGAATTCCGCCTCGAGGGTGAACGATCCCGTCACAGTTGTGCCGCGTATTCGATGTGCACCTTGATGGCCGTCTGGCGATCTTGGGATGCCTCGAGTGCCTCGATGGCCTGATCACTGGGGAACCGATGGGTCACGAGGGGACTGAGATCAAGACCGGTGGCTTCCAGGAATCGCAGGGTGGCAGGCCAGTCGCCCGGAGCCCCGATCACGCCGGTGATGAAGAGCTCCTTGGCTTGGATCAGACCGAGCTTCGCTGGGGCTTCTCGACCGACGTCGATTCCCACATAGACGACGCGGCCGTGGAAGGCCGCCAGTTCCAGCGCCTGAGCCATGACACCGGGGTGTCCGCTGGCTTCGATCACGACGTCCGCGCCGCGCCCGCCCGATCGTTCTGCCAGCACTGCGGCGATGTCATCCGGACTCACGGCCTCGGTGGCGCCGAGGGCGAGGGCTGCCTTCCTGCGTTCTTCAGACGGCTCGACGACCAGGGTCGTGGCGCCGAGGGCGGCAGCCGCGGCGGCCGTCATCAGCCCGATCGGGCCGGCGCCGAGCACGACGACGACGTCGCTCGGATCGACATTGTTCGCCTTGCGGAGCGCCCCGTACGCCACGCTGAACGGTTCGACCAGAGCGCCGTTGGTCCACGAGACGCTGGCGGGCAGCTTGTGCAGCCACGCTGACTTCGCGACGAAGAAGTCGGCTGCGGCCCCGCTGATGGAGAAACCGAAGTGCTCGACGCCGATCACGCACTCGCCGACCACACGATCTCCGACGGCGAAATCATCCACCTTCGCTCCGATTGCGACCACCTCGCCTGCCCACTCGTGGCCGGGAATGATCGGATACGTGAACGGAATGATGTAGCGACCTTCGAGCAACTCGATGTCAGAGTGGCACACGCCCAGCGAGCGCGTGGCAACGAGGACTTCGTCGTCCGCGATTTCTGGCACCCCCAGTTCAACGATCTCAGGGGAGTTCTCGCTGAGGTAACGCAGGGCTTTCATACTGCTCCTTCGCAGGTCGATCGATCCAGTGGCGTACAGCCACACTGCACACAGAGGATACTACCGCACCGCTACTGAACGCGAACGGGACAACCTCATCGCTATCAGGCCGACGCCCTGCAGTGCGTCGTCGGCGTCCTCGCGCGTGACTTCGTCTCTAGAGTCGCAATCGATTGCAGTAGCGTATGAACTCGTCGTCGCCAACCCGTACTGATCCGCCACGACCACAGGAGTTCACCGATGACCGCCGAGACGTTTATGCCCGATCCTCCGACGATGCGCGCCGCCGTGTTCCACGGCCAGAAGGATGTGCGTATCGAGCACGTGCGCGTTCCTGAGGCCCTCCCCGGAGAACTCCTCCTCGAGGTCGGTGTCGTCGGGGTGTGCGGGACCGATGCCAGTGAGTGGGCGTACGGCCCGAAGGCGTTCCCCACCGACGCGCAGCACCCCGTCACCGGGCATGTCGGCCCGATGGTGATCGGCCACGAGTTCGGGGGAACGGTCGTGGCGGTCGGCGAGGGCGTCGACTCGTCGTGGCTCGGCAAGCTCGTGGCCTCCTGCGGGTCCGTCCCGTGCGGGGAATGTGGCGAATGCACCTCCGGTCGCTCCAATCTGTGCCGCCGGTACGCGGCGGTAGGGCTGCACCGAGACGGCGCGCTGGCCACTTACGTCTCCACTCCCGTGCGTAGCTGCGTAGACGTGGGATCTCTTGGGCTGAGCGCTGAAGAGGCGGCGTTGGCACAGCCGATGGCGATCGCCGTCCACTCCATGCGGCGCGTTCCCTTGAAGGCAGGCGACGTCGCGATCGTCCAGGGCGTCGGCGGCATCGGGGCGTTCCTCATCCATGCCCTCGTCGACGCCGGTGTGCACGTCGTCGCCGTCGATCTCGCGCCCGAGCGCCTCGACATCGCGAAAGACCTGGGCGCACCGGTCACGATCGTCGCCGGAACGACGGAGGCCGAAGCGCTCATCCGGGCTCAGTTCGAAGAAGTCGTCCCGGTGTTCTTCGAGGTCACCGGGACGGATCGGGGCCTCCAGCTCGCGATCGACATCGTCCCGATGGGGACGGCGATCGTGATGGTCGGCATACAGAAAGCGCCCCGCACCGTCGACCTGGCGCGCGTGACGGTCCGCGAGCTCAGCCTGATCGGGACTAACGCGATGGTTCGTGAGACGGACTTCCCCGAGGCGGCCCGGCTCGTCGCGGAGCGACGGGGGCGTTGGGGGATCATCGCGCCCGAGCCGCTGTCTCTCGACCGGCTCGTCGAGGGAGCTCTTCGCCCCATATCGGAGGGGAAACCGCCGGCCATCAAGACGCTCGTCCGGCCCTCACCATAATGGGCGGAGCGCGTGCGCACCGCCGTACGCGGGGAAGAAGGCAGTTCCGATGTCAAAATTCGGCCCGCCGACCTTGAAAGACGTTGCGGACCGCGCGGGCGTGCACGTCGGCACCGCGTCTCGCGCACTGAACGACGACCGGGCCCACCTGGTCAACGAGGAGACCCGCGCCCGTGTCCGATCCGCCGCGGAAGCGGTCGGCTACCGGATGAATGCGGTCGCCCGCTCGCTGCGGAAGGGAACGACGGGAGCTGTCGGTGTCGTCGTGGCGGACCTCTCCAACGGGTTCGTGCTCTCGCTCCTGCGGGGCGTGGAGCAGGAAACGCGAGCCCGCGGTGTCCTGCCCCTAGTGGCGGAGACGCACGACGACCCCGAAATTCTTCGAAGCGTTGTGACCCGCCTTCTGCGCTACCAGGTCGACGCCGTCATTCTGAGCGCCATCCACACCGCCGACCGCGAGTTCGTGACCGAGCTGGAGCGCCGCGTCCCCGTCGTACTCGCGGTGCGTGGGTTCGACGCTCTGGACGTCTCGGAGGCGACGCATATGGAGGTGCTCCAGGACGATGTGCTCGGGGCGCGGACCGCGGTCACTCATCTCATCGGACTTGGGCACCGTCGCATCGCGCAATTGCCCGGCGACGATCGCATCTGGTCGTTCATCCGTCGCTCAGAGGGGTATCGGGCCGCCGTGGCCGCGCATCCCGAGGTCGAGGACGTGTCGACGGGCGGGCACGCCATCGCGAGCACGATCGGCGAAGGTCGGCGTCTCGCGGCGGAGCTCCTCCGCCGACCCGTCGACCGCCGGCCGACCGCGCTTTTCGCGCACAACGACCTCATGGCCGTCGGCGCGCTGGACGCTCTGCGCGACGCAGGCCTACGATGCCCCGACGACGTCTCCATCGTGGGCTACAACGATGCGCCGCTCAGCGATCACCTCGATCCGCCGCTCACCACCGTGCGGCTGCCCGGTTTTGAACTCGGCCGGCACAGCGCCCGTCTCGCTCTCGCGGCACTGGCCAACGGTGCTGCCACGCCTGAGCGGATCGTGCTCGCCCCCGAGTTCGTCGAACGCACGTCGACCCGCCCTGCGGGCTCCCCCACCTGAGGAGATCTCCGGCATGTGGATGACTGGACATCACCAGCTTGGCGGACTTCTCCTCACGCCGCTGCCACCGACCCGTTGAGCTGGTACATCTAGCGGAAGCAGTCACGCCGCTAGCGTCGCTGGCGCGGTGGTCCTCGGCGCCGGTACGCGCAGCGTCGATGCGGTCTTCGTGGCGGGTCGGCCGCGCAAGTGGGAAGGCCGACTGTTGGTCGAAGATGCCGACCGCCTGCGCAGCGATGTCCTCGAGTCGCGCGACCGCCTCCTCGAAGCGATCGAACACGAGCTCGACATCAGCGCCTGACGCGGCGGCGCTGGCGCGCCGCGAGGTGCCCGGTGATGATGCTGACGGCTGCCTTGGACGGGCTGGTCATAGTGGCCCGCCATCGCGAGAGGGAATGAGGCTGTCAGGACCCATCGCCATCGTCAACGTCGTGGCGCCGGTCACTGACGTCGGTTCATGCCGTCTCGGTGGCTCCCGCGAGAATCCGGCGCAGCGTGTCGGCGAACCTCGGGAAGTCGACGGTGTAACCGGCACTCGTCATCGCGCTGAATCCGACCAGGGCGGCGAGGACGGAGTCGATGGCCGCGCTCGTCTCAGGGGTGGCATCCGAACCGCCGCCGCCGAGCGCCCTGGCGAACAACGCGTGAAGGGC
Source organism: Microbacterium sp. Z6_144 (assembly GCF_057197625.1). NCBI lineage: Bacteria > Bacillati > Actinomycetota > Actinomycetes > Micrococcales > Microbacteriaceae > Microbacterium > Microbacterium sp. Z6_144. The sequence goes on from NZ_JBXVPT010000001.1 coordinate 425,272, forward strand.
GGAGTGCCGCTCGACTGCGAGGTGGCGCACCGCGTCGTCCGTGAGCGCCTCGGCCCAGATGAACGTCGTCAACCGCGCCTGGTCATCGCCCCCGGCTGACGGGTCGATGTATTCGAGGAGTCTGTCGAGGATGGCGACGGCGCCTGCAGGCTCGTCGACCGCCGGGTCGGAAGTGCCGTCCCGGCCGCGGACGACGGCGGCGATGAGATCTGCCTTGGAGGGGAAGTGCCGGTAAAGTCCGCCCACCGACATGCCCACCTCTGCCGCCAGTCGCTGCATCGAGGCATTCCCAAATCCGGAATCGGCGAACACCCGTCGCGCGGCGTCGATGATCGTCGCCCGTCGCAACGCCGCTGTCTGCGGGGTCAGCCTCGGCACGAGCGCCGCCCCATCATCGTCAAAGCGAATGAACGTTCGCGGTACCATTGGGCCATGCACATCATCTTCCTGGGTGTTCCGGCTGCCGGCCACCTGTACCCCATGACCCCTTTGATGGACGCGGCTGTATCCGCGGGTCACGACGTCACCGTGATCACGGGTGGGGGCGGCGCTGCACTCCTCCCGCATCACCGCGTCGTGGAGGCAGGTCCTTCTGTCGCGGAGAGCATGACGGAGACCGAGCATCGCCTCGTCGGCGACGACGGTCGGCATCCCGGTGCGGGTGCGATCGAGCTCTTCGGGGGAGTGCGTTCCGACCTCGGCGCGGATGCTGTGCGGGAAGCGATCGACGGCCTCCATGCCGACCTGGTCATCGGCGATCTGCTCGACCAGCTCGCTCCACTGGTGGCCGCCTCGTTGCAAGTGCCTTTCGTGCAGTTCATCCCCTCCGGGCCGATTCCCAGCCCGCTCATGCGGGCGATCGAGGACCGAGCGTCGTCGTCGTTCAGCACCCGGCAGCTGACGCGCCCGACGCCGATCGCGGTCGTCGACCCGTTCCCCGCGGCGCTGCTTGACGGGGAGGAGCGGGAGGCAGCTTCCGCTCACGAGGCGATGCAGCCCGCCGTCTACCGAGAACCGGAGTCGTATCCGCGGGGCTTCGAGCTGGACCGCTCCGGGCCGGTCGCGGTGGTCAGCCTTGGTACGAGCGTGGATGAGCCCGAGATCGAGTCCGCCCTGGTGCAGGGGCTCGCCGGAGCGGGGTTCCAGGTCCTCATCACCAGCCCGCGTGGTGCCGCAGAGCCGGAGACGTCTCCCGAGAACGTGCATCGCGTCGGCTTCATCCCGCTGGGGCGGCTTCTGCCGCTGGCGGATGTGGTCGTGTCCGCGGGGGGAACCGGAACGACGCTCGCCGCTCTGACCGCGGGGGTGCCGATGGTCATCCGCCCCTTCTTGGCGGATCAGCCCTGGAACGCGACACGACTCGCGAACGCCGGCGTCGCGATCGCCATCGAGGACCCGGCGGACGTGGTGCACGCGGCGCACCGCCTGGTCACGGAACCGTCCTACCGGGAATCCGCCGCTCGAATCGCGGCCGCAATCAGTGAGATGCCGAGCGCAGAGGAGGTGCTCGCGCGTCTGGTCAGCTTGCTTGGCAACCGCGTGGCATCACCCAGCCGATGAGCCTCCGGGCTTCCCCGTGCGGCCCGACTTCCGCGCGGCCCCGCCACCGGCGGATCAGTCCGTCGTACCGGCGTGAACCGGGGCGCGCTCGCAGATGGCTGCGGCGGCCTCCAGCAGCGCGCGCCGGTGATCTTGCAGGCGCTGGACGGAGGTGGGGTCGCTTCCGTCCGCTGTGAGCAGTGCGGCGGGGGACAGGTACCAGCTCTGAGCCAGCCCGAAAAGGAAGGCAAGGGTATCGACGGATTGCGTGGAGACGGTGTCTACCGCTGACATGGCTCGCACGCGCTCGATGTACGACCGAGTCGAATTGTGACCCTGCTCTGGCCGCTCGAGTTGGCGCCATAAGTGGATGCGCAGCGCTTCCGGGTGAGCGCGATGGTAGTCGAAGAGGCGCCCCGTCCACTGCGGGAGGTCGTCGTCTGTCAGCGGCACGCTCGCGGCCATGCTGTCGAGCGCGGAGTTCAGGGCTGCGAAGAACAGTTCCTCCTTGTTGCCGAAGTGCGCGTAAATCGAACGCACATTCGCGCTAGCGAGCGTTGCAATCCGTTCCACCCGCGCACCGGCGAGCCCGTGGCATGCGAACTCCTTCACCGCTGCGTCGAGGATCCGTGTCGAGGTATCGGGGGGAGAGGAGGGCACCACGCAACTCTAGCGAAGTAAGTTCTTCTTGACCGCGGGCCTCGCACGATCATATGGTGAAGTAAAAGTTCCCTTACTGAGCGAGGTTCGATGAAGAAGCTAATCCTTGAGATGCGTGTGAACGAGTTCGCCTCTCGTGACGTGAACCCGCATGTCCCGTTCACCGCGGAGGAACTGGGCCAGGTCGCGGACGACTGTCGGGAGATCGGCGCATCGATGTTCCACTTCCATTCGCGGACGCCGGCGGGGGATCCTGACTTTTCTTACGAGACGTATCGGGACGTGATGGCTCGGGTGCGGGGCGGGTCGGACATCCTGGTGCACACCTCGCTCGGAGCGGAGATGCAGGTCGCAGACCCCGCGACTCGGCTGGAGAACGTCATTCGTCTGGTCCGGGACGGGCTGGGGCCGGATCTCATCCCGTTGGACATGGGGAGCAGTAATTTCGACCTGCTGACTCCGGACGGTTCGGACTTCGAGACGACCGACAAGGTGTACGTGAATACCACGGGCACGCTCAAGCAGTTCGCCGAGATCCTTCGGGACGAGGGCATCAAGCCGTACTTGCAGATCTGGAACGCGCCCAACCTGAGGCTGGCCGAGATCTTCGTCGACATGGGGATTCTCGACTCGCCGGTGTGGATGACGTTCGGGATGAGCGGTGGGCGGTCCTTCATCAATCACCCGCCCACCCCCGCAGGCCTGCACGCCTACCGCTCGCTCGTGCCTGAGAACCTGCGGGGGGAGTGGTCGGCCACCGTGTTCGCGGACAATCTCTTCCAGATCGCCCCTGACGTCCTCGAAAACGGCGGGCACATCTCGATCGGCATCGGCGACTACGCCTACCCTGAGCTCGGCCTGCCCACCAATCAAGAACTCGCTCAGGCTGTCGTCGACCTCGCGCGGAAGCACGGACGCGAGCTGGCGACCCCCGACGAGGCGCGCGAAATGCTCGGGATCGTGCCCTGATGTCTGATCGCGTGAATGGGCTCATCGCAACGCTGGAACAGGGCGATGTCGCCTTCGGCGCGTGGCTCCAGAACGGCGACTTCTCCGCCGCGCAGCGCGCGGGGGATTCCTCCGCGGACTTCGTGATCGTGGACATGGAGCATACGGGCTTCGGATTCACCGAGCTCGGCCACACGTTGCAATGGCTCCTCAGCCGGCGCACCTCTCATCTCCGCCCGGCTCCGGCCTCGCCTATCGTGCGAACCCCTGTCACCGCAGACGATCGGGCAGCGTGGGTCCATAAGCAAACGCTCGACTACGGCGCGATGGGTCTCCTGCTCGCGCAAGCGTCACGGGCCGAAGATGTCCGCGAGGTGGTGCAGTCCATGCGATATCGCCGGCGGGAGGACGACGGTCCCACCGGTCGGCGCGGTGCGCTACCCGGTACAGCGATGCGGTACCTGGGCATGGACTCACACACGGAGTACTTCGCCCGTGCGGATCTCTGGCCGCTCAACCCGCAGGGCGAACTGATGCTCGTCCTGCTGGTGGAGAGCGTCGAAGCCTGGCAGAACATCGACGAACTGGTCGCCGTCCCAGGTGTCGGCGCGGTGCTCTGGGGACCGGGCGACGGTCTCGTAAGCCTCGGCATCCACACCTTCGACGTCGCCGACCCGGTACTCGATCCCTACCGGGCGGCCGTCGTCGCATCGTGCAAGGCAGCGGGGATCCCCGTCGGCAACCCCGCCGCAACCGACCTTCACCGCGCAATCGATGAAGGCTTCGACTTCATATCCACGCCCAACTGGGACGAGGCCAGCATCACGGAAGCCCGGGCCTACGCACGCGCCCGCCGGCAAAGCTGACCGAACCCGCAAACCGTCCATCGCTTCAAAGGAGAAGACATGAACACCATTCCCGGCGCTACGCATCCGCTACCAGACACCGGCGCGCGTATCGTCGCCCGCCTCGATCGTCTCCCGGTGACCCGGATACAGGTCTTCTGGGTGATCGTGCTGGGCCTCGCCTACTTCGTCGAGACCTTCGACAACTCCGTCTTCGCCTACGCGGCGCCCACGATCCGCGCCGAGTGGGGCCTTCCCCTCGAGTCGATCGGAGTCATCACGTCGGCTGTGTTCGTGGGCATGATGATCGGCGCGATCGTCGGCGGCAGAGTCTCTGACCGATTCGGAAGAAAGCGCCTGCTCGTGTGGTCGTCGGTGCTCTACTCCCTCGGGTCCCTCATGTCAGCGCTCGCTCCGAACTACGAGATCCTCGCCGTGAGCCGCGTCGTCACCGGGATCGGAGTGCAAGCAGCGACGGGGGTCATCATGGTCTACCTTGCCGAGATGTTCCCTCGGCTCTCACGGGGCCGATTCTTCAGCGCGCTCACATTCATTGGCCTCACGGCAGGTCCTGTTACCTCTCTCCTCGCGCTCCGGCTCGCGACCGAAGGCGACGCCGGCTCCTGGCGGTGGCTGTTCGCGCTGGGCGCCGCAGGTCTCGTGGTCGCCATCCTGGCAGCGATCGCCTTGCCTGAGTCGGTTCGGTGGCTTCAATCAGTGGGACGCCACGCTGTCGCGGACCAGATTGTGTCGAATCTTGAAAGCCGAGCCGTCGCCTATACGCGTCGGCCGCTGGCCGACCCGGCCGCGGTGCCCGAGCTGGCAACGCCCAAGGGCACCTACCGGGAACTCTTGTCACCGGTTTACCTGAAGCGCATCGGGGTTGCCACGGCAGGGTGGTTCCTGTTCCTCTTCGTCGTCTACGGGCACCTGTCATGGGTGGCAACCGTGCTCGTAGAGACCGGGATGTCGCAAACAGAGGCGCTCAGCTTCGTCTCTGTGTTGTCCTTCTCGTCCTTCCTCAGCCCGGTGCTGCTTTTTCCCATCGCCGATCGACTCAACCGCAGGACGACGATCATGATCGCGTGCCTGGTGGCGGCAGCGAGCTTCACGGTGTTCTCGTTCGCCATCTCTCCGATCGTGATGGTCGTCTCCGCTTTCATCGGTCAGACGATGCTGGCAGTGGGCTCGGCGGCCTTCTACACCTATATCCCTGAGATCCTGCCTACGCACGTTCGAGGTATTGGTGCAGGGCTCATCAACGGCGTCGGCCGAATCGGGGGCGTTCTGCAGGGACTCGTGGTCGCGGGAATCTTCGCCGTCATCGGCTTCCAGGGCCTCTACCTCGCCCTGGCGGTGATCGTGGTGGTGGTCGGGCTCATCATCGGCTTGCTGGGAGAGCGGACAGCCAAACGCGCCCTCGAGGAGATTTCCGGTGAGTGAGCCGGGCGATGAGCTCCCCAGAGCTTGCCCGGGTGTTCTCGGCTCTTGCCAACGCGGATCGGCTGGCGATACTCGCAGAGCTCTCTCGAGCCGCCGAATCCGTGCCCCAGGGGTCGGGCGCCAGAACCATATCCGAGGTGGCGCTTCGCGTGAACATGAGCCGGTTTTCGGCGTCCCGCCATCTCGGCGTCCTCCGCGAAGCGGGTCTCGTCGAGTGCGTTCGGTCGGACCGGAAGGCGCTCCACAGCCTGACCTCGGGGTCATTGAACGCCCTCGAGGACTGGCTGTACCCGTTGCTTGACGCCGCAGCCGCGACGCAGTCCTCGAGTGCATAGCCCTCGATACCCAGGGAGGTCGCGTTTTGCTCTACACCTCGGCGCATTCATCTCGGAGCATCTCGCCGGATGAACGACGCGCAGATGTTTACCCGAATGTCACGACCTCGGGAGTCGGCTTTCCTGATGGGACGGCTTCCTTCGGGCTCTCTTCGCCTGCCGCCCGGCCTGAGGTCAGGCGAGGAGGCGAGTGATCGCTTCGACCGCGGCGGCCCGCCTCGTGTCGCTGCTGGCACGCGCGTCGGCCGCCAGGAGGCCGATCGGCGCGAGCTGCCAGGCTTGGGCGACGGCGTAGATGATGACGAGGAGGTCAACGGCGCCGATGGTGGGCGACGCTTGCTGCTGCACTGATTCGACTTTCGCCAGATACGCCTCGAGCGGCTCGGAGGCGGCCTCCGGCCGTTCGAGCTGAGCCCAGAGGCAGATGCGGAGCACCTCGGGCCGACGCTGATGGAAGTCGAAGAGCTCGCCGACCCAGGCTGGCAGATCGGACGGATGAGGGGGAACCTCTCCCGCCATCCGCATGATCGCGTCCGATAGCGCCGCGTCGAAAAGGCCGCTCTTGTTGCCGAAGTACGCGTAGATCATGCGCACATTGCTCTCGGCATCCTTCGCGATGCGGTCGATCCTGCCGCCCGAGTAACCATGCGCGGCGAATTCCGTCACCGCGGCCGAGAGAATCCGCGCCCTAGTCGCCTCCGCGTCGCGCTGCGCCATGCTCACTCCGTTCGGTGCCGTCGTTTGACACGATCTCCGTCTCGCGTCTAGTCTATAAGTAAATTGCTACTTACTTAGGAGTGTGATGGAACTGAGAATCGAACGGGCCTTGGCTATTACCCCGGCCTCACGTGCTCGGGAGCGCACGATCGACATCACCACCACCGGCGCGCGCACCGGCAAGCCGCGGCGCATCGAGGTGTGGTTCTACCGGGTCGACGGGCGGATCTATCTCTCCACCACGCCGGCGAGGCGCAGCTGGTACGCGAACATCGTGGCGAACCCCGACTTCGTGTTCCATCTCAAGAACGGGGTGCGGGCGGATCTGCCGGCAGTGGGCACTCCGGTGCTCGATCGCGCTCAGCGGGAGGCGGTGTTCTCGTCGATCATCGACGACCTCAATCAACCGTGGAACCCGGCCGGGATCCGGCAGCCGGTTGCACCCCTCGACGAATGGATGCAGGGAAGTCCGCTCATCAGCGTGAACTTCCCGGAAGGAGACACCGAATGACCGAGAACACCCCTCGAATCGCCGTCGTCACCGGGGCCAACCGGGGCCTGGGCCGAGCGACCGCCCGCGCTCTCGCCCAGCGGGGCTTCGCGGTGGCGCTCACCTATCGGGGCGATGCCGACGAGGCCTCCCGCGTCGTGGAGGAGATCCACGCCGCAGGCGGTGAGGCCATGGCCGCGCGACTCGACCTGGCGGATGTCGCCTCCTTCGCCGACTTCACGGTCTCGCTGCGGCGCGACCTCGACGAGCGGTGGGGGCGTTCCGGCATCGATGTGCTGGTGAACAATGCCGGGATCGGGCTGTTCGGCCGGCTCGAAGACGCCACCGTCGACGAGTTCGACGCTCTTATCGGAACGAACGTGCGCGGCACGTTCTTCCTCATCCAGGCACTGGCACCCCACATCGGCGACGGCGGTCGCATCATCAACGTCTCCACCTCGCTCACCCGCCACGTCAGCCCCGGAACCTCGCTCTACGCCGCGTCGAAGAAGGCGGTGGAGGCCATCACCCGCAGCCTCGCCGTGGAGCTCGGGCCCCGCGGCATCCGCATCAACAGCATCGCCCCCGGCCCGACGGCTACCGACTTCAACGGGGGCGCCATGCGGGACGACCTCGAGCTGCGTAGCAGCCTGGCCGCCACGACCGCGCTCGGCCGCGTCGGCCAGCCCGACGAGATCGCCGATGCCATCGCAGCCCTCGCGTCGAGCGAGCTGCGCTGGATGACGGCCGAACGCATCGAGGTCTCCGGCGGCAGTCTTCTCTAGAGTCCGGTGGACGGGGTTGGATGTAACTGTTATGGTTACAACTCGATCGGGAAGGGGCGGTGACCGGTGAGTGCCAACAGCAGGCTGACCATTGCGGCGCACGCCCTGACGTGGATTGGCCTCTATCAGCGGAGAGGTCATGATGTCGCCACGTCGGAACAGGTGGCGAAGAGCGTCAACACCAACCCCGTCGTGATCCGCCGTCTGCTGACGGAGATGCGCGCGGCCGGCCTTGTGGAGTCGCGACGCGGAGCGGGCGCGGGGTGGACGCTCTCGAGGGATATGGCCGACATCACGTTGCTGGACGTCTATCGAGCGATCGAGCCCGGTCCGCTGTTCGCGTTGCACCGCTCGACCCCGGATCCCGACTGCGTCGTGGGCTCACGCATCGGCTCGGCCATGACGGCGGTCTATGCGCACGCCGAGACTGCCGTGCACCAAGAGCTCGCCAAGGTCACGCTCGAGGATGTCCTGCGAGATGTGCTGAGCGCCGCGTGACGCGGGCTCGTGGGTCGTGCCGATAGTTTTTGCCCTTTGTTGTAACTAAAAGGGTTACGACAGAAGGGAGGACGAGGACATGAGAGACATGGAATTCACCACCATCGGTACGATCGGCGCAGGCGCGGCGGCGCGGGCCGTCGCAGCGCACGCGGCGCGGGCGGGTCATCCGGTTCTGCTGAGCAATACCCGCGGACCGGAAACACTCGCATCAGCCGTCGACGCCGTCGGACCCGGTGCCACCGCGGCCACGTTCGAGGAAGCCGTGGCGGCAGATCTCGTGCTGCTCGCAGTCCCGTTCATCAACGTGCCGGCCGTCGGTCGGCGGCTGGACGATTGGACCGGGCGGGTCGTCGTCGACATGACGAACCAATTCGCCGAGGTCAACCCCTACCGCGGGTTCGCGGACGTCTCGCCCTTGACTGGAAGTGAGTGGGTCGCGCAGCAGTTGCCCGGCGCCACCGTGCTCAAGGGGTTCAACGCCATGTTCGCGACCTTCATGGCACCCGACCCTCGGCACGAGGAGGGCAACCAGGTCGTGTTCCTCGCGGGCGACGAGAACGAAGCGAAGCAGGCGTTCGCGCGGATGGTGGCGGGGTTCGGGTTCGCACCGGTCGACCTCGGCGCGCTGCGGGAGGGCGGTGCCCTGATGCAACTCGGCGGCGCGTTGAGCGGCAAGCACTTCCTCGCGCAGACGTGACCGGGGCGCGCTTCCACCTGACCAACCATCACCACAAGAGAGGAACACCCACTATGACCACAGACACCCCAACCACACGCGCCATCGCCGAGCAATTCCTGGAGCGGCTGGGCCGGCAAGACCAGGATGCGGTGCAAGAGCTCTTCGCGGCAGACATCGACTGGTACGTCCCCGGGAGCGACACGCTGCCGTGGACGGGGCATCGGATCCGGCGGGAGGAGGTCGCGCCGTACTTCACCACGATGTGGCCCCGTTTCGTGCCCGGTGAGAGCGATGTCACCCTGGAGAAGCTCCTCATCGACGGCGGCGACGCGATCGTACTGGCAACATTCGGGCACACGGTCGTGGACACCGGCCGGCGATACACCACCCCGGTCGCGATGCACCTGGGGATCGAAGACGGCGAGATCGTGCGCATGCATCTCTACGAGGACACTCTCGTCGTCGCGGAGGCGTTCGCCGCCGCGTGACGGACCCGCCGCAGGGACGAGGAAGGGGTCGGGGTCAGATGGCGCCCGGCCTCTTCGCTCGGCAGGCGAATCCTGGCGGCTTCTTCGACGCGAGCAAAAGTCGTCGCGCGAGGGCGACGCCGACGTCTTGAACGATCGTTCTCCTTCCCGGTGGACCAAGAAAGCATACGGAGATCGCGGGAGGGCCGACCGCGCCCGCGGCTGCCGGGCGCGGATCCCGGGCGGGCAGGCGCGGTGGGCACGACGAGGCTGAATCCGTCCGGTCCGATGAGCGACCCCGGTCGGGGCATGCTTCACGGATCCAACGAGATCCCCGTCTGCTGGGCGAGCAGGTCGATGAGAGTGTCCTGAAACTGCTCGTTCAGGGCGGCGGGGTCCGGGTGCTGCGTGCGCTGATGATGCCAGTACCCGCCGGTGACGGGCGTGACGTCGGGGTGGGTGGCGAGCCAGACCTGCGTCTGGTATCCAGCGGTGAGGTCCTCGGGGGCTCCCCGGCCGCCGATCCTGGTGCGCACCCAGCCGGGGTCGACGGCGTGGCTGGTGGTCTCAGGCCACCGGTCCGCCAGAGCCATCGTGAGCGCGGTGACCCACAGTTTGGTGTCGCTGTAGGTCGCGGCCCGGCGGGTGAGCCGGCGAAGATCGGTGGATCCGCCGCGGTGCAGCGAGCTGCTGAGGTAGATCAGCCGGGCGGGCCGTTCCATTCGGGCGGTGAGGATGTACGGGGCGATCACGTTCACCGAAGCCACCCCTGGAGAGTCCAGGACAGCGGCGTTATGGATGACCGCATCGAACCGGCCGAACGCGGCGGCCTGCGCCGCGACATCGAGCGTCGGCGCCGGATCGGCGAGATCGCCGGTGACCGCGCCGTGCCATGCGTGGCCTGCGGGCGCTTCAGGTAAGCGTCCGGCCGAACGGGCGTGCACGACGACGTCGTGGCCTTGGAGGACGAGGGCACGGGCGGCGCCCAGGCCGAGGCCGGTGGAGGACCCGGTGATGAAGATGCGCGCCATCTCAGGACTTCCATTCGTGGAACGTGGAGCGAAAGCGCATTCGTTCTCCGATCGGCGGCCGCGCCACAAGCAGGTCGTGCGCCTCAGGCTAGACCGGCCGGTGGCTGACCGCAGCGCTGGAGGGGTGCCCTGCGGGTGCACGTCTCCTCAGATTCCCGCGCCCGGTTCTGGCAAACATCGGCCTGGGGGACGAAATAGTCCGCTTTGAGAAGGGACATCCCGAATGAATGACACAGAACCAACTCGTGGGGGTGGAATGAGAGGGTTCCTGGGGTGACACGCAGCGCCTGGCGGCAGGGGGTGCAGCCGCTGGTTCGGCGTCCCGCAAGATACGCGCGAGGGTCCATGAAGGAATCCCGAAGACGGCGAAACGGCGGGTAACCGGCCGATAGCGTTGCAAGTGCGTTCGGGCCACTGGGGAGTGGGGCGAACGGCAAGGACGGACTGTCGGATGCACGCAGTCAGCGTCGAACCGCCTGGGGTTGCGGGAGAGGCTGAACGCGTGCGACAGACCGAGCTGTGACCCGGGCAACGCCTGGAAAACACGAAAAGCCCCCGGCCCGCATGCGAAAGTGTGCAAGCCGGGGGCTTCATTTTTGCGACACGTCGCTGTACCCGCGACTCCTTATGACGGCTCGGAGGTGCGGATCAGGCCACAGTGCACGCAGGACCAAGCGACGAGGAACCTCTCGTCGTCGAGGATCTCGAACCTGAGCGGGTCGCCGCAGGTCGGACATAGCCGCGGATCCGCGGCGCGCTCGTTCACGACGTCAGCCTACGGACCCCCGGCTCGGAGTTCGCGGGTTCTCCTCGACGCTGCTCACTCCTCCGTGGCAGTGCCGTCCAATCCGAGGTGGCGACGCAGCGCGGCGGAGATGTCGTCGAGATGGGCGAACTGCTCGGGGGTCAGCGCGTCGACGAAGAGCTCGCGCACGGCGCGCAGATGTGGGATGGATCCCCTTCGGAACTTATCGCGACCGAGTTCCGTGGCTGTCACGTCCACCCCGTGTACGTCGCCGGCGCAGGGGATCCTCCGGATCAGGTGGCGTTTCTCCATCCGGCCCAGGTGGTGCGAGAGCCGGCTTCGCTCCCATCCGACGAGCTCCGCCAGCTCCGATGACCGCACAGTCTGCTGCGGCGCCTCGCTGAGGGCGAGGAGCACCCCGTAGTCGCCGGCCGACAGGGATGTCTCGCTCTGCATGCGACCACCCAGGCGCGTACGAAGCACTTCCGAGGTCTCGATGTAGTCCCGCCAGATGCGCAACTGCTCGCGCGAGGGCGTCTTCCGGTGGTGATCGGCCATCTCTTCTCCTCGGGAATAGACATGTCAACCTCCATGTTGCAGCATTGACACGTCAATCCGGGCCGCCGGTGGCGAGAGAGGCGTTGATCATGGCAATCCACATCGCGGACGTCGAGTTCGGACTGAACTCGTTCGGCGACATCGCCACCGACGGGGGGCGGGTGATGTCGGATGCTGAGACGCTCCGGCTGCTCGTCGAGGAGGCGCAGCTCGCAGAGTCGGTCGGGATCGACGTGTTCAGCGTCGGTGAGCACTACCGGGAGGGCATGGTGGACTCGGCCACCCCGGTGATCCTGGCGGCGATCGCGCAGGCGACCTCGACCCTCGGTCTCGGTACCTCGGTGACCGTCCTGTCGACGCAGGATCCCGTGCGGCTGTACCAGCAGTTCGCGACGGTCGACGGCCTCTCCGGAGGCCGCGCGCAGCTGGTGCTGGGCCGCGCATCGGCGATCGAGTCGTTCGCCCTGTTCGGATACGACATCGCCGAATACGAGCAGATCTTCGAGGAGAAGCTCGACCTGTTCCTGCGGCTGATGCGTGAGGACCGTGTCTCGTGGACCGGCGACTACCGCGCTCCGCTGGAGAACGTGCGTCTGCATCCTCGAATGCCCCAGGGAGGAATCCCTACGTGGATCGGGATCGGCGGAAGCCCCGACTCCGTCATTCGGGCGGCCCGCCACGGCCTTCCCCTCATGATGGCGATCATCGGTGGACGTCCAGAGCGCTTCGCCGGGCACGCCGAGCTGTACCTGCGTGCGCTCGCGCAGTTCGGCCGTCCGGAACTGCCGATCGGTCAGCACTCCCTCGGTTTCATCGCCGACAGCGATGAGGAGGCGAAGAACATGCACTGGCCGCACTGGCAGCCGGTCGTGGCTGCGCTCAATGAGGAGCGCGGCTTCTACCCCCCTACCGCCGAGAGATACGAGACGGAGGTCGGTCGTGGAGCGCTGTATGTCGGATCGCCCGAGACGGTGGCGCGGAAGATCGCGGGCATCGTCCGCACCAACCACCTGTCGCGCTTCGACCTGAAGTACGACCTGCTGCATCTGCCGCGGGAAGCGCGTGAGCACAGCATCCGTCTGTTCGGCGAACGTGTCGTCCCGCGGGTGCGCGAATTGCTCCACGAGGATCCCGGCGACTGGCGCCTCACCGGGCGCAGCACGGCGGAAATCATCAAGGGCGGCAAAGCCGCCCACGCCTGACATTCACGAAAGGAAAGCGATCATGAGCAACGTCACCGAGTTGGAGTTCGGCGTCGATACGTTCGGAGACCTGCCACGCGACGACCAAGGCGCGGTCGTCTCCTACGCAGCGGCGATCCGCGCCACCGTGGCGGAGGCGGTACTGGCCGACCAGCTGGGGATCGACGCGGTCGCCATCGGAGAGCACCACCGCCCCGAGTTCGCCATCTCGTCCCCGGAGACCGTACTGGCCGGCATCGCGACGGCGACGAACCGCATCCGTCTCGGCTCCGGAGTCACCGTGCTGTCCTCCGACGACCCGGTGCGGGTGTTCCAACGCTTCGCGACAGTGGACGCGCTCTCGAATGGGCGGGCCGAAGTCATCCTGGGGCGCGGCTCTTTCACCGAATCGTTTCCGCTCTTCGGGTATGACCTCGCCGATTACGAGTTGCTCTTCGACGAGAAGATCGATCTGTTCCACGCCTTGCTCGATGAGAAGCCGGTCACGTGGCAAGGCACGACGCGGGCGCCCCTTCACGAGGCCGATGTCTTCCCGAAGACCGATTCGGGGCGGTTGCGCACGTGGGTCGGCGTCGGTGGAACCCCGCAGTCCGTGGTGCGAACCGCGCAGTACGGGTTCCGGCTCATGCTCGCGATCATCGGAGGCGCCCCCGGCCGTTTCGCGCCGTATGTGGATCTGTATCGTCGAGCGACCGAGCAGATGGGCACGACTGCCCATCCGGTGGGTATGCATTCCCCCGGCTTCATCGCTGCGACGGATGAAGAAGCCAAGGAGCTCTTCTACCCGGGGTACAAGGTGATCCGGGACCGGATCGGGGCGCTCCGCGGATGGCCCCCTGTGCGGCGCTCCGAGTTCGAAGCCGACGTCGAGCACGGGTCGCTGTACGTCGGCTCGCCGGAGACGGTTGCCCGCAGGATGGCCGATGCCATCCGCACGCTGGACGTCGGCCGATTCGACCTGATCTACACGGCCGGGGGCGCGCTGTCCGCCAGCGCACGCCTTCGCGCTGTCGAGCTGTACGGCACGCAGGTGATCCCGATGGTCCGAGAAATGCTCGCCGAGACGCCGGCGCGGCCGACCATGACCGGAGCGGCGTTCCGGCGATGAGCGAGAGGAACGACATGGACACCAACATCAGCAAAGACGTCACGGTGGGGATCCTCGGGGCAGGCAAGGTCGGCACAGTGCTCGCCCGCCTCGCCGTCGCCGCAGGTTACCGGGTGTTGATCGCCGGCTCCGGGGATCCCGAGCGGATCGCCCTCACCATCGATGTGCTCGCACCCGGCGCGACCGCCGTCGCCGCAGAAGTAGCCGCCCGCGAGGCCGACATTGCCGTGCTTGCGCTCCCTCTCGGGAAGTATCGGCGGATACCGGCGGCGCAGCTCGAAGGCACGCTCGTTGTGGACGCCATGAACTACTGGTGGGAAACCGACGGGATTCGCGACGACCTGAACGATCCGCGCACCTCGACGAGCGAAATCGTCCAGGACTTCCTCTCCGGCTCCCGCGTCGTGAAGGCGCTGAACCACATGGGGTACCACGATCTCGAGGAAGAAGCCCGCGCCGCCGGCTCCTCGGGCCGCAAGGCCATCGCCATCGCGGGCGACCGGGAAGTCGACCTCGCGCAGACCGCAGAGTTCATCGACGCGCTCGGGTTCGACCCCGTCATCGCCGGTCCCCTCGCCGCGGGTGTCGTCCTGCAGCCCGGCAATCCCACGTTCGGCGCCAACCTCCCGGCCGAAGATCTGCGCGCACTCATCGATGCCACGGCCGCCGCGAACCCGGAGACTTCCCAGTCGATTTCCTGAACACCTGCCAGCGACCGGGGGGCTGACCGCCATCGGACGGCAGGTGTGGCTCGCCTCCGCAGTTGGTGGTCGGCATGCCGCCTCAGCGGAGTTGGCTGAAAGCTTCGGCTTTCCGGGTCGGTCCTGCGATCAGCATGAGGTCACCCGAGTTGACCACCGTCTCCGCAGTCGTGTACGTCCACTCGCCCCCGGGCCGCATCACCGCGGTGATGGTCACGCCGTACTTGGAGCGGATCTTCGCTTCTCCCAGGGAGACTCCACTGACGGTCTGGTTGGCCGCGGCCTTGACGAGTGCGAAGTCATCGCTGATCTCGATGTAATCCTGCATCGCGCCGCGCACGAGATGCGCCACCCGCTTGCCCATGTCCTTCTCGGGGTAGACGACGTGCGTCACTCCGAGCTGCTCGAGGATCGTGCCGTGGGCGTCGCTGACAGCTTTGGCCCAGACCTGGTCGATGTCGAAACGTAGGAGGAGGGACGTGGTGAGGATGCTCGCCTCGATGTCGCTGCCGATCGCCACCACCACCCGGTCGAAACCAGGCAAAGCCAACTGCCGAAGGACCTCCTCGCTGGTCGAGTCGGCCGTCACGACATGCGTGAGTTGCCCGTTCAAGCTCTGAACGATGTCCTCTCGGCTGTCGATGCCGAGCACTTCGGTGCCCTTCGACATCAGTTCGAGCGCCAGCGCTCGACCGAACCGGCCGAGTCCGATGACGGCAACGGAATCCGCCTCTGCGATCCGGGTCAGGTCTTTGCCGCCGAGAAAGGGGAGCTTAGCCAATGATGGGCCTTTCTTTGGGGAGTTCGTAGAGCACCCGTCGTTCTCTGAGCGCGAGGGCGGACGCGAACGTGATCGGCCCGAGTCGACCGATGAACATGAGAAGGATCAGGATGATCTGCGCTGCGACAGGGAGGTCGGCCGTGATACCCGTGGACAAGCCCACCGTGCCGAAGGCGGACACGACCTCGAACAACACGCGATCCAAACTGATTTCGGTCATGAGCATGATCGCGACCGTCGCCGTCATGACGACGGCGACCGAGAGGAGTACGACCGTGATCGCCTGACGGTGTACCGCCCGGGACAGCCGCTTGCCGAACACATTCACCGCGCCGTCCCCCCTGATCTCGGCGAGGAGGATGAAGAAGAGCACCGCGAAGGTGGTGACCTTGATGCCACCGGCCGTGCCGGCCGGTCCACCACCGATGAACATCAGTGCGTCCATCCCGAGGAGACTCGCCTCGTCCATCGCCCCTATGTCGAGGCTGTTGAACCCCGCCGTACGGGTCTGCACCGACTGGAAGAAGCCCGCGAGCAGCTTCGCGGGCCAGGCCAGTGGGCCCAGCGTCGCCGGGTTGTTCCACTCGATGGCGGTGATGTACGCCGTGCCGGCGATGAGGAGCGTCACCGTGGCGGTCAGCACGATGCGGGTGTTCATCGTCCACTTCAGTGGCGACCGCGCGTACCTTCGCAGCTGCATGATCACCGGGAACCCCAGCCCGCCCAGGATCACTGCGGCGGCGATCGGCAGGCAGATGAACGGATCGGCGACGAAGGACATCAGGTTGTCGCTGAACAGCGCGAACCCGGCGTTGTTGAAGGCCGACACGGCATGGAACAGCGCCAGCCAGGCCGCCTCCCCGATCGTGTGCTGGAACCCGGTGGCGAACCGTGCGAACAGGAGGACGAACACCACCGCTTCGATCGTCAGGGAGATGCGGACGACCCCGAGGACAAGGCTCCTCACATCTTCCAGACCGACGCTCTTCACTTCCGCGGCGGCCGCGAGCGTGGACCGCAACGAGAGCCTCCGCATGACCGTGAGGCCGATGACGGATGCGAACGTCATGACACCGAATCCGCCGATCTGGATCAGCAGCAGGATGACCGCCTGACCGAACGGCGTCCAGAAGGTGGGGGTGTCAACGATGACGTGGCCGGTGACGCAGGCCGCCGAAACTGCCGTGAACAGTGCCTCGATCAACGACGCTCCGCCCGGCCCGACCTTGGCGATCGGAAGCGACAGCAACCCCGTCCCGAGGACGATGACGAGAACGAATCCGCCGAGCACCGCCTGGGCTGGATGAGGTCGCCACCGGCGACCTCGGCTGGCCGACGTCGTGGCGGGCGCAACTCTGGTCACGAGCAGACTCTAGCGGGGCGCTGTACGACGACGGCGCGTATTCGCGTGGCGTGGCAGACGCGTCGGTCGGGACCGGCGGGCGCGTCAGCCGTAAAGGGGACGGTCGCCTTCTTTTTCGACTCGCTGTGGTTCGCTGATGATGTAGAGGCCTGTCGGCGAGTTCGCCGCCGTCGTGAGCACTTCCAGCCACGCGCGGTTGATCTGCGGTTGGCGGTTTCCGCTGAACTTGAAGACCAGCGAGGCCTCGGGATGTATCCACAACGAGGTGCGGCCGCTCCCCAGGCTGACATCGTCTTTCCAGGTGAAGAAGAACGGCTCGGCGCGGCGGAGCTTGGTGCCGATGACGATCTGAAGGTGGGCGAGCAGCCGATCCTCGAAGGTGGCGCTGGCCTGCGTGTTGTAGGAGAACTTGCCCATTCTGGCTCCT
This sequence comes from Microbacterium sp. Z6_144, assembly GCF_057197625.1. Classification (NCBI taxonomy): domain Bacteria; kingdom Bacillati; phylum Actinomycetota; class Actinomycetes; order Micrococcales; family Microbacteriaceae; genus Microbacterium; species Microbacterium sp. Z6_144. The sequence goes on from NZ_JBXVPT010000001.1 coordinate 442,597, forward strand.
GGGTTACTCCGTGCAACTGCACGCAGTGTCTGCATGTCTGGTCATGAGCGCGGGCGCCCGCCGGGGCGCCCCTCCTCTCAGAGATCGAAGAAGCCGCCGAACGGCACGTCGTCGTCTCCCGTGTCGCGCGCGTCGAACTGGACGGTCTGAACCGACATCACGACTTCCGTGCGGGCCGAGACGAGAACAGCAACCGACCGGTTGCCCACCACGACGAAGTCGACGAAGCGGCCGCCGTCGCGGGACGCTTCCTCCATCGCGAGGCGCAACTCGTCGAGGTCCTGGCCCTGTGCAAGCAGATAGCTCTCACCGTTGACCGTCAATTCGGTCCGCACCATCGTCTGAGTCTCGGTCACCCGCATCACCCTAAACTAGACGATCTGGGCGGTGCAGGTACTTGCCGGGGCCAGCGCGCCCATATAACAGGCCGCACCGCGGCGGCGCAGTGGGCGCGGACGGCGTTAGAGCGCGCTGTCAACCCCTTCACGGTTTGCTGGGGGATCGGGCCACAGTAGCCCGCGTGAAGCACATCACATTTGCCGACAAGACGATGTTCGTGGACGACGAGACCGCCGATTGCCTGACGGAGTACGCCGCACTCCTCGGCACGGAGAACATCGCCGACACGGTGACCCTCCATGTGATGGGGCAGGACGGCAACGAGAGCGAGGCCACGTTCGTGCTCAACCCCTCGACGAACCTGGTGGCCGAGTCCACCAACTTTCAGGGCCGACTACCGGGCAACGAGGAGGCGCTGGCCTATATGAGGGAGCGCATCTCCCAGCTTCGTAATCCCCCCTCGCCGGGATTCGACGACGGACCACACCTCGTCGATATGGACGACGAGGAGATCGCGTAGGGCGACGGGCGCCCGCTCCCGAGGTACACCGGACGAGCCCTCTCCCGCAGCGGAGACGAGGCGTAAGCTCCTTGCACCGGATCATCCTGGAGCAGACGCGATCTTGAGCGCACCTCCCGCCGTCCTCGGCGGCTGCCGGCAACGAAAGGGGGGAGTATGGGCCATCTCATCTACGGCGTGGCGCCCGCCATCGGCATCGACGACTGGGGGCTTCGGCATCTTCAGTCCGTCATGCTCACACGGCTGCGCCGCAACGAGAGCTTCAGCTTCAGCTGGGACGACGAACCAGATGTGGACGGAGATGCCGCCGTCCCGGAAACCGGGCGTTACGGCACCGTGTGGATATCGAAAAGTTCATCCCTCTACTTCAGTTATGACCGGCCTCGCGATCGCCCGCTGAATCGGCGATGGCTCGCACTCCTGGCCGACTCGGCGAACAGTGCACAGGGTCTCCGGCTCATTCCGGAGCCGGCGAACGACGCGCCGCCGAGACCGTAGCGGGGCATGACCGCGGGCGTGCTTGACAGGCGTTCGCGGGGCGAGGACCGTGGTGAGGGATGCGGCATGCTGGCAGGCGTGGGCCTTTCGTGTCCGACCCCGGATCATCCAACGCCTGAGCGTGTCTGACCGGAGGGTCAGATGGGTACGTTCACCTACGACAACACCGCCAAGATCGACCTGGACGACCGGCTCCTCGCGCACCTGCAGGTCGTGATCGGCACCAAGCTCCGCCGACAGGAAAGCTTCTTCTTCACCTGGAAGGAAGATGTCAGCGTGGGTGGTGGCCGCCGCTCCGTATGGCTCAATCCCGCGACAGCGTTGCAGTTCAAGTACAGCGGCAGCCGCAGCCCTCAGATGAGCCGACCGTGGCTGGACGCGCTCGCGTACACCGCCAATCAGCCCACCGGGCTGTACATCATCCGCGAACCGCAGGAGGTGCCGTCTACGGCCCTGCAGAACGAGGATTCGCTGGTCTAGCCGTACTCGGTCATGGCGTGGGTGTCGTGCGGGTGATCGGAGTTCGGCTGCTGCGTGCGGGGAGGGGATCAGCCGAACAATAGGATGTGCGCGACTACACCCGCGCGCCCTCGAGCGTGAGCCGCGCGCTGTGTCACCCGCGCGCCGCGCACGACAGGACGGAGGACGCATCGATGTCGTCACACACCACGATCATCACCGGAGGGGTCGGAGGCATCGGGGCCGCCACGGCGTTACGCCTGCTCACCGATGACGAGCGCCGCCACGTCGCGCTCGTGGACCGGACCATCCCCTCGCTGCCAGAGGAGCTCCGCCCCTTCCAGGACCGCCTCGGGCTCTTCGAGTGCGATGTGACGGACCCGGCAGCCGTCGCCTCTGCCGCCGAGCGGATCGGGCGCGACACGCCACCCGTCGACGGCCTCGTCAACGGTGCGGGCATCGTCCGCAACGACGACAGCATCAGCATCGATATCTCCGACTTCCGCGCGGTGATGGCCGTCCACGTCGACGGCACGATGCTGTGGTGCCAGCAGGTCGCTCGAATGCTCGACGGGCGACCCGGTTCGATCGTCAACATCGGATCGATTGCCGGCCAGTTCGGGCATCCGCGTCGTGTCGCCTACGGAGCCGCCAAAGCCGCGGTCCATTCGATAACGAAGACCCTCGCCGTGGAGTGGGCCCAGCGCGGAATTCGAGTCAACGCCGTCACGCCGGGCTACATCGCCACGCCGATGTTGCAAGAGGTGGAGCGCATCGGATTGGTCGACGCATCCGTAGGCGCCTCGTGGACGGCGATGAAGCGGCTGGGCGCCCCGGAAGAGGTCGCCGCCGCCATCGCCTTCCTCCTCAGTGCAGACGCGAGCTTCGTCACCGGTCACATTCTCAACGTCGACGGAGGGTTCGCGGTCCTGAAGGCGGAGTAACCCCGGTCGCCTCGGTGCGCGCCGGCCGGCGTTCACGCGTCGATCTCGGTCATGCCCGATTCGTCGAAACGATCCCCCGTGGGCGCGGGCAAGGCGTTCAGCCGTTCGAGCTGAGCAGCCGACAGCGACAGGGCATCGGCGGCGACGTTCTCCGCCACCCGGTCGGCACGGGTGGTGCCGGGGATGGGCGCGATGCCCTCGCCTTGGGCGAGCAGCCAGGCCAGCGCCACCTGCGCCGGCGTCGCATCGAGTTCATCGGCGATGTCTCGTACCTCGTCCACGATCCGGAGGTTGCGCTCGAGGTTCCCGCCCGTGAAGCGAGGGTTGGTGCGTCTCCAGTCGTCCGCGTCGAGTTCATCCAGCGAACGGATGCGGCCGGTCAGGAAGCCGTGACCGAGCGGCGCGTACGGCACCAACCCGATTCCGAGTTCGCGCAGGGTCGGCAGCACATCGGACTCGACATCCCGCGTCGAGAGGGAGTACTCGGTCTGGACGGCCGCGAGGGGATGCACCGCGTGCGCGCGACGGATGGTCGCCGCGCTCGCCTCGGACAGGCCGATGAAGCGCACCTTTCCCTCGGCGACGAGTCCGGCCAGCGCCCCGATCGTGTCTTCGATCGCGGTGTCCGGGTCGATGCGATGCTGGTAGTACAGGTCGACGGAGTCGGTGCCGAGGCGGCGCAGGGATCCTTCGATCGCCGCGCGGACGTTGGCGGGGCTGCTGTCTCGTCCCGGGCGCCCGGTGTGGGAGATGTGGCCGAACTTCGTGGCGAGCACGACCTCGTCGCGTCGACCGCGGATGGCGCGCCCCACGAGCTCCTCGTTGACATAGGGGCCGTAGACCTCGGCGGTGTCGAGGTGAGTCACACCGAGGTCCAGTGCGTGCCGGATGGTGCGGAGGGATTCGGACTCCGCTTGGCCGGCGCCGGTGTAGAACGCCGACATCCCCATGGCTCCGAAGCCGATACGGGACACGGTCAGGGCTCCGAGGTTCGTGGTCTTCATAGGGTCACCCCCTCAGTCGGCCGGCCGAAGCGGACCGTCGACGCGATAGGAGTGGCGACGAGCGCTATGAGATTGTCCGACATGGACTTCTCCTTCTTCTGTTGACGGGATGCGGCCGGGGCTCCGCCCTCAACGCATGGTGGACCCGCCGTCGACGACGAGCACCTGTCCGGTGAGCGCCTGGGCGCCCTCGGAGGCGAGGAAGGCGACCGCGTGCGCGGTGTCTTCGGGAACGAGCGCGCGCTTCATCGCCTGCGTGGCGACCACGGCCTCGATCTGGGCGGAATCGTTCACGCTGCGGGCGATCGGGGTGTCGGTGAGTCCCGGCGCGACGGCGGTGACAGCGATCCCATCGCCGCCCAGTTCCATCGCCAGGGTGCGCACGATGCCCATCATGGCCCCCTTGCTGGCCACGTAGGGGAGGAATTCTCCGCCGGGCGGTGACCACAACGTGTCGGAGGCGATGAAAATGATCCGGCCGAACTTCCGCTCGATCATCCCCGGCGTGAAGGCCTGCGCCAGCCACAGCGGCGCCTCGACGTTCACGGCCTGGACGGCGCGCCAGCGATCCGCGGTCAGCTCGTGCAGATGCATCTGATCGATCACCGCGGCGGAGTGCACCAGCACGTCGACGCGTCCGTAGCGCTCGAGCACGGCCGCGGCGGTGCTTCGCGTCGCCTCCTCGGTGGTCAGGTCGGCGCGGATATCGCCCCCGCGGCGGCCGAGCGCCACAGTCCGGTATCCCGATGCTTGCAGCGCGGTGGCGATCGCGTTGCCGATGGCGCCGGTGCCACCGGTGATGACCGCGATTCGTTGTTCGGTGGACATGGGGAGCCTGCTTTCTTTCACGATGAACCGCCCCCCGACGCGCTCGGCGGGAGGGTGGGTGGGATGCGACGAATCAGTGCTGTTCGTCGCTGTCGACCGTTGCGCGCGAGCGCGTGCCGGGGTCATCGGCCGGGGCCGGGATGGTCGCGCCGAGGAGCGTCAGCTTCTCCGCGGCGGGGGAACCGGCTACTGCGTGGTAGAGCACCAGCGTGATGCCCTCGGTTCCGCTGAGGGCGAGGCGCTCGCGATGCAGCTCGATCTCGCCGAGTTGCGGGTGGTCGAAGGTCACGGGAGCGCTGCGCTGCGAGCCCACCCCGTGGCGGTCCCACAGGCGCCGGAAGGGCGGGCTGGCCACGGAGAGCTTCCCGACGAGATCGAGGAAGCGCGGATCGTCTGTATCGGTGCCCACCGCCTGCCGAAGGCTCGACACATAACACTGGGCAGTGCCATCCCAGTCGGTCAGCAGTTCGCGTTCCGCCGGGTCGAGGAAGACGTCGAGCAGCTGGTTGCGGCCCACGGCCAGGCGGGGGGACAGGGCGGTTGCCAGGGCGTTCGCCGCCAGGATGTCGAAGTACCGCCCCTCGATGAAGGCCGGATGCGGAAGGCTTGCGACGAGCTCCCTCGTGCTGGCGGGAACGACCTCCCTGCGCGGGCGAGAGCGGCGGCGACTCGGCTTGTCCGCGACGAGTCCGAGCAGGTAGGCCATGTGGTCCTCGTCCAGTTGGAGCACGCGGGCCACGGATTCGAGCACCTGCACCGAGGGGTTCCGGTCGCGGCCGCGCTCCAGACGCAGGTAGTAGTCGACGCTGATGCCGGCGAGCATCGCGACCTCCTCGCGGCGAAGGCCCGGCACGCGCCGGTCGCCGGGGTCGCTGATCCCCACCTGGTTGGGAGTGACGAGTTCGCGGCGAGCGCGAAGGTAGTCGCCGAGAGGGTTCGACTTGTCGGTCATACCGGAACCGTAACCCGAGGTCGGGACCGCGTGGGATGGCCCTGTCACGCCCTAGGCAGGTCGGGGTACTGGTCCGGGTGGGGTCGAACGCGTTCGGTGGGTATCGCACCACTTGCTCACCGATGAAAGGACACCGCATGGGCACTCCGATGAATCGTCAGATCCTTCTGGCCGCACGACCGCAGGGAAATCCCCAGCAGAGCGATTTCGAGATCGTGGAACGGCCGGTACCGGTCCCCGGCGACGGGCAGGTCCTCGTCCGCAATACGCTGCTCTCCCTCGACCCGTTCAACCGCATCCTCATGGGCAACGCCAACAGCGACCAGGCCCCCCTCGACGTCGGCGACACGATGTTCGGCTTCACCGTGGGCATCGTGGCGGAGAGCAACCACCCCGACTTCACCGTCGGCGAGCACGTCGTCGGATTCCTCGGCACCACGGGATGGCAGGACTACGCGATCTCGGATGGCTCCGACATCCGGGTGGTTGACCCTGAGGCGGCGCCTCTGACCGCGCACCTCGGCCTCCTCGGCGTGACGGGCCTGACCGCCTGGGTGGGCCTGACCAAGATCATCCACCCCGTTCCCGGCGCGACGCTCGTCGTCACGGCAGCCGCGGGCGCTGTCGGCTCGGCCGCGGCGCAGATCGGCAAGATCCGCGGCCTTCGCGTGGTCGGGGTCGCCGGCGGCCCGGAGAAGACCCGGCACCTTCTCGACGACCTCGGCCTGGATGCCGCGGTGGACTACAAGGCGCCCGATTTCGCCGAGCAGCTCGCTCGGGCGGTGCCGGACGGCATCGACTTCCTGTACGAGAACGTGGGTGCCACGCAGTTCCCGCTGATGATGCAGCACATGAACGTCAACGGCCACGTGGCGGTGGGAGGGGTCATGTCGCAGATCACGAACACCGATCTGACGGCCGGTGCCAACGACCTGCCCGATGTGCTGCGCAAGATCTTCTACCGCAACCTCTCTGTCCACGGATTCGACGTGACGCAGTTCTACGGCTCGTACCCGGAGTTCCTCGACGACATCACCCCGCATGTCACGGCCGGGAAGATGCACAACGAGACGCACCTCATCGAGGGTCTGGAGGCGATCCCGGTTGCGTTCCCGCAGATGTTCACGGGCCGGGGCGCAGGGAAGATGATCGCCAGGATCGCCTGACCCGTCCATCCGCGCGTGCTCGCCGCAGGAGTGCCCCGCATCCCTTCGGCGAGCACGAGAGCGCAACCCTCCCGAACCCGTCCTCGCAGTGTGGGGATGTGGTGCGGCGCCCCTGTCATATCATTGCGAAATGAGCGGCTTGCCGGCGTCACGTGTGGAGCCGATCACCACCGTGGGCGCACGGTGGCAGACTCGCGAGCGCGCAATGCCGCGGGACGAGATGATGGCCTTCGCCCGAGCGTGGGATCCGCTCCCCGCACATGTCGATGAGGAAGCCGCGGGCAAAACGAGGTTTGGGGGCATCATCGCAAGCGGGCTGTACACGCTGGCGGTCTACCAGTCTCTGGTGGCCGATGACGTTCTGCACGGACAGCCGATCGTTGCCGCGAGGGCTCTCAATTCCGTAAAGTTCCTTCGTCCCGCCATGCCGGAGGATGTCGTCCATGCAGAGGTCGAGGTCATGGACGTGCGGCGCGGAACGGGGGACACCGTGGATGTGACGCTGTCCGGGGCGCTTGTGCGCGGGGAGAACCATCTTCTCGAAGTCGAGGTCGCCCTCGTCCTCCGGGACGACGCCGCGACACAGGAAGGGTCGGTCCCAGACGATGAGTGACCGTGACTGAGCGCCGTCGCGTGAAGCGGGCGAGTACGTCCGAACGCGTGGCGGACGAGATTCGCGAACTCATCTTCAGCGGCAGCCTGGCCGGGGGCCAGAAGATTCCCCAGGACGCGATCGCGGAGCAGCTGGGCATCAGCAGGCTGCCCGTGCGTGAGGCCCTGATCGCCCTGGAAGCCGACGGCCTCGTCTATACGGAGCAGCATCGGGGAACCTTCGTTGCCGTGTTCACGCCCGAAGACCTTCGAGACCACTACACGGTCTGCGGACTGGTCCACGGCTTGGCGGCCTCGCGCGCGGCGACGGAGATGACGGAGGAGGACCTCGCAGAACTGCGCCGCCTGCACAACGAGATGTCGGTGGAGGAAGACCCCGGGCGGCTCTACGATCTGCACTGGCGGTTTCATCAGCTCATCAACCGGGTCGGGGGGACGCGGCGGCTGCGCGCCATCCTGCAGCAGCTCTCCCACAACCTCCCGCGCAGCCTGTTCACCGCCATCTCGCCGCGCGATGTGGACGCGGCGGCGGCGCACTCGGAGCTGATCCGGGCGCTCGAGCTCCGGGACCCGGAACGGGCAGCCGGCCTCACGCGCCGCCACTTGGAGGTCGAGGCTGACCTCGTGATCGAGCGGCTCGCTCGGGAGGGGCTATGGCGCGCGCGTCTGCCCTCTTGACACCATGTCTGATATTTGATCAAATATCAGACATGACGACGACGTCTCTCGGATCCGGCCGTAAAGGGGCGGCGATGCGCCCACTGGCATCCGACATCGGCTTCACAGAGGGTCCGATCTGGACCGGGGACGCGGTCATCGTCACGAGTATCACCCGGGCCCAGCTCTACCGAGTCGGTCTCGACGGCACGGGCGCTTCCCCCGGGCCCGAGGTCGGGGGCGGACCGAACGGCCTTGCCGTCGACCCGGAAACGGGGACGATCTGGATCGCACAGAATGGGCGCGTCCACATGCCCCCGCGAGCGAGTGTGACGCCCCGCATCGCCGGAATCCAGATGGTCAGCCAAGGAGCGCTTCAGCAACCCCTGGTCGTCTCCACCGGCGCGCCGAACGACTGCGCCATCGGCCCCGACGGGAGGCTGTGGTTCACTGAGCCGAACGGCGACCCGCACGGTTCGAACAAGCGCAATGGCCGCGTGCAGGCGTGGGATCCGCGCACAGCGCAGCTCGAGACACAGCTGGTGACTGACGGGTATCCGAATGGGCTCGCCTTCGGTCCGGGCGGCCGGTCCCTGTACGTCGCGGAAACGCGCTACGGAAGAGTTCGTCATTTCGCCCTCGGCGACGGTCCCCTCGAGGAGATCGGCACGATCACCATGGACCACGGTTACCCTGACGGCCTGGCCATCACCGCGGACGGGGAGGTCCTGGTCGCGGGGACGTCTTCGGGCGCCGTCGACATTTACGACGCCGACGGCGCCTTCGTTGAAAGCCTCCACTTCGGTGGGGGCTCCATGCCGACGAACCTCTGCTTCGCCGGGACGGATCTGGACCAGCTCGTGGTGACGTTGGCCAAGGGAGGCCGCGTGGTCGCCCTCGACGTGGAGCGTCGAGGTCTTGCACTCTCCTTCTCTCTGGGACTCTGACAACGCGGACGGACGGATCATGGAACCGAAGCTTGCGACCACGTTCGGGGGGATGCTCCGCGACGCCGCATCGGCTTGGCCCGACCGGCCGGCGGTCATCTTCGAAGACCGCGAGTTCACCTTCCGCGAGTTCGATGCCGCCGTGGATGAATGGGCCCGGGCCCTGATGGCCGCCGACATCCGGCCGGGTGAGCGCGTCGCGGTGCTCGCACCCAACCGTCCCGAGTGGCTGCTGGCCTCCTTCGCTGCAGCGCGGATCGGGGCAGTGGTGACCGCACTCAACACCTGGCACAAGTCCGACGAGCTCGCATCGGCGATCGATCGCTCGAAGTCGGTGGCGATTCTCGCAGCCGACCGGCTCCGCAACCAGGACTTCACAGCCATGCTCGAGGAGATCCTCCCTCACCGCTCGTCCGTGCGGTTGACCGTGGCAATGGGGGAGCGGGGGCCCGCCGCATCGCTTCCTCTGACGGAGTTCCTCCGACGCGGGGACGCCGTGGAAGCTGCCGCGCTGGCCGAGCGAGAGCGGGCCGTCGACGGCGACAGCGACCTCTTCATCCTGTTCACCTCTGGAAGCACGGCACAGCCCAAAGGCGTCATCACCAGACACGACTACACCGTCCGCAACGACTACTGGATCGGGGAGCGGCAGGGGCTCAACGCCGAGGACCGTCTGTGGCTGGTTGTTCCTCTCTTCTACGCGTTCGCCGCCGCCAACGCGATCGCCGCCTGCTGGACGCACGGCACGGCGCTCGTCCTGGAGGAGGCGTTCGACGCCGACCAGGCCCTCGACACGATGGAGCGCACGAACGCGACGGCGTACTACGGGCTCGGGAACATGACGCGGGCGCTGATCAAGGCCCAGCGAGAGCGGCCCAGGCGTCTGGCGCTGCGGAAAGGGCTGACGGGGTACTCGCGGGAGGACAAGCGTCTGGCCATCGAGGATCTCGGCGTCACGGAGATCTGCGGCATCTACGGGCTGAGCGAGTGCCACGGTCTCTGCGCGATGTCGTCGGCGACGGACGCGGTGGATGTCCGTCTGGGAATGGACGGCACCGCCCTCCCCGGGTGGGAATTCCGGGTCGTCGACGCGGAGACGGAGAGCGAAGTGCCCGGTGGAGAGGTCGGACATCTGCTCGTACGGGGCCCCCTCAGTCCCGGCTACCTCGACGACCCTGAGGCCACGCGACAAGCCTTCACCGCGCAGGGATTCTTCCGCACGGGTGATCTGGTCCGCATCGATGCGTCGGGGGCGCTGCACTACCACTCCCGGTTGAAGGACCTCATCAAGGTGGGCGGCGTGAGCGTATCCCCGCGCGAAGTGGAATCTGTCATCCAGCGCCACCCCGCGGTGCGCCAGGCATTCGTCGTGAGTGTGCCGGATGCGGAAAAGGGTGAGGCCATCGCCGCCGTCGTCGAGCTCTTCGAAGGGGAGAGCACCCAGCCGGCCGAACTGAAGAAATTCGTCCGAGAGCACTCGGCCGGCTACAACACGCCCGCGCACGTCCTTTTCCGCGACGACGCGAGCATCCCGAAGCTGGCCAGCGGCAAGGCGTCCTTGCTGGCGCTGCGGACCGACGTCCTGGCAGAGATGGGAATCCAGGGATGAGCGCGATCTCGTACTACGAGGACTTCGAGCCGGGCCGCGTCTTCGTCCACCACTGGGGACGCACGGTCACGACAGCCGACGCAATCCTCTTCGCCACACTCACGCATCTCTACGAACCCCGTTATTTCAACGCGGAGATCGCGCGATCCGCGGGTCATGCCGTGCTCCCGGTCAGCCCCTATCTCGTGCTGGGTATCGTCATCGGCCTGTCGGTAGAGGACCTGTCGGAGTCGGGTGGCCCCTTCCTCGGGGCGGACGACGTCGTCTTCGCCGAGCCCGTCCACGTCGGCACCACACTGAGCGCCGGAAGCCGGGTCATCTCGCGGCGACCGTCCTCGTCGCGGCCGGGCTGGGGAGTCGTCGAGTGGGAGACCATCGGCGACGACGGTGACCGGGAAGTCGTGAGATTCCGACGAACCAGCCTCGTGAGGAGCCGCCATGGCCAGTGAGCGTTATTTCGAAGACTTCGCAGTGGCCGAAGTGGTCCACCATCGCAGAGGGCACACGGTCACGGAGTCGGACAACGAGATCCTGTCGTTGCTCACCATGAACACGGCCCAGACACACTTCAACCGCGCCTCCCTCGCCGACTATTTCGACGGCAGCTTCCAGCAGCTACCGCTGAGCGCGCCCGTCGCTCTCGCGATCGCGGTCGGCTTGACCAGTGAGGACATGAGCGAGCACGCACTGGCCGAAGTCTCCTGCACCAACGTACGAACGCCCACCCCGATCGTGGCCGGCGACAGCCTCATGGCCACGAGCGAAGTGCTCGAGCTCGCCGACGGTCCCGATCCCTCGAACGGCGTGCTGACCTACAGGATCACCGCGATGGTCCGCGAGCGGGAGGTCCTCACCGCCATCAGAACCGTTCTTCTCAAACGTCGAGCCGCCTTCGGAGACCTCGACGATGCACGCACACGCCAGCAGGTCCACCGCATCACCACTCTCCTCAGCGAACGCTGACGGGGGACGACCCGAACACCGCGGCAGTGTCAACGGACACGGAGCCCGCACGCATCGACAGAGAGGTCATGCATGTCCATCGAAGCCGAGATCCACACTCTCGAAACCAGCACACTCACTCCAGCCACGCGCCGCGCCGTCCGACGAACGGTCCTCGGCGGGGCCGTCGGTTCCGTCGTCGAGTTCTACGAGTTCTCCACGTATGGCGTGCTGGCCAGCACGCTCGCAGTGGTGTTCTTCCCCACCAGCGACCCGACAACCGCCCTCCTCTCCACACTCGCCGTCTTCGCGGTCGCCTTCTTCGCGCGGCCCATCGGCGGATTCTTCTGGGGTGCCCTCGGAGACCGGATCGGCCGGAAGAAGACCCTCGCGTTCACGATCATCCTCATGAGCGTCTTCACCGCCGTGATGGGGCTGACGCCGGGGTACGCGGCGATCGGGATCTTCGCCCCCATCGTGCTCATCGTCCTGCGTTTCCTGCAGGGCGTGTCGGCCGGGGGCGAGGTCTCCGGCGCCGTCTCGTTCGTCGCGGAACACTCCCCGGCCAACCGCCGGGGGTTCAACGTGGGGATGATCACGGTGGGTGCCGGCTTCGGCACCCTCCTCGGCACCGTCGTCCCGAGCATCATGCTGCTCACCCTCACGCCCGAGCAGATGGTCGAGTGGGGATGGCGGATTCCCCTCCTCATCGCGCTGCCGCTGGGCATCATCGGCCTCTATATCCGTCGCCGGCTCGATGAAACGCCCTACTTCAAAGCCCTCGCGAAGGAAAGCCGGCGCTCGGAGAACCCGCTGAAGACCGCCCTCACGGGCCGGGCACAATGGCGGCTGCTGGCGATCGCATTCTTCCTCACGTCGCTCAACGCCGCCTCGTTCTACATGCTCGCCGGGTATCTGCCGAGCTTCGCGACGGCGAGCCTGAATCTGACGGGATTCCAGGCGCTGGCACCAGCCGTCATCGCCGTCGCCTGCGCCATCCTCGCAGAGGTCGTCGCCGCGTGGCTCTCCGACAAGGTCGGCCGGAAACCCGTGCTCATCACCGCTGCCGTCGGCCAGCTCCTGCTGGCACTTCCCTGCTTCCTGTTGATCTCGACCGGACAGTTCGGCTTGATCGTTGTCGGGCTGATCCTGCTCAGCGTCCCCATCGGGGGGTACGCCGGCGTGACGAACCCCGCGCTCAGCGAGCTCTTCCCCACCAACGTGAGGGTCACTGGTCACGGAATCACCTACAACATGGCCGTGGCGGTTTTCGGCGGATCCGCGCCGTATCTGCTTATCTGGCTGGGAGCCGTCACGGGAAGCACCCTGGTAGGTGCCTTCTACCTCATCGCGCTTGCGATCGTCGCTATCCCCGCTGTCCTGGTCATGCGGGAGCGCTCGGGGCAGCCCCTGCAATCATGACGAGCGCCTCATCCGCCGCGCGGCCCGAGGGTGAGCGAGGGCACGGCGGCGACTTCAACGGGATCAGAGCGATCGTGACGGGCGGAGCATCCGGAATCGGACTCGCCGTCGTGGAAGACCTGCGCCGTCGGGGCGCCGAGGTCGCCGCGCTGGACGTCGACTGCTCCGGTGTGCCCGACCACGTTCTCGCGATCGGCGCCGACGTGACCGACGACGGCGCTGTCCGAGCCGGCGTCGAACGCGCCGCGCGGAGTCTCGGGGGCATCGACGTCCTGATCAACAACGCCGGAATCGTCGCCACCGGTTCGGTCGAGGACAACGGCGACGAGGAGTGGGCGCACCTCCTGGATGTCAACGTCACCGGCATGGCTCGGACCACGCGAGCGAGCCTGCCGTTCCTCAGACGCTCGCGTCACGGCGCGATCGTGAACATGTCGTCAGTCGCGGCACGCAACGGACTTCCGAATCGCGTGCTCTACAGCGCAAGCAAGGGCGCTGTGATCTCGCTCACCCTGGCCCTCGCGGTGGACCTGATCTCCGACCGAATCCGTGTGAACGCCGTCTGCCCCGGCACCGTGGACACGCCATTCCTCGACAAGCTCCTCGTCGGCGCCGCAGACCCCGCAGCGGAAAAGCGTTCGCTCCACGGTCGCAACCCCATTCGCCGGCTGATCTCCGCCGAAGAGACGGCCAACGCGGTGCTCTACCTCGCGTCGCCGATGAGCGCCTCGACGACGGGAACCATCCTGGACGTGGACGGGGGGGTGACGACCTTGCGCACACCCCATCGCTGACGCCGCTTCGAAAGCCGCATCGCGGCCCCCCGCATAAAAAGTTGCTCAAACAAGGAATGCGCGGGCGTATACGTTGTTCGAACAAGTAACGGCCCTGCCCTCGGGTCGCGAAAAGGAGAACAATGACCACGTCAGATTCCGGCACGCAGACCGTTTCCGCGTTCGAGCCGGTCACGGTCGGCCGCCTTCAGCTGCGCAACCGCATCGCGATGGCACCCATGACCCGCAGCCGCGCCGTCGGAACCACGGCCACGAACGACATGGCCGAGTACTACGCGCAGCGCGCCGGTGCCGGGCTCATCATCACCGAGGGCATCCAACCCAGCGCCGTCGGGCAGGGGTACCCCGATACCCCGGGGCTGCATTCTCCCGAGCAGGTCGCGTCGTGGCGCGCCGTCACCGACCGCGTTCACGCGGAAGGCGGTGTCATCGTGGCTCAGCTCATGCACACCGGCCGCATCGGACATCCGGCCACCACGGATGCTGTCGGCAACAAGGGTCTCGTCCCCGTCGGCCCGTCCGCGGTGAAGGCCGCGGGCCAGATCTTCACTCCCGCAGGGAAGAAGGACTACGTGGTGCCGGTGGCCCTGAGCGAGGACGACATCCAGGACACGATCGAGGACTTCGTCGCCGCCGCTCGCAACGCCGTCGCCGCCGGCTTCGACGGCGTCGAGATCCACGGCGCCAACGGATACCTCCTGCACCAGTTCCTGGCCCCGAACGCCAATCAGCGCAGCGACCGGTGGGGCGGCAGCGTGGAGAACCGCATCCGCCTGACCGTCGAGATCGCCCGCGCGGTCTCGAAGGCGATCGGTTCCGACCGCACGGGTCTCCGAATCTCCCCCAACAACGGCCTGGGCGACACCGTCGAGACCGACTACCGCGACGTGTATCCGGCGCTGGTCACGAGCCTGCGCGCGCTGAACCTGGCGTTCCTGCACCTCGTCGAGGCGGGAGACCCGAGTTTCACCGCCACGGTGCGCGAGCTCTGGGACGGCGTCCTCATCCTCAACTCCGCCGCAGCCGACCCGCTGACACATCCGCAGCGCGTCGAGCTGGTCGCCGACGGGGCAGCGGACCTCGTGTCGTTCGCGCGCCTCTTCATCGCCAACCCCGACCTGGTCGAGCGGCTGGCCCAGGGCGCTGAGATCGCTCTTCCCGATCTCAGCAAGGCGTACGGCGGGGGCAGTGCCGGGTACACGGATTACCCCCGCTCCGCCGAGACTCCGGCGGGCAGCTGACCCTCATCCGGAAAGGAAACCGGCAAGGCGTCACGGTCATGACCTGACGCGGAAGGAATCGACATGTCCGAATTCAACGAGCGGGTCATCGCTCATTTCCGGCAGAGCAACGGCGTTGTGGGAGCCTGGGGCGACCGGCTGGTGCTGATCCATCATCGGGGTGTGCGCACCGGCCTCGCCCGCATCAACCCCGCGATGTCGGTGCGAGACGGCGGGACGTGGATGGTGGTCGGCTCGGCCATGGGAGCTCCGAGCGACCCTGCCTGGGTCGGGAATCTCCGCGCGCATCCGCGCACCCTGATCGAGGTCGCCGAGGCCGACGGCATCAGCGAGGTGCCCGTGACCGCGCAGGAACTCAGCGGCACCGAAAGGGAGAGGGCGTTCGCTCGCTTCGTTCGGATGGCGCCGTCCTTTGGCCAGTACCAGGCGAACGCAGTCCGGCTCCTGCCGGTGATCCGGTTCGTGCCCCGATCGCCCTCCGCGTGATCGCGAGACAGGAGGGCGACTCGCGCTCGTTGAGCAGGGCCGGGCCCGGGCTGGTCGGGTTCCGGCGCTCAACGGCCTACGCTGTGGATGTCGTCGACCAAAGGATCCGCCATGTCTTCCCCCAGCGAGCACTCGTCCGAGCAGCGCATTCCGGCGTCGGATGAGCCGGCCGTTCCCGAGTTGGAGCTTGACGAGACCATCGCGCCGCGGCCGGAGGAGGAAGTCGCCGACGTCCTTCGTGCGGAACCGGACACCCGCGATCACAGCGGGCACTCCGACTGACGTCCCCTCAGCCGCGTCTCATCCAGTCTCTTCGGCGCTGCCTTGCTGGGCGGCGCCGTATTGGGCGATCCGCTCCCGGAGGCCCGCCACAAGGGTCTCGAGACTGAACGACCACGCCAGGGTGGGGTCGTAGTCCTTGAGCGCGTGAAACTGGGGGAAGTTCTCCGGTGGGAGGTCTTCCATCCCCGTTTCCGGGAGCTCCCCCCGGGCCAGCATGCTGCGCTCGGCGCCCACCATCAGCGCGGGGAACACCGCTGCCTTGACCGCGCTGTAGGCATCCCCGGGGGAAAGCCCTGCAGCGGCGAAGGCGGCCATGGCGGCCTCGAACGAGGCGGCAGCGCGCACACCCTGCACCGGCCGGCGCGATAGTGCCGCGAAGGCGCCCGGATGCTGGGTGGCCAGATCGCTCATCGCCGAGAAGAACGTGCGGACCCACTCCTCCCAGTGCACGGGCGTCGCGGGCAGGTGTGCTCGCTCCAGCAGCGAATCGACGATCCCGTCGGTGATGGCGTCCCGGGTCTCCACGTG
Source organism: Microbacterium sp. Z6_144 (assembly GCF_057197625.1). Lineage (NCBI taxonomy): Bacteria > Bacillati > Actinomycetota > Actinomycetes > Micrococcales > Microbacteriaceae > Microbacterium > Microbacterium sp. Z6_144. The sequence goes on from NZ_JBXVPT010000001.1 coordinate 458,827, forward strand.
GTTGTAGAGCGACGTGACGTGCACACCGAGTTCGCCGGCGATCCGGCGCAGGGTCACCGCGTCCAATCCCTCGCGATCGGCCATGGCGACCGCGCAGTCCAGGATCCGCTCTCGCGTCAGTGCCGCCACCGGATGAGCATAACGTCGTTGACAGGGACACCTACAGTGTAGGTATGCTGTACCTACACTGTAGGTCTACCCATGAGGAGCCGAAATGTTCGCGTCACAGGAACTGGAACAGAAGCTCACCGAGCTGATCACGAAGCACAACGTCCCCGGCGCGCAGCTGGCGGTGCTGGACGGCGACACGGTGACCGAGGTCGCTGCGGGCGTGCTCAGCGTGCGCACGGGGCTCGCCGTGACCGCCGACTCGCTCTTCCTTCCCGGCTCGATCGGCAAGCTCTACACCGCGACGCTCATCATGATGCTGGTGGAGGAAGGCAGGCTCGACCTGGACGCCCCCATCCGCACCTACCTGCCGGACTTCGAGGTGGCAGACCAGCGAGCCCGCGACCAAGTGACTCCGCGCGACCTCCTCACCCACACCAGCGGCTTCGACGGCGATCACTTCACCGACACCGGCCGCGGCGACGACGCGCTCGCCGCCTACGTCGCCGGATGCGCCGACCTGCCGCAGATCGCCGCCCCCGGTGCGATCTGGAGCTACAGCAACAGCGGTTACTCGATCCTCGGGCGGATCGTGGAAGTCCTCATGGGAACGACCTTCGAGCAGGCGCTGCGCGATCGGATCTTCACGCCGCTCGGACTCGAGCACACCGTGTCGTTCGCGGACGAGGCGATCGTCCACCCCACCGCCGTGGGACACGTGCCCGACCCGAACGATCCCTCGACGCCGGTGGTGAGCCCGACGTGGGGACTGTGGCGCGCGTTCGGGCCGATGGGCTCGGCCGTCGTGGCATCCGCCGGCGACGTGCTCGCGTTCGCCAGGATGCATCTGGACGGCGGGGTGGCGCCCGACGGCGCCCGGCTGCTGGACGGGGCTCTGGCCGCGAGCATGCTCGAGCAGCAGGTCGAGCTGGTTGACGACTCCGTGCTCGGGCAGGGCTGGGGCCTGGGCTGGATCCTGGACCAGTGGGGTGATGTCCGTGTCATCGGCCATGACGGCAACTCCATCGGACAGAACGCCTTCATGCGCGTGGCCCCCGAGCAGCGCTTCGGATTCTGCCTGCAGACCAACGTGGAAAGCGCGCTGGGGATGTACCGCGAGCTCGCCGGCTGGTTGTTCGGGCGCCGCCTGGGCGTGGGCCCGCGCCCCGACCCTGCAGCGCTCGACGACGAGCGGGTGACCCAGCCCGACCGATACACCGGCACCTACGAGCGGGAGGGGCTGAGCTTCCAGATCTCCGCGGACGAGGAGGGCCGCCTGCGGGCCACCGTGACGCCCTCGCACGGGGTCGCGCAAGACCAGGGCTGGCCGCCGATGGTCGACCTGCCCCTGGAGCCGGTGGCGCGGGATGACTCGTTCCTCCTCAAGCTCCCCATCTCCGACGAACCTCTTCTCGCCGTGTTCTTCGATCCCGCCGGCGCAGGCGCTGAACCGACCTACCTGCACTTCGGTGGCCGGGCACACCGACGCACGGGCGTGGCGGGCTAGCCGCGACCGGGGGCCTAGTGGTCCCGGTGGCCGGCGTCGTGCAGGCCGCCGCGCGTGCCATCGGCCAGCAGAGCGGCCAGTTGCGCGCGTGAGCGGATGCCGAGCTTGCGGTACACCGACGACAGCTGGGACTCCACCGTGCGCCGGCTGGTGAACCCGGCAGTCGCGATCTCGCGGCTGGAAGCGCCCGCCGCAGCAGCACGTGCGACCTCGCGCTCGCGAGCGGTCAGGACCGCCAGGCGCCCGTCGGACGACGCGGATGCGAGCGCTGTCGCGATGAGCTTGCCGATCGCCACATCCCCCGTGCGCCGCACCAGCACCTCAGCCCGCTCGAGGGCGCGTCGGGCCTGAGCTGCGTGTCCCGCCGCGGTATGGGCGCGCCCGAGGGCCAGCAGCGTCAGGGCGTGCTGGTCGGGGAATCCCGCGCCGGCGAGGATCGCCGCTGACGCCTCCAACCGGGAGACGGACGCCTCGATGACCCCGCGGATGCGCTCAGCGACGCCCGTGAGAAGCGGCCGTTCGTCCCGTGCGAGATCGTCGAGGCGGTCGGCGATCCGCGTGGCTTCGACCGTGTCGCCGAGCTCGGCCGAGGCGTGGGCGAGATCGAAGTCGATCCACAGGCGTCGACCGGGCTCGTGAAGCCCGAGTCTCTCCGCCATCTCCCTCGCGCGCCCCAACTGCACGTGCGCTTCGCGCCAGTCTTCGCGCATTGCGGCGGCCAGCCCGGTCAGCGCGGCCCGGGAGAACTCCCCGACGGCCTCCGAGCCTTGCAGCGTCGGCTCGAGAAGCACCGCTTGGAGCGCATCCTCGTCACCGACGCGGATGGCGACGAGGCCCCGCGCGCGCGCCTCTGCCGGGAAGAGGGGGTCGGTGCTGTCGGTCTCGAGCGCCCTGTGGGCGGTTCCGAGCCGGCCGGCGTAGACGTCGACGGTCGCGAGGTGGGTGCGGAAGATCCTCTCGATGAACGGCTGATCCGCATCGTGCGCCTGGCGTGCCAGCGTGCGCAGCGCCGTACGCGACTGATCGAGCTCTCCTACCTGGTAGGCGTAGAAGCCGCGGTGCGCCAGCGCGCTGTCAACGGGTGCGAGGAGGTCGACGGAGGACTCCTGAGCCAGCATCTGGTCCAGCAGCTCTTCGTCGAGTCCCCTGCCCAGGTCGATTTTCGCCGTGACCACGGCCGACAGCGCGCGGTGCCGGGATACCGGAGCCGCCTCATCCAGTCGTTCGAGTGCGGACTCGGCCAGCAGGATCCGCTCTTCCGGGTCGTTGGCCGCTTCCGCACGGTACGTATCGACGATGCTCTCCGCGGCTGGGTTGCCCGAGCCGGTGGCGATCGTCTCCAGAACGCGACGCGCTTCGAACTCGCCCGCGTCGACGCTCACGGCCATGAGAAGCACGGGCAGGGCGCGGTCGAGGAGGGGAAGCGGCAGCTCTGCAGGGTTGGTGCTCTGGATGAGGGCAGCGGCCTCGCCGTGGCGGGATGCTCGGAGATAGTGCTCCGCCCGGGTGATCACCGCGGCGAGATCCTCGGTACGTCCGTCCAGGCCCATCGCCGACCAGTCTACGAGCGTGAGAGGCCCGCGGCTCTGGACGCGACCTGTCCTGTGGAGAGGGATCACCGCCACCGGATCGTGCCCATCTGCGCGTCGAAAAGTTCGACCAGTACCTCGGCGAGCGGGCCGTCCGCGCGGCCGTCGCCGATGGTGACGAAGGAGAACACGAGCCACGCCCCCCCGGTGTCGGGCGCGGAGATCGTGTAGGTCACGCGCCGCCCCGCATAGGTGGAGAGGGGGTCGGCCTCCGGGTCGGGAGGTTCGATGTCCTCCTCGCGCAGCGCCGGCTGTCCGTCGATGTCGACGACGGAGGCCGCTGCCGCGCTGTCGGCGCTCAGCGCGGCGAGCACCTCGTCGGGTGTGACCGTCCCCGCATCCGGGTCGTGCCACTCCGACACGGTGTACGAGGCGGGCACGGCCACCTCGCCCATGCGCTGGGTCGGCAGGCACAGCACCCCCGCCCCCGCCGAGCGCGCGCGGTCAACGAGCCGCACGAGGTGCTTGCGGAGTTCTGCCCGGAACGGAGTCGCCGTGTCGCGCGGAACCTCGTCGGGCACCGCGTCGTGGGCGAGTTCGTTCAGGCGGCGGTCGAGCTCGGCCGCGTCGGCTGCCCGCAGGGACAGGTTCTCCCATCCGGGGATCTGAACGATGTCATACGCGGTCACGGGGTTCCTTCCGGACGGACTTCCCACAGGAGGTCCAACATGTCGGAGAACAGCGCATGGGCGTTCTCGATGGCGACGCCTGGGGCTGAGACCACGACGTCGAGATTCCAGGCGCGACGCACCAGATCGATGCGCGCGTACAGCGCGCCGTCCTGCGCCTGCGGGAAGGACACGATCGAGACGCCGTCGGCGAGCAGGTCGGGCAGGCTCTGCACCACGGGCCGCCCGAGAGGTCCCGCTGCTCGAGCGCCGTACCGCTCGAGCAGGTAGTCCGGATTCGCGTTCTCGGCCTCCCGCACGGTGATGACGGCCGTCTGCTCTCCACCGGGCAGCGCGGTGGCGACGAACTCACCGGCCCCCTCACCGGCGCGCCACGCCGGCGGGATGCGATGAACCCTCACCGCCCAGAGCGATCTCTCCATGGTCATCGCGTCGTCTCCGTGTCGAGCGCGGTCAGCGCGACGCGTCTCACGCGATAACCGCTCCCACCGGCGGACGCCGCGGGGGAGGGTTCGTCCCCGACTGTCCGCCCGCGGCCCACGGGCACGTCGGTGCCGGAAACGCCACGCTCGCGCGGTGCGGCAACGGCGGACGCCACCCGCAAGAGCGCACGACTGTCGGTCCCCGGCCACCCGGAGAGGCGAGCGGCGCGGGCCTCGGGGAGCGCGCCCACCCCGAACATCGCGCCGACAAGTGCTCCGGTTGCCGCCGGCACGATCTGCATCGCGACCCACCGCGGCGATAGTGCGATCAGCGCTCTTTCTCGCGCGGTAGCGCCCTCCATGCTCGCCGTCTGCAGAGCGTGCGCGATCGCCTGATCCGGGGCCGGCGATGCGCCCTCCGACACCATGTCGGCGCCCACATCCCCCGTGGCGAGCAGGTGTGTGACTGCGTCCGCCCATTCAGAGAGCCCTCCTCGGTGCGCCGGAGGCGTTCCGAGTGTGTCGAGTACGGCACGCAGGGCCGCGTTACGCTGCGGGTCGGGGTCGCCGCGGTGGGCGAGGGCCACCACCGCCGCGGCCGAGAGGGTGGTGTCGCGGGACCTCTGGTCGACGACGTCGCCCTGGGTGAGGTCGTGCCGTTCGCGCAGATTCCGTCGCAGACGGTCCACCGCCCGCGCGTCGTCCAGTGGAAGGCCCGTCGCGGCCGCGTCGGCGACGCAGAGCGCGACCTCGGTGGCTCGCGACCATCCGTCGCCGAGGGCGAGCCCGACGAGCAGCCCGGCTGCCCGAGCCTCGTCTTTCTGGTTCATGTCAGCCCTCACACGCCCATGTCCATCGCACCGCCCGGGCTGGTCGGCCCCGGGCGATCGAATTCCCCGCGTTCGAGCGCGTCCCAGTCGGCGGGGGTGGGATCCTTGTACAAGCGGCCGTAATCCGGTGACGTCGGCCACTCGCCTGTCCGCGCCGCGTCGCGTGCGGCGTGCATCTCCGCCGCATCCCATTTGTCGGCGGGTCGCGTCGTCACCTGGTCCGTCCCCGGCACTCGTTGTCCGCCCGGGGGGGTCGCGGCGCCGGGCTCAGCGTTGTACCGGATGCCTTGACCGCCGTCCCGCATATCGTCGACCATCTTGTGGTAAGAGTCGTCGGCAATGGTCAGTTGCTGCTGCGCACCGGCGCCCTGCGGGTTCCGGAAACGCGGGTCGTGGGCGTATCCGAGCTGGTTGAGCTGCGTTGCTGTGCTCGGATCGTTCTCCTCGATCGCGTTGCGCTGCGCGTTGCGATAGGACCCGACCCGGCTGTCGTATCCCAGTGCGTCGTCAGGCGTGGTGTTCGGGGTCTGCCGGACGTTGCCGCTGGTGAAGCCGGATTCGTGCACCTTTTTGCCGCTTCCGGTTCCGGGGTGGAATCGGTGGCTGGCGAAGTCCTCGTAATAGGCGTAGGCGTTGTTCTCGAGTGGCTTACTCGCCGCGTCCGAGCGTGGGAGCTTCTTCCTCCCGTTGTCCGCCAAGACGTCGTATCCCGCGACGTGCTCGGACTGGTGCGTGCGTTTGCCATGAATGGTGAAGCGGTGCTCCGTGTTGAGGCGCTTGCGCTCGGCGTCCTTGTCGCCGTAGGTGCTTTCGGGGTACTTCCGGGTGCGCGTAGACGGCCCCGGGCGCCCATTGCCGTACGGGGAAACGCGGCTGCTGGGCACCGCGCACGGTGTGGCCCGATCCGCGGCGAGGCCGAGGGGGTCGATCATCGCGGTCGGGTTGTCGACGTAGGCCAGCGAGTCCGGCGCCGGCGTGAGGCCCAGCGGGTCGTGGGAGAGGTAGCGGCCGGTCTCGGGATCGTAGTAGCGGTGCCGGTTGTAGTGCAGGCCTGTCTCGGCGTCGTAGTACTGGCCCGGGAATCGCAGCGGTGTGGTGGCGCCCTCGCTGACGGAGGTGGTCGCGCCCCACAACGTGGTGCGCAGGCGTCCCGTCAGCGCCCCGGTGTCGGCGAGTAGTTCGGCGGGCGCGCCGATCTGGTCCGACACGATGGCGTGGAAGCGGACGTCGCCCGGCGCATCGAGGGAACGCTCGATCTGCGTGAGCGGAAGCTCCGCGTCGGAGGTGTAATCCCACATCGTGGCCACCGTCGACCGGCCCGGCGCCGTGTCGATCTGTTCCGCGAGAAGTTGCCCGTCCCACGCGAACCCGACGTCATCGACGACCGCGCCCGTGGCGGCATCCAGTCGCTGTTTCGCGATTCGCCTACCGAGGGGGTCGTAGCGGTAGCGCCACTCGGTGCCGTCGGGCGTTCGAACGCCGATGAGTCGGCTCTCCGCGCTCCACGCGTAGGTCCAGCGCTGCCCATCACGTTCGCGGGTGAGGACGCGCCCCTCTCCGTCGTGCGTGTAGGTGGTTGAGCCCGCGGCGGTCAGCACGCTCCCGCTGTAGCGGCGGGGACCGGCTGCCTCCGGCGCAGCGGACACCGCGGCGGTGGTGACCGCGCCGGCGGGGTCGTAGTCGTAGCGTTCGCGCCACTCGTCGCCGAGCACGGAGCGGACGCGTCCGCGAGCGTCGACCTCCAGCGTGCGCGCCCCGGAGATCATGTCCTCCACGCCAGCGAGGAGGCCGTCGGGCAGGTAGCGGAATTCCCGCCGCTGGAGGGTGTCAGTGCCGCGCAGAACCGTCTGCGCCGCCAACTGCCCCGTGGGCGTCCAGTCCTGGCGAACTTCGGCCACCGGGCCGGCGTCCCCGACCAACGCCCGCGTCCGTTCGTTGCCGGCCGCGTCGTAGCCGAATCGCAGCGAGCGCCCGCCGGTGCTGATCTCCATAGGCCTCCCGGTTGTGCCGTAGGAGACGACCGACTCTGCTCCCGTGGGCGTCCGGCGGCTGATGCGACGGCCGAGGGCGTCGAAAACCGACGTGAGGACGCGTCCGTTGATCGACTCGGACACCACGCGCCCGAGCGGGTCGTAGGTGAACCGGACTTCGCAGTGCTCGTTGGTCGCCGACACCATCCGGTCGGCGGCGTCGTAGGCGAAGACCGCGACCTCATCCTCGCTGCTCCGCCGGATGACCCGTCCCAGGCGGTCGCGTTCGAGAGTGATGGTCTGCCCGGCGCCATTGGTGCGGCGCACCAGTTGCCCGGCAGCGTCGTAGCCGTAGCGCAGGACGCGGCCGTTGTAGTCGGTCTCGGCCACCAGCCGCCCGGCGCCGTCGAACTCGTACTGCCAGGTCAGGCCGCGCTCATCCGTGATCGAGGTCATCCGCAACTCGGTGTCGTAGCCGTAGGTGCGGATGCCCCCGTCGGGGCCGCGGTCGCCGACCGGAAGGTCGAAGTGCGCATAGTCGGTGCGCCAGACACTGCCGCGCTGATCGGTGCGCTCCTCGAAGCTCCCGCGGGCGCTCGCCGCGAACCGTTCGAGGGCGCCGTCAGCGTCGCGAACCTCCAGGGGGTCGCCGGTGACGTCGCGCACCATCAGGGTGGTGTTCCCGAGCGGATCGGTCGCACTCGTGGCGTTCCCGAGCCCGTCATACGTGTAGCGCCATTCGCCCCCGTCCGGCTCGACGACGATGAGCGGGAGACCGGCGGTGTCGGAGCGGATCAAGGTCACGGCGCCGAGGGGATCGGTCACGGAGTTCACGGCGCCCGTGGCCGCGTCGTAGGTGTAGGCGGTGGCCGCCCCGGTGGGATCAACGGCGCGGACGAGACTTCCGTTCTCGTCGTACTCGTAGTGCCACTGCGCGCCGTCCGGCCCCTCCACCACTGCAGGGCGGCCGGCCGCGGTGTACTCGGTGAGGATTCTGCTGCCGTCGGCGCGCGTCACCGCGGTGATGTTGCCGATCATGTCGTAGTCCCAGCGGGTGACGTTGCCGAGCTCGTCCGTCTCGGCCAGCACCCGCCCGAACGAGTCCCGCTCCGCGCTCGAGGCACCGCCCAGGGGGTCGGATCGGCCGATGACCCGCATCCACTCGTCGAGCCGGTAGCGCGTGGCGCCGCCGAGCGAGTCGGTGACCGTGGTGACGCGGCGCTCGGTGTCGTACGCCAGCTCGGTGGTCAGGTAGCCGCCGGCGCCTTCCGCGCGGACGCAACGACCTTCGGCGTCGTACAGGTAGCGGTACCAGCGGCCGTTGACGTCCTCCCACCGCACGAGTCTGCCTTCGTCGTCGTAGGAGAACGTCTGCGGTGTGCCGAGCGCGCCGACGACCTGAACGAGTCTCCGCTCGGAGTCGTAGCGATATTCCGCGAGCGGAGTCGGCGAACCGGCGACGCGCAAGGCGGTGACCAGGTCGTCGGTGGTGTCGATCTCGACCCGGTAACCGCCGGAATGCTCCATCGCCACCGGCATTCCGTTCTCGAGATGCAGGATGAGGCGGTTGCCGGCGCCGTCCAGGATCGCGCGCAACGGGAGCGTGACGTCGTCGGTACCGCCGGCGAAGTAGCGGATCACGTCGGACTGCGGATCCCCGATGAGGAAGCCGGCGCCCGCCCTGCGCAACGCCAGGTACGGGCCGGTATCGGGGAGCACCGATTCGCCGGCCGCCGGAACGGGGTAGCGCAAGAGGGTCCCGTCGGCCAGCGCCAGGTGCAGCCCATCCGCCTCGACCTCGATGCGCTCGTCCAGTGTCGACGCCCACGTGGGTCCGAACACGCGGCCTGCGCGGTAGGAGGAGAGGTGCGTGCGGGTGATCACCAGTGGCAGCACGCCCGGCAACGACACATCCTCCTGCTCCAGTGCCACCGCACCCGTGGCGACGTCGATCGGGTCGCCGCAGAAGGTGCGGTCGCGGATGGAGGTTATGTGCTCGTTGGGCCGTGGGTTGTTGTCCGCGATCCGCCTCTGATCCGGGGCACCTCTCGATGGGTTCGTGGAGGGTCGGACACCGCGCCCCGCCCCGCGGATCGACTGCATCGCGGGACCGAACGCCGACTTCACCGCCGGCGCGAACGCCTTCGCGGCGCCGAAGGTCAGTATGCCCGCGATCGCCAGCCCGAGGTCCAGCCACGACCCGTCGCCCATCAGCGTGAGCGCGACCTCGGCGACCAGGGCCACTGCGCCGATGACCGCCCCGGCGAGGATGAGGGGGCCCACCCCGGGAATGATCACGGCGAGCACGGCCAACGCCATCCCGATGTACGTGAGCACCTTCACGAGGATCTTCAAGAACTTCTTGAACCCCGCCACGAAGCGGTCGACCCAGCTGTCCTTGAGTCCGTCGTCGAACCCGCCGCGCACCACGCGCGCGGCCTCTGCGCCGGCTTCGTCGAACCGTGCGAGCACGTCGTTCAGCTTCGCCTTCGCGGCCGCGACCCGGCCCGCAGCGGCCTCCACCGCCGCTGTCCGGTCGGCGTTCGCCTGCTCCTGCTCCGGCGTCAGGTCGGCACCCGGTTGGGCGACGGTCTCCGGCACCGACTCCGCCTGCCGGGAGGCCCCGCTCGCGTCGATCGCGTCGTCCAGCGCGGCGCTGGATCCCCTCAGCGCCACATCCACGGCCGGACGGAACCGGGTGAGCGCGGTGACCACCGCTTCGTAACGGCCCACCACCTGGGTCAGATCCTTGGACACCTGCTCGGCGGAGCCGCGCAGCTCGTCGGCGTAGGCGCCCCTGAGTGACTCGCCGGATGCGATCCGCGCGAGACGGTCGCCCTGCTCCCGCATCGACTCCGCGAGGGAGCGGAAATACGACACGCGCTCGTCGATGGCCACGACATCCGCGACGACCGGGTCGCCGTCCCGTCCCAGCAGGTCCCACGGCCCTGGACGCTCAGCCACGGGACACCTCGGTCTCGATGCTGCTGGCCAGCTGCTTGTCCGCGTCGCTCCATACGCTGCACGCCTGATCGACGCGGTCGCTGAACTTGCCCAGGCGTTCCATGATCTTGTCGCGGTGCACCCGCCAGTTGTCGGCGAATTCATCCATGGCGCGGCTCACGTCGCGCTGGCCCCAGATGCCGGCGTTCTGGTCGGCGTTCTTGCCCGCGTTGGTGAACTCCTCGCGGATCGCTTTGAGGTCGCGGTTGGTGTCGTCGAGAGTGCCATCGACGATGAGATTGGCCATGATGGTGCCTTTCTACGGGTCGGAAGGGTCAGTCCAGGAGGCGGGGTACCTGGACGGTCTGCAGCATCCCGCCCCCCAGGTGCACGACGGCCCGGCCCGGCGCCACCGGCGCAGCGGTGAGGGAGCGGGGCAGCCGCACGCCCAGAAGGTCGCCGTCGAGGATGGTGCGGGGGCTGAGGAGCGCCCCGCGCTGGTTGTTGCGGATGTCGACCTGCCATCCGGAGAACCCACTGCCCACCTCGGCCGCGTTCCCCCCGAGGATGATCCCGCGGTCCCCGCCCGCCGCCTCGCGGATCCAGGCGCGGAGGAAGTCTTTGGCCGGCATGTCACGGGTGTTCTCTCCGTCGTCGACGACGAGGACGACGGGGCGCTCGCCGGGGGCGAGTGCGTCGGAGAGCTCGGATTCTTCGACCTCGGCGTGCTCGAAGATGCGGCGCACGCCGGGGGTGTCCGCGAACATCGCCGGGAGCGGGGAGCGGCGCGGACACACCAGCACGACATCGCTCCCGCCTTCCAGGAGGGAGCGCGTCATCACGGCCAGCACGTTGCTCCGTCCCGAGCGCGGCGGACCCGCGACGAGGAAGGTCGGCGCGCCGCCGCCCAGGTCCGGTCCCACTGCGGCGAGGTCGTCGCCGCCGACGCCGACCATCGACCACATGGCGGCGTGCAGCTCGGTGCGGGGGTAGGACGTCGCCTCCTCCCACGTGAGCGAGCTGGGCAGCAGATCGATCCGCAGCGGCTGCGAAGCGCGCGGCACGCCGCGGTCGCGCTCGCGGGCTCGCATGGCGATCTCCGTCAGCGCGACCGCCTGTCCCGTGGCGCTGACATCGGCCGCCAGGAGCGCGACCTGCGCCTCACGGCCGGAGCCGGCGCGGATCATGCGGCCTTCCGGCATCGCCTCCGGCACCGCGCGTGGGCTGACGCCGCCCAGGCTGTAATCCGTGCGATCGGCCATGCGGAGCATCCACTTGTCCTCGGTGAGAACGCTGATCCGGCCTGACAGCAGCGAGCGGTCGCCGGCGAGGACCACATGCAGGCCCGCGCCGGCTCCTTCGCGCAGGAACCCCAGCACGGTCTCCACGAGAGCGCCGCCGTCGGCGTCGCCGAACGTGCTGATGAAGCTCTCCCACCGGTCGACGAGCAGGACCAGGTGCGGCAGTCGATCGGCCTCGTCGGCCTGGGCGCGCTGCTCCCCGATGTCGGCGACTCCCAGTCGTCCCAGCAGATCCTGGCGGCGGGTGAGTTCGGCCTGCAGCCGATCGAAGAGGCGCGTGATGCGCTCACGCTCGGAGCGCTGGACGACGGCGCCCGTGTGCGGCAGGCGGCTCAGCGGAAGCAGTGCGCCGTTGCCCATATCCACGCCGAACAGGTGCACGTCGGCGCTGGAGATGCGTTCGGCGATGCCTCCCGCGATCGAACGCAGCGCCTGGGATCGGCCACTGCGGGCCGATCCGGCGAGGAAGAGATGGCCGAAGTCGGCGAAATCGATGCTCACAGGGTGCTGCGCCTGCTGTGCGGGCAGGTCGGCGAGGGCCCACGGTACGGCGGGCAGACGAGCGCCGCCCGTGCGGCCGGCCGCGGCCTCGCCGACGGACAGGTCGGCTCGGAGGACGGAGGTGGGCAGCGCGGGGAGCCAGGGCGAATGGTTCGGGGGCAGTGCCAGCTCTTCGGCAGCGTCTCTCGCCGCATCCACGAGGCGGGAGAGGTCGGTGCTCTCGCCGTCCTCGGTCTCGGTGCGTGGCGGCGCCGGGAGGGGGTAGCCGGCGCTGTCCCACCCCACTTCGACGACGAACGGCGCGGCCCGGTGCGCGGCGCCGGCGCCGAGGCTGCGGCCGCCCACCCGGGCGGTCTGGAACGGGATGAGGGAGGAGTGGCCCAGGCGCACGTAGGCGCGCCCCGGCAGCGATGCGGGGATGCGTGCCGCATCCGGCGCGTTGATCACATCGGTGCTGTCGGCGGTGTCGGTGACCCGCAGCGAGATGCGCAGGTTGGTGTTGGCCCGGATCTCGGCCGACACCACTCCGGCGGGCCGCTGGGTCGCGAGGATGAGATGGATGCCGAGGGAGCGTCCGCGCTGCGCGATGTTGACCAGGCCGGTGACGAAGTCGGGGAGTTCGCGGGCCATCGAGGCGAACTCGTCGATGACGATGAGCAGCCGCGGCATGGGCGGGCGGTGCGGGTCGGTGCGGCCGTCGGCGATGTAGTCCTCGATGTCCTTCGCTCCGACGCCGGCGAGCAGGTGTTCGCGCCGGGTGAGTTCCGCCCCGAGGGAGGTCAGGGCGCGCTCGACCAGGTGGGCGTCGAGATCGGTGACCATCCCCACGGTGTGGGGGAGCCGGACGGCGTCTTTGAATGCGGCGCCGCCCTTGTAGTCCACCAGCACGAAGTTGATCCCGTCCGGACGGTTGCTCACGGCCAGGCTCGCCACGAGCGACTGGAGGAGTTCGGACTTGCCCGACCCCGTCGTCCCGGCGACGAGGCCGTGCGGGCCGTCGACGGACAGGTCGAGGGAGAAGGGGCCGTCCAGTGACACGCCCACGACCGCGCGGGTGCTGCGCGCGCCCCCCGACCACCGCCGCAGCAGGTCGGTCGATTGGACGGGTTCCAGACCCATCACCTCGGTGAGCCGGGCGGCGTCGGGAATCGCGTCGTCCTCGTCGCCGGGGTCGCGCAAGGATGCGAGCGCGCGAGCGACCTCCTCGAACCAGTCGCGGTCGATCCCGTCGAGGCGTACTTCGCGCACCGCCTGGAAGGATGACCGCCGGATGACCGCGCGTGCGTCGGATCCGATGGCGACGACGGCCGTGCATTCTTCGGGCAGGGAGCGCTCGTCATCGTCCACGCAGACGCTGTAGATCCCGACGCTGGGGCCGTCACGCAGCACGCCCGCCACGCCTGGGTAGCTGCGCAGCCGGCGTGCGCCGTCCCACACCACGAGGACATCCGGAGTGAATCGAACCGGCTTCCCGAAGGAGCCGGCCGCCTGCGCCTGGCGGGATGCGACCAGTTGCGCGAGCTCGGCGACCCGTCGGCCAATCGTGTCGGCGTCGTTGCCGATGAGTGCGCGGGCGTCCTGACCGAGGGCCGGCACCGCGTGCGGAAGCCACGCCGTCCAGCCCCAGTCCGGCTCCCGGTCGCCTGCCGTCAGCACGTACAACTGAAGGTCGCGGGGGCTCTGCAGGACGGCGAGCTGCGCGATGATCCATCCGGCGGTCGACCGCACCCCTGCGGCCGAACCCGCCAGGCCGACGACGCCCGACACCGCCAGGGGGATCGTCGCGGGCACATCGCGCAGCGTCGCGGGAAGCCGTCGGCGGTGCTCGAGCGGCTCCCGCATGTCCTCCACGACCACCCGGCTGGCGATATCGGCGGTGCCCAGGCGGATCAGGAGGTGGTCGTCGTCGCCGGGCCGCCTCGCCCACAGCTGTGCGGCCGGACGCGTGGCGATCGGCCACAGGTCGGCCGCGCTGGGCGCCGTCTCGAGCAGGGCGGCGCGCTCTCCGGCACGGCGCAGCTCGATATCGGACTCGATCTGCGCGACGAGCGCCGCATGGTCGGCAGCCCGCTCGGCATGGGTGCGGCGTCCCTGCCGCCGGGCGACGAACGCGTTGGTGAAGGCGACGACCGGGGTCAGCGCGGCGATGAGGAGGAACATCGGCGAACCGAAGGCCACCGCGGTGACGACGGCTCCCACCAGCGGCAGGAAAGCGGCGACCCAGGGCCACGAACTCCGGCTCTGCGCGGCCGGGGCCGACGGGATCGTGAACGTCGACTCGGGCTCGGAGAAGCGCACTCGAGGCGGGCGGTGGAACTCCCGCACGGCTCCGTCCTCCGAGGGCTCCAGGACCGCGTCGGTGAGAGTGGCAGGTCGATACTGCACGAGCCGGTCGCCGATGCGGATGTCGGTCCCCGATGGCCAGTCGACGAAATCGTCGTCCAGCATCCGCTCGCCGAGGGCGGCGCGCACGCCGACGCCGGCCGCGCGCACCCGCACCCGCATCCGCACATCCACCTCGACGATCAGTGCCGCCTCGGGCAGCCCCGGCAGATAGGCGCCGCGCGCGCGGGACCCGCCGATCCCATGCCGACCCGGTCCGAGCCGCACGACCCTTCCGCTGCCCCGCCCCCCGGCCAGTCCGATGTCCACGAGGCCGGTGTCGCCCACGGGCGACATGCCGTCGGGTTCTCGGGAGACGGTGATCATCGCACCCTGGCGGACCCCGGCCTCTTGCAGGGACTGGGCCGGGTCCACCCAGCGCCCGTCGATGACGACCGACTCGTCGCCCGCGGCGGCCGCGGCACTGTCGGCGCCCATTCGGCGAAGGACGTCGCGGACGGAAGCGTCGCCATCGACCTCGACGAGGAAGTCGCGAGCACGGCGATCGAGGTCGCGAAGGGTGGCGGTGATGCGCATGGGGGGATGCTCCGGGTGAACGCACCGCGGTTCCGCGCCCGGGGGCGCGGAACCGCGGTGGGGAAGGGGTTACTTCTTCTGCAGGGCGTTGGCGAGGTCGTTATCGGTCTGCTGGAGCAGCTCGGCCGCCTTCGTCAGGTAGGTGCTCATCCCGTCCAGGCCGGAGATGGTCTTCTTCGCACCGTCGGTGAATTCGGAATAGCCCCGATCGAAGGCCACCGATGACTTGTCGGTGACGTACCCTCCGGAGACCAGGCTGTCGACGAGGCTCTTGAGCTGGGCGAGGCGCGCGTTGATCTCCTCTTCACCGGCCTTGAGACGGGTGGATGCATCCCTCATCTCGTCGTACGTGACGTTCAGGTTGGCCATGGTGTGCCTTCTTTCTTCAGGGCCGGACTGGGGCCGGCCGTCGGGGGGATCAGGAGCGGGCCGGCTCGGGAGCGCTGCGCGTTGCCGCGTAGCGCACGTCGGGGAGCAAGCCGCTGGTGAGCAGGCCGTCGCGCACGGTGAAGCGCCATAGCGCTGCGCTGAAGCCGCCTTTGACGAGCACCACCCAGGAGAAGTCGGGAGAGCCGAAGAGGCTCCGCAAGACCTCCGCCTGCGCGCGGGATGGGGTGCTCTCCAGCACGACGATGCCGCTGCCCTCCTGTTCGAGTCGGGCGAGCAGGGAATCCACGCTCCGCTCTGCGTTCTCCTCGCGTCCGCCGGCCCTGACGACCCGCTGATTGGGGTCGGACCAGGGGCTCGTGGTGAGCTCGGCGACCCACGCGTCGATCACCTCGTCGACCTCTGCGGCGGGCCCGTCGATGCTGACCGGCCCGCCGGCGCGCGAGAAGTCCAGGAGCACGCCTCCGGACGCGGTCATGCCCAGGGAGACCAGGCGCGAGAAGGATGAATCGGTGCCCGGTGGGACGGGCTGCGACTGGAGGTGCGCGAGCGACGTGGTCCACGTTCGCCCGTCGGCCGAGGCGGTCCACCCGATGGGTGCGGTGGCGGCGGGCGCGGTCAGGAGGAGGTGGACGGCTCCGTCGTCCACGGTCACCATGTACAGCCCCGGGAAGCGCACGCCCTCGCGCGCGCAGGCGGCCACGAGGATCTTCAAGGCACTGTCCACGATCCACGAAGACGAACGGTCTGCCCGAAGTGTGACGCCCCGTGCGGCGGACGTCCGGCGACGGCGCATCCGCAGCACGAGGAAGGCGGCGGCGGCGAGCGCCACGAGCGCGGCCGCGATGAGGCCCCCGATGAGGGCGACAGTGGCGGGAGCAACGGCTGCGTCGGATGCTGCCGCTCCGGGCCGCTCGGCCGGGATCGATTCGCCCGCATCCGTACCGCCGCCGGGATTCGTCCCCTCGGACGTCGCTGGGGGGAGTGGGCTGTCCGGCTGGAAATCCGAGATCGGAGGTCCCATCTGAAGTCCGTCGCCACGTGCGTCGGGCGGCATCTGCAGGATCCATCCGGGGTTCAGCACGGCCGGGTCGGTCATCGCCAGGCCGTCCGGCTGCACGCGGCCCTCGTTCAGGGCGAAGATCTCCCGGAACCGTTCTCCGTCGCCCAGGAAACGCTGAGCGATGGCGAAGAGGAACTCCGGCTCGCCGTTGACGGCGGGTTGGACCACGTAAAACGGCACGTCCTCGGCCGACGCCGATGCCGCGGCCGGCCCGATGGGGGTGAGCGCGAAGGCCGGCACCGGCATGGTTGTCAACGAGATGGCCACGACGGCGCCGGCGACAGCGATGGCCGTGCGCACCCGCTTTCGCGGAGCGCGGGCGCGGGCAAGGGGAGGAAGATCAGCCGGGGGAAGCACTCATCCATTCACCCCCGCAGCGGCGAACCGATCATCCGTGCAACTACGTAAGCCCTACGGATGGATCCAGGGGGGAGACAGGGCCCCCTCTCCGGGGAGCCACTGCCCCGCGGGGGCCGTACTTTCGTACCATGACCGACCCGAACAACCCGCTGGGCGCGGTTCTGCGTGCCCGGCGCCAGGAGAACCCATGACGACCATCGGAATTCTCGGCGCGGGCCAGGCGGGAAGCACGCTCGCCCGCGTCGCCATCAGGGCGGGCTATGACGTCGTCATCGCCAACTCGCGCGGACCCCAGACCCTCAGAGGTCTCGTCGCCGAGCTCGGCCCCCAGGCGCGTGCCGCCACCGCGGCAGAAGCCGCCGCCGCTGGGGACTTCGCGTTCCTGGCCTTCCCGTACACGCCAAATGACATCCTTCCGGTCGAGGAACTCGCAGGGAAGGTCGTCATCGACAACAACAACTACATGGTCTGGCGCGACGGCAACTACCCGGAGGTGGACGCGGGCCTCAAGACGATCCATGAGTTGCGTCAGGAGCAGCTGCCTCGATCGATGGTCGTCAAGGCGTTCAGTCACATCCAGTTCCACGAGCGTTTCCAGATCCGCGTACCCAGCGACGCGCTGCCGGCCATCGTGCGGCTGGCCCGGCCTGCCGGCGCCCCGGACCGGAAGGCGCTGGTCGTCTCGAGCGATTACCCGGAAGCCGTCGAGCTCCTGACGCGCTTCTACGACGACCTCGGTTTCGATGCCGTCGACGACAGCCCGCTGAGCGAGTCCTGGCGCAGTTCCCCCGGCACACCGATGTGGCGCCACATCGTGGATGGGCAGAGCCGCGAGGACCTCGTCCGAAACCTGCAGCGCGCACAACGCATCGTCCGTTGAGAGGAACAGAAGTGAGTTCACTCACCGCCGCATCGCGCGGCAATCGCCGAGTAAAAGTGGATGTCTGGGCCGACGTGATGTGCCCGTGGTGCTACATCGGCAAGCGTCGTCTCGAGGAGGCGGTTCGCTCGTTCGAGGCCGCCGGCTTCGGCGAGGGCCGGGCGGTCGAGGTCGAGTTCCACAGCTTCGAGCTCCAGCCGGACCTCCCGATCGGGCCGACGCAGTCGGTCTTCGACTTCAACGTCGAGAGCAAGGGGATGAGCGAGAGCGAGGCCACCGCGCTTCTGGCGCGCGTCACGGTGCGCGGCCGGAGCATCGGGCTCGACATCAACTTCGACACCGCCCTGCTCACCAACACGTCTCTGGCCCACCAGTTGATCCACTACGCCAAGGCGCGCGGGAAGCAGCCCGAGGCGGAGGAGGCGCTGTTCGTCGCCTACTTCTCGCAGGGTCGCAACGTCTCCGACGTCGAGACGCTCGGGCAGATCGCCGACGAACTCGGCCTGGATCGCGCGGACGCCGTCCGGTCCATCGAAGCGGGGGAGTATGTGGACGCTGTCCACGCCGACGAAGCGGCTGCCGGAGCCTACGGGATCACGAGCGTCCCCTTCTTCGTGATCGACGGCCGGTACGGGGTGGCCGGCGTGCAGCCCACCCAGCTCATGGCGGATGCGCTGCAACAGGCATGGTCGGAGAGACAAGTCTCCCCGTCCGTCTGACCACGTCGCGCGGTGAGTCGACGCGAAAACGCCCGGAAGAGATTCTCTCCCGGGCGTTTCCGTCAGGTTCACGCGTGTCCGCTGACTACCAGGGCAAGATGCCGTGGTCGTCCTGCAAGGTCCCTGTGGGGCCGTCGGGAGCGAGGGTCGCCAGTCGGACGACAACGCGCGCGCTTTCGGCAGCCGGTCTCCCGTCGACCTGCAGGGCGGCCGTCATCTCCGTGGCGGTCGTGCCGGGTTCCACGGCGTTGAACTTGATCTCGGGATAGGCCTTCGCGTACTGCACCGTCAGCATCGTGATGGCCGATTTGGATGCGGAGTACAACGGCAGTGCGACCGCGTACTCCGGTCGCTCCGGGTTGGTGACCGCCCAGAACGACCCCGCGCTGCTGGAGACAGTGACGACGGTGGGGTGGGCGGACGCACGGAGGAGAGGCAGAGCCGCCTCCGTCACGCGCACCCAGCCCACCGCGTTGGTGTCGAAGACCCGGAGGGCCGTGGCGGCATCGACAACCCCGTCGCCGTGGATCCCCGCGTTGTTCACCAAGACGTCCAGGCGCGGTTCGGCCGCCGAGATCGTAGCGATGGCGGCGTTCACCGATGCGTCGTCGGTGACATCGAGCGGGACGAACCGCGCACCGATGTCGGCCGCTGCCCTTTCCCCCGCCGCGATGTCGCGATCGCCGATGTAAACGGTGTGGCCCACACCCAGAAGCTGCTTGGCGGTTTCGAGGCCGATGCCGCGAGCTCCGCCGGTGATGAGTGTGACGGTCATGGTCGTCGATGCCGGTTCCGGCTGTCAGGCCGCGAGCTGCCGCTTCATGGTGCCGGCGTCGTGGAGCGCCGTCATGTGGATGAAGCGGCCGTCACGCACCTCGTAGATGGCGTACTCCGTGATGGAGAACGACTTTCCCGTCGCCGGGACGCCGAGCCACTCCGTTACGGGAGTGCCCGTGTTGGTGAGGCGCGCGGCGAGACGGTCACCGTCGAACAGCAGTTCGTGCAGTTCCCAATGGAGGTCGGGAACCGCCTCCACGTCGGCCTTCTGCACGGTGAGGAGCACATCACGGGTCGCCGGTACGCCGTTCAGCGTCGTGGTGTCATTGATGAACTCATCCATGCCGTCGAACTTGTGGGCGTTGAGGTCCGCGATATAGCGCTCGTACCAGCGACGCATGGTCTCGATGTCAGACATGTTGCTTCCTTCTTCTTCTGTTTCCGTGCCCGGGTGGGGCAGAAGACAAGCTACGAGCGCCTCCCGGGCTCAACCAGCTCCCCGTGTACCCGGGGGTTCAGTAGGGCCCCTCTCCCGCGGAATCGAACCCGTCCGGGTGCGGTTCGAGCGGTGGATGGCAGCAACCCGCGCCACCCTATTCACACTCAGGAGAAGAAGTTGACCACCGCAAACTTGTCGACCGAGCGGTCGACTCCGCACAAGCCAGCGTGGGGCGGCGTCGTCGCACTCGGCGTCGCGATCTTCTCGTTCGTCATGGCGGAGTTCCTGCCGGCGAGCGTGCTGCCCCGCATCAGCGACGACCTCGGAATCACCACGGGCACCGCCGGGCAGATGGTCACGGTGACGGCCCTCGCCGCAGCGTTGACGGCTCTGTTGCTCCCGGCGATCCTGCCGCGCGCCGATCGCCGCCGCGTGATGATCGTGCTGACGGCTCTCGCAATCGTCTCCGACCTTCTGGTGGCCATCGCGCCCAACTTCGAACTCGTGATGCTGTCGAGGATTCTCCTCGGCGTGGCGTTCGGTGGATTCTGGGCACTGGCCACGGCCGTGGCCGCTCACCTCGTGAGTGCCGACCACCTGGGCCGCGCGCTGACGATCATCAACACCGGTGTCGCGCTCGCCACCGTCATCGCGGTTCCGCTCGGGGCGTGGCTAGGCGAGTTCTGGGGATGGCGCGGCTCGTTCATGCTCGCCGCGGTCGTGTCGGCTGTCGCTCTCATCGCCCAGTTGGTGAGCCTTCCGCACGTGACGCCTGCTCAGAGTCACGGTCTTCGTGCTCTCGGTCGGGTGCTGCGTTCGGGCACGATGCTCGCCGGGCTCCTCGCGATGCTCCTGATCTTCGGCGGCCACTTCAGTGGGTTCACCTACATCCGCCCCGCGGCCGAGTTCATCTCCGGAATCGACGCCGGCGGTCTCGCCCTGCTCCTGGGCATCTTCGGTGTCGCCAACCTGGTCGGTGCGGCACTGGCCGGACCGCTGGCGGATCGCGCTCTGCGTGTCGCGGTGCTCCTGTTCCCGGCCCTGATCGGTCTCGGACTCCTCGTGGCCCTGGTGCTGGGTGGATCGACGCTCGGGCTGTTCATCGGTGCGGTGCTGTGGGGGATCGGGTTCGGGGGCACGCCGACCGCGATGCTCACCTGGGGTGCGCGCGCGGAACCGACGCGCCTCGAGCAGGTGGGTGGCCTCATCGTCACGACCTCCAACGTCTCAGTGGCGGTCGGCGGTGTGGTCGGCGGCCTCCTCGTAGACAACGTGGCGGCCAGCGGGCCCTTCGTCGTGGGTGCGATCGCCGTCCTCGTGGGTGCCGTGCTGATCACCAGCCTGCGCATCGGCAAGAGCTGATCTCCCGCAGCCCGAGGAGGTGAGCACCCGGAAGCGGTTGCCCACCTCCTCGGGGTCTGCGCCCGGCTCAGTGACGGCCGGAGTAGGTCCGAGCCGCAGAACGTTATTGCTCCTCATGGGAAACACGCAGCCATTCGCCCGGGTCCGCTGTTACTGCGATGCCGAGAAGCTCATGATGCTCGCCGCAGCCGCGCCCGGCGTCGACAGGCCGGCCCTGGCCCGAGACCGGCACGACGTGGCCCTGGCTCAGCGCTGACCAGGACGGGCGCTTGCGCTCAGCGCTCCGCCGTGACAGCGGGGTGGACGGGGCGAGAAGCTTCCACCTCGGTGCCGGCGTCGGCGGGATGCCGTTCCGTCTCATGCACGGTGATCTCGGTGAAGGAGCGCAGCGGCAGAGTCGCCAAGATCGCATCCAGTTCCGCCGTGTTCCTCGCGCGCCACAACCCCCAGGTGACCCAGCGACTCGGTACGCCCCACACGCGCAGCAGGGAGCCCTGCCCCGCCAGCGCGGCGAGGGACTCGCGAACTCGCCGCCGGAGATGGTGCACCTCGGATGGCGAGACCCACTCGGGGATCTGCACCTCCATGCGCACGAGAAATTCATTCATCGTGGTCAGCCTCTGCCCCAGCGGAGACGGTCTTCTCCGCGCCCGTCTTCGGGGCTGTCGCATCACCCATGCGGCGTCCCCTCCCCGCCTCAGACCGTGCGGCTCTCGGCGCGCGCGGATGGGCGCTGCAGGAGTTCGATGGTGATGCCATCGGGGCCCCTCAGGTAGCACGCCCAGCCGCCGGCATTTATCCCCGCGGTGATCGCGACAGGCTCCGAAAGGGGGATCGCGCCCCGCGCCGTGACGCGGGCGAAGACCGGACGGATGTCGGGCACGAGAAAAGCCAGATGCATCGCGCCGGGCTGGGGGTTCCGCAGGGCGAGCGGCGCGAGTTCGGGCTCGTCATAGGAGATGAGCTCGACGACGTGGCCGCTCCTGGGCCGCGGGCCATCCGTGAAACGCAACTGAGCGATCCGGAATCGAGCCTCGGGCTCGCCGACGAGAAGACGCGAGTAGGCGTTGTCCTGCACCTGCACGTGGACGAGTTCCATCCCGAAGCAGGAGGTGAAGAAGTCGATCGCCGCGTCCAGGTCGCTCACTGTCAAGCCGACATGGAAGACGGACACACCGCTCACGGTCTCGTGAGGAGAGTCGCTCGAGAGGTCGTCGAGGCCGCCGCCAACCGCGCCGTCGCGATCAGAAATGTTATGCATGCCACAATCACTTTCACGTCAGGTGCGAAGAATGCACGCCCGGATATCATGGAGCTTATAGGTGTACTAACCGCTTGGAGTATATGAACCCCGCTTTGACGACTCATAGGGGATTCGTATACTATGAAGTCATGAGTGGGACCCGCTCGTAACAACGGCGTACGAGATCGAGGGAGAGATGGATCAGACTCGAGGTACTACAGCGGCACCGACCGACACGTTGCCGACTGTCCGCACCGACGCGCCCTTCGGCCGTGACCGACAGCAGACGACGCTGCGCCGGCTCTTGTCGTTCGACGAGCTCGGTCCGCTGCTCGCCCTGCTGGCGCTGGTCCTGATCATCGGTGCGTTTCAGCCCCGCTTCCTCGATGAGGACGTCCTGCTGGCCACGCTCCGCACCGCGTGCCTCGTCGCAATCACCGCCTACGGGATGGTGTTCCTGCTGGCGATGACCGAGATCGACCTGTCCGTCGGCGGCACCTACGCCGTGGCGATCATCCTCGCGGCGGAGTGGATGACGTCGATCGACCCGTGGATCGCGGCGGGACTGGCCATTGTGGTCGCGATCGGTCTGGGCGCGATCAACGGCCTCCTCGCGAACATCTTCCGCGTGCCGGTGATCATCATCACGCTGGGCACGTTCACGGCGTATCGCGGTCTGGTCCAGGTGATCACCGGGGGAAGCCCCGCCACGGGGTTGCCGCTGGATTCGAGCTTTTTCAGCGTGCTCGGCGAGAACGTGCTGGGGCTGCCCGCCGCGGCGTGGGCGGCGCTCCTCCTCGGCGTCATCCTCACCTTCATCTTTAAGAAGACGCGCTTCGGCGCCATGGTTCGCGCCAGCGGCTCGAACTACCAGGCGGCGGAGTTCTCCGGGATCCCCACGCGGCGCATCCGGCTGTACGCGCTCATGCTCACCGGCGGTCTCGCCGGAGTCGCCGGCATCCTGAGCCTGGCGTACTACCAGGGCGCCGACCCGTCGGTCGGGGTGGGCTTCGAGATGCAGGTGATCGCGGCGGCCATCATCGGTGGAACGGCGATCAGCGGAGGCACAGGCACCGTGCCCGGAGCCCTCATCGGAGCACTGATCGTCGCGGTGATCAACAGCGGCATGGTCTTCTTCCGCGTCGACCCGAACTGGACGAGCTTCGTCACGGGCGCCGTGGTGGTCATCGCCGTCTGCTCGGATGCGGTGCTCCGGCGTCGCCGCGACGCACGGCGCCGCTGATCGGCGACACGCCTTCCCCCAGATCACGCACGAACGAGTCAAAGGAGAACTCAGACGCATGAATAGGAACAACTTCGGTAGGACGACGCGCACTCTCGCCGGCCTTGCCGCTCTGACGCTCACCGCCGGCCTCGCCGGCTGCGCCAGCGACAACGGGTCGGAGGCCGGCTCGGGCGGAGGCGACGGGGAAGTCGTCGTCGCTATGACGGTGCTGCACACGGCCGCGAAGTACTACCAGGAGGAGATGCAAGGGGCGAAGGACTTCGGTGCGGAGGATGGCAACGTCGACCTGACCGTCACCGGACCGCCCGCCTACGACGCTGAGATCGCCCAGAAGCAGATCCGCGACCTTCTCGCGACTCAGCCGGATGCGGTCGGCTTCACCCCGCAGCCCCCCGACCTGTGGGTGCGCACGATGAAGGATGCCGCCGAGCAGCTGGACGGCAAGGTCATCGCGTTCAGTGAGCGCCCCACCTCCGCGGAGGAGGACGCCGCCGCCGCCGCTGTCAAGACGACGGTCGGCTACAACGACCGCGGCCAGTCGAAGGCGCTCATGGAGGCGACCATCAAGGAGGCGGGCCTTCCGGAATCCAGCACCGGCACCGTGCTTCTCGGCCCGTGCACGGCCGACACGACCGGAACCGTCGCCCTGCGGCTGGCGGGTTTCGTCGACGCCGTCGAGGAACTGCTGCCCAACGCCAACGTCGTGACGGTCGTCACCGCCCCCTCGGTCAAGGAGAACCAGGACCGGTGGTCGTCTGCGCTGACGGCCGAACCCGACGCCATCCTTGCCGCCGGCACCTGCGAGCCCGATGGCCAGAGCCTGTACCGCCTGAAGAAAGAGCGCGGATACGACTTCGCTCTCGGCGCCATGGAACTCACCGCCGAGGGTGTGGCGGGTCTGGAGGACGGCCTGGTCACCGCCGTCCAGTCCGCCAACACGTGGCTGATGGGCTACACCACCGCGCGCATGCTCACCATGGCCGCCCGCGGCGAGGAGCTTCCGGAAGGATTCGTTTCGACCGGTGGCTCGCTGTTCACGCCGGCCAATGTGGATGAGGTCGACATGCGCGAGAACGACCCGGCGACGTTCTACCAGCCGCTCGTGGACGAGCTGTTCGCCGACGGAATGCCCAAGGCTGCTCCGATCACGGACGCCTGGAAGTAATCGGAATCATCGAAGCGACGTCAGCGAGGACCTCATGTACACGGTCAGAGATCTACACAAGACCTACGGTGGAGTGAAGGCCCTCGCTGGCGTCGATTTCGATATCGCCCCCGGCGAGGTGCACGCCCTGCTCGGTGCCAACGGAGCGGGAAAGTCCACCCTCATCAAAGTCCTCGTGGGAGCGGCCTACCCCGACGAGGGCACGCTGGAACTGGACGGCGAGCCGGTGAGCTTCTCGAACACCCGGGATGCTGCTCGCCGCGGCGTGGCGATCGTGTCGCAGGAGCTGACGCTCTTCCCGCACCTCGACGTGCTGCAGAACCTCTTCCTCGGCCGCGAACCGCTCGCCGGTGGCATCTCCATCGACCGCGGGGCCATGCGCCGCCTGGCCGCCCCGGTGCTCGAGGCGATCGGGCTGGACCTGGACGTGAGTCGCCCGCTCGGGACTCTCCGCCTCGGGGAGCAGCAGCTCGTCGAGATTGCGCGTGCGCTGTTGGAAGACCCGAAGATTCTCATCCTCGACGAACCCACCTCCGCCCTGCAGGCCGCCGACACGGAGCGGCTTCTCGGCGTCGTCCGCAATCTGCGGGACCGGGGCGTCGCCGTCGTGTACGTCTCGCACTTCCTCGAGGATGTCTTCGCCGTCGCCGACCGCATCACCATCCTGCGGTCGGGAGAAGTCGTCGTGCCGCGCCGGCCGCGGGAGGAGATGACGATCTCACAAGCCGTGCAGGCGATGCTCGGCGAGACGGCCGTCCAGGAGAGGCAGTCTCAAAGCTCCGCCGCTTTCAGCGGCGCGTCGGCGTCGGCGGGACCCCTCATCCTCGAGGGCATCGCCGTTACGGGCATGCTCGAGCCGATCGATCTCGTCGCCAGCCCCGGTGAGGTGGTCGGTCTGGCGGGTCTGGAAGGATCCGGTGCGCGGAGCGTGCTCGATGTCGTCTTCGCACTGCAACGCCCCAGCCAGGGCCGCATCACCCTTCCGGGCGGTGGTCCCTGGCCGCGGACGATGAACCGCGCCGTGAAGGCCGGGATCGCCTACATCCCGGCCGATCGAAAGCGTCTCGGCCTCATGCTCGACGTGTCGATCGCCGAGAACATCAGCACGGTGCGCGGCGGTCCGCTCAAGCGCATGGGGATCGTCCTCGGGCGCGGGGCGATGCGACGCAGGGCCGAGCATTGGCGTCAGACCCTCCAGATCGCGATGGCCACGCCTGAGCAGGCGGCGGGCTCGCTGTCGGGCGGCAACCAGCAGAAGATCGTCTTCGCCAAGTGGCTGGAGGCCGATCCGTCCGTCATCCTGCTCGACGACCCATCGCGCGGCGTGGACGTAGGGGCCAAGGAAGAGATGCACGCGGTCATCGCGCAGATGGCCGCCAGCGACAAGGTGGTCCTCTACACCTCGAGCGACCTCGAAGAGATGGCCGCGGTCTGCGATCGCGTGCTCGTCTTCCTCGGCGGCCGCGTGGTCGGTGAGATCGCCGGTGACCGCCTGTCCGAAAGCGTCCTCATGGAGGCCATCAACGGCGGAGACGTCGGCCAGCCCGGCGCGCTCCAGCCCGTCCCCGCGCTACCCGAGAGCCTGTGACCGCCATGACGGTCGGCTCTGTCCTGCCCGCATCAACCGTGAAACGGAGCACCGCCGTGACTTCCTCCATCGACGTCGACAGAGCTCAGGTCGGAGCCATCCTCGGTCGGCCCGTCCACCACATCGGATACGCGGTGGCGAGCATCGAGGAGACGGTGGAGTTCCTCACGGCCGCCGCAGGGGCCGGTCCGTTCTTCCTGATGCCCAACATCCGCATCGCCCTGCTCCGCAACGCGCGCGGGCCGATCATCTGGGACCACTCGGCGGCTTTCGGCCAGTGGGGTGGGGTCTCCGTCGAGCTGCAGGAGGTGCATCGACTCGAGCCGGCCGACGCGCTCGGTGCTGCGTACCAGCGAACCACCGGCATCAATCACGTCGCCTACGTCACGGATGACCTCGCCGCAGAGCGGGCCCGTCTCGAAGACATGGGGCTGGAGTTGCTGTTCGAAGCGTCCAACGGACCGCACGACTCCCTGCTGTTCGATGCGCCCCTCCTCGGGCACACGATCGAGGTGCACCGTCCCTTCCCCATGTTCAACGAGTTCTGGTCGTCACTGGCCGTCGCCGCCGACGGTTGGGACGGACGGGATCCGTTGCGTCCGGCGCCGCGCGAGCTGCAGGAGACGCTCGGGAACACGAATCTGTGACCGTGATGGCACCCGAGCACACGGATACGACGCGGTACTTCCAGCTGGCCGACACCGACGGGCGATGGGCATTCACCGACCTGGCGGGTGAACCGTTCTTCAGCCTGGCGGTCAACCATGCGGATGAGTCGAACCTCAAGTACCTCAGCAATTTCGACATCTGGCGGGAGCGGTATGGGTCGCGCGCGTCGTGGATCACGCGAGGCGTCGTTTCCGACCTGACGAGCTGGGGGTTCAACACGATCGGGTGGACGACGGAATGCGTCGCGTTGGGAGAGGTGAAGGTCAACGATTACGACGCACCATATGACGCCCGGCACTCACCGCAGTGGGCACGGGCCGACTTCGCCACCGCGGGCATGCCGTACTGCATCGCCCTGCCGGTCGCCGCGTTCGAGGAGTGGAACCTGCACCCGGCCTTCCCGGACGTCTTCTCGAAGGAATGGGAGCAATGGTGCGACTACATCGGCAGATCGCTCGTGGCCGACCACGCCGATGACCCGCTGCTGGTGGGCTACTTCTTCGTCGACATCCCATCGTGGCGCACGCATGCCACCGGCGCGTACTTCCCCGGGCAGCAGCCGGGCGATGAGGTCGCACTGGCCGCGGTCGCGAAGCGGTACTACCAGAGCATCCACGACGCCATCCGTGCGTACGACCCGCACCATCTGATTCTCGGAGACCGGTACAACGGCAACGTGGGTATCCCCGATGTCGTGCTGGATGCCATGGCGCCCTACGTGGACGTCCTGTCGGTGCAGTACTTCCCGGATGCCGACCGCGCAGGGCGTAGGCGGATGCGAGACGACCTGGCCCGATGGCATGAACGCAGCGGGAAGCCCGTGCTCATCGCCGACATCGGCAACTGGTGCGCCACGGCGCACAATCCTCAGCGCGCGAGCGGACTCGCCGACCAGCGCGCCCGGGCCGATGACTACATCGCCGCATTCGAGGCCGTGGTCGACGAGCCCTGGCTCGTCGGGTGGCACTGGTGCTCTTATTCGGAGAACTACAGCCGGGGGTGGGGGCTGAAAAGCCCCGAGGACGAGCCGTACACGGAGCTCGTGGAACCGATCGCCGCCTTCAACGCCACGGTCGCCGGCCGTGTTTTCGGCCACAGCCCGCAACGCCGACCCCCGCGTAACCCGGTTCGAAACTGACGCTCTCGTAGCTCCCCATTGAGCCGGCGGGCGCCGTGGCCCCCGGAAAGGACATCATGGTCGCCGACGACCTTCGGAACTTCTATCACCGCTACATCACAGTCCTCAATGCGCACGAGGCGCATCGCATGGACGAATTCGTGCACGAGCGCATCACCCTTCACGGTGAGCCGAGCACGCGAGAGGCAGTCGTGGAGCAGCTCAACAGCATCCTCGACGCCGTTCCCGACATGCACTGGGTCACGCAGGAAATCGCCGTGGACGGTGAACGCCTCGCCGCGCGCCTGATCAATACCGGCACCCCGTCCAAGACCTGGCTCGGGGCGGAGCCCACAGGCAGGTCGTTCGAGATCGTGGAGTTCGCCGTGTACACGATCCGAGACGGGAGATTCCTCCACCTTTCGTCGATGCACGATGCGGAGACGCTGCTCACCCAACTGGCCCCCTGACGTACTTCTCCTCCCTCGGATCGCTGCCGCCTGGTCCGGCGGCGCACCAACCAATAAGCAACCAAGCAACCAAGCAACCAAGCAACCAAGCAAAGGAATCTCATGACCGATGAACTGAACGGAAAGGTCGCCCTCGTGACCGGAGGCGCCCGCGGGTTGGGAGCGGCCACGGCCGTCGCGCTCGCCGAGCGCGGAGCCGACGTGGCCATCAGCTACGTGGCGTCGGCCGAGAAAGCCGGCGATGTCGTGCGGCTCGTCGAAGCGCTCGGCCGCCGAGCGATCGCCATCCAGAGCGACCAGGCCGACCTGACCGCCGCGGGGCCGCTGGTGGACGCGGTGATCTCCCACTTCGGGCGGCTCGACATCCTCATCAACAACGCCGCCATCACCGTCCAGGGGCAGAAGGTGGACGACCCGCAGCTGCGGGGGAAGGACCTGGACCACCTCTGGCACACCAATGTGCTCGGAGTCGTGGCCGTCACGCGCGCCGCCTCCCGCGTGATCGCCGACGGTGGCCGGATCGTCTTCATCGGTTCGGCCATCGCCAGCCGTGTGGCCTTCACGGGGGTCGCCGATTACGCCGGCAGTAAGGCCGCCATCGCCGGGTACGCCAAGGGCGTCGCGCGTGACCTCGGCCCGCGGAACATCACCGTGAACGTCGTGCAGCCGGGCGTCATGCCCACCGACATGGCCGCGGATGCCGCACACAACGTGCCATCGACGATGATGGATTACCACGCCATCCGGCGCATCGCCGAGCTGGACGAGGTCACCTCGACCGTGTGCTTCCTCGTCAGCCCCGGCATCGGCTATATCAGCGGCAGCGTCCTGGACATCGCCGGCGGCTTCCACATCTGAGGTCCGCTACGCGGGCAGCCCCTGCGGATGGATGAACAGCTTGGCGTCGCGTCCGGTCGCGGCGCGGTCCATGGCCGCGATCGCGTCCTCGAGGGCGAACCGCCCGGTGATCATCGGCGTCAAGTCCAGTCGTCCGGCGGCGTGCAGGGCGATCACCGCGGGGTAACCGCCGCCGAGGTGAGCCACGGCGCCGTGCATCGACGCGGAGCGGAACATCAGGGGATTGGTGTCCATCGGAAACGGCCCGTTGTTGACGCCGAGGACGACGATCTTGGCGCCGACGGCGATGGAGGCGAAGATCGCCGGCATGACGCGTGACCCGGCGCCGCTGGCATCCACGACCATGTCGACGCCGACCCCGCCCGTCTGATCCATCAGCCAGGACGCGGCGTCGCCGGAGGTGGGGTCGAACGTCGCCGAGGCTCCCAGCCGGGTGGCGATGTCGCGTTTGACCTTTTCCGGCTCGAGGGCGAGAACTTTCCCCGCGCCCAGCGCGCCCGCCAGTCCGACCGCCGCAAGCCCGATGGGTCCGCAGCCGAACACGGCGACGGTGTCTCCGGGGAGGAAGCCGCCAGCGCGCGCGACCATGCCGTTGTAAACGACCGCACCGGGCTCGGTCAGTGCGCCGACATCCAATGCGAATGCTTCCCCGTACCGCTCCGCGACGGCGGTCAACGGCCAGCAGTAGCGTTCCTCGGCGACGGACATGGTCGCTGTTCCCCCGTCGAGGGTGATGCCGCGGTCCTCGATGTTGTCGCAACTGCTGGGGATGCCGCGCAGGCACGGCCGGCAGCGTCCGCAGTTCACCTGTGCCTCGACGGCCACGAGGTCGCCCGGTGCGACGCGCGTGACGGCGCTGCCGACGGCGATGACCTCGCCAGAATATTCGTGCCCGATCGCAATGGGTACGCGCGACTGCGCCGGATGATTGAGATACCCGTCCGCGTCCGGGACGTACATGTGCACATCCGACCCGCAGATCCCGCACACCCGGTTGCGAATGAGGACGTCGTGCTCATCCCTGATGGCCGCATCGGGCCGTTCCCCCACCGCCATCCGCGGGTTGAACCACACCTGATTGCCGTGGCGCGCCCGGCGGGAGCTCTCCTCAGCGGCGGTGACCTCGTAGCCTGCCCTGGGCTTCCATTGGGCCGTCAGAATGAGTCCGCGCATCGCCGGTCCCTCCCTTTCGTTGTCGTTGTCGTTGTCGTACCCGTGCCCGCGTTATCGCGCTCAGGACCCCTGAAGTCCGCCGTGGATCCCGAGGTCTTCCCCGGTGACATAGGTGGCGGCGTCCGAGACCAGGAAGGCGACGACCTCGGCGACCTCGGCGGGGGAGCCCAGGCGCCCGAGCGGGATCCGGCTCTCCCACTCCTGCCGGACGGCATCGGGCGACTCGGCCCCCTGGGCCGTGCGGGCGACGCGGATACCCTGAAGCATGGGGGTCTCCACGAGCCCCGGCGAGACGCAGTTCACCCGGATTCCCGATTCCGCGAGCGCCACCGACGTCGACCTCACGAGTGAGACGATCGCCGCTTTCGAGGCTGCGTAGTGGGCGGCGAGAGGGCGTCCCGCGCGGCCCGCCGTGGACGAGAACAGCACGGCGCTTCCGCCGCCGGACCGAGCCATCTGCGCGGCCGCGGCCTGGAGGAGGAAGAACGCAGCGCGGATGTTGACGGCGAACACCCGATCGAAAGCGTCGGGGGTGATCCGGTCGAAACGTTGGGTGTCCATGATGCCGGCGGCGTTGACCAGACCGTCGAGGCGGCCGTGAACGGAGACAGCATCGTGAAGAGTGGGGGCGATGGCGTCGACATCGGTGAGATCCAAGGTCGCCCAGCTGCCGCCGCGCGGGGCCGCACCCGAGTGGCGATCGATGCCGATCACGGTGGCTCCGCGGGCGGTGAGAAGGTGCGCGCACGCTTCCCCCAGCCCGGACGCGGCGCCGGTAACGGCGATCACCTTGCCTTGCATCGCGTGCTCCTTCGCTCGTGATCACCGGCCAAAGTATGCCGTGACAGCCGAAGTATATCTTCTACAGCGGCGTGTGCACCCGTGGGTTCTCAAGGGAGCCTGCGCGCTCTACCAGGGCACGATCCCGTGGCGGTCGGTGAATGTTCCCGTCGGCCCGTCCGAACCGATGGTGGCCATGGCGACGATCGCGTCGGTGCCCTCTCTGACGGTCTGCGGGCCGCTGTGATCGTTGAGATCGGTGGCTGTGTAGCCCGGGTCGATGACATTGACCCGTACCCCGGGGAGCGCGCGCGCATATTGCGTCGTGAGCATGACAACCGCCGATTTGCTCGGCGCGTACGTCACATTGTTGCTCGCGTTCTCGTCGCGGGTGGGGTCGCTG
Organism: Microbacterium sp. Z6_144; assembly: GCF_057197625.1. Lineage (NCBI taxonomy): Bacteria > Bacillati > Actinomycetota > Actinomycetes > Micrococcales > Microbacteriaceae > Microbacterium > Microbacterium sp. Z6_144. The sequence goes on from NZ_JBXVPT010000001.1 coordinate 490,245, forward strand.
GTCAGAACAATCGATCCCTGGCCACTCGCGACATTGACGATGACAGGCGCCGCGCTGTCGCGCAGGAGGGGAAGGAACGCGTTGGTGACGCGGACCATGCCCGCAACATTCGTGCGCATCACCTCCTCGACGTCATCGCCCGTCGTGTCCTCGACGGCGACCGATCGCCCGAAGATGCCGGCGTTGTTGACGAGGACATCGAGCCCGGTGCCTGCCTGGCGCACCGTCTGGACCGCTGCGTTCACACTCTCGTCGTCTGTGACGTCAAGGCGCACGAAGCGGGCGCCGATCGCATCGGCCGCCTCGCGGCCGCGCTCCGAATCGCGGGCGGTCACCCACACATCGTGTCCGAGGTCGATCAGGCGTCGGGCGGCTTCGCGGCCGAGTCCCCGGTTGGCTCCGGTGATGAGCATCGTCGTCATGGGCGACATCGTACGTGCACCCGGACTGGTGCCGTCGACAGAAGCCTCCCTGATATTCCTCGCCTGCGCTGGCATACTGGTCGTATGTTTGCTTGGACCGGTGCAGAGAGCGGGAGGTGACCGTGCCTATGGCTGTCGAATCCGATGATCGGGCGGTGGGTGTCACGGAGGCGCGGAATCAACTCCGGCAGGCGGTGCTGCGCACCGAGCTGCGGCCGGGCGCGGTGTACGCGCAGGACGAGGTGCGAAAACTCCTCGACGTGGGCCGGACGCCGTTCCGCGAAGCCCTGCGCATGGTTCAGGTCGAACAGCTCATCGAGATGCTTCCGAACGGGAGGCTCCGCATACCCGAGCTCTCGATGGACGATTTCACACAGGTGCAGGTCGCCCGAATCGCCCTCGAGTCAGCGGCCCTCCGGTTGTCGATCCCGAAGCTCAGGCCTGAGGATCTTGCGCATCTCGAGGGATACATGGCCCAGATGTCGCACTACTTGAGTTCGGATCACTTCGATCGGGTGGAGACTCCGCACCTGGAGTTCCATCACGGGCTCATCGTCGACGCTGGTTCGACGATCGTCTCGAAGATCGGCGAACTCAGCGACCGCGTGCGGCGCTATCGGTGGGCTCACGCGGTGGAGTTGCGCGACGACTGGGTGAATCGGACCGCGGAGCATCGGGCGATTCTGGATGCCGCGATCGCCGGGGACGTCGAAGCTGCCGTCGCGCAGCTCGTTCGGCACTACCTGAGGGCGGGGTTGTTGCTCGCTGACCTGACGCAGGCTTCCGACGGCGCAGCCGGCCGGGAGAAATTCGAGGCGGCCGTTATGGCCAGCCTTGCTCCGAGCGTCCGGTCGGACGTCCTGAAGCTCGGGTAGGCGGAGGGCCACCCTCTGTGACGCCCCGTGCCGTCTAGCCGGGGCGCCGTTCTCCCTGGCTGGGACCAGGTGGACATGCGTCTCGCTATTGTTCGCCAATTGAGCCAGTTGTATACTTTCGCGTGTATTGAACCCGATAAGGTGTTCAGGATATTCAGGCACATGAGAGGGCAATGGCGCATGAGAGGTCTTGTGGTATCGGCGGACTGGACGCCCAAGGAGGGCTACCGGGTCACCGCTGCGGAGGAACGAACCGGTCGCGTGCGACTGGCGAACCAGGTTCTTCATAACCCGACCCTGGCGGTTGCCGAGCGCCCGGACGCCGTACTCGCGGGTGACCATGACGTCCTGATCCGCAATGTCGCCAGCGGCATCTGTGGAAGCGACCTTCATATGGTGATCTCTGACGGGGACGGGTACATGGACCTTCCGGCGCCCTTCCGCGTTCCTGTGGCCCTCGGACACGAGAACTCCGGCGTTGTGGTCGAGGTCGGAAGCCAAGTGACCCGCGTCAAGCCCGGCGATCTCGTCGCCGTGGAGGCCCAGGTGGAGTGCGGAACCTGCCGCGCGTGCCTGCGGGGCCTGAAGGCCGCCTGCGAAAACCTGTGGGACCGCGGCTTCACGCTCGACGGAGGCACGGCCACGATGTCCGTCGCGCACGAACGGCACTGCTGGCCGTTGACGGATGTGGCGGAGCGATTCGGCGAGCGCAAGGCGGCCGACATCGGCGCCCTCGTCGAACCGGCGAGCGTCGCATACAACGGGATGGTCAACCGCGCCGGGGGCTTCCGCCCCGGCGACACCGTCGCGGTCTTCGGCGCCGGTCCGATCGGTCTGGCCGCGGTCGCACTGGCGAACGCGCTGGGAGCGGGCCGCGTGCTCTCCATCGACCCTGTCCCTTCCAAGCGGGAGATCGCCTCCGCGCTCGGCGCCACGGAGACTTTCGATCCGACTACCGGGCGGACGGAGGAGTGGCTGCTCCAGGTGACTCGCGGTGCCGGTGTCGACATGGCGGTGGACGCGACGGGCGTAGGTCGACTCGTGATTCCGCAGATCGTTCCGATCATCGCGGTGGGCGGCAAGATCGTCTCCGTCGGGGCGAACATGGCACCGGTCGAAGTGGACACGATCAAGCTGATGTTCCGGGCAGCATCCATGCACTTCACACTGGGGCACCTCGGGGGTGGGTTCCCCGCCGTCATCGCGCTGCACGCCGCGGGGAAGCTCGACCTGACCAGCATGGTCACGGCGCGCTTTCCCCTGGACGACGGACTCGGGGCGATGGAGCGAGCCCTCAAGGGGCAGGACGCCAAGATCCTCATCTATCCGCACGTCGAGGACTACGAAAGGGCAGTGTCCGCATGAGTGCTGGTACGCCGCTGGTCACCACGGAGGCCATCGAGGAGTACATCGCGAAGTACTCGAACTGGGGCCGTTGGGGGGTCGACGACGAGCTCGGAGCGGTCAACCTCATCACCCCATCGATCGTGCGAGGCGCCGCTCATGCCGTGCGTGCAGGGCGTGTCGTCGGGCTGGGCTTGCCGTTCGACCAGAACGGACCGCAGACCGGGGTGCTGGGACGGACCAACTGCCTGCGATACTCCACGGCGACGGGCACCGATCATGCCGAAGGACTGCAACGCCTGGCGGGGGAGCCGCTGCCACATGGCTTCGGGTTCGCTGACGACGTCATCGTGATGCCGTTGCAGTCCGCGACACACTGGGATGTGCTCTCGCACATCTTCCATGACGGGCGCATGTACAACGGGCGCCCGGCTTCGACGGTCACTGCCGCGGGAGCCCAGTTCAGCGGGGCCGAACTCTGGCGCGAGACTCTGGTCGGCCGTGCGGTGCTCCTCGACCTGCCCGCCACACTCGGAGTCGAGTGGCTCGAGGATGGGCACGCCATCGACGCCGACCAGTTGGACGCGGCGGCGGAGTTCGGAAAGGTCGAGATACGGGAGGGCGACATCCTCCTGCTGCGGACGGGCAAGCTCAAGCGCGCCCGCGCCGAGGGGTGGGGTGCGTATGCCGGTGGCGACGCGCCGGGCCTCAGCTACTACACCGTGCCGTGGCTCGCCTCGCACGGGATCGCGGCGATCGCTAGCGACACCTGGGGCGTCGAAGTCCGGCCCAACGAACTCCCTGGGGCGTTCCAGCCCTTCCATATCCCTGCACTGGTCTACATGGGGCTCGCGCTCGGGGAGATGTTCGACTTCGAGGGGCTGTCCCAGGCCTGCGCGGAGGAGGGGCGATACGAGGTCTTCTTCTCTGCGCCGCCCCTCGCCTTCACGGGGTCCGCCGGTGCTCCTCCCGGACCGGTCGCCATTCTCTGACCCTCGCGGGGGGCGGCGTGTGGCAATCGATATAAGAGCGTCTGTGGTGCGAATCAACACCTCGGCAAGGGAGCGGAGACCGCGGTGACGGTCGTCAAGGGACAGGGTGCCGTCGGGGTTCCGGAGGTTCGGGACCGCCTCCGGGAGGCGGTCCTCAAGGGTCGCCTGCGTGAAGGAACCCTGCATTCGCAGGACGCCGTCATGGACCTGCTCGGTGTCCGCCGCACGCCCTTTCGCGAGGCTGTGCGCATGGTGCAGGCCGAAGGGCTTCTTCAGGTGCTGCCGAACGGTCGCTTGAAAGTGCCCGAGCTCTCGATGAGCGCTTTCGGGGAGATACAGATCGCCCGCATAGCGCTCGAATCGGCTGCCGTGAGGGTTGCCGTTCCGCGCCTGGATATGGACGACCTCGCGCGGCTGGAAGGCCTGATGGCCGAAATGTCGCACTACATCGGCAATGCCGACTTCGAGAGACTGGAACGCCCCCACGTCGCGTTCCACCTGGGGCTGGTGGCGCCGGCAGGACCGGTCTTCCTCGGAGCCATCGCCGACCTGATTGACGGCGTGCGCCGTTACCGATGGGCGTTTGCGACCGGGCTACCGCGCTTCTGGGAGGAACGCTTCACCGAGCACCGCGCCATCCTGGACGCGGCAAAGGCGGGGGACGGTGAAGCAGTCGCGCGCGAACTCGCCCGCCACCACATCCAGGCGGGGATGCGGTTGGCTCGCATGATGGGCACGATCGGCGGCGCGACAGAGAGGGAGCGGTTCGCACGCGATCTTCGAGAAAGCCTCCCGCCTCAGCACCAGCGTCTCGTCGAAATGTCGGCCTGAGGCTCCCGAGGCTTTCAGGGTCTATACTTCCTCGATAACGCATATTTTACCTGCAAAATATCCAGAATCTTGGAGTGCCCAATGACGGACATGGCAAAGACGGAACCAGTGTTGCTCGCTCAAGGAGACGCCGCCTACGAGGAGGCCAGACGGAACGCCGTCTGGAATGGGCGCACTCCGGCGCGCTACCCGGACGAGATCGTGCTCGCCGAGAGTGCCGGCGATGTCGTGGCTGCCGTGCGCCGCGCCGTCGAACGTGGGATGCGTATCGGTGTGAAGTCCGGCGGGCACAGCTGGGCGGGCAATCACCTGCGGGACGGCGGCATGCTGCTCGACGTTTCACGGCTGAACCAGCTGGAGGTGGATTCCGAGGCCCTGACCGCCGTGGTCGGACCCGGGTTCAAGGGGCTCGCCGGCGCACTCCAGCCCTACGGGCTCTTCTTCCCGGGGGGCCACGATCTCGACGTGGGCGTCGGCGGCTACCTTCTGCAGGGCGGCTTCGGCTGGAACGGCCGCGTCCACGGTCCGGCATGCATGAGCGTTCAGGCGATCGACGTCGTCACCGCCGATGGCGAGCTCGTACACGCCGACGAGCACCAGCATCCTGACCTGTTCTGGGCGGCCCGCGGGGCCGGGCCCGGCTTCTTCGGCGTCGTGGTCGCGTTCCATGTCCGCCTCTACAAGGCGCCCGGCTACATCGCGAGCAGCCTGATGCGATTCCCCTTCGACGTCGCGGACGAGCTGTTCCCGTGGGTGCAGCAGGTCGCCCCGACGCTCGCCCGCGAGGTCGAGCTCTCCCTCTTCATCCACCGCGCGGAGAACGGCGAGCCCGAGATCACGCTCACAGCTCCTGCCTTGGTCGACACCGCGGAGGAGGCTGCCGCAGCGCTGGCCTTCGTCGCCGAGTGTCCTCTGCGGGAGCGGGCGCTGGAGGTCGTGACAGCCACCGAAGCCTCTTTGGGCGACCTGTACGCCGGCGTCGGCGGGTTCTATCCCGCCGGGTCGCGCTACGCGGTCGACAACATGTGGACCCACGCGCGCGCCGCCGACCTGCTGCCGGGGATGAAGGAGATCGCCCGGACGCTACCGCCCTACCCCTCCGCCATGATGTGGAACCACTGGGGAGGGGACTGGCCGGAGCGTCCCTCCATGGCGTTCAGCGTCGAGGACGAGACATACATCGCCGCCTACGGGGTCTGGGACGATCCCGCGGACGACGACCGCTATGCGACGTGGGCCGAGGAGCGGATCGGCGCGATGGCCCACCTGTCCACCGGAATCCAGCTGGCTGACGAGAACCTCGGTCGTCGACCGGCTCGCTTCGTCTCGGACGAGAACCTGGCGCGCCTGGATGAGATCCGTCACCGGTACGATCCGGCCGGCCTCTTCCACCCGTGGATGGGGCGACTGCCCTCGCCGGACCTGTCTCACGGATGACCTGCCCGTTCCCCCACGTCTGAATCGAGGGTTCCATGCGTTTGAAGGACAAAGTCGCTGTCATCACTGGAGGTGGTCAGGGCATCGGCCGCGGCATCGCGCTGGCTCTCGCTCGCGAGGGCGCGCGCTGCGTCCTCGCGGCGCGAACTCGCGCGAACCTGGAGGCCGTCCAGGCGGAGATCGAAGCGGCGGGCGGGGAAGCGTTCGTCGTGCCGACCGACCTTCGCTCCGAGGACGAGATCGACGATCTCGCCCGGCAGACCCTCGATCGATTCGGCCACGTCGACGTCCTCGTCAACAACAGCGGTGTTACCGGCCCGATGAAGGAGCTGTGGAAGATCGACCCCGCCGAGTGGGACGAGACCTTCGACGTCAATGTCCGCGGGGTCTTCCTTACCTGTCGGGCCTTTCTGCCTTCGATGATCGAGCGGCGCAGCGGAAACATCATCATCATCGGCTCGCCGTCGGGAAAGCGCCCGCTGCACGGTCGCACCGCGTACACCACGGGAAAGCTCGGGCTGGTGGGATTGGTGCGCACGCTCGCGTGGGAGATCGGTCCCTACGGTCTGCGCGCCAACCTCATCTCCCCGAGCGGGTCGGACGGACCGCGCATGGATGCGATGCTGCGAGGCCAGGCGGAGACGCGAGGAATCACGTACGAGGAGGTCCACGCGGAGTTCCTCCGCCTGTCTCCCCTCGGCCAGTTCACGCCGGCGGAGGACGTCGGCAATGCCGCTGTCTTCCTGGCTTCGGACGATTCCGCGTCTGTGACGGGTGAGGACATGAACGTCTCTTCCGGACTCGTCATGTACTGAGACTGCATATTTGCTTGGGATAGCGGATTAAAGGGCCTATAATATACAAGTCGTACGCGATTCGTCTGGATGCAGCGATGTGTCGTATCCGAGCCGCTCACCCATCAACGGAGATCCGCCGTCGGGCAGTCGAGTCGCCTTACCAATCGAACGGAGAACACCATGTCAAACCGCACGGTTTCCCAGCTGGCATATGTGGAGTTGGCAACGCCGCAGCTCCAGCAGTCGCGGGACTTCTACGTCAACGTGCTGGGAATGACCGAGGTCGCCCATAACGACGCGGGGATCTTCCTCCGCGCCTGGGGTGACTTCCTTCCCTACAGCCTGCAGCTGACCGAGGGTGCCGAGGCGCAGGCGGTGCGCATCGGGTGGCGTGCCGACAGCGCCGAGGATCTCGAGCACGCCGTCGAGGTGCTCACCGCCGACGGCGGCGAGGGCGAGTGGACCGGGGAGAACCTGGGGCGCGGTCGCGCGTACCAGTTCCGGTCGCCGGGTGGACACGGGCACGAGATCTTCTGGGATCTGAAGTCCGTGGAGGTTCCCGAGAACCTCCGCTCCACCTACCCCAACCGTCGCCAGAAGTTCTCTCCGCTCGGAGTGGCGGCTCGCTCGATCGACCACGTCACCTTCGGCACCGACGATGTGCTCCGTGACGTCTCGTGGTTCCGCGACAAGCTGAACTTCCGCTACATGGAGTACACCGCGCTCGACGAGTCTCCGGAGACGCCGTTCTTCGGCATGGTGTCCACCACGGAGCAGGCCCACAACCTCGGCATCCTGCACAACACCACCGGCGTCTCGGGCGCGGTCCACCACGTCGCCTACTGGCTCGACCAGGAGATGGACGTCTATCGTGCCGCCGACGTCCTCATCGAGGCGGGCTTCCCGGTGGAATACGGACCGGGCAAGCACGGCATGGGCGAGAACACGTTCCTCTACGTCCGCGAGCCCTCGGGCTTCCGGATCGAGCTCTTCTCCGGTGGCTACCGCAACTACATGCCCGACTGGGAGCCGGTCGGCTGGCTAGCGAAGCAGGGCTCGCTGGACGCGTTCCGCAACCGGTCCGTTCCCGACTCGATCAACGAGCTGTTCCCCGGCGGTCGTGCCGGCGCGATCAACCCGGAGGGCGACCTGGAGACGAGCCCGTTCGCCATCCGCGGCATCAGCTGACCGAAACCAGCGCCTCAGCCGTCCCGTGCGGCATCCCGCGGCCGGTGCCGAGTGGTCATGGCCCCTCGGCGCCGGCCGCGCCGGTGTTCCCGGCGGCGGCGGCGATCATGAGACGGGCCGCGGTGCACGCGGCCACGGAGAGGACCTGAGATGACGCTCGACCCGATGGAGATCACCGGGATGACCCGGACCGTGTTCGTGATCGCCGATCCGGTGTTCCAGCTGCGGACGCCGCAAGCGCAGAACGCGATCTGGCGCGAACGCGGTGCCGACCTGGTCACGGTGCCCGCACATGTGCCGGCCGCGCACCTGCGCTCCTTTCTGGACGTGATGCGTGCCACCCCGAGCACGGCCGGTGCTGTCGTGACGGTGCCGCACAAGCAGGATGCGGCGGAACTGTGCGACGAGCTGGGCCCGGACGCCGTCATCAGCGGAGCGATCAACGCGATCCGCCGCACGGAGGACGGGCGGCTGGTGGGCGACACCTTCGACGGCGCCGGCTTCGTGGCCGGGTTGCGCGCGCAGGGGATTGATCCGGCCGGCCGCTCGGTGCGCCTGATGGGTGCCGGCGGCGCGGCGAGCGCCGTGGCCGCTGCCCTCGTCGGCGCGGGGATCGCCTCGCTCGACATCGAGAACCGCACGCTCGCCAAGGCGGACGCCTTGGCCGAGCGGCTCTCCGACCGGCTGGGGTTCGCGGACGTCACCGTCGGCGGAACCGGTGCGGCCGACGCCGACCTGGTCGTCAATGCGACCTCTGTGGGGATGACCCCCGGCGCGGAGGTCTCCTTCGACGTGGATCGGTTCGCTGCGGGCGCCGTCGCGGCCGAGGTCATCGTCTCCGCCGAGCTCACGCCGTTCCTGGCGGCGGCGGCAGCTCGCGGGCTGGCCGTCCATGAGGGCAGGCACATGCTGGTCGGCCAGATGCAGCCGATCGCCGATTTCCTGGCAGGGTGATCGCCGTGGAGTTCCTGGTGAACATCCGCATCCAGTTGCCGCCGGACATGCCCGCGGACGTGGAGGGGGAGTTGCGCCGAGGAGAACTGGCTCGAGGACTCGAGCTCCGCGAAGCCGGCACTCTCCTGCGCGCCTGGCGGGTGCCGGGCAGGCGGGAGAACTGGAGCCTGTACTCGATCGCGGATGCCACGGCCCTCCACGACGTGCTGAGCTCTCTGCCCATGTGGCCGTGGATGGACATCGACGTGCATCCGCTCGCCGAGCATCCGCTTGAGCAGGCGTGATGACCCACGGGTCGACGGGAAGGTGCCGCGGATGTCCGACAGAGACCTACGGGCGTTCTACGCGCGCTACATCGAGGCGCTCAACGCCCACGAGTTCGACCGTATGGAGGAGTTCGCTCACGAGGACGTGTCGCAGCAGGGGGAGCCGGCGTCGCGCGACGCCCTCATCGCCAACCTGCGCTCGATCACCGATGCGGTGCCCGATTTCCACTGGGAAGTGCAGGAGCTCGTCGTCGACGGCGATCGTCTCGGCGCGCGCCTGCTCAATTCCGGCACGCCCACGAAGGAGTGGCTGGGGGTGGCGCCCCATCACCGGCGGTTCGAGATCGTCGAGTACGCGATCTACACCCTTCGCGACGGCAGGTTCCGGCACATGTCCGCCATCCACGACGCCGCCGTGCTGAGGCAGCAGCTGCAGTGAGCACCGCCGGCGTGTGATCGACGACACTGGATATGTGGACGAACCTGTTGCGACAGACATCGCCGCGAAGATCGACCACGTCGTAGCGCACTGGACCCCCGGGCGGTGGGGCTCGAGGGGAGCGAGGACGTCCACCTCGGGCCTGGCAAGTTCTACGTGGTGCCGCGCGGCGTCCGGCACAACCCCGTCGCCGACGAAGAGGTCCATATCGTCCTCATCGAGACGGTGACCACCGCGCACACCGGGGACGTCACCGTGTCGGGCGGTGTTCCGATCGAGCGTCAGCTGGGCGACTTCGCCTGACGCCCGGTCGGACGACCCCGGCCTCAGACGATGGCTTCGGGAAACGCGCGCGACCGGGAGTGGGCGTCCGAGGCCGGGAGCTCCCGCACGGTGCGGTCGATCCAGTCGCAGATGTAGTCGCGGACCACCGGGATGTTGTCGACGCTGCAGTGCTCGACGCCGCCCTCGCGGTCGGTGAAGATCTTCAACTGCGGGGCGGGGGAGTTCACGAGATCGTCGTAGAGGGCGTACGCGTAGCGCAGGGGGATCTGCCGGTCGTGCTCGCCGTGCACGACGAGGAAGGGGACGGTGATCCGGTCCGCTACTCCCCGGAGGGTGACCTTCGGAGCCAGTTCGAGGAACTCCTCGAGGCTGTCGCTTCCCCACACCCACTGGACGTGGTCCCAGTAGTGCGGGACGGGGCGGTCTCCCTCATCGCGCATGCGCTGAAGCTGGACCTCACCCCAGTCGTAGTTCGATCCCCAGGCCACGCCGAATCGGATCCGCGGCTCGAATGCCGTCGCCCGCGGGCCGTAGTAGCCGCCCAGCGACCACGCGACCATGCCGATGCTCTCGCTGTCGATCTCCTCGCGGGTCTCGAGGTAGTCGATGCAGGCGCTCGCCCAGATCTCCGTCTCGGGGATGGCGCGCAGATCGGCCAGGCGCAGCGCCTCGCCGGAACCCGGTGTGTCCACGATCAGTGTCGCGATCCCGCGGCGAGCCAGTTCCTGTGCCGTGCCGGTGCCGTAGATCTGCTCTTTCGTGCTGTCCAGACCGTTGAAGAAGAGGACGCACGGCACAGGCCCCGGCCGATCGGGCACGACGAGGATGCCGCCGAGATCCGTGTCGCCGAAGGGCACCCGCACCCGTTCGCCGGGCTCGCCCGATAGCTCGAGGAAGCGCCCGAACGTGTCGAGGGCGTTGGCGTAGGCGGCCTTTCGCGGAGCGTACGTGCGCGCCTGCATCCGCTCCGCCGTCTGGTAGTACACCGAGGCCCGTCCGTATTTCAGGCCCGCGCTGCGGAGATTGCCGGCGGCCTCGTCGTCCTTCGCCAGTTCGACGAGGCGATCACCGAGGCGGCACCACTCCTCGAAGAACGCCAATGCGGCGCTGTCGTCGTTCGCACCGATGCGGCCCTGAAGCTCGCGGCATGCCCGATCGACTTCACCGATCTGGCCGCCCACGGCCAGAGCGAGTCCGACGGACAAGTTCCACACGTATCTCCCGGGGAAGGGTTCGAACATCGGGACCTCCAGCTGGGTGGTGGCGAGCAAGGGTGTGGCGCCTGCGATGCGGGCGCCGGACCGCCCTTACTTGGGCGAGTCGCTGCGGCGCGCGTGCGGACGTCTGCTGCATCGGCCGACCGGATGAGAGCGCGATGGTGCGTTTAGAATATACAAATATGGGAACTGCCGCAAGATTCGGCGTCAATATATGAAAGGCGCCGACCGGACTAAGCCGAGCCGCGACCGGACTGGTTTGACGTATCGTATCCAAACCCATTGACAAAATGCAGCCGCGAGAGTGATATTCAACCTGACGGTGTCCTAGAGGCAAGCGGGCAGCGATGTCCACATCACGAAGGAGTGATCCATGTCGACGACGAGCAGCACACTCAGGTGGCCGAAGCGGTTGGCGCAGGGCTGGCGGTCGCTGAGAGTCGCGGCGCGGGGTTCCGGCCTACGGATCGGCCGCGGGGGCAAAGCGCTGATCTCCGGCGCGGCGATCTGCGTCCTGGTGGCCGGATGCGCGAGCGGCGCAGGCGCCGGGGGCTCCGAGGGGAGCGCCGAGTCCGGTGCCAAGCAGATCGTCTTCTTCGGGCTGGACCGGGCGATCTGTCCGTGCCTGGACCTGATGTACGCCGGCGTCGACGACGAGGCCGAGAAGCTGGGCGTGGACGTCAAGTACGTCTTGTCGGGCCTTGACCAGTCGGCCCAGGTGCAGCAGATCCAGCAGTTCATCGACAGCGGACAGAAGCCGGACGGCTTCATGGTGATGGCCCTCAACCCGAAGGTGGTCTCCGCCTCGGTCAAGAGCCTCACCGCCGTCGCTCCCGTCGTGCAAGTGCAGATCGAGCCGGAGAAGGAGGACTTCGAGTTCATCTCGGCGTTCGCCGGGCTGAACCCCGAGGCGATCGGAGAGGTGATGGGCCAGGCGCTGGTGAAGGTGCGCGAAGACGTCAAGGCGTCCGGGAAGCAGCTGCACAGCCCGGAGGGCAACCTGTTGGTCGTGGGGGCGATGCCCAACTACCCCGAGTACGAGCGGCGGCAAGCCGCCGCCTATGCGCAGTTCGAGGACCAGCCGTTCAACATCATCCGCGAACTCCGTGTGGAGGACAACGCCACGCAGGGCACCTACGAGATGGTCACCCAGGTCCTGCCTCAGATCAAGAACGAGGGCATCGACTTCGTGCTCTCCAACAACGGTGACCAGACGGCCGGCGTCATCAAGGCCTTCGAGCAGGCCGGGATCGAACCCGGCAAGGACGTCACCATCGTCTCCGGCGACTGCTCGACGAGCGGATACGGAGTCGAGGATCAGCGCACGGGCAAGGTCGCCGCGCAGGCGGTCCTCTCCCATGACGCCAGCGGGCACATCTGGGTGCAGACGATCCTCCAGGTGATCGCGGCGGGGAAGAGCACCCCGGGCAGCACGATCGCACCGGTGAGCCCGGAAGGCCCCCCGCCCGTGGACCTGGAGGAGGCGCCGTCCCAGATCACGAGTCCGCCGGTGGTGGCCGTCTCCGGTGTCGACGAGCTGGACAGCGTGAAGATCTGGGGCAAGTCCGTCGAAGAGCTCTGCCCCATGTAATAGCGGTCAGGCCGGCCGGGCGCGACTCGGCCGGCCTGACCGGCCTCGCACCGGCGGCAGAGAGCCGGCCCCACACCCTCGGCAAGAAAGCACAGTGATGTCTGAGCCAGAACCGATCGAGACCCGCCCCCCCGCATCATCCCCGCCCCTTCGTCTTGCCGTACGCGGCCTGTCGAAGCAGTACGGCGCCGTGCGAGCGCTGACCGATGTCGATTTCGAGCTCCGTGCGGGCGAGGTCATGGCCCTCCTCGGCGAGAACGGTGCGGGAAAGAGCACCCTGGTGAAGACGCTCACCGGTCTCGTCCGTCCCGACGCGGGCGTGATCGAGATCGACGGTGTCGACGCCGACCTGTCTACTGGCACGCGCGCCCGCCTGGCCGGTATCGCCGTCGTGCAGCAGGAGTTCAGCCTGGTCGGCTGCCGGAGCGTGGCGGAGAACCTCGCGCTGGGCCGCCCTGGCGCACCAGCGGTGTGGACGCCGCACCGCCTGCGGCAGCAGGCCCTGCCGCTTCTGCGGGAGGTGGGGCTGTCCCACGTCGATCCGGCCACCCTGGTGGAGCAGCTCACGGTCGCCGAGATGCAGCTGGTCGAGCTCGCCCGCGTCCTCGCCGACAACGCCCGGATCGTCATCTTCGACGAGCCGACGGCAGCGTTGTCCGACGCCGAGATCCGCCGGGTCCTGGATGTGGTGCGCCGCCTGGCGGACAACGGGCAGAGCGTCATCTACGTGACCCATCGCCTGCCGGAGGTCTTCGAGATCGCCGACCGGGTGACGGTCGTGCGCAACGGCCGGGCCAGCCCACCGCGCCCGCTCAAGGACCTCACCACCGACCACATCGTCGAGATGATGCTGGGGCGCAAGCTCAGCTCCATGTATCCGAAGCGATCCGGGACCTTCGGCGACGTCAGCGTCGAGGTGACCGACCTGCTCGTTCCGACCCTGCGGACCCCGGTGTCCTTCGAGGTCCGCGCCGGAGAGATCCTGGGCCTGGCCGGCCAGATCGGAAGCGGTGCGGCCGACATCGCGCGCGGGTTGGCGGGCGTCGTGCCGGCCACCGCGGGCGCCGTGCGGATCCGCGGTCGTGACCTTGCGCTCGGCCGGCGCCACGCCGGCATCAAGGCCGGGGTGGCGTACTGCTCCGCCGATCGCAAGCGCGACGGCATCTTCGCCGACGTGAGCGTCCGCTACAACATGTCTTCCCCGTGGCTCCGGGCCATCGCGCGCGGCGGATGGCTGTCCCGGGGCAAGGAAGCACGGCGCGTGCGGGCGGATGCCGCCGCGTTCGCCATCGACGGGAGCCGTGTGGACGCCCTGGTCAGGAACCTCAGCGGCGGCAACCAGCAGAAGGTCGCCCTCGGCAAATGGCTGGGAGTGGAACCGGCGGTCCTCATCGTCGAAGAGCCGACGCGGGGGGTGGATGTGGGGGCGCGAGCGGAGATCTATCAGCGGCTGACGTCGCTGTGCGACGCGGGCATGGCCGTCATCGTGGCCTCCTCCGATACCTCCGAGGTCCTCGGCATCTGCGATCGCGTGGCCGCCTTCTACAAGGGCGAGCTCACCGGGATCCACCGGACCGAAGACCTCACCGAGGAGCGGCTGGTCAAGGCCGTCATGCAGAAGGAGGAGGTCGCCGCATGACCAGCACACCGGTGGCGGCTCCAGTGGTGGCGGCTCCTCCGGGTGGCGTCCCCGACCGCGGGTCAGCCGTGCGGAGGATCTTCTCCCCGGAGGTGAATCTCCTCATCGCCGTCCTCGCGCTGTTCCTGGCCGGGATGTTCACGACGCCGGGATTCGCCACCGGCGAGAACGTCGCCGCCATCCTCCTGAGCGCCTCCATCACGGGCATCGTCGCCGTCGCGATGACCCCGATGATCCTCTCCGGCCACTTCGTCTCCATCGCCGGGTCGGCGTCGGGGGCGCTGGCCGCGGTGGTCTTCATCGAGATGGTCAGCTCCGGATGGAGCATCCTGCTCGCCTGCCTCATCACGATCGTCCTGCTCAGCGCGATCGGCATCGCCCAGGGCCTGGTGGTCTCGGGCGGGCTGAACCCGATCCTGACGACGCTGGCCACAGCGACGGTCATCCTAGGCGTACTCGCCACCATCACCGGCGGCACGAACGTCTCCCTCGGAAACCTGGGGCCGTCATGGGGCAACACCGCGTTCCTCGGCCTGCAGATCCCGGTGTACGTGTTCCTCGTCGTCACGGTGCTGGTCGTGGTCTTCATGCGCAAGACCGTCCTGGGGCGGCAGCTCATCCTCTTCGGAGCGAACCGCGAGACGGCGCTTCTCAGCGGGATCTCCAGTGTCCGGGTCGCCCTCGTGGTCTTCGTGATCTTCTCGCTGGGAGTGGCGTTCGCGGGGATCCTGTGGGGAGCCCAGCTCGGCGTCGCAGGCGTCGGAACGCTGCCCAACCTCACGGTGAACTCCATCGCGGCCGTCCTCATCGGGGGCAACGCCATCCAGGGCGGTGTGGGCTCGCCCCTCCGCTCCGCCGTCGGCGCCCTGCTCGTCTCGCAAGCGACGAACATCCTGCTGTTGAACGACGCGAGCAACGGCGTCCAGCAAGCCGTCGTGGGAGCCATCGTCCTCGTCGTCGTGGTCGTCATGCAGATCGTCGCTCGGAGGTCGGGACGATGACTTCGCCGAATGCGCCGCGGCGCGCGCGCCGGATCCGGGGCCTCAGGTATGCCCCGCAGGTCGTCCTCCTCGCCGGGATGTGGGGGTACTTCATCGCCTCCAGCACGACCTTCCGCGGCACCTCCGCCGTCTATCCCGTCCTGCAATCCTTCGCCCTGCTGGGGATCGTGGCCCTCGGCATCGGCCTGACGATGATCGTGGGGGAACTGGACCTGTCGGTCGGGTCGATGGCGGCGCTGGCAGGAGTCATCGCGATCATGTTCGCCGACCTGGGGCTCGTGCCCGCCGCCCTGATCGCCGTCGCCTTCGGAGCTGTTTACGGGCTGTTCCAGGGCGTTCTCATCACACGCTTCGGAATCAGCTCCCTCGCCGTGACCATCGCCAGCCTCATCATGCTCAAGGGCGTTGCGCTGGCGCTGACGGGGGAGGCCCCCATCAGCGCGAACGATCTCTCCCTCGGCGAACCGCTGCTCCAGAGGTTCTGGCTGTTCTCGACGGCGAGCCTCCTGGCCGTCGTGCTGTTCGTCCTGGTGGGGCTCTTCATGACCTACACGCGCCTCGGCCACGAGATGTACGCCACCGGCGGTGCGCGGAACGAGGCCCGAGCGGCCGGAGTGCGCACCGGCATGTCGATCGTGACGGCCTTCACGCTTTCGGGCGCGTTCGCCGCGCTGGCCGGTACGCTCATCGCGCTCAGCTCCGGCGTCGCGTCACCGACGAACTTCACGACCCTGCTTCTGGCGGCGCCGACCGCCGTGCTGGTCGGAGGCGTGGCTCTGACCGGCGGCCGGGGCACGGTGCTGAACATCGCGCTGGGCGTGGCGATCATCTCCCTGATCGCGAGCGGGGCGGGGGACCAGGGCCTGCAGCCGAGCGTGGCCCAGCTGGTGACGGGCGGGCTGCTGGTCGCTGTCGTGGCGATCGAGTTCGGTCGGTCGCGGCTGGCCGTCGCGCGGCAGCGCCGGTCGTCGGCGCCTGCCGACCGGGCGGGGTCGCCGCACGCGGAAGCGCTGCCGGTCGGAGCCGGGCGTGGGGGACGGGCAACGCCATGACCGATACGACCGGGGATCCGGTGACCCTGGCGAGCTATCTCACGCTCGCCGGAGAGGTGTCGCCGGAAGTTCGAGCAGAAGCCAGGTCAGCCCGCGCGACATCTCAGTGCGGATCGAAGCGGCCGGTGCCGCCGCTTACCGCGGACTCGGGCTGACCCTCCCCGACCTCGAGCACTGGAGAGGGGTGCACGGCGCCACGCGTATCCGGCTCTCGAACCGGTCCAAGGGGCGGGCGTAAAATCGGCCAATGACTAGTACCCGGAGTCGTGCGGCCGGTCGGCCGAGAGCGTTCGACGTGGATGAGGCGTTGGACAGTGCGATGCAGACCTTCTGGCGGCACGGCTACGAGGGATCCAGCCTGACGGATCTCACCGGCGCCATGGGAATCACGAAGACCAGCATGTATGCGGCGTTCGGGAACAAGGAGGAGCTCTTCCGCAGGGCCCTGGACCGCTACCTCCACGGGCCGTCGGCGTATGTGTGGCACGCGCTGGCGGAACCGACCGCGCGCGCGGTGGCCGAGGCCCTGCTGCGCGGCGTCGTGCAGACGACCACCCTGCCCGACAGCCCCCATGGATGCCTGACCGTCCAGGGCGCCCTGGCAGAAAGCGACGGATCCCGGCCTGCCCACGATCTCCTCGTCGACTTCCGCAACGATGCGGGCGACCGTCTGACGGAGCGCTTCCAGCGCGCCATCGACGAGGGTGACCTCCCACCGGACGCCCCGGCGGTTCGGCTGTCCCGTCACCTCATGACGATCATCTTCGGACTCGCGGTTCAGGCCGCCAATGGCGTCGACCGGGCCGAGCTCGAGGACGTCGCCGCGGACGCGCTCCGCGGCTGGATGCCGTAGCGCGGGCAGGGACTCCCTGCGAATCGGAAATTATGTACCGATCGGTGCGGTTCGCAGTATCCTGGCGCCCAGGAAGGCCCTCGGCCACACACGGGTTGAGCGCCGCAGAGAGGAACTGCCATGCTCGACAGCGTCCACCAGGTCATCGCCGGAGTCATCCTTCTCAGCGTCATCGGAATCGCCTACGGCGGCCGCTTCGTCTTCACCGCGGTCACCGGACGGTTCCCGGCCAACGACCTGCAGAAGTCGTTCTTCCGGGCCGGGCACGCCCACGCGGCGGTGCTCGTCATCCTCGGTCTGCTCACGATGGTGATCGTGCAGGCCAACGACGTCCCCGAGCCGTTCGCGACGGTCTCCCTCGGCGTGTTCGTCGCGGCCATCCTGATGCCGACGGGGTTCTTCGTCTCGGTCATCGGCAAGGATCCGGTGCGCCCCAACCGTGCCATCGTGCTGCTGTGGATCGGCGCGATCGTGCTCACGATCGGGGTGCTCGCCGCCGGCATCGGTCTCATCATCCGCGGCGTCTCCGGATGACCACCGTCGTGGAACCGCTGCCGAAGCTAGACCACTGGCATCGGCCGCTGCTGGTGTTCGCCATCACGATGGTGGCGTTCGCGATCGGCGCCGCCGTGATGGCCGCCGTGGATCCACGGGAGGTGACCGGCGCGGGGGTGTGGTTGAAGCCGCTGAAGTTCGCCGTCTCCGGCGCGATCTACACCCTCACGCTGGCGTGGTTCATCGGACAGATCCGGCAGGGACGCCGGATCGCCGACCGGGCAGGAACCTGGGTCGCCATCGGGTTGTCCACGGAGATCGTGCTCATCTTCACGCTGGCGGCATTCGCGCAGTCGAGCCACTTCAACATCACCACTCCGCTGCACACCGTGGTCTGGGGCGTCATGGCAGCCTCGATCGTGCTGGTGTGGGTGATGACGCTGCTGATCGCCGTCGCCATCGTCCGCAACCCGGGCACCGATCCGGCCCGCACGCTTGCCGCGCGAGCCGGAGTGATCCTCGCGCTGATCGGCATGGGCCTGGCTTTTCTGATGGTCTTCCCCACCGCGAGCCAGATCGCCGACTTCCAGGGAATCGTCGGCGCCCACGCGGTCGGCGTTCCGGACGACGGACCCGGGCTCCCGTTCCTCGGCTGGAGCACCGTCGGCGGCGATCTCCGCATCCCCCACTTCGTCGGGATGCACGCGCTGCAGGCGATCCCCCTCGCGCTTCTCGCGATGGAGCTCCTCGGACGGCGCTTCGCGCCGCTGTCCACCCCCCTGGCGCGCTACCGGGTGCTCGTGATCGTCGTCATCGCGTTCTCGGCCGCTCTTGCCAACCTCACGGTGCAGGCCCTGATCGGGCAGTCCATCATCCGCCCGAGCGGCGGGGTGCTCGCCGCCGGAATCGTGATCGCGTCGGGCTCTGCGCTCGCCGTGGCCGCCGTCCTGCTGCGCAGCGGGCGGCGACACGCAGCGGTGGACGAGGACGCCCAGGCGCGCGCGGATGCACGCGCGCCTCGACGCTAGCGGTCGGTGGGCGTGAACCAGCCGTCGGCGGCCAGCTGGTCCCAGATGCCGGTCACGACCTCGCCTCCGCGGCGGATGACCCCCGCCTCGTCATCCACCACCAGGTGACCCTCGCTCACCTGCAGGACGCCCTGAGTCATGACGTTCCGCACCATGCGGCCGTTGGCGTACAGCAGATTGTTCAGGGGCTCCGGGCCCGGGGCGCCGCCGCCGACCAGCAGTCCCGAGACGTCGATCGATGTCAGGTCGGCCAACGCTCCCACCTCGATGCGGCCGAGGTCGTCGCGCCGCAGGCCGATCGCGGGGTTCAGCGTGACCGACTTGATCATGTCCCACACTGTCGGTCGCTTCACCGGCACCGGGCTGGAGGCCCCGATGATGTCGTAGCGCAGCCGGCCGTAGAGCACTGCGAGCTTGGCGTTCTCCAGGAGGTCGTTGGAGTGGGTGTCCAGTCCGACGGCCACGTTGATGCCGGCGCCGAGCGCCTCGATGAACGGCTGGCGCCCCTCGCCGGAGCCGGCTCCTGCGCCCGACGGGCAGTGCACGAAGGTGAAGTTCTCCTTCGTCGCCAGGAAGGGCGAGTCGGCCTCGGGGTCCCAGCCGCCCATGTGGGCGCCGAAGAACGGCACGTCGTACCAGCCGTGATCGTCCACCCACTGCACCGGCGCCTTGCCCCACATCCGGCGCATACGCTCCGCGTCCGAGGGCAGCGTCGCGAGGTGGGTGTGGATGCCGGTGCCGAGCTCCCGGGCGACTGCCGCGATCGCGTCGAGGGTTGCAGGAGTGGCCGTCTCCGGGCCGTGGGGCGCCACCATCGGCTGGATGCGGTCACCCTCCGAGCCGCGCACCGATCGAGCCCACTCGAGGAAGGCTGCGATCTCGGCGAGCGTGGCCGACTCGGACTCGGCCACCAGGCGGTCCTCCGGGGCGAACCACACTGGAAGCATCCGGGAGAAGGTGGGGAGCATCCCGGACGGGTAGCCACGGACGCCCCAGTTCTGCGCGACCCGCACATAGGACTGGGCATGTTCCAGTGACAGCGACTGCTCGAGCTGCGTGGTGCAGCCTCCGCGGAGGATCTCGGCGAGGTTGTACGCGGTCAGGGCGTCCACGTCGTCGCGGGATAGTTGCTCCAGCATCACGGCCGGCACGGCGTAGGAGCGGCCACCCTCGATCACGCCGCGTGTGGGCGATCCGAGGGCGACGTGCGTGTGAGCGGAGATCATCCCCGGGATGAGCAGCTGACCGGTCATGTCGATGCGGACGTCGTTGCCGGCGACCCGGCCCTCCACGATCCGCGCGATCCTGCCGTCTTCCACGACGACGCTGTGATCGGCGACCAGTTCGACGTCACCGTCGCGGTGCACCAGAGTCCAGCTCGGCTCGAGGATGATCGTCGTCGCCGCCCGCGCCCGCTGGGAATCGGCCAGCACGTCACTGTTCGCCTGTCGATCGCCCGATGGTCCCATGGTGATCCTCCTCGATCATCCGGGGCGCGATCATCGCGCCTCCGGCCGATGCTATCGGGACTGGGGGAGGTAAGTGTTAAGTATTTGTGAACGCCCCGGATGGGGGGTTGCTAGGCTGTCCGAACGGTATCCGGGAGCGAGCATGTCCACAGCAGAGAACATCGGTGCGCGCATTCGCCACATCCGGCAATCCCAGGGCATCAGCCTGCGGAAGGTCGCGTCCGAACTCGGCGTCTCACCCAGCCTGATCTCGCAGGTGGAGACGGGGAAGAGCCGCCCTTCGGTGGCCATCCTGTATTCGCTGGCGGGCTTCCTCGGAGCCTCGGCGGACCAGCTGCTCGGCCTGGCCGATCAGGAACCGCCCCCGGCCGATCCGACTCCGCCCGCTTCTGCTGCGGTGGCTCCGGAGGTGCAGCGCTCGAGCGAGAACCCCGCAATCGAGATGGAGGACGGGGTGCGTTGGGAGCGCCTCGCGAGCAGCCCGGATGGGCGGGCGGACGCCCTGCTGGTGACCTACCGGCCCGGCGCCTCGAGCTCCGCGGGTGGCAAGCTCACCCGTCACTCGGGGTTCGAGCACGCGTACATCCTCGAGGGTGAATTGACGCTGCAGCTGGACTTCGACGAGTACGTCCTCGGGCCGGGGGATTCGCTGCAGTTCGAATCCGCCAGGCCGCACGCCTATAGCAACCGCGGCTCGGTCGACGCACGCGGGGTGTGGTTCGTCATGGGACGTCGAACGGCCCAGCTCGATCCCCAGCCAGTCGCCGAGATCGTCCGCCGCCAGGGGCCGCTTTCCGGTGCCTTCGACGTGCTTCGCCGCTTCGATCACCTGGACTGAGCCGGGCTGCCCGGGTCTACGTGGACGCCACTGTTCACCATACGTTGACAATCTGAACGCTCGCTGTCACGCTGAGGTTAACACTGGGCGGGAGCCGCCCCCGCTCTCGAACCGACACTGGAGTCCCACATGGCAGTCACCCCTCTCCGTCCCGAGGTCACGGCGATCGTCGAGCAGCTCGACCAGTTGCGCCCGACTCTGATTGCGAGCGGCCGTGAGGCCGATTCCGCGCGCCGCATCCCGCAGGAGAACTTCGACGCGGTGGCTGCGACCGGTGCGTTCAGCATCTCGGCGCCGACCAAATTCGGGGGACTCGCGGCGAACACGGCCGAGTGCCACGCGGTCGCCCGCGCGATCGGTCGCGGCGATGGCAGCATCGCGTGGGTGCACGGCATCCTCGATTCCGGGGCGTGGGTCGTCTCCCTGATGGACGAGCGTGCGCAGCAGGACGTGTGGGGTACCGAGAAGGGCCTGGACTCGTTCATCTCGATCGTGCTGGCCACCACCTCGGACACCGAGCGCGTGGAGGGCGGCCACCGGGTCACGGGCAAGTGGGGCTACGGCACGGGCAGCGTGAACGCGGACTGGTCGCTGCTGGGTGTTCCGCTGAAGAACGACGCGGGTGAGGTGGTGGACGCAGGTCTTGCTCTCATCCCGACGTCGGAGCTGGGTGTCGAGGACAACTGGTATGTCGCGGGGATGAAGTCCACCGCCAGTGTCATGCAGATCGCCGAGGACGTGTTCGTTCCCGAGCACCGGATCTTCCCGTTGACGGCCGCGGTCGAAGGCGACTACCTCAGCGAGAACGAGGAGTTGACGTACCAGACGGTGTTCGTGCCGTCGTTGTTCATGAAGCTCATCGGCCCCCACCTCGGGATGGGGCGCGCGGCGCTGGATTATGTGATCTCCAAGGCCGACAGCAAGGCGATCGCCTACACCGGGTACGCGAAGCAGTCCGATTCGGCCGTGTTCCAGAGCGCGATCGCGAAGGCTGCCGTGCAGCTCGATGCCACCGAGCTCGTCGCCCGCGACATCGCCGATCGCATCTACCGGGGCGCTGAGGACGGCTCCTACGCGCCGTACGCGGAGCGCATCGAGATGCGGGCCAAGGCGGGCTGGGTCGTGGAGACCATCACCACGATGATCCACGACCTGATGACCGCGCACGGCTCGGCCGGTTTCGCGGAGTCCGCCTCGTTGCAGCGGGTATGGCGCGACCAGGCCACCGCGAGCCGCCACGGCCACACCCTTGCCGCGAGCGGCTTCGAGGCCTACGGCAAGACGCTGTTCGGCCGGGAGGACGACGCACGATTCGTGCTCCCCATCGTCTGAGGATCGGCGATACGAGGAGGGACACGACATGACCGGGACGAATTCCGACCCGTGCGTATCGGCGGATGAGTTCAAGCACGCGTTCCGGCATCACCCGGCGGGCGTCGCGATCGTCACCGCCGACGCGGGCGACGGCCCGGTCGCGATGACGGTCAGTTCGGTGGCATCCGTGTCGATCGATCCCCCCACGCTCGTGTTCTCCGCGTCGGCGAGGTCGTCGAGCACGCCGAGCATCCGTCGCGCCGAGACCGTCGTGGTGCACCTCCTGGCCTCCGACCAGCTCGAGCTGGCCAAGCTGGGCGCGCGGAGCGGAGTCGAGCGCTTCGGAGACGACGTCGAATGGGGGAGGCTTCCCACCGGCGAGCCGTACTACCCGAACGCCAACGCCTGGCTGCGCGGTCGGGTGATCGACCGCGTCGACGTGCACGGCTCGACGCTGATCGTCGTGGAGGCCATCCAGTCCAAGCCGATCGCCGATGAGGCCGGCGAGCCGCGGCCGCTCGTCTACCACGACCGCAAGTGGTTCGTCTTGAACGAGAAGTCCGAGCTGCCCAGAGCCGTTGTCCCTTATTACGTCGTATACGGGCGGGACGACTGAGGGGGATCGCCCCGATGTCGTCCGCCACAGTGAAACAAAGCCCCGGGAGGAAATCATGACCAACGACCGCATCACCCGCACCGCTTCGCCGACCGTGCCGGGAATCTCCGACAGCACCCGCGTGAAGAGCGGCGACCTCGTGTTCATCTCGGGACAGGTCGGCTTCGAAGCCGACGGCTCCGTCCCGGACAGCTTCGAGCGCGCGATCGAACTCACCTACGGCGAACTGGAGCGCGCGCTGACGGCCGCGGGGGCGTCATACGAAGACGTGGTCCGCGTGAACGTCTACATCACCCACCTCGACCAGGAGAAGCTGGTCACCTGGCGCCGGACGCGCGACCGGATCGTGCAGGCACCCGAGCCCTCGGCCAGCACCGTCATCGGCGTGTACTCGCTCTACAACGGCGCGACGATCGAGATCGACGCCATCGCCGCAGTCTGACGTCGCCAGACCTGAAGGCGTGACGCCGCGACCGACGTGTCCGCGGCGTCACGCCACCCAGCGCGCCCGCGCGACGCCGTCCTGCACGGCACCACACGACGACAAAGGAGTGTCATGAGCATCACAGGTTCAACGAAGTTTCCGGTCACCGCCGACACGGATTACTCGATCTGGTCGCTCGAATTCTGTCATGCGGACATGCCGCACGACTTCTTCGGGGGCTCGGGGATCTTCAGCAACGCGGGCATCGTCCGCATCCCCATGCTGTACACGCTCATCATCGGTGGGGAGGTCGGCGGCAAGCGGCATGTCGCGCTCGTGGACTGCGGCTTCCGCAACGACTACTGGCTCGACCGCTACGCCTTCTCGAACTGGGAAAGCCCGACCCAGGTTCTCGCGCAGGTGGGGATCACGCCCGAGGATGTCGACGTCATCCTGGTGTCGCACATGCACTTCGATCACATGGGCAACTTCGAAGCGTTCCCTAACGCCCAGCTGTACGTCCAGTACGAGGAATTCACCGGATGGTCCTCCGCCGTCGACATGGCGAACAACATGTCGACCGAGCAGCAGAAGGCGTGGATCTTCTCCTCCTTCGACCCCACCGACCTCGCCAAGGCCGCACAGGGCATCGCCGACGGACGCATCCGCTTCGTGCACGGTGACCAGGAACTCCTCCCCGGTGTGACGGCTCGCCTCGCACGGGACTCCCACACCTTCGGATCGCAGTGGTTCAAGATCCAGACCCGCAACGGACCGTTCGTCGCCGCCGGTGACACCGTCTACTGGTACTCCAACATCGAGGGGATGTGGGCCCCCGGCTACGTGCAGGGCAACACCTTCAACCTCATCAGCCTGTACCAGACGCTCCAGAAGGAACTGCAGGGGGAGACCAGCCGGATCATCCCGGGCCACGACCCGGAGGTGGCGCTGCGGCACACCTCGTGGCTGTCTCCCACCGGCAACTCCATCACGGAGATCAACCTCCGCGAGGACGACGCATCCCGGCGTCCCCACGGGGCGGCGCAGCTGCTCCGCTGAGTCCGGTCGGTGCCACCCGCCGCGTCTGACGCTCTCGCGTCGCGTCGGCGCAGCGGGTGGATCGGGTCGGCGGCGACGACCTCGTTCCGGAATCAGCTCGCGTAGCTGGCCGCGAGGCGGCGAAGCCCCTCGTCGATCGACACGGTCGGCGACCAGGCGAGGGCCTGGCGGGTGTCGCGCTGGTCGAACCAGTGCGCGGTCGACAGCTGCTCCGCGAGGAACCGCGTCATGGGGGGCTCGTCCGCACCGGGCTTGACCGCCCACACCCGTTCGATCACCGACCCCGCGGCACGACCGAGCGCTGCCGGGATGCTCCACCGCGGAGGTCGTACGCCTGCGGCGAGGCAGATGCCCGCCAGGAGGTCGCCGACCGGTCTCGGCTCACCGTTGGTGAGGACGTAGGCGCGGCCCCCGGCCTCCTCCGCCCGCTCGAGGGCGGCGGCGATCCCGCTGGCGGCGTTGTCGATATAGGTGGTGTCGATGAGGGCGGTTCCCCCGTTGAGAAGCGGAAGCCGCCCGGCGCGCGCCCGCTCGACGATCCGTGCGATCAACTGCGTGTCGCCCGGTCCCCACACCAGGTGGGGGCGGACGGCCACGACACGCATCGACGGGGAATCCCGTCCCAGCGCGATCAGCTCGGCCTCGGCCTTCGTGCGTGCGTAGTCCCCGCGCGCGCGGGCCGGGTCGGCCGGTTCTGCACCGACCCCGGCGAGTGCGGTGCCGGAGTAGGCGACCGAGGGGGAGGAGACCTGAACGAACCTGGTTGCCCCGGCGTGCTCCGCCGCGTCCAGGAGCGCACGCGTCCCCCCCACGTTGACGTCGTGGAAGTCATCGCTCGCGCCCGCGAGCGACACCTTCGCGGCCAGATGGACGACGCCCTCGACGCCGTCCATCGCCCGTGACACATCGGCCGGGGCCGTGATCGAACCGAGGATGTCGGTCGCTCCGTCGACACCGGACGGCCGCCGCTGCAGGGTGCGGACGCGGTTGCCCGCGGCGACGAGCTCGGCGGCTACCGCGCGTCCGAGGAAACCCGACGCCCCGGTGACGAGGACGATCATGGAGACACCGGCCTTCCGCCGGCGAGGATGCGCCCGGCCCACGCGGAGAGTTTCGAGCGGTCGATCTTGGAGTTGTGACGGATGTCGGTGGGGAGCCGCGGGACGGCGAGGACCGCGACCAACGGGATGCGGGTGCTCGCGCGCACGTCGGCTGTGAGGCGTGGGTCGGCGAGGCCCGCCCGGGGCGTCGGGGGGAGCGTCTCGACCACCGCGACTGCTTGGCGGAGCCCCTGCGGTCCGACGCCGACGACGGCCGCGCGGCGCACGGCATCCACGCGTTCCACCTCCTGCTCGGGTCCGACCGGGGCGAGCGGGCCCTCCGCGGTGACGAGAACGTGCGGCATCCGCCCCTCGACCCACAGGCGCCCGCGCGCATCCAGATGGCCCACGTCTCCGGTGCGGTGCCAGCGCGCGCCCGGCTCGACGGGGTCGAGTCCGGCCGTGCCGCGAGCGGATTCCCGGTCGGTGAGCCACAGCCGGTCGTAGTGATCCTTCAGGTGGGGCGCCGAAACGACGATCTCGCCGAGCACCCCCGGTTCGGCCGTCGGTGTCCCCGTTGCGCGTCCGTCCGCGTCGAGCGCACTCACCAGCACGCGGTTGGCGCCGATCGGCAGGCCCACACACACGCCCGCATCCGGGGCGGCTGTCGCTTCCCGCACCCCGTCGAGCGTCACATCGGTGACGAGAAGGCACTCCGTCATCCCGTACGGCGTGTGCGGCGTCGCATTCGGCATCAGCTCTGCGGCCGATTCGAGCAGTCGCGCGCTGATCGGCGCGCCCGTGGAGAGGAACGTGTGGACGCGCGCCAGAGCAGCGCGGTCTTCCGGGGTGAGCGCATCGGCCGTCGCCACCACGTTGAGGACGGCAGCGGGGGAGAGGAACACGATGCCCGCGTCGGACTCGCGTACCGCGGCGGCTACCGCCGTCGCGGTGAGCGTCCGGGGCGATGAGACATCCATCTCCGGCGTGACGGAGCGGGTTCCCAGCGCCGGGCCCAGCAGGGCGAACGGCGCGAACCCCGTGACGAGACCGGTCTGCTTCGTCACCCCGAAATGGTCGGCGAGCACGTCGCGGAGCGCGGCGAGCTGCCCATGCGTGTAGGCGACGCCTTTCGCGGGGCCGGTGGACCCGGAGGTGAACAGGATCGCCGCATCGTCGCCCGGTCCTGGCGGCGTGGGGAGGGGCTCGCCCGTGCCTTTCGCCAGAATGTCGCCCAGGCTGTAGCGGACACCGAGCGCCGCGGCGGCTGCCTTCGGGAGCCTCCTCGCCGAGATCCGCACCCCCGGCCAGCCCAGAGCACGAGCGGCGGTGAGACCGAGGGTCTCACCGATTACGACGTCGGGCCACGATCCGCGGACGGCGCGGGTCAGGCCGCGGACACCGAGGCCGGCGTCGGCGACGACGATGACGGCCCCGATGCGGAGGCACGCGTAGACCACAGCCGAGAGGGTCGGTCCAGGCGGCACCAGGAGGGAGACGCGGTCGCCCTTTCGCACACCGATGCGGTGCAAGCCGGCGGCCAGGCGCCGGACGCGATCATCCAGCTGCCGCCAGGTCACCCGGCTCATCGAGCCGGACCGCGTGGGGGACATATCGACGATGGCCGTCTCATCGTCGGTTCGTCGTTCGTCGAGTCCGTGCCAGATCGGGGTGAACGGCGTGCCGGGGGCGTCAGCCGGGGCGGTCTCTTCGTCCGGGCGCGGTGAGATCGCGTCCGGGGCGGAAAGCAGGTCGCCCTGTTCGCGAAGCCAGTTCAGCACTGCCTCCGCGTACGGGCGATCCTCGGCGAGGAGGTGGCCGGCCCCCTCGAAGCGGTGCACCGCCGCGTGGGGCAGGCGATCGAGGAGGTCGTCGAGGTAGCGGTCGCTGAAGATCGGATCCTGGGGGCCCCACAGGAGCAACGCCGGGACGGAGAGGCCGGCGACCCCCGCGGCGATCCGTTCCAGTTCGGGATGACTCGGGTGACGTGCGTCGACGGGGATGTCGGCGACGAAGTCGCCGATCGCGCGACGCCGCGCCGCGGAACCATACGGCGCCCGGTACGCGCGCCTGGTCGCCGCATCCAGTGCCGGCGAGGCGAGCGCGAGAGTCGTGTCCAAGAAGGCCGTCGTGGCGACGGTCGAGGTGGCGAGCACCCCGCGAGCGCCGGCGACCCGCAGGGGCGCCGGGATCGGCACCTCGGGCGGATGGTGCACGGCCGTGTTGAGCAGCATCACGCCGGCGAGGGAGTCGGGGTGGTCGATCGCCCAGCCGGACGCCACCACGCCACCCCAATCGTGGCCGAGCGTGACCACCGGCGTCTCCAGGGCGAGGGCCGACGTGAAGGCGCCGAGGTCGGCGACGCGTTGTGCCAGCGGGCGGCTCACCCCCGTGCGCTCGGAGAACCCCATGTCGAGCTGGTCGACAGCGACGACGCGCCACGCGGGCTCTCCGCGCTCCGCCGCGCGCACCGACTGCGTGACGAGGTCACGCCAGAGGTAGGACCACGTCGGGTTGCCGTGCACGGCGAGGACGGTGCCGGCGACCGGGACGCCGAGGCGGACCAGTTCCGCGCCCGTGTCGAGGCAGTGCCACTCGCGCGTGGTGCCGACGTCGACGCCGGCTCCCGCGGCCGCGACGATACGGCTGAATCGTGGATCGAGACCGGAGAGACCAGGCGGGGGAAGCGTCGCGCCGCCACTCACCAGGCGAGCTCCATCATGGCGGTGTTGAGGCCGGAGCCGACGCCCATCAGCAGCACCCGGTCGCCCCGGGCGAGCGTCTTCTGCTCCTCGGCGAGGGTGATGGGGATGGAGGCGGGGCCGACGTTTCCGTACTTCGGGAAGGTCACAGGCACGCGAGCGCTGTCGAGCTTCGCCGCTTTCACGATCGCGTTCGTGTGCACGGAAGACACCTGGTGGGTGATGTACCGGTCCATCGACGACCAGTCCCACGGCCCCGACGCCTCCTTCCAGGCGGAGACGACGAGGTCCAGTCCGCCCTTCAGGAGTGCTTTCGCATCGGTGAACATGCCGTCCACGCTGCCGACGCACAGCTCGTGGAACTGCGTCGCCGCCCGCGTGACTCCGCCGAGGATGCGGTGACCGCCGGGGTGCTCGTCGGTGCGACCGAGGACCGCGGCTGCTGCGCCCGACCCGAGCGTCAGGGAGGCGAACTCGCTCATGAAGCCCGCTCGGCCGACATCCGTATGCGACAGCCGGCGGATCGTGTTGGTCTGGATCTCGTCGGCGTCCTCGCCGTTCACGACGATGGCATAGCGGATCTGACCCGACTGGATCATGTTCGCGGCAAGGCTCATCCCGCTCACGAACCCGAGGCACGCGTTGGCGACATCGAAGTTGATGGCGGAACTCGGCAGCCCCAGTCCGTGGTGCAGGCGCACCGCGACGGACGGCTCGAGATGTTTCCGCGACACCGACGTGTTGATCAGGAGACCGACATCGCCGGGGTCGACTCCGACCTCGTCCAGCGCCCGCCGACCCGCCTGGATCGTCGCGTCGTCCGATGATTCGCCCGGGGCCCAGTTCCGACGCTCGAGCACGCCGGCGACGCGCTGGAGCAGACCCCCGGGCAGTCTGAGCCGCCGGAGCGCGGAGGCGAGACGATCCTCGATCTCCTCGGATGTCGTCACTCGCCCAGGCAGGGTACTCGCAACCGACAACAGGGAGACATTGTCAAAGCGAGTGGTCGCATTTCCGGCCACGAAACCTCCGTCGAACGCGCCCATCTGGCCCGCTCCGTCAAGATCCCGATTTTACGCCTCGCGCAGCCGCGCCGATGACCGGCAGCGCCGATGCGGCACACGGGGTATCCTTGCCCGCGCAAAGGAGGGTCCGCGACAATGACACGATGGCGCAATCGAGGGTGACTTCCCCCTGCCCCCCGTCCCTCCCCGGCACCGGGTCAGCGCGCAGGTGAGGACCCACTTCAGCAGATATCAGGAAATCGCCGACACGCTGGCTCGGCACGGGCTCGGCTTCCTGGCCGGAGCCACCGGCGTCAGCAGGTGGGTGCCCGCCCGACCCGGTGGCGACGCGGCCCGCCCGAGCACCCCGCCATACACGGTGGCGCAGCGGGTCCGCGTCGCCCTCGAGGAGCTCGGCCCCACCTTCATCAAGCTGGGCCAGCTGCTCTCCACGCGACCCGACCTGCTTCCGCCCGCCTACATCATCGAGCTGTCGAAGCTGCAGGATGCGGCGCCTCCGGTGCCTGCCGCGGATGTCCGGGAGATCATCACGCACGAGTTCGGCGCCGAACCGGAGGAGCTGTTCGCGGAGTTCGAGTGGGCTCCTCTGGCGTCCGCATCGATCGGGCAGGTTCACGCCGCGAGGCTGGAGGACGGTGACTCGGTGGTGGTGAAGGTGCGCCGACCCGATGCCGTGCGGCAGGTGGAGGAAGACCTGGAGATCCTCAACGGCCTCGCTGCCCGCGCGGCCCGCGCCTGGGCGCCGGCGCGGGCCTACGACATCCGGGGTATCGTCCGGGAGTTCTCGCGGACCCTCCGGGCCGAGTTGGACTACCACCGCGAGGCGCAGAACGCCGAGCGGTTCGCCGCCCAGTTCGCCGACCGGCCCGACGTCCTGATCCCGCGGGTCTTCTGGGAGAGAACCACGTCGCGCGTCCTCACGCTCGAGCGGATGACCGGCATCAAGATCAATGATCTCGCCGCCCTCGACGCCGCCGGTGTCGACCGGCGCGCTCTGGCGCTCAGCGGCGCCGACATCGTGCTGAGCATGATCTTCGAACACCGCTTCTTTCACGCCGACCCCCACCCGGGGAACCTCTTCGTGCACCCGGACGGGCGCATCGCGCTCATCGACTTCGGCATGGTCGGCGAGATCACGGAGGAACTTCGCGACCGGTTCGCCGACTTCCTCATCGCGTTCACCCTCCGCAACCCCGATAGCCTGGCCGACGCGCTGGAGGGGGTCTCGGTAACCAGGGGCAACGTGGACCGGTATGCCTTCCGTGAGGCGTTGACCTCGTTCATCGCGCTGTACTCCGATCGTTCGCTCACCGAGGTGGGGTTCGCACGCCTCGCCAGTGAGCTCCTTGCCGTGCTTCGGGAACAGAAGCTGCAGCTCCCTCGCGAAGTGTCGCTGATCTTCAAGGTCCTCATGATGGTCGAGGGCATGGGCGTCCAGCTCGACCCGGAGTTCGACCTGACCTCCGTGCTCACTCCGTACACCCGGCGGCTGGTGCGAGAGCGGTTCGCACCGTCGGCCATCGCCAACCGTGTTGCCCGTGCCTCCGCCGACGCCGGGGCCCTGGCGCTGGAGCTGCCCACGCGCCTCCGGCGGGCGATCGACGACCTGGACCGCAACGGTTTGCAGGTGCACCTGCGGGCGGCAGAGCTGGAGCCTCTCGTCGCCCGGGCCGAGCGGATCGGAAACCGGCTCGTCGCCGGGGTTCTCACCGCCGCCGTGATCAACACCGTGGGCAAGCTCATCGCGGGAGATACCCGGTGGAAGTCCCGGCAGAGCACGCTGCTGGGCGCCGGCGTCACCGTCGTCACGACGTTGAGCGGGTACCTGCTGTGGACGGCGCGGCGTCGTTCCGGGCCCAACTGACCCCGGCTGCCTTTCCGTCCGGTCGGACAGGGGTCGACTGTCCCTGGGGAGGGGGTGCCCGGTGGCCTGGGTGAGAAGGCTGAGGGCATGGACGAAAACACCACTCCAGCCATCGCCGTACGCGGGCTGACCAAGCGCTTCGGCGCGCACATCGCCGTGGAGGACGTCGCCTTCGACGTGCGCGGCGGCCGCGTCACCGCTCTTCTCGGACCCAACGGTGCCGGCAAGACCACCACCATCCGCATGCTCCTCGGCCTCGTCTCACCCGACGCCGGGTCGGCGCTGATCCACGGGCACCCCTACTCGGCGCTGCCGCACCCCGGCCGGTCCGTCGGTGCGGTCCTGGACGGCGGCGGACTGCATCCCGGTCGAAGCGGCCGGGATCACCTCCGAATCGCGGCGTCCCAGATCCAGGTGCCGCTGGACCGCGTCGACGCCGTACTCGAAGAGGTCGGTCTCACCTCCGCCGCGCGTCGCCACGTGTCGGGGTACTCGCTCGGGATGCGGCAGCGCACGGCGCTCGCGGCGGCACTCCTCGGCGAACCGGACGTTCTGGTTCTCGACGAGCCCGCCAACGGGCTCGACCCGGAGGGCATGCACTGGCTGCGGGAGTACATCCGCGGGTTCGCGGACGGGGGAGGAACGGTGCTGCTGTCCTCGCACGTGCTGTCCGAGGTCGCCCTCGTGGCCGACGACCTCGTCGTGATCGCACAGGGACACGTCGTCGCCGTGGGCGACATGTCGTCCCTGGTCGCCACGCACGGCGGCGACCTCGAGCGCTTCTACCTCGACGTCACTGCGACCAAGGCGGGGGTGCGCTGATGTTCCGCGGAGAACTCCTCAAGCTGAGCACCACGGCAGCGACCAAGGTCGCGCTCGCCGTGGGCATCCTCGGGCTGATCGGCACGCAGCTCGTGCTCGTCATCCTGTTGCCCGCGCTCGCCAGCGGCGCCATCGGACCCGGAGCCGACGCGCTCGGCGGCGACCTGCCCGCCTTCGATCTCGGGACGGCATCCGCGCAACTGGCGGCGTTGAGCCCGCTCGGCGCCAGCGAAGGCGGCGGATCCCTCGGCATCGCATCCCTCGCCGTGCTGGTTCTCGGAGTGCTGGCCGGGACGACCGACTACCGGTTCGGCGGCATCGTCCCGACCGCGTTGGCCGAGCCCCGCCGCGGCCGCATCCTGGCGGCCAAGGCCCTCGCCATGGGCGTCACGGGCCTCGTGCTGGGTGTCGCTTACGCGATCGTCAGCATCGTCGCCCTGTCGATCTCGCTGGCCGCGACGGGGGCGACGCTGTCGATCGGCATCCTCGATATCGCAGCAGTGATGGCCCAGGGCGCGGTGGTCGTCGCCCTGTTGGCCCTGGTCGGGCTCGGGATCGGCGTCCTGGCACGCAACCAGCTCGCGGGCGTGTTGATCATGCTCGGGGTGGTCGTGCTCGAACTGATGGTGCAAGGTATCGCGGCGCTGGTGAGCGGCGCTCAGCCGGTGTGGGCGCAACTGCTCCCGCTGACCCTCAGCCAGGCCGCGATCGGAGCGACTCCTGCCGCCCTGGCTCCGCTGGCAGCGCTGGCCGGTCTCGTCGCGTGGGTTGCCGTCATCCTGGGCGCGGCCACGGTCGCGATCCGGCGGCGGGACCTCTGACCGCACGCAGCATCGCAGGACACCACCCGCCGAAGCCGCCTCCGGGCAGCTCCGGCGGGTGGCGCGCGTGGGGAGCCGACGCTCCGCACGGCCCGAGCGAGGGCGTGGGGGTGCGGAGTCGGCTGCCAGCGCGGGGAGCACGCGGCGTGCACTTTTCGAATCCGTAAGATCGGCGATTCCTTCCCTCCGGCGGCCGGAAACCTGGCGGGCGCGGGCGGCTCGCGTCGATAGTGTTCAGGAGGTCCGGGCGCTGCGCGCCCGCAGAAGACACGAGCGCGAGGGAGCATTCATGGTGCGTATGGGCATCGTCGCCGAGGCCGCGGGGGAGACCCGCGTGGCCGCGACGCCGGCGACCGTCGTGAAGCTGATCGGGCTCGGTTACGAGGTGGTCGTCGAAGCCGGAGCAGGAGCGGCGTCGTCGTTTCCGGACGCGGCGTATACCGACGCGGGTGCGCGCATCGTCGACCGGCCGACGGCGTGGGCCAGCCCGGTCGTCCTGAAGATCAACCCGCCCGCTCCCGACGAGGTCGCCCTGCTCGCCGACGGGGCCACCCTCATCGCCACCCTGTCGCCGTGGCTGCGCGCCGATGTGCGCGAGTCGCTGCAGACCCGCGGCATCACGGCGCTCGCGCTGGACGCCGTGCCGCGGATCTCCCGGGCGCAGTCCATGGATGTGCTCAGTTCGATGTCGAACATCGCCGGCTACCGTGCGGTCATCGAGGCGGCCCACGAGTTCGGGCGGTTCTTCACGGGGCAGGTCACGGCCGCGGGCAAAGTGCCACCGGCGCGCGTGCTCGTGGCCGGCGCCGGTGTGGCGGGGCTGGCGGCGATCGGCGCTGCATCCAGCCTCGGCGCGATCGTGCGCGCCACCGATCCGCGTCCGGAGGTGGCCGACCAGGTGCGCTCGATCGGGGGCGAGTATCTCCCGGTCGTCGTGGACGAGGTGATGGAGTCGGCCGACGGCTACGCGAAGGCCACGAGCGAGGCCTATGACGCCGCAGCCGCTGCCCTGTATACGGCGCAGGCGCGCGAGGTGGACATCGTCATCACCACCGCGCTCATCCCGGGGCGCCCGGCACCGCGCCTGCTCACGGCGGCCGACGTGGCGCTCATGAAACCCGGCAGCGTGATCGTCGACATGGCCGCTGCGCAGGGCGGCAACGTCGAAGGATCCGTCGCCGGGCAGCGCACGGTGACGCCCAACGGCGTCGTCATCCTGGGTTACTCCGACCTGGCCTCGCGCCTCCCGACGCAGGCATCGCAGCTGTTCGGGACGAACCTGGTCAACCTCGTCACCCTCCTGACCCCCGGCAAGGATGGCGCGATCGTCCTGGACTTCGACGACGTCGTGCAGCGGTCGATCACGGTCGTGCGGGACGGCGAGTCGACGTGGCCGCCACCACCGGTCGCCGTCGCTGCTGCGCCGAAACCGGATGCTGCGACACCGGCACCGGGCGCGCCTCCCGCGAAGAAGCGGGTTCTGGGCTCCGCCGGGCGGGGCGGGCTCGTCGTGCTCGGCGCCGCGCTGCTGTTCCTTCTCGCCGCGGTGGCCCCGGCCCCGCTGCCGCAGCACATCACCGTGCTCGTACTGTCCATCGTGGTCGGCTTCTACGTCATCGGGAAGGTGCATCATGCGCTGCACACGCCGCTGATGAGCGTCACGAACGCGATCTCGGGGATCATCGTCGTCGGCGCGATGCTGCAGCTGGCCGTTCCCCACCCCGCGGTGCAGGTCCTCGCCGCCATCGCGGTGCTGCTGGCCTCGATCAACATCTTCGGCGGCTTCGCCGTCACCCGGCGGATGCTCGCCATGTTCTCGAAGGGCGACCGATGACCGCCGCATCCCTCGCGACCGCGGCGTACATCGTCGCGGCGATCCTGTTCATCCTGAGCCTGCGCGGGCTCAGCACCCACGAAAGCGCGCGAGCCGGGGTGACCTTCGGCATCTCCGGCATGGTCCTCGCCCTCGTGGCGACCGTGTGGGTCACGGTGCAGGATGCCTGGGGCGACCCGCAGGCTCTCTTCGGTCTCGTCCTGCTCGTGGTGGCCGTGCTCGTGGGTGGGGCGATCGGACTCTGGCGAGCGCGCCGGGTGGAGATGACCGGCATGCCGGAACTCATCGCCCTGCTGCACTCGTTCGTGGGCCTGGCCGCCGTGCTCGTGGGCTGGAACGGAGCGCTCGAGGCACCGCATCTGGAGGGAGCGCTCCGCGACATCCACCATGCCGAAGTGTTCATCGGCGTCTTCATCGGTGGCGTGACCTTCACCGGATCGATCGTGGCATTCCTCAAGCTGTCGGCGCGGATGTCGTCCAGGCCGCTGCTTCTGCCGGGGAAGAACATCCTGAACGTGGGAGCCCTCGTCGCGTTCGTGGTGCTGACGACGTGGTACGTGATCACGCCGGAGCTGTGGCTGCTCGTCGCCGTCACGGTGCTGGCCCTCGCGGTCGGATGGCACCTCGTGGCCTCCATCGGCGGGGGCGACATGCCGGTGGTGGTGTCGATGCTCAACAGCTACTCCGGCTGGGCCGCTGCAGCCGCCGGGTTCCTGCTGAACAACGACCTTCTCATCGTCACCGGCGCACTCGTCGGTTCCTCGGGTGCGTACCTGTCCTACATGATGTGCAAGGCGATGAACCGCTCCTTCCTCTCGGTGATCGCCGGCGGCTTCGGGATCGAGGCCCCGCGCGCCGGCGCGGAGGAGGAGCACGGCGAGCACCGGGAGACCGACGCGGCATCCGTCGCCGACCTGCTGACCTCTGCCCGCCGCGTCGTGATCACCCCGGGCTACGGGATGGCCGTCGCCCAGGCGCAGTATCCGGTGGCCGATCTCGTGCAGCGGCTGCGGGAGCGGGGCATCGACGTGCGCTTCGGCATCCATCCGGTCGCCGGGCGGCTCCCGGGGCACATGAACGTGCTGCTGGCCGAGGCGAAGGTGCCCTACGACATCGTGCTCGAGATGGACGAGATCAACGACGACCTGGCCGGGACCGACGTGGTGCTCGTCATCGGCGCGAACGACACCGTCAATCCGGCTGCCGCCGAGGACCCCACCTCCCCCATCGCGGGGATGCCGGTGCTACGGGTCTGGGAGGCCGACAACGTCATCGTGTTCAAGCGCTCGATGGCGTCGGGGTACGCCGGGGTGCAGAACCCGCTGTTCTTCCGCGAGAACGCCCAGATGCTCTTCGGCGACGCGAAGGCCAAGGTGGAGGACATTCTGCGGGCCCTCTGACGGCCACGGATTCCCCACGGCCGATGCGGAGGTCCACCCCGGCGAGGGCCGGGGTGGACCCGAAGGTCTGGACGAGACCGGTGGCATGCCGCACGGAATTCAGGCGGCGCGCCGGCTGCCCCGCCTCTCGGCCAACTCCCGGCCCAGGTGGCGGGCGCTGGTCTCCGCTTCGGTCTTGATGGTGGTGGCCACCTCGGTCAAGCCGTCTGCCTCGGTAGCCGGATAAACGGGGCTGAGGGGGCGCTGAACCACGCGGAGATCGAGTCCCCACACGTCCTCGAACACGCGGCGGAGCCACGGGGTGGAGTGATCCCAGCCCTCCCTGGGGTTGCCCGGGCTGTAGTTCCCACCCATCGCCGTGACGAGCACCGCCGGCTTGCCGCGAAGACCGGTGCCCCAGGGGTCGATCGTCGGGACGGTGTAGGCGAGATCGAACCAGGTCTTGAAGTGCTGCGACGGCCCGTAGTTGTAGAGCGGCACCGCGAACAGGAGGGCCTCCGCTTCCAAGAGCTCGTTCGCGAGAAGGTCCGCCAGCGCGAGCGCCTCGCGCTGGGCGTCGGTGCGCTGGTTCTCGGGAAGCTGTGCTCCGATGACGGCATCCGGCCACGCGGTGGGACGGATGGGGTCGGCGGTGAGATCGCGGCGCGTCACCGCCGAGTCGGGATGAGCCGACGTCCATTCCTGCTCGACGAGGTCGGCGAGGGAACGGCTGGCTGAGGCCGAGGGAAGGATGCTGGCATCCAGGCGGAACAACGTCACGAAAACTCCCGGGGGATAGGTGCTGTGCTCTCTTTTTCGGAGCGACTTTGCATAAGCTAGCACGCTAGAATGGACCCATGGCTGCGGAGCTGCAGGAGGCGCGAGACGCGCGCGAGACGCACGACAGGCGCGCCTGCGATGCGCGGGTGACCCTCGCCTTCTCGATCCTCGGAAAGCGGTGGAACGGGATGATCATCGACGCGCTCGGAGGGGGCCCGCTTTCCTTCGTCGTCCTCCGCCGCACGGTCATGGGCATCAGCGACGCGGTGTTGTCCGACCGGCTGTCCGAGCTGGTCGAAGCAGGTCTCCTCTCCCGCACGGTGGAGTCCGGTCCGCCTGTGTCGGTCGGGTACGCCCTCACCCCCGGCGGTGAAGAGCTGGTTCCTGTGCTTGAGCAGCTCGGGAAGTGGGCGGCCAAGAACCTGGCGGCCACCCCCGTGTAAGGGGGAGGCGCCCTCAGAGGTCGGAAACCCGGAGGAGAACCTTCCCGACGGCGCCCCGCTCGACGGCGTCGTGCGCGGCGGCGGTCTCCGACAGGGGGAACCAGGTCAGCGGCAGCCCGGCGTCCTCCCCGACGGGCAGAGCGCCGTCTGCGAGAGCAGCGGTGATGTCGGCCGCTGCGGCCTCCCACGCCGCGGGTCGCACTGTGTAGAGGAGGACGCCCTGAACTCGCAGGTTCTTGGCGAACGAGGGGCGGGTGGGCATGGTGAAGGTCTCCCCGCCGTCGTCGGCGTAGTACGCGATCGAGGCGTGGTTGGCGGCGATGGCCGCGTCGATCTCGGCGTTCGCCGCGATCGATACCTCCACGATGTGGTCGACCCCGTTCGGTGCCACCTCGCCGATCCGGGCGATGACGTCTTCGGTCGTGTAGTGGATGACGTGCTGCGCCCCGGCTGCACGCGCGAGGGCGGCCTTCGCCGGGGAGGAGACGGTGGCGACCACCGTCGCTCCGGCCCAGCGAGCCAGCTGGATCGCGGCGTGCCCGACGGCTCCGGCGCCGCCGGCCACGAGCACCGTCCGGCCGTCCAACGCGCCGGGATGCAGTCGGGATGGGCCGTCCCCATGGACGGTCAGGGCGCGGTGCGCGGTCATGGCGGGGACTCCGAGCGACGCGCCGACGGCCATGTCGATCCCGTCGGGCAGTCGCACGGCGCGCGCGGCCGGGAGCACGGTCAGTTCCTGTGCGGTGCCGGTGGGGCGCTGGTGCTGCGCGAGGTAGATCCACACGCGGTCACCGACCTCGAGATCGGTCACCCCCTCCCCGACCGCGTCGATGACGCCGGAGCCGTCCTGATTGGGGACGATCTCGGCGAAGTCATCACGGCGCGTGGATCCGGTGCGGGCCTTCCAGTCGGTCGGATTGACGCCGGACACGGCGATCCGCACGCGCACCTCGCCGGAGCCGGGGTGAGCCGGTTCGCGGTCGACGAGGGACAGGACCGAGGAATCACCGTGCGATGAGTAGATGATCGCCTTCATATCCAGCACGCTACCTGGTGGCGCGCGAAGCGGGTCCCGCGCTGCGCGCCGTGATCCCGGTGCGGCACCGCGTTCGCGATACCTGCCCGCGTGACGGTAATCGTCCTCGAAGTGTGCAGTCGACGGCTCTGCTCCGCGGTGCTGCCTGTTTAGAGTCATGGTGTCGATGCGCCGGAGACGGCGCAGACGAGCTGGAGCAGTGCACGACGATGTGCGACGGCGACCGCGGATGCGGTGCTTTCGCCTTCCGGCGCCCCGCGGTCGATGACCCGGAGCCCTTCGCGAAGGAGACGTAGATGTCCCAGACAGCGCAGAACCCGACACTTCCCGAGGCGCAGCAGCTCGAGGTGGGCGAGGGCCAGGTGAGCTATCGGCGCTGCGGAAGCGGCACGCCGACCCTCTTCCTCCACTCCGCCGGCGGGTCAGGGGAGTGGGCCGCGTTCCACGCCACTCTGGCCGACGGTCGCGACCTCATCATCCCCGACCACCCGGGCTTCGGCGGAACCGACGACTTCCCGTCACTGACGACCATCGACGACCTCGTGTACCACTACCTCGACCTGCTCGACACGCTGGGACTGGACCGTGTCGACCTCATCGGCGCCTCCTTCGGTGGCTGGATCGCAGCGGAACTGGCGGTCCATTCGCCCGAACGCTTCCGCCGCGTGGCCCTCCTCGCGCCCGCCGGTCTGCGGATTCCCGGTGCGCCCATCGCCGACCTGTTCATCATGACCCCACCGCAACTCATCGCCTCGCTCTACCACGACGAAGCACTCGTGGAGACGATCCTGGCCACGCCGCCATCGGTCGACGACATCCTTCGGGTCTACCGCGACCTCGGGGCGCTGGGACGGTTCGGGTGGAACCCGTATTTGAGCAACCCCCGCCTGGAGCGTCGCCTGCGCCGCATCACGGCGCCGACGCTCGTCGTCGCGGCGGAGGAGGACCGGATCGTTCCGCTCGAGCACTGCCGGCGTTACGCCGAGCGGATCGCGGACGCCGACCTCGTGGTGATCCCCGGTATCGGCCACGCCCTCTACGGCGAGCGCGCAGACCTCGTGTCGACGAGCGTCGTCGATTTCCTCGACCAGTAGGCCACGGACGGAGACCAGAGCCATGAAGTTCAACTTTTTCCACCTCATGCCCTACCCCCACCTGCCCGATGACTTCCACGACGTCGAGAAGTACCCGTCGCCGTCCCTCACGTTCTCGAATGCCAACTTCGACCCGGAGGTCGGTCACGCCCTGTACCACCGGTACCTCGACGAACTCGAGTACGCGGACGAGCTCGGCTTCGATGGCGTGATCGTCAACGAGCATCACCAGTCGGCCTATGGGCTCATGCCCTCGCCGAACATCATGGCCGCGGCCCTGGCCCGCCGCACCAAGAACGCGACCATCATGGTGCTCGGCAACGCCCTCCCCGTGCGCGGCAACCCGCTCCGCGTCGCGGAGGAGATCGCCATGCTCGACCACCTGACGGACGGCCGGCTCGTCTCCGGCTTCGTCCGGGGGATCGGCTGGGAGCACTGGGTGTCGGGCGTGGCTCCCTCCGATTCGCGGTCGCGGTTCAATGAAGCCCACGACCTCATCAAGAAAGCCTGGACGACGACCGGCCCGTTCGAATGGATCGGCGAGCACTACGAGTACCGGTACGTCAACACGTGGCCGCGTCCGCTTCAGCAGCCGCACCCGCCGATCGCGGTTCCCGGCGCCGGAAGCCCCGAGACGATGAAGTGGGTGGCCGAGAACGACTACATGTACGTCTCCGTCTATGCATCCACCGCGACGGTGAAGAAGTGGTTCGACGGCTATCGCAAGGCGGTGACCGATATCGGCAAGACCGTCGACCCGAACAACATCGCGCTGGCGATCCCCATCTTCATCGGGGAGAACGACGACTCGGCCCTCCGGGAGGGGCAGCAGCACCTGGAGTGGCTCTTCCACAAGGGGCTGCGTCAGAGTTCGGAGATGGTGTTCCCGGCCGGGTACATGAGCCCGGGGGCAATGCGCGGAATCCTGAACTCCACCGACAAGCTCTACAACGACCTGACCTACCAGGACATGATCGACGGCGGGTACGTGATCGTCGGCGGGCCCGAGACCGTGAGTCGCCGCATCGAAGAGCTCCACCAGGAACTCGGGTTCGGCCAAGTGCAGGCGATGCTCCCGATCGGGGACATGCCCGCCTGGATGACGCGGCGCAACACCGAGCTGTTCGCCCGCGAAGTGATCCCCCACTTCCGCGGTGAGGCGCAGGAAGAGCCCGCGCGCTCGGCGGTGGGGGCGGCCTGACGCCGGAAGGCGCCCGGACGTAGACGGAGGAAGGAGGGATCGTGTCGCATCCGCGCACCGTGGCCGATGGCGTCCGCGAGCCGTACGCCACCAGCTCGATCTCGCCGCACCGCGCGGCTGACGCCGTCACCCCGGATGAGTTCAAGGCAGCGTTTCGCAACCACCCCGCAGGGGTGGCCGTGATCACCGCAGATGTCGGGGAAGGCCCGGTCGCACTGACGGCGACCAGTGTCATCTCGGTGAGTGTCACCCCGGCGCTGCTGGTGTTCTCGGTCTCCGAGCTCTCGTCCAGCACACCCACGATCTGCCGAGCCGACACGGTCGTCGTCCATCTTCTGGGGGCCGACCAGATCGAGATCGCCAAGCTCGGGGCCACGAGCGGGATCGACCGTTTCGCCGACACCTCGCGCTGGGCCCGACTGGACACGGGAGAGCCGTACTTCCCCTCCGCGCCGGTGTGGATCCGCGGGCGTGTCGTGCAGAAGATGCAGGCGGGCGGATCGACGGTCGTGGCGGTGGAGGCCCTCCAGGCGAAGGTGCCGGAGGGCGGAGGATCACCTCCCGAACGTCCGCTGGTCTACCACAACCGCACCTGGCACAGCCTCGGGGAGCACTCGAGGATCGATGACCAGGCCCCTCGGCGCCATACTGAGAGCGACGTATCCACCACAGGGAAGTGACTGGGATATGCATCACGAGCTGAGCGTTCGTCCGGGCGGGGATCACCGTGCCGTGCGGGAGTTCACCACTCGCGACCCCCTCGAGGCGCGCACGCGCAGCGAGAGCTACCTCAAGTGCTCCCACGAGATGGAGGTGTGGGGGGAGCTGGACGAGTTCCAGGCGAACGTCCGTTACTCCGCCATCGGCGACGTCGCGGTGATGTCTGCTCGATACGGTGCCGGCGTCACGATCGCCTGCGATCCGCCGATCCCCCTGATCACGATCAGCGTCGTGTCGGGTGGGCAATCGGTTGTCACCCGCGAGGGTGCGGCGCCGCTCGTCGCGGACGAACGGCGCGCAGCGGTCATGGACTACCAGCGATCGATGGCGATGGTGTACGAGCAGGGCGTGACGCATCACATGCTCGTGATTCCGCGGACCCGCGT
The DNA here is from genome assembly GCF_057197625.1 of Microbacterium sp. Z6_144. NCBI lineage: Bacteria > Bacillati > Actinomycetota > Actinomycetes > Micrococcales > Microbacteriaceae > Microbacterium > Microbacterium sp. Z6_144. The sequence continues at coordinate 531,818 of NZ_JBXVPT010000001.1, forward strand.
AACCGATCACCTGCAGAAGCTGATCGGACGCCCCATCCGCGACCCCATCGAGTTCTCCGATTCGCTCGAGATCGCAGGTGCCGGCAAACGGCTGGTCGCCACGATGGGTTCGCTGAGCCGCGCGGCGGCACAGCTCGGTGGAGCGCGGCCATCCGCTGCGCTCATCGGGGAGTTCGAGCACTGCCTCCTGTCGGCGCTCCTCATCGACCATCAGCACAACTACCGTGACGAGATCCTTCGGCCCGCACCCGCCGCCTCTGAGCGGGTCGTCGAACTCGTGACCGAGTACATCCACGCCTTTCCCGACGACCCGCACACCGTGGCCGATCTCGCCGCTTACGCCAACGTGTCGGAGAGAGCGTTGTTCTCCGCCTTCCGCCGCGACCTCGGCATGACCCCGATGGAGTACGTGCGCTCGCGCCGCCTGGCGCTGGTGAGAGCGGATCTCCTCAGGGCGCCGGGATCCGGCACCCTCACCGAGGTCGCGCACCGGCATGGCTTCACCAATATGGGGCGATTCGCCGCCTCCTATCGCGCGGCCTACGGGGAGCTTCCCTCCGAGACCGCCCGACTCCGTCGCTCGAAGGCGCTGCCTCGCTGACTCAGGGGCCGGTCGCGATGCCCGTTTCGGTGGGGGCGGGGTTCGCGCGTCCCCATCCCGATTCGCGCGTGAGTTTGCGAAGCAGCGGTGCGAGGCGATAGCGCACGGGGGTGGAGACCGTGAAGGTCGATGTCGTCTTGCGCACCCCCTCGATCGCGACGATCGCCGCCGTCAGCACCTGAAGCTCCTCAAGCGAGCCGATCCCGACGTGGGCGAGCAGATCCTCGCGGCCGGCCTGAATCCGGACCTCGAGGACTTCGGGCAGGGCGTGCAGTCCTCGCACGATCGTCCCCATGCGCCGTTGGTCGATCTCCAACGTCACCAGTGCCTCGACCGGTGCCCCCATCTTGCTGAGGTTGACGATGGGCTGGAAGCCGAGGAGCACGCCCTCTTCCTCGAGCTTGCGGAGCCGGAGCTGCACGGTGGTCCGGCTGACACCGAGTTCGGCGGCGAGTTCCGCGATGCCGATCCGGGCGTTGTCGGCCAATGTGCTGATGATCTCTGCGTCAAGCCGGTCGATCATTGGCATTCCGCCTACCTCCTCCGGGGTAATCGCGAGTCTAGATGTTCGAAATGACCAGTTGTGAGCAGATCACTTGACACCCTGCCCACGTATTTCCAACATAGCTGACAGGGCAGTCGTTTTTGCGAGCGGATGCGCGCGGCCGAGAGGACGCCGACGAACGAGGAGGTTGTCGAATGAGCGCAGGAGCCCGTGGGCCGTCGCCGACCGAGGACGTCCACCGATCCATCGTCACGGTGACCGTTCGCAGCAGTGACTCCGAGGGCCTCCTGCGCCTGGTGTCCGTGTTCCACCGACGCCAGGTGGACATCCTGCAGGCCACCTATTCCTCGGCCGGATCGTACCGATGGATGGCGGCGACGGTGGAGACCACCCAGCATCGGCTGCGCACGCTCGCCCTCACGCTCTCGAACACCGTCGGTGTGACGGGATACGAGGTCACCGCCCCCACCCCCCAGGAGCTCGTATGACCGCCGTCGCCGTCCGCGCCCCTCGACTGATCTCTCCGGCCCGACCGGAGCCGGCCCTCCCGCCCACGCAGTTCGTCACCCCGGAGGGCGACCTCACCGCCGAGGGTGCGGAACAGGGCGTGGACGTGGTGCTGGCACGCCAGCTGTATCGCGACATGGCGCGCGCGCGCCGCTTCGACCGGGAGGCCCTCGCGCTGCAGCGTCAGGGCGAACTGAAGCTCTGGCTCATGTCGTGGGGTCAGGAGGCGGCCCAGGTGGGGTCGGCGCGTGCGCTGCGCGACTCCGACCCCATCTTCCCCAGCTACCGCGAGCACGCGGTCGGGCTCGTGCGCGGGCTCTCTCCGAGCGAGCTCATGGCGCAGTGGCGCGGAGTCACCCATGCAGGGTGGAGCAGTACACAGTCGAACTTCCACATCTACTCGCTGGTCCTCGGCACGCAGACCCTCCACGCGGTGGGGTACGCGACCGGCATCGCGCTCGAGGGTTCGGATGAGGTCGTGGCCGTGTACTTCGGCGACGGCGCCGCCAGCGAGGGCGACGTGAACGAGGCGCTCAACTGGGCGGCCGCCGCTGCCCTTCCGGTCCTCTTCTTCGTGCAGAACAACCAGTGGGCGATCTCCACGCCCACGACCACCCAGATGGCGTCCCCCCTGCACCGACGCGCGGCGGGCTTCGGCATCCCGGGCTTCCACGTCGACGGCAACGACGCCCTCGCGGTGCACGAGGTGACCCGCCAGGCGGCGGACTACGTCCGCGCGGGCAACGGTCCTGTCCTCATCGAGGCGCAGACCTACCGGCTCTCCGGACACAGCAGCTCGGACGACCCCAAGAGGTACCGGCACGACGACGATGTCGAGGCGTGGACCGCGCGCGATCCACTTACCCGGCTCCGGGTGGTGCTCGAACGCAACGGAACCCCCGCCCGGTGGTTCGACCGCCTCGACGAGTCGCTGGAGAAGCTCGCCGAGACCACGCGCGCCGAGTGCCGCGCGCTGACCGCCCCCGATTTCGACGACCTGTTCGACGCCGTCTACGCCGAACCGCACCCGCTCCTGGAACAGGAACGACTCGAGCGAGCCCGCCGGGTCGCGGGAATGGCGGGGATGTGAGCGCCGTGCTCGGATCGACCGACGCCGTGGAGGAGGGCCTGGGCACCCTCACCCTCGCCAAGGCGCTCAACGCCGGGCTCCGCCAGGCGATGGCCGACGATGATCGGGTGGTTCTCCTCGGGGAGGACGTCGGGGTGCTCGGCGGGGTCTTCCGCGTCACCGACGGCCTCAGTGCGCAGTTCGGCGAGCGACGGGTGATGGACACGCCCCTGGCCGAGTCGGGGATCATCGGAACCGCCATCGGGCTGGCCCTGCGCGGGTTCCGTCCGGTGTGCGAGATCCAGTTCGACGGATTCGTCTACCCCGGGTTCGACCAGATCGTCAGTCAGCTCGCCAAGCTTCGCGCCCGTTCCGGCGGGCGCCTGGCCTTGCCCATCGTCATCCGCATCCCGGCCGGCGGCGGCATCGGGGCCGTCGAGCACCACAGCGAATCGAACGAGGCCTACTTCGCTCATACCGCGGGGCTCCGTGTCGTTTCGTGCTCGAACCCCGACGACGCGTACCACATGATCCAGCAGGCGATCCGCTCCGACGATCCCGTCATCTTCTACGAGCCGAAGCGCCGCTACTGGGAGAAGGCCGAGGTGTCGGCGCACCCGACGCGGGCGATGTCGCAGGCAGCGGTGCTGCGCGAAGGCACCGACTGCACGCTCGTGGCGCACGGGCCGTCGGTGGCCACCGCGCTCGCCGCCGCACAGGCCGCCGAGGAGGACGGATTCTCCGTGTCGGTGGTGGATCTCCGTTCGATCTCGCCCCTGGACCTCCCGACGCTGCGGGAGAGCGCGCGCCGGACCGGGCGCATGGTGGTCGTGCACGAGGCATCGACCTTCCTCGGCATCGGTGCGGAGATCGCCGCCGCCGTCACCGAGGCGTGCTTCTACGACCTGGAGGCACCGGTCCTGCGGGTCGGGGCGTACAACATGCCCTACCCCGCCGCGGAGCTCGAAGACCAGTTCCTCCCCGATGTCGACCGGGTCCTCGACGCCGTCGACCGCGCTCTCAACTTCTAGGAAGGCCCCTCATGCCTGTCATGAACTTCGCGCTCCCTGACGTGGGAGAGGGGCTCACCGAGGCCGACATCCTCACGTGGCTCGTCGCCGAGGGCGACACCGTGGGCGTGAACGACCTGCTCGTCGAGGTGGAGACCGCCAAGGCGGTCGTGGAACTCCCGTCGCCCGTGGCGGGAACGGTTCTGTCCATTCATGTCGAGGCGGGAACGACGGTGCCGGTGGGGACGGTCCTCGTCTCCCTGGGTGACCGGAGCGAGGCGGAGGCGGCCGGGGATGGTGCCGGCGACGCTCCGCCCGGCGCCCGCGCCTTCCGCGGGGCGGCTGCCCGGGATGCGGCGGCGCAGCTCGAAGGGGCCGCTTCGGATGCGGCGGATGACGAGAAGCCGCTCGTGCTCGTGGGCACCGGTCCCACCGCGGCGCCGGCCCGCAAGCGCAGACTGGGCGCCTCGGGCGCCTCCTCGCTGTCGGCGGAGGTGCCCGGGCGTCCACGCGCGAAGCCGCCCGTGCGGGCACTGGCGAAGTCGCTCGGGGTGGACCTGGCCTCCGTGCCCGCCGACGCTTCCGGCGTCGTCCACCGTGACGCGCTGCTCGCCTCCGCCGCGGCGTCCCCCGCGCCGGCGGCATCCCCCTCGGCGCCCGACGACGGCGACCTGCGCACCCCGATCCGCGGGGTGCGCAAGGCGACGGCGGAGGCGGTCGTGCGATCCGCATTCACCGCGCCGCACGTCACCGTCTGGCTGACCGTGGATATCACCCCCACCGTCGAGCTCATCGCGCGGCTGAAGAAGGACCGCGCCTTCCAGGACGTGCGCGTCAACCCTCTCCTCCTGGTCGCGCGGGCCTTCCTCCTCGCCATCCGCCGCCATCCCGCCATCAACGCGTCGTGGGACGAGAGCGCACAGGAGATCGTCCAATACCGGCGCGTGAACCTCGGGATCGCCGCCGCGACGCCGCGCGGCCTGATCGTGCCCAACATCAAGTCGGCCGACACGCTCGCCTTCGAAGGTCTGGCCGGCGCCATCGGCGCACTCGTGGAGAACGCGCGCGCGGGTCGCACCACCCCCGCCGACATGAGCGCCGGCACCATCACGATCACCAACATCGGTGCCCTCGGCGTGGATGCGGGCACCCCGATCCTCAATCCCGGTGAAGCGGCGATCCTCGCGTTCGGTGCGATCCGCGAGATGCCGTGGGTCGTCGGTGGCGAGATCGTGCCGCGCCGGGTCACTCAACTCGCGCTGTCTGTCGATCACCGGTTGGTGGACGGCGAACTCGCGTCTACTGTGCTGGCTGAGCTCGGTGCGATCCTGTCGGATCCCGCGCGCGCCATCACCATCGTCTGAGCAAGGAGAACGTCATGAAGGAATTGACCCATTTCGTCGGCGGCGAGCACGTCGCCGGCACCTCCGGGCGCTTCGGCGATGTGTACGACCCGTCCACCGGCGAGGTGCAGGCACGGGTGCCCCTGGCGAGCGCCGCGGAGGTCGCTGCGGCGATCGCCAACGCCGAAGAGGCACAGCTCACGTGGGGCGCATGGAACCCCCAGCGCCGCGCCCGGGTACTGCTGCGCTTCCTCGACCTCGTGGCGAAAGACCTCGACCACCTGGCGCGTCTGCTCTCCAGCGAGCACGGGAAGACGGTGGATGACGCGAAGGGCGACATCCAGCGGGGTGTCGAGGTCGTGGAGTTCGCCGCGGGGGCCCCGCACCTGCTGAAGGGGGAGTTCAGCACGGGGGCCGGCACCGGCATCGACGTGCACTCGCTGCGCCAGCCGCTCGGCGTGGTCGCCGGAATCACGCCCTTCAACTTCCCGGCGATGATTCCGCTGTGGAAAGCCGGTCCGGCTCTGGCGGCCGGGAACGCGTTCATCCTGAAGCCGAGCGAGCGCGACCCCTCGGTCCCGCTGCGCATCGCCGAACTCTTCCTCGAGGCGGGCCTCCCCGCCGGGGTCCTCAACGTCGTCAACGGCGACAAGGAGGCCGTCGACGCGATCCTGCACGACGAGCGGGTGAAGGCCGTGGGATTCGTCGGCTCGACGCCGATCGCGCAGTACATCTACGCCACGGCCGCGGCGAACGGCAAGCGCGCGCAATGCTTCGGTGGTGCGAAGAACCACATGATCGTGATGCCCGACGCCGACCTCGACCAGGTCGCCGACGCCCTGATCGGTGCCGGCTACGGCTCGGCGGGCGAGCGGTGCATGGCGATCTCGGTGGCCGTTCCCGTGGGGGAGGCGACCGCCGACGCGCTCGCGGCCAAGCTCGCCGAGCGGGTGACCTCGCTCACGATCGGTCCGGCGCTGGAGGACGGCGTCGACTACGGGCCGCTGGTGTCCCGGGAGGCTGTGGAGCGCGTGAGCGGGTACATCCAGCAGGGCATCGACGAGGGCGCCACGCTCCTCGCCGATGGCCGCGGATACTCGGTGCCCGGCTACGAGAACGGGTTCTACCTGGGTCCGACACTCTTCGACCACGTCACCCGCGACATGACCATCTACCGCGAGGAGATCTTCGGCCCGGTGCTCGTCATCGCCCGTGCGGACGACTACGAGCAGGCCCTGGCGATGGCCTCCGACCACGAGTACGGCAACGGTGTGTCCATCTTCACGCGCGACGGCGACGCCGCCCGCGACTTCTCCACCCGGGTGAACGTCGGCATGGTGGGCGTCAACGTGCCCATCCCGGTGCCGATCGCCTACCACACGTTCGGCGGCTGGAAGAAGTCGGGATTCGGCGACCTCAACCAGCACGGACCCGACGCGTTCCGCTTCTACACGAAGACGAAGACCGTGACCACGCGGTGGCCTTCGGGGATCAAGGAAGGCGCCAGCTTCGTCATCCCGACGATGCACTGATCATGCACGCGTACATGACCGAGGAACGGGCGGCCCTCGTCGAAGCCGTCCGCGACTTCTCCGACGCCGCCCTCGCCCCGCACGCTGCGGAGTGGGACGCGCAGAAGCACTTCCCGGTGGACGTGCTCGCCCAGGCGGGTGAGCTCGGGCTCGGGGGCGTCTACGTCCGGGAGGAGAGCGGAGGCGCCGGGCTGACGCGGCTGGACGCGGTCGCGATCTTCGAGGCGCTGGCCGGTGGCGACACCACGATCGCGGCGTACATCTCGATCCACAACATGGTGGCGTGGATGGTGGACACCTTCGGTACCGCGGCGCAGCGGGAGGAATGGCTGCCGGGGCTGACGGCGATGACGCAGCTGGGCAGCTACTGCCTCACCGAGCCCGGGGCGGGATCGGACGCGGCCGCCCTCACCACGTCGGCGCGGCGGGAGGGCGACGAGTACGTCCTCAACGGCGTCAAGCAGTTCATCTCCGGCGCCGGCGCCTCCGCCCTCTACATCGTGATGGCCCGCACCGGGGCGCCGGGAGCAGGCGGCATCAGCGCGATCCTCGTCCCCGACGGCACCCCGGGGCTCAGCTTCGGCCCGAACGAGAAGAAGATGGGCTGGAACGCCCAACCCACCCGCCAGGTGATCCTGGAGGACGTGCGCGTGCCGGTCGACGCGCGTCTCGGCGAGGAGGGCGACGGCTTCGGCATCGCGATGAAGGGCCTCAACGGCGGACGGCTGAACATGGGCGCGTGCTCGCTGGGCGGCGCGCAGTGGGCGTTCGACCGGGCGCGGGCGTACGTGCAGGACCGCCATGCGTTCGGCGCGCCCCTGGCCGCGAACCAGAGCATCGTCTTCACCCTGGCCGACATGGAGACCCAGCTGCAGGCCGCGCGCGCCCTGCTGGAACGCGCCGCGAGCGATCTGGATGCCGGCGCCCCGGGCGTTGCCGCATCCTGTGCTCTGGCCAAGCGGTTCGCCACCGACGCGGCCTTCGACGTCGCCAATCAGGCCCTGCAGCTGCACGGCGGCTACGGGTATCTCTCGGAGTACGGGATCGAGCGCGTGGTGCGCGACCTGCGGGTGCACCAGATCCTCGAGGGAACGAATGAGGTCATGCGCCTCATCGTCGGCCGCAGCCTCCTGGAGCGCCGATGATCCTCGCGACCGGATATCACCCACCGAAGGAGAACAGATGACCACGATCGCGTTCCTCGGCCTCGGCCACATGGGCCTGCCGATGGCGACGAACCTCGTCCGTGCGGGTCACGTCGTGACGGGATTCGATGTGGTGCCGGCTGCCCTGGACGGTGCGCGCGCGGCCGGCATCGTCGTCGCGTCGAGCGCGACAGAAGCCGTCGCCGATGCGGAGGTCGTCTTCACGATGTTCCCGAGCGGTCGGCACGTGATCGACGCGTATGCGGGAGCGGCGGGCTCGCCCGGGCTCCTGGCCGCCGCGCCTCGCGGCACGCTCTTCATCGATTCTTCGACGATCGCCGTCGACGAGTCGCGCACCGCGCACGCGCTCGCTCTCGAGGCGGGCCACCGCAGTCTCGATGCTCCGGTATCCGGTGGCGTCGTGGGAGCGGAGGGGGCGACCCTGGCCTTCATGGTCGGTGGCGAGGAGGACGCGTTCGCTGCCGCCCTGCCGCTCCTGGAGCGGATGGGGCGGCGCATCGTGCACTGTGGCGGACCCGGTCTCGGCCAGGCGGCGAAGGTGTGCAACAACATGATCCTCGGGGTCACCCAGATCGTCGTGGCCGAGGCGTTCGTCCTGGGCGAGCGCCTCGGGCTGTCGCATCAGGCGCTGTTCGACGTCGCCTCGAACGCGTCGGGACAGTGCTGGGCACTCACGACCAACTGTCCTGTCCCGGGGCCCGTGCCGACAAGCCCGGCCAACCGCGACTACCAGCCGGGCTTCGCCGGCGCACTGATGTCGAAGGACCTGGGCCTGGCCGAGGCCGCGATCGACCTCACCGGCGTCGACGCGAAGCTGGGCATGCTCGCGCGAGAGATCTATCGCGAGTTCGCCGACGGGGCGGGCGGCGCACAGGACTTCTCCGCGATCATCCACACCATCCGCGCGGACAGCGGCCCGTTACCAGCCGGATGAGAGCGGATGGAGCGGCTCGGCGGCCACGATGGTCTGTCGCGTCCGCCCGATGAGGTCCACCGACATCTCGACGATGTCCCCGGGCTCGAGCCACCCCTGGAACGCGGGGGAGTTCGTCCGGTAGTGCTCCAGGAGGCACCCCCCGCCGACCGTGCCCGATCCGATGACGTCACCGGGGTGGAGAGTCGTTCCGCGTGATGTGTATGCGACGACGTCGGAGAACGCCCAGTCGATCGTCGACCAGTTGCCCGCCACGACCTCGCGACCGTTGACGGATGCGCGCATCCCGACATCGAAACCCTTGCCGGCTCGCCGGGGTGCGAACTCGTCGGCTGTGACAAAGGTCGGGCCTAGCGTGGTGGCGGTGTCCTTGCCCTTGGCGGGGCCCAGGCGGGTGGTCATCTCGGTGAACTGAAGGTCTCGGGCACTCCAGTCGATGTACATCGTGTAGCCGGCGATATGGCTGTAGGCATCCTGAGGTCGCACGTTGTGGGCCGTCCGTCCGATCACAGCCGCGACTTCCAGCTCGAAATCGAACTGGGAGGTGCCCGGCGCCATCGGCACGTCCTGGTACGGGCCGATCACCGCGGCGGCGTTGGAGAGGTAGAACGCGGGGAACTGCGAATGGATGGGGTCCACCGGCCCGAGCGAGTTGCGAATGTGCTCGTGGAAGCACATCGAGTCGCGGAGCGACCCCGGGCGGAGCGGTTCGACCACGGTGAGATCGGCCAGCTCGACCGGCGATACCTCCAGCGCGCGAGTGGCGGCGCGAGAGAGCGAGTCCGCGGTGATGAGGTCGAGCAGGGTCTCGCTGCCCGGGTACGGATGCGCGTGCTCCCCGACCACCACCGCGGGCCGAGCGCCCTCTGCCGTCCTGTACGAGATCCATCGAGTCATCATCGCCTCCAACAATCGACAATACCGCTACTTAAGATTCTTATGTATAGTGTCGTTCACCGGCGCGGACGCCGGGAGTCAGGCTCACGATGGCGAGAGGATCGGAACAGCGCTCATGCCTCAGCACGGTCAGCATGTCGTCATCATCGGGGGCACCAGGGGTGTCGGGCTCGAGCTGGCGAAGCGCGCGCACGCGCTGGGATGCCGGGTCACGATCGCTGGACGCGATCTCGACGTCGGGATGACCGCTGCGGAGTCGGTCGGCGAGAACTGCGCGGCGGCCACGTGCGATCTGTCGGATTGGGCGTCGATCGAGGCCTTCATGGCCGCGTGCGACCCGATCGATCACCTGATCCTCGCGGCGGTGGAGCGGGACAGCCACACGATCGCCGAGTACGAACCGGACGACAGCGCGCGAGCACTCCTCATGAAGAACGTCGGATACGCGACCGCTGTGCATCACGCACTGACGAAGTTCACCGTCGGGGCCTCCGTGGTGATGTTCAGCGGGCTGTCGATGTGGAAGCCGGTGCCCGGCTCGGTCTCCCTGTCGATGGCGAACGCGGGAGTCGTCGGTCTGATGAACTCGCTCGCTCTGGAAATCGCGCCTGTGCGCGTCAACACCATCGTCCCGGGGGTGGTGGGCGACACCCCCGCCAGCCGAGGCGCCGCACCCGCGCGCCAGGCCGTCTATGAGGCGATCCGCCAGCGGACGCCCGGAAAGCGCCTCGTCACGACGGACGACATCGTCGCGGCGACCTTCGCCCTCACCGACAACGCCGGGATCAACGGCGCGACCCTCGTCGTCGATGGGGGAGTCATCCTCACCTGACCTCCGATCGCGCGCGAAGTGGCGTGGGATCGACAACCCATAGGAGCATCGATGAAGAAGTTTCCTGTTCTCGGAGCCGGCCTCGCCGCCGCTCTCATCCTGTCGGGCTGCGGCGCGGCAGAGCCCGCCGAGACCGCCCCTGTCGAGGGCCCGGGCGTCGCCCTCGTCGCCCCGGTTGCCGACCTGGACTGCGTCGAGGAGGCCCCGACCGGTGAACCGATCGTGGTGGGAGGGTCCCTCAGTCTCACCGGCAACTTCGCGGCCGCCGCGAAGATCCACGACGCCGTCGCCGACATCGTCGTGGAGTGGGTGAACGAGTGCGGTGGGATCGACGGGCGTCCGATCCAGTGGAGCGTCCTGGACGATGCGTCCACTCCGGCCAACGCGGCCGCGAACTACGAGAACCTGATCAACCAGGGTGTGGATCTGGTGATGGGCCCGTACGCCACCGCCAGTATCCTCGCGGCGGCCGGCCCGGTCGGCCGGGCGGGGTTCCCGTATATCACGCACACTTTCGGCTCGCCGGCCGACTTCGTCGGCGACAACCATTTCCCCGTCTGGCAGCATGGCGGCGGCACCGAGGACCCCGACGAGTTCTTCGTGCCGATGGCTGGGCTGGTGTGGGACGCGCTCGAGCGCACCGGTGAGCCCCCGGCGACCGCTTTCTACGGCATCCCCAAGTTCCCCTCCTCGATCGTCATCGGCGAGGCGGTGCAGGCCGAGTTCGAGGGCAATGATGTCGAGACTCTCGCGAAGGTGGAGTTCGACCTCGGGACCACGGACTTCAGCTCGATCGCCCTCCGCATCCAGCAGGCCGATCCCGACGTGATCTGGTGGGGAGGCGTCGGCGGCGACGTCGTGAACCTCTTCGACGCCTTCGCCACGATCGGATACGTGCCGAAGCAGTTCGTCGCTTCGGTGGCCGCGCCCGCTGCGCTGGAGTCGCTGGGGTCGGAGGCCGAGGGGCTCATGACGCTTTCCATCTTCGAGGAGAACTCGACCCTTCAGGGGGACCCCCAGGCGGAATACTTCGTCGAGCGGTTCCATGCGACTGCCGCCGGGCTCGAACTCTTCCCGCAGGTCGAGACTCAGGCCGCCGCGAGTTTCGCGGCGTGGCAGACCCTGCTCGCCGGAGTGGCCAACGCCGGACTCGATCGCGCAGCGATCATCGAATACCTTCGCGGCGCCACGGTCGACACGATCGCCGGGCCACTGACCTTCGGCGGGTTCAACGGCTACGGCACAGACGTCAATCGCATCACCCAGATCCAGGACGGCGAGCGCGTCACAGTGGCGCCGGCGGACCTGGCGCTTGCGGAGCCGGTCGCACGGTAGCCGCCCCGGCGGGGGAGGCAGCCGTCTCCCCCGTCTTCATCCGCCCATCACGACGAAAGGACCGCACATGGATGCGCTGGCTCAAACGCTCGTGTCCGGCGCCCTCTTGGGCTGCCTGTTCGGCTGCATCGCCCTGGGCATCACGGTGAAGTGGGGCCTGCTCGGCGTCGCCGACTTCTTCCACATCTCCCTCGTGCTCGTCTCGGCATACATTTCGTACACCCTGGTCGTGGAGGCGCAGATGAGTCCCTTCGCCTCCCTCGCCATCACCGTCCCCGCCTTCTTCCTCGTGGGGGTAGGACTGCAGTACTTGCTGCACGTCATCAAAGCGAGCGTCTTCACCACGCTGCTCATCAGTTTCGGCCTGTTCATCGCCGCGGAGAACACGATCAGTCTCATCTGGAGCTCTGACGTGCTCAGCATGCGGACGGCCCTGCCTGAGGAGTGGCGGACGGCCGTCGCACTCGGGGACCTCGCCGTTCACCCGGTCGATCTGCTCAGCCTGGGTGCAGCGGTCATCCTCGTCGGAGGCGCAGCCGCCTGGTTGCGATACACCAGATCGGGACGCGCACTCCGCGCGATGCATCAGGACCTGCCGATCGCCCAGATCTTCGGTGTTCGCACCCTCACGCTCGCGCTCGTCGTATCCGGCGTCGTGGCCGCCACCGCCGCGGTGGCGGGGACGATCGTCGCCATGAAAATGCCGTTGCAGCCGCACCTCACCACGCAGTGGCTCGGGATCGTCTTCGTCGCCTGTCTCCTCGGAGGCCTGGGGAGGCCCCTCAGCGCGCTGCTGGTCGCGGTCTTGGTGCTGATGATCCAGAACGTCTGGTCGCTGTATCTGTCTCCCTCGTGGTCGCCGGCGATCGCCTACGGCGTGCTCTTCCTCTACCTGGCTCTCGAGCCGGTGGTGCGAGCCGGCCGGCTGCGGATCGCCCTGGGGAGGACGGCATGAACAAGACCACAACGACCCTGGGCGGAATCCTCGCCGCTGCCGTGCTGCTGGTCCTGGTGCCGTTCCTGGTGCCGGGAAACCTGTACATCGTCGCGTTCGGATTCCAGCTCATGGTGTGGATCGTGCTGGCCACGAGCTGGAACGTCTTCTCCGGCGCCGCCGGATACCCCAGCTTCGGGCACGGGGTGTTCTTCGGGATCGGCATCTACACGACGGCCGTTCTGCTGCGTGCCTTCCCCGGGCTCCCCTTCGTCGTGACGATCCTCGTATCCGGTCTCGTCTCGGCGGCGGTCGCCGCGGCTCTCGGCGCGGCGATGTTCGCGTCATCCCGGTTCCGGAGCGACCTGTTCGGCCTGGTCACCCTCGCACTCGCGTTCGTGGTTCCCACGATCGCCCTGAACATCCCCGCGATCGACGGCGGCGCCGGCGTCTCACTCCTGCAAGCGGCAGAAGGCACCTTCGTGGGCAACGACCCGGTGCGCCTGTATCTCACCGCCGTCGTGCTCGCCTTGCTCACCGTCGCGCTGACCGTCGTGATCTGGCGCGGACGGTGGGGGCGGGCCCTCTCCGGTATCCGCGACGACGAGCAGGTCGCTGAGTCGCTCGGTGTGCCCACCTACCGCTACAAGGTCGGCACGTTCGCGCTCAGCGCGGGCCTGGCCGGGCTCGTCGGCGCCCCGCAGGCGGTCTTCCTCGGCTACGTCGACGTGGCGGCGGTGTTCAGTTTCACCGTGCCGCTGTTCGTCGTGATGATGTCGATCCTCGGCGGGGTGACCAAGTGGTACGGGCCGATCCTCGGGGCCGTCGTCATCGTCGTCCTGCAGGAGATCCTCAGGGGGCTCGGGGTTCCCGAGATCGCCCAGATCGTCGTCGGGCTGCTTCTGGTGCTCTTCATCGTCGTCCTCCCTCGCGGGGTGGGCGGTCTCTTCGAATCCCGGCGGAGGAAAGGACCGGTGGTGTCATGAGCGTGCTTTCGTGTCGCGGGGTCGTGAAGCGCTACGGCGGTCTCCTCGCGCTGGACGGGGTCGACCTCGAGGTGCAGGCCGGCGAGATCGTCGGACTCGTCGGACCCAACGGCTCCGGCAAGACGACACTGCTGAACACCATCGGGGGGTCGACCTTCGCTTCGGCCGGCGTGATCGAATTCCAGGGCGACGAGGTCACGACGATGTCGGCCCATCGCCGTGCGCGGCGCGGCATCTCGCGCACCTTCCAGATTCCCCGACCGCTGCCGTCCCTCTCGGTGCACGAGAACGTGGTGCTCCCGGCGATGTTCGGGCGCCACCGCGCCTCTCGAACGGATGCCGACGCCCAGGCGGCCGACATCCTCCGACGAGTGGGGCTGGCCTCGCACGCGGACGCGGCCACCTCGACGCTGACGCTCCACGAACGCAAGTTCCTCGAGATCGCTCGAGCCCTGGCTCTCTCGCCGCAGCTTCTCCTCCTCGACGAGGTGCTCGGCGGGCTCAACCCGACCGAGGTCGAGGCGGGTGTGGAGCTCATCGCGAGTCTTCGCGAATCCGGTGTGGCCATTCTGTACATCGAGCACAACGTGAAAGCGGTCACGCGCCTGGCCGACCGCATGTACGTGCTCAACCGCGGCCGGAACCTCGCCAGCGGCGTACCGGCCGACGTGATCGCCGACCCCGCTGTGATCGAGGCCTACCTGGGGAGTTCGTCCCATGCTTGACGTACAGGATGTCGCTGTCTCCTACGACCAGGCGATCGCGCTGCGCGGAGTGAGCATGTCGATCCGCTCCGGGCAGTCGGTGTCGCTCATCGGATCCAACGGCGCGGGCAAGTCGACCCTGGTGAAAGCCCTCATGGGCATGCAACCGGTCCGCGGCGGCCGCATCCTGTTCGAGGGACAGGACCTCGCCGGCTCGCCGTCCAGTTCTCGACCCGCACAGGGCATCGCCCTCGTGCCGGAGGCCCGGCGTCTCTTTCCGCACCTGAGCGTGTGGGACAACCTCCAGATGGGGCTGCACGATCGCGCTGCGCGTGCGCGTTCGCGCGGCGGACTCGACTGGGTACTGCATCTGTTCCCGGTCCTCACCGAGCGGTCGCGGCAGAAGGCAGGCACGCTCTCCGGCGGCGAGCAGCAGATGGTCGCGATCGGGCGCGCTCTCATCTCCCGTCCGCGCCTGCTCATCCTCGACGAACCGTCTCTCGGTCTCGCGCCCATCGTGGTCGAGCGGGTCTTCCGGCTCCTGGAGGAGGTGCGGACGGAGGGAGTGACGATGCTCATCGCGGAACAGAACATGCACGCCGCCCTCTCCATGTCCGACTTCGGTTACGTCCTGGACGACGGCCGCGTGACGATGAGCGGACCCTCCGCCGAGCTGCTCACCACCCCCGCGGTTCGGGCTGCCTACCTCGGCGGCACGTGACGCGTGGAATCGATAGTTCCTAAAGAATCGATTCTAATCTATCCTGGATCGAGACCATGCCGCACGTGCGGCGACGCACCAGAAAGGCGCACACCATGAAGATCGCCAACCTCGCCGAGCGCCTCGTCATCGTTGAGGATGACCGCGCCATCGATGTCGAGAACGCCAGTGCAGGGCGGTTCTCCTCCGACCCTCAGGCGATCTACGAACGCTGGGAAGAGTTCCTCGCCTGGGCGCCGTCTGTCGCGGGTTCCGCCGCCCTGCCCTTCGATGAGCGACGCGCCGCGGCGCCGGTCCCGCGCCCGCGCCAGGTGTTCGCCATCGGACTGAACTACCGCGCTCACGCGGCCGAGGCGGGGGAGGGGGAGCCCACCTTCCCGCCGACCTTCACCAAGTTCCCTACCTCGCTGACCGGCGCCTTCGCCGAGGTGGAGCTGCCGACCGACACCGTGGACTGGGAGGTCGAACTCGTCGTCGTCATCGGACGCGAAGCCGTCCGCGTGCGTGAAGCCGACGCGTGGGAGCACGTCGCAGGCCTCACGATCGGGCAGGACCTGTCCGAACGGACCCTGCAGCTGCTGCCCCCGATGCCCCAGTTCTCGCTGGCGAAGTCCTTCCCCGGGTTCTCACCCACGGGACCGATGGTCGTGACTCCGGACGAATTCGAGGATCCCACGGACCTGGCTCTGGAAAGCCGCCTCGGGGACGAGGTGCTGCAATCGGGACGCACATCTCAGATGATCTTCTCCGTCGCGGCCCTCATCGAACGCCTCTCCGCCGTCACCCCGCTCCTGCCGGGTGACCTGATCTTCACAGGCACCCCCTCCGGAGTCGGCGTCGCGCGCGTGCCGAAGCGTTTCCTGCGTCCCGGCGAGGTGCTGACGTCGACGATCGAAGGCCTGGGGGCCATGGAGACGACTCTGGTCGGCTCTGCGCGCGGCTGACCGCGGGTCGTATCGACAGATGCGGTAACAGTCGAGTATTCCAGGTGGAAGAATCCGCGGACGGTACGATCAAGCCATGGCGATGAGAGGCAACGCACGCACGCTCGGCGTCGACGTGTACGAGCAGATCCGCGACCGCATCCTCCGCGGCGACTTCGCTCCCGGTGCCCGGCTGCGCCCGGCCACCCTCGGGCCCGAGTATGACGTCAGCGTCAGTGTCGTCCGCGAGGCGCTCACGCGACTGTCGGAGCAGGGGCTCGTTCTCGCCGAGCCCAACCTCGGATTCGCGGTGCCCCTGCTGTCACGGGAGAGGCTCGAGAATATCGTCCAAGCGCGCGTCGAGGTCGAGGGCATCACCATCCGGATCTCCGTCGAGAGCGGGGATCTCGCCTGGGAGTCGTCGGTGATGGCCGCACATCACACCCTCAACCGCACGCCGCTGCGGCTCGAGGATCAGGGCCTCAATCCCGACTGGGTCACGGCGCACCGCCAATTCCATGCCCAGCTGCTTGCGGGCTGTCAGAACGACGTCCTGTTGGGAATCTGCGCGTCGCTGTTCCAGAGCGCCGAGCTCTACCGCAACTGGTCCGAGCCTTCGCCCGGTGCTCAGCGCAACGTCGCGGCCGAGCACGACGCGCTCGCAAAGGCGGCCATCGCCCGGGAAGCGGACAAGGCCTCGGCGTTGCTCAAGGCGCATATCGAGAAGACGCGAGATCTGGCAGTGAAGAACATCGGCGCGTTTCGCTCGGACGAAGCCGCACCGCGCACGCGGACCCGAGGAGCGTCGGCCGCCGACTGAGACGAAAACAGAACATCTCTAACTATCGACTATTGGGTTCACTGTTGTATAGTTGACTCGAGGCCAAGTCGGCACACCGTGGCACAAGGGAGTGGACACCATGCGGATGCACGTCGGTCATATCGCCATGAGAGTGACGAACCTGGAGAAGTCGGTCGATCACGCGCGGCGCACGCTCGGACTGCGAACCACGTGGGCCTCGCCGACGGAAGTGCATCTGTCGGCCAACGCGCGCCATCACGAGCTTCAACTGATCCAATCCGATCGAGCGGGGCTGGACCACGTCGGGCTGGAGATCGAAGATCCCCGTGACCTCGACGCGCTGCGCGACCGGATCATCGCGTCCGGTGCCATCATCCTCAGCGAACAGGTGCAGGAGGTCGGCATCCAAAAGGCCATCCGGTGCATCGGTCCGGAGGGGATCGTGTTCGAGCTGTACTCCGGAATGGAGCGCCTACCGCTCAGCGTGGATACGGTGATCCCCGCACTGGCACGCAAACTCGGCCACGTCACCTTCTTCGCCGAGGAGAAGGCAGAGGTCGAGAGGTTCCTCCTGGATGTCCTCGGCTTCCGCGTGTCGGACCGGTTCGGCGACTGGGCCACGTGGCTGCGGTGCGACCCCGATCACCACGGTATCGCCATCGCTCAGAGCCCGGCGGGCGGCGGGAGCAGGATGCATCACTACGCCTTCGAGATGGCGAGCATCGGCGAGATCGCCCACTACGCCGATCACGTCGCGCGTGACGGACAGCACTTCCTCTGGGGCCCGGGCAGGCACGGACCCGGATTCAACATCTTCACCTATCTTCTCGACCCGGAGGAGGCAGTCGTCGAGGTCTACACCGACCTGCTCCGCATCGATGACGAGGCCGCGTACAAGGCCGTCGATTGGTCGGCGCATCCGCACGCGATGAATCTGTGGGCACGGGATGACACCCCCGAGAACTGGAGCGAGATCGGCATCCCCATCCTGAACTGACTCAGCGCGGCACTCGACGAAGGCGACATCACATGACCAACCTCGACAACACACCCGACAACCACCCAGGCCCCGCGCTGGATCCGGAACGCAGCGGCCGGCCCGGCGACCGGTACGTGATCCGCGGCGGGGCGGTGATGTCGATGGACCCGCAGGTGGGGGATTTCGAGGAAGCCGACGTGCTCGTCGACGGTTCCACCATCGTCGCGGTGGGGCGCGATCTGGCGGTGTCCGGCATCCCGGTCGTCGATGCCCGCGGCCGCATCGTCATGCCCGGGTTCATCGACACCCATCACCACCTCTTCGAGACGGCCCTGCGTGGCTTCCTCGCCGACGCGGTGCTCTTCAACGACGGGCGTCCGCACGCGGCGGTCAACTACGTCGACTACGTGCTGGATCGGTTCGCGCCGCAGTACCGGCCCGAAGATGTGCACATCAACACGCTGTTCGGCTCGCTCAGTCAGCTCGACGCCGGAGTGACAACCGTGCTCGACGTCTCGCAGATCCACCATTCGCCGGAGCATTCGGACGCGACTGTGGAAGCGCTGGCCGGTTCGGGGCGCCGCGCGGTCTTCGGATACTTCGAAAGTCACGGGGGCAGAGCAGGCAACCAGTACCCGGAGGATGCCGGCCGGCTGCGCTCGCAGCACTTCTCCTCATCGGATCAGCTGCTGACGATGATGATGGGAGGAGAGATCTACCTCCCCGGCTATGAGAGGGCGTGGGAGGTAGGGCGCGAGCTCGGTCTCCCGATCGTCGCCCACGTCGTGGGCAGTTTCGGTCTCGGGCCGGAGTTCGACAAGCTGGCCGCGGCAGGCGCCTTCGGCAGCGACAACCTCTTCCTCCACATGACCGGGATGTCGGAACTCGGGTGGCAGCGGGCGAAGGACGCGGGCGCCGGATTCTCGGCGGCGGTGCCCATCGAGGTGAGTATGGGCCACGGCACGCCTCCCCTCCTGAAGGCGCTGGCGATGGGAATCGAGCCCTCGCTGTCGACCGACGTCGAATGCACGTTGACCGCGGACTTCTTCACGCAGATGCGTGGGGCGATGGCACTGCAGCGTGGTCAGGTGCACGAGATGATCCTCTCCGGCGTGGAAGACACCCCGGCGCTCCTCACCGCTCGCGACGTCCTGCGGTGGGCGACGATCAACGGCGCGCGTGATCTCGGACTGGATCACCGGGTCGGAACTCTGACTCCCGGGAAAGAGGCGGACATCGTCATCCTCGACGCGGAGGCCCTTAACGTCGCGCCGCTGAACCACGTGCCCGGCGCCGTGGTGGGGTTGATGGAGCGCTCCAACGTCGAATCCGTCATCGTCGCGGGCAAGGTCCGCAAGTGGAAGGGTCGCCTCCTCGATGTCGACCTCGCGCGCCTGCGCGACGATCTCAGCGCCTCGCGCGACTACCTGTTCAAGTCGGCCGACGTCGCCCGCGACCTGTTCGCGTCCTGACGACGGGTCCTCCGGCGGGCGGAGAAAAGGGGCGGAGCAGGTGATCGCGCACATCGTGATCGCGGAGTTCACACCAACCGTGGACGACCGCGACATCCAGCGGTTCCACCAGGAGCTGGGCGCCATGCGGGTGCGTTTGGGTGGGCTGCTGCGACAGTACGTCCACGGTCCGGGCCTCGGGCTGCGCCCCGGCGTGCGCGGGTACGGGATCACCGCGGTCGTGGACTCCGTCGAAGCGCTGGACGCCTACCTGGACGACGAGGACCACCTCCGCATCGGCGCTCACTACGGCCCGCTGCTCTTCTCCGAGCTCAGGTCGGTGCAGGTCCGGGCCGACTGAGCCGCCGGCCGCACGAAGGGATCCGTTCACGATGAGCTCTGCTCTGATCGGCGACGAGGTCGTCGAGCAGCCGCCGTCGGAGATCAGCGAGGTGTTCGCCGCGCTGGCGAACGACCATCGACTGCACCTCCTCGAGGTGCTGCGGGAGAACGTCGGGCTGCGCGGGCTCGGCATGACGGTCACGAGCCTCGCCCTGGCCACGGAGCGGAGCCGATTCGCCACCTCGCACCATCTTGCGGTCCTGCGCGAGGCCGGCCTCGTGGTCGAGCATCGCCGAGGTGCCAGTCGTCTTCACCAGCTCAACGCCGATACGTTCGACCGCTTCTTCGGCTGGCTGATCCCGTTTCTCGATGCCGCCGAAGAATTCCGTGCCCCCTAGCCGCTGTGTGTCGTGGGCGGCCCGCGACGTCGGCCGGGGTTTTCGTACAGGCGCGGTGATCGAAATCCGCGACACATGCTCTGCGTCTCTAGCGTGAGAACCAGTGACCCCGAAAGGAACCCCATGAGTGTGCGAAACCAGCCGGAAGCGCGTGATCGGATCATGGCCGCACAGAACGATCCTGACCGCGCCGTGCTCATCGAGGGGGCAACGGTCATCACCATGGACGGCACCGCCCCGTTCCTTGGTGACGTCCTCATCCGTGGCAACCTCATCGAGGCGGTCGGTCCCCGGCTGGGTGAGCGCGTGACCGACGCGATTCGCGTCGATGCGTCGGGGTGCCTGCTGCTGCCGGGTCTGATCGACTCCCACGTGCATGCGTGGGAGGGGCAGCTGCGCGGGATCGCGCCCGACGCCGAGTTCGGTGACTACGTCGCGCTCACCCACGGCGGCCTGGCAAAGCACTACCGTCCGGAGGACATCGCGATCGGGGAGAAGCTGACCGCCCTGCAGGCTATCAACGCGGGAACCACCACCATCGTGGACAACAGCCACAATTCCCGCAGCCGCGCTCACAACGATGCGGCGATCGAGGCTCTCCTGTCCACCGGCATCCGCGCCGTGTACGCGGCCGGCAGTGCACAGTTCGGCGAGCACGAGAATCACCTGCCCGCGGATCTCCTGCAGCTGCGGCGGGAGTACTTCGAATCCGGGCAGGACAGGGTCACGCTCCGGCTCCTGGACGTTCAACCGTCGATCGGCAACTGGGAATTCGCCCGCGAGCACGGATTCGGTCTCTGCGCGGAGATGGGGTCGTGGAGCCCGATCCTCGATGAGCTCGCGGCCTCCGGCCTGATGGGCCCGGACCACACGTACAACCACTGTTCCGGGCTCTCCGCCGAGGTGTGGAGTGCGATCGCCGACAGCGGCGCCGCCGTCAATCTCGTTCCACGGTCGGATTCGCACTTCGGACTCGGAGCATTCGCGCCCGTCCTCGAGGCCCAGCGGCGCGGGATCGTGGTTGGCATCAGCAGCGACAACGAGATCAGCTACGGCCATGACCTGTTCGCAGAGATGAGGGCCTTGCTGACGGTGCAGCGTGGGCTGAGCTTCGCCGCGGAGCTGTCCGGAGACACGACAGCACCGCCCCGGTACGGGGCTTACGACGTCCTGCGCGCTGCGACGGTCGGCGGGGCGCGGAACGCGGGTCGCTCGGACGAGATCGGTACGGTGACCCCCGGGAAGCGTGCCGACCTGGTGCTGCTCAGCCTCGAGGACGTGACGACCCGGCTGTGGGGTTCGGCGGTGGGAACGGTCGTGAACTTCGGCGGCACGGGGACGGTGGACACGGTCTTCATCGATGGCGAGGTGCGCAAATGGGGCGGCGACGTCGTGGGGGTGGACGTGAACGCGCTCGTGCGGGCGGGCGAAGACTCCCGCGCGTACCTGCTCGAGCGGTTCGGCCTCGACCTCGCCGACGTGCGCGCCGCGCCCCACGGGGAGGTGTCCTCGCGGACGCGCTGATCACGAAGCCCGGCTGTACACCTTGTGGGGCCGTCCGCGCGATTCGGCGATGGCCTCGACGTCGATCTCGCCGAGAGTCACGAGGTACTCCAGGTAGCGCCGCGCCGTCACACGCGAGATCCCGAGCCGCGCGGCCACGAGCGCCGCGGAGAGGGGATGCGCCTCGGCGAGCAGCAGGTCCCGGACGATCTCGAGGCGGTGGGTGGACAGTTCGCGGGGCACCCACGCGCGCGAAGGGTAGGCGGTGGAGCGGAGTTGGTCGATCTCGGTCTGAGAGAGGTGCGCGGCATCCGCGCCGTGATAGTTGCTCAGTTGGCGCACCGATTGGATGAAGCGGTCGGGGCCGACGGGGGCGACGAGATAGTCGTTGGCGCCCAGCCGCAGCGCGTCCCGAAGTGCGTACGCCGACGGCTGTGAGGTCACGATGATCACCTCCAGCTCCAGCCGGGATGCGCGTATCGCGCGCAGGAGTCCGATGGACGGACAGGTCGACAGGACCCCGTCGCGCTCGAACTCGCCGAGCACGAGCAGCCCTGGTCGGCTGGAGTTGATCGCCTCGCCTGTGCTGGCAGGATCGCGGCGCACCGCCATGGCCCGAGCTCCCGGGACGGTGCTGCTCCATGCGCGCAGCCGATCGGCGCGCGAGCGGTCCCCGTCGGCGATGAGTATGTCCAAGCGTGACTCCGCCATCCCGATAACCTCCATCGCTCGCACCTACGCCGGCCTGGAGACAGCATTCCGGACGACCTGCCCGACCTCAAGCGTGATTTCGACGCCATCGACCCGGTTGCGTAACGATGGGCACCGACGCGAGTCGACTTCGAGTCGTACGACTTCGAGCCGGCCGATTCCTTCTGCTTCGACCCCGGCGCCACCGCCTGACTCATTCCTCGAAGGGTCATCTCACCCCCGATCCGCGCGGCGCCCGCCCGCGCGCGTTACACGTCCAGCCGCTCGCGTCAACCCAGGCGCACGAAGGGCCCGCGGTCGCATAGACCGGTACCGAGTCGGTCCCCCGATCGGCAGCGAGAGGAAGACATGTCAGAAATGTATGGAAGCGGGTCGGCGGGTGCATCGGGGGCTTCAGAGCCTCAGCCGGGCACGGTCGAGACCGCGAAGAATGAAGCAGGCGAGGTCGCCGGTACCGCCAAGGAGCAGGCCGGCCACGTCGTAGAGACCGCCAAGACCGAGGCTGCATCCGTCGCCCGCGAGGCGAAGACCCAGGTCAAGGACCTCTACTCGCAGACCCAGACCGAGCTGAAGGAACAGGCCGCCGTGCAGCAGCAGCGCGTGGCCGATGGCCTCCGCTCCCTCGGGGATGAGCTGGGCTCGATGGCCGAGAAGTCGGAGACGCCCGGGGTTGCCGCAGACCTCGTGTCGCAGCTGTCCTCCCGTCTGAGCGGCGCAGCCACGTGGATCGGCGACCGCGACCCGGGATCCTTGCTGAGCGAAGTGAAGTCGTACGCGCGCCGCAAGCCCGGCGTCTTCATCGCGGCCGCCACGATCGCAGGACTCGCGGCGGGCCGGCTGACGCGTGCCCTCGCCGAGCAGGCGGCGGACGACAAGGACGCATCATCGGCCGCGTCCGCGACCGTGACGACGGGGTCGACCACGGGCACCGTCGGCGCGACCGGCGTCCGTCCGGTGCCGCCGGTTCCGGGTGAGTTCGGTTCCGCACCCGCCGGTTCGCCGGCCGTCGGGACCCCGGTCTACGACCAGATCCGTGGCACCGGGTCCGGTGAGGGGAGCACAGATGTCCGATCAGACACCCTCTGAACAGAAGGCAGCGACGAACTCGCTGGGCGAACTGCTCAGTGAGGTGACCGGCGACCTTTCCACGCTCATGCGGCAGGAGCTCGAGCTCGCCAAGGTTGAGCTGCGAGAGTCCGCCAAGCGCGCCGGAAAAGGCGCGGGCATGTTGGGCGGCGCCGCGTACGCGGCCATCATGGCGATCTTCTTCCTGTCCGTGGCCCTGTGGTGGGCGCTCGGATGGCTGGTCGGTCTCGGCTGGTCGGCCGTGATCGTCGCCGTGATCTGGGGTGTGATCGCGCTGGTGCTGTACCTGTCCGGCCGCAAGCAATTGAACGAGACCAAGGGGGCGCCGCAGACCGTGGACACGCTCAAGCAGATCCCCGACGCCGTGAAGAGAAATGAGGAGAACCGATGAGCGATTCACCGGAAGCCATCCGTGCGAACATCGACCGCACCCGCCAGGAACTCGGCCTCGATGTCGACGCGCTCGCCGACAAGGTGACGCCGTCCAAGATCGCCCAGCGCCAGACCGACAAGGTCAAGGGCGCCTTCGGGTCCGTCCGTGAGCGCATCATGGGCGCCGCCGACGACGCATCCTCGTCGGTGCAGGGTGCCGGCTCGTCCGCCGCTTCGGGCGTCTCCGACGCCGGTCAGCGGCTGGCGTCGAAGGCGGAGGGGAACCCGCTCGCCGTCGGTCTGATCGCCTTCGGCGTCGGACTCGTCGTAGCCTCCCTCATCCCCGCCTCGGAGAAGGAGAAGCAGGTCGCCGGAGCCGTCAAGGAGCAGGCGCAGCCTCTCGTCGATGAGGCGACGAATGTCGCCAAGGAGGCCGGGGAGCACCTTCGGGAGCCCGCTCAGGAGGCGATGGCCGCCGTCAAGGACACCGCGACCGACGCGGTGTCCAACGTCCAGGGCGAAGCCACGGATGCGGCCGGCACGGTCACCGACCGGGCGCGCGACGCCCGCGGCACCGTGAGCGACAACGGCTGATCTCGCGCGATCAACGGGTGCTGCGCGGCTGAGGCCGCGCAGCACCCGTCCTTATTTCGACGGTCAGGACGGCTCGGCGGACACCGACCCGCGCAGGCGCAGCGGCATGGGCAGCCGGTCCACATGCGGGGCGACGGGGAAGGGTTCCTCCAGCAGCGTCTGGATCGCGCGGTGTCCGAGTTCGTGGTGGGGGATGGCGAACGTCGTCAGGCCGGGGCGCAGCCAGCCGGCGAGCTGATGGTCGTCGAAGGAGACGACGGAGAAGTCACCGGGGATGCTGAGACCCGCCTCCGCGATGGCCTGATACGCACCGAAGGCCAGGCGATCGTTGAACGTGATGAGAGCACCGCGGCGTTCGCCCGTCGAGAGCAGCCGCGAGGTGGCTCGCCAGCCGTCCTCTGGCAACCAGACGTTGCACAGTTGCGCGCTCGCCGGCGACACGCCCGCCTCGGAGAGCGCGGCGAGGATTCCGGCGAGGCGCTCCCTTCCGGCCACGGTCTGCCCTGGAACGTCATCCAGGGAGGGGCCCGCTCCGATCAGGTGGATGCGGTCGTGGCCGGACTCGAGCAACGTCGCGGCCGCCGCCCGGCCGGCGGCGTATTCATCGGGGACCACCGCGGGGGCAGAATCGAGCGGGTCGGGAAGCGCGTTCAGGAGGATGGCGGGGCGGTTACGCAGCGCGCCGGGAAGAGATCGCTCGCGCGTGAACATCGACGCGATGACGAATCCGTCCACCTGGCGATCGAGCATGGCGTCCACGAGGCGATCCTCCTCGTGGCGATCGCCCTCCGTTTCGCCGATGAGCAGCATGTAGCCGTTGCGGTGCGCGTGGCTCAGCGCCCCCTTGATCATGTCGCCGGCGAGTTGCGAGGTGGCCACGGTGTCGGAGATGAATCCGATGGTGCGACTCGAGCCGCTCCGGAGCCCCGCCGATACGATGTTCGGCCGGTAACCGAGCTCGGACGCGACCCGGCGGACGCGTTCCTGGGACGAACTCGAGATCCGCAGCTCATCGCCGCGCTCGCTGAGCACCAGGGACGCGGTGGTCCGCGAGACGCCCGCTGCACGCGCGACGTCGGCGAGCGTGACTCGTCTCTGACTCACTGGGCCCTCCGCTCTGCGAAGATCCTAGCCGGGTCGGTCTTCGTGGGCGGCCGCCCGTCACCGTTGACAGCGGGCGGGTCCAAACGAGATGATGACCGTGCTAACGCGGTTTAGCACCGCATCCATGCATCCTGCTCCGGATCGAAGGGAGACACCGGTGTCTCATTCACAGCATCCACACGCGCGCGCACTCGCTCAGGGAGGCGTGCTGATCCTTGCGGTGTTCGCCGTCACGGCGTGTGCCCCTCCCGGGGGCGGCACCGCCGCCCCGACGAGCTCCTCCGGCCCGGTATTCGGCGGAGGTGAGCCGACCTGCGGCGAGGACGATGTCGTCCTCGACATGTACGCCGAAACGGGGTTCGCGCTACCGACGGAGCTGGCGGACGAGTTCACGCGCCAGTACCCGAACGTCACGTTCGACGTCCGTGAAGACCAGTTCGCCGTGCTCACCCAGAACGCGCCGCGTGTCCTGCGCGACTCGCCCCCCGATCTCATGCGCCTGCCGCAGATGTCGGAGCTCGCCGAGGGCGGCCTCCTCCTCGACCTCGACCCCTACGCCGAGGTGTTCGGATGGACCGACTGGCCCGAGTCGCAGCTCGAGCAGCTGCGGGTGGATGAGGACGGCCGTCGCGGCGACGGACCGCTGTACGCCATGGGCCTCAACTTCTCCATGACGGGCGTCTTCTACAACAAGGAACTCGCCGCTCAGATCGGGATGACGCAGGCGCCGCAGACGCTCGAGGAGTTCGACGGCTACCTGCAGGCCGCCCAGGACGCCGGGCTGACTCCGATCGCGCAGTTCAACGGCGGCGCGACAGGCGGTCTGCTCTTCCCGCTGCAGGGGCTCATGGCCTCCTACGGGGAGACCCCGCCCGTCAACGACTGGATCTTCCAGACGCCCGACGCGAGCATCGACACTCCTGACAACCTCGCCGCCGCCGAGCACCTGCAGGGCTGGGTGGAAGCCGGCTACTTCGCCCCTGACGTGAACTCGCTGGATTACTCCCAGATGATGAGCCGGTTCATCGGCGGGGAAAGCGTGTTCATCTTCAGCGGAGACTGGGAGTCGGGCAACCTCGACACGCAGATGGCGGGGAACGCCGGGTTCTTCCTCGTACCGCCCGTCGACGAGGGGGGAGCACAGGGTGCGATGTCCGCCCCGCTGACCTACGGCATCTCCGCGTTCGCCGAGAACCCCGACTGCGCAGCCTTCTTCCTCGACTGGGTCGCGACCGATGAGACGGCACGCACGATCACCGTGGAGGTGGGCGGGTCGCACCCGATGGGCCCCGCGGACGCATTCATGCCGGAGGTGGCTGCCGGGTCGGTGACCGAGGCGACCCTCGCCGCCGGAACCGTCATCAACGAGAAGAACGGTGCGATGGACTTCATCGCGAACGCTACGGGCGCCATCTACGCCCAGAGCTGGACCCCCAACGTCCAGCGTCTGGTCGCCGGCGAGCAGGATGCTGCGGGCCTGCTGAGCTCCGTCCAGTCGGACTACGAGAACGAACTCGCCGACTGACGGATGTCTTCCCCTCGTCAGGCTGCGGCGCCGGTGTCCCGGATCGGCGTCGCAGCCCCTTCCTCAGGGCCGGCGCCCCGCCCCGGCGCGCGCCGGCGGCGCCTCGCGTGGGCGGCGCGGGCATACCTGCTCGTGGTGCCCGCCGCGCTGTTCTACATCGCGTTCGTCGTGGCACCCATCATCCGCACCGCCCAGTACTCGCTGTATGACTGGGACGGCATCCAACTCGCCACGTGGGCGGGGTGGGACAACTACGTGGAGGTCTTCGCGAACCCCACGCTGGTGGGCTCGATCCTCAATTCCTTCGAGTTGATCATCTACTTCAGCATCATCCCGGTCATCCTCGGTCTCTTCGCGGCGAACATCATCCGGGGCATCGCGGCGAGCCGGCTCGCCGTCGTCGCGCGTACGGTGTTGTTCCTCCCGCAGGTGATCCCGCTGGTGGCCGCCGGCATCATGTGGACGTGGCAGCTGTCGACCAACGGGCTCATCAACCAGCTGCTGGAGGTCGTCGGACTCGGTGGACTCGCGCGCGCCTGGCTGGGCGACACCCAGACGGCGCTGCCCGCGGTCGGTGTCATCGGCGCGTGGGTGCAGTTCGGCCTGTGCCTGCTGCTTCTCCTGGCCGGCATGACCAAGATCGACCCTTCGCTGTACGAGGCGGCGCGGATCGACGGCGCGGGGCCGGTCCGCGAGTTCTTCTCGATCACGCTGCCGAGTCTGCGTCAGGAGATCGCGGTGTGCGTGACGATCACGGTCATCTCGGCGCTGGCGAGCTTCGACATCATCTACATCTCGACGCAGGGCGGCCCCGCCAACAGCACCCTCGTGCCCGGCCTGCAGATCTACTATCTGGCGTTCTTCGAGCGGGAGATCGGCACCGCCTCGGCGCTCGCCGTCGTGCTGATGGTGCTGGTGCTCATCATCGTCCTGCCGCTGCAGCGCGTGCTGAGAGGGCGTGACGCGTGATCGTTTCGGCGCGTGAAGTGTGGCTCGGCCGCGCCCTCCTGGTGCTGCTCATGCTGATCACCGTGATGCCCTTCGTGAGCCTCTTCGTTACGGCCTTGCACGAACCCGGCACCTACCCCGGTGGGCTCAGCTGGCCCGAGGAGCCGCACTGGGAGAACTTCGTACTGGCCTTCCAGGCGGCCGACATGCTGCAGCTGCTGTGGTCGAGCGTGCTCATCGAGCTCGGTGTGGTCCCGATCGCGATCCTCATCGCAACCCTGGCCGGCTTCGCGCTGGGGCACCTCAAGCCCGCTGGCGGGCGCGGCGTGTTCATCGCGTTCCTGCTCGGGCTGACCCTCCCGTTCGAGGGCATCATCGTGCCGCTGTACTACCAGATGCGTGAGATCGGGCTCTTGAATACCCGGTGGGCGATCATCCTGCCCCTCATCGGCTTGTTCATGCCCTTCGCGGTCACGTGGATGCGGGCGCACTTCATCAACATGCCCCAGGACGTCTCGGAAGCGGCCCGCGTCGACGGGGCCACCACGTGGCAGCTCTTCTGGCGCATCCACGTTCCGCTTTCCGTCCCTGCGCTGTCTTCCCTCGCGATCCTGCTGTTCCTGTGGACGTGGAATCAGTTCCTCCTCGCCGTGGTGCTGGTGGACGACCCGGCCCAGCGGACGATGGCCGGCGCCCTCGGAGCTTTCCAGGGGCAGTGGGGGACCGACATCCCGCTGCTGTGCGCAGGGTCGCTGCTCATCCTCACGCCGACTCTGATCGTGTTCCTCGTCTTCCAGCGTCAGTTCGTGGCCGCCCTCCTCCAGGGCTCGCTGAAAGGCTGACGATGACGACCCCGCCGCCGTTCGACCCCGAGATCGCCGCTGCCCTGCGGGCGCGAAGCGACGTCGTCACGTCACTGCGGACGAACGAGATCGCCGGCCTCCGGGCGGGAATCACGCGCCCGACCGACGCCGAGATCACTCTCGGCGGGGCGTTCGACTTCTCGGAGCACGTGGTGCCGTCGTTCGACGGGGCAGAAGTGCCGATCGTCGTGCTGCGCCCTCGCGACGCTGAGATCCCTGTGCCCGTTCTGTACCACGTGCACGGTGGCGGGCTCGTGGTGGGGACACCGTACGAGGATCTTCCTTCTCTTGCGGCTCTCGCGAGGGATCTGGGATGCGCCGTGGCCTCGATCGACTACCGGCTCGCGCCTGAGCACCCCTATCCCGTCCCGGTGGAGGACGTGTATGCGGGGCTGACGTGGCTCTTCGCTGAATCGGGCACGTTGGGGTTCGACTCCACTCGTGTGATCCTCAGCGGGGTGAGCGCCGGCGGCGGTCTGGCTGCTGCGGCGGCACTCCTCGCGCGGGACCGGGGCGGTCCGGTCGTTCGCGGGCAGCTGCTGGCGTGCCCGATGCTCGATGACCGGAACGACACGCCATCGGCGCACCAGATGGCGGGTATCGGGGCGTGGGACCGTACCGCGAATGAAACCGGCTGGACCGCCTACCTCGGTGCCGAGCGGGGAGACGTTCCCGCCTACGCGTCGCCGGGTCGGGCGACCGACGTCTCCGGTCTTCCGCCGATGTTCTTGGATGTCGGATCGGCCGAGACGTTCCGCGATGAGGTCGTCGCGTATGCCGCACGGGTGTGGGAGTGCGGGGGCGAGGCCGAGCTGCACGTCTGGCCGGGTGGCGCGCACGGCTTCGACACCCTCGCACCCGACGCGGCCCTCAGTCGCGCGGCCCGCGCCGCGCGACTGGGATGGCTGCGGCGGCGTCTCTCCGCCAAGCCCCCCCGCGGCGCGGGAGTCGTCGGTCCCCGCGGCGCGGGTCTTGCCCTGAGCGCTCCGCGGCCGCCCTTGTCGCCGATGCCGTGAGGGGTGCGCCGCATCCCGTTGCTCTGGGCTTCCTGGGCGAGCGGTACGCGGGGAGTTGAACGACGGGGGCTCACCGGGTCCTTTGCAGCGCGGATCTGCGCCTCCAGGCGAGGCACCGATCCACCGCGACGCCCGCGACGAGGGCGATCGTCACGGCGATGATCGTGGCCAGCAGAGGCTCGGGAGTGACGAACGAGCCGACCAGGACCGCGATCACAACGGATACGCAGGCCCACGCCGTGGCGCTCGCCAGGCTCAGCACCAGGAATCGCCGGTAGGGGAGGCGTGCCGCGCCCGCCGCCATGTTGATGAGGATGCGGGCGACGGGGACGAAGCGTCCGGTGAGGAGGATGCTCTCCGGTCGACGGTGGAACTCTCGGCGTACCCCGTCTGCGGCGGCGCCGGATCGTCCGCGCCTCATCCACGGCAGGGGCGTCAGCCCGACCCGGCGTCCGATGGCGTAGGCGATGTTGTCACCGATCCACGCACCGACCGTCGCGGCGCCGACCACGGCGACGATCATCGGCGGGTGGGTGGTCCACGTCACCGCGGCGGCGGTGATGAGCACGACTTCGCTCGGAACCGGCGGGAAGAACCCGTCGATGACGCAGACGGCCAGCAGGACCGGCAGGACCCACGGCGAGGCGGCGGCCGCGACGAGGAATGCGTCCACGTTCGCGAAGAGATCGAGCAGCGGTTGCACGACGCCCCCGCTCAGCGCACCGGTGCGGGCAGCCGGGGGTGCGGGCGGCGGGCACCGGCGCGGCGCGCGACGTCGACGCACCAGCGCACCGACACCACCACTGCGGTGATGAGGACGTACATCAGGACGAAGAGGGCGGTGAGCAGGTGGAAAGCGATGATGCCGAGGATGGGGAGGGCCTTGCCGAGGAAGGAGGTGATGCCGGTCATGATCGTGCCTCTCTGAGGGCGGTCGCTGCTGACCCCGCGAGGTACGGGGACGGGTGCCGACGAGCCATCCAGCGCCGATGCGAGTCGGGTCGGCGGGAGCACAGAGTCGGCGTCGCAGCGCGCGATGATGTCGCCGGATGCCGATGAGCACGTCGTCGGCCGGGCGGGACTGCTCGGCGAGCGAAGCGAGGCACCGCCGAGCATCCGGGCGTCGTTGAGGACCGGGATGACGACGGATATCGATGTGCGCATGCCAGCAGGTTAGGAACCCGCGGTCGCCTCGCGCGTCGCCCGGGCGTAGCGACTGACCCCCTACCCGGGTACCACGGGATTGTCTTCTCCAGGAGGATTCGCGCGACGGCCGCGCCTGCGAAAGTCTTCCCATGGCCGACAGATCCGACATCCGCACCCCGCTTGCAGCGCCCCTCACCCGGTCCGACTGGGTGACGTGGCGCGACCTCGACGCCACCGAGAACGCCGCGGTATCCGTCATCGTCCCGGCGGGTGAATCCGACGTCGATCTCGAGGTGCGCCTCCCGGCGGCGCTCAATCAGACCGTCGCGCCGCACGAGATCGTCGTCATCGACTCCTCGCCGGACGGACGCCACTTCGCCGCCGTCGCCCGCCTCGAGCAGGGCGAGACGCGCACGCCGATCCGATACGTCCGCTCACCGGCTCTGAGCCCGGGGGCACTTCGCCGGCTGGCGGCGCGACTGGCAGTCGGCAACGTCCGGGCGTTCGCGTTCGCCGGATCACTCCTTCCCGCCACGTGGGTGGAACGGATCACGACCGCCGCGCGCGGGATGCGGTCGCCGACGATCTCGATGGCGTGACGTTGCTCGTCCGCCGGGCCGTCACCGCGTAGCATCCCGCGCCGGGGTGCCAGACTGGTGCGATGACCACCCCGCCGGACGCCGTCACGACCGCGGCCGCCCCGGCACGACGGGGGCGCCCCGGCTACGACCGCGACCGGGTGCTCGCGATCGCCGTGCAGCTGTTCAACGAGCAGGGCTACGACGCCACATCCGTCGCCGATCTGGCTCAGCGGCTCGGGCTCACGAAGTCGGCCCTCTACCATCACTTCGCCTCCAAGGAGGAGCTGCTCGCGGTTGCGCTGGATCAGGCGCTGAGCGGCCTGGAGGCCGTGCTGGATGACGCTCGGGCGCTGGAGGGGGCAGCGATCGATCGCCTCCGCCACGTGATCCGCAGCGCGGCGGACGTGCTCGTGGCGCAACTGCCGTCGGTCACCCTGCTGTTGCGGGTACGCGGCAACAGCCCCGTGGAGCAGAGCGCGCTGGAGCGACGGCGGCTGTTCGACCAGCGGGTGACGCGCCTCGTCGCCGAGGCGCAGCGCGAAGGCGACGTGCGCACCGACGTCGACGCCGCCGTGGTGGCACGTCTCATCTTCGGCATGATCAACTCGGTCGTGGAGTGGTACCGGCCGGGCGGCCCGGTCGACGGCGACCGCCTCGGCCACGACATCCTCACCGTGGCGCTGGATGGCCTCCGCACCGACGGCGCTCGTCCGCGCGAGGCCTGACGCGCCAGGGCTGAACCACCGCGGCGCGGCACCGCCGAAGCGGCACCGCGCCGACGGGCGAAGCGCGTCAGGCGTGCAGGTCGACGCCCTTGGGCTCTTTGATGAGGGACACCCCGACGAGGGAGATGATCGCCGCCGCGGCGATGTAGAGGCCGATCGTCCACGACATCCCCGTCGCGCCGAAGAGCGCCTCGGCGATCATGGGTGCGAACGCGCCGCCGAGGATCGCGCCGAGGGCGTAGCCGATCGAGACACCGGAGTAGCGGACGTTGGCGGGGAACATCTCCGAGTACAGCGCGGCCTGCGGTCCGTACGACAGGCCCAGCCCGATGGTCATCACGAACAGCGCGACGAAGTACCAGAGGATGTCGGCCGTGTCGATGAGAAACCACATCGGCACCGCCCACAGCGCGAGGATCAGGTAGCCGATCTGGAAGGTGCGGACGCGCCCGAGGCGGTCGGAGACCCGCCCACCCCACAGCGTGAAGGCGAGCCATCCGAAGGACGCCAGCGTCGTCGCCAGCAGCACGGTGGGCCGATCCATCTCCAGCACGTTCACCGCGTAGGTCGCGAAGAACGCGATGAGGAGGTACCCGGCCGCGTTGTTGCCGATGAACACGACGGCGGTGAGCGCCACCTGGCGCCAGTTCTTGCGGAACAGCTCGCGCAGCGGCGCCGAGGACTCCTTGCGGCGACGCACGAGGTCTTCGAACACCGGGCTCTCCTCGACGGCGCGACGGATGACGTAACCGATGAGGATCAGGACGATCGAGAATAGGAACGGGATGCGCCAGCCCCACTCCAGGAACGCCTCCGTCGACATCGACGAGGTCAGGATCCACAGGGTGGCCGTCGCGAGGATCATGCCGATCGGCACGCCGATCTGGGGGAAGGCGCCGAAGAACCCGCGGCGCCCCACGGGCGCGTGCTCGACCGACATCAGCGCGGCACCGCCCCACTCGCCGCCGGCGGAGAATCCCTGCAGGATGCGCAGCAGGATGAGCAGCATCGGCGCCGCGAATCCGGCCACAGCGTACGTGGGGAGCACGCCGATGAGCGAGGTCGAGGCGCCCATGAGGACCAGGGTCAGGACGAGCATCTTCTTGCGGCCGAGCCGATCACCGAGATATCCGGCGACGACGGCGCCGAGCGGGCGGAACAGGAACGAGATGCCGATCGTGGCGAAGGAGAGCACTTGGGCCAGGCCCGGATTCGACCCGGCGAGCGGTGCGAGGAACAGGGGGGCCAGCACGAGGCCCGCCGCCTGGGCGTAGATGAAGAAGTCGTACCACTCGATGGAGGTGCCGACGAGGGTACCGGCGAGAACCTTGCGCTCCTCGCGGGTGACCGCAGCGTGGGGCAGACGCTCCCGGGTCGATGACGCCATGGGTGAACTCCGTTGTTCGGTGAAGGTGATCGGGTATTCCTGACCGATCGTTGAGTAAAGCACACGATAGCGGAGGCGTCCAGCCTTGCGCGAGTGCACGGCTTGCCGCCGAGCGCACGGCCTTCGCCCGCGATCATCCCGTCCAGTCGGCGAGAACCCGTGCACTCGAGGGATGGGGGGCGGGTTGAGGGACGCGCGGGGTCAGTCGGGGTCGACGAGGAGGTTGCTGATCCGCGCTGTCGCCAAGAGGGTGCCGACGTCGTCCTGGATGCGGATGTCGTAGGTCGCCATGCGGCGCCCGCGATGAAGCGCGATCGCGATGCCCGTGATGGTGCCGGCGTCGGCGCCGCGGTGGTGAGTGATGTTGAGGTCGACGCCGACGCACACCCGGCCCATCGTGCTGGCGTGGATCATCGCGGCCCATGAGCCGGTCGCCTCGGCCAGCGCCGCGCTCGCCCCGCCGTGCAGGCGCCCGAGCGACTGCGTGTTGCCCGCCACCGGCATCGTGGCGACCACCCGCTCCGGCGACTGCTCCTGCACCTCGATGCCGAGCCTGAGGTCGAGCTCTCCCGGGGTGATCCGCCAGACCGCGTCGCTCATGGGTGCCTTCCCGGGGATGCGGCGCCTTGCCGATACCGCCCACCTCTGACACTATTACTGAACGATCGGTCTGCAAAGACGGATTTGCATCCTGCGACGGGGCACGAGGAGATGACGATGTCCGAAGCCTTTTTGGTCGGTGGCGTACGGACCCCCGTCGGCCGCTACGGCGGCGCGCTGGCCTCGGTCCGGCCGGACGACCTGGCGGCCCTCGTGCTGCGGGAAGCCGTCACGCGTGCGGGTGTCCCCGTCGAGAGCATCGACGACGTGTACTTCGGTGCCGCGAACCAGGCGGGGGAGGACAACCGCAACGTCGCGCGCATGGCCGTGCTCCTCGCCGGCCTCCCCGACACCGTCCCCGGACTCACCGTCAACCGGCTGTGCGCCTCGGGGATGTCGGCGATCGCGCTCGCCGCGCAGGCGATCCGCGCGGGCGATGCCGACCTCTTCGTCGCCGGCGGCGTGGAGTCCATGACTCGCGCCCCGTGGGTGCAGGCAAAGCCCGATCGGGCGTGGGGGAAACCGGGGGAGACGTATGACACCTCGATCGGGTGGCGCTTCCCCAACCCGGCGCTGCAGTCCCGTGACAAGGCGACCTTCTCGATGCCCGAGACCGCCGAGGAAGTGGCCCGGATCGATGGCATCACCCGCGAGGACGCCGACGCCTTCGCCCTGCGCAGCCATCAGCGCTCCGTCGCCGCCATCGACGCGGGGCGCTTGGCGCCCGAGATCGTTCCGGTCCCCACGCGCCGTGGGCTCGTCGACACCGACGAGGGACCGCGCCGCGACACCTCCCCCGAGGCGCTCGCGGCGCTCCGCCCGGTCGTCTCCGGTGGTTCGGTCGTCACCGCGGGGAATTCGAGTTCGCTCAACGACGGCGCCTCTGCCATCGTCGTCGCCAGCGCCGAGGCCGTCGAACGCTACGGACTGACACCGCGCGCCCGCATCCTCTCGTCCGCGTCCGCCGCTCTGGCACCGGAGATCATGGGCCTCGGACCGGTGCCTGCCACCGAGAAGGCCCTCGCCGCAGCGGGGCTGAGCATCGCCGCCCTCGACGCCATCGAGCTCAACGAGGCGTTCGCCTCGCAGTCGCTCGCCTCGATCCGCCGCCTCGGGCTCGACCCCGACCTCGTCAACGCCGACGGCGGCGCGATCGCCCTGGGTCACCCGCTCGGCTCGAGCGGGTGCCGGCTCATCGTGACGCTCCTCGGGCGCCTCGAGCGGGAGGGCGGACACCGCGGGCTCGCGACGATGTGCGTCGGCGTCGGACAGGGCGCGGCGATGATCGTGGAGCGCGTGGATGCCTGACACCCTCCGCATCGAACGCCGCGACGACCGGGT
Organism: Microbacterium sp. Z6_144; assembly: GCF_057197625.1. NCBI lineage: Bacteria > Bacillati > Actinomycetota > Actinomycetes > Micrococcales > Microbacteriaceae > Microbacterium > Microbacterium sp. Z6_144. Next base: position 567,291 of record NZ_JBXVPT010000001.1, read on the forward strand.
CGTGGCGCGGCTGAACCGCCCCGAGGTCCGGAACGCGATCGACCAGAGGATGGTCGACGAGTTGCACCTGCTGTGCGCCGAACTCGAAGTGACCCCGCGCGTCTTGATCCTCACCGGTGCCGGTGGGGTGTTCGCCTCGGGCGCGGACATCGCCCAGCTGCGCGAGCGGCGCGCCGACGACGCGCGCGCGGGGATCAACACCACCGCGTTCCGACGCATCCGCGAACTCCCGATGCCCGTGATCGCCGTGATCGACGGCTACGCGCTCGGCGGCGGAGCCGAGCTCGCGTACGCCGCCGACATCCGCGTCGGCACGCCGTCGGCGAAGATCGGCAACCCCGAGACGGGCCTGGGCATCCTCGCCGCCGCCGGTGCCACGTGGCGCCTGCCGCAGATCGTGGGGGAGGCCCGCGCCGCGGAGATGCTCCTCACCGGCCGCACGCTCGACGCCGACGAGGCCCTCGTTTGGGGCCTGCTCAATGCGGTGCATCCCGCGGAGACGGTCATGGATGCGGCGCACGCCATCGCCGACCGCATCACCGCGAACGACGCCCTCGCCACCCGGTACACCAAGCGCGCCCTCCTCGCCCCACCCGACGCGCATCCCGGGATCGAACTCGACCTCCAGGCGGAACTGTTCGAGCGTCCCGAGAAGCACCGGCGGATGACGGCGTTCCTGGAGCGGAGGAAGCGATGACGACTCGAGCTCCCGCGCACGTCGGGGTGATCGGCGGCGGGCGGATGGGCGCCGGCATCGCCCACGCTTTCGCGCTCGCCGGCTCACGCGTGTTCGTCGTCGAACGCGACCGGGGCTCCGCGGATGCCGCGGCCCGGCGCATCCGCGAGAATCTCCGCCGCTCGGCCGATCGCGGCGCGACCACGCGCCCCCTGGGGGAGTTGGAGGCGGCCGTCTCTGCGGGCACCGACATCGCCGCGTTCGGCGACGCCGGTCTCGTGGTGGAGGCCGTGCCGGAGGACCGCGTCCTGAAGATCGATGCGCTGCGCCGGGCGGAGGACGTCGTCGCCGCCGACGCGGTGCTGGCCTCGAACACGTCCTCCATCTCGATCGACGACCTCGCGGCCGCCCTCGACCGGCCCACGCGGTTCCTGGGCCTGCACTTCTTCAACCCGGTCCCCGCGTCGGCCCTCGTCGAGGTCGTCCTCGGCGCGGGCACCGACCCCGCCGTCGCCGCCGCGGCCGGCGACTGGGTCGCAGCCCTCGGAAAGCACGCCGTCGTGGTCCGCGATTCCCCGGGCTTCGCCTCCAGCCGGCTCGGCGTCGCGATCGCGCTCGAGGCGATGCGGATGCTCGAGGAGGGCGTGGCGTCGGCCGAAGACATCGATGCGGCGATGGAGCTCGGCTACCGGCATCCGGTCGGGCCGCTGCGCACCACCGACCTCGTCGGGCTGGACGTGCGCCTGGGGATCGCCGAGGAGCTCGCCGCCCGGCTCGGCGACCGGTTCGCACCCCCGCAGCTGCTCCGCGACCTGGTCGCCGAGGGGCGTCTGGGCCGGAAATCCGGCCGCGGGTTCTATGAATGGAGTGATCGATGAGCGACATCCTGCCCAGCTACCTGCGCGACGCGTGGTGGACGCCGGAGAGCGCCGCCGGTGCGACGACGGTGCACGATGCATCCACCGGAGAAGTCGTCGCGCACGTCAGCGCGTCCGGTGCCGACCTGGCCGGGGCCCTGGACCACGCGCGCACCGTGGGGCAGCGGAGCCTGGGGCCCCTGACCTTCCACCAGCGCGCCATGTTGCTGAAGCAGTTCGCCCTCGTCCTCACCGAGCGCAAGCAGGAGCTGTACGAGCTGTCCAAGCGCAGCGGCTCCACCGTGCGCGACTCGCTCAGCGATGTCGACGGCGGCATCGGCGTGCTCTTCACCTATTCGTCCAAGGCGCGACGCGAACTCCCCAACGCGAAGGTGTACCTCGACGGCCCGGTCGAATCGCTGTCCAAGGACGGCTCGTTCCTCGGCCGGCACGTCTACACGCGTCTGCCCGGCGCCGCCGTGCAGATCAACGCCTTCAACTTCCCCATGTGGGGCTCGCTGGAGAAATTCGCCCCCGCGTTCCTCGCCGGGGTTCCGTCGGTCATCAAGCCGGCCACCCCCACCGCCTATGTCGCCGAGGCGTGGGTGCGCATCCTCGTCGAGTCCGGCCTCCTTCCCGCCGGCTCGCTGCAGCTGATCAGCGGACGCGTGCCCGACCTGCTCGATCACCTGGCCCTCGGTGACCTCGTCGGCTTCACCGGCAGCGCGTCGACGGCCGACCGGCTGCGCCGACACGACAACGTGCAGTCGGGCCGCGTACGGTTCACGAGCGAGACCGACTCCATCAACGCCTCGGTCCTCGGCCCCGACGCGACCACCGGCACCCCCGAGTTCGACGCGTACGTCAAGCAACTCCTGGTGGAGCTCACCGCGAAGGCGGGGCAGAAGTGCACGGCGATCCGCCGTGCGATCGTGCCGGCGGATGCGGTCACCGATGTCGTGGCGGCGCTGAAGGCGAAGATCGACGAGCGCGTCGTGATCGGAGACCCGCATCACGAGAGCGTCACCATGGGCCCGGTCGTCTCCCGCGAACAGCGAGACGACGTGCTCCGCCAGGTCGAGGTGCTCCGCGACGCCGGCGGAGAACTGCTGCTGGGTTCCACAGAGCCGCCCGAGGTCGTCCGCGCCGACGGCAGCGTCGGCCGCGCCGGCGAGGGCGCGTTCCTGTCTCCGATGGTCATCGGCTTCGCCGATGCCACGACCCCGGCCGCTCACGAGATCGAGGCCTTCGGGCCGGTCGCGAGCATCCTCCCGTACGCCACCGTGGCGGAGGCGGCCGATCTCGTCGCGCTCGGCGGGGGGTCGCTGGTCACCAGCGTCGCGACGTCCGATGACGACGTCGCTCTCGAGCTGCTCACCCGGATCGGCGCCTACAACGGCCGCGTGCTGTTCCTCAGCCGTCAGAACACCCGCACCTCGACCGGGCACGGGTCGCCCGTTCCGCACCTCGTCCACGGCGGGCCCGGACGCGCCGGGGGCGGAGAAGAACTCGGCGGCATCCGTGCGGTCCTCCACCACATGCAGCGCACGGCCCTTCAGGGTTCACCCGAGATCCTCACCGCGCTCACCGGAGTGTGGCACGAGGGCGCCGCTGCGGTGTCGGGCGGGCGTCACCCCTTCCGCAAGTCGCTGGCGGAGCTGCGCGTCGGCGACCAGATCGCCTCGGCCTCGCGCACGGTGACGCTCGAGGACATCGAGACGTTCGCGCACTTCACCGGCGACACGTTCTACGCGCACATGGACGAGGCGTCCGCCGCAGCCAACCCGTTCTTCCCCGGCCGCGTCGCGCACGGGTACCTCCTCGTCTCGTGGGCGGCCGGGCTGTTCGTCGACCCGGAGCCCGGGCCGGTGCTCGCCAACTACGGCCTGGAGAACCTCCGGTTCGTCACACCCGTCTCGCCGGGCGACGAGATCCGGGTCATCCTCACGGCGAAGCAGATCACCCCCCGCGAGACCGACGAATACGGCGAGGTGCGGTGGGATGCGGTCATCCGGAATCAGCGGGACGAGCTGGTGGCCTCTTACGACGTGCTCACGCTGGTCGCCAAGCAGGGTCGCGCCGATACGGGCGCGGCCGTCGACCGGGAGGCGGTGACGGTGCCGTGACCGACAACGCCGCCACCCGCGCCCCGCTTCGACCCATGATGCGCAACGACCGTGCCTCCGCGTCACTCGGGATGGTCGTCGAGCGCGACGAGCCTGGGCTGGCGGTGGTGTCGATGCGCGTGCGCGAGGACATGACCAACGGCTTCGCGATCACGCACGGCGGCCTGGTGTTCACACTCGCCGACACCGCGTTCGCCATCGCCTGCAACGAGGACGAGCGCATCACCGTCGCCGCCGGCGCCGACATCACGTTCCTGAAGTCGACGACGGCCGGACAGACGCTCACCGCCACAGCCGTCCGCCGGGTCGTCAGCGGCCGTACGGGCATCTACGACGTGTCGATCACCGACGACACCGGCGATCTCGTCGCGGAGTTCCGCGGCCGCTCGCTCACCACCAACCGACCCGCCTGATCTGATGCCGTCCGAGGGAGCCCCGATGTCGAAGACGACAACCGAGAGCCGCATCGTCGTGCCGGCGCCGGAGGACCGCGTCGACGTGCTGACCCGTCCAGAACTGGAGAGGATCCAGCTCGCGCGCCTCCAGTGGACGGTCCGGCACGCCTACGAGAACGTGCCCCTGTACCGGCGGAAGTTCCACGAGGCCGACGTCGCCCCCGACGACATCCGCTCGCTCGCCGACGTGCGCCGGCTGCCTTTCACCACGAAGGCGGATCTGCGGGAGACCTACCCGTTCGGCATGTTCGCCGTGCCGATGGCCGAGGTGCGCCGCATCCACGCGTCATCCGGAACGACCGGCCGCCCCACGGTGGTGGGGTACACCGCCGGCGACCTCGACCGCTGGGCCGATCTCATCACCCGATCGCTGCGGGCGGCGGGCATCCGCCCCGGGATGAAGGTGCACAACGCCTACGGGTATGGCCTGTTCACCGGCGGCCTCGGTGCGCACGGCGGCATCGAGAAGCTCGGAGCGACGGTCATCCCCATGTCGGGCGGGCAGACCGCACGGCAGGTGCAGCTCATCCGCGACTTCGAGCCCGACGCCATCCTGTGCACCCCCAGCTACCTGCTCACGATCGCCGACGCCATGCAGGAGGCCGGGATCGATCCGACCTCCACGTCGCTCAGGGTCGCGGTGCTGGGCGCCGAGCCGTGGACCAACCAGATGCGCGCGGAGATCCAGCGCCGTCTTCACATCGACGCGGTCGACATCTACGGGCTCAGTGAGGTGATGGGCCCGGGAGTGGCAAGCGAGAGCGTCCTCACCAAGGACGGCCCGCACGTGTGGGAAGACCACTTCCTGCCCGAGACGATCGACGGCCGCACGGGCGAACCCGTCGCCGACGGGGAGCTGGGCGAACTGGTCTTCACGTCGCTGACGAAGGAGGCGTTCCCGGTCATCCGCTATCGCACGCGCGACCTGACCCGGCTGCTGCCGGGCACCGCCTACCCCGCGATGCGGAGGATCGAGAAGATCACCGGCCGCAACGACGACATGATCATTCTCCGCGGCGTGAACCTCTTTCCCACCCAGATCGAAGAGCTGGTGATGGGGATCGAGACCCTGACCCCGCATTTCGTCCTCGAGCTCACCACGCAGGGGCGGATGGACTGCCTGACGGTGCGGATCGAGCGGCACCCGGATCTGGACCGGGCGATCTGTGAGGCCGCCGCCCTGGTGCTGCAGCAGCGCATCAAGGTGCACATCGGAACCTCCGTCGAGGTGCAGGTCGAGGAGCCGGGCACTCTGCCGCGCAGCGAGGGCAAGTACAAGCGCGTCTACGACCGCCGCTGAGTGCGCGGTTGCCCGCACCGCCGGCGGCCGGTAGAGTAACTGAACGATCGTTCTGTAAAGGAGTCGATGATGACGACGGCAACCGACGCCACCATGCTGCCCGACGAAGAGGCCGAGGCGCAGGCGGCCTTCGACGAGATCATCGCCGCCGAATCCCGGGTTGAGCCGCGCGACTGGATGCCGGCCGCCTATCGCAAGACGCTCGTGCGGCAGATCTCCCAGCACGCGCATTCCGAGATCATCGGCATGCAGCCGGAGGGCAACTGGATCACCCGTGCGCCGAGCCTCAAGCGCAAGGCGATCCTCATCGCGAAGGTGCAGGACGAGGCGGGCCACGGGCTCTACCTGTACTCGGCGGCGCAGACCCTCGGTGCCGCGCGGGAGGAGATGACGCAGCAGCTCATCGACGGCAAGGCCAGGTACTCCTCGATCTTCAACTACCCGACGCCCACGTGGGCCGATATGGGGGCGATCGGCTGGCTGGTCGATGGGGCGGCGATCTGCAACCAGGTGCCGCTGTGCCGCGCGTCCTATGGCCCCTATGGGCGTGCCATGGTGCGCATCTGCAAGGAGGAGTCCTTCCACCAGCGGCAGGGGTTCGAGATCCTCCTCACGCTCATGCAGGGCACCGACGCGCAGCGGGAGATGGCGCAGGATGCGGTGGACCGCTGGTACTGGCCGAGCCTCATGATGTTCGGCCCGCCCGACGACGAATCGCCCAACTCCGCGCAGTCGATGGAGTGGAAGATCAAGCGGTTCTCCAACGACGACCTGCGTCAGCGTTTCGTCGGGATGCTCGTTCCGCAGGCTGAGGCGCTGGGCGTCGCCCTTCCCGACCCCGAACTGCGCTGGGATGAGGGGGCGCAACGCTGGCACATGAGCGAGATCGACTGGACGGAGTTCCACGAGATCCTCGCCGGCCGCGGACCCATGAACGCCGTCCGCCTGCAGCACCGCCGGGAGGCGCACGAGGGAGGCGCGTGGGTGCGCGAGGCGGCGGCCGAGTACGCGCGCAAGCGGGCACAGCGAGCCGAGACCCGCGAGGTGGCGTGATGGCCAGCCCCGGGGCATCCCCGGCCGAGCAGTGGCCCCTGTGGGAAGTCTTCATCCGCGCCAAGCGCGGCCTCAGCCACGTGCACGCCGGATCGCTGCACGCACCCGACGCCGACCTCGCCGTGCGCAACGCCCGCGACCTGTACACGCGCCGGAACGAGGGCGTGTCGATCTGGGTCGTGCCGGCCGAGGCGATCACGACGAGCGATCCGGACGCCAAAGGCGCGTTCTTCGAGAGCCCGGCGGGCAAGAACTACCGTCACGCGGCGTACTACACCGCGTCCGAGGGGGTGCCGCACCTATGACTTCCCTTCGACAGGCTCAGGGACCGGTCGGGGCTCCGGGACCGGGGGATGTCGCGGACGTCGACCCGCACGGATCCGTCACGGTCGACGGCATCGAACTCTCGGCCGAGCTCACGGGGGAGGGCGGCCGGGCCGGCTCGGCGGATGTCGCGGAGTACGCGCTGTGGCTCGGCGACGACGCACTCATCCTGTCGCAGCAGCTCAGCTGGTGGGTCGCGCGCGCACCCGAGCTCGAGGAGGATGTGGCGCTGGCGAACATCGCCCTCGACCTCCTCGGCCACGCGCGTTCGCTCCTGCGCTACGCCGGAACGTTCGACGGACGCTCGGAGGACGACCTCGCGTACTGGCGCGACGAACGCGAGTTCCGCAGTACCTGGCTGGTGGAGCAGCCCAACGGCGACTTCGCGCACACGATCGCCCGGCAGCTGGCGGCATCCGTCTACATGTTCGAGCTGTACGGCGCGCTGACGACGTCCGCCGACCCGACGCTGGCCGCGATCGCGGCGAAAGCGGTCAAGGAGGTCGACTACCACCGCGATCACGCCGTGCAGTGGACGCTGCGCCTGGCCGGCGGTACCGAGGAGTCCCGCCGCCGGATGCTCGCCGCCCTGGCCGACATCTGGCCGTACGTCGATGAGCTCTTCCGCGACGAGCCGCTCATCGACCGGCTCGAGGGGGTCGCCGTGCGTCCCTCGACCCTTCGGCCGGCGTTCGACCGGGTCATCGCCGAGGTGTTCACCGAAGCCGAGCTCGACGTTCCCACGCTGCCGCCGGCGATGGCCCGGGGGCGCAGCGGTGCGCACTTCTCGAGCCTCGGCTACCTGCTCGCCGAGATGCAGGTGCTCGCCCGTCAGCATCCGGGGGCGACATGGTGATGCTTCGACAGGCTCAGCAACCGGAGGAACAGGCTCAGCAACCGGCGAGGAACCGTGCCTGGGACATCGCCGCGCGGGTGTGCGACCCGGAGGTGCCCGTTCTCACGATCGAAGACCTCGGCATCCTCCGCGACGTGCAGGACGACGGTGATCGGGTCGTCGTCACGATCACACCCACGTATTCGGGATGCCCCGCCATGGACACGATCCGCGACGACCTCACCCTCGCGTTCTCGGCGGAGGGGTACGGCCGCGTGGACGTGCGGCTGGTGCTGGCGCCGGCGTGGACCACCGACTGGATGAGCGACGAGGGTAAGCGCAAGCTCACCGCGTACGGCATCGCGCCGCCGGCCGGCAACGCGGGTGCGGCCGCCGGCCCCGTGCGGGTCTCGCTGGGGGTGAAGTGCCCGCGGTGCGGGTCGCTGAACACGCGCGAGGTCACCCGTTTCGGATCGACGTCGTGCAAGGCGCTGTACGAATGCCGCGCATGCCTGGAACCGTTCGACTTCTTCAAGGTGCACTGATGGCGCCGTCATCCACCCGGTCCGTCTCCGAGACGGTCGCCGGCGCGCTGCTGCACAGCGCGGTGGGCGGGGCCCCGGATTCGACGCGGAGACGCGCGCGCTTCCACTCACTGCGGGTGGCGGAGGTGCGGCCGCTGACCGACGAGTCGATCGAGGTCACCTTCGCCGTTCCGGACGAGCTGATCGCGGAGTACGACTACCTGCCCGGGCAGTACGTGGCGCTCCGCGCCCGCATCGAGGGGCACGAGGCGCGGCGGTCGTATTCGCTGTGCCGGCCGCCGACGCCCGGCTCGGTGAGCGTGGCGATCAAGCGCAACACCGGCGGGTGGTTCTCGGCCTGGGCCCAGACGGAACTTCATCCGGGCGATCAGATCGACGTGATGAGCCCGCAGGGCACCTTCACCACGACGCTCGCCGACCTCGACGGCGCGCACGTGGCCGCCATCGCCGCCGGCTCCGGCATCACGCCGCTCATGGCGCTGGCGACCGCCGTGCTCGCCCGCTCGGCCACCGCGCAGTTCACCCTCGTCTACACCAACCGCTCCACCCAGGACGTGATGTTCCTCGAGGAACTCGCCGATCTGAAGGACCGCCACCCCACGCGGTTCGCCCTTCATCACGTCCTCTCCCGCGAGCAGCGGGCCGCTCCCGTGCTGTCGGGCCGCATCGACGGGGACAGGCTCCGCCGCATCCTCGACGGACTCGTCGTCCCCGGCACGATCGACGAGTGGTTCCTGTGCGGGCCGTTCGAGCTGGTCCAGCTGTGCCGTGACACCCTCGCCGGGGTGGGCGTCGACCGTGAGCACGTGCGCTACGAGCTGTTCACGACGGGGGAGAACGACGCCCCCACCGGCCCGCGGCCGCCCGTGGTGGTGCGCGAGGACGAGCCCGTCCACACGATCGACTTCACGCTCGACGGGCAATCGGCCAGCGTGCAATCGCCCGTCAGCGCGCGGGAGTCGATCCTGGATGCGGCGCTTCGCGTCCGCCCCGACGTGCCGTTCGCGTGCGCGGGCGGGGTGTGCGGCACGTGCCGCGCGCGCGTGCTGACCGGGTCGGTCACGATGACGGAGAACTACGCCCTCGAACCCGATGAGCTCGAGCGGGGCTACGTGCTGACCTGCCAGTCGCATCCCACCTCCGACCGGGTCACGGTCGACTACGACAACTGAGGCGCCCATGATCGACTCGCACATCCTCGACGGCGTCGCCCACGTGGTGCTGAACAACCCCGGCAGGCTCAACGCCCTGGACGAGCAGGCGCTCCGAGACCTGGATGCGGCGTACGCGGACGCCGAGCGGGCCGGCGTACGTGCCCTCGTGTTGCGCGGCGAGGGCCGGGCGTTCTGCGCCGGGAGGGACATCTCCGGCGTGGATCCTGCCGAAGACGACGTGAGCGGCTTCCTCGACGGGCTGCTCGCCCCGCTGCTCCGGCGGATGGCCGCCTTTCCGGCACCGACCTTCGCCGCGGCGCACGGTGCGTGCCTGGGCGTCGGGCTGGGGCTCCTCATCGCCACCGACGTGGTGTACATCGCCGACACCGCCAAGGTCGGTTCCCCCTTCGCGGCGCTCGGGGCGACGCTCGACTCCGGGGGGCACGCCCTCTTCTACGAGCGGCTCGGCGCGCACCGCACGTTCGACCTCATCTATTCCGGCCGTCTCCTGGCGGGGGAGGAGGCGGTCCACCTCGGTCTGTTCTCCCGCAGTCTGCCCGCCGACGAGGTCGAGGACGCCACGGATGCCGCGGCCCGAGCCGCAGCATCCGGTCCGACCGCCGCGTTCGTGGCCAGCAAGCGCATCATCGCCGCGCTCCGCGACGAGCGCGCGGGGCTGTGGCAGGCGATGGCGGCCGAGAACGCGGCACAGGCCGCGCTCCGCGACACCGACGACTACCGCGAGGGCTTCGCTGCGTTCGGCGAGAAGCGCAAGCCCGCGTTCCGCGGGCGTTAGACCGCTTCGGCCGGTCAGCCCAGGTAGGCGTTCCAGTCGCTCGCGCTCCAGCGCGGCACGAACGGCACGCGCCCCATCCGCCGGGAGAAGCTCGGCCGGATCGGGGAGGGGTCGGCCGCCGGCCCGCGCCCCGCCATCTCGGCCGGGGGCTTCTCCGGCCGGCCCAGCGACCCGTCAATCCAGGCCACCACGCATCCGGAGGCGTCGCGGAATTGTCCGCGTTCCAGCCATCCGACGTGGCTGCCATTGGAGGCGTACACGGCGCCGTCGCGCTGCCAGCCCACGACGGAGCCGGTTGGAGAGTACAGGCGGTCGGCTTCGTACCATCCGGCGACCCGTCCCTCGCGGTCGAAAATCGGTGCGAGGGTCATGTCCTCACTCAATCAGTTGCGCTCGCCCACAGCAAGGCGACGCAGCATTACCGCGCGGCGCGGCGGACGTCAATCCGAGGCGCCGAATCGGCCACGGGAGTAAAAAAGCTCCGCGGGTTGCGAGGGATGCCCCGCGGAAGGGGTGCGCGAATGTCGTCGCCGGGCGTGCAGGTCACGGAAGTCACGTCGCTCGTTCCCGCCCGGCTGGACCGCCTGCCGTGGTCGCGATTCCACTGGATGATCGTCGTCGGCCTCGGCTTCTCATGGATCCTCGACGGCCTCGAGGTGCAGATCGTCGCGGCGAACGGGTACGCCGAGACCCTGGGTATGGGGCCGTTCGAAGTCGGCCTCGCCGGCACCTTCTACCTCCTCGGCCAGGTCGCCGGTGCCCTCGTGTTCGGCCGTCTCACCGACCGGCTCGGACGCAAGAGGCTCTTCATCCTGTCGCTGGTCGTGTATCTCGCCGGAAGCGCCATCGCGGGGCTCGCGTTCGCTCCGTGGTTCTTCTACATCTGGCGCTTCGTCGCGGGGGCAGGCATCGGCGGCGAATACGCGGCCATCAACTCGGCGATCGACGAGATCATCCCCTCCAAGTACCGGGGACGCGTGGACATCGCGATCAACGGCACGTACTGGGGCGGGGCGGCCCTCGGCGCCGTGGCGAACATCTTCTTCCTCAACACCGATCTGCTCCCGCAGGACGTCGGCTGGCGCCTGAGCTTCTTCCTCGGCCCGGTCCTCGGGCTTCTCATCATCTGGCTCCGCCGCCACATCCCCGAAAGCCCCCGCTGGCAGATGACGCACGGCCTGGAGGCCGAGGCCGAACGCAACGTCGACCGCATCGAGGAGCGCATCCGCGAGGAGGGGAAGACGTTCGAGCCGGTGGATGACAAGAAGGCCATCACGGTCAAGGAGTATGGCCGGGTGCCGTTCCTCGTGATCGCGAAGGTGCTGTTCCGTCAGTATCCACGGCGAACGCTCGTGGGGGTGACGATGATGGTCACCCAGTCGTTCCTCTACAACGCCATCTTCTTCACGTACGCCCTGGTGCTGGAGAACTTCTACGACACGCCACCGGCCTCGGCCGGGCAGTACTTCATCATCTTCGCCGTCGGTAACCTCGCGGGAGCGCTGATCCTCGGTCACTTCTTCGACACGTGGGGACGGCGGCGGATGCTGTTCGGCACCTACGTGCTCGCCGGGCTCATCCTGCTCACGAGCGCCTTCCTCTTCAATGCCGGGGTGCTGAGCGCCGGAACCCACACGGCGTTCTGGTGCGCGTCGTTCTTCTTCGCCTCGGCGGGAGCGTCGGCGGCGTATCTCACCGTCAGCGAGATCTTCCCGCTCGAACTGCGCAGCCAGGTGATCTCCTACGTGTTCTCCATCGGTCAGCTCGTCGGTTCGGTCGCCCCCGCCCTCTACGGCGCCCTGATCGGTGACGGCACCGATCGTCAGCCGCTGTTCTGGGGCTACGTGCTGGGCTCGGTCGTCATGATCGTCGGGGGCGTCATCTCCGGGGTGTTCGGCGTCAGCGCCGCGGGCAAATCGCTCGAGGACATCGCCGATCCGCTGTCGCTCGTGTCGCCGGCGGAGAAGGGCGTGACGCCCGGCGACCGCGCCTCGTGACCCCCGGCCGCATCCGGACGCTCTGAGTCATGGCCACGCGTCTTCTGATGATCTCCGACACGCACGTCCCCGCCCGGGCGCGGACGCTTCCGGCCTCCGTCCTGCAGGCGGCGGATGCGGCAGACCTCATCGTCCACGCCGGCGACTGGGTCACCGCATCCGTCCTGGACGAGCTGGAAACGCACGGCGACGTCCTCGGGGTCTGGGGCAACAACGACGGCGCCGACCTGCGCGCACGTCTTCCGGAGGTCGCGCGGCGCGAGGTCGACGGCGTGCGCCTGGCCGTCGTGCATGAGACGGGGCAGGCACAGCGCCGGGAGGCGCGCATGGAGGCCGCCTTCCCCGATGCCGACGTGCTGGTCTTCGGGCACAGCCACATCCCCTGGGACACCACGACGCCACGGGGACTGCGACTGCTGAACCCCGGCTCGCCCACCGACCGGCGGCGCCAGCCCCACCACACCTTCCTGACGGCGGTGGCCGACGACGGGATGCTGCGCGGCGTCACCCTCGAGCGGCTCTGACGTCGGATCGGACGGCTGGCCCCGCGCCGGCACGATGCCCGTGCCGCTGAGCCCGTGAGCGCAACGACCCGCTCCGCTTGACAACGATGGGGCGTGACCGTTTACATGGGGTTTAGTGACAGTGAACACTCGAGATGGGCGCCGCCCGCTCGAGGGGGACGCGCCGCGCGAGGATGCGCCGGCGGGAGAAAGGTCGAGGAGGCCCGCATGTCGAGGTTCGTCGTCCGTCATGCCCGCGACGCCGACTACCGTGACCCGGGCGCTCTCGCGCCCGGCGCGGTCGGGGTCAGCCGGTGGCGCGGCGTAGGCGAGGACGACGGCGCCGCCCACACCGACTTCGGGATCACGCGGCTGGAACCCGGCGGGCGGACCGCGACCCACGTGCACTCGTTCGAGGAGAGCTTCCACGTCCTGGAGGGCGAAGTGATCCTCGCGACCCCCGAAGCGACCGTCCGTCTCGTCGCAGGGGACTACGGGGTGCTGCCGATCGGCGTGCCGCACGCGTGGCGCAGCTCCGGTGAGTCCGCCGCCGCGTGGGCCGACCTCCTCACCCCGCCCGCCCGCGCCCGCCACGGACACGACACCTACCGCGTGAGCGAACTGCCCGTCTCCGCTCCGGTGGACGTCGACACGCGAGACCCCCGTATGCGGTCGTTCGGCAACATCCGCACCGAGCACATGGATGCGGGCCGCCAGTCCCAGGAGCTCCTCGCCGTCTCGGCGAGCATGCGCACCGCTCTTCTGGTCTACAGCGGAATCACGCTGAAGATGATGGTCGATTCCGACCTGGGAGCGACGCTGGGCACGCTCTTCATGGTGCAGTACGAGCCCGACGGCACCGCCGGCGCTCACGACCATCCGCTCGAGGAGGCCTATCTCATCCTCGACGGCGAGGTGGCGGCGACGTTCGACGGCGAGGAATTCGTGCTGGGCCCCGGCGACATCGCGTGGGCGGGCGTGGGATGCGTGCACTCCTTCGCCGCGACCGGCGCCGAGGTGCGGTGGCTGGAATCCCAGTCGCCGCAGATGCCGTCCCGTCATGCCTACCGCTTCGCGCGGGACTGGGAGTACTTGCAGGAAAAACTCGAGGAGGAGAATTCATGAGCGGACGCACGATTCTGGTGGCCGGCGGTTCGTCGGGGATCGGACTGGAGCTGGCCAAAGATCTGGTGGCGGGGGGAGACTCGGTGATCCTCACCAGCCGCAGCCAGGAGACCGCCGACGAGGTGGCCGCCGGCATCGGCCCTGGCGCGACGGGCGTCGCCCTGGATGTGTCCGAGCCGGAGGGCATCGCCGAGCAGCTCCGCGGCATCGGCCCGCTGGACGGACTGGCGATGGTGGCGATCGAGCGTGACGCCAACACCATCCGCGACTACAACATCGCTCGCGCGGTGCGCCTGGTCACGCTCAAGCTCGTGGGATACGCAGCGACCGTGCACACGCTGCTCGATCGTCTGGCGCCGACCGTCGACACCGGGATCGTCCTGTTCGGAGGCCGCGCGAAGGATGCTCCGTACCCCGGGTCGACCACGGTGTCGAGCATCAACGGCGGCGTCGACGGCCTGATGAACACGCTCGCGCTCGAGCTCGCGCCCATGCGCGTGAACTCGCTGCACCCCGGCATCATCGGCGACAGCCCCTTCTGGGCCGATAAGCCGGAGGGCGTGCTGTCGGGCTACGAGAACCGCACGCCCGGTGGTCAGCTGGCCACGATGGCCGATGTCGTGGATGCGACGAAGTTCCTGTTGTTCAACCGCGGGGTCAGCGCGCACACTCTCAACGTCGACCGCGGCTGGCGCATCAGCTGACGCGGACTGCACGCCCGAGGACCGGAGGAACCGGCATGCGTCGTCCTCCTGCGGGAGTCATCCTTCCGTTCGTCATCTTCTGGTCGACCCTGGATCGCTCGCTGATCCTCCCGCTGGTTCCGGGGATCGCGGGCGATCTGGGCGTGAGTGTCGCGGTGGCCGCCGGTGCCATCACGGCGCACGCCCTGGCGTATGCGGGGTTCCAGCTGATCTGGGGGCCCCTGTCGACGCGGTGGGGGCGTGTCCGGGTGCTGGTGCTGTCCACCTCGCTGGCGGCGCTGGCCAATCTCGCGAGCGCTCTGGCACCCGACATCGGATGGTTCATCCTGGCCCGAACGGCCTCGGGCGGCGCGTTCGCGGCCACCTTCGCGGCCGTGCTGACCTACGTGGGCGACATGCTGCCCCTCGCCCGCCGGCCCTCGGCGATGTCGAACCTCGCCTCCGCAACGGCGCTGGGGCTGGCCGTGGGGACGCTCGCGGCCGGGGCGATCGGATCCGTGACCACGTGGCGGTGGATCTTCGCCGGGTTCGCCATCGTGACCGCGGTGCTGGTGCCGTTCCTCGCCCTGCTGCCGGAGGCGCCGGGCCGGGGGACCGAGCGCGTCCTTGCGCAGGTCTCGCGTCTGGCACGCAATCCGTGGGCCCTGTCGGTGTGCGCGCTGGTGGCGCTGGAGGGCACTCTCCTGATCGGAATCTTCAACCTGCTCCCGGTGGCCCTGCAGGAGTCGGGGGAGGATGTCTTCGTCGCGGGACTGGTCACCGCATCCTTCGGGGTGACGGTGGTGGTGGTCAGCCAGCTGATGAAGCTCGTGGTGGGGCGGGTGAAGCCGTGGGTGTTCCTGGCCGCCGGCGGGGTCAGCGCCACGGCGGCCTTCCTCGCGCTGACGACCCAGGTGTCGGCGCTGACGGTGCTGGCCGGCGCGGCGCTCATGGGGGTGGCGTGGGCGCTGGCGCACACGACGCTCCAGACGTGGATGACCGATGCGGCCTCGGACTCCCGCGCGCTGGGGATGACGCTGTTCTCCATCAGTCTCATGCTGGGCGGCGCACTGGGCGCCGCTCTCGGGGCCGTCGCCCTCGACCGCGACACGTTCGGCGTGCTCTTCGCCGCCGGCGCGGTCGGTGCCGTCGTCTTCGGGGCCGCCAGTGCCGTCGCGCGGGTGCGCTATCGCGTTCGTGAGGAGTGACCGCCGGTCCGACCCCACTGTTCCCGAGACTGAACAGTGAACTGAACAATTGTGCAGTGGAAGTTGACAGATGGGGTTTCCGTTGCTTCACTTAGCTCCATCGAAACCCGTAATCGATAACCCGCACGTATTCCAGCAATACCCGTAGTCCCACTCACGATTTCCTGACGATTCACGACGACGTGGAAGGTCTGATCCCTCGGTGTTCGAACCTGTCTTCCTTGCACAGCAAGTGCTCAACGGACTGAGCTTCGGTGCTCTTCTGTTCCTCCTGGCCAGCGGCCTCACGCTCGTGTTCGGCCTCATGCGGATCGTCAACATGGCCCACGGCGCGTTCTACATGCTGGGCGGCTACATCGGCGTGGTGATCGCGACCCTGACCGGCAACCTCCTCGTGGCGGTGATCGTCGCCATGGTCGCCGTCGGAGTCACCGCCTTCCTCGTAGAGGTGGTGCTCCTGCGCTTCGTGCGAGGACAGGAAATGCCCGAGGTCCTGCTGACGATCGGCGTCTCGTTCGTGATCGCAGACCTGTGCCTGGCCTTCTTCGGGGGAGACCCGCAGAACCTCCCCAACACGGTGAAGATCCCCGGCGCCCTCATGATCGACGGGTTCGTCTACCCCTGGTACCGGATCTTCGTGATCGGCGTGGCCCTCGTCATCGGCATCGCGCTGGCTCTCGTGCAGTACAAGACCCGGGTCGGGGCGATCGTGCGGGCGGGCGTGGATGACCGGGAGATCATCACCGCGATGGGGGTGAACATCCGATGGGTGTTCACCGGCATGTTCATCGTCGGGGCCGCCCTGGCGGCCATCGGCGGCACCATCGGCGCCGGAGTGCAGAGCATCCTCCCCGGGGTGCAGAACGAGGTGCTGCTGTACGCCCTCGTCGTCATCATCATCGGCGGACTGGGGAGCATCCCCGGTGCCGCAGTCGGCAGCGTCCTGATCGGACTCATCGACGCCTTCGCCAAGGCGTGGATCCCGGAGCTGGCCTACTTCACGATCTTCCTGCCCATGGCGCTCGTGCTGGTGCTGCGACCGACCGGCCTCTTCGGAAAGGCGGCGTGATGAGCAACCGCATCGTCGAGACACGCACCATTCGCACCGCAGGTGCCCCGCGCAACCGCCGGATGTTCCTGATCAACCTCGTCCTGCTCGCCGTGGTCCTGGCCATCGGCATCGCCCTGCCGTACCTCGGTGCGTCGACCTTCGCGGTGTCACTGACTTCGACCATCCTGATCGCCGCCACCCTCGCTTCCAGCGTCAACTTCCTCGCGGGGCAGGGCGGCATGGTGTCCCTCGGCCACGCCGGCATCGCGGCAGCCTCGGCCTACGGCGCGGGGTGGGCATCGCGCCAGGGCATGGACCCGGGGATGCAGGTGCTGATCGCCCTCGCCGTCACGGTGATCGTGTCGCTGATCTACGGCCTGCTGTCCATGCGCACCAACGGGATCTATTTCCTCATGGTGACCCTTGCCGTCGGGATGCTGATCTACGGACTGGCGTTCCGTTTCTCCTCCGTCACCGGCGGCGAGAACGGCATCTCCGGCATCCAGCGGCCCGAGTGGATGTCCTCCTACTGGATGTTCTACTACGTGGTGCTGGCGGTGTTCGTCGTGCTGACCGCGGCGCTGTGGGTCGTCGGCAACTCGCCCTTCGGTGCGAGCCTGCGGGGGGTCCGCGACAGCGAGAGCCGGATGCGCAGCCTCGGGTACAGCGTGGCCTCGTACAAGCTCGGTGCGTTCATGATCTCCGGCAGCGTCGCAGGACTGGCCGGCCTCCTGTCGGTCTGGCACACGCACTTCGTGAGCCCCTCCTCGGCGGGTGTGGACCGCTCGGTGCATCTGATCGTGATGGTGATCCTCGGCGGCATCGGCACGCTGCTGGGCCCCCTCATCGGTGCCGCCGTGGTCGTTCTCGTCGAGAACGTGCTCTCCAGCTACGTCGACCGCTGGCCGACGATCCTCGGCCTCATCTTCATCCTCGTGATCCTCTTCGCGAGGGCAGGCATCGCCGGAAGCGTGCGCAAGCTCATCAACCGATGGCGCCCGCGCCGCTCGACACCCGAGTCCGGTGATCGGGGCGCACCCCCGGGACACGCCGTGTCCGAACCCGCAACAACCAACGAGTGAGAGTGGAAGGACCTGCAATGACCTCAACGATGATGTCGACGCGCAGCCGTCGCGGGGCTGCGATCGCAGCTCTGGGCGTGGCCGCGGCGCTGACTCTGGCTGCGTGTGCCCCCCCGGGTGCCGCGACCCCGAGCGATGACCCGACGGAGGCGTCGGCGACCGGCGAGCTCAAGGTCGGCTTCATCTCCCCGACGACGGGCAACTTCGCCGTCGCCGGTCAGGAGATGGTGGACGGCTGGAACCTGTACTGGGAGACGAACGGGAACGAGGTGAACGGCGTGACGGTGGAGACCATCGTCGAGGACGACGCCGGAAACCCCGAGACGTCGCTCACCAAGGCCAGCAAGCTGGTGGACCAGGACCAGGTCGACGTCATCGTCGGCCCGCTGATCGCCAACACCGCGCTGGCCGTCGCGGAGTACGCCGCGGGCGCCGGCATCCCGAACCTGCACCCGGTCGCCGCATCCGATGACCTCACGCAGCGCAACGCCAACGAGCTCACGGTCCGCACCGGATCGATGGGCGGCTCGCAGGCCAACTTCGCCGGCGGCGAGTGGGCGGCCACCGACGGCGACGCGCAGACGGCCGTGACGCTGTGCGCCGACTACGCCTTCGGGTGGGAGTCGTGCGCCGGGTTCGCCCAGGGCTTCGAGGCCAACGGCGGCGAGATCGTGGAGCAGATCTGGTTCCCCAACTCCACCACCGACTTCTCCACGTACGCCTCGCAGATCCAGGCGGCCGACGCCGACATCGTCTACGTCGCCACCGCCGGTGGCGCGCCCGGTCCGAACTTCCTCAACGCCTACCTGGGCCTGGGGCTGGACATGGACAAGCTGCTGATGAACTGCTGCGCCGCCGACCAGGGGACGCTCCGCGCCATGGGCGACCAGATCATCGGTCTCAAGTCGGTCAGCTACTGGGCCGAGGGCCGCGACAGCGATGTCGTCCGGGAGTTCGTGGACGTCTACAAGGAGTTCTCCGGTGGGAACGTGCCGGGCGCCTACGCCGCCGGCGGCTACGTCACCGCGTCGCTCGTCGCCTCCGTGCTCGAGGAGCAGGGTCTCCTCACCGGTGAAGACCTCGTGGCGGCCATCACCGAGTACACGTTCGAAGACAGCATCTTCGGCCGCGTCTCGTGGGACGAGTACAACAACACGATCGGTCCGGTGTACATCCGCGAGGTCGAGAAGCTCGACGACGGCCTGCTGTACAACGTCCCGATCGCGGAGGTCGAAGACGTCGACCAGTGGCTCGGACGCAGCCCGGAGGAGGCGCTCGCGCTTCCGACCTACTCGCAGACCTTCCAGGGACTCGAGTAGTGACCGAGGCGACCACGGCGAAGGCCCCGGACCCGCGAGGGTCCGGGGCCCCCGCCCCCGCGCTCGTGGTGAGCGGGCTGGGCAAGAGGTACGGCGGCGTGCAGGCCGTCGACGACATCTCGCTCACGCTGGCTCCCGGCGAGCGGATGGGCGTCATCGGACCCAACGGGGCCGGCAAGACGACGCTGTTCAAGATGATCGCGGGTGACGTCGCCCCCTCGGCCGGAACGATCGCGCTGTTCGGCCGCGACGTGACGCGGCTGGGCACGGCGCGCCGCGCGCGGCTCGGCGTGGGGCGCACCTTCCAGGTGTCGAACCTGTTCCGCGAAATGAGCGTGCTGGACAACGTGCGGGTCGCCGCACGCGGCGGCTCGTCCAAGGCCCGCGTCTTCTGGCGCACGCAGGGCATCAGCGACGAGGTGAGCCGCACGTCCACGGAGATGCTCGAATCGGTGGGCCTGTACGGGCGCCGAGACGACACCGTCGCCGACCTCTCGCACGGCGAGCAGCGTCAGCTGGAGATCGCGATGGCGCTGGTCACCCAGCCGCGCCTGCTGCTGCTGGACGAACCTGCCGCGGGGCTCTCCGCGGTCGAGCGGACCACGCTCCGCCGGCTGATCGAGGAGCTGCCCCGGACGCTGCCGATCCTGCTCATCGAGCACGACATGACCCTCGCCCTGGGGCTCACCGACCGGGTGATGTGCATGGAGAACGGTCACCACATCGTGACGGGGACGCCGGACGAGGTCCGCGACCACCCCACCGTCAAGGAGATCTACCTGGGAAGGCGTGACAAGAAGTGACTCTTTCGGTCTCGGGTCTGCGCGCCGGATACGCCACCGCGCAGGTGCTCAACGGTGTCGATTTCACCGTCGGCGACGGACAGAGCGTCGCGCTCCTCGGTCGCAACGGCATGGGCAAGACCACGCTGGTGCGCACCATCTGCGGTCTGCGGCCCCCGGCGGTCTCCAGCGGAACGATCGTCTACGACGGGGTCGACATCACCCGCCGGGCGAGCCACCTCATCTCCCGCGCGGGCATCGCGCTCGTGCCGCAGGGGCGGCGCGTGTTCGGGTCGCTCACGACGCTGGAGAACCTCAAGGTCGTCCCGCGCCGGCGCCAGACGACGCTGGAGCCCTGGACCGTCGAGCGGGTGTTCGACTTCTTCCCCCGCCTCGCCGAGCGCTCGGGATCGATGGCCCGCTCGCTCTCCGGAGGGGAGCAGCAGATGCTCGCGATCGGACGGGCGCTGATGACGAACCCGAGCCTGCTCATCATGGACGAGCCGAGTGAGGGCCTCGCCCCCAGCATCCTCGACGTCATCCAGGACCGGCTCGAGGGCCTGCGGGCCTCGGGGCTGTCCATCCTCATCGCCGAACAGAACGTCGACCTCGCCCTCGACATCGCCGAGCACGTGATCGTGATCGACGACTCCGGCACGATCGCGTGGTCGGGCCAGCCCGCCGAGTTGCGTGCGGACGACCAGCTCCTCGAGCGCCACCTGAGCATCTGAGCCGTTCCGCTGTGACCACCACCACGCTTCCCCCTGCCCTCCCGCTCGTCGACCTCGTGCTGCGCGGTGGGCGGATCTCGACCTTCGCCGCGCCCGGCGAGGGTCCGGACGAGGTCGAGGCCATCGCCCTCGCCGGCGGCCGCGTCGTGGCGATCGGCTCGGACGCCGATCTCGCCCGCTATGCGGAGCTCGCCCGTCGCGTCGTGGATCTCGGAGGGCGCCGGGCCCTCCCCGGACTCAACGACTCGCACATCCACGCCGTGCGCGGCGGCGTGTCGTGGGCCGGCACGATGCACTGGGAGGACGTGCGCTCCGTCGACGAAGCGCTCGCACGCGTGCGCGAGGAGGCGATGCGCCGCGGACCCGGCGCGTGGGTGAGCGCGATCGGCGGCTGGCATTCGAGCCAGCTCGCCGAAGGACGTGCCCCCACCCGCGCCGAGCTGGATGACGCGGCACCGGAGAACCCCGTGTACCTGCAGGAGCTCTACGACCGCGGCATCCTCAACACCGCCGGGCTGCGCGCCGCGGGGTTGCCCGCCGACACCGGAGAACTGCACGGCGTGCGAGAGTTCGCCGTGCCCACCGGCCTCGCCCTGGCCGACGCGGGGAACCCGGAGGAGGGCGTGCGCCGCATGAACTCCGCATTCGCCGCGTACGGCCTCACCGGCGTCGTCGACGGCGGCGGGCTGATGGTCACACCGCGCGACTACGACCCCCTCTACGCCGTGTGGCGCCGCGGCGAACTCGACGTGCGTACGCGGCTGTACATCTCGGCGTGGACCCGCGGGGGAGAAGTCGAGAACATCCAGCAGCTGACGGCCCTCGTTCACCCCGGCAGCGGCGACGAGATGCTGCAGGTCGCCGGCGTCGGCGAGATCCCCCACCTGGGCTGCCACGACATGGAGGGGTTCGACGCGTTCGAGATCGGCGACGCCCCCTGGCGGGAGTTGGTCGAGATCGTGCGCCTGTGCGTGCAGCGCGGATGGCGCATGAGCGTGCACGCGGTGCTGAACACCACGCTCGGGCGCATCCTCGACGCGTGGGAGGAGGTCGAGCGCGAGACCGGCGGCGTCCGCGGAGCGCGATTCTCCATCGTCCACGCCGACGAGGCATCCCGGGAGAACCTCGAGCGCCTCGCGCGCCTGGAAGCGGGCGTGCTCGTGCAGAGCCGGCTGCTGCTCAAGGGCGGCGACTACGTCGACGCATGGGGCGAGGAAGCGACGATCGCTGCCCCGCCGCTCGGGGATCTCCGCGAACTCGGGATCGTCGTGGGCGCCGGGACCGACGCCACACGGGCCAACTGGTACTCGCCGTGGGCGTCCATCTGGTGGCTCGTCACCGGCGGCACCCTCAGCGGCCGGGGCGTGCGCGACGTGCGGCACCGGCTCTCCCGGGCAGAGGCGCTCGCCGCCTACACCCGCGATGCCGCCTGGTTCACCGGTGAGCAGGCGCACCGGGGCAAGCTCCTCCCCGGCTACGACGGCGACGTGTGCGTGCCGTCCCTGGACCCGTTCACGTGCGCGGAGGACGACCTCCGCGACATCGGCAGCGACCTCACCGTCCTGGCCGGTCGCATCACCCACGACGCCGGCGTGCTCGACGCAGAGAACGCCGCAGGAGAGGACCCCTCATGACCATCCCCGCCCCGATGAGGGTCGGCAACGCCGAGATCATCCACCACGCCGGGTACGACGCATCCATCGTCAGCCCCTTCGTCCCCGCCATCCGCACCGTGTCCAACGCCCGTCTCGTCTTCATCAGCGGCGTCACGGGCGCCCCGGTGTACCACGATCACCCGCACGTCCCCGCGGTGTTCGACGCGATGCCGATGGATGCCGCCGGTCAGGTGCAGAACGCCTTCGATCACCTCGATCTCGCCCTGCAGGCGGCGGGATGCGAGCGGCACGACGTGGTCAACATGATCCGGTTCTTCACCGACGTCGACGCCGACCAGGACGTCGTCAACAAGCACCAGGGGCACTGGTTCGGCGGTCACATCCCCACCAGTTCCACCGTGCAGGTGACGCGCCTGGCCACGGACCCGCGCTTGCGGTTCGAGTTCCACGTCGTGGCCGCCGCCCCGGCGTGACCCGACACCACACCCCCCTCTGCCGGCGCATGCCGGCATCACCCGAAGGAGACGACATGACGGACAGCAAGCCCACGGTGGGTTGGATCGGCGCGGGCCGAATGGGAACGCAGCTGGCGACCCGGTTGCTGAACGCGGGCTACGACGTGGCGGTCTACAACCGCACGCGCGCCAAGGCCGAGCCGCTGGCGGAGCTGGGCGCGACGCTCGTGGACCGGCCGGTGGACCTGGCCGGTCGGGACGTGGTCTTCGTCATGGTGTCGGCGTCGAAAGACCTCGAGCAGGTCATGCTCGGCGACGGCGGCCTCCTCACCGATCCCGAGCGGGTGCCCCACGCGATCGGCGACTCGTCCACCGTCTCGATGGAGATGAGCGCGCACATCCGCGCCGCCGCCGAGGAACGGGGCGTGGGCTTCCTCGCGACGCCCGTGTCGGGCAACCCGAAGGTGATCGCCGCGGGCAAGCTCACCGTCGCCGCATCCGGACCTCGCAAGGTCTTCGACCTCGTCCGGCCGCTGCTGGAGACCTGGGGGCGCGGCGTCACCTACGTCGGCGAAGGGGAGGCGGCGCGGATCGTGAAGATCGCCCACAACGTCTTCCTCGGCGTCGTCATCCAGAACATGATCGAGATCACGCTCCTCGCCGAGAAGGCGGGGGTGAAGCGGGCCGACTTCCTGGAGTTCCTCAACGACTCGGTCATGGGCTCGCCCTACAGCCGGTACAAGTCGCCGGCGCTGGTGAACCTCGACTTCGCGCCGACGTTCACGCCCGTGCTGCTGCTGAAGGACCTCGACCTCGGGCTGGCCGCCGCCCGGGAGATGGGCGTCGTCATGCCGGTGACGGCGATCACCCGGGAGATCGTCGCGACAGAGGTCAACGCCGGGAACACCGAGCAGGACTTCGCGTCGATGATCCTGCGCGCCGCCGTCGCCTCCGGGATCGATCTGCAGGCCGAGAACGTGGCGGTCGATGACGGATTGGACCCGCAGCCATGAGTCATGGTCACTCCCACGGCGGCTCGGCCGGGCGACGCTTCGAGCGTCCGTCCGTCCGGCCGGCGGGGGTGCGGCCGATCGGGGCGCCCGGGCAGACGGGCGTGGACTACGAGCGGCGCGTCGACTTCGACCGGCTGCGCTCGTACCGGCTCGACCGGGCGAAGGCGGCGCTGGAGGCCAGTGACTGCGGAGCTTTCCTCCTGTTCGACTTCTACAACATCCGCTATACGACGCAGACGTGGATCGGCGGCGCGCTCGGCGACAAGATGATCCGCTACGCCCTGCTGATGCGGGGGCGCGACCCGATCCTGTGGGACTTCGGTTCGGCGGTGCGGCACCACCAGCTCTACTCCGACTGGGTGCCGGATGAGAACTACCGGGCCGGGTTCCTCGGATTCCGCGGTGCGGTGGACCCCGAAGGTGCTGGCCTCATGCGCGACGCGGTCGCCGAGATCGTGTCGCTGCTGAAGGCGGAGGGGCTCGCGGATGCTCCGGTGGGGCTCGACATCGTCGAGCCGCCGTTCCTCTTCGAAATGCAGCGGCAGGGTTTGCGGGTCGCCGACGCTCAGCAGGCGATGCTGGATGCCCGCGTCATCAAGAACCCCGACGAGATCCTGCTCCTCAACCAGGCCGCCGCCATGGTCGACGGCGTCTACCAGGACATCGCCGAGGCGCTCAAGCCGGGCGTGCGCGAGAACGAGATCGTGGCACTGGCGAACAAGCGCCTGTACGAGTACGGCAGCGACCAGGTCGAGGCGGTCAACGCGATCTCGGGGGAGCGCTGCAATCCGCATCCGCACAACTTCACCGACCGCATCATCCGCCCCGGCGATCAGGCCTTCTTCGACATCATCCATTCGTTCAACGGGTACCGCACGTGCTACTACCGCACGTTCGGGGTGGGCTGGGCGACGGAGAGTCAGCAGGACGCCTACAAGCAGGCCCGCGAGTGGATGGATGCGGCGCTGGACGCGATCCGGCCCGGAGTCGGGTCGGATCAGGTCGCCGCCGTGCTGCCCAAGGCGGAGGACTTCGGGTTCGCGAACGAGCTCGCCGCGTTCGGGCTGCAGTTCGCGCACGGCCTCGGCCTCGGGCTGCATGAGCGGCCGATCATTTCGCGGCTGAACTCCATGAAAGACCCGGTGGAGCTGAAGGCGGGGATGGTGTTCGCGATGGAGACGTACTGCCCGGCATCGGATGGGATCTCGGCGGCCCGCATCGAGGAGGAGGTCGTCGTGACCGACTACGGGATCGAGGTACTCACCAAATTCCCGGCGCAGGACCTGTTCGTCGCGAACCCCTACTGAGCCGTCATCGGTAGGGTTTCCCTCAGCGAGAGGACGACATGGCGGCAGTACTGGGTGGACGCATTCGCGAGGCGCGGCAGGCACGCGGATTGTCTCTGCGCGCCACCGCAGCGGCGGCATCCATCTCGCCCAGCCTCCTCTCGCAGGTGGAGACCGGAAAAGTTCAGCCGTCGGTGAGCACCCTCTGGGCGATCGTCACCGGGCTCGGGCTGTCGGTGGACGACGTCCTGCACGACGGACCGCCCCGCTCGGTGGCGCCGCGGGGAGCAGCAGCGCCCGCGCGCGGCGAGCCGGCCGAGCCGGTGCAGCGCCGCGAGGACGCGCCCGAGATCACGATGACCAACGGCGTCACCTGGCGGGGGCTCGCCGTCACGGGCTCGGCGCCGGGGGTCGACGCGGTGCACGTGACGTATCAGCCGGGGGCGGCCAGTTCGCTCGATGACAGCCACATGCGCCACGAGGGGACGGAGTTCGGCTACATCCTGCGCGGTGAGCTGACGCTCAAGCTGGACTTCGACACCTACGTGCTGGGCGTGGGCGACTCCTTCAGCTTCGACTCGATGCGTCCGCACCTGTACGTGAACGACTCCGCCGCCCCGGCCGAGGGCGTGTGGTTCGTCACCGGACACGCCCGACCCGCCCTGTCGGCGCCCGAGTCCTCCGGTGTGCTGCGCGACGCCGTCGACGTGCTGGACGCGATGAGCCGCCTCCCCGGACGGAACTGAACCGCGTGCCCGAACTCGACACCCCGTGGGACCTCGTCGGCGAGCGCGTGCGGGCCTCGCGGATGGCCGCGGGGCTGACGGTGCGCGAACTCGCGCGCCGCATCGGGCTGTCGGCCAGCCACGTCTCGCAGGTCGAGCGCGGACTCGGCGCCTTCAGCGTGCCTGCCCTGTACGCCGTGGCCAGTGAGCTCGAGGTGTCGATGAGCGACCTGCTCGCCGCCCCCGAGGAGACCACAGCGGAACCGGCGCCCGACGGGGCGCGCGACCTCGTGGCGGAGGGGATCGTGCAGCGGGCCGAGAACCACCCCACGATCAAGCTCAGTTCGGGTCCGCGCTGGAGCCGGCTCACCGCCGTGGGCGAGCCGGATGCGGAGTTCCTCGAGGTGATCTACGCTCCGGGCACGGCGGCGCCGCCCGAGCACATCCATCACGCAGGCCGGGAGTACGGCATCGTGCTCACCGGCATCCTGAGCGTCGAGGTGGCCGGCGCGATCGCGCACCTCAGCCCGGGCGACTCGATCGTGTTCGAGTCGATGCAGCCGCACCGGTTCTGGAACGACTCCGACACCGAGGTGCGCGCGATCTGGTTCGTGCGCGACCGCGACTCGGCGGGGCCTCTCCCGCACGGCTGACCGCCTGTCGACTCGCCATAATCCGTGCGGTTTTCGCGCGTTTCAGGACCGATCTTGGCGAGTCGACGCATGCGCGGGAGGGCGATGCCACGGCAGCCCGATCAGCGCTTGGGGAACTGCGGTCCGAGCTCGCGGACATCGACGCCTTCCTCGCCGTCGAGTCGCCATAAACCGTCCGTTCTCCGGCCCGATCGCGACGGATTGTGGCGAGTCGACGGTCAGGAACGGGCGCGAAGAAGGCGGCGGATGCGGGCGATGAGCGCCGGGCGGTCGTCGAAGTCGCGCGCCGTCACCACGGTGACGCGGTATCCGAGCGACTCGAGCTCCGCCCGCCGCGACATATCGCGGCTCCATTGGTCCCGATCGCGGTGGTAGTCGCCGTCGTACTCGATGATCAGGCCTGCCTCCCGGTAGAGCATGTCGACGCGAGCGACGAAGCGGCGGCCGGCGAAGATGTCGACGTTGCATTCCGGCGTCGGGAGACCGGCCTGGAGAAGAAGTACGCGCAGCTCGGACTCCCGGGGCGACTCCGCGCGCGACGAGCTCCACTCCAGCGCCAGCGGCCGCTGGGCGGCACCGCGGCTCCGCCCGACTCGACGGTGCGCGCGTTCGAGCGCGTCGCGCGTGCACAGCGGATCGCGCCAATACAGGAGCCGATCGGTGACGGCGATGAGCTGGCCGAGTCCGAGTACGCCCGCCAACTCGCACCACGTCCGCTCGGGTGACGTGCACCGCATTCCCCGCACCGAGACCACATCCCCCGGCTCGACGACGAGAGCGCGGCCGCGCACACCGGGACGTCGGATGCGGTTGTGCTCGAGGGGGACACCGACGAGCGGCTCCGTCAGTGCCCGCTCCTGAAGCGGCCCGGGAAGTGGCAGCCCGAGGACGACCCCGGCCGTCGCCCCGCACACGAAGGCGTGCCCCGGGAGCGCCGCCAAGAGCAGCCGAAGCCGCTCTTCGTCCTCGAGCTCCCGTGACGTGCGCGTGCCCCAGAACGGAGACTCGAGGGCACTCGAGCGCATCCGCCCCTCTGACAGCCCGAACGCCCGCCCGTCGGCGACGGTGAAGGCGGCGGGCAGGTCAGAAGGTGGCAGCATCCCGCCAGCGTGCCCTCGCGGCCTCGCCTGTCGCGGTGCCGGCCTGGCGCCGGTGCACTATCCCGTGGCATCCACCCCTGGGGAGGAGAAGTCCCTCCGTCGAGTCGCCAACAACCGTCCGAATTTTCGCTGGAACGCGACGGATGCTGGCGACTCGACAGGAGGGGGGTCGGGAAGGGTCAGGCGACCCAGACGGTCTTGAGGTTGCAGAACTCGCGGATGCCCTCGGCCGACAGCTCGCGTCCGAAACCCGAGCGCTTGATGCCGCCGAAGGGGAGCTCGGGGTACGAGATCGTCATGCCGTTGATGAAGACGGCGCCCGACTCGATGCCGCTGATGGCCGCATCGATCTCGGCCGCATCCGTGCTCCAGAACGCCGAACCCAGGCCGAAGTCGAGCACGTTGGCGATCTGCAACGCCTCGTCGAGCGACGAGACCTTGTAGAGGGATGCGACGGGGCCGAAGGCCTCTTCGGCGAACAGGCGCATGTCGGGCGTGATGCCGGCAACGACCGTGGGCGGGTAGAACCAGCCCTCGCCGCCCGGGCGCTCTCCGCCGGCGAGGATGTCGGCGCCCTTCGCCCGCGCGTCGTCGACGAGGTCGAGGATGTCGCGGAGGCCCGACTCGCTGGCGAGCGGTCCGATCTCGGTCGACTCGTCGGCGGGGTCACCGAGCACGAGAGCCGACATCCGCTCGGCGAATCCCGCGGCGAAGGCGTCGTAGACGTCTTCGTGCACGATGAAGCGCTTGGCGTTGATGCAGGCCTGACCGTTGTTCGACGTGCGGGCCGAGACCGCCGTGGCGATCGCACCGTCGAGATCGGCGGAGGGCATGACGACGAACGGGTCGGACCCGCCGAGTTCGAGCACGACCTTCTTCAGCACATCTCCCGCGGTGCGGCCCACGGCGCGGCCGGCGCCCTCGGAACCGGTCAGTGTCACCGCGGCGATCCGCGGGTCGCGGACGACCGCTTCGACACGGGACGATCCGACCAGGAGGGTCGCGAACGCGCCCTCGGGGAACCCGGCACGCGTGAACAGCTCACCGAGGTACAGCGCCGAGCGCGGCACGATCGAGGCGTGCTTGAGCAGCCCGGCGTTTCCGGCCATGAGCGCGGGCGCAGCGAAGCGCACGACCTGCCAGATCGGGTAGTTCCACGGCATCACGGCCAGCACGACGCCGAGCGGCTCGTACCGCGCGCCCGCCGCGGATGCTCCCACGACGCCCGGGTTCTCCAGCCACCGCGGCGCGAGGAACTCCTCGGCGTTGTCGGCGTAGTACCGCATCCCCCGCGCCGACTTCGCCACCTCTCCGCGAGACTGCGCGATGGGCTTTCCCATCTCGGCGGTGATCGCGGCGGCGACCTCCTCGGCCTCGGACTCGAGCAGATCGGCGGCGGCCCGCATCCAGGTGGCCCGCGCCTCCCAGCCGGCCTCGGCGAGCGCGGGAACGGCGGCCGACGCGGCGGCGAGCTTCGCCTCGACGGCGGCGTCGTCGTCCTCCTCGAAGATGCCGAGCTCGGCGCCCGTGGCGGGGTTGACACTGCGGATGGTGGGCACGGCGGCGCCTCTCAGAATGCGGTAGGGGAAGGGGGCGGGGAAGCTCAGATGAGGATGCTGAGCGGGTTCTCGATGCGGCGCTGGAACGCGGCGAGCCACTCGGCGGCGATGGCGCCGTCGAGCACCCGGTGATCGGCCGACAGGGTCACGGTCATCACCGACCCGACGGTCAGCTCACCGTCGGCGCCGACGACCGGCATCGGACGGGCGGCGCCCACGGCGAGGATGCCGGACTGCGGCGGGTTCAGGATGGCGCTGAACTGCGCCGTCCCGTACATGCCCAGGTTCGACACCGAGAAGCTCCCGCCCTCCAGCTCATGCTGGCGGAGGCGGCCCGCACGAGCACGCTCGGCGAGGTCGGCCACGGTGGCGCTGATCTGCGACAGCGGCAGCCGCTCCACGCCCCGGATGACCGGTGTCGTGAGTCCGCCCTCGGTGGCGACGGCGACCGCGAGGTCGACGCCCGTGAAGTGGCGGATGCTGTCGTCATTCCAGATCGCGTTGGCGGCGGGAACATCGACCAGAGCCGCGGCGACGGCCTTGAGCACGAAGTCGTTGACGGAGATCTTGCGCGGCGCCGACTCGTTGACGCTCTTGCGAAGCTCCAGGAGCGCATCCACGCGGCAGTCCGCGACGAGGTAGAAGTGCGGCACCGTCGACTTGCTCTCGGTGAGACGCCGCGCGATGGTGCGCCGCATCCGATCGACGGGCACGTCTTCGTAGGTCGCGGCTCCCTCGGCGGCCGACGCTGGCGCCTTGGGTGCGGCGGGGGCGGGGGCGGCCGGAGCTGCAGGCGCCTGGGCGGCGGGCTCGGCCGGAGGCTGCGCGAGGTGCCGCTCGAGGTCGCGCCGGACGATGCGCCCACGCGGTCCGGTGCCGGAGATGTCGGTGAGGGCGACACCCTGCTCGGCCGCGAGACGGCGGACGAGCGGGCTGGCGAACAGTCGCTCACCGGAGTCATCCGACTCCGCCGCAGCATCGGCGGTGGAACCGGTGCGCACTCCGGATCCGTCCATCGGGTCGGGCTCCGGGTCGCCGGGGGCTTCCTCGGCGGGGGGCTGGGCGGCGGTGCCAGCCGACGATGATCCGTTCGGCGCGCGCTCGGCGGCGGGAGCGGACTCTGCGGCGGCGACGCCGGCGGCGCGCAGGGCCTCGTCGATGGCGTCGGATCCTTCGCCCTCGGCGACGAGCACGATGATGGCGTCGCCGACGGCGACACTGTCCCCGGCCGGAACGAGGAGCCGTCCGACGGTACCGGCGGCCTCGGCCGACAGCTCCACGGTCGCCTTGTCGGTCTCGATCTCGGCGAGGGTCTGCCCCACCGTCACGGTGGTGCCTTCCTCGACGAGCCAGGACTGGATGGCGGCCTCGGTGGCTCCGGCCATCACTTCGGGCATGCGAATGATCTCAGCCATGTCAGGCTCCGAATCCGGCGCGGACGGCCTCGAGGGCGACGACCACTTCTTCAGTGCGGGCGATGGCGGCGCGCTCCAGCACCCGGGAGATGCTCGGGGATGCTTCGCCGCCCGTCACCCGCGCGATGGGCTGGTCGAGGTAGTCGAAGTAGCGACGCTGGATCTCGTCGGCGAGCCATGCGCCGTACGAGGTGCCCTGGGCGCCCTGTTCGACGATGAGCACCGCGTTGGTCTTGCGGATGCTCTCGCCGAGAGTGTCCCAGTCGATCGACGCGCGGTCGAGCCAGCGCAGGTCGATCAGCTCGGCGTCCACGCCGGTCTGCTCGATCGCCTCGGCGGCGTGGGCGACCATCGACAGGTAGCTGATCACGGTGACCTCCGCGCCTTCACGGACGACCGCGGCGCTTCCCGGCGGGATGATGTAGTCGAGGTCTCCCTCGGGCACCTCATCGGCCTTGCCGTACAGATCGACGTGCTCGATGACGAGCACCGGGTCCTGCAGGGCGAGCGCGGCGTTCATGAGACCGACGTAGTCGCGGGCGTTGGATGCGGCGACGATGCGCCATCCGGGGCTGGTGGCGAAGATGCCGGCGGGGTCCATGAGGTGCTGCGAGCCGTAGCCCGAACCCATCGCGATCTTGGTGCGGAGCACGAGCGGCACGGGGTTCTCCCCGCCGAACATGTGGCGGGCCTTGCCGATCTGGTTGAAGACCTGGTCGGCGGCCACCCACATGAAGTCGGGGTACATGAACTCCACGACCGGGCGGAACCGGCCGTCCAGTGCCAGTCCGCCGCCGAGACCGACGAACGCGTTCTCGCTGATCGGCGTTCCCATCACGCGGTCGGGACCGTACTTCTTCGCCAGACCCTTGGTCGCACCGTTCGTGCCGCCGTTGAGCTTGTGCACGTCTTCGCCCATGACGACGATGCGCGGGTCTTCCTCCATGCGCCGGTCCATGACCTCGGCCACCGCGTCGACGAACTTCACCGGGCGGGTGGCGGCCGTGGCATCCAGCTGGGGGAGACCCTCGAGCTCGCTGGCATCGCCGCGCACGCCGACGTTCACGAACGTCGTCTCGGGCCACAGCTCGGGACGGATGCGGCGCTTGCCGGGGCGGTCGGGGTCGGCCTCGACGAGGGCGTTCACGGCGGCGGTCATGGCCTGCTGCACGCGGGAACGAAGAGCGGCGACGCCCTCGTCGTCGATCAGGCCGCGGTCGCGCATGCGACTCGCGGTCAGGTCGAGCGGGTCGCGGGCACGCCAGGACGCTTCTTCTTCCTTCGTGCGGTACCCGAAGGCGCTGCCGGGGTACGGGCCGTTCTGGTGGAAGAAGCGGTAGACCTGCGCCTCGATGACGGCGGGGCCTTCGCCCGACCGCATCCGCTCGGCCGCTTCCTGCGTGGCGAGGTACACCGCGAGCGGGTCCATGCCGTCCACGCGCCACGAGGGGATGTGGAAGCCCTGACCGCGGACGGAGAAGCGCGTGTCGGCGGTGATCTCGTCGGCGCGGGTGGAGACGCCGTACATGTTGTTCTCGACGAAGAACGCGACGGGGAGCTTCCAGGTGGCGGCGAGGTTCATCGACTCCAGCACGGAGCCGATCTGGGCGGCTCCGTCGCCGAAGTAGTTGATGGTGAGGTCGGTGTCGGTCGCGCTGCTGTGCTTCTGCGCCCAGGCGTTGCCCGCAGCCATGGGAGCGCCGCCGCCGACGATCGCGTTGGTGCCGAGAGCGCCGGCTTCGAACCACTGCAGGTGCATCGACCCGCCGCGGCCGCGGCAGTAGCCCTGGGCGAGTCCGAGGATCTCGGCGAGGGTGCGCTGCAGGACGGTCTGGATGTCGTCGTTCACCGGGGTCGCCGGGTCGATGGTTCCACCGCTCACATGCGTCAGCGCCTTCGCGAGGAACTGGTGGTGCCCGCGGTGCGAGCCGTTCACGCCGTCGCTCGAGCGGAGCCCGACGATGGAGCCGACGGCGCCACCTTCCTGCCCGATGCTGGAGTGAGCGGGGCCGTGCACGAGGCCTTCGCCGGCCAGTTCGAGCACCGACTCCTCGAACGCACGGATCAGGTGCAGCTGGCTGAGCATCGTGCCCAGCAGCGCGGGGTCTGCCGCGTTCCAGTCGTCCTTGGTCGTTGACAGTTCGATCCAGTCCACGCCGGTCGAGAGTTTCTTGCGCTCAGGCATCGTCGCCTCATCCATCCCGCGGGCCATACGGCCGGTCCGCTCCTTCGAGAGTAGGGGAGGATTTGATCCAATTCAAGTGTTGCCGGCGAATACTTCGAGAGAACTCTGGGCAGAGGGCACGCAAATGGATACGATGTCTCTCACCAGTCGACGAGGAGGTCGCGTATGACTCAGGGCAGCCGCCCCGGAATCCCGGGCCTGCGAGGATCGGATCACATCGGCATCACGGTGCCCGACCTCGACGAGGCGCACACTTTCCTCGTCGACATCCTCGGGGCCGACTACATCTACACGCTCGGTCAGAAGAGTGCCGACGACGATTGGATGCAGGTTCAGATCGGCGTGCACCCGCGCACCGTCATCCGCGAGATCCGGTTCTACCGGCTCCAGACCGGAGTGAACCTGGAGGTCTTCCTCTACGACGCCGCCGACGGCCAGAACCCGCAGCCGCGCAACAGCGACATCGGCGGGTACCATCTGGCTCTGTACGTCGATGACATGGATGCCGCGGTGGACTACCTCCGCGCATCCGGTGTCGAGGTGATGGGCGAGCCGGTCGCGAGCAAGCAGGCGGCTCTCGGCCAGCGGTGGGTCTACTTCCGCGCCCCGTGGGGGCTCCAGTTCGAGCTCGTCAGCTACCCCGACGGCAAGGCGTACGAGGCGGACGCGTCGCGGCTGCTGTGGAAGCCCACCGACCCGGCTGCATGAAAGGACCCACGATGGCCCCTCCGCGTGCGGGAGTGCACGGCGCCACGGGCGCGCGCATCGCCGCGACCCTGCGCGACGCCATCCTCGACGGCGAGTACACGCCGGGCGAGCGGATCCGCCAGGACGACCTCGCCGAGCGTCACGGCGCCAGCCGGCTCCCGGTGCGGGAGGCCTTGCGGATGCTGGAGGCCGAGGGTCTGGTCACCCTGGTGGCGAACACGGGGGCGTGGGTGTCGACCCTCAGTGCCGACGAGTGCCAGGAGCTGTACCTCGTGCGCGAGCGGCTCGAGCCGCTGCTGTGCAAGATGAACGTTCCGCTGATCACCGATGACGAGATCCAGCGCCTGCAGAACCTCGCCGATCGGATGGAGGAATCCGCCGACGTGGAGGAGTTCCTGACGCTGGACCGCGAGTTCCACCTGCTGGGGATCGATCACGTCGACACCAGCGTGCTGACCGACCTGGTCAAGAGTCTGTGGAACCGCACTCAGCACTACCGGCGCGCGGCGACGCGGCTCTTCTGGAGCGAGGGGGATCGCGGCGTCCACCACGACCACCAACTGCTCGTCGGAGCGCTGCGCCGCCGCGACGCCGACGACGCCGAGATGCTCCTGGCGCAGCACATCCGCCGGAGCCGCCTCGAGCTGTCGCGGCATCCGGAGGCCTTCGACCTCCCCACCCCCTAGGTCGACTCGCCAGCTTCGGTCGGATTTTCGCCCGAAACCCGACGTTTTATGGCGAGTCGACGGGGGGTCAGCGGGTGAGGATGAGGGCGTCGCCCTGGCCGCCGCCGCCGCAGAGCGCGACCGCGGCCGTGCCCGAGCCGCGGCGCACGAGCTCGTGCACGGCGTGCACGACGAGGCGGTTGCCGGATGCTCCGATCGGGTGGCCGATCGCGATGCCGCCGCCGTGGATGTTGACGACGTCGTCGGAGAGTCCGAGTTCGGCCTGGGAGCGGGCGACCACCGCCCCGAACGCCTCGTTGATCTCGACGAACGTGAGGTCGGACGGCGTGATGCCCGCCTTCTCGCACGCCTGCACGATCGCGCGGGACGGCTGCTCATGCAGCGAGTTGTCGGGGCCGGCGACCTGACCGCTGGCGCCGACGACCGCCAGCACGTCCCAGCCGTTCTCGTCCGCGTGCGAGCGGGAGGTGACCACGACCGCGGAGGCGCCGTCGGAGATCTGCGACGAGTTCCCGGCCGTGATCGAACCGCCCTCGGCGAAGGCCGGGCGGAGGCGCGCGAGTGTCTCGACGGTCGTGTCGGGGCGCACACCCTCGTCGGTGGTCACCACGACGGGGGCGCCCTTGCGCTGCGGGATCTCCACCGGCACGATCTCCGCGTCGAAGATCCCCGCCGCCTGGGCTGCGGCGACGCGCTGGTGCGAGCGGGCGGCCACGGCGTCCTGCGCCTCGCGTGACACCTCGAACCGCGCGTTGGCGCGCTCGGTGGAGGCGCCCATGCTCTCGTGGTCGTACGCGTCGGTCAGGCCGTCGTAGGCCATGTGGTCCAGCGCTTCAATCGATCCGTACGTCCAGCCCTCCCGCGACCCCAGGAGCAGGTGGGGGGCACGTGTCATCGACTCCATGCCGGCGGCGACCACGACGCGCGCATCGCCGGTGCGGATCATCCGGGCGGCGTCGATGATCGCCGTCAGGCCGGACAGGCAGACCTTGTTCACGGCGGAGGCGTGCACGTCCCACCCGATCCCCGCCGCGATCGCGGCCTGCCGTGCCGGGTTCTGCCCTACGCCGGCCGGCAGTACCTGCCCGACGATGACCGCATCCACCGCGTCGGCGGGGATGCCGCCCCGCTCGAGCGCACCGCGGATGGCGATTCCGCCGAGCTGCGTCGCGGTGAACGGTGCGAGCTGGCCCTTCAGGCGCCCCTGCGGTGTGCGGGCGGCGGCCACGAGGACGATGTCGTCGTCGGGGATCATGAGTTCTGCTCCTGGGGGATGCGGACGAGAAGAGGCGGTTCGGTGGCCGCGAGAACATCCTCCACCGTCACGCCGGGGGCGATCTCCACGAGCACGAGTCCGTCGTCGGTGACGTCGATGACGGCGAGGTCGGTGATGATGCGGTCGACCACCCCTCGGCCGGTGAGCGGGAGGGTGCAGGTGTCGACGATCTTCGGGGAGCCATCACGGGCGACGTGCTCCATCAGCACGATGACGCGCGCGGCCCCGTGCACGAGATCCATCGCGCCGCCCGGGCCCTTCACCATCTTCCCGGGGATCATCCAGTTCGCCAGGTCCCCGCTTCGCGAGACCTGCATCGCACCGAGGATCGCGGCGTCGATCTTGCCGCCTCGGATCATTCCGAAGCTGAGCGCCGAGTCGAAGAACGCCGAGCCGGGGAGGGTCGTGACCGTCTCCTTGCCGGCGTTGATGAGGTCGGGATCCACGTCGTCCTCGGCCGGGTACGGGCCGACCCCGAGGATGCCGTTCTCGGACTGCAGCACCACCGTCATGTCGTCGGGAACGTAGTTGGGGACGAGCGTGGGCAGCCCGATGCCCAGGTTCACATACGATCCGTCCGCGAGCTCGCGGGCGGCGCGGGCCGCCATCTCCTGCCGGGTCAGAGCCATGTCAGTTCCCCTCGGTTCCCGCGCCCGCCGACGGACGCACGGTGCGCCGTTCGATGCGCTTCTCGATGCCGGTGCCGACCTCCACGATGCGGTGCACGTAGATGCCGGGAAGGTGGATGCTGTCAGGGTCGAGCTCGCCCGGTTCGACGAGCTCCTCGACCTGCGCGATGCAGACGCGCCCGGCCATCGCGGCGAGCGGGTTGAAGTTGCGCGCAGCCTTGTTGAACACGAGGTTGCCGTGCCGGTCTCCGCGCAGCGCGTGGACGAGGGAGAAGTCGGTGACGATCGCCTCTTCCAGGACGAATTCGCGCGGCTGACCACCCACCTCGAACGTGCGGACATCCTTCACCGGAGACGCCAACGCCACGCCGCCCGACCCGTCGTACCTGCGCGGCAGTCCGCCCTCGGCCACCTGCGTGCCGACGCCGGTCTGCGTGTAGAACGCGGCGATGCCCGAGCCGCCGGCGCGGAGCTTCTCGGCGAGCGTGCCCTGCGGCGTGAGTTCGACTTCGAGTTCGCCGGAGAGGAACTGCCGTTCGAACTCCTTGTTCTCCCCGACGTAGGAGGAGGTCATCTTGCGAATGCGGTGCGCGTTCAGCAGTAGCCCGAGCCCCCAGTCATCCACCCCGCAGTTGTTCGAGACGATCGTCAGCCCGCTCGTGCCCTGGGCGAGGAGCGCCTCGGTCAGGGCGATGGGGTTTCCCGACAGGCCGAAGCCGCCGACGGCGAGGGATGCTCCGTCCGGGATATCGGCGACGGCCTCCGTCGCCGAGGGCCAGGTCTTGTCGATCACGTGCGACTCCTTCGTCCTCCGGCGCGCAGCGATGCGCGCCGTATCCCATCGTCGGCTGCCGCCGCGCTGCGCGCGTAACGGGGTGTTGCGATGTGGATACCGGGGGCCGTAACGTCCATATCGTGGACATCCCGGCCGACCGACGCACTGTTCCGGGCGCGCAGGCCGTGGCGCGCGCGGCGCGTCTCCTGCGCCTGGTGACCGCGGCCGGGGCGGACGGGGCGGCGATCGCGCTGCTGGCCGAGCGCGCGGATCTCACGCGGCCCACGGTGCACCGACT
Organism: Microbacterium sp. Z6_144; assembly: GCF_057197625.1. NCBI lineage: Bacteria > Bacillati > Actinomycetota > Actinomycetes > Micrococcales > Microbacteriaceae > Microbacterium > Microbacterium sp. Z6_144. The sequence continues at coordinate 604,272 of NZ_JBXVPT010000001.1, forward strand.
GCTCACGGCGCTGCGTCGCGAGGGGCTCGTGGACCGCGACGACGCCACCGGCCGCTGGATACCGGGGCCCGAGCTCTACCTGATGGGGACGGTTGCCGCATCGCGCTACGACATCACGCCGACGGCGCGCGACATCGTCCGATCGCTGGCCGTCCGCACCGAGGAGAGCGCGTTCTTGTCGGTGCGCCGCGCGGATGAGACGGTGTGCCTCGTGCGCGAGGAGGGGAGTTTTCCCATCCGCTCGTTCGTGCTCGCAGAGGGGGTGCGTTTCCCATTGGGCGTGGCATCCGCCGGGCTGGCGATCCTGGCCTTCCTCCCTCCTCACGATGTGGACGCCTATTTCGAACGGCATCCCGGACTCGCCCGCTCGTGGGGGGCGTCGCACGGCGAGAAGCGCTTGCGCGCGCGCCTGCGGGAGACGCAGGAGCGGGGCTACGCCGTCAACCCGGGGCTCATCGTCGAGGGGAGTTGGGGCATGGGCGCCGCGGTGTTCACGCGCGAGGGTGATCCGCAGTGGGCGCTGAGCCTGACGGGCGTTCAATTCCGGTTCGGGTCGGATCGGATCGCCGAGCTCGGTCGCACGCTCCTGGCCCATGCGCATCAGCTCACCACGCGCATCGCGCAGCGCTGACCTGCGCGCGCCTCAGCGAGAGCGCACCCAGGCGTAGGTGATCTCGGGCCGGCCGGGGGTGCCGTGGCGGGGCACGCGGGTCGTACGGCCTTCCTCGACGAGGTGCTCGAGGTAGCGGCGCGCCGTGACGCGCGATATCCCTTCGGCCTCGGCCACCTCGGTCGAGGAGAGGGCCCCGCCGGCCTCGCGCACCCGCGCCGCCACGGCGACCAGCGTCTCCTCGGACAGGCCCTTGGGGAGGGGAGGCGGGGTAGCCCGGAGCGTCCCCAGCAGCGCATCCACCTCCGACTGCGTGGCGGCTCCCTGGGCCTGGGCCATCCCCACGACGTAGGTGCGGTACGACTCGAGTCGCTCGCGGAAGACCGCGAAGGTGAAGGGCTTGATCAGGTAGTGCACCACGCCGATGGAGACCGCCGCCCGCACCGTCGCGGCGTCCCGGACCGCCGTGACCGCGATGATGTCGACCTCGGCGCCGTGGGCGCGGGCCAGGCGCGCGATGTCGAGTCCGCCGCCGTCTGGAAGGGTCAGGTCCAGCAGCACGAGGTCGACGGCGCGGCGGGGGTCGGTCAGGGCAGCCAGAGCCGCGCGCGCGCTGGAGGCGACGCCCGCGACCTCGAACCCCTCGATGCGCTGGAGGTACGCGGTGTGGAGTTCGAGTGCGAAGGCGTCGTCGTCCACGACCAGCACCCGGATCACGGTCGCACCCCGGGAAGCCGCACGCGCACGCACGTCGGGGGTCCATCGACACGGAGGGAACCGTGATGTGCCGTCACGATGTCGCGCACGAGGGCCAGGCCCACTCCCCGCGTCCCGCTGGCACCGGCCGGCTTGGTGGTCGCACCGAACGCGAACGGGTCGGGGAGGCTCCGCGCGAAACCCGGCCCGCTGTCGGTCACCGACAGCTCGACATCGTCGCCGGCCTCGCGCAGGTCCACGCGCACCCAGCGTGGCTCCGGGGCGCCCGCAGCGGCATCGAGAGCGTTGTCGACGAGGTTGCCGAGGATGGTCACGGCGTCCGCCGCGGGGATGCCCAGGGGCGGCGTGGACGGGGCCACGTCGACATCCAGTGACACGCCGCGCTCCGCGGCGTCGTCGAGCTTGCCGAGCAGGAGCGCCGCGACGACGGCGTCGGGCGATCCGGCGACGAGGCGATCGGCCAGCCCTTGCCGATGCTGCGAGCGCTCGGTGAGAAGCGCGCGAGCGTCGTCCACGCGGTCGAGCTCCAACAGGGCGAGGATCGTGTGGAGCCGGTTGCCGTGTTCGTGGGTCTGGGACCTGAGCGTCTCGGTCAGCGTGCGGACGCTCTCCAGCTCTCCCATGAGCGCCTGCAGTTCCGACCGGTCGCGGAGCGTCATGACGTGCCCGCGCTCGGAGGTGCGACGCCCGCGGAGATCACGGACCTCCTCCTGATTGACGAGGAGGACGCGGGCACCGGCGACGACGGTCTCCTCGACCATCCGGCGCCCTTCGCGCAGCGCATCCCGCAACACCGGGGGGATGCCGGCCTCGCCGGGGTCGAGGCTGACCAGCCCCGTGCGCGCGGGGGGAAGGCCGAGGAGGGCGGCGGCCTCATCGTTGTAGAGGCGGATGCGGCCCTCGCCATCGGTGACGACGAGGCCCTCGCGGATGGAGTGCAGCACGGTCTCGTAGTTCTCCACCATGCGCGTCAGCTCGTCGGTCGTCAGTTCGCCGGCCACCCGACGCGCGGAGCGCCGCACGAACACCGCGCCCAGAAGGCCGAGACCTACGATGGCCCCCGTCACGACCACGATGAGCGGGACCCGCGGTGCCAGCTGGGCCTGCACGGATTCGAGCGTCTCACCCACCGACACCAGGCCCACCACCTCACCGTCGTCCTGGATCGGCGCGATCGTCCGCACCGACGGCCCGAGCGTCCCCTCGTACACCTCGGTGAAGGTCCGCCCCGCAAGGGCCGGTGCCCTGGACCCGAGGTAGGGCTCCCCGATCTCCTCCGGGTTGCGGTGCGTCAGGCGGATGCCATCGGGGTCCATGATCGTGACGAACGAGACGTCGGCATCGTCCATCACCTCCTCCGCGATGCGCTGCAGCCCGACGGAATCGCCCTCGGCCGTCAGGGCGGCCACGGCCGGCTCATGGGCGAGGGTCTCGGCCACCGAGCGCGTGACGGCCTCCGCCTCCCGCCGGCCGGAGTCGGCGAGCTGGACGCCGAGGACGATCGAGAGCACCGCGCCGGTGGCCACCGCCGTGCCCAGCGCGACCAGCGCCAAGCGGCCACCCACGGTGAGTCTCACGCCACACACCCTTCCGCCCCGCCTCAGCGCGCGCCGTGAACAATACGACCACAACTGGTCGGGGGCGTCCCGGTTCCTCCACAGTCGAGGCAGCAACGGCACCCGCCGGGCTCGACGACGACGTTGGAAGAGGGGATGGGCGCTGATGGCTCTGTCACTCCGCACCGCACGACACGGGCGACCCCGGAAGAGGATCGACCGCAATCATTGGCTCTATATCGCGGTCATCGTGGCCGTGGTGCTCGGCATCGTCGTGGGCCTCGCGGCGCCCGGCCTCGGCGTCGCGCTCGAGCCGATCGGCCAGGGCTTCGTGAGCCTCATCAAGATGATGATCGCCCCGGTGATCTTCTGCACCATCGTCGTGGGCATCGGATCGATCGCGAAGGCCGCCACCGTGGGGAAGATCGGGGGCCTCGCGCTGGGGTACTTCCTGGTCATGTCCACCTTCGCCCTGGCGATCGGGCTGGTGGTCGGCAACATCATCCACCCCGGCGAGGGGCTGGACATCGGCGGAGCGGCCTACGAGGTGGAAGGCGAAGCGGAGAGCACCGAGGAGTTCGTCCTCGGGATCATCCCGACGACCTTCTTCTCCGCCTTCACCGGCGGCAGCATCCTGCAGGTGCTGTTCATCGCGCTGCTGGTGGGCTTCGCGCTGCAGCGGATGGGCGAGCGTGGCGCGCGCATGGTCGAGGCCGTCCGGAGCTTCCAGGTGCTGGTCTTCCGCATCCTGGGCATGATCCTGTGGCTGGCGCCCCTGGGGGCGTTCGGGGCGATCGCCGCCGTTGTGGGTCGGACGGGATTCCAGGCGGTGGTGAGCCTCGGCGTCCTGATGCTCGCGTTCTACCTCACGTGCTTCCTGTTCATCTCCCTCGTGCTGGGCGTGATCCTGTGGGCGGTCACACGCATGAACGTCTTCCGCCTCATGGGGTACCTCGCCCGGGAGTACCTGCTCATCGTGGGCACGTCGTCCTCGGAGTCGGCCCTGCCGCGGCTCATCGCGAAGATGGAGCACCTCGGCGTCTCGCGTCCCGTCGTGGGCATCACCGTCCCGACGGGGTACTCGTTCAACCTGGATGGCACGGCCATCTACCTCACGATGGCCTCGCTGTTCATCGCGACGGCGATGGGCCAGCCCATGTCGCTGGGGGAGCAGATCGGCCTGCTCGTGTTCATGATCATCGCCTCCAAGGGCGCCGCGGGCGTCACCGGAGCGGGTCTGGCCACGCTCGCCGGCGGCCTGCAGGCCTACCGTCCCGACCTCGTGGACGGGGTGGGAGTGATCGTCGGTATCGACCGGTTCATGTCGGAGGCGCGCGCCGTGACGAACTTCACCGGCAACGCCGTGGCGACCGTTCTCATCGGCCGGTGGACGAAGCAGTTCGATGCGGATCGGGCGCGAGAGGTGCTGGCGGGCCGCCTGCCCTTCGACGAATCCATGCTCACGGGAGATCCGGCCGGCGCCGCCGCTCAGGAGCAGGACCGGGTCGGCGGCGACCCCGACGGAGAGCCGCCCGTGGACACGCGGGCGCTCGACGCGTTCCGGGCGCGCGCTGCCGCGGCGCAGCCCACCGAGCGCGGCTGATACCGCGGGATCCGGCCGGCGACTTTCGGCGTCGCGGGCCGGATCAGGAGGGGTGGTGGGGGCGACGCATCCGGATGCGGAAGCGCCGGCGGCGGCGCTCGAGAGGCGGCGCGGATGCGGCGGCCGCCGCCATGCGCGCGTCTCGTCTGGCCTCCCACGCGGCGACATCGGCGGCGACGTCACGCGTCGGGGTCACCACGGGCGGTCCGCCCAGCAGCTGACGGCGCGCCTCGATGACGCGGCGGTTGAAGTCCTCGACCGCCTCTCGCACGTCGCTCTCGCGAGAAAGCGCGTCCAGCCGCTCCTCCATCTCGGCGTGCTCGACGCGCAGGGTGAGGGCGGGCGGCCCGAGACCGGTGAGCTTCTCGGTGGCGATCTTGCGGCGGATCCACCAATCCGGGTCGTGGCTCTCGCCGAGGCCCGGTAGCGGTTTCCCGGCGCCGGGGAGGTTCTCGAAGTCGCCCCGGCGGATGGCCTGCTGGATCGAAGTCTCCACATACGCGGTGCGCTCGGCCGCGCTCGAGCCGCGCTCGGGTGCCTCGGCCTCGCGCATCTCCGCCAGGGCCGCGGCATCCTCGGGCGACAGGCGTCCCGCGCGCGCTTCCCGCTCCAGGCGGTACCGCGCGGCGGCCTGCCTCGGATCCTCGCTCATCAGCACCTCCACAGGGATCTGCATCGAGCCTAGAACGGCCTGGGCGCGGGGGCTCCGGGGCATGCGCGCGGGCCGGCGCTCGCGCGCTAGGGTGAGCGGCGCGGCCGGGGCGCCGCGGGAAGGCGGCAGCATGGGCGAGGACGCGCGCGCCGGTTCCCCGCGCGCCGCCCGCGCGGGCGTGCGCGATGTCGCCCGGGCCGCGGGCGTCTCCCCGCAGACGGTGTCCCGCGTGCTCAACGGTCACCCCAGCATCCGCGACGACACGCGAGCCCGCGTGCTCGAGGCCGTCGCCGCGCTCGGGTACCGGATGAACAACGCCGCCCGCTCGCTGGGAACGAGCACGACCCGGACGCTCGGCGTGGTGGCTTCGGATGCCGCACTCTACGGCCCGTCGGCCGGAATCGCCGCGCTCGAGAGCGCCGCCCGCGCGAACGGGCGCTGGGTCGCCACGGCCTACGCCGACGCGGCCGATGCGGCGTCCGTGGTCGCCGCCGTGCAGCACCTGCTGTCTCAGGGGGTGGACGGCATCGTCCTGGTGGCAGCCCACACCCGCACGAGCGAGGCGGTCGCCGCGGCCGGGGCCGGCGTGCCGGTGATCGCCCTGCACGACGAGGCCGGCGCCGACCGGCAGGCGGAGGGAGCGGCCCTGGCCGTCCGGCACCTGGTCGGCCTCGGACATCGGCGGATCGCCGAGGTGAGCGGCCCGGCCGACTGGACCGAAGCCGTGGCGCGCTCACGGGGGGTCGCCACCGCCCTCGCCGAGGCCGGCCTCGACCCGGCCGGCCGGTGGGAGGGCGACTGGAGCGCCGCGGCGGGCGCCGCCGCAGCCGCTGCCGTGGCCGAGGCCGCGGCGCGTCCGGGAGGCCCGACGGCGGTCGTGACGGCCAACGATCAGATGGCGCTCGGACTGATCGCAGGGCTCCGCGCTCGTGAGGTCGAGGTGCCCGCCGCCGTCAGCGTCGCGGGGTTCGACGACAACCCGGATGCCGCCTTCTATCGCCCGGCGCTGACCACGGTGCGCCTCGACCTGGCCGGGGAGGCGCGTCGGGCCGTCGCCGCGGTCATCGGAGAGCCGCAGGTGGTCGCCGGCCCCGCACCGCCGCGGCTGATCGAACGGGCGTCCACGGCGGTCCCGCCGCGGTCCGGCCCCTGACCGCTCGCGCCCACCCGGTCGCGCCCACCCCCCTCGCGCCAGCCGGATGATACCGGTAACATTTTGCCAGAGATCTCGCCCGCAGACGATGGAGCCCCCGTGACGATTCCCGCCGAGACCGCCGGAGCCGACCGCATCCGGAGCCAGATCCTGTCCGGCCGCACGGTGCTCGGCATCGAACTCGGCTCGACCCGGATCAAGGCCTGCCTGGTCGGCGAGGACCCCGCGGAGGTCATCGGAGTCGGCAGCGCGGCGTGGGAGAACGAGTACGTCGATCGCACGTGGACGTACTCGCTGGATGCGGTGGACGAGGGGCTGCGCGCCGCCTATGCCGACCTTCTCGGCGACGTGGAACGCCGGTACGGCGTCCGGCCGGAGACGTACGCGGCGATGGGCGTCTCGGCGATGATGCACGGCTACCTCGCCTTCGATGGCGCGGGCGAGCTCCTCGTCCCCTTCCGCACGTGGCGCAACACGTCGACCGGTGCGGCCGCGGCCGAGCTCACCGAGCTGTTCGGTGTGAACATCCCCCTCCGGTGGTCCATCGCGCACCTGCACCAGGCGGTCCTGGACGACGAGCCGCACGTGCCCCGCATCCGCTCGCTCACCACGCTCGCCGGATACGTTCACGAGCGACTGACCGGTCGTCGCGTCCTCGGTGTCGGTGACGCGTCGGGGATGTTCCCCATCGACCCGGCGACGAAGACCTACGACCGCGCGCTGCTCGCGAGCTACGACGAGGCCGCGGCCGGCTCGGCCCTGGCCGCACCCCTCGCCGACCTCCTGCCCGAGGTGCTCGTCGCCGGTCGGCAGGCGGGTTCGCTCACCGCCGAGGGGGCGGCCCTGCTGGATCGGAGCGGGACCCTTCGCCCCGGCATCCCGCTCTGTCCGCCCGAGGGCGACGCCGGAACGGGAATGGTCGCCACCCACTCCGTCGCCGCGCGCACGGGGAACGTCAGCGCGGGCACCAGCATCTTCGCGATGGTCGTCCTCGAGCGGCAGCTCGGCCACGTGCACGAGGAGATCGACCTCGTCACCACGCCCGCGGGCGATCCCGTCGCAATGGTCCACTGCAACAACGGGGCGAGCGAGCTCGGCGCGTGGGCCGGCGTCTTCGGCCGGTTCGCCGAGGCATCCGGCGCCTCGCTGGACGCCGATGCCGTGTTCGCCACGCTGCTGACCGAGGCGCTGGCCGGAGAACCGGATGCCGGCGGAGTGCTCGCCTACAACCATCTCTCCGGCGAGCCGATCGCGGGGCTCGAGGAGGGCCGACCGCTCATCGTGCGCACCCCGGGCAGCAGCCTCACCCTCGCGAACCTGATGCGCGCCCAGGTCTACGGCGTCTTCGGCACGCTGAGCCTCGGAATGCGCATCCTCGCCGAGGAGGGCGTGCACCTCGACCAGATCTATGCCCACGGCGGCATCTTCCGCACCGCCGGTGTCGCCCAGCGGTTCCTCGCCGGTGCGCTGGACGCTCCCGTCTCCGTCGCCGAGACGGCATCGGAGGGGGGCGCGTGGGGCATCGCGGTGCTCGCGGCGTACCTCGCCGAGGCGTCGCGCACCGACCTGGACGGTTACCTGAGCGAGCGGGTCTTCGCCGGGGCCGCGGTCACGACCCTCACTCCCGACCCGGTCGACGTCGCGGGGTACGCGGACTACCTGGAGCGGTACCGCGCCGGCCTTGCGGCCGAGGCGGCCGCGGTCGCCTCCCTGTAAGCCTCCTCCCAGCCCTCACGCCTCCCAGCCGACTCCCCGAAGGGACATCACCCCGATGACACGCACGCCGCTCTCCTCCTCCCTGGATGCCTACGAGGTCTGGTTCGTCACCGGAAGTCAGGCCCTGTACGGCGACGAGACGCTCCGCCAGGTCGCCGAGCAGTCGCAGGTGGTCGTGGCCGGGCTCGACGGTCTGCCCGTGAGGGTGGTCTGGAAGCCGGTGCTGACGGATGCCGACAGCATCCGCCGGCTCGCCCTGGACGTCAACGCGCGCGACGAGGTGATCGGCGTGATCGCATGGATGCACACCTTCAGCCCGGCCAAGATGTGGATCGGCGGTCTGGACGCCCTCCGTAAGCCCTTGCTGCACCTGCACACGCAGGCGAACGTGGAGTTGCCGTGGTCGGAGATCGACTTCGACTTCATGAATCTCAACCAGGCCGCGCACGGCGACCGCGAGTTCGGGTACATCCAGACCCGCCTCGGGGTGGCCCGCAAGACCGTCGTCGGCCACGTGTCGAACCCGGCCGTACGTCAGCAGGTGGAGGACTGGCAGCGCGCCGCTGCGGGCTGGGCCGCCGCGCGCTCGCTCAAGCTCGCGCGGTTCGGCGACAACATGCGCTACGTCGCGGTGACGGAGGGGGACAAGACCGAGGCGGAACTGCGCTTCGGCGTCCAGGTGAACACCTGGGGCGTCAACGAGCTCGCCGAGGCCGTCGCCGCCGCATCCGATGCCGACATCGACGCCCTCGTGTCCGAGTACGAGGAGCTGTACGACGTCGCGCCCGAGCTCCGCGCCGGCGGCGAGCGTCACGAGTCGCTGCGCGACGGCGCCGCCATCGAGCTGGGTCTGAGGTCGTTCCTCGAGGAGGGCGGCTTCGGGGCGTTCACGACGAGCTTCGAAGACCTCGGCGCCCTGCCGCAACTACCCGGCCTCGCCGTGCAGCGGCTCATGGCCGAGGGCTACGGCTTCGGCGCGGAGGGCGACTGGAAGACGGCGATCCTCGTGCGCGTCGCCCACGTCATGGGCGCGGGCCTCCCCGGCGGGGCGAGCCTCATGGAGGACTACACGTACGACCTCGTCCCCGGAGACGAGAAGATCCTCGGCGCGCACATGCTCGAGGTGTCGCCCTCGCTGACGACCGCCCGGGCACGCCTGGAGGTGCATCCCCTCGGGATCGGCGGTAAGGACGACCCGGTGCGCCTGGTGTTCACGGCCGACCCCGGCCCCGCGCTCGTGGTCGCGATGAGCGACATGCGCGACCGGTTCCGTCTGGTGGCCAACGTCGTCGAGAACGTCGACGCACCCGACCTGCCGAAGCTCCCCGTCGGCCGGGCCGTGTGGAAGCCGCAGCCCGACTTCGCCACGTCGGCCGGATGCTGGCTCGCCGCGGGAGCCGCCCATCACACGGTCATGACCACGGCCGTGGGCATCGAGGTCTTCCGCGATTTCGCCGAGATCGCGCGGACCGAGCTCGTCGTGATCGACGAAGACACCACCGTGCGCGGATTCCAGCACGAGCTGCGGTGGAACCAGGCCTACTACCGACTCGCGCAGGGACTCTGACATGGGACGCACGCCCCTCTCCGGCACGCAGCACGTCCTGCGTGCCGGCGACGCCGAGGCCGTCATCGCCGGGGTCGGCGCATCCCTGCGCTGCTACACCCACCAGGGCCGCGATCTGGTCGTGCCCTTCGATGCCGACGAGGTGAGGCCCGGCTATCGCGGCGTCACTCTCGCTCCCTGGCCGAACCGCGTCGTCGAGGGGCGGTACGCGTTCGACGGGGGAGAGCAGATTCTGCCGCTCACCGAGCGTTCTCGCGGGCACGCCCTGCACGGCCTCCTCGCGTGGACCGATTACGGCGTGCTCGACAAGGGACCGAGCCATGTGACGCTGGCAGCGACCGTCGAGGCGCAGACCGGATACCCGTGGCGGGTGCTGGTGGAGACCACGTTCGCGCTGACCGCTCACGGGCTCACGCAGAGCGTCCGGGCGCGCACCGACGGAGATTCTCTCGCCCCGTGGGGCACGGGACCGCACCCGTACCTCGTCGGAGGAGACGGGCGCGTGGATGACTGGACGCTGCACCTCCCCGCCTCCCGCGTGCTGGAGGTGACCCCCGACCGGCTGATCCCGACGCGCCTCGCTGACGTGGAGACCGATCCCGAGCGCTTCGACTTCCGGGACCCGCGCCGGATCGGCCAGGCCGAGATCGACCATGCGTTCACGGGGCTGCACCGCGACGCGGACGGCACCGCGACGGTGACAGTAACGGATGAGGCGGGCCGGGGAGCGGCGATCACCTGGGGTGCGGCGTGCTCGTGGGTGCAGGTGCACACCGCGGACCAACCAGAGGGCGAGGCGTCGCCGGCCCATCGGAGAGGGCTGGCGGTCGAACCCATGACGTGCGCCCCGGACGCCTTCAACGCCGACCGCTACGACTTCGACCCGGGTCTCCTGACCCTCGAACCCGGCGGCGATCCGCTCGAGGCGAGCTGGACGATCCGTCCGATCGGGTGAGGCCGGTTCAGTGCCCGTCGTGCGTGACGGCGGGCACGCTGCCGTCACCGCGGATGAGCACGGCGTCCTGGGTGGCGCCCAGCGCCGGGGTGACCACGACCGACAGCACTGCCGCAGCGAGGATCAGGCCCCATACGCTCATGGCGCTGTCAGTTCGAACGGCCCGGCGACGCTCGCGGGCGGCATAGACGGCCACGACGAGCACGAGGGCCATGGCGGCCCCGACGGCGAACACGCTCGTGTGTGCAGGGGAGAGCACGAGGAGCATCGCCCCCAGCAGCATCCCCGTCACTGCGGCGGCGAGGACGATACGGGGGATCAGGACGTGGCCGCGGACGAGGCTCGCGGTTCCCCACGCCAGCCACGACAGACCGAGGGCGACCAGCAGCACGCCCGCACCGCGGGTGGCGGCCGAGCCGTCCGGTCCGACGACACCTCCCGCCCCGAGGGCGGCGAGGATCAGGCCGGCGCCCCACGCGGCCACGGCCGGCCAGGAGCCGGTGAACGCGACCGGCGCCGCCCCCGCGCGCGATGATGGCGCGGGGGCGGTGCCGGAGGACGCGATCAGGGTCACGCGGGTCGCTTACGCGGTGCGGGTGCGGCTGTCGCGGACCGACTTGTCTGCGGCCAGGCCTACGCCCAGCAGGATGATGGCGCTGGCCAGGTGCAGGAAGTGGTCGGCCACGTTCAGCGCGAGGAAGTTCGCCGGGCCCTGAAGGAAGAAACCGACGATTCCCAGAAGCAGGTAGGCGGCACCGACGATCACGTTGACCGTCTTGGCCGGGCGCACTCCGGCGATCCCGCCGATGAGCAGTGCCGCGCCGATGAGCAGGTGCGCGATGTTGTGCAGCGGGTTGACCTGGAAGATGCCCAGCAGCAGGCCGCCTTCCGGGCCCACGAAAGCGACATCACCGGTGACGGTGAAGCCGAGCAGACCGATGAGCACGTAGACGGCGCCGAAGATGACGGCAACGAGACGATTCGGTGATGAGCCCATGAGGACCTCCCTGTGTAGGACGCGGCCGAGCCGCATGTTCAAGTGGTTCGGTTCGGTGCAGGAAACGGATTGCCCGCCCTCGGGAGGTGACGAGCCGCGTAGTGAAGGGCCCCGACGATCCGAGGCCTTCCAGGTGGCAGGCGCGACGCGACGCTCAGGGGTCGCGGCGCAACTGCTCGCCCATTTCGTGGCGGTGCTCGGGGTTACCGCCCTCGGCGTCGGCCCGGCGGGTGTCAGCAGCGGGCTGGCTGTTGTCGGCCTTGTCGTTGCTGCCGTCTTTCGCATCCTCGAAGGCTTCCTTCGCCTTGCGTGCGGCCTCGCCCGCGGCGTTCTTGGCGTCATCCATGAGTCCCATGTCTCCTCCTTCCGCAAGAGCTGTTGCCCTGAAGCTAGAGGCGGACCCGGGGGGCCGGAGACGGGGTTGCGTGACGACGGAGGTCGCGGTATGTGCCGCCTCGGCTCGCGGTGCTCGACGAACGACCCGGGCGCCCGGCCCGCGAGTTGCTAGCCTCGAACATGAGGAGGTGGGCGTTGGGGCGGACGTCGGATGCTGTCGCGGAGGGCGTATCGATCGCCTCGTCCGCCGCGCGACTGACCGTGCGCAACCACATCCTCGTCGAGACGATCGCCGGCGGAGCGACGTTCGACCGCGACGCGCTGGCGGCCTTCGCGCGCGAGACGCTCCTCTCCCTCGCCGAGGAGCAGGAGCGCGCCGCCGACCGCATGCGGGACCTTCGCCGCGGAGCATGGGGCAAGTACTCCACCTCCAGCGGCACCCACGACTACCGCGACCGCGATACCCGCAACCTCCGTCGTCGTCGCAAACAGTACGCCGGGGTGGCCCGCGAACTGCGCGCATGGGCGGACGACGCAGAGCGGGTCTCTGCACTGGTCGACACCGCGCGGGCAGCGGCATGGGGCGACGTCGAGGCCAATCTGCAGCGCCGCCTCGCGGTGGAGGGGATGACGGCGGACGCCGACCCCGACTACGAACGCATGCGCAAGGCGCGGATGGATGCGCTGCGGATGGTGGACCTCCCGAAACTGGCGTCGCAGGCCCGCCGGCGCCGCACCGCGGCGGACGACGTGCCGTCCTGAGGGCGGGTCGAGGGCGGGATGCAGAAATCCCCCGGTTCTCCGTAGAGAGCCGGGGGATTTCTTCACTGTCTCAACACAGTGTGCGCCCGAAGGGACTCGAACCCCCAACCTTCTGATCCGTAGTCAGATGCTCTATCCATTGAGCTACGGGCGCACGGCCTCCGCGCGAAACGGCGCGCAGGCCTCATTGAGAGTACCTCACTCTGCGCCGCCCCCGCGAATCGGGGCCGCGCTTCGGGAGCCCTCCCGCCGCTCGCATTCTCGCGGTCCCGAGGCGCCCGGGCGTACCCTGAACGCATGAGCGCCTACGTTTCGGCGTTCGAGCTGTTCTCCATCGGCATAGGACCCTCGAGCTCCCACACGGTCGGCCCGATGCGCGCCGCGGGCGACTTCGTCACGCGACTCCAGGTGTCGGGCGCCCTCGAAAGCACGGCATCCATCGGATGCGCGTTGTACGGCTCGCTCGGCGCCACCGGCCTCGGCCACGGAACGCCCGACGCGATCGTGGCCGGCCTCCACGGGCACGTGCCGGAGACGGTCGATCCGGCGGTGGTGCGCGCGGCGTGGAGCGGATGGCCCGAGGGGCAGTCGCTGCTCCTCGGCGGTCGGCATCCCATCGCCTTCGTCAAGGACGACATCGTCTTCGCTCCGCGCACGCGGCTGCCGGGGCGTCCGAACGCCCTGACGTTCGTCGCCCGCCGCAGCGGGGGAGAGGTGCTCGCGGAGGAGACGTACTACTCCGTGGGCGGCGGCTTCATCCGGCGCGACGGTGAGCCGCCGCGCGTGAGCGCCTCCCGTTTCCCGCTCGATTTCGATGACGCGGCGGGGCTGCTCATGCTCTGCGACGACCAGGGCATCACGATCGCCGAAGCAGCGCGCCGCAACGAGGTGTCGCTGCGCGACGATGCCGAGATCGCCGCGGGCCTGGACCGCCTGTGGGACGCGATGGCCGCGAGCGTTAACGAGGGCCTGCGTGCCGACGGCGTGCTCCCGGGGATGCTCCGGGTCAAGCGCCGTGCGTCGGCGATCCGCGCTCAGCTCGAGGAGGTCGAAGCCGACGGCCGGCGCGAGCTTCCGGGGGAGTGGCTCGGCGCGTTCGCGCTGGCGGTGAACGAGCAGAACGCATCCGGCGGGCGCGTCGTCACGGCGCCCACCAATGGGGCGGCCGGGATCGTTCCGGCGGTGGCGATGTACTGGTGGCGGTTTCTCGCCGATTCGGGGCTCGGCTCCGGCAACGCCGTGACGCCGTACGGCGAGCTGGTGGGCAGCGCCCTCCTCGGGTACGACGGCCACGCGACCTCCCGCGCGGATGCGGCGGCTTGGGACGACGCGCGCGTCGCCGAGGCGAACCGCCGCCGGGGCATCCGCCGGTTCCTCCTGACGGCGACGGCCCTCGGTTCCCTCTTCAAGGCGAACGCGTCGATCTCCGGGGCCGAGGGCGGGTGCCAGGCCGAAGTCGGTTCGGCGTGCGCCATGGCCGCCGGGGGACTCACCGCCGTCATGGGCGGCACCAACCGTCAGATCGAGAACGCCGCGGAGATCGCGATGGAGCATCACCTGGGGCTGACGTGCGACCCGGTCGGCGGGCTCGTGCAGATTCCGTGCATCGAGCGCAACGCCATCGCCTCATCCACCGCGGTCGCCGCGGCGCGGCTCGCGCTGCGCGGAGACGGGTCGCACTACGTCTCGCTCGACACGGTGGTCGAGACGATGCGGCAGACGGGCATCGACATGTCCACGAAGTACAAGGAGACGAGTGAAGGCGGTCTCGCCGTCAACGTCATCGAGTGCTGAGCGGCTCAGTACTCCGTGGCACGCGGCTTGCGGAGCTTCGCGGTCAGATCACGCAGGGTCTCGAGCTCGTCGTCGCTCAGGAGCGACATCCTCTCGGCGATCGACGTCGCGTGCACTGCAGCGATCCGGCGGAACAGACTCACGCCGGCATCGGTGGCGCGTACGAGGGCGCCGCGCCCGTCGTCGGGATCCGGGCACTTCTCGATCAGTCCGCGGGCGGCCATCCGGTCGACGAGCCGCGAAACGCTCGGCTGGCTGATCAGCATGTTCGCGGTGACGTCGCGCAGTCGCGCCGTCATGTCGGGTGCGCGGCTGACGGTGAGGAGCACGTCGTACTCCCCGTGCCCCAGATCGGGCCCGGCGAAGTCGAGCTGCAGCTCTTCGAACACCTCGTGCTGCGCGCGGAAGAGGCTCTCCCAGGCATCGACGGCGAGGCGGCGGTCGGTCATACCGACAAGGTTACGGCGCACACGACCCGCCTAGGCTGAGCGGCATGAAGCAGATTCGGCGCCGGGCGGCGGTCCTGATCATCGTCATGGCCTCGCTCATGGGTGGCGTCGTCGCCTCACCTGCCCTCGCCGATGTGAACGACTTCACGTTCGCGAGCATGGACGCCGATTACACCCTCACCCGGGCCGAGGATGGCACGAGCGAGGTGCGGGTGGTCGAGACCTTCGTCGCGGTCTTCCCGCAGAGCGACCAGAACCGCGGGATGCAGCGGGTACTGCCGGAGACCTATCTCGACGCACCGCTGGAGCTCGACGTCGAATCGGTGACCGACGCCGACGGGCGTGCTCGGCCGGTCGAGACAGACAGCGACGACGGGAACCTCATCATCACTTCCCGCGCCGACGACTACGTCCATGGCGAGCAGACGTACGTCTTCACGTACACGATGCGCAACGCCGTCCACTTCTTCGACGACACGGATGCGGACGAGTTCTTCTGGAACGTCAACGGCCTCGACTGGCAGCAGCCTTTCGGCCGGGTGACGGCCAGCCTTCACGTGGACCCCGACCTCGCCGCCGAGCTCACCGGTGACCAGGCCTGCTACGCCGGCCCTCGCGGCTCGACGGCCCCGTGCCCCATCGCCGCGGAGACGGACGCCGACGGCTCGGTGACGGTGCGGGCCGAGGCGACCGATCTCGGCCCCCGGGAGACCCTCACCGTCGCGGTCGGGTTCGCCCCCGGGACGTTCACGCCCTTCGACGCGTCGTATTTCGCCTCCCCATGGGGGTGGCTGCAGGCGCTCAGTGGACTGGTCGTGCTCGGGGCGCTCGCCTGGGCGATCGTGGTCAGGGTGCGCCGCCTCGCGGATGCCCCCGGCCGCCCGACGGTCATCGCCGAATACACCCCGCCCGTCGTCGTGGATGCGCTGGAGAGCGCCGTGCTCCTGGGCAAGCCGGCGAAGGCGATCCCGGCCGAGGTGCTCGAACAGGCCGTGGTCGGCAGCATCCGCATCGTCGAGGGGAAGCGCCGGTGGCTCGGCGGTGTAGACCTGGAGGCCCATCTCGTGGACCGCGGGCGGGCCGATGGCGACGGGCGGATGCTGCTGGACGGACTGTTCGGCGACAGCGCCCCGGCGGGCGCGGTGTTCTCGTTCGGACGTCAGGACACACGCCTGTCCACCGCCGCGCGCGGGATCCTCGCGGCCGCGGGGAAGGAGCTCGCCCGGCGCGGTCTCCGCCGCGACGTGCCCCTCCGGGAGAGAGCCTTTCCGGTGGTGCTTGCCTTCGCGGCTGCCGCAGCGGTCGTCATGTTCGGCGTGCTCGCCTTGAGTGCGAGCGTGATCGCGTGGGTGCCCGTGGTCGTGATGATCACGGCGGTCCTCGTGCTCTTCGCCGTCGGCGGCCTCGTCTCGCGGAAGCCGCTCACCGCTCTCGGGGCGGAGACGCGTGACCACCTCGCGGGTCTGAGGCTCTTCATCGAATGGACCGAAGCCGACCGCATCCGCATGCTGCAGTCCCCGGGCGGTGCGGAGCGCGTGCCCGTCGATGCGAGCGATCCGCGGCAGATGCTCCGGATCTACGAGGCGTTGCTGCCGTACGCGGTGGTGTTCGGACAGGAGAAGGACTGGGCGGAGCGACTGGCCGTGCTGTACGACTCCACCGGGACGCCTGGCTGGTACGTCGGAACCTCCGGCTTCAGCGCGTCGGCGTTCTCCTCGGGGATCGGGACGCTGTCGAGCGCGTCGTCTGCGGCGTCCACGTCGGGCGGATCGACCGGCGGCGGTTCGGCCGGAGGCGGCGGCGGGGGCGGCGGGGGTGGCGGCGTCTGAGGGCTCGCTCTGGCGGACTGTGACGGAGCGCGGCGGGTTCCGGACCGGACTGCCCTCCGTTCTCAGGTGACGGCGGTGACGAGGCCGCTGAGTCGGCGGGTGGGGGAGCCGGGGGTGGGGCGCCATCGTGCGGCGGGGTCCAGCCACCGGGGGGCACGGATCCAGGGGGTGCCGTGGATCATCCGGACGTCCCATCCGCTGGTTTCGAGGGTGCGATGGTGGAACCAGCACAGCGTGACGCCGTTGTCGGTGTGGGTGGGCCCGCCCCTGGCGGCGGGCTCGACGTGGTGGATTTCGCACCACGCGGCGGGGACGCGGCATCCCGGGGTGATGCAGGTTCCGTCTCGGGTGGCGATGGCCCGTCGTTGGTGGGCGGTGAAGATGCGTTGCGGGGCGCCCAGTTCGATGATCCGCCAGTCCGGCCCGAAGACGATGCGTTGGATGGCGCCGGCGCATCCGGTGTGCCGGGCGACGGTCGCGGGAACCGCGCCGGTGTCATCGGCGTCGCGGGAGAGGACGAAGGCGACGCCGCGCGGCTGGTCGAGCTGGTCGGCCGGCACGGCCACGACCAGGGTGGGCGGTGAGCCTCCGAGGGTGGGGAGCCCGTCCATCCCGGCGGCGACACCCAGGGCGCCGGCGAACGCGTCATGCCGGCGCTGGGCGGGGGTCCGTGGGTCGCGCGGGACGTCATCGGGATCACGGTCGTCCCGGTCGGGCGCGAAATGGGGACCGTCGGGGGAGGTGACCTTCGGGTTCAGGTATGCGTCGAAGAGGCGCTGCAGCTGCGCGGCGACATCGGGGAGGAGGTCGCCGTGCAGCGGTACGACGCCGCCGTGCTCCCGTCCGATGGTGAGCCCGCGGGCCCTCAACGCGCGTTGCTCATCCGGGAGGGTGCCATCGGGGTCGAGGTAGAGCGCCCAGGTCTTGGCCATGATGGCGACCTCATCCGCGCCGACCGGGAGTGCGTCACCGGCGCCGGTGGCGGCGTCCACCAGTGCTTCCTCGGCGGCGGCGAAGGCGTGGTCATCGACGGTGGCGCACCCGTCCCGGATCGGTGCGAGCGCGGCCACGATCGCCAGGACCGCGTCCACACCGAGCAACCCCGACGCGAACGCGGCCGCCACCAGGGGGAACGCCGCCGGCAGCTGACCGCCCGTGAGCGCCGCGCGCGGCCGCAGGGGAGCTGCGGCCCGCATCCGGGTGCGCGCGGCAGCGGCCGAAACGCGGGTAACCCGCTCGACCAGTTCGCCCGGCGTGCGGCATCCCCGTCGCGCGGAGAGCCGGTCATCCCCCAGCTCGGGGCGAGATCGGTCGGCGATCTCGCCGGCGAGGGTCGCCCGCGCCGCATCCAGCAGCCGGCCCAGCTCCTCGACCTCCACGGTCTGACGCAGCAGCACGTCGTCGCCCACGGTGTCGGCATTCAGCCCACCGAGCAGCGCCCGCAACCCTTGGCGGAGGTCATCCACGAGGGCGGTGCGATCGCTGTCGAGCATGCCCCCATTGTCGCGCGGACCACCGACATCCACGCCGGGTACGCCCTGGTCAGGAGCTCTTTTCTGGGGATAACTCCGCCCGCGGTCACCGGGGGAGGAGAAGTCGCTCGGGGGCAAGAGTAAGGGCCGGTCGGAGAGGCTTCCGACCGGCCCTTGTCCCTTGCACCAAGAGTGTCCTGCAATCACATGTCGGTAGCTGCCACAGCAAACAACTACCGTGCGTGAACTCTATAACGGTGAGGTAACGGGAGGGAAGGGCTCGCCGTTATCTTTTTGTGATTTGGAGGGCGGTGTTCGTGCGGCGGTCATGCGCTTTGTCAGCGCTGCCATGCAGGTTGTCAGTGGCGCCATCGAGCCGCCCCGGGTGCCATGGAGATGTCAGCAACTCGATCGGTAGTGGTCTCGAGGAGTTGGAGGCGGCTCGCCATGCGGAAGGCATCGGGCCGTTTGGATACGTCCGCGAGGAAGCCGGACAGATCGACCGTCGAGGAGAATCGCACTGGGATGTCGGCGTCTACCAGCACGTCGATGACGTTGATGAAGCGCTGTTGAGCCTCGGCGTCGACTGTCCCAAATGAGGGGATGTCGGTGATGGCCCACCGTGAGAAGGACTGTGCCCAGTTCAGGTACTCAACCGTCGAGGTCGCTGCCGAGCACAGCTGGTCGAACGTGGCGACCAACTCGCCGTCGTCGACTGACGTCACCGTGAATGCTCGTCCCTTCACAACAGTGAGGGTCTGCTGTTCAGGCGCGGCGGAACGGGCGGGTGCCATCGTCCAGGTGCCGGCGGCGAAGCCGTGGTCGTGCTCTTCGTTGGTGCTGCGATAGTCGACGGGGCCGGCGAGGTTCCACACGTCCATGTGTTTCTTGATGAGCGCGATACCGGGCTCGACGATGTGGTGCCAGATCGGATTCGGGAGTAGGTCGTCCGGGGCGTAGTTGGAGGTCGCGAGTACGGTCAGGCCGCGCTGGAAGACATGATCGAGAAGGCGGGTGAGGAGTCGGGCGTCGCCGGAGTCGTGGACGTGGAGCTCGTCAAAGAAGAGCAGGCGGCTGTTCTGCGTGATGTCGTCGATCGCGCGTTCGACGGCGTTTCGTTCGATTCGGTGATTGTGGATGTTGCGGTGCAGTTCGTCGAAGAAGCCATGGGAATGCACGCGGGTCTTCTGGGCCAACGGGAGCTCCGCATAGAAGGCGTCAGCGAGCCAGGACTTGCCTCGCCCGGCATCGCCATGAATGTAGAGGCTGCGCGTCGACGAGCGCCGCAAGGAGCTGCGATCGAGATCTGTGCCGAGAGTCGCCATCCGCTCGAGTAACGCTTGCTGACCGGCATCGAGAGCGAAGCCATCGCGGGCTGCCGCTTTGTCGACGCCAACAACGAGCCTGTCCTTCGATCGCACTCCTTGAGAGTGCCACACGACCACATGGCGTCGACTACTGACAGGTTCTGTGGCGACGGCGCCCTGCCGAGCGTGAAACTGTCCCGCGAAATCTTGCGGGGTACCGGCCGCCGGCAGCGACAAAGTGCGCGGCGTCGAACGGTCCGGTGCCAACCCATCTGTAGTTTTTGCCACTCGGAGACTTCGTCTTTCAGCTGGGACTACGACGTCATCGCCGACACCTCCAAGTCCCGGACCTAGGTCCGGGAACGCCATCCCTCTAGGAGAAGCCGCAGTGCGCGCCCGCCGAGGTGGCGCGCCTGGGCCGGTCCGACCGTTCCGAGGCGACCGAGTGCGGCGATGCCGTATAGAGTGCCCCAGATGATCTCGTAGGCCTCTTGCGCTTCGAGCTCGACTTGATGCGTCTCGGCCCAGTCGTCCACGAGCTTCGACAGGACCCCTATGACCGGCGCAGCGGCGGCCCGGCGCTCGTCGGCACCGAGTGTGGTGTCGTTCATCGCTTCGAAGAGGTGCTCGTTCTCGCCGGCGAATCGCAGGTACTCCGAGGCTGCAGCCGCCAGGCGCTCATCAATGTCGATGTCACTCGGTACGGCCTCCATCCGCCTCAGGAGCTCGCCGTACCCCTGGCGGACGAGTTCGCCGATGAGGGCGTCCTTGTTGGCGAAGTGCTGGTAGATGACCGGCGCGGTGTAGTCCATGGCCTCGGCCACCCGGCGCATCGTCACGCCCCCCGAGCCTTCTGTCTCGAGAAGGTGCCGTGCCGACGAGACGATCCGCTCACGCACGCCCGTCTTTTCTTGATTGCGCCGCTCTTTGCTGGGCACGTCAGCCTCCTTTCCGTCTTTCGAACCGTATCGGGTGCGCTGTTGACAGCCGGTGTGGAGCCTGTAGTCTAACGTCGTTAGGTACTCTAACAACGTTAGAACAGAGGCGAGCATGATCTTTCACATCAACCGAGCGACGTTGAAGCCCACCACGACACCCCAGCAGGTCGAGGCCGCACTGGCCGGCTGGCACACCATGGGCGAGACCATCCCCTCGGTCCGCTCCTCCGTCGTGGGCCGCGACCACGGCGGTGACTACTCGTACAGCTGCGTCTTCGTTCTGGACGACCTCGAGGGCTTGTTCGAGTATCTGACCCACCCGGCCACCTACGCCACAGACGCCATCGGCCTCGAGCTGGTCGAGCGCCTGGACATCTTCGACATCAGCGACGACAACGACCCCGAGCTCGGCGCGAAGATCGAGGAGCTGCACCGGCGCCGCAACGAAGACAACCCCACCATCGTGGATCTTCTCGGTGAGGTGCCGACGTTCCGCGGCGCCGGCCTCAAGGCCTGAACCCACCTGCTTCGGCAGACACCTCTCGCGTCGACGGTCCGGCTCAGCCGCTCCTCACGCACCACGGGTGCCAAGCGACACCAACCGCGGCCCGTCTGTGGCGGGCCGCCACCACCGCATAACCGATCGAACTCGACGCACCGAACGGTGGGATACCCCCATCGAACACGACAAGAAAGAACTGATGGATATGACTGCTGTACTCAACGACGCAGACCCGGGCCAGCGATCCGTACTGGCCGATCGCATTGGCCGCACCCTGATGGGCTTCAACGCCCTCCTCACCGTCGGAGCGGTGATCTACGGGGTGACCCAGATGCTCCAGGCCTCACCCGACACTCTCGTCGTGGAAGCGTGGCGCACCTTCGGGTTCCTGATCTTCCTGTCCCTGAACCTCATGGTCGCGCTCTGGCCGCGCAAAATCGCGGGCGCATGGGAACTCATCCTCCTCCACAAGATCGCCGTCACCGTCTTCGCCATGGCCGTCGGAGGTGCCAACGAAGCCGAAGCAACCGCATGGATCGACGGATGGCTCGTCATCACCACCATCGGCGCCTACGTGCTCACCCGAGGATGGCTCGCATGGGGAACCCTCCGCACGACTCGTCCTGACGTCCGAAACCTTCCCACAGTGCACGCGTGAACCGGCCCGTCTCCTGATCCAGCGAAGGCCCCCTGCACGTGTCGACACTGCTCCACACCCAGGGGGTCTTCGTGACCCCGGCCGCTTTCCGAACGAGCTGCGAACGTGGCCGCCGCCGTGGCTGTGGGGGCTACCTTCCGTCTGGGAGGGCGCGTGCACCGACTTCGTCGATGCGCCCGGGGAGTGCGTCTTCGAGCTACCCCACCATTGCGAGCGGACTCACAATGGTGGCGGAGGCATCGCCGAAGAGTGTTGGCGCGGCGATTCGGGATCGCGGTCCGGCGGCTCCCTGTGCTGGCGCTTGTCTACAGCCAGGAGCGCGGATCACTAGCGAGTCGGACCTGACGCGGGCGCGTCCTGCGGGCGACGATGGAACGATGACCGACCTCCAGGGAATCGACGTCGCCGCTGAGCTTGGGCAAGTTCACGAGCACTGGACGCCGCGGGTCGTCGGGCGAGTGAACGACCAGTACGTGAAGGTCGCGAAGCTCCTCGGAGAGCTCGTCTGGCACGCTCACGACGCAGAAGACGAGATGTTCCTCGTCGTCTCCGGTCGGCTCCGGATCCAGTTGCCCGACGACGAGGAGGTCGTGCTCGCGCCGGGTCAGTTTTACGTCGTTCCCAGGGGCGTCCAGCACAATCCGATTGCGGAGGAGGAGGTTGAAATCGTCCTGATTGAGACCATCACAACCGCGCACACCGGCGATGTCGTCGTCGAGGGCACTGTTCCCGTCGAGAGGCAGGTCGGCGACTTCCGCTAACGGAGGTTCCACCTGGACGTCATCGGATGTCCTGGACCTCGACGAAGGAGGGCGCTCATGCTCCAGTCGCACCAGCCCGGCGCGGTCCTCATGTTCCAGGTGAAGCCTGGGAAGGGCGACCGTCTGTTCGAGCTGACAAACGATCTGCACTTCACCGGTGATCCGGACGGGCCCACCGACTGGGTACTCTGCCGTGCCGACGACGACCCCGACACGCTATGGGCGTTCGAGTTCTACAAGGACGACACGTCCTTCGAGCGACACTTTTCTCACCCCGTGATCGACGCGAATCACGACGAGGTCATCGAGCTTCTCGCCGGTCCCCCGATTGCGCATCACCGTCCCACCCGCGTTCTCCGGCTTCTCCAGCTGACCGGTTGAGACCACCATGGTTCCGGACCATGCCGCGGCCCCGGTTTGTCCGGTGCCCCGGTCAGGCGGACGCTGCCTCGCCGGCCGAGGTGAGTCGCTCGAAGGCATCTGACGTGGGTGATGTCAGGACATGCAGCGCAATCGCGTGCCCCTGCACCGGTACCTGACCGATCACTTCGAAACCCCAATGTTGATACATGGCCCTCGCGGATTCTGCACGGTCGTAGGTTCCGATGAGCGCGTGGGATTCGACGCGATCCCTCAGAAGCTCGCGCAGACAATCGCGTGCAATGCCTCGCCCGCGTTCGGGTTCTCGCACAGCAAGCTCGTGAATCACCAAGGCATCCTGCGGAGCCGCGAGAGCTGCAATGGTCTGGAGCTCGCTCTGATCTTCGAAGTAGGGCGCCGCCGAGAAGCACGCCACGAACAGGTCCGTGATCTCTCGCCATTCCTGCGTAGGTGCGGACAGGTCGAAAGTAAAGAGCGAGACCGGCTGGGGCACGTCGGCATCGTACTCGGGTGGGAGCCGCGCCGCCGATGCGAGAGATGAAGAGCGTGGCGGGCTGCATCGCCGGGTCGCCAGTGGGGCGCGCGGATCGCTACGAGGCTCTCTGGCATATGGGAGGAGGCATCATCCGATGACCGCCTCCACATGAAGGCCGGAAGCCTCGATGCCCGAAGCCTCGAGGGCGCCGAGGCGCACCACATAGGTCCCAGGCAGAAGCCCCGAAGTATCGAGGACCATCGCCTCACGAGCCCCATCCATACTCTGGAAGGCGCGGGAGACCACCTGGCCGGCCGAATCGAGGACTTCTGCGGTCAGGGGCACGCCCTCGACCGACGCCAACCGGATGCCCGGAGCGCGTGCGGTTAGCTCATCAACAGTGAAAAGCAGGTAGTTGATGCGTTCGTCGAGCCGGAAGGGCGGGTCGCCCGGGTCGGGCATGCGGAAGACCACCTCCTCCTGGAACGGTCCCGGAACCTTCCGCTGATCGACCTCCTCGCGCGCCGTGAGGCGGTACCGCGTCGGACTGTTGGACGTGATCTCCACGTAGGTCACGGTCGACGTCGGGAGGAGCATCTCGGTGTGGCGGATGCCCGATGCGCGAGCGAATTCCGTTCGCCCGGCGTTGTAGAGAATGACGTCGACCGGGGCATCGGTCGCGCCGACGCGGACCAGCGGGCGGGAGAAACCACCTGCGCCGGTAGCGATACGGAAGAAGTCATGGTCGGCCGGATGGTCGATGGTGAGGTCATAGGATCCGGCACGACGCTCGAAGTACGTGGGACCGGCCGCGACATCCACCTCTGATGCCCTAGCGATGGAGAAGCGAGTCGCGGTTTCAAAGCTGTCGTTGAACTCCATCTCGTCCCGCGGCAGCGGAGTCCCTTGGAGTGTGACCGTGAGCTCGTACATGTTGACGCCGCCGCCCACCCGCAGGCGATAGCCGCCCGGGGCAACGGTGCCATACAACCGTCGGACGCCCGGCCGATTGGCAACGACCAACTCGTCGGTGGCACGGCTGTCGGGGTCGTCGGCCAGCATCGTCAAGGAGATGGATCCTAGGAGCGGGTAATAGGCAGCCTGAATATCTACGGTCGAAAACTCGCTCACGGTGAAGCTGTGCCAGTCCGCGTCACCGGCACCCGACAGTACAGCGAGCGGTTTCCCGATCGTTCCCAGCTGGCCCGGGCCACCCCTGGGCTGCATCCGCCGGGCCGAGGCGGCCGTCTGGTTGGGCTCGGTGAGATCTTCGGGGAGGCGCCCTCCCATCGCTTCCAACACTGCCGCGTAGGCGTCGAGACGACGATCTGCCCGACTCCCGGGAGGCCCCGCCCATGCGGTCCGTCGAAGGATCTGCTTGGCGGACTCGGAATCGATGGACGGGTTGACGGCGCGCATCATGGCAACGACGCCGGCGACGAAAGGGGAGGCCGCCGAGGTCCCGTCGACGACCGCTCCGGTCGGGGAGTCGCCGTCCGGGATGGTGTTGATCCGCACGCCCGGCGCCCAGATGTCGACCGACGAGCCGTGGTTCGACATCTGCCAGGCATCACCGTCAGGGTTCGAGGCGCCCACAGTGATGGTGCCGGGTGTCCTCGTCGCGGGGCGGATGGCGGATTCGTCCGGAACGTTCTCGTTGTCATTGCCGGCGGCGCACACGACGATCAATCCGTTGCTCGTGGCAAATCGGAAGCTGTCAACCCAACTACCGTCGCCCCACAGGAAGTTGCCGCCGCTCATCTCCCAGGAGATGTTGAGCACGTCGACCCCTCAGGCCAGGCAGACTGCGAGGCAGCGGTAGGTCTGGGACTTCGTGATGGCTTTCTTGAACAGAACCGGCACCGCGACCGTCCCGCCCGTGCCCGCGGTTCCGAGGAAATTGTTCGGCTTCGCCGTGGCGATTCCGGCCATTTGATTGCCGTGCCACGGACAGCTGTAGGCGTCGCCGCACTTACTGCCGCTGGCTCCTCCAGCGCCCACGCGCTCATCGAGCAGGTTCAGTTGCATGACCGCCGCGCCGAGATCGGACCCGGACTGATTGACGGCGACCAGAGGGGTGCGGCCGGCGAGCCAGAAACCGGTGTCGAGCACCCCGACCGTCACGAGCGGCTTCACCCGCTTCACCGCGCGAAACGCCTCGACGAGCTGCCACGCGGCCGTGACCCGTGCCCGGCCTCGCAAGGCTGGGATGCTGAAGGTCGCCTCCGGGTTGCTGTCGGTGGCGGATGTCAGCGGCAACGCAACCGGCGAACCGACGACGTCCAGTTCGACCGGGAGACCGTCCTCGAGTGACTCTGCCGCCAAGGACAACAGCTTCGCTGCGTCGCGGGATGTCAGTGTCGCGCGCGCGCCCAGCCTCTCGCGCACGATGTGCGCACCCCGCTCCGACACGTCGGGCAGCTCGCGGAACCGCAGCGCAGTGAGCCGCGGGCGTTCACTCATGTCCAGGCCGTCACGCGGCGCCATCCCCTCAGGCGGCGGCGGCAGCGGGGCCTCTTCCACAACCTCCGCACCGTAGCGAGCCGCGAACTCGGCGATGACGTCGGGATTGTGGCTGTCAACGAGCAATTGGCGCGGCGCGAAGGCGAGCTCGCGTCGCCCCCCGACGTCGACGGCATCCACCAGCGTGCCGCCCGACATCGCCGCCCACTGTGCGATCGCCGCCGTACGGGAACTCCCGTCGATCGGGATGGGCCCGTCCTCGGACGCGGTCACGAGATGCCCCGAGAGCTGATCGGCGGGTCCGCCGGGTAGGAGGAGTGCGTCTCGAATCCGACCGCGTCCTGGCCGTCGGGGTCTTCGACGACCGCGGCGCTGGCCGGGTCGACGCGATATCTGCGCCCCGGCCGGACGTCCTGGCTGGACGCTGCGACGATAATGATTTGATCCGCGGTGAGCCCGGAGAGGTGGGATGCGGTGTGCCGCGAATCTTCGATCCCCCCTGGATCGCCGGCGAAGTGCTCGACCAGCAGAATGCGACCCGATGAGGAATCGGCCGCAACCCACACGTGCTCCGTGTCATCCATGTCACACGGGAGGGTCGACGATGAAAGTGATCTGCGCGACGGCGTTCGCGTGGTCGGCTGTGAGCATGTAACACACTCGGCAGCAATTGCTGATGAAGAACGAGTTCCGCTCGGTCAAGCCAGGGGCATCGCCCTCGCGCCCGTCGACGGCCGTGTACCGCTGTACGCTGCCGTCTGGTCCATACTGCTCCCAGCCCCAGATCCCGGCATGCGCGCCCGCCGCCCCTTCCCAATTCGGCGCGGGGTGAGTGTCGGGGAAGTCCAGGCGGGAAAGCGCGATCGTGGTCCACACGTTGACCCCCGGCTTATTGACCGGCGTCCACAGCGTGGTCGAGGAGGAGGCCCCCGGGCTCAACCACTTCATGTAATAGCCAATGAAACGCACGGGAACCCTCGTCTCCACAGTTGCTCGGCCCGCAGGTGACCGCGTGAGTGCTCGGTCGATTTCCCCGTGCACAGAACAGGGCACTCTGTCAGGCTTGATCCACACTCATCCTCGGAGTGCGCCACGGATCTCGCCTAGTAAGAAAGCGACACGTCAGGGTGCCGGCGGAAAAGGGGAACACATTGTGCGTACCGTGCAGTCGGCGTCTGCCTCGCCCGCGCTCCGCCGGTACGTGCGGGCGTTCGCCCAGCGCACCGCTGAGGGTGCGTACGAAGAGCAACCGATGCCGGCCTACCTGGAGAGCGTTATCCAGTTCGACTTCGGTGCTCTCCCTACCGTGAGGTCGCGCGGCGGAGGATGGGAAACCGCCCGCCGGCGCAGCCTCGTCGGCCCCCACACTTACGCTGGCACGGGCCTGCGGTTCGAGGGTCACGTCGACTCGTTCGCCATCTTCCTTCAACCCACTGCGCCGTGGTCGCTCTTTCGGATACCGGTCGCTGAGGTGATGGAGACGCACTTCGACGCTGACGATGTCTTCGGTCCACCCGTTTCGGAGCTGTGGGATGCGCTGGCCGAAGCAGCCGACTTCCGTGAGAGGGTGCGCGCCGCCGAGGCGTATCTCTCCCAGCACCTGGAGCACGATCCGGAGGATACGGCGACCACGGCCGCCGCCAAACTGCTGGCACGTCAAGGCGGTCAAACGGGGATAAGCGACGTCGCTTCGCACCTGCACGTCAGTCTCCGGCAGTTGGAGAGGGCCTTCGTTCGCGAGATGGGAATCACCCCGAAACGGTTCGCCCGGGTAGCCCGCTTCCAGCGCGCCCTGGACGCGCGGGTCAGAACGCCCGGTCGATCGTGGATCGCCATCGCCACCGATGCGGGGTACTTCGATCAGATGCATCTCGTTCACGAGTTCCACTCTCTCGGCGGGCTGTCGCCCACGCTTACCCTTCAGCGGCTCGGTGATTCCCGCCCTTCGGCCCTCGCATCCTCCGACAATCCTTAGCTGCGCAACCGGCCCGCGACAGCATCGGCGGTGACGACAAGTGCGCGTCATCCGACGTGCGCCATTGATCACCCCTTGGGGATCTCGAGCGCGAAGTACTGCTCGCTGGACTGGTCGGCGTCCGGGCCGCCGCGGACGCCCGTGTCGAGGGCGTCGATGCGCGCGATCTCCTCGCCGGTGAGCTCGAAGTCGAAGACGTCGAAGTTCTCGGCGATACGGGTCGGGTTTGTGGATTTCGGGATCACCGACCGGCCCTCCTGGATCCCCCAGCGCAGCATGACCTGTGCCGGACTCTTCCCGTGCCCCCGGGCGATGTCGGCGATCGTGGCGTCCTGCATGACGTTGCGGGTCTCGCCACCCCACGGTCCGGGGTAGAACGTGATCCCGCCGATCGGTGACCACGCCTGGGTGAGAATGCCGTGCGCGGCGTGCGCGCGCTGCAGGTCGGGCTGGGCGAAGTAGGGGTGCAACTCCACCTGGTTCACCGCGGGCACGACGTCCGTTTCCTGCAGGAGGCGTTCGAGGTGGTTGGCAGTGAAGTTGCTGACGCCGATCGCGCGGACCTTCCCCTCGGCGAGAAGAGTCTCCAGCGCCTTGTACGCGGCAACGGTGGTGTCGAACCGGGTGGGGGTGGGCTGGTGCAGGATCAGCAGATCGATGGTGTCGACCCCGAGCTTGCCGGCGGCCGTATCGAAGGCGCGGAGAGTCTTGTCGTAGCCGTAATCGGTGATCCACACCTTCGTCTCGAGGAACACGTCGTCGCGGTCGACACCCGAGCGCTGCAGGCCTTCGCCGACCTGACGTTCGTTGCCGTAGGCGGCGGCGGTGTCGATGTGCCGGTACCCCACGCGCAGGGCGGTGTCGACGGCGGCGGCGGTCTCCTCGGGCGCGCTCTGGAACACGCCGAGCCCGATGGTGGGGAGGGTGACGCCGTTGTTGAGGGTCAGATCGAGCATGAGTTCCTTCTTCCGGTGAGGAGGCTGTCGCCTGGGTGATGGGTCAACTCAACCCCCGCGTCTCCCTGCTCGGCAGTGACCGGTGTCCCCGGTACTGACAGACCCTCCCTCCGTCGGCGATCGGAGCGTACGGTCTCAGTCATGGACCACCGCAGTGAAGTGCGCGAGTTCCTCTCCACGCGCAGAGACCGCATCACCCCCGACCAGGCAGGGCTCCCCGCCTACGGCGGCAACCGCCGCGTCCCGGGCCTTCGCCGTGAAGAAGTCGCGTTGCTCTCCGGTGTCAGCGTCGACTACTACACCCGCCTCGAGCGGGGCGATCTCTCCGGCGCATCCGACAGCGTCCTGGATTCCCTCGCCCGCGCGCTGCAACTCGACGACGCAGAGACGGCGCATCTGTTCGACCTCGCCCGCACCGCCAACGCCTCGCCCGGGTCGAGGAAGCCGCGCAAGCGGGTCGACGGGCTACGGCCGAGCATTCAGCGCCTCCTGGATGCGATCACCGATGCACCGGCGATGATCCGCAACAACTACTTCGACTACGTCGCCACCAACCAGCTCGGCCGCGCCCTGTACGCACCCGTCTTCGCCGAACCCGCACCCAACGGCGCCCGCTTCGCATTCTTGAACCCTGCCGCCCCCGACTTCTTCGTCGATTGGGAGAGGAACACCCACGAGCTCGTCGCCGCGCTGCGCGGCGAAGCCGGCCGCAACCCGTACGACAAACGACTTACCGATCTCGTCGGTGAGCTGTCCACCCGGTCGGAGCGGTTCCGCACGTTGTGGGCAGCGCACAACGTCCGCTACCACCGCAGCGGCGTGAAACGCCTCCGGCATCCGGTGGTGGGCGACCTCGAGCTCACCTACGAGGCGTTCGAGTTGCCCGCTGACCCTGGCCTGGCGTTGTCCACCTACACGGCT
Source organism: Microbacterium sp. Z6_144 (assembly GCF_057197625.1). Taxonomy (NCBI): domain Bacteria; kingdom Bacillati; phylum Actinomycetota; class Actinomycetes; order Micrococcales; family Microbacteriaceae; genus Microbacterium; species Microbacterium sp. Z6_144. The sequence goes on from NZ_JBXVPT010000001.1 coordinate 633,777, forward strand.
GAACCCGGCTCGCCCTCTGCCGATGCGCTGCGTGTTCTTGCGAGCTGGGCAGCCACCACGCTCCCGCCTGCGGCCTCGGAGACCCGGAACGCGCCTGCAGAACGATAGGCGCAGCCTCACAGTAGACGCGGTTGTTGCCAAAAAATACCATCGGACACACATCAATGACGACGAAGACGCCGGCAGGATCGCGGCAGAGAGCGGGGGACCGATGAGCGGATGGACGAGTGAAGAACTCCGCGAACTGGAGACTTCTGGCGAGGTCCATGTCGCCGGACGCCACGCAGACGGTTCTCCACGCACGCTCGTGACCGTCTGGGGCGTCGTTGTCGACGACAAGCTCTATCTGCGATCGCTCAAAGGCCCGGAGGGCCAGTGGTACCGGGGTGTTGCTCAGTACTTCGAGGGATTCCTCAGCTGGGACGGCGAGACCCGGCCGGTGACCTACACCCTGGACTCGACACAGGATGCCGCGGTCGACGCCGCCTATACGGCCAAGTACGGCAACGGGCCGAACACCCGCGCGATCATCGACCCCCTTGCGAAGCAAACCACTATGCGAGTCGACCCACGCTAGGTCAGCGGGCAGCCCCGCCCTCTCGATCCAGCCGAGTCGAGGGGACGGGGCCAGGGCGCGTTCACACTAAACGGTGAGGTCCCACTCGGCGGCTTGCGCTTCCCGGGCCTGGCGCTCCGTCGACGACGGAAACACGTTGCGGTAGCTGGAGATCTCACCGGTGATGACCTTGACGATCACGTCGACCATTTCCTGCGGGTCGCCCTGCCCGGGGTAGGTGAACGTCGGCTGCTCCCAACCCGGGAGGATCGCCGTCTCCGGGTCATACCAGTAGGACGACGCCTCGATCGCGGTGTCGTTGAAACCGGTTTGGAAGGGTCCGGGCTGCACCGTCGCCACGGCGATGCCGAGGGGCTTCAGCTCCTCCCGCAACGTGGCGGCGATCGCCTCGATCGCGTACTTGGTCGCGCTGTACGCACCGCCGAAGGGCTGAGCCTGCAGGCCGGCAATGGAGGAGTTGAACACGATCTTGCCGCTGCCGCGCCCGGCCATCTGGCGAATGAAGCGCTTCGTCAACTCCATCGGAGCGAACACGTCCGACTCGAAGTTCGCCCGAAGGAGTGACATGGGCAGGTCCGTCAGTGTTCCGATGTGAGCCACAGCGGCGTTATTGAAGAGCACGTCGACGTCATAGCGGAGCGCGTGCGCGACATCGACCTCGTCGAACAGGTCGAGCTTGATGACCTCGATGTTCTCCAGGCCGGCCGCCGCGATCTCCTGACGCAGCTGCGTCGCCTGCGGCCAGATCTGCATGCCCGCGATCACCCGGTACCCGAGACGGGAAAGATCGAATGCCGACAGCCGGCCGAAGCCGCTACCCGCGCCGGTAATAAGAACGGTCTTCATGTACTCGCCTTTCGATAGAAACCAACTGGTTGGTAGTTAAACTAGCGCGCCACCTCGCTGCTGTCTACCGACTGGTTAGTTTTATCTCGGGCGCGATCATGCGCCGAAGCGCGAGCGCCGATGCGGCGCATCCTGGACGACGCCGCGTGTGCGCCGAACCCGGCGCCGGTGCTCTAGGAGAACTCGCTCGAATGTGCTCGGCGCAGATAACCCACCACGTCGCGGAGGTCATCGACGATGGGATGCCGGCCGTGGTCCGGTGGATGTTGATGCCCTCTGTCGAACCGGAGAAAGGGCACGTGGAGAAGCTCAGCGATCTCCTCGTCGTGGTTGGTGTCGCCGACCATCAGCACGCGCCGTGGGTCACGGCCGGAGCTTTCCAACCATGACTCCACCACGTGCGCCTTGGAGGGGATGTACACATCCGTGATGCCCAGGATGCGCGAGAAGTGTGCATCTACCCCGTGCGGTGCCAGCTGCCGTTGGAGAACGTCCTCAGGGGTCGCAGAGATCAGAACCTGTTCCACGCCCAGAGCTCCGATGGCGGCCAGCGTCGCCCCCGCCTCAGGCTGAAGCGAAGCTTGCCCTACTGCTCGGGCGAACAACTCGAGGTACTGGTCGGCGGCTTCCGCAAAGATGCCCTCGTCGATGCCTAACCGTGAGTAGAAGCCGGTGATGGGGAATCCGAAGACTCGTCGGTACGCGTCCTCGTCAGGGATGACCGGCAGCTGGCGGTCCCGGAGAACCCTGTTCATCGCCGCCTGAGCAACAGCCACGTCATTGAGGAGAGTGCCGTTCCAGTCCCAGCACACGGCATCGAAGGACGCGTGGCTGATCGACATCACAGCACCGAGTCTCCCAGCTGCGGAGGCGGGAATTGCGGCCCGTCGCGGCTGCGGGATATCGTCGGCGGTGGTCTACCCGCGTAGATTCTGGCACCGAATCTACGCGGGTAGATCCCACCCTCACTGTGTACCCGACGCGCTGAAGCGCCTGGCCCGATCGAGCAGCGATGCTCGACCGAAGGGAAGAACCCCGTGGAACCCACTCAGTCCTCCGACGTCCTCGCCGCGGACGCCGAGCTTCAATCCCGCGAGGGACGGAAGAACTTCCGCAACGCCACGCTGTCTTCGTGGCTGGGCACCACGATGGAGTACGTCGACTTCGCGCTTTACGGTCTTGCGACCGCTTTGGTGTTCAACACCTTGTTCTTCCCCAACTCATCCCCGGCGGTCGCGATGCTCGCCGGGTTCTCGACCTACGCTGTGGGGTTCCTCGCCCGACCTGTCGGCGCATGGTTCTTCGGGCGGTTGGGCGATCGCCGCGGCCGGAAGATCGTGCTGGTCGCCACGATCGCCCTCATGGGGGGCGCAACGACCCTCATCGGTCTCCTCCCCACCTACGAGCAGGTCGGGTTCCTCGCGCCGCTGCTCCTTCTCCTGCTGCGTATCGCGCAGGGCTTCGGCGCCGGTGCAGAGCTGTCGGGAGCCGCCATCATCCTTACGGAGTTCGCGCCGGCCAAGCGTCGCGGACTGGTCGCGTCCATCGTCGCCCTCGGGTCGAACAGCGGCACGCTGATCGCCTCGGCAGCGTGGCTGCTCGTCGTCCAGCTGCCGGAGGAGGACCTCTACTCCTGGGGCTGGCGGGTGCCGTTCCTGGCGAGCATCGTCATCGCGGTGTTCGCGCTCATCCTTCGTCGGACTATGAAGGAGACCCCGGTCTTCGCGCAGCAGCGCGAGTACATCCAGACGCGCACCGGCAGCATCCGGGCCGGGAAGACCGGGTCGTTCTGGCGCCGCAACCGCGCTTTCTTCATCATGGTGGGCCTGCGGATCGGGGAGAACGGGCCGTCGTACATGGCCCAGGGTTTCCTCGTGGGTTACGTCGCGAACGTGCTGATGATCGACCGTTCAGTGCCCACGACGGCCGTCCTCATCGCCTCATTGATCGGGTTCGCGGTGATTCCGCTGTCCGGGTTGCTCTCCGATCGCTTCGGCCGTCGCATCACCTACCGCTGGTTCTGCGTCCTGCTCGTGGCGTACGCGTTCCCGGCCTTCGCCCTGCTGGAGTCCCGCGAGCCGGGCGTGGTCATGGCGATCATCATCGTCGGCATGTGCGTCGCGTCGCTCGGAATCTTCGGCGTCCAGGCGGCCTACGGTGCCGAGCTCTTCGGCGCCAAGAACCGCTTCACCAAGATGGCTCTGGCGAAGGAGTTCGGTTCCATCCTCTCCGGCGGCACCGCACCGGCCGTCGCATCCGGTCTCCTGGCCGCGTTCGGTGCGTGGTGGCCGCTAGCGTTGTACTGGGCGGTGATGGCGGGGATCGGCCTGTTTACGACTTTCGTTGCACCGGAGACGCGCGGCCGCGATCTGAACCTCGTCCAAGACGCGACCGACCCAGAGCCGGCGGCGCAAACGGTCGAGACGAGGAGTGCGTGAGTAGAGGAAAAGTCACCCGCACCGATGTGGCGCGAGCCGCGGGAACATCCGTCGCCGTGGTCAGCTATGTCGTCAACAACGGGCCGCGTCCGGTGGCCGCCGCGACAAGGCAGCGTGTGCTCGATGCCATCGAGGCCACCGGGTACCGCCCGGACGGCATTGCCCGCGCCCTGGCTTCGGGATCCACGCGCACCTTCGGATTGATCGTCCCCAACATCGCCAACCCCTTCATCGCCTCGCTCGCTCACGCCATCGAAGATGAGGCCTACCGGCGGGGGTTCAGCCTCCTGCTCGGAGACTCGGCCGATGACAAGTGGCGGGAGGCGGAGTTGGTGAGCACCTTCCTGCAGCATCAGATAGACGGATTGTTGTTCTACGGCGTCGACCGCACGCACCCCTGGCTCGAGGAGGCGACGACCAGGATTCCCGTGGTGATCCTCGACGAGCCCGAATCGATCCCGGGTGTCGGGTATGTGCGGATCGACGAGCGCGCCGCTTCGCTGGCCGCGACCCAACACCTTCTCGATCACGGGTACCGATCGCTCGCGGTGATCGCGGGCCCCCTCCATCAGCAGAACTCCCGCGATCGTCTGGCCGGCTGGCGGGATGCGGTGAGTCGATCAGGCGGCGGTGAGGGCGGGGAGCGCGTCCTCGAGGCGGAGTACACGCGTCGCGGCGGGTACGTCGCGGGCAGGCAGCTCTTGCAGGAGCCGAACGTGCCGGAGGCCGTGTTCCTGTCCAACGAGCAGCAGGCCCTCGGGTTCCTCGCGGCGGCGGCCGAGCTGGGAGCCGCCGTGCCCGACGACATCGCAGTGATCTGCTTCAACGGCACCACGAACGCCGAGTACGCCATTCCAGCCCTGTCCACCATCGAGCAACCGGTCGAGCAGGTGGCCGCGCACGCGGTTCGCCTGCTCGGGGACCGCAACGCCGACGTGCGGCAGACGGTGGTGTGCGACTTCCGTCTGGTCCCTCGACGCTCGTGCGGATGCGACTATCCGCGGGGCATCACGGCCGCCGCTGCCCTCGACCGAGGCGGTGCGGTGTCATGAGAGTGGTCATCGACTGCGACCCCGGCAACGGAGTCCCCGGCGCCAACGTCGACGACGGGCTCGCCCTCGGGCTGGCGGTCGCCGCGGCCGAGCGGCTGGATCTCACCGCGGTCACGATCGTCGCCGGCAATACCCCGAACCACGTCGGGTTCGCCGCCGCCCAGACACTGCTGGAGGATTTCGGTGTGGAGATCCCCATCTTCCTCGGGGCAGACCGGGCGCTGGTAGAAGACCCCGATCGTTGGCGGACCCAGCTCGATCGTGCGGCATCCGACCCGTCGGTGGAGCAGTGGTGGGCCGGCACGCCCCGGTCTCGGGCGCCTCACGACATCCCCTCGCTCCCCGCGGCGGAGGTGTTGGGCGCGCTCGTCCAGGAGAACCCGGGTGCGATCACGATCGTGGCGATCGGCCCTCTCACCAACGTGGCCCTCGCTCTGCGGTTGCACCCGGGCTTTGCCCGCGATGTCGGCCGCATCGTCGTGATGGGCGGCGTCTTCGACGTCGATGGATATCTTGTCGACACCAACTTCGGCTTCGACCCCGAAGCAGCGGCCATCGTGATGGCGAGCGGCGCCAACGTCACCCTTCTCCCGATGGATGTGACAACCCAGACGCTTCTGACTCTCGCTGACCTGGGTCGCCTGGAGGAGATCGACAACCGGCTGACGAGGGCGCTCACGCCGGGGATGCGGCCATGGGTGAGCTATTCCGCCCAGACGCGGCGCATCGGCGGAATGTGGATTCACGACGTCGTTGCCGTTGCTCTCCTGCTCGATCCGTCGCTCGTCCAGTCCCGCGCCTGCGGGGTGACCGTCGAACTCGCGCCGGGCCCCACCCGCGGACGGACCGCCCGGCTGGATTCCGGAACCCTGCCAGAACAGGGCAGCTTCATGGGGGAGCCGCCATCCATCGACGTCATCGAAGAGGTCGACAACGACCGTTTGCTCCATCTCATCGTCGACACCTTCCACGCGCACTCGGCGATCACGTCCTGACCGCGTGGGGGCGATCGGCTACCTCGCCGTGCGAGTCGGGCCGGGGGATTCGGCTCGGCGGAGCGCGGACGAGGTGATGCCGGGAGCGAGGACACAGGCGGTGATGGCGAGTCCGAAGCCCGCGATGAGGAACGCTGTCGGGACGCTGTACATCGATCCGAGGAGGCCACCGGCAAGTCCCCCGAACGGGACGACCCCGAGGACGATGAGTCGGTAGGAGGCGGTGACCCTTCCGAGGACCGCATCGGGCACCGATGCCTGTCGCAGCGTCGATACGACGATCTGGTTGCAGGCCGTCGCCAGTGCGGCCACGAACATGGCGGTCACCGCGAGGATCACGTTGTCACTCGCTCCCATGACGATGTAGCTGGCTGCGGGAAGGAGAGCGGCGAGCCAGATGACGGGCCCACCACCGATGCGAGGGATGACTTTTTCCGCCACCAACGATCCGATGACAGCCCCGATCGCGGGAATGGCGAGGAAAACACCGTACAGGGACACGGGAATCCCGAGGTGGCCCGTGGCGATGAGGACGAGCAGAGCCCCGGTGGCGGTGCCGAAGAAATTGATCGCGGCAGACATGAATGCCACGCGACGCAGCAGATGGTTGTCCCAGAAGTGCCCCCAGCCGGCCCTGATATCGCCGAAGCCGGCCCTAGGGGTCTTCGCCGGTCGCGGGGCTTCGTCGTCCTGCGGAGGGAGTCTCGGCAGCAACAGCGCCGCTGCCGCGCCCAGGGCGAAGAGGCCGGCGCTCGTGAAGAACGCGAGGCTCGCCGCGATCGCCACGAGGAAGGACCCGACGGGTGGGCCGACGAAGGTATTGACCACGGACTGCGTGGCGAAGAGGCGCCCGTTGGCGCGTTCGAGCATCCTCCTCGGCACGATGCGCGGGGGGATCGTGAGCGCGGCATTGTCCACGAGCGTCTCGGCCGTTCCCGCGATGAACACCGCGCCGTACACCAGCCACACACTTTCCCAGCCGAGAGTGATCGCCGCGACGAGCAGAGCGAACCCCGATGCTCGGAGCAGATTGCCGGCCACCATGATCTTCCGCCGGTCGATCTGATCCGTGAGTGCACCGGCAGGCAGCGTGAACAGCAGCCACGGCAGGAACTGAGCCACAGTCATCCCGGCGACCAGAAGGGGGTCTCGAGTGATGGATGCCACGAGCAGCGGCGCCGCGGCGGCGAGAATCCCGTCCGCGGTATTCGTCGAAGCCTGCGATGACCACAGGGCGGCAAAGCCTCGTCCCCGCATGCGGGCTAACTCCTCGTCGGCGAGTTGACCATTAGTCGTACACTAGTGCACAACCCGCACAGATGAGGATGAGGTTGTCCGCACTTCCGGAAGTGACGCCGTCGCGGCTCGGTGGAGACATCGCCGTTGATTTCTTCAACACGGTCGATTGGCGGTTGGATCCGCCGCGACGCCGAGAGCAGCTTCCGACGTACGCGCATCTACTCGCATGGTGTCTGGCAGTGGGCCTGATCTCGCAAGAGGAATCCGACGGCCTGGCAGAATCCGCATCCCAGCGGGTCGACGACGCCGCAACGGAGCTACGTCGCGTCGTGGACCTCCGAGATAACACGTACGAATGCCTCACGGAGACCCGAGCCGCGACGTCACTGCAGCGCCATTTGAGCGAGGCGCACGCGGCGAGTTCGCTGCAGTTGACCCCGGGAGGCTCCTGGAGCTGGGCTCCGGACAGCCTCGACCTCATGAGCCCGCGGCACCGGATCGCGCTCGCGCTCGGAAGGCTGCTCACCTCCGACGCGATCACGAGATTCCATCGGTGCGAGGACAAGCACTGCGGATGGGTGTTCCTCGATAACTCCTCTCGGCGAAACCGTCGCTGGTGCAGTTCTGCAGACTGCGGAAATCGAAATCGCGTCAGGGCGCACTACGAACGCGTCAAGGGCATGTGAGCACCGTCGCGGGGGCGGAACGGTCCTAGCCGCCGGCGACGGTGAACCGCGCAGTTCGAGGTGGGGAGATGTTTCCCGCGATGTCCGTCGCGGTGACGGTGATGGTGTGCCGCCCCGCGCTCAGTGCGCCGGCCGGTACACATGACCACGCCCCGAACAACCCGGCGGTCGTCGTGCAGACCGCCTGGTCCCCCTCTGTCACGGTGATCGTGGCCCGCGGCTCCGTCGACCCCTTGATCGCGGGTCGGGTGTCGTGCACGGTTCCCGCGGGGGTCTTGACCGTCGGGACGGGCGGTGCGGCCGTGTCGCGCCACAGCACGCGTCGGATGGTCGCGGAGGTGTTGCCCACCGCGTCCGTGGCGGTGACCTTCACCTGGTGCACGCCGTCGCGGACGGGGAGGTCGCACGACCACGCGCCGTCGGCGCCGGCGGTCGCTTCGCACGTGCTGCGTCCCGCGCTGACCGACACGACAGCACCGGGCTCGATGGTGCCCGCCACGGCGCTGGACCGGGTCGGCTGGGGGATGCCCCCGGCGGGGGTGGTGAGCGTGATCGGCGGCGCGACGGTGTCCACCGCATAGGCGTCGATCACCGTCTCCTTGAATGTGGCCCCCGCGTCGTCCCACGCTTCCGAGCGCAGCGAGATCGTGGTGGCGCCCCGCGGTGCGGTCACCTTCGCGGAGTATGCGCCCGCCCCTCGACCGGGCGCCACACGCACCGGTGTCCAGGTGGCACCGGCGTCGGCGGACGACCACAGCTTGAGGCCTCGCACCTTTCCGCCTTCGGAGCCGTCCTGGTGCGACACGGTGAGATTCAGTTCGGTCGTGCGCCCATCCGTATTGAAGGCATTCAGTCCCTGCACCCCGTAATCCAGCTGCAGCAGCGGCAGGATCGTCGCGGTCTTGGTGTTCGCGGACGGGAATCCCCACTCCGTGGAGATGTCGGTGGACAGCGGCCACCACGCAACATCCCGGTGCGTGTTCAGCGTCATCCGGTACGCGCTCTTCTCCGCTGGGACGGACGGGGTGCCGCTCGGGGCCTCTCCCTCGACCAGCAGGGCATCGCCCTTCCACAGCTCGAATCTCCCGGTCGACGCCACGTCGGGCCCCCACAGCTGCGCATGACCGTCTCCATCGACCCGGTACGGCAGGTTGACGGACAGGACATCGCCGTCACGGCTCACCGCAGCATCCTGCGGCGTAGCCGGGGACGGTCGCAGTCCACCGTGATGCACCTGGCCCACGAATGTCTCACTCGCCCGCTGCCCCGGCCGGTACGTCACGTGCGCGCTCTCGAACGGCGCGGGGTCCGCGTTCCATGCTTCGCCCGCCTGCACGGAGCGTTGGAACGTGAGGTCATCGTCAGTGGAGTAGTACACCTCTCGGCCGAGCAGCGGCCCGGTGAAACGGAATCCGAACCCGGTGTAGTTTCCTCCGCCGATCATGGTGACGTATTCCACCATCGGGGTGCCGGGCACGAAAGCCTTGACGTCGACGTTCACCGTGGCGGTCGTCTTCCCGTTGGCCTCGTAGGTCAGATCCGTGGGAACGCCCTCTTCGATATAGCCGAGCTGGTACTGGTACGAGGGGTCGGTGATGCCGGTGCCCTGCAACCGGGCTTTTCCGTCGCCCGCGAGGCTCACCAGCTCGAGGCCGAGGTCGCGGGGCAGCGTCAGTGTGGGCAGCGCCTTGCGAGCCATCCCCGGGAATCTGCGCGGGTCGACCGACTCGAAGTACGGACCAGGCGTCGCCCCGTAGACGATCGCGGCCACGGCTCCCGCGTCATACGCCGCCTGCGCTTGAGCGTTCAGATCCTGATCGCCGCGATCCTCGATCAGGACGACGGACCCGCGAGCGCCGGCAGCTGCCAGCTCGTCCGGCGCCCCCTTTCCCGCGTTCACGATCGGCGCGTCCAGCGTGCCCAGGTACTGCGGAGACAGCACGCCGTAGTTCAGCTCGCGGGAGATGTCGATCTTCTGACGGGAGCCCACCGCGCTGACGTCGAGCAGTGGTTGGTTCAGCACGTAACGCGAGTGGACCTTCATGTCGCCTGCCAGCGGCTCCTGCGTCCCGAGGACGGAGACGTCGAGATCGAGGCCTCCCGTCGCGCCGCCGATACCGCCCGACACCCAGGTCGTGACCGGGTAGCCGCGATTCGGCAGCCATCGGGCGATGGTCTCCTCCAGGCCGGTCGTCTTGGCTTTCTTCTCGGTCTTCATCTCGACCGGAATCGCCTTGCTCCCGTCGACGACCACCGTGGTGTCGCCCTGCAGGTCGACGTCGCGCGTGAAGCCCGTGAAGCCGTCGACGAAGAGCGCATCCGGGGATGCGACGTTCAGAAGCTGGCCGAGCAGCGCGTACCGGCCGGGCCGGAGCCGGACTTCGGTGACGCCGTCGACGAGGCTGAACGGCTGATCGATCCGCGAGTCGTCGAGCCCGTGGATCATGCCCGCGCTGCCCAGCGGAGCGGGCGTACCGTTCGCCTGGGTGGCCTCGATCCGCAGCGTGTGCAGATCGGGCTCGGACATGAACGCGAGCACCGTCCGGATGGGCGGGGCGCCCTCGCCCACCGCGGTGAGCACGCCGGTGTAGACGCCGGGGTCATCGGCGCGCGGGTCGACGATGACGTCGAGGGAGGCGGTGCCGTGAGCAGGCACCGTCACAGTGTCTGTCGAGAGCGTGACCATCCCTGCGGGTGCCGCGTCGCCGTCGGGCTGCGTGACCGTGACGCCCACGCGGGTCACGACGTCGACGTCGGAGGTGTTCGTGTACGTGACCGTCTGGGAGCGCGGCGCCTGCGTGTCTCGCGGCGACGAGAAGACTCCGAAGGACAGCGAGGCGGGAGTCGCGTACACCGTCTCCTCGAGCGCGCCCGGGATCCAGGTGCGCCCCGCGCCCTCGGAGTACACCGGGTTTCCGGCCGGCTGCGCCGAACCCATCAGCACGGACTTGACAGCCTGGTCCCCCAGGTCCGGTCGTGCGGCCTTGACGATCGCTGCGGCGCCGGCCACATGCGGTGCGGCCATGGACGTGCCGGACATGGCCTGGTAGAGCTCGCCGACGGGCTCGAACGGATTTGTCTCCGCCGCCGCCCGGGCTGCGACGATCCCGTGGCCGGGCGCAGCGATGTCGGGCTTGATCGCCCAGTCGCCGAACCGCGGCCCGAGTGACGAGAACGACGCGAGCGAGTCGTCGTCCGTGACGGCAGCCACGGTCAGTGCGCTGTCGGCCGTGCCCGGGGTCGTCACCGTTGTCGCCCCGAATTCGCCCTCGTTGCCGGCGGCAACCACGACGAGCGTGTCGTACCGCTCGGAGATCGAATTCACGGCCATGGCACCGGGGTCGGTGCCATCCGTGTAGTCGCCCTGGATTCCCAGGCTCATGTTGATGACGTCCGCACCGTTGCCGGCGGCCCACTCCATCGCGTCGATGACCCACGAGGTCTGGCCCTGTCCCGCGGCGTTGAGGACTCTGCCGTTGAGGAGGCGGGCTCCGGGAGCGACGCCCCGGTAGTCGCCGCCGGACGCCTCGCCGCTGCCGGCGATGATCGATGCGACGTGGGTGCCGTGCCCGGCCTGATCCATCGCGGTGCCGCTGGCGGTGAAGTCCGCCTCCAGCGTGACGATCCCCTCGTCGAGATCCGGATGGTTCGTGTCGATGCCCGTATCGAGGACGGCGACGACCGCGCCGGTGCCATCCGCACCGCCGGCCCACGCCTGCGGAGCGCCGATCTGCGGCATCGAGTCGGTGTCGAGCAGTTCGACGGGGGAGTCGAGCCAGACCTTCTCGACCGTGTCGGCGCTCTCCACGGCGTCGACGAGCTCAGGAGCACCCCCGGGTGCGACCTCGCCCGCGACGGAGGAGATGGACTCCAGGGTGTGCTCCGGCTCCACGCCGAGCGCCTCCCAGCTGGGCGCGGCCGCGCGGGCTCCGGGCTCCGTGGCCGTCTGAACGATGACAGGCAGGCCGCCCTCCGAGTCGTCCGCTTTCAGGTCTTGGAGAGCGAGGACGTCGAACAGGTTGCGGTCCAGGTGGTCGGGCACCAGATGAGCGACGTCCGAGGGGATCACGAAGAGCTGACCGTCATCTCCGAAGCTGTTGTAGCTGACGGGTCGTCCGTCATCCCGCGGCGCGGGCTGGAACGAGAGGGCGGGATCCCCGTCGGGTCCGGCCAGCACCGTCACGCGGTCGCCCGTGATGAGGGTCACCACGTCGCCCGACTGCTGCGTGGGCAGCGCCGCGGTTGCCGCGTCGTCCTCGGTTGCGGCCGCGACCGGGGGGATCGCGCCGGCTACGACGGCCATGCACACTCCGCCGACGACGGCACCGACGACTGCTCTTCTGACTCTCACGCTGTCTCCCTGATGGGAAGCGGCGTGCCAGGTCCCCCGGCCCGGCACCCGCTCCGTGCGGGCGCCCACGGCACGAGAGCAGCAGAGATGCTCTCGTGCCCAGCTCCCTGCTGATGACTCGATCTATGGCGGCCGACGCGTCGGCCTGGCTTGAAAGTAGCAATTGTTGTCGCGCCATACAATTGCCCCGGCACGCAGATGGTCCCGCGTTGCCGGACTGTAACAACCGCGCAATACCCCCGTCATGCGGGCGACGACCCACGCGCCGCGGCGGGGCTCAGCGCTCGCAGAGCCTGGGCGTATCGCTGCGTCCGAACCGGTAGTCGTAGGCGGTGCCGTCGACATCGACCACGATGCGCATGCCCTCGACGATCGCCTGCGCATACGACCGTCCCGGCGCCGGGCAACCGAGGGCGCTGCTGGGCCACGTCACGGCCTCGGCCAAGATCAGAGCCGGCTCTCCTGTCACGCCACGCGCCGAGAGGTCGTCGATGATGGCGCGCCAGCGTGCGATCGGAACCTCCGTCGGCCTGCCGACGGAGCCTCCGGCGGGGGACTGTCCGCGGAACGTATTCACCCCGCCATCATGCCGGTGTGCCTGCCTGCCCGGAAGCGCTCTCAGAGCCCGGGCGCCGAGGCGGCGCCGTTCGCCCGTAAGCTGCATGGGTCGTGCACCACGAGTGGGCCGTCCGAGTCCCTGTTCTCCGTGCGACCTGCACACCTACCGAGGAGGCGCCCGATGAGCGCTCAGAGGGACGGACGACTCCTCCGCGGCCTCGTCACGGCCGCGGGTGCGAGCTACACCGGCAACGTCGCGTTCGGAGCGGCCGTGGCATCCGGTGCGATCGACAACAGCCGCATCCGGTGGGTCCACCACGCCCTGTACCTCGCAACGGCGTCACTGACCGCGCTCGCGCTTGCGTGCGCAGCTGTCCGGCGTCGCCCCGAGGCATTCGCCCTCGTGCCGGGGGCGCTGACGCTGGCCGTCCTGCCCTACGCGAGCGGACGGATGCGGCGGCACGCTACCGTCGCGGGGTTGGCCGCTCCGTCATTCGCGACCGCTGTCGTTCTGGCCTGGAGGAGGCGCTGATGGAGTTCCTGGACGTGGTGCGTCGTCGGAAGACGACCAACGGGGCGTTCCTCCCCGACCCGGTCTCGGAGGAGCATCAGCGGTTGCTGATGGAAGTGGCTAGCCGAGCCCCGTCGCAGCTGAACAGCCAGCCTTGGCGGTTCGTGATCGTCGAGGAGCGCGCCACGATCGAGGAGATCGCGCGGATCAGCGGTGAGAGCATGACCGAGGCCATGTCAAACGGCACCTTCTTCGAGCGGTACAAGCCGTACTTCCGATTCAGTGCGGCGGAGATGGAACGGCGTCGCGATGGGATGCTCTTCGACCGACTCCCCGCACCGCTCCGCCCGTTCACGAGCCAGGTGTTCACCTCCCGGGGGCAGAAGCTGATGAACGCGCTGCGTGTCCCGCAGAGCCTGGGCGAGGAGAATCGCAAGCTCGTCTCCGGGTCGCCGCTGCTTCTCGGGGTGATGCTCGACCGGTCGGAGTACCGGCCCGGGCAGCTGTCGTCGTTCTACTCCGTGTTCAGCATGGGGGCGGCGATGGAGAACATCTGGCTCACCACCGTCGAACTCGGCATGGGCATCCAGTTCATCTCCTTCCCGATGGAGGTCCCGGGGCGTTGGGACGAGATCGTCCGCCTGCTCGAGGTGCCGGATGACCTCGAGCTGATGGCGGTGTACCGGCTCGGCTATCTCCCCGCTCACCAGCGCCGACCCCCGATCGACTGGACGAGCGGGCAACGAAAACTTCCCTCGCAGTACGTCTTCCGGGGAACCTGCGCCACGCCCCAGGAGGGATGGGACGAGCCGCCCATGCCCGCTCGGTCCGGTGGCAGCGGCGAGTCGTCGTCGCTTCCCGGGCGCTCCTGACCGACCGTTCATCGTTCCGGACGGACGGACCTCGGGACCGGCACGGGGACCGTTCGGCCCTCCCGGTTCCGGGTCTGTGGATGTCGAATAGGTGGAGAAGAATCGTTGCCCCCGGGTAGACGCACCGATGCGAGGAGAATCCCATGCGCCAGGTCTTCATGGACGCCCCCGGCGAGATCCGCGTCGGCGAGCGCGCTGACCCGGTCATCGTCGAGCCGACCGACGCGATCATTCGTCTCACGGCGACCTGCATCTGCGGGTCGGATCTGTGGCCGTACCGCGGCGTCGAGCAGGTCGATCACACGCCGATGGGGCACGAGTACGTCGGGGTCGTGGAAGAGATCGGTCAGGACGTGAAGACGCTCGCGGTGGGGGACTTCGTCGTCGGTTCGTTCGTCATCTCCGACAACACCTGCGAGATCTGCCGAGCCGGGTACCCGTCGAAGTGCGTGCACGCCGAGTTCGTGTCCAGGACGATCGGCACCCAGTCCGACAAGGCTCGCATCCCTCACGCGGATGGCACCCTCGTCGCCACCCCCGGTCAGCCCGACGCCGACCTCATCCCGTCGCTTCTCGCCGCGTCCGACGTGCTGGGCACCGGCTGGTTCGCCGCCGTCGCCGCTGAGGCGGGTCCCGGCAAGACCGTCGCGGTGGTCGGCGACGGGGCCGTCGGTCTCATGGGCGTGCTCGCCGCGAAACAACTCGGCGCGGACCGGATCATCGCCATGTCCCGCCACTCCGACCGCCAGAAGCTCGCGATCGAGTTCGGTGCGACCGACATCGTCGAAGAGCGCGGGGAGGAAGGGGTGAGGCGGATCAAGGAGATGACCGGCGGGCTCGGGGCGCACAGCGTCATCGAGGCGGTCGGCACGCAGGAATCGATCCTGCAGGCCATTCGCTCCACCCGAGGAGGCGGGCACGTCGGATTCGTCGGGGTCGCCCATCAGGGCGTGTCGCTTCCCCTCGACCAGCTCTTCTTCGCCGAGGTCCACCTGCACGGCGGGCCCGCACCGGTGCGCCGGTTCCTCCCTGACCTCATCCCACTGATCTGGGACCGGAAGATCGACCCCGGGAAGGTGTTCGACCTCACCCTTCCCATCGAGCGGGCCGCCGAAGGCTACACGGCGATGGATGAGCGCCGCGCCACCAAGGTGCTGCTCACGCTCTGACACGAGCGCGGGCGCGTCGTATCCGACCTGTCACCTGCGACGTAGGAGCGACCGAGCCCGGCGCGCGGCGCGGCCCGCGACGTCCTTGAGCCGCCCGGCCGGCCACTCGCGATGGAGCTCGGCGACCCCGTCCTCCGTCGCCTCGAGGTAGCAGGTGGGCCCGGCAAGGATCGGTGAGCGCCCCGCGGCGGCGAGAACCGCCGGGGCGGCTGTCAGCGGGACGGTGAAGGTCCAACCCGCCCGACGAACAGCGGCGAAGAGCCGTCCGCCGCGGGAGGGATCGGTCCGGCTGAAGACCCTCAGGGGATCGATCGAGAAGCGGACGGACGCGAGGTCTTTCGATCGGCGCCCGGCGATGACCCGTTCGGTTCCCTCCGCCTCGTCACGCAGGAGGAGGTCGACCCGGTCACCGCGAAGGTCGCGCGCCGCCTCGAGGAGGCCGGCCGGCAGGGCTGCCAGTGACGGCGGCGGCCGCCACGCGAGGCGCTTGGCTCCTGCACCCGCTGGTTGCTCGAAGACGAGCGCGTCCTCGCCGTCGCGCGTGATGCCGACGCCGATCCGGAGATGGAGTCCTCCGCCTCGCGACCACCGGGCGGAGGTGACAACGGCGCGGCACTGCAGGTCGGCTTCGAATTCCGCGAGGCGGAGCAAGTCGGTCCGCTGTTCGGCGCGGAGCAGCGCGGCGCGGATGCGGTGGGGGAACGCGAGACCCTTGTCCACGCCGGGGCCGAATCTCGCCTGCGCGATGGGCGTGACCACGTCGAGGAAATGCTCGCGGTAGTCGTCCGGATACCGCACCATCTGGCGCCCCGCGAGCCGCTTCAGGATCTTCCCGCGGAACCAGTGGCGCAGGAGCCTGTCGCGCAGTTCGCCCGGCTCCGTCCGCGACTCCACGAGGTCGAGGACGGCCTCCAGATGGGGGAAGTACGTGTCGGGATCTATCCGCGACGCGCTGGCGCTCCCGGGGTGCTTCACCCACGCGTAGCAGGGTTCGCTGGCGAGGACCGAGATCGTTCCGGCGTCGAAGTAGGCCCGCATGACGAAAAGGTGGTCCTCGAGGCGGACCCGTCCGTCGGGAAAACGGATCTCGTTCTTGCGGAGGAACGACGTGCGGAAGAGCTTGTGCGGGGTGAGGAGCTCCAGGAGCGGGTCTTTCCCGAGCGTGGCGCGGGGGATGTCGCGGCGGAAGATCTGGCGGGGAAGGCTGCGCCCGACCCCCACCTCCTTGCCGACGACGACATCGGATCTGTTCAGGTCGGCGTAGTCGCAGAGCTTCTCCAGTGCGGCGTCGAAGAGGTAGTCGTCCTGGTCGACGAAGTACACGTAGTCGCCCTGGGCGGCATCGATCCCGTGGTTACGCGGCGTGCCGGGCCACCCGGTGTGCGCAAGGGTCAGGACCCGGACGTTCGATCGGTCGCGTGCGGTGTGCGCGAGACGCTGGCGGGTCGGCTCGTCGGATCCGTCATCGCAGAGGATCACTTCGAATTCCGCAGCCGGCAGTGTCTGCCGGTCGAGAGACCCGATGAGCTCGTCGAAGGCCGGCCCCGGATTGAACACCGGAACGACGACGCTGGCACGAACGGGCACTGGTCACCCCATCCACTCGTCACAACTGCTTCATCGCCTCGACCCGGACATCGATCTCCCCGGCGCGGGGCAGACCTCCGGGCAACCGGCGATCGGTCTCGCCCTCAGTAGAATCGAACCTCCTGGGAGGGAGGTGTGCGGTGCCGTTGGATCCATTTTTCTCAGAGCGCTTGCGGGTGCACCGCCGCTACCTCCTCCGTCAGCGCGTCGATGCCCTCCGTCGCCGGGTGGCCGACCTGCTGCGACGGGTCCGGCCTCCGGCGGACGTGCCGGCGACGGGCGCTGTGGCGCCCAGGGACCGCC
The DNA here is from genome assembly GCF_057197625.1 of Microbacterium sp. Z6_144. NCBI lineage: Bacteria > Bacillati > Actinomycetota > Actinomycetes > Micrococcales > Microbacteriaceae > Microbacterium > Microbacterium sp. Z6_144. The sequence continues at coordinate 650,961 of NZ_JBXVPT010000001.1, forward strand.
CGCGCGCTGATGCCCCGGACGCGGCACCCGCACGACCCGATGCCGGACGGGGGAGGGCGCGGCATCGTCGTGCGGCGCTGGCGTGGGATCGCAAGGAACTCGAGACGGTCGGAACGGCCGGTCCCGCGGTCCGAACGGCCGAGCATACGGTGCCTGTCCCCGGGTTCCCCTCGGTGCGCGTCCGCATCTACTACCCGACCGGCGCGGACACCACGGCGAGCGACGCGCGCGTCCCGGCATGGCTGACGTTCTTCGGCGGCGCCTTCCGCATCGGCGGCATCGACTATCCCACGACGGATGCCGCGAACCGACGTCGCGCGTCCGAGGCATCCGTCGCAATGGTGGCCGTCGACTATGCCCTCGCCCCCGAGCATCGCTTCCCGACCCAGATCGAACAGGCCTACGCGGCGCTCGAGTGGCTGTACGAGAACGCCCACGACCTCGGCATCGACCCCGATCGCATCGGCGTCGCCGGGGTGTCGGCGGGGGCGTCGCTCGCGGCGGCGCTGACGCTGGCCAATCGCGACCGCTCGGGTCTTCCCATCCGCCTGCAGGTGCTGGAGGTGCCGGTCGCCGACCTCACGGGGCGCCACATCGACCTGCGCGCGACCCGCGCACTCGGCATCCCCAGCTTCCTGGCCATGCGGGAACTCCGTTCCGTCGCGCGCACCTACCTGCCGCATTCATCCGATGCCCGCGATGCCCTCGCCTCACCCTTGCTCGCCGACTCGCATGCGGGCCTGCCCGAAGCGGCGATCTTCACCGCCGAGTACGACCCGCTTCGCGGCGACGGTGCAGCGTACGCGGCACGTCTCCGCGCCGACGGTGTCGAAGCCAGTGCGGTGCAGTACCTCGGAGTCACCCACGACGTCGCCATCTTCACCGGCGCGCTTCCTGCCGCGCGTCGCTGGCACCGCGACGTGGTGGCCGCGCTCGCGCGACTCCACGAGCCGGGACGCCGCTGACGCCGCTGATGCCTGGTCGCCAGCGATGTCAGCGGCCGCGCGACACGACGTCCACCTGGGTCTCGTCGTCCCCGCGACGCCGTACCCCGTTTACCCACGGACTCGTAAACATCCAGGGTTATCATCGCGGGCGCACGGGGCCCTGCTCACCGGGCAGCGGCACCGCGCAGAGAAGAAAACTCCTACTCATGAACCAGGATGAAGGAACGAGTCGATGACTGAAGCGAACCAAGAGTTCGATGGCAAGACCGTCGTCGTGACCGGCGGCACCATCGGAATCGGCCGGGCCGCCGTGAACGCTTTCGCGGCCGCAGGCGCCCGCGTGATCGCGGTCGGCCGTGACAGCGTGCGCGGTGCGGACATCGTCAGGGAGGCCTCCGGCGACGTCCGCTTCGTGGCAGCGGATCTGTCGAAGGTCGGGGAGACGCGCCGTCTCGCGGAAACCACAGGACCCGTCGATGTGCTCGTCACGAGCGCGGGGTACCATTCCCCGCCCGGAGCGGCCGCCGAGACCAGCGAGGCGGACTTCGCCCAGACCCTCGCCGTGAACGTCACCGCTCCCTTCTTCCTCTCCGCCGCCTACGCGCCGGCCATGGCCGAGCGCGGATCCGGGGCCATCGTGCACGTGTCCAGTGGGAACGCGACACGGGATCAGAAGGGATTCGCGGCATACAACGTGTCGAAGGCGGCACTGAATGCGGTGGTGCGTGCGTTCGCCAACGAGTGGGGCCCGTCGGGAGTGCGCGTGAACGCCGTCGCGCCCGGTCCGACTCGCACACCGTACGCGGAGCAGTTCGGTTCCGCGGTCGATGAGCTGATGGCCCGCACGCCACTCGGGCGTCCGGGGTCGGTGGAACAGGTCTCCGACGCGATCCTCTTCCTCGCGTCGGACCGCTCCAGCCACACCACGGGAGCCGTCCTGCCCGTCGACGGCGGTCAGTTGATCTTCATCTGATCGGTCGCCCACCTCCCGGGGTGCGACATCGACCTGCGCGCGACCCGCGCACTCGGCATCCCGGGTTTCCTCGCATGAGGGAGCTCCGTTCCGTCGCTCGCGCGACTCCACGAGCCGGGCATGGGACGGGCTGCGTCTTCGGCCCCCGCGGAGATCGATAACGTGAGGGAATGATCGCTTCCCCACTCCCGCCCGCGCACGCCGCGGATCGGTCATCGCGGCTCCCACGACGTGCGGGAGCGGCGGCGTGAGCGCCCTCGTTCTGGCCGGAGGCCGCGTCGTGGAGCCGGGCACCGGGTTCGACGGCACCGCGGACGTGCTCATCGAGAACGGCCGGATCACCGCGATCGGCCCGGATCTCAGACCCGCCGGTGCCCGGGTCGTGGACGTGTCCGGCAGGATCGTGGGACCGGGGTTCGTCGACTTGCACAGCCACGTGAACAGCGTCGCCGGGCAGCGGCTCCAGGCGATGGACGGCGTGACCACGGCCCTCGAGCTCGAGGCCGGGCTGCTGCCCGTGGAACGCGCGTACGCGCGCGCCGCGGAGGAGGGACGACCCATCAATTTCGGGTTCTCGGCGTCGTGGGCGATGGCGCGGGCGGAGGTCCTGTCGGGCCGTGTCGCCGACGCGGACTTCATCGGAGGGCTCGCGATGCTGGGGGATCCGGCCTGGCAGCAGGACTCCACGCCCGCCCAGCTGACCGCGTGGCTGTCACGACTCGAGGCGGAGCTGGCCGGCGGCGCCCTCGGCATCGGGATTCTGCAGGGGTACGCCCCGCGGACCGACCCCGCCGAATATCGCGCCGTCAGCGCGTTGGCCGCGAGGGCCGGTGCCCCCACGTTCACGCACGTGCGGGAGATCGTCGAGGCTGACCCGACGACGCCCATCGACGGCACCGTCGAGGCCGCGCAGATGGCCATGGAGTTCGGCGGTCAGGTGCATCACTGCCACGTCAACAGCACGTCACGCCGCCACATCGACCGCGTGCTCCGCACCATCGGCGATGCCCGGACAGGCGGGGCGACCATCACCGTGGAGGCCTACCCCTACGGCGCCGGGAGCACCGGGATCGGCGCCGCCTTCCTCGCGCCCGAGCGGCTGCCGGCGTGGGGCCTCACCCCGCAGAACCTCGTGATCGTCGCCACCGGCGAGCGGATCCGCGACGAAGCGCACCTCCGACACCTGCGCGCGATCGACCCGGGGGCCGCGTGCATCGTCGAGTTCCTGGACGAGAACAACCCCGCCGATCGGATGCTGCTCGAGCAGTCGCTCGCGTTTCCCGACAGCATCGTCGCCTCGGATGCGATGCATGTCACCTGGCCGGACGGTTCCACCGACACGCGCCAATGGCCGCTTCCCCCCGGGGGTATGACGCATCCGCGCACCTCCGGCACCTTCGCTCGGTCCCTCCGCACCATGGTGCGCGAACGCGGGGTGTGGACGTGGCTCGATGCGTTCCGCCGCTGCAGCTACCTGCCGGCGCGCGTCCTCGACCTCGTCGCCCCCTCGTTCCGGGCCAAGGGGCATCTCGGCGTGGGGGCCGATGCCGACATCGCGGTGATCGACCCAGAGCGCATCACCGACCAGGCGACGTACCTGGACTCCACGAGACCCTCCGTCGGCGTCCAGCACCTTCTCGTGCGGGGCGAATTCGTCGTCCGCGACGGTGACATCGTCCTCGACGCGTACCCCGGCCGCGGTCTTCGCGCCCAGCCGCGGTGAGTCACCGGCTCCGCGACCGCGCCGTCGGACTCAGCACCGGATGGGACACGATAGCGTAGCCGGATGCCCGAGATCCGCCGCTCCGTTGTCGCCGAGATCGACCCGACGACGCTCTACCGAATCATGTGGTTGCGCGTCAGCGTGTTCGTCGTCGAGCAGAAGGTCGCCTACCCCGAGATCGACGGCCGTGAGATCGAGCCCGGCGCGGAGCTCCTGTGGACCGAGGAGGGTGAGGCCGTGCTCGCCACCCTGCGGATCCTGCAGGATGACGGCGCTCTCCGCATCGGTCGCGTGGTCACGGCAGCCGCGGCACGCGGCCGCGGCTACGCCGCTGACCTCATGCGCGCGGCCATCGAGCGCTGCGAGCGGCGCGACCCCGGTGCGCCCATCAACCTCGACGCGCTGTTTCCGCTCGAGGGCTGGTACACGCGCTTCGGATTCGCGCGCTCGGGCGAGCCCTTCGAAGAAGACGGAGTCCTTCACATCCCGATGAGGCGGCCGTGACCCCGCTCCGCACCCATCGGCTGACCCTTCGCGACTGGACGACCGACCCCGACGATCTCGACTTCGTGCTCGACATGTATTCGCGCGGGGACGTGCAGCGCTACCTCGGGCGCTCGCCGCGCCTCATGGTCGACGTGGAGGAGGCCCGCGCGGCGGTGAGGCGGTGGACGGCGCTCGAGGACGGACCCCTCAGCGTCCGCGCGATCACCACGCACCAGGGCGAGAGGGTGGGCAGCCTGCTCCTGAAGCGCATCCCGTGGTCGGCGGATGCCGTGCCGCCCGGCACGCCCGAGGACATCGAGATCGGCTGGCACCTGCATCCGGGCGCGTGGGGCCACGGGTATGCGTCGGAGGCGGCCGCCGCCGTGCTGCAGGAGGCATGGGATGGCGGCATCCCGCGGGTGATCGCGGTGACGAACCCCTTGAACCTCCCCTCCCAGGCGGTCTGCCGGCGGATCGGGATGAGGGCTCGCGGCGCCACCGACCGGTATTACGGCACGACGTGCGAGCTGTTCGAGATCGCGTCGCCCCGACGGTGAATCCGACCGCCCGGTAGCGCGGTTCCTGGTCGGCGCACAACCCGCCGGTGACGGCGCCGCCGCCGCGGGAGGATGGGCCCATGGCCGAGATCCCCACGCTCTCCTTGAACGACGGCACCGCCTTCCCCGAGCTTGGACTCGGCACGTACCACCTGCGCGGGTCGGAAGGGGTGGAGGCGATGCTCGCGGCGCTGGACACCGGCTACCGTCTCCTCGACTCCGCGGTGAACTACCGGAACGAGACGGAAGTCGGCGAGGCGGTGCGGCGGAGCGCCGTCCCGCGGGACGAGATCCTCGTCACGACGAAGATCCCGGGCCGCGACCACGGGTACGCGGAGGCGACCGCCAGCGCGCGGCGCTCCCTCGAGACGCTGGGGCTCGACCGCATCGACCTGTACCTCATCCACTGGCCCAACCCGAGCGTGGACAAGTACGTCGACACGTGGCGGGCGATGATCGACCTGCGCGCGTTCGGGCTCGTCCGCTCGATCGGCGTCTCGAACTTCACCGAGCCGATGCTCCGGCGGCTCGTGGACGAGACCGGCGAGGTGCCCGCGGTCAACCAGGTGGAGCTGCATCCCTACTTCCCGCAGGACGATCTCCGTGCCGTGCACGCCGAGCTCGGTATCCGCACGGAGAGCTGGAGTCCGTTGGCCCGGCGGAGCGAGCTGCTGAGCGAATCGGTCGTGACGGAGATCGCCGCCATCCACGGGGTGACCCCCACCCAGGCGGTGCTGCGCTGGCACGTGCAGCTCGGCTCCACCCCGATCCCGAAGTCATCCGACCCCGCGCGGCAGCGGGAGAACGCCGACGTGTTCGGCTTCGAGCTCACCGCCGACGAGGTCGACGCGCTCTCGGCGCTCCGCCGCGGGCGCCTGTGGGATGCCGACCCCGACACGCACGAGGAGATGTGAGCGCGAGAAACGACAATCCCGGCGAGACGGCACGCGCCGCGCCCTTTCCCGTCCGGAACGTCGTTTCTCGCTAGCGGTGGACGGCCTCGGGGAGCACCGAGCCGGGCGGGCTGGGTTCCACCCGCGGAGTCGCAAGAATTGCCAGCAGCACGCCCGCCAGCGCGATCGCGCCGCCCAGCGCCTTCACGGGGTCGAGGGTCTCGCCCAGCAGCAGGGCCAACGCGTAACCGAAAGCGGGGATGGCGGCCGTGGCGACCCCCGACACCGTGGCCGGCACACGCTCGGCCCCGTAGTTGAAGAGCACGAGCGTCGGTGCGGTCACCACCAGCGCCAGCACCAGGATGCTGATCACCCCGCGCTCGTCCGCCGGCAGCGCGAGGGTGCCCGTCACCGCCTCCCACCCGAGCCAGGGGAGCATCAGCGCCGTGCCCCATACGCCGGTGGCGGTGGCGAGCGACAGCGCGTCCGGGGCATCCGCCCGGCCCCCGTCCCGGCGGAGCAGCACGGTGTAGATCGCGTAGGAGGCCAGTGCTCCCACGTTGAGCACCACGCCGAGGTCGAGACGGAACCCGGATGCGGCGACCAGCGCGACGCCGATGGTCGCGAGCGTCAACCCGGCGATGGTGCGGCCGGAGAGCCGCTCGCGGATGATGACGACCGCCGCGACCGCGGTGAGGACCGGCAGGAGCGAGACCACGAGCGCGGCCGTGCCGGGAGTCGTGAAGAGCAGGCCGATGTTGGCGAGCGCGTAGTACAGCGTCACGCCGGTCAACCCCAGAAGGATGGTGCGCGGCTGACGCAGCGTCCGCGCGAACGCCGGGCGGCGAAGGGCGAGCGGCACGAGGATGACCAGCGCCAGGCCGAAGCGGCTGACCGACAGGACAGCAGGCGAGGCGGTCTCCAGGACCCAGCCCGACAGGACGTAGGCGAACGACCACAGGATCACTGACACGCCGATCGCACTGATCGGCAGCCACCGGGCCACGGGCGGCGTCAGAGCTCGATGCCGCGGTCGTCGTCGTTCACGCCGGAATTGCGTCCCCGCCACGACTCGTACGCGATCAGCCAACCGATGGAGATGACCGCTCCCAGCACGATGCCCAGCCACACGTTCTGCAGCACGAGTCCGACCAGCACGCCCAGCACCAGGAGAAGCACGGTGCCGATGATCCACTGGGTGCGGCCGCGCGGCTAGCCGGTGCGGGGTTCGGACATACGCACAGCCTAGAGCCTGGGAGGACAGCTCCCAGAGCACACCGCCACCGCGCGCCCGTCGCTCAGGAAGAGGGCGCGATCGAGATCATCCAGGACACCCCGAAGCGGTCGGTCAGCATCCCGAAGCGCCCGCCCCACGGCGGCGCGTCCAGCGGCATCGTGACCGTGCCGTCCTCGGAGAGCGCGCTCCAGTACCGCTCGAGCGTCGCCTCGTCGTCGCCGCTGAGCGACACGGAGAACCCGGCGGGCGGGGAGTACGGCATGGTGCTCGGGGTGTCGGATGCCATGAGCATGAAGCCGTCGGGTGTCTCGAGTTGCGCGTGCATCACGAGATCGTTCTCCGCTGCATCCTGGCCCATGTCGTAGGACGCGAAGGTGTCGATCGTCAGCTCGCCGCCGAAGACCGCGTGGTAGAACTCCATCGCGCCGCGCGCGGAGTCTCGGAAGGACAGGTAGGGGTTGAGGGTCGTTGCCATGGCGACAGTGTCGTGCGGGGTGCCGACATTGCGGACAGCTGCGTCGCGGTCACCGGTCGCGGTGGTCTTCGGGATGCATGCGCGGCCCCCGGCGCGGCTCGATCACTCCGCTGGCGTAGATGAGGCGGATGACCCGTTGACGCTGACCCGCCCACGGGGCCAGCAACTCCAGCATCCCGTCGTCATCGACACGGGAGCCCGTCAGCGCGTAGCCGACGTGGTGCGCGAGATGGAAATCCCCGACGCTGACGGCGTCGGGGTCGCCGAACGCCCGGATGCGCGTCTCCGCGCTCGTCCAGACCCCCACCCCGCGGAGGCTCGTGAACACCCGGTCGCGTTCTTCGCCACCGGATGCGGCCGCCGCGGCCCGCGAGACCGCGTCGGCCCGTGCCGCGGCTTCGACGATGGTGCGCGACTGCGGCGGTTCGAGCCCGGCCCGGTGCCAGGCCCACGAGGGGACGCGACGCCAGCCGTCCGCGTCGGGCGGGGCGAACAGGGGCCGGGGGGTAGGGCCGGGGGCGCGCTCGCCGTACCACGTGACGATCCGCCGCCAGGCGGCGAACGCCTGGATGGCCGTGACCTTCTGTTCCATGATGGCGCTGGCCAGCGCGTCGAAGACGAGATCGGTGCGCCCGATGCGGAGACCCGGATTGCGCCGATGCACCTCGCCGAGGAATGGATGCTCGGAGCAGTCGAATCCGCCGGCGTCGTCGTGGGCGCCGCAGAGTGCCGGTAGTTGGGAGAGGGCCCACTCCGCCCCGGGCCCCCACGCGGCGCCGCGGACGATCCCGCCCGGTCCTTCGCGCAGGGCGAGGGTGGCCGCCCCCTCCGGTGTGCGGCTGGCCCGCCAGATGACGCCGCCGGCCGTGACCATCGTCGGGTCACCCGGGCCATGGCGCTGGGCGAGCACGGCGCGCGGAAGATCGAGCGGATGCGCCGGACGGTAGACGGTCTCGAGAGGCCGGGGGTGCACCGGGCGGGGATCACGGGCCGTCCGGGTCTGCGTATCGCGCACGCGCACGCCGATCGGCCTCATGCCCGCCACCTTACGTCCTCCCGGTGACACGCCGCCTGAGCGCGACGCCGCGGATGGTGCGGGGACAGCATCCGCCGGCTCAGCGGAATCCAGGCGGCCGATCCTGTCCCCTGAAGGTGGAGCGGGAGCTCAGACGCGGTCGGGGGAGGGGGTGCCGTGGCCGAAGCGGATCACGACGTCGGCGTGCCGATCGAACCGGTATCCCGCGCCGCGAACCGTCCGGACGATGTCCTCGTAACGGCCGAGCTTGGCGCGAAGGCGGCGGACGTGCACATCGATGGTCCGCTCGCCCGGGGTCTCGTCATCCGACGCGCCCTGCCACAGTGACCCGACCAGTTCGCTGCGGTCGATCGTGCGGCCCTCCCGCAGCACGAGGTACTGCAGCAGCTCGAACTCCTTGAACGTGAAGGCGGCGGATTCTCCGTCGATGAGGACGCGCTTGCGGGAGATGTCGACGACCACGCCGCCGGCCAGGCCCTCGGCGTCGTCGGGCTCGTTCTTGGTGCGGGCCACGGCCGAGGGCTCATGCAGGGCGAGGCGAACGACATCCACATCCCGACCGCCGGACCCGGTGGGGGCGAGGGCGACGGTGGCGTACGTCTGAGCGCTGGGCGCGAGGTCGGCGAGGGTGCGGCGCAGGGCGTCCACGAGAGCACCGAGGCTCACGCCGTCGGCGGCCGCCTTGACCTCGTCGATGCCGACATAGAGGGCGAAGCCGCGGGGCGCGGTACCCGGCGGGAGGTGTCGGGCCGGCGATGCGGGGGCTGCCGGCGCAACGGGGGAGGGGGCGGCGTCGGGGGAGGTCACGGCGCGAAGGTGGCGGACGGCGGTGGGGCGGTCGAGAAGGGCAGTGGTCGACATGATGATGGGTGTCCTAAGAAGGGGGAACCTGCGCTCGAACGAACAGCCGGTTCGGGTACGAGAGGGAGGGCCGCGATGGCCAGGGAGGAGGCGTCCGGGTACGCGTGATCGACGCGACATCCGGTGCGCTCGTGGACGATCTGCTCGGCATTCAGAAGCGCGAGCCGGCGTCCGGCGGAGTCACCGAGTCAGCGACACATTCGACACGAACCAACGCGGCCGGCCATCATCATGCCGGCAGTCCCGTTCGCCTCCCAGGCGGACAGAGAACGCGCGTTGTCAGTCATGGGGCCGATTATGTCGGAATGCGTCACCGCGCGTCAAATGTGCCGGCCGCCGCGACGCGTTTGTTTCACTTCATGACGGGCGCCACAGGAGCTTCCAGGAGTCCTCCCGCAGATATGTTGCGCAGTCCGGCAAATCTCTTGTGCCGCAGGAGGCGATGACCTAACGTATCTGTCGAAGCGCTTCCCGTAAGCGCTTCGACACCAGGTAAGTGCGGCCTCGGTCGCGGACGATGGAGTCGCAATGGCGAAGATCGACGAAGTGGCCAAGGCCGCCGGCGTGTCGATCAGCACCGTCTCCTATGCGCTCAGTGGCAAGCGGCCCGTCGCCAAAGACACCCGCGAACGCATCGAGCGAGCCGTCCGCGAACTGGGCTACAGCCCCAACGCGGGCGCGCGGATGCTGGCGGGCGATCGCACCCATATCTTCGCCCTCACCGAGCCGCTTCGGCCGGACACGCACGCGCCGACGCACATGGCGTTCGTGCTGGCGGCGACCATCGCCGCGCGGCGGCAGGATTACGACATCCTGCTCCTCACCGACGAAGAGGCACAGGCGGGCATGAGTCGGGTCGCAGCGTCCGGCCTGGTCGACGGCATCATCGTGCTGGATGTCGCGCCCGACGACCCGCGCGTCGCCCTCGCGCGCGCCATCGACACCCCGTCCATCTTCATCGGCGTTCCCGACGATCACGAGGGCTTGGTCTGCGTGGACCTGGACTTCGAACGAGCTGCTGCCATGGCGGTCGACGCCCTCCTGGACTCGGGCCACGAGCGCATCGCCCTGATCGGTCAGACCGACATCGCCTACCGCACGTCGAACTTCCCCCCGCGGGTGCGCAATCGCGCGGCGGAGCGGGCAGCCGAGCGTGGCGTCGAGCTGGCATTCCGGGCTTCGGGGGCGGTGATGGCCGACCCGCTCGCAACGCGGCGCGCCGTTGCCGAGCTGCTCGAATCAGGTGTCACCGGGATCATGCTGCACTGCGCGCAGGAAGCGCACACGGCAGCGCTCGAGGAGCTCATCGCATCCGGCGCCTCCCTTCCGGGCACCGTCTCGGTCGTTGCGGTGGGAGCGACCTTCGACACCGCGGCGATGCCGACACCCGTCGACACGATCCCGCTCATCCCGCAGGCCTCCTGCGACCTTGCTGTCCAGCTGGCCGTCCGTTCGCTCGGGCCCGATCGCCCGGCGCCCGGGTTGCACCTCATCCCCCCGACGTACCTCGCGCGCGGTACGGTCGCGCGCTCTGCCGTCTCCTCTCCCTCCTGACAGTCCCGTCCCGTCCATCCGCATGCCCATTGTCGAAGCGCTTCGACAACTCGTTCCGCCCGGTTCCACCCTCACAAGAAGTCTCAGGCAAGTCCCCCAGAAAGGAGTGCCGACGATGGCACGAATCACCGGAAACACACGGCGCCGCACCGCTGCCGCCCTGGCCACTGCGGCGGTCGCCGCGCTCGCTCTCAGCTCCTGCTCCGGCGGGGGCGGTGAGGGTGCCGGCGACGACACCCTCACCCTGTGGCACTACGAGGGCGACAACAGCGCCATGGGCATCGCCTGGGCGGAGGCGATCGAGGTCTTCGAAGAGGAGACGGGCGCAACGGTCGAGTTCGAGGAGCGCAGCTTCGAGCAGATCCGCTCCACTGCGAGCCAGGTGCTCAACTCCGACGAAGCACCCGACCTGATGGAGTTCAACAAGGGCAACGCGACCGCGGGCTTCCTTGCGAGCCAGGGGCTGATCGCCGACATCAGCGACGCGGTCGAGGAGTACGGCTGGGACGGCCAGCTGGCCTCGGCGCTGCAGACCACGGCGCGGTACGACGAGGACGGCGTCATGGGTTCGGGCGCCTGGTACGGCGTACCCAACTACGGCGAGTTCGTCACGGTCTACTACAACAAGGATGCCTTCGCCGCCGCCGGGCTCGAGGTGCCGACGACCTACGACGAGTTCATCGCCGTGCTCGACGCCTTCCAGGCGCAGGGGATCACGCCGCTCGCCGAGGCAGGCCTGGAGTACCCGCTCGGTCAGCTCTGGTACCAGCTCGCGCTGAGCCAGGCCGACCGGCAGTGGGTCAGCGACTACCAGCTGTACGAGAACCCGGTCGACTGGACCGGAGACGAGGTCAGCTACGCCACCGAGACGATCCTCGAGTACGCCGACAGGGGCTACTTCTCCCCGGACGTCACGGGTCAGAAGGCCGAGGACGCGGGTCTGTCGTTCATCAACGGCACCGCACCGATCTTCGTGTCCGGCAGCTGGTGGTACGGACGCTTCGTCGACGAGATCGACGGGTTCGATTTCGGCCTGTTCCCCTTCCCTGACAGCGACCTGAGCCTCGGATCCTCGGGCAACCTCTGGGTGGTCCCCGAACGGGCGGAGAACAAGGAACTCGCGTACGAGTTCATCGACATCACCATGCGCCCCGAGATCCAGGCGCTCATCGGCAACAACGGCGGTCTGCCCGTCGCCGCGGATGAGGCGGACATCACCGACCCGAAGAGCCTCGAGCTCATCCAGGCCTTCAACGCCGTCAACGAGCAGGACGGGCTGTCGTTCTACCCGGACTGGCCCACGCCGACGTTCTACGACACCCTCGTCGCCGAGCTCCAGGAACTGGTGAACGGCACCAAGACGGCCGCAGAGGTTCAAGAGGCCCTCGGCGCGGAGTACGACTCCTACGTCGACGACTTCCGCTGATCGACCCGGGTGGCCCGCCGTGCGGCGGGCCACCCGCATCCCTCATCCATCCACGTCCGAGGAGCCGGCGATGTCCGCTGTTCCCTTCGTCCGCGCCCCGCGGACCACGCTCCCCCCTGAGGAGCCGCTGATTCCCCAGCGCCGGGGAGGCACGGCGGGCTACTGGCTGTACCTCGTGCCGGGTCTCGTTCTGGCCGCCGTGATCGTGGTCATCCCGCTGATCTGGAACGTCTATCTGAGCTTCACCGACTGGCGGGGTATCCGGCCGCCGGAGTTCATCGGTCTGGAGAACTGGATCGAGCTGATGGGCGACGCCAAGTTCTGGACGTCGTTCGGCAACAGCATCTGGATGATCATCGCGATGGTCGTCTTCCCGACGGTCATCGGGCTCGTCCTCGCCGCCCTCCTGTTCGATGTGATCGGCCGCAAGTTCGGCGGGCGGTTGGCGAGCTTCCTCCGCGCCACCTACTACCTTCCGCAGATCCTCCCCGCCGCCATCGCCGGCATCGTCATCGGCTGGATCCTGCGCCCGCAGGACGGCGCGCTGAACACTCTCCTCGAGAACGTCGGGCTCGGCTTCCTCGCCCACAACTGGCTGGGTTCGCCCGACACGGCGCTCGGGGCGATCATGGTCGTCCTCGTCTGGATCCAGATCGGCTACCCGGTCGTGGTGTTCATGGCCGCTCTCCAGCGCGTGGACCCCGAGCTCTACGAGGCGGCCGAGCTCGACGGCGCGAACTGGTTCCAACGCTTCCGCGCCATCACGGTCAGCATCATCCGCCCGGAGATCTACGTCGTCACCCTCACGTGCACGATCGCCGCGCTGAAGGTGTTCGGCCCCGTGTACGTCCTCACGCGCGGGGGACCGGGCACCTCCACGATCGTCCCCGCGTACTACGCGTACAGCGAGTTCTTCCAGTCGCAGCAGGTGGGCTACGGCGCCACCATCGCCACGGCGCTCACGGTCGTCATCGCGATCGTGTCGATTCTGTTCATCCGCGCGCAGAACAGCGCGGAGCGCAAGGAAAGGGCGGGACTGTGATGGCCGCCACGATGGCCGTGACCACGACCACGACCGCTCCCCCCGCCAAGCCGCGCTCCCCGCGGGCCCGGGCGCGAGGTGGAATGACGAAGAAGCGCGGTGTGGACTGGCTGCTGCTGGCCTTCGCGGTCGTCGCCGCGATCGTCATCATCGCGCCGTTCTACCTGATCGTCATCAACTCGTTCAAGTCGCCCGCCGACTACTCCAACGGCGGGCCGCTCGCGCTCCCGACGGCGCTGAACTTCGACGGCATCGTCGCGTTCTGGGAGCGCGTGAACTTCCCGCAGAAGGTCTGGAACTCCTTCTTCATCGCGGGGATGGTGGCCGTCCTCGCCGTGCTCATCTCGGTGCTGAACGCCTTCGCGATCGGCATCGGGCGCGTCCGCGGACGCGCGTGGATCGTGCTCCTGTTCCTGCTGGCCAACCTGCTGCCGCAGGAAGCGCTGCTGTACCCGCTGTACTACATGTTCCGCGAAGTGGGCCTGTACAACAACGTGTGGTCGGTGATCATCGTCTTCACCGTCATCCAGGCCGCGTTCGGCACGTACCTGTTGTCGTCGGTGTACGGCACGTTCCCCAAGGAGGTGCTCGAGGCCGCCTCGATCGACGGCGCCAGCCGGTGGCAGATCCTCTGGCGCGTCATCATCCCGATCAGCCGCCCCACGCTCTCGGTGCTGCTCATCTTCTTCTTCATCTGGACCTGGAACGAATTCCTCATCCCGCTCACGTTCCTCGTCTCCAACGAGAACCAGACCGTGCCGGTCGCGATCGCCGTCCTCCAGGGCGACCGACTCATGGATGTCACGACCACGAGCGCCTCGGCCCTTCTCGGCCTCATCCCCACCCTCCTTTTCTTCCTCATCTTCCAGCGCACCCTCACGCGCGGCATCACCGCAGGAGCAGTCAAGTAATGAAGTTCACCGATGGTTTCTGGCAGCTGCGACCCGGCGTCACCGCCCTGTACGGTCAGGAGGCGTACGACATCCGCGAGACGCAGACGGTCGACGGTCCGGGCATTCGCGTTATCGCCCCGACGAAGGTCATCGAACGCCGCGGCGACACCCTCAACCGGCCGGTCCTCACCGTGACCCTCTCCTCGCCGCTGGCGGGCGTGGTGCGCGTGCGGGTGGAGCATCACACCGGCAGCGGCCGGGGGCTGTCGTTCGCCCTGCCGGGCGCGGCGGGGAACGCGGCATCCGTCGAGGTGGATGCGGCGGGCGCGAGCCTGCGCACGGGTGACCTGACGGCGGAGGTCTCCTCCGGCGCACCGTGGTCGCTGTCGTTCGCCTCGGCCGGGCGCCCCCTCACCGCGAGCGGACCCAAGGGGCAGGGCTACATCACCCTCACCGACGACGCCCAGGTCGACCCGGGAATCGTGGGGAACGCCCGCGCCGGCACTCCGGCCGGCCGCCCCCGCGCTTTCGTGCACGAGCAGCTCGAGCTCGGCGTGGGCGAGCTCATCTACGGTCTGGGCGAACGCTTCGGCCCCCTCGTGAAGAACGGCCAGAGCGTCGACATCTGGAACGCCGACGGGGGAACCTCCAGCGAACAGGCGTACAAGAACGTGCCGTTCTACCTCTCCAACCGCGGCTACGGCGTGCTCGTGAACGACCCCGGTCACGTCTCCTTCGAGGTGGGATCCGAAGCGGTCGAGCGCGTGCAGTTCTCGGTGCCGGGCGAGGCTCTGGAGTACTTCGTGATCGACGGGCCCACGCCGAAGGACGTGCTCTCGCGCTACACCGCCCTCACCGGCCGCCCTCCGGTGGTGCCGGCCTGGTCGTACGGGCTGTGGCTGTCCACGAGCTTCACCACCGACTACGACGAGGCCACGGTGACGTCCTTCCTCGACGAGATGGCTCGACGCGAGCTGCCCCTCTCCGTGTTCCACTTCGACTGCTTCTGGATGCGCGAATTCCAGTGGACCGACTTCGAGTGGGACGAACGCGTCTTCCCCGACCCCGACGGGATGCTGCAGCGTCTGCACGACCGCGATCTGCGGGTGTGCGTGTGGATCAACCCGTACATCGCACAGGCGGCGCCCCTGTTCGCCGAGGCCGCCGAGCAGGGCTTCCTCGTGAAGCGCCCCGACGGGTCGGTGTGGCAGTGGGATCTGTGGCAGGCCGGCATGGGGCTCGTCGACTTCACCAACCCCGATGCCACGGCCTGGTACCAGGACAAGCTTCGCGCCCTGGTCGCGCAGGGCGTCGACTGCTTCAAGACCGACTTCGGCGAGCGCATCCCCACCGACGTCGTGTACGCCGACGGCAGCGCCCCGGACCGCATGCACAACCTCTACACGCACCTGTACAACAAGGCCGTCTTCGATGTGCTCGAGGAGACCCGCGGCGAGGGCGAGGCGGTGCTGTTCGCCCGCTCGGCCACGGCCGGCGGTCAGACGATGCCCGTGCACTGGGGCGGCGACTCCACCTCGACGTTCGTCTCCATGGCCGAGACCCTCCGGGGCGGTCTGTCGCTGGCGATGAGCGGGTTCGCCCACTGGAGCCACGACATCGGCGGTTTCGAGGGCACCCCGGATGCGGCGGTTTTCAAGCGCTGGACCGCGTTCGGGCTGCTCGGCACCCACAGCCGGTTCCATGGCTCGGAGTCGTACCGCGTCCCGTGGCAGTTCGATGAAGAGGCCGTCGATGTCACCCGCACCTTCACACAGCTGAAGATGCGCCTCATGCCGTACCTGTACCAGGCCGGCATCCAGGCGGCAGAAACCGGTGTGCCGGTCTTGCGGCCGATGGCGCTGGAGTTTCCGGATGACCCGGCCGCGGCGCACCTGGACCGGCAGTACATGCTGGGGGCCGACCTCCTGGTCGCGCCGGTCTTCTCCGCCGAGGGCCAGGTGGAGTTCTATCTCCCCGCGGGGGAGTGGACGCACCTCCTCACCGGAGAGACCGTGACCGGCGGCACGTGGCGCCGCGAACGCCACGGGTTCGACAGCCTTCCGCTGTATGTCCGGCCCGGCACCGTGCTGCCGTGGGGCGCGCGCACCGATCGTCCCGACTACGACTACCTCGACGGCCTCACGCTCCGGGTGTTCCCGGGCGGGGAGGGCGCCACCGACGTGCGGATCACCGCCCCCGACGGACGCACCGCCGTCCTGTCCGCCGATCGTTCGGAGGTCACCCGATGACCATGACCGTCCCCGCTGGCGCCACCGACTATCGCGACAGCGGCCTCGTCTTCCCCGAAGGGTTCACCTTCGGCTCGGCGACGGCCTCCTACCAGGTGGAAGGAGCCGCCCGCGAGGACGGCCGCGGCCCGTCGATCTGGGACACGTTCAGCAAGACGCCGGGCAAGGTGTGGCACGGCGACACGGGCGACGTGGCGTGCGATCACTATCACCGGTGGGAACCCGACCTCGACCTGATGTCGGACCTGGGTCTCGGTGCGTACCGCTTCTCGATCGCCTGGCCCCGGATCATGCCCACCGGAAGGGGGCCCGTGAACCAGGCCGGCCTGGACTTCTACTCGCGCCTCGTGGACGGGCTCCTCGAGCGCGGCATCCGTCCTGTCGCAACGCTCTACCACTGGGACCTGCCGCAGGCCCTCGAGGATGCCGGCGGCTGGGCGGCCCGCGCGACCGTCGACGCGTTCGAACGCTATGCCGAAGTCGTCGGCGCGGCGCTGGGCGACCGCATCCACACCTGGACCACCCTCAACGAGCCCTGGTGCTCGGCGTACCTCGGGTACGGCCAGGGCGGGCATGCGCCCGGGCGGCGGGAGCCGGCAGCGGCGCTGGCCGCGGTGCACCACCTCAACCTCGCGCACGGGCGCGCCGTGCAGGCGCTGCGGGCGACGTCCACCGGCGACCCCGAGTACTCGGTGACCTTGAACTTCCACGTCGCGCGCGGGCGCGGCGACGGTGGCGCGGAGGCGGTGCGCCGGGTCGAGGCGCTGGCCAACCGCGCGTTCACCGGCCCCATGCTGCGCGGCGAGTACCCCGCCGACCTGCTGGAGGACACCGCATCCGTCACCGACTGGGCGTTCGTCAAGGATGGCGACCTGGAGTCCATCCACCAGCCGATCGACGTTCTCGGCGTCAACTACTACTCCACCGTCACCGTGCAGATGTGGGACGGGGTGTCGCCTCAGCAGCACAACGACGGCCACAAGGCCGCCGGTGGCGGCACGGCGTGGCCCGGCAGTGACGGCGTCGTGGAGTTCCTGGAGCAGCCGGGGCCGTACACCTCCATGGGATGGAACATCGCCCCCGAGGGACTCGAGGAGCTGCTGGTCTCGCTGGGCGACCAGTTCCCCGGGCAGCCGCTCATGGTCACCGAGAACGGCGCCGCGTTCGACGACGTCGTCGCGGAGGACGGCTCCGTGCCCGATCCCGAACGCGTCGATTACCTGCGTCGCCACTTCACCGCCGCGCACCGGGCGATCGAGAAGGGCGTGGATCTGCGCGGCTACTTCGTGTGGTCGCTCATGGACAATTTCGAGTGGGGCTACGGGTACTCCAAGCGGTTCGGGATCGTGCGCGTCGACTTCGACACGCTCGAACGCACCGTGAAGGAGAGCGGCCGTTGGTACGGCGAACTCGCGCGCACCGGGGTTCTCCCCGCCTGAGCGCGCTCTGGCAGACTCGGCACCTGTGAAGCTGCGGATCGTCGCGTCTGGCCGGTCAGAAGGACGCGGATGCGTGGCTCGCGGGGTTGGCGGAGCCCGGTGCCCCAGACAGGCGTACCCTGTCGGGGTGACCGAACTGCGCTTCACTGACGAGAAAGACGCCTCGCGCTACACGCTGCACTGCGGCGACGATCTCGTGAGCGTGCTGGAGTACCGCGACGACGGTCGCTCTGTCGCGATGACCCGCGCGTACACGATCCCGACGTTCCGTGGGCACGGCTACGCGGGAGAGTTGGTCGACCGTGCCGTGGCACAACTGGAAGCCGCGGGCGACCGCGAGGTGATCCCGGTGTGCTGGTACGTCGAGGAGTGGTTCGACGCGAACCCCGACCGCGCCGGGATCCTGCGCGCACGCCACTCCGCCTGACAGGGCGCTCGGCCGCGAAGTCGTCGCAGCCGGCCCGTCAAGCCCCTGCGTCCGGTCGGGGTGAGGCGGGAGGGTGGAACGCGACGGAAGGAATGTGCCATGGATGATCGCGATCTGCCCGAGGGTGTCATCAACGCCGACCCGCCCGGCGGGTGGGAAAGCGGGGCCGCCGCAGACGGCGAGACGGCGAGACGGAACCAGGACGCCCAGGGTTCGTCGGAGCTGACCGACCCCGGCCTCGACCCGCACGGATCCAACGGCGCGACCGATACCGGCGCCGATGCGCCGGTCGAGAGCGACGTGCCCACCCAGGTCGCCGACCCCGACCTGTCCACCGATGAGGAGAGCTGACGATGTCGGGTACTGCCAACGAGTTCGACGAGCCGGGCGGGAACTATCCCGACCGCAATGACGAGTCGCCGATCGAGCCGGCGGGCGACGAGGATCGCGGGGGCGAGGACGCCACCATCCAGCACGGCGAGGCGCCCTCGACCGTGCAGGGCGGCGCCGTGGCGCCCGATGCTCAGGCGCCGACGGCGGGCTCGGGATCCAGCGACACGCAGGATGCCCCGGCGATGGACATGCACGATGCCTCGGACGAGGAGCGGGTGAACGGGATCGTCGCGCAGACCCGTGCCGACGTGGGTGACGCCCCGCAGGAGCGCATCGCCGAGGTTCTGCGCCAGCGCTTCTCCGAGACCGGGACCGACGTCGGGGAGGACCGCATCCGAGCGCTCGCGGCGGAGATCGCGCAGCGCTGACCTTCCGGCGGCGCCGCGCCAGGGATCGCGGCTCGCGGAAGGATGCCGAGTCGTCTGCACAAAAGGGAGGGCCGCACCGGATGTCCGGTGCGGCCCTCCCTTTGTGCGGGGTCAGGCGGTGCGGCGTCGCAGGAGCCGCAGGGCCGCGCCTCCGCCGAGGAGCAGCAACGCGATCCCGGCGAGAGCGACGGGTACCTCAGCACCCGTGGCCGGAAGCACCGCCGGCCCGGGGAAGTAGCCGAAGCCGCCTGCCAGGGAGCCGGTGCCGCATGTGCCGCCGCCGACCACGCTGACGGTCACCGCACCGGTGGTCGTCCGCGCCGGTGCCGTCGCGCGGATCTCCGTGTCGCTGATGACCGTGAAGCTCGGCGACGCGGTGCCACCGAAGAGCACGGCCGTAGCTCCCGTGAAGCACGAGCCGGTGATGGTCACCGTGGTGCCGCCGCCGGTCGGGCCGCTCCCCGGCGTGACGGAGTCCACAGCGGTCACCGGCGTGTACGTGAACACGCCCGCCTCACTGCTTCCGGCCGGGCCGGTGACCACGACATCCGCGGTGCCGGGCGTACCCGCCGGAGCGGTGATCCGCAGCTCCGTGTCGCTGACCACGACGAGCCCGGTCCCGGGAGCCCCGTCGAAGGTCACGCCGGTGACGCCCGTGAAGTTCACGCCGGTGATGGTCACCACCGTTCCTCCGGTCTCGGGCCCGGCCGCGGGATCGATCGTCCCGATCACCGGGTCATCGGTGTACTCATAGGCATCGGGAAGCGTGTCGGTCCCGCACGCGTCGGCACCCTCCACGGTGACATCCACGATGCCGGCGCCCGCCGGAACGGTCGCCGTGATCCGGGTGTCGCTGTCGACGGTGAAGGATGTCGCCGGCACGCCGCCGAACGATACCCCCGTGGCGCCGGTGAAGCAGTCGCCCGTGATCACGACCGTGTTCCCGCCGGCGAACGGCCCGCCCGGAGGCGTCACCGCGTCCACCTCGGTGCCCTCGATGTAGGCGAACGACAGCGGCGGCGCGTCGCCGTTGGGGTGCGTCACCACGACGGCGGCGTTCCCCGGGACGTGCGCCGGGCTCGTCACCGTGATCTGCGTGTCGCTGTCGACGGTGAAGACCGTGCCGGGCGCCCCGTCGAAGGTGACGCCGCTCGCACCGGTGAAGCCCTCACCGGTGATGACGACCACCGTGCCGCCGTCCTCGGGTCCCTGGTTCGGCGTGAGCGAGGCGATGCTCGGCACGTTGAGGTACAGGAAGTCGCCGGCATCGACGTCGCCACCGGGGTGCACGACCGTGACCGTCACGGGGCCCGGCGCGTGCGGCGGTGCCACGACCCGGATCTCCGTGTCGCTGACCACCTCGACCGTGCCTGCGGAGATGCCGTCGAAGGTGACATCCGTCGTGCCGGCGAAGCCGGAGCCGATGATCGTCACCGGCGTGCCGCCGGTCTCCGGCCCCTGTGCGGGGTCGAGATCGGTCACGACCGGAGGCAGGAAGTACTCGAATGCGTCGGGCGCTTCCGCCGTGCCGCAATCGCCCGCGCCGACGACGGTCACATCGACCGCGCCTTCGCCCGCTCCGGCGGGGACGACCGCCGTGATCGTCGTGTCGTTCACGACCGTGAAGCTCGTGGCCGCGATGCCGTCGAACTCCACGGCGGTGGCACCCGTGAAGCACGACCCGGTGATCGTCACCGTCGTGCCGCCCGCCACCGGACCGGCGTCGGGGGAGACGGACGAGATGTCCGCGACGGCGAAGTACTCGAAGTCGAACCCTGCCGAGTCGCCGGCGGCGTTCGTCACGATCACGTCGACTCCGCCGGGCGCGTGCGGCGGCGAGACCGCCCTGATCAGCGTGTCACTGATGACCTCGAACTCCGTCGCGTCGATGCCGTCGAAGGTCACGGCCGTCGTCCCGGTGAAGTCGACGCCGGTGATCTCCACCGTCGTGCCACCGGTCTCGGGGCCCCGGTCGGGGTCGATGCCCGTGATGGTGGGGGCGCCGGGGTTGACGTAGGTGAACCCGTCCTCGGTCGTCGCGTTCCCGCACTCGGTCGGGTTGACGATGGTGACGTCGGCGAGACCGGCGGTGCCCGGCGGGGTGGTGACGGTCAGCTGGGTGTCGCTGACGACGTCGAGATCGGTCCCGGCGACACCATCGAAGAGCACCTCGGTCGCACCGGTGAGGCAGACGCCGGTGATCGTGACCACGGTGCCGCCCTCCGTCGTGCCGGAATCGGGAGCAATGGCGGTCACGGCCGTGACGGGGTAGTACTCGAAGACGAGTGACGTGTTCGTACCGTCCGGGCCCGTGACGGCGACCGTCACGACTCCGGGGGCTGCTCCCGCCGGGGTGACCACCGTCAGGCTGGTGTCCGAGTTGACGAGGAGTTCCGTGCCGGGCACTCCGCCGAACGTCACGTCGGTCACGCCCGAGAGGCCGGTTCCCGTGATCGTCACGGGGGTTCCGCCGGTCACCGGCCCGCGCGGCGGATCGATCGCGAGCCCGGCAGGCGGAGCCAGTGCCACGGCGCGCACGGTGGCCGAGGCCAGGCGCAGAGTGATCACGCTCGGACCGAGGTCGGGAGCGATCCGCAGCTGCACCGCGCGCTGCGTGAATGACCCGGCATCCGTCCCGGCGGGGTTGCGGAACGTGCCAGGGTCCTCCTGCACGTTGACGGTGATCTCCACGACCTCATTGACCGCGCCGAGGAGCGGCGCGAGGGCCGTCACGGCCCCGCTCGTGGTGGTGTCGAGATACGCCTCGAATGCCGTGGGGTCAAGGGCCGGCTCGAGGATGGCACCCACCGCGGGCACCAGCGTTGCCGTCACGTAGTCCTCGATCGGGCCGGTGAGAAGGTCGAGGTCGATCGCCGCGGGCAGTCCGGGCGCGGCCACGCTCACCGCGGGCTCCGCGGCCCCGGGGAGGTCGAGGAAGCCGCCCACCGTGCCGTCGATGTCGATCGACAGTTCGCCCAGGGCCACCCCGGCGACGGTGAGGCTGGTCGCGACCCCGATGTCGAGAGACGCGGCGTTCAGCGCGTCCTCGATCGTCGAGGGAAGAATGCCGGTCAGCAGGCCGCTGATCGTCGAGTCGATCGCGGAGATGACCGCGGCATCGCTCAGCAGCACGGTGTTCGGATCGAGACCGTTCAGGCCCTGGAGCTCCTCCAAGTCCAGGATGACGGTGCCGGTGGACAGCACGATCGTCACGCCGTCCTCGGTCAGGGGCGTGGCCGCGGCGGCCGCGAGGGCGGCACCCAGGTCGACGTCCACCTCGACCGTCGGGGTCCCGAGCACGACCGCTCCCGCGAGCAGGTCGCCGAGCTCGTCGGAGACGACCCCGAGCAGCCCGGCCGCGTCCACGTCCAGTGCTTCGACGGCGGCGTCGAGATCTGCGACCTCCGCGGTCAGGCTCGCGTACAGCTCCGCGAGGGCGGGCGACTGCAGGATGAGCTCACCGCTCGCGATCTGGTAGTCGCTGTCGATCGTGGCACCGGTGGTGGTGCGGGTGGCGCTCGCCTCGGCGGCGAGGGCACCCAGCTCGAGCGAGGCGCTGCTGAGGACATCCGCGGCACCCAGGGCCGAGAGCACCGGCGTCAGATCCACCGTCGTGTTCTCACCCGGATCGCCCGAGGCCGCCGCGATTGCGCCGTCGGCTCCGATGAGGCCGGAGGACGCGAAGGCCCCGGTCGCGTCCGTCCGGGCGTACTGATCGACAGCCCCCAGCTCTACGACGTCATTGCCGTCGAAGAGCTGGACGCCGAGCCCGAGGTCCAGAAGTCCGAGCGCAGCCACGTCGAGCGCCTGACTCGACTCCCCACCCGGCGGAAAGGCGTTGTACGGCGCCTCGAGCGTCGCCAGGGCGTCGATGTTCACCGCGCCGCCCGAGCCCGAGAGGAACAATCCCTCCGCCTCCGCGCGATCGCCCGGTGCCGCCAACGCCGGCGTCGCTCCCGCGATGACGAGCGCCGCTGCCAGAGCCGCCGACGTCGACGCGATGGCGCGCCGTCGCCTCCTCGACCCGCCGCGCCGTCCGCTTCCGTCTGTCCGATTCGTTCCCGACACGAACTGCCCCATTCACCGTCGGTCGGACGGCTTGCCCCCTGCCAGTCGTCGCCTTCGGTCCTCGGAACGTAGCGGCCCGGGCGTCCGACACTTTAACCGTTGACACCGGTGGACACGGCACGCCAATATTTTCTGCTCGCGCCGCGTGTCAGGCGGTGGTGAACGCCAGGATGCGCGCTGCCGCGGGCGCCGCATCCCGGATCATCATCTCGTGTCCGCAGTCGGGAATCTCCTCCAGCCGGCCGTCGGGCAGCGTCTCCGCGACGAAGCGGCACCAATCCCGCGGGCAGACCGGATCGTGCGCGCCGCGCAGCACGAGCGTCGGCACTTTCACCCGCGGAAGGGTGTTCTCCGGCCGATGCGCCAGCATCGCCCGGAACTTGCGCCTCAGGTGCGGCCCGGCGCGGACGTACTCGCGGGCGCCGGCGAAGATGACCTTCGGATGCTCGTTCGCCACGTCGCGCAGGAGCCGCCACCCCTGGACGACCAGGTTGCGGGCGCGGCGGTCGACGGTCGGGGCAGCCAGGACGAGGCAGGACACGATGCCGGGGTGGCGGGCGGCCACCTCCAGCGCCACCTGCGAGCCCATCGAGTGTCCGACGATCACGATCCGGCCAGAGACGCGCGCGAGGAGAAAGGCGGCGACGAGGTCCGCCATCCGCTCGATCGTGGGCGTGCGGGTGGGTTCCGGGGCCTCGCCGTAGCCGGGCAGGTCGACCGCGATCACGCGGCCGTGCCGGCGGAGGTGCCGCGCCGCGTCCGCGAAGACAGTACGGCCCATGCCGATCCCGTGCACCAGCACGAACGTCGTCGCCCCGACGCCCTGGGCTTCGGCCACGAGGGTCGACCCAGAAGCGGTGAACGAGCTGACCGACGCCTCATCGCTCAGTTCAGGCTCCACCCCTCGACGCTACTGGCTCTGGATGCCGAGACCCGACGCGCGTACCGTGGCGGCATGTGCCGGAACATCCACACCCTCCACAACTTCGCACCGGCCGCCACCGAGGATGAGATCCACGCCGCGGCTCTGCAGTACGTGCGGAAGATCGCCGGAACGACCAAGCCCTCCCGCGCGAACCAGGAGGCGTTCGACCGGGCAGTGGCCGACATCGCGCATGCCACCGAGCACCTGCTCCACGACCTGGTGGCCGTCGCGCCGCCGAAGGACCGCGACGAGGAAGCCGCGAAGGCGCGTGCCCGCGCGGAGCGCTCCGGCCGGTACGAACCGCGCGTCGCCGCTGCATCCTGACCGGGTGTCGGCGGCGAGCGTCCGGCGTTAAGCGACCGAGCGGGGCCCCTCCGCCACGACGGTGGCGAGGTCGTCTCCGAACGTGTACGTCGCGCTGACCGATCCGCCGCGCAGGACGTCGGGGAGCCACCGTGCCGCGTCGTCCCACATCCGGGCGAACGGAATGCCGTCGACGGGAAACCAGGCCGGCACGATCTCTTCCGTCTCGACCGGCTCGCCCTCCCACCGGCGGCACGTGAAGACATGCGAGCGCTGCGACCAGGCCGGTCGCGCCGGGAAGAGGTAGTCGAGCACTCCGGCCGGCACGAGGTGGGCAGCATCCACCCGCAGCCCCGTCTCCTCCGTGATCTCCCGGACGGCGCCGTCCCGCACGCTCTCGCCGGGCTCCACCTTGCCGCCGATGCCGACGACGCGGCCGAGCCCGAGTCCGCGGCGCTTGTAGCCGAGGAGCACGTCGAGCCCCCCGTCCACGCGATCACGGAGGAGGTAGACGACGCACACGTCGGGCAGATCCACGCCCCGAGGCTAGCCGCGTCGTGTTTCCGTCGTGTGGCGCGCGCGCGTCCCGTCGAGTCGCCAGCATCCGCGGGATTCGGGCGCGAAACCGTACGTTTGCTGGCGAGTCGACGGGGGTGCGGGGTGGCTCCGAGGCGATGTCGGTGGCGCCACGTACCGTGCTGGCATGCGCATCTTGCACACCTCCGACTGGCACATCGGGCGGTCCTTCCACGGGCACGCCACGCTCGATGCGCTGCGCACCGTGCTCGATGCCCTCGTCGCCCAGGTCGGCGAACGGCAGGTGGACGTCGTCGTCCTCGCCGGCGACGTGTTCGACTCCGCCGCGCCCGCACCCGCCTGCTACGCGCTCCTCACCGACACGCTCGCCGCGATCTCCAGCGCGGGCGCCCGCATCATCGTCACGAGCGGAAACCACGACTCCGCCGCGCGGCTGGGGTTCCAGTCGGCGCTCCTGCGCGACGGAATCACCGTGGTCACCGATCCCGCCCGAGTCGGCACCCCCGTCACGATCGCCGACGACGACGGCCCCGTCCACTTCTACGGCATCCCCTACCTCGAGCCGGCCATCGTGCGCCACCGCTGGGAGGGCGTCGAACTGCGCAGCCAAGCGCAGACGATGATCCACGCGATGAGCCTGGTGCGTGCCGACCTGGCCGAGCGCGGGGGACGATCCGTCGCCCTCGCCCACTGCTTCGCCGCCGGCGTGGAGGCCACACCGGGGGTGGAGCGCGAGATCCGCCAGGGCGGGCTGGACGTCGTCCCGCTGTCGGCCTTCGACGGGCCCGACTACGTCGCCCTCGGCCACATCCACGGGCGCCAGCAGCTGTCGGAGCGGGTGCGCTACGCCGGTGCGCCGCTGCACCACAGTTTCGGCGAGGCCGACAAGCCGCGCGGATCGTGGCTCGTCGAGCTGGATGCGACGGGCCTGGCTGCGGTGGAGTGGCTTCCGCTCCCCGTCCCCCGTCGCCTCGTGACCCTGCGCGGCACGCTCGACGAACTTCTCGACGACCCGCGGTTCGCCGCCGACGAAGACGCGTGGGTGTGCGCGCAGTACACCGATCCCACCCCGCAGACCGACCCGATGAGGCGTCTGCAGCGGCGCTTCTCGTTCTGCGCGACGGTGGTGCACACCCCCGACGGCGCGGCCGCACCGGATGGCCGCGACTACGCCGGTCGGGTGCGTTCGGCGCGTGACGACGTCGAGCTGTTCGAGGCGTTCCTGGCGCACGTGCGCGCCGGTGAGGGCGCGACCGATGCCGAGCGCGCCCTCATCCGCGACGTCGTGGACAGCCGCACGGTCGCGGAGGTGCAGGCGTGAAGCTGCACCGTCTCGAGCTGGCCGGTTTCGGGCCCTTCCGCGACCGCCAGGTCGTCGACTTCGACGCGTTCGCCGCCGACGGCATCTTCCTCATCTCCGGCCGCACGGGGGCAGGGAAATCCAGCGTGCTCGACGGCGTGTGCTACGCGCTCTTCGGCGGGACGCCGCGCTACGACGGTGGCGAGCGGCGTCTGCGGAGCGATCACTGCGACCCCGACGACCCCACCGAGGTCGTGCTGGAATTCACCGCGGCAGATCGCCGCTGGCGCGTGACTCGCTCGCCCGAGTACGAGCGCCCGAAGCGGCGCGGTGGCGGCATGACGACCGAGCCGCATCGCGCGATGCTCGAGGAGTTCGACGGCGCGCGCTGGACGGGCGTGGCGGCGCGTCCGGTGGATGTCGCCGCACATCTCGACGAGATCGTCGGGCTGACGCAACAGCAGTTCCTCCAGGTCATCCTGCTCGCCCAGAACCGTTTCGCCCGATTCCTGCTCGCCCGCAACGACGAGCGCCAGGCGCTGCTGCGCACGCTCTTCGGCACGCGTACGTACGAGGAGTATGCGGCACTCCTCGACGGCATGCGCAAGGACGCGGAGGCCGCCCTGGCCGCTGAGGGCGAGAGCGTGCGGATGCTGCTGGAGGAGGCCGAGCGCACGGCTCGGGGCGTCGATCTGCTCACCGAGGACGACGCCGACCCCTCCGCCGATATGCCGGCGCGCCTCGGTCTCGTCGTGCGGGCGGTCGAGCGCGCGGCCTACCGCGCCGAGGCGGCCGCGCAGGAGCAGCGCGCCGCCGACGCCGCCCTCGACGAGACGCTCGATCGCGAGCGCGCCGCGGTGGCCCTCGCCGAACAGCAGCGCCAACGGCTGGAGGCTCGGGACCGCCTGGCGCGGCTCGAGGCCGAAGGGCCGGCCATCGCGGAGCTGAGGGAGACCCTCGCGCGGGCGCGCGCCGCGGAGGACCTCCGCGCGGTCCTGGACGCGGCCGATCGCGCCGCGGCCGCCGCCGCCACGAGCGCGGCCGCGGCGACCGCGGCCGCGGAGGCGTGGATGGCCGCGGGGGAGTCGGCCACCACGCAGCAGCAGTTGCGGGCGCGGGAGGACGAACTGGCCGCCATCGTGGCCGCCTGCACGGACGCCCTGGTCGCCGAGGCCGACCTCGTCGCCGCCGAGAAGGACGCCGCACGGGCGAGAGCCGCCGCCGCCGACGCGGAGCGCGCCGTGAGCGCCCTCGATGCGCAGCGATCCGCGGTGCCCGATCTCCTGCGGGGCCTGGATGCCGAGCTGCGCGCACTCGCCCCGGCCGCCGCCGACCGGGCGACGGCGGAGGCGCTGCTGGCCGAGGCCGCCCGCCGGCGCGATGCCGCGCGCGAGGCCGACGAGCTCGTCGCGCCGCTGCGCGAGGCCGAACGGCGCGCGGTCGCATCCGGCACGGCGCTGGCCGACGCAACGACCCGGCACACGACGCTCCTGCAGCGGCGCCTGTCGTCGGCGGCCGGGGACCTTGCCGCACAGCTGGTGGAGGGCGAACCGTGCCCGGTGTGCGGAGGGGCGGAGCATCCGCACCCCGCGCCGCCGAGCGATGATCCGGTTACCGACGCGGAGCTCGACGACGCGGCACGCGTGAAGGATGCGGCGCTGGCCGCCGATCGCCGGGCCGCCGAGGCGCTGCGCGCCGCGAGCGACGCCTACGCCGCCGCCGCGGCGCGGGCGGGAAGCGGGAGCCGCGCCGACGCCGACCACGCATACGCACAGGCGCGTGCGGCGCTGGAGGCTGCCGAGGAGCGGGTGGCGGAGGCCGAGCGGCTGGCGGCAGAACGCGCCGGCCTGGCCGCCGCCGACGCGGACGCGGCCACCGCGCGGGAGGCGCTGGTCGCCGAGGCCGCCGGCTGCCGGCAGGACGCCGCCCTGGCCGAGCAGCGCGCGGATGCGCTCCGCGCCCGTGTCGAGGCGACGCGCGCGGATGCCGCATCCGTCGCCGAGCGTCGCGACGACGCCGAACGACGTCGCGAGCTGGTGCGCGCGCTCGCGGAGACGGGCGCCGACAGTGCGCTCCGCGCCCAGGTGCTCGCCGATGCGGTCGCCGATCGTGACGCGCGGCTGGCTTCGTCCGTGTTCGCCGAGGTCGACGACGCGCGAGCGGCACTGCGCCGCGCCGACGAACGAGCCGCCATGGACGAGAAGGTGAGCGCGCACGAGAGCGCCGAGCGGGCCGAGCGCGGGCGCCTTCTCGAGCTCGAACTCGCTCTCGTCGACCAGCCCGAGCAGCCGATCGACCTGGAGCCGGTGCGCGCAGACCTCGCCGCCGCCCGCGGCCGCGTGACGGCGGCCGCATCGGCCGCGGCGGAGTCCTCCTCCCTCCTCGCCCGGTTGCGCGACCTCGCCGAGCGGGCGGACGCCGCCCACCGGGGAGTCGCCGAGACCAGCACGCGCGCGGCCGTGGTCGGGCGCCTGGCCAACACGGTCGCCGGCCGCGTTCCGAACACCCACCGGATGACGCTCGAGACGTTCGTCCTCGCCGCCGAGCTGGAGGAGATCGTCGCGGCGGCGAACCTGCGCCTGGGCGAGATGTCGTCCGGCCGGTACCGGCTCCAGCACTCCGACGCACTTGCGGCGCGCGGCGCGGCATCGGGCCTCGGGCTGGAGGTCCTCGACTCCTACACCGGGCAGGCGCGCCCGCCACAGTCGCTCTCCGGCGGTGAGACGTTCCTGGCCTCCCTCGCGCTGGCGCTCGGACTGGCCGAAGTCGTCACGGCTCGGGCGGGCGGCATGCGCCTGGACACCCTCTTCATCGACGAGGGCTTCGGCTCCCTCGACGATGACACGCTCGAGCTGGCGATGCGCGCCCTGGACGAACTCCGCCAGGGCGGGCGGACGGTCGGTGTCATCAGCCACGTCGCGGCGATGAAGGAACAGCTCCCGGCGCAGCTCCTCGTGGAGGCGACCCCCCAGGGGCCGAGCGTCATCCGGCAGGAGGCCGGGATCCTCGCCTGAGCCCTGCCGCACTAGGCTGAGGGCATGAAGAGCTCGACGATCTGGACCGTCCTGGGCGTCGTCGCCGCCGTCGTGATCGCGTGGATCCTGGTGAATGTGCTGTTCTCGTTGATCGCCTTCGCCTTCAAGCTCATCATCGTGGCGATCGTGGCGGTCATCGTCTTCTTCGTGCTCCGAGGGATGTTCGGCCGCAGCCGCGACGGAGCCTGACTGGGCCGGAGCGACGCGACCTCCCGCAGGAGTAGCCTCGGAGGAATGTCTCCCACCTCAGCATCGACCGGCCCCGGGGGTGGGAACCCGCCGACACGTGACATCGAATTGCCCGCGGCTCACCGGTGGCGCGCCTACTGGATCGCGGTGTCCGTCGCGGCGCTCACCATCCTCGACCTGACGAAGGTCAACGTCGCGCTGCCGGTCATCGAGACCGCTCTGAACGCGGGGCCCACCGAACTGCAGTTGATCGTGTCGGGGTACATCCTCACCTTCGGTCTCGTGCTGGTGCCGGCCGGGCGCCTGGGCGACCTCCGCTCACGGCGCATGCTGTTCATCGTCGGGCTGTCGCTGTTCCTCGTCACGAGCCTCGCGTGCGCGCTCGCTCCCGACGCCGGGTATCTCCTCGTCTTCCGGCTCCTGCAGGGTGTGGCCGCGGGCATCCAGATGCCGCAGGTGCTCGGCCTCATCCAGCAGCTGTTCGTCGGTGCCGAGCGCGGGCGCGCGTTCGGGCTCTTCGGGGCGACCATCAGCATCGCCACCGCGCTCGGCCCGACCCTCGGCGGTCTGCTCATCGCGGTGGGCGGCGAGACCGACGGGTGGCGTCTGATCTTCTGGATGAACGTGCCGTTGGCCCTCATCGTGATCGCCCTCGCGGCGTGGATGCTGCCGAGTACGCGCACGCGTTCGCACCGGCGGCTCGATCTCGACCCGGTGGGGGTCGTGCTCTTCGGGCTCACGGTGCTGGCGTTTCTGTGGCCGTTCCTGTTCACGACGGGTTCACCGGGTGACGACCCCCGCCGGTGGTGGTTCCTCGTCGCATCCGTCATCTTCGTCGCCCTTTTCCTCCTGTGGGAGCGGCGGTACGCCGCCCGCGGAAAGCTCCCCCTCATCCCATTCTCGGTCTTCCGAGCCGCGTCATTCCGCAACGGCGTGATGGTCTCGGCGGCCTACTTCGCCGCCGGACCGGCGATGTTCCTGCTCGGCACGCTGTATCTGCAGACGGGGCTCGGCCTCGCGCCGGTGTTCGCGGGCATGGTCACGATCGGTTTCGCCGTCGCTTCGGCCTACTCGTCCTATCTCGGCGGTGCGCTGGTCAACCGCCTCGGCCGGCCGCTCGTGGTGTGGGGCCTCCTCGGCCTCCTGATCAGCGTCGGCGGCCTCGTCCTCACCGTGCTGTTCACCCCGCCCGAATGGACGGCGTGGGTCATGACGGCCGTCATGGTCGTGGGCGGTTTCGCGGCGGGGCTGGTGATCTCCCCGAACCAGACGCTCATGCTCGCGGACATCCCCGTGCGCCAGGGAGGGGTCGCCGGTTCCATCGGGCAGCTCGGACAGCGCATCGGCACGGCCGTCGGTACCGCCGTGGCGCTCGCCCTGTTCTACGCGACGGTGTACCGGGAGAGCGGCAACGAACCCGATGTCGTCGTCTTCCACGACGCCTACGCGATCGGAATGATCTCAGTCGGGGTCTTCCTCGGTCTGGCGCTCATCGCCGGCGTGGTTGATCTCGTCTCGCGACGCCGCAGAGGGGAACCGCTGACTCCGGCGGGCGGGGATCAGACGCCGTAGAGCTCCCGGATGCGCTCGCGCAGCTGTCGCGAGCACGCGATCACGGCGGTATCCCACAGTTCCGTGGCACCGTCCTGGGCGGAGTCGGAGACGGCCTTGAGGATGCGGATGCGCACGCCGAACTGCTCGGCCACCCACGCGTACGCGTACGACTCCATGTCGACCAGGCGCGCCCCCAGCCCCCGGATCGTCTCCACCACGGCGGCGTCGTCGACGAACGAGTCGCCCGTGGCGATCGTGACGCCTCCTGGTGTGACCGTCACGCGCGTGGGGAGGCTGACGTGCTGCCCCAGGGCGCCGTCGAGATTCTGCACGTCGTGCTGCACGGTGGCGTCGATCTCGTAGACCCCCGGCGGGAGAGCGGGATCGACCGAGCCGGCGGTGCCGACCACCACGATCTCGTCGTAGTGGGCGGCATCCAGCGCGCGCGTGAGGGCATAGGTCGCCTTGAGCTTGCCGACGCCGGTGAGGAGTCGATCGAAGCCGGGGAGCTCGGGTTCGAACGCGGTCAGTTCATCCGCGTGCGCGGCGACGAGAAGTCTCATCCGACCATTCTCGCGTGTCCGAGTCACCCCCCGGTCGTGATGATTCCGATGATGCCGGACGCGAGCATGTAGACACCGACTCCGGCGACGACGATCCACACGCCCACGCGCGCGGGCGACGGCTTCTTGGGGTCGTTTGCGGGAGGGAGCATGGCGGGCCTCAAGGTCGGACGAGCGTGAAGATGGATGCGGCGACGGTCAGGACTCCGCCGGTCAGAGCGATGGCGCCCACGATCGGGCCGCCGCCGAGAAGGAACGCCGCAGCCCCGAGGGCGAGGAAGATCGCCCCCACGACGATGCCGATAACGGCAGCGGTACGGGGGCGTCGTTCGGCGCGGTCATTCTCCATCCCGCTCAGGTTATCTCCTCGAGGGCAGAGCCACCGGATCCAGCACCGTTCCCGCCGGCGTCCGGTGCCACACGGCGCGGGTCTGACGGTGCTCGGCTCGCGTGGTGAACCGGTAGTGGTAGGACACGACCCGGATCCACGCCGGCCGGCGCCCGTCGAACGGATCGTGCCGGAGCAGCCGCAGCATCCGCGGGTCAGCCTCCAGCAGCCGGACGATGAACGCCTCGAACCACTCCTCGAGCGACCGGCCCAGCGGAAGGAACCACATCAGCCAGTCCAGCCGGAGGTGGTACGGGGCCACCTGGGGAGGGATGCGGCGCACGTCGCCGGGCTTCCCCCGGAATCCATACTCGTGCCACGTCGCATCCGGGTCGTCGGGATCGCGCGACAGCGTGCCCTCCACGACGTACTCGATGCGGCGCTTGGTGACCGTTCCGAAGGCGCCGTACGCGTTGGCGAGGTTCCAGCGGTTGAAGCTGGCGTTCATCAGCTGCCGACGTGCGGCGAGATTGCGCAGCGGCGCCCAGCTGAGGACGACGTAGAGCGCCGTGACGGCCAGGGTGACGATCAGCCAGTACAGCGGCACGCCGGCCGGCTCGCCCGACCCCGGGATGCTGACGGCCGAGAACGCCAGCACGATCGAGATGACGTTCAGCCAGGCGAAGTTCCCCGTGGCCACCAGCCACAGCTGCGTGGCGATCACGACGCCCCCCGCGATCGTGCCGATCCACGCGAAACCCGGCCACGGGATCCACACCCCGAGGAGGGGGGCGAACAGGAACCACGGCACGACGAGCTGGGCGAAATGGTTGCCCAGCACCTCCATCTTGTGGAACCAGCGCGGAAGCAGGTGCGCCTGCCGGCTGAGCGGACCCGGCATCGGCTGTGTCTCGTGGTGATAGGTCAGGGCGGTCAAGTCCCGCCACTCGGAGCCGCCACGGATCTTGATCATCCCCGCTCCGAACTCCAGCCGGAACACCAGCCACCAGAACAGCACGATCACCGTCGTCGGAGGCGGCTGGTCGGCGGAGCCGAGGAACGCCGCGAGGAACCCCGCCTCCAGGAGCAGCATCTCCCACCCGAAGCCGTAGAAGGTCTGCCCGACGCTGACGATCGACATGTACGCCAGCCACACGAACAGGAAGCACAGCATCGGCACCCACGGAGGCCCGAGTTGCGGCAGCCCCGCCACGAGGGCCGCGGCCACCACGACCCCGGCACCGCACAGGAGCACCAGGCGCCGGTCGGTATAGCGCCACCAGCGGAAGATCGTCGGGTGGAGCAGTCGCCGACCCCGCTCCGACGTCCTCGCCCACTCGAGCAGTCGGGGCGCGGGCATCAGCCCGTGCTCGCCCAGCAGGACGCGGAACTGCGCAGCGCTGGAGAGGAACGCCACGATGTACACGCCCGCGATGCCCCGCTGAAGCACCTCGCGGGCGAAGGCGAAATCGATCGCGGCGAAGCCGTCCATGCCACGAGGCTAGAGGCGGGCGCGGCCCGGGCGCTCAGGGTTGCGCGCTGCCCTCGCGGGTCTTCGGCGCGGTTCCCGCCCGCTCCGGCGCATCCTGTCGTACCGTGGAGCATGGCGCACACAGCGAGGACCGGAACCATCGTCGCCGTCGTCGGCGCCGCATCGGCCGATGCGCTGGAGAATCTCGAGGGGCTCAGAGGGGTCGAGACCCTCAGCCTGCAGGGCACCGAACCCGCACTCGCCGCACGGCGGATCGCCGCGGCATCCACCCCCTGGATCGTGCACGACGCCGACCCGCTCGAGCACGTGGCGGCCGCGTGGGTGGAGCTGTACGAGGAGCGCGCGACGCTCGGCACGCTGGAGGTGGAGGTCGAAGCCGCGCTCGCGGAGTTCGACGCGGGCAGGGCGATCATGCCCGATTACTACATCGTGCTGAACCCCGACCAGGCCGAGAAGACCTGGCGGCACTGGTGGCTGGGGGCGCTCGGGCACCGCGCTCCGCGGCGCATCCTGCCGGCAGCGGCTCCGACCACGCCCCGGGATGCGGCGCTGAAGCGCCTGCTCACGTCGCTGCCGATGTCGCGCCCCTGGCCCGAGCCGGCGTCATGGCTCCCCGGTCTGGCCTTCGACATCCCCGACCGCGTCGGCCTCCACGAGTAGCGCGCTCGCGAGAAACGACAGGCCGGACGAGACGCACCGCCGCGCGTCGTTTCTCGTCCGGATCGTCGTTTCTCGCGGCGTCAGGAGGCGAAGACGTCGGGGAGGGCGGCGTGCAGTTCCGCCAGCCATGCCCGGGCGTTGCCGTCGGAGGGGGCGCGCCAGTCGCCCCGTGGGGACAGCGAGCCGGCGGGCGACACCTTCGGGCCGTTCGGGATCGCCGAGCGCTTGAACTGGGCGAACGCGAAGTACCGCTGAAGGAACACCTCGAGCCACCGAGCGATCGTCGGCAGGTCGTACGCGTACCGCTCGTCCTCGGGGAAACCGGGCGGCCATTCGCCGGCGTCCGCGTCACGCCACGCCTGGTGGGCGAGGAACGCGATCTTCGAGGGGCGGACACCGAAGCGCAGCACCGAGTGGAGCGTGAAGTCATGGAGCGCGTACGGGCCGATGCGGTCTTCCGTGGACTGGATCTTCCCGTCCTGCCCCGCCGGGACGAGCTCGGGGCTGATCTCGGTGTCGAGCACCGACTGCAGGACGTCCTTCGCCTCATCCACTTCGCCCGCCCCGATCACCCACCGGATGACGTGCTGGATGAGGGTCTTCGGAACCCCGGTGTTCACGGCGTAGTGGCTCATCTGGTCGCCGACGCCGTACGTCGCCCACCCCAGGGCCAGTTCGGAGAGGTCGGACGTGCCGATCACGAGCCCGCCGTGATGGTTCGCGAGGCGGAAGAGGTAGTCGGTGCGGAGGCCCGCCTGCACGTTCTCGAAGGTCACGTCGTGCACCGGCTCGCCCGCGGCGAAGGGGTGGCCGAGCTGGCGCAGCATCTCCTCGGCGGCCGGGCGGATGTCGATGGTCTCGATGGATGCGCCCAGGGCCTGCGCCAGCGCGATGGCGTTCTCGCGCGTGTGGTCGCTCGTGGCGAAGCCCGGGAGCGTGTAGGCGAGGATGTCGCTGCGAGGACGTCCCATGCGATCCATCGCCCGTGCGACCACCAGTAGCGCGTGCGTGGAGTCCAGCCCCCCGCTCACCCCGATGACGGGCTTCGGCCCGCCGATCGCGGTGAGACGCTGCTCGAGACCGGAGACCTGGATGTTGAACGCCTCGTAGCAGTCCTGCGCGAGGCGGGCGGGGTCATCGGGCACGAACGGGAAGCGGTCGAGGGAGCGGCGGAGCCCGATGTCGGCGGCGGGAGGATCCAGCTCGAAGTGCACGGTGCGGAAGACGGGCGCGTAGGTGCGGCGGTTGTCGTCGAACGTGCCCTGACGCAGGCGGTCCTGGCGGAGCCTGTCGAGATCGATGTCGGCGACGCTCCGGCGCGGTCCGTCGGGGAACCGCTCCGTGGTGGCCAGGAGCTGCCCGAGCTCGTAGATCATCGTCTGGCCGTCCCACGACAGGTCGTTCGTGGATTCGCCGTGGCCGGCCGCGGCGTAGGCGTACGCCGCGAGGCACCGCAGCGACTGCGACTGCGCGAGGAGGTTGCGGTCATCGGCGCGGCCGATGGTGATGGGGCTCCCGGACAGGTTCAGCAGGACGGTCGCGCCTGCCAGCGCCGCCTCGGAGGAGGGCGGCACGGGCACCCATGCGTCCTCGCACACCTCGGCATGCACGATGAGGCCCGGAACATCCCGTGCCTCGAACAGCAGGTCGGGGCCGAACGGCGCTTCCCGTGCGCCGATGCGGATGACCTCGCCCGCCTGGTCGTCGCCCGCGGCGTACCAGCGGCGCTCGTAGAACTCGCGGTAGTTCGGCAGGTAGGACTTCGGCGCGACGCCCAGCAACTCGCCGCGATGGATGACGAGCGCGCAGTTGTAGAGGCGGTTGCGGTGCCGCAGCGGTGCGCCGACCACCAGCATCGGGAACAGATCCGCGGATGCCTCGACGAGTCGCTCGACGGCCGCCTCCACCGCATCCAGCACGGGGTCCTGCAGGACGAGATCGTCGATGGCATAGCCGGTCAGGCACAACTCCGGGAACAGCGCCACCGCCACGGATTCGGCGTCGCACGCGCGGGCCGTCTCGAGGACGTACTCGGCGTTGGTCGCGGGGTCGGCGATCGACACGGGGATGGTGCACGCGGCGACGCGGGCGAATCCGTGCCGGTACGCACTGGAGAAGGGGAGAGTCGTGCTCACGTCCCCATCCTGGCAGGTGCGTCGTACCGGGGGCCGGGGTTGACGCGCGCGGGAACGTCGGAGGCCGCGGTTAGGGTCGAAGACGGAAAAGGGGAACATGCGGTATATCGAAGACGAAGGCCGGATCGTCTGGAGCGCGAGCGACCTGAAGGCGGCCGCCGAGTGCGAGTTCGCGTGGCTGCGCGCCATCGAGGCGAAGCTCGGCCGGGTGGCGGCGGTGGAGGAGCCGGACGACCCCACGCTCGAGCGCGCCGGGCGTCTGGGCACCGTCCACGAACGCCGCACCCTCGAGGCCTATCGCGAAACGTTCGGTGCGGGGGTCGTCGAGATTCCCGAGACGCGATCATCGGATGCGGCCGGCCTCGCCGACGCGGTCTCCCGCACCCGGGCGGCCCTGGCCTCGGACGCGGACGTCGTCTACCAGGCCGCGTTCGCCACCGACGAGTTCGTCGGATTCGCCGACTTCCTCGTGCGCGACGCGACCAGCCCCGGCGAACCGCCGCGGTGGCTCGTTCAAGACACCAAGCTCGCCCGGCACGCCCGAGTGACCGCCCTCATGCAGCTCGCGGCATATGTCGATCAGCTCGATCGGCTGGGGGTGCCGCGGTCCGACCGCGTCGAACTCCTCCTGGGGGACGGCACCGTGAGCGCGCATGCGGTGGACGACCTGCTGCCCGTCTTCGAGCTTCGCCGCAGCCGCCTGCGTGCGCTGATCGCGGACCGCCGCGTCGATCTCGGCGCCGCCGGCGAGCCGATCGCGTGGGGCGATGAGCGCGGAGAGCTCGGCGTCGTGGCCTGCGGCCGCTGCGCCACCTGCGAGCTCGAGGTCGTCGCGGCGCGTGATCTTCTCCTGGTGGCCGGCATGCGACCCGTGCAGCGGGCGCGGCTGATGGCGGCCGGAGTCGCGACGATCGATGAGCTCGCCGCCGCGTCCGAACCACCGTCGGGCATGAGCGTCGACACCTTCTCCTCGCTGCGCACGCAGGCGCGGCTCCAGCTGCAGAGCCCCGCACCGGATGCCGGCTCTGCGGGCTCCGAAGGTGATACCGGCCCGGTCATCCCGGTGTACGAGGTCGTCGCCCCGAAAGCGCTCGGTGCCCTCCCGCGTCCGGATCTCGGTGACCTCTTCTTCGACTTCGAGGGCGACCCCCTGTACACGGAGGGGGAGGGCACCCAGTGGGGCCTGGACTACCTGTTCGGGTGGGTCGACATGCAGGAGCAGTACTCGGCGCTGTGGGCCCACGACTTCGCCGCGGAGAAGGCGGCGCTGGAACGCTTCCTCGATCTGATCGCCCTGCGCCGGCAGCAGCATCCGGAGATGCACATCTACCACTACGCGCCGTATGAGCCCACCCATCTGCTGACGATGGCCGCACGCTACGGCGTCCGCGAGGCGGACGTCGACCGGCTGCTGCGCGAGGGCGTCTTCGTCGACCTGTATCCGATCGTGCGGCGAGCACTGCGGGTGGGATCCCGGTCGTATTCGATCAAGAAGCTCGAGCCGCTGTACATGGGTGACGAGGTGCGCACCTCGGACGTCCAGCGGGGGGATGACTCGATCGTCCGCTACGTCGAAGCGCGCTCCCTCGCGGCCGAGGGTGACGCCGCCGCATCCGACGCGGTCCTGGCCGACCTCGCCGACTACAACCGCTACGACTGCGTCTCGACGCGGCGGCTGCGCGACTGGCTCGTCGACCGCGCGCGCGAGGCCGGGCTGCGTCCGGCCCGCGGCCTCGACCCCGACGAGGTGACCTATGCCGAGTCGCCCCGCGCGACCGCTCTGCAGCGCTGGGCCGCCGAGGCCCCCGACACCGCGGCCGGCGCCCTGCGTCTGGGTGCCGCGGCGATCGACTACTACCCGCGGGAGGCCAAATCGTTCTGGGCCACGCACTTCCTGCGCCTGCGCGAACCGGTGTCGGTGTGGGAGGACGCGCGCGACGTCGTGGTCGTGGACGCCGCGCGGTCGCGCGTGGTGGAGGACTGGCACTTCCCCGAGTCGGGCAAGGGTGCCGAGCGCCGCCTCGTGGAGCTGCGGGGTGAGGTGGCACCGGGTACGCGCCTGAGCACCGGCGGCGAGCCGTTCGCCCTCTACGAGCTGCCCGCACCCTTCCCGTACCAGCCGCGCCCGCGGTGGATCCACGCCGCGAAGTGGGTGCGGGTCATCGAGGTGCTGGATGACGGCGCGGTCATCGAGGAGACGGCGGTGGAGGGCTTCACCTGGTCGGAGCTGCCGCTCGCCCTCACCCCGGCCGCCCCGCCGCGCGCCGGCAACCAGCAGGCCGCGATCGACGCGTGGGCGGACGCCGCCCTCGCCGCGGCGCCGGTGCTCCCGCGAGACGCGGCCACCGACATCCTCCTGCGGCGACCGCCCCGCACCCTCGCGCCGCGGGTCGACCCGGCGGCGCTCGTGCCGGGGTCGGGGGACGACGTCTCGGCGATCGTGCGGAGCGTGGCCGACCTCGACCACAGCTATCTCGCCGTGCAGGGACCTCCGGGTACCGGGAAGACCTACGTCGGATCGCACGTCATCGCGCGGCTGATCACCGAGCGCGGATTCAAGATCGGCGTCGTCGCCCAGTCGCACGCGGTCGTCGAGCACATGCTCGACCGCGTGGTCACCGCCGGGGTGCCCGCCGCGCTCGTCGGGAAGACGCCGAAAGACCCGGACGGCTCGCCCTCCTTCACGGCTCTGCCCAAGGGAGGCCTGGCCGCCTTCACCGCCGCGCACGCCGCGGAGGGGTTCGTCGTCGGCGGGACCGCGTGGGACTTCAGCCATGAGGGCCGCGTCCCCCGGGGAAGCCTCGATCTCCTCGTGATCGACGAGGCCGGGCAGTTCTCACTGGCCTCCACGATCGCGGTGTCGCTGGCCGCTCCCCGGTTGCTGCTCCTGGGTGATCCGCAGCAGCTTCCCCAGGTGAGTCAGGGCACGCATCCCGAGCCGGTGGACACGTCGGCTCTGGGCTGGGTCATGGACGGTGCCGAGGTCGTGTCGCCGGAGTACGGACACTTCCTCTCCCGCACATGGCGGATGCATCCGCGGGTGGCCGGCCCCGTGTCGCGCCTGTCGTACGAGGGCAAGCTCGCGTCGCATCCCTCCACGGCTCTCCGCGACCTCGACGGCGTCGAACCCGGGGTCCACCCCGTGCCGCTCCGGCACACCGGGAACGCCACGTGCTCCCCCGAGGAGGCCGCCGAAGTGGTGCGCATCGTCTCCGGCCTCGTCGGCCGCGCGTGGACGGCCACCGAGGTCGACGATGACGGGACGGTGCGGATGCTGCCGCCCCGTCCGCTCCGCCCGGAGGACATCATCGTGGTCACCCCGTACAACGCGCAGCAGGTGGCGGTGGAGGATGCGCTCGGCGAGGCCGGGTTCCCGACGGTGCCCGTGGGAACCGTCGACCGCTTCCAGGGTCAGGAGGCGGTCGTGGCGATCGTGTCGCTCGCGGCATCGTCGGGCCGCGATGCGCCGCGGGGCCCGGAGTTCCTGCTGCTGCGCAACCGCATCAACGTCGCCCTGTCACGCGCGATGCAGGCGGCGTACCTCGTGTATTCGCCGGGGCTCCTCGACGACCTCCCGCGCACGCCCGAGGGCGTCGCGCGCCTGAGCGCCTTCGCGCGTCTGGTCGGGGCATCCGCCCCCGCCCCGTCCCTCGTCGCCGTCTGACCCGCCCGCCCGGCCCCCCGCCCGCCCCCCCGCCCGCCCGCCCCGCGAGAAACGACAAAACGGACGAGAAACCCCGCGCCGCGGTGTTTCTCGTCCGGATCGTCGTTTCTCGGTGAAGGGGGCGGGTCAGACCGTGCCGTAGAGGCGGTCGCCGGCGTCGCCGAGCCCGGGGACGATGTACCCCTTCTCGTCGAGTCGCTCGTCGAGCGCCCCGAGCACGAGGGTCACGTCGCGGCCGGCGACCTGCTTCTCGATGGCGGCGACGCCCTCGGGTGCGCCGAGGAGGCAGATCGCGGTGACGTCCTGCGCACCGCGGCGGAAGAGGAAGTCGATCGCGGCGCCCAGCGATCCGCCGGTGGCGAGCATCGGGTCGAGCACGAAGCACTGGCGGTCGCTGAGGTCGTCGGGCAAGCGCTCGGCGTAGGTGGTCGGCTCGAACGTCTCCTCGTCGCGCACCATGCCGAGGAATCCGACCTCGGCGGTGGGGAGGAGCTTCACCATCCCATCCAGCATCCCCAGTCCTGCCCGCAGGATCGGGACGACGATGGGGCGGGGTTCGCTGATGCGGACGCCCGTCGTGGTGGTCACGGGAGTCTGGATCTCGCGCGGCTCGACGCGCACGCCGCGCGTCGCCTCGTAGGCCAGCAGCGTCACGAGTTCTTCCGTGAGCTGCCGGAACACCGGCGACGGCGTACGCGCGTCGCGCAGCACCGTGAGCTTGTGGGTGATCAGGGGGTGGTCGGCGACGTGCACACGCATAGGCTCAATCTATCCTTTCGACCCCGTCCGCATTCCCGGAGCCGCATGACCGTCCCGCCCGCCGACCTCGTCGCGATGCGTCGCGCGATCGTCCTCGCCGCCCAAGCGGGCGTTCACGGCGACGTCCCGGTAGGGGCAGTGGTGATGGATGCGGCGGGCGCCGTGATCGGCGAGGGACGCAATGTCCGCGAACTCCGTCACGACCCGACGGCGCACGCCGAGATCGTCGCCCTCCGCGAGGCCGCCGCATCCCTCGGCACGTGGCACCTGGCCGGCTGCACGCTCGTGGTCACGCTGGAACCGTGCGTCATGTGCGCGGGGGCGGTGCTGCAGGCGCGCGTGCCGCGGCTCGTCTTCGGAGCGTGGGACGACAAAGCCGGCGCCGCCGGCTCGGTCTACGACATCGTGCGCGACCGCCGGCTGCCGCATCGCGTCGAGGTCGTCGCCGGTGTCGAGGCGGCCGCATCCACTGCCCTGCTGCAGCGCTTCTTCGCCGAGCGCCGCTGACCCGCGCAGTCCGTCGACTCGCCAGGAAACGTCCGGTTTCGGCGCGGACGTGCGCGTTTGCTGGCGACTCGACGGGGGAAGGGGGTCAGCGGGGGAGGTGCGGCAGGACTTCTTCGCCCAGGAACTCCACGTGCTCGACGTCCTGCTGATCGAGCAGCTGGAAGTACACGCGCTCGATGCCGTGCGAGCGGTACACCGCGACCCGGTCGGCGATCTCGTCCGGGCCTCCCACGATGTTGGTTCCGTCGCGCACCTCGTCGAGGGTGCGCCCGATGCGTGCGGCGCGACGGGCGACCTCGTCATCGGTGGCACCGGCGATCGTCGACATCGCGATCGAGAGGCGCACCGTGCCCGGGTCGCGACCGACGCGCTCGCAGGCCGCGTGCAGATTCCGGATGCGCTCGGGGATCTGATCATCGGTGGGGAACCCCAGGTTGTACTCGGCGGCGAAGCGGGCCGCGAGCTCCGGGGTGCGTCGTTTACCGCCGCCGCCGATGATGATCGGGAGCGGTCGCTGCACCGGCTTCGGGAGCCCGGGAGCCTCCGTGAGGCGATAGCCGGAGCCCGAGAACGAGTAGGAGTCGCCCACGGGTGTGCGCCAGAGCCCGGTGACGATTTCCAGTTGCTCCTCGAGGAGGCCGAAGCGCTTGTCGGGGAACGGGATGCCGTACGCCTCGTGCTCGCGCGTGAACCATCCGGCGCCGAGGCCGAGCTCGACCCGCCCGCCCGACATGTCGTCGATCTGAGCCACCTGGATGGCGAGAGGTCCGGGCAGCCGGAACGTCACCGGCGAGACGAGGGTGCCCAGGCGGATGCGGGACGTCTCTCGCGCGAGCCCGGCGAGGGTCGTCCACGCGTCCGTCGGCCCGGGAAGCCCGGCGCCGGAACCGGCGAGGTAGTGATCGGAACGGAAGAATCCCGTGAAACCGAGGCGCTCGGTCGCCTCGGCGAAGGCGAGCTGGTCACCGTACGTTGCGCCCAGGTGCGGCTCGGTGAAAATGCAGTACTCCACCGTGCCAGTGTGTCAGGGGCGGCAGGTCACGGTGCGCCGACCGTGCCGGGTTCTCCCTCGGCCGGCACAGCACCACCGGTGGGGAGGCCGCCGGTGACGGCGGTGCGGTCCACGTCCGGCTCGAGGTAGATCGCCCGGGCGACCGGCACGGCCGCGCGGATGCGTTGCTCGACGGTGTCGATCCGTGCCGCCACATCGGCGAGCGGCTCATCGTGGGGGAGAGCCACCTTCGCGGCGACGAGCAGCTCATCGGGCCCCAGGTAGAGCGTCTTGATGTGG
The DNA here is from genome assembly GCF_057197625.1 of Microbacterium sp. Z6_144. Lineage (NCBI taxonomy): Bacteria > Bacillati > Actinomycetota > Actinomycetes > Micrococcales > Microbacteriaceae > Microbacterium > Microbacterium sp. Z6_144. The sequence continues at coordinate 693,250 of NZ_JBXVPT010000001.1, forward strand.
ATGACGCGGTCGATCTCGGGTCCGTCCTGGATCGCCTCGACGATGCGGTCGTGGTCGGCGTCGGTGGCGCCCTCTCCGACGAGGAGACTCTTCGTCTCGATGCCCAGGACGATCGCGACGCCGATGAGGAGCGTCCCGATCATCAGGGTGCCGATGGCGTCGAACACCGGGTTGTGCGTCAGGGCGGCGAGCCCCACCCCGCCGAGGGCGAAGACGAGGCCGATGAGGGCGGCGATGTCTTCCAGCAGGACGACGGGCAGTTCGGGCGCCTTGGAGTGGCGGACGAACTGGACCCATGACTGGCCCGGCAACCGCACGTGGTTGCTCTCTCGCACGGCCGTTCGCAGCGAGAACGATTCCAGAACGATCGCCACCACGAGCACGGCGATCGGGATCCAGACGTTCTCGAGTTCGTGGGGGTGCGTGAGCTTGTCGATGCCCTCGTAGATCGAGAACAGCCCGCCGACCGAGAACAGGATGATCGACACGACGAACGCGTACACGAACCGTTCGCGGCCGTAGCCGAACGGATGCTCGCGGTCGGCCTCACGCCGCGCCCGGCGTCCGCCCAGAAGCAGGAGCAACTGGTTGCCGGAGTCGGCGAGGGAGTGGATCGCCTCGGCGAGCATCGACGCGGAGCCCGAGAGGAACCACGCGAAGAACTTGGCGATGGCGATTCCCATGTTGGCCAGGAACGCCGCGATGATCGCGCGGTTTCCGCCGGTTGCACTCATACTCAGTCCGCCGATCGGATGATGATGGCCTCCGTCGACGGGGCCGGGTCTGCTGGGGTACCGACGTAGCCTATCTGCGTCAGCAGCGCGTGGCGGAACGCGGCAGGGGCCTCCAGATGCGGACTGTGTCCCACGCCCGGGAGGAGCACCTCGGTGACCTCCCCGCCTGCCGCCGCATAGGCGTCCAGCACGTCGCGGGTCTGCGACACCATGGGCTGCGGCGGAGCGACATCGTCTCCCGGCCAGTCGGGCAGGATCCCGAGGAGGCCGAGGTCGTTCGGCTCGTAGATCGAGGCATCCGACACGATCGCGTCCACCTCCCCGCGCACCCACAGGACGGGGGGCTTGTCGGCGAGGCCGACGATACCCGAGACGTCGAAGTACTTCGGTGCGAGCGCGTTGAGAACGCCGGTCGCTCCAGCGGCGAAGCCCGGCCACGTGGACGTGCGGACGATCTCGCCGGGGTAGTTTCCCGTTGCCGTGGATGTGCCGAGCATCGCGCTCACCCACACGTCCTCGTGCTCGGTGACGTAACCGCTCGCCACGAAGGCGGCACGGAACACGCTCCGGGGCGAGGTCTCCGCGTCGTCGCCGGTGTCGCCGGCATCCAGTCGCCGCACGAAGTCGGGGTTCACCATCCCGCCGCCGGTTCCGGCATCGTCCTCGGTGATCCGGGAGCCGTCCCGGCGCGTACCGCCGAAACCGTACGGCGAGATCGGCGCCTCGAGCGTGAGGGAGAGGACGGGGTGCTCCAGCGCGTACTGCAGGATGACGGCGGCGCCCAGCGACCAGCCGACCAGGTGCGCCGAGGGGAGCCCGAGGGCCTCCATGGTGGCGGCGAGGTCGTCGCTGAAGTCCCGCACGCCGCGCGTGGCGTCGACGGGAACGTTCTCCGTGCCGCCGTAGCCGCGCAGATCCACCGCGATGACACGCAGGTCACCGGGCAGATCCTGGAGGATCTCCTGCCAGAACAGGGATGACCCGACCGTGCCGTGCACGAAGACGACGGTCCGCTCGGCGGGGGTGGCCGGGTCATCCGCCGCCCGCTCCAGGACATTGACGCTCAACCGCGATGTCTCGAGGCGGCGCGAGGTGATGCCGTCGAAAAGGGTCGTCATGGGATCCTCCGCACTTCCTCGCGGGTGCCGGGACGCCCGCGACTCGACTATATCTCCGGCCCTCGCGCGACGGAACGCGGGGCGGCTCAGCCCTGGGGCGGCTCCTGCCCCGTGTAGAAGGCGTAGGTCGCCCTGGACCGGGGCGAACCACGTCAGGACTGAACCAAACGGCCCTCATAGGATGGCGCCATGAGCGTTCCGCACCCCGATTCCCTGCCCGCCATCGCGATCCTCGGCGCGGGTTCCATGGGTGGCGCGATCCTGCACGGCCTCGTCCGCTCAGGTGCCGCCCCGTCGATCACCGCGACGAACCGCACGCGGGCCAAGGCCTCCGAGCTCGCCGGGCAGGCCGGGGTGACCAGCGTCGCGCTCGAGGACGAGCCGGGCGCCAACGCCGCAGCCGCGGCAGCCGCGGACGTCGTCCTCATCGGGGTGAAACCGGCGATGGTGCCCGATCTCCTCCGCGAGATCGCGCCGCACCTCCGCGACGGGGTGCTCGTGGTGAGCCTGGCGGCAGGCGTCCCGATCGCGACGTTCACCGGCATCCTCGGCCCGCGCGCGGTGGTGTTCCGTTCGATGCCGAACACGCCGGCCGTGGTCGGCAAGGCCGTGACGGGGATCGCGGGGGACTCCGCCGCATCCCCCGGCGACATCGCCGTCGTGCGGCGCCTGTTCGAGACGGTGGGAGCGGTGGTGGAGGTTCCGGAGTCGCAGGTCGACGCGCTCTCCACGATCTCCGGGTCTGGTCCCGCGTACGTCTTCCTGCTGGTGGAGGAGCTCACCAAGGCCGCCGTGGCGAAGGGGTTCGCCGAGCCGGAGGCGCGGCTGCTCGCCGAGCAGACCTTCATCGGTGCCGCCTCCTTGCTGGAGGCATCCGGCGAGGAGCCGGGGGAGCTCCGCCGCCGCGTCACGAGTCCCAAGGGCACGACCGAGCGGGCGATCGCCGTCCTGCAGGACGCCGACCTCGCCGGCCTCTTCGCACGGGCGACGGATGCTGCCCTGGCCCGCGCGCGGGAACTCGCCGCCGGGGACTGACCGCCGGGGACTGACCGCCGCGACGGCTCAGCGGTCGAGTGCGGCGAAGCGCTCGATGTCGGAGTTCGTCCCCGACACGATGATGAGGTCGTGGTTCGTGACGACGGTGTTCGCCTCCGCGTAGCGGAAGGGGCGGCCCGGGCTCTTCACACCGACGACGGTCACGTTGTACCTCGTCCGCACACCGGATTCGTTGAGGCCGACACCGCGGATGAACTTCGGCGGGTACATCTTGGCGAGGACGAAATCGTCGTCGAAGCGGATGAAGTCCAGCATCCGCCCGCTCACCAGGTGCGCGACGCGCTCGCCGGCCTCGCGCTCGGGGTAGATGACGTGGTTCGCGCCGACACGGGCGAGGATCTTGCCGTGCGACTGCGACACGGCCTTCGCCCAGATCTGCGGAACCTTGAGGTCGACCAGGTTCGCGGTGATGAGCACGGACGCCTCGATGAGCGACCCCACCGCGACCACGGCGACCTGGAAGTCTTGCGCGCCGATCTGCTTGAGCGCGTCGATGTTGCGCGCGTCGGCCTGCACGGCGTGGGTGACCCGCTCCGACCACTTCTGCACGAGGTCCAGGCCCGCATCGATCGCGAGCACATCGCGGCCGAGACGGTCGAGCTCTCCGGCGCAGGCGGCGCCGAAGCGCCCCAGGCCGATGACGAGGACGGGTGCGTCGCCCCGGATGCGGTCAACCAACGATGGGCCTTTCCACGGGCAGGGAGTAGAGCTGGGTGCTGGATGTCGCGGCCACCGCCGCAGCGAGTGTCACTGTACCAATGCGGCCCATGAAGATGGTGGCGGCCATCACGTAGACCGCCGGGTCGGAGAGACCCGCCGTCAGTCCGGTGGACAGGCCCACCGTCCCGAACGCGGAGATCACATCGAACAGCACATCCGAGATCGGGTCCTTCGTGAGTTGCGCGATCACGATCGTCGACAGCGCCACGATCGTCGCGCCCCACGCCACGACGGATAGGGCGACCCGCTGGACGTCGCTCGGGATGCGGCGACCGAAGGCCTGCACGGAAGACCGGCCCTTCGCCTCCGAGAAGACCGCCAGCGCCAGCACCGCGAGCGTGGTCACCTTGATTCCGCCGGCGGTGGAGGCCGACCCGCCTCCCACGAACATGAGCATGCTGCCGACCACGAGGGACGAGCCGTTGAGTTCCCCGATGTCGACGACGGAGAATCCGCCCGAGCGCGTCATGGCGGACAGGAAGAAAGCCTGGAAGGTGGTGTCCCACGCGTCCATCGATCCGAAGGTGGCGGGGTTGTCGTACTCCAGAGCGACGAAGGCGCCGGCGCCGAGGACGAAGAGGACGGCGGTCGTGATGAGGGTCAGCTTCGCGTGCAGCGACCACCGGCGCACGTGCCAGTAGTGCTTCCACAGCGTGTAGATGACGGGGAAGCCGATGCTGCCGAGGAAGACGCTGATCATCAGGATCGTCAGCATCGCGTAGTCATCGGCGAAGGGCGCCAGTCCGCCCGGGTTGGGCGTGAACCCGGTGTTCGTGAACGACATGGCGGCGTAGTAGGGCGCCTCCCACAGGGCGACGAGCGGGTCGACGCCGGCCAGGAGCATCGTGGGGTACAGCAGGACCGCCACGACGCCCTCGATGACGAGGGTGGACAGGGCGACGGTCACCAGAAGCTGTCCCACTTCCCCCAGGCGCACGGTCTGGCTTTCGTTCACCGGTCCGGCGTGGGCGCGCATGGGGTTCGTGTCGCTCGCGGCGATGAGTTTGGCGCGCAGCCCGAGCCGGCGGGAGATCACCAGGCCCAGCACGGAGGCGAGGGTGAGCACCCCCATCCCGCCGATGTTGACGCCGATGAAGATGATGACCTGTCCGAAGGCCGACCAGTGGCTCGCCATGTCGAGGGTGGCCAAGCCGGTCACGCAGATCGTCGACACCGCGGTGAACAGGGCGTCGGCGAACGGCGTCCGCCGCCCGTCCGCGGCGGCTGCCGGCAGGGAGAGCATGAGCGTGAACAGGAGGATCAGGATCGCGAACACCACGACGGCGAATCGCGCGGGCGACGACGTCGTGATGTTGCGCAGGCGATCCCAGCCCTGTTCGAGCATCGGGAGCCATCCGCGGCGTCCGCGAGACCGCGCCAGCGCTGACGCCATCACGTCGCCCCCTTCGCTCCGTGGACCTCGCTCATGGTACTCCGGCGCGAGCGCGACTAATCTGAAGCCATGGCGGACATCTTCGACGTGATCGCAGACCGCACGCGTCGCGACATCCTCCAGCTTCTCCTCGACCGATCACTGGCCGGTGAGGACGGCACCAGCGTGTCGCACATCGTGCAGGCGCTCGGGGTGAGCCAGCCCACGGTCTCCAAGCATCTGAAGGTGCTGCGCGATGTCGAGCTCGTGTCGGTGCGCGAGGAAGGGCAGCACCGCTACTACAGCATCCAGACCGCGCCGCTGGATGAGATCGACGATTGGCTCGTGCCTTTCTTCACGATCGACCCGCCGGCCGCCGTGGCACTGCCGGAGACGGCGGCGTACGCGGCCGACGTGGTCGGGCGCGCCGCCGCCTCGGCGAAACACGCGGTGGCTGCGGCCCTGCGCAAGCTGCCGGGCCGCTGACGCCTCAGGCGGCCGCGTCGGTGGAGTCGCCCTCGTCGTCCGGGTCGGTTCCGTCCTGCTCGTCCGTGGGAGCGTCCTCGTGCGAGTCGGTCCCGTCGCGCGGGCCGTCGCCGTGGCGCGGGCCGTCGCCGTCGCCGTCGCGCGGACCGGACCCGTCACGCGGTCCTGGGCCGTCGCCTCGTCCGCCACCGTCGCGGTCGCGCGGGCCCGGCCGGGAGTCGTTCCCCTCATCGGATTCGCCGGAGCGGGGACCGGCCTCCTGATCGCTCGGGCCCTCCTGGCCGGGGCCGGGTCGCTGCTCGGTGTCGGCGCCGCCGTCGCTGAGTTCGAAGCCGGAGGTCTGGGCCGGGCCGAGATTCCACCCGGTCGCGACGCCGCCGCCGAAGGCGAGTCCGGCGACGACCAGACCGCCCGCGACCGCGGCGGTGATGACGGGCCACGAACGGCTCTTGGCCTCGCGGTTCTCCTCGGCGCGCTCCTCGGCGCGTCCCTCAGCGCGCCCTTCGGCGCGTTCTTCGGCGAGGAAAGCGGCCGGGGTGGTGGGGGTGCTGTCTTCGGGGGTGCGGGAAGGGGCCGGATTGTGTCCGGCTGCATTCTTGTCGTTCATGCCGCCACTATGCCGGGGCGGATTATGCGCACGGCATGACACCGTTCAGCGTCCGCTGAGAATGGTTCAGCATCCGCTGAGAACGCCGGCGTGCCTTCGCGCGCGTAATCCCACCGGCCACAGCAGCCCCGCCGGTTTACACGCGTCGCGCCGACGCCTTAGAGTGTCGTCAGCACACCGCGAAGGAAGGAACGGCCATGGCCGAGTTGCCGGACGTCCGCTTCCTCACCGTCGCCGAGGTCGCCGAGCTGATGCGCGTGTCCAAGATGACGGTGTACCGGCTCGTCCACGCGGGGGAGCTCCCCGCGGTGCGTTTCGGTCGCAGCTATCGCGTGCCGGAGTCGGCAGTGATCGCCGCCATGCAACGGCCGGTCTCGGACGTCGGCTAGACTGATCCGAGGCCTTTTTCTGCGCCTCGTATACCCGGGAGCCGGCGAACGGCACCCAGACCCCTGACATTGTGAGGTTTCCCGTGGGTTCTGTCATCAAGAAGCGCCGTAAGCGCATGGCGAAGAAGAAGCACCGCAAGCTGCTTCGCAAGACACGTCACCAGCGCCGTAACAAGAAGTAGACGGCCACAGCACCGAGCGCCTGTCCTCCGTGACGGGCGCTTCGTGTTGGCCGTGCCCGATCCGCGATCGTCCTTCTAGGAGCCGCCATGCAGTCGATCTCTGTCCAGCAGCTACGCGAACGTGAGGGCGTCCCGCTCATCGACGTGCGCGAGGCCGACGAGTTCGCGTCGGGGCACGTCCCCGGAGCCGTCAATGTGCCGATGTCCACCCTGGGCGAGCATCTCGACGAGTTGCCCGAGGGGCCCTTCGACGTCATCTGCCAGCTGGGCGGGCGTTCGGCGCGCGTCGTGGAGGCGCTCACCGCGCGCGGCATGGATGCGACGAACGTCGAGGGCGGCACCACCGCGTGGGCTGACGCCGGTTACGACGTCGAGCGCTGACCTTCGGCGCGGGTCGCGCTCGGAGCATCCTCTCCTGCATAGGATCGAAGGATGACCACCCTGACCGTTATCGGCAAGCCCGGCTGCCACTTGTGCGACGTCGCCGAGGAGATCGTCGACGCGGTCGTGGCCGACCTGCCGACCGCAGTTGCCGATGATGTCGTGGTGGAACGAGTCTCGATCCTGGATGACCGCGCACTCTACGAGCTGTGGGCGGAGAAGATCCCCGTGGTGCTGATCGACGGCGCGCTCCACGCGCACTGGCGCGTCTCGGCCGACCGGTTGCGCGCCGCGCTCCTCCCGGTGGAGCAACGCCAGGACGCGTCCGCCTGACGGCAGCCCCCTTCGGCGCCCCGGCCGACGCGGCACGGGACGCTTCCGCTCGGGGCTAAGGCCCCTACTGCCGCCCGGGGTTCATTCATACGATTCGGGCATGACAGTCGGGCGTTTCTCGGTGCCGACGCCGGGGGTCGTCGTCCGCGCCACGCCGACCCCCGGCGATTCCGACCGGAACGATCGCCCGAGTGCCTGATGCGGCATACCGTGCCCCCGCGCGCGTGGACGTGGCCTGTCTGCTCGCCCTGACGTTCGCGACGGGGATCGTCGACGCGCTGAGCTGGATCGGGCTCAGCCGGGTCTTCACCGCGAACATGACGGGCAACGTGCTGATGATCGGCATGGGGCTCGCCGGTGCGGGCCAGGTGAACCCGTACCCGCCGCTGTGCATCCTCGCGGCCTTTCTGATCGGCGCTGCGCTCGTGGGGCGGGGCGCGGGCCTCGCGACGGGGGGCTGGAACCTCCGCACGACGCGGGTGTTCTCCCTCGTGGCGGCGACCCTGCTGATCCTCTCGGCGGTGAGCGCCGTCTGGCCGCCGCACCGCTTCGCGCCCTCCGCCCTCGTCATCAGTGCGGTGCTGGCCGCCGCGATGGGCGCCCAGGGAGCCGAGGCGACGCGCTTGGCCGTTCCGCAGCTCACCACCGTGGCCGTCAGCAGCGCCGCGATCGGCGTCGGGATGAGCCTCCTCCTCGGCCCGTCCCGGGCGGCGGGCTCCGGCGTGCTCCGGCGCCTGCTCGCCATCGTCCTGCTCGCGGCGGGGGCGTGCGTCGGTGCCGTGCTGATCGATGGCGCTTTCAGCCTCGGACTCCTGGTGGCCGCCGTCGTCGGTGCCGCGGCGACGGCGATCGGGCACCGGCACCGCGTTCGGGATTAGGCCACGACCGCGCCCGAGGACGAGGGACCGTCCTCAGCGGTTCCGCGAGTCACCCCGCTGGTCATCGGGTCTCATCACGGGGATGGCGTTGGTGAACACCGAGGCGCGTTCCTCCGCCTCCGTGCTCCCGGTGAACAGGCCCGCGCCGGGGTCGGGTGCGGGTTCTTCCACCGACGTGGCCTCAGGGTCGGCGGGCTCGCTCAGCACAACGCGCTGGACGGGGAGGGCGTCGGGCATCGTGTGCTGCATCCACGTCACCATCCCCTCGCGCACGTAGCAGCGGAGGTCGAACAGCGTCGGTGCGTCGGCGGCGGAGACGAGAACGCGGACGCGGACGAATCCGCCCGTGGCCTCCGTCACCTGCAGCACGGACGTGCGGGTATCCCACAGGTGGGTGCGCAGGAGGATGTGGTCCAGATGCTCGCGCATGCGCGCCGGTGAGACCCGCCAGTCGAGGTCGAATTCGACGGAACCCAGCAGCTCACTGCCGCGACGCGTCCAGTTCTCGAACGGCTGCGTCGTGAAGTAGGTGCACGGGAGCACCAGGCGCCGGTCGTCCCACAGGTCCAGCACGACGTAGCTCAGCGTGATCTCGCCCACGCGACCCCATTCGCCCTCCACCACGACGACGTCGTCGACGCGCAGCGCGTCGCTGAATGCCAACTGGAGGCCGGCGAACATGTTGGCGAGCACCGACTGCGCAGCCAGGCCCGCGACGATCGACGCGATGCCCGCCGACGCGAGGACGCTCGCGCCCACGGCCTGCACCGCCGGGAAGGTCAGCAGGATCGCGCCGATGGCGATCACGACGATCAGGGCGATCGCCAGGCGCCGCACGATGAGGGTCTGGGTGCGGATGCGGCGGGCCACCCGGTTGTCGGGGACGTCGATGCGATATCGACCCAGGGTCACGTCGGTTGCGAAGGTCACCAGGGCGCTCAGGAGCCACGCCGATGCGCCGATCACCAGGATGGTGAAGACCTGGGTGAGCACCGGCATCCACGTCGCCTCGGGAAAGGCCATGCCGACGGCCGTCCAGATCGCGGACACCGTCACCACCGTGCGGAAGGGCGCCCGCGCGTGGTGCATCAGCCGGCGCGGCCACGCGCGCCGGCGCGCGATGAGCCGGGCCGCCACCGTGACGACGACGATGAAGACGGCCGCGGCGAGAAGACAGACGATCAGGATGAACGCGAAGTTCAGCCAGGGGTTTTCCAGCATGAGGCTCCTCGAGAAGATCGCCGGACGGCTCGACGGCCGGGGCATCCACCCTACGAGAGCGACCGCCGCGCCGCTGCCCTCCGCCGGTGCGGGGCGGTCGCGACTCAGACCACGGCGCGCGCCGGCACCGGGGCAGGCGTCACCGCGATCCGGACGGCCTGGTCGTACTCGACCCGCTCGTCGGCGGCGTGCTGAAGGCGCACGAGCGCACCCTCGGCCGTGCGGACGAGGGTGCGCCGGAAGCTTCCGAGGAAGACGGCCGCGTCCCATTTCTCGCCGAGCAGCGTGCCGCCGACCGAGGACTGCTCCTCGGTCGGCACGACAATCTCCTCGGGCGCCGCCGGCAGCGACGCGGCGAGGTCGTCATCGATCGTTCCCTGCGCGATCATGGCCTCCATGCGCGCCGGGCGGGCGCCCCCCTTCAGCCACAGGTTCTGCACCTCGTCGCTGTAGAGGAACTCCTGCCCGGTCGCCAGGCCCACCGCCGCGAATGCTGAGCCGGCCTGCGTCGGGTCGCCGTTGATCGCGACGGCGCCGCGGAAGTCGTCGCTCAGCAGATCGTCCAGCTCTTCGGGAGCGTCGAAGCGCGCCGAGTCGTAGCCGATGGACAGGTAGCCGCCGTAGCCGCCGACGAACAGGCCCGAGGGCTCCTTGAGCGCATCGGGGATGTCGCCCCACGTCTGCACCTTGTACGGCGCGAACCCGTCGGTGTTGTCCAGCGCGACGGTCAGGCCCAGGTCGAAGACATCGGGGGCCGTGTCCAGCCCCTCGTTGGTCTCGGCGGCCTGGATCTCCTCGGCGCTGGAGATGTCGGGCGACTGCTCGGTGACGATGATGTCGGGGTAACGCTCGGCGAACAGATCGAGGATCTCTCCGTAGTTCGCCCAGTCGCGCGGAAGCGCGATGACGTTGAGCTGACCTTCGGCGGCCGCTGCGGCCTCGAGCTCTTCGAGCGTGCCGAAAGCGGCGAGGCTCGTCGCTGACGCCGCGTCGATGCCCGACGCGGCGTCGTCGGTGGCGTCGGCCGCGCCGCCGCAGCCGCTCAGCGCCAGCGCCGCGACGGCTGCGAGTGCGATGGCCGCGACCGTGCGACGGGAGCGGACCAGCGTGGATGACATGCGATTCCTCTCGGGGGGCACCGCCGCATCCGCAAGCGTCCGCGATGCAGCCGGATGAGAGGACGCTACGGCGCTCGGGTGACCGGCCGGTCCGACCCCGGTGACGCCTCGGTGTCCGGCGCGGGAAAGGAAGGAGGAGGCTCAGGCGGTGAGGCGGCGCGTGAGGCGGTCGAGGTCGTCGCCGGTCGCGCCGCCGGAACGCAGGTACGCGCGGGAGCCGCCATGGTCATCGAGCCAGGCGAGCGCCGCCTCGATCGCGGCCGGTGGGCTGCCGGCGATGAGTTCGGCAAGCGCCGGTGTCACCTCGACGCCCATCATCGTCACCATGCCGCGCATCCGGTCGAACCAGACGCCGGCCAGCTGCTCCTGCGAACGGGCGTAGTCGGCCACGATCGCGTCTCGCGCGACCCCCACCGCATCCAGGATCGCCGCCGCCGCGACTCCGGTGCGGTCTTTGCCCGCCGTGCAGTGGATGAGGACGCCACCCTCCTCCTGGGCGACGAGGCGGGCGACGTCGGCGAACACGGACGCGCCGTGCTCCAGCATCCCGCGGTAGATGTCGGCCAGCGTGGGAAGGTCGCGCAACGCCTGCTCGACCGCCCGGCCGGCGGCCGCGTGGTCGCCGAGTGCGCGCGCGGCGAGCGACTCCTCCAGCAGCTGCGCTATCGCTCCCTCCAGGAGCGGCAGATGCCGTTCGCTCAGGGGGCGGGCGGAGGGAAGCCGGTCACGAGCGGTGTCGCGTTCCACGCCCGTCCGGAAGTCGACCACGGTGTCGATGGGGGATGCCGCGAGCTGCTCGACCCCGCGCGGGGTCAGCGCCTGCAGCGCATCGGATCGGAAGAGAACCCCGGATGCGGTCGCCCCGCCCCCGGCGAGGGGGAGCGCACCGAGATCGCGGAAGTTGTAGGTGCCCTCGAGCCCGTCCGAATCCGTCACGCCCTCAGGCTACGCGCCGCCGTGCCCCACTGCCGCAGCCGTGAGAATCCCGGCCCCCGGCGAGAATGCGGGTGAGCGCGGGATCCTCGCCGCGCGATCGGAGTCTCGTTGCGTGGACGGCGCGTACGGTCAGGGGGCGAGGCGGGTGGGGCCGCGGAAGAGGAACGTGACCTCTCGGATGGAGGACTCGCCCAGCAGCAGCATGAGCAGGCGAGCCAGACCCATCCCGAATCCGCCGTGCGGAGGGGTGCCGTACCGGAAGAAGTCGAGGTAATCCGAGATACCGGCCAGGTCGAGGCCCTTCTCCACCGCCTGCTCCTCCAGCACGCGCACACGGTGCTCGCGCTGCGCGCCGGTGGTGATCTCCACGCCCTTGAAGAGCAGGTCGTAGGACTTCGTCATCCCCGTCTCCGGGTCGCGCATGTGGTAGTACGGCCGGATCTCGGGGTGGTAGTCGGTGACGAACACGAACTGGTGGCCGTACGTCTCCTCGATGTACGCGGCGACCTGGCGCTCGCCCTCCGGGTCGAGGTCGCCGTCGGTGCGCGGAATCTCGTAGCCGCGCTGCGCGACCGCCTCACGGGCCTGGGCCAGCGGGATGCGGGGGAAGGGCACGATCGGGACGACCACCTCGATGCCGAACAGCTCCTCGATCTCGGCGCCGTGCCTGTCCTTGACCGCCTGGATGGCGAACTGCAGGAGTTCTTCCTGCATCCGCGCGACGTCTTCGTGCGAGTCGATCCAGCTGATCTCCGCATCGATCGAGGTGAACTCGGTCGCGTGACGGCTGGTGAACGACGGGTCTGCGCGGAAGACGTCGCCGATCTCGAAGATCTTGCCGAAGCCGGCCGACTGGGCCATCTGCTTGAAGTGCTGCGGGCTCTGCGCGAGGTAGGCGGTCTTGTCTTCGAAGTAGTCCATGCTGAACAGCTCGGCGTTGGACTCCGAGGGGCTCGACATCAGCTTGGGGGAGTGGATCTCGATGTAGTCGCGCTCGATCCAGTACGTGCGCATGGCGTGCTCGAGCGTCGTCTGGACGCGGAAGATGAGGTTGTTGCGGGCCTGGCGGAGGTCGAGGAAGCGCCAGTCCATGCGCTTGTCCATGCCGCTGTCGGCGGCGATGGGCGTCTCGGGGAGCGCCTCGCCGGCGATCTCGAGGGCATGGAGCTTGATCTCGACGCCACCGAGCTTGACGCGCTCATCGTGCTTGAGCTCGCCCGTCGCCGTGAGGAACGTGCCGGTGGCCAGGGCCGAGATCGCCTCGGTGAGCGCGAAGGCGGCGGATGCCTCGGAGTCGGCGCCCTCGGCCGCTGAGCCTGTCGCAGCGTCGCGCGTCGCGGGGTTCACCAGCTGCACGGCGCCGGTCTCATCGCGCAGGATGACGAACTGCACCTTCTTCTGGTCGCGCACCGTCTCGACCCATCCCGACACCGAAACCGGGCCGTCGGGGAGGGACTGCAGCTGCTTGATCAGAACGCGTTGACTCACGAGGGTTCAGTCTACGTGCGGTGGTCCTGCTGCTGGAGCGGGCCGGCGATCCCTGCGTAGGTCGGTCCGCAGCTGCGCGAGCTTGCACAATCCGATGATCGCCGCGAGCGGCTTCACGGCGGCGATCTCGCCCCAACGATGCTCGTTGGCGCGCTGGAGTCGCCGGGCAAGATCGGGTCGGAGCATCCACAGGTATGCCCGCGCTTTCTCCGCGTGCAGGGAGTTGGACACGATCTTGATCGCGTCCACGTGCTCGACCAGCGGGATGGCGTGGGCGATGTTCTCCCGCGTGGTGGTGCTCGTGCGATCGAGGCCGACCGGGCCGGTGAAGCCGCGCTCGCGGGCGTACTGTGCCATGAGCTCGGCCTCCGGGAGGTCTCCGGCGACGTCGCCCCCGCAGAGGACGAGCAGGCTTTCCGTCGCGTCCGGTCGCAGCGACCGGAGTCCCGCGCGCACCCGGTAGCGGTTGAGATAGTTGATCCGTCGTCCTCTGTTCCGGAAACCGAGGACGATCACGGCCTCCGAGCCTCCAGCGGGCGCTGGGACGGTTCCGAGTAGGCGACGCGACGCCCGCCAGTGGACCACGTCCGCCCACGTGAGAACACCGGCCATCAGCGCGATCAGGACCACGAGGAGGCGCCGCATTCGGCGAGTGTACTCACGCTCGCGGTCGTCCCGGCGTGACCGCCAGTGGGCCATCGCGGCGGCGGAGAGCGCTCACGCGCGGCCGGAATATCCCGGCTGGGAACGTCTAGGTTCGTCGGCCGACCAGATCCCGAAGCCGCGTGCGAGATCGCGTGACCGCTCGCCACCGGCGGCGGGGGTCGTGCCATCCCGGCGCGCGCACCTCGGGAACCCCGCGGTTCATCCGGATGTCCCACCCACTGCGGTCGAGGAACCGATGGTGGAACCAGCACAGGAGCAATCGCTCCACGATTCCCTTGCGCTCGTGCCCGGGGTTGGTCATTGAGTTATGTTGCAGATTCAAGTGAAGGCGGCGCCGTTCCGTGGCACCGCTTTGCCAGCCGATAGCTTTGCCCTGAGTGAGCAAAGGACAATCATGCAAATTCTCCCCACGAAGTTCGAGTCAATTCTTCGGAACGACACGTTCGAGTTCGCGCCGCTGATCGTGAAGGTCGATTCCGACCTCGCGCGGTTCCGAAAAGTGTCTCGATTCAATCAGGCCCAGGACGCGGGCTCGCTCACTGTGATCTCTAGTCCCCCGGGTCAGGGGAAGACCACGTCGGTCTACGCGGCATCTGTCCTCCTGCGTGATCGATTCATGCCTGTGCTGTCAGTTCCCGCGGCGATGTCCGTCGCGCTTCGAGACATCCCGACCTGGCTTGGGAAGAATCTTCCGGCGAAAGGCGACCGGACGACCCTGGTCCTACTGGACGGGCGCGAATCTACGGACGACGAGCAAGGGCTGAAGGACCTCATGGGGGCACTCAACAACCTTGTCCGAGGTCGTCCTGACCTGATGTTTGTCTGGCCCACGACTGATGACGCGTGGCGTGACCGACTCGTGGCCACGGCGCGGGACTTCGGTAGCAAGGCATTCTGTCCCGACGATGCCGTCTTCGCGATAGATGGACCGGCGAAGGACCAGTGGATTGAAGCGGTCGGGCTTGCGCTCGACCAGCTGGGATCGAGCTGGGACGAGTTCGGCATTAATGAGGCAAGCGCATCCGAGCTCCTCCGGGATCACGGCACGCTGGGCGAGTTCCTGACGGCAATAAATCAAGTGCGCGTCGATCAGGAGGATTTCGCCGAGAACGTGACGGGCCTACCCGAAGTGGTGTTCGTAATCTCGTCGCACTCGGAAGTGGTTGGGCACGTGGCACGGCTACGCAACCCGGAGACCTATCGTCTCCGCACGGACGAGATCATCAGTTCTGCTCGTCAATCCGAGCCCGGCAAGTTCTGGAAGGAGCGCGGCGCAACGCAGCGGAGCAATCTCGCTTGGGTCTCATCGCTCCTTCAAGTGAAGCTCGTGGCGCTTACACCATCCACGATAGCGAACGCCTGTGGTGTGAGTTCGAAGCCGCAATCGCGCTTGGCCGAGACGCTCGAGCCGCTCGAGTTTAAAGCGAACGCGTCGACCGGGCTCAATGCCTTCAAGACCACCGATCTGGCCAGGTTCCTAGACGACAAACCCGTGCCAGAAGTCCTCGCCTCCAATAAAGGTCAAACATCGGAGTCGACGCTCGCCGCCTATGACGCGATCCAGGCATTGTCGCGTTTTCAGCATCGAGCGATCAACGAAGCGATACTCACCTCAGTAGCGAAGTGGAGCAGCAAATTTCAGGCGTCTGACGTGAAGTACGAAGTCCCGCTTGGAGGTGACGCGATCGTCGACGCGATAGTTCCCGCTGGCGACCGCCGCCTGTACATGGAGTTCAACCACGTTAGCCAGAAGCAGATCAGTCCGAACGAGATTGCGAAGTACATCATGAAGAAACTGCGGGTGTATGCAACCCAGTACAACCTCATTGACCGATGAGCGCGTAAGGGTCGTGTCGTAACTTGCACCGTTGACCGTGTGCGTCGGGCAGCGGCGCGGGTGCTCGGTGACGTGGTGGATCTCGCACCATCCGGCCGGCATGCCGCATCCGGGAATGATGCAGCCGCCGTCCCGCAGGGAGATCCCGCGCCGCTGGTAGCGGTTGCACACCCGCTCGTCGGTGCCGAGCCGGGTGATGTGTCCGCCTCGTCGAGCCCGAAGCGGGGATATCCCGGCCGCCCAGAGGCGGTCTAGGTCCGGCGGCCGACGAGATCGAGAAGCCGGGTTCGAGATCGGGTGACCGCTCTCCACCGGCGGTGCGGGTCGTGCCATCCCGGCGCGCGCACCTCCGGAACGCCGCGATTCATCCGGATGCCCCATCCGCTCCGGTCGAGGAACCGGTGGTGGAACCAGCACAGAAGCACCCCGTTGTCCGTGTGGGTGGGACCGCCGCGCGCGTGCTCGGTGACGTGGTGGATCTCGCACCATCCGGCCGGCACGCCGCACGCGGGGATGATGCAGCCGCCGTCCCGCAGGGAGATCCCGCGTCGCTGGTAGCGGTTGAACACGCGCTCTTCGGTGCCGAGCCGGGTGATGCGTCCGCTCTCGTCGAGTCGGATGCGCTGGATGCTGCCACTGCAGGCGACGTGGCGGGCGAGCGCGGGTGACAGCGGCTCGTCGGTTCCCTCCGCGGATGCCCAGCCGCGCCCGGCGCGGAAATCCTCTTCGCGGATGGAGACCACCAGGGTGGGGGCGGCGCCTCCGATCGTGGGCAGCTCGCCGCCGGCGGCGGCCGCGCCCAGGGCGGTGGCGAGAGCGTCGTGCTGCCGCTGGGCATGCCGGCGGTCATCGACGGGCGGTCGCTCGTCGAGCTCGTCGTAGGAGCCGGACGGGGACTCCTCGCGAAAGGCGACGCCGGCGTCGTCGGCTCGCGGCGACAGCACCGCGTCGAAGATGCGCTGCAGCTGCGCGGCGACCTCCGGCAGCAGTCGTCCGCGGAGCGGCACGAGACCCTCGTGCGGCGCACCGAGGGTCACGCCGCGTCGATGAGCGGCGGCGCGATCCGCCGGTTCCGCACCGTCCTGGTCGAGGGCCGCCGACCAGGCCAGAGCCTGCACCCGGAGGAGATCGGCGCAGGCCGGCGGCGCGGCATCCGGGCCGGCTCCGCGCGCCTCGGCGGCGAGGATCTCGTCGGCGACCAGGACGCCCTCGCGCGCCACGCGCCGGTCGAGCGCCGACAGCGGCGTGCTCACCGCCAGCACGCCGTCGACACCGACGTCTCCGGCGGTCATCGCGGAGCGGAGGGCCGGGAGGAACGGGGGGAGCACTTCGCCGGACGAGGGCGAGACCTGCCCCCGCACGGCGCGGGCTGCGCGCTGCCACTTCGCCGCCGTCTGCGGGGCGACCCGGGTGGTGCGCTGCAGCAGCTCCGACACGTCGTGGCAGCCCGCGCGAGAGCTGAGCCGGGCATCGCGGTCAGGAGAGCCGGATCGCCCGGCGACCTCGCCGGCCAGTTCCACCAGGAGCGACTCTGCGCGGCGCTCCAGGCGGCCCGCGAGCGCGAGGGCCTCGAGCAACCCGTCGTCGCGAGCGGCGCCGACCGCGTCGGCGGCGAAGAGGTCATCGACGGCGGCGTCCACGCGATCGACCAGATCGCGGAGGGTGCCGGCGAGCTCTTTCATACCTCGATTCTGCCGAGGGCCACCGACATCCTCGGGGTGAGATTCCCTGGTCAGCGAGGATTCTGTGGATAACTCATGCGCGGCAATGCCAGGATGATCCCATGAGCCATCCGATGCCTGCCGCGTCATCGTCCACCGGGCAAACCACGCGACCGCGCCGGCCCGTGCGCGTGTGGGACATCGTCGGCACCGCGGTGCTGCTCGTCCTCCTGGGGATTGCCGCGGCGATCGCGTCCTACTTCGGCCTCTTCCTCGCGATGGCCTCGGATGGATGCTTCGACAGCTGCAACGAGGGGATGCTGAGCTTCGGCGTCTGGTTCGCGGTGATCTCGCCGTGGGTGGTGCTCCTCCTGGCCCTCGCCGCCGCCGTCGCGCTCCTCATCCTGCGGCGGCTGGCCTTCTGGGTGCCGCTGACGGGTGCCGCACTCACGGTGGCGACCTTCTTCGTGGCGGTCGGGATCGTGGGCGCCGCCGTCGGCACGTAGCCCGCTCGCCCCTCCGGATGACCGGAGGGATCGTCGGCACGAAGCTCTCCTCCCGTCGCCGTAGCCGAAAACGCATACGCTGCGGAAACATCCCGCGCGTTTGGCTGGGGTAATGCCTTCGCCCGCCACGGAACTCGTCGTGCACGATGAAGCGATCCGCGCGAACACCGCGCAGTTCGCCGCGCTCACCGGCGGGCGGCTGATGGCCGTCCTGAAGGCCGACGCGTTCGGCCACGGCGCCATCGCGCGCTCGGTTCTCGACGCCGGTGCGATGTCCATCGGCGTCACCTCCATCGCGGAGGCGCTCGCCCTGCGGGCGACGGGCATCGCCGCACCGGTCCTCAGCTGGCTGAACCCCGTCGACTCCGACTTCGAAGCCGCGGTGCGCGCGGACATCGATCTCGCGGTGCCGAGCGCGGAGCTGCTCCACGCGGTCGGGCGGGCGGCGCTGGCGGTCGGCAAGACCGCCCGGGTGCATCTGCACATCGACGTCGGTATGGCTCGCGACGGGTGTCCCCCTCACGATTGGCCGACGCTGTGCGCGCTCGCGCGGGAGGCGCAGGCGAACGGGTCGGTCCGGGTCGTGGGGATCATGGGGCACATGTCCTGCGCCGACGATCCGGACAATCCTCAGAACATCCGCGAGCGCCTGACCTTCGAAAGCGCCGTACGAACCGGCCGGCGCCGCGGCCTGGCGCCCGAGGTGCTCCACCTCGCAGCCACGGCCGCGACGCTCACCGGGGTCGGTCGCGGCTTCGGTCTGCACCGCATCGGCGCCGGGCTGTTCGGCATCGACCCGTCGCGGACTTCGCGCACGCTGCGTCCGGCCCTGTCGTTGACCTCGTACGTCGTGTCGTCGCGGGATGTGCGCCCCGGAACCGGAGTCGGGTACGGGCTCGCCCACGTGGTCGACCGCCGCACGAACCTCGCCCTGCTCCCCGTCGGCTACGGCGACGGCCTCCCGCGCGGGGCGTCCGGTCGCGCCGAGGTCATGGCGAGGGGACGGCGTCGGCCGCTCATCGGCCGGTTCTCGATGGACATGGTCGTCGTCGACACCGGCGATGACCACCTCGCCCCCGGCGAGCCGGTGATGCTCTTCGGGCCCGGCTCGCACGGCGAACCCACCGTCGCGGACTGGGCGGGGTGGGCCGACACGATCGAACACGAGATCGTCACGCGTCTCGGAAGCCGAGTCGCTCGCATCCACCGGACCATGAGCGGCCGCATGGCGGTCGCGGAGGCAACGTCATGAACCAGCACACATCTCCCCGCGTCGCCGTCATCGGGGGAGGGGCGAACGACGAGCACGAGGTGTCCCTGGCATCAGCGGCCGCTGTCGTGCGAGCCGTCCGTGCCCTCGGGCTCGACGTCGTGCCGATGACGATCGGCCGGGACGGCACGTGGCACCACGGCGGCGGGGCCGTGTCGGCGGCTGCCGCGGTCGCCCTGCTCACGAGGTGCGACGTGGCCTTCCCCGTACTGCACGGGGTCAATGGTGAGGACGGCTCGGCCGCGGGCCTCCTGGGAATGACCGGGCTGCCCTATGTCGGCTCTTCCGTGCGGGCCGGAGCGCTCGGCATCGACAAGTGGGTCACGAAGCTCGTCGCCGGCGCGCTCGGCATCCCCACGGCGCCGGGCGCGCTCGTGCGGGACCGATCCGAATCCGCCGCGGTCACCCTCCCGCCGCCCTACGTGGTCAAGCCGACGACCGGCGGGTCGAGCAACGGGGTATCGGTCGTGCGTGATCGCGGCGCCCTGGCCGCTGCCATCGGGCGAGCACGGAGCCTGGGCGACGCCGTGCTCGTCGAGCAGTACGTGAGCGGCCGCGAAGTCGACATCGCCCTGTTCCGCGACCGCGACGGCCGGCTGCGCGCCGGTGCGACGCTGGAGATCGGCGTCGCCGCCGGCGGGGTGTTCGGCCGGGAGGAGAAGTACGACGGGACCGCGTCCTTCACCGTTCCCGCGCCGGTCAGCGCCAACGAGGAGAGGATGATCGCCCGCGCGGCGGCGGCCCTCTACGAGGCCCTCGGATGCGGCGGCGTGGCGCGGTTCGACTTCTTCCTCACAGCGGCGGGCATCGTCCTCAACGAGGTGAACACGGCGCCGGGCCTGACCGAGCAGTCGCAGGTTCCGCGCATGTACGCGGCGACGGGGCTCGGGTACGTCGAACTGATCCGTGAACTCCTTGAGACCGTTGTGGGAGCGCCCATCGGGGCGGAGGTGCGCCGATGAGCGCGCCCGCGGGCGCCCGGCTGGAGTGGGGGGATGGTCTCAAGGGGCTGCTGATCGTCCTCGTTGTCTTCTGGCACGTCGTGATGAAGTCGTATCTGCAGGTCGACTGGCAACTCGGCGTCCCCCTCCCCGGGGTCTGGGGTCTCGCCGCCGACGCGATCTGGCCGTTCCTGATGCCGCTGTTCCTCCTGGTGTCGGGGTACTTCGCGGCGAACGCCTACACGCGGCCCTGGTCGGTGGTGTTCCGATCGCGCGTCGTCCGCTTCCTCTACCTGTACCTGCTGTGGACGCTCATCCACATGGCGGCGATGTGGGCGTTCCCCGATTTCCCCACCCTGGTGCCGCGCAGCGTCGCCGGGTTCATCGAGGCCATCACCATCAGCCCGCCCAACACCTGGTATCTCTACGCGCTGGCCCTGTACTTCCTCGTCGCCAAAGGGCTCCAGCGCGTGCCGCCGTGGGTCGTGATCGCCGGCGCCGCCGCTCTTTCCGTCGTCGTCTCGGCGGGTCTCATCGAAGTGGTGAGCAACCGGGGATCGCTGCTGTACAACCTGCTGTTCTTCCTCCTGGGTCTTCATCTCGCCCCGCAGATCCGGAGCCTCATCGGCCGGGCCACACCGGTCTGGGCGGCCATCGCCGTCGCCGTCTACGCGCTCGCGTTCACCGCGATGCGCGTCACCGATTCGGAGACCGTCCCGGGCGTCTGGCCGGTGGTGTCGCTCATCGGAGTCACGATGGGGCTGCTGGCAGCGCCCCTCCTCGTGCGGTTACCGCTCGTCGGACGGGGAATGACGTGGCTCGGGTCGCGCACCCTCGCGATCTACGTCATCCACATGCCGCTGCTGGCGCTGGCCGATCTCCTCCTCGTGGGGTGGCTGTCGGGAGCAAGGATCTCCGTCCAGTTCGTCGCCGCCCTCCTGCTGCCGCCGTTGCTCACGGCGGCCGTCGTCGCCGCCAGCGTCGCGCTCGGCGCGCTGATCGTGCGGGATCGCCTGTACTGGTTGTTCGACCTGCCGATGCGCCGCTCGCCGGGGGAACCGACGCCGGACGGCGCGCCGGTCGGCGTGGGCCGTCGCATCCCGTGGCGTTTCGCCGTCGCCGTCCTGCTGCTGATCGTGACGGGGGCGGTCGCGTTCCGTGGCCCCGGCATCCCGGGATGCCCGCCCGACGCGTCGTTCCAGGCCGCCTCCCGGCCGGGGCAGGTGAGCATCGGCGGCACGGGCGACGTGCTGCTCCACGACGTCGGTCACGAGGTTCCCGCAGACGGCGGCGCGGATCATTTCGACGAGGTGCGTCCGTGGTTCACGCAGGACATCGTGACCGGCAACCTCGAGCAGGTCGTCTCGGCCGACACGGGATACGACAAATGCGGTTCGGGAGCGCAGTGCCTGGCGTTCCGCAGCGACGCGGAGGCCGCTGCGCATTTCGCAGGGTTCGATCTGCTGAATCTCGCCAACAACCACACGAGCGACTTCGGCCGCGAGGGATACGAGAACACCCGGCGGCACCTCGCCGCCGTCGGCATCAGAACCGTGGGGGAGCGCGAGGAGATCGCCTGCACGCGCGTCGGCGACGTCACGGTGGCCGTGCTCGGGTTCGCGCCGTACGGCGACGCCAACCGGCTGACGGACCTGCGCCATGTGCGCCAGGTCGTGGACGCTGCGGCCGCCACGGCGGACATCGTCGTCGTGCACGCGCACATGGGAGCCGAGGGCGCCGGCGCCGATGTGGTGACCGGCGGGATGGAGAGGATGTACGGCGAGAAGCGGGGCGACGTCATCGCCTTCTCGCACGCCGCGATCGATGCCGGCGCCGATCTCGTGCTCGGCCACGGGCCGCACGTGCTGCGCGGCATGGAGTTCTACCGGAACAGGCTCATCGCCTACAGCCTCGGGAACTTCGGTGGCGGAGGGGTCTTCGGTGCGGAGGAGGCCACCAGGTACGGCGCGTATGTCGAGGTCAGCCTCCGGGAGGACGGGAGCGTGATCGACGGGCGGTTGCGCTCCGTCCGCTTCGAGCACGACGGGGGCAGACCCGTTCCCGACCCCGACGGGCGGGCGGCGCAACTGGTCGACGAGCGCGGTCGACGCGACTTCCCCGACACCGCGGCGCGGATCGACGCCGACGGGAGGATCGCCCCGCCGGCGGCCGGCGAGTCCCCGTAGCCCCACCGCCCGGCTCGCTCACGCCTCCGGATGACCGGAGCGCAGACGGGGGGGCACCCCCCAGGAAGTCGTCACCTGCCGCGCATAGGCTGGATCGCGGCATCCCCATCTCTGCCGATCACCGAGACGAAGGCCCGATGACCGACATGCACTTCGCAGCGAATTCCTCCGGCGCCGACGGCTCGTGGCTCACCGCCCTCGTCGACTGGACGGTCTCGCTCATGGAGGTGATCGGTCCGGTCGGTGCCGGAGTAGCCATCGCGCTGGAGAATCTCTTCCCGCCGATCCCCAGCGAGGTCGTGCTGCCCGTCGCCGGCCTCACGGCGAGCCGCGGGTCGTTCACGCTCGCCGAGGCGCTCATCTGGACCACCGCGGGCTCGATCGTGGGGGCACTCGTCCTCTACGGCCTCGGCCGCTTGCTGGGCGCCGACCGGCTGCGCCGCGTCGCCGACAAGATTCCCCTCGTCAAAGCCGAGGACGTCGACAAGACCGTCGCGTGGTTCCAGCGGCACGGCGGCAAGGCGGTGTTCTTCGGGCGGATGCTCCCGATCTTCCGCAGCCTGATCTCCATCCCCGCCGGCGTCGCGAAGATGCCGGTGTGGAAGTTCGTGCTGCTGACGGCGGCGGGGAGCCTCATCTGGAACACGATCTTCGTCCTGGCCGGATTCTTCCTCGGTGAGCAGTGGCACATCGTCGAGCAGTACGCCGAGATCCTTCAGTACATCGTCATCGCGGCGCTCGTGGTCGCCGTCGCGTGGTTCGTCTTCACGCGGGTGCGCTCTGCCCGGCGGTCGCGGCAGGGGCAGGGCGGCGCCTGAGGGGCGCGTCCGCTCAGCGCGTCCACAGAGGGCCCCGGCCTACACTGGGAGGGTGCCCGCCGACCGACTCCACCTCGTCCGCCATGGCGAGGTCCACAACCCGGGGCGCGTCCTGTACGGCCGTCTCCCCGGCTTCGGGCTGAGCTCCGACGGCCGGCGGATGGCGCGGCAGGCCGCCGAGTACGTCCGGTCCCTGGAGCGTCCTCTCGGTGCCCTCGTCGCCTCGCCCCTCCAGCGCACGCGCGAGTCGGCCGAGCCGTTCGAGGAACTCTTCGGCATCGAGCCGTTCATCGACGAGCGCGTCATCGAGCCGACCAACGTCTTCGAGGGGCGCCGGATGAAGCGGGTCTTCTACAACCCGCTCAATTGGCGTCATCTCGCCCAGCCCGCGCTCCCCAGCTGGGGGGAGCCGTACGAGCGGATCGTCGAGCGCATGCGGGCCGCGATGGATGATGCGTGGGACCGCCCGGAGGGCGGCGACGTCGTCATCGTCTCGCACCAGCTGCCGATCTGGATCGCGCACCTCTCCATCGCGGGCGGGGCCCTCCGCCACGACCCACGTCGCCGTCGGTGCGCGCTGTCGAGCGTCACCAGCTTCGAGCGACGCGGCGACTCCCTGACGGGGGAGCGCTGGGTCGAAGTCGCGTACGCGGAGCCGGCGTCCACCGCCGGTGCCGTCGACGTGGGGGCCGTGTGATGCGGCGCTCGGCCGCGCGTCGTGGGGCGCTCGCCGTGGCCCTCGCCGCCGCCCTGTCGCTGGGGCTCGCCGCCTGCACCGCCGACCCGCTCGCCGATCAGTACCGCGCCGGAGACAACAAGGGTTACATCGCGGCCAACGGGTTCGCGGCCGAGGAGATCCCCACCGCCGAGCGCGGCGAACCGGTCGAGTTCTCCGGTGTCACGGACTCGGGCGACGACGTGTCCCACGCCGACTACGCCGGACAGGTCCTCGTCGTCAACTTCTGGTACGCCGCGTGCGGTCCCTGCATCGTCGAGGCCCCGCGCCTCGAGGAGGCGTACGAGAGCGTCAAGGATGAGGGCGTGGCCTTCCTCGGCGTGAACACGTACGACCAGCCCGCCACCGCGGCATCCTTCGCCCGTGACAACGGCGTGAGCTATCCGAGCGTCATCGCCGTCAATGACGGCGCCGTCAAGCTCGCCTTCGCCGAGCATGCGCCGCTGAGCGCCACCCCGGTCACCCTCGTCGTCGACGCCGAGGGGCGCGTGGCGGCCCGCATCATCGGAGAGCTCCCCGAAGCATCCATTCTCGAGTCGATCGTGCAGTCCGTACTGGCGGAGGCCGCGTGAACCCTGGAGCCATCGTCTTCGATGGCACGCTGTGGCTCGCCGTGCCGATCGCACTGGCGGCCGGGCTCGTGTCGTTCCTCTCGCCGTGCGTGCTGCCGCTCGTCCCGGGCTACCTCGGGTTCATCGGCGGCACCGTCGCGCCGCGGCGGAGCTCGTCATCCACCCCGGGCCGGGGCAGGCTGCTGGGCGGGGTGCTCCTGTTCATCGCCGGCTTCACGCTCGTCTTCATGACGGTCAACGTGCTGGGGGGCACGGTCGGTCGCTTCTTCGTCGAGTTCGCCGACCCCATCACGCGCGTCATGGGCGTGGTCGTCATCCTCCTGGGCCTGGTGTTCATCGGGCTGTTCGGCGTCGCCCAGCGCACCGTGCGGCCGCAGGCCCGCAGCAGCGTCGGCCTGATCGGCGCCCCTCTCCTCGGCATCGCGATGGGAATCGGCTGGACCCCGTGCATCGGCCCCACCCTCACCGCGATCTTCTCGGTGTCGTGGAACCTGGGCGACCCCGGCCGCGCCGCGCTCCTGGGCCTGGCGTACTCCCTCGGCCTCGGCATCCCGTTCGTGCTCCTGGCGCTCGGCTTCGGCTGGGCGACCCGGTCGGTGGCGTTCCTCCGCCGCCACATCCGCGTCATCAACCTCCTCGGCGGCGCCCTCCTGATCCTCCTGGGCCTGGCGATGGTCACGGGACTCTGGGGGATGCTGATGGCTCAGCTCACGGGGGTGATCGCCAGTGTCCCGCTCCCTCTCTGACGAGACCTCCGCCGCGGCGGACGGGCCCCTCCGGCCCTCCGACCACCACGGCTCCGCCCCGGACGAGGCCCACGGGGCGAACGGCGACATCATCTCGCCCGCGCTGGGCCCCGTCGGGTGGCTCCGCTGGGGATGGCGCCAGCTCACCAGCATGCGCACGGCGCTCGTGCTCCTCCTCCTCCTCGCGATCGCCGCGGTGCCGGGGTCGATCGTGCCGCAGCGCAGCGCCGACCCCAACGGGGTCACCCAGTACTTCACCGACAACCCCGACCTCGCTCCCGTCCTCGACAACCTGAGCCTGTTCGACGTCTACTCCTCGCCGTGGTTCTCGGCGATCTACCTGCTCCTGTTCGTCTCGCTCATCGGCTGCGTCATCCCGCGCACCCGGCATCACTGGAAGGCGCTCCGCTCCCGGCCGCCGCGGACCCCGGCCCGGCTGTCACGCCTGGGCGACGTGCGTGCCGCCGAACTGGATGCCGCGTCCCCCGAGGACGCCGAACGACGGGCCGCCGACGCGGTCGGCTCCGCGACCGAGCAGTTGCGCAAAGCCGGGTACCGGGTCGAGCGCTACGACGGACGCGGCGCGTTCTCGGTCTCGGCCGAGCGCGGTTACCTCCGCGAGAGCGGGAACCTCGTCTTCCACGGTGCGCTGGTGGGCGTCCTCGTCGTCGTCGGCATCGGGGGTGGATTCACCTATACCGGGCAGCGGGTGATCGTGGAGGGGACGACCTTCGTCAACTCGCTGCTGGACTACTCCTCCTTCAACCCTGGGCGGTTCGTCAGCCCCGACGACCTGACCCCCTACGCCCTGACGCTCGACGAGTTCGAGGTGTCGTACGTGCCGCTGGGCGAACAGGGCGCTGGGCAGGCGGGAGACTTCGTCGCGAACCTCACGACGCAGCTGGGCGGTGACGTGGCCGAGGGCGAGGTGCGGGTCAACCACCCGCTGGACGTCGCCGGTGACCGCGTGTACCTCATGGGCAACGGCTACGCCCCCACGATCACCATCCGCGACGCCCAGGGCGAGGAGATCTTCTCCGACTCGGTGCCGTTCCTTCCCCAGGACACCAACATGACCTCCCTCGGCGTGGTCAAGGTCGCCGATGGTCTCCCCGAGCAGATGGGGCTCGTCGGATTTTTCTACCCGACGCAGGCGGCGCTGGAGTCCGGAGCCTTCGCGTCGGCCTACCCCGACCTCATCAGCCCCGTCGTCACGTTCAACGTGTTCGTCGGCGACCTCGGCATCGACGGGGGTCAGCCCCGTTCGGTCTACACGCTCGACACGAGTGAGATGGAACAGCTCAGCGGCGGCGACACGGGCACCGACTCGATCGAGCTCGCCCCCGGCCAGACCGCCGAGCTGCCGAACGGCCTGGGGTCGATCACCTTCGAGGACGAATCGCCGGAGGGGGCCACCGGATACGCCGAGTCGGTCAAGCGATTCGCGTCGCTGTCGATCCACCGTGACATCGCCGCCCCGTGGGTGCTCCTCTTCGCCGTCCTGGCGACCCTGGGCCTTCTCGCAGCGCTGTTCGTCCCCCGCCGGCGCATGTGGGTCAAGGCCACCGCCCGGGGGAGCACCGTGCACCTGGAATACGCCGGTCTCGCCCGCGGAGAAGACCCCACGCTGGCCTCGGCCGTGGAGCAGTTCGCCGACCGTCACGGCCAATCGCTCGAGGGGTGGCGCCGGAGCCCCGACGTAGACTGACACCATGCCCGGAACTGAAACGCTCTCGCTCGACGCCGTCTCCGTGCTGCTGGTGTGGACCGCGATCGCGATCTACGTCCTGGCGTTCCTCGCCTATGCCGTCGACCTCGCCCGGCGCTCCGATGTCGCCGTCCGGGCGCAGGATGCGGCGCGCGAACGCGAGCTCGTGGCCGCGGGCGGAGCATCCGTCTCGGCGGGGTCGCGCTCCGGTTCCTCGACCGGGGACGGCGGGGCCTCAGCGACCAAGCCGCGCTTCGTGTGGGGGCGCATCGGCACGTCGCTGACGGTGCTGGCGTTCCTCTTCCACGTCGCCGCCGACGTCACCCGGGGCATCGCGGCCGAGCGGGTTCCGTGGTCGAACATGTACGAGTTCGCCCTCACCGGAACGATGCTCATCGTCGCGGTGTACCTCGCGGTGCTCTTCCGGTACGACCTGCGCTTCCTCGGCTCCTTCATCACCGGGCTGACGGTCGTGCTCCTGGGCGGTGCGACGCTGGGCTTCTTCGTCGAGGTCGTGCCGCTGGCCGACCCGCTGAAGTCGGTGTGGCTCGTCATCCACGTCTTCGTGGCCTCGCTCGCCACCGCCCTGTTCGCCCTCGCGTTCGGGCTGTCGGTGCTGCAGCTGATGCAGTCGCGCCGCGAGCAGCGGGTGGCCGCGGCCGCGGCATCCGGTGACGACTCCGGTAAGACGGGCCTCCGGTTCCTGCGCACGGTGCCGTCGGCGGAGACCCTGGAGTCCCTCGCCTACCGGTTCGCGATCGTCGGGTTCATCTTCTGGACCTTCACTCTCATCGCCGGGTCGATCTGGGCCAACGACGCGTGGGGACGCTACTGGGGCTTCGACACCAAGGAAGTGTGGACCTTCGTCATCTGGGTGCTCTACGCCGGCTACATCCACGCCCGCGCGACCCGCGGATGGCGCGGCACCCGTTCGGCGTGGCTGTCGATCATCGGCTTCACCGCGGTGATGTTCAACTTCACCATCGTGAACATGTTCTTCAAGGGCCTGCACGCCTACTCCGGCCTGACCAGCTGACGCCCCCGGCGCCCGCCCACCCCCGCCCCACTCCCGCCGAGAAACGACGTTCCGGCCGAGACACCACGCGCCGCGTTGTGTCTCGCCGGGAACGTCGTTTCTCGCGTGTGGGGACGAGAGGGGGACGAGGGACGGGGACGCGGGGGGTCAGGCGGGGGATGCGGCCAGCAGCGCGCGGGCGGGGACCGAACGCCGCCGGGCCACCGCCACCGTCGTGGCGATGAACGCGAGTACCGCCCAGATGATGAGACCGACCACGGCCGCGCCCAAGCCGTCGGCGGCGGTGAGGGCGGCGAGCATCCCGTCATACGCGGGCGCGGTCGGGAGGAGCCCGGCGATCGCCGAGATGACGCCCGGGACGGTCGAGACCACGCCGGTCGCGACCGCCAGCGCGCCGATGACGGCGGAGATCCACCGCCCGGCGCCGCCGAAGACGGCGACGAGCGCCTGGTTCACCGCGGCGAAGGCGATCCCGGCGACGACGGCCACGGCGGCGAACAGCGACCAGTCGGCCCAGTCGTAACCGGCCGCCAGCTGCACGACGCCGGCGACGAGCAGGCCCTGCACCGCGCCGATGGCCGCGGCCGGCGCGAGCCCGCGCAGGGCCAGGAGCGCCGACGGACGGCGCGAGGAGAGCGTCCGCGCCGTCACTGCGCGAAGCGCCACGAACGTCGCCAGGCCGCCGAACCACAGCGCGACCATCACCACGAGCGGTACCGCGGACGCGCCGAACAGGTTGGTCCCGATGCCCTCGGCTGCGACCGGCTCGGCGACGACGGACGCGAGGTCCTGGGCTTCGCCGTCGGTGTACGACGGCAGCTCCTCGACGGCGCTCGACAGGCCGGCGCCGAGGTCGGCGGTGCCGTCGGCGACCTGTCGCACGCCGCCGGAGAGCTCGCCCGCCCCGGTCGCGGCCTGACCGGCTCCCTCAGCCAGCGCGGCGGCGCCGGTGGCGAGTTCGGATGCTCCACCGGAGAGCTGCGCGGCGCCGTCGGAGAGCTGCCGTACGCCGCCGGCGGCGGTGGTGGCGCCACCGGCGAGTTCGTCGATGCCCCCGGACAGCTGCGTGAGGTTCGCGGCCAGGGACTGCAGCCCCGGGCCGAGCTGCTGCAGGCCGTTGACTCCTGCGGCGATCGTGCCCGACTGGCCGATCAGCTCGCTGACGGGCGGCACGGCCGCCTGCGCCTGTGCCGAGATCTGCGTGAGCGTCGCGCAGAGCTCGCTCGACCCGCCCTGGTCGGCACACGTCGCGGCGGCCTGCGCGAGCCCGTCGGCCGCGGCCGTCACCTGCGACTGGATCGTGGCGCTGTTGGCGGCGAGGGAATCGGCTGCCGCCACCATGTCGGAGGGCAGCGCGGGAATCGCATCGGCGGTCTGCTGCAGACCGCCGGCCAGCGCGCGGCCGTTCTCTGCGATCGTGCCCGCGCCCGCAGCCCACGCGTCCAGTCCGTTCGCGGCCTGCCCGGCGCCGGAGGCGAGTTCGGAGGCGCCGGCGGAGAGCTGTGAGGCGCCACCGGCCAGGGCGGAGGCGCCCTCGGAGAGCTGCCCCACGCCGTCGGCGAGGTCGGCTGCGCCGTCGGCGGCCTGTCCGGCACCGTCGGCGAGCTGGGCGGCACCGTCCGCGGCCGTGCCGAGCTGGTCGCCCAGGGTCGTGAAACCGAGGAACACGTTCTCCAGGTACACCTCCGACAGCGACGTGCCCAGCAGGGATGCTGCCGCCTGCGTCACCTGTGCGGAGATCGCGTCATCCACCACGAGGCTGTCCGGGGGCGTGCTGACCTCGATCGTGGCCTGCTCGGGCGTCCCGCCGGGCGCGGTGGAGGTGGCCGCCGCGGAGAAGTTCTCGGGGATGGTGATGACCGCCGCGTACGAGCCGTCGGCCAGGCCTGCGCGGGCGTCGTCGTCGTTCGTGATCGTCCAGTCGAGGTTGCTCGGAATGTCGTCCGAGCCCTCGATGAGGCCCGCCGTCAGCTGGCGTCCAAGGGGCACGGTCTGCCCGTCGATCGTGACCGGCTCGTCGTCGTTCACGATCGCTGCGCTCATCGCGTCGAGGCGTTCGACGGGGTTGTACAGCGCGCCGACGAGCACGCCGCCGACGATCACCGGCAGCAGCAGAGCGCCGACGATCGTGAGCCAGGTCACCGGCCGCCGGGAGCCCGCGCGTTCGACGGGCAGCGCCAGGGGGGATGCGGAACGGGTCATGCGGTCACCTCGGACAGATCGGTGGGGAAGGGGGATGCGGTGCGCACCTGCGTGACGGATGCTTCGGGCCAGCCCGCCTCGGACAGCACGCGGCGGGCAGCGCCGGTGTCGGCGGCGGTGACCAGGAGGGTCCACTCGCCGGCGGCGGCAGCATCCCGCAGGGTCGCCGCGGCCTGATCGCGCAGAGCCCCGTGTGCCACGACGTCGATGCCCTGGACGGCGAGGACGCCGGGGCGGCCGGTGAGTGCGTCGCGGAGTTCTGCCAGCGGATCTTCGGCCTCATCGAGCTGGGCGATGCCGACATGGCTGCGCACCCACGACTCTCGGCCGGGCAGCAGGTGCCCCGCGACCCGCAGGCGCCCCGCGGTCAGGGAGACGCGCCCGGCCAGTGCGTAGAGCGCCGCGCGCGCTCGCCGTGGATCGTCGGACGTGAGGATCGCGGCGTGGCCGGGTTCGACCTCGAGCGACAGACCGTCGAACAATTCGACGTCGCGCGCCACAAGGCCGATGTCGTCGGCCACGACGATCGCGCGGGATGCGGGTCCGGGCCACTCCTGCAGCGCCATCTCGCGTTCGACGGCTTCGCCTTCCACGTCGAGGCGGGGGAGGAGCCGGTCCAGCCACTGCGGGATCCACCACGCCCTGTCGCCGAGCAGGGCCATGAGCGCCGGGATGAGCGTCATCCGCACGAGGAACGCGTCGACGGCGATGCCGACGGCCAGGCCCAGGGCGATGGGCTTGATGGAGGAGTCGCCCTCGGGCACGAACGCGGCGAAGACGCCGAACATGATGAGCGCCGCCGCCGTGACCACGCGGGCCGTCGCCGAGAATCCCGAGCGCACCGCCGCCAGCGCGATCTCCCGGGCATCGGCCCGTGCACGGGCTCTCGCGCGGGAGTGCACGTAGTCCTCACGCATGCGCGTCACGAGGAACACCTGGTAGTCCATCGCGAGTCCGAAGAGCACGCCCATCAGCACGATCGGCATGAAGCTGATGACCGGTCCCACGCGTGTGACGTGGAGGAGATCCGCGAACCAGCCCCACTCGAACACGGCGGCGACCACGCCGAACGCGGCGGCCACGGAGAGGAGATAGCCGAGCGCTGCGGTGAGCGGGACCGCGATGGATCGGAAGACGACCATCAGCAACAAGAAGGACAGCCCGACGACGAAGATGCCGAACGGCACGAGAGCGGCTCCGAGGCGATCGGAGATGTCGATGGCGACCGCGGTGAAACCGGTGACCTTCAGGTCGATGCCGTACTCGTCGAGCCACTCGTCGTGGTGCGCGCGCAGCTCGCGGACGAGGTCGGCCGTCGCCGGGTCATCGGGCGCCGTCTCCGGCACGATCTGCACGATGCCGGTGTCGGCGGTCTCGTTCGGGGTGGCCAGAGCCACCTCCTTCACGCCGGGCAGCTGCTCGACCTCGGCGGCGATGTCCGCCATGAGGCCGACCGGGTCGTCCGAGGTCACGATCGTGCCGGTGAGTACGAGCGGACCGTTGAAACCGGGCCCGAAGTTCTCCGCGGCGAGGTCGTAGCTCTGCCGCGCCGAGTTCGCCTCGGGGAGGACGCCGGCGTTCGGAAGCGCGAGGGCGAGGCTTCCCGCCGGGATCGCGACGGTCCCGAGCCCCACCACGACGGCGACAGCGCTGACGAGCGGATGCCGCGTGACCAGCGCCACCCAGCGGTTCGTGCGCTGGGGCGCGGTCGCCGGCTGCGGTGCAGGGGAGGCGCTGTCGGCCGGCTCGTCCGCATCCGCGCTCTTCCGCGCCGAACGGCGGGACGGCCGGACACGGCCCGCGGCCCGGCGGCCTGCGAAGCCGAGGAGGGCGGGGGTGAGGGTGACCGACACCACCACTGCGAGCGCGACGGCCACGGATGCGGCGATGCCCATCGTCGTGAGGAACGGGATGTTCGCGAACGACAGCCCGATGAGGGCGATGAGCACCGTGATGCCCGCGAAGGTCACCGCCGACCCCGCCGTGCCGGTGGCGCGTGCCGCGGACTCCTCGGGGTCCATGCCCTCGCGCACCTGGTCCTGATGTCGGGCGGCGATGAACAGCGCGTAGTCGATGCCGACCGCGAGGCCGAGCATGAGCGCGAGGAGCGGCGTCGTGGAGGAGATGGGGGCGAACGCCGTCGCGAGCAGGATGAGCGCCATGGACAGTCCCACCCCGAGGATCGCGGTCAGGAGCGGAACGCCGGCCATGACGAAGGAGCGGAAGGTCACGATGAGGACGAGGAGCGCGATGATCAGGCCCACGGCCTCGGTAATGGTCACGCCGGGAACGGAGTTCGCGAACAGGTCGCCGCCGAGTGCGGCCTGGGCGCCCTCCGGAAGATCCGCGGCGAACGCGTCGGTGGCATCCCGCAGCTCCTCTTTGGCCGTGGGCGACACGCTCGTTCCCTGCCCGTCGAACTGCAGGCGCACGATGGCCGCCTCGGCGTCGGCGTTGATCAGCCCGGTGACGGCCTCGTCGAACGGGTCGGTGACCGCGAGTACTCCGTCGACATCCTCGAGCTCGGAGACGAGGGACGAGATGCCCGAGGCATACGGGTCTTCGTCGACGCGCTCGCCGGGTGCGGCGACCACGACGATCTGTGCGCTCGTCCCGCTGACCTGCGGGAAGGTGCGGGAGAGCTGCTCGAGTCCCTCTTCGGATTCGGTGCCCGGGATCGAGAAGGAGTTGTCCGTGCCCTGGTTCAACAGGAGCGCCCCGCCGCCGGCGGCGAGGAGCACCACGATCCACGCGGCCAGGACCCGCCAGCCGTGGCGGTACGACCAGCGTCCCAGCGAGGACAGGAGAGTGGACACGGCGACTCCGATGGATCAGCGGACGATACAGGGACGTATCGGATACACAGATGTATCGTAATCGGCGGGTGCTTGGTTAGGCTGGACGGTCCGTGTGAAACGGAGGGAACCACATGAGCGAAACGCTCTCCACGACGCCGCGCCGTGAGGCGACCCGGCAACGACTGCTGGATGCTGCCGCCGAGGTCTTCGCCGAGGCGGGTCTGGACGGCACCTCCGTGGAGGCCGTCTGCGAACGGGCCGGCTTCACCCGCGGGGCGTTCTACTCCAACTTCGCCTCGAAGGAGGAGATGTTCCTGGAGCTCGCCGCCGCCGTCGCCGAGGCGCGCGTGGCGGAGTTCGAGGAGCGCGTGGCGCAGCTGAAGGGCGAAGGTGCGCTGGAGGTGACACCGGAGACGGCGGTGACGCTGGTCGAGCGGGTGCTGGATCTTCCGGGTGATGACCGCCTCGGGGTGCTCCTCATGAGCGAGATCCGGATGCGGGCGCTGCGGAGCCCGGCCATGGCGCAGGCGTTCCTCGCGCAGGACGCCGACATGCGGCGCAACATCGCCGGCACGATCGCCGGCATCGTGCGGGGAACGGGCCTGAGTCTCGCCGTGCCGCCCGACGAGGCGGCTCGCCTGCTTCTCCTCGTGTGGGAGGGGACCATGACGCGCGCCATGATCGCGGGGCTCGACCGACGCGCGGCCCAGCGCGAGGTGCAGAAGAGCATCGGGGACATGATCCCGCTGATGGTGTCCGGGATCGGCTGACCGCCTCTACCGCGCCGCCAGGAGAGCGTGGCAGCGCGTCAGCCGGGCGATCCACCACTCGCGGCGTTCGGGCGGCGCGGCGAGCTCCCGCAGCCGGTGGGGGGAGGGCGCGGCCGGCCCGACCGGCAGCATCCCCGCACGCGGGGCGAGCGGCGGGTCGGCGACATCGGTGCGGAACAGCGACGAGGTTCCCAGGCCGCAGTCGTAGTCGAGGTCGGGCAGCGCTGCGGCCAGCGCCACACCCATCGCCAACCCGATCGACGTGTCCAGAGCGCTCGAGACGACGGCGGGGAGTCCGGATGCCGCGACGATCTCCAGGGCGCGGTGGACGCCCCCCAGCGGTTGCGCCTTGACCACGAGCAGGTCGGCCGCACCGGCGCGCGCCACGCGCAGCGGGTCGTCGGCCTTGCGCACGCTCTCGTCCGCTGCCACCGGAACGTCGAGGTAGGAGATCCGTTCGCGCAGCTCGGCGAGTTCGTCCACCTCCGCACACGGCTGCTCGACGTACTCGAGGTCGAACGGCGCGAGGGCGTGGATGGCGTGCTCCGCCTCGTCGACGTTCCACCCGCCGTTCGCATCGATGCGGATGCGGCCCTCCGGACCCATCGCTGCGCGAACGGCACGGACGCGGGCGATGTCGTCGGTGAGCACCTGCCCGGGCTCGGCCACCTTCACCTTGGCCGTTCGGCATCCGTCGAAGCGCGCGAGCACGGCCGGGACGTCCGCCGCCGGGACGGCGGGGATCGTGGCATTCACCGGGACCGTGTCACGCAACGCGTCGGGTCGTTCACGCCATCCGAAGTCGATGGCTCCGGCGAGCCACGTGGCCGCTTCGGCGTCGGCGTACTCCGGGAACGGTGAGAATTCCGTCCACCCCGCAGGGCCCTCGAACAGCACGGCTTCTCGCACGTCCACCCCCCGGAAGCGCGTCGCCATGGGGACCGAGACGACGTGAATACTCGCGAGGAGCTCATCGAGGGAGGGCGATGGTGCGGTCATGTCTTCCATCCTCCCGCGCAATAGGCTGACGACATGCTCCTGGACACCCCCGTTCGCATCGGCGTGCAGCTCGAACCGCAGCACGCCGGCTACGCGCAGATTCGCGACGCGGTGCGGCGACTGGAAGACATGGGCGTGGACATCCTGTTCAACTGGGACCATTTCTTCCCGCTCTTCGGAGAGCGCGACGGCGCGCATTTCGAGGCGTGGACCATGCTCGGCGCGTGGGCCGAGCAGACCGAGCGGGTCGAGTTCGGCCCCCTCGTCAACTGCAACGGCTACCGCAACCCCGACCTGCAGGCCGATATGGCCCGCACGATCGACCACATGAGCGGCGGCCGGTTCATCTTCGGCACGGGCGCCGGGTGGTTCGCCCGCGACTACGACGAGTACGGCTACGAGTTCGGCACGCCGGGTGCCCGACTGACTGACCTCGCGGAGGGCCTTGACCGGGTCGTGGCGCGATGGGACCGGCTCAACCCGCCGCCCACCCGCCGCATCCCGATCCTCATCGGCGGCAAAGGCGAGCAGAAGACGCTGCGGATCGTGGCCCGTCACGCCGACATCTGGCACAGCTACGTGGCGCCCGACGAACTCGCCCACAAGATCTCCGTGATCGAGAAGTGGGGCGAGACGGAGGGGCGCGACGTGTCGGGCATGATGGTCTCGAACGAGCTGAAGGGTCGCGATTCCTCCGACGCGGACGCGCTGTTCGATGCGGGCGTGCGCCTGTACACGATCGGGTGGGCTCCCCACCTGCCCGATTACGAGACGGTGTCGTCGTGGCTGCGGTGGCGCGACGCCAGGAACGGGATCTGATGGTCTCCGAGCTGTTCGACCCGGCGGAGTGGATGCCGGCCCCCGCGAGCGAGCGGTACACCGACATCACGGCGCACGTGTCGCACGACGGGCGGATCGCGCGCATCGCGTTCGACCGCCCCGAAGTGCGCAACGCCTTCCGCCCGCACACGGTGGATGAGCTCTACACCGCGCTGGACATCGCGCGGCAGAATCCGAGGATCGGTGTCGTGCTCCTCACGGGCAACGGGCCGAGCCCGAAGGACGGGGGATGGGCGTTCTGCTCCGGCGGAGATCAGCGCATCCGCGGCCGCGACGGGTACACGTACGCCGACCCTTCGACAGGCTCGGGGACCCCTTCGACAGGCTCAGGGACCGCGACGGGACGGCTGCACATCCTCGAGGTCCAGCGCCTCATCCGGTTCATGCCGAAGGTCGTGATCGCCGTGGTCCCGGGCTGGGCAGCCGGCGGCGGGCACTCGCTGAACGTCGTGTGCGACCTGTCGATCGCGAGCGCCGAGCACGGCCGGTTCAAGCAGACCGACGCCGACGTGGGGTCGTTCGACGCCGGGTACGGGTCCGCGTACTTCGCCAGGCAGATCGGGCAGAAGCTCGCGCGCGAGGTGTTCTTCCTCGCCGAGGAGTACTCCGCGCAGCGCGCGTACGAGATCGGTGCCGTCAATCGCGTCGTCCCGCACGCCGACCTCGAGCGCGAGGCCATCGCGATGGCCCGGGTGATCCTGGGCAAGTCACCGACGGCCATCCGGATGCTGAAGTTCGCGTTCAACGCCGTCGATGACGGCCTGGTGGGACAGCAGGTCTTCGCCGGCGAGGCCACGCGGCTCGCGTACGGAACGGATGAGGCGGTCGAGGGCCGCGACGCCTTCCTGGAGAAGCGCGACCCCGACTGGACCGGGTTCCCATGGCACTACTGACGCAGCGCCCCGCAGCCTCGCGCGCAACGGGCCGGTGAGGGCCGGGTGAGGCTCGAGCCGGTCGACGGGGGAGAGCCGCGCGATGTGCTCCGGGCGCTGCGGGCAGCGCTGGGCGCCGGTCCCGCCGTCGGGCTCGGGTCGCCCCGCGCGCCGCTTCCCACCGAGGTGCCCGCGGGGACGGCGGTGGTGGTGACCACCTCCGGCTCGACCGGGGTGCCCAAGGCGGTGGCCCTCAGCCGCAACGCGCTGATCTCCAGCGCGCTGGCCACCACCGCGCGCATCGGCGAGGGCGCGTGGCTGCTCGCACTGCCCGCGGCCTATATCGCGGGCGCGCAGGTGCTCGTCCGCTCGCTCGTGGCCGGCCGCGATCCGGCGATCCTCGCCGGATCGTTCTCCCCGAGGTCATTCGCCGCCGCCGCGCGGCTGATGGCCTCCAGCGAACACGGTGCCCGGGTGCCCACGTTCACCTCGCTGGTGCCCGCGCAGTTGCAGCGCCTCGTGGATGCGGCCGACTCCGACCCCGACGTCGCGGGTGCGCTCCGCTCGTTCGAGGCGATCCTCGTGGGCGGTCAGGCGCTCCCCGAACGGCTGCGAGAGCGCGCGGCCGCGGCCGGAGCACGGGTCGTGCGGACCTACGGCTCGACCGAGACCAGCGGCGGATGCGTCTACGACGGGATTCCGCTGGACGGTGTGCGCCTTCGCATCGTCGACGGCGAGGTGCGCGTGGCCGGGCCCGTGCTCGCCGACGGATACCTCGGGGAGCCCGAACGATCCGACGCGGCGTTCCCCCGCGACGCCGACGGCACCCGCTGGTACCGCACGGGTGACGCCGGTCTCGTCGATGACGCCGGCGTGCTCCGCCTCCACGGGCGTATCGACAACGTGATCGTGTCGGGCGGGATCAACATCTCCCTCGACCGCGTCGAGAGGGTGGTGCGCAGCATCCCCGGTCTCGAGTCGGCCGTCGTGGTCGGGGTCGACGACGCCCGGTGGGGTCAGGCGTCGGTGATCGTCGCGCCGCGTCGCGACGCACTCACGCGCAGCGAGTCGGCACAGCTGGAGGAGGCGCGCGCAGCCGTCGCCGCCGAGCTCGGCGCGCCCGCGCGGCCGTCGCGCCTCGTGCTGGTCGATGAGATCGCGCACCTGTTCACCGGCAAGCCCGACCGCGCAGCGATCAGTCGCTTCGTCTCCTCGCTCCCGGAGACCGGGCCCAGTTAGCCGGCGGGCCGGTCACCGGTGTCGACCACGCAGCGCGGTTCCCCCTCGGTGTCTTCGAGCACGATCCAGTCGGCGTCGGCGGGATACCCGTGCCAGTCGACCTCCCGCGCACCCAGCTCCAGGAGGCGCTGCACTTCGGCCGATCGGTCATCGGCGTAGAGGTCGAGGTGGATGCGGGGCGGATAGTGCTGCGGGTGATGTCTTCAACGGTCAACACGATGGTGGCCATGGTCAGCATCCCGTCACCCTGTCCCGTCCACAGGTCGAGCGGGAGGGCTTGCCAGCGCGCTTAGGATGGCACACCGTGGCCGCACAATCTCGCAAACGTCCCGCTCCCAGCAGCACTGCCCGGCGCCGTCCGGGCGGTAACCCGCGGAAGCGCACCGCGCCCGCTCCGGCGCCGAGCCCGGCGACGCCGGCCGACTGGGTCGGCGCGGCGCGGCTGCGCACCCTGCCGCTGGCCGTCAGCCCGGTGCTGGTGGGCACCGGGGCGGCGAACCTCGGCGCCGAGCCGTTCCACTGGGTCATTGCGCTGTTCTGCCTGCTCGTGGCCGTGAGCCTGCAGATCGGGGTGAACTTCGCCAACGACTACAGCGACGGCATCCGGGGCACCGACGATCACCGCGTGGGCCCGGCCCGCCTGACCGCGTCGCGGAAGGTGAAGCCGCGGACCGTGCTCATCGTCGCGCTCGTCTTCTTCGGTATCGCTGCGCTCGCCGGTCTCGCGCTGGTGATCCGCACGCAGCAGTGGTGGATGCTGGCGGTGGGAGCCGCGTGCATCGTCGCGGCCTGGTTCTACACCGGTGGCAAGCGCCCGTACGGGTACGCGGGGCTGGGCGAGCTGTTCGTGTTCATCTTCTTCGGGCTGGTGGCCACCCTCGGCACCACCTGGGTGCAGGCCTTCACCCTCCCGCAGGAGGCGTGGTTCGGAGCGGTCGCGGTCGGGTTCCTCGCGTGCGCCGTGCTGCTGGCGAACAATCTCCGCGACATCGACCAGGACCGTGCCGCCGGCAAGCGCACCCTCACCGTTCGCATCGGCAAGCGCGCCACCCAGGTGCTGTACACCGTCCTGGTCCTCGCTCCGTTCGGGATCGCGGCGTACCTCGCGCTGTTCTACCCCGTCGCATGGCTGACGCTCCTGGCGCTTCTCGCGGCCATCCCGGCGATCCTCATCGTGTGGACCTACCGCGTCCCGCGGGAGCTGGTGATCGCGCTCGCGTTGACGTCGTTGACGTCTCTCGCCTACGGCGGATTCCTCTTCTGGGCGTTCTCCGGCTGACCCTCGCGGTCACGCCGGTGCGGGCCGGTGGCTGCGGTCGGGTGCGTACCGCGCCCGCCAGCGGGTCAGTGGTGCGAGCCCGGCTCCGCGTCGCTGCCGGCGTCCTCGGCGGCAGCGTCGTCTGCGGCTGTGGAGCGGCGGCGCTGGGCGAGGCCCGAGGTCACTTCGTCCAGCGGGCGGCGCAGGAACAGCAGCGACAGGCTCAGGCCGATGAGAGCGGCGAAGACGGCGGCCAGCCACGGCAGTTCCCGGAAGATGGGGAACAGGAGCAGAAGGCCGAACGGCACCACGAACGCCAGCAGCCGCAGCACCGTGTACACCAGGGCCGACCGCGCAATCATCCGCCCAGTCTAGGTTGCGCTCACTACTGTGCCCACCGCCCGGCCCACGTCCAGGCATCGCGCCTAGGATGAGGGGATGACGAGGCTGTTGCTCATCCTGGCGCTCGTGGGCACCGCGTTCTGGGTGTACTCGATCGTCGACTGCGCACTGCAGCCCGCGACCCGTCACCGCGGCGTGAGCAAGGGTGCCTGGATTGCCATCGTGGTTCTGTTGCCGGTGCTGGGCGGCCTGCTGTGGTTCGTCGTCGGACGAGGCCGCGGTGCCGCCGCCGCCACGCGACGCGCTCCGGATGACGACCCGGAGTTCCTCGGCAGCATCGGCTCCATCGCTGACCAGGATGAGCGCATCCGCCGCCTGGAGGAGGAGCTCGCCCAGCTCGACGCGGAGGCCGACGACGAGCACTTCCGCACCGCGCCGCCCGCCGAGACACCCGACGCCGATCCGGACGCGACACCGCCGACCGGGACAGACGGCGACGACGACGCCCGCGGTCAGCGCGGCGCCGTCGGCTGAGCGTGACCGCTGCCGACGCGCGCGTGGGTGCGTCTCCCGCCACGGATGCCGCCGCCGCGCTGCTGACCGCTCTCGTCCACCGCGGCGTCGAGCACGTCGTCCTCAGCCCGGGCTCGCGCTCGCAAGCTCTGGCCCTCGTCGCCGCACACCTCGAGCGGGCGGGGCACCTGCGCCTGCATGTCCGCATCGACGAGCGCGTCGCGGGGTTCACCGCGCTGGGCATCGGCCGCGAGACCGGCACGCCGGCGGTGGTGGTGTGCACCTCCGGTACCGCCGTGGCGAACCTTCTTCCGGCCGTTCTCGAAGCCCATCACGCCGGGGTCCCGCTGGTGCTCCTGACCGCCGATCGTCCGCCCGAACTCCGCGGCGTCGGCGCCAATCAGACCACCCGTCAGCCGGGGCTGTTCGCTCCGCACATACGCTTCGACGCCGACCTGCCGGTGCCGGATGCTCTCGATCACGACGGCACGGCGGAGGCCTCCGCGATGCTGCGCGCCGTCGCGGCGGACGCGATGGTCGCCGCCGGCGGCGGTGCCGGCCGACCGGCGGGCCCCGTCCACCTGAACCTGCCCTACCGGGAGCCGCTGGCCGGACCCCCGCCGGCGTGGCTGCCCGCCCCTGCGGCCGGTGACGCACGGAACAACGCCGGGGCGGCGCGGAACGACGCCGGTGAGGCCCGGGACGACGCCCGTGAGGCGAGCCCACACGGCGAGGCCGAATCGGGGGCGCTCTACCAGGGCGGCGGTGGCATCGGGGGCGCCGACGCGGTGCCGGCCGAGACGGCCCCGTATGCGCTCGTGCGCGGTCCTCGCACGCTCGTCGTGGCCGGGGCGGACGCCGGAGCGGCCGCCGAAGAGCTCGCGCACGCCGGCGGGTGGCCCCTCGTCGCGGAGATCGTCAGCGGCGCGCGCTTCGGGCGGCACCTCGTGCACGGCTACCGCGGCCTGCTGCGCGAGCCCGAGCTCGGCGGCGCCGTGCAGCGCGCGGTGGTGTTCGGCCATCCCACTCTCAGCCGCGAGGTCGCGATGCTGCTGGCGCGCGACGACGTCGAGGTGATCGCCGTGCGCGGTCCGGGTGAGGCGCTGAACCTCAACGGCTCCACGGTCGCCGTCGATGCCGTCCGCGTCGAGGACGGGCCGCCTGACCGGGAGTGGCTGGGTCGATGGATGAGGGCGTCCGCCGCCGCATCCGTCGACCTGTCGCCGCCCGCCCCCGACGCCGACGCCCTCTCGTCGGCGGAGCCGCAGCAGCGGCGGGGGGCCCTTGCGGCCGAGGTCGCGGTGCTGCGCGCGCCGCTTGACCGCGCCGGCCTCGTCGACGCCGCCTGGCGCGCCACCTGGCCGCACGACCGGCTCGTCTTCGGCTCGTCGCGGCTGGTGCGCGTCGCCGATGAACTCCTGGGCGGGAAGAAGGTGCCGGTCCACGCCAACCGTGGCCTCGCCGGCATCGACGGCACGGTCGCCACCGCCATGGGCATCGCCCTCGCCAGTCAGGCCGGCGGACGCGCCGGCGTGACGCGCGTCGTGCTGGGCGACCTTGCGTTCCTTCATGACGTGGGGGCGCTGCTGCTCCCGGGAGCCGAAGTCGAGCCACGCGTGCAGGTGGTCGTCGGCAACGACGGAGGCGGCACGATCTTCGACGGGCTGGAGGTGGCCGGCGTCGCCGAAGCCGAGGTGATGGACCGCGTGCTGTACACGCCGCAATCCGTGCGCAACGACCACCTCGCCCTCGCCTACGGGTGGGAGTATCACCGCGTCACCACGCGCAGCGCGCTGGATCAGCTGCTCACCTCTCCCGCCGGAGGGCGGCAACTCATCGAGGTGCCGCTGCCGCGCTGAACACAACGCGCAGTACTCCGCGAGGGGCACCTTCCCCGGGCGGAGCGAGCATGATGAGGACATGACGACCTCGCCGCTCTGGACCGTCCCCGCCGCCGACGCCCTGCGTGCGCGGCCTGGATTCCGCCTGACCGACATCGATGCGCGTGCCACGCCCGGCTACGCCGGCGCGAAAGCCGACGGCGCCGCCGAGCTCGAGGACGGCGGACACCTCCTCGGCGAGCTTCAGGAGCGCCTCTTCGCCCAGAGCGTCGCGGGCACCGCTACCGGGTCGGTGCTGCTCCTCCTGCAGGCGATGGACACCGCCGGCAAGGGCGGCGTCGTGCGGCACGTGGTGGGTGCCGTCGATCCCCAGGGCGTGGAGCTCGTGGCATTCAAGAAGCCCACCGACGAGGAGCTGGCGCACGACTTCCTGTGGCGCATCGAGAAGCGCCTTCCCCCGCTCGGCCGGATCGGCGTGTTCGATCGGTCGCAGTACGAGGACGTGCTCATCGGCCACGTCCGCGGGCTCGCTCCAGCGGACGAGATCGAGCGGCGCTACGACGCCATCGTGCAGTTCGAGGAGGATGCCGCGACCCGCGGCATCCGGTGGGTGAAGGTGATGCTGCACATCTCCCGCGATGAGCAGAAGGAGCGGCTGACCGAACGCCTCGAACGGCCCGACAAGCAGTGGAAGTACAACCCCGGCGACGTGGATGACCGACAGCGGTGGGACGAGTACATGGCCGCCTATCAGGTGGCGATCGAACGCACGTCGACGGAGGCCGCCCCGTGGCATGTGGTGCCGGCCGACCGCAAGTGGTACGCGCGCCTGGCCGTTCAGCAGCTGCTCCTCGATGCGCTCGCCGCGCTCGACCCGCAGTGGCCGGCGGCGGAGTACGACGTCGACGCGGAAAAGGCACGGCTGGCGGCGACCTAGCCTGCTTTTCGAGCGCTGAACAGCCGCCGGACCCGGGAGCAGTAGGGTGCGATCGGAGGAACTCATGAGACGCGGGTCGAATCTGCCGGCGGTCGGCACCTACAACCAGACGCTCGTGCTCGATCTCATCCGGCGAGCGCCGGCCGGCATCAGCCGCACCGAGCTCGCGACGCACACGGGGCTGTCGCCGCAGACGCTCAGCAACGTCGCACGGCGGCTGGTGGACGAGGGCTGGATCGTCGAGGGCACGCCCGTCGCTGCCGGTCCGGGCAAGCCTCGCACCCCCCTGCGGCTCGATCCGGCTGCGCGATTCGCGGTCGGGATCCATCTCGATCCCGCCGTCGACACCCTCGTCGTGGTCGATCTCGCCGGCGCAGTGATCGGGCAGTCCGAGCGCACTCCCCGTCAGACGGGGACGGCGTCCGATCTCGTCGCCGATCTTGCCGGCGCCGTTGAGGACCTGCTCGCCGACGCCGGGATTCCGCGCGAGCGAGTGCTCGGGATCGGCGTGGCCGCCCCCGGTCCTCTCGACGCCGGCCGGGGCCACCTGTTCGAGCCGCCTCTGCTGATGCCTGCGTGGCACAACCTGCGCCTCAGCGAGCGTCTCCACGAGGCGACGGGTCTGCCCGCCGCGGTGGAGAAGGATGTGGTGGCCGCGATGATCGGGGTGTTGTGGACCGACTCGGACCAGGAGCTCGGCGATGCGATATTCGTGTACTACGGCGCGGGGGCCGGCGTGGGTCTCGCGGTCGACGGCACGGCGTTGCGGGGTCGGACAGGCAACGCCGGCGATGTTGCGCACCTGATGGTCGAGCGCGATGGTCCGCTGTGCGGGTGCGGTCAGCGCGGATGTCTCGGTGTGGCGATCGCCCCCGAACGACTGCTCCTTGACGGTGGGGTGCTTGCCCCTGCCGCCAGGCCGAGCGCCCCCGAGTTGCGCGCCCATCTCGCCGAACTGACCCGCCGTGCGACCGAGGGGGATGCCGCCGCCGTCGCCGCCGTCGAACGAGCGGCGGAGAATCTGGCTCGCGCGATCGTTCAGATCAACAACCTGCTCGACGCGGATGTCGTGGTTGTCGGTGGCCCTCTGTGGAGCCTGCTCGCGGCGGCTGGCGGGCCGGTCCTGGAGCGGGCCGTCGCCGTGAGTCGCGCCACAACCGCAGTCCGCCGCATCCGGCTCCTCGAGAGCTCCCTGGGAACGGATGTCGCCGCTGTCGGGGCGGCCTGCGTCGTGCTCGATTCCGTCCTCACCGCGCGTCCCGCGGACCTGATGATCTCGTCCCCTTGACCGGGAGACGTACTCGGAATGCTCTTGCCGATTTAATCCAATTGGTTTAGAAAAGACGTTGCGCATCCCCCCGGCGCGTTCGGAAGAGCGAAGGAGCTTTGACCATGAAGAGATCGACGATGAATCTTGCGGTCGTGGGAACGACCGCTGCGGCATTGGTGCTGACCGGTTGTGCTGGCGGAGGCGGGGGCCAGGCATCCGAGAATGTCGTCCGGGTGGCCTATCAGAAGACCACCTCGTTCACGGCGATGGACGAGCTCATGAAGAACGTGAAAGCGGAGTACGAGGAGGCCTTCCCCGATCGCTCGGTCGAGCTCA
Source organism: Microbacterium sp. Z6_144 (assembly GCF_057197625.1). Taxonomy (NCBI): domain Bacteria; kingdom Bacillati; phylum Actinomycetota; class Actinomycetes; order Micrococcales; family Microbacteriaceae; genus Microbacterium; species Microbacterium sp. Z6_144. The sequence continues at coordinate 737,169 of NZ_JBXVPT010000001.1, forward strand.
TGCCCATCGAAGCCGAGCAGGATCAGTACTTCACCAAGCTCGCGCTGATGAACGGCTCGGCCGACACCGCCCCCGACGTGATCTACGAAGACACCTTCCAGATCCGCTCCGACGCGGCGGCCGGCTACCTGCAGCCCATCGACGACTTCGTCGCCGAGTGGGACGAGTGGGATCAGTATGACGAAGGCGCCCGTCAGGCGGGCCTGGGTGATGACGGCAAGACGTACGGGATTCCGCTGGGCACCGACACACGCGGCCTGTACTTCAACCGGGACATCTTCGCCGACGCCGGCCTTCCCGAGGACTGGGCGCCGACGAGTTGGGAGGATGTTCTGGACGCCGCCCGTGCGGTGCAGGAGAGCAATCCCGACGTCATCCCGTTGAACGTCTACGCTGCGCAGGCGCTGGGCGAGGCGACGTCGATGCAGGGCTTCGAGATGCTGCTGTACGGCACCGAAGACGAGCTCATGGACACCCAGTCGAACAAGTGGGTGACCGGATCGCAGGGATTTCTCGAGGCGCTTGAGTTCTACCAGACGGTCGCCGAGGAGAAGCTCGGACCCGACCCCGCGCTGGCCCTGGACGCGGGCTGGGGGACGAAGGTCAGCGCCGAGCTGCTCCCGCAAGGCGACATCGCGATCGCGCTGGACGGCTCGTGGCTGCCCAGCAACTGGATCAACGGCGAAAACGAATGGCCGGAGTGGGAGGAGACGCTGGGATTCGCCGCTATGCCGACCCAGGACGGCGGGGGCGACGGCTTCACCTCGATGTCGGGCGGATGGACCCTCTCGATGGGCGCCAACGCCTCCGACCCGCAGGCGGCATTCGATTTCATGGCGCAGGCCCTGACGTTCGACAACGCGCTCACCTACCACCAGGAGGCCGGCCAGATCGCCGTGCGCAAGGACGTCGCCGAGAGTCAGGAGTACCTCGACTTCAACCCGTCGTTCGAGTTCTTCTCCTCACTGGTGCCCTACACCCACTTCCGCCCCGCGACGCCGGACTACTCGCAGATCTCGTCGAACATCCCGGTTGCGATCGAGGGTGTCTACAGCGGGCAGACCACGCCGGAGGACGCGCAGACCGCGTACGACCAGGCTCTGGTGGGCGTCGTCGGCGAAGAGAACACCCAGGCGGGTTGATCGCACGATGACCGCCACCGCCACCGCCACCCTCACCACCGGTGGTGAGCACCGCTCGGACCCGGGTGCTACCTCCCGGCCCCGACGACCCATCCGCACGGCAGCCCGCTTGCTGCCGCTCCTTCCCGCGACGCTGCTGCTGGTCGCGTTCATGCTGGGGCCCATCGTCTACTCGCTCTACGGATCCCTCACCGACCGGGCGATGACGGGGCCCCGCGCCGCCGATCCGCAGTTCATCGGCTTCGCCAACTACACCGAGCTGTTCGCATCCCCGGACTTCTGGCTCTCGCTCGGGCTCACGGTGGTGTTCGTCCTCGCCTCGGCCGTGATCGGCCAGAACGTGCTCGGGATGCTGCTGGCCGTGCTCATCCGCGGGGCGGTCAAGCCGCTGCGGTCCCTGGTGGGAGGGCTCGTCGTGCTCGCGTGGGTGCTGCCCGAGATCGTGGCGGCCTTCGCCCTCTACGCCTTCTTCCAGACCGACGGCACCCTCAACGCCTTCCTCGGCTGGTTCGGGCTGGAGGGCACGAGTTGGCTCTACTACTTCCCGATGCTCTCGGTCATCCTCGCGAATATCTGGCGCGGTACTGCCTTCTCGATGATGGTTTACAGCGCCGCGCTCTCCGAGGTGCCGCCAGAGCTGACGGAGGCGGCCACGATCGACGGCGCGGGCGCGTGGCAGCGCTTCACGCGCGTGACCCTCCCCGTGATCAACCGCTCGATCTCGACCAATCTGCTCCTCACGACCCTGCAGACCCTCGGGGTTTTCACCCTCATCTGGGTGATGACCGGCGGCGGCCCCGGCACTCAGTCCTCGACACTGCCGGTGCTCGCCTTCCAAGAGGCGTTCAAGTTCGCCCAGGTCGGCTACGGCACGGCGATCGCCACTGTGACGCTCCTGATCGGCGCCGTGTTCTCCGCGATCTACATCCGGATCCTCAAGCCGGAGGTGGTGTGATGGCGACCTCCACCGCGTCGGTGTCCGTCTCCGCGGCGCGCAAGCGCCCGCAGACCGTGCTGTCCTCGATCATCCTCGCCGCGATCGGCGTGCTGTTCCTCGTGCCGCTGCTGTGGGTCGTCTTCGCCTCGTTCGACGGCGACGCCCAGGTCACGATGAAGCTGCCCGAGACGTGGACTGTGGACAACTACACGCAGGTGATGACGTGGGAGCTCACGTGGCAGCCGCTGCTGAACTCGGTCGTCATCTCGCTGGGCACCGCGATCATCACGGTCGTGGCCGGCGTACTCGCGGCCTACCCGCTCTCGCGGTACTCGATGCGGTTCCAGCGGACGTTCATGTACGGGATCCTCTTCGGCACGGGCCTGCCCATCACCGCGATGATGGTGCCGGTCTACGCGCTGTTCGTCTCGTTCGGGCTCCTGGACTCCGTGGGGGGCGTCATCGTCTTCATGGCCGCCACCTCGCTGCCGATGGCGATCTGGATGCTGAAGAACTTCATGGACTCCGTGCCGATATCCCTGGAGGAAGCCGCCTGGGTCGACGGGGCCGGTTCGATGCAGGCGCTCGTCCGCATCGTCATCCCGCTCATGCGTCCCGGGATCGGCGTGGTGTTCATCTTCGTCCTCACCACGGCATGGGGGAACTTCTTCGTCCCCTTCGTGCTGCTGTTCACCTCGTCGAATCTTCCGGCCGCCGTGTCGATCTTCAACTTCTTCGGCCAGTACGGCTCGGTCGCGTACGGGCAGCTCGCCGCCTACTCGGTGCTGTACGCCGCGCCGATGGTCCTCCTGTACGTCCTTGTCCAGAAGCTCTCCGGCGGTGCCTTCGCCCTCGCCGGCTCTGTCAAGGGCTGACCGCGTGCTATCCCCGTCTGCCTGGTCGACGCACTCGAGGCGCCGCTCGCGCGGGGCTCAGGTCAGCGCTTCGACAATGGGGCGGAACTTCACCCGTGTCTCGAGCAACTCCGCCTCCGGTTCGCTGCCGGCCACGATCCCCGCGCCGGCGTACGCGGTGATCGGCAGGGCACCGTTGGCCAGGGGCAGGTCGAACTGCGCGCACCGCAGCGCGATGGCCCACTCGCCGTCGCCCGAGGCCCCGGTCCACCCGACCGCGCCGGCGTACCGCCCGCGGTCGAACGGCTCCAGTCGTCGGATCAGCTCCATTGCGACCGGGGTGGGGGTTCCCGCCACCGCCGCGGTGGGATGGAGCGCTGCGACGAGATCGAGCGACGATGAACCGTCGTCCAACACTCCCTCGACGTCGGTGGCGAGGTGCCACACGTTCGGCAGCCGCAGCGTGAAGGGCTGCTCGGCCGCGGCCAGGGCGCTGGTGTGGGGGCGCAGGGAGGCCAGGACGCTCTGCACGGCGAAGCGGTGCTCGTCCTGGTCTTTCGAGCTGTCGGTGAGGGCGAGGGATGCCGCCGCATCCGCGTCGACCTCCGCGCCGCGGGCGATCGTGCCGGCCAGCACGCGCGCGGTGACCGTGCGCTCCGACACCGTGACGAGGGTCTCGGGGCTCGCCCCGATGAGGCCGTCGACGGCGAACACCCAGCAGTCGGGGTATCCGGTCAGGAGAGCACGGACCAGCCGGCGGAGATCCGCTCCGGAGGGGACGGTGCCGACCACGTCGCGTGCGAGCACGACCTTGTCGACCTCGTGCCGCGCGATCGCGCCGAGCGCGGAGCGCACGGCGTCCTGGTAGCCGCCCGCGGTCATCCGCCCCGGGCCCATCGTGGCCGACCAGTGCGGGCCGAACGGCGTGGCAGGGGGCAGCGCCGGAGAGGTGGTGTCCGCCACGGCGGGATCGCCGGCGGGCGGGGCCTCATCGCCCGCGTCGCCGAGCGTGATCCGGGTCACCCACGAACGTCCGCCCCGCCGCCCGACGAGGGTCGCCGGAACGGTGAGGACACTCCCGCGCGGCGAGTCCGGATCGAAGGCGAAGGAACCGAGCGCGACCAGGCCGCTGCCGGGAAGGTCGACCGGGTCGTCGATGTCGGCGGCGGCTGCGACCGCTCGCCAGCGCGCCGCGAGGTCGGCCGCGGGGGCAGGCGTCCCCGCGTCGGCCTCGAGGCGAAGGGCGACGCCGTACGCGGCCAGCGCATCGCCCCGGCGGCTCCAGAAGAGCGGATCTCCGGCGGCCGTATGGGCGAGGACCTCCTCCACGCCGTCGATCTCCCGGGTGACGGCGCGCAGTCGCGGAGGGCCGGACGACGCGGGATGTTGCACCTTGCCAGCCTAGTTCGGTGGCAGGTCCATAGAATGCGGGCGTGAGCCATCGCCCCGAACCCGGTACGCAGGTCGACTTCCGCTGGCGGAAATGGGACGGTTCGCCGCACTGGGAGCACGACTGCGTCGTCCTCGGCAGCGACGAGCACGGCGACTGGGTGGGGCAGCAGGCCGGATGGCGCAGCGCTCGCCCGGGCCGCGAGATCTCCGCGCCGCAGCCCAACGTGACCCTCATCCCGCCCGGCGGCGAATGGGCCTTCACCTCGAACGCGGCCCCGCACCCGACGCGCGTGTACATCGACCTGGCCTGGGACGTGCAGTGGAACGAGGCCGGCGAGCCCACGGGCATCGACATGGACCTGGACGTGGTCGACGACGCGCGTCACGGCATCTGGATCGACGATCGCGACGAGTGGGACGAGCACCGCGTGCACTACGGATACCCGCTCGACATCGTGGAGCGCCTGGAGTCGGTGGCCGTGGATCTCGAGCAGCGCGTGCGGCGGCGGGACGCACCGTTCGACGACGCGACGATCGCCTTCTGGCTGGCGCGGCTCGCCTCGTTCGGGTGAACCTCCGCGGCACCGCGTCGCCGCGCCCCACGGCCTCCGGGTTCTCGGACACGGAACGGGCAGGTGCGGCTCGTAGACTCGATGGATGACCCCTGAGCCGAACCGTGCCGACCTCGGCAAAGACCCGGCCCGCGTCTCCGGGATGTTCGACCAGGTCGCCGCGGCCTACGACCGCACCAACACCGTGCTGAGCCTGGGCAACGACCGGTTCTGGCGGGTCGCCACCACGCGGGCCGTCGCTCCCCGGCCGGGGCAGCGCATCCTGGATCTCGCCGCCGGCACGGGCGCGAGCTCCGTGTCGCTCGCCCGCAGCGGCGCGGAGGTCGTCGCCGCCGACTTCTCCCCGGGGATGATCGCGGAGGGCCGGCGCCGGCACGCAGGGCTGCCGAACCTGTCGTTCGTGCAAGCCGATGCCACCGCGCTTCCCTTCGCCGACGCCGAGTTCGACGCCGTGACGATGTCGTTCGGGCTGCGGAACGTGAACGACCCGAAGAAGGCGCTGCGCGAGCTCCGTCGGGTCACCAAGCCCGGTGGCCGCATCGTCGTGTGCGAGTTCTCGCATCCGCCCTCGCGCGCCTTCTCGGGGCTGTATCGCTTCTACAACGGCCGGGTGCTCCCGGTGGTGGCCAAGGCGGTGAGCTCGAACGCCGAGGCCTACGAGTACCTCAACGAGTCGATCCGCGACTGGCCCGACCAGCGCACCCTGTCGGCCTGGCTCCGGGAGGCGGGATGGGCCGACGTGGCGTACCGCAACCTCTCGTTCGGCATCGTTGCGCTGCACCGGGGCACCGCTGCGTCATCGGGACCGCCCCCCGCGGGGCGGTAGGCTGGGATGGTGACCCCCAGACCTTCCGCTGCGGGCTCGCAGATGGCGGGCAAGCTGGGCCTCACCGACCGCGTCTTCGCGGGCGTCCGTTCCCGCAGACTGCTCGCCACCGTCGAGGCGGGGCTCGAGCGGGTCGAGCAGAGCCTGGCCGCGGAGCTGCGGATGACCGATTCGCTCGCCGATGCGACCAGCCGGTACCTCTACGAAGCCGGCGGCAAGCGGGTGCGCCCGATGCTGGTGATCCTCACCTCGCAGCTGGGGGAGGGGGCCACCGACGACGTCGTCGACGGCGCGACGGCCCTGGAGATGACGCACCTCGGGTCGCTCTACCACGACGACGTCATGGACGGCGCCGATGTGCGCCGCGGAGTTCCCAGCGCCCAGACGGTGTGGGGCAACAACATCGCCATCCTCACCGGAGACCTCCTCTTCTCGCGGGCGAGCCAGATCATGGCACGGCACGGCAACCGCGCCATCCGGCTGCAGGCCGACACGTTCGAACGTCTCGTGCTCGGTCAGATGCACGAGACCGTGGGTCCGCAGCCGGGCGATGACCCCGTGGAGTTCTACCTGCGGGTGCTCTCGGACAAGACCGGATCGCTCATCGCGGCCGCCGCCGAGGCGGGCGTCGTCTTCTCCCACGGACCCGAGGAGTTCGAGGAGCCGATGCGGGTCTTCGGGGAGAAGGCCGGTGTCGCCTTCCAGCTCCTCGACGACGTGCTCGACCTCTCCGACGACGCGGACGAGACCGGCAAGGTTCCCGGAACCGACCTGCGCGCGGGCGTGCCCACCATGCCGTATCTGCTCCTCGGGCAGCGCGAGGATGCGGCATCGCGCGACCTGCACGCGCGCATCGACGACGGAGTCTCCCGCATCGTCGACGGCGCCGAGGCCGCTCTGCTGGACGATCCCCTGGCCGAGCTGCGCGAGCACGAGGCCACCCGTGCGACCCTCGACCTGGCCCATGCGTGGTCGGCCGAGGCGATCGCCGCGCTCGACCCCCTCCCGGACGGCGCCGTGCGTGAAGCCCTCACGCGGTTCGCGCAGGCCGTCTCCAACCGCTCCCGTTGACGCCCGTGCCGGCTCAGCGCACCACGCTGCGGCTGCGGCCGCAACCGAATCCGAATCCGAGAGGATCCTCATGACTCAGCTCAGGCTGGCCATCGTCGGCGCAGGGCCGGCGGGCATCTACGCCGCCGACATCCTGCTGAAGGCGGAGCGCAGGTTCGACGTGTCGATCGACCTGTTCGAGCAGCTCCCCGCCCCCTACGGTCTGGTGCGCTACGGCGTCGCCCCCGACCATCCCCGCATCAAGGGCATCGTCACGGCGCTTCGCGAGGTGCTCGACCGCGGCGACATCCGCCTGTTCGGCAACGTCCGCTTCGGCGAAGACATCACCCTCGACGATCTCAAGCGCCACTACCACGCGGTGATCTTCGCCACGGGTGCCATCCGCGACACGAGCCTGGACATCCCCGGCATCGACGCCGCGGGCTCGTACGGCGCCGCGGAGTTCGTCAGCTGGTTCGACGGGCACCCCGACGTCCCGCGCACGTGGCCGCTGGATGCGACATCCATCGCCGTGATCGGAAACGGCAACGTCGCCCTCGACGTCTCCCGGATGCTCGTCAAGCACGCCGACGATCTGCTGCCCACCGAGGTGCCGGCGAACGTGTACGAGGGGCTCAAGGCCTCGCCGGTGACCGACGTGCACGTCTTCGGCCGCCGCGGGCCGGCGCAGGTGAAGTTCACGCCGCTCGAACTGCGCGAGCTCGGCGAGCTGCGTGACGTCGACACGGTCGTCTACGACGAGGACTTCGACTACGACGAGGCATCCAAAGCCGCCATCGCCAGCAACAAGCAGGTCATGGTGATCGACCGGGTCCTGCAGTCGTGGCGGAAGCGGCCGAGCGTCAACAATGCGGGCGGGGAGGCCTCGCGGCGCGTGCACCTGCACTTCTGGGCCCGCCCGGTCGAGCTGAAGACGGATGAGGCGGGCCACGTGTCGGCGTTCGTCTACGAGCGCACGCGCCCGGACGGCGAGGGCGGCGTGATGGGCACCGGCGAGCTGCGGGAAGTGCCGATCCAGGCGCTGTACCGTGCGGTCGGGTACTTCGGTTCGCCCCTTCCCGGCGTGCCGTTCGACACGCGGCACGGGGTCATCCCGAACCGCGAGGGCCAGGTGCTGCACGGGGACTCCAACGAGCCCGTGCCCGGTGTGTACGCGACGGGCTGGATCAAACGCGGCCCGGTGGGGCTCATCGGTCACACCAAGTCGGACGCCATGGAGACCGTGCGTCACCTCATCAACGACCAGGGGTCGTGGTGGCAGCCGGAGGATCCGTCCGAAGAGGCGATCCCCGCGCTGCTCGCCTCCCGCGGGGTGCAGTGGACCGACCTGGAGGGGTGGCACCGCCTCGACGAGCACGAGGTCGCCCTGGGGCTTCCGCACGAGCGCGCCCGGATCAAGGTCGTGCCGCGCGAGGAGATGGTCGCGATCTCACGCGGCGAGTAGCAGCCCTCGCGCGGTATCTCGCGGATCGAGGGTGCGCCTCTCGCGCGCAATCTCGCGCCAGGGGTGCGCCACTCGCGTGGAATCGAGGAGATCTCGCGCATCGAGGGGGCGTGTGCCCGATCCGTTCCTCGATTCCCGAGATCTCCGCTGTTTCCGCGGCCGCGGCCGCACGCGCTCGTCCTGCACAGGCCCGCGAGGTGCGCAACATTCCACAGGTAATGCGCACCGGCCGACCGCGGCGTGCTCTTCGGCCAGGCTGGCCCGGTGCTGCCCGACGTGTGCGGGCGGTTCGGACCCCCGGTGTCCACGCGTGCTCCGCACCGGATCCGGGCGGCTCGGGAGGAGTCCGTACGCGCGGGCCGGGATGTGGGGAACTCCTGTGCGCGAGCGGTGCTCCTTCCGCGCTGCCCGTTCGGTATCCCGACCCACCCGCCTAGGCTGACGTCATGAGTGAGGGGTGGGAGCCGGACCTGCTCGGGCCGCCGTTCGAGCGCCTGATGCTGCCTCTCGGTGAGGACGACGGCGACGAGGTCGTCGCGACCCTCGTGCGCAGCATCCCCGCCGCCGGTCTCCGTTTGTTCGGGCCGCTCCGGGATGTCGACGTGCTCTACGTGCACGGCTGGTCGGACTACTTCTTCCAGTCCGAGCTCGCGGAATTCTGGACCGCTCGAGGGGCGAGGTTCTACGCACTGGACCTGCGCCGCTACGGGCGGAGCCTCCGTCCCGGTCAAAGCCACGGCGACGTGCACTCGCTCGATGACTACGACGCCGACATCGAGGCGGCCCTGGCCGCGATGGCCGCGGGTGAGCGAGGCGCGCGCCAGCTCGTGCTGCTCGGACACTCCACCGGGGGCCTCACGCTGACGCTGTGGGCTGCGCGTCATCCGGGCCGCGCTGCGGCCCTCGTGCTGAACAGCCCGTGGCTGGAGTTGCAGCTCGGTCCCGTCGGTCGACAGGCCCTCACGCCGCTGATCAACGCCCGGGCACGCATCGACCCGCTGGGCCCGCAGCCCGTGGTGGATCTCGGCTTCTACACCCGCGCTCAGCGGGAGATCGGCTCGTTGCCCTCCTCCCCGCCGGGATGGCGGCCCGAACGCGGGTTCCCGACCCATCCCCGCTGGCTCGCGGCGGTCGTGGCAGGCCATCGACACATCGCGGACGGCGTCGACGTCGGATGCCCCGTCCTCGTGCTGCTTTCCACGCGCTCGACGCCGCCGATCCGCTGGCTCGACGATATGACGAGCACCGACTCGGTGCTCGTGGTCGACGACATCGCCCGCGCCGCCGCCCGCATCGGCATGCTCGTGACGATCGCCCGCATCGACGCGGCCATCCACGACGTCTTCCTCTCGCGCCGGCAACCGCGCACCGCCGCGTACGAGACGCTGGATCGCTGGGCGCGGGCTCTTCTCTGAGAGCACGGTCCGGGTGAAGCGGGAGTTGGCGTCAGACCGTCTGCCGCTGCTGGAGCAGAGGGCATTCGAACGGGTCGCGTTCACCGAGCCCGACGCGGTTGATGTAGCGGACGATGATGGCGTACGACTCCCACAACCCCGTCTGCGTGTACGTGACACCCTTCTCGCGGCAGTACGCCGCGATCATCGCGGAGGCCTTCCGCAGGTGCGGACGCGGCATCGACGGGAAGAGGTGATGCTCGATTTGGTAGTTGAGCCCGCCCATCGCGGTATCCAGCAGGCGGCTGCCGCGGATGTTGCGGCTCATCAGCACCTGGCGACGCAGGAAGTCCCCCTTCACGTCGGCCGGGACGATCGGCATCCCCTTGTGGTTCGGCGCGAACGACATGCCCATGAAGACCCCGAACAGCCCGAGCTGCACTCCGAGGAACGCGAACGCGATCCCCGGCGAGAGCACGAGGAATACCAGGACGAGGTAGCCGATGAGGCGTATCGCGAGGAACGTGATCTCCACGGGCCGGCGACGCAGCGGCTCCTTCGAGAACACCCGCTGAAAGCCGGCGGCGTGCAGGGACAGCCCCTCCAGCAGGAGGATCGGGAAGAAGAAGATCCCCTGATGGGCCATCAACCAGCCCAACGGCCCCTTGCGACGTTGGGCGGCCTGATCCGCGGTGAAGGAGATCACGGGCAGCTCGATGTCGGGGTCGGAGCCGATCTTGTTGGGGTTCGCGTGATGCTTGGTGTGCTTGTGCTGCCACCAGCCGTAGCTCATCCCGACGAAGAGGTTGCCGATGATCAGCGACGTCCAGTCGTTCCATTTCCCCGAGCGGAAGATCTGCCGGTGGGCGGCATCGTGCCCGAGCATCGCGATCTGGGTGAACACGACCGCCAGGACGGCGGCGGTACCCAGCTGCCACCACGAATCACCGATCCAGAGGAAGACGAGCGCCATCCCCGCCACGACGACGGGAACGGCGAGCAGCTTCGTCCAGTAGTAGCCGTACCTGCGCCGCATCAGCCCGCTGGAGGTGACCAGGTGCGACAGCTCAGTGAAGTCGTTCGCGAGCTTGGGCGTCGTCGACCGGACGGATGCGGCGGCTGGTGGGACAACGTCGGTCATGGCAGACCCCTTGTCGACGTGAGAATGCAGGCGATGCTGCGGCGAACGACGCGGTCCGGGCCATTCACGCTCAGCATAAGTGCGCCCGCCACGCGCGGGAAGCCCCCGACGGGGATTGGTCGACGGCGGGGCGGGGGAGGGGCTACCGGTAGTTGACGAACTGGAGGTCGACGTCGAGGTCGGCGGACTTCAGCAGGCGGATGACCTCCTGAAGGTCGTCGCGGTTCTTCGACTGGACGCGCAACTCATCGCCCTGGATCTGCGACTTGACGGACTTGGGGCCCTCGTCGCGGATGATCTTGCCGATCTTCTTGGCATCCTCCTGCGAGATGCCCTCCTTTAGCGTGGAGACGATGCGGAATTCCTTGCCGCTGGGCGTCGGCTCGCCCGACTCGAGGCTCTTGAGCGAGATGCTGCGCTTGATGAGCTTGCTCTGGAAGACATCGAGCACCGCCTTGGCACGCTCTTCGCTGTTGGCCTTGATCAGGATGGACTCGCCGCTCCACTCGATGGACGCGCCGGTGCCCTTGAAGTCGTAGCGCTGCTCGACCTCTTTGCGGGCCTGGTTGAGGGCGTTGTCGGCTTCCTGCCGGTCGATCTTGGAAACGATGTCGAATGAGCTGTCGGCCATGACGCGAGTGTAGCCGCGACGGCTTGGGTGAGCACGGAGGGGGCTGCGGGAGTGCAAACGCTTCCGGCTCGGGTGACGGGATCACGTCTTCATATCGGATGAGCTCTCGGTTTGCACGCCATCTGGCGCTCGCTCAGACTGTAAACGCTTGCATATCGAGCCGGGGCCGAAGATGTCCGCCACAACGCGCTGACGAAGGCCCTTTCTTACAGAGAGGTACACACCGATGAAGGTGAACACCAAGGGCGCGCTGGGCTTCAGCGTCCTGATCGCCACGAGCGCGCTGGTCCTCGCCGGATGCGCCGGAAACGGCGGAGACGACGAGGGTTCGGGCGGCGGCGACGCGTCGGCGAAGCTGACCGTGTGGGTCGACGCCAACCGCGTCGACGCGCTGAAGGACGTCGCGGCCACTTTCGAGGAGGAGAAGGGCATCGAGGTCGAACTCGTCCAGCGCGACTTCACCAAGATCCAGGCCGACTTCGCTTCACAGGTGCCCACGGGTAAGGGCCCCGACATCACCGTCGGCGCGCACGACTGGCTGGGCGGCTTCGTCCAGGACGGTCTGGTCGCCCCGATCGAGCTCGGCGACAAGGCCGCGGAGTTCCAGGAAGTCGCCATCCAGGCCTTCACCAACGACGGCAACGTCTACGGCCTGCCGTACGCGACCGAGAACCTCGCGCTCATGCGCAACGTCGACCTGGCCCCCGAGGCTCCCACGTCCTTCGACGACATGATCGCCAAGGGCACCGCCGCGGGTGTGCAGTACCCGTTCGTCGTCGGCCTCGACCCCGCCAACGCCGACCCGTACCACCTGTACCCCTTCGAGACGTCGTTCGGCAACTCGGTCTTCGCACAGAACACCGACGGCAGCTACGACGGCTCCCAGCTGACCATCGGCGACGAGAGCGGACTCGCCTTCGCGTCGTGGCTGGGCCAGCAGGGCGCCGCCGGCACGATCAACCTCAACCTCACGCAGGACCTGTCCAAGGAGGCCTTCAACTCGGGCCAGACGCCGTTCATCCTCACCGGTCCGTGGAACGTCGCCGACGCCGAGGCGAAGGGCATCAACGTCGCCATCGACCCGATCCCCTCCGCCGGCGGCCAGACGGCCAAGCCGTTCGTGGGCGTGCAGGGCTTCTACCTCAACGCGAAGTCGGACAACGCGCTCGCAGCCAACGAGTTCCTCGTGAACTACCTGGCCACCGAGCCGGTCCAGACGGCGCTGTACGAGGCGGGCGACCGCCCGCCGGCCCTCACCGCGGCGTACGAGAAGGCCGCGAGCGACCCGATCATCGCCGGGTTCGGTGCTGTGGGTGCCGAAGGTGCGCCGATGCCGAGCATCCCCGAGATGGGCGCCGTGTGGGAGTTCTGGGGCGTCGCCGAGGTCGCGATCCTCAAGGGTGAAGATCCCGCCGCCGCCTGGACGAAGATGGCGGAGGACATCCAGGGCAACATCGGCGGCTGAGACCACGCGTCTCTTCCGCCAACGGATGGGGCGGTCTCCGGGCCGCCCCATCCTCACTCCCCGTTCCGACGAATGAGAAGGCCCCGAGGATGACCCTTCCCCCGGTCGAGACCGACCTGCCCACCGCGCGCCGAGACCCGGCCGCCGACAAGCGCCGCCGTCGCGCCGAGCGCTACGCCGAAGCGGCATCGGCGGGGTGGAAGGTGTGGCTGGTGAAGATCGCCGCGCTGGCGATCATCGACGCTGCGGCGGTCTACGCCACGATGGTGCTGGCCGCATCCGATCAGTGGGTGATCGCGGGCATCGTGGCGCTCGTGACCGTCGCCGTCAACGTCGTCTACCTGACGCCGGGCCTGCTTCCGGCGAAGTACCTGACGCCCGGGCTGATCTTCCTCCTGATCTTCCAGATCTTCGTCATCGGGTACACCGTGTACATCGCCTTCACCAACTACGGGTCGGGGCACAACTCGTCCAAGGATGACGCGGTCAACGCGCTCCTCCTGCAGTCGCAATCGCGGCTGGAGGACTCCGCGACGTACCCCATCACGGTGGTCGAGCAGAACGGCGTGTTCTCGCTGCTGGTGACCGACCCCGAGACCGGCGACGCCGAGGTCGGCAACAGCGACGCACCCCTCGAGCCGGTCGACGCCGAGTTCACCGGCGGGAAGGCGATCGAGGCCGACGGGTACACCACCCTCCCGTTCGCCGAGGTGATCGCGAATCAGCGGGAGATCGGCGCCATCGCGGTGCCGGTGTCCGACGATCCCAACGACGGGTACCTCCGGACGACCGACGGCTCCAGCGCCTACCTGTTCACGTCGAGCCTCCAGTGGGATGCCGACGCCGACACGATGACCGACACGCGCACCGGCGTGGTCTACCGCGACATCGGGACGGGTGCCTTCACCGCCGATGACGGCACCGAGCTCCTCCCGGGGTGGGTCGTCACGGTGGGCGTGGACAACTTCGTGCGCGCCTTCACCGAGGAGTCCATCCGGGGACCGTTCATCGCCGTGGCGATCTGGACCTTCGTCTTCGCGTTCCTCTCGGTCGCGACGACGTTCGTCCTCGGGCTCTTCCTCGCGGTGGTGTTCAACGATCCGCGCATGAAGAGCCGGAAGTACTACCGCGTCATCATGATCCTGCCGTACGCCTTCCCGGCGTTCCTGTCGGCGTTGGTGTGGGCGGGGCTGTTCAACCAGGACTTCGGCTTCATCAACCAGGTGCTGCTCGGTGGCGCCTCCATCCCGTGGCTGCAGGATGCGTGGCTCGCCAAGATCGCGATTCTCATCGTGAATCTCTGGCTCGGCTTCCCGTACATGTTCCTGGTGACCACCGGCGCCCTGCAGTCCATCCCCGACGACGTCACCGAGGCGGGGAGGGTCGACGGTGCGAGCGTGTGGCAGATCTTCCGCTACATCAAGTTCCCGCTGCTCCTGGTGTCGGTGGCGCCCCTGCTGATCTCGTCGTTCGCCTTCAACTTCAACAACTTCAACCTGATCTACATGCTCACCGGCGGCGGCCCGCGCTTCCCGGACGCGTCGATCAATGCGGGAGCCACCGACATCCTGATCTCGATGGTCTACAAGGTCGCCTTCGTGGGGCAGCTGCGCGACTTCGGGCTGGCGAGCGCGTTCTCGATCATCATCTTCGTTCTGGTGGGAGTCATCTCCTACATCTCATTCCGCCAGACCAAGGCCCTCGAGGAGCTGAACTGACATGGCGCTGGATTCGACTGCGTTGACCGGCGGCACCGCACCCGTGGTGGCCCGCGCGCCGCGACGTCCGTTCGGCGTGTGGTTCCGTCAGACCGGATGGCGCCACCTGATCGGCATCGTGATGCTGGTGTTCTGCTCCTTCCCGCTGCTCTACGTCCTGTCGGCGGCGCTGAACCCGGGTGGAACCCTGCTGACGGCGAACGGGCTGTTCCGCACGTTCAGCGTGGAGAGCTTCACGCGCCTGTTCGAAAACCCCACGCAGCCGTTCGCGGCCTGGTTCGTGAACTCGATGGTGATCGGGCTGACCACCGCGATCGGCACGGTGTTCCTCGGCGCACTGGCGGCGTACTCGTTCTCGCGGATGCGGTTCGCCGGTCGTCGCATCGGATTGCTCAGCCTGCTCCTCGTGCAGATGTTCCCGCAGCTGCTCGCCTTCGTCGCGATCTTCCTGCTGATGTCGACGATCGCCGACATCTTCCCGGCGATCGGCCTGAACACGCAGATCGGCCTCATCATGGTCTACCTCGGCGGCGCACTGGGGGTGAACACGTACCTCATGTACGGGTTCTTCAACACCGTCCCGATGTCGATCGACGAGGCGGCGAAGATCGACGGAGCGGGGCACGCCCGCATCTTCTTCACGATCATCCTGCGCCTGGTGGCGCCGATCCTCGCCGTCGTCGGGCTGCTGTCGTTCATCGCCACGCTCAACGACTTCGTGATCGCATCCGTCGTCCTCGTCGACACCGACAAGCAGACCCTGGCCGTCGGCCTGTACCGGATGGTGTCGGAGGAGACCGCGGCCAACTGGAGCCTCTTCGCCGCCGGCGCCGTGCTCGCCGCGATCCTGCCGATGGCGCTCTTCCTCGCGCTGCAGCGCTATATCGTCGGCGGGCTGACGGCGGGAAGCGTGAAGTAGGGCGTCCGCCGCCGGCCCTGCGGAGAGAGAGGCCTTCGTAGACTGGTCGCCATGCGTGCTCTGACCGAGGATGAAGTGCGGGAGTCGTTCGTGAACGCCGCCGACGACGAACGGCGGATCGTTGCCATGCCGGTGGACTTCGTTCTGACCGACTGGGACCACCTCGACTTCCTCGCGTGGCGCGACCCTCGCACCCGCGGCCGCGGCTACCTGGTCACCGAGCGCGACGGCCGGCCGATGGGCGTCGTCCTGCGCTCCTCGGAGGGATCGTCGCGTGCGCGCTCGGCGATGTGCAACCTGTGTCACACCATGCAGCCGGCCGATCAGGTGGCGCTGTTCACCGCGCGCAAGGCCGGCCCCGCCGGTTCGGCCGGTGACAGCGTGGGCACCTACATGTGCGCCGACCTGTCGTGCCACGAGAACGTGCGGCTCGCGATGCCGCTCGCGCCGAGCGAGGTGCGCGCGAGCGTCGACCTGAAGATCGACGGCACCCGGCGTCGCACGGAAGCGTTCGTGGAGCGCGTGCGGGAAACCGCCGACGCATGAGCGAGCGGGTGGTCGTCGTCGGTGACGCCCTCATCGATGAACTCCGCGACGAAGCCGGCGTTCGGGAGTTCGTCGGCGGCGCGGCCCTCAACGTGGCGGTCGGCCTCGCGCGCCTGGGAAGGCCCACGACGCTGCTGGCGATGGTGGGGGATGACGAGCCGGGCGCGCGCATCCGCACGTACCTCGACGACTTCGGCGTCGAGCTGATCGCCACGCCCTCACCCCTGGGTACCTCGCGCGCCGTGAGCACCCGCTCCCGGTCGGGCGAGCCGGAGTACGTCTTCAATGAGGCGGCGCAGAATCGCCGCATCCGGTTCGGTGAGGCCGAACGCGCCGCGCTCGCCGAGGCAGCGATGGTCGTGGTCAGCTGCTTCCCGTTCGACGATGCGGAACAGACGGCGGAGTTCGCGGGGGCGATGGATGCTGCATCCACGGCTCTGGCGATCGACCCGAACCCGCGGGCGGGGATGCTGCGCGACCGCGAGGAGTTCGTCCGCGGCTTCGAGCGACTGGCCGCCGGTGCGATCCTCGTGAAGATCGGCGAGGACGACGCGAGGCTGCTGTATCGCGAGGCGCTCGACCGCGTGCGCCCGCGGATCGCCGACCTCGGTGTCGCCGCCGTGCTGGCCACGTACGGCGCCGATGGCGCCGCGATCGACGCCGAGGGGGTGGCCGTCGCGCGCCCGATCTCCGTGCTGCCGGGGCGGATCGTGGACACGATGGGCGCCGGAGACGCCGTGCTGGCCGCGACGGTCGCGCTCTTGTACGACGGCTTTCCCGCCGGAGTCGACGAGTGGGATGCCGTGCTCGGACGGGCGATGGATGTGGCGGCCGCCACATGCCGCTTCGAAGGTGCGCTGCTCCGGCTGCCGAGCGCGCTCGAGGGGGCGGATGTCGACCGTCTCGGGACCTGACGCCGAGCGCACAGCGCAATCCGCCCCGGTGCGGATCCCCGGCGGCACGCTGCGCGGCGGCGGGCGGTGCGATGGTGTCTAGGGTGGGGGAAACGAACCCCTGGAGGACACGTGTCGGACATCACCCTTGAGCAGGCGCAAGCCGTCGTCGACGCCGCGCTGGCGGAATCGACCGAGATCGGCACCCTGATGAACGTCGCGGTCGTCGATGCCGGCGGCAACCTGAAGGCGTTCGTGCGCCAGGACGGGGCGTGGCTAGGCTCGATCGACATCGCCGTCAAGAAGGCCCGCACCGCGCGCCTGTTCGACATGAACAGCGGCTCGATCGGCGAGCTGTCGCAGCCCGGCGGCCCGCTGTACCAGATCGAGCACTCCAACGGCGGACTCATCACCTTCCCCGGCGGCGTGCCGCTCTCGCTCGACGGCGTCATCGTCGGCGCGGTCGGTGTCTCGGGCAGCACCGTGGAAGACGATCACCGGGTCGCCGCCGCAGGTGCCGCGGCGCTCTGACACGCGGATCACCGGTGTGATGCCCCTGGTTCGAGTTGCGTCGCCCAGGGGAGTAATATCGTTGATCGCGCCTCTGGTCGACTGACAAAGCCGGGCGGATGCGCACCTGGCGAGTTACCCAAGCGGCCAAAGGGATCTGACTGTAAATCAGACTGCTCAGCATTCGGGGGTTCGAATCCCTCACTCGCCACCACATGACAAAGCCCCCGCATGCGGGGGCTTTGTCGTTGCCGGGTGGTCCCCGAGGCTCACGGCGCCACGGACGCTGCCAGCTCCTCGCCGTATCGCGCGGTCCGGACGATGCCGTCCGCGAGCACGGGCCACAGGCCTGGGGGGATGAGGTGTCCCATGCCGGCGTGCACCTGGAGTTCGGCGTGGGGGAGCGCAGCGGCGATATCGGCGGCCGCGCTCCAGTGCAGCACGTCGTCGTCGCGGCCGTGGAACACCAGTGCTGGTGCGGCCACGCCACGCAGGCGATCGAGCCGTTCGGGTGCTCGCATGAGTGCGGCCCACTGGCGCGAGAAACCCTCGGGGAAGTAGCCCCGATCGAACGCTTCGCCGGCCGCCTGCTCCATCCAGGCGACGTCGATGGGGTAACGGATGCTGCCGGCCGCGCGCGCGAATTCGCCGGCACCCGCGACGAGCACGTCGCGCGGAAACCGCTGGACCGCGGCGGTCAGATCGGCGCGGTCGCCGTGAAGGACGTACCGCGGATCGCGTCCGGGGATGGTGGAGAGGAGGCCGAGACTGCGGACCCGCGCGGGATGGTCGAGTGCGACCATCTGGGCCATCATCCCGCCCATGGAATGACCCACCAGGTGCGCGGCCGCGACGCCCAGGGAGTCCAGGACGCGGACCACGTCGTCGCCCAGGTCGCTCAACCCGTACCCGCCGTCGATGGCGTCGGGCCCTCCGAACCGGCGCGATGCGCCCGTGTCGCGATTGTCGAAGCGCACGACGCGGAATCCTTCGCGCACGAGGAGATCGATGAACTCCACCGGCCAGGAGATCATCTGCGCACCCCCGCCGGAGATGAGCACGATCAGCGGCGCGGTGCCGTCGCCGAAGACCTCGTAGAAGATCTCGACGTCGTCGGCGTCGGTGTACGGCATCCCCTCATCCTTCCTCGTGCAGAGATGGTCGATACGGCGAGCCGGTCACGCCGCCGGAAAGGGCGACGATGCGCTGGAGAGCGCCGCGACCGAGAACGCCGAGATGTCGTCGGTGGTCGCACCGTCCACCGCGAGCTCGGCGAGGACGCGCCCGATGGCCGGCGTGAATTTGAACGCGTGACCGGCACCCAGCGCCACGATGATGTCGGGATGCTCGTCCAGCGGTCCGATCACGAACCGGCGGTCCGGCGTGATCGCGTACTGGCACGTGACCGTGCGCAGCACCTCGCCGCTTCCGGGGATCGTGGTCCCCATGAACGACGTCAGCTGCTGGACGAGCTCGGGCGAGGGGACGAACGTGCGCTCGGTCGGCGTCATGACGTTTCCGGAGAGGTCGCGCGCGGCCTTGATCGTGGGCTCCCCGTAGGTGGGGAACCCGTAGAAGCAGTACTCGTCCTCCCAGATCCACACCGGGAAGCGGTCGCGGTCGTACCCGTCAGGATCGATCGGCTTGAAGTAGCTGACCTGCTCCTGCATGACCACGAGCGGGATGCTGGCACCCAGGGGCTCGAGGAGGGTGTTGGTCCACGCATCCGTGGCGAGGATCACCTTTCCCGCGTGCACGTCGCCCTTCGGGGTGTGCACCGTCACGCCGCCCGCCCCCGGAGTGACCCGCTCGACCGGTGTGCGGTCGCGGAGCACGGCGCCGTGCGCCCTGGCCTGCATCTGAAGGGCCGCGACCGAGCGGGCGGCGTGCACGATGCCGGAGTCGGGTGTGTACACCGTCTCGACGTTGTCGGGGAGGGAGAACTGCGGCCACCTCTCGCTCACGTCGGCCGGGGCCAGCAGTTCGTAAGCGACGCCCGCGTCACCGAGGCTCGCGGTGAAATCGGCCGCGGCGTAGGGGCCGTCGGTGGGGATGAAGATGAGCCCCCCGGTGATGTCGACGAACCGCTCTCCCGAGACCTCCTCGAACTCCGCCCAGTCACGGTAGGCGGATTGGGCGAGGCGCACGTACTCCGGTGCCCCGTAGGAGGTGCGCAGGATGCGGGAGGTGTCATGGGAGGCGCCGCGCACGTGGCCGAGTTCGAACTGCTCGAACGCGACGACCTTCACCCCCTTGCGTGCCAGGTGGTAGGCGGCAGCGCTTCCGAGGGCGCCCAGACCGACGACGGCGACGTCGAACTTCTCCATGTGGTGCTTCTCTTCCGATCGATGCGCGGGCGGATTAGAGGACTTTGGCCAGGAACGAGCGGGTGCGCTGATGCTTCGGATCGCCGAGCACCTGCTCGGGCGGGCCGGTTTCGACGACCACGCCGCCGTCCATGAACGTGACGGTGTCGGCGACCTCCCGGGCGAACCCGATCTCGTGGGTGACCACGATCATCGTCATCCCGTCGGCGGCGAGGCCCCGCATGACGTCGAGCACCTCGCCGACGAGCTCGGGGTCGAGGGCCGAGGTGGGCTCATCGAACAGCATCAGCTTGGGTCGCATGTTCAGCGCACGCGCGATGGCCACGCGCTGCTGCTGACCGCCCGAAAGCGAGCGCGGGTATGCGGTGGCCTTGTCGGCCAGACCCACCCGATCCAGGAGCCCGAGCGCGCGCTGAGTGGCGACCTTGGGCTTCTCGTGGCGCACCTGCACGGGCGCCTCGATGAGGTTTTCCAGCACCGTCATGTGCGGGAACAGGTTGAACTGCTGGAACACCATCCCGATCTCGCTCCGCCGCGTGGCGATCTCCGCGTCGCGCAATTCGTACAGGCGCCCGTTGTGCCGTCGGTAGCCGACCAGTTCGCCGGCCACGCTGATGGTTCCCGCGTTGATCTTCTCGAGGTGGTTGATGCAGCGCAGGAATGTGCTCTTCCCCGACCCCGAGGGGCCGAGCAGGCACATGACCTCGCCCTGGGCGACGGCGAGGTCGATGCCGCGCACGACCAGGTTGCTGCCGTAGTACTTGTGCACGCCCTTGGCTTCGACCATGGGCGCGGTCGAGGTCTCGGTCATGAGCGGTTCCCTTCGGTGGGGACGGGTCCGGTCGCATCCGCGGGCGGCGCCGGCCGCGAATGCCGGGGGATGAGCCCACGGATGACCGCGGTGAGGGCGGAGTGCTCGTGCACGCGAAGGTCGCCGCGCTTGAAATACCGTTCGATGTAGTACTGCCCGATGCTCAGCACGGTCGTCAGGATCAGGTACCAGAGGCTCACGGTGATCAGGAGCGGGATCACCTGATACGTGCGCGAGTAGATCGCCTGCACCTGCCACAGGAGTTCCGGGATGGCGATGACGCTCACCAGCGAGGTCGTCTTGAGCATCGAGATCGTCTCGTTGCCGGTGGGCGGGATGATGACGCGCATGGCCTGCGGCAGCACGATGCGGCGGAACACCTGCGCCTTCCGCATCCCGAGCGCCTGAGCCGCGTGATTCTGGCCCGGGTCGACCGACTGCAGGCCGGCGCGGACGATCTCGGACATGTACGCGCCCTCGTTCAGCCCCAGTCCGAGCACCGCGGCGATGAACGGGGTGATGAGCGCGTTCGTGTCGAAGGAGACGAACGACGGGCCGAACGGGATACCGAACGCCAGCACCGGGTACAGGGCGGCGAGGTTGAACCAGAAGATGAGCTGCACGAGCAGCGGCGTGCCGCGGAAGAACCCGATGTACAGCCCGGCCGCACCGGCGACGACGGGGTTGCGGGATTCTCGTCCGAGGGCCATGACGACGCCGATCGCGATGCCGACCAGCATCGCGATCACGGTGAGCACGATCGTCACCACCAGGCCGTTGAGCACCTGGCCGTTGAGGAAATACCCGAAGACGATGTCCCACTGGAACCGCGGATTCGTCAGCAACGACTGCACGAGCAGCGCCGCGAGAACGAGCATGATCACCGTGATGATCCACCGCCCGTACCGGCGGACCGGGACGACTTTGGGCGGCGCCTCGCCGCCGGCTGCCGTCGGCGGCGAGGCGGTCACCACCGTCTGGTCAGCTCGGGGCATCCGTGAACACTTCCGACTCGGTGATCGCGCCGCTTTCCACGCCCCACTTCGACAGGATCTGCTCGTACGTGCCGTCCTCGATCAGCTTGTTCATGGCAGCGGCCACGGCGGGGGCGAACGGCGAACCCTGGGGGAAGGCGAAGCCCCACGTGCTGGGGTCGTAGTTCTCCTGCAGCACTTCGAGCTGACCGCCCGAGAGTTCGGCGACATAGGCCAGCGGACCGTAGTCCGACATGCTGGCGTCGGCGCGACCGGTGGTCAGGGCGAGCGTCGCATCGGGCTGCGTGGGGAACACCTGGACGTCGATCGGCTCCTCACCCGCGGCGGTGCACTCCTCGGTGAAGATCGGCATGTAGTTGTCGGCGTAGACGGTGCCCTTCTGCACCGCGATGACCCGGCCGCACATCGACTCGAGGTCGATGTCCTTGGGGTTTCCGGTCGGGACGATCAGCGACGTGCCGCCGGAGAAGTTGCTCACGAAGTCGACGACCTTCTGGCGGTCGGGGGTGATGCTGAACCCGCCTGCGGCCATGGGGACGCGGTTGGTCTGCAGCGCGGGGATCATGGCGTCGAACTTGATGTCTTCGAACACCGTCTCCAGCCCCAGCACGTCGCCGAGCGCGTGGACCGTCTCGATGTCGGCGCCGATGAGGGTGGAGCCGTCCTCGGACAGGAGATAGAACGGGGCGTATCCCGGTCCGCCGGCGACGTGAAGCTCCCCGGTGTCGGCGATTTCGGCCGGCACGAGGTCGGCGATGCTCTGGTCGAAGGTGCCGGGAATGAAGTCCGTCGGCAGCGCCGATGCGCTCGGGGCGGCGGAGGCCTCGGGGGCGGTGCTCCCCGAGGCGCAGCCGGCGAGCAGGGCGACAGTGCCGAGGGCTGCGACGGCCGATATGGCTGCGGTGCGGGAGCGGTGGCTGGTGAACAGTTTCATGGGATCTCCGAATGCGGGCGACGGTGACAGGCGGGAGGGCGCGCCGGACATCCCCTTCGTGAGGGGTGGCCCGGCCGGGTCCGAACGAGTGTGCCCATTATTCGAACGCCGTGAATCGCTGCTGTTACAGTGCTCACCGGGCGCAAACCAGCAGGCACCGGATTGACGGTTCTGTCGAAGGGATCGGTGGGAAGCGGATGACCTCCCGTGTCACGGCCGGTCTGCGGGCCGTCCAGATGGTCGCCTCGCGGCTCGATCCCACGGAGCCGGTCGCCGTCGGTGCGCTGGCCCGCGAGCTGACGATGCCCCTCAGTTCCACCTCGCGCCTGTGCTCCGAACTGGAAGAACTCGAGCTTCTCGCGCGCGGGGAGGCGTACGGGACGTACCGGGTCGGCCCGGAGGCGCTCCGATTGTCCGGGGCGGCGGCCGCGCCGTTCGCACGCGCCGTCCGTTTCGTCCTCACCCGCGCGGGGCAGGAGACCGGCGAGACGGTATGCATGGCCGCACGCTCCCTCGCCGGGCTCCGGGTGATCGCCACCCTGGAGTCCCCGTGGACGCTGCACGCGCCTGCGGAGGTGGGGGAGACCCTGGACGATGACCGCAGCGCGATCGCGCGCGTCGCGCGCGCCCCAGGCGGGCCCATGACCGGAGCCGGCGAGGCCTCGTGCGTCGAGGTGACCCGCGGGAAACAGGTGGAGATCGCCACGGCCGTGCTCGACCCCGACGGCGAGCTCGTCGGGGTGCTCGCCGTGCGGATGCCCGTCTACCGCGCGAAGCTCGGAGCGCCACGCGCACGCCGCGCGCTGGCTGCCGCGCGCCGGAACCTCGAGCGGGCGATCTCCGAGCAGGCCCACGAGCCGCGGAGGGTCCCGGTGGCGACCCCGCCTCCGGGGGACACCGCCCTTGCCGCCTCCCTCCGGATTCTCCGGCACCTGGCGTCGGGGTCGGATTCGGTCGGGGGCGTGGCCCAGGCGACGGGGTTGCGCGCCGACCGCGTGGGCCGGCTGATCGAGTCCTGTCGTCGAGCGGGCGTGGTGGCGGTGGGGGCTGAGCGCGGCACGGCGCACCTCGAGTGGGGTGTGCACGGCTGGTACCGCGCGGCGGCGGTCCCGATCCTGGTCGACGGTGGCACTCCTCTGGTCGCCGAGACGGCGTCCACGACGGGGGTATGCGCATTCCTCACCGTGCTCAAGGGGATGCGGAGCTTCACGATCGTCGAGGAGCTGGCGGTGCTCGGCGAGGGGCTGCGGATGGCGGCGTGGCGGGGCCGCCCTCATCCCATCGTGGGATCGGACGGCGGCCCCACTCTCGTGATGGACCTCGACTCCGAGCAGCTCACGCAGATCTTCCCGGCACGCCATACGCCCCAGGAGGTGGGGGAGTTCATCGAGCGGGTGGGCCGGGTCGCGCGCGACGGCGTCCTGTCGATGGAGTCGATCGACGAGTTCGGCATCACCTCGATCTCGTCGCCCGTGCGCGACGCCAGCGGAACCGTCGCTGCCGCCGCCTGCCTGGTCGGGGCGACGGAGGTCATCAAGCCGCAGCTGGCCGCCATGGAGAAAGCCGCCGTGCGGCTGGCCGAAGCCGTCTCCGCGCTCCTGCAGCATCCGCCGGCCGAGCGGGTCACCGGGTGACGGGGCGCGTCAGGCGGCGGGCGGTACCTCGTCGAACGCGTCCTGCAGCGCCGACTGCAGCGCTCTGATCCCCGGCCTCGCCGCCGAGCCGCGCCTGACGGCGGTGAAGATGTCGCGCCGGGGGTCCCCGGGAAGCGCGACCAGGGTCACCGGCGGATCCTCGCCGGCGAAGACGAGATCGGGCAGCATCCCGACGGCCAGTCCCGCCGCGATCAGCCGCACGTGCGCGGTCAGGTCGGCCAGCTCGAAGCGCACGTCCGGCTCGAAGCCGGCTGCGCGGCACTGCTGGGTGGCCCACTGCCGGGCGGCGGTTCCCACCGGCTCCATCACCCAGGGGCGGTCGCGCAGTGCGGGGAGGTCGATCGCCGGGTGGGAAGGGGTGAGGGCGAGGCGGATGGGGTCGTGTCCGAGTAGCGCGCGTTCCACCCCCTCGCGGTGTTCTCTGGTGTGCCCCGGGTATTGCTCGGCCACGACGAGGTCGAAGCCGCGTGCCCCGAGCTCGAACAGGCCCTCCTCAGGGGCGAGCTCGGCCACCTCGACCCGCAGGCCCGGCTCGCTCCCGGCCAGGAGGCCCAGCGCGCGCGGGACGAGCGCGTGTGCGGCGGATTGCATGGCGGCCATCCTCACGGGGGCGAGCGTGGGCTGCATGCGCTCCAGCTCGCTGCGCACTGCCTCGTCCGCGTCGAGCATCCGCGCCGCGTGCACGGCGAGGGCCTCGCCCTGCGCGGTGAGCCGTACCCGTCGCCCGTCGGGTTCGAGCAGTGCGACACCGGCCTCCCGTTCCAGCTGCGCCAACTGCTGGGAGATGGTCGACGGGCTGTACGACAGCGCTTCTGCGACGGCGGCCAGGGTGCCGCGCACCGACAACTCGTGCAGGAGCCGCAGGCGGCGCAGATCGAACATGCGGCATTCCCCTATTCGTCGGCGAGGCCGAATGGTATCCATCGTAAGTGGTCGCTTTTCTCGACGGATGCAGCGGCGCAGACTGGGCCCACCCACGGAAGGACCGTCCATGACCCTCAGCGAAGCCCCCGCCGGCCTCCGCACAGCGCAGCCGGACGAGATTCGGCCGGCCGACCTCGCCGACGACGCCGTCGCGCTCGTGCGCCGCTGGCTGGAAGCCAGCCGCGCGGAGCCGGTCGACGCGTCGGCCCAGCGGCTGGCCGGAGTGCTGCGCGATCCGAACGGCCTCGCCTTCACGGTGGGCTTCGTCGACGGGGTGGTACGCCCGGATGACACCCGCGTCGCCGCTCGGAACCTTGCCGCCCTCACGCCGCTGATCCCCTCGTTCCTGCCCCTGCCCCTGAAGGCCGCCATCCGCCTCGGCGCGTTCGCCGCCCCGATCGCCCCGGGCATCGTCGTACCCGCCGCCCGCGCAGCCCTGCGGGGGATGGTCCGGCACCTGGTCGTCGACGCCACCGACCGCAAGCTCGGGCCCGCGATCGAACGCATCGGAGGGGACGGCACCCGCCTCAACGTCAACCTCCTCGGGGAGGCGATCCTCGGCAAGAAGGAAGCCGCGCGGCGCCTCGCCGGAACGCGCCGGCTGCTCTCCCGGGACGACGTCGATTACGTCTCGATCAAGGTGTCCTCCACCGTTGCACCGCACACCCCGTGGGCGTTCGAGGAGGCGGTGACCGATGCTGCCGCCGCCCTCCGTCCGCTCTACCGGGTCGCCCGGGACGGCGGGAAGTTCCTCAACCTCGACATGGAGGAGTACAAGGACCTCGACCTGACCCTCGCGGTGTTCATGCGGATTCTGGACGAGGCGGAGTTCCGCGACCTCGAAGCCGGAATCGTCCTGCAGGCCTACCTCCCCGACGCGCTGGGCGCGATGATGCGCCTCCAGGAATGGTCCGCGACCCGCGTCGCCTCCGGAGGGGCGGCCATCAAGGTGCGCGTGGTCAAGGGCGCGAACCTCCCCATGGAACGCGTGGACGCCGACATTCACGACTGGCCGCTGGCGACGTGGGAGTCGAAGCAGGCAACGGATGCGTCGTACAAGGCCGTCCTCGACTACGCGCTCCGCCCCGAGCACACCGCGCATGTGCGCATCGGCGTCGCCGGGCACAACCTCTTCGACATCGCCCTGGCATGGCTGCTCGCCGAGCGGCGGGGCGTCACCGGCGGGATAGACGTCGAGATGCTGCTGGGGATGGCCACGGCGCAGGCGGCGGTCGTCCGCCGCACCGTCGGGTCGATCCTGCTGTACACGCCCGTTGTGCACCCGAAGGAGTTCGACGTCGCGATCGCGTACCTCATCCGCCGGCTCGAAGAAGGCGCGTCCGGCGAGAACTTCATGTCGGGGGTGTTCGACCTCGACAGCGACGCCGGACTGTTCGCGCGCGAGCGCGACCGGTTCCTCGCCGCCATCGCCGCCTTGCCCGAGGGCGTCCCGGGGCCACACCGCGTGCAGGACCGCACCGTCGCTCCGGCGCCGGTCCGCGGATTCCACAATGCGCCGGACTCGGACCCCGCCATCGCTTCGAACCGGGCCTGGGCCGACGAGATCATCGCCCGCATGCAGACCTCGACGCTCGGCGTCGAGACCGCCGACACCCACCTCCTCGCCGACGAAGCCGCTGTCGATGCGGCCATCGATGCGGCCGTGGCCGCGGGGGAGAGCTGGCGGGCGCTGGGCCCGGACGGCCGCGCCGAGATCCTGCATCGCGCCGGTGACATCCTCGAGCGGCGCCGGGCCGACCTCATCGAGGTCATGGGCTCCGAGTGCGGGAAGGTCGTCGAGCAGAGCGATCCCGAGGTATCGGAGGCCATCGACTTCGCCCACTACTACGCCGAGCAGGGCCGCCGGCTGGACCAGGTCGACGGTGCCGATTTCACCCCGGTGGGGCTCACCGTGGTCACCCCGCCGTGGAACTTCCCCGTCGCCATCCCCGCCGGCTCCACCCTCGCCGCGCTGGCTGCCGGCAGCCCCGTCATCATCAAGCCGGCCCGGCAGGCCCGCCGCTCGGGTGCCGTCATGGTCGAGGCGCTGTGGGAAGCGGGCGTGCCGCGCGACGTCCTGACGTACGCGCAGCTCGACGGACGCGAGCTGGGCGAACGCCTCGTGGCTCACCCCGCCGTAGAGCGCGTCGTCCTCACCGGCTCCTATGAGACCGCCCAGCTGTTCCGTTCCTTCCGCCCCGACCTGTCGCTCCTGGCCGAGACGAGCGGGAAGAACGCGATCATCGTCACGCCCAGCGCCGACCTCGACCTGGCGGCGAAGGATGTCGCGTTCTCGGCCTTCGGTCACGCCGGGCAGAAGTGCTCGGCCGCATCCCTCGTGATCCTCGTGGGCTCGGTCGCCACGTCGAACCGATTCAGGGGGCAGCTGGTGGATGCCGTCACGTCGCTCGAGGTCGGGATGCCGTGGGAACCGGCGAGCCGGGTGGGGCCGCTCATCGGACCCGCCGACGGCAAGCTGTTGCGCGCGCTGACGACCCTCGAGCCGGGCCAGCGATGGCTCGTCGCGCCGAAGAAGCTGGACGCCGACGGGGCGCTGTGGCGCCCGGGCATCCGGGACGGGGTGCAGGCGGGGTCGGAGTTCCATCTCACCGAGTACTTCGGTCCGGTGCTGGGGGTCATGACGGCCGCGACGCTCGATGACGCGATCGACCTCGTGAACCAGATCGACTACGGCCTGACGTCGGGGCTGCACTCCCTGGATGACGAGGAGATCCAGACCTGGATGCGGCGCGTCGAGGCCGGCAACGCGTACATCAACCGGGGAACGACCGGCGCGATCGTGCAGCGCCAGCCGTTCGGCGGCTGGAAGAAATCGGTCGTCGGCGCGGGCACGAAGGCCGGGGGTCCGAACTACCTGACCGGATTCGGGACGTGGACGGATGCGCCGCCGTCGGCTCCGGCGTCGGCACCCCGTTTCGACGGGTTCGCGTCGGCCGCGCTCGCGGCCGTCCCCGCAGCCGATCGGGCGTGGCTTTCCGCCGCCTTGGCGAGCGATGCCCGCGCCTGGGCCGAGGAGTTCGGGACGGCGCGCGACGTGTCGGCGCTCGAATCCGAACAGAACGTCCTGCGCTACGCGCCGGTTCCGGTCACGATCCGATTCGAGGATGCTCCCGAGGCGGCGCTCGTGCGCACGGCAGCCGCCGGTGTCCGCGCCGGCGCCGACCTGGTCGTGAGTGCCGCTGCCGAGCTTTCCCCCGCCGTGCGCGCGTGGCTGGAGGGCGCGGGCGTGACGCCCCACGTCGAGGACGACCCGGCGTCCTGGCGCCGCCGCGCGGAGTCGCTCGTCCGCAGCGGCGGGCGCGTCCGACTCCTCGGCGGCTCGGCGCGGGAGCTCGCGGAGGTGACGGAGGGGTCGCCGGCCGTGGCACTGTACCGCGGGCCGGCGGTGACGGCGGGCCGGATCGAGATGTTGCCGTTCCTGCGCGAACAGGCGGTCTCCATCACCGCACACCGATTCGGAACCCCCCGCCGGTACCCGGTGCCGGCCGCATCCGGCGGTGCCCGGTGAGACACGCGCCGGACTACGCCGCCGGCGACGAGGAGTGGGTCAAGAGCCTCATCCGGGAGAACCCGTGGGCATCGATCACCAGCTTCGTGCCGGGGAGGGGCCTGGTCGCATCGCACTATCCGGTGATGCTCGACGAGGATGCCGACGGCATCGTGCTGCTGAGCCACGTGGGCCGCCCCGACGAGCGGCTCCACCAGCTCGGCGAGCACGAGATGCTCGCGACGATCTCGGGACCGCAGGGGTACGTCTCACCCGGCTGGTACGACGTCAGCCCCGCGGTGCCGACCTGGAACTTCGCCGTGGCCCACCTGTACGGCACGCCCGAGCTGTTGAGCGACGAGGAGAACCTCGCGGTCCTCGGCCGGTTGGTCGAGTTCTTCGAGCGCCCGCTTCCGCACCCCTTCCTCATGACCGCCACGCTCGAGAACGAGGAATACGCGCGCCGGATCGTAGGCGGTACGGTCGGATTCCGGATGCGGGTCACTCGCGTCGAGGCGAAGGAGAAGATGAGCCAGGACAAGCCCCAGCCCGTCGTCGACCGCGTACTCGAGCAGTTGCGGGCGCCCGGCCCGTACCGCAACCCGGCGCTCGCCGACAGGATGGAGCGCGTTCACCACCCGCGCCGTGGAACGGAGTCATGATGGCCGACGTGCTGCTGCGCGGCGCCCGCCCCTACGGCGGGGAAGAACCCGTCGACATCCGTCTGTCCGGAGGCCTCGTCGCCGAGATCGCGCCGGCCGGCTCGCTGGAAGCGGGCGGCGCGGAGACCGTCGCCCTCGATGGGCGCTTCGTCGGCCCGGGGTTGTGGGATGCGCACGTGCACTTCACGCAGTGGGTGATCCAGCAGCGCCGTGTCGACCTGGCCGGGACGCGCAGCGCATCCGACGCGGTCGCGGTGGTCCGGGCGGCGCTGGCGAGCGGGTATCCCACCACCCACGGCGTGCTCTTCGGATACGGCTATCGCGACGGGCTGTGGACCGAACCCACCAGCATCGCGGCCCTCGACGTCTTCGCCGAACCGGTCGTGCTCATCAACGGCGACCTGCACAGTGCGTGGATGAACACCGCCGGCGCCGCACGGCTGGGGCTCGCTCCGGACGCGTCCGGAGTCGTCAGCGAGGGGGAGTGGATCGGTGTGCTGCAGCGATTCCACGCGGAGGCGCCGCTTCCCCTCTCCGACTACCGCATCGCCGCCGAGGCGGCCGCCGCGCGCGGCATCGTCGGAGTGGTCGACTACGAGAACGTGCTGAACGTCGACGAGTGGGCCGACCGCGTCGCGCAGGGCGTGCGGAGTCTGCGCATCGACGCCAGCGTGTGGCCGGACCGGCTCGACACCGTCATCTCCCGGGGGCTCCGCACGGGTGACCCGATCGATCCGGAGGGCCTGGTGCGGATGGGGCGGCTGAAGGTCGTCGTCGACGGCTCGCTCAACACCCGCACCGCCTTCTGCTGGGATCCGTACCCGGGCCTCGACCCCCACTCGGCCCACGCGTGCGGGGTGTCCAGCGTGCCGGTGGCGGAGCTGCGCGGCCTGCTCATCCGGGCGCGCGCGGGCGGCATCGAGGCGGCCGTGCACGCGATCGGCGACCGGGCGAACAGCGAGGTGCTCGACACCTTCGAAGAGCTCGGGATGACCGGCATCATCGAGCACGCCCAGCTCGTCCGGGAGGAGGACTTCGCCCGTTTCGCTCGACTGGGATTGATCGCCAGCGTGCAGCCCGAGCATGCGATGGACGACCGCGACATCGCGGACCGGTACTGGGCGGGACGCACCGGCCGGGCCTTCGCGTTCGGCTCCCTGCATGCGGCCGGTGCGCCGCTGCGCCTGGGGTCGGATGCTCCGGTGGCGCCCCTGGATCCGTGGCACGCGATCGCCTCCGGGGTGAGCCGCAGCCGCGGCCACCGGGAGGCGTGGCATCCCGAGCAGGCCCTTCCGCTGGCGGTGGCGCTCGCGGCGAGCACGCGGCATCCCCTGGCCGTGGGATCTCCCGCCGACCTCGTCGTGACCGACGCCGACCCGCACACGCTGGAGCGGGACGCACTGCGGAACATGCCCGTGTCGGCGACCCTCGTCGCGGGCCGCTTCACCCACCGCGCCCTGTGATCCCGCCTGGTGAGGCGTCGAGCCTCCCACGGGCGGTCCGCGTCAGCGGGGGCCGGCGCCCAGCAACCGGACGCGGCACGCGAGTTCGACGGAGAAACGGGTGTCGGGATCGTCCAGATCCAGCTGCAGCACGTCGCGGATGCGTTTGAGGCGGTACCCCACGGCGTTGGGATGCAGGTTCAGGTCCCGCCCGGCGTGCGCGAGGGAGTTGTTGTGCGAGAGGTAGGCCAGTAGCGTCCGCACCGAGGTGGTCGCCCGTTCGGTGCCGAGCGCATCCAGCGGCGCGAGGACGTCGTGGAGCAGGCTCCGGCTGATCGGCGAGGCGTAGAAGTCCAGCAGCACACGCCGGAGCCCTGTCACGTCGGTCACCTCCACGCCGCCCGGACGATCGGAGGCGGCGGCGGAATCGGCGGCGATCCGCGCCTCGGCCGCCGACTGGCGCAGACCGATCGCGCCCAGTCGCGGGGTGCCGAGTCCGAGCGTGTAGACCCAGCCGCCGCCGGCGAGGGACTGCGCGTGCTGCTGCAGGCGCACCCCCACCTCGCGCAGGCGCCGCTGGTGATCGCCCGCGCCGTGTTCCTCGGTGCTGACGAGCACGGCGTCGTCCTGGATGAAGGCGATGTGCCACATCTCCTCGCGGCCCTCCGTCAACTGCAGCGCGAACAGCTCGAGGGCGGGTTCGACGCTCCGGGGCGGGCGTGCGTCCGGGTCGCTCAGCGAGGTGGGCTTGAGCCATCCGACGACGTGGGCGTGCTGCAGCGGCAGCCCGAGACGCGCGGCCTGCCCGACGAACCCCTCCACCCGCGATGACTCGGCGAGGACGAGCTCCACGATGAGGTCGGCGCGGGATTGCGTGGGGGCATACCGGTCGCGCATCTGCCGTTGCGCGGCCCGCGAGAGCAGCGACGCGACGACCGGGCGCACGACGTCGGTCGCCGCATCCGCGGTATCGGCGACCAGCCTGCCGATGGGCACCTCGCCGACGCAGACGGCGTCGTTGTCGGTCCACTGCACGCTCTGGTCGTCCACGAGCGAGAGGCGCACGCCCAGCGCGCGGCTGGCTGCGGCGAGGATCTCCTCGATCGTCCCGGAGGCTCCCGCCGCCGCGGCCGTGGCCTGCTCGATCGTGTAGGCGGCGCGGGTCATCGTCTCGGACGCGCCGCCGGAGAGCAGCCGGTCGATCGCGACGGCGAGGTCGGACGGCTTGACGCCCGCCGCGGCGAGGACCGGGACGCGACCGCGGTCGGCGAGCGCGACGGCGGTCTCGGCCAGCACCAACCGCGTCGTCACGATGAGGCCGGGCACACCGCGGGCGCTCGCCCGCCGCAGCGCCACGTCGATGCGGTACGGCGCGGGGGTCTCATCGGCCGGGACGATCGCCAGAGTCCCGGGGAGAAGCGCATCGAGGCTCTCGAGCGACGTGATGTCCACGCGCTCGATGTCGCCGCCCTCCTCCGGGCCCGCCACGAGCTCCAGCCCGAGGCGCTCGCGTTGAGCGAGCAGGTCGCGCACGGTGAACTGTGCCATGAGCACAAGTGTGCCGGATTCTTTGGGGCTGTGGCACATTGTCGCGGCGCGGGGGTGTCCCTACTGTCGGTACATGGTTCCCCGCCCCTCTGCTGCGCCGTCGCACGAGCGACTCACCTCGGTCGCCGCCGACGACGTGGCCGCCCTCGCCGCCGGCGCCGCGATCTTCGGCACGGGTGGGGGCGGCGCCGTCTACACGGCGCAGCTGGCGGCCGAGCAGGCCCTGCGCGGCGCCGGCCCGGTGCCGTTGATCTCCGTCGCCGAGCTCACCGGCGACGACGCGGTCATCGTGATGTCGGGCATCGGCGCACCGACCGTCGGTATCGAGATGCTCTCGTCGGCGAACCAGATCGAGGTGCTGCTGCGGGAGGCGGAGGCCACCGCCGGCCGGCGGATCACGACGCTCATGGCCGCCGAGATCGGTGGCAGCAACGGCGTGGGCCCGGTCGGCTGGGCCGCCCGCCTGGGACTGAAGCTGCTGGATGCCGACGGCATGGGGCGGGCGTTTCCGGAGGCGACGATGATCGCCATGAACGTCGCCGGCGTGCCGTGCGACTTCGCGGTGATGAGCGATGTCGTCGGAAACGTGGTCACGATGAAGACGGTGGACCTGGCGTGGCTGGAGCGCCACGCGCGGGCCGTCACCGTCGCCAGTGGGGGGCTGTGCCTGGGAGCCCACTACCTGATGACGGCGGAGACCGCCCGAGGTGCGGTGATCGAGGGGACCGTCAGCGCGGCCGTGCGCGTGGGCCACGCGCTGTTGTCGTCGTCGGAACCGGTGGCGGCGGTCGCCGGCGAGCTGGATGCGGCGGTGCTCGTCACGGGCAAGGTCATCGACGTCGCCCGGCGGACCGAAGGCGGCTTCGTGCGCGGATCCGTGACCATCGCCGGTACAGGAGCCGACCGTGGTCGGCTCCTGCGGATCGAACTGCAGAACGAGAACCTCGTCGTCCTCGAAGACGGCGAGGTGCTCGCCAGCGTCCCCGATTTGATCACGATCGTGGACTCGGAGACCGGCCACGCGATCTCCACGGAGATGCTCCGATTCGGGCAGCGCGTCTCGGTGCTCGCGTGGGCGTGCGATCCGTTGTGGCGCACCGATCGTGGTCTCGAGCTCGCCGGTCCCCGTGCGTTCGGCTACGACCTGCCCTACGTGCCGTTCGAGGGAGGACGGCGGTGAACGATCCGGGAGCCCTGTCGATCGGCGTGGACGTCGGCGGCACCAACACCGATGCCGTGGTTCTCGACGGATCGGGACGGGTGGTCGCCGCCACCAAGCAGCCGACCACCCCCGATGTCACGGGCGGCATCCGCGGCGGGATCGCGCGCGTGCTGGCGAGCATCGGTGAGGATCGCGCTCGGGTCACGCGGGTCATGCTCGGCACGACCCACGCCACCAACGCGATCGTGAGCCGACGGCAGCTCGGCCGCGTGGCGATGATCCGGCTGGGAGCCCCGGCCGCGACGGAGTACCCGCCGCTCACCGGGTGGCCGGCCGATCTCGTTGCGGCGGCCCTTGCGGGCACGGCGATGCTGGGCGGCGGACACATGGTGGACGGAACCCCCATCGCGCCGCTGGACCGAGACGGCGTCCTCCGGTTCCTCGACGGTCTCCACGATGTCGACGCGGTTGCCGTCGCGGGGATCTTCAGTCCCTCCTACCCCGAGCAGGAACTCGAGGTCGCCGCCCTCATCCGCTCGCACCTCGGGCCCGACACCCGCGTCTTCGTCAGCCAGGACATCGGCCCGACCGGCCTTCTCGAGCGCGAGAACGCCACCGCACTCAACGCGGCGCTGTACGGCGTCGCCCGCTCCGTCACGCGCGCCCTGCTCACGGTCGTGGATGAGGAGGGGCTGGACGCGACCACCTACTTCGCGCAGAACGACGGCACGCTGATGTCGCTCGACTACGCCGCCCAGTACCCGGTGCTCACGATCGGGTCGGGACCGGCCAACTCGATCCGGGGCGCCGCCTATCTCTCCGGCGTCGACGACGCGATCGTCGTCGACGTCGGGGGCACCACGTCCGACCTCGGGGTGCTCGTCAACGGCTTCCCCCGGGAGTCGACACTGCCGCGGGAGATCGGAGGCGTGCGCACCAACTTCCGCATGCCCGACATCCTGAGCCTCGGCGTGGGGGGTGGGACCATCGTCGATCCGGCCACCGGCGCGGTCGGCCCGCGCTCGGTCGGCTACCGCATCGAGCAGGAGGCGCTGCTGTTCGGCGGCTCCACCTCCACACTGACGGATGCTGCGGCCCTGGCCGGCGCGTCCATCGACGGCCGCACCCTTCCCGCCCTCCCGGCCGCCACGAAGAACGCCCTGCGTGAGGCGCTCGCCCGCGCGCACGGCCGTCTCGAGGAGGCCGTCGAGCGGCTGTCGCTGGGCCGCCTGGATCTGCCGCTCGTGGTCGTGGGCGGGGGCGCGTTCCTCGTGCCCGACGACCTCGCCGGCGCAGGCCCGGTGGTGCGCCCCGCTCATGGCGACGTCGCCAACGCGGTCGGCGCCGCGATCTCGCTCGCCGGCGGCCGCGCCGACCAGATGGCCGACATCGAAGACCGCGAGGCGGCGATCGAGGCAGCATCCCGGGCCGCCATCGCCAAAGCGATCCAGGCCGGTGCCGACCCGCTGCAGGTGGCGGTGGTCGACGTGCTCGAAACCCCCGTGTCCTACACGGCGCGGCCGACTGTGAAGGTGTCGGTGAAGGCAGCGGGTCCGCTCGCGCAGCTCGGCGCTCCGACCCCGGCCAATCACTGACGTTCCACACCCGATAAACGCACCAGCAACCCGAGGAGTAACCATGCATCGACGCACCACCCCGCCGGCGTTCCTCGCCGGAGGCGCAATCCTCGCACTTGCCCTCGCAGCCTGTTCCGGCGGCGGCGGTGGTGGCACGGACGCAGAACCCGCCACCGGCGGCGTCTTCCGCCACGCCGTCTTCCCCGAGGTCGGCAGCATCGAACCGATGACCGCCAATCAGCCGCAGGAGCTGCAGGTCCTCACGTACGCGTACG
This sequence comes from Microbacterium sp. Z6_144, assembly GCF_057197625.1. NCBI lineage: Bacteria > Bacillati > Actinomycetota > Actinomycetes > Micrococcales > Microbacteriaceae > Microbacterium > Microbacterium sp. Z6_144. Next base: position 772,444 of record NZ_JBXVPT010000001.1, read on the forward strand.
AGAGCCTCATCTACACCGACGGCGAGGGCGAGGAGTACCCGTGGCTCGCCGAGTCGTGGGAGATCGGCGACGACGGCATGTCGGTGACCTTCGAGCTCAAGGACGACATCACCTTCCATGACGGCACGCCGTTCGACGCGACGGTGGCCGCCGCGAACATCAACTATCACGCCGATCCGGCCAATGCGACGGTCCTCGCGGATGTGATGCCCGCGGGCCTGTCCGCCACCGGCGACGGGCTGACGCTGGAGGTCACCGCCGAGGCCGCCGACCCGTTCCTCTCGACCATCGTCGGCGACATCTTCATGGTCGCTCAGGCGGGCCTCGACGACCCGTCGAGCCTCGAGACGGGGTCCAACGGGACCGGCCTCTACCACCTCACCGACGTCTCACCCGACCGGTACGTCTTCGAGACCCGCGACGACTACACCTGGGGCCCGGACGGACTCACCTCTGAGACCGAGGGACTGCCCGACGGGCTGGAGGTGACCGTCGTCACCGATGAATCCACGCGCGCGAACCTGCTGGTGTCGGGCGAGCTGAACGCGGCCGAGGTATCCGGCCCCGACCGCGACCGCATCGAGGGCGCCGGTCACGAGTACGTGGGCCGCATCAACCCGATCGGTCAGATGCTGTTCAACGAGCGCGCCGACCGTCCTACCAGCGACCCGCTCGTCCGCGAGGCGCTCGTGCTGGGCTTCAACCACGAGGACGCGACCGAGGTCGTCACCGGTGGGCACCCGTACGAGCTGACCTCCTGGATCACGGACGCCCCGTTCACCTGCTTCAACGAGGAGCCGGTGTGGGAGCGGCCGGCATCCGACCCCGAGCGTGCCGCGGAGCTGCTGGATGAGGCCGGATGGGCAGCCGGAGCCGACGGGACGCGTGCGAAGGACGGGACGCCGCTGACGATCGACTTCATCTACGACGCGACGTCGAGCGGTCATGCCTCGGCCGGCGAGCTCCTCGCAGAGGACTGGGAAGAGCTCGGCATCACGACCAACCTGGTCGCGATGGACGGCGCCGCCTGGTCGGAGTACCTCTACGAGACGTTCGACTACGACACCGGCTGGATTCAGATCGGCGTCGGCAGCCCGGTGACGCAGGACCTCTTCTACGGCGGGGCCTCGCCGGAGGACGGCGGCCTGAACTTCATGGGCGTCATGGACCCGGAGTACACCGCCTTCGCCGACCAGGCCCGTGCGGCCGCGGACCCGGAGGAAGCGTGCGGGTACTGGGAGGAGGCCGAGAAGGTCGTCGTGGAGAACTTCCACACCTTCCTGATGGCCGGCACGGAGTCGCCGACCTTCATGAATGGCGCGACCTTCGAGATCACCGACTACATCCAGCCCGTCACCATCCGCATGACGGAGTGAGGAAGCGGCGATGACCACGACCGACCTTCGGCAGGTGACGCCGGCCGTGCCCGCGCGGGAGCGGAGGACGCTGCGGCTCTCCCCGCGCAGCGACTTCGCCCTCCGGCGGATGGGCCGCCTCGTCGTCAGCCTGGTCGTCGTGGTCCTCGCCGCGTTCTTCCTCGTCCACCTGGTGCCGGGCGACCCGGTGCGTGCCGCACTCGGACCGACCGCCCCGGCGGCGCTGGTCGAGCGCACCCGCGAGGCACTGGGGCTGGACCTCCCTCTCCTGCAGCAGCTCGGGAACTACCTCTCCGGGCTGCTGCGGGGTGACCTCGGCACATCCATCCAGTCGGGGCTCTCCGTCGGCGACACGATCGCGTCGCGCTTCCCCACCACGGTGACGCTCGCCGCTCTCGGCTTCGTGCTCGCCGTCCTCGGCGCGCTGCCGATCGGCATGGGGGCGGCGCTCCTCGTGCGTTCAGGTCGGGGTCGCGCCGCCAACAGCGGCGTCTCCGGCCTCCTGGGTGTGCTCATCGCCGTGCCCGACTTCGTGCTGTCCGTGGGGTTGATCGCCGGGTTCAGCATCTGGCTGGGACTCCTTCCGCCGGCGGGGTGGGGGGATGCCTCGCACGCGGTGCTCCCCGTCCTCGCGCTCGCCCTGGGCCCGATGGCGTACCTCGCCCGCATCGTCCAGGTCGAGATGATCACGGTGCTGGACTCGACCTACATCACCACGGCGCGCGCCAAGCGGCTCCCGCATCGGATCATCCTGCTGCGCCATGCGCTGCCGAACATCGTCACCGCGACGCTGACCGTCGGTGGGCTGCTGCTCTCGGGGCTGGTCGCCGGCACGGTGATCATCGAGACGGTGTTCGCCATCCCGGGCGCCGGCAACACCCTCATCTCCGCAGTCGGAACCAAGGACTACCCGATGATCCAGGGCATGGTGCTCGTCTACGCCGCGATGGTCCTCGTGGTGAACCTCGTGGTCGATCTGATCCTCATCACGATCGACCCTCGCACCACCATCTCGGAAGGCTGAGGCACCCGTCATGACGACTGCCATCCCCGGCATGATCGAGGTCCCGGTCGTGGGCGCACCGCTTCCCACCCGGCGGCGGCGTTCGGCCTGGATCAGCCCCACCGGTATCGTCGCGATCGTCGGTTCGGCCGTGTTCCTGATGATCGCGATCGTCGGTCCCGGCCTGTGGTCCGAGGCGGCCACCGCGCGGAACATCGCGGAGCGCTGGGCGTCGGCCGGGCCCGGGCACCTCTTCGGCACCGACGACATCGGCCGGGATATCTTCGCGCGCGTGATGGTCGCGGCGCGCATCTCGCTGCTCTTGACGGCCGGAGCGACGGCGATCCTCATCGGCGGCGGTCTCCTCATCGGACTCACCGCGGCGATGTTGCCCCGGCATGCGCGCCGGGCGGTCGTCTGGGTCATGGACATCCTCCTGGCATTCCCCTGGCTGCTGCTCGTCCTCTTCTTCTCGGTCATCTGGGACGTGTCGGCGATCGGAGCGATGCTGGCGATCGGCCTGGCGGGGATTCCCAGCATCACGCGGATGGTGTACAACATGGCGGCGTCGGTCAGCGACCAGGACTACGTGCGCGCGGCGCGCGTGGTCGGCGTGGGCCCGCTCGGGATCATGGTCAAGCACGTCCTCCCCAACATCGCCAACCCGCTGCTCGTCCAGTCGGCGGCGGCGGCGAGCACCACGCTGCTCGCCTTCGCAGGGCTGTCCTTCCTCGGACTGGGCGTCCAGGCGCCGGAGTACGACTGGGGCCGCCTACTGAATGAGGGGCTCGGCCATCTCTACACCAACCCGATGGCCGCCCTCGGACCCGGTCTCGCGGTGGTCTTCGCGGCGCTCGTCTTCACGATGATCGCCGACACCCTCGGCGGCCAGCCCGGCCAGGGACTCCGCGCCGTCGCGAACGCCAGCCGTGCCGCGGTCATGGCCCGGCGTCGCGCCGGACAGCCGGCGGCGAGGCCGACGCGCGCCGCCGCGGCTCCGCTGGCGGAGGTGCGCCAACTGCGTATCGCATTCCCGGACGGGCAGGGCGGCGTCGTGGAGCGCGTGCGCGGTGTCGATCTCTCCGTCTTCCCGGGAGAGGTCGTCGGCATCGTCGGCGAATCCGGGTCGGGCAAGTCGCTGACGGCCATGGCCCTGGCGGGCCTCCTCGAGGCCCCCGCCATCGTGGACGCGGAGCTGCGGCGTTTCGACGACATCGACCTCGACGAGAGGCTGCGCCCCGCGGATCGCAAGCGGCTCGGTGTGGAGGTCGGCATGATCTTCCAGGATCCCCTCACCTCGCTGAATCCGGCGCTCACCATCGGGCGCCAGCTCACCGAAGTGCCCCGTGTGCACCTCGGCATGAGCCGTGCTGACGCCCGGAAAGCAGCGGTGGAAGGCCTGCGCGTCGTGGGCATCCCCGACCCCGCCGCCCGTCTGGGCGACTACCCGCACCAGTTCTCCGGCGGCATGCGCCAGCGCGCCATGATCGGCATGGCGCTGACGGGCAAGCCGCGGCTGATCATCGCCGACGAGCCGACCACGGCACTCGATGTGACGGTGCAGAGGCAGGTGCTCACCGTGCTGCGTCGCGCCCAACGGGCCACCGGCGCGGGGATCGTGTTCATCTCGCATGACATCGCCCTGGTATCGGGCTTCTGCGATCGCGTGGTGGTCATGAAGGACGGAGAAGTGGTCGAAGAACTCGAAGCCGCGCGCATCAAGGAACAGGCGATGCACCCCTACACGCGGGGGCTCATCGCGTGTCTGCCCGACATGCGGACGGATCGCACGCAACCGCTGCCCGTCATCGCCGGCACGGTGCCGCCGGGGGAAGGGGCGCCACGATGAGCGCACTGCAGATCGAGGACCTGACGGTCCGGTACGGGCATCGCGAGGTCGTCTCCGCCGTGTCCCTCGTGGTACCCGCGGGTCGGACCGTGGGCCTGGTCGGGGAGTCCGGATCGGGCAAGTCGACGGTGGCGAACGCCGCCGTCGGACTGGCGCCGGTCCACGCCGGCGACATCCGCGTGCACGGCCGGAGCACCCTCGGCCGCAGCAGCGGTGCGCGGACCGCGCGACGGCGTCTGCAGCTGGTGTTCCAGGATCCGTTCTCCGCACTGGACCCGCGGATGTCCATCGGGGACTCCATCGCCGAGGGGCTCATTGCTTCGGGTCAGAGCTATTCGCGCGCCGAACGCCGCGACCGCGTCGCCGAGCTGCTGCGGCAGGTCGACCTCGACCCGAAACGCGCGGGCGAGCTCCCTCGGTCCTTCTCCGGTGGGCAGCGCCAGCGGATCACCATCGCCCGGGCGCTGGCCGGCGACCCCGAGATCCTCATCGCCGACGAGGTCACGAGCGCCCTCGATGTGTCCGTGCAGTCCACGGTGCTGAATCTGCTGCGCGACCTGCAGCAGCAGCTGGGGCTGTCGATGCTGTTCATCTCGCACAACCTCGCGGTGGTCCGTTACATCAGCGACGAGATCTGCGTCATGCGCGGGGGCCGCGTCGTCGAGGCCGGACCCACCGAGCAGCTGCTGGACGACCCCAGCGAGGCCTACACCCGGGACCTCCTGGAGGCCGTCCCCGTGCTCGGGCGGCGGATGGAGCTCGACGCATGAGCTTCGAGGCATCCGAAAGACTGCGCGATGACCTCGTCGCGCTGCGGCGCGAGTTGCACGGACGCGCCGAGGTGGGCCTGCATCTGCCCGAGACCCAGGAGCGCCTGCTCGCCGCGCTCGCCGACCTCGACCTGGAGATCACCACGGGACGGCAACTGTCGTCGATCACCGCCGTGTTGCGCGGCGGCCGTCCGGGGCCCGTCGTCCTGCTCCGAGCCGACATGGACGCCCTGCCCCTGACCGAGGCGACCGCCCTCCCGTTCGCCGCCGGTGGAGCGATGCATGCCTGCGGGCACGACCTGCACATGGCAGGGCTCGTCGGCGCCGTGCGTCTGCTGTCGGAGCGTCGATCGGAGCTCCCGGGGACCGTCGTGTTCATGTTCCAGCCCGGCGAGGAAGGGTATGCCGGCGGCCGGATCATGCTGGAGGAGGGCGTGCTGGATGCTGCCGGTGAGCGTCCGGTCGCGGCGTACGCCGTGCACGTGGACTGCGTCACGACGGGCGGCACGGCGGTGACCCGCAGAGGCCCGATGATGGCGAGCGCCAGCGGCCTGCGCATCCGGGTCACCGGAACCGGCGGGCACGCCGCCTTCCCTCACCATGCGGTGGACCCCGTTCCGGTCGCCGCGGAGATCATCCTCGCCGTTCAGGCCTTCGCCGCGCGGCGCGTCCCGGCCACCGACCCGGCGATCGTGTCCGTGACGAGGATCTCCTCCGATTCCCCGGCGGGCAATGTCCTGGCGTCCGCCGTCGACCTGGAGGCCAGCATCCGCACGCTCTCCCGGGAGACCCTCCAGCTGGTGCGGGAGGAGCTGCCGCGGCTGGTCACCGCCATCGGGGAGGCGCACGGGTGCTCCGTGGAGGCGCACTTCATCGATTCGTATCCGGTGACCGTGAACGACCCCGACGAGACCGGCCTCGTGCTCGATCTCCTCGACGAGCTCTACGGACCGGAGAACGTCGTTCGTCTCGCGGCGCCATCGATGGCCTCGGAGGACTTCGCCTACGTGCTGGAAGAGGTGCCCGGCACGCTCGTGTTCCTGGGCGTCCGGCCCGAAGACGTCGCCGAGGGGGACGCGGCGCCGATGCACTCGGAGCGCGCGGTCTTCGACGACGGCCGACTCGGCGCGCACGCCGAGCTCCTCGCCGAACTCGCCTGGCGACGCCTCTCTCGCCGACGGGGCTGATCCGCCTGCTCAGCTGGGGATGACCGGATCCTCCCCACTCGGGCAGCGCGGCCACGCGCGCGCGCAGGCCCGTGCCAGGATGGAGCGACTCTTGACGAGAGGATCGCCATGACCATTTCCCCGCAGCAGCATCCGCCGCAGCAGAATCCTGCCGCCACCGACCGCAGCCGCACCCTCCTCCGCTTGGCGATCTGGGTCGCCATCGGGGCACTGATCCTCGCGGCCCTCGTGTGCGTGGTGTGGGTGCTCCTCGGCCCCGAGAACGACATCATCGGCCGCGCCTTCCTCACGATCCTCCTCCTCGCAGCGTTCGCCGGAGCGGCGATCCTCGACGTGCACCTGTCGGCACGCCGGCCCGCCTGGTTCGCCCTGACGAGCATGATCACGTGGGTCGTCGCGCTCCTCGTCGGCGCGTTCCTCATCTGGATGCCCACCGAGGAGTACGGATTCGAGGGCTTCACGCGCTTCGTGTCGTTCCTGCTGGTCGTGCTCATCCTGCAGCTCGCCCTGCTGCACGTGCGCCTCTACCTCAAGGCCCACGCGCGATACGTCACCACGTTCACGCGCATCATCGCCGGAGTCACGGTCGCGCTCGTGGTCATCCTCGCGATCATGCTCATCGTGCCGTTGACGTTCCACGAGTTCATCGACTTCCGCGACCTCTACTGGCGGATCGTGGTGGCCATCACCATCCTCGCCGCCGTCGGCACCGCCCTCATCCCGCTGGTGAACGCCCTCTTCGCGCCGAAGGCCCCGCGCCCGGCGGCTGCGTCGGCGGCGTCGGCTCTGCCGCCGTGGCCCACGTACGCCGACGGCGCCACGCCGCTGCCGGTGATGCCCGACGGGTCGCCCGACTGGAACGCGTACTACACGGGCTATCCGACGTACGCGCAGCAGCCGGGAGCGGTCGCAGCCCCTCCCGCCCCCGCCGAGACCGATCGCGGGCCGCAGGCCCCCGGTCAGCAGCCCCCGGCGTCCCCGCCCCCCGCTGTCCCGCCGCACCCGGGCTTCGAGGGCTACCCGCCGCCGCCTCCCGCCCCCCGCTGACCCGCACCGCCCGGCGCCCGCCTGGGCGGCGACCCAGACCGCCCGTTGCCGAACCGGCCCGGGCGGTCTGCGGCGTCAGAGGTTCAGTAGCTCCCGCGCGGCCATCGCGGCGTTGTGTCCGCCGATACCGCTGACCGCGCCGCCCCGCTGGGCGCTCGATCCGCACAGCAGGATGCGGGGATGCTCCGTCGCCACACCCCAGCGTTCGGCGGCGCCGCCGGCCTCCTGCTTCCGCCACGGCCACGACAGTGCGCCGTGGAAGATGTCGCCACCGGACATCCCCAGGTCGGCCTCGAGGTCCGCGGTCGTGCGGGCCTCGATGCAGGGCTGCCCGTCCGGCGCCTCGTACACGCAGTCGGCGATCGGCTCCGCCAGCACCGAGTCGAGGCTCTCCTGCGCGGCGGCCAGGAGCGCGGTGCGTGACGCCGCGGCATCCGTTCCCGCCACGAGCCGATGCGGCACCTGGAGGCCGAAGAGCGTCAGCGTGTGGGCGCCCTCCGCTTGCAGCTCGGGGCCGAGGATCGACGGATCCGTCAGCGAGTGGCAGTAGATCTCGAGGGGCAGCGGGTCGGGCACGCGTCCGGACACGGCGGCGGTGTACGCGGCATCCAGCTGTGTCATCGTCTCGTTGACGTGGAAGGTGCCGGCGAAGGCCGCTTCTGCCCGCACCGACTCGTCGCGCAGCCGTGGCAGGCGACGCACGAGCATGTTGACCTTCACCTGCGCCCCCTCCGCGGGGGCGGGCGCTTCCACATCCGCCCCGCCATCGCGCAGCAGACGCGCAAGCACGTCGCGTCCGACGCCGCTGAGCACCACGCGTCCGCGGAGGTTCTCGCCCTTCCGGTCGTCGACATGCACGTCGCCCTCGGGCGTGATGGCGGTCACACGGGCGCCCAGGCGAAGCTCGGCCCCCGCGTCGCGCGCGGCGCGCTCGAGTTCACCGCTCACGCGCCCCATGCCGCCCACCGGAACGTCCCAGTCGCCGGTCCCGCCGCCGATCACGTGGTAGAGGAAGCATCGATTCTGGCGCAGGGAGGGATCGTCGGCGGCGGCGAACGTGCCGATGAGGCCGTCGGTGAACGCCATGCCGCGGGCGATGTCGCTCTCCAGCGACGAGCGCAGCAGAAGCCCGAGGGGCTTGTCGACCACGTCACTCCACAGCGCGTCGTCTCCGACGCTCGCGCGCACCTCCGCAGCCGACGGCAACGGATCGGTCATGGTCGGGAAGATCGATCGGGCCAGCGGCCGGATCCGCTCGGAGAACGCCGCGAACCGCTCCGCCTCGCCGGCGTCGCCCACCGTCCGGGCGAAGGACGCGGCCGTGGCCTCGGCGTCGGCGGTATCGACGAGGATGCCGCGCGACGGGTCGCCCGGGTCTGGTGTGTAGGAGGCGTAGCGGCGTCGACGCAGGTCGATGTGGAGCCCGAGGTCGCGGATGATCCGGCGGGGGAGGAGGCTCACGAGGTAGGAGTACCGCGACAGCCGGGCGTCCACACCCTTCCACGGCCGCTCCGACACGGCGGCACCTCCGACGCGGTCGAGCTGCTCGATGACCACGACGCTGGCGCCCGCCTGCGCGAGGTACGCCGCCGCGACCAGCGCATTGTGCCCACCCCCCACGATGACGACGTCGTGCGTATGGCCCGGGATGCGCGCGGTCATGCCCTTACGCTAGCCGCGTCGCCCCGCGGCGCCGATAGCGTGGAGTCATGACTGCCGCCGCCGAACTCCTCGAACTCGCCATCGACGTCGCACGCGAGGCCGGGGCGCTGGCCCGGACGCGGCGGGCCGAGGGCGTGACCGTCGCTGCCACGAAGTCGGCGCTGGCCGACATCGTGACCGAGGCCGACCGCGAGGTGGAGGCGCTGATCCGCGACCGACTCCGCGCTGCCCGTCCCGGCGACGGATTCCTCGGGGAGGAGTCGGGCGCGCAGACGCGCGAGTCCGAGATCACGTGGGTCGTCGACCCGATCGATGGGACCGTCAACTACGCCTATGGGCTCCCCGCATACGCGGTCAGCATCGCCGCCGTCGGGGGAGATCCCGATCCCGCGACCTGGACGCCGTTGGCGGGGGTGGTCTACTCCCCGCCGACCGAGGAGATCTTCTCGGCGAGCCAGGACGGTGGGGCGTGGCTGGGCGACCGGCGGCTGCAGGTCAACGCCGATGCCGGTCCGGCCGGCGCCCTCATCGCCACCGGGTTCGGGTACGACCCGAGCAGTCACGCGGCGACATTGGATCAGATCGCGCGGGTCATGCCCATCGCGCGGGACCTCCGCCGGGGCGGTTCCGCCTCCATCGACCTGGCATCCGTGGCGGCGGGCAGGCTCGACGCGTACTACGAACGAGGGCTGCAGCCCTGGGACCACGCGGCCGGTGCGCTGCTGGTTCGCGAGGCCGGGGGCGTGATCTCGGGGTCGCCGGGGGGCCGCCCCGGTCGCGGCATGACGATCGCGGCAGCGCCCGGCGTCTTCGAGCGCCTCTCCGAGTTGCTCGATTATTAACAGGCGGGATTGGGGGCGCACATGGCGTTCCCAGTCCGCGCGCGATAGTGTTTATCCGATCGTTACCTTTACCGCCCGAACGGTAGGGGTGGCCGAAGCTGTACCGCCCCATGCCGTCGCGCCCCTGCGACATGACCCGGAAGCCTCTACGTCTTGACAGACCCCCGCCCGGCTGAGCCCGCCCTTCCCCGGTGGTCCAGCTCTCGACCCGACGCGCCTGCGACCGGGTCGCCCGCTCTCACGCGGGCCGAACTGCGACGCAGGGCGCTCGCCTCGGCGTCGGCTCCGGCCCCTTCCGCCTCCACGCGCCGCCAGGTGCGCGGGCGAGTGGGAGGAGACGCGCCCGTCACTGCCCTGCCGGTGCTCGAGCCCGCGCTCGCGGTGGAAGACCTGCCCGACCTCGCCCCCGAGGCGCTCGAGCTGCCCGATCTCCACGCCGACGTTCCCCTGGTCGTCGAGACCGCGGCCGGTGCGGTCCTGACCTCGCCGATCGCGTTGCCGGCATCGCCGATCGCTCTGCCGGGACCCGTGACGGAGTCCGACGACTCGGTGCTGGACGAGTTCGAGGCGGCAGCGCGCTTGTTCTCCTTCACCGGTGAGACTCCGGTTCAGGTGGCCGCCGCCGCTCTCAGCGACGACGTGCCGGCTGACACCGGGATCCAGGAGCGTCGCCGCGGCCTGTCTTTCCGGCGTGTGGCCACCGCATCCTTCTCCGTCGTCGTCGTCGGCATCGTGGGGCTTCTCACGGTCGGCATGACGACGCCCGTCGAGGCCGTCGCGGCCGCGCAGGGCGGCACCCCGGTGCTGAGCGCCCTCGAAGCTCACGACGCTTCCGAGGCGCAGGAGGAGGAGATCCAGGCCTACGTCGCTCCGGCGCACGTGCACAACGAGGGCGTCCAGCGTCTAGACGGCTACACGACCGCGAGCCTGGCGGACATCGCCGCCGAGTCGGGCATCTCGAATTTCTCCAGCTTCTTCGTCAACGACCCGACCGCCGCGATCCAGTGGCCGTTCGCCGTCGGCGTGCCGATCACCTACGGCTACGGGATGCGCTCGGGCCGCATGCACGAAGGCGTCGATTTCGTTCCCGGGGCCGGCGCGCCGGTTCAGGCGATCGCCGACGGCACCGTGCGCCTCGCGACCGAGTCGGGCGGCGCTTTCGGGGTGACGGTCGTCATCGACCACGTCATCGACGGCGAGCTGGTCTCCAGCCGGTACGCCCACCTGCAGTACGACTCCCTTCAGGTCTCGCCAGGCCAGCAGGTGCGCGTCGGCACGTTCATCGGCCGCACCGGCAACACCGGCCGCTCGTTCGGCGCCCACACGCACTTCGAGCTCCTCGCCGGCGGCACCACGGCGATCGACCCGCTGCCCTGGCTGCGCGAGCGCGCCGGAGGTTGACCGGCGTAAAGCCGGGCCCAGGGCTCTGGTATTCTCGTTGAGTTGCCCGGATCGCTCCGGGTACGCCCCGATAGCTCAGTGGTAGAGCACTTCCATGGTAAGGAAGGGGTCGTCAGTTCAATCCTGACTCGGGGCTCGATGCATCCTCACGGATGCAGCGCGGCAGGGTAGCTCAGTTGGTGAGAGCGCACGACTCATAATCGTGAGGTCGCGGGTTCAAGCCCCGCTCCTGCTACAGAAAATCCCCGGCATCGCCGGGGATTTCCTGTTTTCGCACCGTGTCGATCGGTTCTCACCCCACCGGCGCGTAGGAGGATTCCGCTCGCTGGTCGTCCAGAACGTAGCTCAGGAGCACGGCGTGCCGTGATCCGGTCTGCACGTCCCGCCACAGGCGCTGCATGCGGCTGGTCCGCACCAGCGCGGATGCGCCGAACAGGTCGAGCATCCGGTCCACTGCTTCGCGGGCCTGCCGAGCGGAGCGGGCGAAATCGGAGCGCACCGCGAGGGCGACTGCGGGGTCTCCCGCTCCGCGCTCCAGCCTGTCGCAGGCAGCCTCGGCCCGGCGAACGGCGTCGTCGAGGGCCTGTGCGGCGTCGAGGAGGAGTGCCCGCGCGGCCGGTGAGTGCCCGATGCTCTCGGCCTGCATGCCGGTCGGGCGACGGGAGGAGGTGCGCAGCAGGTCTTCGGTCTCCCGAAGCGCCGCCTGGGCCGCGCCCAGGACAGGAGCGAGCACGGTGAGCGCTCCGAACGCGGGGAGGTTGGGTTCGAAGGCGAAGGGGGCGACCGCCGACGCGGGCACGTGCGCGCCGTCGACCGTAACGGAATGAGATCCGGTCCCGCGCATGCCCACCGGGTCCCAGTCGCGGTCGATCACGAGGGCGCTGGCCGGTAGGAGCACCACCATCGGGACCGGGCCGTCAGCCCCTTGCGCCATCGCGACGAGCGCGGCGCCGTCGGCGATCTCGCCTCCCGACACCATCGGCCACCGCCCGTTCAAGACCCACCCGCCGTCGGGTTGCGGGGTGAGTGTCCCGGACGGTTTTCCGCTCCCACAGGAGGGGGCGGAGGGCGGGATGAAGGATGCCGCGACGTCCGTCCCGAATGCCAGCTCCACGAGGCGTTTGGAGACGGCAGAAGTGCCGACGATCCACGCTGCCGACGCGTCGGCCGCTCCGAGCACCCGCAACACCGAGAACAGGTCCCTGAAGCCGGCGTCCTCACCGCCGACCGCCATCGGAAGGGTGAGTCCGTACACCCCCGCCTCGCGCGCGGCGTCGATCTGATCGAGGGGAGGCCGGAGATCCGCCTCGGTCTGCGTCGCGTCCGCGCGCAGTCGCTCCGCGAGCTCCTGCAGGTGCGGCGAGTCGGAAAGCGACGTGTGTGTGGGTGGCTTCGAGGGGCTCAAGGTATCGGTCATCAACGGCCTTCCATGTCCGGGGGGAGTGAACGGGGCCACATTACCTTCGTGGGGAGGAGGTGGCGCCGTTCGGCCGCTGGGAGAGCGCCGAGCCCTTCATCGCGCGGCGTCGAAGCGTTCCTGGTGCGCGGCGACCTCGTCCCGGTGCACTTCGGACCAGAGTTTCAGCTGCCGCACCGTGTGATGCAGGGAGAGCCCGAGGTCGGTGAGTTCGTACGAAACGGTGACCGGGACGGTCGCGGTGGCGGTGCGTGCGAGCAGACCGTCCCGCTCGAGCGACTTGAGCGTCTGCGACAACATCTTCGGGCTGACTCCGGCCAGGAGTCGCGCCAACTCGGAATATCGCATGGGGCGTGGTTCCCCGTCGCAGTCGGGGCCGCTGCCGAGTGCGGACATGACGAGGGTCACCCACTTGCCCGACACGCGTCCGAGCAGCCTCTGGCTGGGGCAGGCGGCCAGGAAGGCGTTGTACTCCGTCTTGGCGACGGCCTTCTTCTCTGCAGCGGTCATCGTCGTCATGTCTCTCCCTCTGGGTACCAACGCACTAAATGGTAACTACTTCCGATTCGGTAGTCACGGGCACAGAGTGGTTCACGGTCACCCGCTCGAATTCCCGAAAGGCCTCCTGTGAACGCTCAGACATCCGCCCTCCCCGGCGGCACGTGGACCTTCGGTGACACCGCCGTCAGTCGCTTCGGCTACGGCGCAATGCAACTCGCCGGCCCGGGGGTGCTCGGACCGCCGGCCGATCACGAGGGTGCTGTCGCCGTCCTTCGCGAAGCGATCTCCCGTGGCATCACGCACATCGACACCGCCGAGACGTACGGACCCCGCGTGGCCAACGAGCTGATCCGCGAGGCTCTGCATCCGTACGGCGCTGACCTCTTCATTGCGACCAAGGTCGGCGGTCGCCGCGATGCCGAAGGCGGCTGGCCGAGCGCGCGGACGCCGGGCGAACTGCGACGGCAGGTCGATGACAACCTCCACACCCTCGGCGTGGATGTCCTCGACCTGGTGCACCTGCGTCTCGGTGACGCGAACGGCCCCGTCCCCGAGCGCATCGGCGACGCATACGAGACGGTGGTCGACCTGCAGCGGCAGGGGATCATCCGTCACCTCGGTGTCAGCAACGCCACCCTCGAGCAGATCGACGAGGCGCAATCGATCGCGCCGCTCGTGTCGGTGCAGAACATGTACAACCTCGCCGTGCGGGGCGACGACGAGCTCATCGACCGGCTCGCGGCCGAAGGCGTGGCCTACATCCCGTTCTTCCCCCTGGGCGGGTTCGCCCCGCTCCAGTCCGACGCCCTCTCCGCGGTCGCGACACGGCTCGCCGCCACGCCGATGGCGGTGGCGCTGGCGTGGCTGCTGCGCCGCTCGCCGAATATCCTCCTCATCGCCGGGACCTCTTCCGCGGCGCATCTGCGCGAGAACATCGCCGGAGCGGGCCTCGACCTCTCCGACGCCGACCTGGATGAGTTGAACAGGATCGCCGGTTGAGCCCTCCGAACCAGGTGCGGATGATCGCTGTTACTCGCAGCACGACCGGTCCATATGGTTTACTGATCCCCATTCCGTACCGATCGGTACGCGAATTCGGCTCGCACGCGGCTCAGCAGCCGTCGACCAGCCCCGGGGGTACGCCATGCCGCAAGAGTGGGGGTCGTCCCCGGAGCACATCCGGTCGATGACGCCCGGCTGCAAAAGGGGTTGACCTCGGTCGGCGACCGGCGCATGAACCGCCAACACCAACCGAAAGGACGCACCATCATGGCTACATCGAACGACTCTTACGAACTCGCGCGTCGGCGCGTCATCGCGAAGACGATCTTCACCTGGGTTGTGGCCGCATGGGTGCTCCTCGCGCTCGTCCAGGTCGCGATCTGGTACCTGACGACTCCGGACGGCTACTTCTGGCCGGTGTGGCCCATCCTGGGAACGCTGGTGGTGGTCATCGTGGTGGGCGTCATCACGTACGGACGGCGTCCCGCTGCGGTGTCGGAGAGCCGTATCCAGGCCGAAATGGCCAGGATGCGAAACAACAGCTGACTCTGCCCCGCCGTCAGCCCGGGCGCAACCACACGGTCGTTGCGCCCGGGAGGTCAGCGGAGGTCGGTCCGCTGGCGAGGAGCACGTGGCCCTCGGGCAGCGGGACCGGGTCGCCGCCGAAGTTGGTGACGTTCGTCCATCCGCCCGGCCGGGTGAATGCGAGAACACCGCCGCGGGAGAGCTCCTCGTCCCACGCGAGCGACTCGTCGGTCTGCAGTGCGCGTCGAAGACGCAGCGCCTCGCGGTAGAGAGTGAGAGTGGATGCGGGATCGTGCTCCTGCGCTTCGACGGAGAGCCCTCCGAACCACGCCGGCTGCGGCAGGTGTGCGCCGTCGTCGCCGAGACCGAACGACGAGCCGGTCTCCTTCCACGGCAGGGGGACGCGGCATCCGTCTCGCCCGAGTCCATCGAAGCTCCACTCGGGTTCACCCACCGAGCGATGGTAGGCGGGGTCCTGCCGCGCCTCGGCGGGCAGGTCGCCGACTTCGAAGAGGCCGAGTTCCTCTCCCTGGTACAGGTAGGCCGAGCCGGGGAGGGCGAGCAGGAACAGCGTCGCGGCGCGCGCACGGCGGCGGCCCAGATCGAGGTCAACCGCGTCGGCGGGGGCGCCGGCGAGCATCCACTCCGTTCCCTGCTTCACGTCGCGGCCGTCCAGAGGAGGAAGCCCGTACCGCGTCGCGTGGCGGGTCACGTCGTGATTGGAGAGCACCCACGTCGAGGATGACCCCGTCATGGCCGACTGTGCCAGGTTCTCGGCGACGATCGTGCGGAACTGGCCCGCGTCGAAATCGGCCGTGAGCAGATCGAAGTTGAAAGCCTGCCCGAGGCTGGTGGGGGCGGCGTACTTCGCGCGACGCTCGGGCGAATCGACCCAGGCCTCGGCGACGGCGGTACGAGGCGGGTCGTACTCGTCGAACAGGGCGCGCCACTGGGCATAGACCTCGTGCACCTCATCCCGGTCTTGGAGGGGGTGGCGTCCGGAGGCCGGGTCGAGCAGGTCCAGTTCGGCCTGGGCGGGGAGGGGGTCGATGAGCTCCTTGACGAGCATGTGCGCGACGTCGATGCGGAAGCCGTCGACGCCACGGTCGGACCAGAAGCGCAGGGTCGTCAAGAAGTCGTCGCGCACCTCGGGGTTGTCCCAGTTGAAGTCCGGCTGCTCCCTCGCGAACGAGTGCAGGTACCACTGCCCGTCACCGACGCTCTCCCACGCGGGCCCCCCGAACACCGATGTCCAGTCGGCCGGAGGGAGCTCTCCGTGCGCACCCGACCCGTCACGGAAGAGGTACCGGTCGCGTGCGGCGCTTCCGCGCCCGGCCTCGAGCGCTTCCTGGAACCAGGGGTGCTCGTTCGAGGAATGGTTGGGCACGATGTCGACGATCACCCGGATGCCCACCTCGTGCAGGGCAGACACCATCCCGTCGAATTCGGCGAGGGTGCCGATCCGCGGATCGACGTCGCGGTAATCGGCGACGTCGTAGCCGCCGTCGGCGAGGGCCGACGGATAGAACGGGCTCAGCCACACCGCGTCGACGCCGAGGTCACGGAGGTACGGCACGCGCGAGACGATGCCGCCCAGGTCGCCGATGCCGTCGCCGTTCGCGTCGGCGAACGAGCGGGGGTAGATCTGGTACACCGCGGCCTGGCGCCACCACGAGGCGGCGGGGGCGATGACGGATTCTGCTGCCATCGGTCTCTCTTTCGAAGCGGGAAGGCAGGGCGCAGCGCGTGTCCGGCTCCCCGTGCGGTCGGTCGGTCAGCCCTTGAGGGCGCCCTGGGTGACGCCCTCCATCACCCAGCGTTGGGCGAAGAGGTACGCGAGGATCGCGGGCGCCATCGCCATCAGGTAAGAGGCGAAGGCGACGTTGTACTCGCTGCTGAACTGCGTCTGGAAGAGGTTCTGACGCACCGGCAGCGTCTGCAGGTTCGCGTCGGAGATGATGAGCGACGGCATCATGAAGTCGTTCCAGGCGTACAAGAACGCGAAGATGCCGACCGTTGCGCTCATCGGGGCCAGCAGCGGGAAGATCAGGCTCCAGAAGGTCTGCCACGTCGACGCACCGTCGATTCGCGCGCTCTCCTCCAACTCGATGGGGATGGAGCGCAAGAACGCCGTGAACAGCAGCACGCTGAAGCTGAGCTGGAACATCGTTGCCAGGATGATGACGCCGAACGGGTTGTCGAGGCCGACGCGGCCGGTGAGTTGGATCTGCGGGAGCGCCACGACCGGGAACGGAATGAACATCGCCCCGAGCAGGTAGAAGAACGACCAGCGGAAGACCCGCCGATCCCAGTTGCGCACGATCGCGTACGACGCGAAAGCAGCGAGGAGGATGGTGGCGACGACGGTTCCGACCGTCACCAGCAACGACACGGCAAAACCCACGGGGAACCTGGTGAGTTGCCACGCGTCGATGAAGCCCTGGATGCTGAAGGGCATCGGCAGCGAGAACGCATTGCCGTCGACGGCCTGGCCGGGGGTCTTGAACGACATCGAGATGGTGACGTACAGCGGCAGGAGGACCGTGACGGCGCAGAGGAGCAGGATGACCGTCCCCGACCAGCTGACGCGTTCCCCCTTGCCCCTTCGGCGCGCGCCGGATGGGGGAACCACGATGTTCTTGGTGCTCGCTGCGGTGGCGGTGTCCGTGGTCATCAGAGGGCGCTCCTTCCGCGCGTCACCGAGAGTTGGGCGATGGCGATGACGACGGTGACGATGAAGAACAGCGTCGCTGTGGCCATCTGATAGGCGTAGTCGCCTGTCTGGAAGCCCCGGATGATGGTCATGGCGATGCTGCGCGTCGACGTGCCCGGTCCGCCGTTGGTGAGGCCGATGATGATGTCGTAGGCGTTCAGGAAGTTCTTGAAGCCGAGGATGACGTTGATCACGACGTATCCGGCCACCAGCGGCAGAGTGATGCGCAGCAGCTGCTGCCGCTTCGAGGCGCCGTCGATGTCGGCCGCCTCGTAGACGTCCCCGGGGACGGAGAGGAGCCCGGCGATGTAGATGAGCAGCGTGCCCGGGATGGACTGCCACGCGGTGACGATGACGATCCCGACCCAGGCGAGGTTGGGGTTGGCGAGGATGCTCTCCTGCAGCGCGGGGATGCCGAGGGCCGAGCCGATGGCGGGCAGGGAGTTCTGGAAGAGGAACTGGAAGACGTAGGCGATGATGATGCCCGAGACGACCATGGGGATCACGAAGATCGCCCGCAGCCCCACCTTGAACCGGATGCGGGAGGTCAGCCCCACCGCGAGGAGGAACGCGGCGACGTTGACGACGATCACCGTCACGAGCGAGAACCCGAACGTGAACAGGAAGCTGCCGAGAATGGCCGGGTCGCTGAACGCAGCGACGTAGTTGGTGAAGCCGATGAACTCCCAGTCGCCCAGGCCGATGGAGTCGGTGAAGCTGAAGAAGATGCCGATGATTCCCGGGACGGTGATCGCCAGCGTGAACAGGATCACCGGCGGGAGCAGGAAGAGGTAGTAGATCGGCTCGACCCGCTTGCGGCTGTGGTGCACCGGGGTGTCGCCGCCGGTCACGATCGTCGTGGTGGTGGTCATCATCCTGCCGTCTCCTCGGTCGACACAGCCGGTTGGCGGAACGCCAGTCGGGCCCAGTCGGCATCCATCGTCCGCAGGAGGCGCAGGGGGTCCGTGCCCAGGACCAGCGCTTGCGCGTAGTTCTCGGTCGGAATCGCCCGCGGAATCAGGACGCCCGGGCCCTGGTACACGGCGCCCTCGTTGTAGTACGCGATCATCCCCTCGATCCGCGGATCGCTGGGATCTTCGCCGGTCGTGGTCGGCACGAATCCGAGCTGCGAGTCGTTGTACGCCTGGATGATGTCGGGCTGGAAGAGGTACTCCAGGAAGTCGAAGGCGCCCTCCTTGTTGGAAGCCTCATCGGGGATGAGCGTGACCAGGTCCATGTTGACGCGCACCTTGAGGTCGGCGGGGTCCTCGGTCATGGGCAGTGGGAAGGTGCCGAGCTCGAGGTCGGGTGACGTCCGGGCGATCTCGCTGAAAGCCCACGGGCCCTGCAGGTACATGGCGCCTTCGCCCTGCGCGAAGGCGACGTTGCCGGTGTCGTAGTTGCGGCCGTTGGCATTGGGCTGCGTGTACTCGCTGGCGAGGAGCTGCATCTTCTCGATCGGCTCGAGGAAGTCCTTCTGGAACGACACGGGGGAGTCGGGTCCGATGTCGGCGCCCTGGGCGGCGAGCTCGTCGAAGAATTCGAGAGGGTCGATCGCACCGCCGATGCTGTAGTCGAACCAACCCTGGTTGACGGTCCACGCGTCGGCGAACGTGCCGTAGAACGGCGAGACCCCCGCCGCCATCAGCGTGTCGCACACCTCGATGAGCTCGCTCCAGGTCTGCGGCACCTCGAGGTCGTGCTCGGCGAAGATCGCCGTGTTGTAGATGACCGACGCGCCCATGACCGAGTACGGCAGGCCGGTGATCCGACCTTCGCAGACGCCGTACTGCTCGAGGAGTTCCTGCATCTCGGGCCGGATGGTGCTGGCCGCTTCGGTGTCGGACAGATCGGCCAGCGCACACCGCTGGACGAAACGCGACACCTCGTGGTTGTAGTTCGCCAGCATGAGGTCGGGCGGGTTCCCTCGGACGAAGCTGGCCGCGATCGGGTCAGGGCCCGATGTGTCCATATTCACGCGGAACTCGTCCTGTGAGGCGTTGTAATCCGCCACGACTGCCTGCATGAAGTCGATCGCCTCACGCTTGTTGAAGGTGAAGTGGACGCTCTGCGTTCCCGAACCGGCGCCCGTGCCGCACCCGGCAAGCAGCGATGCGGTCAATACGGCGGTCAGACCTGCCGCCAGCAGGCGCGCGGTGCGCCTCGTTATTCCAGACATCCTTGTCCTTCCCAACGGCCATCGTTTTAGATTCGGGCAGTAAATCTAGGCACCGCATCTAAACGACGGGACCACTGTCTCACCCGGGGACCGACCCGTCAACCTTGTATCGTCGGGGGCATGACTCTGGGGTCGGCGAGCTCGCCGCAGCTGATGAGGCGCATGAATTCGGGGGCGGTGATGCGGTTCGCCCTGCGTTCCCCCGAGTTCACGGCGGCCGAGGCGATGGCGGCGACGGCGCTGACCCGGTCGACGATTCTGGGCGTATGCGACGATCTCGTGACGGCGGGATGGCTCGAGGAGATGGCCGACAGCCGGGCCGCGGGCCTGACACGCAAGGGACGGCCCGCGCGGCGCTACGGCCTCCGCGAGGAGGCCGGCGTGGTCGCCGGCCTCGACGCGGGGGAGCATCGTTTCACCGCCGCCGTCGCCGACCTGCGCGGACGGACGCTCGCGGAGCGGACCGCCGTGCCACCACCCCTTGACCGGAACGCGGTCGCCGGGGCCGGCGTCGGTCTATCCGCCGCCGCCGGGCGTCGGGACCTCGCGGCCACGCTGCTGCAGGAAACGGTGCGCGCCGCCGGGCGGGATCCGGCCGACGTCCTGCTCTGCGTCGTCGGCGTACCGGCTCCCGTGGACTCCGCGGGACGATCGCCGAACGGCGATCACGACTTCTGGATGACGATGAACCCGGGTTTCCACGGCCTCCTTCCCGGGGCTGCGGTGGCCGTGGAGAACGACGCCAACCTCGCCGCCGTCGCGGAGCAGACCCACGGGGGACAGGCGCAGATCGGAAACGTGGCCACCGTCCTCTCCGGTGAGCGGCTAGGCGCCGGCGTCATCGTGGACGGCCGGCTTCTGCGCGGCGCCCGCGGAGGCGCGGGCGAGATGCGCCTGCTCAGCATCGTCGACGGTGCGGGCTCCCCGGACGGGATCGGTGCGCTCGCGCGCGGGTGGGCGCAAGCGGCCGTGCGGGAGGGCGCCGAGACGGCCCTGAGGTCGGTAGGCGCCGCCGACATCTCCGCGGAGGACGTCTTCCGCGCCGCCCGCGACGGCGACCCTCTCGCGTGCGACATCATCTCCCGCCTCGGATCACGCGTCGCGCGAGTCGTCGTCGTGCTGGCGAGTCTCCTCGACATCGACCGCGTCGTGATCGCGGGGGCGATCGCCGACGCCGTCGAGCCGGTTCTCCGCCAGGCCCGCCGAGTCCTGGAGAAGGATTTCCCGCCTCCCGTGCCCGAGGTCGTGGCCAGTTCGCTCGGTCGGGATGTGGTCGTCCTGGGCGCGGTGGAGTCGGCCCTCGCCCGTGTGCGTGAGGAACCGCTGGCCTTCACGCCTCGCGCACGAGCCCTGGCCTGAGTTCCCGTCGGCCGGGCCCCCTCGGCCCCTTCGTCGTCGGTGGCCTGGCGGCCCTGCTCGGCGCCGCTCTCATCGCCAGCCTGCCCCTGTGCAGGACCTGACGAACAGCCGGGGAGCCCGGTACCCCTATGCTGTGGCTCGTGAATTCACGACGCGTTGCGCCCTTCAGTTTGAGGTTGAGTCTCGCCGCCGGGGTACTCGCCCTCGCCCTGCTCGTCACCTCGTGCGCGCCGTCGGCGCCGGAGCCGTCCACGCCGCCCACGCAGCCGAGCCCCTCCGCCAGCTCCGACGGGCCGAGCGCGGAAGCGGAGGTCGCCACGGCGACGGCGACGCTGGTGGACGGCACGATCGACGTCATCGTCCGATCGCTGGAGCTGGATGACAACGACACCACGATGACGTTGCGCGTGGACTTCATCCCGCATCTGGAGGGCGACCAGGAGAGCTACACGCTGTCGGCGATGAACGGGTACATCTTCACCCACCCCGTTCTGCTCGACCGTCAGAACCTCAAGCGCTACAGCGTCATCGAGGGGGAAGGCGCGCAGGACTGGCTGACGAACGCCGATGCCGAATCCGTCGACGGTGAGCCGCTCGAATCGTGGTTCGTCTATGCGGCGCCGGAGGACGATATCGACGTGATCACGTTCACCATGGACGAGTGGTCGATCGAGCTGCCGGACATCCCGATCGGCGGCGGCCGGTGAGGTCGGCGGCTGCTGCGGCCACCGTGGGGCTGCTCCTGGCGGCAGGCGGCCTCGTCGACCGGCGGGATGCGCCGGATCCGACGCCCGACGACATCGAGACCTCGGTCGTCGTCTACTCGACCGAGGACTCGGTCGAGCTGCTGGTGGCGAAGGCGGACGATCAGACCCTGACGCTCGGTTCCGACGTGCTCTTCGCATACGGGTCCGCAGACCTGGACGCCGGCGCGCGGTCGGCGCTGCAGGGGGTGATCTCCGACCTGCCGGACGGAGCATCCGTCGCTGTGGACGGTCATACCGACTCCCGTGGCGGCGACGGCGTCAATATCCCGCTGTCGCAGGCACGAGCACAGGCAGTCGCGGACGTGATCGCCGGCGAGCGGCCCGATGTGACCGTCGCCGTTGCCGGTCACGGGTCCTCAGCCCCTGTCGCCCAGGAGTATCCCGGCGGGCAACCCGACTACGACGCCATGGCGACGAACCGCCGGGTCGAGGTCCGCGTCGGCCCCTGAGGGAGCCCGGGTCTGCAGCATCCGCTGTTGCGGCGCCTCCGGGCGTAGCGGACTCGGGCGCCGAGGGAAAGGGTCGGCCGGAATCGGGTTGGGGCCGTTACAAGTAGTGGATGGACAGGATTCACTACGCCGGCGACTCCATCCTCACCGGGACGGAGATCGCCCACGCGCTGCTCGGGTACGCCGGGGCACTTGCTGAGGTCGGGTCATCCGCGACGGTGGAGATCCCCACGGTCGACGAGCAGGGCGAGCGGGGGCGTTCGACGATCCTGGTGGGCCCGGCCAGTCAGCTGATCTCCGACTCGGTCGAGGTCGACGTCGACGAGGTCGTGGATGCGGCGCTCGTCGCCGATCTCCGGGCCAAGACGGATCATCTTCGTCGCTTCGGGATCCCGCAACCCGCCGCGACCGTTCAGGGCGAAGACGTGCCGGCGGCGGTGGAGGGGTGGAGCGATTTCGACGACCTCTGAGGGTCTCGTCCGCAGGCCACGGGGCGCAGCTCAGGCTGGGCCGAGCTCGTCAGCGGGAATCGGGATCAGCGCGAGGTCCGTGCCGGGCGCGATCAGGAGGTAGGCGGGCCGTGGTGCGCCTTCGCCCGAGTTGACCTCGAGCCAGAAGCTGCGAGAGTCGTGCGCGGCGGCGAGGATCTCCTCGCGCAGTTCGTCGGTGTCGCGGTTGCCGACGGAGTACTGCTGCCCGCCGTAGAGGATGTCAATACGCTTCATCGGGCGCCCGCTCTCCGCCGGGGTGTGCCGGCGGCTCCGGAACGACGTAGAGCCCGCGGGGCGAGTTCGCGGTGAACATGAGGGCGTCCACCCATGCCCGGTTGAGCGCCGGAATGCGACCGCCGTAGTACTTGTAGGTGATCACGCTGTGCGGGTGCACCCAGATGGACGTCCGGCCGTTGCCGATGCTCGAATCGTCCTTCCAGCTGAAATGGAAAGACTCGCCCCGGCGCAACTTCGCGCCGATCACCACTTGCAGATGGGCGAGCAAGCGGTCTTCGAAATCCGCCTTCAGCTGGCCCTCGAACAGAAACTTGCCCATGATCTTCCTCTTGCCCCGCGGCGTCCCCGGCGGGTACGGCCCCAGCCTGCCATACTCCCGGTGCAGAAATCGCGCGGATCGGCTACAACCCGCTGTCACGCACGCGCACCGCGTAGTGGCTGTGCCGGTGGCGCGCAAGCCCGCGGGAGGCGGTGCTGCTCTCCCTAGGCTGGACCCTGCTGAAAGGAGCGTGGACATGATGAGTTCTCCCGTCCCGCCCGTATCGCCCGAGGACGAGAACCCGGCGAGCGAGCTGAAGACCGATGTGGTGCACGACGTCGAACGCGAGCATACGATCACCAGCGACGTCGGGGTCGACGACGAGTCGGCCGACGGCGACGGATCCGCCGACGCCTGACTCTTCCGAATCGTCGTCGCGCGCTCAGCCGGTCGGCTGCGTCGCGGTGCGTTGGCGCCGCATCCGCCGTCCCAGCACGCCGTGGCGCGGGCTGAAGAGGTACACCGCCGCGAACACGGCCCCCTGGACCACCACCACCAGCCCGCTCGAGGACGCGTCGAGCCAGTAGCTGAGGTAGATCCCGACGACCGATGACGCCGCGGAGAGCACGGGAGCGATGATGAGCATGTGCCCGAAGCGGTCGGTGAGAAGGTACGCCGTGGCGCCGGGGATGATGAGCATCGCGACGACGAGGATGACCCCGACGACCTGCAGAGCGACGACGGCGGTCAACGCGAGAACGCCGAGAAGGAGCGCCCCCAGTAGCCGGGGCGACAACCCGATGGCGAATGCGTGGGCGGGGTCGAACGCGTAGAGCGTGAGGTCGCGCCGCTTGATCACGAGCACGACGAAGGCGATGAGGGCGAGCACCGCGATCTGCACGAGGTCGCCGGTGGAGACGCCCAGGATGTTGCCGAAGATGATGTGGTTGAGATCGGTCTGACTCGGGGTCACGGAGATCAGGACGAGCCCCAGCGCGAAAAGCGTCGTGAAGACGATGCCGATGGCGGCGTCTTCCTTTACGCGGCTGGTCCCGCGGATCAGCCCGATGAGTGCGACGGCGAGGAGCCCGAACACGATCGCGCCGATCGCGAACGGCGCCCCGACAACGTAGGCCAGGACGACCCCGGGGAGGACCGCGTGCGAGACCGCGTCGCCCATGAGCGACCATCCGATGAGGACGAGCCAGCACGACAGGACGGCGCACACGACGGCGGCGATCACGGTCGTCACCAGGGCGCGGGTCATGAATTCGTACTGCAGCGGCTCGATGAGCAGGTCGAGGAGGTTCACCGTTGCGGTCCGTCCACCGGGGCGTCCAGGCCGAAGGCCCGGGCGAGGTTGTCGGGGCGGAGGGCCTCGGACACGTCGCCCTGGAACACGATGCGGCGCAGCAGCAGCACCGCATCGTCGGCGAGGTCGGGCAGGGCATGCAGGTCGTGGGTGGAGACCAGGACCGTGCGCCCGTCGCCGGCGAGTTCCCGCAGGAGCCGCACGATGGTGGCTTCCGATCTCTTGTCGACCCCGGCGAAGGGTTCGTCCAGCAGCAGGATCGCGGCATCCTGCGCGATGCCGCGGGCCACGAACGCGCGTTTGCGCTGACCGCCGGAGAGCTGCCCGATCTGCCGACCGGCGAGACCGGTCAGCTCCACCCGTTCGAGCGCGTCATCGACCGCGGCGTGGTCGGCAGCCCGAGCCCGGCGGGTCGGGCCCATGTGGCGGTAACGGCCCATCATCACCACGTCGCGCACCGAGACCGGGAACGCCCAGTCGACGTCTTCGCTCTGCGGCACCGATGCGATGAGACCGTGCGTGCG
The DNA here is from genome assembly GCF_057197625.1 of Microbacterium sp. Z6_144. Lineage (NCBI taxonomy): Bacteria > Bacillati > Actinomycetota > Actinomycetes > Micrococcales > Microbacteriaceae > Microbacterium > Microbacterium sp. Z6_144. The sequence goes on from NZ_JBXVPT010000001.1 coordinate 797,316, forward strand.
GGCTGCCGCCGCCGTGCCGCCCTCGACGCGCACGCTCCCGGCCTGCGGCCGGATCATGCCGAGGACCGTCTTCAGAAGGGTGGACTTCCCCGAACCGTTCATACCGATCAGGCCGGTCACCCGCCCTGGTTGCAGCGTCAGCGACACGTCCTCGAGGGCGACCACGTCGCCGTAGCGCACCGTCACCGCCTCGACCTCGATCGCCGCACTCACGAGGACTGCCCGGTCAGGGCCCGAAGGATCGTCGCGGTGTCGTGCCGGATGAGGTCCAGGTAGGTGGGGACGGGTCCGTCGGTCTCCGAGAGCGAATCGACGTACAGGGTGCCGCCGAAGTCGGCACCCGTCGCCTCGACGACCTGTTGCATCGGCCGGTCCGACACCGTCGACTCGCAGAAGACCGCCGGTACGTCGTTGGTCTCCACGAAGCGGATGGCCGCTGCGATCTGCTGCGGTGTGGCCTGCTGTTCGGCATTGACCGGCCAGATGTACGCCTCCGTCAGTCCCGCGTCGCGCGCGAGGTAGGAGAAGGCGCCCTCGCACGTGACGAGGGCGCGCTGGTTCTCCGGCACGGCGGACAGCTCGGCGACGAGCGCGTCCTGGATCTGCTGCAGCTCGGCGGTGTACTGGGCGGCGTTGGCTGCGTACTCCGCGGCGTGCTCGGGGTCGAGGTCGCTGAAGGCGTCGACCATGTTCTCGACATAGATCTGCGCGTTGAGCGGGCTCATCCACGCGTGGGGATTCGGCCTGCCTTCGTACGAGTCTCCCGCGATGTCGATCACCTCGACCCCCTCGGAGACGACGACGTGGGGCACGTCGGTGGACTCGACGAACTGCGCGAACCACGCCTCCAGGTTCAGCCCGTTATCGAGGATGAGGTCGGCCTCGGAGGCCTTCGCGATGTCGCCGGGCGTCGGCTCATAGCCGTGGATCTCGGCGCCGACCCTCGTGATCGAGTCGATCTCGAGGTGCTCACCCGCGACGTTCCGCGCCATGTCGGCCAGAACGGTGAACGTTGTGAGGACGCGAGGGCGGTCATCGCCTCCCGCGGCGGCATCTCCGCCCGCGCACCCCGAGAGGAGAGCAGCGGCCGCCGCCATCCATGCCAGCCGCCTCACTGCGACGGCGCGATTTTTCGGCATACCGAAAAACTACCCTGCCCCGTGCCCGCCGACAACCTGTCGAGTCGCCAACAACCGCGCGCAGGACGAGCGAGACACGACAGATCGTGGCAACTCGACGGGGGGAGGGATCAGGAGACGAGAGAGCTCTGGGGAACGAGGGGGAAGACCTGCTCGGCGATCCGCTCCAGTTCTTCCCTCAGGGGGGACGACTGGATGAGGAGCAGGGTGATCCCCGCGTCACCGTAGGCGCGGATGCGGTCGGCCACCTGCTCGGCGGTTCCGACGAGGTTGGGGCGGAGCCCCCGTGTCCCCACGGAATACTCCCGCTTGGTGAGCTCCAGCGACAGGTTCGAGTTGCGCTGGAACTCCTCGAACGACGCGTAAGCGGGGGAGCCGGGGTCGACGGTCGTGATCCGTTCGAGCTCGCGCTGCGCCTCGGCCTCGGTGTCTCGGACGATCACGTACGCGGGCATCCCGATCTCGCGCAGCGGACGCCCGGAGACGCGCAGCGAACGCTCGGTGATGTCGGCGACGTTGGCGCGCGCCTCCTCGATCGTGCTGCCGTGCATGACGTAGGCGTCGGCGAAGCGGGTGATGGCGTCTTTGCCGGCGTCGCTCTCTCCGCCGGCGTAGATCACCGGTGTTTCCGCCGGCTTGGGCTCGACGATGGTGTCTTCGAGCTCGTAGTAGTCGCCGGCGAAGGTGAACGGCGTCTGCGCCCACAGGCCCCGCAGGACCTGCACGAATTCTTCCGCCTGGACGTAGCGCGCGTCATGCGTCGTGAAGTTCCCGCCGAATTGGCGTGCCTCCTCCGCCCACCACGCGGCGACGACGTTGAGCGCGACGCGCCCGGGCGCGATCGAATCCAGCGTGCTCACCGTCTTGGCGAGGACGGCGGGGAGGTGGAAGCCGGGACGAACGGCGGTCATCACGCGGAGGTGATCGGTGACGGCGAGGATCGCCGCGGACAGCGACCAGGCCTCCAGGCTCGGGGCGCGCACGCCCTTGCGGTCGTTGAGGTAGAGCTCGGGCACGAGTGTGGTGTGGAATCCGAGCCGATCGGCGGTGACGGAGATATCGCGGATCGACGCCCAGGTCGCCGCCATCCCGTCTTCGTCGGCGACGTTGCGGAGAAATCCGCCGTAGACCGGCGTCCAGTAGCCGAGATCGATGCCCATGGTCACACCTCCGGATGGGGGATGGCGTTCGCCGCGTCCAGGGACTGGGCGAGGTCGGCGAGAAGGTCGGCGGGATCTTCCAGGCCGATCGAGAGGCGGATGGTCGTGGGGGATATTCCGGCATCCGCCAGCTGAGCGGCGTCCAGGTGGCTGTGGGTCATCGAGGCCGGATGCGCCACGAGGCTCCGGGCGTCACCGATGTTGGCGACGAGCTTGATCAGGCGCAGCCCGTCCACCACGCGGTGGACGCGGGCACGGTCGGTGTCGGCGTTTCCCGAGGGGGCGAGGTCGAACGAGAACACGGCGGGCACGCCCCGGGGAAGATAGCGCCGTGCCGCCTCCGCCCACCGGTTGCCGGGGAGGCCGGGATGATGCACGACGGCGACGTCCGAGCGAGCGTCGAGGAAACGCGCGACCTCGAGGGCGGATGCGGTGTGCTTGGCGATGCGCAGATCCAGGGTCTCGATGCCTTGCAGCAGTTGGAACGAGTTGAACGGTGCGAGCGAGGGACCGAGGTCGTGGACGTACTTCGTCTTCAGCAGTGCGGCGAAGGCGAAGCCCTGCGGGCCGAACCGGTCCCACAGCACGATGTCGGACACCCGCGGGTACGGCTGGGTCAGCTGCGGCCAGCGCTCGGGCTCGGCACTGAAGTCGAACGACCCGATGTCGACGACGACCCCGCCCATCGAGGTGCCGTGGCCCCCGAGGTACTTGGTCGCCGAGTGCACCACGATGTCGGCGCCGAATTCGCCGGGCCGCTGCAGGTAGGGCGTGGCGACGGTGTTGTCGACGACGAGCGGCACGCCCGCGTCGTGGGCGACATCGGCGACGGCGGAGATGTCCAGCACCTGCGCGGTGGGGTTCGTCACCGACTCTGCGAAGAGCGCGCGAGTCTCGAGCCGGATGGCTGCGCGCCACGCGTCCAGGTCGTCCTGATCGACGAAGGTGACGTCGATCCCCCAGTCGGCGAAGGTCTCCTGGAGGAGATCCACCGTGCCGCCGTAGAGCTGCCGAGCCGCCACGACGTGCTGGCCTGCCTTGGCGAGTGCCAGGAGGGTGATCGCGACGGCAGCCTGCCCGGATGCCACGGCCACGGCAGCGCGTCCGCCCTCGAGGGCGGCGACACGCTCTTCGAGGATCAGCTGCGTCGGATTGGCCGAGCGGCTGTACAGGTTGCCGGCCTTCCGCAGCGCGAAGATGTCGGCGGCTTCCTGCAGCGAGGCGAACTCGTAGGCGGTGGTCTGGTAGATCGGTGGCGCGACGGCGTTCTGCGGAGTGCCGGGGGTATAGCCGCGGTGCACCTGCGACGAGGCGAAGCCCTCGCTCACAGCTGCACGCTCTGCACGATCGGGACGCGGACGTCTCCGGCGCGCAGCCTCTCCAGCCACAGCACGATCGTGGCTGCGACCGAGCGGTGCGACTGGTCGTTGAGTGCGTCGTGCAACCCTCCGACGGTCTCGAACAGATCCACCTGCGGAAGGGCCCGCAGCACCGCCCGCGCGCCGCCGACCGGAGCGATCGAGTCGGCCTGGCCGTGCACGGCGAGCACCGGCACCCGGATGCGCGCGAGATCGGCGGCATCCGGGATGGCCGTCGCGCTCGTGTCGGCGCGGGCGCGGGAGTCGGCGGACCCCAGTACCCCCAGGTGCACAGGGCATGCCGTGCGCTCGTGGGCCGCGGCCGAGGAATCGTCCGCGCCGGCGACCGGCAGGCCCGCAATGACGACGCCGTCGGCGATCGCGCTCGCCGCCACCAGCGCGAGCGCCGCCGCCGCACCGCGGTCCGATCCGACGAGCACGCGGGGGGCATCCGGCTGCGTCGCGAGCCAGTCCGCCGCATCCGCCGCCGCCGTCGCCTCGAACGCGGCCAGGACATACCCGTCGGCGGACAGCCGCCGGCCGAACCGCTCGTAGCCGCCGGGGGTCTCGCCGGCGCCGGCGATCACCGCGAGCGCGCCGCGCACGCGCACCCCGGTGGGCGGGGTCCACAGGTCGGGGGCGAGGGTCGAAGGAGAGGACATGGGTTCCATTTCACCGGGGGATCGGCTGGGGAGGGCTCGTGTTGCGGTCTATTGCGGTCAGGCCGTGGTGGCGACCACGGCGCGCAACTGTGCGCGGCGGTCGCGGTCGGCCCCGGCGCCGTCCAACGTGGGCGCGGATTCGAGGAGCAGGCGCGGCTCGAGGATCAGCGCGCGGGCGATCGCGACGCGCTGCCGCTGGCCACCCGACAGGTCGCCCGGACGGCGCGTCACGCCGAAGGTGATGTACCGCGCCATGCGTCTGCTCCCATCGCTGCCTGTCCTCGGGATGAGCGATCGGGGAATCCGATCCCGGACCCGCTCCGAAGATCAGGTACGCGCTCACCGGAGCGGGTTCGCCCCTCGAGGCGGCACAGCACACGGAGTCTTGCGGGGCTCCTGATCTCGGAGGATCTCATGCTCACTCACACCAAGCGCCTCACCGGCGGTTTCGCCCTGGTTCTGGCCGCGTCCTTCGCTCTCACCGCGTGTTCCATGGGCTCGGGGTCGAGCTCCACGGAGGAGAGCGAAGAGCCCATGACCGAATCCAGCGCGCCCGCCACCGAGGAGACGATGGACCCCATGGCCGACCTCGTCGGCGCCGGATGCGCGGACTACGCCGAAATGGTTCCCGACGGCGACGGCTCCGTGTCAGGCATGGCACAGGATCCCGTGGCCGTCGCCGCGTCGAACAACCCGCTCCTCACCATGCTCGCTTCGGCGGTCAGCGGAGAGCTGAACCCCGATGTGAACCTCGTCGACACGTTGAACGGGAGCGAGTTCACGGTGTTCGCGCCGGTCGATGACGCCTTCGGGAAGATCGACGCTGCGACCATCGAGACCCTGAAGACCGACAGCGACATGCTCACCTCGATCCTGACGTACCACGTGGTGCCGGGTCAGGTCGCACCCGACGACATCGCCGGGATGCACACGACCGTGCAGGGCGCCGAGGTCGAGGTCACCGGCAGCGGTGACATGCTGATGGTCAACGACGCGAGCGTCATCTGCGGTGGCGTGCAGACCGCCAACGCGACCGTGTACCTCATCGACACGGTGCTGATGCCCCCGGCCGCCTGAGCCGACCGGATAACGGCAGAACGAGGAGCGGGCGCCGGAAACGGCGCCCGCTCCTCCGACCCCAGGAAGAGGGACCGGGATGAACCGGCGAAGCGTTCCGCGGCTGTGGATGTGGATGTGGGCAGGGGTGGTCGGTGCCATCAGTGCCGCCGTGGTGCTGGCCGTCAGCGAACTCGTGGCCCTGCTGGCCGCACGCGACGCGAGCCCGCTGCTGGCGGTCGGCTCCTTCGTCGTGGACGTGGTCCCGCGCCCGCTGAAAGAGTTCGCCATCGAGACCTTCGGTGCGGCGGACAAGATCGTCCTCCTGGCCGGGCTCGGGGTGGCCGCGACCGTCGCGGCCGCACTGGCGGGCATCCTCCAGCTGCTCCGCCCGCCCGTCGGCGCGATCGTCCTCGGCGCCGGTGCCGCCGTGGCCACCGCGGCCATCGTCACCCGATCCGGTGCCACCCTCCTCTCGTGGATCCCGCCGATCGTCGGCGGGATCGCCGGTATCGCCGTCCTGGTCCTCCTGACCGCGCGACTCCGCCGGTGGGCGACGGTGGCCGCCGCACGCCCTGCCGCAGCGGCCAACGACGAACCGCGCGACGACACGGCGGAGGACTCCGCCGTGCGGGTCGACCGCCGGTCGTTCTTCACGATCACGGCGCTGGTCGCCGCATCCGCCGTCGTGGTGGGGATCGGCGCCCGCGCCATCAACGCGGTCTCCAGTTCCGTGGCGGCCCTTCGCGACGCCGTGCGGCTGCCTTCGCCGCGCTCGCGGGTCGCCGTGCCGGCCGGCGCGGAACTCGACATCCCCGGGCTCACCCCCCTGTTCACCCCCAACGACGAGTTCTACCGGGTCGACACCGCCCTGACCGTCCCCGCCATCGACCCCGATCAGTGGCGCCTGGTCGTGGACGGGATGGTGTCGCGGCGGGTCGAGCTGACCTTCGCCGACCTTCTCGACATGGGGCTCGACGAATACGCCATCACCCTCACGTGCGTCTCCAACGAGGTGGGCGGAGAACTCGTGGGCAACGCCACGTGGCTCGGTGTTCCTCTTCGTGACATCCTGCAGATGGCGGGGCCCTCGTCCGACGCCGACATGCTGCTCTCCCGCAGCGTCGACGGGTACACCGCCAGCACCCCGCTCGCCGCGGTGACCGATCCCGGCATCGACGCCATCCTGGCCGTCGGGATGAACGGGGAGCCGCTGCCGCTGGAACATGGATTCCCGGTGCGGATGGTCGTGCCCGGACTGTACGGATACGTATCCGCCACGAAGTGGCTGACCGGGCTGACCGTGACGACATTCGCCCAGGATGAGGCGTACTGGACGCCCCGCGGCTACAGCGCCGAAGCGCCGATCAAATTCTCCTCCCGCGTGGACACGCCCAAGATCGGCGCGGCGTTACCGGCGGGACGCGTGCCGATCGCCGGGGTCGCCTGGGCGCAGACCGTCGGCATCCAGCGGGTCGAGGTCAGTATCGACGACGGCGCGTGGCAGGAGACGACGCTGTCGGTCCCGCTCAACGACGACACGTGGGTGCAGTGGGTCATGGAGTGGGACGCCACGCCCGGCACCCATTACCTCAGCGTGCGCGCCACCGACAAGAACGGCCAGCTGCAGATCGAGGAGTCCGCCCCGATCGCGCCGAACGGGTCGTCCGGCTGGCAGCGCACCCTCGTCACCGTCACCTAGGTCGCCCGGCCGTCACCGGCCAGAATGGGACGATGTCGTCTTCCCCCTGGACCCGCCCGGCGTCCTTCACCACCCGGCCCACCCTCACCGGCACGTACGGGATGACCGCCTCGACGCATTGGCTGGCCACCGGGACGGCTCAGAGCGTGCTCGAGCGCGGCGGCAACGCGTTCGATGCGGCAGTGGCTGGTTGCTTCGTCCTTCATGTCGCCGAGCCGCACCTGAACGGCCCGGCGGGCGACCTCGTCGGGCTGGTCGCCGCGGAGGGCACCGCTCCGCGTGTGCTGTCGGGCCAGGGGCCCGCTCCCGCCGCCGCGACCATCGCGCACTATCGCGGGCTGGGACTGGACACCGTACCCGGCGCCGGCGGCCTGGCCGCGGCCATCCCGGGTGCCTTTCCGGCTCTGCTCCTCCTCTTGCGCGAGTACGGCACATGGGAATTCGCCGATGTCGTGGCGTATGCGATCGAGTACGCCGACCACGGTGTGCCGGTGGTACCGAGCTGGGCGCGGACGGTCGGCGCGGTCGCCGACCTGTTCCGTGAGCACTGGCCCACGTCCGCGGCGCTGTGGATGCCGGACGGCCGGGTTCCCGCGGCAGGGGAGACGTTCCGCAACCCGCGCTGGGCCGACGCGCTGCGTCGGCTGTCCGCCGCATCCGCTGGGGGATCGTCGCGGGCCGAGCGCAGCGACGGGGTGCTCCGCGAATGGCGCGAGGGATTCGTCGCGGAGGAGCTCACCGCGTTCCTGCGCGAACCGCACCGGCACTCCGACGGTGGATCGTACGCCGGTGTCCTCAGCGCGGACGACCTGCGCGGGTATGACGCGGCCTGGGAGGAACCCGTCACGTACCGCTTCCGCGGAGTGGAGGTCGTCAAGGCGCCGGCCTGGGGTTCGGGACCCGTGCTGCTGCAGGCGCTCGCCATCCTCTCCGTCTTCCCCGACGACGCCCTCGACCCCTCCACCGCGCAGGGTGCCCACCTCGTGATCGAGGCGCTCAAGCTCGCGTTCGCCGACCGAGAGGCCTACTACGGCGAAGATGCCCGCGATGTGCTGGAGGTCGTGCTCAGCGACGATTACGCCCGCTCACGCGCCGCTCAGATCACGGACGCGGCCAGCCCCGAGTGGCGTCCGGGCACCATTGCGGGACGGGCGCCGTTCGTCCCTCCCCTGTTCACCCAGCCGTCCGCGCAGGGCGGCAGCGTGGGCGAGCCGACCGTGCGCGCGTCGGGGGAGACCCGTGGCGACACGTGTCACCTGGATGTCGTGGACGCTGCCGGCAACATCGCCAGCATCACCCCGTCCGGCGGCTGGCTGCAGTCGTCGCCGGCTGTGCCGGGGCTCGGGCTCGCGGCGGGCACGCGTCTGCAGATGACGTGGCTGGACGAGAGCGCCCCGGCCGCTCTCCGGCCCGGCGCGCGCCCGCGCACGACCCTCTCCCCGACGCTGCTGGTCCGCGGCGGGGCGGTGATCGAAGCGCTCGGCACACCGGGCGGTGACCAGCAGGACCAGTGGCAGCTGCCGTACCTGCTCCGCCGCATCCTGGGCGGGTACTCGGCCCAGGCGGCGATCGATGCCCCGGCCTTCCACACGACGCACCTCCCCAGCTCGTTCTGGCCGCGCGCGTGGGAGCCGCGGGGCGTCGTCGCGGAGGATCGCCTGGGCCCCGCGGTGACGGACGACCTGCGCTCCCGGGGCCACGACGTGACCGTTGTCGACGGCTGGTCGCTCGGGCGTCTTTCCGCGGTGTCGCGCGAGCCCGGCACCGGCGTCCTGTCGGCCGCGGCGAACCCTCGCGGCGCTGCCGGTTACGCCGCCGGCCGCTGACCTCGCCTCGCGCCCGCCCCGGCACCGGGATGAAACGGACGCGCGGGGCCGTTTGTCAATCCCTCCCCTTCGGCCACGGAACTGCGGTGGGCTGGAGGCAGTTGACCAACACGAGGAGTGACATGGTTCAGATCATCGAAACGATCGACGTCGACGTGCCCGTGAGCACGGCCTACAACCAGTGGACGCAGTTCGAGACGTTTCCGTCGTTCCTGGACGAGGTCGTGTCGATCGAGCAGCGCGACGCCACCCACCTGCACTGGAAGGTGAAGGTCGGCCCCGCCGAGCGCGAGTTCGACGCCGAAGTCACCGAGCAGCACCCCGACGAGCGCGTCGCGTGGCGCAGTGTCGGCGGGGAGACCGAGCACGCCGGAGTCGTGACCTTCCACAAGCTCACCGACACCTCCACGCGCGTGACCGTGCAGATCGACTGGGAGCCCGAGGGGCTCCTGGAGAAGGTCGGCTCGCTCGTGGGCGTCGGCCAGCACGCCGTCAAGAAGGATCTCAAGAACTTCAAGGAGTTCATCGAGAGCCGCGGCGCCGAGACCGGCCAGTGGCGCGAAGACGTCCCGCGCTGACATTCCCTGACCAACGGCGCCCCGGTTGTCGACGCTTCGGCACCGGGGCGCCGTGGTGTGTTTACTCGCGCGCGGATCGACACGGACGGAGGACACCATGAGCGGACAGGACACCGCTGAGCCCGAGGCGCGGGTGCGCCCCATCGAGGCGCGCGACGCGGGGGAGGTGTTGACGCTCCAGCGGGCGGCGTTCGTGTCGGAGGCCCTCATCTACGGCAGCGCCGACATGCCTCCGCTGACTCAGACGCTGGAAGAGGTCGAGGCCGAGTTGCAGGACAACCTCGGATGCGTCGCCCTGCAGGGCGAGCGCATGGTCGCCGCCGCCCGGGCGCGGCTCGACGGCGACCTGCTGCTCATCGGCCGCATCGCCGTGGCGCCCGACATCCAGGGTGCCGGGTTGGGCTCGTTGATCCTCCACGCCGTCGAAGACCGCGGCAGGAAGGCCGGCGCGACGGAATCCGAGCTGTTCACCGGCCGCCTGAGCGAAGCGAACCTCCGGCTGTACACGCGAGAGGGCTATCAGGAGACCGAGCGTGCCGGCGGCGAATCCGGCGAGGACCAGATCTTCCTCCGTAAGCGCCTCGTGACCTGACGACGGCCGTTTCCCTAGCGGCTCGAACCGCCGCTGCCGAAGACATGCACCGGACGACCCTGCGCGAGACCCTCGACGGCGAACAGCGAACCGCTGAGCGGTGCAGCCGCGAGCTGATCGTCGGTCATGTTCTCCCGCGCAGTGCCGATGAACAGCGTGCGGTGCTCGGGATCGCCGAAGGCCACGGAGGTGACCCGGGGGGCGGGGACGGCGACGCTCCCCACCGGCTGTCCGTCCGGACTCCACTGCACGACTTCGCCGTCGCCGTAGATGCCGTTCCAGAACGACCCTGTCGTGTCCATCGCGATGCCGTCGGAGTCGCGTCCGCGCAGATACGGCTCGAGGTCGCCGAGCGGATCCTTGCCCGGGCCGTAGGAGGCACGGTAGACGGTCTGCGTCTCGGTGTCGGTGACGTACATGACGTCGCCGGAGTGGGACCATTCCATCCCGTTCGGGATGGTGAAGCCGTCGTGCAGCATCCATGCCTCACCGTCGGCGGTGAAGATGTAGACGGCGCCGTTCGGCTCGCCCGCGCCATCCATGGAACCGACGACGAAACGCCCGAACGGGTCGACCTTGCCCTCGTTGAAACGCGACTCGCGATGGGCGTGCCGCACGTGCGCGATCGTCCGCCCGAGCGTTCCGTCGGGGTAGAGCTCGACGATGCGGTCCTTCAGCGCGGCCACGTAGCCGCCGCCGGCCGCAGGCTGGACGGCGCTGACCGGAGCGGGAAGGGCGCTGACGCGATCCTCCGACCCGTCGACCGGGCCGTCCAGGCGCGCGCGGTGGAACGTCCCCGCCTCGATGTCCACCCATGCCAATTCTTCGGTGCGTTCGTCCCAGAAGATGCTCTCGGGGACCACGGACTGCAGCTGACGGAACAGACGGGGTTCAGCGTTCATCGAGCACCTCCGGGGGGACGAGATCGCGGATGGTCAGGGCGGCGCTCACCACGGCGAGGTGACTGAGCGCCTGCGGCACGTTGCCCCAGAAGCCGCCGTCGTGCTCGGAGATCATCTCGGCGAAGATGCCGACGTCGTTCGCGCGCGCGACCAGGTCGTCCATCGCCGCGACGGCCTCCTCGTGCCGGCCGATGCACGCCAGGGCCGACACCCGCCAGAACGCCGAGGCGACGAACGTGTGCTCCTCCTGATCCATCCCGGTGTAGCGGTACAGCAGTGCCCCGGCGCTCAGGTCGCGTGTGATGGCGTCGATGGTGGCGGCCATGCGCTCGCCGCGGTCGAAGCCGCTCTCGGCATGCAGCAGCACGGAGGTGTCGAGGTCGGTCGTCCCGGGGTACATGACGTAGCTTCCCGCCGCCTCCGACCAGCCGTATCGCCCGATCCACTGCGCGATCCGGTCGCGTTCGGAGCGCCAGCGGTCGGGGCTTCCCGGTATGGCGTCGCGCTCGGCAAGGAAGACCGCGTCGTTGAGCGCCTGCCAGCATCCCATCTTCGACGACGTGTAATGGCGGACGGTGGGAAGCTCCCACATCCCCGAATCCGGCTGACGCCACAGATCGCACGTGCGATCGGCCATGGCCGCGAGCGACCGACCCGTCGCGACGTCGAGGATGTTTCCCCCGTCGACGTACGTGCGACAGATGGCGAAGAGGTCGCCGTAGACGCCGAGCTGAAGCTGCGCGCGGGCCGGGTTGCCGGTGACCACCGGGCCGATGCCCTGCCAGCCGTCGACGTCGTACTCCACGGTACCGTCGGTGACCTCGCCGCGCAGCGAATAGAACACGTGCAGCTCGGGGCCGTTGCGCCGGATGGTCTGCAGCAGCCACGAGATGGCGGCATGCGTCTCCTCGCGAAGCCCGAACCTCACCAGAGCGTGGGTGGTGTACGCCAGGTCGCGCACCCACGCGAAGCGGTAGTCCCAGTTCTTGCCGCCGCCGGCGCTCTCGGGCAGGGAGGTGGTGGCAGCGGCGGCGATGGCGCCGGTGGGGGCGTAGACGAGGAGCTTGAGCGCCAGGGCGCTGCGCTGCACGGCCGCCTGCCACGGTCCCTCGTAGGAGAACTCTCGAGACCATGCGCGCCAGGCGTCGATGGTGCGGTCGATCCCTCGCTGCACGTTGCCCGGGTCGGGCAGATGCAGCGGCTCGCCGTCGGTGGCCACGAGGATCAGAACGGCCGACGAGTCGGGGGCCGTCGTGAAGGAGCCGTGCATGGCGGGACCGGCGTCGCCGTCGCGTTCGGCGTGCGGGGTGCCGAACCCCTCACCCACCACGGCCAGGGAGATGTCGCCGGCCCGCAGGATCGCGACCCCCTCCCGCTCCTCGATCCACGGAGCCGCCGTCTGCAGACGCGTCCCGGGCTGGATGCGCCACTGGAAGCGCACGCGGCCCTCGACGCCCTCGATCCGCCGGGCGAGCTCCGCCCACGGCAGGCGCCCGGCGACGCCGGTGACCATCGCATCCGTCACGCGGGCACGCCCGGACGCGGTGATGAATGTCGTCTCCAGCACGTTGGTGCTCGGGATGTAGCGGCGCTGGACCGAGTACTCCGCATCCGGGGCCAGCTCGATGCGTCCGCCGGTGTGATCATCCAGGAGCCCGGCGAACACCGGCACCGAATCGAGGTGGGGGAGCGGCAGCCAGTCGATCTGCCCCCGTCGCCCCACCAGCGCGACCGTACGGCCGTCGCCGATCGGCGCATACTCGCGCAGGTCGGCGTGCCGGGACGGAGAGGAGGGCATGCAGCCACGGTAGGGAACGCGCGGGCTCCCGGGCGCCGGGGTTGCGCGCGCCACGCGCGGGCAGTAGGGCCGCATAGCAACGGGGAACGGCACCGACAAGCCCCGGCCACCTGGCTCGCTCCCCGCGTAGCGTCGCATACGTCTCGTTCCCGACTGCAAGGAGAACACCATGGCCACCACGACCGAAAAGGCCGCCGCACCCGCCAAGGACGCCCCCACCCGCAACCGCCGCCGCCCGGCGCGCGGCGGCTCCGGCGCCGGCTTGACCAAGGAGGAGAACGCCGAGCACGGCTTCACCGCGTCCGCCGATCTGAGCGAGAACCTGCAGAAGGTGCTCGTCGACCTCATCGAGCTGTCGATCCAGGGCAAGCAGGCGCACTGGAACGTCGTCGGCCGGAACTTCCGCGACACCCATCTGCAGCTGGACGAGGTCATCGAGTCCGCGCGCGAGTTCAGCGACACCGTCGCCGAGCGCATGCGTTCGCTGCACGCCCTGCCCGACGGTCGCAGCGACACCGTCGCCGAGACGACGACCCTGCCGGAGTTCCCGCAGGGCGAGATCGACACGGCCGAAGTGATCGACCTCATCACCGAGCGTCTGGATGCGGTCACGACGACGTGCCGCGAGGTGCACGACGACGTGGATGAGGAAGACCCCACCAGCGCCGACATCCTCCACGCCGTCCTGGAGCGCCTCGAGCAGCTGTCGTGGATGGTCAGCGCCGAGAACCGCACGCCCTCGACCCGCAAGGCCTAGCCGCCGAGGTGCCCCGCCGCAACCCCCGCGGCGGGGCCGCCTCCCGCTCCTAGCGTGGCGGGCATGGCTGACATGTACACCGCCCAGGACCCCACGACGCAGTACCCCCGCCCCCCGTTCCCCCCGCAGCAGCAGTCGGGCCCGGGCGACATCCACAAGATGGACCCGGCTCCCGACCACGGCGAGAGCACCTACATCGGGCTCGGCCGGCTGCCCGGGCGGAAGGCCCTGATCACCGGCGCGGACTCCGGCATCGGGCGAGCCATCGCGATCGCCTACGCCCGCGAGGGCGCCGACGTCGCCCTCAGCTACCTGCCCGAGGAGCAGTCCCAGGCCGAGGAGGTGGCCGCGCTCATCGAGAAGGAGGGGCGCACCGCCGTGCTGCTGCCCGGTGACCTCCAGGTGGAGCAGACCAACGTGGACGTCGTCGAGAAGGCCGTCGACGGACTCGGGGGCCTGGACATCCTCGTCATCAACGCCGGCACGATGCCCACGGTGGACAGCATCGACGATTTCGAGACGAAGACACTCGACCACGTCGTGAAGGCCAACATCTATCCGCTGTTCTGGCTCACGAAGGCCGCGTCGCCGCACCTGAAGCCCGGCGCGGCGATCATCACCACCTCGAGCATCCAGGGCTTCCAGCCGTCGCCCTCGCTCGCGGAGTACGCGGTGTCGAAGGCGGGCATCGCGAACTGGACCCGGGCCCTCTCGCAGCAGCTCATCGAGCGCGGCATCCGCGTCAACGGCGTTGCGCCGGGGCCGGTGTGGACGCCGCTGCAGCCGGCGTTCGTGCCCAACGAGAAGATCGAGGAGTTCGGCTCGGAGACGCCGATCGGCCGGGCCGCTCAGCCCGTCGAGCTCGCCCCCGCGTTCGTCTTCCTCGCTTCGCAGGAGGCCAGCTACATCATCGGCGAGACCATCGCAGTGACGGGCGGCATGCCGGTGCACTAGCCATGCGGCAGCGGTCCGGCGGCGGCCGGCGGTGGCCGGACCGGTCGCCTGAGCCTCCGAGCCCGTTCAGAATTCAGGAGATTCCGGCGCTCGGCGGCCCTTCCGGCGTCGGGCTCCGGCGTGTCTCCTGAGTTGTGAACGTGTGGCGGCCGGGGAGCCGCCGGCGCTCAGCGCCCGTTCGGGCGTCGGGCTACGGCGTGTCTCCGGAATTCCGCGCGTTGCGGCGGGAGGAAACGACCTTGGCGGTGGCGCGCTGCTCGGCCTCGAGCCGCTCGGCCTCCGCGCCGCCGATGGCTTCGCCGCGTGCGACGAGCCCGGCGACATCCGAGAGCGGGATCTGCCTGAGGAAGAGCGCGAGGATGAGCGCGATGGCGATGAACGGGATGAGGTACCAGAACACCGGCGCCAGCGCGTCGGCGTAGGCGGTGACCACGCCCTCGCGGACGGGCTCGGGCAGAGCGTTCAAGGTGGCCGGATCGATGGTGGCGGTCGCCTGGCCGGCTTGGGCGGCGGATGCCCCGGCGTCGGTGAAGACCGCCGTGAGGTTCTCGGTGAGGCGGGTGGTGAACAGCGTCCCGAAGACGGCCGTGCCGAGGGCCGCGCCCACCTCGCGGAAGTAGTTGTTCGTGCTGGTGGCGGTGCCGATGTCGGCGGCGGGAACCGCGTTCTGCACGACCAGCACGACCACCTGCATGATGAGGCCGAGACCCGCCCCGAACACGAACAGATACACGCAGATGAGCCAGATCGGGGTGGATGCGGCGAGGGTCGTCATCGCGGCCATGGCGGCGCCGGTCACGATCGTGCCGAGGATGGGGAAGAGCTTGTACCGTCCCGTGCGCGTGATGAGGAGCCCCGAGACGATCGAGGTGCCCAGGAGCCCCACCATCATCGGCAGCATCAGGAGGCCGGACTCGGCAGCGGACGTGCGCGAGGACATCTGCAGGAACGTCGGGATGAACCCGATGGCGGCGAACATGCTGATACCCAGCGCCAGGCCGATCGCGGTCGCGTTCACGAACACGGGGTTGCGGAACATCGATAGCGGCATGATCGGATCCGCCGCGCGCGACTCCGTGAAGATGAACAGCGCAGCGGACACGACGAGTCCGAGACACCAGGCCCACGTGGCCATCGACTCCCAGCCGAAGTCGGAGTCGCCGCCGAAGTCGGTGAAGAAGATCAGGCACGTCGTGGCGGCGGAGAGGAACAGCACGCCCAGCCAGTCGATCGGCTTGTCCGCCTTCTTGTCCGGCAGGCGCAGGGCGAACACGGCGATCAGGAACGCGATGATGCCGACGGGGATGTTGATGTAGAACGCCCACTGCCAGGTCATGTGGTCGACGAAGAAACCGCCCAGGAGGGGGCCCGCGACCGCGGAGAGACCGAAGATGCCGCCGAGCGGTCCGAGGTACTTGCCGCGCTCGGAGGCGGGCACGATGTCGGCGATGATCGCCTGCGAGAGGATGATGAGGCCGCCGCCGCCGAGTCCCTGGATGGCGCGGAAGGTGACGAACATCCAGAAGTCGGTCGCGAAGGCACAGGCCACCGAGGCGAGCGTGAAGATCGCGATCGCGATCATGAACAGGCGCCGGCGACCGAGGATGTCGCCGAACTTGCCGTAGACGGGCATGACGATCGTGGTCGCGAGGATGTAGGCCGTCGTGATCCACACCTGATGCGACACCCCGCCGAGCTCTCCCACGATCGTCGGCATCGCGGTCGAGACGATCGTCTGGTCGAGGCTGGCCAGCAGCATCCCGGCGATGAGCGCCGAGAAGATGATCCAGATGCGTCGCTGGGTCAGCAGGAGCGGTGCCGCGCCCGGCGGCGTGGTGGCGGTGGGAGAGGTGGTCATGGGCGTCCTGTCGGGGCGTGCTGATCGGTGAACAGTTCGTTGGCGGCGGTGAGGCGCCGCGAGAAGATCTGGGCGAAGGTGTCTGTGTTGGTCGGTTGGAGCAGTTCGTCGGCGGTCGCACGCGACAGCGCGGCGAAGATCTGCGCGGCGGCCACCGCCCGGAGATCCCCGTCGGCGAGTCCTTCGCGGAGGGCGATCAGCCGGGCATCGTCCTGCTCGCGCTCGTGGACGAGTGCCACGAGTCGGGCGAGGAGTCTCGGCTCGCGTTCGACGGCCGCGCCGAGGTCGGCGATGGTCTCCGGGGCGGTGTCCATGGTGTGCCAGCGCGCGTCGGCGAGGTCGACGAGGTCGGAGAGCAGGGTGGGGGAGATCGCTGTGCCCGCGGGGCGCTGGGCCCCCGCATCCAGGAAGCGCCTGACCGCCTCGACGTCTTCGCGTTCGAGGGGAATGCCCAGGACGGCGTCTTCCTTCGAGGCGAAGTAGTTGAAGAACGTGCGGCGGGAGATCCCCACCTCGGTGCACAGCTGCTCGATGGTGAAGCCCGCCAGGCCACTCGCCGCGGTGACCCGCCGCGCCGCCGTCATGAGCTGGCGCGTCGTCTCCGCCCGCTGCCGCCCGCGCAGGCCGGTTGCACTATCCATCACAAAGTGCAGTATTGCACTCGCGCGGCGTTAGTGCAAAATGCCCCCAGTCGAGTCGCCACGAAACGCGCGAAATGCCGCCCGCAGCGCACGGATTGTGGCGAGTCGACGGGGGTTAGAGGGTTTCGAGGGCCTGGGCCACGTCGGCGCGGAGATCATCGAGTGCCTCGATGCCCACCGAGAGGCGCACGACCTCGGGCGGCACGGCCAGCTCGGTCCCGCGCACCGATGCGTGGGTCATCTCGTCGGGGTAGTTCACGAGCGACTCCACACCGCCCAGCGACTCCGCGAGCTGGAACAGGCGCAGGGATTCCGCGAAGCGGCGGGCGGATGCGGCGTCCGCGAGCGCGACCGAGACGATGCCGCCGAAGGCCGACATCTGGGCCGCGGCGATCTCGTGACCGGGGTGCGCGCGGAGCCCGGGGTAGTAGACACGCGTGACCCGGTCGTGCCCGGCGAGGAACTCCGCCAGTGCCTGCGCGTTCTCACTGTGCCGCTGCATCCGGAGCCCCAGGGTCTTGATGCCGCGGGAGGTCAGCCAGGCGTCCATGGGTCCCGAGACGGCGCCGGCGGCGAACTGCAGGAACCGCACCTTCTCCGCCAGCTCGTCGTCGTCGAGGATGAGCGCGCCGCCGACGACATCGGAGTGGCCCCCCAGGTACTTCGTGGTCGAGTGCACGACCACGTCGGCGCCGTGGGCGAGCGGACGCTGCAGCGCCGGGGAGGCGAAGGTGTTGTCGACGACGACGAGAGCGCCGGAGTCGTGACCCCGCCGCGCGAGCCCGGCGATGTCGGTCACGCGCAGCAGCGGGTTGCTCGGCGTCTCGACCCACAGGATCTGGGGCGGGCGCTCGGCGAGGGCACGCGAGACTGCGTCGAGGTCGCTCATGTCGACCACGCGCAGCGTGATGCCCCACGGGCCGAGGATGCGGGCCAGGAGCCGATACGTCCCGCCGTACACGTCATTGCCGAGCAGCACCTCGTCGCCGGGCTGCAGTGCCGCCCGCAGCAGCGCGTCCTCGGCGGCGAGCCCGGAGGCGAACGACAGCCCGTGCCGGCCCCCCTCGAGTGCGGCCAGCTGCTCCTCGAGGGCGGTGCGCGTGGGGTTGCCGCTGCGGCCGTACTCGTACCCCGCGCGGAGGTTGCCGATGCCGTCCTGGACGTAGGTGGTCGAGAAATGCACGGGCGGGATCACGGCGCCGGTGCCGGGGTCGGCCGACTGCCCGGCGTGGACGGCCAGGCTGTCGAACGCCAGTCCCTCGCCGGCCGAAGCGAAGGCCGAGGCGTCGGACGCCGGGCCGTCGGGGGCAAGCCCGTCGGCGGCCGATCCGTCGGAGGAATGTGCGGCGGAATCGGCGGTCACGAGGAGGCTCCTTCAGGGGCGGGGGAGAGATCGGCGGGAGTCAGGACCGCCACCGGGCGGCCGGCGCTGGTGACGAGCACGGCATCGGCGGTCTCGAGAAGGGCGCGGGCCTCGTTCTCGGGCGTCCCGACACCCACGAGCGGGAGCGGGTCGCCGGCGAGGTCGGCGACGGGGGTGCCGGGGGATGCGGCGCGCAGGGTGCTCTCGCGAACCGCGCCGGACACCTCGCCGAGGACGGGGTCGGCTGCGGATGCCACGGGCGCGGCCGGCACGCCGCCCCGGTGCAGCGCCGTCAGAGCATCCGCGGCCGTCATGGACGGGGTGACCACGGGGAGAACCCGGTCACCGCGTTCGGCGAGCAGATCGGCGACCGTGCGGCCGGGCGCGGCCGGGTCGACGGCGAACCCGTGCGCCAGCATCCACGAGTCGTTGAAGACCTTGGCGAGGTACCCGCGCCCGGAGTCGGGAAGGAGCACCACGACGACCGCGTCGGCGGGGAGGTCGCGCGCGACACGGAGGGCGGCGGCGACGGCCATTCCGCTCGACCCGCCCACGAGGAGGCCCTCCTCGCGGGCGAGACGACGGGTCATCGCGAACGCTTCGCCGTCGTCCACTGCCTCGACGGCGTCCACGACGGCGGGATCGTACGCGCCGGGCCAGAAGTCTTCGCCGACGCCCTCGACGAAGTAGGGCCGCCCCGTCCCGCCGGAGTAGACCGACCCTTCCGGATCGGCCCCGATGATGCGGACGGCCCCGCCCGAGACCTCCCGGAGGAAGCGACCCGTGCCGCTGATGGTGCCGCCGGTGCCGACGCCCGTGACGAAGTGCGTGATGGCCCCGTCGGTGTCGCGCCAGATCTCCGGCCCGGTCGTCTCGTAGTGACTGAGCGGTCCGTTGGGGTTGTCGTACTGGTTCGGCATGAAGGCGCCGGGCGTCTCGGCCACGATGCGCCGCGACACGCTGTAGTAGGAGCGCGGGTCATCGGGAGCCACCGCGGTGGGAGCCACGACGACCTCCGCGCCGTACGCGCGGAGCACCGCGCGCTTGTCGTCGGCCACCTTGTCGGGCACGACGAAGACGCAGCGATATCCGCGCTGCTGGGCGAAGAGCGCGAGGCCCACGCCGGTGTTGCCGCTCGTCGGCTCGACGATGGTGCCGCCGGGCCGGAGCGCTCCGCTGCGCTCGGCCGCGTCGATGATGTTCGCCGCGATGCGGTCTTTCGAAGAGCCACCGGGATTGACGAACTCGATCTTCGCCAGGACCGTGGCGGCGATGCCCTCGGTGACACGGTTCAGACGGACGAGGGGGGTGTTGCCGATCAGGTCGGTCACGCTCGAGGCGTAGCGCACGGGTGCAATCCTTCGGTGTGCCGCGCGTCGGCGCGGGCGCTGTCAGTGGTCGTCGGAGAGAGAGCGAACGCGCTCAGCGACAACAACGACAGGTCTGCACGGCACCAGTGTATCGGCGGCGCGGCCGGCCGCAACCCGGCCCCGTGCGGCGGGCTACGCGGTGGTGCGCAGGCACGCTTCCAGCGCCACCCACGGCAGCATCGCGCACTTGACCCGGGTGACCAGTCGGGCGACGCCTTCGAACGCCGCCGCATCCCCGAGGCTCTCGGCGGGCTCCACGGTCCCGCCCCCGCGCATGAGCGCACGGAAGTCCTGGATCAGCGCGCCGGCCTCCTCGCGGGTCGCGCCGGTGGCGAGGTCGGACATGATCGACGACGACGCCGTCGAGATGCTGCACCCGTGCCCCTCCCAGGCGAGCGCGTCGATCCGCCCGTCGGGGGTCACCGTGATCCCCAGCGTGATCTCATCGCCGCACGTGGGGTTCAGCTCGTGGTGGGTGTGCGCGAACCCCGACACGTCGCCGCGCCCGATCGGGCGCCGGCTGTGGTCGAGGATGACCTCGCGGTAGAGGTCGCCGAGGTCGCTCATCGGTCGGCTCCGAAGAACGCGCGGACATCCCCGAGGGCCTCGCCGAGCGCCGCGATCTCGTCGTCGGTCGTGTACACGTACGCGCTGGCGCGGGTCGTCGCGGGCGTGCCGAGCCGGCGGTGCAGCGGTTGGGCGCAGTGATGGCCGGTGCGTACGGTGATGCCGCGATCATCGAGGAACTGGCCGACATCGTGCGGGTGCACGCCGTCCACCACGAAGCTGACGAGTGCCGCTCGCTCCTCGCCCGCCGCCGGCCCGACGATGCGGACGGCGGGGATGCGGGCGACGGTGTCGACGAGCGACTGCGCGAGGTCGTGCTCGCGCGCCGCAACGGCCTCCATGCCGAGATCCGTGAGGTAGTCCACGGCCGCGGCGAACCCGACGGCCTGCACCACCGGCTGCGTGCCCGGCTCGAAGCGGTGCGGAGGGGGCAGGAACTCGGCGCTGTCGAAGGTGACCGTCGTGATGGCCGAGCCGCCCGTGCGCCCGGGCGGCAGCGCGGCGAGAAGATCGGCGCGCCCGTACAGCGCACCGATGCCGGTCGGCCCGAGCATCTTGTGCGCCGAGAACGCCGCCAGGTCGACCCCCAGTGCGCGCAGGTCCAGCGGCCGGTGCGGCGCGGACTGGCACGCGTCGAGGAACGTCAGTGCGCCCCGGCTGCGGGCCAGCGCCACGACGTCCTCGACGGGGGCGATGAAGCCGGTGACGTTCGACACGTGCGCGAACGCGATGAGGCGCGTGCGCTCGGACACGACAGCGGCCATCCCGTCGATGTTCCAGAGGCCCTCGTCGTCCACGGGTACGGCGCGCAGCACCGCGCCCGTGCGAGCGGCCAGGCGCTGCCACGGCACGAGGTTGGCGTGGTGCTCGGCGAGGGGGATCACGATCTCGTCGCCGGGATGCAGCACCGCGGGGCCGTCGCCGCCGTGGAGCGCCGCATCCGTCAGCGACCAGGTGGCGAGGTTGATGGCATCCGTGGCGTTCTCGGTCCAGACGATCTCGTCCTCCCCGGCGCCGACGAAGCGCGCGACGCGCGAGCGGGCGGACTCGAACGCGGTGGTCGCAGCGCCCGTCGCTGCGCTGGAACCGCGGTGCACCGCCGCGTAGGCGGTCTCGGCGAAGTGCCGCTGTGCGTCGAGGGCCGACACCGGCTGCTGCGAGGTCGCGGCGGAGTCGAGGTAGATCTGTCCCGAGCGGCGCTGCACGAACGGGAAGTCGGCGCGCACGTCCGGAAGGGTGGGCGCCGTGGCGCGTGACGTGGTCATGGTTCCTCCTGGCCCGCCGAACGGGCATCCTCCAGTGTCCTCCGATCCGGCGGCGCGCGGGCGCTTACCAGAGCGCGGATCCCGACGTCAAGCCGCAAACCGCTCGTGCGAGGCCGAGATACGTTCAGTGCGTTCCACCCTCGCGGAGGCCGCGTAGACCGGTGTTCGGGTCACCGTCTGGTCGGCGTCGCGGGGAAGACGACCCCCGGTGGGCTGAGGCTTCCGCTTCCCGGGGGTCGTGATCTTCTTGCGGGCCGAGGG
Organism: Microbacterium sp. Z6_144; assembly: GCF_057197625.1. Lineage (NCBI taxonomy): Bacteria > Bacillati > Actinomycetota > Actinomycetes > Micrococcales > Microbacteriaceae > Microbacterium > Microbacterium sp. Z6_144. Next base: position 819,125 of record NZ_JBXVPT010000001.1, read on the forward strand.
GCATACTCGCCACCGGTATCGCGGGTGCTTCGGCGCGCGCGACGCGGCGATAGTGTGAACGCGCGGAGCATTCCGCTCCCCGAGCCGAAACGAGACGGTCATGAGCACGACACCCCCGGGCTGGTACGACGACGGCCACGGTGCGCTGCGGTGGTGGGACGGTGCCTCGTGGACCGAGCACGTGCACGTGGTCGATGAGGCACCCCCGGCTGCGGAGGCTTCGCCGTCGTCGAGCGCGGCCGAGGTCCCTGCCGCGGAACTGCCCGTGACCCCCGACGCGCCCGAGAGCGCCACGCCGGGGCCCGAGAGCGCCACGCCGGGGCCCGAGGCCGCGGATGCATCCGCACCGGCGCCGACGTACCCGCCGCAGTACCCCGGTGCGCCCGGCGTCGCCGGTGCGCCCGGGACTCCGGGCTACCCCGCGCAGCCCGGTTCGCCTGCCCCGGATGCCCCGAAGCAGAAGTCCAAGCTGTGGATCCTGTGGGCGGTCCTCGGCGGAGTCGTCCTGCTCCTCATCGTGCTGGCTGCCCTGCTCATCCCGCTCATCGTCGGCTTGTTCACCTCGAATACCGCCGGTGGCAGCGGCGGCGGCGGACCCGAGGAAACGCGCGCCGTTGCCGCCGTCGAGCTGTACGACGACGCGTGGGACGACGCCGACTGCGATGCCTACTTCGCCTCGACGACGGAGGAGTACCGCCAGGGCTTCGGCCTGACCGATTGCGCCGCGTTCGAGGCCGATGCCCAGGACTTCGGCGACTTCACCGACGAGTACGAGCTGGAGGTGACCGGCGTCGAGGTGATCGACGAGGAGCGCATCGAGGTCGTGACGCTCGAGACGTACCAGCAGCTGTACGACGAGACCGGCGAGCTGCTCGACGAGCCTCAGCCGGTAGAGGAATCGCTGCGCTACGTGCTCGTACCCGAGGGCGACCGCTGGGTCATCGACAGTCTCGACTCCAACGAATGAGCCAGGCTCTCCCGGCGCGCGGCGCGCGCTTCGTCCTCCCGTGCGTGGCCATCGGGCTGCTCGCCGGCCTCATGTCGGGCCTGTTCGGCGTGGGCGGCGGGACCGTCATCGTGCCTCTCCTGGTCCTCCTCCTCGGCTTTGACCAGCGCCGTGCGGCCGGCACCTCGCTCGCCGCGATCGTTCCGACCGCCACGGTGGGTGTCATCTCCTATGCCGTGTCGGGGTCGGTCGCGTGGATCCCCGCTCTGATCCTCGCCGCCGGTGCCGTCGTGGGTGCGCAGGTGGGTACCTGGTTGCTTCCCCGGGTGTCGCAGATCGCGCTGCGGTGGGGCTTCATCGGGTTCCTCGCCGTGGTGATCGTGAGCCTGTTCTTCATCATCCCCTCCCGTGAGGCGGTGCTCGATCTCAACTGGCTCACCATCCCGGGCCTGGCCGTGCTCGGCCTCATCACCGGCGTCCTCGCCGGTCTCCTCGGCGTCGGCGGCGGCATCATCGTCGTCCCCGCCCTGCTGCTGCTGTTCGGCACCAGCGACCTGGAGGCGAAGGGGACCTCGCTCCTCATGATGATCCCCACCGCCATCTCGGGAACCATCGGCAATCTCCGCCGCGGCAACGTCGACCTCCGTGCTGCGGCCGTCGTGGGCCTCGCCGCGTGCACGACGACCGCGCTGGGCGCGTGGCTGGCCACCGTCGTCGACCCCTTCGTCGGCAACGTGCTGTTCGCCGCGTTCCTCGTCTTCATCGCCGTGCAGATGGCGCTGCGGGCGATCCGCGCGGCCAAGCGCTGACAGCGGGCGGGGAGGCGCCGCCTCGGTAGGATGGCACGGTGCCCGTCAATCCCGAGCTCGTCGGTCGAACCTTCCCCGCGACCGCGCCGTACCTCGTCGGCCGGGAGAAGGTGCGCGAGTTCGCGCGTGCCGTCTTCGCCGATGCGCCGCTGCACACCGACCCGGAGGCGGCCCGCGCACTGGGTTACGCCGATGTGGTCGCGCCGCCGACCTTCGCGATGGTGATCCAGGACCTCACGCTGCAGCTGCTGCTGGCCGAGCCGGACTCTGGCATCGAGCTGGCCCGCACCATCCACGCCGAACAGCGCTTCCGCTACACCCGGCCGATCGTCGCCGGCGACGAGCTGACCGCATCCCTCACCGTCAGCGGCATCCGGGCGCTCGGGGGCAACGCCATGGTCACCAGCGAGGCCGAGATCCGGGATGCGGCGGGCGAGCACGTCGTGACTGCGACATCGGTGCTCGTGGTCGGGCAGGCGTCATGACCGCCGTGGGAGATGTCGTCGCCGAGCGCTCGGTGCACCTGACCCGAGAGTCCCTCGTGCGCTACGCCGGCGCATCCGGGGACTTCAACCCCATCCACTACCGCGACGACATCGCCGCCGAGGTGGGGCTGGCGGGGGTGCTCGCGCATGGGATGCTGACGATGGGCGTCGCCGTGGGCGCTCTGGGCGAGTGGCTCGGCGACACCGGCCGCATCCTGGAGTACGGCGTGCGGTTCACCCGGCCCGTCGTGGTCGACCCCCGAACCGGCGCCGACCTGCACATCGTGGCGAAGATCGGTGCGGTCGAGGACGACGTCCTGCGCATCGACCTGACGGTCACGCACGCCGACACCACCGTCCTGGGTAAGGCCCAGGTGCGCGTGCGCGCCTGAGTCCATGCCCGAACTCGACCCGATCCCCCTCGCGCAGCTGACGACGCTGCGCACCGGCGGTGCGCCCGAGCGGCTCGTGGAAGCCTCGACGACGCACGAGCTCGTCCAGACGTTGCGGACGCTGTGGGCGGAGGGCGAACCCTGGCTGGTCGTGGGCGGCGGCTCCAACCTCTTCGCCGGGGACGAGGCGTTCGAGGGCACCGTCGTCCTCGTGCGCACCCGGGGCGTGGAGCGGTTGCCCGGGTCGGGCCCGGGAACGGTGCGCCTGCGCGTGCAGGCCGGACACGACTGGGACGATCTCGTCGCGTACACGGTGGCGGAAGGGTTGGCCGGCATCGAGGCGATGTCGGGGATCCCGGGAACCGTCGGGGCGGCCCCCGTGCAGAACGTCGGGGCGTACGGGCAGGAGATCGTCCAGAGCCTTGTGGAGGTCGAGCTCCTCGACGAAGCCACCGGGGACATCTCGACCGTCCCCGCCGCCGAGCTCGGCCTCGGGTTCCGCACGTCCGTGCTCAAACAGCACTACGCCTCCGCGCCGGCGCGTTCGGCGGTCATCCTCACCGTCACCCTCGAACTGCAGGAGGCCGGGGCGGGCGAACGAGTCGTGCCCGGGGAGCAGCTGCGCTCGGCGCTGCGGCTCGACCCCGGTGCATCCGTGTCGCTCCAGCACATCCGCGACGAGGTCCTGACCATCCGCGGCCGCAAGGGCATGGTGCTGGCGCCGGACGATCCCGACACCTGGAGCGCCGGGTCGTTCTTCCAGAACGCCATCGTGTCCGCCGGCTTCGCCCGCACCCTTCCCCCCGAGTGCCCGCGATGGCCGGTGGCTCCCGAGCTGAACACCGTCGTGGTGATCCCGCTCGCCGAGTTCACCGGGATCGTGCCGCCCGCGGCAGCGGCCTCGCCGGATGTGAAGGTGAGCGCGGCGTGGCTGATCGAGCATTCGGGCCTCGGGAGGGGATTCGCGCTGCCCGGGTCGCGGGCGGCCCTGTCGACCAAGCACACCCTCGCCCTCACGAACCGTGGTGGGGCGACGGCGAGCGAGATCGCCGAACTCGCGCGGTTCGTGCAGCAGCGCGTGCAGGCCGAGTTCGGGCTGATCCTCCAGCCCGAACCGGTGCTGGTGGGCGTCGAGCTCTAGCCCCCTCCCGTCGACTCGCCGGAAAACGTCGGGTTTTCGCGCGCGAACCGACGTTTCCTGGCGACCCGACGGCGGTGGGGGGCGCTAGGCGAACAGGCGCTGGAGGCGCTGGATGCCCTCGAGGAGCTGGTCGTCGCCGAGGGCGTACGACAGGCGCAGGTAGCCGCTCGGCCCGAACGCCTCGCCGGGAACGACGGCCACCTCGGCCTCGTCGAGGATGAGGTCGGCCAGCTCGAGCGAGGTCGCCGGGGTGGTGCCGCGCCACTCGCGGTTCAGCAGGCCGGTCACGTCGGGGTAGACGTAGAAGGCTCCGAGCGGGTTCGGCACGGTCACACCGGGAATCTTCTCGAGCTCCGACACGATCAACCGCCGGCGGCGGTCGAACGCGAGCCGGAAGCCCTCGGCCTCGTTCTGCGGGCCGGTGAGGGCGGCAAGGGCCGCGCGCTGGGCGATGTTGTTGACGTTGCTCGACAGGTGCGACTGGAGGTTGGCCGCGAGCTTGATGGCGTCGGCCGGGCCCACCATCCAGCCCACGCGCCATCCGGTCATCGCGTACGTCTTCGCGACGCCGTTGACGAGGATCGTCTGCCCCGCCAGCTCGGGAACGGCCTCCACGATCGACTGCGCGTGGGCGCCCTCGTAGACGAGGTTCTGGTAGATCTCGTCCGAGATCACCCACACCCCGTGCTCCAGCGCCCACTCGCCGATCGCCCTGGTTTCCTCGGGGGTGTACACCGCGCCGGTCGGGTTGGAGGGCGATACGAACACGAGGGCCGTCGTGCGGTCGGTGCGGGCGGCCTCGAGCTGCTCGACGGTCACCTTGTACCCCTGCTCCGCTCCGGCGAACACCTCGACCGGCACTGCGTCGGCGAGGGCGATCGCCTCGGGGTAGGTGGTCCAGTACGGAGCGGGCAGGAGCACCTCGTCCCCGGGATTCACCACCGCCTGGAAGGCCTGGTAGACCGCCTGCTTGCCGCCGTTGGTGACGACGATCTGCGACGCCGGAACCTCCAGGCCCGAGTCGCGCAGCGTTTTGGCGGCGATGGCCTCGCGCAGCACCGGGAGCCCCGCCGCCGGGGTGTAGCGGAAGTTCGCACGGTCGCGGAGCGACTCGGCCGCGGCATCCACGATGAACTGCGGCGTGGCGAAGTCGGGCTCGCCTGCGGCGTAGGAGATGACCGGGCGCCCGGCGGCCTGGAGCCCTTTGGCCTTGGCGTCCACCTTGAGGGTGGCCGACTCGGCGATGGCGGACAGCTTGCGGGAGAGGGGGGCGCGGGATGTCACCCTCCCGAGCCTACTCGCGGCGGGTCGATCGTTACGGGGTCGTTGCGGCACGGGCGGCGGGGGTCGCCTACGCGACGGGAGGGGGGTGCGGATGGTGCGGGTGCGGGTGCATGCGCTCGGCCATCGGGTTCGCCGGCCCGGAGTTCTGGCTCGCTGACGCGAGCGGGGGATACGTGCGGGTGAGTCTTCCGTCCGACGGCTGCCGTCTGCCCAGGTCCGACGCGCTGGCCGCGGTGCAGGCGGGCATCTCCCGGCTGCACCTGGTGGAGGAGACCTTCACCGCCGCGCCCGCGCCGCCCGAGCTCGTCGCGCTGCTGGCGGCCGCCGCATCCTGACCTCCTCGCGCACGGGGAGCCGCGAGACTGCTTGCTGCCGACGAGACCACGACATTATGCGTCGGTCTCGTCGGCAGGCTGCAGTCTCGCGGTCCGCGGCTCGCCGTCCGCGGTCCGCGCGGCGGGCGGGGGTCAGTCGATGCGGGAGTGCTCGCCGAGCCGGTGCCACGTGCGGTTGTGATAGACCAGCGGATGCGTCGTCCCCGCGCCATCCGGCTCCTGCGTGTGCGCCTCGAGCGCCTGAACGAGGATCACCGTGGCCACTCCGGCCGGCACCGTGCCGACGACACGCCCCCGGATCCACGACGACGCGGCGGGGAAGTAGGGCTCGCCGGTGGGGAGGCGTGTCCACAGCGACGTGTCGGCGAAGCGGTCGATGCCGCTCGTCGCGCCGAGCTGGGCGATGTGCAGCTGCTCGGCCTCGAGGAGGTGCACGACCACCGTCTCCGCGTGCCGGATCGTGGGGGCGCTGGACGACAGCTCGGAAACGGAGAAGACGAGAAGCGGCGGCGTGACACTGGCCGACGACACGGAGGTGGCCGTCAGCGCCACGGGGCCCTCGGCCCCCTCGGCGGTGATCACGGCGACCCCGGCGGGGTGGTTGCGGAACGCGGTCTTGAAATCCTCCGCGTCGAGCATCGGCTCGCCGTCGGGCGTCCCGTCGGCATCGGCGAGGTCGCGAGCGGTCTCGTTGGACACGGTCATGTCGTCCTCCTCAGGCGCTGCCGGGCGGCTGGATGTCGAAGACGGCGAGCTGGGTCGCCACCATGCGGTAATACCCGACGAGCGTCACCAGGTGAAACAACCGTTCGGTGCCGAAGATTTCCGCCGCGCGGGCATATTCGGCGGCGTCGAGCGTGCCGGCGGCGAGAATCCGCCGTGCGACATCGAGGGCCGTCCGTACCTCTTCGTCGGCCGCACCCGGGTGGCGGCCGTCGCGGATCGCCCGCAGATCCTCGTCGGTCCACCCGGCGGCGCGTGCGGCGGGCTCGTGTGCGTAGAGCTCGAACGGGCTCTCGCAGGCATAGCCGACGGCGAGGATGACCGCTTCCCTGGTCTTGTCCGAGACATCCAGGCCCCAGCGCATCTGGGAGCCGATGCCCGCCAGCGCCAGCCCGATCTCGGGAGAGGTGACCCACACCGACGGCGGTCCGATAAGCTCACCGGCCTCGTCGATCAGCCGGAAGGGCTGGTCGGGCGCGGCGCGCGGCCCGGTGGCGTACCGCTCGTAGAACGACTGCTGGGCCGGCGTGTAGGCGGCGCGGTCGGGCGGATCGAAGCGGGCCATGCGGTCACATCCCGCCGGAGGGAAGGCCCAGCCCCACGCGGCCCTGCGACAGATAGAACACGTCGTACTGCGCCCCGATGTGGGTCTTGTAGAAGCCGGTGTCGCGGTAGTACTTCTCCAGGCGCGTGCCGCGCTTTCCGGCCGAGGTCGACCCGGCCGTGGAGAACGCCAGATCCACCGCCTCGGTGGCCAGGCGTGCTGCGGTGGCGGCCTGGCCGCGGAGGCGCAGGTCTTCGGCCGGGGTGAACTCCGGGCCGCCGTCGGCCCACGCGTACCCCCGGTCCTCCATCTCGGCGACGGTGGCGTGCAGGAGCGCGTCGGCGGAGTCGGTCAGCTGCTGGATGTGCCCGAACCACTGCTGGTACTGCGTCGACTCGGTCCGCGGCATCCGCGGCGGGAAGCTCGTCCCGCGCTGCATGAGCTCCTCGTATTCGTCGAGGGCCGCCCAGGCCGTCCCCACCTGGCTGACGGCCAGGCCCGCGATGAACATCGTGGTGGTGCGACCGAGGTACACCGGGTTCCCCAGCAGCCGATACCCGGGGGTGCCGTCGTTCTCGCTCCAGAGGTAGTCCTTGAAGTTGAACCGCACGACGTTGTAGTCCGGCACGAAGACGCCGTCCATCGTGATCGAGTTCGACGAGGATGCGCCGAGGCCGAGCACCCGCTCGCCGCCCCAGTCGTCCTCGATCGTGTACTCCGACCGGGGGACGATGAACATGTGCGGCACCGGTGTGCCGTCCTCGGCGAGGATGGGCGCGACGGGCATGAAGTGCGAGCTGTAGGTGCACCCGGAGCTGTAGTCCCAGCGGCCCGAAAGGATGTAGCCGCCCTCGACCGGCTCGGCGGTGGCCGTGACCGGGAACGCGCGCGAGGCAGCGACGAAGGGATACGCCTGGTAGGCCTCGTCCTGCGCCCGCTCGGAGAAATACGAGGAGAACTGGTACGGGTGGCTGGCGCCGAGTTCATACGACCAGCCCACGCCGGGGTCGGCACGGGAGATCTCGCACGCCACCTTGAAGAAGGTCTTGAGGCCGAGCTCGAGCCCGCCGTAGCGGCGGGGGCGCAGGATGTCGTAGAGGCGGGCCTCGGTGAAGGCCTCGTGGATCTCGGGGGAGTAGGTGCCGAGCTGCTCGTGTTCGCGCTGCATCCCGCGGATGCGCTCGCGCAGTCCCCGCGCCCGGGCGATGATCTCTTCAGCGGTGGGGTCATCCGGCGTCCTGGTGGGGGCCTCGGTCATCGCCATCGGATCATTCCTTCTCAGTTCGCTCGGTACCGCTGTCACTCACGCTAGGGCGGCGCCGGGGCGCCCGAACCTGCGCGCGGGCAGAATCGGGTAATTCCGCCCTGCACGGCGGACACCGTCGTTCGCCACGCTGGAGCGGAGGGGAGCCGCCATGGTCTCGGACGCCCAATACGCCGTCCTGCAGGTGACGTACGCCGTGCGACAGGTACGCACGAGCCACGTCTGGGCCGACTTCGCCGACCTCGGGATCGCGGATGAGGTGATCTCGATGCCCTACAGCTTCTGGGTGGTGCGCACCGACGACGGGCCGGTGGTGATCGATACGGGGTTCTGGGTTCCCGACGCCTACTGGGTCGACGACGCCCAGTGGCGTCCCGTGCCCGAGGCGCTGGCGGCGGTGGGCATCCGCCCCGACGAGGTGTCGCGCGTCATCCTGACCCATCTGCACTTCGACCACGCCGGTTCGGTCGACCTGTTCCCCCGCGCGCGGATCGCGCTCTCGCGCGCCGAGTACGCGCACGGGAGCTCGCGCAGCGCCGAGGAGCTCCGAGCGGGTTTCATCGACCCCCGCCACCTCGCCGCGGTGCGGGCGGCGGAGGAGGAGGGCCGTGTCGACCTCGTCGACGGCAGGGCGGAGGTGGCCCCCGGGATCACGATGATCCCCGCCCCCGGGCACACGCCGGGGGAGACCGCCGTGCTCGTGTCCACGGACGCCGGCGCGGTGCTGATCGCCTCGGACGCCGCGCACTTCTTCGAGCAGGTGGAGCGGGGATGGCGGTTCTTCGCGTACAGCGACGCCGAGGAGTCCGCGCGCTCCCTCCGCACGCTCGGGCACATCGCCCGCGAGGCGGGAGCGGCCCTCATCCCGGGCCACGACATCCGGGTGTCCGAGCGCTACCCGCCCCTGGCCGGACCCGCCGCCGCCTTCGCCACCGTCCTGATCTGAGGCCTCCGGGGGCCCTGCGCCCGGTGCGCGCAGGTGACGGAAAGCGGGTCAGCTGGCGAGGACGTGCAGGCCGTCCAGCCGCTTGCTCATCCACACCGCGATCTGAGACCGCGAGCGGAACTGCAGCTTGTGCAGCATCCGCTGGATGTGACCTTCCACCGTGCGCGTGGACAGCACGAGCCGCGCGGCGATCTCCGCACTGCTGAGCCCCTCCACCAGCAGTTCGGCGATTTCGAACTCGCGCGGGGTGAGTTCGTCGGCGCACCCCGTCTCGCCGTCCTCGAGGGCGAGGGCGAGGACGCTGCGGCGATCCAGCTGGCGTCCACGCGCCGACAGGCGCGAGTACTCCCTGCTGCCGAGGGCGCGCCGCGCGTTCTCCTCCAGACCCCACCCGATGACCTCGCGCGCGAACGTGCGAGAGCCGTGCATGCGGCCCGCCGCGGCCAGCAACGTCGCCGCCTTCCCCGGATCGCCCTCGCGATGGGCGAGAGCGGCCAGCAGCCGCAGGCACGTGGGCACGCCGGCGCGGTCGCCGAGCGCGTCGAGCATCGCGAGCGCCTTCCGGGTCGTCTCGCGAGCGGACTCGTCCAGTCCGCGGTTGAGCAGCGAGATCGACCGCAGCACGAGCGCGTACGCGACGCCCCACCGGTTGCCGCGGGCGATCATGAGTTCGACGCTCGAGCGGAACAGCTGTTCGGCCCGCTCGTGGTCGCCACGGGCGACGGCGACGAGGGTGAGGAAGTACATCTGCTCGTCGAGGGTCTCGATCCGCCCGCTGGTGCGCGAGCGCTCCACGACGGCTTCGAGCTGGTCTTCGGCTCCCTCGGCGTCGATCGCCCCGAGGCGGCTGAGCGCGCGGAGGAACTCCGTCGGCAGCTCGCCGGGCTCCTGGTGAGCCTCGTCTTCGGGCCCGCATTCGGCCAGCAGTTCGGCCGACCGCTGGAAGTCCCGTCCGATGATCGAGTAGTACGCGATCGTGCGCCGCGCCTCGGTGGCCAGCGCATCGTTGACCTGCCGGCACACGACGGCCTGCTCGAGCCAGGCCTGCACCTGCTCGGCCAGCCCCAGGCTGCTCCAGCGCTTGCGGAGCGGCACGATGAGCCGGATCGCCTCGCCCGCCGTCGCACGGTCGGTGACGTAGCGCGTCAGGAGGCGTTCGAGGCTGGCGCGGTGATGCATGAGGTGGTGCGAGAGCTGCACCTCCGTGGCGCCGGGCGCGGCCTCTGCCAGCTCGCACATCAGGGCGACGAGGTGCTCGTCGATCCGGGCCGTGGTCTCCTCGGTGCGGCCGGACGCCTCGACCGCGGCCCGCCCGCGCTGGCGCATCGCCCGGAGCAGGCGGAAGCCCCCTTCCACGTCGGGGTCGCGGAGGAGGACCGACCGGTCGACCAGACGCGAGAACGCGCGCACGAGCGCCCCGGGCGCGCCGTCGACCAGGGAGACGAGGCAGTCCAGGGTCACGGGTTCGCGGAGCGCGGCGGCCACGCCCACCAGCGCCCGCTCGTCGTCGTCGCCCGCCTGCCACACCTCGTCGGCGGTGGCGAGAAGGCGTTCGGCCTCCGGGAGCAGGTCCAGCAGCGACGTGGCCGACGACGTCAACGCGTCCCGGATGGATTCCAGCGACATCAGCCGCGTCGCGGCGGCCGCCAGCTCCACCAGGGCCGGCAGCCCGTCGGTGGCCGCACACAGGTCGCGGATGACCCGCAGCTCCTGCGCGGTGGGGACGAACCCCGGATCCAGCATCCGGATGCGGTCGACCAGGAGCCGCACGACCTCGTAGTCCAGGACCATCCGGGTCGACGCCACAGGCCGGGACGGGATGACGAAGGGCGCCAGGGCTATGAGCCGTTCGGCGTCGGAGCCCAGCCGTGCCGTCCCCGCGACCACGACGACGGCCCGCGGGCATTCGGCGAGCACCTTCTCGGCCAGCGCCGCCGCGGCGACGGCATCGTCCGCGTCGTCGAGGAGGACGATCCCGGCGTGCCTGCGCAGTGCGGGCACGGCCGCGAGCGCGCCCGCGGCGTCGTGGCGCAGGTCGAGCCGGACCGGCGCGTCGGCGAAGGTGCGCGCCATCCGCTCCGCCAGCTTCGCGGCGAACCGGCTCTTCCCCACCCCGCGCGGCCCGGTGATCGTCAGAAGACGCGCCTCGACGAGCACCCGTCCTGCCGTCTCGAGTTCGGTCTTGCGGCCGATGAAGCTCGTCGCCTCGCTCGATGCCACCTCGATGGCATCCACCTGTCGTGCGGTCATGTCCTACCCACTCCTGGCCTCTGCGCCCGGCGGTGCCCCGATCGACTGTGATCGGCCACCCTGCCGTCAGTTCGTCATACAAGCTTATCGTCTTCCCGGCGCGATACCACCTCCTGTCACCGGAAGCGGAGCCCCTTCCGGCGCCACATCTTGGTGATCCACCAGTACACGAGGTGGGTGCGCGGCCATTCCGTGACGATCGCTCCCCGCTCATCGGTGAAGTAGTTGTGGCAGCCCGCACTCTTCGCCGAGGCGTGGGTGGCCAGCTGCGCATCCACCCAGGACACATAACGCCGGGCAGCTCCCGGGTCGGTGTCCACCCGGCGCGCGCGCCCTCGCTCGAGTCGCCGGATCGCGGACACGGCGACCTCGGCCTGGCGCTCTAGCTGCGCGATGATCGAGGTTCCGCCGTTGGTGTTGGGGCCGTAGAGGAGGAAGAGGTTCGGGAACCCCGGCACGGTCACCCCGAGGAACGCGGTGGCCCGCTCCTCCCACGCGTCGTGCAGCCGCACGCCCCCCGGCCCGACGATCTCCAGCTGGGCCAGGAAGCGCTGCGGCTGGAACCCGGTGCTCATCACGAGGACGTCGATCTCGCGTTCGGCACCGGATGCATCGATCAGCCCCGTGCGGGTGGCTCCCACCACCGCCTGCGGGACCAGCTCCACGTTCGGCCGGTTGAAGGTCTCGTAGTAGGTCGTGGCGACGATCGGGCGTTTGCACCCCCAGGCGTACGTGGGGGTCAGGGCCGCCCGGGTCTCCGGGTCGATCACCGTGGAGTCGATGAACTCCGTGCACAGCGCGCGCATCCGCTCCTGCACGGTCGAGGAGTCGTCGTAGCCGCGGAAGCGCCCGTTCGCCTTCGCCCACAGCAGGTACCGGTGCACGCGCTGGGCGAAGGGCACCGTGCGGTACATCCACCGCTCGAACGGGGTGAACGCCCGTTCCGACTTCGGCTCGATCCATCCCGGCTCGCGCTGGTAGACCGTGAGTTCGCCCACCATCGGCGCCAGGGCCGGGACCACCTGAGCGGCCGTTGACCCTGTTCCCACGACAGCGACGCGCTTGCCCGCCAGATCGTGCTCGTGCTCCCACCGCGACGTGTGGAAGCGCACACCCTCGAACGCGTCCAGTCCCGGCCACTGCGGGTAGCGGGGAACGTTCAGGAGTCCGACGGCGCTGATGACGGCGTCGAAGTGACCGACGGAGCCGTCGGTCGTGAACACCTCGTACTCGCCGGACGCGTCATCCCACCGCGCCTCCACCACGCGCGCATTCAGACGGATGCGGTCGCGGAGCCCGAACGTGTCGATGACGCGGTTGGCATAGGCGAACAGCTCCGGCTGGGTCGCGTGGGTGCGCGGCCAGTCGTGTTTCAGGAACGAGAAGGAGTAGATGTGCGAGGGGATGTCCACCTCGCACCCGGGGTAGCGGTTGTCGCGCCACGTGCCGCCCACCTCCCCGGCCTGCTCGAAGATCGTGACGTCCGTGCCGGCGCGGCGGGTGAGCTTGACGGCGGCGGCCAGCCCGCCGAACCCGGAGCCGATGATGGCGACTCGCAGCGGCGTGGGCCGCCGCCGACTCACGGAGCCGTCACCCCCTCGGGCATCGGGTAGTCCGCGGCGTTGACGACCCACCCGGGCATGAGCGAGAAGTCCTCGCGCGGCGGGGAGAAGATGTCGACGAGGTGATTGCGCCCGGTGCCGACTGCTTCGCTCGTGTGGATCGCCGGCGGCGGGATGACCGTCAGTGACGGACTACCGAGAAGCCCGTGGTCGTCTTCCCGCCACGTGTTCGCGTCCGTGCCCCAGGGCCAGCGCAGGTGATGGATGTACTCGCCCTCGAGCACGAGCGAGTACTGCTCGAAGTCGTCGTGATGGTGGGGGGAGAGCTTCGCGCGGTCGCGCGGGCCGTCCTTCACGTCGATGTAGTTCACCATCATGGTGGTGCAGCGGAAGATCCGGAACGCGCTTCCGGCGCTGGGTGCCACGGTCGCGTCGTAGACGCGCACCCGGTACCCCTCCGGCGGTGCGGGCCAGGGCTGGAACGGCGGGATGTTCGGATGCGGGGTGGCGTAGGACGGGGCATTGGCCGCGAGCGCCGCGAACGCGCTGGTGGTGCGCACCAGGGATACGAACCGCAGCCGGCCGTCCAGCTCGACGGTCGAGCGACCGGGTGGCAGGACGATCACGCGTTCCCCCGGGCTGACCACCGATTCCTCGGGGGTCGTGATCCGCGCCGTGATTCCGGCATCGGGGAGGATCAGCATGTGCTCCTCCGGTTCGTCGAACTCGAGGATCGCGTGGCGGTCGACCTCGCCGTACCCCAGGGCGATGTTCTGCCCGCGTGCCCACCAGATCAGCGCGCCGGGGTGGCTCCGGTCGGGCTCGGCCTCGTTCTCGGAGAATCGGGCGTATTCGGCTCCGGCCATCGCCTCGGGCACGGCCGTGGCCGTCGCGGTGGGGAGCGCTGAGCGAACGTCATCTTTTCCGTAGGGCATGTGCGACCCTTCCTCACTCCGCGCCGAGCGACTCGGCGACCAGGCGCGAGGCCCCGGCTGCGAGCATCCCGACGTCGTTGCCGACCATGATGTAGGAGTAGCCGCGCTCGGCGGACGCGCGGAACTGGGCGGGGGACTGCACCGCGGTCCCGACCGGGATGCCCGCGACCTTCGCCAGGTCGAGGACGCGGTCCACGCGGGAGCTCAACTCAGGGGCGTCGCCGGTCAGGCCCGTCGACAGCTGCAGGTCGCCCATCCCGATGAACACGGCGCTGAGGCCTGCCGTCGCGATGATGGCCTCCGCGTCGTCGAGCGCCTCGACGTCTTCGAGCTGCGCCGCGCGGAAGACCTCCGTACCGGTCGCGACATAGTCGTCGCGGGACGCCTGCCCCCACTTCCCTGCCCGGGAGGTGAGACCCATCCCGCGCGTGCCTTCCGGTGGGAACGTCATCGCCGCGACCGCCTCGGCGGCATCGGCACCGCTGCGTACGTGCGGGACGAGGATGCCGTCGGCGCCGGCATCCAGGAGCCGCTGGTAGTGGCTTCCGCTCCGATCCGGAACCCGCACGAGCGCGGTCACGCCGCGGGCCTGTGCGAGGGTGATCGCCGCGAAGGCCTGCTGGAAGTCCAGCGGGGAGTGCTCCTGGTCGATCACGAGGAAGTCGAATCCGGCGTCGCAGAGGATCTCGACGACCTCGAGCGCCGGAAGCTTCAGCCACGTGCCCACCAGAGGGCGCGTGGCCTCGCGCAGACGCTGCGAGAACGACGTCCTCACGCGTCCAGCCCGAGCAGGCGTGCCTGGTTGCCGCCGACCATGAGGCGCAGGTCCGCCTCGGAGACGCCGGCATCCAGCAGGCGGGGGAGGAGGCTCCGATACCCCTCGAGCGGCAGCTGGTTGCCCTGCTGGCCGAGGTCGGATCCGAGCACGGTGTGCCCGGGACCGACGGCATCGATCCAGCCCAGCAGGACGTCGAGCGGGAAGAGCTTGTCGTTGTCGTACATGCCGATCTCGTGCTCGAACACGGCGCCGAGCTCCGCCAGGTGGCGGGCGAGGTCGTGGTCGATCCCGGCGATGTAGTTGGGGTGGCTGATGAGGATGCGGGTCTGCCCGGCGGCGGCGGCCGCTTCCACCACCGCGGTGGCCGGGACCGCACCGAGGTGTCCGGTGGAGAGGATGGCGCCGGCATCCCGGGTCATCTCGATGATGCGGCCGACCACGGGGAGGAGCTCACCCGACTCGTCCAGGACCGGCACCTCCTCCTGGGGGAGCATCCCCAGCGGGGTGAAGTGCGATCGCGTGGTCTCATCCACCGACGCGTGCTCGAGGTGCGCGGCCGAGGAGATCGTGGGAAGCCACACGATCTTCCCGCCCAGGCGCAGCGCGAGATCCACCGCGTGGATGTTCAGCCCGCCCGCGGTGGAGTTGAGCGCCACACCGCCGAAGATCTGGGTGTCGATGCCCTCCATGTAGGGGGCCATCGCCAGGATGTCCGGCACCGTGTTGTGGTAGTGGCACTTCACGAGGATCGCCCGGAATCCCGCTTCCGACGCCTGGCGTGCGGCGTCGACGTGGCTGATCCGCCGCGGCATGGGGGAGGGGCCGGAGTGGGTGTGGAGGTCGATCGCTCCGATCAGGAGCTCGTCGATCGCGGTCATGATGGTGTCCTCTCGTTCACTTGATCGCCATGGCGTTCGGCGGGGAGCCGACGCCGCCGATCAGGCTCAGTGGCTTGGCGGTCAGGAAGAAGTCGTATCGGCCGTCGAGGGCGCACGCGGCGGCCAGCTCGTCCAGTCGCCAGCATTCGCCCAGCGGCATGCCGAAGAGGGCGAGGAGCGGGCGGTGCATCATCCCGTTGTGCACGGGGCCTCGCTCGGGCTTGGGCTCATCCGGGTCCACCCAGCCGGAGTCGGGGCTCACCGGGAACATCTCCACGCCGGCGTTGTCGCTCGCGAGCATCGAGAACCGGTTGTCCCACAGGAACTCCAGCGTCTCCTCCGCCTGCAGCAGCCCCGGGCTCCCGGCGGTGCGCATGGCGGTGCGTCCGTCGTCGTCGGTGCCGAGGTAGTTGCCGGACCACCCCGTGCGCACCAGCAGGACATCGCCCGGCCGGAACGTCGTGCCCTGGCCGGCCGCGGCGTCGGCGAGATCGGCCGCGGTGATGCCGAAGCGCTCGGCGCCGGTGAAGGCGCGCCCCGACTTCTCGTAGAACGGCGGGAGGTCGATGAGGACGCCGCGCGTCGCGATGCCCTTCTCGGCGATGAGCTGGATGCCGAGGTCGGGCGTACCGACCTCGATCCGGTCGTCGGGAACGCCGCCGAAGAAGCCGTGCCGGGGGTGGCGGATGTGGCGGAGCCCGTCGATCTGCGACGTGGACTGGAGGTAGAACGAGTCCAGCCAGTCGTCCCGGTGGTTGGGGTTGTTCGCGAAGATGTGGTGCGCGGTCTCCGGACGGGTTCCCGCGATGCTCGGCACGAAGGAGTTCAGCGGGTAGTCCAGGGAGAACACGCGGCCGTCGCGCACGAGTCCGGCGGCATCCCGCGTCACCTCGGGCGTGATCAGGTTCAGGGTGCCGAGCTGGTCGCCCGCGCCGAACACGTCCCACGCCGACCCCTTCGGGGCATCCGTGCGCTCGCAGAGCTGGCGGTAGGTCGGCAGGTCAGCGGCATCGACGGTCTCCGTGGGCACCACACACTCCTCAGGACGTTGCTCTTGGGACACTGCAGCCGCAGGCCCCCGGTGGACTCTATGCAGGCCCGGCCCGCCGGAACCCTGCGGCCGGAACCAATCAGGTAGAAACGCCTAAGGAGCGTCGGCGTGCCGCGCGGCGAGACCCGCCACGGCCTCCTCATAGACGCTCGTGTCGATCAGCCGCGCCAGTTCCTCGCGCCCGCGGGGCTGCCGATCCTGCTCGCGCGCGACCCACTGCTCCTGCTCCACGAGGATGTCCAGCTGGTCGTCTTCGACGAGCGCGACGAACTCCAGCGAGTGCAGGCACCGGCGGACGAGCCCCGGGTCGAAGCCCGACAGCCGCGCCAGGTACTCCGCCCCGAGCTCCGGCGACCGGGTGACCTGCTCGGAGGCGAGGATGACGTGCTGAATGAACGAGACGATCTCGGCGCGCGTGCCGGGGTCCGACAGTGCCGCCGCCGTCGTGTTCGCGTTGAGCCGCAGGTAGTACGAGCCTGGTCGGTACAGGCGCACGGCGTCCTCGCCGAGGCCCTCCTTGGCGTGCTGGGTCGCGGGTTCCCAGATGGAAATCGCATCGACCTCGCGGTCCAGGAGCGCCTGCGA
Organism: Microbacterium sp. Z6_144; assembly: GCF_057197625.1. Lineage (NCBI taxonomy): Bacteria > Bacillati > Actinomycetota > Actinomycetes > Micrococcales > Microbacteriaceae > Microbacterium > Microbacterium sp. Z6_144. Next base: position 836,033 of record NZ_JBXVPT010000001.1, read on the forward strand.
CACGGCCAGCTCCGGGATGAACGGCACGATCTCGACCTCCTCCGCCGGAATGCCGTAGTGCGCGAGCTCGGTGATGAGGAAGTACTCCGAGGAGGTGCGGGGGAACGTCCCGATGCGCTTGCCGCGCAGATCGGCCGGCGTTTCGATGCCCGCGGATCGCCGCGCGAGGATCTCGTAGTGTCCGCGGGTGGCGGTGAACAGCATCCGCAGGTCGGGGCGCTCGACGGAATAGCGCAGCAGCTGCGTGTCGGCGTTCATCGCCACATCGGCCACGGCCGGTGCGTCGGAGGTGCCGGCCTGCGACACGATGTGGCTGCCCCCGACCAGATGCGCCATGTAGCCGTTGTTGAGCTGCTCGCGACCGCCGGTCATGGTGTCGACGGCCAGGGCGATCGCGGCGTTCTCCATGACGCGGTGAGCGCCGTAGACCTGCAGTGTCATGCGATGCTCCTCGGGATTTCGGGGGAAGGCGGATCGGTGAGCCCGATCGCGCGGGCGGGATTGGTGCGGGCCATCCGCGCGAGGTCGTCGGCCGACCAGCCCAGATAGAACAGCTGTTCCAGGAAGATGCGCAGCGCTTCCGGTTGGGCAGGTGCCCACCGCGAGAAGGCGTCGCTGGTGAGGATCACGTGCTCTGGGCCGAGCTCGGAGAGCGCCGCGTGCACGTCCTTCACCGTCGTCGTGGCATCCGGATGCAGCAGGGGGCCACCGGAGAACTCGATGAAGGCACCCAGGTCGGCCAGCTCCTGCAGCTCCGCCACCGAGGAGGCGTAGTGCAGGGGGTGGTTGATGACGACCCGTACGCCCTCGGCGGCGCCCCGCTCGGCGACGGCCCGCGACTCCGCCAGCGAGATGTGCCCCGTACCGAGGGTCAGGTCGTGCTCGGCGCACAACGACACGATCGCACGCACCTCGGGGCGCAGCGACCCGTCGTCGGCGATCGCGGAGAGGGCGTGGGCGGCGGCGAACTCCCGGAAGCCGCCCACGATCCCCTCCAGCAGGTTCGAGACGTACCCGCCGCGCGCGACGTCGGCGGCGGACCCCCACGTGGGGAGGAACACCATGCGCGCACCGTGGGCGGCGGCGAGGTCGACCGACGCGGGGCTGAGACCCCCGGTGGGCGGGTTGAGGGTGATGCTGCCGAAGACGCGGAACCGGGCGGGATCGAAGTGGCTCTGGATGGCCGCGGCGCGGTCGGTCGTCGGCCACACGTGCGACTTGAGGACCCACGCGCGCACCCCGTACGCCACCGCCTGGCGCGCGGTGGCCACGTCGTCTCCGCGGTTGGCGAGCGCCCGCGACAGGTCGGGCTGCCCGTGCACGTGCAGATCGATCGTGCCGCGGGTGAGGCGATCGAACTCGGGTGGCAGGGAGCGCATCCCTCCACTCTCGTTCACGCTCCGACGGCACGAATAGGGTGGCGTTACGCTATCGGGCCCACCGCGCGCTCTGGTCGTATGGTCCCAGGCATCCGACCAGGGACGCCGGCAACCGAAGCGGAGCGGGATGAGCGGCACGGGCACTCCAGCAGCGATCGTGACCGGAGCCACCGGCGGAGTGGGCGCGGCCACCGTCGCCCTCCTGCGGGCCAAAGGCTACGGTGTGGTCGCCGTCGACGTCGCGGCCCCCGACGCTCCCGCCGCAGAGGGCGTGGTGACGCTGACGGCCGATGTCTCCCTGGAGGAGACCGCGCAGGCTGCGGTGCGCGCGGCTCAGGACGCCTTCAGCCGGCTCGACGTCGTCGTCAACAATGCCGGTGTCTTCCTGCGCAAGCCGCTGGCCGAGACCACCGTTGCCGACGTGCAGCGGCTGCTCACCGTGAACGTGGTCGGCACCTTCGTCTTCACCCAGGCCTGCGTGGAGGCCCTCGCCGAGACCGAGGGATCGATCGTCAACCTCGGTTCGATCTCCGGCCTCGTGGGCGCCGCGGATCAGTCCGCGTACTCCATCACCAAGGGCGCGATCGTGCAGTTCACGCGCCAGAGCGCCATCGAGCTCGCGCCCCGCCGCATCCGCGTGAACGCGGTGGCGCCCGGGGCGATCCGCACGGGCTTCATGGACAAGGCCGTGGCCTCCGGATCGCGGCCAGGGGTCGATTGGGATGCGATCCAGGAGAACAACCCGCTCGGGCGTGTGTCCTCGCCCGAAGAGGTCGCAGACGCCATCGTGTGGCTGGCCGAGTCGCGCGCCGTCACCGGCGCCATCTTGTCCATCGACGGAGGACACACCGCGCGCTGACGCGCGGAGAGAGGCAATCATGACCAACGAGACCACATCCGAGGCCGACGCCCCGCTGCTCGTCGTCGACGACATCGGCCACACCTACGGCGAGGGCGCCAAGGCCCACCACGCCATCCAGGGGCTCTCCTTCGCGGTCCGCTCCGGGGAGTTCGTCTCCATCGTCGGGCCGTCCGGTGCCGGCAAGACGACGCTCCTGCGCATCCTCGCCGGGCTCCTGCACCCCACCCACGGGACCGTGCGCATGAACGGACGCATCGTCGATGACGTGCCGCCGGGCATGGCGATGGTGTTCCAGGACTACAGCCGGTCGCTTCCGCCGTGGCTGACCGTGGCCAAGAACGTCAACTTCCCGCTCCGCGGCGACAAGCACACCCCCGCCGAACGGCGGGAGCTCGTGCAGGAGAGCATCGAGGCCGTGGGCCTGGCCGGTCACGAGAACAAGTACCCCTGGCAGCTGTCGGGCGGGATGCAGCAGCGTGTCGCCATCGCGCGAGCACTTGCCTACGAGCCGAGCCTGCTGCTCATGGACGAGCCCTTCGCCTCCGTCGATGCCCAGACCCGCGCAGGGCTGGAGGATCTCGTCCTGCAGATCCAGGCGAAGACCGGCGTCACGATCCTCTTCGTCACCCACGACGTGGATGAGAGCGTCTACCTCGCCGACCGCGTGCTCGTCCTCTCCAAGCCGCCGTCGCGGATCGTCGAGGACATCGTCGTGCCGCTGCCGAGCCCGCGCGACCAGATCACGACCAAGGAGCTGCCGGAATTCGTGCACCTGCGCGGTCAGGTGGCCCGCCTCATCCACGGCTCAGACAACCTGGCCCGATCCGCGTAGTTCAACGCATGTCTCGGGCACAGTCCCCTGGCTAGCGTCGTCATCACCCGACCTTCACCTGACCTTCACCCGAAAGAACCTTCCTCAAAGGAGAGGCATCACCGTGTCAACACTCACCACACCGCGCGCACTGCGCCGGAAGATCCTGGGAATCGGCGCGCTCGCCGCCAGCCTCGCGCTCGTCCTCAGCGGCTGCGCCGACGGCGGAGATGCCGGCTCCGGGGGCTCCACCGGCGCCAGCGAGGAGGAGCAGAGCGAGATCGAGCAGCTCGCCGCCGAAGCCGACCCGAACGAGCCGGAGTCCGACACGATCGTCGGGCGCCTGTGGCAGGGGCCGATCTCGGCGCAGTTCATCCTCGGCGGCGATGTCGCCCAGGAGAAGTACGGACTGAGCTTCGAGCACGACTGGATGACCGACGCCAACGTCGGTCGCGCGCAGCTGGCCGCCGGCGAGATCAACATCGCGCCCGGTTCCCCCTACGGCGCCGTGAACCTGACGCTGAGCGGCTCCGAGGCGCTGATCGTCGGTGGCAACTACATGAGCCAGCCGGGCGAGCAGCTCGTCGTCGCCCTCCCCGACTCCGGGATCGAGTCGGCCGCCGACCTCGAGGGCAAGACCGTCGCTTTCACCGCCGTGAGCGGCGTGCACCCCAACCGCCTCCGCCTGGAGATCAAGAAGGCCGGGGGTGACCCGAACAACGTCACCATCGTCGCGGTGCCCTACGCCGAGATGGCCGCCCAGCTGGAGGCCGGGGTGATCGACGCCGCCGCTGTCGCGGCATTCGCGATCGCCAACGTGCGGGCCATCGGCGCGGTGGATGTGTTCGACCTCGGCGCCGGCGACTACTCCGGACGCCCGGAGAACGTGTGGATCACGACGCGCGAGTACTACATGGAGCACCCGAACACGATCGCGGCGTTCCAGTGCGCGACGGCCGAGGGTGGCGCGCTCGCCAACGACCGCGAGGTCATGGAGCAGTTCATGACGGACGTCCTCGGGTGGAAGGAAGGCCTCATCGCGGTGTCGCAGTCGCCCAACTCCGTCGACGGCCCGCTGCCCGACGACAAGCTCCAGGTGGACTGGGACGAGGAAGTGGAACTGTACGGCTCCGAGGAGTTCGACGTCTCGACGATCGTCATCCCCTTCCCCGAGAATTGCTGAGCGAAGGACCGGGATGTCTCTGATCACGGATCAGCGCCGCGGCGGTGCGCCCTCGACTTCGGTCGCCGGCGCATCGCCGCGGCGTGCGGGAAAGCGTCGCCGCGCCCCGCACCGCTGGAAGATGTGGGAGCGCGTCGGCCTCGGCTTCGCCGGCGTCCTCGTGCTGGGGCTCGTCCTCGAGATCGCGAGCCGCTACGGGTTCGCCGATCCGACCTACCTCCCGCCGCTGACGGACATCCTCGGTCGATTCGGCCGGTTCTTCACCGAGGCGAGCTTCTACACCCAGGTCGGATCCACCCTGGCCGGCTATCTCGTGGGGCTCGGGATCGCGATCGTCCTCGGCATCGCGCTGGGGGTGCTGTTCGGCCTCTGGGAGATCACCTACCGTTCCTCGCGGACGGTCATCGAGCTGCTCCGGCCGATTCCGCCGGTCGCCCTCATCCCGGTCTTCATCCTGCTGTTCCAGACCGGGCCGGTCATGAAGACGATCATCGTCGTCTTCGCGTGCGTCTGGCCCATCATGTTCAACGCCCTCTACGGCGTCCGCAACGTCGATCCGATGATGAAGGACATGGCGCGCACCTTCGGCCGCACGCGGGGAGACATCATCCGCACGATCGTGCTGCCCGCCGCCATGCCGCAGATCTGGGCCGGCATCCGGGTGTCGTCCACGATCGCACTCATCGTTGTCATCACTACCGAGCTCATCGTCGGCGGTACCAGCGGGGTCGGCGGCATCCTCGCCACCGCCCGGGCGCAGGGCAACGACGTGCTCACGTTCTACGCCGCCATCATCGTGGCGGGAATTCTCGGTCTGCTCGTGAACATCCTGCTCGGCACGATCGAGCGCCGCTTCTTCGCCTGGTCGACGACGTCGAAGGAGGGCTGACATGACCGCCATCGTTCCCACCGAGACCCAGGCCATCCGTACGGCGCGGAGCTCCCCGCGCCGCGGCCCCGTGTGGTGGATCAAGTGGTTCGCCATGACCTTCGGTCTGCTCATCATCCTGATCGCGGCGTGGCAGGTCGCATCCCTCATCAGCCCCACCCCCGAGGTGCCGGCACCGTCGCGGATCGGGGCGTACTTCTGGAACCAGTTCTTCGGCAGCGGCGGCCGTGGGCTGTCGGCGCGCGACGCGTGGTTCGGCCACGCGTTCCCGACCATGGGACGCGTGCTCGCAGGCTTCCTGCTCGGCTCTGCCGTGGGCATCCTCCTCGGCATCCTGACGGGACTGTCCCGCCTCTTCCGCTACTCGACCAGCTGGGTCGTGGACTTCCTGCGGGCCGTTCCCGTGGTGGCCGTGCTCCCACTGTTCATCGTGCTGCTCGGCGGCGGCGACGGCATGCGCATCGCCTTCATCACCTACGGCGTCTCGCTGTACGTGCTGATCAACGCGGCCAACGGTGTCGCCTCCGTCGATCCGACGCTGGTGATGATGGGGCGGGTGTTCCGCCTCACGCGGTGGCAGATCATCCTGCGGATCGTCCTCCCCGCCGCCCAGCCGCAGATCTGGGCGGGTCTTCGCATCGCCACGATCGGCTCGCTGATCCTCGGCATCGTGTCGGAGTTCTTCAACGCCACCAACGGCATCGGCTACCAGATCCAGTTCACCATCGGTCCGTTCAACATGCCCGGCATGTGGTCGTGGATCCTGCTGCTCGCGCTGTTCGGCCTCGCGCTGAACCTCACGATCGAAGGCATCGAACGACGCGCGCTGCGCTGGCATCGCCAGTCCCACTGAGAGGCATCCTCCCGTCATGTCGAACACCGCCGCGCTGGTCACCGGATTCAGCGAGCCCATGGAGTACGTCGACCTGACGCTGCGCGACCCCGGACCCAACGAGGTGCTCGTGCACCTCGATTACGCGGCCGTGTGCATCACCGATGCCTACGCCTGGCGCGGCGGGTCGACGCGGTCGGTTCCGCCGTTCGTGACGGGGCATGCCGCGACCGGCATCGTCGTGGAAGCCGGCGCCGGCGTGACCAAGGTGTCGGTCGGTGACCGGGTGTCGGTCACCGGCACGACCGAGTGCGGCGTCTGCCACTACTGCCTGCGCGGGGTGCCGGGTGCGTGCGCGGAGGTGTTCGAGCAGGGCGTCCGCATGATCGGGCACACGGCCGAGGGTGTTGACGTGCGCGTGGAGGGCGGCATCGGCGCCTACCTGCAGTTCAACATCTACCGGGAGGGCACGGTCGTGCGCCTGTCGGATGACGTCGATCCGGTGCAGGCCGCTCTCTTCGGCTGCGGCATCTCCAGCGGCCTCGGTGCCGTGCTCAGCGTCGCGGAGGTGCAGGTCGGAGCATCCGTCGCCATCTCCGGGGCCGGACACCTGGGCTTGTGGATGCTGCAGGGCGCGAAGATCGCGGGGGCCGACCAGATCATCGTGGTCGAGCCCATCGCCGAGCGCCGCGCCCTGGCCCAGCAGCTGGGTGCGACGGCGGTCATCGACCCCGCCGAGGGCGACCCGGTGGAGCAGGTCAAGGCGCTCACGCCGCGCGGCCGCGGGGTGGACTACTCCTTCGAGGCGGCCGGCAACGGCGGCGCGATCGAGCAGGCCTTCGCCATGACCGCCAACGGCGGCACGATGGTGCCCACCGGCATGCGCTCGCGCACCGAGACGCTCACCCTCAACGTGCTGGACTTCGCCATCCGCGCCAAGCAGGTGAAGTCGTCCCAGACCGGCGGTGCCTGGATCCACCGGGACATCCCGCGGTGGGGGCGCCTGCTCAACGACGGCCGGATCGACGCGACCCCCATCATCTCCGGCGTGTACCCGCTCACGCAGCTGGACGAGGTCTTCGCCAAGGCCCTGAACCGCGAGGTCATCACCGCGGTCATGGACCTGCGCTGACCCCGCCCTCCCCTCTGCCGTCCCTTCCGCCGTCGCCTTCGCCGTTCAAAACTCAGGAGATCGGGCCTCTCCGGCGGCCGTCCGGGGCCTTCCGCCGGCGTGTCTCCTGAGTTTTGAACACGACGACGGCGGTCGCCGCGGCCCGGAGGGGTCAGAGGCCGGAGACCTGAAGGGCCGCCCACAGCTCGGCGCGCGCCGGGAACGACGACAGGTCGGTGCCGAGCACCGACTCGGCCTGCGCGATGCGCGTGCGCACGGTGTGACGGTGCAGCCCCAGAGCGGCGGCGGTCGCGTCGATGCGCGCATCGTTTTCCAGCCACGCGCGCACCGTCGCGATCAGTTCGGAGCCGCGCGCGGTGTCGTGGTCGATCAGAGGCGACAGGGATGCGGTGGCCAGCACCCGCGCGAGGTCGCTGTCGAGCGCGCCCAGGACGCCGGATGCCGCCGTCTCACCGAACCGCGCGACCGCTGTGCGCTGCCGGCGAAGCGCCGCGAGCGCCTCGCCGTGGGCGCGCGAGAACTCCGACCACGCGGCGGGGGCCGACACGCCGACCCGCACCGGGAAGCGCTCGGCGAGCACATCGGGCAGCCCCGAGTCCGGGGCGACGGCCACGACGAGCCCGTCGGGGCCGCGGCCGAAGACGATCGCCTCGATCGGGGGGACGGCCAGCCATTCCGCGGCATTGTCCAGTTGCGCCGAGGGTCCCGCCACCACGCACACCGTCGCCGACCCCGCCGGCAGGGCGCCGCCGAGCTCCCGCACGAAACGGCGCGCGAGAGCGACCTCGCCGGCAAGCAGCGCCTGAACGACCCCGGCGCGGAGCATCCCCTGCGCGCGCTCCACGCCCTCGTTCTGCTCGAGGGCGAGTCCGGCCATCGCGATCACCGAGGTGACCACCCCGCGGCTCTCCGAGTCCAGGCCGCCTGAGGCGATCGCCAGCACGCCGCGGAGGTGCCCGCCGCGGCCGAGCGTCTGGAGGGAGAAGGGCACCTCCCCGATGCGCAGCGCCGAGCCGGCGCGCGCACCGCGGCGGAGGACCGTGCCGACCTCGGTGCCGAGCTCCGCCCGGACCGCCGCATCCAGCGCTCCCACCGGGTGCTCGCGGCGGAGCTCGCCGACGGCGTCGAACAACCCCACCCACGCGTCCAGCTGCCGCGCCAGCTCGGCGAGCGTGGCATTCAGCCCGTCGGGGCGGAGCGCTGCGAGTGAGACGGCGCGCTGCGCCCCCAGCGCCCATGTGCGCCGCGCGTAGGACTCGGCCGCGATCGCCTCCCCGTTCGCGCGGGCCACCGCGATGAACGGCGTCCGGTACGGCACCTCGAACAGCGGCATCCCGGCCGCACGGCAGGCCGCTTCCAGCAGCGGGGGGATGCCGTCGCGCACCACGTCCGTTCCGAACCCGAGCGCCACCACGCCGCGCTCGTGCAGGCGACCGACGTACGCGTGGAAGGCCTCCTCATCCTCGGATGCGGCGGAGAACTGGGTGCCCGTGGTCAGGAGCGCGAGGCCCTCGGAGAGGAACGGGGTGGGGTCGGCCAGGTCGCTGCTGTGCACCCAGCGGACGGGCCGGTCCAGTGCCGCCGCATCCAGGGCCTCTTCGGGGGTGGCCAGGCGCAGGCCGAGGTCGGCGCGCGACAGGAGCGCGCGCACGGTGGAGGCGGAGGATGCGGACGGATCGACCACGGCGGATCCTTTCTCGGCCCGGTGTCCGTGACGTACAGGGGCTGACCCCGAATGTACATCGCGGCGAGTGCGGGGGAGTCGGCGCCCTCCCTAGCATCGCGCCCATGAGCACTTCCGCCGTCCTCCCCTCCGTCGGCGGGCCGTCGCTGCCGCAGGAGCGCCGTCTCGTCACCGATCTCCCCGGCCCTCGGTCGCGCGAGCTGCTCGAGCGCAAGTCCGCCGCGGTGGCGTCGGGAGTCGCCCACACGGTGCCGATCTCCGCCGTCGCCGCCGGCGGCGGTGTGGTCGTGGATGCCGACGGCAACTCCCTCATCGACCTGGGGTCCGGCATCGCCGTGACGACGGTCGGCAATGCGCACCCCGCGGTGGTCGCCGCCGTCCAGGAGCAGGTGGCGCGCTTCACCCACACGTGCTTCATGATCTCGCCCTACGAGTCGTACGTGGCCGTGGCCGAAGCGCTGAACCGGCTCACCCCGGGCACGCACGCGAAGAAGAGCGCCCTGTTCAACAGCGGAGCCGAAGCGGTGGAGAACGCCGTGAAGATCGCGCGGAAGGCCACGGGCCGGCAGGCCGTCGTCGCCTTCGATCACGCGTACCACGGGCGCACGAACCTCACGATGGCGCTGACGGCCAAGAGCATGCCCTACAAGAGCGGCTTCGGGCCGTTCGCCTCCGAGATCTACCGTGCGCCGGCGTCGTACCCGTATCGCGACGGCCTGTCCGGGCCGGATGCGGCGGCCAGGGCCATCGCCCTGATGGAGAAGCAGATCGGCGCCGACAACCTCGCGGCCGTCCTCATCGAGCCCATCCAGGGCGAGGGCGGTTTCATCGTGCCGGCAGAGGGGTTCCTGCCGGCCCTGGCCGACTGGTGCCGCGCGAACGGGGTCGTCTTCATCGCCGATGAGGTGCAGACGGGGTTCGCCCGCACGGGGGCGATGTTCGCCAGCGAACTGTTCGACGTCGTGCCCGACCTGGTCACCACCGCGAAAGGGATCGCGGGGGGTCTGCCGCTGGCCGCCGTCACGGGGCGCGCGGAGATGATGGACGCGGCCCATGCCGGCGGACTCGGCGGCACGTACGGCGGCAACCCCATCGCGTGCGCTGCTGCGCTCGCCGCCCTCGAGGTGTATGAGAGCGAGAACCTCGCCGGACGGGCGCGGGAGCTTGGCGAGATCCTCCAGCAGCGTCTGCGGGCGATGCAGGACGATGACCCGCGCATCGGGGACGTGCGCGGCCGGGGGGCGATGGTCGCCGCGGAGTTCGTCGACCCGGCCACCGGCGCCCCCGATGCCGCCCTCACCTCGGCCGTCGCCAGGGCGTGCCTCGCGGAGGGCGTGATCGTGCTGACGTGCGGTACCTACGGCAACGTCATCCGTTTCCTCCCCCCGCTGTCGATCGGAGACGATCTGCTGGGGGAGGGAATGGACGTGGTGGCCGGAGCCCTCCGGCGCGCGTAGCCCCGGACGCCCAGAGGATCGCCCACGGGCGGCGGCGCCGCCATCGGCTGCGGCCGCGCCGGGAGGATAGCCACCGGCCGGCCTCGCCCACGGCAGACTGGGGGCAAGGGAAAGGATCGTCATGAGCGGATACGCCGTCATCAACCCCGCCACGGGGGAGAAGCACGCCGAATACGACACGCTGACGGACGCGGGGCTGGAAGGTGCGATCTCCGCCGCCCACGGCGCCTTCCGCGGCTGGTCGCGCACCCCCGTCGCCGACCGCGCCGCGCTCCTCCGCCGCGCGGCCGGCCTGCATCGCGAGCGCCGGGACCTCCTCGCCCGGATCATCGTGCGCGAGATCGGCAAACCCCTCGAAGCCGCGCTCGGCGAGGTCGACTTCGCCGCCGACATCACCGAGTACTACGCCGACCACATCGAGACGTTCACCGGCGATCAGCCGCTGGAGATCCTCGGCGAAGGCACGGCCGTCATCCGTCGCTCACCGCTGGGCGTGCTCCTGGGCATCATGCCGTGGAACTTCCCCTACTACCAGGTGGCGCGGTTCGCCGCTCCCAACCTCGCGGTGGGCAACACGATCCTGCTCAAGCACGCGCCCCAGTGCCCGGAGTCGGCCGAGGCCCTTCAGCTGATCTACCGCGACGCCGGCTTCCCGGAGGGCGCCTATGTCAACGTGCGGATCACCGACGACCAGGCCGCCTCGGTCATCGCCGACCCGCGCGTGCAGGGTGTCTCGGTGACCGGCTCCGAGCGGGCCGGAGCCGCCGTCGCCGAGGTCGCCGGGCGCCACCTCAAGAAAGTGGCGCTGGAACTCGGCGGGTCCGACCCCTTCCTGCTGCTGTCCACCGACGACCTGGACGCCACCGTGCAGGCCGCCGTCGACGCGCGCCTGGACAACACCGGGCAGTCGTGCAACGCGGCCAAGCGGTTCATCGTGACCGACGAGCTCTACGAGCCGTTCCTGGAGAAGTTCACCGCGGCGATGACGGCGGCCAAGGTCGGTGACCCGCTCGCCGGTGACACCGTGCTCGGTCCGCTGTCCTCCCTCGCCGCCGCCGAACGCCTGGAGCACCAGGTCGAGCGGGCCGTGGCGCAGGGCGCGCGGCTCGTGGCCGGCGGCACCCGTGAGGGCGCGTACTTCACGCCCACGGTGCTCACCGGCGTCACGAACGACATGGATGCGTACCGGGAGGAGTTCTTCGGGCCCGTCGGCGTCGTGTACCGCGCATCGGGCGAGGACGAGGCCGTCGCGATCGCGAACGACACCGGCTTCGGCCTGGGCTCCTACGTGTTCACGACCGATTCCGACCAGGCCGAGCGCGTGGCCGACCACATCGAGGCGGGCATGGTGTACGTCAACGTCGTGCTGGCGGACTCACCCGAACTCCCCTTCGGTGGGGTCAAGCGCAGCGGTACGGGGCGGGAACTCGGGCTTCTCGGGGCCGACGAGTTCGTCAACAAGAAGCTCATCCGCGTCGCGGGATGAGTCCGCCACCTGTCGTCCTCGACGCGCTCGTCGAGGGGCTGCGCCGTCGTCGCCGTCGCCGGATCATCGGCTGGACGGTGGCCGCCGCATCCGTCCTTCTCCTCGCTGCGGGCGCGGGGATCGGATGGGCGGTGGTCGATGCGCAGCAACGCGCTCTGGCGGCCCGCGCGGTCACCACCGCGCAGCAGTCCGTCATCACCGCGACTTTCCAGGCCGGCGCCGAAATGGCCGGGCGTATCGACGCGCAGCGTGTCGCCTATCGGGACGCGGAGGCGCTGTGGAACGGAGCCGTCGCGTCGACGGAGGCGTTCAAGGCCGAGGATGCGGTGCCCACCGCCTCGGCCCCCAACCCCGGCGGGGAGAGCATGCCCGGCGGCGACGGCGAGGCCCGGGCGCTCCTGGACCGCGTCGGCGGCACGGCGGTGCAGATCGTGTACGACGGCGGCCCGCAGAACTGCGGGTACGCGGCGGCGGACGAGACGTACCGGATCGCCCTCGGCGGATGCTACGACAGCAGGTTCCGCAATCGTGTCTTCCTCGCGTGGGATGTGGGGGCCACGCGCGCCAATATCTGGCCCATCTTCGTCCACGAGGCGATGCACTGGTACCAGTGGGACCGCTATTCCACGCAGTTCGCCGCCGCCGAGCAGACCGGCGTGACCCAGGACGCCTACCGCGAGCAGATCGAGGCGGATGCCAGCTGCCGCGCCGTCATCCAGCACGGCGTGCCGGCGACGGCATATGAAATGTCCTCGGCCCCGTGCGACCTCGCGGACTGGCACGACGGCTGGCTCGTCGATCAGCTCGCCGGCCTCGGCGTCCCGGTGGCCGCTCCCGTGGCGGAGACGTACGAGGTGCAGGAGGTGGTTCGCCCATGACGCGCGCACGCAGTACGCGTCTCGCCGGGGCGGTGATCGGGCTCGTCCTGACGGCCGCCGCGGTCACCGGGTGCTCCTTCGGGCCCGACCCGGATGTGGTCCACGCCGACGCGCGAGCGGTGTTCGACGACCTTCTCACGACGATGGCCGACACCGACCCCGCCATTTTCCGCGCCGTCGAGGAGCTTCCCGAATCCGAGCAGGAATGCGACGGCGACGGCCGCGGCACCCAGCGCGCGCTCGTGGCGACCGGCACCCTGTCGATCACGGCCGCCGAGGATGCCGCCGACGCGACCATCGAGGCGATGGCGGACCTCCTGGACCCCGAGGCGTGGGACCGCATCCGGCGCGCGTCGTCGGCAGCCGGCCAGCAGGCCTGGGCCTCGCGGGACGGCATCGTGGTGACCGTGACGTTCGATGACCCGGTGCTGGTGGCGGCCGTCTTCACCCCGTGCACAGCGTGAGCGCGTTCGCGAGGGCGGAGGGGATGACGTAGACTTCCTCTGCAGTCGAAGTCTGCATTCTTTCGCCGTGCCCGCCGGTCGGGCCGACCCCTTTCGGACAGGTCACGGTGGCGGAGTGCGGGCATCCCGAGGCCCCAGGGCCTTTAGGGCGGTAGCTCAATTGGCAGAGCAGCGGTCTCCAAAACCGCAGGTTGCAGGTTCGATTCCTGTCCGCCCTGCGCGCCGGCGCATGCTGGCACACGGAAGCAACTCAGGTAGGTGCGATGGTCCAGGATGAGCCGCAGGGCGAGGTGGTCGCCGGGCGCGACGTGCCGCGTGCGAAGAGGCCCAACTTCTTCAGTCGCATCGCCGTGTTCGTACGCCAGGTCTTCGCCGAGCTTCGCAAGGTCGTCACCCCGACCCGCTCGGAACTGCTGAAGTTCACGGCGGTCGTGCTCGGCTTCGTCGTGGTCATGATGGCGCTGGTGTACGGACTGGACGTGCTGTTCGTCTGGATCACCACGGCCGTCTTCGGCGTGCCGGGCGGCTCCACCCCCTGAGCGGCGCCGTGAGCGCTTGCGGAGCGTCTTCGACATCCGCACCACCAACGGAAGAGATCACAATTGTCTGAAAGATATTCCGACGACGCCGACTGGGCGACGGCAGCGGAGCAGTCCAGCGAAGACGACGAAGCCCAGTCGGGCAACGTCCTCGCATCCGAGGACCGCGCGAACAGCGCGGCCGAGCACCTCGCGATCCATGTCGTGGACGACGATGACGTAGACGCGGACGTGGACACGTTCAGCGACGATGACATCGAGATCGAAGACCCCGAGGCCGATGCGATCGTGGACGACGCCCTCACCATCGACGAGGCCGCCGAAGTCGAGGCTGCGGCGGAAGTGCTGACCGAGTCCCTTGAGGACGAGGCAGCCGAGCGAGTTGCCGAGGAGGCTGACGACGTGACCCCTTACGACGGACCGGATGTCAACGGCGAGCCCGACGAGCCGGTGCTCGATCGCGAGTTCCTCGACGAGATCCAGGAGGCCGAAGGCGTCGTGGACGAGGTCGAGGCATCCGTCGACCCGGCCAACGCGGCGGAGGAGCCGGAGGGCTTCGACCCCACGGTCAACCCCGACGACACGGTGGCCGACTCCGACACGGCGGTCGACTCCGACACGGTGGCCAACCCCGACGACACGGCTGCCGACTCCGACGAGTCGCCAGAGTCCGACGAGGACGAGGACCCGTACGAGGCCTTCCGGACCGAGCTGCGGATGCTGCCGGGCAAGTGGTTCGTCATCCACTCCTACGCCGGCTTCGAGCGCAAGGTGAAGGCCAACATCGAGCAGCGCAAGTCCACGCTCGAGGTCGAGGACGACATCTACCAGGTCGAGGTCCCGATGGAGGACGTCGTCGAGATCAAGAACGGCCAGCGCAAGATGGTCACGCGCGTCCGGATCCCCGGGTACGTGCTCGTCCGCATGGAGCTCAACGAAGACACCTGGTCGGTCGTGCGTCACACGCCGGGCGTCACCGGGTTCGTCGGCAATGCCCACAACCCCACGCCCCTGCGCTTCGAGGAGGCCTTCAACATGCTGAAGAGCCTCGTCGAGGTGAAGGAAGTGGCGCCCACCAAGACCGGTGCCGCCAAGGGCGGCCAGGCCGTGGCGCGCAGCATCCCCGCCGAGGTCGACTTCGAGATCGGCGAGACCATCACGATCAAGGAGGGCTCGTTCGCGGGTCTTCCGGGCTCGATCAGCGAGATCAAGCCGGAGAGCGGCAAGCTCACCGTCCTCGTCTCGCTCTTCGAGCGCGAGACGCCGGTCGAGCTCAGCTTCGACCAGGTCACCAAGCTCTGACATCCTGCGCGCACACGCCCCGCTCGGCTCCGGCCGGGCGGGGCGTTTCGCGTCACGCGTGGCGCGCGGCCCAGTGCGGGCTCTGGATGAGGCCCAGCAGGTTTCCGAACGGGTCGGTGACCGAGGCCGACCACCATCCCTCCCCGCGCGGGGTGATCGGGTCGAATTCGGTCGCTCCGAGGCTGGCGAGGCGATCGAAGGCGGCGCGGATGTCGTCGACGTGGATGCTGACGAGCGCCCCGCCCGGCGCATCCAGCGGGGCGCGATAGGCGCCGGACATCAGCGCCAGTTCGTCTTCGTCATCCCCGAAACGCCACTCGGCGTACTGGACGGTGCCCGTCTCGGGCCGCTCGAAGTAGGGCGGGGCGCCGAGCACCTCGCTGTACCAGGCGACGGCACCGGGCATGTCGTCTGCGACGAGGTTGACGTTGGCCAGTCCACGGAACATGTCCTTCTCCTTCTTTCGAGCGTTTCTCCCAGTCTTCCGCTCAAAGAGATCACCTCATGATCACTTTTCCTGGCAGGGTGGCGATATGCGCGCCGACCGGTTGATCCAGGCACTGCTCGTGCTGCAGGCGCGCGAGAGCGTCACGGCCGCCGAACTCGCCGCGGAACTGGAGGTGTCGGTGCCGACGGCACGGCGCGACCTCCAGGCACTCCTCGTGGCGGGGGTGCCCATCTACCCGCGGCCGGGACGGGGCGGAGGCTGGCAGCTCATCGGCGGCGCGCGCACCGACCTGACCGGGCTCACCGCTCCCGAGGCCTTCGCGCTGGTGCTCCAGCTGGCGCGCACCGGGTCGGAGACCGAGGCCGCCGTCCGCGCCGAGCGGAAGATGCTGCAGGCTCTGCCCCGTCCGTTCCGCGACGCCGCCGAACGTGTCGTGGCCTCGACGTTTCACGGAGCGCCGTGGGGGAGCGCGCCCGCCCCGGAGCCGCCCGCCTCCGCGCGCACGCTCCAGGAGGCCATCGCCGCCCAGCGGGCCGTGGGGGTGGCCTATCGGGACGGCGACCGAGTCGAGCTGGTTCCGCTGGTCGTCGGCCGCCGCGGGGATGTGTGGTACCTGCTGGCGGCTCCCGTGGAAGCGGGATCCGATGTCGCCGATACGGCGCGGGTGCGCACCTACCGCGTCGACCGCATCCGTGAGGTCGTCCTCGCGCACTCGTCCGGGCGCGTTCCCGAGGACTTCTCACCCGAAGCCGCGTGGCAGGCGATGGGCGAGGCGGTCGAGGCGCACCGTGGCGCCGTGTCAGCCGTCGTGGAGGTACGGGCCGAGGTGATCGAGGCCTTCGGAAGATACTTCGGCCGCCACACCCGCCTCCCGCCGACCTCCGCGAACGGTCGTCCGCGGGTGGAGGTGCGCGCTCAGGACGTCGGCGCCCTCGCCGAGCAACTCGCGGGATGGAGCGCCGACGTGGAGGTCATCCAGCCGGAGGCGGTCCGTCGCGCCCTCGCCGAGATCGGCATGCGCCTCGTGGCCACCTACGGAGAGTGAGCCCGGCCGGGCGTCAGGCGCGCGGCGGGGCGGTGGAGTCGCGGACCGAGAGCGTCAATGCCGGTCCTTCGACGGAGGAGAGAGGGGAGGGGGAGTCCACCTGCGCGAGGAGAAGGCGCGCCGCCCGCTCGCCGAGCTCCACGGTGTCACGGGTGAGGGTGGTCAGCGACGGGCGCACCACTCTGGCAAGGATCGAGTCGTCGAACGAGGCGATGGACAGGTCGCCGGGAACAGCGACGCCCATCTCCTGAGCAACACCGAGGCCCGCCACGGCCAGGATGTCGTTGTCGTACACGATCGCGCTGGGCCGCACCGTGCGGGACAGGAGCATGCGGGTGATCGAGGTGCTCGCGTCCGCGCTGTAATCCGTTGTGAGCGTTTCAGCTTCCTCGAGCCCGCTGGCTTCCGCGAAGGATGCCAGGGCTTGCGCGCGCAGGATGGTGTGTTCGAGCTCAGCCGGGCCGGTCACGTGCACGAGGCGGCGATGCCCCAGCGCGTGGAGGTAGCGGAAGAGTGTGAGCGCGGCGGCGGAGTCGTCGATCCACACCGCCGGGGGGTCGCCAGCGAGAGCGGGGTGCGAGCCGATCACCACCGCCGGCAGCGAGAGGGATCGGATCACTTCGACGCGCGGGTCGTCGGCGCGGGGGTCGATCACGACGACGCCGTCGACGCGCCGTCCACTCCACCAGTCCTGGTAGGTCGCCACTTCCTCGTCGAGGTCACGTGCGACCAGCAGCGTCAGGCCGGTGCGCCTCTCCGACAGCGCCAGTTGCATGCCCGAGATGAGGTCTCCGAAGAAGGTGTCGGTGCCGATGGTGCGGGCGGGCCTGTTCACGACGAAACCCACCGCGCCCACACGCGCCCCGCCCAGCGCGCGCGCTGCCGAATGCGGGTGCCAGTTCAATTCGCGAGCGATAGCGAGGATGCGCTCGCGGGTCTGGTCGGAGACGCCCGGGCGGCCGTTGAGGGCGAAAGACACGGCCCCGATCGAGACCCCGGCTCGCCGGGCGATGTCACTGATGGTCACGCGACGAGGCGCGCCAGTCATGCGTGCGCTCGAGGACAGAGGAAACGAGTCATCCATTGACTATAGCGTTTTAGTTCTTCAAGATGATGCGAACCAGGCTGAGGCGTCCTCCCTACGCGGGCGTGCACTGAACCGCTTAATCCGGCACCGCCGAGCCGACCTGACACGCGAAGGAGCACCGCAATGACGCACCGCACCACCTCGTCACCCCGGATCATGTCCCTCTCAGCCGGCATCGTGGTGGCCGCTCTCACGCTGGGCGGCTGCGCGGCCGGGGGTGGGGGCGCGGGAGCCGACGACGGCGATGTGTCCGGAAGCATCACCCTGCAGACCTGGTCGCTCACCCCGACCTTCACTGACTACCTGGACGGCGTGATCGCGGCGTTCGAGGAGGAGTACCCCGACGCCTCGGTGGAGCTGGTGGATCAACCGGGGGAGGGCTACGCCGAGAAGGTCCTGAGCCAGGCGTCGACCGAGTCGCTCCCCGACGTGATCAACCTTCCCCCGGAGATGGCCTATCCGCTCGCGCAGCGCGGCATCCTGGCCGATGTCTCCGAGAGCGACGACACGGTCGAGGCCGACTTCGTTCCCGGCGCACTGGATGCCTACCGGCTCGACGGCGAGGGCGTCTTCGCCTATCCGTGGTACCTCAACACCGACATCAACTACTGGAACGCGTCCCAGCTGGATGACTGCGGACTCGACTCGGCCAATCCGCCGGCGACTGTCGACGACCTCTTCGCGCAGGCCGCCGTCATGGCCGAGAACTGCACCGACACGTACCTCATGAGCCGCAAGCCCACTCTCGACGACTTCGCTCGGTCGGGGGTGGAGGTGATGTCGGAGGACGGGTCGCAGTTCGTCTTCGCCGACAACGACGAGGCGGTTGCACTCATCGACCGGTACGCCGACGCCTACCAGCAGGGCCTCATGCCCTCCTCGGTGCTCAACAGCGACTACCTCGGCAACTCGACATTGTTCACGCAGGGCCGCGTCGCGTGGACGACGGGAGGCGCAACAGCGCTCGACAACTTCGAAACCGACAATCCCACCCTCGTGGGCAACATCGTCGTCAACCCGGCGTTGGACACCCCGCCGCTGTACGTCCAGGGACTCGCCGTCTCGGCCCAGAGCGAGAATCCGACCACGGCGCTGGCCTTCGCCAAGTTCCTCGCCAACGCGGAGAACCAGGAGGAGTTCGCGCACCTGGCGAACATCTTCCCCTCGACGGTGTCGTCGCAGAGCGACCCGTACTTCTCCGAAGACGACGGCACTCTCGCGGCCCAGGCTCGGATCCTCGCCAACGAGGCTCTCAACGTGGCGGAGAACCTCACCCCCGTGCAGGTCAACGACGCGATGAAGACGATCCTCGACCAGCAGATCGCCCTCGCGATGCAGGGGTCCGTCGCCAGCCGGGACGCACTCGCGGAGGCCCAATCCCGGATGAACGACCTCCTCGCCGACGGCTGAGCGACGGGGAAGGCACGTGAGGACCAATCGATCGTTCACGCCCTGGCTGCTGCTGGCGCCGGCACTCATCTGGCTCGCCGGCTTCAGCGCGTGGCCGGCGGTGAACACCCTGTGGCTGTCCTTCACCAACGCCAGCCCGTTGGGCGGGGAGACCGACTTCGTCGGCGTGGAGAATTTCACCCGGATGCAGGGTGACCCGGCCGTGGCCGACGCGCTGATCAACAGCGTGATCTACATGGTCGTGTGCCTGCCCGTGCTCACGGTGCTTCCCCTGCTCCTGGCCGTCCTGGTCGAGAAGAAGCTTCCCGGCATCGGTTTCTTCCGGACGGCGTTCTACACCCCCGTCATCGCCTCCGCCGTGGTCGTCGGGCTGATCTGGACGTGGCTGCTCGATGACCGCGGTCTCATCAACGCCATGGTCCGGGCACTGGGGGCGGCGCCCATCCCGTTCCTCACCGACCGGTGGTTGCTCCTGTTCAGCGCCATCAGCCTCACCATCTGGAAAGGGCTGGGCTATTACATGATCATCTACCTCGCCGCGCTGGGGAATGTCAGCCGCGACCTGCACGAGGCGGCGGCGCTGGACGGCGCCGGTGCCGTTCGGCGGTTCTTCAGCGTCACCGTCCCGGGGGTGCGGGGGACGATGATCCTCGTGGCGATGCTGACCGCGGTGTCGGCGCTGCGGGTGTTCTCGGAGGTGTTCATCCTCACCAACGGCACCGGAGGACCGGGCGGTCAGGTCCAGTCCATCGTGATGCTCATCCAGCAGTACGCCCGCGGCTTCACCGGCAACCTCGGCTACGCCTCCGCGCTGAGCGTCCTGCTGTTCGTCGTCACGCTGGTTCCCCTGATCGTGGTGGCACGACTGAACGCGAGGGCGCAGCGATGACCACGACGACGACCCCGCCCCTCCCTCTCATCGGCCTCGGCGGCGATGCACCGCCACCGCGTCGCCGTCCGCGATCGTTCACGTCGATCGGACTGGGGGAGCGAATCCTCCGGTACCTCCTCCTGGGGTTCGTGCTCCTCATCACCCTCGGCCCCTTCCTGTGGCAGTTCTCGACGTCCCTGAAGGGTCCGGGCGAAGACATCTACACGCGAACGCCGAGCTTCCTGCCGACGCAGCCGACCCTCGGGAACTACGGTGCCGTCGCGGACGCCATCCCGGTGTGGCAGTACATCGGCAACTCGCTCACCGTGGCCGCGCTGACCGTCGGCGGCAACATCGTCTTCGCCACCCTCGCCGGATACGCGCTCGCGCGGCTGCGCTTCCGCGGCCGCCCCGTGGTGCTCGCCGCCTTCATCGGGGCACTCGTGCTGCCCGGTGAGGTGACGATCATCGCGCAGTTCGTCACGGTGAAGGAACTGGGCCTCGCCGACACGCTCCTCGGCGTCGCGCTTCCCAGCATGGCGGCGGTCCTGAACGTCCTGCTGATGTACAACGCGTTCCGCAACATCCCCGACGAGGTCGATCAGGCCGCGATCGTCGACGGCGCCAATGCGTGGCAGCGCCTCCGGCACATCGGGCTCCCCGCGGTGTACGGCACGCTCGCTGTCGTGGCGATCTTCTCGTTCATCGCCGCATGGGACGACTTCCTCTGGCCGCTGATCGTGCTCACCTCGCCCGATCAGTACACGCTCACCGTGGGGCTGCAGTACCTGCAGGGCACATTCAGCACGAACCAGCGCCTGATCGCGGCGGGGACGATGATCGCCTTCATCCCCATCGCCGTGATCTTCGCCGTGCTGCAGCGCTACTTCTTCCGCGGGGTCGAGGAAGGCGGGGTGAAGGGATGACGCGCTTCGGTGTCAACTACACGCCCTCCCGAGGGTGGTTCCACTCGTGGCTCGATTTCCGCACCGACGACGCCCACCGCGACCTGGAGGCCGTAGCCTCCCTGGGCGTCGATCACATCCGGATCTTTCCGCTGTGGCCGCTCGTGCAGCCCAACCGCGGGCTCATCCGCGAAAGGGCGCTGGCGGACGTGGTGGCGCTCGTGGACGTCGCGGCCGAGCATGGGCTCGACGTCAACGTCGATCTGCTGCAGGGGCACCTCTCGAGCTTCGATTTCGTGCCGTCGTGGCTGGAGAGCTGGCACCGGCGCAACATGTTCACCGACGCCGAGGTCGTCGCCTCCACCGCCGGCTACGTGCGGGCCGCGGCAGCGGCACTGGCCGACCGGTCGAACCTGCTCGGGGTGACGCTCGGCAACGAGATCAACCAGTTCGCCGCGCCGCCGCATCCCACCCCGCACGCGGTGGATGCCGAGGGCGCCCGCGCGTGGCTGGTGACCATGGTCGCGGCGGCCCGCGAGGGGCTCGCCGGCGCGGGGAGCGCCGCGCTGGTCACCGCCGCTCTCTTTGACGCCACCTGGTACGACGAGGCGCAACCCTTCCTGCCCACCCACGCCGCCGAGGTCGGGGATGCGACGATCACCCACTCGTGGGTGTTCAACGGGTCCGCGCAGCTGGCCGGGGGGCTGGGGGCCGGGTCGGTGCGTCACGCGGAGTACCTGCTGCACCTGGCCGCCGCGTTCAATCCCGAGCCGGGTCGCCCGAACTGGCTCCAGGAGGTGGGCGCTCCGACCAATGTCCTCGAGGTGGCGGACACCCCCGCGTTCCTCGACGCGACCGTCCGTCATGCGGTGACCACGCCGTCGCTGTCGGCGGTGACCTGGTGGTGCTCGCACGACGTGTCGCGAACGCTCCTGGACTTCCCCGAACTGGAATACGACCTCGGGTTGTTCACCGCGGATGGAGAGCTCAAGCCCACCGGTCGGCGTTTCGCACAGGTCGTCCGGGAACTGCGGGACGCGCCTGCGCCCGCGCCGTCGAGCTCCGCGCTGATTCTGGATGACGCGGGGCCGTTCCGCTCGGCCTGCGCTCCGGGTGGTGCCTTCGCAGCGGAGTGGTTGCGACTGACCGAAGCGGAGGGCGACGCGCCGCAGATCATCCTGGCGTCCCGCGTGGGCGAGACGGAGCAGAATGATCGGGGGATCACCACCGTGCGGACGCCGCCTGCCCGCGTCGCCGGGTCGCGACTGCCGGTGAACCGCCCCGCGACCACTCCCTGACACCCGCCACGAAGGACACTGCTGTCATGCACGACGACATCCCCCTGACCGTCGGCCGCGCGACCCGCGCGCTGGCCGAGCGCATCCTGCCGGCGGTGTACTCGCATGCGACCCCGCTGACGGTGGAAGCCGCCGCCCTCCCCGGGGAGCCGGTGACGGCGGCCGAGGGATTCGCCCTGGAGTACACGCCGTACGAGGTCGGTACGCCGTGGGGCCCGGCGTGGGGCACCACGTGGTTCCGACTCACCGGCACCGTGCCGGCGGAGTGGCGCGGGCGGCGCGTGGAGGTGCACGTCGATCTGGGCTTCGACCCGACCATGACGGGGTTCCAGTGCGAGGGGCTCGTCTACCGGGCCGACGGCACGCCGGTGAAGTCGCTCAACCCCCGCAACCAGTGGGCACCGGTCGCCGAGGCCGCCCAGGGCGGGGAGAGCGTGGAGCTGTACCTGGAGGCGGCAGCGAACCCCGTGCTGCTGGACCACCATCCCTTCCTCCCCACTCAGCAGGGCGACATCCTCACCTCATCGTCACGGCCGCTGTACACGACGCGGCGCATGGACCTCGTCGTCTTCGAGCGGGACGTGCACGAACTCGCGCTCGACGTCGAGGTGCTCGTGGAGCTGCAGGCCGAGCTCGGTCAGGGCCCACGCCGCATGCGCATCCTGCAGGCCCTGGATGACGCGCTGGACGTCCTCGACCTTCAGGACATCCCCGGAACCGCCGCTGCGGCGCGCGGCGCGCTGGCCGGAGTGCTGGCCGCACCCGCCGAGCACTCCGCGCACCGCGTGCGCGCCATCGGTCATGCGCACATCGACTCCGCGTGGCTGTGGCCGGTGCGCGAGACGATCCGCAAGGTCGCCCGCACCGCATCGTCGATGACCGAACTGATCGACGAGACGGATGACTTCCTCTTCGGGATGTCCAGCGCCCAGCAGTACGCGTGGCTCAAGGAGCATCGTCCGGAAATCTACGACCGCGTGAAGCGCGCCGTGGCCGACGGGCGGTTCCTCCCGCTGGGCGGGATGTGGGTCGAATCCGACACCGTGATGCCGCACGGCGAAGCACTCGTGCGCCAGTTCCTCTACGGACAGCGGTTCTTCGAGCAGGAGTTCGGCATCCGCTCCGCCGGGGTGTGGCTCCCCGACAGCTTCGGATACTCGCCGGCGCTCCCGCAGCTGCTTCGCCGCGCCGGATTCGAGTGGTTCTTCACGCAGAAGATCTCCTGGAACCAGGTGAACAAGTTCCCCCACCACACGTTCCTGTGGGAGGGCATCGACGGGTCACGCGTCTTCTCGCACTTCCCGCCGATGGACACGTACAACTCGCGCCTCTCGGCCGCCGAACTCTCCCTCGCCTCGCGTCAGTTCCGAGAGAATCGCGTCGCGACCGAGTCCATCGCGCCCGTGGGCTGGGGCGACGGCGGCGGCGGCACGACGCGGGAGATGGTGGGCCGCGCGCAGCGGTTCGCCGACCTCGAGGGCGCCCCGCGGGTGTCGTGGCAGCATCCCGACGCGTTCTTCGCGCAGGCGCGCGCCGAAGTGGCCGAGCCGCCGGTGTGGGTGGGGGAGCTCTACCTCGAGCTTCACCGTGGCACCCTCACGTCGCAGCACCGCACCAAGCAGGGCAACCGCCGCTCGGAGCACCTGCTGCTCGAGGCGGAACTGTGGTGGGCCACCGCTGCCGTGCGCACCGGGGCGGACTACCCCTACGAGGAGATCGACGGGCTGTGGCAGACCGTGCTGCTGCACCAGTTCCACGACATCCTCCCGGGCACCTCGATCGGGTGGGTCCACCGGGAGGCGGTGGCCGAGTACGCGCGAGTACGCGCGGGTGCGGAAGACCTCATCCGCCGCGCGCTGGATGTGCTCACCGGACCCGGGTCGACGACGATGACGGTGAACGCCGCGCCCGTGACGCGCCTGGGCGTCGGCCCGCTCGCGGTGTCGGTGGCGGCGCAGCCCGATGGGCCGGTGGACCTCACGGAGCGGGATGGCGCGATCATCCTGGACAACGGCGTGATCCGCGTCCGGGTCGAGCCGACCGGACTCATCTCCTCCGCGGTCGACCTCGCCACCGGCCGGGAGGCGATCGCCCCCGGCGGCGTCGGCAACCTGCTGCAGCTGCATCAGGATTTCCCCAATATGTGGGACGCGTGGGACGTCGACCGCTTCTACCGCAACGCGGTCACCGATCTGACGGAGGTGGAGGCGATCACCGCGGACCGCGGCGAAGACGGGGCTGCCCGTGTGACGGTGCGCCGGTCGTTCTCGTCCTCCGCCGTCACCCAGGTGCTGTCCCTGGCCCCGGGCTCTCGGACCCTCGTCATCGACCAGATCACCGACTGGCACGAGACCGAGAAGTTCCTCAAGGTCGCCTTCGCCCTCGACGTGCGCGCCGAGCACACCGCCGCCGAGACGCAGTTCGGTGCGCACCGGCGGGTGACCCACACCAACACGTCGTGGGAGGCCGCCAAGTTCGAGACCTCGATGCACCGGTTCGTGCTCGTGGAGGAACCGGGATTCGGCGTCGCGCTCGTCAACGACTCCGTGTACGGATACGACACCGCCCGGTCCTCCGGCGCGGAGGGGGTCACCACGACGGTGCGGCTGTCGCTTCTGCGCGCACCGCGATTCCCCGACCCGCAGACCGACCAGGGGGAGCAGACCCACCGGTTCGGCCTGGTGGTCGGCGCAGATCTGGAGAGCGCAACGGCGGAGGGCATCTCGATGAACGTGCCGGTGCGCACCGTGCACGGCGCGGACGAGGTCCTGCCGCTGGTCGTCGCAGGTCCCGGGGTCGTGGTTTCCTCCGTCAAGCTCGCCGCCGACCGCTCGGGCGATCTGGTGGTGCGCCTGTACGAGCCGGTCGGCCGGCGCGTGCACACCAGCGTGCGCTTCGCTCTGCCGGTGCGGCGCGTGCGCGAGGCGACGCTCCTGGAGGATGACCTCGAGGATGTGACCGTCGAGGACGGCGCCGTCCCGCTCGCGCTGGGCGGGTGGGAGGTGCGCACGCTGCGGGTGACGCCGGCCTGAGTGCCGCCGCGCACCGCACGCGGCTATACTTGGGTGGTTGTCCGTATCGGATGACGACCCCCACCACTGCCAGGATTCGCCTGGTTCGTGGCAGCGCGCCCCCGGGGCGCACGACAGTGAGGAAACGAATGGCACCCAAGAAGAGGGTGACCGGCCTGATCAAGCTCCAGATCAACGCCGGCGCCGCCAACCCCGCACCGCCGATCGGGCCCGCGCTCGGTCAGCACGGTGTGAACATCATGGAGTTCTGCAAGGCGTACAACGCCGCGACCGAGTCGCAGCGCGGCAACGTCATCCCCGTGGAGATCACCGTCTACGAGGACCGCAGCTTCACCTTCATCCTGAAGACCCCGCCCGCCGCCGAGCTCATCAAGAAGGCCGCCGGTGTTGCGAAGGGGTCGCAGACCCCGCACACCACCAAGGTCGGCAAGCTCACCAAGGAGCAGGTGCGCCAGATCGCCGAGACCAAGCAGCCGGATCTCAACGCGAACGACATCGAGGCCGCAGCGAAGATCATCGCCGGCACCGCCCGTTCCATGGGCATCACGGTCGAGAGCTGAGGGGCACGAACATGGCTACCAAGTCCAAGGCGTTCCGCGCCGCCGCCGAGAAGATCTCGGCTGACAAGTTCTACACTCCGACCGAGGCCGTCGCCCTCGCGAAGGAGACCGGTTCGAAGAAGTTCGACTCGACCGTCGAGGTCGCGCTCAAGCTCGCCGTCGACCCGCGCAAGGCCGATCAGATGGTCCGCGGCACCGTCATGCTCCCGCACGGCACGGGCAAGACCGCCCGCGTCATCGTGTTCGCAACCGGCCCCGCGGCCGAGGCCGCGATCGCCGCGGGCGCCGATGAGGTCGGCGGCGCCGAGCTCATCGAGCGCGTCGCCGGTGGCTGGACCGACTTCGACGCCGCCGTCTCCACGCCCGAGCTCATGGGCCAGGTCGGTCGCCTCGGCAAGGTGCTGGGCCCCCGCGGTCTCATGCCGAACCCGAAGACCGGAACGGTCACTCCGAACCCGGCGAAGGCCGTCGAGGAGATCAAGGGCGGAAAGATCGAGTTCCGCGTCGACAAGCACGCCAACGTGCACTTCGTCGTCGGCAAGGCCTCGTTCTCGGCTGACCAGCTCGACGAGAACCTGCAGACGGCGCTCGAGGAGATCGTCCGTCTGAAGCCGTCCAGCGCGAAGGGCCGCTACATCCAGAAGGGTTCGGTGTCGACGACGTTCGGCCCCGGCATCCCGCTGGACGTCAACGTCATCGCCTGACGCTCCGACGCGCTCGTCACGAAGGGCTCCACCTCCGGGTGGGGCCCTTCGTCCGTCAGGCAGGCCGTCGCCTGCAACGCGGCGTCACGATGGCATGAACCGGGTCCCAGCCGTGTTGTACTCGAGAATCCCGCGGGTCGCCGACCCGCACCGCCGTCACACGTCAGGAAACCCGCATGTCTCGTCGCCGTCCGACCGTCGCCGCCGCTCTGATCTTGTCCGCAGCGCTGGGCCTGGCCTCGTGCAGTGGCGGAGCCTCACCGGGTGCGACGCCCGCCGGTGACCAGTACGGTCTGGTAAACGCCGGCACGCTCACGGTCGCGACCGAGGGCACCTACCGTCCGTTCAGCTTCCATGACGCCTCTGGAGACCTCGTCGGATTCGACGTGGAGATCGCGGAGGCGGTCGCCGACAAGCTCGGCCTGGAGGTCCGCTTCCGCGAGACGCAGTGGGACGCGATCTTCGCCGGCCTCGACGCCGGCCGGTTCGACGTGATCGCGAACCAGGTGTCCATCAACGCGGAGCGCGAGGAGAAGTACCTCTTCAGCGAGCCCTACACGGTGTCTCCCGGAGTGATCGTCGTGCGGGCGGACGACGACTCCATCACGAGCTTCGACGACCTGGACGGGAAGACCACAGCCCAGTCGCTCACCAGCAACTGGTACGAGTTGGCCACCGACAGCGGCGCGACCGTGGAAGCCGTCGAGGGCTGGGCGCAGGCCGTTGCTCTGCTGCAGCAAGGGCGCGTGAACGCGACCGTCAACGACAACCTCACCTTCCTCGACTACGAGAAGAACGAAGGGCCGAGCGGGCTGAAGATCGCCGCCGAGACCGACGACCCCGCATACAACGCGCTGGCCTTCACCCAGGACAAGGACGCGCTCGTCGAGGAGGTCAACGCCGCCCTCGCCGAGTTGCGGGACGAGGGCGTGCTCGCGGAGATCAGCGAGAAGTACTTCGGCGCGGACGTCACAGAGTAACGTCTCTGCATCGCCTGCCCGAGCCTGAGCGGCGAGCGGATCCAGCTGCCCGGGAAGGACACCATGGATGAGACGTGGACGCTCATCGTCGACTCGTTCTGGCCGCTGCTGCTGGCGGGCCTCACCGGCACGATCCCGCTCGCCCTCGCCTCGTTCGCCCTCGGCCTGGTGCTCGCCCTGGGGGTGGCGCTCGTGCGGCTCTCCCCGAACCCGCTGCTGTCGGCCATCGCGCGCCTGTACATCTCGGTGATCCGTGGGACGCCGCTGCTCGTCCAGCTCTTCGTGATCTTCTACGGGCTGCCGTCGGTGGGCGTGGTGATCGATCCGTGGCCGGCGGCGATCATCGCGTTCTCCCTGAACGTCGGCGGGTACGCCGCCGAGGTCATCCGCGCGGCCATCCTCTCGGTGCCGAAGGGGCAGTGGGAGGCCGCGCACACCGTGGGGCTGTCACCGGGCAAGACCCTGACGCGCGTCGTGCTGCCTCAGGCGGCCCGCGTGTCGGTGCCGCCGCTGTCGAACACCTTCATCTCGCTCGTGAAGGACACGTCCCTCGCGTCGCTCATCCTCGTGACCGAGCTGTTCCGGCGGGCGGAGAACATCGCGGCCTTCACCTATGAGTTCATGGTCGTCTACCTCGAAGCCGCCGCTATCTACTGGCTGTTCTGCCTCGTGCTCTCCAGCGGTCAGAGCGGGATCGAGAGGAAGCTGGATCGCTATGTCGCCCACTGATGCTCCCGGTGGCGACCCGCTCGCCCCGGCGGCCGGACCCGTCGATCGGCCGCTCCTGCGCGTGAGCGGACTGACCAAGAGCTTCGGGCGGGATCTCGTGCTCGGCGGGGTCGACTTCGAGGTGCGTCGTGGTGAGGTCGTCGTCCTCATCGGCCCCAGCGGGTCGGGGAAGACGACGGTGCTGCGGTGCCTGAACGGCCTCGAGGTCGCCGACGCCGGCATCGTCGACTTCGACGGCGGCCCCGCCGTGGACTTCTCGCGCCGGGGGACGAAGGCGGACCGGCGGGCGCTGCGCGATCGGTCGGCGATGGTGTTCCAGCATCACAACCTGTTCCCCCACCGCACCGTGATCGAGAACGTCGTCGAGGGCCCGGTGCACGCTCACCGCACGGCCAGGGGCGAGGCCGTCGCCCAGGCGGAGGCGCTGCTGGATCGCGTCGGCCTGGGCGACAAGCGCGACGCCTATCCGTTCGAACTGTCGGGTGGGCAGCAGCAGCGGGTCGGCATCGTCCGGGCTCTCGCGCTGAAACCCGACCTTCTGCTCTTCGACGAGCCGACCAGCGCGCTCGATCCCGAACTCGTCGGGGAGGTGCTGCTCGTCCTCCGCGAACTGGCCGATGAAGGCTGGACGATGATGATCGTGACGCACGAGCTGGGTTTCGCCCGGCAGGTGGCCGATGAGGTGCTGTTCTTCGACCACGGCCTCATCGTCGAGCGGGGTACCCCCGCCCAGATCCTGACGCGACCGGCGCACGAGCGCACGCGCCGGTTCGTCGACCGGATCCTCCGCCCTCTCGACGGGGGGTGAGGGTCCTCGAGCGGGCTCCGGTCGGGGTTACTCGCTCGGGCGCACCTCGAACGAGGCGTCCGCCGCGGCCGGCACCTCGGATGCTTCCACAGCGCTGACCTCCGATCCCGGCGGGCCCTGCCGCATCCACCCGAGCAGGGTGTCCACGGCCTCGGACTCGCCTTGGATCTCGGCCTCGACGCTGCCGTCTCGGCGATTGCGCACCCAGCCCGTGACGCCGGCCCTCCGCGCCTGAACGTGCGTGGAGTACCGGAATCCGACGCCCTGCACTGTCCCGCGGACGATCACGTGAAGACGCTTCATCCCCCCATCGTCGCGTACGCGGTGCACCGCGTCAGTGCGGGAGCACGAGACTTACCGCGATCCCGATCATCACGACGGCGATGACGGCGTCCAGGATGCGCCACGCTTTCGGGGTGGCCAGCCACCGACCGAGGAACCGCGCACCGAAGGCGAGCCCGAAGAACCACAGGATGCTCGCGGCCATCGCCCCCGCCGCGAACACCCACCGGTCATCGCCGTGCGTGCTCGCCACCGAGCCGAGGAGGAAGACGGTGTCGAGGTAGACGTGGGGGTTGAGCCACGTCAGCGCCAGGCAGGTCAAGACCACCGGAGCCAGGCGCACGCGCGTGCTCACGCCACGGGCATCCGGCGCCGCGGTCGCGGTCGTCGGCGGGCCCGCCTGGAGCGCCTGGCCGTTCGGTCGCAGTGCGCGGCGGGCGGCCAGCAGGCCGTAGCCGACGAGGAAGAGCGCGCCGGCCCACCGGATGACATCCACCAGCCACGGCGCAGCCTCCAGCACGAGCCCGATGCCGGAGACGCCGAGCGCGATGAGCGCGGCATCCGACGCGGCGCAGATCATCGCCACCGCGACCACGTGCTCGCGGCGGACTCCCTGCCGCAGGACGAAGAGGTTCTGCGCGCCGATCGCGACGATGAGCGAGAGGCCGACGCCGAACCCGGCTGCCAGGGAGGTGATCACACCGCGACGCTACGGCGTCGACGGCAGCGAGTACAGTTCAGGATTCTTCATAACCTTTAGTATTACTTCATGTCCGTGCCTCTCGACCTCGCGCGAACCCTCGCGGTGATCCTCGACGAGGGAACCCTCGAGGCCGCGGCGCGGCGCCTTTCGCTCACACCGTCCGCCGTGAGTCAGCGGGTGCGGGCCTTGGAGGAGCGCCTCGGGCGGGTGGTTCTCGTCCGCACCAAACCCGTGCAGGCCACCGACGCGGGCCGCGCCATCGTGCGCCTGGCCCGTCAGCTCGACCTCCTCGAGCACGATGCGCTCGCCGACATCGGCGCCGACGGATCGGGAGCGGCCGTCGTACCGCTCGCCGTCAACGCCGACTCGCTCGCCACGTGGTTCCTCGCGCCGCTGGCACGTCTGACCGAGCGGCGGCAGGTCGTGTTCGAGCTGCACCGCGACGACCAGGACTTCACCGCCGGTCTCCTGGAATCGGGCACCGTCATGGGGGCGGTCACGTCACGGGAATCGCCCGTCGCCGGTTGTCGCGTGCGACCGCTCGGGATGCTGCGCTACGAGGCCCTCGCCGGCGCGGGGTTCGCCGCACGGTGGTTCCCCGACGGTGCCGACGCCGATGCCCTCGGAAGTGCGCCGGTCGTGGATTTCGACCGACGTGACGACCTGCAATCGCGCTGGCTCGCCGCGCGCGGCGTGACCGGCGCCCCGCCGCGGCATCTGGTTCCCGCGTCGGCCGACTTCGCCACGGCCATCCGTCTCGGCCTCGGGTGGGGGCTCCTCCCGCGCTTGCAGTCGGCGGAGCATCTCGCCTCCGGTGCCCTCGTTCGGCTCGGTGGTCCGCCGGTGGACGTTCCGCTGTTCTGGCAGCAGTGGAATCTCACCTCGCCCCTGCTGGACGCCATCGCCGATGAACTCGTCGCCGAAGCGCGTCGGGTGCTCGCTCAGCCTCAGTCGCTCACGCGGAGGACGAGCTTGCCGCGCGTGTGACCGCGTTCCAGCTCCACGTGTGCGGCGGCGGCGTCGTCGAGATCGAACACCTGGTCGACGTAGACCTGCACCGCTCCGGAGTCCAGCAGTCGCGAGATGGTGGCCAGCACCCCGCCGTCGGGGATGACCTTGTAGCTCGTCGCCCGCACCCCCGCCGCCGCTGCCGCCTCGGCGAAGTCCGGCCAGCCGCCGGTGGGCACCTCGATCAGGAGACCTCCGGACCGCAGCACGCGGAGGGAACGCGTTCCGGTGTCGTCGTCGGCGTTGCCCACGAGGTCGATCACGACGTCCATGTCGCCCGCCATGTCTTCGAAGCGCTGCGTCGCGTGATCCAGCACGACGGCCGCTCCCAGATCGCGCAGCCAGTCGGCGTTGCGCGCGGAGCCGGTGGCGGTCACATGCGCACCGAAATACGCGGCGAACTGGATGGCGAAATGTCCGACGCCGCCGCTGCCGGCATGGATGAGGATGCGCTGTCCCTCGTGCGCCAGCGCGGTCTCCACGACAGCGCCCCACGCCGTCAGGGCCGCCAGCGGGACGCCCGCCGCCTCGACGTGGGAGAGGGAGGCGGGCTTGCGCGCGATCGACAGGGCGGACGCGACGACGTACTCGGCGTAGGTCCCCGACGCGCGGGGGAACGCCGCCATCCCGAACACCTCGGTGCCCGCGGGGAAGGGGTACGCCTCGAACGGCGCCTTCACCACCACGCCGCTGAAGTCGTACCCGAGCGTCGAGGGATACTGGGCGATCGCTGCCGAGACGCCGGCGCCGTGGCGCGTCTTGGCATCGATGGGATTCACCCCGGCCGCGACCACCCGCACGAGCACCTCGCTGAGGACCGGCGTCGGAACATCCACCTCGCCGGTGTGCAGGCTCGCGTTCCCGCCACGATCGAACAGGGAAGCACGCATGCGCGCCGGCGGCGTGGGGGGAGGCGCCAGCACGGTGTCCGTCGGAGTGGACTCGGGGTGCAGCGGCCGAAATCTCATCCGTCGCTCCTTCCGTGCAGTCGGCGTCGGCAGCACTGGTGCTGGGGACGAGCCCAGTCAACCCGAGCAATGTCTCGCCGGTGTTACACGGGCGTCACTGTGCGGAGAAGCTCCGCGCCGCGGGAGGGGGCGGAGCTACCGTGTCAGGGCGACTCGCCGGGTGGCCGGCCGTTGGCCAGTGCCGACAGGAGGACGGCGGCGTGGCGGATGTCGTCGGTCGACCATCCGTCCAGCGCGGCGACCAGGCGGCCGCCGTGCGGGGCGCGGGCTGCCTCCAACCGCTCCGTGCCCAGGGGCGTGATCGCGATGAGACGCGAGCGCCGGTCGGTTGGGTCGGCGGTACGCGTGACGAGGCCGAGGGCCTCCAGCTCGGTGGCGCTGCGACTGGTCAGGCCCTTGTCGGCGCTCAATCGCTCCGCGAGCGCCGACAGGGTCACGGGGCCCACGCGCTGGACGGAGGAGAGCACCTTGAACGTTCCCGGCAGCATTCCCGGGCTGGCGGTCTCCGCGGCTTCCGAGAGGAGGCGGCGGAAGACGGTGACCAGTTCGGAGAAGGAGCCCTCCAGCGCCCGGATCGCCTCGGCGCGGTCATCGCCGTGGGCGAGCGCGGGGGAGTCGGATGCGGGGGAGTCGGGCACGGGGGAGTCGGGCACGGTCACGTCAGCCATCTTCGCCGATGTCCCGGCCGCGGCGCGCCGGCTGGCGAGGCGCTGCCGGCACGGACCCCGTGGCGGCCAGGGCAGCCATCCCCTCCGCGGCCGACACCGTCGCGAGATCGGCTTCGCTGGCGGCAATCCGCTCGGCGGTGGTCATCCGGGTGAGGGGGTGGTTCGGCAGGAAGACGATCGCCAGCAGGCTCAGCACGGCCACGGGGACGGCGATGAGGAACGCCTGGGCGATCGAGGCGGCGTAGACGTCTTCGACGATGACCCGGACGACCTCGGGCAACGCCGAGACCTGCGGGAGCGCGCCGGAGCGCAACTGCTCGGCGACGCCCGCGCCATCGGCCCCGAGGCCGGCGATGGCCGCCGCGATCTCCTCCTTGCGGCCCGCCAGGAGGGAGCTCACGGAGGCGGCGACCGTCGCGCCCATGACGGAGACGCCGACCGTGCCGCCGAGGCTGCGGAAGAACGCCACGCCCGAACTGGCCGTGCCGAGCACCGACGGCTCGGCGGTGTTCTGGACGATGAGCACGAGGTTTTGCATCGTCATGCCGACGCCGGCGCCGAGGAGGAACATGTAGATCCCGACGAGGACGAGCGACGTGTCGTAGTGGATCGTCGAGAGCAGGAACGAGCCGGCGATCAACAGCACCGCCCCGAGCACCACGTAGGCCTTCCACCTTCCGAACCGGGTGATCAGTGCGCCGACGACGACGGAGGCGATCAGGAGCCCGGCGATCATCGGGATGGTGAGCAGGCCCGCCTCGGTGGGCGAAGCGCCGCGGGCGAGCTGCATGTACTGGCTGAGGTACACCGACGTGCCGAACATGGCCAGGCCCGTGGCGATGGAGGCGATGACGGCGAGGGTGAACGTGGTGTTGCGGAAGAGGCTCAGGGGGATCAGCGGCTCGGAGACTTTCAGCTCCGTGACGATGAAGAGGATGGTGGCCAGGGCTGCCCCGCCGACCATGAGTGCGGTCTCGGTGCTGGCCCACTCATAATTCTGCCCGGCGTTGGTGATCCAGATGAGCAGCAGCGAGACCGCCGCGGCGAGGAAGACGATGCCGAGGTAGTCGATGCGGGCCTTCCGGGGCGGATGCTTCGGCAGGTGCAGAGTGCGCTGCTGGATGACGAGCGCGGCGACGGCGAAGGGGAGGGCGACGAAGAAGTTCCAGCGCCATCCGAACGCGTCGGTGATGAGGCCGCCCAGGAGCGGCCCGCCCACGGTGGCCACCGCCATGACAGCACCGAACAGTCCCATGTAACGGCCGCGCTCACGCGGGCTGATGATGTCGGCCATGATGACCTGGCTCAGGGCGGCGAGCCCGCCCGCGCCCAAGCCCTGGACCGCGCGGAAGGCGATGAGCGTCTCGGGGTTCTGCGAGAACCCGGCGGCGGCGGTGGCGAGCACGAAGATCACGATGGCGATCTGGATGAGCAGCTTGCGGTTGAACAGGTCGGCGAGCTTGCCCCAGATCGGCGTGGAGATGGCCGTCGTCAGGAGGGTGGCCGTGACCACCCACGTGTAGACGGCCTGGTCGCCGTCGAGGTCGTGCACGATGACCGGCAGGGAGGTCGAGACGACCGTGGACGCCAGCATCGATACGAACATTCCCAGCAGCAGCCCGAGGAGGGCGGGGAGGACGCGACGCGGGGAATCCGTCACGGGGGTGTCGAGAGCCATGCGGGCCTTTCGCCGAAGAGGGGGTCCGCGACGACGACGGCGCGATCGTTGACTTCTGTCAACGATACGCCTCTTGCTTGACTTATGTCAACGAACTACTCGGCCAGAGCGAGTGCCCGGAACGCCTCTCGGGGGCGGGATGCGGTGCTCTGTGGCGCCGCATCCGCGCGTGCCGTCGTGGTGCGCCGGTGCAATTCGTCGATGAGCGCGGTGGCGAGTCCCACGAGCTTCGCGATCTCGCGTTCGTCGCGGTCGATCCACTGGCAGCGCGGCTCGTCGTCGACGGGCACGAAAGCGTCGTGCACCTCCCAGGCGACCAGGGTGCGGTCGGCGCCGAGGACGTGCTGCTGCCACCACACCTGTCGCAGGTACGTGCGAGGAATGCTGCGCCAGGTCTTGTTGGTCGTCTTGATCTCCGCGAGCACGACGCGGCCGGCCGCATCCACGGTCACGCCGTCGGGTGTGGCGAGGTGCCGCTTCTCCACGACGGCGTGGAAGAGCGCCGAGGACGGCTGGATGCCGTGGGTCGCAGCCACCCATGCCGCGATCTCGGGCTCGCGCAGCCGGCCGTGCGCGGTGTAGGCGTTGCCGGAGAATCCCGAGCCCATCAGCTTCGCGTCGGCGGCGCGGGGGATGGAGCCCGGGCCGGTGAGGGCCGCGACATCCGTGGCCGTGATGCCCCGCGATCGCGCCCGGATCCACGCGACGCGGTCGCGCGAGTCCGCCACGATCCGCGCCGCCAGCTGCGGGCTGCGCGAGACGAGGTCGGGGGACATGTCTTCGACCCTAACCCCCGCACCCGAAGCCGCCCGCCCGACCCGCCGCCCCCCGGGGTCCCGCCCGCGCGGCCCCGCCCCGCCCCCGCCCCGCCCCCGATCGCACGGCATCTCACCGAGCGCACGGCTTTCCGGCGCTGATACGTCGTGCGTTCGGTGCGAAGTGGTGCGCTCGGCGATGGGCGTGGCTCCTCCACAGGGGGGCGGGCGGCGGGGGGTTTGCACAGAGGGGAGGAAAGCGGGGCGCGAGGGGGCGCGGGGGGCTGGGGTGGGAGGATGCGCAAACTCGCTCAGGAGGAAGCCGGGGCCGCCCTGCGAAGCCGAGAGCACTATCGGCTCCTCGGCGTGGGCGAGCGTGAACTCGTCGCTCTCACCAGGGCCGGCGAACTGCGGAAGGTCAGGCGCGGGTGGTGGGTCGACAGCGTGCTATGGAATGAGCTGTGGCCCGAATCGCGCCATCTCCTGCATGTCACCGCCGTGGCTCGCGACGGTCGGAGCGCCGGAGCCGCAGCATCCCACCACTCGGCCGGAGTCCTGCACGACCTGCCGTTGTACCGCACGGCGCTCCCGCGGGTGCACCTCACGACGCCTCACGCGGGGCGCATCTCCAGCGGAGAAGACGTCATGCGGCATGTGCACGTGCTCGCGGATGACGACGTGACGGTGGTGAACGGCATCCGGTGCACCACCCTGGCCAGGACGACGTTCGACCTCACGCGGGTCCTCTCGCCAGAGGCGGCTCTCGCCGTGGCCGACGCCGCTCTTCGTCAGGTCGCCGTCCGCGGTCACCACTACGACGAGGACAGCGCTGAACAGTGGCGTGAGGATCAATTCCGTCGGCTCCGCAACGCCGCGGGTGCACGGGGCGTGCGCCAGGCCCGCTGGATCACCGAGATCGCCGACGGGCGCGCGCAGCTGCCCGGGGAGAGCGTCAGCAGGCTCCAGCTCCTGCGGCTCGGCTTTCGCGTGCTGCGTCTGCAGGTGCCCGTCCGCTCGCCGAACGGCGGCTGGTACTGGGTCGACATCGGGTTGGATGAGGCCGGCGCATGGGGCGAGTTCGACGGCGCGATGAAGTACCTCGATGAAGCGATGCGGTCGGGTCGCACGGTGGAGCAGGTCATGCTCGCGGAGAAGACCCGAGAGGACTGGATCCGCGGCACCACGCATCGGCGCTTCGCGAGGTGGGGCGACGCGCACATCGACACCCCGGCGTCGCTCGGCGCGCGACTCGCGGCCTTCGGGATCTACCCGCCCCGCTGAGCGCGAGCGTACGGCTCCCCACCGAATGCACGATGTTGCTGCGAGATCAGGCCGTGCGGTCGGTGAGAAGCCGTTCGCTCGGTGGGGGTGGAGCGGGATTTGGCGGGGGAGGGGAGGGCGCGTATGCTGGGAGGAAGCCAAAGACCGCCGGTCATCGGCGTGCGCGCCAGCGCATGACGATCGAAGCTCTGCGAAAGCAGGGGCCCGCGCAGGTGTACGAACGACTTCCCGGATCGGGAATCGAGCTCCGTGCGCTTGCGCCGGAGCTCTTCTGTTTTCCTGGGGTCGAGAACACCGGATGCTGCGGCCCGACGCCTCGCCATCGCGGAGCGTCTCGTACACACAAGGAGTGGCCATGGCGCAGAAGGATGCATCGGTCGCCGAGCTCACGAAGAACTTCGAGGACTCGACCGCCGTTCTGCTGACCGAGTACCGCGGTCTGACGGTTGCCCAGCTCAAGGAGCTGCGTAACAGCATTCGTCAGGACGCGGAATACGCCGTGGTGAAGAACACGCTGACCAGGATCGCCGCGAACAACGCGGGGGTCACCGGCCTGGACGACGAACTCAAGGGTCCGTCGGCCATCGCCTTCGTCCACGGTGACCCGGTCACCGTGGCCAAGAGTCTGCGCACCTTCGCCAGGGCTAACCCTCTTCTCGTGATCAAGGGCGGGTACTTCGACGGTGCCTCCCTGACCGCGGATGAGGTCAACAAGCTCGCCGATCTCGAAAGCCGTGAAGTCCTGCTGGCGAAGCTCGCCGGTGCGATGAAGGCCTCGATGACCAAGGCGGCATACGTCTTCAACGCGCTTCCGTCGAAGGCCGTTCGCACGGTCGACGCACTGCGCGAGAAGCAGGAGTCCGCGGCCTGACATCGGGCCCCGGCATAAGCGAAACCCCAATCAAGGAGAAACATCATGGCAAAGCTCAGCACTGAGGAGCTGCTCGACGCGTTCAAGGAGCTCACCCTCATTGAGCTCAGCGAGTTCGTGAAGGCCTTCGAGGAGACCTTCGACGTCACCGCAGCTGCCCCCGTCGCGGTCGCCGCGGCCGGCGCACCCGCCGGTGGCGCCCCCGCCGAGGAGGAAGAGGTCAAGGATTCCTTCGACGTCATCCTCGAGACGGTCGGCGACAAGAAGATCCAGGTCATCAAGGTCGTCCGCGAGCTCACCTCGCTCGGCCTGGGTGAGGCCAAGGCCGTCGTCGACGGTGCTCCCAAGGCCGTCCTCGAGGGCGCCAACAAGGAGACCGCCGACAAGGCGAAGGCTGCTCTTGAAGAGGCCGGCGCTTCGGTCACCCTCAAGTAACACCTGTTCTGCGAGAAGCCCCGGATGCTGCGGCGTCCGGGGCTTCTCCGCGTTCGCGGGAGCGTCAGCTGCGACCGAGTCCGGTGTCGGAGACCACCACCGCGAGTGCGGGGTCGGCCGGAGCCGTGGAGCTGCGCACGACGAGGCGGGCTTGCAGCCGGACTTCCGCATGCCCGGCGCTCGGATCCTCCATGGCGCGCAGCAGCAGATCCACGGCCGCGCGGCCCTGCTCCCTCGGCACCTGCTGCAGGGTCGTCAGGGAGAACATCTCGGCGTACTCGTGGTCGTCGATTCCGACGACGCTGAGTTCACCCGGGACCGGGATGGCCAGGCGCCGCGCGGCAATGATGGCGCCGATCGCGACCTCGTCGCAGGCCGCGACCAGGGCCGTCGGGCGCGATCGCGTCTCTCCCAGAAGATCGACCGCTGCGGCATAGCCCCCGGGCATCGATGGACCGGAGCGCACGTGCCTCGCCAGTTCGCCGAGCCCGGCGTCGTTCATCGCTTCCTCGTACCCCCGTAGACGCAGGCGGTCGACGTGCGCGAAATGCTCGTCGGAGCCTCCGCCGAGGAACACGATCGCCCTGTGGCCGAGCGCGATCAGGTGGTCGGTCGCCCGGCGCGCGGCATGGAGGTCGTCGATGGTAACGAGGCTTGTCCCTCCTGCCGCGCCGACCACGCTCACCACCGGCCGGCCCAGGCGATGGAGCTGTTCCCACTCGCCCTCGGCCGGTTCGATCCCCACGGCGATGAGGCCGTCGAAGCGGCGGCGGGGGAGGAAGTCCTGGAAGATGCGCCGCCGATCCTCGGTGCCCGGGGGCGCCTCATACAGCGTCAGATCGAGGTCGTGCTCCAGCAGAGCGGACTGGACGCCCTCGATCACCTCGGCGAAGAACCACCGGGCGACTGTCGGGACGAGCACGCCGATCGTCTGCAACCGGCCCGTCGCCAGGCTCACCGCGCTGGTGGAAGGGACGTACCCGAGGGAGGCCGCCACCTCGGCGACGCGGCGTCGCGTCTGGTCGGAGACGTACCCGCTGCCGGTGAGCGCGCGGCTGGCCGTCGACTTGGAGACACCCGCGACCCGCGCGACCTCGGAGATACCGTTCATTCGTCTCCTCATCCGCATTGCCGCACTGCCCTGCGCGAGAAAGGCTACCGCCGATCTGTCGAAATGGAACCGGTTGCGATGGCGGCTCTGGACAAGGGACCGTTCCCACACGTCATGAGAGCGCTCCCAGCGGGGGTTACGCAGTCGTGATCAATCATTCTTGTGCCCTGCACGGAAGTCGCATACCGTGGCCTGGAATCGGTTCCTCACGGGGCCGCACCAGAGTCTCAAGGAGGAGGAACCACATGGGCATGTCACAGCACCGTCGCCTTTGGGCGCCGCTCGCACTCGTCGGCGTCGCCGGCCTGGCGCTTGCCGGCTGCACGGGTGACATCGAAGCCGGGGGCGACGACGTCGACTGCTCGGACTACGAGGAGTACGGCACGTTCGAGGACGCCACCGTCACCATCAGCGGAACGATCCTCGACCTGGAGGCCGACCGTCTCGTGGAGTCGTGGAGCGACTTCGCCTCGTGCACCGGCATCGAGATCGACTATCAGGGCTCGGGCGAGTTCGAGGCGCAGATCGCGGTGCTCGCCGAGGGCGGGAACGCCTCCGACATCGCCATCGTGCCGCAGCCGGGCCTGCTGGCCCGCCTCGCCGCCGGCGGCTGGCTCATTCCGGCATCCCAGCCGGTGATTGACAACATCGACGAGGGCTGGGACCCGATCTGGAAGGAATACGCCACGATCGACGGCACGACGTACGCCGCCCCGCTGATGGCGAGCATCAAGGGCTACGTCTGGTATTCGCCGACCCAGTTCGAGGACAACGGCTGGGAGGTCCCCACGACCCTCGACGAGATGATGGAGCTGTCCGAGACGATCGCCGCCGACTCCGGCCACCAGCCGTGGTGCGCGGGCCTGGAATCCGCTGAGGCGACCGGATGGCCGGGCACCGACTGGATCGAGGACTTCGTGATCCGCGAGGCGGGCGCGGACTTCTACGACCAGTGGGTGACCCACGAGGTTCCCTTCAACGCGCCCGAGGTGGTCACGGCGTTCGACTCGGTCGGGGAGTACCTCAAGAGCGACGAGATGGTCAACGGCGGGTTCGGCGACGTCTCCACCCTGATCAGCACGCCGTTCCAGGAGGCGGGGCTGCCCATCCTCGACGACGAGTGCTCGCTGCACCACCAGGCCTCGTTCTACGAGACGTTCTGGAACTCGGACGGCGGGGAAGAGGTCACCGTCGCACCCGACGGCGACGTCTTCGCGTTCCTGATGCCTCCCGCCGGCGCCGACGACCCGCAGGCGGTCACCGGTGGCGGCGAGTTCCCGGTGGCGTTCCGTGACGCCGAGGAGGTCGAGGCTGTGCGCACCTACCTCTCCAGCGCCCTGTGGGCCAACAACCGCGTGAGCCTGGGCGGCGTCATCAGCGCCAACAAGGGCCTCGACCCGGCCAACGCCTCGAGCCCGCTGCTGGAGCAGTCCATCGAGATCCTGCAGGACCCCGACACCGAGTTCCGCTTCGACGGTTCCGACCTGATGCCCGGCGCCGTCGGCGCGGCGTCCTTCTGGCGGGGCATCGTCGAATGGGTCGGCGGACAGAGCACGCAGACGGTGGTCGATGAGATCGAGGCCAGCTGGCCCGCCAGCTGACCGTGAGCGGGCCGAGGCGGATGCTCCGCCCCGGCCCGCTCACTCATCCCGTCCGTATGCGCGGCGGGACCGGAGTGACGTTCTCCTCGGCAGGCGAGGCGAGAAAGGGCAACGATGACAACCGCTGATCTCCTCGGGAAGATCCTTCAGGTGGTGCTCGGCCTCGTGGTCTTCGCCGCCATCGTGGGGATCATCGTCCTCCTCATGGGCCGCGCCCCGCGGCGGGGACGCAACGCGTGGCAGCTGCTGTGGTTCCTCCTGCCGGCGCTCCTCCTGCTGGCGGTGGGGCTCGTATGGCCCGCGATCCGGACCACCCTCCTGGCGTTCCAGGACAACAGCGGCAACTTCAGCTGGAACAACTTCGCGTGGATGTTCACGCAGCCCGCGGCCATCCGCACGCTCATCAACACCGTCATCTGGGTGGTCCTGGTGCCCACCTTCGCCACGGCTCTGGGACTCGCGTACGCGGTCTTCATCGACAAGTCGCGTGGCGAGAAGATCTACAAGGCCCTGGTGTTCATGCCGATGGCGATCTCGTTCGTCGGAGCCGGCATCATCTGGCGCTTCGTCTACGAATACCGCTCGGCGGGCAGGGAGCAGATCGGGCTGCTCAACGCCTTCGCCGTGGCCTTCGGCGGGGAGCCGGTGCAGTGGCTGCAGACCGATCCCATCAACACCGTCCTGCTCATCGTCGTGATGATCTGGATCCAGACCGGGTTCGCGATGGTCGTGCTCAGCGCCGCGATCAAGGGCATCCCGACCGAGCAGATCGAGGCCGCGCAGCTGGACGGCACCAACGCGTGGCAGCGGTTCTTGAACGTCACCGTCCCGGGAATCCGGGGATCGCTCGTGGTGGTGCTCACGACCATCTCCATCGCGACCCTGAAGGTCTTCGACATCGTCCGCACGATGACCGGCGGCAACTTCAACACCAGCGTCGTGGCGAACGAGATGTACGTGCAGGCGTTCCGCGCGAGCGAAGTGGGCCGCGGCTCGGCGCTGGCCGTCATCCTCTTCGTGCTCGTCCTTCCCATCGTCATCTACAACGTGAACGTGCTTCGCAAGCAGAGGGAGATCCGATGAGCAGTAGTGTCGCCCCCGTCGACCTCCCCATCCCCGACGGCGGGAAGGATGAGTACCGGATCGCCATCGCCGGCACGGCGACGTCGCGGACCAAGCGGCGACTGACCTCCCGCGGCGCCACGGTGGCCGCGCTCATCATCGCGATCCTGTGGACGATCCCCACGTTCGGGCTGTTCGTCTCGTCCTTCCGCCCGGCCGAGCTCATCCAGGAGACCGGCTGGTGGACGATCTTCCAGAACCCCGGTTTCACGCTCGACAACTACCGCGACGTCCTGCTGTCGCCGTCGCAGTCCTCGCCCCAGCTGGGCGCGTACTTCGTGAACTCCCTCGCGATCGCCATTCCGGCGACCATCTTCCCGCTCGTGTTCGCGTCGATGGCCGCCTACGCCTTCGCGTGGATGAGGTTCCGCTTCTCCAACGGGCTGTTCATCTTCATCTTCGCGCTGCAGATCGTTCCCATCCAGATGGCGCTGGTCCCGCTCCTGCAGACGTTCTCGGTATGGCTGCGGCCGGGACAGCAGTGGCTGCACGACGTCATCCCGTTCATCCCGGAGCAGAACTATCTGCCGCTGTGGATCGCCCACACGATCTTCGCCCTGCCTCTGACGATCTTCCTGCTGCACAACTTCATCTCCGAGATCCCCGGGGACGTCATCGAGGCCGCGCGGGTGGACGGCGCGAGCCACACCCAGATCTTCTTCCGCGTCGTGATCCCGCTGGCAACGCCCGCGATCGCATCGGTGGCTATCTTCCAGTTCCTCTGGGTGTGGAACGACCTCCTGGTCGCCCTCATCTTCTCGGGCGGAACGCAGGACGTCGCCCCGCTCACCCAGCGGCTGGCCGAGATGGTGGGCTCCCGCGGGCAGGACTGGCAGCGGCTGACCGCCGGCGCGTTCGTCTCGCTCATCGTGCCGCTGATCGTGTTCTTCTCCCTCCAGCGCTACTTCGTGCGCGGCCTGCTGGCCGGCAGCACCAAGGGGTGACCGCGGGGCGAAGCGGTCCCGGAGCCGCCGTACCGGTGCCTCCGGCAGCGGCGTAGCCTGAGCCCATGGATGCCGCCCCCGCTCCTGGCGTCGCGGCGGAGCAGTCGGGGCAGGCGGAGCCGGCGGAGCCGGGGCTCGATGCCGCCGCCGTGGCCGAACGCACAGCGGCCGGCAAGACGAACGCGTTCATCCCCGACACCAGTCGCAGCGTCTGGAACATCGTCCGGGCCAACGTGTTCACGCTGTTCAACGGCATCATCTTCGGATGCTTCTTCGTCCTGCTCCTGGTGGGGCGGTGGCAGGACGCGCTGTTCGGGGCCATCGCCCTGTCCAACTCGGTCATCGGCTGCGTGCAGGAGTTCCGCGCGAAGGCGGCGCTGGACCGCCTGGCCCTCCTCAACGCCCCCCGCGCGCGCATCCGCCGGGACGGCGCGGAGGGAGAGATCTCGCCCGCCGCGGTCGTCCTCGACGACCTCCTCGTGCTGCGCCCCGGCGA
Source organism: Microbacterium sp. Z6_144 (assembly GCF_057197625.1). Lineage (NCBI taxonomy): Bacteria > Bacillati > Actinomycetota > Actinomycetes > Micrococcales > Microbacteriaceae > Microbacterium > Microbacterium sp. Z6_144. The sequence continues at coordinate 878,731 of NZ_JBXVPT010000001.1, forward strand.
CCAGGTGCCCGCCGACGCCGTCGTGACGGTCACCCGCTCCCTGCAGATCGACGAGTCCCTGCTCACCGGGGAGTCCGATCCCGTCGACAAGCGCACCGGCGATCAGGCGCTGTCGGGTTCGGTGGTGGTCGCCGGTGACGGCCTGGCCCGCGTCACACGCGTGGGCGCCGACTCGTACGCCAACCGGTTCGCCGGAGAGGCCAAGCGGTTCTCGCTCGTCAGATCCGAAGTGCGCACGTCGGTGAACCGGGTGCTCATGTGGATGGGATGGATCATCGGGCCCGTCGGGCTGCTCGTGCTCAATGCGCAGATGGTGGTCGCCGGCGGGTGGGGCGCGGCGTGGCGGAGCGGGAGGTGGGTGGACGCCGTGGTGAGCACGGTCGCAGCCATCACCGCGATGATCCCGCTGGGGCTGGTCCTGATGACCTCGATCGCCTTCGCCGTCGGCGCGGCCCGGCTCGCCCGGCAGCAGGTGCTCGTGAACGAACTGCCCGCCGTGGAAGGGCTCGCCCGCGTGGATGTGGTGTGCCTGGACAAGACCGGAACCCTGACCGCGGGCGACATCGCCTTCGACGCGCTCCACGCGCTGGCCGACGCTCCGGCCGGGGTCGAGGACACCCTCGCGTGGTACGGCGCCGCCCCGGATGCCAACGCGACCGCGCGGGGCCTGCGCGAGCCGTTCCCGGTCACCCGGCCGAGTCATCCGGTCGGCGAGATCCCCTTCTCCTCTGCCCGGAAGTGGAGTGCGGTGTCATTCCGCGGCGAGGCGGAGGGGACCTGGGTGCTCGGAGCACCGGAGATCGTCCTCGGGGCCGAGGCCGGTGAGGGCGGCACGGAGACCGGACGCGTGGTCACGGAGACCCGACGCGTGGTCGCGAGGCTCGCCGACAGCGGCCTGCGCACCGTGGCGCTGGCCCATTCCACCCACGCGCTCACCGCGGCCGACGTCGCCGCCCAGCGGCTGCCGACCGGTCTCCGCCCGGCGGCGGTGGTCACCTTCCGCGAGCGGATCCGACCGGATGCTGCTCGTACTGTGGCCTATTTCGGCGTGCAGGGCGTCGGGATCCGCGTGATCTCCGGTGACAATCCCCGCACCGTGGCCGCCGTCGCCCGCGAGGTGGGGATGGATGTCGGCGAGGGGTACGACGCCCGGCTGCTCCCCGACGACGACAGCGAGCTCGCCGACGTCCTGGAGCGCACCACCGTCTTCGGGCGGGTCACCCCCGAGCAGAAGAAGCGGATGGTGCTCGCGCTGCAGTCGCGCGGTCACACGGTCGCGATGACGGGGGACGGCGTGAACGACGCCCTCGCGATCAAGGCTGCGGATCTCGGCATCGCGATGAGTTCGGGCGCCGCCGCGACCAAGGCCGTCGCCCGCATCGTGCTGCTGGACGGCCGCTTCTCCCACCTGCCCGACGTCGTGGCCGAAGGCCGCCGGGTGATCGCCAACATCGAACGGGTGTCGATGCTGTTCTTCACCAAGACGGCGTATGCGACCGCCCTGGCGGTGCTGTTCGGCGTGCTGGTGCTCCCCTTCCCGTTCCTGCCGCGCCAGCTGGCGATCACGGACGGCCTCACCATCGGCATCCCGGCGTTCTTCCTCGCGCTGCTGCCCAACGCGCGCCGATACGTGCCCGGATTGCTCAGGCGCTCGCTGTCGTTCGCCGTGCCCGCGGGTCTGGCCATCGCGATCGGGCTCCTGGTGTACGCCCTGCGCGCCGAGGAGGTCGGGCTGGGCGACGCACAGGTGCGCACCGGGGCGACGATCATCCTCGCCGTCGTGGGGATCTGGGTGCTCGCGGTGCTCTCGCGTCCGATCACGCCGGTCACCGCCGCCGTGGTCGGGGCCATGTTCCTGGCTCTCCTGAGCCTATTCACCGTCCCGCAATCGACGGAGTTCTTCCAGTTGGTCGACACGGGGGAGTCCGGCGCCTGGCTGGTCACGGTCACGACGGTGGCAACCGTGCTCGCGATCGAGGTCGTGCGGTTCTTCCACCGCCGCTTCCTCGCGCGGACGCTGCCCGCCGCCGCGTGATCAGGGAGCCGGGCGCCCGAAGGCGCGCGAGCCGGGCGGCACCCACACGGCGATCGCCACGAGGACCTGCACGATCCCCTGCGCGATGATCGCCGTGTCCCACGGGTCGGTGGCGATCCAGGCCATCGCGTTCAGCACCCCGAGCACCCCCAGATACGCCGTGCTGAGGACGCGCGAGAGCCGGCTGCCGCGGGCGAGACCGGATGCGACGGCGAGGAGGAGCAGCCCGGTCAGGATGATGCCGGAGCCGAGGAGGGAGACCGGCAGGACGTCCTCGGCGGCGACGCGATAGCGGCTGAGGAGCACGAGGATGCCGACGACGACGTTCCCGACGGCGCTCGCGTAGACCAGCACCACCGCGACCCACAGGACGACGGGGCGACGACGCGGACTCGGGGCTGCCGTCACGCGACCACTGTAACCGGCGGAGACGCGGCGCCCCCGAGTGTCGTTACGCGGTGCAGCCCAGGCGCGCGGAGATGGACTCCATCGCGCCGATCTCGCCGCTCTGTGCCGCGATCATCCCCTCGGCCACGGTGTCCACGCGCGGGTCGGAACCGAGTTCCACGACGGCCTCCGCCATCGGGATCGCTCCGCGGTGGTGGCGGATCATCAGGTCGAGGAAGAGGCAGTCCGCGGTTGTCCCGTCGGCTGCCCGCAACTGCTCGAGCTCGGCGGACGTGGCCAAGCCCATCTCCGCTTCGAGCTCTTCCTGCGTCGCCGCCGCCGCGTCGTGCCCGTGCTCGGACGACTCCGCCATCCACGCCATGAGCGGGCCGCCGGACTGGGGGAGGCCCCACTGCACCAGCCACCCGTACATCTCACCGCGCTGTCCGGCCTGGGCCGTTGCGATGTCGTACGAGAGCACGCGCAGCTCCGGATCGTCCGTCTTGCGGTGGATCTCCATCGCCATCTCGACGGCCTGTGCGTGGTGCACCTGCATGTCGCGCGCGAACCCGGCCTCCGCCGACGAGGTGGAGGGATGCACCGGCGCTGCCGTGGCACCGAAGGCGGTGAAGCGGCCGATCGCGAAGGCCACCGCCGCCACGGCGACGACGGCCACCAGCACGACGATCCACGGCGCCGCCCGGCGGGCGGGCGCCGGAGCGCCGGTGCCTGCGGTCATCGCCGGTCAGGACCGGCCGGGGCCGTCGATGGCGCCGGAGCAGCTCGCGTTGGGCTCGGGGACGTCCTGGCTGCGCCAGTACTCCTCGAAGAACTCCGGAATGCGCTCGTCCGACGCCTCCTCCAGGGTGAGCTGGTGGTTCCAGGAGCTGAGCACGATCGGGGAGTCCAGCCCCTCGTACGGGGAGAGGATGACGTAGGTGGAGGGGAGGTGCGACTCCAGGGTCGCCAGCTCGTCGCCGGAGAGTGCCGCAGGGTCGTAGGTCACCCACACCGCGCCGTGCTCCATCGAGTGGACCGCGTTCTCGTTGACCTGGGGCTCCGTGTAGATCCCGCAGTTCAGCCACGCCGAGCTGTGCGGACCGCCGGCCGGGGGCGACTGGGCGTAGTCGACCGTGCCCTCCACGTGCGTGGTCTCGTTCTCGAAGGTCTCGACACCCTCGATCTCGATGCCCTGGCTGTCCAGCGCGCCGTAGGTCGGGGCACCGCGGGGGGCGAAGACGAAGGAGGCCACGACGAGCGCGATGATCGCGAGGGCGGCGGTGGATCCGACCACCCACCACACGATCTTGCCGCGGCGTCGCCGGGCGAGCTGACGCTGGTACTCCGCGAGCTTCTCCTGGCGCTTCTGCTCGCGCTGCTGCTTGACGGTCTGGTTGAGCTGGGACTGGGTGGCCGGGTTGCCGCTCGCGCGGCGGTCGGACGGGCGTGACGAAGGGGTCATGTGCGGCGTGTTCGGGTTCCGGTCGTGAGCGAAGGCACGTCGGCACGGTGCCGACCGCCCCAGCCTATTCGTGCGCATGGTCATATGGCTGGGAAGGTCCCACACACGGTCCGTCGCCCCCGGTATCATGGATGCGTTCCGAATCGATTCGGGCGCCGCTCTCCCCCCTCCAGAAACCCGTGCCCCGGCCGGGTTTTTTCGCTCACGCTCGAACGAAGGCTCCGTGCTCGACACCGCATCGAACCCGATCATCCCGCCCACCGGCCCTCAGCCCACGTCCCGCCCTGCGACGACCGGCGCGATCCGAACGCTGGGGAAGAACCCGGCGACGGCGCCCATCATGCTGCATCCGGGCGACTCGCTGTCCACCGGCCGCCGCGTGGTCTACATCATCCTGCTCGGTGCGCTGACGGCCCTCGGGCCGTTCACCATCGACCTGTACCTGCCGGCGTTCCCCGCACTGGAGAGCGACTTCCGCACCTCCGCCGCGGCGATCCAGCTCACCCTCACCGGCACCATGATCGGCTTCGCGATCGGCCAGCTGATCGTCGGCCCCCTCAGCGACAAGGTCGGCCGGCGCCTGCCGCTGCTCGTGGTGACGGGCATCCACGTCCTCGCGAGCACCGCCGCGGCGCTCGCGCCCACGCTCGAGCTGCTGTCGGTCACCCGCGTGCTCATGGGAGCGGGGGCTGCCGCCGGTGGCGTGGTGGCCGCGGCCATCGTCCGCGACCTCTTCGGCGGACGCCGGCTGGTCGTCATGCTGTCGCGTCTGGCGCTGGTCTCCGGCGTCGCTCCGGTCCTGGCGCCGCTCGTGGGTTCGGCGCTGCTGCTGGTGGTGTCCTGGCGCGGCATCTTCGTCGTCCTCGCCGCGTACGGTGCGGTCATGCTCGTCTCGGCGATCTTCCTGCTCCCCGAGACCCTCCCGCGCGAACGCCGTGCCGAGCAGGCCACGACGACGATCGGCGCCCGTTATCGCAGCGTCCTCACCGACCGGGTGTTCCTCGGCGTTCTCGTCATCGGGGGCATGTCCTTCAGCGGCCTGTTCTCCTACCTGTCCTCCTCGTCGTTCCTGTTCCAGGGGGAGTACGGCCTCGACCCGCAGCAGTACGGGTTGCTCTTCGCGGCCAACTCCGTCGGCGTGGCGCTGGGGGTGCAGACCGCCTCGCGACTGGCCACGCGCTTCGGCCCCCAGTGGGTCATGGCGTGGTCGACCGCCACGCTTCTGGTGGCCAGCATCGCCATCATCGTGACCGACCAGCTGGGCCTGGGGATGTGGGGCACGATCGTGCCGCTGTTCGTCTTCATGACGGCCTGCGGTTTCACCTTCCCGTGCGTGCAGGTGCTGGCACTGGACCGCCATGGCAAGGCGGCAGGCACCGCGCAGTCCATCATCGGGGCCTCGAACTTCGGTGTCGCGGGCATCATCTCCCCGCTCGTGGGCTGGCTCGCCGGTGCCGCCGGCATCACGGCGACCACGATGGCGTCCGTGATGGTCGGTTGCGCCGTCGTCGGTGTGCTGGGCCTGTGGCTTCTGGTGCGGCCGCGAACCGTCGGTCTCCTCGCTCCCTGACCCGGTCGACGCCGGCGATCAGCCGGCGCGGCGGACGGGCTGAAGGCGGAACAACCGCACCACCCGCCCGGATGCCTGCTCGTACCGGCGGTACCCCGGCCACTGGCGCTCGATGCGCGCCCACACGGCGTCACGCTCGTCGTCGCCGATGAGCGTGGCACGCACGGGCATGCGCCGACCGCGCACCGTGATCTCCGCATCGGGGTGCGCGAGAAGATTGGTGGTCCAGGCCGGATGGCGGGAGCCGGCGAAGTTCGAGCCGGCCACGATCGCACGGCCCTGTCCGTCGGGGCAGTACATCAGGGGCACATCGCGGGGTTCGCCGGAGTGGGCGCCGACCGTGTGCAGCACGAGCGAGGGCACGAGCAGGGCACTGATCTGCACGCGGCCGTCCGTGGCCCGGGCGATCGCCCGTTCCACCGGCGGCAGCACGCGGGGCCCGAGCCGGCGGAACAGCCGCGTCCGGGTCAGGGGGGCGACGGCGCGGCGGACGACGTCGACGACGGAGGTCATGCGCCATTCTCGCGCGGTCGGTTCGGCGGGGCGCAACCCCCGGACGGGATCTCCCACGTCCGGGCAGACTGGCCCGATGGATGATGCAAGGGCGCTGCCGTGGCGCCGGGAGGCCCTCGTCGGCGCAGTGCTGCTGCTGCTGGCGTGCGGACTCGGGGCGTGGGTGTTCGCGCGGGGCAACGACCCCTTCCCCGTGGACGCCTGGTGGAACACCCTCCTGGCCGACTCGGCCGGTAACGAGGTGCTCTTCACCTTCTCCCTGGTGATGAACCGGCTGGGAGGCAGTTGGGTCGCGATCTACGTCGTTCCGATCGCCGGGGCGCTCGCGCTCATCCTGATCCGGCGGCCGTGGGCGGCGGCGTACTTCCTCACCGCATCGATCCTCAGCGCCGCCGCGGTCCAGCTGCTCAAGCGCAGCTTCGGGCGCGCGAGACCCGAAGACATCCTCATCACCAGCGACTACGGGTCGTTCCCGTCGGGCCACAGCGCGAACGCCGCCACGATCGCCGTGGTGGCCGCCGTACTGTTCGCGCGGGCATGGGTCGTGGTCGTGGGGGTCGCGTGGGTCGTGCTCATGGCCTTCAGCCGCACGTACCTGCACGCCCACTGGCTGAGCGACACGCTGGGCGGCGCGCTCGCGGGGGCGGGGGTGGCGTTGCTGGTGGCGGCGGCGTTCTCGGCGCTGCTGGCCCGCGACCCCGGATACGCCGGTGTCTCACGGAGGCGGACCCTTCCCGTGCCCGAAGCGCAGGAGTCCCCGCCGGCGTGAGCGCACGCGCCGTCAAGCCCTGGGCGGACCACCGGGCGGTGCCTACCGTCGGAGGGTGAGCGAACTGACCACCCCCACCGGGCGGGAGCCGGCGCTGCGGGCGATGCCCCGGCCGGACGGCTCCGCCCCGCGCGCGCTCGTCTTCGGCGCGACCGGGTATCTCGGTGGGCGGCTGGTGCCGCGGTTGCTGGCCGCCGGGTATCGCGTGCGGGTTCTCGTCCGCTCGCCCGAGCGCGTGCGGGCCTTCTCGTGGGGCGAGGACGTGGAGGTCGTCCGCGGGGATGCCACCGACGCCGTCGCCGTCGCCGACGCCGTGGGCGACGTCGATGTGCTCTACTACCTCGTCCACTCGATGTCGGCGGGGAAGGACTTCGAAGGCTCCGACCGGCTCGCGGCGCAGACGGTGGCGGATGCGGCCGCGGCGGCCGCGGTGCGGCGCATCGTGTACCTCGGCGGCCTGCATCCGGTCGACGTCCCCCTGTCGCCGCATCTGCGGTCGCGCGTGGAGGTGGGGCGGATACTCCTCGGCAGCGGCGTGCCCACGCTCGTGCTGCAGGCGGGAATCGTGATCGGCTCGGGGTCGGCGTCGTTCGAGATGGTGCGCCACCTCACCGAGGTGCTGCCGTACATGCCCGCGCCGCGGTGGGTGCGCAACCGGATCCAGCCGATCGCGGTCCGCGACGTCCTGCACTACCTGCTGGGGGCGGCCCGCGTGGACGGCACGGTCAACCGCGCCGTGGACATCGGCGGCCCCGACGTGCTGCGGTACGGACAGGCTATGAACGGATACGCGGTGGAAGCGGGCCTCCCGCAGCGGGGGATCGCCGCCCTCCCGGTACTCACGCCGCGGCTGGCCTCCCACTGGGTGAACCTGGTGACGCCGATCCCGCGATCCATCGCGCGACCCCTGGTGGAGTCGCTCCAGAACGACTGCATCGTCAAGGACGGGGATGTCGGCGCGCTCATCCCGCCCCCGGCCGCGGGGCTGACCCCGTATCGGGAGGCCGTGCGACTGGCCCTCGGGCGCGTGCGGGCGGACGACGTGGAGACGAGCTGGTTGGATGCCGAACTCTCGGGCGTGCCGAGCGATGCGCTGCCGAGTGACCCGGAGTGGGCGGGGAAGACCGTGTTCACCGATGCGCGGACGGCGCGCACCACCGCGTCGGCGGAGCAGCTGTGGGCGGTGGTGGAAGGCATCGGCGGCGCGAACGGCTGGTACTCCTCGCCGCTGCTGTGGGCGGTGCGCGGATGGATGGACCGGCTCGTGGGCGGGGTGGGACTGGCCCGGGGGCGCCGGAGCCGCCATCGCGTCACGGTCGGGGACGCCCTGGATTTCTGGCGGGTCGAGGCGCTGGAGCCCGGCCGGCTGCTGCGGCTCCGAGCGGAGATGAAGGTCCCGGGGCTCGCCTGGCTCGAGCTGCGCGTGACGCCGGACGGTCGCGGCGCCCGCTACGACCAGCGGGCGGTGTTCTTCCCGCGGGGCCTGGGCGGGCGACTGTACTGGATCGCCGTGCTGCCGTTTCACGGGTTCGTCTTCCGCGGCATGGCGAACCGCATCACCGCCGCCGCTGCGCGAGCCTCCTAGGCTGGGCGGATGCAGCGCATCGCCCGGGTGATCACCGTGTCCGACCGCTCCGCCGCGGGAGTACGGGAGGATCGCAGCGGACCCCGCGCGGTGGGGATGCTGCGCGACGCGGGCTGGGACTGCGCCGATGCCGAGATCGTCCCGGACGGCGCGGACAGCGTCGAGGAGGCGCTCCGCCGTGCGGTCGGCGAACGACCCGTGCTCGTCGTGACCACCGGGGGGACAGGCGCCGGCCCCCGGGACGCGACCCCGGAGGGGACGGCCCGCGTCATCACCCGCGCCCTCCCGGGCGTCGTAGAGGAGCTCCGCCGGGCGGGCCTGGCCGACACCCCGCTCGCCCTCGTCTCCCGCGGCATCGCGGGAGTGGTCGATCCGCAGGGGGCGTTCGTCGTGAACCTTCCCGGATCCTCGCGGGCGGTGTCGGCGGGCATCCCGATCGTGCTGTCCGTCGCCGCCCACGTGCTCGACCAGCTCGCCGGAGGGGATCACGCATGAGCGCCGTGCGGATCGCGGAGATCGCCGCTGACCCCATCGACGTCGCCGCGCACCTGGCCGCCGTGGAGGATCCGGCGCTCGGTGCCATGACGGTCTTCGTCGGACGTGTGCGCGACTCCGACCCCGACGCGGCGGGCATCGTGGTCGCGCTGGAGTACAGCGCGCACCCGGACGCTCCCGCGACCCTCCGGAATCTGGCCGAGCGGGCCGCCGAGGAAACCGACGCCGTGGTGGCCGTCAGCCACCGGGTCGGCTGGCTGGACGTGGGTGACGCGGCCGTCGTGATCGCCGTGGCATCCGGGCACCGTGCCGCGGCGTTCGAGGTGTGCCGCGCCCTGATCGAGGCGATCAAGGTCGAGCTCCCGGTCTGGAAGCGCCAGACCGAAGCGGATGGCACGACCGCGTGGAAGGGCCTCGGCGGCTGACGTCGCCCGCTCAGCCGCCGGCGAAGGGCGGCAGGACGTCGACCTGCGCGCCGTCGGCCAACGGCGTGTCCGCGTCGGTGCGCACTCCGTCGACGAGGATCGCGCAGCGGGGGAGGATCTCGGCGAGGTCGGGATGCTCCGCCACAACCGCGGCGCGAAGAGCGGAGAGGGTGGGCTCCGTGCGGTCTTCCCCATCGCTGCCGGCGGCGTCGGCGGCGGCGGCGAAGTAGCGGACGCGGGTCATGCCGGCGCCTCGCCCGGGCGTGTCCAGTCGCCCGAGCGGCCGCCGGATTTCGCCACGATGCGGACGTCGTCGATGACGGCGCCGCGATCGAGGCCCTTGATCATGTCGACGATCGCGAGGGCGGCCACCGACACCGCTGTCAGGGCCTCCATCTCCACCCCGGTCCGGTCGGCCGTCCCCACGGTCGCTTCGATCGCGACCCCCTCGGCGGTGATGTCGAGATCGACCGAAGCGCGGTGAACGCCGATGACGTGGGCGAGGGGCAGCAGCGACGATGCGGACTTCGCCCCCTGGATGCCGGCGATCCGGGCCACGGCCAGGACGTCGCCCTTCGGCGCCGTGCCGTCCAGGAGCGCTGCGACGACCTCGCGAGAGCAGCGGACGAACCCCCGGGCCGTGGCCGTGCGGACCGTCGGCTGCTTCGCGGTGACGTCGACCATGTGCGCCTGCCCGGCGGCGTCGAGGTGGGGGAAGCTCATCCCACCAGCATGACATCCACGACGTCGCCCGGAGCGACCGCGTCGGTCTCCGCCGGCACGATCGCGAACGCGTGCGCCCGGGCGAGCCCCCCGGCCAGGTGCGATCCGGAGCCGCCGGCGGTGGCCGGCCGCACCGTACGGGCGGCGAGATCGACCGCCGCCGGCAGGTATTGCCTCCGGTGCGGGGGCGTCCGCCATCCCTCGATTGCCGTGAACGGGGCGCGTGGGCGCTGCAGCGACTCCCTGCCCTGCATGCTCAGGAGTGCGGGACGGACGAACACCTCGAACGACACCGCGACGCTCACCGGGTTGCCGGGAAGACCGAAGACGAGGCATCCCGACGGCAGGACCCCGAACGCCTGCGGCTTGCCGGGCTGCATCGCGACCCCGACGAACTCGACGTCGCCGCCGCCCTCGAACGCGCCACGCACGGGCTCGTAGGCTCCCGCGCTGACCCCGCCGGTGAACACGATGACATCCGCGTCGGCGGCTTCGGCCTCGGCCGTGACGCGCGCGACGGCGGCGGGGTCATCGATGACGCGGGCGATGTGGACGACCTCGGCGTCGGTCTCGCTGACGAGGGCCTGCAGGAGCGGCCCGTTCGAGTCGGGGATCCGGCCCCGCGAAGGGACTTCTCCCGGCGCGGTCAGTTCGCTCCCCGTGGAGACCACCGCCACGCGAGGGGCGCGGGTGACGGACACCTCCGCCACCCCGGCGGCCACGGCAGCGGCGATCTGGAAGGCGCCGAGCCGCAGACCGGAGCCGAGGACCACGTCGCCTGCCCTCAGGTCGCCGCCGCGCCGTCGGATGAATGCGCCGGGGCGGGGCGACCGGGTCACCCCGATCGTGCCGAGCGAGTCGGCCAGACCTCCCGCGGTGTCCTCGAACGGCACGATCGCGTCGGCATCGGAGGGCACCGGAGAACCGGTCATGATCCGCGCGGCCTCGCCGGCGCCGAGCGCGGGGTCGGCCGCCGTGCCGGCCGGAAGGTCGGCCACCACGCGGAGCCGGGTGGGATGCTCCGCCGAGGCGTGTTCAACGTCGCCGGAGCGCACCGCGAAGCCGTCCATCGCGGAGTTGTCGAACAGCGGGATGTCGTGGGTGGCCCGCGCGGGGGCCGCGAGGGTGCGGCCGGCGGCAGCCGTCACGCCGAGCATCTCCGCGGGAAGCGGACGGGTGGCCGCGAGCACGCGGGCCAGCTGATCCTCGACGCTGCGGAGGGTGCTCACGCGACCGCCTCGGTGGATGCTGCCCGCAGCGGCACCTCGGCGATCCGACCGCGGAGCGCATCCACCGTCAGCATCCGTCCGAGAAGCGGCTCACCCGCTCCCGTCACGATCTTGACGACCTCGGTTGCGAGCATGCCGCCGATCTGCATGCACAGCGCCCCGAGGACGCCGACCTGCTCGCACGTGGGGGGCTCGCCCTCGGTTCCCTCGGGGAACAGGTGTGCCAGGCGCACCGCCGGCGACCCGACCGGGGGTCGTGACCAGAACACCGTGACCTGTCCGTGCCACTCCTGCACCGCGCCCCACACCAGCGGCACGCCCAATTCGTCGGTGGCGGCGGCGACCGCGCGACGTGTCGCGAAGGTGTCGCTGCCGTCGACGACCACGTCGGCGCCGCTGAGGAGGGCGACGGCGTTGTCCGCGGTCAGCCGTTCGGTCACGGCGATGACGCGCGTGAACGGGGCGAGGTCCGCGGCCGCCCGCACGGCGGAGGCGGTTTTGGGGGCGCCCACATCGCTGACCCGGTGCAGGATCTGGCGTTGCAGGTTCGTCAGCTCGACGACGTCGTCGTCGATGACGACGAGTTCCCCGATTCCGGCCGCGGCGAGGGCGAGGAGAGCGGGCGAGCCCAGCCCGCCGGCGCCGATGACGGCGACGCGCGATGCCGCCAGCCGGCGCTGGCCCTCTTCCCCGATCCCGGTGAGCACCGCGTGCCGGGCCGTGCGGATGAGTTCGGTCGGGGGGAGGACGTCGAGCGGTTCCACCAGCGGCTGCATCCCCTCAGGGTACGCCGCACGCGGATCGGCGTCTGCGGCAATAAACCTGGATTTTCTCCGCAGCTGCGGTAGATTTGCGCGATGACCACGTTCCGAATCGCCCAGGCCGCGCGCCTGCTCGGCGTGAGCGACGACACCGTGCGGCGGTGGATCGACGCGGGACAGCTCGAGGTCACGGGAGCCGTGCCCGCGGAGATCCCGGGAGAGGCGCTCGCCGCCCGCGCGGTGGAGCTCGCCGGCGCGATGGCGGACCCGGCCGACATGCTCTCCAGCGCCCGCAACCGATTCGTCGGCATCGTCACCCGCATCCTCGTCGACGGGGTGATGGCGCAGGTGGACCTGCAGAGCGGCCCCCACCGGGTCGTGTCACTGATGTCGGCGGAGGCCGTACAGGATCTCCGGCTGGAGGTCGGCTCGCTCGCGGTCGCCTCGATCAAGGCGACGAACGTCGTCGTCGAGACCCCGAGGCCGTGACGTGCGGATGCCCCGGCGTCCATTCCTCGCTGCGGTCCCGATCGCGGCGCTTCTCGCCGTCACCGCCTGCGGCCCGACGACAGCAGCCACGCCCGGCGACGGCCGGCCCGGCGGCACACTCACTCTCTACGCCGCCGCCTCCCTCGCCGGCGCCTTCGATCGGATCGCCGAGCGGTTCGGCGACGAGCACCCCGCCGTGGAGATCATCCCCGTCTACGACGGATCGAGCACCCTGGCGACGCAGATCGGCGAGGGAGCTCCCGCCGACGTATTCGCATCGGCGGACGAGGTGACGATGCGCCGGGCCGCTCCGGAGGCCGAACCGGTCGTCTTCGCCACCAACACCCTCGTCATCGCCGTACCCGCCGACAACCCGGCGGGCATCTCCTCGCTCACCGACCTGCCGGGAGCAACGGTCGTCCTCTGCGCTTCCGAGGTGCCCTGCGGCGCCGCATCCAGCGCACTCCTCGAGCGCGCCGGCGTCCGGGTGACTCCGGCCAGCGTCGAGCAGAGCGTCACCGCGGTGCTCACCAAGGTCGCCGCCGGCGACGCGGATGCCGGACTGGTCTACGCCACGGACGTGCGCGGGATCGACACGGTACGCGCGATCGTGCCCGACCAGGCCGCCGAGGTGGTGAACCGGTATCCCATCGCGGTGCTTCCGGAGGCGCGCAATCCGGAGGCCGCGGAGGCCTTCGTCGCCTTCGTCCGATCGGGCGAGGGCCGGCGGATCCTCACCGAGTCCGGGTTCGGTGCGCCGTGAGCCGGACCTCCCCGGGATTCGTTCCCCGCTGGCTGGCGATTCCGGCCGTGGTCGGCCTGGCGTTCCTCCTCCTTCCGCTCGTGGCGCTCGTGGCCCGTGTGCAGTGGAGCACCCTGTGGGTCGACGTCACGTCGCCCGCCGCGCTGGCGGCACTCCGCCTCTCCCTGCAGACCGCCCTGTCCGCCACCGCGCTGTGCATCCTCGCGGGCGTGCCGCTGGCTCTCCTGATCGCTCGATCGAGCCCCCGGACGGCGGCGGCGCTTCGTGCCGTCGTGACCGTGCCGCTCGTCCTCCCGCCCATGGTGGGCGGCGTCGCGCTGTTGTACCTGTTCGGCCGGAACGGATGGCTGGGGGCGAGCGGCCTGCCCTTCACCACCGCCGCCGTGGTGCTGGCGCAGACCTTCGTCGCCCTGCCCTTCCTCGTCCTCGCGGTCGAGGGGGCGCTGCGGACCACCGGTGTGGAGTTCGAGCGCACCGCCGCCGCTCTGGGCGCGGGACGCTGGGTGATCCTCCGCCGTGTGACGCTGCCGTTGGCAGCCCCCGGCATCGTGGCGGGGGTCGTGCTGTGCTTCGCCCGCGCGATCGGGGAGTTCGGGGCGACCGCCCTGTTCGCGGGGAACGCCCCCGGCATCACGCGGACGATGCCGCTGGCGATCTACACGGCCTTCAACGGCGCCGGAGTGACCCAGGGCACGGCCGTCGCCCTGTCCCTTCTGCTGCTGGCGACGGCGATCGCTATCCTTCTGCTCGTGCGCGGGTGGCGCCCGGGGGCTGCGCGGTGACGGACCTCTCCGCGCGCGTGGTCGTCCACCGGTCGCGGATCACGGTGGACGTGGAGCTCGAGGTCGCATCCGGGGACACGGTGGCCGTCATGGGGCCGAGCGGCGCCGGAAAATCGACGCTCCTCGGCGCTCTGGCGGGCCTGGTGCCGCTGGATGAGGGCGAGGTGCGTGCGGGCGAGCGAGTTCTCGAGCGGACGCGGGCACCGCGCATCCGGACGGCACCCATGCAGCGGGGCGTCGTGCTGCTGGGCCAGGACCCGCGGTTGTTCCCGCACCTGACCGCTCGGGAGAACGTGGCCTTCGGGCCGAGGGCGGCGGGAGTGCCCCGACAACGCGCCCGCGCCGATGCCGACGCATGGCTCGCCCGGGTCGGGTTGCCCGCGGCGGGGGAGCGGCGCCCCGACCGGCTGTCGGGGGGAGAACAGCAGCGGGTCGCGGTCGCGCGCGCTCTCGCCGCCTCGCCCCGCGCGGTGCTCCTGGACGAGCCTCTCGTCGCGCTCGACCCGGAGACCGCCGCCGACATCCGGTCCATGCTGCGGGAGCAGCTGACCGCGACGACCGTCGTGGCGGTCACCCACGACGCCGTCGACGCGGCAGCGCTCGCCGACCGCCTGGTGGTGCTCGAGGACGGCCGGGTGACCCAGTCCGGCGACGTCCGCCGTGTGCTCTCGGCCCCGGCGACGGGGTTCGTCGCCGCGATCGCCGGGCTCAACCGCGCCGAGGGTGTCGCCGTCGACGGCCACTGGGAACGTGACGGCGTGCGGCTGGGGTCGGCGGATGCGGCGTCCCGCGCGCTCGCCCGCCACGGGCATCGGGCGCTCGCCGCGGTCTTCCGGCCCGCCGCCGTGCGGGTCGGCCCCGGTGACCGGGCCGGCGCGGGCACGACACGGCCGAACGCGTGGGCCTCATCGGTGACACGGATGGAACCCACGCCCGGCGGTGTCCGCCTCCACGCCGGATGGTGCGTCATCGACCTCGACCCGGCCGGTGCGATCGGGCTCGCTCCCGGTTCGCCCGTGACGCTGTCTGTGGACCCCGCCGACGTCCGCTTCATCCCCGTGGATAGGCTCGGAGGATGATCACGATCCGCGGGTTCCGGGGCGGCGATGAGGCGGCGCTCGCCGACATCTGCCTGCGGACGGGGGATGCCGGCAGCGACGCCACCGGGGTGCTGGAGGACGACGCCCTGTGGGGCGAGATCTTCGTCCTGCCCTATGTCGCCCGGCACCCGGAATTCGCCTTCGTCCTGGAATCCGACGCCGGGCGTGTCGTGGGATACGTCGTCGCCACGCCGGACACGCGCGCGTTCGAGGAGTGGTTCCGCGACCGCTGGTGGCCGCGGTTCGCCCAGCGCTGGCCCTATCCCGAGACCGAGCGGACGCGGCAGGACGGCCTCGTGCGCTACGCCTACGGCCGCGCCCCGGGGGCCGAACCGTACGGCGATGCGTACCCGGCTCACCTCCACATCGACCTGCTCCCCGAGGCGCAGGGTCAGGGGTGGGGGCGCCGGCTGATCGATACGGAGGTCGATGCGCTGCGTGCGGCCGGCGTGCCGGGGGTGCACCTGGTGGCGTCGGCCGACAACCTCGGAGCGCTGGCCTTCTACGACCGGCTCGGATTCCGGCGGTTGGCGCCGGCCGAGGGCGGGCAGGCGTTCGCCCTCGATCTCTGAGAGGTGCTCACCCGAGCGTGCGGACGCGGCGACGTTCTCGGAGCACGTACGCGGGGCCGAACGCGGTCGCGGGGCGTGCGTCGTCTCGCGCGGCACCGTCCTCCCGCCAGCCGTGCGCCTCGTAGAAGCGGGCAGCGCGGTCGTTCCCGTCGAGAACCCACAGGAACGCCGACGTGAACCCGGCCTCGCGGAGCCACCCCTCGGCCGCCTCGATCAGGGCGTGACCGAGCCCGCGGGACCAGTGGCCGGGAACGACGTAGATCGCGTAGAGCTCGCCCCAGTCGGCCAGATCCGCAATCCGGGACGGGCCCACTCTCGCCCATCCGACGACGTCGTCGCCGATAGCGGCCAGCAGATCCACCGCCCCGTCACGGTGGTCGAGCCGCCACCGGTCGGCGCGGACGAGACCCTCCCGCTCGGCGTCCATCCCCGCCAGGACGCTGTCCGGAATGAGCCCGCGGTAGGCGGCCAGCCACGACTGAACCCGCACGCGCGCGATGACCGCCGCATCCGCCCGTCGTGCCCTCCGCACCGTCACACCCATGACCGGAACCCTGCCATACGGCGGAGTTGATCACGCGGTACCTCCGCTTTTCCGTCCCGTGGCGGAACTCTCTCGCCGTCGAAGCATCGGCATCCGTGCCGTTGGTCGGCAATAGCGCCTAGCCTCGGTACATGCGGCGATCGGCGGCGGGTGGATGAGCGCGGTCCCAGTGGTCGTGCGCCTGCGGGGTTCGCATCCGGCTGCCCAGCCGGATGGGCTCATCGACGCGCACGGACGGGTGCACCGCGACCTGCGCATCTCCCTCACCGATCGCTGCTCGCTGCGCTGCACGTACTGCATGCCCGAGCAGGGCAACGAGTGGCTGGCGCGATCGAGCATCCTCACGGCCGACGAGATCGTCGAGGTGGCCACCGTGGCGGCGCGGCTCGGGGTCAGCACCTTCCGCCTCACCGGGGGTGAGCCGCTCCTGCGCGCCGACATCGTCGACGTCGTACGACGCATCGCCGCCATTCCCGGGGCCTCCGGGCCGGTCGAAGTCGCCATGACGACGAACGGGATCCGCCTTCCCGAACTCCTCCCCGATCTCGTCGAGGCAGGCCTCGGCCGGCTGAACATCAGCATCGACACCATCCGCCGCGACCGCTTCGCCGCCCTCACCCGCCGAGACCGCCTCGACGACGTGCTCGCGGGGATCGCTGCGGCGGCGGCCTCGCCGCTGCGTCCGCTCAAGCTCAACGCCGTCGCCATGCGCGGCGTCAACGACGACGAACTCGTCGACCTCGTGCAGTTCGCCGTGGATGCCGGCGCCGAGATGCGCTTCATCGAGCAGATGCCTCTGGACGCCGGACACACGTGGGACCGGACCACGATGGTCACCCGCGAGGAGATCCTCGCGGCACTCGCCGGGCGGTGGCACCTGGAACCCGTCCCCGGGCGGGGTGGTGCGCCGGCGGAGACGTGGCTGCTGGACGGCGGGCCTCACCGGGTCGGTGTGATCGCGTCGGTGACCGCGCCGTTCTGCGGCGCGTGCGACCGCCTGCGCCTGACCGCCGACGGTCAGCTGCGCAACTGCCTCTTCTCGATCGCGGAGTACGACCTGCTGCCGGCGCTGCGGGATGCGACCCCCGGCGCGCGTGAGGCCGGTATCGCCGACATGCTGCGCTCGTGCGTGCACGGCAAGCTCCCGGGGCATGCGATCGATGACCCGGGGTTCCTGCAGCCTCCGCGGGGGATGAACGCCATCGGGGGATGAGTCGAGCGCCGCACGGGCTTTCCTATACTCGGTAGACACATACTCGATATTCCAGGGGGGTCGCATGTCGGTGCGTCGCGGGCTGCTGGCGATCCTCGATCAGGACGCGTGTTACGGCTACCAGCTGCGCGCCGAGTATGCGCGGCGCACGGGCGCCGCGCTCAACGTCGGCCAGATCTACACGACCCTCGACCGGCTGGAGCGGGACGGCCTCGTAGAGAAGCGGGGCACCGACGAGCGCGGTCACACGTACTGGGGCATCACGCCGGCCGGGCGGGATGACACCCAGCGGTGGTTCGCCGAGGCAGAGGCTCCGGCCGCACGGGATGAGCGGGCGTTCAAGCTCGCGCTGGCGGCGACCCTGCCCGGCGTGGATGCGGCCGGGCTGGTCGCAGCCGAGCGGCGCGCGGCCGTCGACCGGCTGAACGCGATCGAGGAGGACGCGTCGGAGGAGGTCGCCGTCGCGATCCTCCGGGAGGCCGAGCGTTCCCGCGTCGCCGCGGAGATCGCGTGGCTCGATGCCGTCGCCCCGCTCGTGGCCGGAGTCGACGGGGATCGGGTGTTCACGCTGTCATCCGACCGCCCGCGCCGGGGTCGCCCCGCGCGGAGCGACACCGCCGAGCGATAGGACTATCTCTCGCAACGCTTACCGTCAACCCCGCGCGCGATCGTCGAAGCCGGCGCCACCCTGGATGCAGGAGCGAAAGGGGCCCGGCAATGGTGATGGAAGCACGTCACGTCGAGTCCACTCCGCTGGCAGCACCCCAGCCGTGGACGCGCATCGATCTCGACCTCTACGAGATCACGTGGGACGGGAACGTCGCGGGGTACGTCGAGGTGGTCGGGCACGTGTTCGTCGCCCTGTCGGGGCCCCGTTATGACCGCGCCGTCGAAGTGTGCCAAGCGCTGAGCTTCCCCGACGCGGTCCAGGCGCTCCGCCGCGCGCTCCTCTGATCCCGGCGGTGCCGGCTAGCTCGCGAGGGTGTAGCCGGCCTCGTCGATCGCTGCGCTCAGTGCGTCGGGGGAGAGGGGTGCGGTACCGCGCACCGTCACGCGCGACGTGCCACCGGCCACCAGCTCGACGTCGACGTCCGTCACACCCTCGAGGGCGGTGATCTCCTGGGTGACCGCGCGGACGCAGTGGCTGCAGGTCATCCCGTCCACGGCCAGCTCGGTGACGACGGGGGTCGATGTCGGCGCGCTCGCCTCGGCCGGCGCGCCGCACATGCAGGAGTCGCCGCCGCACCCGGCGGCGGGGGCGGTCAGTCCGAGGTCCAGACGCTGAACGGTCATGATCTTCTCCTTCTCAGGCAATGCGGTTCACGAACGGACGAGACGCGCGATGGCCTCGTTCGCTTCGCGGAGTTTCTCTTGGGCGACGGGCCCGCCTTCGGTCGTGGCCTCGGCCACGCAGTGGCTGAGGTGATCGCTCAGCAGCGACAGGGCGACGGTCTCCAGCGCCTTGGTCGCGGCGGAGACCTGGGTGAGGATGTCGATGCAGTACTTGTCGTCCTCGACCATCCGCGCGATGCCGCGCACCTGGCCCTCCGCGCGCCGCAGCCGCTTGAGCAGATCCGCTTTGCTGCCCTCGTACCCCTGCATGCGCCCATGATACCCCGGGAGGGTATATTGCACGGTGGCGGGATGCTGCCGCCACGGCGCGCCCGGAGGCGTTACGGTCGGATCATGACTTCCTCCGACCGCGACGACGAGGTCGATCTGCTCATCGACGCGTGGTCGCGCCGTCTGCCGGAGATCGATCTCACGCCGCTGGATGTCATGTCGCGCCTTCGCCGCGCGTCGCATCGGCTCACGAGGCTCCGGGCGGGAGCCTTCGCGCATGCGGGCCTGTCGGCGTGGGAATTCGATGTTCTGGCGGCGCTGCGGCGAGGGGAGGCGCCGCACGAGATGAACCCGGCGCAGCTGATCGAGGCGACGATGATCGGCTCGGCCGCGATGACGAATCGCCTGGAGAAGCTCACCGCGCGGCGCCTGGTCGAGCGGCGCCCGAACGAGTCCGACCGGCGGAGCATCCTCGTCCGCCTGACGCCGGAGGGAGCCGCGCGGGTGGATGCGGCCATGACCGAGCTCGTGCGGCGCGAGGCCGAGGAGCTGCGGGCACTGACGCGCACGGATCAAGCCGACCTCGCGCGCATCCTGCGCCTTCTCGTCGAACCCTGACGCGACCGCTCGGCCCGTCGCACCACAATGGAGGCGTGGCCCCACCGACCAGCAGCGGAGCAGCCCGACGCTCGTGCCTCAGCCGCCGCGCCGGCCAGATGTGCACCCGGGAGGCCGGCCACCGTGGCCTCCACAACCGCGTCGGCACGGGGTTGTGGAGCGAGCGCGAGGCCGACGCCCCCCGATGCCCGGGCGGCGGGCAGCCGGCCCAGCCGGCCGCGGCTCTCCCGGACGGCTATCCCGGCGGGCGTGCCCTCTGCTCGGCGTGCTGGGGCTTCGTGCCCATGGATGGCGGCGCGCTCGCCGAGCACGACTCGTGGCGCGGCGACGCGGACGAGGAGGAATCCGATCGGCGTCGGGCGTGGTTCAACACGCACGGCTGGTGACCGCGGATCGACCGCGCCCGGGCTCGCGTCCATCGTCATCGCCCCCGCGGTCATCCACGGTGTGATGCTGTAACGATGGAGGACACGAGCGACGAGCTGCGGATGCTGCGCGCTCGCGCGTACGGACCGTCGGCCGACATCCACGCCGACCCGCAGGCGCTCGCCCGTCTTGCCGCGCTCGAGGACGCCGAGCGCAGGGCCGCGTCGCCGGCCGACGTCCCCGACGCTGCCCCGCCGGCCGAGCCCGCCCCGCCGGCCGAGGCCGATGGCCCCCCGCCACCCGCCCCGGCGCCCACGCCGCGCGCCGCCTGGGCGCCCCGGTGGGCGGCGATCCTGTGGCCGGCGTCGGTCGTCGCGGCCGCGGCCCTGGGTGCGGTCTCGGCCGCCATCCCCGTGGTCTCGCGCGACGGCGGCGGGGCGCAGGTGGCGACCCTCTCGGAGGATCCGAACTTCCAGTGGCCGGAGAACTTCTTCGGTCCCCCCGAAGACGGCGGCGCGGGGTACGAGGACTTCTTCGGCCTGACCGTGATGACCACCTCGGGCGGCCGGTGGCAGCCCGACACCAGTGACGAATGCATCGTGGTGACCAGCGTCGCGCCGGACGACGACGGAACCTCGTCCCCCTCCCTGCTCTACACCGGGTGCGGCGCGGGAGCGTTCCCCGCCATCGCGGTGCTCAGGGTCGATTCGACGCTCCCGGAGAGCATCCGGGAGCGCTTCCCCGCCGGTAGCGCCCTGCAGTTCGTGTTCGACGGTGAGCGGGTGGGGGTCTTCACCGACGCCGGGGAGTGAGAGGGTGGAGTGTGCCCCCCACCCTGCTCGATCTCGTCCCGGTCGGCGCCGATGACGACACCGTCTACGGCGGCTTCGTGTCGTGGGCCACCGAGCGCGGGCTGACGCTCTACCCCGCGCAGGACGAAGCGGTGATCGAGCTCGTCTCCGGCGCCAACGTGATCCTGTCCACGCCGACGGGGACGGGCAAGTCACTGGTCGCCGTGGCCGCGCACGCCGCGTGCCTGGCCCGCGGGGGACGCACCTACTACACCGCCCCGATCAAGGCACTCGTGAGCGAGAAGTTCTTCGCGCTCGTCGACATCTTCGGAGCCGACAAGGTCGGCATGGTCACCGGCGACTCCTCCGTCAACGCGGATGCACCGATCATCTGCTGCACCGCCGAGATCCTCGCCAACCTCGCCCTCCGCCAGGGGCCCGACGCGGCCGTCGACCAGGTGGTGATGGACGAGTTCCACTACTACGGCGACCCCGAGCGAGGCGGAGCGTGGCAGGTGCCGCTGCTGCTGCTGCCGCGCGCGCAGTTCCTGCTGATGTCGGCGACGCTCGGCGACGTCACCGCGATCGCCGATGACCTCGCTCGCCGCACCGGTCGCCCCACCGCCCGGGTCACCGGCGTGGAGCGGCCCGTGCCTCTGCACTTCTCCTACGCTCGCACTCCCGTGCACGAGACGGTGCAGGAGCTCCTCGACACCCGCCAGGCGCCCATTTACATCGTGCACTTCTCGCAGGCCGCGGCGATGGAGCAGGCACAGGCCCTTTCCAGCATCCGCATCATCTCCCGCGAGCAGCGGGACGAGATCGCCGAGGCGATCGGCGGGTTCCGCTTCACCACCGGATTCGGGCGCACCCTCTCGCGCCTGGTGCGCTCCGGCATCGGAGTGCACCATGCCGGGATGCTGCCCCGCTACCGTCGGCTGGTCGAGACACTGGCCCAGCGGGGCCTCCTGCGGGTGATCTGCGGCACCGACACCCTGGGCGTCGGGATCAACGTCCCCATCCGCACGGTGCTGCTCACCGCGCTGTCGAAGTACGACGGACAGCGCATGAGGCATCTCTCGGCGCGGGAGTTCCATCAGATCGCCGGGCGGGCGGGCCGCGCCGGGTTCGACACGGCGGGCACGGTCGTCGTCCTCGCCCCCGAGCACGAGATCGAGAACGCGACCGCGGTGGCCAAAGCCGGGGACGACCCGAAGAAACTGCGGAAGGTCGTTCGCAAGAAGCCGCCGCAGGGATTCGTGAACTGGAGCGAGGGCACGTTCGAGCGCCTCGTCTCCGCCGAGCCCGAACCACTCGTGCCGCACCTGCAGATGACCGCGGCGATGCTGATCAACGTCATCGCCCGCGGCGGGGACGTGTTCGGCAACGTCCGAGCACTCGTCTTCGACAACCACGAGCCCCGCGCCCGCCAGCGGGAGCTCGCCCGTCGTGCCCTGGCGCTGTTCCGGACCCTGCGCGCTGCCGACGTGGTCGAGGTCGTCGGGGGCGAGGTGCGGCTCACGGTGGAGTTGCAAGCCAATTTCGCGCTCAACCAGCCGCTGTCGCCGTTCGCGCTCGCCGCCATCGAGCTGCTCGATCCCGAAGACCGCACGGGCGCCGCCGGGACCGGGCACTACGCCCTGGACGTCGTGAGCGTGATCGAGGCCACCCTCGACGATCCTCGGCAGATCCTGTCGCAGCAGGAGCATCTGGCGCGCGGGGAGGCGGTCGCCGCGATGAAGCGCGACGGCCTCGACTACGACCAGCGCATGGAGGCGCTGGAGGAGATCACCTACCCGCGGCCGCTGGCCGAGCTGCTGGCCCAGTCCTTCGAGGTCTTCGCCTCGAGCCAGCCGTGGGTGCGCGACTTCGCCCTCTCGCCGAAGTCGGTGGTGCGCGACATGTTCGAGCGTGCCCTGTCGTTCGGCGAGTTCGTGTCGCTGTACTCCCTCGCTCGCAGCGAGGGCCTCGTCCTGCGCTACCTCAGCGACGCGTACCGCGCGATACGCCAGACGGTGCCGGTGGAGGCGCAGACCCCCGACCTTCTCGACCTGATCGAGTGGCTGGGCGAGCTGGTGCGTCAGGTGGATTCGAGTCTCGTGGACGAGTGGGCGGCGCTCATCGCCCCGCCCGCCGAACAGGATGCGCCGGTGGTCCCGCCGGCGCCGCCGTCGGTGCTGACGAACCGTCGTGCCTTCGGGGTGCTGGTGCGCAACGAGATGTTCCGCCGCGTGCAGCTGGCGGCGCTGCAGCGCGACGACGAGCTGGCCCTCCTCGATCCCGACGTGGACTGGTCGGCCGCGCTGGATGCCTACTATGCCGAGCACGACGAGCTTCTCACCGGTGGTCCGGCCCGCTCGGCCGCCCTGGTCGCGATCGACGAGACCGACGCGGCATCCGGGATCTGGCGCGTCGAACAGACCCTCGATGACCCCGCCGGCGATCACGACTGGCGGATCCGGGCGGTCGTCGACCTGGCTGCATCCGAGGAGGCGGGTACAGCCGTCGTCCGCGGCACCGAGGTGGTCCGGCTGTAAGCGGGTGCGCGCCTAGGCTCGGGAGGGTGGAGACCTCGCTCGCGATCCTGCTGCTCGTCAACGCTGTCTTCAACGTGGTCGTCTGGCCGCGTTTCTACGGCCGGGTGGCGAAGGATCCGCGCGCACGGGACGCGGCGGGGAAACCCACGCGGTTCCTGATCGTGCATGTCGTGCTCATCGCCGTCGCCCTCGTCCTGGCTCTCGCTTCGGCCATCGCCGGAGTGGCCGCCCTCGTGAGCTGAGCCCGCGGCGGCCGACGCCCACGCACGCCCGGCCCCGGGGGCTACCGGAGTCCCTAGACTCGCGGTGGAGCCCGTCCGGCTCCGGACGCCGCTGGGAGGAGCCACGAGATGCAACTGGCCATGGTGGGACTGGGGAGAATGGGCGCCAACATCGCGCGGCGCCTCATGCGCGACGGGCACGAGTGCATCGTCTACGACGTCAACCCCGCATCGGTGGCGACCCTGGAGGGCGAGGGAGCCATCGGCGCGCGCGATTTCGCCGACCTCGCCGCCCGGATGACGGCACCCCGCGCGGTGTGGCTGATGATCCCCGCGGGCCTGACCGGCGGTGTGGTCGAAGAGGTCGCGGCGGTGCTCGAGCCGGGCGACATCATCATCGACGGCGGCAACTCGAACTACCGCGACGACGTCCGGCGGGCGGCCGCTCTGCGCGAGCGCGGCATCCACTACGTCGATGTCGGCACGAGCGGCGGCGTGTTCGGACTCGACCGCGGCTACTGCCTCATGGTGGGCGGACCGGATGAGGCGTTCACCTACATCGAGCCGGTGCTGCGGACGATCTCCCCCGGGCCCGGCGAGATTCCGCGCACGCCCGGTCGTGACGGGGACTATGCCCCGGAGGAGAGCGGCTACCTGCACTGCGGCCCCTCGGGTGCCGGACACTTCGTGAAGATGGTGCACAACGGCATCGAGTACGGCGTCATGGCCTCGATCGCCGAGGGGCTCAACATCCTGCACAACGCCGACGCCGGCCTGCGCGAGTCCACGCACTCCGCCGAAGTCGCACCTCTGGAGGAGCCGGAGTTCTACCAGTTCGACATCGACACCCCGAAAGTCGCCGAGCTGTGGCGACGGGGCTCGGTGATCTCTTCGTGGCTGCTCGATCTCACCGCCGCCGCGCTCGAGGACAACCCGAGGCTCGAGGGGCTGGCCGGTCGTGTATCGGACTCGGGAGAGGGACGGTGGACGGTGAAGGCGGCGGTGGACGTCGGTGTGCCCGCGCCCGTGCTGGCGGCCTCGTTGTTCGAGCGGTTCGCCTCACGGGGGGAGGATCGCTTCGCCAATAAGGTGCTCTCGGCGATGCGGCTCCAGTTCGGCGGGCACCAGGAGCTCCCGGCGGGCGACGTGCTCGAAGCCGGCGGTGCCAACTCCGACAGCTCCTCGCGCTGAGCGGCCGCCACTCCACTCGTGCACCGCGTCGCGAGCGGGCGCAACCCCGGATGACGGATGCGGGGGCCGGACGTAGGCTGAAGGACATCTCACCGCACGGGGGGCAGCATGGTTCGGGTACGCGTGGCCGGAGTCGCGCTGGACTCCGCCCAGCAGCATGTGATCCTCCTGAAGCCCGTCGGACCCTCCGAGGCCGCCGGGTCGGTGCTGCCGGTGTGGATCGGAGCGCAGGAGGCGACCTCGATCCTGGTCGCCGTGGAAGGGGTGGTACCGCCGCGTCCGCTCGCGCATGACCTGATGGTGCGCCTGGTCGAGGCCTTGGAGGGCACGGTCGAGCGCGTCGAGGTGACGCGCGTGGACGGCGGGACGTTCTACGCCGAGGTCACCCTCTTCACGCCGCATGGCCTGCGCGTGATCGATGCCCGGCCATCGGACGCGATCGCGCTGGCGTCCCGCCTGGATGCACCGATCTGGGTCGCCGACGCCGTCTTCGCCGAGGCGGGCGTGCCGGAGTCGCTGGCCGAGCCCGCGGACGAGGTCGACGAAGAGGAGAAGCTCGACGAATTCCGTCGATTCCTCGACGACGTCGACCCGGACGACTTCGTCCCCTGAACCCGGTGCCTGGGGTCCATGTCGTTCGTCAAGAGGTTGAGCGATCTCGAGGCGTGCGGCTGCTGCTGTGAGCGGTCTGGGGATTCGTAGTCCAGCGGGGGTTCGTTCGTAGGATCGTGACATGCCGAACCATCGGGTGGCGGGTGTGCCCAGGTGGGTGCGGGTCGTGGTGTGGAGCATCGCGGTCAGCCTCGCGGTGCTGGGGATTGTGCTCGCGATCGTGTCGAGCAGCTTCTGGCCCCTGATTGCGTTCGCGGGCTTGGCTATCCCGATGTTCCCGATCGGAACGCCTCGAACTTCGGGTTCCGGGTCCGGCCGAGCTTGAGCGCGCGATCAGGCCGCCAGTTCGCCGCCTGTGATTCCGTGTGACCGCTGGTAGAGAGCGCCGTCACGGAGCATTGCGATAGCACGTCAGATCGGCGAGCGCATACGGCATCGCCCGCGGTCGGTTGTAGGGCTTGTTGCCGGTCCGGTCGAGAGCGACCGCGTGATGTTCGCCTCTGCCGACCTCGAGTCCGGCGAACACACCGACCTGGTCGTCGTTGCGGATGTCGAGCCCGGCAGGCTGCCACCGCCCAGCATCCTCGCTGAATGGCTAAGGAAAGTAACGGGGGCGAACGGTCGGTCCGACGGGTCAGAACGGTGGTGGGTCGCCCTCGGGTACGAACACCACGCGCGGTGGCGGCTGGTCGGTATAGGTGTTGCCGAGCGGGCTCGTGAATTCGAGGGCGCCGTGTGGCAGCTGCCGGACGGTCCACTCGGTCTCGGATTTCAGCGTGTGATGTCGGACGCAGAAGTGGCTGAGGTTGCCGATCGCGGTAGCGCCGCCGTCGTGATGCTCATGATTGTGGTCGAGCTGGCAGCGGTGGGCGGGGGTGCGGCATCCGAACCCGCGGCAGTGCTGGTCGCGGGCTTGGAGGAAGCGTTTCTGTTCGAGTGCGGGGGTGTACCGGTCGACTTCGAGGACGGTGCCGGTGATCGGATCGCACAGCACCCGGTCCCAACCGGGGGCGTCACCCGCGAGGCGCCGGGCGGTGGCGGGGTCGATGGGGACCCGACCGTGCAGGCTCGCCCCGGTGTCGGTGGTGCCGGCCAGGGTGATGGCGGGCACGATGATCTGCACGTGCGCGCGGATCGCGCCGAGCCCGCCCGGGCTTCGGTCGGCGACCGGATCGATGGCGGGTGCTCCGGTGAGGAGCATGTCGGCGACGAGGTCGGCGGAGATCTGGCGGAGCGTGCGCGTGTCATCGATCTCCGCCTCATCCACTTCGTCCGCGGATGCGTCCGCCTCTGGCGCCTGCTCGGCTGCCCTGCGCTCGCGCTCCGCATTCGCGGCATCGCGGATCTCGCGGGCCTGCTGGGTGATGCGGTCGCGGGCTCCATAGGCGAGGGTCGCGGGGAGCAGCACCTGCAGCAGGGCCATCCCGTCATCCAGATCGAGAACGCTCACGCCGCGGGCCTCGTTGGCGCGGGCGTGGCGTTCGGTCATCCCGACCGGGTTGACCACCTCGGCCAGCTCCCGCGCGTACGCCCGGGTACGGCCGGGGGTCTCCCGGGCGGCGAAGCCGAGAACGGTCTCCTCCCACGCCCCGCGCACGCCATCGTCGTCGATCGTCGTCCCGGTTTCGAGGATCACGTCCGCGTGCCGTTTCGAGATCCGCGCCGCCTCCAGCGCGTCCACTGTCGCGGCGAACCGGGTGACGAGGACGTAAGCGTCGTTGAGCTCCTTCTGCGCGGTGAGGTCGTGCACATGAGTGGCGAACGCGACCTCCGCCGCGGTCGACCGCATCGGCATCTCGCGCTTCCGGGAGGCGTGGGAGCTCATCCGCCCGATCTGCTCGATCGCGACCTCAGCGACGACCGCGTGGTGGCGGATCAGCTCGGCCTGCACCTTCGCGAGCATCGCCTTCTGCTCCACGATCCCGGCGAGACCCGCACGCATCCGCGTGGCATCATCCGGCCGGGTTTCCCCAGGTTGGGAGCTATTTTCCATACCTCAGAAACTACTCCGGGCCACCGACATTCCAGACGCCCCGGCCGCCACTCGGCAAACCTGTGGAGAACTCGCGAAGCTCGTTCGCTGTGCACTGAAAGGTGCGAACGCACCGAAGCGACGGACCCCTCGGCCACGTCCTGCGGGGAGGAATCCCGTCGGCCGGTTCACAGCCGGCCACGCGCGGGTGGCGGCTCCGATTCCATCAGGCGGTAGGAGCGAGCGTCGACTGCCAGCCGAGCGAGGGCGCCACGTACCGGGCGAACGACTCGACGATCCGCAGATTCCAGTCCACCCCGAGCTGGCTCGGGATCGTGAGGACCAGGGTGTCCGCGCTGCGGATGGCGGCGTCGTCCAGGAGCTGGTCGATGAGCACGTCCGGTTCGGCCGCGTACGTGCGGCCGAATGTCGAGCGCATCCCGTCGATGATGCCCACCTGGTCGGAGTCCTGACCACCGCGCAGGAGCATCGCGTCCCGTTCGCTCGTGATCGGGAAGATGCTCCGGCTGACCGACACGCGCGGCTCACCGGCATGCCCGGCCTCGCGCCAGGCGGCGCGGAAGGCGTCGATCTGCTGCGCCTGCAGCTCGTCGAACGGCACGCCGCGGTCCTCGCTGATGAGCGTTGAGGACATCAGGTTCACCCCGATGCGACCCGCCCACTCCGCGGTGGCGATGGTTCCTGCACCCCACCACACGCGCGAGCGCAGGCCCGGCGAATGCGGCTCGATGCGCTGCATCCCGCTGCCCACGCCGAACGGGCTGGCCGGG
Source organism: Microbacterium sp. Z6_144 (assembly GCF_057197625.1). Taxonomy (NCBI): domain Bacteria; kingdom Bacillati; phylum Actinomycetota; class Actinomycetes; order Micrococcales; family Microbacteriaceae; genus Microbacterium; species Microbacterium sp. Z6_144. The sequence goes on from NZ_JBXVPT010000001.1 coordinate 906,810, forward strand.
TCGGGCTCGGCGAGTCCTTCCCCGTCGATGGCGCGCAGGAACAGGTCGAAGTGATCCCGGGCGATGTCGGCGCCGCGCGGATCGGCCGACCCCGTGTAGCCGAACGCCTCGTAGCCGCGCACCACCGTCTCGGGTGACCCACGGCTCACGCCGAGGGCGAGTCGTCCGCGACTGAGGAGGTCGACGGCCGCAGCCTCTTCGGCGAGATACAGCGGGTTCTCGTAGCGCATGTCGATGACGCCCGTCCCGATCTCGATGCGCTGGGTCCGCGCCGCGATCGCGGCGAGAAGGGGCATCGGCGAGGAGTGCTGACGGGCGAAGTGGTGCACGCGGAAGTACGTGCCGTTGACGCCGAGGTCGTCCATGCCCTGCGCGAGGTCGACCGCCTGGAGGAGCGTGTCGCCCGCGGTGAGCTCGCGGCCACCGCCGAGGGGGCCGTAGTGCCCGAAGGAAAGGGTGCCGAATCGCTGCATAACAGGGGGAACCCGCCGGCCGCCGGATGCATTCCCGTGAATGCATGAGCCGGTGGCCGGCGGGTGCGGTCACTGCGCCGCTGTCGGGTCGTCGTGGTCGACCTCGTCGTCATCGTCCACCGCGAGGTGTTCGGCGATGGCGACGTCGTCCGCGCGGGCCGGAGCCTGGTCGGCGAGGTCGGCGCGGTCGCGGTTCGGATAACCGGAATCCGTGCGGAGGTCGGGCTCGGGATTCTGCGGGGCGGCGGGGTCGGACATGCCGGTTCCTTTCGTCGGGAACTCCATCGCATCGCACCGGCCGGTCCCGTGGGATGGGCTTGACAGCCGCCGGCCCCGCGATACCGCGGTAGCCCGGGCCGGTCTGCACTGTCAATCCCCTCCATCCCGCCTCCGCCGGCCGACATCCTCGGGAGTACGGATGCGCGGTCGCGCCTCCGTGAGGCGAAGGAGCGCAACGGCATGAGGGCACTGACCTGGCAGGGAAAGCGCAACGTCGCAGTCAAGGAGGTGCCCGACCCGCGCATCCAGCACCCCACGGACGCGATCGTGCGCATCACGTCGACGGCGATCTGCGGGTCCGACCTGCACCTGTACGAAGTGTTCGGGCCGTTCCTCGATGCGGGAGACATCCTCGGGCACGAGGCGATGGGCATCGTCGAAGAGGTGGGCGCCGACGTCACCACGCTCGCGCCCGGCGATCGTGTCGTCGTCCCCTTCAACATCGCGTGCGGGCACTGCTTCATGTGCCGCAACGGACTGCAGTCCCAGTGCGAGACCACGCAGGTGACCGAGTACGGGTCGGGCGCGGCGCTGTTCGGCTACACCAAGCTCTACGGCCAGGTCCCGGGGGGACAGGCGGGGATGCTGCGGGTACCCCTGGCCGAATACAACACCGTCCTCGTGGGCAAAGAGCTGCCCGATGACCGGTACCTCTTCCTCAGCGACATCCTCCCCACCGCGTGGCAGGGGGTGGAGTATGCGAACCTGCCCGACAACGGCACGCTCGTGGTGCTGGGGCTCGGACCCGTCGGGCAGTTCGCCTCCCGCATCGGCGTGCACCGCGGGCACAGGGTCATCGCGATCGACTCCGTGCCGGAGCGACGCGAGATGGCGGCACGGTTCGGTGTGGAGGCCTGGGATGAGGCCGACGCCGTCGAACGGATCCGCGATGCCACCGAGGGGCGCGGCGCCGACGCCGTGATCGACGCGGTGGGCCTGGAGGCGCACGGGAGCCCCGCCGCGCAGCTCGCGCACCAGGCGATCGGGGTCCTCCCGGACGCACTCGCCCGTCCCCTGATGGAGCGGGCGGGAGTCGACCGGCTCGCCGCCCTCCACGCCTCGATCGACATGGTGCGCCGCGGCGGCACGGTGTCGATCAGTGGCGTGTATGCCGGCGACGCCGACATCCTTCCGATGAAGACGATGTTCGACAAGCAGCTGACCCTCCGGATGGGGCAGTGCAACGTCAAGCGGTGGATCGATGACCTGCTTCCACTCGTCGAGGATGCGGCCGATCCCCTGGGCACCGAGCGGCTGGTTACCCACCGGGCACCGCTCGAGGAGGCGCCCGAGCTGTACCGGACCTTTCAGCGCAAGGAGGACGGCTGCATCAAGGTCGTCCTTCAGCCGTGAGCCCGGCGCGGCCCGCGATGGCGCCGCGGTGGCGTTCGCGGAGCAGGCGCGACGGGGTCGCGGCGCGGGGGAGTCGCCGGCCGGCGTAGTTCACTCCGCCTCGCGCGCGCTGGAGCACCGCCAGCCAGGCCGTGACACCGCGCTCGAGCATCCACAGCGGGACCCACAACGCGCTCGTGGGCGGGAAGACCCTCCGCCCGCCGTGCCGTCGCCGGCCGGCTTCGGCGAGGAGGACGAGCGCCGTGGCGACGGCGGTGATCCGCAGCGGTCGGTGTCGGGCGAGGAGGACCAGGGGGAGGATCGCCAGTTCTGCGGCGAGACGGCCCGGCTGGGCGAGGCTGTCGTACGCCTGCCGAACCCGCTGGAAAAGGAAGTGGCGGGTCGACGGTGGCCGGCGGAGGACGAAGACATCGTCGCGAACCACCACGCGCCCGCCTGCGGCGCGGATGGTGCGCTCCATCTCCAGGTTCTCGAACAGCACGTCGGCGTCGTACCCGCCCGTCGCCCTCAGGGCCGATCGTCGGAGCCCGTACGTACCGGGGTAGTCGGCCCCCAGGGCCCGGTTGAGGAGCGAGCGCGCCGTGTCCCATCGCGCGTGCCAGGGCAGGGGGCGGAAATGGTTCTGCGGCTTCACCAGGTCGGCGTTCGCCAGCGCCGCCACCACCGCCGAGAGCGCGGCCGGGTCGTACCGGACGTCGTCGTCGGCGAGCACGATGCGCTCGTGCCGGGCCAGGCGCACGCCGGTGAGCACTCCGCACACCTTTCCGTTCGCACCGCTGTGATCATCCACCGGCACGTGACGGACGATTCCGGCCCAGGCGGCGGCGTGCGCGCAGAACCTCTCGGGGGCCGACCCGTCGACCACCGTGACCTCGATCGACCGGCTGAGCTCGCGGAGGTACGTGGTCAGCTCCGCCAGGCCGGCGTCATCGCTCCACTTCAGCGGGAGCACGTATTCCGCGGCCATACGCGGACCGGGCTCACTCGTCCGTGCGGAACCCTGCGGCCTTGTGGGTTCCGTCGCAGAACGGTTTGATCATCGACAGCCCGCAACGGCACAGTGCCACCGTGCGGCGCGTGCGGGGAATCGGCTCCCCGTCGGCGGTGCGCAGATCGGCGTCTCCGCGCAGCAGCAGAGGGCCGTCGGGGTAGGCCGTGATGGTCACGGGTCCCTCGTCCTTCATGCCGCAGTCCGCAGAGACGTCTCCGAGCGCGCCCAGGCGTCCATCATGTGCGCTCCCACCCATCCGTCCGCCACGAGGGACGCGGCGGCGCCGAACAGGATGTCGGGGAGCAGGTCGGGGCGGTCTTCGGCGAGCGCGCCCGCCATGTCGCGACCGGCGATCTGCTCGTGCACCGCATCGGCTTCGACGTGCTCGTCGAAATAGTCGGTGACCTCCGCGCTGTACCCCAGCCGTCGCAGGCCGTCGGCGTACTTCTTGTTCGGAATGGAGGAGGTCATCTCGAAGGCCGCGAGGTGTCCGACGACCGCTCCGAGGAGACGCCGGTTCAGGCCGAACATCGACATCACGTTGTGCGAGGCGAGGGTCACCGCGGGCACGGAATCGATGTAGGCCCCGTAGGTGTCGTCCAGGCCGGCGCCGCGCATGGATGCGGCGAACATCGTCGCGTGCACGCGGTCGGGCCGGCCGCCGCCGTACTCGTCGGCCTGGATCTCCACCAGGGCGGCCTTCGCCCGTCCGCGCAGACGCGGAATCGCCCACGAGTGCGGGTCGGCCTCGCGGAGGGTGTAGATGGAACGCTGGATGAAGAACTCCTGCGCCTGCTCGCGCGTGGCCTTCTTGAACAGGTACCGCGAGAGGCTCGGGCCGCTGTCGGCCGAGGTCATCTCGAAGAGCAGGCGGGCCACCGCATCCGCCGTCGGCTCCGGGGCGACCGGGACCTCCACTTCCGCGCGCAGTTGTGCCTCGAAAGCCTCCTCGAGAACCCTTCTCGTCCGCACGAGGCCGGGGTCCCACTCGAGGTCGGGGGAGAATCCGTCGATCGATCCGTAGGCGGAGGCGTACAGCGCGAACAGCGCCACCTGGATGTCATCGTCCCGCGCGATGTCGTCCGCGTCTGCCACGGCCTGCATCGCCCGCTCGAGATGCTCTTCGCTGTCGGTCACGCCCGTGAGCCGACGCACAACCGCGTCGCTCAGCGGACCTCGGGCCGAGAAGGGCACGCCTACCGCGGGCAGGGCGAAATCAACCACGGACACAGATTCTCCTGATCTCCCGGGCAACGCGACACTCCACCCTGTCGCCCGAGCCGCCGGGATGCACGCCCTTGACAACCATGTCGGGCCCCGACACGGCCTGCCGACCCGGGTGCGGGGATTGTCCACCCGCGGACACGCCACGGCAAGCCCCGTGAGGAACGCGGCGATCCGACGTTTGGTGGTCGGTAGGCGCCCACTCCGGTCGACCGGCCATCCCCTCGTCGGCGCAGCAAGGAGAATCATGTTCCTTCATCGGCACCAGGGTGCGGTCCCCGTGCCACCGCCCACGCACCCGGGCGCTCGATTCTCCGGCACGACCGAGCCGCCCCATGCGATGGGGAAGCTTGCCGGGCGCGCCCAGGACGCGCTGCACAAGGCATGAACGCGGCTCGGGACACGGCCTACCCCGGGATGCGGAGTGCGAAGGTTCCCGCCACCCCGCTCGCGGGCCCCTACGGGCATCCCTTCCACCCGGTCGCCATCACGATTCCGATCGGCGCGTGGTCGGCCAGCCTCGTCTTCGACATCATCGGGATGGTCGCCGATGACCCGGAGCCCTTCGCCATCGGGGCGCGTGTGCTCGTCCTGATCGGACTGATCGGTGCCGTGGTCGCCGCAGTGCTGGGACTGCTGGACCTGTCGCGCATTCCGCGGGGAACACCGGCGCACCGCACCGGTGTCATCCACGCGCTGCTCAACACGGCGGGGATCGTCCTGTTCGCCGTCGGCCTGGTCATCCGCTTCGCGGTGGGGGATGAGATCTCCGGATGGGCGGTCGCGATCAGCGTCGTCGCGCTCGGCGCGCTGGGCGTGTCGGGGTGGCTCGGCGGGAAGCTCGCCTATCGCTGGGGCGTGCGGGTCGCCGATGAGAGCACCCAGCGCGAAGGCTACGTCGAAACGTGACTCAGCGCCGGCGCCGTCGTCCCGCGAGGGACGCGGCGCCGGCGGCCGTCGCCAGGGCCACGACCACGCGCAGTGCCGGCGAACGCCAGCCACCCGTGACGGTTCTCGGGCCCGCCTGCGGCGACTCCAGCGCGCCCAGCGTGTCGGGGGTCGGCCGCCGGCGCAGACCGAGGCCGTCCATGAGGGTGCGGATGACGCGGTCATATACTCCCGGCAGCCCGGCGGACAGCAGGATCATGGACGACTGCACGAGGCCGACGTGGACCGCGTGCCGGCCCCGCCCCCGGGACGCGCGCTCCACGGCGCGGCCTACCCGGTAGGGCGATGACACCGGTGGAAGCGGATGCGGCGCGCGGCCGGTGACGTTCGTGGCGCGCTGGTAGATGGGCGTGTCGATCGTGGCGGGAAGGACGATCCGCACGTCGATGTCCTTCGCGCCGATCAATTCCTGCCGTAGGGAGCGGGCGAACCCCAGGAGCGCGAATTTACTGGCGACGTACGCCGACATGTACGGCGCCGCGATGCGCGAATACAGCGAGCCGACGAGCACGATGCGCCCCGAACCCTGGGCGCGGAAGACCGGCAGCACGTGCCGGACGCCGTCGACCTGGGCCACGACGTTGGTGTCGAGGATGCGCCGGAACACCTCGGTCGGCGTCTGCTCGACACTCCCGTAGGCGAGCACCCCCGACATGCCCACCCACACGTCGATGCGCCCGAACCGCGCGGCGGTGCGACGCACGACACCTTCCAGGACGGAGGGCTCGGTCCCGTCGCCGACCACCACCAGGACTTCTGCTCCGACTCCGCGGCACTGGGCAGCGGTCTCCGCGAGGCCCTCCTCGTCGCGGGCGACGAGGATCAGACGGCACCGGCGGCGGGCGAAGGAAAGGGCCGCAGCGCGCCCGATTCCTCGCGAAGCGCCGACGATCACAACGACGCGGCCTGCAGTGCGCATGGGTCCTCCCGGGCTCCCCGGAACGGTAGGTCCGACGGGCCGCGACGTTGAGAGGGTTGACAGCGGTGTCGGCTCGCGCATCGACGGCTACCAGGGCGCCCCCGCTGAGGCAACCCCGTGGGTCCTGGGCCCCCAGACGCGCACAGTGTCGGGCATGGCTCGCAACCCAGACGGTGTCTTCCCCGTCGCGGACGGGGTGATCCGCATCAGCCGCGCAGCGGTGAACTGCTACCTGGTTGTCACATCCGACGGTCCGGTGCTCATCGACGCGGGGCTGCCGCGGACGTGGCCACTTCTGCGGGAGGCACTTCAGTCGCTGGGATACCGGCCCGACGACCTCGCCGCGGTGTATCTCACGCACGGGCATTTCGACCACGTCGGCATGTGCGACCGGCTGCTGCACGACCATCACGTGCCCCTGCACATCCACGAGAAGGACGTTTCTCTGGCCAGACATCCCTACCGTTACGACCACGAACGGCCGCGTTTCCCCTACCCGGTGCGCCACCCGGGGGCGGTGCCGATCCTGGCGCGGATGGTGGCCGCCGGGGCTCTGGGCGTGCACGGCGTGGACGCTCACGGCGACGTGCATCCCGGCGAGGGAGCGTCCGCGCTCGGAGGCATCGTCCCGGTGTGGTCACCGGGGCACACCTACGGCCACTGTGCGTTCTTCCTCCCCGACCGGGGGATCCTCTTCTCCGGGGATGCGCTGGTGACGTACGACCCGTATACCGGCGAGACCGGACCGCGCGTGGTGGCCCGCGCGGCGACCGCCGACGGCAGCGCCGCGTTGGCGGCCCTGAACGCGCTGGGGGCCACCGGGGCGCGGATCGTCCTTCCCGGTCACGGCGAGCCCTTCGACGCCGGAGCGCGGGAGGCGGTGTCACGCGCGCAGGCGGCGGGGCTCGCGTGAGCGCCGCCCGCGCGCGCGCCGCCGGCGGCATCACCCGGGGAGGAGGGCGAGGATCACACCGCCGACCGCGCCCACGACGACGACCGCCCACGGCGGACACCGCCATGCCGCAAGCAGCACGAAGCACACCAGAGCCAGCGCAAGGTCGGCCACGCCGCCGATCGCCGTTGTGAAGACGGGCGTGTACAGGGCGGCGGCGAGGATGCCGACGACCGCCGCGTTCGCGCCGCGAAGAAGGGGTGGCGCCCACCACCGCCGGCGGAGCCCGTTCCAGAACGGCATCACACCGGTGAGCAGAAGGAACCCCGGAAGGAAGATCGCCGCCGTGGCGCTCACCGCACCGAGGACGCCGCCGGGGCCTACCTCGGCGAGGGCGCCGAGGTAGGCGGCGACGCTGAACAGCGGCCCCGGGACGGCCTGGGCTGCCCCATACCCCGTGAGGAACTCGTCGGCACTCACGTGCCCGGTCTGCACCACGGCGGATTCGAGGAGGGGCAGGACCACGTGCCCGCCCCCGAAGACCAGCGCGCCCACCCGGAAGAACGCGTCGAACAGCTCGATGCCTCCCGCACGAGTGACCAGGCCCAGCACCGGCAGGCCGACCAGCAGCACGGCGAGCACGCTGAGACAGACCACGCCGACCGTTCGCGACACCGGGAATCGCAGCCCCGGCTCCTCGGATGCCGGTGCCACGGTCCGGCAGAACAGCAGTCCGGCCCCCGCGCCCAGCGCGATGGCGAGGATCTGACCCACCGATCCGCCCCACAGCAGCGCGAGCACCGCCGCACCGAGGGCGATCGTCGCGCGCTGCCGGTCGGGTGTCAGCGTCCGCGCCATCGACCACACCGCGTGCGCGACGATCGCGACGGCGACGATCTTCAGCCCATCGACGGCTCCCTCGGCGACGGGCCCCTCGTAGAGGTCGGCACCGGCGGCCACCGCTCCCATGAGCACCGCGGAAGGAAGCGTGAACGCTACGAAGGCCGCGAGCGCGCCGACGGCGCCGGCGCGCAGCATCCCGACAGCGAACCCGACCTGGCTCGACGCCGGTCCGGGAAGGAACTGGCCGAGGGCCACCACATCGGCGTACTGCTCCTCGCTGAGCCACCGCCGGCGGGTGACGAACTCGTCGCGGAAGTACCCGAGGTGCGCGATCGGACCACCGAAGGACGTCACGCCGAGCTTCAGGAAAGCGCCGAACACCTCTGCCACGGGATGCCGCACGTCAGAACCCCACCAGCGACGGGTGAACGGCGCCTGAACGCGCGCACGGGCGTGCGGTCGACATGACGGAAGTCTCGCACCGCCCGCGCGGTCGTCCCGATTCGCGGGCCGCGTGGCGCGTGACTGAAGATGGGCGCATGCGGCACGTGATCGAGAGGATGCAGGCGCGCCAGGTCGCGCTTTACCTGCTGGCGATCGCCGTGGGCGCCGTGCTCGGCTGGGGGCTCCCCGCGCTGGCCGCTGCGCTCGAATACGCGATCGCTCCGGTACTGGCGGCCCTCCTGTACGTCACCTTCCTCGCCGTGCCGTTCGGGCGGGTGGCCCACGCGCTCGCCGACCTGCGGTTCCTCGCCGTCGTCCTGGTGCTCAACTTCGTCGTGGTGCCGGTGGTCGTCTTCGGGTTGAGCCGGTTCGTCGCCTCCGACCAGGCGCTGCTGGTGGGCGTGCTGCTCGTGCTCCTGACCCCCTGCGTCGATTACGTCATCGTCTTCTCCGGCCTGGCCGGCGGTGACCGCGAGCAGCTCGTCGCGGCCACGCCGCTGCTCATGGTGGCCCAGATCGCGCTGTTGCCCCTCTCGCTGCGGGTGATGGCCGGAGCGGAGGTGGCGGCGGCGATCGACGTGCGACCCCTCGTGGAGTCGTTCGTCGGGCTCATCCTGGTTCCGCTGGTGCTCGCGGTGGTCTCGCAGTCCCTGGCACGCCGCTTCGCGCGCGCCCGGCCCGTCGTCGAGGGGGCGATGGGAGCGATGGTGCCCCTGATGATGCTCACGTTCGTGGTGGTGATCGCCTCCCAGCTGGCACGCGTGGGTGCCGCTTTCCCCTCGCTGGTTGCGGTCATCCCCGTCTTCGTCGCCTTCGTCGTCGTGCTCGCCCCCGTCGGGGCGCTGTTCGCTCGGGCGGCCGGACTGGAGAGACCGGCGCGCATCGCCGTCACCTTCAGCGGTGTGACGCGGAACTCGCTCGTGGTGCTCCCGCTGGCGCTGGCTCTTCCACCGGCGCTGTCGATTGCTCCGCTGGTCGTGGTGACGCAGACCCTCGTCGAGCTGGTCGCCATGGTGACGCTGGTCGCCGTCTTTCGCGCCGGGCGGCGATCGGCGCCCTTCGCCGCATCCACGCCGGTGTGATGCGGCCGCTCGCGGAGCGGATGCGGTAGCGCGACGAGGAGGAGACACGTAGATTGCCCCGTGAGAGGTGCGCGCAGCCGGTACGAGCGATGAAGGAGGCGCCCATGGCGGACAACTCCCGCGGGGCGAACCGCGACGATCCCGTAGGCACGCTCACGACGGCCGAGTGCTGGGTCCTTCTCGAACACACCCGTCTGGGTCGCCTCGCCCTGCTCGATTCCGCAGGGGAGCCCGAGGTCTTCCCCGTCAACTTCACCAGCAGCGAAGGCTTCCTCTACATCCGCACGGCCAATGACAGCAAGCTGCGCCATCTCCGGGTACGACCGCGGGTCGCCTTCGAGGTGGACGGGAACATCGACGACACGCACTGGAGCGTGCTCGTGCGCGGGAACGCCGCGCAGGTGACCGTCGACGAGGAGATCCGTCGCAGCGGAGTCGGTCGGCTGACCTCGGCGAGCCCGGCGGCCAAGCCGTTCTACATCCGGATCGCCCCGTCAGCCATCACCGGCCGCCGATTCCGGGAGGGGGCTGCCCAGCCGTTCTCCGCCCCGCGGACGGGCCCGCTGGATCGGGGCGCCGGCGTCCCGCGGTCCACGCGCCCGAACCCGATCCCGCACCTGCCGCCGTTCGAGGAGCAGTAGCCGACCTGGTCGGGCTCAGGCCCCCGCGGTGAGCCTGCCGTGGAATCGGGTGGACGCGTCGTTCATCCCCTCGAACGTGGCCGTCTTCCCGAGGCGCTCGTACTTCGCCTGGATGGCATCCAGCGCCGCGACCGTGGACGCGTCCCACACGTGCGAACGCGACAGGTCGATGATCACCCGGTCGGGGTCGCGGGTGTAGTCGAACTGCGTCGTCAGGTCGTTGCTGGAGGCGAAGAACAGCTCGCCGTCCACGGTGTAGCGCGCGGTGGGGACGGGGTCGGCGGCGACGACGCGGGTGACGGTCGTGAAGTGCGCCACTCGCCGCGCGAACAGCAGCATCGCGGCCACCACGCCGGCGCCGACTCCGAGGGCGAGATTGTGGGTCCAGACGGTGGTCGCCACCGTCACGACCATCACGAGAGTCTCGCTCTTGGGCATGCGGCGCAGGGTGCTGGGGCGGATGCTGTGCCAGTCGAAGGTCGCGACGGAGACCACGATCATCACGGCGACCAGGGCCGCCATGGGGATGACGGCCACGACATCGCCGAAGACCAGCACCAGCACGAGCAGGAAGACCCCGGCGAGGAACGTGGAGATGCGGGTGCGCGCGCCTGACGCCTTCACGTTGATCATCGTCTGGCCGATCATCGCGCATCCCCCCATGCCGCCGAACAGTCCCGACAGGATGTTGGCGGTGCCCTGCCCGAGCGCTTCGCGCGTCTTTCGCGAGTGCGTGTCGGTGATGTCGTCGACGAGCTTCGCCGTCATCAGCGACTCGAGGAGACCGACGATCGCCATCGCTGCCGCGAAGGGCCCGATGATCCCGAGGGTCTCCCACGTCAGCGGCACGGTCGGGACGAACAGCTCGGGCAGGCTCTGGGGGAGTTCCCCCTGGTCGCCGACGGTGGGCACCGTCAGGCCGAGGACGACCGCGGCGGCGGTGAGGAGCACGATCGCCACCAGCGGCGCCGGGACCACCTTGGTCACGCGGGGCATCAGGTACATGATGAGCAGCCCGATGGCGAGGAGCGGATACACCAGCCACGGCACGCCGATGAGGTGCGGCACCTGCGAGGCGAAGACGAGGATCGCCAGCGCGTTGACGAACCCCACCATGACGCTGCGGGGGATGAATCGCATGAGCCGCGCGACCCCGAGCGTCGCCAGGACGATCTGGATGAGGCCGCCCAGAAGCACGGTGGCGAGGAAGTAGTCGATGCCGTACTCGCGCGCCACGGGAGCGATGACCAGCGCGACGGCGCCGGTTGCGGCGGTGATCATCGCGGGGCGGCCGCCGAGGAAGGCGATGGCGACGGCCATCACGAACGAGGAGAACAGCCCGAATCGGGGATCGACCCCGGCGATGATCGAGAACGCGATCGCCTCGGGGATGAGCGCGATGGCGACGACGAGACCGGCCAGCACCTCCCGGGTGAGGAGGCGCGGGCTGCGCAGCGCCTGCCATACGGTGGGTTCGATGCGGTAGCGGGTGGCGGGATCCTGGGCGGGGACGACGGCGGTCAACGTTCTCCTGTGGTCGGCGCCGGAGCGCGGCGCACAGGCACTCTACCGGGCGGCAGAGCCTCGCCCGGCCGGCCCGCGGGCGCCACTCACGAGACGATTTCGCCGATCAGGTTCTCCACGCGACCGCGGATGTCGTCGCGGATGCGGCGGACGGCCTCGAGGTCCTGTCCGGCTGGGTCCTCCAGCACCCAGTCCTCGTACCGCTTACCGGGGAAGATGGGGCACGCGTCGCCGCATCCCATCGTGATGACGACGTCGGACTCGCGTACGGCATCCACGGTGAGAACCGTCGGGGTGTTGCCGGCGATGTCGATGCCTTCCTCGCTCATTGCGGCCACCGCGACGGGGTTGATGGCATCCTTCGGCTCAGACCCGGCTGAGCGGACGTCGATCCGGTCGCCGGCGAGGGACTGCAGGTAACCCGCGGCCATCTGCGAACGGCCCGCATTGTGGACGCAGACGAAGAGCACGGTCGGGCGGGTCATGGCGGTAGTCCGTTCGTCGAGGGCGTCAGGCGTCCGAGTCAATACTGACGGAGACAGGTGAACGCGCGATGAATGTCATCGACTGGAGGCGCGCCGGGGAGCCACGCCGGGACACGTGAGTAGGCTCTCGCCTCAAGAACAGAAAGCCGTGGACATGCTTCAGCGGATGGTTCTCATGGGAGACGTGCTGGACACTCTCCGGGAATGCTCGACAGATGACGCCGTGACGGTCGTCGCCGAGGGCGACGTGCCGGCCGGTGCGCGCACCCTCGTCATGGGAGTCGATCTTCGTGGCGTCCCCTCACGCGGGGCGGCGAAGGTCCGCCTGCGCGCGGCCGGCCGGCTGGCCGCCGCGAGGGCCGGGGAAGGCGATGCGCTGCGTCATGTGGTGATCGCAACGGCCATGGACCAGCGCATCGTGCATCACTTCGATCGTGTGGCGTCGGCGATCGCGACCCACGTGCACTCGGAGGTGGAGAGGGCCGCCGGGCGCGAGGTCGAGGTCACGCTCCTCGACGTCTCCGGGTGCGACAACGGGCGCCTGCTCCGGGACAGACTCCACGAGCGCTCCGCCGACCGCACCGGCTCCCACGGCGTGGTCGTCTTGAACTGGGACGACATCCGCTCGCGCTCGATCGCCCGCGCGGCGAACGAGCAGTACATCTGAGAGCCATCACTCGTGGGGGCCGGAGCTCTCGTCCTTCCGATGAATGAGAGAAGCGCCGCGCCCTCGGGCGCAGCGCTTCTCGATCGGCGGAGGATAGGGGATTCGAACCCCTGAGAGCTTTCACTCAACACGCTTTCCAAGCGTGCGCCATAGGCCACTAGGCGAATCCTCCTCGGCCCCGGAGGACCGCCGACCATCCTACCCGCAACCGTCAGTGCGCCCGAACCGTGGGTCAGCCGGCCGTCGCGGGCTCGGGCGGATGGGCGTAGGCGGAACCGGGGCGGATGACGAGGGAGCGGGGGAGGACGCTGGCCAGGATGCGCCGCCCGGGCACCACGCCGCTGCGCATCCCCACGCGGACGGACTCCAGGGCGGCGGCGAGGTCTTTGTCGGAGCGTGAGCCTGAGCCGGATCGGGCGCGTGACGACCCGGCGTCGGCGTAGCTGGCGCGCTCGATCGCGGTCACGAGGACGCCGACCGCGGCGGCGGGGGCGCCGTGCACGTCGACGAGGCGCGAGCCGAACGCGCGCGGCGACTCCGCCCCGGGCACCGCGATGCCCAGGTCGATCGCGAGTTCCTGGACGGCCAGCCAGGCGCCGCCGGCATCCCCACCCGCGGCTGCGGCAACCGACCGGCGCCGGCGGATGTCACGCAGGAGCCCCGGCACGGCGAGCACGGCGAGGACGAGCAGCGCGGCGCCGATCCCCGGCCACGGGTTGCTTCCGCTTGTCGTCCCGCTGCCGCCCGCGCCGGCTGTGAGGTCGTCTTGCGGGAGGGGCCCCGTCGTCGCCGGCGCCGACGGCTCGGGCGCGGGCTGCTGGGCCTCCTGAGGTGCCTGGTCGGCGGGCGTGCCGGTGCCCGGTGTGACGGCGGAGCTGAAACTGGTCGCCACTCCGAGGCTGTTGGTCGGGTCGAACGGCACCCAGCCGATCCCCTCGAAGTGCACCTCCGGCCAGGCGTGCAGCTGGCTGCTGGAGACGGTGTAGACCGTCTGTCCCTGACTGGACTCGCTCGTGTTCGAGCCGGGGAGGTACCCGACGACGATGCGGGCGGGCATCCCGAGCGTGCGCGCCATCAGCGCGAAAGCCGACGCGAAGTGGACGCAGTAGCCCTCGCGCACCTCGAGGAAGTCCGCGACGGCGTCGGATCCGGAGCCGTCGAACCCGTCCTCCACCGGCGCCTCGAGGGAGTAGGCGAACTGCGGCCCGCGGAACCAGGACTGCAGGCTCTGCAGGGCGTCGTAGTCGTTCTGCGCGCCGCCGGCGACCTCCTGCGCGGTCGCCGCGATCACCTCCGGCATCCCGTCGGGAAGCGCGAACGTCTCCTCCGGCGCGGCTCCTCCGGCCTCGCGAGAGCGGATCTGCTCGAGCGTGGGGCGCGGCAGCGCGGTCGTGACCTCGTACACCTGACCCTGGGCCGATCCGGTACGGGTGACCACGGTGCGGTTCTCGGACAGCGCACCCCACTCGCCCTCGAGACCGGACAGCGACATGGCCGGGTACGGCACAGGCAGCCACGGGGAGTTCAGTTCCCGGATCTCCACCGTGGTGCGGTACTCGGACACGTCGATGCCGGAGTCGATCTCCACTTCGGGAAGCGCCCCCTCCTCCACCACCGGCAGAGGACGCCCCGCATCCGGCTCCCAGACCGAGCCGTCGAACTCGGAGAGGGTCACGGCGCGCAGGTACGGGGGGCTCGGAGCGGTCGAGCGCACCGACAGCACCTCCGTCTCGCGAGGCTGGCGGAGATCATCGCCGAGCTGCAGCGTGGGGTCGATGGTCGGTCCCGCGCCGAAGCCGCCGGAGCCGGCGCGCGCCACGGGGGAGGGAAGCAGGGGGCCGGCCACGAGGGCGACGACCACCGCGATCGCCCCGATGGCGCTCGCGGTGGCAGTGGCGCCGCTCCGGCGGCCGGGAGCCGGCACCCCCCGGCCCGGGCGCGCCTGCTCGGTCGGGTGGCTCTGCCGGGCGCGGGTGTCCACGCGCAGCAGGAACAGGATGCTGGCGGAGAGGATGACGAAGCCCGTGAGGTTGATGTCGCCGGGCACCGCGACCGAGGGAACCAGCGAGATCGCGACCAGCCCGACCGCCGCCAGGAGCGGCATCCGCGCGGTGAGGACGACATGGTCGATCGCGAGAGCGAGGAGTCCCACGGCGCCGATCAGGATGAACGCGAGCGGTGCCCCCGCCTCCAGGGGTGCCGCGCCTGAGACGATCTCGTCGACGCCGGCCGAGACCAGGGCGGGCACCATCGCGACGGTGTCGGGCGTGGGGATGACCCACACCAGGGCCGTGGAGCGACCGAACATCGCCGTGAGAATCAGCACCCAGACCGCCGCCTCCAGCGCCGCGACGGCAACGCCGTGAAGGCGGAACCAGCGGGCAACGAGACCGGCGGCCACGACGGCGGCGGCCAGGACCGCCGCGCCGAGCACCCACGGGCCGCTTTCGATCACGCGGAGAAGCGGCATCGATGCTCCCGCCAGAGCGACGAGGACGCCGGCGGCCAGCAGGACGTCGGTCCGTCGCCGACCGGTCGGCACGGCGCGGGAGTCGGTGCGCTCGCCGCGGTGCTCAGCGGACATGGGCGGCCCCCTGGCCGAGGGCGCTTTCCCAGGCGCGCGAGAGGTCTCCGCCGGGCGCGACGGAGGAGGCGGACCATCCGAAGCCCCGCACCCGGTCGACGGAATCGGCAGCCGCTCCGATGGCGAGCAGGACCGGCAGTGAGGAGTGGTGCGCGAGCGGCGCGAGGGCCTCGGCGTCTTCGGAGTCGAGCCGGCCGGTGATGAGCACGACGGGCCCCGTGAGGATGCCGGCGAACAGGGCGGGGACGTGTGCGAGGTCATCGCCCTGGCGGGCGGTGAGGGTGGCCACCTGTGCGGCCAGGGCTTCGACGTCGAACACCTCGCCCCCTGCGAGCGGGTCGGACAGCTCCGTGCCGTCGGAATCCAGCAACGCCACGGTGTATCCCTCGCGGACGAGCTGCATCACGGCCGACATGGCCAGCGAGACGCCCGTCTCGAAGGCGCCGTCGTTGCCGGGCGCCCGCATCGCGCCGGTTCCCCAGCGCGAGCCGCCTCGGTCGAGCACCACGGTGGCTTCGGGGCTGGCCTCCTGCTCCTCCTGGCGCACCATGAGCGTGTCGCGGTGGGCGGTGGCGCGCCAGTGGATGCGGCGCATCGAGTCCCCCGACGCATAGGGCCGCGCGACGAGGTTGTCCGCTCCCTGCCCGAGCTGCGCGGTGGCCGCGGGAAGCATCCCGCCGGCCTCGCCGGGGGCGGTGGGCAGCGGCGACAGATCGACGATGGCGGGGGCGACGGTCACGCGGGTGCGGCCGCCGAGGACGAAGCGTCGGCGGACGAGCCCGAAGGGGTCGGTGGCGGTGATGATGAGGGGGCCGATCGAGTGGATGCCGCGGCTGCGCCCCTCGACGGTGTACCGGAGCTCGACCGCTCCGTCACCGCCCCGGAGGCCCGAGACCATCGCCGGGAAGATTCCGCGGGCGCGGCCGGCGAGGCCGCGCGGCAGGGTGTCCTCCCACGTGCCGGGTGCGGTCGGCAGCGCGGAGCGCATCCCCACGCGCACGCGCACCTCGCTCGCCCGTCCGACGGCTGCCACGTCCGGCAGGAGCGAGCGGGCGACGGCCTCGGTGCGGCGCGCGACGAACAACGAGACGATGCTTCCGGCCGCCACGGCCAGCAGCAGCACCCCGAAGTACACGAGCTCTCCCAGCCCGGCTTCGTGGGCGACGACGAACGCGGCGAGCGCGAGGGCGACGGCGCCGGTGCCTCGGGCCGTCAGCGGCCACACGCGCTTCACGGCCGTCTCACGTGCGCACCGCCAGCGGGACGCGGACGGAGCCGACGATCCGCTCGAGCGCCGCTGCGATCACGTCGATCGAGGACCGGCCCCCGGCGGCGGCGCGACGGGGGATGAGGCGGTGGGCGAAGACCGGGGCAAGCAGCGCGCTCACGTCGTCGGGGATCACGAAGGAGCGTCCATCGAGGGCTGCCCACACCTTCGCGGCGCGCACGAGCTGCAGGGTGGCGCGAGGACTCGCCCCGAGCCGCAGATCGGGGTGGGAACGGGTGGCCTGTGCGAGCGCCACGGCGTAATCCTCCACGGCGGGCGAGACGTGCACGGCGCGCGCCCACGCGATCAGCTCGGTCACGCGCGCGGCGGTTACGACCGGTCGGATCCCCTCGAGCGGGTTCACGGTGTCGCGCTGGCGCAGCATGAGGGCTTCGCTGCGCGCGTCGGGGTACCCCATGGAGATGCGCATCATGAACCGGTCGCGTTGGGCCTCCGGGAGCGCGTACGTGCCCTCCATCTCGAGAGGGTTCTGCGTCGCGACGACCAGGAAAGGGTCGGGGAGGAGGTGGGTGCGTCCGTCGACGGTCACCTGCTTCTCCTCCATGGCCTCCAGCAGGGCCGACTGCGTCTTGGGGGAGGACCGGTTGATCTCATCCGCGATCACGACGTTGGCGAAGATGGCCCCGGGCTTGAACTCGAACTCGCGGTCCACCGGGTTGAAGACCGACACGCCCGTGACGTCGCTCGGCAGGAGGTCGGGTGTGAATTGGATGCGACGCACGCCGGCGTCGATCGAGGCGGCCAATGCCCGCGCCAGCATCGTCTTGCCGACGCCCGGCACGTCTTCGATCAGCAGGTGCCCCTCGGCGAGGAGACTGACCAGCGCCGAGCGCACCGCATCCGGCTTCCCGTCGATGACGCGGGAGATGGACGCCAGGATGCTGCCGGTGAGCTGCCCGAAGTCTTCGCGGGTGAGCGCCTGGGTCGCCGGGGCGTGTGCGGTCGTCGCCGTCTCGTTCATACGGTCCCTCGGGTCGGGGCGATGGGCGCCGCCGCCCGTCGTTACCTGATCGTAACCCCGCGATCGATACCCGAGGCTGGGAGAAACCTGCCCTTGTTGCGGCCGCGGGAGCGGGGCAACCCTCCGGCCGCATTGGGAGGGCGCCGGCGGACCCGGTAGAGTGATGGCGGCTCTCCGCGTGGCGGCATCCAGGCCAACTCCCCCAGGACGGAAACGTAGCAAGGGTAACCGGGCTCTGCTGGGTGCGCGGAGAGTCTTTCTTTTTTGCCGCACGCCCGGGTGCGCGGGCGCGATCGTGACGCAACCCCCCGGGCGTCGACCGCCCGCCGCGCCTAGGGTGGAACCGTGGCGCAGAGCATCTACATCACGTCGGCAGAAGGCCACTCGGGCAAGTCCACGGTCGCGCTCGGGGTGCTCGACGCGCTCAGTCACGCGACGCCGCGAGTCGGGGTGTTCCGCCCGATCGCCCGCTCCACGGCCGAGCGGGACTATGTGCTCGAGATGCTGCTGGACCATGACGGGGTCGACCTCGACTACGACGACTGCATCGGCGTCAGCTACGACGACGTGAGGTCGGACCCGGATGCGGCGCTCGGCCGCATCGTCGAACGGTACAAGGCCGTCGAGGCCCAGTGCGACGCGGTGGTGGTGATCGGCAGTGACTTCACCGACGTGTCCAGTCCGGCCGAGCTCGGCTACAACGCGCGCATCGCCGCGAACCTCGGGGCGCCCGTTCTTCTCGTCCTCGGCGGCCGCGCGGGACAGGGGCAGGGGGAACAGCTCGGCACCAGCACGGCCCGCACGCCCGAGGAAGTCGGTCAGGCGGCATCGCTGGCCCTGGTCGAACTCGCCCACGAACGTGCGGAGTTGTTCGCCGTCGTGGTGAACCGCGCCGACCCGGAGCGGCTCGATGAGGCCGTCGCGGCGCTCCGCGACATCGTCGACACCGAGAGCGCCCGCGCCGTGCCGGGGCGGCGGGTCTCGGTGTGGGCACTGCCTGAGGATCGTTTCCTCGTCGCCCCGTCGGTGCGCGGTGTGCTGCGCTCGGTCGGCGGCGAACTCGTCAAGGGCGACCCGGCGCTCCTCACCCGGGAGGTGCTCGGGGTGGTGGTCGCCGGCATGTCGATGGTGAACGTCCTGCCGCGGCTGACGGAGTCGGCGGTCGTGGTCATCCCCGCCGATCGGGCCGAAGTGCTGCTGGCGACGCTGCTGGCCAACTCCTCCGGCACGTTCCCCTCGCTCGCCGGCATCGTGCTCAACGGCGGGTTCCCCCTGCCCGAGCCGATCGACCGGTTGATCGACGGCCTCGGGTCGTCGCTGCCGATCATCGCCACCGACCTCGGCACGTATGACACCGCCGTGCGCGTGATGAACACGCGAGGCCGCCTCGCCGCCGATTCCCAGCGTCGCTACGACACGGCGCTGGCGATCTTCGAGCGGCACGTCGACACGGCCGAGCTCACGCGCTCCCTGGGTGTCGCCCGGCCCAGCGTCGTCACGCCGCTGATGTTCGAGTACGGACTCGTCGAACGAGCCCGCCGCGATCTCCGCCACATCGTGCTCCCGGAGGGCAACGACGACCGGGTGCTGCGCGCGGCGGCCACGGTGCTGGCCCGCGGCATCGCGGAGCTGACGATCCTCGGCGACGAGAGCGAGGTGCGCGGGCGCGCGACCGAGCTCGGCATCGACCTGGCCGCCGCGCGCATCGTGAGCCCGTTCGATCCGTCTCACGTCGACCGCTTCGCGCGCGAGTACGAACGCCTCCGCGCGCATCGCGGCATGACGTACGACCGCGCCGCGGACACCGTCACCGACGTGTCGTACTTCGGCACGCTCATGGTCCACCTCGGTATGGCCGACGGGATGGTCTCGGGCGCCGCGCACACCACGGCCCACACCATCCGCCCGGCGTTCGAGATCATCAAGACGCGGCCGGGCGTCTCGGTCGTCTCGAGCGTCTTCCTCATGGCGCTGGCCGATCGGGTGCTCGTGTACGGCGACTGCGCCGTCATCCCCGATCCCACGAGCGAGCAGCTCGCCGACATCGCGATCTCCTCGGCGGCGACCGCCGACCAGTTCGGCATCGATCCGCGGGTGGCGATGCTGTCGTACTCGACGGGGGAGTCGGGCAAGGGCGCCGAGGTGGAGAAGGTGCGAGCCGCCACCGCGCTCGTGCGGGAGCGCGCCCCCCGGCTGCTGGTGGAAGGGCCCATCCAGTACGACGCGGCCGCCGATGCGGCCGTTGCGCAGGCGAAGATGCCGGGGTCCGACGTCGCCGGACGGGCGACGGTGTTCATCTTCCCCGACCTGAACACCGGCAACAACACCTACAAGGCGGTGCAGCGCTCGGCCGGGGCTGTCGCCATCGGGCCGGTGCTGCAGGGCCTCAACAAGCCGATCAACGACCTCTCGCGCGGCGCGCTCGTCGATGACATCGTCAACACCATCGCCATCACCGCGATCCAGGCTCAGGGCGGCTCCTCCGACCTCCTCGACCCGCGTGGGACGGGGGAGGGGGACGCATGACCGCGGTGCTCGTGATCAACTCCGGTTCGTCGTCGTTCAAGTATCAACTCCTGGACACCGAGACCGAGGAGGTGCTGGCGACCGGACTCGTCGAGCGCATCGGCCAGGCATCCGGGGCTGCGCGGCACACGGTCTCCTCCGCCGCACTGACGGCGGGGGCGGAGGAGCCCGCCCTGACGGTGACGGATGCGACGTACAGGATCGACCGGGAGATCCCCGATCACACCGTGGGTTTCCAGGTGATGCTCGACGCGTTCGCGGCGCACGGCCCCTCGCTCCGGGAGCATCCGCCCGTCGCGGTCGGGCACCGTGTCGTGCACGGCGGCGCCCGCTTCTACGAGCCGACCCTGATCACGCGCCTCGTCGAGATCAACATCGCCGATCTCGGGGTCCTCGCGCCGCTCCACAACCCCGCCAACCTCGCCGGCATCGTCGCGGCGCGCACGGCCTTTCCCGACGTGCCGCATGTTGCCGTCTTCGATACCGCCTTCCACCAGACCCTCTCCCCGGCCGCCTACACCTATGCCATCGACGCCGACCTCGCGCGGGCGCACCGCATCCGCCGGTACGGCTTCCACGGGACCAGCCACCAGTTCGTCAGCGCGGCCGCCGCAGCCTTCCTCGGCCGGCCGCTGGACGAGCTCAAGCAGATCGTCTTCCACCTCGGGAACGGCGCGTCGGTGACCGCGATCGACGGGGGCCGCTCGATCGACACGTCGATGGGCCTCACCCCCCTGGAGGGCCTCGTCATGGGCACGCGCTCGGGCGACCTCGACCCCGCCGTGCTCCTGCACCTCGCCCGCCGCGCCGACATGTCCATCGCCGACCTGGACGACCTGCTGAACAAGCGCTCGGGGCTGCTCGGACTCGCCGGTGTCAGCGACATGCGCGACATCCGCGCGGGCGTCGACGCGGGCGATCCGCAGATCACTCTCGCGTGGGACGTCTACGTCCACCGCCTCCGCGCGTATGCGGGCGCCTACCTCGCCGAGCTGGGCGGGGTCGATGTCATCTCGTTCACGGCGGGGGTGGGGGAGAACACCCCGGAGGTGCGTGCGGAGTCGCTCGCCACCCTCGGGTTCGCCGGTATCGAGATCGACCCCGACCGCAATGCGGCGCGGCAGCGCGGCATCCGCGTGATCTCCACGGATGCGTCGGCGGTGACCGTTCTCGTCGTGCCGACGAACGAAGAACTCGAGATCGCCCGGCAGACGCTGCAGGTCGCGGGGCTCTGACCGGCCGCCGCCGGCCCCGCAAGCCGCCGCGCCCTCGTGTGTCCGGGCGAACTACGCTGAATCCGTGCCCGACGGAACCCACGCCCCCTTGCCCGATCTCACCGCCTACGACGCCGTCCTGTTCGACCTCGATGGTGTGCTGACCCCCACCGCGGAGGTGCACATGCACGCGTGGCGGACGATGTTCGAGCAGCTGTTCGCGCAGTGGAACATCCAGCCGGCCTACACCGACCGCGACTACTTCGAGTATCTCGACGGAAAGAAGCGATACGACGGGGTGGCCGGTCTCCTCCGCAGCCGCGACGTCGAGGTGCCGTGGGGAGAGCCGTCCGACCCCCCAGAGGCCGACACCGTCTGCGGCATCGGCAATCGCAAGAACCTCGTCTTCGCCTCGGTGCTGCGCGCGGAGGGCATCGCGCCCTATCCGGGGTCGGTCCGGCTGATCGACAAGCTCCAGGCCGCCGGCGTGCCCATCGCGGTCGTCTCCAGCTCCAAGAACGCCGAAGAGGTTCTCGCGGCCGCCGGAATCCGCGACCGCTTCCCCGTCGTCATGGACGGCGTGATCGCCGAGCGCGACCACCTCGCGTCCAAGCCGGCCCCCGACGTCTTCGTCGAAGCGGCCCGGATGCTGGGGGTCGACCCGTCGCGGTCGGTCGCCATCGAGGACGCCCTCAGCGGGGTGCAATCGGCCGCGGCGGGCGGCTTCGCCGTCGTCGTCGGGGTCGACCGCGGCGCCGGGGGAGAGGAACTTTCCGACGCCGGGGCCACCGTCGTCGTCCAGGACCTCTCCGCGTTCGTAGACTGACATTGAGGCATCCCGATTCCTCCGCAGTGGAAGGCCGTAAATGATCGATCGAGGTCGGTTTCCCGTCGATGAGTGGCAGCTCATCGAGACCGAGGGGTCTCTCGACGACGCCGGCGTGACCGAGACGCTGTTCTCCGTGGGGAACGGCTACCTGGGACTGCGCGGAAACCATCCGGAGGGCCGGTTCGCGCAGGAGCAGGGCACCTTCATCAACGGCTTCCACGAGATCTTCCCGATCCGTCACGCCGAGCAGGCCTACGGGTTCGCCGAGGTCGGGCAGACGATCATCAACGCGCCGGACGCGAAGGTGATCCGCGTGTACGTGGACGACGAGCCGCTGTCCTTCGATGTCGCGGACGTGCGCGAGTACGAGCGAGTCCTCGACATGCGCGAGGGCGTGCTGCGTCGGCGCGTGCAGTGGGTCACCCCGTCGGGGAAGCACGTCGAGCTCGAGGACGAGCGTCTCGTGTCGTTCGAGGAGAAGCACCTCGCGGTGATGAGACTGACCGTCACGGTGCTCAACGCCGACGCTCCGGTGACGATCAGCTCGCAGCTGATCAACCGGCAGGACGGCGAGGGCATCTACGGCGGATCCCCCATGGCGGGGAAGAAGAGCCGGTCCGGGTTCGATCCTCGCAAGACCGAGAAGCTGCAGGAGCGGGTGCTCCAGCCGCAGGAGTACTGGCAGGACGGTGACCGCTCGGCGCTGACCTACCGCGTGAGCGAGTCGGGCATGACCCTGGCCGTCATCGCCGACAACATCCTCGAGACCGAGAACGACTACACCGCGCGCCGACTCATCGAGCCCGACATCGCCAAGAACGTCTTCCGCGTCGAGGCGCGCGCGGGGGTCCCCACGACCCTGACCAAACTCGTCAGCTATCACACCTCGCGGGGCGTCCCCACGGGCGAGCTCCTGGACCGGTGCCGCCGCGGTCTCGACCGCGCCGAGGCGCTCGGCGTCGACGAGCTCTTCAGGCGTCAGCGCGCATGGCTCGACGCGTTCTGGGATCGCTCCGACGTCCGCATCGAGGGGCACCCCGACCTCCAGCAGGCGACCCGCTGGTGCCTGTTCCAGCTCGCTCAGGCGACGGCGCGTGCCGACGGGCAGGGCGTGCCCGCGAAGGGCGTGACCGGCTCGGGCTATTCCGGCCACTACTTCTGGGACACCGAGATCTACGTCCTGCCGTTCCTGGCGTACACGACGCCGCTGTGGGCGCGGAACGCGATCCGGATGCGGTACCTGATGCTGCCGGCGGCCCGCAAGCGCGCACACCAGCTGAACGAGGCCGGGGCGCTCTTCCCGTGGCGCACGATCAACGGCGAGGAGGCGTCGGCGTACTATGCCGCCGGCACCGCCCAGTACCACATCAACGCCGACGTGAGCTTCGCGGTGGCCAAGTACGTGCGCGCCACCGGCGACGTGGACTTCCTCGATTCCGAGGGCGTGGACATCGCCGTCGACACCGCGCGGCTGTGGGCCACCCTCGGCTTCTGGCGGTCGGGAGACGGCGTCATCGACGGCGAGGGGGAGACGTTCCACATCCACGGCGTCACCGGCCCCGACGAGTACACCACGGTTGTCAACGACAACCTGTTCACGAACGTCATGGCCCGCTTCAACCTCCGCTTCGCCGCGCGCACGGTGCGGGAGATGGAGGAGGCCGACCACGACGCCTACCTGAAGATGGTCGAGCGGATGAACCTCGACCCCTCGGAGCCGGAGATGTGGGAGCGGGCCGCCGAGGCCATGCACATCCCCTACAGCGAGGCCCTCGGCATCCACCCGCAGGATGCGGTGTTCCTGGAGAAGGAGATCTGGGACCTCGAGCACACCCCGGCCGATCAGCGTCCCCTGCTGCTGCACTTCCACCCGCTCGTGATCTACCGGTACCAGGTGCTCAAGCAGGCCGACGTCGTGCTGGCCCTGTTCCTGCAGGGCAACCACTTCACCGACGATGAGAAACTCGCCGACTTCGAGTACTACGACCCGCTGACCACCGGCGACTCGACCCTGTCCGCGGTGGTGCAGTCGATCCTCGCCGCGGAGGTCGGCTACCAGAACCTCGCGCTGGAGTACTTCCGCGACGCCCTGTTCGTCGACCTCGGCGATCTGCACCACAATGCGGCCGACGGCGTGCACGTCGCCTCCGCCGGTGGCGTGTGGACCGCGCTGGTGTCGGGCTTCGGTGGCATGCGCGACCATTTCGGCGAGCTCACGTTCGACCCGCGCCTCCCGGCGGAGTGGCCGTCGCTGGCGTACGTGCTGCACTGGCACGGTACGCGGCTGGATATCACCCTCACCCGCGATCTCCTCACGATCGAGGCGGGCGACGGCGACCCCGTCCAGTTCTCCGTCCGCGGCGTCGGGTACACCGTCCACGGCGGCGGACGCGTCGAGGTGCCGCTGCTCGGGCAGGGTCCGGTCATCCCGGGCAAGCCCTCCCTGCGACAGTTCGCCGACGCTCGTCGTGAGGATGGCACGTTCCTGTCGGTCTCGGTCCCGACCGTGACGGCCACGATCCCGGTGGTGGGCGACGATATGCAGGACATGCAGGTCCAGTCCCTCGGGGTCGACAGCTGAGCCGGACCTCGGGCGTGAGTCGGCTGCGTCGGCGCAGCCGTCTCGTCCACCTGGGGAACGGCGGGCGGGATGTCTGCGGCACACCGTAGGCTGGTTGCGTGACGACCGCCCTGTACCGCCGCTACCGCCCTGAGGCGTTCGGCGAGATGATCGGGCAGTCCCAGGTGACCGAGCCGCTGATGACCGCACTGCGCAGTGATCGCGTCGGCCACGCGTACCTCTTCTCCGGTCCGCGAGGCTGCGGCAAGACCACCTCCGCCCGCATCCTCGCCCGGTGCCTCAACTGCGCCGCGGGCCCCACCGACACCCCGTGCGGCACGTGCGACAGCTGCGTGGAGCTCGGCCGCGGCGGCGGCGGCTCGCTGGACGTCGTGGAGATCGATGCCGCCAGCCACAACGGCGTCGACGACGCGCGCGACCTGCGGGAACGCGCGATCTTCGCCCCGGCCCGCGATCGCTTCAAGATCTTCATCCTCGACGAGGCCCACATGGTCACGCAGCAGGGTTTCAACGCGCTGCTGAAGCTGGTCGAGGAGCCGCCCGATCACGTCAAGTTCATCTTCGCCACGACCGAGCCGGAGAAGGTGCTCGGCACCATCCGATCGCGCACGCACCACTACCCCTTCCGTCTCGTGCCGCCCGCCGCCATGCTCGAGTACGTCCAGGAGCTGTGCGAGACCGAGGGCGTGGCGGTGGAACCGGGCGTGCTTCCGCTCGTGGTGCGCGCCGGCGGCGGATCGCCCCGCGACACCCTCTCGCTGCTCGACCAGCTCATCGCCGGCTCCGACCCGTCGGCCGATTCCGGGCTCGTGACGGTCCGCTACGAGCGCGCCGTGGCGCTGCTGGGATACACGCACGCGGAACTGCTCGACGAGGTCGTCGACGCGTTCGGCTCGGCGGATGCGGCGGCGGCCTTCACCGCCGTGGACCGCGTCGTGCAGACCGGCCAGGACCCACGCCGATTCGTCGACGACCTGCTCGAGCGGCTCCGCGACCTCATCGTCATCGCGGCGACGGGGCAGGGTGCCTCGGCGGTGCTGCGCGGAGTGCCGGCGGAGGAGCTCGAGCGCATGGGACGCCAGGCCGCCGTGTTCGGCGCCGACCGTCTGTCGCGAACTGCCGATCTCGTCGTCGCGGCGCTGGATGAGATGACCGGAGCGACATCGCCGCGTCTCCAGCTCGAGCTGCTCGTCGCGCGGGTTCTCGCGCGCACGTCGCGCGGCGCCGCTGCGCCGGCACCGGCCGGCCCGGCACCTGCCGCTGCGCCGGCTCCGGCCGCTCCGCCGGCACCTGCCGCTGCGCCGGCTCCGGCCGCTGCCCCGGCTCGCGCTGCCGCCACGGTCCCGGCTGCCGCCCCGGCTTCGACCCGTGCTGCGGGGGCCCCGGTCGCTCCCGCTCCCGCCACCGCCGTTGCTGAGCGGGGAGCGCGCGACGACGAGCCCGCCACCGCGCAGCCGCGGGTCGCTGCCGAGCCGCCGCAGCGCGACGAGACGGCCGCGCCTCCCGCCGACCCGCCCGTCCCCATCGCCGAGCCCGCCGGGGCACCGGCGGAGGCCGAGACGGAGTTCGCGCCGCCCGCCGCCGCCGGCCCCTTCACCGCCCAGCGCATGCGCGACGCCTGGCCGGAGGTGCTCGGCCGGCTCGAGACCCTCAGCCGATCGTCCTGGCTGCTCGCCTCCGGCGCGCGGGTGATCGACCTGGATGACGATGTGCTCACCCTCTCGTTCGCGAGTCAGAGCGACCTGTCGGCGTTCAAGAAGAGGGCGGCCGGTAACGGCCCGAGCGAAGACCTGCGGCAGGCGATCCTCGGCGTCCTGGGCATCCGGGTGAAGTTCCTCGCCAAGCACGACGGCGACGGCCCGGGCGGCAGCGCGCCGCCGGCGCCCGAGTCCGCGCCGCCGCCCGAGTCCGCACCGCCGGAGCGGCCCGCGCGGCGCCCCACCGCGGCATCCACCGCCCCCGTGACCGAATGGGCCGTGGCGCCCATTCCGTCCACCCCGCCGGACGATTTCGACGCACCGCCTCCGCCCCCCGAGGCGCGGGGCGCGGTGGCGCAGTTCCCCGTCGACGACGAACCCGAAGACGCCGCGCCCGCCGCGCGGGCGGTCGCGACTCTCTCCCGGGTCCGCGAGGGCGATGTGCTGCCCGACGGCGACCCCGGCGAGGCCCCGCCCGAGGACGAGCCCGAAGACCTGCCCGCTCCAGAAGACCTCCGCGACGCCCCCGTTCCGCCGGTCGTGGCCCCGCGCATCGCGCCGCCGGCGCGCCCGGGCGTGCAGCGCTACGGCGAAGCGGTGGTCCGGCAGGTGCTCGGTGCGAACTTCGTCCGGGAAGAACCCCACCAGGCGCCGACGAGGTTCAACTGACCCATGTATGACGGCATCGTCCAAGACCTGATCGACGAGTTCGGCCGGCTCCCCGGTATCGGCCCGAAGTCGGCACAGCGGATCACCTTCCACATCCTGCAGTCGCCGTCGTTCGACGTGTCGCACCTCGCGAAGCTGCTGGCCGAGGTGCGCGAGAAGGTGCGGTTCTGCGAGGTGTGCGGCAACGTGTCCGAGCAGGATCGGTGCTCGATCTGCCGAGACCCTCGCCGCACTGCGACCCTCATCTGCGTCGTCGAGGACGCCAAGGACGTCGCGGCGATCGAGCGCACGCGCGAATTCCGGGGTCTCTACCACGTGCTCGGCGGCGCCATCAGCCCGATCGCCGGCGTCGGGCCCGACGATCTGCGCATCACGCAGCTGATGCAGCGACTGGCCGACGGCACGGTGCAGGAGGTCATCCTCGCCACGAACCCGAACCTGGAGGGCGAGGCCACCGCGACGTACCTGAGCCGTCTGCTGCACACGCTCGAGATCCGCGTCACGCGGCTGGCCTCGGGCCTGCCCGTGGGCGGCGATCTCGAGTATGCCGACGAGGTGACGCTGGGCCGGGCCTTCGAGGGACGACGGACCCTGTGAGCGACAGCACCACCGGGTTCAGCCGGCGTGCCTGGCTCCTCTTCGTCGCGATGGCCGTGCTGTGGGGAATGCCGTACCTGTTCATCAAGCAGGCGGTGGACTCGCTCTCACCGCCGGCGGTCGTCTGCATCCGCACTCTCGGCGCCGCATTGCTGCTCCTGCCGTTCGCGCTCCGCGGCGGCGTGCTGCGACAGGCGCTCCGCGCGTGGCGCTGGGTGCTCCTCTTCGGACTTCTCGAGATGGCCGCGGCGTACCTCCTGCTCAGCCACGCCGAGCTGACCCTGTCGTCGGGGATGACGGGTCTGCTCGTGGCCACCGTTCCCCTCTTCGGCGCGATTCTCGCCTTCGCCGCCGGTGATCGCGGAGCGCTCGGTCCGCTGCGCGCCACCGGGCTCGTGGTGGGGTTCGCGGGTGTCGCTGTCATCGTCGCCGGGCCCGGTCTCGCCCTCGGCTCCGGATCGGGCGGCCTCATCGCCGCCGGAGAGGTGCTGCTGGCGGCGATCTGCTACGCCGTCGCGCCGTTCATCGTGACCAAACGCCTGTCGCACGTGCCGACGCTGGGCGCGGTGACGTTGTCGCTGCTGGTCGTCGGTATCGCGTATCTGCCGGCTGCGCTCCTCACGCAGCACACCCCGCCCACCACCACGAGCCTCCTCGCCGCGGCGGCGCTGGCGGTGCTGTGCACGGCGCTGGCATTCCTGGCGTTCTTCGCCTTCATCGCCGAGGTCGGTCCGGCTCGCTCGACGCTGTTCACCTATGCGAACCCCGTCGTCGCGATCGCGCTGGGCGTGCTCATCCTGGGCGAATCCCTCTCGTGGGGGCTCCTCCTGGGGTTCCCCCTCGTGATCGCGGGATGCTGGCTCGCCGCCACCGGCGGCACCACGCGGATTCGCCGGCGCTCCCGAGTAGCGCCCCCGGTCGCCCCGGGCTGACCCGCCTCCGGCGCGCCCGTCCCGCCGCCACCCGACGCGGACGCCCGTCCTTCCCCGGCGCGTGGACGCCGGAGGATGCGGGCCGTATGTCGGCCGCGGCATCCGTGCGTCCGTAAGATGGTGCGTCGGGCGTGGCATCCGCCCGCTCAGCGTCGGCGGCAGCCGGCGACAGGTCCCGGGAGATCGAACGTGGCGCTGATCGTCCAGAAGTACGGCGGATCGTCCGTGGCTGACGCCGAGAGCATCAAGCGCGTCGCCAAGCGGATCGTCGACACCCGCCGGGCCGGTCACGAGGTGGTCGTCGCGGTGAGCGCCATGGGCGACACCACCGACGAGCTGCTCGAGCTCGCTGCGGAGGTCGCCCCGATCCCCGCCCCCCGCGAACTCGACATGCTGCTCTCCAGCGGAGAGCGCATCGCCATGGCGCTGCTGGCCATGGCGATCCACTCGATGGGCTTCGAGGCGCGCTCGTTCACGGGCAGCCAGGCCGGCATGATCACGGACGGGACCCACGGCGCGGCCCGCATCGTGGATGTGACGCCCGTGCGTCTGCGCGAAGCGCTTGATGAGGGCGCCATCGTGATCGTGGCCGGGTTCCAGGGGTTCAATCGCGACACGCGCGACATCACCACCCTCGGCCGTGGCGGGTCCGACACCACCGCCGTCGCCCTGGCCGCCGCGCTCGAGGCCGATGTGTGCGAGATCTACAGCGACGTCGACGGCATCTTCACCGCCGACCCCCGGGTCGTGCCCCGCGCCCGCAAGCTCGACCGCATCTCCAGCGAGGAGATGCTCGAGCTCGCCGCCAACGGCGCGAAGGTCCTCTACATCCGCGCGGTGGAGTACGCCCGCCGCCACGGCGTCATCATCCACGCGCGCTCGACCTTCAGCTCGGGCGAGGGCACCTGGGTGCTCGACCCCTCCCGCACGTCCCACCTCATCCCCGAGGGAGCCCCCATGGAAGAGCCCATCGTCGCCGGCGTCGCCACCGACCTCAGCCAGGCGAAGATCACCGTCATCGGCGTGCCCGATGTGCCGGGCAAGGCCGCGGAGATCTTCAAGATCGTCGCGAAGTCCGGCGCCAACGTCGACATGATCGTGCAGAACGTCTCGGCCGCCGCCACCAGCCGCACCGACATCTCCTTCACGCTGCCCAAGACGGATGCGGCGACCGCTCTGAAGGCGCTGGCGGCCGACCAGTCCGCTGTGGGCTTCGAGAGCCTCGTGCACGACGACCAGATCGGGAAGCTCTCCGTCGTCGGCGCGGGGATGCGGACGCACTCGGGCGTCTCGGCGACCCTGTTCGAGGCGCTGAGCGTCGCCGGGGTGAACATCGAGATGATCTCCACCTCGGAGATCCGCATCTCGGTGGTGCTCCGCGGCGATGACCTGGCCGAGGCCGCCCGCGTCGTGCACTCGGCGTACGGCCTCGACGGCGACGTGGAGGCGACCGTCTACGCCGGCAGCGGCCGCTGAGCCCGCCGCCTCCCGCAGCCCCGAGCTGTTCACAACTCAGGAGACACGCCCAGCGCCCGGCCCGCTGACGCGTCATCCCGGCCGGATCTCCTGAGTTTTGAACGGCCCGCCGTGATCCGGCGGCGACACGTCGGATCAGGCCGCCGCGGGAGGGCGGAGCTCTCGCGCCGCTAGAATCGGGCCACCGCGATCCCGCGGCATCCCCACGTGCGACGGCCCCGCGCCGGCGCATCCGAGGCCAGCGAGGTACACCGTCATGACCCGCATCTCCGACTCAGGACTCTCCCTCGCCGTCGTCGGCGCCACCGGACAGGTCGGCGGGGCGATGCTCGACATCCTCGAGGAACGCGGATTCCCCGTCCGCGAGCTGCGCGCCTTCGCCACGGCTCGCTCGGCCGGGTCGGACGTCGTCTTCCAGGGCAAGGCCGTGATCGTCGAGGATGTCGCCACGGCCGACCTCGCCGGGATCGACATCGCCCTCTTCTCCGCCGGCGCCACGGGCTCACGGGCGCACGCCCCGCGGTTCGCGGAGGCCGGAGCCCTCGTCATCGACAACTCCAGCGCGTGGCGGATGGACCCCGACGTGCCTCTCGTGGTCAGCGAGGTCAACCCGCACGCCATCGAGGACGCGCGCAAGGGCATCATCGCCAACCCCAACTGCACCACCATGGCCGCGATGCCGGTGCTGAAGGTGCTCGACGCGGAGGCGGGCCTGGAGCGACTCATCATCAGCACCTACCAGGCCGTCAGCGGGTCGGGCATCTCCGGTGTGCAGGAGCTCCTCGGTCAGGTCGAGGGCGTCCTCGCGCAGGGCGATGTGGAACGTCTCGCGCGCGACGGCTCCGCGCTGGATTTCCCCCAGCCGGACAACTACATCGCGCCCATCGCGTTCGATGTCATCCCCTTCGCCGGCAACCTGGTCGACGACGGCCTCAACGAGACCGACGAGGAGAAGAAACTCCGCAACGAGAGCCGCAAGATCCTCGAACTCCCGGGCCTGCGCGTGGCGGGGACGTGCGTGCGCGTGCCGGTGTTCACCGGTCACTCGCTGAGCATCAACGCCGAGTTCGCCCGTGACCTCACCCCCGAGCGCGCGCGTGAACTGCTCGCCTCCGCCCCCGGCGTGACCCTCGAGGAGGTGCCGACGCCGCTGCAGGCCGCCGGGAACGACCCGACGTACGTCGGCCGCATCCGCGCCGACCAGTCGGCGCCGGAGGGCAAGGGCCTCGTGCTGTTCATCAGCAACGACAACCTGCGCAAGGGCGCCGCCCTCAACGCCGTGCAGATCGCCGAGATCGTCGCCGCTCGTCTCAGCGCCGCCGCCTGAACCGCCCGCGCTTCTCTCGACGTCGAGCGGTCGGATCTCTCGATGTCGAGACAGCAGGAGCTGCCCGCCTAGAATCGTCGGGTGACCGAAAACGTCGACGTCCTGCTCATCGGGGGCGGGATCATGAGCGCGACCCTGGGAACGCTGCTGAAGGATCTCCAGCCCGACTGGAAGATCGTGGTCTGCGAGCGCCTGAGCGCAGTCGCCCAGGAGAGCTCCAACGCGTGGAACAACGCCGGCACCGGGCACGCCGCGCTGTGCGAGTTGAACTACACGCCCGAGGGCCCTGACGGCACGATCGATCCCGCGAAGGCGATCGCAATCAACGAGCAGTTCCAGCAGAGTCGCCAGCTGTGGTCGACGCTCGTGGAGGAGGGCGTCCTGGATGCTCCGTCCACGTTCATCAACGCCACCCCCCACATGACGTTCGTCCGCGGGGAGAAGGACGTGGCGTTCCTTCGCAAGCGCTACGAGGTGCTCAAGAAGGAGCCGCTGTTCGCCGGCATCGAGTACAGCGAAGACTCCCGCGTCATCCACCAGTGGGCACCCCTGCTGATGAAGAATCGGCTGAAGAGCGACGAGCCGTTCGCGGCCACCCGGGTGCCCTCGGGAACCGACGTGGACTTCGGTGCCCTCACGCGCCAGCTCTTCGACCACCTCGCGGACGCCGGCGCCGATGTCGTGACCAACTGCGAGGTTCGCAAGCTCAAGCGCCAGAAGGACGGAACGTGGCTCGCCACCTACCGTGGGACGGTGGGCAAGACGCCGGGGACCATCCGCGCGCGCTTCGTCTTCGTCGGGGCCGGGGGATGGGCGCTCAAGCTTTTGCAGCGCTCGGGGATCCCCGAGATCAAGGGGTACGGCGTGTTCCCCATCGGCGGTCAGTGGCTGAAGACCTCCAATCCCGCGATCGTCGCGCAGCACAGGGCGAAGGTGTACTCCCAGGCATCCGTGGGTGCGCCGCCCATGTCGGTGCCGCACCTGGACACGCGCGTCGTGGATGGCGGGACCTCTCTGCTGTTCGGTCCCTTCGCGACGTTCAGCCCCAAGTTCCTCAAGAACGGTTCGATGCTCGACATCGTGTCGCAGGTGCGACCGCACAACCTGTGGCCGATGCTGAAGGTCGCCATCGACAACCCCAGCCTCATCCAGTACCTGGTCGGCGAGCTGCTGAAGAACCACGCGAAGAAGGTCGACAGCCTCCGCACGTTCATGCCGACCGCCAAGGATGAGGATTGGGAGCTGCTCAACGCCGGGCAGCGGGCACAGGTGATGAAGCGCGACCCGAAGAAGGGTGGCGTCCTGCAGTTCGGCACCGAGGTCGTCACCGCGGAGGACGGTTCCATCGCGGGTCTGCTCGGCGCGTCTCCGGGAGCATCCACCGCCGTCTCGATCATGCTGGGCCTGCTGAAGACGTGCTTCCCCGACCGGATGCCGGAGTGGGAAGGGCGTCTCAAGGAACTCATCCCCAGCTACGGCGAGACCCTGAACCCCCGCCCCGAGGTGGCGCGGGAGATCACGAGCGAGACCGCTCAGACGCTGGCCCTCACGGCGTAGACCGCGCATGGCGAAGCTGTACTTCCGCTACGGCGCGATGAACTCGGGCAAATCGACCGGGTTGCTGCAGGCGGCGTACAACTACGAAGAGCGCGGGCTGGAGGTGCTGCTCGCGAAGCCGGCGATCGACACCAAGGGCGCCGAGCAGATCGAGAGCCGCCTCGGGGTGGCCCGGCCGGCCGATTTCCTTCTCGGCCCCGGCGACGACGCGCGCGCCGTATTCGCGGCCGTGGCCGGTGATCGTCCGATCGCGTGCCTCCTCGTGGACGAGGCGCAATTCCTCACCCCGCAGCAGGTGGACGACCTCCTGCGGGTGGCCGTGCTCGATGACATCCCGGTGATCGCATACGGGATCCGCACCGACTTCCGCACCGAAGCCTTCCCCGGTTCGCGTCGCCTCCTGGAGCTCGCGCACAGCCTGGAGGAGCTGAAGACCATCTGCCGGTGCGGACGCAAGGCGATCTTCAACGCCCGGCTGGTCGACGGCCGGTTCGTCTTCGACGGCGACCAGGTCGCGATCGACGAGGGGCCGTCCACCGGGGTCGTGACCTACGAATCGATGTGCGCGGTGGACTACCTCCGGGAATCGGGCGGGCGTCTGGACGGCCGCTGAGCGGCATCCCGGAGGTCCGTTCCGCGCGCCGCGCACCGACCGGCAGCGGCGACGGCGGATACGCTGGCAGTATGCGAGTTCTCCTGTCCGGCGGCGCCGGATACATCGGTACGCACACCGCCGTGGCGCTTCTGGATGCCGGACACGACGTCGTCCTCCTCGACGATCTGTCGGGCACGTCCGCCGTGGCCGCCGACCGCGTGGCGCAGATCACCGGCAGGGCAGCGCCACTGGTGGTGGGGGATGCCACGGATCGCGACGTCGTCGAGAGCGTCTTCGCCGAGTACGGCCCGATCGACGCGGTCATCCACCTCGCTGCTTTCAAGGCGGTGGGGGAGTCGACCCGGATTCCGCTGGAGTACTACCGCAACAACCTCGACAGCACCTTCGCGCTGGTCGAGGCGGGCGTGCGCCACGGCATCCGCTCGTTCGTGTTCTCCAGCACCGGCACGGTGTACTCCGATCCTGCCGACCTGCCGTTCACCGAGGACTCGACGACGAGCGTGGATCTCTCCAACGCGTACAGCAAGTCCAAGCGCATGAACGAGGTGGTCCTCGAGGACGTGGCGCGCGTGAACCCCGACCTCAACGTGACCGTGCTGCGGTACTTCAACCCCGTGGGCGCCCACCCCAGCGGCCTCATCGGCGAGGACCCCGCGGGCATCCCCAACAACCTCATGCCGTACGTGTCGCGCGTGGCGATCGGCGCGCTGGAGGAGGTCGGCGTGTTCGGCGACGATTACGACACCCCCGACGGCACGGGCCTGCGCGACTACATCCACGTCGTCGATCTCGCGGAGGGCCACGTGGTCGCGCTCGAGAAGGCCAAACCGGGTTATGTGGTGTACAACCTCGGGACCGGGTCGCCGGTGAGCGTGCTCGACCTCATCGCCTCGTTCGAGAAGGCCGTCGGGCGGGAGCTTCCCACGCGGATCCTGCCGCGCCGGCCCGGCGACGTCGCGGCGACGTACTGCGACCCGTCGAAGGCCGCGCGCGAGCTGGGCTGGCGCACGCGCCTGTCGATCGACGACGCCAGCCGCGACTACTGGAACTGGCAGAGCCGCAACCCGACAGGCTACGCCCCTCGCCCCTAGCCCTCGCCCATCCCGTCGACTCGCCACAATCCGTCGCGTTTACGCTCCGAACCCGACGTTTGCTGGCGACTGGACGGGGGGTTACCGGCGCGGCGGCCAGGGGATCAGCATCGACGTCGTCCGGCGGTAGTCGGCGTAGGCGGGGTACTTGGATGCGCTGATGGACTCGGTGAGGATCGTCGAGCCGATGAACAGGACGGTCAGCAGAACCGGTCCTGCGATCGTCCAGTTCAGCAGGCCGCCCCACACGCCCAGGCCCGCCGTCGCCGCGGCGACCGCCCCGATCAGATAGAACACCCACCACTGCGCCTGCTCGAAGAAGAAGTTGGGGTGCCGGCTGAAGCGGAAGAGTCCCGTGGTGAGGAAGCCGGGCTCAAGGGTTCCGCCCGCGCGCTTCTTGGCCTGGTGGAAGTCCCATTGCTGCTGGTCGGCGACGAACTCGCCCGCGAGGAACGCCACGAACAGAATCGCCAGCGCGCCATCCCACCCCGTCAGAGGCTCGGGATGCTCCCACGCCATGGCCGCCGGGAGCGAGATCAGCACAAGCAGAGCGTTCTGGTACAGCACGATGAAGAGCAGGTTGAAGACCTGGAACTGCGCCGGGCTCATCCGCTCGCGCAGGATCGCCCACCGGTAGTCCTCCATCCCGGTGTAGCCGCCCTTGCGCGCGAAGTTGAACGTGAGGCGCGCGCCCCACGCCGTCACGAGGACAGCCATGAGCACGGCGCGGCCGGCGTCGCGCGCATCGGCGATCGTGGCGATCGCGAACACCCACACGTATAGGACCGGGACGATCGACCAGATGCGGTCGACCCACGACGTATCCTTCGTGACCAGCGACAGGACCCAGCACGCCGCACAGCTGACGGCGGCGAGGATCAGCACGACGCTCAGGGGCTCCACGGGCTCAGGCTAGCCCTTTGTGCGGTGCCGACGCCGGGGGTATTGTGGTCAGACCACAGGGAGGTCGTATGGCGTCGCGTGCTGCGCCACGGGCATGGCAGGTCGTGCTCGAGCGCATCGAGGCCGACCTCCGCGGAGGGCGCCTCGCCACCGGCGATCGGCTGGCTCCCGAGCGCGAGCTGGCCACGCAGTTGGGCGTCGGCCGCTCGAGCGTGCGCGAAGCGCTGCGGGTGCTGGAAGTGCTCGGGCTCATCCGCACCGCCACCGGCTCCGGACCCAGCTCCGGTGCGATGATCGTCGCGACCCCCCGCGGCGGGCTTTCCGCTCTCCTGCGCCTCCAAGTCGCCGCGAACGGCTTCCCCGTCGATGACGTCGTGCGGACGCGCCTCGTGCTGGAGACGGCCGCGCTGGAGGCGCTGGCGAGCGCGCCGGACCGGGACACCGCATCCGCTCACACCGTGCTCGACGCGATGGATGCCGCGGACCTGTCGCCGGCGGAATTCCTCGCACTGGACGCGCAACTGCACCTGACGCTCGTTGAAGCGTCGGGAAACCTCGTCGTCGCGGCCATGATGGAGGGCCTCCGCACCGCGATCGAGACGTACGTCCTCGCCGGCGCCAGCGCGCTGGAGGATTGGGATGCCGCCGCCGATCGCCTCCGCGCAGAGCACCGCGCGATCGTCTCCGCCGTCGACGCGGGGGACGGCGGAGAGGCTCACCGCCTCGTCCGCGCCCACATCTCCCGGTACTACGCCGAGGCCGGACTCGCACACCCCCGCGAAGGAGAGAACGCATGGTGACTCGCCAGTTGCCCAAGCCCGCCGAGATCTTCGAACTGATGAAGTTCAAGGCGCCCGAGCTCAACGCCAAGAAGCGCCGCCTGGAGGGCGCGCTCACGATCGCGGACCTGCGTCGCATCGCGCAGCGCCGCACGCCCAAAGCCGCGTTCGACTACACCGACGGTGCCGCCGAGGGTGAGCTGTCGCTGGCCCGTGCGCGCCAGGCGTTCGAAGACATCGAGTTCCACCCCAGCGTGCTGCGCCCGGCCGAGAATGTCGACACGTCCACGATGATCCTGGGCGGACCGAGCGCGCTTCCCTTCGGCATCGCCCCCACCGGCTTCACGCGACTCATGCAGACCGAGGGGGAGACCGCCGGGGCCTCCGCGGCGGCGGCGGCCGGGATCCCGTTCACGCTCTCGACCCTCGGCACGACCTCGATCGAGGGTGTCAAGGAGGCCACCCTTCGAGAGCCTCAGGGACCGGTTCCCGGACGTAACTGGTTCCAGCTCTACGTCATGCGCCAGCGCGAGATCTCTTACGATCTGGTGCGGCGAGCGGGGGAGGCGGGCTTCGACACCCTGATGTTCACCGTCGACACCCCGATCGCCGGCGCTCGGCTGCGCGACAAGCGCAACGGATTCTCCATCCCGCCCCAGCTGACCCTCGGCACGATCATCAACGCGATCCCGCGGCCGTGGTGGTGGATCGACTTCCTCACGACGCCGAAGCTGGAGTTCGCCTCGCTCACCGACACCGGTGGCACCGTCGGCGACCTCCTCAACGCCGCGATGGACCCGACGATCAGCTACGACGACCTCGACGTGATCCGGGGGATGTGGCCGGGGAAGATCGTCATCAAGGGTGTGCAGAACGTCGAAGACAGCGTGCGACTCGTCGACGCGGGCGTGGACGGCATCATCCTCTCCAACCACGGCGGCCGACAGCTGGACCGCGCACCGATCCCGTTCCACCTGCTGCCCCACGTGGTGCGCGAGGTGGGGACGGACGCCACCATCATGATCGACACCGGCATCATGAACGGCGCCGACATCGTCGCATCCGTCGCCCTCGGGGCGAAGTTCACCCTCATCGGCCGCGCCTACCTCTACGGCCTCATGGCCGGCGGGCGCGCCGGTGTGGACCGCACCATCCAGATCCTGCGCACGGAGATCGAGCGCACGATGGCGCTTCTCGGGGTGGCGGCGCTGGCCGAGCTCGAGCCCCGGCACGTCACGCAGCTGTCGCGCCTCGTGCCGCTCGGCGATCCCGCTCCCGCCGCCGCCCAGGCGTAGCCGGCTCCACGAGAAACGACGTTCCGGACGAGAAACGCCGCGCCGCGTTATGTCTCGTCCGGGACGTGGTTTCTCGTGGGTCAGCGTGCGGCGAGCGTCGGCAGGAGAGCGTCCAGGTACGTGGCGGTGTCGGGCCAGCCTTCGACCGCGTGGCAGGGGACGCCGAGCGTGAGCACGGGGTAGTCGTTGCCGTCGGGGTCGAGGCGGTCGCCGACGAACAGCATGTCGTCGAGCGCGATGCCGGTGACCTCGGCCAGTCGGGTCATGCCGTAGGCCTTGTCGATGCCGCGGTGGGTGATGTCCACGGACGTGGAACCTCCCGAGCGGACTTCGAGCTCGGGGATGCGGGCGGCCACGGCTTCGCGGAGCGCATTCTTCTTCGCGCCCGTGGGATCCCACGCGGTCTTCGCGGCAAGCGGTGCCCTCTGCCCGAGCGCCGAGAACGTGATCTGCGAGCCGCGGTCTTCGAGGATGTCGCCCCACGTCTCGCTCTCCCAGAGGCCCAGGCGCCGGGCTTCTTCCTCGACGGCGGCGAGGGCACGGGACTTCTCGTCGTCGCTGAGCGAGTGGGCGTAGACCGTCTCGATGCCGCCATCGGCGAGACGGTAGTACTGCGTTCCGCAGGTGGGCATGAGGTGCACGTGGCTGAGCGTCTCCGCCGACGCGGCCGGGAGACGCTCGACGACCTGGGTGCGGAACTGCGCGAGCTGCCCACCGGAGATGATGGCGACCTCGACGCGCTCGGCGAGGGCGATCAGCAGGTCGCCGATCCGCGGGTCGATCGGGCTCTTGGACGGGGCGAGCGTGTCGTCGAGGTCGAAGGCGACGAGGCGGGGCGTGGGTGCGGGCACGGTGCTCCTGTCGACGACGTCCGGTACGTGAAGAAGGCCCCGTCAGGCGACGGAGCCTTCTCCAGATGTTAGGTGGTCGGGGTGACAGGATTTGAACCTGCGGCCTCTTCGTCCCGAACGAAGCGCGCTACCAAGCTGCGCCACACCCCGTAACAACCACCCGAGTCTACCCCGAACCGACGGATGCTCCGAACCGCGGGCGGCCCGTCACCGCGCCGGACGACGCCGCCGCTGAGCGAGGTGTGCCAGGAGGGCGAGGCCCGCGAGAAGGGCAGCGACGCCGCCCGCGCCGAGGCGGGAGCCCGCGTCATCCCACAGTCCCGTGGCCGCGAGCGACCGCGGGGTTTCCTGAGGCGCGGGCGCGGGCGCCGGCGGGGGAGTCGGAATGTGCACGATCTGGGTGGGTGCGGCGAAGTCCTCGGCCCAGCGATACTCCGGCTTCAGGAAGCGGGCGACGTCCGGCTCCTGCGCCGAAGCGGCGATCTCCCAGACCGCGGTGTAGTAGCCCGGGCCGGGCAGCTGCCAGTCCGAGGTCACGCGGTAGGTCCCGCCGCCCCGGGACGGATCGGTGACCAGTTCGAGCTCACCGATGGGCGCGGCGTCCGACGGGATCCCGGGGCCGGTGGGCGCCCCCTCGGTTCGGTACACGACGGCCGTCGCGCGGAGCGAGACGAACGCTCCGTCAGCCGTGCGGGGCCAGGCTCCCTCGACCGGCGCGATCGTCACATCGTCCACGAAGGGGCCCCCGTTCGCCTCGGGAACGAGGGCCTGGGTGGTGATGCCGGGGGAGAAGACGACCGGTCGGGGCGTGGCATCCACAGCCTCCACCGAGTACTCCATCCCGCCGCCGGGCCCCGCGGTGTGCTGCTGGCCCTCGGTCGTGTAGTACCGCACGGCCGGCGCCATCGTGGCCGTCAGCGTGGCCGCGGCGTGCACGGTGAAGGGCGACCCGCTGTCATCCGGCGGCGTCGCGAGGATCTCGTGCGTGCTGCCCGGGGCGACGCCGGTCATCTCAGCGTGTCCCGACCCGACGAACACGGCGTTCCGGAGGGTGACGACCGCCGTGGTGCCTGCCCCGCCCTCGAGCCGCACGGTGCCCCGCCGCGGGTCGGCGCCGTCCGTCGTGAGGGTGAGCACGGCATCCGTGCCGGGAACGGTCACCCCCATCCCTTCGGCGTAGTAGGCCTCGGCCTTCTGCTGGATCGCGGCGGAGTGCTCGGGGGCGAGCCGGGCGAAGGTCCAGTCCACGGCGCCCGCCAGCGAGTCGCCGGGGTACCCCCAGGAATGCAGGGTGGTGTTCCAGTCGGCGATGGCCTTCACGGCCCACCCGACGCTGGCCGCCTGCACGGGGTCGGTGGTCTGCCCGTACGTGGTCACCAGGTGGTTGATGCCCGCGAGCTGCTTCGGCGAAAGGCCGGCAGCATCCCCGCGAACCCCGTGGTCGGTGCTCGGTCCGGTCGGGGCGGGGAGCCCGGGCACGATGCAGTAGGTGTGCACGCCGTCGATCAGCATCGACCCGTGCCATCCGTCTGCGGAAAGGGGCGCCCACGTGCCGAATCCGCTGCCCTGGGATGCGGCGGACGCCGGCGGTGCCGCGAAGAGGATGCCCGCGAGCACCAGGAGGGCGCACACGAGCGCGCCGATCAGGCTCCGGCGGCGGCACGGGAGGGGGGTGGGCACGGAGGTCATCGCGCATCCTTTCGACAGGTGATCTCCGTCGATGGTGCGGTGTGCGCCGGCGCCCTGTGGGCCGACGTCGGCTTCGTGTGGAGGAACGGTCGCCGCGGGTCCTTGGGGAGGAGGAGTGGCGGCGCCACCGGGCGAACGCCGAATCCGTGGCGCGCGAGGCCGCGCTCAGCGGGGGAGGAGCGTGAGAAGCGTGACTTCGGGGCGGCAGGCGAACCGCACGGGCGCGTAGATAGAGTGGCCGATGCCGGCGCTGACGTTCAGCGGAACCGTGCGGTCATGGTGCGACCACTCGCTGAGACCGCGTGCCTGGTCGAGCGGGATGTCGCAGTTCGCCACGAGCGCCCTGCGGCTCCCGGGAATCCGGACCTGGCCGCCGTGGGTGTGACCGGCCAGCAGCAGATCGGCGCCGAGGTCGGTGAACGCGTCGAGGATGCGGCGATAGGGCGCGTGCGTGACGCCGAGCGACAGATCCGCGGCATCCAAACCGCCGAGCGCCGCGGTCGTCGCCCCCACGTCGTCCCAGTCGCGATGGGCATCGTCGACGCCGAAGGCGCGGATGCGGAGGTCTCCGATGGCCAGCGCGGACGCGGTGTTGTCGACATCCGTCCATCCCAGCTCGTCGCTCAGGTAGCGGTCGAGGGCGTCGACATCGAGGTGCGTCACGTCGGGCTTGCGCGTCGACGGCCCCGAGAAGTACCGCAGCGGATTGCGCGGTGACGGGGCCTGCGTGTCGTTCGAGCCGTGCACGTAGAGGCCCGGGACGCCGGCGAATGGGGCGAAGGCGGTGCGGATTCCCTCGAGCCCATCGACGTGCCCGAGGTTGTCGCCGGTGTTGACGATGAGGTCGGGTCGGAGATCTGCGAGGCCGACGATCCACTCCTGCTTGCGGTGCTGCCACGGCGCCATATGGGCGTCCGAGAGGTGGAGCACCCGCAGGGGCGTCGCGCCGGCGGGGAGGATGCGGAGGGCCGCGTACCGGACGGTGAAGAGGTATCGCTCGATCCCGACGCCCCACACGGCCGCGGCCGCACCGACGGCCCCCACGGCCCCGAGGGTCGTGAGGGCGGTCCTGGCGATCAGCCCGCCCGCCACTTAGCAGTCTCTGGCGGTGACGGCCAGGACTACGGCAGCACTGCGCGAGGCCAGGGTTCCGGCACCCGGGTTCGTCCCGGTGGCCGAGCCCGCAGCCGGCGCGTTGGGATCTTCCGTGCAACTGGCCGACAGGTTCGTGAAGCCGGCTGCCCGGAGGGCTTCGGCGGCTGTTGCCCCGTTCATCCCGGCCACCGTGGGGATGGCGGTGGCCTGCCCGTTGCTCGGGTTGATCGTGATGGGCGCGCCGCCCGGGGCGGAGCCCGTGGGATTCTGGGCCGCCACGATGTCGGTCGGCCGGTCGGAGTCCACCGGATCGCCGACGGTCACTTCCCAGCCCGCATCCTGCAGCGTCGCACGGGCCTGGTCGACCGTCTGCCCCACGACGTTCGGAACATCACGCGTGACCTGCTTGGTCAGGGTCGACGCGGGGGAGGGGAAGGAACGCTCGCCGGGATAGATGTCATTGGCCACCGACTGCACGGCCCGGGCGATCGGATAACGGATATCCGAGAGGGCGCGACCCCTGTAGTAGTTGCGGAACGGGTTCAGGGTGCCGTTGGCGTTTCCGGCCCACACCGCGGTGGCGACCTTGGTGCTCGATTCGACCATCCACGTCTGGAGGAGCTCGTGCGTTCCCGTCTTGCCGAGGACGGCGACGCCGTCCCGCGGGTTGGCCTGGGCCCCGGTGCCGTTGTTCATGACGCCCTGCAGAGCGTACGCGGCCGTGGCTGCCACCTCCGGGGTGAGCACCTGC
Source organism: Microbacterium sp. Z6_144 (assembly GCF_057197625.1). Classification (NCBI taxonomy): domain Bacteria; kingdom Bacillati; phylum Actinomycetota; class Actinomycetes; order Micrococcales; family Microbacteriaceae; genus Microbacterium; species Microbacterium sp. Z6_144. The sequence continues at coordinate 948,883 of NZ_JBXVPT010000001.1, forward strand.
GTGCAGGAACGGTCGGGCTTGGGCAGCTCATTGCCCTCGCTGTCGGTAACGCGGTCGATGATCTGCGGCTCGCAGTACATTCCGCCGCTGGCCACGGTCGCGAACGCCCCGGCCATGGCCATCGGCGACACGGGATCCGGCCCGATGACCTGGGCCGGGCCGTTGACGGCGATCGGCACGGCCGTGTCGTTCAGGGCGCTCGCGCGCACGGCGACACCCTCTTCGTTCACGGCAGAGTTGGCCATCACGCCCATGCGTGCGGCCACCTTGCCGATGTCGCACAGGTCCAGCTGGGCAGCCATGGCGACGAAGCCGGAGTTCAGCGACTGGGCCGTGAACGACATGGGAGTGCCCACCCCGCCGCCGCCGCCGCCGAAGTTGTTGGCCTTCCACGTGTTGTTCACGGTGTCGCCGACGCAGCTGTTGGTGAAGCGCTTGATGGGGAAGGAGCGGCCGTTGACCGACTCGTTGACGGAGTGCCCCTTCTCCAGCCAGTCGATGAGGGTGAACAGCTTGAAGGTGGAGCCCGCGGAGAAGCCGTTGGAGGAGCCGAAGATCGGGTCGCCGGCGTACACGATGGAGGTGTAGGCCGGGTCGTTGGCGGTGACATCGGCGTCTTCACTGAATTTCGTGTTCTGCGCGATCGCGAGCACACGGCCCGTGCCGGCCTCGACACTGACGGAGGTGGCACCGTAGCGCGTGCCCTTCATGACCTCGGGGGCGTACTGGGCGATCGCGTCTTCCGAGGCCTTCTGCACGCGCGTGTCCATCGTGAGGTACACCCGCAGGCCTCCGCGCTTGAGCGCGCGCTCACGGTCTGCCGCTGTTTCGCCGAAGGCCTTGTCATTGCGGATCACGGACACGGCGTACTGGCAGAAGTACGCCGCCTCGCCCGTGGTCTGGCAGCCCGTCGGCGCAGGAGTGATGGCGGGGGAGATGGGCTCCAGAACGGCCTGGTCGTACTGCTCCTGCGTGATCTTCCCGTCGTCCAGCAGACGGCTGAGAACGTAGAGCTGGCGGCTCTTGCTGGCGTTGTAGCCGTCGGCGGCGGCGAGGTACTGCTCCTGGGTGATCTCGCCGGACTCGAGCTTGGTGTTGAGCGCCGCCAGGATGTTCGGGTTGTCCACCGCTCCGTTGGGTGCGCCGTTGTCTTCGCGGTCGGGCTGGTCGATGCGGTACGTGTTGGGGTTCTGCACGATGCCGGCGAGGATCGCCGCCTGCCCGACGGACAGTTGGGAGGCGGGCACGTTGAAGTAGTACTTCGCCGCAGCATCCACGCTGTAGGTCGTGCCGCCGAAATTGGCGATGTTCAGGTATCCGAGGAGGATGTCGTTCTTCGCATACTGCTTCTCGAGCTGGATGGCGTAGCGCATCTCCTGCAGCTTGCGCTGGTATCCCTCGATGCCCGAGGACTGCGTCGCCTCCAGGAAGCACGCCTGCTTGGCTTCGTCCAGCGTGACGGTGACGGTGCCGTCGTCGGCCACTTCCTGCTCGGCATTGGACTCGCAGCGCTGGATCAGCACGTTCTTCACGTACTGCTGGCTGATCGAGGATCCACCCTGGGTCTGGCCGCCCTGCGCGTTGCTGAGGAGGGCGCGAGTGGTGCCGATGAGGTCGATGCCGCCGTGCTGGTAGTACCGGGGATCTTCGGACGAGAGGATCGCGTCGTACATGACGGGCGAGATCTGATCGAACGCGACGACCGAGCGGTTCTGTTCGTAGAACTGCGTGAGCGGGTAGTCCTCGCCCGTCTCGGGGCTCTTGACGAAAAGCTCCGTGGGCTGCATCACCTTGTCGATCTCGAGGTAGCTCGGCATGTTGTCGAAGATCGAGATGGCGCTGGATGCGGCGGCACCCGAAACGGCGATGGCCGGGGTGATGGTCGCGGTCACCAAGACGCCCGCAACGGCGCTCAGGCCGACGAGGCCGGCGAGACCGCCGAGCACACCGGACGTCGTCCGTTTCGTATCAGGCATAGGGTGATGCTAGGCCAGATTCCTGGGCGAAGCCTTGATTGGCATGCGCCCCGGGCGCTGTCGTGCGGCCGCCCCCTGAATGATCGGAGCTGTCATGACCACGTGGGAATACCTCACGGCACCCCTGCTCATCCATAACACCGCTGCGATCCTCAACAACTGGGGCAAGCAGGGCTGGGAGCTCGTGCAGGTGGTGACGGGCCCCGAGGGGGGCCTCGTGGGCTACTTCAAGCGCCCCTCCGGCGGCGGGAACGCCAACGCCGGGCTCGGCGCTGCGGCGCAGGCTTCGGAGCAGTTCGGACAGGGCGCATGAGCATCGCCGGCCGCCTCCACGAACTCGGACTCGAGCTCCCCGACGTCGCCGCACCGGCGGGTGCGTACGTGCCCGCCAAGGTGCACGGCGACCTCGTCTTCACCGCGGGGCAGCTGCCGCTGGTCTCCGGCGCCCTGCCCGCCACCGGCAAGGTCGGCGACGGGCACGGCCTCGTCCCCGCCGCCGACGCGCATCAGTACGCGCGGCTGTGCGCGCTGAACGCGATCGCTGCCGCGGCCGACGCGGCAGGTGGGATCGATCGCCTCACCGGGGTGCTCAAGGTCACCGGCTTCGTGGCATCCGTCCCCGAGTTCACCGGGCAGCCCGGTGTCATCAACGGCGCGAGCGAACTGCTCGGCGAGGTCTTCGGCGAGTCCGGCCGCCATGCGCGCTCGGCCGTCGGCGTGCCGGTGCTGCCGCTGGACAGCCCGGTCGAGGTCGAGGTCGTCTTCACCCTCGCCTGACAGCGGACGCTCGCCTGACAGCGGACGCTCGCCTGACGGCGCGCGCCGCCTGCCGCCTGCCGCGCGCCGTCTGGCGCCTGCGCCGCGAGAGCCGCTGCATCCAGCCGCCGCTCGAGTGCACAACGGCGGAGATGGGTGGCGACACGCGGGCGTGGCGGGCCTGGATGCGGCGTGTCCCGGTCGATCTCCGCCGTTGTGCACGCGCGACCGGCCACCCACGCCAACCGGCCGGACCCACGCCAACCGACCCAGGCCCACCGTCGGCCCAGGCCCACCCCAGGCCGACCCGCCGGCCCGGAACCGAACCGAACCGAACCGAACCGGCGCTCTACTTGACCTGCTTGCTGATGACGCTCATCACAGCCGTGTCGGCGAGGGTCGTCGTGTCGCCGACCTCGCGGCCCTCGGCCACGTCGCGCAGCAGCCGGCGCATGATCTTCCCCGAGCGCGTCTTGGGCAGCTCGCCGACGATGTAGATGTCGCGCGGACGGGCGATGGGCCCGATCTGTTCCGCGACCCAGCTGCGCAGCGTCACGGCCAGGCCCTCGGGGGAGTGCTGCTTGAGGAAGCTCTCCTTGATGATGACGAACGCCACGACGGCCTGACCGGTGGTCTCATCGGATGCACCCACCACTGCCGCTTCGGCGGTGGACTCGTGAGCCACCAGCGACGATTCGATCTCGGCGGTGGAGAGCCGGTGGCCGGAGACGTTCATCACGTCGTCGACGCGTCCGAGCAGCCAGACGTCGCCGTCATCGTCCAGGCGCGCGCCGTCGCCGGCGAAGTAGTACCCCTTGTCGGCGAACTTGTCCCAGTAGGTCTCCTTGTAGCGCTCGGGGTCGCCCCAGATGCCGCGGAGCATGCTCGGCCACGGCTTGGTGATCACGAGCAGCCCGCCGTTGCCGTTGCCGACGTGCTCGCCTGCGTCGTCGACCACGTCCACCGCGATACCGGGAAGCGGAACCTGCGCCGAACCGGGCTTGGTCTCGGTGATGCCGGGAAGGGCGGAGATCATGATCGCGCCGGTCTCCGTCTGCCACCAGGTATCGACGACCGGCGTGGATTCGCCCCCGATGATGCTGCGGTACCAGACCCAGGCCTCCGGGTTGATCGGCTCGCCGACCGACCCGAGGAGGCGCAGCGATGACAGATCGAAGCGCTGCGGCACCTCTCGGCCGATCTTCATGAACGAGCGGATGGCCGTCGGCGCGGTGTAGAACACCGTCACCCCGTATTTCTGGATGATCTCCCACCACCGGCCCGGATGCGGCGTGTCCGGTGTGCCCTCGTACAGCACCTGCGTGGCGCCGTTGGCGAGCGGCCCGTACGTCACGTAGGAGTGCCCCGTGATCCAGCCGATGTCGGCGGTGCACCAGTACACGTCCGACTCGGGGTGGATGTCGTGCACGACCCGGTTCGTGAACGCGGACTGAGTGAGGTAACCGCCCGAGGTGTGCAGGATGCCCTTGGGCTTGCCGGTCGTGCCCGAGGTGTAGAGGATGAACAGCGGGTTCTCGGCGGGGAACGGCTGGGCCTCGTGGTCGGCGGATGCTGCCGGCACGACCTCGTGCCACCACAGGTCGCGGTCGGCGTTCCACTCGACGTCGTTCCCGCCGCGGCGGACGACGAGGACGTGCTCGACGGTCTCCTGCGGGCCGCTGCCGTTGCGGTCGGCGAGGGCCATGTCGACGGCGGGCTTGAGCGCGGAGACCTTTCCCTTGCGGTAGCCGCCGTCGGCGGTGATGACGACCTTCGCGCCGGCGTCGTCGATGCGGGCGCGCAGGCTGTCGGCCGAGAATCCGCCGAACACGACCGAGTGGATGGCCCCGATGCGAGCGACCGCGAGCATCGCCGCGACCGCCTCCGGGATCATCGGCAGGTAGATCGCGACGCGGTCGCCCGCGCCCACGCCGAGCCCCGCCAACACGTTCGCGACGCGCTTGACCTCCTCGGTGAGTTCGGCGTAGGTGACGCGGCGCTCGTCGCCGGGCTCGCCTTCCCACAGCAGAGCGACGCGGTCGCCGTTGCCGGCCTCCACGTGCCGGTCGAGGCAGTTGTAGGCGACGTTCAACTCGCCGTCGGCGAACCAGGTGGCGAACGGCGGGTTCGACCAGTCCAGCCCCTGCGTGAACGGTGTGTGCCAGTGCAGCAGTTCGCGTGCCTGGTCGGCCCAGAAGCCCTCGGGGTCGGCGGCGGCGCGCTCGTACAGGTCAGCGGTGCCCACGGCCTCCGCAGCGAACTGCGCCGGTGGGGCGAAGCGCCGAGTCTCGGAGAGAAGATGGTCGATCTGACTGCTCATGCGCGCTCCTTTGCGGGAATGTCGCGCGGCGCGGGGGAATGCGCCGTGGCGACACGGTCAATCTAGTTGGCGTGGTGAGAGCCCGACTACCTCCGATAGTTGGGGCACGTGCGTCGAGGCCGCCGATTTGCTCCCCTCGGCGATGTGCGTAAGGTGGATGCGGCCCGAACATCGTTCGGCAGACGTGATGAGCGTGTCCCCCAACATCGCTCGTCGCGTGGCGGCATCCCGTCCCCCCCATATGGGATGCCGCCTTCTTTTTTTTCACGCCCCAGTGCCGGGAACGTGCGCCACGGGGGAACGCGTCAGCTCTGCAGGGAGGCCAGGAACTCGTCGGTCGTGCGGACGTCGTCGCGGTCGTAGGTGCTGACGCTCGCGAGCAGCTCGGCCGCCCCGGTGCGCGCCATGAGCTCGGCGAGCGTCTGCGCCACCTGCTCCGGGGTGCCGGCGATGGCAGCATCCGCCGCGGCCATCACCGCCCCGACCTTCTTCGGCGTGCTGGAGTCGAGCATCCGCCGCACGTCCGCCACGGGCTCCAGGGCGCGGAATTCGCCGATCTCGCGCGCGTTGGTGGAAGCCCACGCCTCGGGGAGCCGGAGGTCGCGGGCGCGCTCCGGCGTCTCGGCGACGACGACATCGACGCTCACCATGAGGTAGGGGTCGGGCACACCGGGACTCGGACGGAACGTGTCGAAGTACGCCTCGATCGCGGCGTCGTCTCGCAGGGCCGGCCCCGCGATGACCGCGGGAAGCCCCAACTCCGCGGCGAGCGACAGCCCATCCTTGATGGCGAGCAGGAACAGCGGGGGAGCATCGACCCGAGGCCTGACCGTGATCTCCGCCTCACCCTTGACGAATCGGCGCACCTGCTCGACCTCGGAGGCGTATTCGTCCGGGCTCACGGTGTTCCGACCGAGCGCTTTCCGGATCGGGGAGGTGAAGCCGAGGGAACCTCCCAGCCCCACGTCGATGCGGCCGGGGTACAGCGCCTCGAGGAGGAGCGCCTGTTCGGCGATCACGAGGGGACTGTGGTTGGGGACCATGATCCCGCCGGTGCCCAGGCGGATGTGTCGCGTGCGTGAGCCGATCGCCGCGAGCAGCACGGCCGGGGCGGCGCTGGCGATCCCAGGGACGCCGTGGTGCTCGGCGGTCCAGAACCGGTCGAAGCCGAGGGCGTCGGCCCGCACCGCGCGCTCCACGGTCGTGGCGACGGCCTCCGCGTCGGATTCTCCGGCGCGCGTGCGCGACCGGTCCAGCAGGGAGACGCGCATTTGTGACCTTCCGACGTTGCCGAACGCGCAGCACGCTCCGATGGCCGGCCGCTGCTTCGCTGGATGACGCAACAGCGGGCCGCCCGGCGCGATTCCCGGCTCCGAGCGGCCGATCCGGTTCGCTGTGCAGCCCTTCTCCCCAGGCGCGGATGGAGGAGCGCTGTCCACCGACCGTGCTGCTCTCCGGCTCGCCGATGCCCGGGGCCCGTAGCGTCGCCGCATGCCCCCTCCCTTCGTCGTCACCCCCCGGCGAGAGCGGTCGGCATCCTCCTCTCCCGCGGCGCCGCCTGCCTCGCCCGGAGCGCGGGATGCCGCGCCCGGAGCGCGGGCTGCCGCGCTGGAGCCCTTCGCGCGGTTCCTGGCGGACCCCGACGTCACCGACCTCTTCGTCAACGGTTCAGACGGTCTCTTCGTCGACCGCGGCGACGGGCCGCACCCTGTGAGGGAGTGGCGGGCCGCCGAGAACGACGTCCGCGACCTCGCCGTCGCCCTCATCGGGGCGGGAGGGCGTCACATCGACGACGCGACGCCCTGCGTCGACGTGCGTCTGGAAGGGGGTGTGCGCGTCCACGCGGTCCTGCCGCCGATCTCCTCGGCCGGCACGACCATCTCCATCCGGGTTCCCCGCGTCATAGCGCCCGACCTCGACGAGCTGGTCGCCCGCGGGCTCACCGACGACACGGGTGCGCGACGCCTCGACCAGCTCGTCCGCGACCGCGTCAACCTGCTCATCACCGGGGCGGCCGGGTCGGGCAAGACCACCCTCCTCTCCGCCCTCCTGTCCCGGGCGCCGGCCACCGATCGCATCGTCACGATCGAGGACGTCGCCGAACTGCGGCTGCACCATCCGCACCACGTCGCCCTGGAGGCGCGGCAGCCGAACCTCGAGGGCGCCGGCGGGATCGACCTGGCACGGCTGGTGCGCGAAGCCCTGCGGATGCGGCCCGACCGTCTCGTCGTCGGCGAATGCCGCGGTGTAGAGGTGCGCGAGCTCCTCTCGGCGTTGAACACCGGCCACGACGGTGGCGCCGGAACGCTGCACGCGAGCGGCCTGGCGGACGTCGCCGCGCGGCTGGAGGCACTCGGTGCGCTGGCGGGCCTGGACGACACGGCGCTCGCGCGGCAGGTCGTCAGCGCCATCGGGTGCGTCCTCCATCTGGTTCGCGGCGCCGACGGCCGTCGGCGGATCGCGGGAACGGGCAGCCCGAGCATCGAGGCGGGCCGGCTGCAGATCGTGGGGACGCCGTGGGTCTGATCAGGCGACGCCGCGATGCGTCCCCGGATGCGGCGGCGACAGCCGACACCGTCCTCCGCCTGGCGGTCCTGTTGCGCTCGGGTATCGCACCGGCGCGCGCGTGGACCGTGCTCGATGACGGCGGCGACGCCCTCGCCGGCCGAGTGCGCGCTGCGGCGGCGCGCGGCGAGGACGTCACCGACGCGCTCGCCGCCGAGGGGGGAGCGTGGCGGGAGGTGGCCGCCGCCTGGTCGGTGGCCACCACCGTGGGAGCACCGCTGTCGGACAGTCTCCGCGATGTCGCCGCGGCTCTGCGGGACGGTCAGCGGACGGCCGATGAGGTGCGCGTCGCGCTCGCCGAGCCGGCGTCCACGGCGAAGCTCCTCGGCTGGCTCCCGCTCGTTGCCGTCGCTCTGGGTATCGCCCTCGGGTTCGACACCGCCGTGGTGCTGACGACCACGCCGTTCGGGCTGGCGTGCCTGACCGCCGGCCTCCTGCTGCTGATCGCCGCGCGGCGATGGAACGCCGCCCTGGTGCGCCGGGCGGCGCCCCCGCCGGGGATACCGGGGATGACGGCGGAGCTCACCGCGATCGCGCTGTCGGGCGGAGCGTCGGTCGAGCGGGCGAGACAGCTCGTCCGCGGTGCCCTCTCCGGTGTCGACGGCCTCTCCGGCGCCGACGACGGTGATGTCGACGACGTGGTGGCGCTTTCCCGCGCGGCAGGGGTTCCGGCGGTCGAATTGCTGCGCTCGTCCGCGTGGCTCGCGCGCCATCGCGCCCGCACCGACGGGCGGTTGCGGGCGGCGCGGCTGAGTTCCCGCCTGCTGGTGCCGCTGGGCGTGTGCACCCTGCCGTCCTTCCTGTTCCTCGGCGTCGCCCCGATGATGCTGAGCATCCTCTCCTCCGGCGTGCTGACGCTGTGACCACCGACGTGCCCACCGAACCCCGATTCCAGGAGGATCACATGTCCCTGCCCCTGCTGCCGCCCCCGGCTCCGCCCGGATCCGCGGCATCTCTTCCCGCTCTCACCCGCCGGCGGGCGCGAGAGCTGTTCGCCGACGACTCCGGCGCCGCCACGGCGGAGTACGCCATCGCGACGATGGCCGCCGTGGCCTTCGCCGGGTTGCTGGTGGTGATCATGAGGTCGGACGAGGTGCGCGGCATCCTCACCGACCTCATCCGCCGTGCGCTGACGGTCGAATGACTCCTCGCCGACCCCGCTCGCTCCTGGGCGAGCGGGGGTCGGTCACGGCCGAGTTCGCCGTGGCCCTTCCCGCCGTCATCCTCGTCGTCCTCTTCGGCGTCGGGGCGCTCGGCGCCGGCGCGCGACAGGTGCGCCTGCAGGACGCCTCCGCGGATGCGGCGCGCCTGGTCGCGCGCGGGGAGAGCCCCGACCGCGCGGCGGCCGTGGTCGCAGCAGCCGGGGGAACGGTGTCGATCGAGCCGCGCGGCGATCTCGTGTGCGTCACGGCGCATGCCCCCTCCCCGCTCCCCGGGCTCCCGCCCGCCGCGGCCACCTCGTGCGCGCTCGCGGGAGGTCTGTGATGGCCGGGGTCGCCGCCTCCGTCGGCATCGTGGGCGCCGCCGCCACGCTCACCCTGGCCCTGTGCGCCGCGGCCGCGGCGTCCGTGCACGCGCAGCGGGTCGCCTCGGCCGCGGATGCTGCGGCCCTCGCCGCCGCGGATGCCGCCAGCGGGGCCGTTCCCGGTGTGCCGTGCGAGCGCGCCGCCGAGGTCGGAGCCGCCGCCGGCGCCCGGGTGACGGCGTGCGATCTCGACGGCCTGGTGGCCACGGTCACCGTCTCCGCGCCGTTCGGGGTATTGCCGGCGACGGCGTCCGCACGGGCCGGTCCGCCGCCGTGAGATAGCCGCTGTGGCGAGCTATGCCGATCCGCACCCAGGAAGTCGTGTGTATGGTGTGCATCGGAGAAAGGACCGCAGTGGCACAGGGCAAAAAACTCGTCATCGTCGAGTCACCGACGAAGATGAGGTCGATCCAGGGTTACCTCGGAGACGACTATGAGGTGCTCAGTTCGGTCGGGCACATTCGCGATCTGGCGAGCAAGAAGGACATTCCCGCGGACAAGAAAGAGTCCTACGGGAAGTACTCCATCGACGTCGACAACGACTTCGACCCGTACTACGTCGTCAACGATCGCAAGAGCAAGACCGTCGCCGAGCTCAAGCGCGCCCTGAAGCACGCCGACGAGGTCCTGCTGGCCACAGATGGTGACCGCGAGGGCGAGGCCATCGCGTGGCACCTGCTGGAGGTTCTCAAGCCCAAGGTTCCGGTCAAGCGCATGGTGTTCCACGAGATCACCCAGGACGCCATCCGCGACGCCGTCGAGCACACGCGGGAACTGGACACGTCGCTCGTCGACGCGCAGGAGACGCGGCGCGTGCTGGACCGCCTGTACGGCTGGGACGTCTCGCCGGTGCTGTGGCGCAAGGTCGGGTCGGGCCGAGAGGGCACCGCGCTCAGCGCCGGCCGCGTGCAGTCGGCAGCGACCCGTCTGGTGGTCGACCGCGAGCGCGAGCGCATGGCCTTCGTCACGGCGTCCTACTGGGATGTCGAGGCGTCCGCCGTCAAAGACGCCGCCTCCTTCACGACGCGCCTGGCGCGCGTGGACGGTGCGCCGCTGGCCCGCGGTACCGACTTCGACGACCGCGGCGCGCTGAAGAAGGCCGTCGTGGCCCTCGACGAGGCTGCGGCGCGCGAACTCGCCGAGGCGATCGCGGCCTCCGGCGAAGCATCCGTCACCCGCGTGGAGGCCAAACCCGGCACACGCAGCCCCAAGCCCCCCTTCACCACCTCCACGCTTCAGCAGGAGGCCGGTCGCAAGCTCTCGATGAGCGCCAAGCACGCGATGAGCGTTGCGCAGCGGCTCTACGAGAAGGGCTACATCACCTATATGCGCACCGACTCCACCGCGCTGTCGGGGCAGGCGGTGAAGGCGGCCCGCGAGCAGGCCGTCTCCCTCTACGGTGACCGCGCCGTGCCGCCGAACCCGCGCACGTACCGCAACAACTCCAAGAACGCCCAGGAGGCGCACGAAGCCATCCGCCCGTCGGGCGAGGTCTTCCGCACGCCGTCCTCGGTATCGGGTGGCCTCGACCGCGACGAGCAGCGGATGTACGACCTGGTGTGGAAGCGCACGGTCGCCAGCCAGATGTCCGACGCGAAGTACGAGACGACCACCGTGACCCTCAGCGTGCAGGCGGGGGCGCGTGTCGCCGAGTTCACGGCGTCGGGCACCGTGTACACCTTCAAGGGATTCCTGGAGGCGTACGAGGAGGGCCGCGACGAGAAGCGCAGCGACGCCGACAAGGCCGACGACCAGTCCCTGCCCGCTCTCGCCGTCGGCGACGCGCTGCAGATGCGCGACGTCGAGCCGAAGGGGCACGCGACCTCGCCCAAGCCGCGCTACACCGAGGCGAGCCTCGTCAAGGCACTCGAGGAGAAGGGCATCGGTCGCCCGTCCACCTTCGCCAGCATCATCGACGTGATCCTCGACCGCGGCTACGTGACCAAGCGCGGGCAGGCCCTCGTGCCGAGCTGGCTCGCCTTCAGCGTGGTCCGCCTGCTGGAGGAGCACTTCGCCGACCTGGTCGACTACGACTTCACCGCGGCGCTGGAGGATGACCTCGACGCGATCGCCCGCGGGGAGCAGAACCGCTCGGAGTGGCTCCGGTCGTTCTACTTCGGCTCGACCGAGCAGGTGGGGCTGCGCAACGTCGTGGAGAACCTCGGCGAGATCGACGCGCGCGAGCTGAACTCCACGCGCATCACCGACACCGCCACGCTCCGCTTCGGCAAGTACGGCCCCTACCTCGAGGTGACCGACCCGGCCGACCCCGAGGCCCGTCGCATCGTCAACATCCCGGAAGACCTCGCCCCTGACGAGCTGACCAGCCAGAAGGTGCAGGAGCTCATCGACGCCCCGGTCGCCGGCGACCGGGTCCTCGGGGAGAACCCGGAGAACGGGAAGCTCATCGTCGTCAAGGACGGCCGGTACGGGCCGTACGTCCAGGAGGTCGACCCGGAAGACCCCGAGAACGTCGACGAGGCGACCGGCGAGGTCGTCGAGGCTCCGAAGAAGAAGACCGCGAAGAAGGATGCGGCGCCCAAGCCCCGTACCGCTTCGCTCTTCCGTTCGATGTCACCGGAGACGATCGACCTGGACACCGCCCTCAAGCTGCTGACGCTCCCGCGGATCGTCGGCGCCGATCCCGAATCGGGCGAGGAGATCACGGCGCAGAACGGGCGCTTCGGTCCGTACCTGAAGAAGGGCACCGACTCGCGGTCGCTGGACGCCGAGCAGCAGATCTTCGACATCACGCTCGAGGAGGCCCTGGCCAAGTACGCCGAGCCCAAGTACGGCGCGAAGCGAGCGTCCAGTGCGCTGAAGGAGTTCGACAACGACCCCGTCAGCGGCAAGCCGATCCGCCTCCGCGACGGCCGGTTCGGCGCGTACGTGACAGACGGCGAGACCAACGCGACGATCCCGCGCGGGGAGAACGCGATGGACATCACGTTCGAACGCGCCGTCGAGCTGATCGCCGACAAGCGTGCCAAGGGCCCGGCCCCCAAGAAGACCACGCGCAAGGCGAGCACCACCCGGAAGGCACCGGCCAAGAAGTCGTGATCCAGCCCGCTGCATCCGGCCTCTTCCTCACCCTCGAGGGAGGAGACGGGGTCGGCAAGACCACCCAGGCACGCCTCCTCGAGCAGTGGCTCGGCGAGCAGGGACGCACCGTGGTGCGCACGCGCGAGCCGGGCGGCACCGACGTGGGCGTCCTCATCCGCGACATCGTGCTGCACCATCGCGGCGACGTGGCGCCCCGGGCGGAGGCGCTGCTCTACGCCGCCGACCGTGCGCACCACGTGGCCACGGTGGTTCGGCCGGCACTGGATCGTGGAGACATCGTGCTGCAGGACCGGTATCTCGACTCCTCGGTGGCGTATCAGGGCGCCGGCCGGGTGCTCGACGGGGACGAGGTGCGGAACCTCTCCCTGTGGGCGGCGGGCGGGCTGCTGCCCGACCTGACGATCCTGCTCGACCTGGACCCGGTGACCGCCCGCGCGCGTCTGGATGCCGAGGACAAGCCGTTCGACCGGCTGGAGGCCGAGCGCGACGACTTCCACACCCGCGTCCGCGACGCCTTCCTCGCGCTGGCCGCCGCCGAGCCGGAACGCTTCGTCGTCCTGGATGCCGCGCAGCCGGCGGGGTCGATCGCCGCCGCGATCCGCGACCGCGTGGCACCCCTGCTGCGCTGACCGTATCCGGAGGCGCTCCGCGACCGGGTGGCCCCTTCCACGCTGACCGCACACCGGCGGCGTCGGTGGCCGGAGCTAGGCTGGAGCGCATGCCCACCGCTCCCACCGATGCCGTTCCGTGGGATGCCGTGTGGGGTCAGGACGAAGCCGTCCGGTCGCTGCGGGCGGCCACGGAAGACCCCGCGCTCCTCGCTCACGCGTGGCTCCTGGTCGGCCCCCCGGGGTCGGGGCGCTCGACCCTGGCGCGGGCCTTCGCGGCTGCTCTCATCGCCGAGCCGGGCGATGACGCCGCCGTGCGGCAGGTGCTCGCGGGCACCCACCCCGATCTCACGGCGCTGCGCACCGAACAGGTCGTCATCCGCATCGACGAGGCGCGCCGCCTGGTCGAGCGTGCCTACTTCGCGCCCTCCCTCGGGCGCTACCGGGTGATCGTCGTCGAGGATGCCGACCGCATGACCGAGCGCACGTCCAATGTGCTCCTCAAGGCGCTGGAGGAACCGCCCGAGCACACCGTGTGGGTGCTGTGCGCTCCCAGCGACGCCGACCTTCTCCCCACCATCCGCTCGCGGGTGCGCGTGCTCCGCCTGCGCGAACCCGAGGTCGCCGATGTCGCGGCCCTGATCGCCCAGCGGACGGGGGTCTCCCTCGAGGTCGCCGAGCAGTCCGCCCGTCACGCCCAGCGCCACATCGGGATGGCCCAGCGGCTGGCCACGGACGCCGATGCCCGGGCGCGCCGGGCCGAGACGCTCGAAGCAGTACTGCGGGTGCGGGGGGTCGGTGACGCCGTGGAGGTCGCCGGTCATGTGGTGCGGGTTGCCACCGATGACGCGAAGGCGATCACCGCTCAGCGCGACGAGGAGGAACGCGCGGGGCTCCTCCGCACCCTGGGCGTCGCGGAGGGTGCGGCCGTGCCGCCGGCCGTGCGCAGCCAGCTCACCGCGCTCGAGGACGACCAGAAGCGGCGGGCCACCCGGAGCCTTCGCGACGGCATCGACCGGGTGCTGACCGACCTGCAATCGATGTACCGGGACGTCGTCGTGCTGCAGTTCGGTCGCGATGGCGACCTCATCAACCGCGAGTACGAGAGCGAGTTGCGCGCGATCGCGGCGGACTGGACCCCCGAGCGCACGCTGGTGGTGCTCGACCGCATCGCCGAGACCCGCCGCAATCTCGAGCAGAACGTCGCCCCGCTCCTCGCGCTGGAGAGCATGCTCATCACCGTGGCCACCGGGACGACCCCGTGACGCGCCTGCGACGCGCCGTCGCGATGGGGATGGCGCTGGCCATGGCCGCGGTGCTGTCGGCCTGCTTCCTCGCACCGCCCGCGCCGATCCCCACGCGCTCTCCCGACACCAGCGGGGTGTCCGCCGAACTCCTGCCGTACTACGGGCAGGACCTCGACTGGAACCGGTGTGAGGACGGCCGTTTCGACTGCACGACCGTGCGGGCGCCGCGAGACTGGGACGACCCGTCCGCGGGCGATCTGGAACTCGCCGTCATCCGCCAGCGTGCCACCGGCGGGGAGCCGCTGGGCTCTCTCCTGACCAACCCCGGCGGCCCGGGGGTCAGTGGCTACGACTACGTGCGGGATGCGGCATCCTCCCTTGTCTCGCCCGACGTCGCCGCCGCGTACGACATCGTCGGCTTCGACCCGCGGGGCGTTGCGCGGTCGAATCCTGTCACGTGTCTCGACGACGCGGGGATGGACGAGTTCCTGTACGGCATCGTCGACGGAGCGCGCGGTACTCCGGAGTGGGAGGAGAACCTCGCCGAGAAGGCCGAGACCTTCGCCGACGCCTGCATCGAGAACAGCGACGGCATCCTGCCGTACATCTCCACACGCGACACCGCCCGCGATCTCGACCTGCTGCGGGCCGTCCTGGGCGATCGGGAACTGCACTACCTCGGCTACTCATGGGGGACCGCGCTCGGCGCGCAGTACGCGGAGCTGTTCCCCGAGCGCGTGGGACGCATGGTGCTCGACGGTGCGCTGGATCCGTCGCTGCCCGGGTCGGCCATCGGCGCGGAGCAGGCCATCGGTTTCGAAGCCAGCCTGCGCGCGTTCTTCGCCGACTGCGCCCGCTACGACGACTGCCCCTACGCGGGCACCGTGGACGACATGCTCGCCGACCTCGGCACGCTGCTGGCCCGCGTGGACCGCACCCCCGTTCCGGGCGCCGACGGCCGGGTGCTGGGGGCCGACGCGCTCCTGACCGCGATCATCCAGTCGCTGTACGTCCCGGGCACCTGGTCGTGGCTGCGGCTGGGTCTCACAGAGCTCGAAGACGGCGACCCCACCGCGATCTTCACCGCCGCGGATGCCTACAACGGCCGGGCCGAGGGTGGCTATCCCGACAATTCGACCGAGGCGTTCACCGCGTACAACTGCATGGACTACCCCGTGGAGTCCGAGGAGTCCGAGCAGGCGGCGGAAGACCGCATCCGCGCCGAGGCGCCGACGACCGCGGACTACTGGTTCGGCGCCGACGTGTGCGAGTTCTGGCCGGCCGAGCCCACCGGCACCCGCGAACCGGTCAGCGCCGAGGGCGCCGCCCCCATCCTCATCGTCGGCACCACCGGAGATCCGGCGACGCCGTATGCGTGGGCGGTCGCGCTGGCCGAACAGCTGTCGTCGGGAGTTCTCGTCACGCGGGTAGGGGAGGGGCACACCGGCTACACCGAGGGCAACCGGTGCGTGGATGATGCCGTCGACACCTACCTGCTCGAGGGCGTCGCACCCACGACCGACCTCGTCTGCGAGTGAGCGGCGCCGTGTTCGCGGCACCGTCGGCAAGCAGGTAAGATCGATGATCGTGCATCGTGCGAGCGACGCGCGCCACCTTAGCTCAGTCGGCAGAGCGATTCACTCGTAATGAATAGGTCAAGGGTTCGATTCCCTTAGGTGGCTCCAGAACAGGTGGTCCCACCTCAGGCCGATGCGGAGGGGACATGACGAACGCGATCGAGGCGGTCGTCGAGATCCTCACCTGGGTGACCTTGGGCGCGGGGATAGTCAGCGCCGGCCTGGCGTTGGTCGCCTACCTGGTGGACGGCACGTGGGTGCCCGTGCGCGGGTTCGTCGAACACGAGGACGACGGCATCGTGGTGCGCTGGTTCGACGAGGACAACGCGGTGAACCAGGCGTCGCTGACCGCCGAGGAGTGGCGCCATCTGGGCGGCGGCGGCACGGTGGAGATCTTCGCCCGGCGCGGGTACCGCAGCCGGATGCGCGCGCACCCGCGCTCGGGCGCGGTCCGCGCGCTCGCCCTCCTGGCAGCCATCCTGCTCGGTGTGGGCGTGGTGTGTCTGGTGCTCTCGCTCGTCCTCCTCTTCGTCGCCGGCTGACCGATGACGGAATGGCGCCCGACCATATAGCTAGATAAGCTAGCGATATGTCCGCGTCGCCCCGCACCGCGCCTCGCCCGCCCCGTTGGCTGCGCGTCGTGCTTCCCGCCGTCCTCATCGTCATCTGGCTCGCCGGTGGCGCCATCGGCGGGCCGTACTTCGGCAAGGTCAGCGAGGTCGCGACGAACGACCAATCGTCGTTCCTTCCCGAGTCGGCGGATGCCACGCAGGTCAACGAGCGCCTCGCGGACTTCCTCGGCGAAGACAGCATCCCCGCCGTCGTCGTGGTGGAGGGGAGCGCCGAGCTCACCGAAGACCAACTCGCCGAGGTGCAGGCCCTGGCCGACGACCTCGCCGAGGTCGAGGGCGTGCAGGAGGAGATCTCTCCGCCGATTCCGAGCGACGACGGGCAAGCGGTGCAGATCTTCGTGCCGCTGGACAGCTCGGGGGAGATCCGCGAGACCGTCGCGGAGCTGCGGGACGTGGTCTCGAGCGACCTGCCGGACGGACTGGAGGCGTGGGTGACGGGGCCGGCCGGGTTCACCGCCGACCTCGCCAACGGGTTTCTCGGGATCGACGGACTGCTCTTGATCGTGGCGCTGGCTGCCGTCTTCGTGATCCTCGTGATCGTGTACCGGTCGCCGCTGCTGCCGGTCCTGGTGCTGATGACCTCCGTCTTCGCCCTGTGCGTGGCGCTGCTGACGGTGTGGTGGCTCGCCAAGGCGGGGGTGTTCATCCTCAACGGTCAGGTGCAGGGGATCCTGTTCATCCTCGTCATCGGGGCCGCCACCGACTACGCGCTGCTGTACGTCGCCCGGTTCCGCGAGGCGATCGCCGACGGGCAACCGCGGTGGGATGCGATGGTGCGCGCATGGCGCGGATCGTTCGAGCCGATCCTCGCCTCGGGCGGCACGGTGATCGCGGGGCTGCTGTGCCTGCTGCTGTCCGACCTCGCCAGCAACCGGGCACTGGGGCCGATCGCCTCCATCGGCATCGCCTTCGCCATGCTCTCGGCGCTGACGTTCCTCCCGGCGCTCCTCGCACTGGTGGGGCGCGCGGCGTTCTGGCCCTTCGTCCCCAAGGAGCCCGCCGTCCAGGTCTCCGACGACCTCTCCCAGCCCGTCCGCGGCATCTGGGCGCGGCTCGCCCGCTTCGTCAGCCGTCACGCGCGACCGGTGTGGATCGTCAGCACCCTGGTGCTGCTCGTCGGGTGCGCGGGGGTCACGCAGCTGAAGGCCGACGGCGTGCCCACGAGCGAGTTCGTCCTCGGATACTCCGAGTCCCGCGAGGGTCAGACGGCACTCGCCGACCACTTCCCGGCCGGGTCCGGGAGCCCCGCCTACGTCCTCGTCGGGGAGGACGACGCGGCTGATGCTCTCGCGACCCTCGAAGAGGCCGATGGGGTCGACAGCGTGTCGCTGATCGTCGAGGATTCGCTCACCGGGCAGGCGCCGGTCGCGCTGCAGGACGGTGAGCTGGCCGTCACCGCCTTCGGCCCGCCGGGCACTCCGGCGCCGTCTCCGACCGTGTCCGATGGGGAGGTGCTGTTCTCGGTCACCCTGACGGATGCGGCCGACTCGGGTGGCGCGGAAGACACCGTCCGCGACCTCCGTGCCGACTTCGACGCCGACCTCGGGGAGGGCACGGTGCTCGTGGGCGGCCAGACCGCCATCGACGTCGACACCAATGACACCTCGATCCGTGACCGGACGGTCATCATCCCCGTCATCCTGGTCGTGGTGCTCATCATCCTGATGCTGCTGCTGCGCTCGATCCTCGCCCCCGTGCTCCTCGTCCTCAGCACGGTCCTGTCCTTCGGCACGGCCCTGGGGGTCAGCGCGGTCGTGTTCAACGTCGTGTTCGGCTTCCCGGGTGCTGACCCCGCGGTTCCTCTGTACGGCTTCGTCTTCCTCGTGGCGCTGGGCATCGACTACAACATCTTCCTGATGTCCCGCGTGCGGGAGGAGTCGCTGCAGCACGGGACGCGCTCGGGCATCCGGCGCGGGCTCGTCTCCACCGGCGGGGTGATCACCTCGGCCGGGCTCGTGCTGGCATCCACCTTCGCCGCGCTCGGAGTCATCCCCATCCTGTTCCTCGCGCAGATCGCGTTCATCGTCGCCTTCGGCGTGCTGCTGGACACGTTCGTGGTGCGATCGCTGCTCGTCCCCGCGCTCGCGATCGACATCGGGCGCGCCATCTGGTGGCCGTCGAAGCTCTGGCGAGAGGGCCCCGAGACCCGGCGCCCGGCGGCCGGGGGCGGCCCGGCGGTCGGGCGCGGCCCGGCGGCCGATCCGGATGCCGGCGCAGCCCGGTCGGCTGGCACTAACTCAGTCTCGATCGCACGCGGGGCGCCGACACGCCGGTCCCTTCGGCGGCGGTGAGCCGTTCAGACTGAGTACGGTCCGCTCGCGCGCGCTGCGCCCGCCGGCTGGGCCGGCGGTCGGGGGCAGCCCGGCGCCCGGCGGTCGGGGGCTGCCCGCCGGCCGATCCGGACGCCGGAGCTGCCCCGTCGGCTGGCACTAACTCAGTCTCGATCGCACGCGGGGCGCCGACACGCCGGTCCCTTCGCCGGCGGTGAGGCGTTCAGACTGAGTACGGCCCGCCCGCGCGCGCTGCGGCCCGGCGGCCGATCCGGATGCCGGAGCGGCCCGGTCGGCGGGCACTAACTCAGTCTCGATCGCACGCGGGGCGCCGACACGCCGGTGCCTTCGGCGGCGGTGAGCCGTTCAGACTGAGTACGGCCCGCCCGCGCCCGCTGCGGCTGGCGGCTGCGGCGGTGCGCCCGGCCCCCGAAGGAGTCGTACGCTCGAATCATGACCAAGGCGCTGTTCATCGTCGACGTGCAGAACGATTTCACCGAGCGGGGCGCGCTCGGCGTGACCGGCGGGGATGCCGTGGCCGAACGCATCTCGCGTTTCCTGGCCGAGCACGCCGGCGAGTACGAGATCGTCGTCGCCTCCCGCGACTGGCACGACGGTGACAACGACAACGGGGGGCACTTCTCCGACACCCCCGACTTCGTCGACACCTGGCCCGTGCACTGCGTCGCGGGCACGTACGGCGCCGAGTACGACGAGGGCTTCGACGCGTCGCAGGTCACCCACCACCTGAAGAAGGGCCAGGGGCGGCCTGCCTATTCGCTGTTCGAGGGGGTGTCGGACGACGGGGCGACGGCGGCTGGCCTGCTCGAGGAACACGGCATCCGTGACATCGACCTGGTCGGGATCGCCACCGACTACTGCGTGCGGGCCTCCTCGCTCGACGCTCTGGCGTCGGGGCGGCACGTGCGCGTGTTCACCGACCTGGTCGCCGGGGTGCATCCCGACTCCAGCGCCGCGGCGCTCGCCGAGATCGCCGCGGGCGGGGCGGAGCTCACCGACTCCGGCAGGTGAGCCCCCGGCGGTGCGCTCGGCCGGGAACGGCCCGTTCAGCCCGCGACGGTAGGGTGCTCGACGGGAGGCGGCCGGTGGCGGGTGGGATGCAGCGGACCGCTGCCGGGCAGCGCGGTGCCAGCAGCCGCTCCCGGGCTGTGCACGCCGAGCTGGCGGGCTGGGGGGTCGCTCTCGCGCTGAGCCTTGCGGTGACCGCGGTGGTGGCATCCGTCAGCGCTGACCTGCTCTTCACCGACGGCGACTCCGTCATCGTCCCGATGATCGTCCGGTCGATCACGCGCGGGGGCCCGCAGGACTGGGCGATGTCGCCCGTGCTCTTCGTTCCGGAGGCGATGGTCTACGCGGTGCTGGCCGCGTTGGGTCTGGGGATGCGGGCGACACTCGTTCTCAACGCCCTCGTCAACCTGCTCGGGCTCTACGGGGCGCTGCGCCTGGTGGCCGGGAGGCGACGCCCCGGCGCTTTCCCCGTGGCCGGTGCCGTGCTCGCCTTCGCATCGTTCAGCGCGTTGGGGCTGCTGGAGGGAACGGCCACCCGGGACGGCGCGCAGTTCGCCACGATGCTCACGACCACGTCGTACTACTCGGCGACCGTGATCGCCACGGTGGCCACGATCGGCGTCGTCCGCCGCGCCGTGGACCGGCCGGGCGCCCTCTCGTGGTGGTTCCCCATCGTCGCCGGCGCGATCGCGGCCGTGTCCGCGCTGTCGAACCCCCTGTTCGCGCTCTGGGCGATCGCCCCGCTCCTCGCCGTCCTGGCGCTGGTGGCCGCGCGGCGTCGCGTGCCCGTGGCATCCGCTCTCCGGCTCGGCGGGGCGTTGGCGGCCGGGGGCGCGCTGGGTCTTGTCTTGCGCGGGCTCTTCTCCACCGCGATCGTCGCCGAGAGCGGCAACTACCTGCGACCCGATCGATGGGCGCATTCGCTCGCGCACTTCGGGGGTCTCGTGGGTGCGACGGCAGCCACGCCCCACGGCATCGTATGGCTGGTCGGGATCGCGGCGATGTGGGTGGTGGCGATCGCCATGACCGTCCGGGCGTGGCGGTCGCGGGATGCGGCCCTCACCGTGGTGGCGGGGATCGCTGCGGCCTGGCCGCCGCTGCTCACGGCCGGCGCCGTCCTCGTCGGATCGGATGCGGCGCGCTACCTGCAGCCGTGGATGTACCTTCCCCTCGCCGCCCTGGCCTGCGTCCCGCAGGTGTGGCGACCCCGCTGGTCGGCCCGGGTCCGCCGGGCCGGGGTGGCCACCGGAGGGGTCCTGGCCGTGGTCATCGGCGGCGCGGCACTTCCCGCCGTGGTCTCCGCCGCATCCCGAGGCGACGCCGACCTCGACTGCGTCGTGGAGTGGGTGGAGCGATCCGGCCGCACGGGCGCCGGTCAGTTCTGGACGGTTCGCGCGCCGAAGGCGAACCTCGACGACCCCGCGCAGCTGATCCAGGTCGACCACACGCTCCGGGTCTACACGTGGCTCACCAACCGCGCCGATGCCGTCGGCGCGGAGGTGACGTTCCTCGTGCAGGACGCGGACACCTTCCCCTTCGAGCTGCCCGCGGGATGGACGCTCGATCAGGCCGAGACCGTCGGATGCGGTCGCTACACGATCCTCGATTTCGGTGAGCGCGTGCTGCCACTGGGACCGCCGCGCAACTGAGCCGTCAGGTGACGCGGCCGTCGCCGGGTCGCGACACCCGCAGCCACCGGTAGCCGTACGCTGCCACCTCCAGCTCGACAGCGCCGCGGGCTCCGAGCGGCAGGCGGTCGGCCGCCAACAGGTCGACGAGCACCGTGCCTTCCGGCTCATCCGGCAGGGCGAACGCCAGCGTGGCCGGGGTGGCGGCGAAGTTGTGGATCGCCACCATGCGGCCGACGTGGGCGCGCAGGGAGTGCACGAGGATGCCGGGAACGTCGTGTTCCAGCACCTCGAACTCGCCCCACCCCAGCTCGGGGGAGATGCGGTAGCGGCTCGTCAGGTTGCGGAAGAAGTGCAGCAGAGAGTCGGAATCCTCCAGCTGGTCGGCGACGTTCACGTGCGTGGGGGCATACCCGTCCCCGGGCGGGGCGGCGACCAGGCGTGAGGCTGCGGCGGCGGAGAATCCGCCGTTCCGATCGGGCGACCACTGCATCGGCGTGCGCACGGCGTGGCGCTTGTCGAGTTCGGCGTTCTCTCCCATGCCGATCTCCTCGCCGTAGAAGAGCACGGGCGTACCGGGGAGGGTGAACAGCAGGCTGTAGGCCATGCGGATGCGCCGCGGATCGCCGCCGAGCATCGTCGGCAGGCGTTTGGTGATCCCGCGCCCGTAGACCCGCTGGATTTCGTCGGGCGCGAGTGCGTCGAACACCTCCTGGCGCTCGTCGTCGCTCAGCTGGTCGAGGGTGAGCTCGTCATGGTTGCGCAGGAAGTTCGCCCACTGCGCCTCTACGGGCAGAGCCGGCCGCGACGAGAGCGCTGCGGCCAGCGGTGCCGGGTCGCCGCGCACGAGCGACAGGTAGAACGCCTGCATGCCCGCGAAATCGAACTGCATCGTCAACTCCTGCCCGTCGCCGGTTCCGAAGTAGGCGACCTGCTGGTCGTAGGGCAGGTTCACCTCCCCGAGCAGCACGGCCTCACTGGAGCGTCGCTGCAGGAACCGCCGGATGTCGCGGAGCATGTCGTGCGGATCGCCCATCTCCTCGCCCTCCGGAACCTCGAGGAAGAAGGGCACCGCGTCGACGCGGAAGCCGGTGATGCCCAGCTGCAGCCAGAACCCGATCACCTTGGCGATCTCGTCGCGGACGGCGGGGTTGGCGATGTTCAGGTCGGGCTGGTGCGGATAGAAGCTGTGCAGATACCACTCGCCCGACTTCTCGTCCTTCTCCCACAGCCCCCCGGCCTCGCCGGGGAACACCGGATTCGTCTGGCCCTGGGGCGGTGGGTCGCTCCGCCACACGTAGTAGTCCCGGTAGGGCGACGACGTGCTGCGCTTGGCGGCCTGGAACCACGGGTGACGGTCGGAGGTGTGGTTCACGACGAGGTCGACGATCACGCGCATCCCGCGGTCGCGGGCGGTGCGGATGACCTCGACCAGATCGCCGTGCGTCCCCAGTCGCGAGTCGACGCCGTAGAAGTCGCTGACGTCGTAGCCGTCGTCGCGGTCGGGCGTCGGGTAGAAGGGCATCAGCCACACGCACGTGACTCCGAGCTGCGAGAGGTAGTCGATGCGGGAGGCCAGCCCCTGCAGGTCGCCGACCCCGTCGCCGTCGGAATCGCGGAAGGTCTCCACATCGAGGCAGTAGATGACGGCGGACTTCCACCACAGGTCGCTCGTGTCGGTGATCCTCACAGCAGCTGCCTCAAGCGCGGGAGCAGGCGCTCGCGCGCCGCCGCCAGGAACGGCGCCTGATCCTGGCCGACGTGGTGCAGGTACACGCGGTCGAAGCCGACGCGGGTGACCTCGGCGATCCGATCGGCGAGCTCGTCGAGGTCGGGGGAGATGAACAGCGCCTCCCGCAGCTCGTGATCCTCCGGTTCGCCGGCGGCGGCGTCGAGCTGCTCGGGCTGCTCGATGTCCCACGCCGCCGGGGGCCCGACCACGCCGTTGCTCCACTGGTCCCGCGCGATGGCCAGCGCCTCGGCATCCGTCTCGGCCCAGCTGAGATGCACCTGCAGGATGCGCGGGCCCTTCCCGCCTGCGGAGCTATATGCCCCGACGACCTCGCGGAGGGAGTCGGGAGCCTGCAGAACCGTGGCCAGGCCGTCGGCCCAGGATGCGGCCCACCCGGCGGTCTCGGGGCTCACCGCCGTGGCGAAGAGGGGCGGTGGGGTCTCGGGGAGGGTCCACAGCCGCGCCTCGTGGACGCGGACGAGCCCGTCGTGATCGACCATCTCGCCGTTCAAGAGCCGCCGGATCACCGACACACTCTCTGCGAGCCGCTCGTTGCGTTCGGGCTTGGGCGGCCACGGCTGTCCCGTGACGTGCTCGTTCATCGCCTCCCCGCTGCCGAGGGCGGCCCAGAACCGGCCGGGGAACATCTCCTCGAGGGTCGCGTACGCCTGGGCGACCACGACCGGGTGATACCGCTGGCCGGGGGCGTTGACGAACCCGATCGAGAAGTCGGTGCGTGCGAGCGCGGCCCCGAGCCAGCTCAGCGCGAAGCCCGACTCGCCCTGCCGGACGCCCCACGGGGCGACGTGGTCGGAGCACATCGCGCCGTCGAATCCCGCCGCCTCGGCGGCGATCACGTCGTCGAGGAGACGGCTGGGCGGAATCTGTTCATGAGAGGCATGGAAGCCGATGAGGACCATGCCCCCAGTCTCCCGGGAATCCCCCCGCCGGGGGAACGCGTTGCCGCCCGGCAGCGCCGTGCGGTAACGGGCGTGCGCGACGGGTGATTTTGGCCGCGCGCGCGATTCCACGCTCTGCGATACTCCTAGCCATGATGCGGTTCCCTGTTGCGGCCATGGCGGCCGTCCTCACCGGCGCGCTCGGATCTCCGACAGGGGCGATGGCAGCTTCTGAGCCGGTACCCGGTGTGCAGTTCCTCACCGAGGGCGAGGTGGAGCTGCACACGGCCACCGAAACGGACGAGGAGTTCGATCCCGGCACCGTGTATTGGGAGGTGCAACTCGAGTGGAGCGTCGAGAGCCGGCCGTACATCGCCTCGTGGGAGCGTTCCGACGGATTCTGGGAGTCGGAGGATGAGGCGAAGGCCTACTTCGCCGAAAACGGCATGCCCGCCGCGCTCGAAGAACGGCGGCTCTGTGAGAACGCCCGGATGGGCGAGATCGCGGCGGAAAGCTCCTCATATGACGACTTCAGCGCGACCTGGGGCGCCGGGGAGGAGGAGTGGACGTTCCCGGAGGAGGAGTGGCAGGAGATCGAGTCGCAGTGCCCGCTGGAAACGCCGGCGGAACCGGAGTGGACGTGGGATCGCACGCCGTCCACCGAAGACGAGGATGCCCTGATCACCACGGTGCGCGTCCCCCTCGAGGTGATGGGCCCCGGCGAGCACGCCCTGTTCGCCGCCCCCTACGAGTACCGGTACGAGCCCTCCCAAGAAGCGGATGAACTGTGTCGCATTCAGGATTGGCCCGACGGCTCGCGGTTGAGTCGTGCGTGCCGCTTCCAGTGGCTGGACACGGCGACGACCGTCGTGACCGTACCGGAATCGCCGAGCGCTGCACCCGCAGACGGTGCGGGAGAGGACGCGGAGGGACCGATGGGTCAGAGTGCGGTCCCGCTCCTGGCCGCGGCCGGAGTCGGGACGCTCGCGGTCCTCGGTGTCGTGGTGATCATGGTCATGAAACGGCGACGGTCCCAGCCGTAGCCCTCAGCCGACCGAGACGGAGTCGCCGACCCGGACGGAGCCGCCGCCTCCTGCCGGGAGGAGCAGGATGCCGAGGGTCGGCTCCGGCTGGTCGAACTCGGTCGTGAGGATGCGCAGCAGGCGTGCGTCGCGCACGCCGGTGTCGGGGTTGGCCATGATGGCCGCGCACCGTCCGATCGGCCGGTGCACCTCGAAGAGCGCCTCGCCGATCCGTACGCGGCCGGTCCAGCCCAGTTCCTCCCACGGGGCTGTGCCGTCGATGACGATGTTCGAGCGGAAGCGGCGGTCATCGACGGGCGCCGGCACCGCCGCATCCACCGTCCCGACGGATGCCGCGCCATGCAGCGACACGAAGCCCCGCGGGCGGTCCTGGAACCGCGAGGTCATCCCGTCGCCGACGAGCTGAAGCGGCAGGATGCCGTCGCCCGTCAGCCGTGCGGCGTCGGTGGTGTCGGCGAGGAACGACGTGACCGCCTCTTCGAGGCGACGCCGCCCCTCGGGGTCGAGCCCGGCATCGGCCACGGCGCGATCGCCGTCCCAGATGCGCACGCGCTGCTCCTCGCCGTCGTACCGCAGACGCAGGCGCGCGAGCGAGGGGAACTCCATGAGCGACAGGCCGCGATTCTTCGGCCAGTAGTCCAGCCCGTCCCGCTCTTCCGGCTCGGATGCGGCAGCGAACCGGAACGCGAGTACGCGGTCACCGGCTACTCGGCCGTCCGCCTGCACGACGAGTTCGTCCTGCTGTTCGGGCGTGAACCCCTTGACCGGGTAGCGGTACAGCGCGGCGACGGAGGGCACGCCCCATCCTTTCACCGCCCGGCGGGGGGCCTCTCACCGCCCGGTGGGGAGCCCGGCGGTCGTGCGCACCGCCGGGCTCCTCCCTTTAGAAGGCGACCTCGATCGTCTCGTTCGACTCGATCACCTCACGGACGGCATCGCTCGCGAACGCCTTCTTCAGTGCGGCGGTCGCCTCCGATTCCGCATCCTCCTCGCGAACCACGAGGTTGAGGGCGAACGTGTCGTCGAGCTCGGTGATGAGGCCGTCGTCCTGCGGGGTGAGGCCGAGAGCTGAGATGTGCGACGGCCACTGGAAGACGAGGTCGGCCTCCTCGTACGCGGCGTTGAGCGAGCTGATCGGCACCTGCAGGAACTGGACGTCCTGGGGGTTGTCGATGACGTCGGTGACGCTCGCCTCGTAGGGATCGACCGCGGCATCGAGGGTGATGATGCCCTCCTCCGCGAGCAATTTGAGCGCGCGTCCGGTGTTGGAGGGGTCATCCGGAATCGCCACAGTCGCGCCGGTGGGGAGGTCGCCGATGTCGGTGAGCGTCTTCGAGTAGAACGCGATGACGAAGTTGTACACCGGCTGCACACCGACGAGCGTTCCGTCATTGCCGGCGTTGAACGACTCCATGTACGGCACGTGCTGCGAGAAGTTCGCGTACACGTCACCGTCGTTGAGGATGGTGTTGGCCGTGACGTAGTCGCCCACCTCGACGAGCTCGATCTCGTAGCCGTCCTCGATGGCGTCGGCGGCCGCTTCCACGACGTCCGTCATCGGCGAGGTGACCGCGGCGACCTGGAGCGTCACCGGAGCGGTCTCGTCGCCCGCGCCCTCGTCTGCACCGGTAGCGCACCCGCCGAGGACCAGCACCGCCCCCAGTGCCGCTGCGACGATGCTGATTCGAGACGATCTCATGTGTTCCTTCTTTCCTGTGGTGGCCGGGTGCGCGGGCAGGGGATCACCGGTGATCCAGCCGCACGGAGGTGCGATGGCCGACCGCCTGGATGGCGAGGACGCACGCGATGATGATGACGATCGTGATGTACATGAGTGCGTCGTTGTACTCCTGGTAGCCGTAGCGCATCGCGAAGTCGCCGATCCCGCCACCGCCCACCACCCCGAGGACGGTGGAGTACGACAGCAGGCTGATCGCCGCTGAGGTCAGGGCGTAGACGAGCCCCGATCGCGCCTCGGGCAGCAGAACGCGGAACACCGCTCGGGGGAGGGTCGCTCCCATCGCCACGGCGACGCGGGAGACACCCGGCGGGATCTCGCGGAGGATCTGCTCGACCAGGCGGGCGTAGATCGCCACGGCCACGAAGCAGAGCGGCAGGGTCGCGGCCTGGGTGCCGAAGCTCGTGCCGATCACGAGGCGGGTGAACGGGATGAGGAAGACGACGAGGAGCAGGAACGGGAAGGAGCGGACGACGTTGATGTACATGTTCGCCACCGACCAGATCGGCCGGTTCTCGGCGATGCCGCCCCGCCCGGTGAGGAAGACGACCATCCCCAGCGGCAGCCCGATCAGGACGGCGGCGAGGAGGGAGACCACCAGCATGAAGCCGGTCTCGCCGAGCGCCTCCAGAATCTCTTCGCCGTACTCGGAGAGGAGGTCGGTGATGCCGTTCACGGCATCAGCTCCCGCTTGACCTGCTCGTGATAGCTCGGGAGGGTCCGGTAGTCGCTCCTGGCCACCGGGAACAGCTCACGCAGCTTCCCCCGTTCCAGCAGAGCCGCTCGGTCGCAGATCGCCTTGACGACATCCAGATCGTGCGTGATGACGACCACGGTCGTGCCCAGCTTGTCGCGGGCATCCGTCAGCACCCGCAGAACGTCGGATGTCGTGGATGCATCCAGTGACGACGTCGGCTCGTCGCAGAGGAGGAGCGCGGGGCGGGCAACGAGGGCCCGCGCCAGTCCCACGCGCTGCTGCTCGCCGCCGCTGAGCTGCGCCGGGAAGTGATCGGCCCGATGCGACAACCCGACGAAGGCGAGGATCTCGTCGACGGCCTCCTGCTCCTCGGCGCGGGTGAGGGCGCGGCCGCCCTGCCCTCGGGCGAGCTGCAGCGGCAGCGTGACATTGGATCGCACGGTGCGATTGCTCAGCAGGTGGACGCCCTGGAACAGCACCCCGATGTTCTGCCGCAGCTCCCGCAGCCCGCGGCGGCGGAGCCCAGTGACGTCGACCCCCTGCACCGTGAGCGAGCCGGAGGTCGGCGCGGTCAGCCCGTTGATGAGCTCGAGGAGGGTCGTCTTGCCCGCGCCGCTCTCGCCAATGACACCGAAGATCTCGCCCTGACGGATGGTGAGGGTGATGCCGTCCAGCGCCGGGCCGGTGTCAGAACCCGTGTCGTGACGCTTGGTGATGTTGTCGAATTCGACGATCGCGCTGCCGGCAGAGACCATCGCGTCGCGTCGTCCTTTCAAGGCCCAGCATCCACCTGGGTCGGAGTTTCTGTATCGGATCCAATTATAGTTGTCATATGAGTGCGAGGTATCGGACGGCCGCTGTCAATCGCGATGGTGGGGAGGGCGTGAGCAGTGTGGTCGGCGGGCTCGAGGTGGCGGTCTCCTCGCCCCTGGCGGCGGACATCGATCCGACGGCGTCGAACCCCGAGCAGCTGCTTGCGCTGGCCTGGGCCACCTGCCTGAATGGCACCGCGCAGGCAGTGGTGGCGCGGCAACGGCGCACAGCGGTGCGCGTGGAGGTCGAACTGCATCCCTCCCCGTCCGGATCGGGGTACGAGTTCCATGTCGACGCCTACCTCTCGGCCGAGGGGGCGTCGGAGGCCAAGACCGAAGAGATCCTCGCCGCCGCCCACGCGCGCTGCCCGATCTCGAAGCTGCTGGGCGCCGCATCCACGGTCCAGGTGCATCCCGAGGCGTACATCGCCGACTGACTCGCCCGTCGATCGGTCGTCGGCGCCCCGCGCCGCCGTTCTGATAGCCTCGTTGCCTGCCGGTGCCCTGTGGCGTCGGGTGGTCGGCGCGTCACGCGGTTCGGTCCGGGGCTTGAAACCCACAGCATCCCTCACCAGGAAGCCTGGAGGTTTCTCGTGTCCCTTGCGCTGCGCAGCCACACCGCCCGATGGTGGGCCCTCGTCACCCTCGCCCTCACCCAGCTGGTCATCACGCTGGACGTCACCATCGTCACCATCGCCCTTCCGCAGGCCCAGGAAGACCTCAATCTGTCGGACGGGCAGCGGCAGTGGGTCGTCACCGCCTACGCGCTCGCCTTCGGTGCGCTGCTGCTGCTCGGCGGTCGCGTCGCGGACTACTGGGGACGCAAGCGCACCTTCCTGGTGGGGATGCTGGGATTCGGCATCGCATCCGTCTGGGGCGGACTGGCCCAGAGCGGCACCGACCTGATCCTCGCTCGCGGCGTTCAGGGCGCCTTCGGTGCGCTCTTGGCCCCGGCAGCCCTCGCGATGCTCACTGTGCTCTTCCCGAGCGGCAAGGAGCGCGGCATCGCGTTCGCCGTCTTCGGTACCGTCGCCGGCACCGGTGCCGTGGTGGGTCTCGTCCTCGGCGGTGTGCTCACCGAGTTCGCCGACTGGCGCTGGTGCCTTCTCGTGAACATCTTCTTCGTGCTCATCGGCCTCGTGGCCGGTGCCCTGCTTCTGCAGGAGAGCCGCGCGGAGGGCGACAATCGCTATGACATCGGCGGAGCGATCACGGTGACGCTCGGGCTTGGCTGCCTCGTCTACGGATTCACGCTCGCCGAGCACGGGTGGGGGTCGCTCGACACGGTCGCGTTCCTTGCCGCCGGCGTGGTGCTCCTCGTGCTGTTCGTCTGGATCGAGACGCGTGTCCGTCAGCCCCTGCTTCCGCTGCGCGTACTCACCAATCGGGTGCGCGCGGGCGCCTTCGTCGTGCAGGCCATCGTGGGAACGACCATGATCGGCGCGCTCCTCTACCTCACCTTCCACTTCCAGATCGTGATGGGGATGAGCCCGCTGTGGTCGGGGCTGGCCAACGCCGCCATGACGGCCGTGATCCTCACGGCCACGCCGTTCGTGACGCGGTGGATGCTGGCGGTCGGGCCGCGCCCGCTGATGATCACCGGGCCGCTGCTCGTCGCCGCTGGGCTGTTCTTCCTCGCCTTCATCACGCCCGACGGCAGCTACGTGGTGCAGATCCTGCCCGCGCTGGTGCTCATGGGATGCGGTCTGTCCATGCTCTTCGTGCCCCTTCAGAACCTCGCCCTCGCCGGTGTGGAGGCGCGCGACGCCGGGGTCGCCTCGGCGACCGTGAACTCCGTCTTCAACATCGGCGGATCGATCGGACTTGCCGTGTTCACGATCTTCTACGCCACCGCCGCGGACGCCGCGCGCGCCGCGGGAGAGGGTGCGATCGCGGCCTTCACGTCGGGCTACGCCACGGTCTTCGTGTGCGCAGGCGTCGCGATGCTCCTCGCGGCGGCCGTGTCTATCGCCACCATCCGCGGCCCGAAGGATGCGCTCCTGCCTCGGAACGACGAGCCCGTCCTCGCCGCCGGCTGACACCGGCGGTTTGGGGTGGCTTGGGGCTTGGCGGAGCCATCGGCTGGGTCGGCGGGATCGCTGCGAGGGATCCGGTGGGCCCCGTGGGGCTCGAACCCGCCACAGACCCTTCCGGCGCGATGGCGCGTAGGCGGATCGCCTATCGAGCAGGGGATGACTCACTTGCCGCGGCGCCTATGTGCGGCAGCGCGGCGGGCGTCATCTTCGCGGTCACGTGAGGTTTTTCGTTGATGTGGGGATGTCGGAGAAGACAATCTCCATGAGTGGGCTCCCGGCCATCCAGTCCTCGACGTGCTGGGGCTGTCGAACGATGGCGGGATTGTGGGGTTGGTTGAAGTCGTCGACGATGTACTCGAAGATTGGCTGCTTCTGCGCGGGATCGGTGACTGGCAGTGCGGTCGCCCGAAGGTCGGCTCGGATGCCGTGTTTGAGATGGAAGACGAACTCGGGGTTGGCCAGCAGGTTCGCGTACCAGTCGCGGCGTGCGGGGGTGCTGCTGAGGTACCACCGGCCATAGACGCGATGGAACCAGATCTCGATCCGGCGAGGCTTGCCTGACCGGGCACCGACGGTGGTGATGTCGACGGTGCGCTGCCAGGCCGTGGAATCACGGCTGATGTTCAGCGCGCTCAGGATGTCGGTGGTGCTGGGCATGATTTCTCCTCGGGCGTCGCGCCTCGCCCTGGACGAATCCAGGGCGAGGCGGAGCATGGTGTGTGGTTAGACCGTGAGGTCCCATTCGGCGGCCTGCGCTTCACGGGTCTCGTGCTCCATCGACGGCGGGAACACGTTGCGGTATGTGGTGATCTCGCCGGTGATGACCTTGACGATCACGTCGACCATGTTCTGCGGGTCTTCCTGCCCGACCAGGGTGAACGGCGGTTCCCAACCCGGCAGGATGGCCGTCTCCGGGTCATACCAGTACGTCGACGCTTCGAGTGCGGTGTCGTTGAAGCCGGTCAGATAGAACCCGGGCTGCACGGTCGCCACGGTGATGCCGATGGGCTTCAGCTCCTCGCGCAGAGTCGCGGCAATTGCTTCAATGGCGTACTTCGTCGCGCTGTATGCGCCTCCGAATGGTGGAGTCTGCAGACCCGCGTCAGAGGAGTTGAACACGATCTTTCCACTGCCCCGCGCCGCCATCTGTCGGATGAAGCCCTTGGTCAGTTCCATCGGGGCGAACACGTTCGACTCGAAATTCGCCCGAAGGCGGGACATCGGGAGGTCCGTCAGCGTTCCGCTGTGGGCGACGCCGGCGTTGTTGAACAAGACGTCGACGTCGTAACGGAGGGCGTGAGCGACATCGATCTCATCGAACAGGTCGAGCTTGATGACCTCGATGTTTTCCAAACCTGCTGCCGCGATCTCCTGACGCAACTGCCATGCCTGCGGCCAGATCTGCACGCCGGCAATCACCCGATATCCGAGGCGCGCAAGGTCGAGTGCGGTGAGGCGGCCGAAGCCGCTGCCTGCGCCGGTAATAAGAACGGTCTTCATGATCTTCCCAACTGCTAAAAATACTAACTGGTCCGTATGTGACCGTAGCTCTAACCGACCAGGATCTCAAACGGACTAGTTGGTAGTTATGCTGAAGAGATGACGACGAGGAGCAAGGGTGAAGCCACGATGCGGCGAATCCTCGACGCCGCCTCCACGGAATTCGCCCACTATGGGATCGCCGGAGCGCGGGTGGACCGGATCGCTGCCGCCGCGAACTCCTACAAGGGCCAGATGTACAGCTACTTCGGCAACAAGGACGCGCTCTTCGACGCGGTCTATGCCGAGCACATCGGTTGGATGATCAATTCCGTTCCGCTTCGCGGAGACGACCTGCCGGGCTATGCGGCTGAGTTGTACGACGCGTACCTCGCCCACCCGGAAATCGTCCGACTCACCACCTGGGCACGCCTTGAACGCCACCCCGTCGGCGACCTCTACAACGACGGCACCGACCACAACCGGGGAAAGACCGATGCGATCCGGGAAGGGCAGAGGTCCGGCAGCATCGACCCCTCCCTCGACGCCGACGACATCCTCTCGATCGTTACAGCCATGTCGATGGCATGGTCCCCGGCCAGCGCGCTCGTCGCCGCCAGCGCGGACGAACCCGCAACGGTGCACGCACGCCGCAAGAGCGCTCTCGTAGCGACGGTGCGCGGCGCGTTCTCCGGGCACTGTCGCTAACGAGGACGGCACTCGGGCGACCGCACCCTTGGCGGTCGAACCGCCAGAGAGCGGTGAATCGCAGGGCGGACGACGGCGCGCGCCATCCCATCACCTGCTTCGCTACCCGTTCATGGTGTTCGCTGGTCGATCGTTGCTCGGACGGTCCGGAGCGTTACCGTGTGTCGTGTAGCCCATGGGGGCCGCTTCGGGAAGGGGCAACGCGATATCCAGCTCGGGGCGGTAACGATGACGTATGGACACGATTGACGACACCGACCCTTCCGTCGGTTCATCACAGCGGCACGCTGTCCCGTCTCCTCCGGAGCGGATTCGAAAGGCTCGGTCGATGGCGCGCGTGCCTGGCGCGAGGCGCCGCTTCGAGCCCGTCTATTCGTCCGCCGTCGCTGTAGGACGATTCTTCTTCGGCGGAATCCTTCAGCTGCGGCCGACCGTTTCAGGGGCGGAGCGGATCCCTTCATCGGGTGCGG
Source organism: Microbacterium sp. Z6_144 (assembly GCF_057197625.1). Classification (NCBI taxonomy): domain Bacteria; kingdom Bacillati; phylum Actinomycetota; class Actinomycetes; order Micrococcales; family Microbacteriaceae; genus Microbacterium; species Microbacterium sp. Z6_144. Next base: position 981,693 of record NZ_JBXVPT010000001.1, read on the forward strand.
CCGTGTTGGCGATCACGCATTTCGGCTACATGGACTTCGCGTTGGTCGAGTGGGTCGCCTGGTTACGAACGCGGCGTCGGATCCGGTTCATGGTGACGAGGCGGGCGGCCGACAAACCCGTGATCGGCTCGCTTCTGCGCCAGATGCGGCACATTCCCGTGGAGGTGGGAGCCGGCCGCGACGCGTACGCACACGCGGTGCGCGCCCTGCAAGATGGCGAGCTTGTCGGAGTATTCCCCGAGGCGGGAGTGAGCGCGTCGTTCACCGTGCGTGAGCTCAAGACCGGCGCGGTGCGTATGGCCGCTGCCGCCGGTGTAACCGTGATCCCCGTCGTGGTCTGGGGTGGGCAGCTATTGCGAACCAAGAATCATCGAGCGCGGGTCCGGGAGGCTTTCAAAGCGCCGATCCGCGTCTCGGTCGGCCTCCCCATGGAGGTTGAGCCGTCCGACGATGCCGCGGAGAAGACAGCTGAGCTTCGTTCGCACCTGCAGGCCCTTCTCGAGGACGCACAGAGGACTTATCCGATGTCGGGGGCGGGCCAGTGGTGGCAACCAGCCCATCTCGGCGGCTCTGCACCCACCCCCGCCGCCGCCGCAGTCGCAGAAGCGGAGCGCCAGCGGCGAAGGTTGGCTGACCGCGGAGAGACAACCAGTGACTGACCCCCGAGCGCGTCGAGATCACGATCGGACGATCCCGACCGTGAGCGGTCCACGAGCGCTAGAGGCTTCGATACGTCGGCAACGTCAGACATGCCGCGAGCCTGTTAGACAGCGGATTGCTCCCCATGGCCTGCGGAGAAACCCGCGATCCCAGTTGAGACAAGGGATGGAGGCGGGCGGGATGCGGTGGGCCCCGTGGGGCTCGAACCCACGACCCGCGGATTAAAAGTCCGATGCTCTACCGACTGAGCTAGAGGCCCGCACCGACCAGCCTACCGGCCCTGGCGGGTGCAAAACTCAGGAGGAACCGGGGTCGGCAGGCGCTTGCGGGCCGCAGAGTGCGCGATTCTCCTGAATTTTGAACAGCCGGTGGCGCCGCATCCGCCGTCTGCCACCAGGCCGGAATAGGGACAGCGGACAACTCGCCCACAGGCCGGTCGAGTCCTGGCGGCGAGTGGGGCATGCTGGTGCACATGGTCATCGACGGTGTGGACGTCCCGGAGGACGCCGGCCCACCGGTCGACCACGTCGGCGCGCTGCTGGTGCGAGTCGCTGCCCGCGACCAGGCCGCGTTCGCCGAGCTGTACGACCGAATGTCCCCGCGCGTGTTCGGTCTCATCCTGCGCGTTCTCGTCAATCGATCCCTCAGCGAAGAGGTGCTGCAGGAGGTCTTCCTCGAGGTATGGCAATCCGCCGGCACCTTCGCTCCGAATAAAGGCCAGGGGAGGTCCTGGTTGCTCACGATCGCACACCGCCGAGCCGTCGACCGCGTCCGGGCGTCGCAGGCGAGCAGCGACCGTGACGTGCGTGCGGGCTTCCGAGACCTGGAGGCGCCGCGTGACGACGTAGCCGAGACGGTGGAGATGCGCATCGAGGGTCGACGGGTGGTTGACGCGCTTGCCGTGCTCCCGGAGGTGCAGCGCGAGGCGCTGTCGCTGGCGTACTTCGGCGGATACAGCCAAAGTGAGATCGCGGCGCTCGTGGGAGCGCCGCTGGGAACGATCAAGACCAGGATGCGGGACGGACTGACCCGCCTTCGCACCGAGATGGGGGTGACCGTATGAACGAGAAGGACTTCGCCGAACTGTCGGCCGCGGCCGCCCTCGGCGCGCTCACGTCCGACGAACAGCGCGCGTTCGAGGCGGAGCTGGCGGAGCATCCCGAGCGCGCCGACCTGGTCCGCGACGATCTGGATGCGGCGGTACGCCTCGCCTCCGCGGTACCCGCAGTCGTCCCGCCGCCGGGCATCCGCGACGCGCTTCTCGCGCGCATCGCGGACGAGTCGTCGCCGGATGCGGACGCCGGTTCCCGCGCGAGCGTCGACGACGCCGCCGCGGACGCGCAGACGACGGTGCCCGACAGCTCGTCGCGCACCGGGATCTGGCCCGGTCGCCCGCGGGGCTGGTTCGCGCTCGCCGCATCCTTCGTCCTGCTCATGGCGGTGGGCTTCGGTGCCGTGACGATCGGGCAGCAATTGAACCCGCCGCCGGCGATCGCCGCTCTCGAAGAGATCCAGCAGGCACCGGATGCGGCGTCGGCGAGCGTGGAGCTGGGCGACGGTGCCGAGGCGACGGCGCACTGGTCGGGTGAGCTCGGAAAGGCCGTGCTCGTATCCGACGGCCTCCCGGCGCTGGAGAGCGACGAGACGTTCGAGCTGTGGTTCGTGCGCGAGGAGGGCGCGATCCCCGCGGGCACTTTCGCTGCGGACGACGGCGAGGCCACGGCGCTGCTGACCGGTGAGATACGTGCGGGCGATGTGATCGCCGTCACTGTCGAACCGGCGGGAGGATCGCCCGACGGCACGCCCTCGAGCGACCCGCTGTTCGCCATCCCGACCGCGTGAGCGGGGCCGGGTCCGCGTGAGTTGCCGGTCGCGTGAGCGCTGCCGGGTCCGCGTCCGAACCCCGCGGGTAGCCTGGAACGATGACCGATCAGCCCCGCGACTTCCACAAGCCGGTGCGCCGGCCCGCTGAGCTGTTCGACCGGCTGTTCGCCGCGGCTGACCCGGCCGAGGTATCGCGGGTCGCGCACAGCACCGCGCAAGCGCTGCTGTCGCGCGTGCGTGAGGACCCGTCCGTCGACGTGATCGGGCGCCTGGTGACCTTCACGGACGAGCACGGGATCGACGACATCGCCGAGCTGTGGTCGCGCTCGCCGGCACGTTCGCTGCCGGGCGCACTGTGGCGTCTGTACCTGTTGCAGCTGATGATCCACGACGACCCGCAGACCGCGGCACTGCTGTACGAGCGCGGGCGGACCGAGATCGCCTCGGCCGACCCGATCGTGGCGGGGGCGCCGACACCGGCGAGCCCGGACGAACTCGTCGCCCTCATCGACACGATCCTGCGCGGACTGTTCGAGGGCGACTTCGCCGTGGCGCTGGAGCGCGCGGCGGCGTTCTGCCGCGTGCAGGCCTCGGGCGCGACGCACCTCGCCGACGACTACGAGCAGACCGAATCCGACCGCTCCTCGGCCCTCACGACTCGCGCCCTGCGGCTGTCGACCTACGCGGGCGATCTGTCGTCGTGCGCGGGCCTGTGGCGCCGCGACTCGCTGGCCTGACGCATCCGCTGGCCTGACGCATCCGCCGGCCTGGCGCATCCGCGGGCCTGACGCATCCGCCGGCCCGACGCATCCGCCGGCCTGACGCATCCGCCGGCCTGCGAGAAACGATCGGGCTGAGAAGTGCCGCGCCGCGCCGTTTCTCGTCCGTATCGTCGTTTCTCGGCGTACACACGAGCAGGGCGCAACGGCAAGAAGGTGCCGGGCCGCAGAACGCCTCTCGGCGCGAGGCCGCTCTCGGCGGCAAAAGATGGAGCCCGGGGTTACTGCGGCCCGGCTAGGAAAGTGTAACCGGTCCGCGCCCGAGGTATTCCCCCCCGCATAGGCTCGGACCATGGCATGGCGTTACGCACTCGTGATCGATCCCGCCGCGGCGGGCGACCCGCGCACCGACTTCTCCGACACTTTCACCCCGATCGACCCGGCGGCGCCGGCGCTGAGCGTGGGGGAGTTGTCGACCCAGCGGGGCGACGGCATCTTCGAGTCGATCGGCGTTGTGGACGGGCATCCGCAGGAGACGCAGGCCCACCTGGAGCGGCTCGCGTACTCGGCGAGTCTGTGCGACCTGCCCGTTCCTCACCTCGAGCAGTGGCATCAGGCGGTGGCCCGGGTGGCGGATGCTGCAGAGCCCGGGGAGAGCGTGATCAAACTCATCCTCAGCCGCGGCGTCGAGCACGGTCCGGCGCCCACCGCCTGGGTGACCCTCGCGCCCGCACCGGATAGCACCAGCGCTCGCGAGGAGGGCATCCGTGTGGTGACCCTCGACCGGGGTCTGGACAGCGGCGCGGCCGAGCGGGCGCCATGGCTGCTGCTGGGTGCGAAGACGCTGTCGTACGCGGTGAACATGGCCGCGATCCGCGAGGCACGCCGCCGCGGGGCGGATGACGCGGTCTTCGTCACCAGCGACGGTTTCGTGCTCGAGGGTCCGACGTCGTCGGTGCTGCTGCGCTTCGGCGAGCGGTTCGTGACGCCCGAACCGGGGGCGGGCATCCTCCACGGCACCACCCAGGTGAGTCTGTTCGAGTATCTGGCCGACCACGGGTTCGAGACGGCCTATGAGCAGGTGCGCGCCGACATGCTGGCGCAGGCGGATGCGGCGTGGCTGGTGTCGAGCGTTCGCCTCGCCGCGCCCGTTGCCGCCATCGACATGCGCTCGCTCCCCGTCGACCGCCCGTTCACCGCCTCGATGAACCGCTACCTGCTGGCGCCCCGCGACTGACCCGCGCCAATACCGCTCCTCCGCCTCGCCACCCGCGGGCCGCGCGGCGGCGTCGCCCGCCCGCGAGCCGGCGCCGACGCCCACCCGCCCGCGGCCCGCGGCTCCCGCACCCCCGGGCTCCCGCCCCCGCCCCCCGCCCCCCGCCGGCACCGCCGCCCGTATCCCGCGGCCCGCGGCTCCCGCACCCCCGGGCTCCCGCCCGCCCGCCAGTATCGGTCCCCGCACCCCGGGCTCCCGCATCCGCCCGTGCACAACGGCGGACATTTCGAGCGACGCCCCCACACGGGGGTCGCGACGCCGGCGTGTCTGCGTCGATCTCCGCCGTTGTGCCCGGCGAGGCGAGGCGATGCGCGGCAGTGCCCGGCGACGCGGGGCGCGGCGACGCGGTGACCGACGGCACCGCGGATCAGGTATGGCGCGCCGCCGCGACGTGGGCGAGGATCGCGCGCTCGACCAGATCCCAGTCGTGGATGACGAGCGCGTAGTCGAAGCGCAACGTGACGTATCCCCACATGGCCGCGTATGCGTCGCGTACCAGGTCCTTGTGCCGCATATCCGGCGCCGCGTGATTGTCCTTGCCGTCCGTTTCCAGAATGAGCCGGTCACCGATCAGCAGGTCCACCCGTCCGACCCCCGGCACCCGGACTTGCGTGCGCACGGTGAGGCCGTGGCGTCGGAGGCGCCAACGCACGAGCGACTCGAGTCCGCTGTCCGCATCCGAGCGCGCGAAGTCGAGAGCCTCCCGCGCGGCGTCGTTCGTGTGGCTTTGGAGCCAGCCGATACCCCGGGCATCGATGCGCCCGAGTCGCAGAGCCGATTCCAGCACGACGAAGAACTCTTCCACCCCACGACATGCCAGCACCTGGCGCAGGATGCGGGGGATGGATGGCAACCCGAAGGCATCGCTCGCCTCTGCGTCATCCCAGTGCTCGACGCAGATGCATCCATCGTGCCGATGGGTATGCCCGTCCGCCTTCATCCACACGTGCGGAGCGGGCTCGGCATCGATGACCCACAGTCCCTCGTGCCGGGCTGCTGTCACGCACGCCGACACTCCGCCGTGGGCGACGGCGGTGCGGGCCGGATCACATGCGGACGGGGAGGCGTAGATTCCCCGGCGCACTCGCTCGAGGATGCCGGAGCCTAATTGAGCGCTCAGCTGCGCCCTCGAGAGGCCGCTGTCGCGCAGCATCCGGTAGGTCGCGAAGGCCTCCCGCGGGTCGCACATGCGCTCGATGGTGCGGCCCCGCGTCAGCTCGCCGTGGCCTGCTGACTCGATCTGTGGGCGGACCTCCCCGGGCCGAGGCTGGGGAGGAGGGGTGACCGCGCGACACGACTGCGGACATCGTGCGCGACATGCCGATGTCCGGGCCGGCGAGCGGCGTGTCGTAGATGATCTCCGCCGTTGTGCACGGGGGGGTGGATGCGGCGACCCCGCGGGTGTCCGCGCGACGCGGCCTCCCGCCCCGAGGCCGACACAGCTGCGGACATCGTGCGCGACGCACCGATGTCCGGGCCCGGCGCGCGGCGTGTCGGAGATGATCTCCGCCGTTGTGCACGGGGCGGCGGATGCGGCGAACCCGAGGGCGCACGCCCGCCCCGCGGCGGCGCCGCCCGCCCGCGAGCCGGCTCGCACGCCCGCACCCACGCCCGCCACGCCCGCCCGGGAGCCGGCGCCGCCGCCCGCACCCCGGTGCCCCCGCGGCACCCGGCGGCACCGGGGTGGATCAGCCGAAACGTCCGGAGACGTAGTCCTCCGTGGCCTGCACGGAGGGGGTGGTGAAGATGGTCGCCGTGTCGTCGTACTCGATGAGCTTGCCGGGCTTGCCCGTGCCGGCGATGTTGAAGAACGCCGTGCGGTCGGACACGCGAGAAGCCTGCTGCATGTTGTGCGTCACGATGACGACGGTGTAGTCGTTTTTCATTTCCGCGATCAACTCTTCGATCGCATACGTGGAGATCGGGTCCAGCGCCGAGCACGGCTCATCCATGAGGATGACCTCCGGGGAGACCGCGATCGCGCGGGCGATGCACAGGCGCTGCTGCTGGCCGCCGGAGAGTCCTGAGCCCGGTCGGTCGAGCCGGTCCTTGACCTCGTTCCAGAGGTTCGCGCCCTTCAGCGAGCGCTCGACGAGATCGTCGGCGTCCGACTTCGAGATGCGCTTGTTGTTGAGCTTCACGCCGGCCAGCACGTTCTCACGGATCGACATGGTGGGGAAGGGGTTCGGACGCTGGAAGACCATGCCCACCTGTCGGCGCACCAGCACCGGGTCGACGTTGGGGGCGTACAGGTCGTCGCCGTCCAGCAGCACCTGCCCTTCCACGCGGGCGCCGGGGATGACCTCGTGCATGCGGTTGAGTGTGCGCAGGAAGGTCGACTTCCCGCAGCCGGACGGGCCGATGAAGGCCGTCACGGTGCGGGGCTCGATGGTGAGTCCGACACCCTCGACGGCGAGGAAGTCGCCGTAGTAGACGTTCAGATCGTTGACTTCGATGCTCTTGGACACGATTCCTCGGGTTTCGGTTCGGGGGAGGGAGCCTCAGCGGCTCAGCTTGGGGGAGAAGACCTTCGCCACGAGGCGCGCGACGAGGTTGAGCAGCATCACGATGACGATGAGCACCAGTGCGGCGGCCCACGCACGGTCGATGTAGGCCTGGGCGGGGATGCCCTGGTTCATGTACTGCGAATAGGCGAAGACCGGCAGGGTGGCCATCCGGCCTTCGAACAGGTTGTAATTCATCGAGGTCGCCACCCCCGCGGTGAGAAGCAGCGGAGCGGTCTCGCCGATGACCCGCGAGATGGAGAGCATCACGCCGGTGGTGATGCCGGCGATGGCGGTCGGGAGGACGACCTTGCTGATCGTCAGCCACTTCGGCACTCCCAGGGCGTATGCCGCTTCCCGCAGCTCGTTCGGCACGAGCCGCAGCATCTCCTCGCTCGAGCGCACGACGACCGGGATCATCAGCACCGACAGCGCGATGGCGCCCATGATGCCCATCCGGATGCCGGGGCCGAGGAAGAGCGCGAACAGGGCGTACGCGAACAGGCCCGCGACGATCGACGGGATCCCGGTCATCACGTCGACGAGGAACGTGATGCCCCGCGCCAGGCGGTTGCCGACACCGTATTCGACGAGATAGATCGCGGTGAAGATGCCGATCGGGATGGAGATGACCGCGGCGGCCAGTGTGATGAGCAGGGTGCCGACGATCGCGTGCAGCGCGCCGCCGCCCTCGCCGACGACGTTGCGCATGGAGTGGCTGAAGAATTCCGCGCTGATGCCGGCGATGCCGTTGGTGAGGACGGTCCATGCCACCGACACGAGCGGGACCATCGCGATGGCGAAGGCGGTCGCGACCACACCGACCACGAGCCGGTCGACGCCCTTGCGGCGCCCCTCGATCAAGGTCGAGATGGCCGTGATCAGCACCAGGTAGACCAGAGCGGTGAGCACGGCCCAGCCGGCGACGTCGAAGCCGGTATCGCCGGCGATGGCCAGGACGGCGAAGACGAGCGCCATGATGACCGCGCTCGCTGCCAGGATGCCCCACGGCACCCACCGCGGGAGACGGCCGCTGGTGAGCTGGTGGTGCTCGCGCACGGGGCTCGCGGGGGGAGCCTGGAGGCGGGGAGCGGTGATGGTCATGTCAGTTGGCTCCCGAGAATTCCTTGCGCCGGCTGACGATCCACCGGGCCAGCGCGTTCACGGCGAAGGTGACGACGAAGAGGATGAGGCCGGTGGCGATCAGGACGTTGATGTTGACCCCGTACGCCTCGGGGAACGTCAGTGCGATGTTCGCCGGGATCGTGCTGGGATTCTGCGACGTGAAGAGCCGGAAGGTGATGATCCCGGTGGCGGAGAGCACCATCGCGACCGCCATCGTCTCCCCGAGGGCGCGACCGAGGCCCAGCATGGACGCCGATACGATGCCGCTGCGCCCGAAGGGGAAAACGGCCATCTTGATCATCTCCCAGCGCGTCGCACCAAGGGCGAGGGCGGCTTCCTCGTGCAGTACCGGGGTCTGGAGGAAGATCTCCCGGCAGATGGCGGTGATGATCGGGGTGACCATCACCGCGAGCACGATCGCGGCGGTGAAGATCGTGCGGCCCGTGGCCGACGCGTCGCCGGCGAACAGCGGGAACCAGCCCGCGTTCACCGTGAGCCAGCCGTAGATCGGCTGCACGGCCGGGGCCAGCACGAGGATGCCCCACAGGCCGAAGACGACGGACGGCACGGCGGCCAGGAGGTCGACGACGTATCCGAGGCCCTGCGCGAGACGGCGGGGGGCGTAGTGCGAGATGAAGAGGGCGACGGCGACCGAGAGCGGCACGGCCATCACGAGCGCGAGGAACGACGCCCACACGGTGCCGAAAGCGAGCGGCCAGACGTACGCCCAGAAGTTTCCCGGAAGGAGCGAAGCATCCTCGCTCGTGGCGGTGAGTCCGGGGATGGACTGGACGACGAGGAAGGTCGTGACTGCGGCGAGGGTCACGAGGATCATCGAGCCGGCGAACAGCGCGGTACTCGAGAACACGCGATCACCGGGGCGCTGTTTGGGCTTCTCCCGGGCCGGAGCCGTGGTGGCGGTCATGGGGTCCTGTCTCGATCTGGCTGGTCTGAGCGATGCCCGGTCCGGCGCGAGGCCGGACCGGGCATCGGGGTCTTACTCGGTGACGATGAGCTCGATCGCCGCGTTGACCTGCTCGCGCAGGCTGTCGCTGATCGGCGCGCTACCGGCCGCCTCGGCGGCGGCCTCCTGACCCTCGGGGCTGGCGATGTACTCGAGGTAGCCCTTCACGATCGGGGCGACGGCGGTGTCGACGTACTCCTGGCACGCGATCATGTAGCTGATGAGGACGATGGGGTAGACACCCGCCTCCTGCGAGGTGCGGTCGAGTGCGATCGCGAGGTCGCCCTCTTCGCGCCCGTCTTCGAACGGCGAGGCGTCGACGATGGCAGCGGCGGCCTCGGGCGAGTACTGCACGAATTCGTCCCCGACCTGGATGGCCACGGTGGACAGGCCCTCTTCGGTGGCACGCGACGCGTCGGCGTACCCGATGGTGCCGTTGCCGCCCGCCACGGCGGAGACGACGCCGGACGTGCCGTTGGCGCCTTCACCGCTGTCCAGAGGCCACACGCCGTCGGGCTCGGAGGTCCACACGTCGGGGGCCGCCTGGAACAGGTAGTCCGTGAAGTTCTCGGTGGTGCCCGAGTCGTCCTGGCGGTGCACCGGGGTGACCGCGAGGTCGGGGAGGGTGACCTCGGGGTTCAGCGCCGCGATCGCCGGGTCGTTCCAGTTGGTGATGGTGCCGGCGAACAGGCCCGCCACCGTGGCCGCGTCGAGGTTGAGCGATTCGATGCCCTCGAGGTTGAAGATGACCGCGATCGGGGAGATGTAGGTCGGCAGTTCGATGATCCCCGAGCCTTCCACGCAGCCGTCGAAGGGACCTTCGGCGATCTCCTCCGCTGTGAAGGCGCGGTCCGAACCGGCGAACGGGAAGGCGCCCGCCTGGAAGGACTCCCGCCCGGCGCCCGAACCGGCGGGGTCGTACGTGATGGTCACGTCGGGGTGGGCGGTCTGGAAACCGGCGGTCCAGGCCTGGACCGCGACCTCCTGCGACGAGGCGCCGCCACCGGCGATCTCGCCGGAGAGGTCGGAGACGGGGGCGTTGCCCGTCGAGTCGCCGGACGAGGTCTCGTTGGCGGCGCAGCCGGCGAGGGCGAGGGCCGCGATTGCGGCGACAGCGCCCGCCTGGGCGATGCGGGAGATCTTCACTGTGTGAATCCTTCACGTGTCAGGGATGTGACGCCCCGGGTAGGGCTTCGGGTATCGAACCTGGTGCAGGTTCGATCTGAAACGTAGGCGGGGGCCCTTAAGAGGATGCGCTCCGGCGGTGAACGGGAGGTGAACGGGTCTCGGCCGTCCCGCGTCGCTGCGCCGTGCGCGTCCAGGCCGCCCGTCCGGCTTCTACAGTGGGACCATGGCGAAGCGACCCCCTGCCGAGGCGCGCGCGCTCGAGGCGCTCGCGGATGCCGCGCACGCTGCCCGCGCGGCACGGAAGGCGTCGAAACGGATCGGTGACAAGGCCGGCCGGGCGCTGCGCAAACGCGCCGCCGACGTCGCGCAGTGGGTCGCTGCCACCGACGACGTGGCGTCGCATCCGAAGCAGGTGCGCAGGAGCGCCGAGAAGGCCGCTGCCGACCTCCGCCGGGCCACCCACGACGCGGTGCGCGATCAGGCGGCACGCGAGCGCGCGCGTGCGGCAGCGACGCAGGATCGTGTCCGCGCGGCGATGGCGGACTCCCTGCCCGTCGTCGCGACCGTCCCGGCCGCGCGTGCCGCCGGCCTGCCGGCCGTGGTGCGTCCGGAGGCGACCCGTGGCGCTCAGACCTTCGGCTCGTGGGTCTCGATGGCCACGATCCCGGATCCCGGGTGGTCGACCGACAAGTGGACGACGGAGAATCCGCCGGTCTCCAGCGACGACGCACTGCCGAGGTAGGACCCGGGGAGCGTGCCGGTGGCCAGTGCGAGCTCGTTGAGGATCTCGGGCAGCACGGGCCGATGGCTGCACAGCACGGCGGGGCGGCGCGCCCGCACCCGCTCGCCCACGACCGCGCGCACGTCGGCGGTGCCGTCCTCCCACGCGTCCTGACTGATGAGCGGGGTCTGTTCGATGCGCCGCGCGAGGGCTGCCGCCAGCGGGGCGACGGTTTTGACGCACCGCTCGGCGGGGCTGGAGATGATCTTGCGCACCCCGAAGGCCAGGAGCGGACCGGTGACCGTGCTGGCCTGTCGCTGCCCGCGGGAGGTCAGGGGGCGGGATGCGTCGGGGCCGCTCCAGTGCGCGCGGGACTTCGCTTTGCCGTGCCGCAGGACCACGAGCGGGAAGGTGCGGGTGACACCCTGATCCACGAGGGCCTGAAACGCGTCGAGGATCTCGAGGTCGACGGGGTAGCTGAGCCGGGTGCGGGCGTGCTTCACACTCGTCCACTCGAGGGCGGCGATCTCCTTGTTCGGCACGAACGACGACGCCCGCACCGCGGCATCCGTCGCCTCGGCCGCCCAGTAGTGCACGACCTTTTCGCGCGAGTTGGGCAGACCGTAGCGGGCGACGCCGATCGGCACGCCCAGGCTCACCTGGATCCCCGTCTCCTCGCGGATCTCGCGCACGGCGGTCTCGGCCAGCATCTCGCCGGGATCGACCTTCCCCTTGGGCAGGGTCACGTCGCGGTATTTCGTGCGATGGATGAGGAGGACCCGGGGCTTGCCCTCCACCAGGCGCCAGACCACGCCGCCGGCGGCGTAGACGGCGCTATCGGTCATCGCGCCGCCCGGGCGCGGCGTCGGCGCTGCACCGAGGCCATCGTCTTCTCCTGCAGGTCGATGAGCGGCTTGCCGTCCTTGTGGGTGCTGTGGCGCGTCCATTCCCCGTCGGAGCCGAGGTGCCACGACGTCGTGTCGGGGCTCATCGCGACGGTGAACAACTCGGTCAGATCGGTGATCTGCTCGGGGGCCGTGACACGCACGAGCGCCTCGACTCGGCGATCGAGGTTGCGATGCATCATGTCGGCGCTGCCGATGAACACCTGCGTGTCGCCGGCGTTGTCGAACGCGAAGATGCGCGAGTGCTCCAGGTAGCGACCCAGGATCGAACGCACCGTGATGTTGTCGCTGAGACCGGGGACACCGGGCTTGAGGGAGCAGATCCCGCGCACCCACACCTCGACGGGCACGCCGGCCTGGCTGGCGCGGTACAGCGCGTCGATGATCTGCTCGTCCACCATCGAGTTGACCTTGATACGTACACGGGCGGGCTTACCGGCCAGCGCGTGGCGCCGCTCCTTGTCGATGAGACGGATGAGGCCCTTGCGCAGGTGAAGCGGGGCGACGAGGAGCCGCTTGAACTTCTTCTCGATCGCGTAGCCGCTCAGTTCGTTGAAGAGGCGGGTGAGGTCGCGACCGACCTCGTTGTCGACGGTGAACAGCCCGAAGTCCTCATAGATGCGGCTGGTCTTGGGGTTGTAGTTGCCGGTGCCCACGTGACTGTAGTGGCGCAGCACGCCGTCTTCCTCGCGGATCACCAGTGCCAGCTTGCAGTGGGTCTTCAGCCCCACGAGGCCGTACACGACGTGCACGCCGGCCTTCTCGAGTTTCCGCGCCCACACAATGTTGGCCGCCTCGTCGAAGCGCGCCTTGACCTCCACGAGTGCGAGCACCTGCTTGCCGGACTGCGCGGCATCGATCAGCGCCTGCACGATGGGGCTGTCGCCCGAGGTGCGGTAGAGCGTCTGCTTGATGGCGAGGACGTGCGGGTCTTTCGCGGCCTGCTCCAGGAACGCCTGCACGCTCGTGGCGAACGACTCGTAGGGGTGGTGCACGAGCACGTCCGCCCGCCGGATGGCGGCGAAGATATCGGCCCGCCGGTTCTGCTCCGGGGGCTGGAACGCCACGGCGGTCTTGGGCACGTGCGGCGGATAGCGCAGGTCGGGCCGGTCGATGCGCGACAGGTCGAAAAGTCCGCGGAGGTCCAGGGGTCCGGGGAGGCGGTAGACCTCCTGCTCGGTGATGTCGAGTTCGCTCAAGAGCAGGTCGAGAGTGAGGTCATCCATGTCGTCGGTGATCTCGAGGCGGATGGGCGGACCGAACCGGCGTCGCAGGAGCTCGGCCTCGAGCGCCTGGATGAGGTTCTCGGTCTCGTCCTCCTCGATCGTGACGTCCTCGTTGCGGGTCAGGCGGAACGCGTGGTGATCGAGCACCTCCATGCCGGGGAACAGGTCGCCGAGATGATTGGCGATGAGGTCCTCCAGCGGCAGGTAACGCCACTTGCCCCGCTCGCTGGGGATCTGCACGAAGCGGGGGAGCATCGGCGGCACCTTCAGGCGCGCGAACTCCTGCCGGCCGGAGCGGGCGTTGCGCACGCGGATGGCGAGGTTGAGCGACAGACCCGAGATGTAGGGGAACGGATGCGCCGGGTCAACGGCCAGCGGCATGAGGACGGGGAACACCTGCGTCTGGAAGTACTCCGACAGGCGCGCCCGCTCGTCGTCGTCGAGGTCGTCCCACCGGACCACCTCGATCCCCGTTTCGGCGAGGGTCGGGCGGACGTGCTCGGTCCACGCCGCCGCGTGGCGCACCTGCAGGCGGTGGGCTTCGGCCGAGATGTCGGCCAGGACGTCCAGCGGCGCCCGGCCCACGTTCGTCGGCACCGCCAGGCCCGTCACGATGCGCCGCTGAAGCCCCGCGACGCGCACCATGAAGAATTCGTCGAGGTTGCTGGCGAAGATCGCGAGGAAGTTCGCCCGTTCCAGCGTCGGCAGGCTGGGATCCTCCGCCAGCTCGAGCACCCGGCGGTTGAAGGCCAGCCAGCTCAGTTCCCGGTCCAGGTAACGATTCTCGGGAAGCTGCGCGTCGACTGCTTCGACCGCCTCATCGAAGTCATCGTCGTCAGCGTCGCCGAGGCCGGCGTCGAGCACGTCGTGTCCGATCATCTCTTCATCATTGCAGGGGAAAGGGAACTCCGGCACGAACGGATGTCGTCATCGTCCCGCTCAGTCCCGCTGCGGGTGTCCCGGCCGGATGAACCCGCTCTCGTAGGCGAAGACCGCGGCCCCCACCCGGCTTCGGGTGTCGGTCTTGGCGAGCACCCTGCTGATGTGGGTCTTGATGGTGGCCTCGCTGACGAACAGTTCGGCCGACATCTCGGCGTTGCTGAGGCCGCGCGCGATGGCCGCCAGGACGTCCTTCTCCCGGTCCGTGAGCTCGGCCAGTCGCTGTCCGAATGCGTTGGCGGTCACGGCATCGACGGTGGACACCTCGAGCCGGCGTTCGATGAGCCGGCGCGTCATGACCGGATCGATGAGCGCGTCGCCGCGGACGGCGCTGCGAACGGCCGCGGCCAGCAGGTCGGGCCCGGCGTCCTTGAGGAGGAACCCGCAGGCGCCGGCGCGCACGCTGTCCAGCAGGTAGGCCTCATCGTCGAACGTCGTGATCATCACCACGGCCCGAGCGGTTCGCGCGTCGATGATGCGCCGTGTGGCTGCGATCCCATCGAGCCGCGGCATCCGAATGTCCATGAGGATGACATCGGGCCGCAGTGCCGCCGCCAGCTCCACCGCCACCTGGCCGTCCGGCGCCGCGCCGACGACGCTGATGTCCGGCTCGGCGTCCAGCATCGCCTCCAAACCGGCGCGCACCACTGGTTGGTCGTCGGCGACCACCACGGTCAGCTGTTCTCCGGTCATCTGCTCTCCTTCGAAGCGACGCCGGTGGCGGGAAGCGAGGCGGTCACCCGCCACCCCCCACCGGCGAGCGGACCGGCTGTGAGGGATCCCCCTGCGGCGTGTGCGCGCTCGGTCATGCCGGCGATGCCGTTCCCGCCCGGTGAGGCGTCGAGTTGCGGCGACGGCGACCCGTCATCGGTCACGGTCACCCCCACCTCCGTGCCGGTGGAGGCGAACGCGACGGTCACGCGGCGGGCGTCGGAGTGCAGGAGGACGTTCGTGAGCGCCTCCTGAGCGATGCGCAGGAGAGCGGTGCGGACGAACTCCGTACCGACCCCGACCGACCCGCTCACCTCCACGGCGCGGCCACTGGCCCGTACCCGGTCGACGATGCCGGCGAACTCGGCATCCAGTTCGCGTTCGGTCTGGGGCGAAGCGGCCGCGTCGCTCCGCAGGATCCGCACGACGCGGCGCATCGCCGTCAGCGCGTTGCTTCCGTCGGTCGCCAGCTCACCCAGCGTGTCTCGCAGCTCGCGGGGATCGTCCGATCCGACCCGGGCTGCCGCCTGCGCGCGTACCACCATGGCGCTGACGTGGTGGGCGACGACGTCGTGGATGTCGCGGGCGATCGTCGTGCGCACCTCCGCGGCGACGCGTTCACGATCCCGTTCCTGCAGCGCGAGCAGTTCGGCGTTGCGGGTGCGGAGGTCTTCGGCGATCGCACGCTGCCTGCGGATCGCATACCCGAGGGCGACGACGACGACGAGGACGACGGCCACCAGGACGCGGCGCGACGGGTCCGGCAGTAGGGCCGCATAGACCGGGAACAACAGCAGGTTGATCGGGATGTCGCGGATGGGCAGGTACACGATCGCCACCGCGGCCGACACCGCCGCGACCGGCGCGACGAAGATCATGGGCGCACCACGGAGCACGGCGCCGAAGCTGGCGACCACGAGGGGGGTGACCCTCACCTCCGGGACGTCGAACCACCACTCCGGCAACGCGACGACCAGGGCGACGATGGCCAGAGTGGTCTTGGGGATGAGGCGTGATGCCGGCCAGGCCGCGGCCGCGAGGGCAGCGCACCCGAGGTAGCTGTCTAGCTGGTTCGGGTACCAGCCGTTCCGGGCCGCAACGAGGATCGTTCCCACCGCGATGGCGAAGGCCGCAGCCGCCACCACAGCGTCGCCGGCGATCGATCCACCGTCGCGGAACCACCTGGGCATGGCACAACCGTACGCCGGTGGGGCGAGTATGCCGTCCGTCGTTCGGATGACGCGGAAGGGCCATTCCGCCGACGCCCGGCCCGTCGCCCATGAGAAGACTCGATGGGACAGACCCCCAATCGGAGACCGTGATGAAACGTCCCCTCGTTTTTACTTTGTCGTTACTCGCCGTTGCCGCGCTGTCTGCGTGCAACGCAAGTCCTAGCGCCGGGCCGGGTGCTTCCCCGCAGCCCGGGGGGACAGCGGTGCCCGAGGAGACGACGGCGGCGGAGGGGTCCGATCGTCCCCCGCTGTCGCCTCTGGATCAGTTCTTGGGCGAGGTCCAGGGATGGGACGACAGCCCTGAAGAGCGGACGAAACGAGAGCTCGCCCTTTCGACGGAGGAGGAGGACCGTATCGCGGAGTGCATGAAGGCGGAGGGCTTCGAGTACACGCCTACTCCCTTCGCTCGCGAGTACCGCGAGACCACGGACGTGGAGGGGGTCTCCGACGCCGATCGAGACGACCGGGAATGGGTCGAGCGATACGGCTACGGGATGGTCGAGAATCCCACCAGGTCGATGGACAAGCCCTACGGGTACAACTCGGAGAAGGAGCGGGCCGAGGAGGCGGTAAAAGCGCGCGCGAATCCCGACCCCAATTCGGCCTACCGGGAAACTCTGTCTCAGGCACAACGAGAGGCATATGAACTCGCACTCTCGGGCCCGCCGTACTCGGACGCGGATTTCGCCGCCGGCGTCGAGCCGGAGCCCAGCGGGTGCGCGTGGGAGGCCCGCGTCGCTGTTCGGGGCGAAAATCCCGAGGATATGCCGGAGCACGCGCCGCTGTTCGACGCGATCGTGGACCTCTCTGCCAGGTTTCCGTGGCCGGGGATCCCGGAGTTGGAGGCGTCGTGGGTGGCGTGCATGGCCGAGAACGGGCGCCCGGGGTTCGGTCGGCACGAGGAAGCGCAGGTGTCGATCGCGCGTGAGCGTGACGCGCTCTGGGCGGCGGCGAACCCGGAGTCGGCCCAGAGCAATGAAGAGATGGTCACCGGCGAGTTCACGGAGCAGACCCCGCCGGCGATGGAGGCGCTCACCGCGCTAGCCGAGAAGGAGCGCGAACTGGCCCTGATCGATCTCGACTGCCGCGAGGAGGTCGACTACTGGGAGACCTACCGTGCGATCCAGTTCGCCGAGGAAGAGCGGTTCATGGCCGACCACCGGCAGGAACTCGACGCGCTGCGCGCAACGTACGAGCAGCAGGGCGGTGGCCGGTGAGCCGGCGCGCAGGGAAGACCCCGAGGGGAGCAGGGATTGCCCTCACCCGTTCGGATGACCCGAAAGCGCCATCCCGCCGACGCCCGGCGAGCCCGCGAGGAGAACACTCGGTGGGGATAAGACCCGAACCGGAGACCATCATGAAACGTCCACTCGTTTTCGCTTTCTCGTTGCTCGCCCTCGCTGCGTTGTCGGCTTGCACCGCAACTCCGGGGACGGAGGCGGGTGCGTCGCAGTCATCAGCGGGAACGACCGTGACGGAGGAGGACGATCGCCCGCTGACACCCCTCGCGCAGTTCTGGAAGGAGACTGGGTCGGGCGACCTCACCCCTGAAGAGCAGACGAAGGAACAAGTGGCGCTCGCCACCGCGGAGTTGGACCTTGTCGCGGAGTGCATGAAGGGGGAGGGGTTCGAGTTCTCACCCGCTTTTACCCCTCCCGAATCCTGGGGCACCGACCTCACCCTTGACATCGAGGGGATCTCCGACGCTGATCGGGAGGATCGGGAGTGGGTCACGAGCTATGGGTATGGGCTCGTCGAGAACCCCCAGAGGTCCATGGACAAGCCCTACGGGTATCACTTCCACAAGAAACAAGCGGAGTGGGCCAAGGAAGCCCTCGCGAACCCCGACCCGAATGAGGTGTACCGGGAGAGTCTGTCCCCGGCTCAGCAGATGGCGTACAGCGGCGCCTACGGCGGGTGCTCGAAGGAGGCCTACCTCGCTGTCCGGGGCGAACATCCCCAGGACATGCCGGAACACAGGCCGCTGTTCGAAGCGATCACGGAATTCGAAGAGACGTCGTGGCCGGGGATCCCGGAGCTGGAGGCCTCGTGGGCGGCGTGCATGGCGGACAAGGGGAGCCCCGGGTTCACCGCACGTGAGGATGCGATGCTGTCGATCAAGACGGAGCACGAGGCCCTCTGGGCGGCTGCGAATCCGGATCACGCAGCTGAGGGAGCCAGGGCGGCATACGAAGGCGAGTTCACGGAGCCGACGCCTCCCGCGATGGATGGGCTCACCGCGCTGGCCGAGAAGGAGCGTGAGCTGGCTCTGACGGATTTCGACTGCCGTGAGGAGGTCGACTACTGGGACACGCACTACGCGATCCAATTCGCCCAGGAAGAGCAGTTCATAGCCGACCACCAGGAGGCGTTCGACGCGCTGCGGGCAGCGTACGAGCAGTGGGGGAACCAGTGAGTCCGCGAGTCAAGAAGCGCGCCCCGGAGGACGCAGAAGGCGCGCAGGGGGAGCAGGCGACCGACCTGCTCGACCTGGCACCGGCATCCGAGGACAGTAGTCCTGTCTCCCGGCGGCGGTGGCGGGATCTCCTCCCGTCGTTGCACGGAGCCCGCGTGCGGGAGTTGTTCGCACGCAACAGGGTGCTGTGGGTCGTCGCGATGTCCGCGTGCCTCGCGCTTGTCGTCGGATTGGTCACGGGGCGGATCATGGCGCCGGCGGCGGCCGAGACACCGCGGGCGGGGCTCATCACGACCCCGGTCGTCCTGGGCGAACTGCGGAGCGAACTGTTGGTGCGCATGGATGCCGCGTACGCCGACCCGATCGAGGTGGTCATCAATACCTCCGACGGGGGCGCCGGCATCGTGACGGGCCGGATTCCGGCGGGAGGCTCCGAGTTGACGACCCTCTCGGTCGCTCTGGAAGTGGATGGTCGTCCGCTCATCGTGCTCCCCGGCGGCGTTCCGTCGTACCGAAACCTTCGGGTGGGCCTCAACGGGCCGGACGTCGTGCAGCTCAAAACCGCGTTGCGCGCTGTCGGGCTGGACGGCGGCGATCCGGCGGGGGACGTGTTCGACGGTACGACGGCCGCAGCGGTTGCGGCGCTCTACGAGAAGGTCGGCTATGCCGCACCCGAAGGAGAGGAGGAGGCCGAGGAGGTCGTCCAGCAAGCCGAGGACGCGGTTCGCCAGAGCGGGCAGGCGCTCGAACTGGCGCGCCACCAGCTCGGTCTGGCGCGCGCCGGTGCGCCTAAGCCCGAGATCCTCGCGGCGGACAACGCCGTCGCCGCCGCTCAGCGGGAGCTCGATGCGGCCCAGGCCGCCACCCCGGGCGACGCGGTGCTGCTGGCATCGCTCCGCGATGCGCTCGTCCTCGCGCAGGCTCAGCGTCAGGAGTTGTCGGTTCCACCCGACGTGCGGGCGGAAACCATTGCGGTGAAGGGGGCCGAGCAGGAGCTCAACAGTGCGCGAGAATCGCTGACCCGCGCGCAGAACGACGCGTTGCCGGTGCTCCCCGCGGCGGAGGTCCTCTACCTTGCAGACGTTCCCCGCCGTGTCGATGCGGTGACGGCTCAGCAGGGAGCCGTGCTGTCCGGACCGGCCATGACCCTCTCGGGTGCCGCGTTGGCAGTGACCGGCGCGCTCGAGGAAGCAGACGCCGGGCTGGTGTCCAGTGGCGCCGAGGCGTTCTTCGTGTTGCCGGATGGAACCGAACACCGCGCCGTGGTCGACACCGTGGCACCTGCAGACCCCGTGGCATCCGCCGAGGGTGAGAACGCGACCGGCTGGAGCGTGCGATTGATTCCCGACCCGCTGACCCCCGAAGCGGAGGAGCAACTCCGCGGCCAGAGCGTGCTGGTGCGTATCCCTGTCGGTGCGACGGACGGAGCGGTGCTCTCCGTGCCTGCTGCGGCGCTGACATCCGGCTCGGGAGGGGAGACGCGTGTCGAGGTCGTGGAGGGAGACCCGCGCGACGGCGACCAGGCGGACGTTCGCGTCGTGGTGGTCGAAACGGGCCTCTCCACCGCGGACGGGGTGGAGGTGCGCGCCCTGGAGGGCGAGCTCGACGAGGGCGACATCGTGGTGGTGGGTCGATGAGCGAGCCCGTCGTCGAACTGCGGGACGTCACCCGCTCCTTTCCGGGCCCACCGGAAGTGCAGGCCCTCCGCGGGGTGAACCTCGTCGTCGAACGCGGCGACTACGTTTCCATCGTCGGTCCGAGCGGGTCGGGGAAGTCCACGATGCTGAACATCCTCGGTCTCCTGGACCGGCCGACCGTGGGGGAGTATCTCCTCTCGGGCGTTCTCACCGGGGGTTTGGATGAGAACGGGCGTGCAGCGCTTCGCGCCCAGCGGATCGGGTTCGTGTTCCAAGCCTTCCATCTCCTGGCCCGCCGGAGCGTCTTGGAGAACGTCATGCTGCCGATGCTGTACGACGGCACCCCCCGCGCCGATCGTGAACGGTACGCACGAGACGCCCTCTCCCGCGTGGGGATGGCGCATCGGGTGGATTTCTCGCCGTCGGTGCTGTCCGGTGGCGAGCGGCAGCGTGTCGCCGTGGCGCGCGCTGTCGTGTCCCGACCCGCTCTCCTCCTCGCCGACGAACCGACCGGAAACCTCGATCAGGAGACGGCGGCCGAGACCATGCGCCTCATGGAGGATCTGCACGCCGACGGGCTGTCGGTGATGGTCATCACCCATGACGAGTCCGTCGCGCGTCGCTCGTCGCGGCAGATCCGCATTGCGAGTGGGCGGATGGGGGAGGTGCGATGATCCGGCTGAGACGGCGCAAACGCAGCGCCATCCCGGCCGACGTCCGGGATGGTGACCGCTACGACGTCCTCGATCTGGTGACGGAGGCAACCAGCGATCTGGGGTCGCGCCCGACCCGGCTCGTGCTCACGCTCGCCGGGACCGTCATCGGCGTCGGCGCACTCATCGCCACCGTCGGGCTTTCGCAGAGCAGTGCGGGCGAGATCACCCGGCAGTTCGAGCTGGCCTCCCGGGCGCAGGCGCTCGTCCGACCTCTCGAGGCGCCTGGGCCCGACGGTGAGCTGGTGCCGATGGGTCAGCTGCCGTGGGATGCCGCTGACCGGGTAGCGACGCTGGCGGGGGTGGCGAGCGCTGCGACCCTGTCCGAAATCCCCAGTGACGACGTGGCCATCGAGGCGGTGCAGGTGCACGACCCGACCCGCGCCGAGACGAGTCCGCCGGGCCTCATCGCGGCATCGAGCGATGTACTGGACACGACGGAGGGGTCGCTCGTCTCCGGCCGGATGTTCGACCGCGGTCATGAGGAGCGGGCCGACCGCGTCGCGGTTCTCGGCATTCATGCCGCGGAGAAGTTCGGTCTCGCAGAGGTTGGTTCCCAACCGTCGATCTTCGTGGGCGGGAAGCCCTACGCCGTCATCGGCATCTTCGATGACACCCGGTACCGGGCCGAGCTGCTCAGCGCGGTGGTCATCCCGACCGGCACGGCGCAGTCGGATTTCGGGATCGTCAGCCCGGCTGAGGTCCAGATCCGGCTGGATCCGGGAGGAGGGCCCATCGTCTCGGCGCAGGCGGCACGCGCCATCCTCCCCGACACGCCGGAGGTCCTGGAGGTGGGGGCGCCACCGGGGGAGAGCCTCCTTCAGCGGAGTGTGCAGGGGAGCCTCGACGCCGTCTTCCTCATCCTGGCGATCGTCGTGCTGCTGGCCGGTGGCTTCGGCATCGCCAACGTCACCATGCTCTCGGTCCTGGAACGCACCGCCGAGATCGGTCTGCGTCGCGCCCTGGGCGCAACCGGACGCCAGATCGCCGGCCAGTTCATCGTGGAATCCGCGATTCTCGGACTGGTCGGCGGATTGATCGGCGCGGTGGGCGGGGTGGTCGCCGTGATCGCCATCTCGCTGTCACAGGGCTGGGCTCCGGCCGTGGATGTGCTGGTGGCGACCGGTGGTGCAGGTCTCGGCGGAGCCATGGGCCTCCTGGCCGGGTGGCTCCCCGCCCGCCGTGCCGCGCGGATCGAGCCGGTCGCCGCCCTGCGCGCGGAGTGAACGACGGGCGTCAGGTCGTGGGAGAGGGCGTCGGCAGCTGATCGTCCTCGTAGACGTTGAAGCGGTACCCCACGTTGCGCACGGTGCCGATCAGCTGCTCGAGGTCGCCGAGCTTGGCGCGCAGGCGTCGCACGTGCACGTCGACGGTGCGGGTGCCGCCGAAGTAGTCGTACCCCCACACCTCGCTGAGCAGCTGCTCCCGCGTGAACACGCGGGAGGGGTGCGTGGCGAAGAAGTGGAGGAGCTGGAACTCCTTGTAGGTGAGGTCCAGAGGCTTCCCGTGCACCTTCGCGGAGTACGAGGACTCATCGATCGTGATTCCGGACGTCTGGATGCGGGTGGACACCTGCTCCTTGGACATCCGGCCGATGGCCAGGCGTATGCGGGCGTCGACCTCGGCCGGTCCGGCGGTGACAAGGATGACGTCATCCACGCCCCAGTCGGGGGACACGGCCGTCAGGCCCCCCTCCGTGATCACGAGCATCAGCGGCGCGTCGAGCCCCGTGGTGTTGAGGATCTTGCACAACGACTTGGCACCGACGAGGTCGAGGCGGGCGTCGATGAAGATGACATCGGCGCTGGGGGCGTTCACCAGTTGGGCGGGCTCGGCCGGGATCTGACGCACCCGGTGGCTGAGCAGCTCGAGCGAAGGCAGCACGGGACCACCGCTGTGCGCGGAACTGAGAATGAGAAGCTGTGCCAACCGGACCTCCCCGATGCGGCGGGCCGCATGTCCCCCATATCTTAGGGCGAGTCGGGACCGGTCCCGCGCGCGCGTGCAGACGGGCCCGACCTGAGCGAGAATGGCGCACATGACCGTTCCGGAGCTTGCACCCCGCCGTACCGTGTGGGGCGTGCTCGCCGTGTGGATCGTGGCCGCGCTGACGGGCATCGGAATCGGCGTCTTCGTCCCCGAGGACTGGCGCGCCGCGTGGGTGATCGTGGGGCTCGGAGCGTGCGTGGTCCTCTCCTTCGCGGTTCAGCTGTGGTACGGCCGCTCGCAGGAGTTCCTCGTCCGCGTGGCCGCGAGTGCGCTGGGTGCGATGGTCGTCATGGCAGTCATCAGCGCCGGCTTCGCGCTCGCCGCGATCGTCCCCGGCTGAGTCGCCCGCCGCGAGGGGCGCGTGGGATAAACTCAGCGCATGGATCTCGTCGCGCTCGAACTGTTCTTCGTGGGGCTGCTGGGCCTTGCTTCGCTGGCGATCATGTTCGTGTCGGGCGTCGTCGTGAAGA
Organism: Microbacterium sp. Z6_144; assembly: GCF_057197625.1. Lineage (NCBI taxonomy): Bacteria > Bacillati > Actinomycetota > Actinomycetes > Micrococcales > Microbacteriaceae > Microbacterium > Microbacterium sp. Z6_144. The sequence continues at coordinate 1,004,852 of NZ_JBXVPT010000001.1, forward strand.
ACCTGTACCGCGGTCAGCGCTGACGGTCGCCTCGTGTTCGAGCTGCCGACAGACCTTCCCGCCGACCTTGCGCCGCTCTCGTGGCTCGTCGGTGTCTGGGAGGGGACGGGCGTGCTGGACTACACGGCGGGCGACCATCACTACACCGGCGAGTTCTCCCACCGGGTGAGCTTCAGCCACGACGGCGGGCCCTACCTGAACTACTCGGCCAGCGCCTGGCTGTTGGGGGACGGCCAGCCGGCGCCGCTCGTCGCCGAGATGGGCTACTGGCGTCTGAGCCGGGCCGCGACCGCGACCGACGCCGGTCCGGGCCTCCTCCCGGCACTCGTGTCAGGTCCGGAACGCACCGTCGATGACGTCGAAACCCTCCGCAACGACGCGGGTGGCTTCGACATCGAGGTGACCCTCGTGCACGCCGACGGCATCAGCGAGCTCTATCTCGGCCAGGTGCGCGGGCCACGGATCGACATGGCCACCGACGCGGTGGTGCGCACCGCCGGCGCCAAGCCTTACACGGCCGCCACCCGGATGTACGGGCTCGTCGAGGGCCATCTGCTGTGGGCGTGGGACATTGCGGCCCTCGGGTCCGAGCTGACCTCTCACGCCTCGGCGCGACTGGCGCGAGCCGACTGATGGGCGATTACACGCGTGTACCGGGCGCCGTCTCCGACGAGCATGGGCTCCGCCACCTCGGAGGTCCGCTCACCGAGCAGCGCGCCCTGGCCGCCGGACGCGCACTGGCGCCGCTGGATGACCGCCGCATCCTCACCGTCGCGGGCGAAGACCGGCTGAGCTGGCTGGATTCGCTGTCGTCGCAGGCGCTCACACATCTTCCCGCGGGGGTGTCGACGGAACTGCTCATCCTCGACCCTCAGGGTCACGTCGAGCACGCCGCCGCGGTGCTCGACGACGGCGCCACGACGTGGCTGCTGGTGGATGCGGCCGATGCCGAGGGCCTCCTGGCGTGGTTGCAGCGCATGCGGTTCCGGTTGCGGGTCGAGGTCGCCGATCGCTCGACCGACCTCGCGGTGGTCGGCGGCACGGCCGCCGCCGTTGAGACGGTGACGGCGATCGCGCCCGCCGGTGTCCCCGTCATCTGGCGCGATCCGTGGCCGGATGTCGCGCCCGGCGGCCATGCGTACGCCAATTCGGTCGACCATCCCGGGATCGACCGGGACTGGGCCGAAGCGGTGGTGGAGCGCGCCGAACTGGCCCGCCTCATCGACGTGGCCACCTCCTCGCCCGGGACGCTCGCGGGCCTGGACGCCGTCGATGCGCTGCGGATCGCCGCGTGGCGCCCGCGCATCTCGGCGGATGCGGACGAGAGGGTGCTGCCGCACGAGCTGGACTGGCTGCGGACCGCGGTCCACCTGTCCAAGGGCTGCTACCGCGGTCAGGAGACGGTCGCGAAGGTGCACAATCTCGGTCACCCGCCTCGCCGCGTCGTGGCGCTGCACCTGGACGGCAGTGACAGCATCCTTCCGGCGCGCGGGGACGCCGTCCGCGTCGGTGACACCGTCATCGGGGCGATCACGTCGTCCGCGTGGCACTACGAGGACGGTCCGATCGCCCTCGCCCTGGTCAAGCGCACCGCTCCCGTGGACGCCGAGCTGGTGGTGGACACCGCGGAGGGTCCCGTCGCCGCAGCGCAGCAGGTGGTCGTGCCTTCGGACGCGGGAGCCACGGCGTCCGTTCCGCGTCTGCCGCGCCTCGGGCGCCGCACCGCCGCCGGCTGACCCGGCCGCGCGGCTACGCCGACCCGGCCTCGCGACGACGCCGACCCGGGCCGGCGGCTACGCCGGAGCGACCTCGGACCACGGCACGCCGACCTCCCCGAGACGCCACCGCGCCCGGCCGAGCAGCGGCCATCCCGCCCCGACCATCGCGTCCAGCGCGGTGCGCCACCGGTGCACCGGCCCGAACGGTGCCACCGCCGCCGCCCGCTGCCACTCCGTGTCCAGCGCGCCGAGGAACGCGTGGATGCGCTCGCCCGGCACGTTGCGGTGAATGAGCGCCTTGGGCAGGCGCTCGGCGGCGACGGCGGGGGAGTCCAGGCCGGCCAGACGCAGGGAGATCGTGAGAGTGCGGGGCGCGGCATCCGCGCCCACCTCGACCCACGTGGCGATCCGTCCCAGTTCGTCGCACGTACCCTCCACGATCACCCCGCCGGGCGCGAGGCGTGCCGCCATCCGCTCCCACGCGGGGAAGACCTCGGGTTCGTCGTACTGACGGAGCACATTCATGGCGCGGAGGATGGCCGGACGTCGCCCGCCGGGCACCGGCACCTCGAAGCCGCCGCGCGCGAACGACACGTGCGCGCGTGCCTGCTCCGCAGCGCTCCGGAGTTGATCGCACGCGCGAGCGACCCGGTCGGGGTCGATCTCCAGTCCCAGCACGTCGACGTCGGGTCGCGCGCGGGCGAGACGCGCGTACAGTTCGAGCGTCGTCACGGCGCTGGCCCCGAAGCCGAGGTCGACGACCAGCGGGTCGTCGGCCCGGCGAAGGGCGGGATGACGCGCGATCCACCGGTCCACGCGGCGGAGGCGATTCGTCCCGGTGGTGCCGCGGGTGACCTGTCCCACCACCGATCCGCGCATGGGCCCATGATGCCAGGGCCGCACGGAGAACCCCTGAGGGCAGCCGGTGCGGTCGATAGGATGGCGGCATGACCGCGCCCTACACGCTGATTCTGCTCCGCCACGGCCAGAGCGAGTGGAACAAGACCAACCAGTTCACGGGATGGGTCGATGTCCGCCTCACCGAGCAGGGCAAGGCCGAGGCCGCGCGTGGTGGCGAGCTGCTCGCCGAGGCGGGCCTCCTGCCCGACATCCTGCACACGTCGGTGCTCAGCCGGGCGATCCAGACCGCGAACATCGCGCTGGACACGGCCGACCGGCTGTGGATCCCGGTCAAGCGCTCGTGGCGGCTCAACGAGCGTCACTACGGCGCGCTGCAGGGCAAGGACAAGGCGCAGACCCTCGAGGAGTTCGGCAACGAGCGGTTCATGCTGTGGCGCCGTTCCTTCGACGTCCCGCCGCCGCCGCTTCCCGCCGACGACCCGTACAGCCAGGTGGGCGACCCCCGGTACGTGGGCATCGACGGCGAGGTGCCGGACACCGAGTCGCTCAAGCTCGTGATCGACCGGATGCTGCCCTACTGGGAGGCGGAGATCGTCCCCGACCTCCGCGCGGGTAAGACCGTCCTGGTGACCGCGCACGGGAATTCGCTCCGCGGGCTGGTCAAACACCTGGACGGGATCAGCGATGAGGACATCGCGGCGCTGAACATCCCGACCGGTATCCCGCTGGTCTACCGACTGGGCGAGGATCTCACCCCGCTCGAGCCCGGCCGGTACCTCGACCCGGAAGCGGCCGCGGCGGGTGCTGCCGCGGTGGCCGCGCAGGGCAAGGGCTGAGCGGCCGAGGGCTACTCGACGAACGCCTCGAGGGTCTGCGGGTCGGCCGTCCAGTCGCCCGTGGCGAGGTAGACGACCTTCTTCGCGACGGATTCGGCGTGGTCGGCGAAGCGCTCGTGGTAGCGGCTGGCCAGCGTGGCATCGACCGTGGCCATCGCTTCGCCCTTCCAGTTGTCGCCGAGAACCTTCTCGAACACGCTGACGTGCAACTCGTCGATCGCGTCGTCGTCGTTGCGGATCTCCTCGGCCAGACGCAGGTCTTCGGTGCGCAGCAACTCGGTGAGCTTGCGCGACACCGACACGTCCAGCTCACCCATCCGCTTGAACGTGCCCTTCAGGCCCTTGGGGATGGCACGCTCGGGGAACCGTGAGCGGGCGAGCTGAGCGATGTGCTCGGCCATGTCGCCCATCCGCTCGAGCGACGCGCTGACGCGCAGCGCGGTCACGACGATCCGCAGGTCGCGAGCGACGGGTTGCTGGCGGGCGAGGATCTCGATGGCCAGTTCGTCCAGGGCCACGGCCTTCTCGTCGATGACGCGGTCGGCCTCGATGACCTCCTCGGCGAGGGTGACATCGCTGGTCGAGAATGCGCGGGTGGCCCCGTCGATCGCGACCGTCACCAGCTCGGCGATCTCGACCAGCCGGTTCTGGACGTCCTGGAGCGACTGATGAAACACTTCGCGCATCGCGGCAACCTTCCTCGTTCGTGGCACGGCACGCCCGTACCACGACCTTCGCGATTGTCCTCAGCGAAGGTGAACGGATGGTGCTGTGCGAGTGAATAGTATCCCTTGCTCCGCGACGGAACGGCGGCTGCCGGTGCACTCCTGGCGGCTGAGGGGGTGTGCGCACGTACGCTGGGGGCATGGATCGAACGCAGCTTGTGCTGCTGGCCCTCCTCCTCGGAGTCGTCGTCGGTGGCACCGTCGTTCTCCTCATCACCGTCGCGCTGCGCATTCGCGATCGTCAGCGGGAGCAGACGTCCGCGGAGGTGCCGGACGGCGTGACGCAGGTGCTGCGGGCCCTTGATGACCCGGCCTTCGTCTCCGACGCGTCATCGACCGTGCTGGCCGCCTCGGCCCCGGCAGAAGTGTTCGGCATGCATGTCGGCGATGTGATCCCGGGTGACGACCTCCGGCGGGTCGCGCGCGCGGCGCGGGATACCGGTGTCCCCGTCGCCGAGAATCTGCGGCTTCGCCGCGGGGCGGCACCGGCAGAGCCGCGACTGGTGGCGGCACGGGCGACGAGGATCTCGCCCCGTCTGAGCCTGGTCGTCCTCCGAGACATCACCGAACGGGAGCGGGTCGAGGAGATGCGCCGGGACTTCGTGGCCAACACCAGTCACGAGCTGAAGACGCCGGTGGGGGCGGTGAGCCTTCTCGCCGAGGCGATGGAGTCCGCCGCGGACGATCCCGCGCAGGTGCGCATCTTCGCTGCCCGGCTGACGGCCGAGGCGGCGCGGCTGGGTGCACTGACCGCGCGCATCATGAGCTTGTCGCGCCTGCAGGCCTCGGACGAGCTCAAAGAGATGCGCGATGTCTCGGTGGATGAGGTGGTCGCCTCGGCCGTCGAGGCCCACGCGCTCCAGGCCGACTCGGCGTCGGTGAGCCTCGTCCGCGGCGGGACGCGTGGCCTGTACGTGCGCGGTGACGCGCAGGTGCTCGCCGAGGCCGTCGGCAACCTCATCGCCAACGCCGTGGCGTATTCGTCTGCCGGATCCAGCGTGGGCGTCGGCGTGAAGGAGGTCGAGGGCATCGTCGAGATCGCCGTCACCGACCGCGGCATCGGCATCCCGGAGGCCGATCAGCATCGGGTGTTCGAGCGGTTCTACCGCGCCGACCAGGCGCGTTCGCGCAGCACCGGCGGAAGCGGCCTCGGTCTGTCGATCGTCAAGCACGCCGTGCAGCGGCACGGCGGGGAGGTGCGGTTGTGGTCGCGGCCAGGCCGCGGATCGACCTTCACCATCCGTCTGCCGCTGTCCGCTCCGCCCGAGCCCGAGCCGACCCGGTCGAAATCGCGTCGCAAAAGCCGTAAGACCGCCGCGCCTGCCTCGCGCAGCGCATCCGTGGAAGAGGAGCACTCATGACCCGAGTCCTGATCGTGGAGGACGAGCCCGACCTCGCCGATCCGCTGGCCTACCTGCTGCGTCGCGAAGGGTATGAGGTCGAGATCGCCGGTGACGGCGCGGTCGCACTGAACGCGTTCCGGGAGCGAGGCGCCGACATCGTGCTGCTCGATCTGATGCTGCCGGGGATGCCGGGCACGGAGGTGTGCCGGCAGTTGCGGTCGGCGTCCTCGGTGCCCATCATCATGCTCACCGCGAAGGATTCGGAGGTGGACATCGTCGTGGGGCTCGAACTCGGAGCCGACGACTATGTCACGAAGCCCTACTCGGCGCGCGAACTGCTCGCGCGGATGCGGGCGGTCCTGCGACGTTATGCGCAGGCGGAGGCGGACCTGGACGAGCGGGTGCTCAACGGCGGGCGGGTGACCGTCGACATCGACCGGCACACGGTCGCGGTCGACGGCAAGGAGATCAACATGCCGCTCAAGGAGTTCGAGCTGCTGGAGGTGCTCATGCGCAACGCAGGCCGCGTGCTCACGCGCGGCCAGCTGATCGACCGCGTGTGGGGGACGGACTATTTCGGCGACACCAAGACGCTCGACGTGCACATCAAACGCATCCGCTCGCGGATCGAGGCCAACCCGAGCGATCCCAGCATGCTCGTTACCGTGCGGGGCCTCGGCTACCGCTTCGAGGGCTGAGGCGTGGCGGGACGGCGTTAGGGGAGGAGCTCGTTGTAGTAGTCGAGCTCGCCGTCCAGGACCGGCACCTGATACAGGACGCCCTCGGCGTCACCGGACTGGAAGTACACCGGAACGGTCGAACCCGGAGGGCCGTCGACGGCGTCCAGGGGGATCGGGTCGGTGTCGTCGGAGGGGTTGCCGAGGCTCAGCGACGAGTTCGCCGGTACGCGCACGGTGGCCTTCTGCGCCGATGAGCCCTCGCCCAGCTCGATGTTGAGGGTGTGTGCTTCATCGGTCTCGTTGACGATCGCGGCGATCATGTTGCCGGCCTCGCCCTCGTCCTCGCTGACGATGAGCACGTTGCGGACCTTCAGGGGGCCGGAGTCAGGGACGTTGACGCCGTCGGCGGGGGAGTAGCTCTCGGTCGTGGCCTGCTCCGTGATGAAGGCGCAGCCGGTCGTTCCGAGGACGATGGCAGCGCCCAGGGCGACAGACGCGATGAGGCGCGATTTCACAGATCCTCCCGAGACCAGACGAGCTTTCTCCTGCATTCTACGGGGTGCGTCGCGCGGTTCCCGTCTTCCCCCCAGCAGTACGTCGGACCGGGGGCGGAGAACTTTAGCGCATCGGTGGCTGTGGTATCCTAGACGTTGCCGAAAGGACATAACTGCATGCTTTTTGAGGTTGGCGAGACCGTCGTGTACCCCCATCATGGAGCGGCCACGATCATCGAGGTCAAGGATCGCATCATCAAGGGCGAGACGAAGAAGTACCTGAAGCTCAACGTGACCCAGGGAGACCTCGTCATCGAGGTGCCCGCGGAGAACGTGGACCTGGTCGGCGTCCGCGACGTGATCGGCAAGGAAGGCCTGGACAAGGTCTTCGAGGTGCTGCGTGCTCCCTTCACGGAAGAGCCCACGAACTGGTCGCGCCGGTACAAGGCGAACCTCGAGAAGCTCGCGTCCGGCGATGTCATCAAGGTCAGCGAGGTCGTGCGCGACCTGTGGCGCCGCGACCAGGACCGCGGTCTGTCGGCAGGGGAGAAGCGCATGCTCGCCAAGGCGCGTCAGATCCTCGTGTCCGAGCTCGCGCTGGCCGAGAAGACCGACGAGGAGCGCGCCGGCGCGGTCCTCGACGAGGTCCTCGCTTCCTGACACTCCCGCAGTAGCGTGGGGGCGTGAGCATCACGCCCGTTCCCCGTGTCGCCATCCTCGTCGTCGCCGCCGGATCCGGCACCCGCCTGGGTGCGGGAGCGCCCAAGGCGTTCGTCGGCATCGATGAGAACACGGTGCTGCGCCATGCCTTGGACAACGTCTTCGCGGCGCCCTCGGCCCAGGTCGTCGTCGTCGCCCCCGCCGGGCGTGAGGGCGATGCGCTGACCGAGGTGCTCGCCGCCGCCGGTGACGCCCGCGACCTGGCCTCCGTCGTCACCGGCGGCGCGACGCGGCAGGAGTCGGTAGCCGCGGGGCTGGCCGGCGTGTGGCCCGATGTCGAGTACGTCCTCGTCCACGACGCCGCGCGTGCTCTCACGCCGCCGGAGGTTTTCGTCCGCGTGCTCGACGCCCTCGCCGACGGGCTTCCCGCCGTCGTGCCGACCATTCCCGTGATCGACACGCTCAAGCGCGTAAAGGGCGCCGACGTCGTCTCGGCCGTCGACCGGTCAGAACTCGCCGCGGCGCAGACCCCGCAGGGGTTCTCCCGGGTGATCCTGGATACCGCGTACGCCGTGGCCGCTGAGGATTTCACCGACGACGCCGCCCTGGTTGCGGCGGCCGGCCATCCCGTCACGGTGGTGGCCGGCGATGCGCGGGCCTTCAAGATCACCACGGCGGAAGACCTGGAACGCGCGCGCGGTCTCGTGACCCACTCGCCGCTGGCGCGAGCGGCGCTGGAGCGACCGCATCCAACCCCTCGCGTGGGGCTCGGCACCGATGTGCACGCGTTCGGCGGGGAGGGCGCCCTGTGGCTCGCCGGCCTCGAGTGGCCCGGCGAGCCGGCCCTGTCCGGGCACTCCGACGGGGATGCCGTCGCTCACGCGATCGTCGACGCCGTCCTCTCCGCTGCCGGGCAGGGCGACATCGGGACGCACTTCGGCACCGACCGGCCGGAGTTCGCCGGAGCTCACGCCGACGCGTTCCTCGCGCGCGCCGCGGCGATCGTCAGGGAGGCGGGGTGGCGCATCGGCAACGTCTCCGTGCAGTTCCAGGCGACGCGTCCGCGTTTCGCCGCTCGACGCGCCGAGGCCGAGGCGGTGTTGTCGGCGGCGCTGGGCGGAGCGCCCGTCTCCGTCAGCGCCACGACGACGGATGGCCTCGGCTTCGCGGGTCGGGCCGAGGGGGTCGCCGCTTTCGCGACGGCCCTGGTCTTCCCCGCCTGAGCCGCGCCATCCCCCGCCGAGACACAACTTTGCGGACGAGAAACGGCGCGACGCGGGGCGTCTCGTCCCGAATGTCGTTTCTCGGCCGGGGGAGGGGCGCGCCGGCACACGGGCTCAGAGCGCGCGCGTCATGAAGATGGAGAGGGGATCGGCGGCGTACGCGCCGAACGGGCGGCACTCGGCGAAGCCTTCGCTCGCGTACAGCCGGCGGGCGGGGAGGAACTCGTCGGCGCTGCCCGTCTCCAGCCATAGGCTCGTGAAGCCGCGCTCGCGCGCCACTGCCATGATGTGATGGAGGAGCGCGCGTCCGACGCCCTGCCCGAGGAACGCGGCATCCACGCGCATCGACTTGATCTCCCCGCGCTCATCGTCGAGGCGGGCAAGCGCCCCGATGCCGGCGACCCGTCCGTCGACGTCTGCGGAGAAGAACGTGATGTCTGGATGGCGCAGACCGTCGATGTCCAGGGCATGCACGCTCTCCGGAGGCGACAGCGCGTGCATCCCGGCCAGGTGCGCGGCCACCAACGCGCGGGTCTGCTCGCGGGCGAGGTCGTCGACGGTGATCCGGAGCACGCTCACGCCTCCACCGGCGTAGATGCGGGGGCGCGGGGGCGGCGCGCACCCCACGCGAGCAGCACGAGGCCGGAGGCGAGCACCGCGAGCCCGGCGATCGCCAACCCCGACAGTCGCTCGCCCAACACGGCGATCCCCAGCACGGCGGCCGTGAGCGGCTCGGCGAGGGCCAGGGTGCCTGCGGTCGCTGCCGTCAGACGCTGCAACCCGCCCGTGAAGAGGCAGTAAGCGAGGGCGATGGTCGCAAGTCCCAGCCACAGCGACATCGTGAGCCCCTCCACGCTCACCACCCAGCGAAGGTCCACCGACGGTGCGGCCATGAGGGCGACGGCGGCCGACCCGGCGCCCATCGCTCCGGCGGCGGTGAAGGGATCCCACCCGTCCTGCAGCAGTCGGCGCTGCGCGTTCGCGAGGACGGCGAAGGCGCCGCCGGCGCCCACCGAGCCGGCGAAGCCGACGGGGTCGGCGCCCGACGACCCCGCGTCGCCGCCGAAGATCAGGAGCGACACCCCCGCGAGGGCGAGAACCGTGGCAGCGGCCCAGGTGGCACTCGGGAGCCGCCGCGTCAGCCCCCATTCGATGACCCCGGCGATGACCGGCACCGATCCGATGGCCACGACCGTGCCCACGGCGACGCCGTTGCGCTCCGTACCGAGGAAGAACAGGGGCTGGTATGCCGCCAGGCTCGCCCCCGTCAGCGCCATCAGCCCGAGCGATCCTCGCGTGTACCGCGGGGGGTCCTGAGCGCGGCGCCGCGCGCGCAGGCCGAAGCCGAACCCCACCAGGGCGAGCGCGGTCCCGCCGGCCAGCAGGCGCATCGTGCCCACCGCGAGAGGCGTCGTATCGGCCGGCCCCACCGCCTGAGATGTTCCCGTGGTACCGAACAGGACTGCTGCTGCAATGACTGCAAGGACGGCGAGCACGCGCTCCTTTCTACCCGTTCCCAAGCTGGGGTCGAGCGATGCCCAGGAGATTCGCATCTGCGGCCGCCGCCCGCCCCGCCGGTAGTCTGGGACGATGACCGTCCGGATCCATGACACGAAGGCGCAGGCGTTGCGCGACTTCGTCCCGCGCGACCCCGGAAACGTCACGGTCTACGTCTGCGGCCCCACGGTGCAGTCCGGTCCGCACATCGGCCACGTCCGCGCGGCGCTGAGCTTCGACATCCTCCGCCGGTGGCTGACGCACCGTTTCGGGCGCGTGACTTTCGTGCGCAACGTCACCGACATCGACGACAAAGTGCTCGCCAACGCCACCGACGGCGAGCCGTGGTGGGCGCTGGCCTATCGGATGGAGCAGGAGTTCACCGCCGCGTATGCCGCCGTGGGCATTCTGCCCCCGACCTACGAGCCGCGAGCGACCGCCTCCATCCCGCAGATGCAGGAGATCATCGCCCGGCTGATCGACGCCGGGCATGCCTACCCGGCGGAGCCGGATTCGGACGCCGCCGGAGACGTCTACTTCGACGTGCGCTCGTGGCCGTCGTACGGCGAGCTCACCCGCCAGTCGATCGACGCCATGGAGGCCGCCGGCGATGCCGACCCGCGCGGCAAGCGCGACCCGCACGACTTCGCACTGTGGAAGGGCGCCAAGCCGGGCGAACCCGACAGCGCCTCCTGGGACTCCCCGTGGGGACGCGGACGCCCCGGCTGGCACATCGAGTGCTCCGCCATGTCGCGCCGCTACCTCGGAGCCGAGTTCGACATCCATGGCGGCGGTCTCGACCTGCGCTTCCCCCACCACGAGAACGAACTCGCCCAGTCCACCGCTGCCGGCGACCCGTTCGCCCGCTACTGGGTGCACAACGGTCTCGTCACCGTCGACGGGCAGAAGATGTCGAAGTCGCTCGGCAACTTCGTCCTGGCCGAAGACGTCCTCGCCGAGCACGACCCCCTTGTCGTCCGGTACGCGCTGGCCGCGGCCCACTACCGCTCCACGCTTGATCTCACGCCCGAGTCGTACGCCGAGGCGCGGGCAGCGCTCGAGCGCATCGCGACCTTCCGTCAGCGCGTGCTGCGCATGGCCGCCGGCGACCCGGTCGCCGTGACGCCCGCCGGCATCCCCGAGGCGTTCGCGGGGGCGATGGACGATGACCTGGGCGTGCCGCAGGCGCTGGCGGTCGTGCACGACACCGTGCGCTCGGGCAACGTCGCCGTCGACGACGGCGACCGGGACGGAGCGATCACCGCGTCGCGAGCCGTGGCGGCGATGCTCGACGTCCTCGGCCTTCTCCAGGCGGACAGCGGCGTGGCGTCAGCCCCGGATGCCGCAGCTGCGGCCTTGGACGGGCTGCTCCGCGCACTCATCGACCAGCGCGCGGATGCCCGCGCGAACAAGAACTGGGCGGCAGCCGACCGCATCCGCGACGCGATCGCGGCGGCCGGTGTCGCCCTCGAAGACGGTCCCACCGGGACCCATTGGAGTCTGAACGATGGCTAAGCCAGGAAACCCCTCCGCCGGGCGCGGCAAGAAGGGCCCCACCAAGGGCACGGGTGGCAAGAACAAGCGGTCCCTCGAGGGCCGCGGACCGACGCCGAAGGCGGAAGACCGCAGCTGGCACGCCGCCGGCAAGCGCAAGGCCGCCCAGGAGCGCTTCGCCGCAGCCGGCGGAAAGGGCAGGCCCGCCACCCGCAGCGCGGGGCCGAACGCCTCGCGCGGTGGACGCTCGAAGCAGAACGATGACACCGAGACGGTGACCGGCCGCAACTCGGTCCTCGAGGCGCTGCGGGCCCGCATCCCGGCGACCGCGTTCTACATCGCCCAGCGCGTGGAGATGGACGACCGCGTCAAGGAGATGCTCGCCCTCGCGACGCACCGGGAGATCCCGGTGCTCGAGGTGACGCGTCCGGAGCTGGACCGCATGGCCGGATTCGACGGAGTGCACCAGGGCGTCGCGCTCAAGGTTCCGCCGTACGAGTACGCCCACCCGCAGGACCTCCTCGAGAAGGCGGTCGACACCGGTGAGCTGCCGCTGTTCGTGGCGCTGGACGGGGTCACCGACCCTCGCAACCTCGGCGCCATCATCCGCTCGACCGCGGCCTTCGGCGGCCAGGGCGTCATCGTGCCGCAGCGCCGGTCGGCGGGAGTGACCTCGGCCGCCTGGAAGACCAGCGCGGGAGCTGCCGCCCGCATCCCGGTCGCGATCGCGCCGAACCTGACGAACACCCTCAAGGAGTTCAAGAAGCAGGGCGTGTTCGTGCTCGGTCTCGACGGGGGCGGCGATGTGTCGCTGCCGGCCCTCGAGCTGGCCGACCGGCCCGTCGTGATCGTCGTCGGGTCGGAGGGCAAGGGCCTCTCGCGCCTGGTCACCGAGACGTGCGATCAGATCGTGTCGATTCCGATCTCGGCGGCGACGGAGTCGCTGAACGCCGGTATCGCAGCATCCGTGGCGCTGTATCAGGTGTCGACGTTGCGCGCCGTGCGCGAATAGCGGTTCACTGAGGTTCGACGGCCTCGTGCGAACACGAAGGGGTGCCCTCATGCGGGACGGTGGGAATCCCCGGTCGGCCTCGGGCACGGTCATCCGCTCCTCCGACATGGACGAGGTGCACCGTTCGGCCACGACGGTGATGAACGCGCACGCGATGCGCGTGCTGCGGCGTGGGGAAGGCGCCCAGGCCGAGATCACGCAGAGCGCCACCGGCGGGCTCAAGCTCCTGCGCTTCGCGTACCGCAGCGAAGTCGACATCCGGCCGGAGCCGCTCGGCGATTTCGTCGCGGTGCATCTTCCCGTGCGCGGCACACTCGCCTATTCGTGCAACGGCCGGGAGTACCGCGTGGGCCCGCGCTCGGGGGTTGCGATCTCGCCGCGCGATGACGTGCGGATGCGGTGGAGCGAAGACCTCGAGTTGCAGGTGCTCCGCGTCGACCTCGCCGCGGTCGAGACCCGGCTGGCGGCGCTGACCGGCGCCGCACCCACCCGGCCGCTCTCGTTCGTCCCCGTCCTCGACGAGCGCCGGGCGGGGATGCTGGTGCACCTGGTGGAGGCGGTGCGCCTCGTGATCGACCGGTCGCCCACCACCGGTGCGTCCGCCCTCCTCGCCGGCGAGTTCGAAGAGCTCGTCACCTCCACCCTCGTGCTGGAGCTGCCGCACAGCTACTCCGATCGCCTCGGTGCGGGGCTCGGCGCGGCGCCCGCCCGCACCGCCCGGATCGTGGCCGACTACTGCCTCGAGCACTACGCCGAGCCCCTCAGCGTGGGCGATCTCGCAGCGGTCGCGCACGTCAGCGAGCGGACGCTCTTCGCCGCGTTCCGCCGCGAGTTCGGAACAACCCCCGGCCGCTGGCTTCGCGACCTGCGCCTCGAGCGGGCCCGCGACACGCTGGAGGGCGGGGCTGAGGTGGCCGGCGTCGCGGCCGTCGCGCTCGACCACGGGTTCGGTCACGTCGGACGCTTCGCCGCCGACTACAGGCGCCGGTACGGGGAGTCGCCCTCCGACACCCTCCGCCGCGCCCGGGCGCGCTGATCCGGCACGGCCCCGGATCCGCCCCGTGCGCACACCGCGCCGGTCCGGCGCGCGGTCGGCTCGCGAGGCGCGTGCACAACGGCGGAGATGTTGGGCGACACGCCGTCCGGTCGCGGCCTGAGGCGGCGTGTCGGGAGGAATCCCCGCAGTTGTGCGTGAGGCGGGCGCGGAGGGAGGCTCAGCGGGCCGCGCGCTGGGCGATCGCGGCCGCCCCGGCGGCCTCGTAGTTCTCCTCGGAGAGGTAGACGTGCTGCAGCGCGCCGAGGGAGTTGCGGAGGTGCCGCTGCATGGGATGCTCCACCGACAGCACCCGCCCGCCTCCGTAGCGGAACAGGTCGGAGATGAGGTCCGCGCACATCTCGGCCACGAGCGTGTGCCGCGCGCGCAGGATGGCGACGGTGTCGTCGTCGATCGTCGCTCCGGATCGTACGATGTCGATGCCCTCCTGCGCCGTCGCCCGGTACAGCGTGCGCGCCGCCGCCCACGTCGCCTCAGCCTGGCCCACGGCCTTCTGGAACGAGGCCCGGCCGGCGAGTGACCCGCTCAGGGAGCGAGCGGTGGATGCGGCCAGGTCGATCATGTCGTCGATGGCGCGACGGGCGATCCCGACGAGCAGGGGCGACAACTCGTTGGAGATGAAGATCATGATCGGCTGGCGGAAGATGTCGCCGCCGCGTCGCGGCACGCCGCCGTACGCATCCATCGCCCGAGAGGCCGGGATGAACACGTCATCGAAGGAGAAGTCGTGGCTGCCCGTTCCCTGCAGCGCTGCGGCGTTCCAGTTGCCGTGCACGGTGACCTCCGATTTCGGCGCGGTCACGAAGATCGGCGCGCCGGTGCCCTCCACGATGCATCCGCCGACCACCCAGTTGGAGTGGTCGATGCCGCTCCCGAAGGCCCAGCGGCCCGAGACGCGGTACCCGCCGTCGACGGGTGTCGCGGTACCGCGCGGGGTGAACTGACCGGCAACGGTCGGCAGGGCCTGACCGGGCGCGAACAACTCGGCGATGCCCTCATCGGGAAGCCACCCGGCCATCGTTCCGATCGTGCCGCTTCCGATCATCGTCGCCCACGCCGCGGAGGCGTCGTGGTACGCGATCTCCTCCATCACGTCGCCGAAGCTCACCGGGTCCAACTCGCTGCCGCCGAGTTCGACCGGCGTCTTCATCCAGAAGAACCCCGCCTTGCGGAATTCCTCCACGACCGGGTCGGGAAGGCGCCGGGCTAGTTCGGCTTCGCGCGCGTTCTCCTCGATCAGCGGCCCGAGCGCCCGTGCGGCGGCGAGGAGGGTCTCGGCGCGCTCGGCGGCAGAGGAGGGTTCAGGGGTCATCGGGCTCTCCTTCGAGACGACGGTCTCCGCCCAGTGAACTCCCGCCGGCGGGCGACGTCAGTCCACATCCCGCCGTTGTCGCCGGGGATGTGCAGGATTCGTCCTTCGTGCGGGCTCGCCGCGTCGGAGGCACTGCCGGGCGGGACGTGGCATCCTGAACGGGCCGTGTCGTCGCCGGTCCGCTTCACCAAGACCGCGTGGACACGTCGCATTCCCGGGAATGAATCCGCACACGGGTGGATTGTCGCCCGTGTACGCCCAACGAAAGGATCATCGTGGCTCGCATCGCTGTCATCGGAGGAACCGGCTACGCCGGCAGTCATGTCGTCCGAGAGGCCGTCGACCGCGGCCACACGGTCGTCTCGGTCGCCCGCTCCGTGCCGGCCGAGCGGGTCGAGGGCGCGACCTACATCGAGGGGAGCGTCCTCGATGTCACCGATCTCGTACACAAGCTGGAGGGCGTGGAGGTCGTGATCTCGGCGGTCGCCCCGCGCGGTGACATGCTCGGCAAGGTGCGTCCTGCACTCGCGGAGTTCTTCGCGGCGCTTCCGGAGGACGTGCGCGTGGGGGTCATCGGCGGCGCCGGCGGGAGCCTCGTGGCCCCCGGCGGACCCCGGGTGGTCGACACGGAGGATTTCAACGAGGACTACAAGCCGGAGTCGCTCGAGGCGATCGGCGTGCTCGAAGACCTGCAGTCCGGCACGGGTGGCCGCGACTGGTTCTACGTCCACCCCGCCGTCGGGTTCGGCATGTGGGCACCGGGCGAGCGCACCGGCTCGTACCGCGATGGCGGCGACGTGCGCGTCGTGGATGACAAGGGCGACTCGTTCATCTCCGGCCCCGACCTCGCGGTGGCGATCCTGGACGAGATCGAGACACCCAAGCACTCGCGGGAGCGGTTCGCCGTCGGGTACTGACCGGCCCGGCGCTTCTCTCAGACGAGATCGCGCCAGTCGACCGCCGTCTCCTCGTCGTCCTCGTCGTCGTCGTCTTCGTCCTCACCCACGAGGGGCATCATGCCCGTGGCGACCGGCACGGAGAGGCTGTCGGTGGGGGGTCCCATCACCGTCGCCTCGTCGCGGCGGTGCCGCAGCACATCGTCGATGTACGACGTCAGCACCTCGGCGATCGGGACCGACCGGCCCCGCGCCTGAGACATGTACCAGCGGTGCTCCAGCACCTGGTGGAACGCCTCGGCCGGTTCGAGCTTCGCGCGCAGGTCGAACGGGATCGCCAACACGATCGGCTCGAACACGCGCGTCAACCACTCGTGCGCGACCCGCTCCTCGTCGTCGCCGAGGCGACTGACCCGGGCACGGAACTCATCCAGGTCGTTCAACAGCCGGCGCGCCTGGTTCTCCTCGACGTCGAGCCCGGTGAGCCGCAGCAGCCGCCGCTGGTGGTGTCCCGCATCCACCACCTTGGGCTGGATCGACACGTGCGTCCCGTCGGACGTGGTCTGGATCGACATCTCACCGATGTCGAAACCGAGCGCATTGAGGCGCTGGACCCTCTCGGTGAGCCGCCACGATTCGTCCACGGCGAAGCTCTCCCTGTCGGTGAGCGCCGCCCACAGCGAGTAGTAGGACGACAGAAGTCCGTCGGCGATCTGCACGGCGTCGATGCCGCCCTCCAGGCGACCGCCGGCTTCCAGGTCCATGATCTCGCCGGCGATGTTGGTGCGGGCCACATCGAGGTCGTGTGCGCGCTGCCCGCGCGTCAGGCCGCCCTCGTGGAGCTCACCGGTCTCCGCATCCACGAGGTATGCGGCAAACGCGCCGGCGTCGCGTCGGAAGAGGGTGTTCGACAGCGAGACGTCTCCCCAGAAGAACCCGACGTTGTGCAGGCGCACCAGCAGCACCGCGAGGGCGTCCACCAGGCGCGTGGCGGTGTGGGGCCGCAGCACCTGCGTGAACAGTGCGCGGTACGGCAGCGAGAACCGCAGGTGCGCCGTGACGAGGGCCGCGGGGAGCGGCTCGCCCGCGGCATCCGTCCGTCCGTCGATCACCGCGACGCGCTCGACGCAGGGCGCTGCGAGCCGGTGCAGGTTGCCGAGCATGTCGTACTCGCGCCGGGCCATTTCGTGCGTGGTTTCCTTGATCGCCACGACCCGTCCGGAGAGGTTCGCGAAGCGCACGAGGTGGCGGGATATGCCCTTCGGCAGGTACACGATCGTGCTGCTCGGCCACTCCGCCAGCGGCGTCGACCAGGGCAGGGACAGCAGGCCGGGGTCGACGGAGCTGGCAGTGATGCTGAGCGAATCGGGCACGGAACCTCCCGGAGAAACAGACGCGGCGCGGGCAGCCCCAAGGCTACCCGCGCCGCGCGGTGACAGATCGATCAGGCGGAGACGACCGGCTTGTCGTTCAGACGCTCTCCCGACTCGATGTCGAACGCGTGCACGTGACCGACGCCGGCGGCCAGGGTCACCGTGTCGCCCGCGTTCGGGTGGCGCCGGCCGTCGACGCGTGCCACCAGATCGGCGCGCTTGCCGTTGATCTCGGTGTGGCCGTAGAGGTAGCCGTCGGCGCCCAGTTCCTCGACGAGGTCGACGACGACCGACAAGCCGCGGCCGTCGGCGGGGCCGACGATGATGTCCTCGGGGCGCACACCCACGGTGACCTGGCTGCCGTTGGCGCGGCCGACGGTGTCACGGTCCAGTGCCACGACCTCGTCACCGAAGCGCACGCCACCGTCGGCGAGGTCGGCGGAGAACAGGTTCATGGCGGGGGAGCCGATGAAGCCGGCGACGAAGACGTTGTTCGGCTTCTCGTACAGGTCGCGGGGCGTTCCGACCTGCTGCAGGATGCCGTCCTTGAGCACCGCGATGCGGTCGCCCATGGTGAGGGCTTCGGTCTGGTCGTGCGTGACGTAGACCGTCGTGACGCCGAGGCGGCGCTGCAGCGACGCGATCTGCGTGCGCGTCTGCACGCGCAGCTTGGCGTCGAGGTTCGACAGCGGCTCGTCCATGAGGAACACCTGCGGCTGACGGACGATCGCGCGGCCCATCGCGACACGCTGACGCTGACCACCCGAGAGCGCCTTGGGCTTGCGCGTCAGGTACTCCTCCAGGTCGAGGAGCTTGGCGGCCTCGAGCACGCGCGCGGCCCGCTCTTCCTTGCCGACGCCGGCGATCTTCAGGGCGAAGCCCATGTTCTCGGCGACGGTCATGTGCGGGTACAGCGCGTAGTTCTGGAACACCATCGCGATGTCCCGGTCCTTCGGCGGGATGTCGGTGACGTCGCGGTCACCGATCAGGATGCGGCCGGAGTTGACCTCTTCGAGGCCGGCCAGCATCCGCAGCGACGTGGACTTGCCGCATCCGGAGGGGCCGACGAGAACGAGGAACTCGCCATCGGCGACTTCGAGGCTCAGCTTGTCGACTGCGGGACGAGTGCCCCCGGGGTACAGGCGGGTTGCGTTGTCAAAGGTGACGGACGCCATTTTTTCTTCTCCTTCACCGGCAGGTACGTGCCGGACGATCCGTAGTGATGGATGAGCGGGGGCCAGCCCGCACGCCCGCCATCGGGCGCGATCCTCAGTATAGGTGTGCGGGGGTTCTGTCTGGGCTTTTCCCAGGCTGCCTGGCTAGCATCGGATTCTGGCCGCGTTACCCGTGCGGCCCGCCGGATCTCCGGCCACCGTCATCCGTTCAGAAGGTTCCATGTCGACCGACGAGACACCACAGGTGCCTGCCACGCGCGACCGCCGAGAGGCGGTGCGCGAGAAGGCGCAGCAGGTGCACGCCAAGCAGTCGCGCGTCCGCGTGCTGCGCGGTGTGCTGCTGAGCGCAGCGGGTCTGGCGGTCCTCGGAGCGGCCGCTGCCGCCATCATCTGGGCCTTCGCCGAGATGGGTCCGCGCCCGCTCATCGAACCGGGGAACGCGGATGACGACGGGTTCGCGATCACCGCCGTCACCGATGTCGCCGACCCCGGGAGCTCCGGCGTGGACGAATCGACCGGCGACGGGGAGGCGGAGCCCGCCGAAGCGCCGCCCGCCGAGGCGCCGGCGCCCACCCCGACGCCCAGCGACACGCGCGCGGTCGACATCCGCGTCTACGTGGACTACCTCTCCACCGAGGCTCGCGAATTCCAGATGGCCAACGCCGAGCAGCTCAAGAAGTGGGTGAGTGCCGACGCGGCGACGCTGACCTACTACCCGGTGGCGATGCTGACCTCCAAGTCCAACGGCACCAAGTACTCCCTGCGAGCGGCCGGCGCTGCGGCGTGCGTGGCGACGTATTCGCCCGACACGTTCTTCGCCTTCAACGACCAGCTGCTGCGGGAGCAGCCCGACATCGACTCCGACGGCCTGACCGACGAGCAGCTGGCCGAGCTCGCACAGGCCACGGGCGTCTCCGCCTACAAGGTCGTTCGCAACTGCATCGAGGAGGGCTCGTTCGCCTCCTGGGCGCGAGCGGCCACCGACCGCGCGCTGGACCGGATCCCCGACACCGACGGGGTGCCCCTCACCGCGACTCCGATGATCCTCGTGAACGGCGTGCAGTACGTCGGCGCGACGGAGGACCCGACGGAGTTCGCCCAGTTCGTCCTCACCGTCGCCAGCGACGCGTACTACCGCACTCCTTCGCCGACGCCGTCGGCCCCTGCCACGTCGACGCCCGCACCGTAACCGGCCCCGGGCGTCCCGATAGAATGGGCGCTCTGCCGGCTTGGCGCAATTGGTAGCGCACCTAACTTGTAATTAGGGGGTTGCGGGTTCGAGTCCCGCAGTCGGCTCCACGCTGCATCCCCCGCCGAGAAACGGCATTTCGGACGAGACGGACCGCGCCGCGCCGTTTCTCGTCCGGAACGTGGTTTTTCGCGGGTGCGGGCGGACCGTAACATCGGGCGGGTGGCGTCGCGCGAAGGTACCGGACCGACTCGACGCATCCCGCTGGGGGTCGCGGTGGCCGCCGCCGTCGCCGTCGGGGTGCTCACGGCACTGCAGGCCCGCATCAACGGGTCGCTCGGCGACGCGATCGACGACGGGTACACCGCCGCGGTCATCTCGTTCGCCTCGGGCCTGGCGATCGTCGCGATCATCACCGCCGCGCTCCCCTCGGGGCGTGCCGGTCTCGCGCGGCTGATTCAAGGCATCCGCGGCGGGCAGGTGCCGGCATGGATGCTGCTGGGCGGGTTCGCCGGAGCACTCACCGTCGCGACCCAGGGCCTCACCGTCGCCACCATCGGCGTCGCCCTCTTCACGGTCGGCGTGGTCGCGGGCCAGACGATCCACGGGTTGATCCTGGACCGCCTGGGTTACGGTCCCGGGGGAGTGGTCGCCGTCACGGTGCCGCGCGTGGTGGGTGGCGGCCTGGCCGTGGCCGGCGTCGTCGTGTGCCTCGCGGGGGTCACCGGCGCGCCGGCGCTCTGGATGCTGCTCCTTCCGCTGCTGGCCGGTGCGGGCATCGCGTGGCAGCAGGCCACCAACGGCCGCCTGAATCAGCGGGTGCGAAACCCGCTCATCGCCACTCTCGTGAACTTCCTGGGAGGCACGCTGGCGCTCGCGGTCGCCGCATCCGTGCACATCCTCCTCGACGGGGCGCCGCGCACCCTGGTGGTGGATCCGTGGCTCTATCTCGGGGGCGCGGTCGGAGCGGTGTACATCTTCCTGTCGGCCGCGGTCGTGCGGGTCACCGGGGTGCTTCTGCTCGGACTCGGATCGGTCGTGGGGTTGCTGGCGACGTCGGTCGTCCTCGACGCGTTCTGGCCGGCACCGTCCGGACCGCCGTTACCCGTCGCGCTCACCGGCGTCGCCATCGCGCTGGCGGGGGTGGCGATCGTCGTGGGGTGGCGGCGGAGGCCGTCCGGCTAGAGCAAAGTCGGGTCGACCGCGGCGGAGTGTTTCGCGCCCTGGCCGCGCTCGGGCATGCGCGTGATGAGCGCGCTCGCGTCGACCTCTTTGCGCGGCCCGAGCCGCGTCGTGTCGGGCTTGCCGCCGACGTAGAGCCAGCCCAGGAGGGCCTCGTTCTTGTCCAGGCCGTGCGCCTTGGCCACGGCCTTGCTGCGGGTGTAGTGGCCGCTGCGCCAGATGACGCCCCACCCCGCCTCATCCAGCAGCAGGCTGAGCACGTGCGCCACGCCGGAGGCGACGGCCTCCTGCTCCCACCGGGGAACCTTTTCGCTCTTGCGGTAGCTCACGACGACGGCGAGCAGAAGCGGGGCGCGCAGCGGTTTGGGTGATGAGCCCTTCTCGCGGAGACTCTTGTTGATGGCGCGGCCGAGGCGCTCCCGGTCGGCTCCGCGCAGCTCGATGAGACGCCACGGCCGCAGGGACGAGTGGTCGGCGACCCGCGCGGCCGCGGACACGAGCGACTCCAGCTCGGCGCGGGTGGGCGCGTCGTCGGTCACCCGCGACCACGACCGGCGGGCGCGAACGGCCTGGAGCGCCGCGCCCCCGCGCCCGGAGGCGCCGCGCGACGGGTCGGCGGCGTCGGGAGGAGGAGGCGTGGGGGTGGTCACGCCGGGGACTCGGGGGAGAAGTTCAGTGCGAGGGAGTTCATGCAGTAGCGGTCTCCGGTGGGGGTTCCGAAGCCGTCGGGGAACACGTGGCCGAGGTGCGAGCCGCATGCCGCGCACCGCACCTCGGTGCGTACCATCCCGTGGCTGCGATCTTCGATGAGCTCGACGGCCTCGGGGCGCACCGACTCGTAGAAGCTCGGCCATCCGCAGTGCGAGTCGAACTTCGTGCCGCTCTGGAACAGCTCGGCGTTGCACGCCGCACACGTGTACAGACCCGCGCGCTCCTCGTCCAGAAGCTCGCCGGTCCATGCCCGCTCGGTGCCGGCCTGGCGCAGGACGGCGTACTTCTCGGGGTCGAGCTCGGCACGCCACTCTTCGTCGGTCTTGTTCACGGAATAGCTCATGGGATCTTCCTCTCCTCCTCCATTCAACCCGACCCTGTGCACTGCTGGCGCCGCCCGAGGATAATGCCGGAGTGAATGCCGATGCCGTCGCCGCGGTGACGGGGCGCTACGACCGCTTCGCACGAGAGGAAGCGCCGGGACGTTCCGTGCTGTACGGCCAGTGGGCTGCCGGGGTGGCTGCCGACCCCGAGACCGCGGCCGTTCTCGCGCGCATCCCGGACACCCACCGCCAGCCGCCGCTGGTGTTCGCGGTGACGCGGATGCTGGGGGCACCGGAGAGCGGATACCCGGAGTGGGCCGCGTGGTTGCAGGGGCACGCCGACCGGGTGGTCGCCGAATGCGCGGCTCGGAGCCTGCAGACCAACGAACCGCTGCGGTGCGCCGCGCTCCTTCCGGCGCTGAGCCTCATCGAGGGGCCGATCGCGCTGCTGGAAGTGGGCGCGAGCGCGGGCCTGTGCCTGTATCCCGACCGCTACTCCTACCGTTACGCCACCGGGGAGGGGATGCTCGCGCTCGACCCCGCCGACGGCGCGAGCTCGGTCGTCCTCACCAGCCGCCTCACGGGGGAGCCTCCTCGGCTGCACCTGCCGCGCATCGTGTGGCGCGCCGGCATCGACCTGTCGCCGCTGGATGCGCGGAACCCGCGCGACCGTGCGTGGCTGACCGGCCTCGTCTGGCCCGGGGAGACGGGGCGGGCCGAGCGGGTCGAGGCCGCGCTGGACGTGGTCGCCGCCGACCCGCCCGCGCTGACCGCCGGCGACGCCGCGTCCGTCCTGGCCGAGGTCGCCGCCGCAGCCCCCCGCGACGCGACCCTGGTCGTCACGACCCCGGGTGTGCTGGCCCACATCCCGCGCGCCCGGCGGGGCGCGGTGATCGACGCGGCGCGCGCCGCCGGCCGGTGGATCACGATGGATGACCCAGGGCTGCACGAGGGCTGGAGCTCGGTCCCCGACCCGTGGCCGGGCGGCTTCGCCCTGGCGCTGGATGGCGCCATCCTCGCGGCGGTGGATCCCCTCGGCGGTTTCGTGGAGTGGCTCCCGGCACCTGCCCGCCCGCAGGCTTAACGTGGAGGCGTGCCTCTCTCCGACCGCGATCGAGCCCTCCTCGCCTTCGAGGCGGAGTGGCGCCGGCACGGGGGAGCGAAGGAAGAGGCGATCCGGGCCGAGTTCGCGATGCCGCCCGCGCGCTACTACCAATTGCTGGGCCGCCTGATCGACACGGCCGAGGCCCTCGAGCACGATCCGCTCCTCGTGCGTCGCCTTCGCCGGGTCCGGGATGAGCGCGCCTCCGTCCGGGCCCGGCGCACGGCCATCCTCAGCACTCGCGGTTAGCATCGGGGGGTGGCGCGAACGACGTACCCGCGAGACCGATTCGACGAGCTCGCCCCTGACACGGGCCGGGTCGGTGCCCATCGCGCCGAGAATCCGCGCCTGCGCGGCGGCATCATCTTCCTGTGGGCCGTCGTCGCAACGGTCATCCTCCTCGTGGCCGGGATCTTCGGCTCGCTGCTGATGAGCGGGCGGATCTCGTTCGCGCCCGAGCCGGTTCCCACGACGTCACCGCTTCCCGTCGTCGAGCCCGTGGTCGACACGACGGTGCCGGTGCTCGTTCTCAACGCCACGCCGCAGGACGGACTCGCATCCCAGATCCGCGACACCGTGGTCGCCGCGGGCTGGGCCGCCGAGATCGTGTCCGCCGGAGCCGCCGGGGTCGACGACTTCCCGGTGACGACGGTGTACTACCCGTTCGAGGAGGACGAGGCCGCGGCGCTGGGACTGGCCGAGGCCATCGGCGGCGCGGAGATCGCGTTGAGCGACCAATACCTCCCCCTGGACGACCCCGACACAGAGGCGAACGAGGCCGCCCGGCAGCTCACGGTGGTGCTGGGACTCGACCGCATCCCTGAACCCTCCGAGTAGGCCCCGAGCCCCGTGTTTCCGGGGAGTAAACAGTTGGATGCGGCCGTGTCAAAACTTGCCCGACCAGGGGCCGCGACGCTGCACGTGGTGGATACGATGACGGTCGTCCCACACCATCAGGAGAAGAGCATGGCCCAAGGCACCGTCAAATGGTTCAACGCGGAGAAGGGTTTCGGTTTCATCACTTCCGGTGACGGACAGGACGTCTTCGTCCACTACTCCAACATCGATATGACCGGCTTCCGGGTTCTGGAGGAGGGGCAGACGGTGGAGTTCACCGTCGGCGCCGGCCAGAAGGGCCCACAGGCCGAGTCGGTTCGCGTCGTCTGACGCGTCCGTCCCGGCGCCCCTTTCGAGGCGGCATCGCGCGATGACTCCACCCCGGCAACGGTGCCCGGAGTCGCCGCGGGATGCCGCCTCGCTCTCTTTCCTCGCGGCCACCGCCGCGGGCAGGACGGAGACGACCCGCGGGTGCGGCAGCTTGCACTCGCATGGGTCGAGTGCCAGAATGAGTTAGCACTCGTGTTTATTGAGTGCTAACAGACTGATAGCTCCGTCCTGGAGGGACGACACACATATGGCAAAGATCATCGCTTTCGACGAAGAGGCCCGCCGCGGTCTCGAGCGTGGCCTGAACATCCTCGCCGACGCCGTCAAGGTGACGCTCGGCCCGCGCGGTCGCAACGTCGTGCTCGAGAAGAAGTGGGGCGCCCCCACGATCACGAACGACGGTGTCTCGATCGCCAAGGAGATCGAGCTCGACGACCCCTACGAGAAGATCGGCGCCGAGCTGGTCAAGGAGGTCGCCAAGAAGACCGACGACGTCGCCGGTGACGGAACGACCACCGCTACCGTTCTCGCTCAGGCGCTCGTTCGCGAAGGACTGCGCAACGTCGCAGCCGGCGCCGACCCCATCTCGCTCAAGAAGGGCATCGAGAAGGCCGTCAAGGCCATCACCGACCAGCTCCTCGCCGGCGCCAAGGAGGTCGAGTCCAAGGAGCAGATCGCTGCCACGGCATCGATCTCTGCCGCTGACCCTGCGATCGGCGAGCTGATCGCCGAGGCCATCGACAAGGTGGGCAAGGAAGGCGTCGTCACCGTCGAGGAGTCGAACACCTTCGGCACCGAGCTCGAGCTCACCGAGGGTATGCGCTTCGACAAGGGTTACATCAACCCGTACTTCGTGACCGACCCGGAGCGCCAGGAAGCGGTCTTCGAAGACCCCTACATCCTGATCGCGAACCAGAAGATCTCGAACATCAAGGACCTGCTGCCGATCGTCGACAAGGTGATCCAGGAGGGCAAGGAGCTCCTCATCATTGCTGAGGACGTCGAGGGTGAAGCTCTCGCGACGCTCGTGCTCAACAAGATCCGCGGCATCTTCAAGTCGGTCGCCGTCAAGGCTCCCGGCTTCGGCGACCGCCGCAAGGCGCAGCTGCAGGACATCGCGATCCTCACCGGCGGCCAGGTCATCACCGAAGAGGTGGGCCTCAAGCTCGAGAACGCCACGGTCGACCTGCTCGGTCGTGCGCGCAGGGTCATCATCACCAAGGATGAGACGACCATCATCGAGGGTGCCGGTGACACCGCGCAGATCGAGGGTCGCGTGACCCAGATCCGTCGCGAGATCGAGAACACCGACAGCGATTACGACCGCGAGAAGCTCCAGGAGCGCCTCGCCAAGCTCGCCGGCGGCGTTGCCGTCATCAAGGCGGGGGCGGCCACCGAGGTCGAGCTCAAGGAGCGCAAGCACCGCATTGAGGACGCCGTTCGCAACGCGAAGGCGGCCGTCGAGGAGGGCATCGTCCCCGGCGGTGGCGTCGCGCTCATCCAGGCCGGCAAGATCGCGTTCGCCACCGAGGCCCTCACGAGCCTCGTGGGTGACGAGGCGACCGGGGCGAACATCGTCCGCGTCGCCATCGAGGCCCCGCTGAAGCAGATCGCCTTCAACGCCGGCATGGAGCCGGGTGTTGTCGCGAACAAGGTCGCCGAGCTCGAAGCCGGATGGGGCCTGAACGCGGCCACCGGCGAGTACGGTGACCTGTTCGCACAGGGCATCATCGACCCGGCGAAGGTCACCCGCTCGGCGCTGCAGAACGCGGCATCGATCGCGGGCCTGTTCCTCACCACCGAAGCGGTTGTCGCCGAGAAGCCCGAGAAGGCTTCGGCAGCTCCCGCCGACCCGACCGGCGGCATGGACTTCTAAGTCCTCCCCGCGTCCGACGCACAGAAGAGCCCCCTCCGCTGGAGGGGGCTCTTCTGCGTTCCGGGGGTCCCTGAGCCTGTCGAAGGGTCAGCGGAACAGGCTGGTGCTGGCTTGCTCGACCTCGGCGTACTGGCGTCCGGCGACGGTGAGCGCGCCGTCGATCTCCGCGAGGGCGGCGGCGACGTCGCGCTGCGTCGCCCGCCACCGTTCGACGACGCCGGAGAAGGCCGCCGAGGCCGCCCCCGTCCACGAGCCCTGCAACTGTGTCAGCTGCGACAGCAGGGAGGCGGATTCGGATTCCAGACGGTCGACGGTCGCGCGGATGGCGCTGGAGGCGGTGAAGACCGCGTCGCTGTCGACGGAGAAGACGGCCATGGGAGGGCTCCTTTCACGAGGTTCGTGCTCGTCACGCTAGGCCGGGGCGGCCGCGGGCGGCCGGGCAGGGAGCATCCCGGTGGACAACCGCCTGCGGTCCTCGCCTGGGGAGGAGGCGCCGACGGTCGGTGCTCAGCGCAGCCGGGGAAGCGGGCGGGTGTCGGCGCTCTCGTCGGTCACCGGCTGCGGCGCGAGGGGGAAGGCCACGCGGAACGTCGCCCCACCCCCGGGGGTGTCGCGCACCGAGACGGTGCCGTGCAGGGTCTCGACGATGGAGGCCACGATCGACAGGCCCAGGCCCGACCCCCCGGTCTCGCGGGCGCGTGAGGTGTCGGCGCGCCAGAACCGCTGGAAGATCTGCTCGCGGATCTGCTGGGGGATCCCCTCCCCGTGGTCGATGACCTCGATCCATCCGGTGTCGTCGGCCGACGATACCCCGACCCGCAGGCCGATGGGGGAGTCGTCTCCCGTGAAGCGGCGGGCGTTGCCGAGAAGGTTGGCCACCACCTGCCGGATCCGGTTCTCGTCCCCGAGGACGATGGGCTCTGGCGGGAGGAGGTCGGAAACCTCCTCCGTGGCGCCCGTGGACGGTTCGGGGCCTTCGCCGTCGGCGTGCCCCCGCGGTCGGCGGCGAAGGCGGGAGAACGTCGCACCCGCCAGTGCGATGGCCGACGTCGCCGACGTGGCCCGCCGGCGCGGCTCGTCGGACGGCTCGACGGGCGCGTCGGCCGTCAGGGAGGCGGCGTCGGGCAGGTTCTCGTACACCGTGGTGTCTTCGACGGTCACCTCGCGCTGCGGCGAGGCGGCGCGAAGGTCCAGCGCCGCGTCCCGGGCGACCGGGCGCAGGTCGACGGGCGCGATCGTCACATCCCGCCGCTCGTCGAGGCGGGCCAGGGCGAGCAGGTCCTCCACCAGCACGCCCATGCGGATCGCCTCCTTCTCGATCCGGTCCATCGACTGCGCGATCTCCTCGTCTCCGCGGATCGCGCCCATGCGGTACAGCTCGGCGTATCCGCGCACGGTCACCAGCGGTGTGCGGAGCTCATGGCTGGCGTCACCGATGAAGCGGCGCATCTGGCCGACGGTCGCGTCGCGCTGACGGATCGCCGCATCCACCCGGTCGAGCATGGTGTTGATGGCCATCTTCAGTCGCCCGACCTCGGTGCCGGGCACGACGTCCGACATGCGCTGTCCGAAATCGCCGCCGGCGATCGACATGGCGGTGGCCTCCACCTGCCCGAGGCCCCGGAAGGTGAGGGTGACCAGCCAGCGGGTCAGCAGCGCGCTGGCGATGAGGATGAGGAGGGCCAGGATGCTGTAGATGCCGATGTAGGTCGCCACCACCCGCTCGGTCGAGGCCAGCGGCACGACGACCATCTGCGTGAAGACCTCGGCCGTTCCCGGCGGCTGGAACACGTCCACGCTGGCGCGGAACGTCGCGCCGGTGTCTTCGTCGCGGTACTCCAGCGACTGACCCATCTTCAGGTACGTCTCCTGCAGGGTGAAGGTCTGCGGGAGGTCGGGGAGCACGCGGGCGGCCGTGCCGTCGTAGAGCGCCTCGAGCGCGCCGTCCACCCCACGGTAGAGCACCACGATGCTGCCGGTGGCGGCCACGTCGTCGCGGGGGGTGAACGCGATCGTCCCCCCGTTCTCGTAGGGGTCGAACACGGTGTTGGCGATGTCACTGGCCGCGAGGAGGCGCAGCTGCTCGTCGAGGTTCGTGATCAGGGTGTAGCGCAGGAACGCCATCGTGCCGAAGCCGGCGGCGACGAGCCCGATGGCGAGGAGCCCCACGGTCACGCCAGTGACCTTGGCGCGCAGGCTGAGCCCGCGCCACCATCCGGTTACGGCGTCGTTCGTGTGGGACAGGGGGTGTCTTCCGTCGTGCCGCTCAGGCGGTCTTGCCGGCTTTGAGCATGTACCCGAACCCGCGCTTGGTCTGGATCAGCGGCTCGGAGGAGTGCGGGTCGATCTTCCGGCGCAGGTAGGAGATGTAGCTCTCCACGATGCCCGCGTCGCCGTTGAAGTCGTACTCCCACACGTGATCGAGAATCTGCGCCTTGGACAGCACGCGGTTGGGGTTCAGCATGAGGTAGCGCAGCAGCTTGAACTCGGTGGGGCTGAGGTCGATGGACACGTCGCCGACGGTGACGTCGTGGGTGTCCTGGTCCATCGACAGCTCGCCCGCACGGATCACCGACTCCTCGTCGGCCTGCATGGTGCGGCGCAGGATCGCCTGGATGCGCGCGACGATTTCGTCGAGGCTGAAGGGCTTCGTGACGTAGTCGTCGCCGCCCGCGTTGAGGCCGGTGATCTTGTCCTCGGTCTCGTCCTTGGCGGTGAGAAAGAGGATGGGCGCGGTGTAGCCGGCGCCCCGAAGGCGCTTGGTGACGCTGAATCCGTTCATGTCCGGGAGCATGACGTCCAGCACGATGAGGTCGGGCTCCTCCTCCAGCACGGCGGAGATGGTAGCGGCGCCGTTCGAGACGGCGCGCACCTGGAATCCGGCGAATCGGAGGCTCGTGATGAGCAGATCGCGGATGTTCGGCTCGTCGTCCACAACGAGAATGCGTGGTGCGGTCATTCCCTCATTATCGTGACCAAACCCATGGGCGGGCTGGATATCGGGGGATTCGGCGTATCAGGCCGCGGGGGCGAGCAGTTCGTCGGCGTCGAGGATCGTGTACGCGTAGCCCTGCTCGGCGAGGAAACGCTGACGATTCTGCGCGAAATCCTGGTCGACCGTGTCGCGGGAGATGAGCGTGTAGAAGCTCGCCGTGAGGCCCGATTCCTTCGGTCGCAGGAGCCGCCCGAGCCGCTGCGCCTCCTCCTGGCGGGAGCCGAACGACCCGGAGACCTGGATGGCGACGGATGCTTCGGGCAGGTCGACCGAGAAGTTGGCCACCTTCGACACGACGAGAAGCGAGATCGAGCCTTCGCGGAAGGCCTGGAACAGCTCCTGGCGCTCGGACACCGGCGTCGCGCCGGTGATCTGCGGGGCATCCAGCGCCTCGGCCAGGATGTCGATCTGGTCGAGGTACTGCCCGATGACGAGGATGCGCTCTCCGGCGTGACGGTGCACGAGCCCGCGCACGACGTCGATCTTGGCCGGCGCGGTGGCGGCCAGACGATAGCGGTCCTCGTCCGCCGCGGCGGCGTACTCGAGCCGGTCGCCGGCGGGAAGGTCGACGCGCACCTCGTAGCAGGCGGCCGGGGAGATGAAGCCCTGAGCTTCGATCTCCTTCCACGGCGCGTCGAAGCGCTTGGGTCCGATGAGGCTGAACACGTCGCCCTCACGGCCGTCCTCGCGCACCAGCGTCGCCGTGAGACCCAGGCGGCGGCGGGCCTGCAGGTCGGCGGTCAGCTTGAACACCGGCGCCGGCAGCAGGTGGACCTCGTCGTAGACGATCAGGCCCCAATCCAGCGCGTCCAGGAGGGCGAGGTGCGCGTACTGGCCCGCCCGCTTGGCGGTGAGGATCTGGTACGTGGCGATCGTGATCGGCTTGATCTCCTTGACCTGACCGGAGTACTCGCCGATCTCCTCCGCCGTCAGCGACGTGCGACGGAGCAGCTCGTCGCGCCACTGCCGCGCGCTGACGGTGTTGGTCACCAGGATGAGGGTCGTGGTCTTGGTGTCGGCCATCGCCGCAGCTCCCACGAGCGTCTTCCCGGCGCCGCAGGGCAGCACCACGACACCCGATCCGCCGTCGGAGAACGCGTCGACGGCCTCCCGCTGGTACGGGCGCAGGTGCCAGCTCGTCTCATCCAGGTCGATGACGTGGGGCGTGCCGGGGGTGTAGCCGGCGAGGTCTTCGGCCGGCCAGCCGATCTTCAGCAGCTCCTGCTTGATGTGACCGCGCGCCCACGCGTCCACGAGGTACGCGTCGGGGGAGGGGTGACCGATCAGCAGCGGCTGGATCCGCTTGTTGCGGGCCACTTCGGTCAGCACCGCCGGGTCGGTCGAGCGCAGCACGAGGGCGCCCTCGTCATCGCGCTCGATCACGAGCCGGCCGTAGCGGCCCACGGTCTCGCGGATGTCGATGGACACCGATGCCGGCACGGGGAAGCGCGACCAGCGCTCCAGCGTTGCCAGCATGTCCTCGGCGCCGTGCCCGGCCGCCCGCGCATTCCACAGCCCCAGACGCGTGATCCGGTAGGTGTGGATGTGCTCGGGGGCGCGCTCCAGCTCCGCGAAAATGGCAAGCTCGTGCCGCGCGCTCTCCGCGTCGGGATGTGCGACTTCGAGCAGTACCGTGCGGTCGCTCTGCACGATCAGGGGGCCGTCAACCATAACGTTCGATTCTACCGTCGCGGCAGAGGTGAACGGCCCTCACGGCACGGGATGCACGCTCGCGATGCTGGACAACGGCACGGTGCGTTCGACGTCGGCCCCGCGGTCGCGGCCGCGCAGACGCCCGCCGCCCAGCCCCGTCGCCTCCAGGCGGAAGGTGCGGGTGGACCCGTCCGGCAGGCGCACCACCACGTCCACGACCGAGCGTGCCCGTACGGCGGTGTCCAGTTCACGCTCGAGCCACGCCGCGTCGGCGTCTTCTGACTCGCTGCCCGCGCGCACCCGGGCCACGAGTTCGGCGTACTGCTCGGTGGGGGAGGGCGCCGCGCGGTCCGGCGCCAAGCGCGCACGATCCAGCTGTCGCGGCATCCCCGCCTCGTCCACCGCCACCACCGGATAGCGTGCGTCGGCGAGGGCCCAGAAGACCGTGTCGTCGCCCACCCGCGAGACGAGGGCGCTGCCGTCGTGGATGAGCCCGAGAGAGCGCAGCGCCTGGTCGACGGCCACCGTCTCCAGCGCGGCGGGGTCGTCGCTGGTCACGCGGGTGCGTCCGGTGGCCGCATCCCGTCCGACCCGCAGGAGGCCGTAGCGGTCGGCGGTGCGGCTGAGGACGTACTCGAGCGGCTGCGGCACTCCCGTGAGCGACAGGTCGGAAAGGAACGCGCGGAGCGACTCGGCGGTCTCACCGGCCGTGATGGCTGCGGCGATGGTGTCGGCGCTGAACCGGTAGGTCGCGGCCTGTGCGCGCGACTCCCGCACCGCCATGCTCCGCAGGCGCACGTCCAGGTGGGGCATGAGCGGACCCGGGGCGATGGCGGTGAGGTCGTTCTGCAGGTACACGCGATCGACCTCGGGGGGCAGGAACGCGGCCAGGGCCGCCGCATCCGCCTCGCCGCCGGCGGCCAGCGTCACCGCCCAGGGTGGTTCTCCACCGGCCGGTGTCAGGAGTCCCCACGCCACCGCCCGGGCGCGCCACAGGCCTGCCCGGGTCGGCCACGCGGTGTCGAAGGGGTAGGCGTCGGTCCACGTCGCGGCAGCGACCCACCCGCCGGTGCGCGTGCGCAACCCCGCGGGGAAGGCGTCGCGAAGCCGTTCGGCAACGCTCGTCCAGCGCTCGATGGTGGGGCTGGCGACCCATTCGCGCCCGGCCGCGGTGACCAGCCACGCCCGCTCCTCGGGGTGGAGGAGTCCGGTGGCTGCCCCGAGTCCGACGAGCAGATCCGCGGTGTCGCCATCGGGCACCGCGCCGGATTCGACGAGCGCGCGGCGGTCGCCGGCGCCCAGTGCCCCGTTGCCGATGCGGGTGAGCGGCTCGGTCAGGGCGCGCAGCAGCAGGTCGGCGAGGGATGCCGCCGAGGTGAAGGCGCGTTCGGCGGCGGCGGCGTCGTCGGCGGGGGACGTGGACCGGTCGAACGAGCCCGCGCGTTCGACGGGAGGCTCCCGGTCGCGCACGGCCGTGGTCACCGCCGCGAAGGGGCGGCCGTCGGCATCCACGAGGCCCACGGCCACGAGAGCGGCGCGGTCATCGTCCGGCACCGCCTCGCCTGCCGTGACGGAGAGCGTGAGGGCGAGGGCCGGGCCGTACGGCAGCGCGATCAGGGCCCGGGCGACCGAGGTCGGCTCCAGCAGGGCCGCGGCCACGTCGAACAGGTCGCGCCATCCGGCCGACGGGGGAGCGCCACGGCCGGCGAGCAGCCCCGAGAGCTCGGCGTCATCCAGTGCAGCCAGGGCAGTGGCCAGCGCGCGTTGATCGGAGGTCGGCGGCACGATCAGCGGTCCCGGTTGGCGCGGGCCCTTCGCACGAAGCTCATCACGAGCACCGTGATCAGCAACACGAAGGCGAGCACCGGCGCGATGTAGACGGTCACACCGACCGTCGGCCACATTCCTGTGCCGAAATCCGCTCTGGCGGTGGACCCGATCATGATCGCGATGAAGCAGGCGATCGACAGGAGCAGCAGGCCGAGCGACATGAATGCCAGGATGCGGTCAATGCGACGGACCGGCAGATCCTCGCTCGGCATACGGCTGCTCATCCCCCTCAGCCTAGCGGTTCGCGCCCGTGCCGTAGTCTGGAAGATGGCGACCCTCCGGTCGCGATCCATCCGTCCGCACACGCGGACCCCCGTTTCAGTGAGGTTCCGATGCCCACCGGCAAGGTCAGGTTCTACGACGAAGAGAAGGGGTTCGGCTTCATCACCAGCGATGACGGCCAGGACGTCTTCCTGCACGCGACTGCCCTGCCCGCCGGCGCTCCCGCCCCGAAGGCCGGTGCGCGGCTGGAGTTCGGTGTCGCCGAGGGCAAGCGCGGTCTGCAGGCGCTCTCGGTGCGCGTGCTGGAGGCGCCGCCGAGCCTGTCCAAGCGCACGCGCAAACCCGCCGACGACATGGCCGTGATCGTCGAGGATCTCGTCAAGCTCCTCGACGACATCGGCACCGACCTCCGCCGCGGCCGGTACCCCAGCGGTTCGCACGGCAAGAAGGTCGCCGCCGTTCTCCGCAAGGTCGCCGATGACCTCGACGCCTGAGCCGGTCGACGAGCGTCTGCTCGCCGCATCCGACCTCGCCCGTGCGGCGCTGCTCGAAGTGACCCCCGAGTCCTCCATCGGGGAGCCGGTCGGCTACCTCGATGAGGGCGACGGCGTGGTGTCGCTGAGGTTCGCCAATCGCCTCGCCGGATACCCGGGCTGGTTCTGGACGGTCAGCCTCGCTCGCGTGGACGACGCCGACCCGACCGTGCTCGAGGTCGAGCTGCTTCCCGGCGACCAGGCCCTGCTCGCTCCGGAGTGGGTGCCGTGGGCCGTGCGGCTGGCGGAGTACCAGGCTGCCCAGAACGTGGCCGATTCGGCCGACGCCACGGGAGGAGACGTCGACGACGAGGATGACGCCGAGGACGACCTCGACGACGACGAGATCGACGACGTGCTGGGCGACGACCTGGATGACGACGAGCTCGATGACGACGGCTCGCCGATCCTGCACGCCGGCGACGTCGACGGGGTCGACATCGACGAGCTCGACCCCTCCGCTCCCGACGACGACGAGGACTCCGACGAGGACGACGAGGACGACGAGGACTCGGACGAGGACGAGGACTCGGACGACGACTCCGACGACGAGGACTCGGACGACGACTCCGACGACGACGAGGACGTCGACGACGACGAGGACTCGGACGACGACTCCGACGACGACGAGGACTCGGACGACGAGTCCGACGAGGACGACTCCGACGACGACGACGACTCCGACGAGGACGACGGCTCCCGCCGCGACGACTGAGCCGCCCGCTCCCTTCGTTCTCCCCGTCGACTCGCCAACAAACGCGCGTTTTTGCCGGAGAATCCGGCGTTTTTTGGCGACTCGACGGCGCTTAGAGCCGCTCGATGATGTAGTCGATGGAGCGGATGAGCTGGCGCACGTCGTCCGGCTCGATCGAGACGAACGTCGCGATGCGCAGCTGGTTGCGGCCGAGCTTGCGGTACGGCTCCGTGTCGACGATCCCGTTGGCGCGGAGGCTCGCAGCCACCGCGGCGGCGTCGATGCGCTCGTCGAAGTCCACCGTCACCACGACCGGCGAGCGGTCGGCCGGATCGGCGACGAACGGGGTGGTCACGGCGGAGGCCTCCGCCCATTCGTACAGGGCGGTGGATGACTCCGACGTGCGCGCGTGCGCCCACGTCAGCCCGCCGTTGTCGAGGATCCACGACAGCTGGTCATCGAGCAGCAGCAGCGTGGTCAGCGCCGGGGTGTTCAGCGTCTGCTGCAGGCGGGAGTTGTCCAGCGCGTTCTTCAGGCTGAGGAACTCGGGGATGTACCGGTCGGATGCGGCGATCCGCTCGATGCGCTCGATCGCGGCGGGGGAGACCACGGCGAACCACAGGCCGCCGTCCGATCCGAGGTTCTTCTGCGGCGCGAAGTAATAGACATCGGCCTGTGCGATGTCCAGGTCGATGCCGCCGGCCGCGCTCGTCCCGTCGATCACGGTGAGGGCGCCGGTGTCGCCCTGGACGCGCGTCACCGGGGTCGCGACCCCCGTGGAGGTTTCGTTGTGCGGCCACGCGTACACGTCGACGCCCTCGACGGGCTCGGCGACGGTCGCCGTGCCGGGCTCGACCTTGCGCACATCGGGAGCTTCCAGCCACGGCGTCTTCGCGGCGGCGGCGAACTTGCCGCCGAACTCGCCGAAGACGAGGTTCTGCGCGCGCCGCTGGATGAGGCCGAACGCTGCTGCGTCCCAGAATGCGGTCGACCCGCCGTTTCCGACGATCACCTCGTAGCCGTCGGGAAGGCGGAACAGCTCACCCAGGCGTCCGCGGACGCTTCCGACGAGGTTCTTCACGGCCGCCTGCCGGTGCGACGTTCCGAGCAGCGTGGCGCCGCGGGTGACGAGCGCCTCGAGCTGCGCTCCGCGGATCTTGGACGGACCGCATCCGAAGCGTCCGTCGGCGGGCAACAGGTCGCGAGGCAGATCAACGTGCGGCATGGCTCGATTCTACGGTGGCCGCGCCCCCGCCTCCGGCGCCCGGATCCCGGGCGCTCCCCGTTGGATAGGCTGGAAGTCCACCCGCTGAGCGCCGAGGAACCCCGCCCTATGACCGATCTCATCGACACCACGGAGATGTACCTGCGCACGATCCTCGAGCTCGAGGAGGAGAACATCGTTCCCCTGCGCGCACGCATCTCCGAGCGCCTCGGGCACTCCGGCCCGACGGTGTCGCAGACCGTCGGGCGCATGGAGCGCGACGGTCTGGTCGTGGTGTCGGAGGACCGCCGCCTCGAGCTCACCGATGCCGGACGCCAGAAGGCGGTCGACGTGATGCGCAAGCATCGCCTCGCCGAGCGGTTGCTCAGTGACGTGATCGGCCTGGACTGGGCCTACGTGCACGAAGAGGCCTGCCGCTGGGAGCACGTCATGAGCGAGCAGGTCGAGCGTCGCCTCGTCGAACTCCTCGGCCACCCCACCGAGTCGCCCTACGGCAACCCCATCCCCGGCCTCGACCAGCTGGGAGACCACCCGGCGAACACGTTCGAGCAGGGCGTGGTGGGCCTCGTGCGCCGGCTCAACGAGGCCGGAGAGCCCATCGTCGGAACCGTGCGCCGTCTCGCCGAGCCCGCGCAGGTGGATCCCGAACTGTTGCAGCAGCTCAAAGCGGCCGGCGTCGTCCCGGGTGCGCGGGGAGATTATCGGTTCAGCGAGGGCTACGTCCTCGTGCAGATGGATGGCATCGACGAGGGCCTCGAACTGCCGGTCGAAGTCGCCTCGCACATCTTCCTCGTCGACGAGAAGCGCTGAGCCTCCCCAGCCGCCTTCGGACATCGATTGTCCACAGGGTTTGTCGTCAGCGTGACTTATTCGTTACCTTCCGGTAGCGTTCATCCCGTCCACAGGTGAGAAGCCCACCGTCGGACCCCGCGCAGATTGCCTCTCTGGCTCGTCGTCTGCGGTGGGTTTACGCGCGCGATCGTGCCCTGACATCGAGTGCCGACGAGCCAGCGCTATGTGCGCGGAGGCGACGGAGGAACTATTGGCTGAAGAAATCGATTCGATCGGCTCTGCACCCGAGCAGAACCCGACCGACATGACGCGCCGAGGTCGAGTGCGCGCATCCGCTCGTGCGAAGGTGCGGCCCCCCGCCCGCGCACCGCGGCCCGCGCGCTCGACGACGCCCCGCCCGATCCGTTCGGGCACGGCGACACCGCTCCGCAGCGCCGTGATCCTGACGATGGTCGCCGGCCTGATCGCCACAGTGGCGCTGCCGGCCTACGCGGCGTGGCAGCCCGAGGAGGAAGCGCGCACGCTGCAGCAGATCTCCGCTGACGACGCGCAGTCTCTCGTGGTCGCCTCGGACGCATCCGCGGAGCAGCTGCAGCGAAGCAGCTACGCCGCGACCACCGCGGAGGAGATCGAGAAGAAGAAGGCGGCCGAGGCTGCCGCAGAGCGCGCCCGCGCCGCCGCCGCCGCCGCGGTCGCTTCGTCCTCCTCCTCGTCGTCCTCGACGCGGCTGTCCTCGGTCGACCTCACGATGACCGCTCCGGGATCCGGGGAGGTCCGCTGGCCGCTGTCGGGGTTCAAGAAGGGCCGCGGCCTCGGCGACTCCGGCTACCACCAGGGCGTCGACCTGCTCGCCTCGTGCGGCACGCCGCTGTTCGCCGCCGCCGCGGGCGTCGTGCGCGTCTCGCAGGAGAGCTACGGCGGCTACGGCGTCGGCGTCACGATCGACCACGTCATCAACGGCCAGCGCGTGAACACGCTGTACGGTCACATGACCTACGGCAGCCGCGTCGTCCAGGCGGGTCAGACCGTCTCGGCCGGGCAGCTCATCGGCGTCGTCGGATCCACCGGCAGCTCGACGGCATGCCACCTGCACTTCGAAGTGCACGTCAACGGCCCGGTCGTCGACCCGTGGGCGTGGCTCGAGATGAACGCCAGCTGACACATCCGCCGAAGGCGGCGTGCGAGGAATCCGTTCCTCGACACGCCGCCTTTCGTTTTCCCCGGCGGCGATCCCCGGGCGTGTCGCGTGGGTTAGCCTGTCAGCGACGCTGAGAGAAAGCGGAGGTCGCCGATGGGCAGCACACCTCGCATCCGCACCACGGATGCGCTTGGCCTGCTCGTCCTTCGGCATCGTGGAATCGGATGCTGCGGCCCTGCCGCGACGTTCTGGCGCTGTCTGTGAAGACAGCGCCTTTTTCATAACCTGCGCTCCTTGATCCGTCGCACGTCGAATATCCGAGAATCCGTCCCGGCCATTCGAGAGGAAGCGGAATGCGCACACTGGTGCTCAATGCGGGCTATGAGCCGCTCGCCATCGTGTCGTTCAAGCGGGCCATCGTGCTCGTGATGGACGAGAAGGCCACCGTCATCGAGCGTGTGGAGGGCGACCCCGTGTGGGGGAACTCGGGGTGTTACGACCGCCCCGCGGTGATCCTCCTCACCCGCTACGTGCGGGTGCCGGGCGGGCGCCGCGTGCCGGTCACCCGAAGAGGCGTACTGCGCCGCGACGGGCACCGCTGCGCCTACTGCGGCAAGACCGCATCCACGATCGATCATGTCCTGCCCCGCTCCCGCGGAGGCGCGGACTCGTGGGAGAACCTCGTCGCATGCTGCCTGCGGTGCAACAACCTCAAGGGCGACCGCACGCCGCAGGAGATGTCGTGGGAGCTGCGGTTGATCCCGGGAGCGCCGCACGGGACGCAGTGGACGGTGCGCGGCACCGACCGGGCTGACCCGCGCTGGGAACCGTACCTGGCTCTGGCCGCCTGACCCGCTCCTCGCCCCGACGCGAATGTCGGAAGGCGTTCGTATCTTCGAACCACAGGGATTGAGACCCTAGAACGAATGTTCTAGCCTGTGGGAGTGAGGGCGATCGTGCGAACCGAGGCGGAAGCGCTGAGTGACGTGCGTGAGCTGCGCGCACAGCTCGAACGGATGCAGGGCCGCCGTCTCGACGCGCCGGCGATGCCGACCCATCCGGCGTTCGCGGGACTCCTTCCCGGCGGCGGACTGCGCCCGGGCTCCGCTTACGCCCTCGCCTCCTCGACCGCGCTGCTGCTCGCGCTGATGGCGCGGCCGTCGCAGGACGGCGCGTGGTGCGCAGCCGTGGGCATGCCCGAGCTGGGCGTCGAAGCGGCTGAGCGCTACGGGCTCGATCTCGACCGGCTGGTCTTCGTGCCCGACCCCGGCCCGCGGTGGCTCGCGATCACCGCGACGATCGCCGAGGTGATGCCCGTGGTCGCCGTGCGCCCGCCCGCCCGGGTGACCGACGCCGACGTGTCGCGTTTGGCCGCCCGGCTGCGCGATCGTGGCACCGTCCTGCTCGTGCAGGGCTCATGGCCGCAGGCCGAAGCCGTGATCGACGTCGCCGACCCGCGCTGGGAAGGCCTGGGCGACGGGCACGGATACCTCGCCGGGCGCGAACTGACCGTGTCGGTGACCAGTCGCCGCTCCCCGTCCGCGCGGCGCGCCCGGATGCTCCTTCCCGCTGCCGACGGCACCGTGTCGCTGCTCGGCGGCGCCGCCGCCCAGCGCCCCCGCCTGGAGGCGGTGCCGGAGCTGTCCGAGGTGAGGGCGGTGGGCTGAGTGCTCGCACCCGTACGCAGCCTCGTGCTGTGGTTTCCCGATTGGCCGGTGACCGCGCTCGCCCTGGACGCTGCCGCATCCGACCCCGAGGCGCTGAGCTCCGACGCAGCGGTCGCGGTGTTCGCGAACAACGTCGTCGTGGCGTGCTCGGAGGCCGCGCGCGCCGCGGGGGTGCGACGCGGCCAGCGACGGCGCGATGCGCAGGCGCTCAGCCCCGGGCTGATCGTCGTGCCCGCCGACCCTGCCCGCGATGCCCGTGCTTTCGCCCCGGTCGTCTCGCGGATCGAAGAGCTCGCGCCCGGCGTGCAGATCGTCCGCCCCGGGCTGTGCGCGCTGCGGGCGCGCGGACCCGCCCGGTACTACGGCGGAGAGGACGAGGCGGCCCGCACGATTCTGGCCGCCCTCGTCGCCGACGCGCTGACGTCGGTGCGCGCGGGCGTCGCCGACGGGCCGTTCACGGCCCAGCTCGCCGCCCGCGCCACCCGCCCGGACGACCCCGTGCGGATCGTTCCCCCCGGCGAGGCCGCGCCGTTCCTCGCGCCGCTGTCGGTGGCCGTGCTGCAGTCGGACGCAACCGGGTCCCCCGCATCCCGGGAGGCGGGGCTGCCGGAACTCCTGGCCCGGCTGGGGGTGCACACCCTCGGTGCCTTCGCGGCGATGGAGGCCGAGCGCGTGCGGGAGCGGTTCGGGGAGCAGGGGGTCCGGTTGCACGCGCTCGCCTCCGGGCGGGATTCCCGCCCCGTCGAGCCGCGCACGCCACCGCCCGAACTGCATCGGGAGGTGACGTTCGAGCCGCCTCTGGAACTGGCCGAGCAGATCGCCTTCGGGATGCGGATCGCCGCGGACGAGTTCGTCACGGCGCTGGGCGAGCGGCGCCTGGTCTGCACGGAGCTGCGGGTCGAGCTCACCGGCGACCGCGGTGAACGCAGCGAGCGGGTGTGGCTGCATCCGGGGTCATTCGATGCGCCCGCCGTGGTCGACCGGGTGCGGTGGCAGCTCGCCGAAGACGCGCAGAGCGTCCTCGGCAGCGGCGTGGCGCGCGTGCGCATCTCGCCGGAGGCGGTGGATGCCGCATCCCACCACGTCATCGGACTGTTCGGGGCGGGCCCCGAGGAACGCGTGCATCACGCCCTCTCGCGCGTGCAGGCGATGCTCGGCCACCGCGGCGTGCTCACTCCGGCCGTCGGCGGTGGACGCTGGCTCACCGAACGCCAGGTGCTTGTGCCGTGGGGCGATCGTGCGGTGATGGCGAAGGAACGCGCGCGCCCGTGGCCGGGGAGCCTCCCCGACCCGTTGCCGACCACCGTCTACCCGCAGCCGCGGCCGGTGGAGGTCACCGATGTCGCGGGAGCGACGGTGACCGTGGGGGAGCGTGAGGTCATGAGCGCCCCGCCGGCCTTTTTCGCCGCCGGGGGGCGGCGCAGTCGCATCCGGTCGTGGGCCGGGCCGTGGCCGATCCGCGAGCGGGGATGGGATGCGGCACGCAGCCGCCGCGCGCACCGGTTCCAGGTGATCGACACCGACGGGGTGGCCTGGCTGCTCGTGGAGGAAGCGGGCGTCTGGACCGCCGAGGGCCGCTATGACTGACCCCCGCTCCCCGTCGACCCCCCGGTCCCTGAGCTTGTCGAAGGGCCGCCCCCAGCGCCTGTCGAACCTCCGGTCCCTGAGCTTGTCGAAGGGCCGGTGATGGGCTTCCACAACCCGCCGGTGCCGTGGTCGGAGATCGAACGCACCCTCAGCGACCGGCGCCGTCCGCGCCCCGTTCCCGCCGGAGCGGACGGCGGCGACAGCCCGGCGTGGTCGCACAAGCGCGGGCCCTACGTGCCCCCGGCCATCGAGCGTCCTGCCGACACCGTGCCGTACGCCGAACTGCACGCCCACTCGTCGTATTCGTTCCTGGACGGAGCATCCTCGCCCGAAGAACTCGCCGAGGAGGCCGAGCGGCTGGGGCTGCACGCCCTCGCGGTCACCGACCACGACGGCTTCTATGGCCTCGTCCGCTTCGCCGAGGCCGCCGAGACGCTGCAGCTGGGCACCGTCTTCGGCGCCGAGCTGTCGCTGAACCTGCCCGGCCCGCAGAACGGCGAGGCCGATCCGGTCGGCTCGCATCTGCTCGTGCTGGCCCGCGGGGAGGAGGGGTACCACCGGCTCGCCGCGGCGATCACGGCCGCGCAGTTGCGCGGGGCGGAGAAGGGCCGGCCGGTGTACGACCTCGACGACCTCGCCGAACGGGCCGGCGGCCCTCGCGATCCGCACTGGGCGGTGCTCACGGGGTGCCGCAAGGGCACCGTCCGCCGCGCGCTCGCCGACGGCGGCCCGGATGCGGCGGCCGCCGCCCTCGACCGGCTCGTCGGGCTCTTCGGTCCCGACGCCGTGCACGTCGAGCTGATCGACCACGGCAATCCGCTCGATTCGCGGGACAACGACCTCCTCGCCGCGCTCGCCGCCGAGCGGAAACTGCCGGTGCTCGCCACGAACAACGTGCACTACGCGGCCCCCGAGCGGGAACTCCTGGCAGCGGCCGTCGCCGCGGTGCGGGCGAACCGGGGACTGGACGAACTCGACGGATGGCTGCCGGCCCACGCCGGCGCTCATCTGCGCTCGGGCGCGGAGATGGCCCGCCGGTTCGCGCGGTATCCCGGCGCGGTGGCGCGCACCGTGACCCTCGCCGACGAGCTCGCCTTTCCGCTCCGCCGGGCCAAGCCCGCGCTGCCGAAGCAGACCGTGCCCGACGGGCACACGCCGATGTCGTGGCTGCGGCACCTCGTGTGGGAGGCGGTGCCGCGCAAGTACCCCGACCTGAAGCCGAAGGATCGCGACCGCATCGAGCGCGAGCTCGGGGTGATCGAGATGAAGGACTTCCCCGGCTACTTCCTCATCGTCTACGGCATCGTGCAGGAGGCCCGTCGCCGCGGCATCCTGTGCCAGGGTCGCGGGTCGGCGGCCAACAGCGCCGTGTGCTTCCTGCTCGACATCACCGCGGTCGATTCGATCGCGTACGACCTCCCGTTCGAGCGGTTCCTCTCGAGCCTCCGCGACGAAGAGCCCGACATCGACGTCGACTTCGACTCCGCTCGCCGCGAGGAGATCATCCAGTGGGTGTACCGCGAGTACGGCCGTGACCGCGCCGCACAGGTGGCCAACGTCATCCAGTACCGGCCGAAGAACGCCGTCCGCGACATGGCCAAGGCGCTCGGGCACTCGCCGGGGCAGCAGGACGCGTGGTCGAAGCAGGTCGAGCGGTGGGGGGCGGCGCTCGACACCGGCGCCGACCACGACATCCCCGATCAGGTGCTGACGTACGCCACCGAGCTGCTCAAGGCGCCGCGGCATCTGGGGATCCACTCCGGCGGCATGGTGCTCACCGACCGCCCCGTGGGGGAGGTGGTGCCCATCGAGCACGCGCGCATGGAGAACCGCACGGTCATCCAGTGGGACAAGGACGATGCCGCCTGGATGGGGCTGGTGAAATTCGACCTGCTGGGCCTGGGGATGCTGGCGGCGCTGCAGTACTGCTTCGATCTCATCCACGACGCGACGGGGGAGAAGTGGGAGCTCGCGACGATCCCGAAGGAGGAGAAGGCCGTCTACGACATGCTGTGCCGCGCCGATTCGATCGGGGTGTTCCAGGTCGAATCGCGCGCGCAGATGGGATTGCTCCCGCGCCTGCAGCCGCGCCGGTTCTACGACCTCGTCGTGCAGATCGCGCTCGTCCGCCCCGGTCCGATCCAGGGCGGGGCGGTGCATCCGTTCGTCCGGCGCAAGCTCGGCCAGGAGGAGGTGACCTACGCCCACGAGAAGCTCCGCCCGGTGCTCGAGCGGACGATGGGCGTGCCGGTGTTCCAGGAGCAGCTCATGCAGATGGCCGTCGCGGTGGGGGATTGCACGGCCGAGGATGCTGATCTCCTCCGCCGCGCGATGGGGTCCAAGCGCGGCGTGGAGCGGATCGAGAAGCTCCGCGAGAAGCTGTACGCCGGAATGGCCCGCAACGGACTCACCGGCGAGGTCGCCGACGGGATCTACGCGAAGATCCAGGCGTTCGCGAACTTCGGGTTCGCCGAATCCCACTCCCTCTCGTTCGCTCTGCTGGTCTATGCGAGCTCGTGGATCAAGCTGCACTATCCGGCCGCGTTCCTCGCCGGGCTGCTGCGCGCGCAGCCGATGGGGTTCTACTCGCCGGCGACGCTGAGCGCCGACGCGCGCCGGCACGGTGTCGAGGTGCGCCGCCCCGACCTGCGGCGCTCCGGCGTCCAGGCCACCCTCGAGCCCCGCGCGGATTCCGAGGAGATCTCGGGAATCGAGGATGCTGCGCACGGATCCGCTCCTCGATCCGCGCGATCTCCTCGGTTTTCCCCGGACGGGCGGGTGGCCCAGGGGCCGGTCGCTGAGCCTGTCGAGCCGGGCGCGGATTCCGAGGAGATCTCGGGAATCGAGGATGCTGCGGACGGGTCCGCTCCTCGATCCGCGCGATCTCCTCGGTTTTCGCCGGACGGGCGGCGGGCGGCCCAGGGGCCGGTCGCTGAGCCTGTCGAAGCGTCCGGACCGTCCGGACCGACCGGGCGGGATGCGTGCGCCCAGCGCGTGCAGCCGCCGGTGGGGAAGTTCGACCCGAAGGCTCCCGACGAGTCGGAGGCGCACCGGCGGGACGGGCGGTTCGCCGTGCGGCTGGGACTGGCCGGAGTCACCGGGATCGGCGCGAAGGTGGCCGAGCGCATCGTCGCCGAGCGGGAGGCGTCCGGCGACTATCGCGATCTGCGCGATCTCGTCCGCCGCACCGGGCTCACCGCCGCCCAGCTGGAGGCGCTGGCCACCGCGGGGGCGTTCGAGAGTCTGGGCGTCAGTCGCCGCGAGGCCATCTGGGTCTCCGGCTCGGCCGCGCAGGATCGTGCCGAGTACCTGCCCGATTCGATGGTGTCGGTGCAGCCGCCGCTTTTCCCCGACCCGACGAGCTACGAGGTGCTCGCCGCCGACCTGTGGGCGACCGGGATCTCGCCCGACGACCACCCGCTCACGCACTACCGTTCCCACCTCGACGCGCGAGGGGTGCTCACCTCGCGTGAGCTCCGCACGCACGAGAGCGGCCGCCGTGTCGAGGTCGCGGGGCTGGTGACCCACCGTCAGCGTCCGGCCACCGCATCCGGCATCACCTTCCTCAACCTCGAGGACGAGCACGGGCTGGTCAACGTGATCTGCTCGGTCGGGTTGTGGAACCGGCACCGTCGCGTCGTGCGGGAGTCGCCGGCACTGATCGTGCGCGGCATCCTGGAGCGCTCGGTCGAAGGGGTCACCAACCTCGTGGCCGACCGGTTCGAAGATCTGCGCGTGGGGGTGACGCATATCTCGCGCGACTTCCGGTGACAGGCGCGGCTAATAGACTCGACGCGAAGGGCCCCCTCGCGGAAGGACCGACATGACCGACGCACCGCAGTATCCCCCGGGCTGGTACGCCGACCCGGACAACCCTTCCGTCCACCGCTGGTGGAACGGCTCGGCGTGGACCGACGCCCGCCAGCCCGCGGCCCAGCCCGCCGCCGCCGCCCCCGCCGCCGCCCCCGCGCCGACGTCAGCCGCGGCCCCCGCGGCAGCGGCTGCGGCGTACCCGGCATACCCGCCCGCGACGACGTATCCGGCCTACCCGTCGGCGCCCGCCACGGCCGCGCCGGAGCGTCGCGACATCCCGACCGAGACGCCGTGGATCTGGCTGATCGTCTTCCTGCCGCTGCTGACCTTCGTCCCGCTGTTCTTCATCGACTGGCGCGAGTTCCTCGAGGACAGCATCGAAGACTCCATGGAGTCGCCCTCCTCGGCGTGGGCGACCGGGCTCACCGGCGGCATCCTCGCGCTGACTCTGCTGGGCTACCTGATCATCGCCGCGCAGGTGGTCTTCGCCTACCTCGACTGGCGCACCCTGCGTGCGCGCGGCATCGACAAGCCCTTCCACTGGGCGTGGATCTTCTTCACCCTGGTGATCACCAACGGCGTGTACGTCATCGGCCGCGGCGTGATCCTGCGACGGCAGACGGGCAAGGGCCTCGCCCCGGTGTGGGCGTGGATCGCCGTGACGGTGCTCAGCATCGTGATCGGTCTCGTCTTCGCGGTGTACCTGATCAACGAGGTGTTCACCCTCATGAACACCTACGAGAACTTCTCGCGCCCCTAGGCGCGCCGGAGGAGGAACGATGACCGACGAACAGATCGACACGACGGTAAAGCCCTC
The DNA here is from genome assembly GCF_057197625.1 of Microbacterium sp. Z6_144. Classification (NCBI taxonomy): domain Bacteria; kingdom Bacillati; phylum Actinomycetota; class Actinomycetes; order Micrococcales; family Microbacteriaceae; genus Microbacterium; species Microbacterium sp. Z6_144. The sequence continues at coordinate 1,049,721 of NZ_JBXVPT010000001.1, forward strand.
GTCGAACGGATGCATCGACTGCGAGGCGAGCGGCAGTTGGTGGGTGCACCTCCGCCGGTGCACGGCGTGCGGGCATGTGGGATGCTGCGATGACTCGCCCTCCCGCCACGCCACCGCTCACTGGGAGAGCACAGGACACCGCTACATCCAGAGCTTCGAGCCCGGCGAGGACTGGTGGTGGGACTACCAGGAGCAGGCGACCATCGAGGGGCCCGAGTTGGCGCCGCCGACGAGCCGCCCCGAGTCGCAGCCGTCCCCGGGCCCTGAGGGCCGGGTTCCGGAGGATTGGCGGCGACACCTGGCCACCCGCGCGCGGGCGGACTGACCCCCGCACAGCACGCGGGAGCCCCCGCGCACGCCTCCGGCGAGCCCCCGCACAGCACGCGGGAGCCCCCGCGCACGCCTCCGGCGAGCCGCGTCAGGCCCGCTCGCGCAGGACGAGTGCCGCCGCGCCCAGCAGGGGGCTGTCGCCGCCCAGCTTCGCGCGGGTGATCTCCGGACGCGAGAGGAACGGGAAGGCGGCTGTGGCGTCCCGCGCCTCGCGCACGAGGTCGATGTAGTCATCGGAGACGTGCGAGAAGCCGCCTCCGATCACGATCAGGTCGAGGTCGAGCAGCGCCGTGGCCGACGCGAGCGCGGAGCCGACCGCGGCGGCGCTCCGGCGCACGGCGGTGACGGCGATCTCCTGACCCTCGCGGTACGCGGCCGCGAGCTCTTCGCCCGAACGCCCGGTCCATCCCTGGTCGCGCGCCCAGCGCACGGTGTTGGGTCCGCTTGCGACGCGCTCCACCGTCGCATCCAGTCCGTGCACGCCCGGCGCGGTGAAGCCGGCGACCTCGATCTGACCGAGGTGCCCGGCGTTGCCGGTGCCTCCGAGGTACGGTGCACCGCGGGCGATGATGCCGCCGCCGATACCGGTGGAGACGATCATGCCCATCATCGTGTCCACGCCCTGCCCGGCGCCGCGCCAGTGCTCGGCGATCGCGATGCAGAGGCCGTCCAGGGCGAAGCGCACGGTGACCTCGCGAAGGTGCGGCGGCAGAGCGCGGCGGACGGCGTCCACGAGCGCGAACCCGGCCGCGTGGGGGAGGTTCACCGGGGCGACGGTCTCGCGCACGGTATCGATGGGGCCGGCGCTGCCGATGCCCACTCCGACCACCTCGGCGCCGGAGGGGAGGGCGGCGACAGCGCCGGAGATGACGGTCTCCACCGCGCGGGCGAGCCCCGCTCGGTCGCTCATCGCGCCGGTGGCGGCGCGGGTTCGCGAGGCGGCGACCATGGTGCCGATGTCGTCCACGAGGCAGGCGTCGATCTTGGTTCCGCCGAGGTCGACGGCGATGGCGAAAGGCACGACCGAAGCCTACTGAAAGCCCATAACAACGAACGCATCGGCGCGTGCCGGGCTACCGCGCCCCGCCCCGTAATCTGAGCAGGTGAGCGGTGCCGTCGTACTGGGGGATCTGACGCCCCTGTCGTGGGTGGTGCTGGCCATCGGCGCGGTCGTCGTCGGGCTCTCCAAGACCGCCCTCCCCGGTGGGGGCACCATCGCCGTGGCGCTCTTTGCCGCGGTGCTCCCCGCGCGCGAGTCCACCGCGACGCTCCTCCTCCTCCTCATCGTCGGCGACATGCTCGCCCTGTGGGCGTACCGGCGCCACGCCCAGTGGCGCGCCCTCATCCGGCTGATCCCGGCGGTCCTGGCCGGCATTCTCCTCGGGGTGGCCTTCCTCGCCGTCGCCGACGACGGGTGGGTCCGCCGCGTCATCGGCGCGCTCCTCCTCGTGGTCGTCGCCGTGACGCTGTGGCGTCGGTGGGCTGCGCACTCGGTGGAGCGCGCGTCGAGCGGGGGATGGCTGGCAGCAGCGGTCTACGGCACCCTCGGCGGATTCACCACCATGGTCGCCAACGCCGCCGGACCCGTCATGTCGATGTACTTCCTCGCGGCACGCTTTCCGGTGAAGCAGTTCCTCGGTACGGGCGCCTGGTTCTTCGCGGTGGTCAACATCGGCAAGGTGCCCTTCGCCGCCGGTCTCGGGCTGTTCTCGACCGACAGCCTGTGGATTGACCTGTGGCTGATCCCGGCGGTGCTCCTCGGCGGGCTGCTCGGCCGTCTTCTGGCCGGCCGCCTGCCACAGGTGGTGTTCGAGCGCCTGGTGATCGCGCTCACGATCGTCGGAGCGCTCTACCTCCTCTGGTGACGACCTCCGCTGGTGACGACGGCGCCACCCTGCTCAGGCCCGGCCCGGCTCATCGGAGGACGGCGGCCCGGCTCAGCGGGCGGTGGGCTCGCTCGCCTTGCGGGCGCGGCTGCGCTCGCCGCGTCGACGGCCCCACCGGGCGGCGAGGAACAGCACCACGCCGACGGCGAGCAGGATGGCCCCGAACAGCCACACGATGGGACGTTGCTGGGTGAGGAGCACGATGCAGGAGGCGATGCCCAGCACCGGAACGAACGTCCACACGCGGAAGTGGGGGTGCTCGACGGGGTCGCGACGCAGCACCAGCACCGACACGTTGGCGCTGAGGAAGACGATCAGCAGCAGCAGCACGACCGTTTCGGCGAGGGTGGCGAGGTCTCCGACGAGGGTGAGCAGCATCGCCACGAGGGTCGTGGCGACGATCGCGACCCACGGGGTCTTCCGCTTCGGCAGGACCCGCGCGAGGACGGCCGGCAGCAGACCCTGCTCAGCCATCCCGTAGGCGAGCCGGCTCGCCATGATCATCGTCAGCAGCGCACCGTTGGCGACGGCGATCAGCGCGATGAGGCTGAACAGCCATGAAGGGATGGCGACGCCGCTGGCCTCTACGACATCGAGCAGCGGTCCGCTGGATCCCTCGAGCTCGGCGGCGGGGAGCGCGATCGCGCTGGCGAGACCCACGAGGACATAGACGACGCCGGCGGCGAGAAGAGCGGCGAAGAGCGCGCGCGGGAACGTGCGGGAGGGGTCCTTGACCTCCTCGATCACATTGGCCGACGTCTCGAAGCCGACGAAGGAGTAGTAGGCGATGATGGCGCCGGCGAGCACGGCCGAGCCGAAGGCGGCATCTTCGGGGAGTTGGGTGACGCGCGACACGTCGCCGCCTCCACCCCCGAGGAGGATGCCGACGACCACGATGACCAGCACCAGTCCGCTCACCTCGATCACCGTCATCACGAGGTTCGCCCCCATCGACTCGCGGATGCCGCGGGCGTTGAGGGCGGCGACGACGGCCAGGAACACGATGGCGACGGGAATGACCGGCAGGTCGATGAACGTCGTCAGATAGTCGCCCGCGAAGGCGATTGACAGCCCCGCGGCGCTGGTGACACCGGCGGCCAGCATGCTGAAGCCGACGAGGAACGACACGAGAGGGTTCTTGAAGGCGCGTTCGGCGAACACCGCCGCGCCTCCCGCCCGGGGGTACTTCGTCACCAGCTCCGCGTACGACCCGGCCGTGAGGAGCGCGAGCAGGAGGGCGAGGAGGAGTGGAGCCCACAGCATCCCGCCCACGCGCCCGGCGAGCACGCCCATCAAGGCGTAGATGCCCGCACCGAGCACGTCGCCGAGGATGAACGCGAACAGCAGCGGTCCGGTGATGCCTCGCCGCAGGCGCGTCGGCGGTTGCGTCTCAGTAGTCACCATCACAACCGTAGAAGCCGCCGGCCGGGCCGGCCGCGGCTTGACAGACCGCGCCGGACGGGAACACGACCGTCCCGAGCCCGCCTGCCCCGGCGCTAGCGTCCACCGCGGCCGTGGTCAAGACCTAGGTTCTCGCCCCGCACGCGGCGAAGCTGAACCGATCGTACGCGCCGTACCCGAGTGCGCTGCGAATCGGAGGAGAGGGCCTCGAGATGTTCGACATCTTCGTCACCGGAGCGCGCATGGCGACCACCGACGACGTCGCCGAAGCGCTGCTGGAGTACTTCCGCGTGCTCTCCGAGCAGGGCCGCACCGAGCTGGTGTCGTTCCCGGCGCTGCTGGACGGTCAGGCCGGCCAGGCGTGGGTCAGCCTCGGGGCCGGCGTCCCGCTCGTGGCCGTGCGATCCGAACCGGAACTGCCGCTCACGCTGGAGGGCGAGGAGCTGGCGGCCTGGAGCATCCGGCGCCGCGCTGCCGTCGTCGCCGGCCGCACGGCGGGTTTCGACTGGGACGAGGGGCGCTGAGAAGACCGACAGCGGTCAGGCACGCGTGTCATCGGCATTCGTCCGGGTAGCCAGCCCTTCGGCGTAGGCCTTCAGGGCCAGGTCGAATTCCCCGAGCTTGACCTGAATCTTCTTCATCATCGCGGGCGAGAGAGCAACGAGGAGCCCCGTCAGCTTCTCTGATTGCGCCAGCCTGGTGCGAGTGGGGCTCAACGCGGTGAGCGTGAATCGGTGATCGGCGTCCATCAGGCCCGGCAGGAGGAATCGGCTCGTCCAGCGGAGTTCCGCCTCGGGAGTCGCGGTGATAACCCGGACAGGGCCCTGTCGCGGCTTCCCGAAGCCCTCGTCAAGGGTCGCGCCGAGCAGAATCGTCTCTCCGGGCGCGACCACACCGGAGGCGTGGCGGAAATAGGGATTCCACCCGGGATACCTCTCGAAGTCGGTGAGGGCTTGCCACACGAGGCGAGCGGGCGCGTCGATGTCCACTGTGCTGGTCACGTCGGTCATGCGGGACTCTTCTCTTCGGGGGAGGGGGATCTCCTGCAGCGAGCGTAATGCGGCGCACAGCGCGCGAGGCATGGTGCCCGGCATTCGCCGCAGATTTCGCCCCATCCGGGCGAACATGCAGACAGCGGCACCGCACTGGGGTAGGGTCGAACCACGACGAGCATTCACGCGCGTCGGCTGTCCGGATGAGTATTCCAATGACGGACACCGCCCATCCGGGCAAAAATCCACAAACCCGCCCTCATCGCTGAACCGGGTTGCACGACTGAATCGACATCTTCACATCTCTTCCTTGCTTTTATCCCCTGATCTTTCTCCTTCCCTGCTGACGTGGCTCAAGGCCGACCTCGACGTGTACGTCGCGCACTCGTCTGGCGAATACGCCGGGCACGTGACCATCGATGAGACCGAGTTCGCGGCCCACGACGCCGTCGGCCAGCCGCTGGGTGTCTTCGCCGCGCTGGTTCTCGCGCAGCGCTCGCTGGAAGACGCGCTCGGCCGCACCAGCGGCCACCCCCATCCTGGGCGACGTCGCCCCAAGTCTCCGCGATCTTTTCGTCGCGGTCATCGGGGTCGCCGTCGCGGCCCCTCTTCAAGAAAGAGAGATCCGATGGCATTCGGAACTGTTAAGTGGTTCAACTCTGAAAAGGGCTACGGCTTCATCGCACCCGAGGACGGCTCGCCCGACGTGTTCGCGCACTACAGCGCGATCGAGGGTGGCGGCTTCCGCTCGCTCGAAGAAGCACAGCGCGTCGAGTTCGACGTCGAGCGCGGCCCGAAGGGTCCCCAGGCCTCGAGCATTCGCCTCGTGTGACCTCAGGATGCGGCGGGCATGAAGCCCGCCGCATCCTTCTCATTTCGCGCTCCTGTGCAGTGACTGTGCATCCGCGCGTTGACACACAGCCGTCGGCTGTCCTTAGTATGGTCGGCAATAGCGGGCAGCATCCGCCCCCGCGTATCACATCAGCATGACCTTGGGTCTGGCTGGCTAACCCAAGGAGACCCTTGACCACTGTCACCCCCATACAGGCCACACTGGGTCCGGTCCGGCAGACGTATGCCACCCGTGAATCATTCCCTCCGGTCGCCAAGGCCTACACCCAGGTCTCGCAGGTGGTGAAAGAAATGGGTCTTCTCCGTCGTGCCCAGTGGTTCTACGCCCTGGTCGCCGCCGCCCTCGCGGTCGCGCTGGCCGGCGCCATCACCGGCTTCATCCTGCTGGGTGACAGCTGGTTCCAGCTCCTGATCGCCGCCGCGCTCGGCATCATCTTCACGCAGATCGCGTTCCTCGCCCATGAGGCCGCGCACCGCGTCATCCTCTCCACGGGTCCGGCCAACGACCGCCTCTCCCGCATCATCGGCCCTGCCCTCGTCGGCATGAGCTACTCGTGGTGGGACTCCAAGCACAGCCGGCACCACGCCAACCCGAACCGGGTGGGCAAGGACCCGGACATCGAGATCGACACGATCTCGTTCGTCGAGGACGACGCCCGCAAGGCGCGTGGTGTGGTCCGCTTCATCACCCAGCGTCAGGGGTGGCTGTTCTTCCCGCTGCTGACCATGGAGGGCTGGAACCTCCACTTCCTCGGCATCAAGTACCTCGTCACCACGCGTGAGCCCATCAAGGGCCGCTGGATCGAGCTCTCCCTGATCCTCCTGCGCCTGGCCGCGGTCATCGTGCCCGTCTTCCTTTTCCTTCCGCTCGGGTTGGCGATCGCCTTCATCTTCGTGCAGATGGCCGTCTTCGGCGTCTACATGGGTGCCTCCTTCGCTCCGAACCACAAGGGCATGCCGGTCATCGCACCGGACGCCCGCCTCGACTTCTTCACCAAGCAGGTGCGCACCTCCCGCAACGTGCGCGGCGGCTGGTGGGCCACCACCCTCATGGGCGGCCTGAACTACCAGGTCGAGCACCACCTGTTCCCGAGCATGGCCCGCCCGTACCTGTCACGCGCCCGCGTGATCGTGCGCGAGGCGTGCGAGAACCTCAACGTGCCGTACACCGAGACGAGCCTCATCCAGTCGTACGGCATCGTCATCAAGTACCTCAACGAAGTCGGTCTCGCCGCGCGCGACCCCTTCGACTGCCCGACGCGTCAGCAGATCCGCGGTATCTGACCCGGTAGGCGAACGCCCCCTTCCCGACGCAGCGCGTCGCGGGAGGGGGCGTTTCTTCGTTGACGCTGCGCTAGCGTGAGCCTCGACAGACGAGGCACGCTTTCCCGGGAGGGTGATGCAGCATGGCGAAGACAGGGTCGTCCGACGGACTGAGCACGGAAGAGCGCGAGGCCGTCAAGCAGCGCGCGAAGGAGCTCCGGGAGCAGGAGAAGGCCGGCAAGAACCGGGCCGCGGGGGAGAAGGCGGTTCTGGATGCCATCGCCGATCTCGAGCCTGCGGACAAGAGCCTCGCCGAGGGTCTGTACACGGTGGTGAGCGAAGTCGCCCCCGACCTGGTGCCGAAGACCTATTACGGCATGCCCGGATTCGCCAACGCGGAGGGCAAGATCGTCGTCTTCATCCAGCCGGCGCTGAAGTTCAAGACGCGTTACGCGACGATCGGCTTCGAAGACAAAGCCGATCTCGACGACGGCGACATGTGGCCGGTCGGTTTCGCCGTGCGCGCGTGGACACCGGCCGTCGAGGCGCGAGTGACCGAGCTCGTCCGCAGCGCGGTCGGCCCGGCGCGCGCCTAGTCCCTCGCGCCACCTCTCGCGTGCCGTCCGTGCCGCTGGATCGGCAGCGGGCCGGTCACGCTCCGCTCGTCGCTCCAGCATTGGATGCCGGTGACCTCGGGCAGCCGATCGCGCGTGAAGACGGGGTCTCGTCCTTCGCGCCGCTGCTGCGTGTAGTCACGCAGCAGCGCGAAGGCAACGCCGGAGAGCAGGCCGATCGCGACGAGGTTCACCAGCGCCATCACGCCCATGATCCCGTCCGCGGTGTTCCAGATGAGGTCGGCGGATGCGATCGACCCGACGAAGACGACGGCCACGACCAGCACGCGGTAGATCGTGAGCACGCGGCGGCTGGAGGAGATGAACTCGATGTTGGACTGGCCGTAGTAGTAGTTGCCCAGGATCGAGCTGAACGCGAGCAGGAAGATGATGATGCTCAGCAGCACGTTCGACCATTCGCCGAGGTTGCCGACGATGGACTCCTGGGTCAGCCCGATCCCGCGCGTCGCGCCGGCGAGGTCGGGAGTGGAGACCAGGATGATGGCGGCGGTGATGGAGCAGACGAGGAACGTGTCGAAGTAGACGCCCAGGGTCTGCACGAGCCCCTGCTTCACCGGGTGGGTGACGGCGGCACTGGCGCCGGCGTTGGGAGCTGACCCGAGGCCCGCCTCGTTGGAGAACATTCCGCGCTTCACGCCGGTCATGATGATCACCCCGAGGGTGGCGCCGACCACCTCGTTGAACCCGAACGCCTGCGTGAAGATCGACGCGAACGCCTCGGGAAGACGTTCGATGTTCATGCCGACGATCACGAGGCCCAGGAGGAGGTACCCCAGCGCCATGGCCGGAACGACGGCCTGGGTGACGCTGGCGATGCGGCGGAGGCCGCCGAAGACCACCAGGCCGGTGATCGCGGACAGAGCGATGCCGATGACCCAGGGGATCCACGTCAGGTCACCGCCGAAGCTTGACGACACGGTGGCGCTGATGGTGTTGGCCTGCAGCGAGCTGAAGGCGAAGGGGAAGCAGACCACCAGGATCACGGCGAAGACGATCCCCATCCACCGCGCCTTGAGGCCGTACTGCATGTAATACGCCGGGCCGCCGCGGAAACCCTCCTCGTCGCGCACCTTGAACAGCTGACCGAGGGTGGATTCCACGAAGCTGGATGCTCCGCCCAGGAACGCCATCGCCCACATCCAGAACACCGCGCCGGGGCCGCCGATCGCGATCGCGGTGCCCACCCCCGCGATGTTGCCCACCCCGACCCGCGAGGCGGCGGAGATCGTGAACGCCTGGAACGCCGACACCGACTGCGGCTCGCCGTTCTCATCGCGTGGAGTGGGGTTGGTGAGCGTACGGAACATCTCGGGAATGAGCCGGAACTGCACCACCCCGGATCTCACGGTGAAGTAGATGCCGAGGACGGCGAGGACGGGCAGCACCGCCCAGGTCCAGAGGAAATCTCCCCCGGTGAGAACCGTGTTGTTCACCGCGTCCATCACGTCACCGTAACCTGCACGTACCGGCAGGACGGCTGCCGCACCCGCTCCACCCAGCGGTAGGTCAGGGCAGACACGCCGCGCAGGGCGGCACCGGCGATTCCGGCGAGACGAGCGAGCATGGGCCCATTGTCCGCAGGCGCCGCCGCTGTGGCGCCCCCCTTCGCCGCCGCCGGGGCGACGGGCTACGATGCCGACGCCCGGCATCGCGATTCCTGCGCCGTTAGACTGGCCCCGGCGCGTCGGGAAGTCTGGTCGACACTTCCCTTGTCGACCAAAGCCCTAGGTGGAAACCGATGACGCACGAGACTCCTGGATCCCCCCCGCCCGCGTTCCCTCGCCGCGGCAGCTACGCCGAGGCGAGCCGCATCGGGACGCTCCTGCGGAAGGAAGCCGTCGGCGGCATGCTGCTCGTCGCCGCGGCCGCCATCGCGATCATCTGGGCGAACACCCCCTTCGCCGACGTCTACTTCGCCGTGCGCGACTTCAGGATCGGGTACGCCCCGTGGCACCTGGAGCTCTCCCTCGGCGCATGGGCGGCCGACGGACTCCTGGCGATCTTCTTCTTCCTCGTCGGCCTCGAGCTGAAGCGCGAGCTCGTCGTCGGCGACCTGAGGGAGTTCCGCACCGCGGTGGTTCCCATCGCGGCCGCCGCCGGCGGAGTCGTGGTCCCCGCTCTCATCTATGTGGCCATCGTGTGGCAGGCGCCCTCGCTCCTGGCCGGCTGGGCGATCCCCGCCGCCACCGACATCGCCTTCGCCGTCGCGGTGCTGGCCCTCGTCGGCTCGCACCTCCCCAGCCCGTTGCGCATCTTCCTCCTGACGCTCGCCGTCGTGGACGATCTCATCGCGATCGTCATCATCGCCATCTTCTACACGAGCGACATCGAGCTCCTGCCGCTCGTCGCCGCTGCCGTGACGGTCGCCGTGTACGGGGTGATCGCGCAGCGTTACCAGAAGCTGTTCCACCTGAAACCTGCTGCCGCGTGGCTGATCCTCCTCCCCATCGGCTTCGTCGCGTGGGCGTTCATGCACGCCTCCGGGGTGCACGCGACGATCGCCGGCGTCGCATTGGCCTTCACCATCCCGGTGCGACAGCCCAAGGGCGCGGCACTGACGTCGCGCGAGGGGGGACTCGCGGAGGTGTTCGAGCACCGCTTCCGACCGCTTTCGGCCGGCTTCGCCGTGCCGGTCTTCGCGTTCTTCGCCGCCGGCGTCGCCATCGGGGGAGTGGACGGCATCGTCCGCGCCGCGACCGACCCCGTCACCATCGGTGTGGTCGCGGGCCTCGTGCTGGGAAAGCCCATCGGCATCGTCCTCACGACGCGCATCCTCACGGCCGTCACCCACGCGCGCCTGGATCCCGCGCTCCGCTGGATCGACCTCATCGGCGTGGGTATTCTCGCCGGCATCGGCTTCACGGTGTCGCTACTGATCGCGGAACTCAGCTTCGGCCCGGACAGCGTGCACAATGACGACGCCAAGATCGCGATCATGATCGCCTCGGTCATCGCGTCGCTGGCCGCATCCGTGATCCTGCTCGCGCGCAACCGCGTGTACAAACGCGTGGCGGCGGAGGAGAGGCGGGATGCGGATGCGGACGGGATCCCCGACGTGTACCAGCGTCCCGAGCGGCCGGGCGGCGGCACGATCTGACGCGGTTTCGGCGGCACAGGATGCAGGGTGCCTGGATTTTTCCTGGCGCGCAGCGCAAATAGCAAGGGGGCAGCGAAGATTCGTGCCGCCTGGTTAGCTCCCTGAGGCACATCTCGTGCCCGACGTACGCGATACGACAGTCACATTAAAGGACATACCCATGAGCACCACAACCCCCAGTGCCCGCAACTCCCGCCTCTCGACCGAGACCAAGGCGGCTTTCAAGACCACTGAGTTCATCGCCTACGTGGTGATTCTCGTCGCGATGTTCATCGCGTCCATCGTCGTGGACAGCAACGAAGACGGCCAGGGCTTCGGCGCCTCCGAGGTGTGGCTGTACGCCACCCTGCTGACCATCGGTTACATGATCAGCCGTGGCCTGGCCAAGTCGGGCAGCCGCGAGTTCTACGACCGCGAAGACCGCGACGCGCGCACCGGTCGCTGACTGACCCCCAAGAGTGACCGGAGGGGGAGACCCCTCCCGGAAACGCTGTGATCGAAGGCCCCCTGCCACGCAGGGGGCCTTCGTGGTTCAGCGATCCGACCGGGTCGTCTCGTCGGTGCCGCGATCGCGGCCGTCGCCCCGCGTGCCGTCGCCCCGCACGAGCGGGTCGACCTTGTCGGCCTTCCGCAGCGTCTCGGCCTGTTCTTCCCGACGCTTGGCGGCCTCTGCCGCGTGCTCATCGATGTCGGCGGCGCGGCGCTGCGCCTCCATGTCGGCCTGAGCGGCGCGCGCCTTCGCCCGCTCCGACTCGGCCTGGGCCTGAGCCGAGTCGGCACGGGCCTGCGCGACCTCCGCCTCGTGCTCGCGTGCGCCCAGGTCGGCCTGGCGGGCCTCGGCGCGCAGCTTCTCGGCCTTCTCGTGCTGCGCCTGCTGCCGGCGCTCGCGGCGTCCCTTCGCGGTGACCGCCAGCACGATGCCGACGATCACCAGCACCACGACGATGGCCACAATGATCCAGATGACGGTAGACGTATCCACGGTCTCTCCCTCGAGTGCGGCGCAGAACAATGGTTCGGCGCATCCTCTGCAAGGAAACCGGAGAGCCGGCGATTGCGCGTCCCGCTTGCCGTGCGAGCGGGACTGCGCTAGCCAGGCCGGCTATTGGTCCGCGGCGGCCCCGCTGAGTAATGTCACGGTAACGGGGATGAACGCAGCTGATCACGGCGAGGAGCGGCGGAGATGGAGCGAGCGGGGGGAACCGTCGCACTCACGGGTGCGACGAGTGGAATCGGACTCGCGAATGCGCTCGGCGACGAGCTGATGCGGTGGACGTGGGATCAGTTGCGCCCGTTCGGCGTGACAGCGAGCTGACCTGTGCCTGACCCGCAGCAGCCTCATCGACTCGCGCTCGTCACGGGCGCCACCGGCGCGATCGGATCGGCGGTGTCCCGCCGTCTCGTCGCTGAAGGCGTGGGCGTTGCCCTTCTCGCGCGCAACGCCCGTCGGCTCGAGAGGCTCGAGCAGCAGCTCGACGCCTCCGATCTGACGATACGTGTGCGAGCGGACGTGACCGAGCCCTTCGACCTGGTCGAGGCGCGGGATGCTGTCCGCTCCCGGTTCGGCGCGGATCCCGACCTGCTGGTGGTGAGCGCGGGAGTGTTCCTTGCTTCCTCGTTCGAGAACGCGATTCCCTCCGAGTGGGCGACCATGATCAGGACCAACATTCAGGGAGTGCTCCAGACGGTCCAGACGTTCGCAGACGGTCTTCTCGCCGCCGGAGACAACGGACAACCGGCCGACATCGTTCTCATCGGATCAGCCATCGCCGAAAATCGCACCACCGCCTTTGCGGTGTACTCGGCCATCTCGGCTGCGGTCACGCAGCTGTCGAAACACCTCCGCGACGAGTTCGGGGGACGGGGGGTCCGCGTGCATCACGTCGCCCCGTACTACGTGACGTCACAGATCGGCGCCGACATGGCGGAATCGGCGGTGTTCGAGGAGGTGCAGTCGTTGTTCGACGACTTCGAGTCCATCGACCCAGCCTCCGTCGCCGACCTGGTGTGGTTCATGACGTCCCTCCCGAGCCGCGTGAACCTCGCGGAGGCCACCATCCGCGCGGCCAAGAGCTGACATGCCTCTTCTGAGTGCGGCTCGCTGGCGGCGCATTGCATCATCGGAGAGTGCGGGCGCGATCGCGCTGCTCTTCGCCACGGTACTGGCCATCGCGTGGGCGAACGTGTCCCCGGAGAGTTACGACGACTTCTGGCACACGGACATCGGGATCAACGTCGGTAGCTCCGCTCTGGAATTGTCATTGCAGCACTGGGTCAACGATGCCGTGATGGTTCTGTTCTTCTTCCTCGTGACCCTGGAGGTGAAGAAGGACTTCGTTTTGGGAGACCTCCGAGACTGGCGTCAAGCAAGCCTGCCCATCATCGCCGCAGCGTTCGGCCTTGCGGTGCCGGCTGTGCTCTTCGTGCTCATCACCAGCGGGACCAGCGATGTGGGAGCGTGGGGTGTCGTCATCTCCACCGACACCGCCTTCGTCGTGGGCATTCTGGCGGCGTTCGGCTCCCGTCTGCCGGTGCAGTTGCGCGTCTTCCTGCTCACGATGGCCGTCGTCGACGATGTCGGCGCGCTCGGCGTGATCGCGGTCGTGTACACCGATCACCTGGACGTGGTCTGGCTCGTCGTGGCGGGCGTGGTCTCCGCGGGTATCTGGGTGGCGCAGCGGGCACGGGTGTGGCGCGGTGCGGTTTACGCCGTGCTCGGTCTCGTCCTGTGGTTCGCCATCTACCTGTCAGGTGTGCACGCGACTATCGCAGGTGTCGTCCTGGCCCTGCTCCTACCGGTCTTCCCCCCGAAGCGAGATCAAGTGGACCGCGCCGAGACACTCACCCAGGGCTTCCGCCGAACCCCCGATGCCGAGAAAGGACGCGCCGCCGCGGAGGGGATTCTTCGCTCCGTCTCGGTGAACGACCGGTTGCAGCTGGCCCTGCGCCGCGTCGTTGCCTTCGTCGTCGTTCCGATCTTCGCGTTGGCGAATGCCGGCGTGCAGATCACCGCCGAGTCGCTGCAGCACGCCTTCACGTCCACGCTCACGTGGGGCGTGATCATCGGGCTCGTCGTCGGCAAGTTCTTCGGAGTCACGGGATCCGTCCTGCTCGCTCGACGCCTGCGCGTCGGCCGTCTCGCGCCGGCGCTGCACGCTCGTCACATCACCTCCGGATCGCTCCTCCTCGGCATCGGGTTCACCATCTCGCTGTTCATCGTCGACCTCGCCATCGAGGACCCGGTCGCGCAATCCGACGCGCGTATCGGGATCATCACCGCGTCCCTCGTTGCTGCGCTGTCGGCGACCGCTGCGCTGTGGCTCACTTCGCGATACGACGCAGCACATGCGGCGCCGCGCACGCAGCTCGTGCGAGCGGTCGAGCCCGATCGCGACCATGTGGCGGGGCCGATCGACGCGCCGTACTCGCTCGTGGAGTACGGCACCTTCGGCGGGCTCGATGATCTGAGTACCGAAGAGATCATCGACGACGTGCTGGCGGACTTCGGCGATGACATCGCGTTCGTCTTCCGCCATCTCCGCCCCGACGCCGAGGGCGCACCGGAGCAGACGGGAGAGGCGCTCGAGGCGGTGGCGGCACAGTCGCCGCGGCTGTTCTGGGCGATGCGGAGGGAGCTCAATCGTATGAGTGAGGACAGTTCGCTCGACTCGCAGGCGATTCTCCGGGCCACCGTCAATGTCGGGGCGAACCTGTCGCGGGTCGAGAACGACCTGCGACGAGGGGCGCGGCGGTCACGCGTGCAGCAGGACTACCTGGATGCGGAGAGCATGGGTCTGACCGAGGGACCGGTGCTCTTCGTCAACGGGCTCATCTACTCCGGCCCTCTGGAAGCCGGCGCCATCGCGGCCGAGCTGAGGGCCACCGCAACGGCAGTGGGTGAGGACTCGGCAGCACGTCGCGCGGGGTCGCTCGGCGACACGGCCGACGACGAAACGGCCGGCGCCTCGTGAGCGGGCGTGGCCCGCACGTCATCAGCGGGGGAGCGTCGGGGATCGGGCTTGCGCTCGCGCACCGCCTTCTCGGGCGGGGAGAAGGCGTCGTGATCGTGGACCGCCTCGAGCGCCCGGACACGCTCGCGGACGACTCGATCCCCTACTTCGTGCAGGATGTCACCGACCACGAGGGTCTCGCGGATGTCACGGCGCGCATCCTCGACGAGTTCCCGCGCATTGCCTCGGTGACTGCGGCAGCCGGGCTGGGCCTTTCCCAGCGGTTCGAGGAGACGCCGGTCGCCGATTGGTCCGCCGTCCTCGACACCAACATCGCCGGCACCATCGCCCTCGTCCAGGCGCTGATCCCCGGACTTGCGCGGGAGGCCGCGGAGTCGGGCGTTGCCGATGTCCTGACCATCGGCTCGCTCGCGGACGAGAACTCCTACGAAGGCTCGACGCTCTACGGCGTGACCTCCGCAGCCCTGAAGATGTTCGCGACGCATCTGAGGAAGGAGCTGCGCCCGCAGCGCATCCGCGTGGCCAACCTGGCACCGGGATATGTGCGCTCCTCGTGGGCGGAGGGCCTCACCCTGAACGCGGAGGACTACCAGCGCCTCGGGCCCGACCTCATCACCGTCGATGACGTCGCGGAGATCATCGACTTCGTTCTCCGGCAGCCCCCCGGCGTCGCGCTGCACGACCTGGTTGTCGCTTCCACCAAACAGGGCTGGGGCTGACCGCGGTACCTCAATTCGGTTGGTTCGGCCCATACAGTCGCGCGATCTCTCTCGAGTCGATCCATCCCTCATAGGGCGGATGCTGCGGCCAGCCCTCCGGCGAATCCTGCCAGTCCTCCTGCCGGCCGTAGGGGAGCAGGTCGATGAGCGGGAAGGTGTGCGCGAGCTGTTCGGTGCCCCGTCCGTTGGTGTGCCACGTGCGGTAGACCGTGCCGCCGTCGCGGAGGAACACGTTCACCGCGAACCCGCCTCCCGGAGGGGCGTCGACATCGGCGCCGAAGGGACTGTTGGCCGTGGAGTACCACGTCATCCGGTTGCCGACCCTGTCGCGGTAGGCGAGGGCCTCGCCGATCTCACCCTGGGTGACGATCACGAACCGGGCATCGTACGGCTCGAGGAAATCCAGTCGCGTGAACTGGGACGTGTACCCCGTGCAGCCGGGGCACTGCCACGCTTTCCCGGGCCGCCACATGTGGTGGTAGGTGATCAGCTGCGACTTCCCCTCGAAGACATCCACCAGTCGGACGGGGCCGTGCTCGCCTTCGAGGATGTACTCGGGCATCTCGACCATCGGGAGTCGTCGGCGCTGTGCGGCGATCGCATCCAGTTCGCGGGTCGCCGCCTTCTCCCGCACGCGCAGGTCATCCAGCTGCCGGCGCCATTCGTCCGCGTCGGTGACCGGCGGAAGGGCAGTGGTCGTCGTGGAATCCATGGGTTCGCCTTTCGCTCCGCCGCGGATGCCGCGCATCCGCGCAATGTGTACACCGTGAACATCTCTGTCGATCACGATACTCAGGGTGGAAGGCCCGTCAAGGGGGCCGCCCGGCTGGGGGCTCCTGCGGAGCGCGGGAGACGGGACCGGCGGCGCGCGGCACACCTCGCGGGCGCCCACCTCGTTGGATGACCGCGGTAGGGAATCCCTATGCGAACGGGCGGGAATGCCGGGCGTAGGACACCGCCCGGCGAGAACGAGGAGGGTCTGCTACATCGAGTCAGTTGCTCCAGAGCGCGTTCTCCCCAGAAAGTCAGTGAAGCGGGGGAGGAATTGGGATCGTCGGTTGGTTTGGGTCGGGCGTAACTCCCGAACTTTCGCTGAGCTGCGCCGGTATTGGGTGGCCGCGGCGCGGGCCTCGCTTGCAATCAGCCCGCCCATCAACGTCCAGTCCAGCATGAATCGCGCGGACCAGCGCGGGGGCCACAGGGCCGAGGCGGTAACAACGATCGCCATGGCGGAGACTGCAACTACGAGCGGTAGATTTTGGACGAGATCGCCGTCAGTCGAGAGCGACCAGGCCAGCCCCGCAGTGATCAGCCATAATCCGAGGAGCCTTCGTCGACCGCGACACAACTTCAGCTTTGTCGCCAGGTTTCGAGGCACGCTTCATGCTGTAACCGTACTCAGGCCGTCTGTATCGACCGCGAAGGGTGACCGCTGCGTGTTGGAGGCGCCGAGGCGAGGGTCGCTGCAGGTGTCACCGGAGGATGATGGGTGCATGCCTGCCGCTCACCGTCCCGGACTCCGGGTGACCTCGGCACTCACCATCCCCGAGTCGGAGTTGTCATGGCGGTTCTCGCGGTCGTCGGGGCCGGGTGGGCAAGGCGTGAACACCGCCGACTCGCGCGTGGAATTGGGATGGGATGCGGCGAACTCGGCCGTCCTCTCGCCGGTGCAACGAGAACGGGTCCTCGAGCGGCTGCACGGGCGCCTCGTCGACGGGGTGCTGACCATCGCCGCATCTGAACACCGCGCACAGCTGCGCAACCGGGATGCCGCGCGCGCTCGGCTCGCGGCCGTCGTGGCTGACGCGCTGCGGCCGCCCGAAGCATCACGGCGACCGACGAAGCCGACGCGGGGTGCGAAGGAGCGGCGGCTGACCGCGAAGAAGCAGCGCACCGACGTCAAACGCCTCCGTCGACCACCCCACGACTGACGGTCAAGACGTGATGTCGCCCATCAGTCGTTTCGACCCCGTCGACCCACCGTCACGAGGGGTTCGCCGAGGCGTTGCGGGGGAGCGCCGAGAGGATTTCCTGAGCCACCCGCGGGGCCGCGCGTTCGGGGAGCCAATGCCCTTCGTCGAGTTCGACGAAGCGGTAGTCGCCGCGCACATAACGTCGGGTCAACTGCGCGGCCCGGCGCCCGAGTGCCTGGTCCTTGTTTCCCCATACGTAGGTCGTGTCCACGGTGACCGGCGCCCGGGCGGCACGCGTTCCGCGCCGGTCAGGCAGCCACATCCCGCGGTACCAGTGCAGGGCGGAACGGAGAGCGCGCGGTCCGGAGAGGAACCGCTGATAGTCCTCCGCGATCGCGGCGGGGAGCCCGGATGCGCGGAGCAGCCGCGCCAGACGCGGCCGCAGTACCGCCTCGGGCAGCCACGGCAGCTGGAAGAAGCCGATGTAGAGCGACCGCAGGCCCTGGGCCGAGGAGAGCAGCGAACGGAGCAGGGCGCGGGGATGCGGCGTCGACAACACGGTGATGCCGGTCAGTCGCTCGGGAGCGACGGCCGCGACGCGCCAGGCGACGAATCCGCCCCAGTCGTGCCCGACCAGGTGCACGCGCTGCCCGCCGAGCGCGTCGAGCAGCGCGAGCACATCGCCCGTGACATCGACGGCGCGGTAGTCCCGGCGCCGGCGTGGGCGAGCTCGTGGGGAGTAGCCACGCTGGTCGAAAGCGACCACGCGGGCGCCGCCTGCCTCCAGCAGCGGTGTCACGGTGTCCCAGGTGTGACGCGACCCCGGAAACCCGTGCAGCAGGACGACCGCCGGCCCGTCGATCGGCCCGGTGTCCGACACATCGAAAACGAGTTTGCCGCGGCGGAAAGCGGGGAGGCGTACAGCGGCCATGCGGCCATCCTGACCCGTGGGGGCATGGGCTCCGAGGGGCTTGCGCCTGCGCGACGCCGGTGCGGTCACGCGCCGATGAGGTGAACAGCAAGGGCACTGACAGGTCGGCTCGGACGAGGAATACACTCGCGGCAAGCGGCTGAGAGCCACGAGCGGAGGGCGATCCATGCTGGAGCACGTCGCTGAGGGTGTTCTCGTTCATGTCAGCGAGTTCATCCAGACCAATTCCACTGTCGTGCAGGGCGGGGATGGGGTGTTGCTCATCGATCCCGGCATCACCACCGATGAGATGGCGCAGCTGTCGGGAGACCTTGACGAGCTCGGCCAGCCGGTCGTGGCGGGCTTTTCGACGCATCCGGACTGGGACCACGTGCTGTGGCACGCCAGCTTCGGCGACGCACCCCGTTACGGAACGGCCCGCTGCGCGGCATCCATGCACGAGCTGCTGTCGCACGCCGACTGGAAGGACCGCGTCGCCGAGGGGCTGCCGCCCGAGCAGGCGGACGAGATCCCGATGGACCTCCTCGGTCTTGTCACAGGCCTGCCGGCCGGAGCGGGGCGCGTCCCGTGGGACGGCCCGACGGTACGGATCCTCGAACACCAGGCACACGCGCCGGGTCACGCGGCCCTGCTGATCGAGGAGGCCGGTGTCCTCGTCGCGGGCGACATGCTCTCCGACACCCTGATGCCCTTCCTCGACCTCGAGGCGGCAGACCCGATCGAGGACTACCTCGCCGCGCTGCGGCTCTTCGACAGCGTCGCCGACGAGGTGGATGCGGTCATCCCCGGTCACGGATCCGTCGGCGGCGCGGGACAGATCCGAGTGCGCATCGACCACGATCGCGCCTACGTGGAGGCCGCGCGCGACGGCGGTGCCATCGACGACGTGCGCGTCGGCCCGTCCGCCCCGCTGTACTGGCTGCCCGAGGTGCACGAGTGGCAGATGCAGCGGCTCGCGGAGCGGCGGCAGGACGAGACGCGGGGGCGATAACCTCGCACAGTGTTCGCACACGAGGCAGGTTCCGGAACCCCGGTGGTGCTCGTGCACGGATTCGGTCTGGACCACCGTTCCCTGCTGCCGCTGGAGCCGACGTTCGAGCGCGCGGGGGAGTGGCGGCGGATCTACCTCGACCTCCCCGGCGCAACCCGGTCGCCGGCGGGGGCCGTGAGCCGCGCCCAGGAGGTGGCGGATGCGGTGGTCGACGAGGTCGTCGCGCGCCTCGGCGACGAGCCGTTCGGCATCGTGGGGAACTCGTTCGGCGGGATGATCGCCCGCTATGCCGCCCATGAGCTGCGCTCGCAGGTGCTCGGGCTCGCCACGGTGGCCGGAGTCTTCGTCGCCCCGCACGCCGAGCGCACCGTGCCGCCTCGCACGGTGCTGAGAAGGGATCCGGACATCGAGCCGATCGTCGGGGCGGCCCTCGAGCAGTACCGCGAAGACGCCGTGGTGGAGTCTGCGCAAGATGCCAGCGCCTTCGTGCAGTACATCCTGCCGGGCCTCGAGGGCGCCGATCAGGACGCGATCGACCGCATCGCGAACGCCTACTCGCTCGACCGCGAACCCGAAGACGCCCACCCCGAACCTTTCTCTCAGCCGACCCTGCACATCACGGGCCGGCAGGACGACGTCGTCGGCTACGTCGACGCGTGGGGGCGGATCGACCACTACCCACGCGCGACCTTCGCCGCACTCGACGCGGCCGGACACAACCTCCTCTTCGAGCAGGGCGACCTGTGCTCAGCCTTGATCGCCGAGTGGCTGGGGCGGATGCGGCAGCGGAACTGAGCGGACATAGCCAGCCCGCGGCCCGACCTAGGCTTGACGGATGACTGAATTCCTCGCGCTCACCGGTGGCTACGTCGTTCCCGTCATCGGCGACCCGATCGACAACGGCACGGTCGTCGTCGCCGATGGAGTGATCTCCGCCGTGGGCGGCGCCGACACCCCGATTCCGGAGGGTGCCCGGATCGTCGAGGTCTCCGGCAGGTGGGTGCTGCCGGGATTCATCGAGGCGCACGGTCACCTGGGCGTCCACGAAGACGGCGAGGGATGGTCGGGCAGCGACACCAACGAGATGACCGACCCGAACGGCGCCCGCTTCCGGGCACTCGACGGCATCGACATCGAAGAGGTCGGCTTCCGCGACGCCCTGCGCGGCGGAGTGACGACCGCGGTCATCAAGCCCGGCTCGGGCAACCCCATCGGCGGACGCACGGTTGCCATCAAGACCTGGGGCGGTCGCACGGTGGATGAGCAGGTGCTCGCGCTCGACGTGTCGGTCAAGTCGGCGCTGGGAGAGAACCCGAAGCGCGTGTATGGCGACAAGAAGCAGACGCCCTCCACGCGGCTCGGCGTCGCCGCCGTCCTGCGCGACGCGTTCGTGAGCGCGCGAAACTACGCGGAGAAGCGGTCGGCGGCGGTCACTAAGGGGGAGCCGTTCGAGCGCAACCTCACCGACGAGACGCTCGCCGCCGTCCTGGACGGCGACCTGATCTGGGACCAGCACTGCCACCGCCACGACGACATCGCCACCGCGATCCGCCTCGCCGAGGAGTTCGGGTACAACCTCGTCGTGAACCACGGCACCGAGGGCCACAAGATCGCCGATGTGCTCGCGGAAAAGGGCATCCCCGTCATCTTCGGCCCGATGCTGACCTCTCGCTCGAAGGTCGAGCTGCGCGACCGCGCGATCGGCAACCTTGCGCTGATCGCCGCGGCCGGCGTGAAGGTCGCCATCACGACGGATCATCCGGTCGTCCCGATCGAACAGATTCGCCTGCAGGCGATCCTCGCCGTGCGCGAGGGGCTGCCGGCCCAGACGGCGCTGGAGGCACTCACGGTGAACCCGGCCTCGATCCTCCGACTGGACTCGCGCGTGGGGGCGCTCGAAGAGGGTCGGGATGCGGACATCGTCGTGTGGTCGGGTGACCCGCTGGCGATCGACTCGGAGGTCGAGCAGGTCTTCATCAACGGCCGGGCCGTTGTCGAGCCGGCCGCCGACGGTCAGCGGGAGCCTCGGATCGTGGACCGCTGGGAGCGGTTCGGCCGAACCTCCTGGGCCCGCTGACCCCGCGCGCTTTTACCTTCGGCCGCGCCCGTCCCCGGGCGTCACACGCCCCCGCCGGGGTCGGCCTTGGTAGGCAGTCTTTCCCGCGGGGGCGTGTGGGATCGGTCAGCGTCAGCTGCGGTCCGTGCGGGCCGCGCCGTCGTTCAGCTCGATCTCTTCCTTGCGGACCTGCTCGGTGACCGTCTCGTTCTCGGTGACGGTCTCCTTGTCGAGGCGGACCCGCTCGACCGGGACGGTTTCCTTGGCGATGACGGGGCGCTCTTCGGTGAGAACGATCTCGTGCTCTTCCTCGCTGATGTCGGGTCCGGCCAGGGCGTCGCCGACGTTCCCGTCGGTGATCGGCTCACGCTCGAGCCGCACCTCTTCACGGCTGACCGGGACGGTGACCGTCTCGTTCTCGGTGACGATGTACTTCCGCAGACGCGCACGACCGGTCTCCACCTTCTCGGTGCCGACGTGCAGACGCTCCTCGGAGCGGGTCATCGCGTCATCCGTGGAGGGCCCTGACGTGTCGTAGCCGACGGTGGTGTCCGTGTCGACCCCGCGGTCGTGATCGGTCGCCCCGCCGGTCGAGCCGTTGCCGTAGTAGGCGTACAGCTCGTTCTCCTGGGACTGCTCGAGCGCGCCGTCCACGTCGATGCGGGGAGCATCCTTGACGCGCTCCTTGGTGTAGGGAACCCGGACGTCCTCGCCGATCTGGTCTGCCTGGTCGATGGGAACGAAGGTCTCCGACATTCCGAAGAGCCCGGTGCGGACCGACGCCCACGAGGGCGCACCCGAGTCCGTGTCGACGTAGACCTGACCGATGGTTCCGATCTTGTCCCCGTCCGAGTCGATGACGCTGCTGCCGATGAGGCTGCCGAGATTGTTCGAGTTGATCATTTTGTTCCTTCCGTTGGTGAAATGCGTTTTTCGGGTTATCGGACCGCAGGTACGGGCGTCCCCGCGTTAGCGGGTAGCCCGCACGGTTTCGGCGTCGTTCTGACGGTCACGACTGACGACGGTGCGTACGCCGAACATGCCGCCCAAGGATGCGATCACTGCGCCGAGCAGAAGACCGAAGAAGCCCCACCATGAGCCCGCCTGAGCGGTGTCGGCGGCGTCCTTGGCCACCTGCTCTGCATTCTCGGCCGCCTCGCCGGCCTGGTCCTGGGCGGCCTCCTCGTCGACGTTGCCCTGGACGTCTTCGGCGACCTGGGTCACGTCGGTGCCGGAGAGAGCCTGGGTGGCGGAGCTGACAATGCCGCCGACGGCTCCGAGCAGGCTGGCGCTGAGCCAGACCGTCAGGGCCAGAGCGACGACCAGGGAGGTCGCCCAGGTCAGGAAACCGTGTAGCAGCCCGCTGCGGACGGCGAGAGCGCCAGCGACGAAGCCGGCGGCGGCGAGCGCAATAGCGAGCGCAATAACGCTCCAGATGCCCGCCCCGACGCCCGAGCCGCCAAGCCCGATTGCTGCGGTGACCAGCGAGAGCAGTACCGATACCGCAAGGAACGTCATCACACCGGCGATGATCGATCCCCACGACACGTTCGCGGGGCGACCGGGACGTTCGGTCCCGATCAGCGACTCCTTGCCAGAGTCGTTATCGGTCGTGACGGGCAGGGCCGCCGCACCGCCATTCCTGCTTGAGCCGTTGTTGGCCATCATTGCCTCTCATGGGGGTGGAGCTCGCGCAACAGACAGCGAGCCGCCGGGGGAGAGCCGCTTACAGCGTAAGCAACGGATGTGACGTTACAGTGTAAGCAACGCCACCACCAGTGCCCCTGGCGGCCGGGAGGAGAGGGTGCTATGGAGGCACGCGTGCGGAAGAAGCCGGTGGGAGCGCCGGGCCCCCGCCTCAGCCGTGAGTTGATCGTCGAGACCGCCCTGGCTCAGATCGACCGCTCCGGCCCGCAGGGTTTGTCGATGAGGTCCCTGGGGCAAGAGTTGGGTGTGGAGGCCATGTCCCTGTACCGGCACGTGCACGGCAGAGAGGACCTCCTCGAAGGCGTTGTCGCATTGCTGATGAGCAACCTGACCTCGGACCTTGACGAGGAGCTGGCTGAGCACTGGCAAGGCTTCCTGCAGAGCACCGCGCACCAGGTCCGCCGCATCGCAATGGAACACCCCAAAGCCTTTCCACTGGTCGCCACTCGGCACCCCGCAGCGCCCTGGCTGCGTCCGCCGCTGAGAAGTGTCGAGGTCGTCAACACATTCCTGAGCACACTCATCGGACACGGGTTCACCGACGCGCAGGCTGTTGACGCGTACCGATCATTCAGCAGCTTCCTCCTCGGCCACCTGCTCCTCGAGTCCGCGGTCCGCGGAGCCGAAACGGGGCCCGTCGAAGAGCCCCTCGACGAGGGAAACGCGGACATCCCCGAAGTCGACGGGCAAACCTCCCTGGACGCGGCGACAGAAGTGGAACGCCTCCGTCCCCTGCTCAGCCAGGACCGCAGCGGCGAGGAGTTCGAAGTCTCCCTCGAAGTTCTCCTCGACCGGCTGAATCGCGAGTTGTCCCAATGACCCGATCACGGTCGTCAGTCCCGAGGGGTGAAGCCTAGGCGGGGCAGCTACTCGTCCGTCTCAATGTCGTTCGCTTCACCTCACACGAAGCGCGGCATCACGCGGTCCAGATCAAAACCGTCAGTGTGGGTCCTGCGGTTGCCCTGGTGGGTTCGACATGGCTGGACACAATCAGTCTGCCGTCGTCACGCTGGTCAGAGATCGAGGAAGTCGCCCAGCGCGCGCACGAAGCGTGGTGCCCCTGGAGGGACTCGAACACGTTTTGAGCATTTTGCATAGCGGCATCGAACGACAACTTCCGCGGAATTACGCGGATTTTCGCGAGTCAAACGGCATCCTGCGACGTCCGAAAACAGCCACCTGCGAATGGAATGCGGGCAAAATGCGGGCAAAAAATGCCCGTCGTGGAGCGTGATTCCGGCCCATGCGGCGAGCGACTGCGGGCAAGTCCGCTCTGAGCACTATCCCAAAGCACGCATTTTGGGCACTCTGCTTAGAAATCCGATCGTCATTCAGCAGCATGTCCAAACAACCCTCAGCGGTGCCTTGACGGCATCAGGCAGACAGACGGCGTCCCCACCGCGTCTCTCATCGGCCGATCGAAGACCCTCCGGGCGGGGACGACCCGAGGTGGGGCGCCGTGGGGTCGTAGGACCCGCCCGGGTTGTAGGGGTCAACCGCCGGCGCCCGTCGTGGCTCCTGGATCCGGACTTCCGGCGCCATACCGGAGTCGCGCGCGCGACTCATGAGGCGCGTCGCGGTGCTCTGGCTGATCTGGAGGGTGTCGGCGACCAGCTTGAGTGGCGGATAGCTGATTGCTGTCGCAACTCGATAGACGGCGATCGCGGCATGGAGGGACTCCATGGGCTCGCGTTCTTCTTGCGCCCGCACCCGACTGAGAAACTCGCGCACCGGTATGCGGTCTCGTTCCCCGCCATCCGGAGCGTCGACGTCGACTGTGACGACGTCGAGCGCTGACCTCGTCATGATCCAGTGCGTCCGCACCTCGCGGAGAACCTGACTCGTGATGTCGACGCCTTCGACTTCGCGCTCGAGCGCTGCGAAGGCGACGGCTGTGCGGCCGAGCGCGTCATCCCACTCGACGCGCACGGTGATCGTGCCGGGCACATCCTGCTCGCCCGATACGCGCGCATGCCAGGACTTCGGCAGCGTCACCCCGCTGCCGAGATCGATGCGTTCGTCGCTGAAGTCATACGCCTCGACGTCTGCCATGAAGCCCACTATTCCAGGTCAGCGCAGATTCGCGAAGAAGAGTGTCGATCTTGGCTCAAGCATGTGCTACCTTCCCACGAAAGGAGACTGACACTGCTGGCTCACAAGGAGATCAAACCATGAACAGAACACAGGAGTCCCTGGCGCTGACGATGAAGGATGCCGCCAAGCTCGTCGGCGTCGACTACCGCACGATCAAACTCGGCATCGAGAGCGGGACCATCCCCACGGTCCAACTCGGCCCGCGCCGGATGATCCCCCGCGCCGGCCTGCTGCGCGCCTTCGGCGTCGACGCCTGAACAGCGGGGTCGTCCTCACCATCGGACTCCGCTGCTCGGTCAGGATCCATCAGCGCACGGTCGGATCACCTTCGTAGATCACGTTGCCGTTCAGGCTCACACGGACGCGACCGATGCCCACCGCCGTGATGTCGGCCGGGACGAACGACCGGGTCAGCTCTCGCGGATGAAGTAGACGTTGCCTGAGATCACTTCGCTACCTTCCGGCGCAGGGTGCTCATCAGGTTGAATAACGAAGCGTCCGACTTTCACTCCATACACTTCGTTCTGGCCTTCGCCGCCGCAGCCGATCACCCAGTCATGGTCGTCGGGATAGGCCAGCAAGCAGACAGTCGCCGCCTCTCGGCCCTTCCCGAGCCACAGCTGTGTGCCACGGTGCTCCCCGACGTACCGTGCCGTGGCGAGGTCAATGCTGTCGCCTGCGTAGTCCGGCAGCGACGTCGGTGTCGTGTCCTCAGGTTGAGCAGCGCGGTCGAAGATCGGGTAGCCGGCACTGCCCGCCGTACAGCCAGTCAATGCGATCGATATGAGCGAAACCGCAACTACTGCTGGCAAAAACCGTGGCACGCCCATGTGTGGAGTGTGCCGCACGAACCTTGTGCACACCATGGTTGGTGTGGACTTGCGTGGGAATTGCCCGTTCGCGGATCCCTCAGCAGACACTGTGCGAAACGGGACGCTCGACGAGCAGATGGGCGCCTGCTGTTCACGGGCCCCTTTTGTAGGGACGACCCGACTCCCACAAGGCTCGAGGAAAGTGGGCTCGCTAAGGGGCCCGTCTCGCGCGTTCCGCGCGTGATGCCATCACCACAATTCGAGCCTCAGTTCTCCGCGGCCAGGCGACGCCTAATCCAGGCTTGTCAAGCATTGGCGTTCGCGCGTCGAATGAGTTCGACGACCTCTCTAACGCGCTTCTTCAAATCGAGCGGCCAGTCGTCGCCTAGGTTGGCCACGGCACGTTTGGCGATCGCTACCTTGCTCGGCCGCTCGAGCCCGATGCGAATGCTGGCGAGCGGGTTGGCCCACCGGGCTTGGGGTGGGAACTCAACCGAGCGCGTGGACGGGTGCGCGGCGTGGACCGCGTCAGTCAGGATCGATTCGGGCAAGTAATTCTCGATCGTGTAACCAGCGGTGACCCACGCCAATCCAGTCGACGGATCCTTGGCCAGGCCCTCGACAACTCTCCTTTTACTCCGGTTGATTGGGGCGCGACTACTCCGCCGATCGGAATCGATGACCACAACCATGTAGCGATTCAGGTTCCGCAACGATATGAACTCAGTCACCTCATCGGCGTCGAGCGGTGACAGCTCACTGAGCAGGGCGCCTCCGTAAAACATCACTGAATAGTGGGTACCCTCGACGAACTCGCCTGGCGCGGCCCGCTCGATCCACGTATTGAGGTAAATGCGGTCGGAAGGGCCCTCGACCCACAACACTGCGTTGGTCTGTACGAGATCGGATGGCCGATAGCCCAAGTCCGCGCACACAGCGGCTCGGTCGCGCGCAGCGCCCGCGTACCGGACGGCCGATCTCCCGCCATCCGTCGTCACGTGAAAGATGCTTCCGATCTCCGAGTCGAGCATGTGCGCAGAGTGCGTAGCGATGAAGTACTGATTGGTGGTGCTCAACGCTAGGTACCGCAGAAGTTTGCGCTGCAGAATCGGGTGGAGGTGGACTTCGGGCTCTTCGATGCACAACACCGAACGTTGAACTATCGTCGCCGCCGCCGCCAGGATGACGACCTCATGGACGCCCGTGCCGAGATTCTCGATGGGGAGCGTGTGCCCACCCTGCGTTACGTGAATCGTAGAGAGATCGTGCGGAATGTCGATCGTGACGCTCTCGTCGTCTAAGACAGCGCGGACAAACGCCTGGACCATGGCGAATCTCTCTTTGTCTTCGAGCCGGTCCGTCGCAGGATTTTGGAGTTCCATCAGCCGCCGCTTGATGCTGCCTCCATTGAGGTCGGGAGCTTGGTCGCTCTCTTCGGAAATCGTCCTGGTGCCGCCGACCGTGTATGCCTGCGGCGGCGTTGGTCGCCAACCCGTGACCCAGCGCAGGACGCGGTACGCATCCTGCCCGTTGCCGCCTCCGCCCGACCGTGTCAGCGTCATGGACAGGTCGTTCGCAAGAGGAGAGTCGCCGACTTGCTGCCCCATGAGCTGCAGTGACTGTTCGTCGATGGATCCGCCATCTGTCACGGCAAACCACACGCCTAGACCCTTGGGGCCATCGCTAGCGATCGCTGGCTGACTCAGGAACTCACGTAGCTTCCCGAGCGTGGTCTCATCGATTGATCCATTCGGCGCCCATCTGAGCACGTCCTCGACGGGGTGACACTCCAGCCGACGGTATGTGTGCTCCGAATCAGTAAGCGGTCGGTCCCATCTAGAAGCGGGGCGTGTTTCAGGACTATAAGTATCGGCGATAACACGGAGGATGTTCGACTTGCCCGTGTTGTTTTGGCCCGCGATGAGGTTGACCTTCGAGAGTGGGAGCAGCATCGCAACCGCATCGGAAGGAAAGCTTCTATATCCGCGAAATGCGAATCCGTCGATCAATGTCACGCAGCAATCATGACGGATTGGTTGAAACACCGTCGTCAGCGGGATCCGCTTGCAGCGAGGCATGGAGGTAGGGGCCGCCCTCGTGCGCTCGGCTTCTGCAGTGTCCATCTTGATGCGAGCCCGAGGTTCCCGAGCAACGGTGGGCTTGTGTTGAAGAGCGGGCATTGCTCCGCAACGCCATGCAGGACCTTGATCGCCGCGCCATCGTTGAGCTCTGGGAGTCCGGCTCGCCGCTCGACCGGAAGGACGGTCGCGCCGATGGTTCGGCTAAGTTGAACGGGCGAATGCACATGCGCATCCCTCACCCTGATTCCCCGCGTGGAGTTGCGATGCCAGCTTGCGCGCTCAAACCACGAACGACCGCTTGCCACGGCCCCAGGATCTCGACCACGCTGGCAGGTCGCTTGCCTCGAGCGGCAGTTTAGTAGCCGACATCGTGTCTTCCTCAGCCACCGCTCGCCGCTGTTCCCACAATGCGCGAACAAGGGCAGGAAGGGATTGCTCCAACTCCTCCGCGTCCTGCGGCGAGAATCTCGTGACTTCGTAGACGATCCCGACCGCATAGATGTACGACCAGAGCGCCTCCCCTGACAGGTTGGATGCGTCAGGCGGGCCCGAAGTTGCCAGCCGCTCGAGCAGCAGCCCGGCGAAAGCGACCGCCTTCGCTCTGTCAAGCGCCTTATCCGCGCTACGGGCTCTCGCGATTGCCGCAGCGAACAGCTCGTCGGCACCGACTTGTGCGGGCGACCCGTCCGCTCGGCAACACCCTTCGATCGCGTACCAGAGGGAGCCGAGACAATTGCCCCACGCACCCGACGTCAGGTACATCGACGCCTTGGGGTTGGGCACCGCAGCCCGACCCGTACGCCACATCCACGCTTCGACTTCGCTGCGGTACCAGCTGTCCTCGAGTGGGACGTGCTCATCGGCGATTCTGTCCACGACCTCGCTCCACGCGGCGACGTGACGAACGGTGCCGCCGGCCCCTTCGAGCGTCACCCAGCCGCCCAAGAAGAGGTCGACTGCGTACGCTCGCTCCGGAACGAGATACTCACGAATGAACTGGTTGCGCGCATCAAGGTTGAGCGACAGCAGTGCCACATACGCGGTCTTCGAGATCGCCTCTCGGCGTTGCCAGAGTTGCAGAACGCGATCGAAACCCTGCGCTCGGACGTTGGCAGGAAGGCCGACTCCCTCCATCAGTCGCAAGATCAACGACTCGTCGTCGGTCTGACCGCATACTTCTCTGAAAGTTTTCGCGCCGCCGCGATCGACCTTGTCATCGATTGCTTGGAGAAGCAGTTCCGGTAGGACTGACGTCGCGTCGCGTCTGTGAGCATTCGACAGGATCGTGGCGATAGCGGACGGATCGCCACTGGTTCTGGAGAATGCTTCGGCGGCGAAGAACTCGAAGAAAGTTCGATGTGTGAAGCCAAACATTCGCTCGCCGTGCTCGGTCCCGGTAACGCCGAGTAGCCACGCGCGCGTCGCGCAGAACTCGAGGAATTCGCCAGCTCGGCGTCGCGCCTCGCCCTCCTCCACGCCGACCGTGTCCTGCAGGTACTGGCCGATGGTCTTCTGGATGACGCGTTCAGAAAGGCCGCCCTGCGCCTTCTGAGACTTGTAAACCCACTGCGCGATTTCTTGCATGATGCGATCACCGTTGGCGTGCAATTCCTCGGGCTGATCGATATGGCGATGTGAGTCCCAAGTGTGGAAGAGAAGATCCGCGCACTGCGCGTAAATATCACGGCGCCGCCGAGGTATCGACCCGCGCTCTCCGTAGAGGATGCAGAGCAACGATAGGAGCAAAGGGTTCGATCTGAGGTCCCGAACGCTCTCGGACTCGCGCTCGAAGTCCTCGGTCAGATCGCTACGGCCAATGAACGTGAACCAACGACCAACGTACTCTCGCGACTGGTCCGGCGTGTACTCGTGAAGCACATAAGTCTGAAACATTTCGCTGGGCAGCGGTGCACGCTCGTATCCAACTGAGCGCGATGTGACCAAGACGGAGACTGCGGGGAACTCGCGAGCAAACGACGAAATTCGGGAAACCATTTCGACGCGAGTGTTGATATCCGTGATCTCGTCGAGTCCATCAAAGATCACGGTGACGAGGCCGAGAGTGAGAACGTCGCGCATAGCGGCGGGATCGTTTTCAACATTCAGGGACGTGCGCGCGTCCTCGCTGAGGTACTCCGCAATCGATTGTGTTTTCGCGACCGGGAAGTAATTTCTGAGCGTTAGTAACAGGGCCGGAGCCGAGTCGGGATCGTGGGCGAGCTCGCGACGGAGGTGCTTAACGAATGTGCTCTTACCGGCGCCGGGGGCTCCATGTACCACTGCCCGAAACGGGGCACCTCGATTGCCGAGGGTCCGTCCGCTGAGAGGCGAATCAGTCTCTTTGTGCACCAGGGTACGGCCAACGTAAAGATCGGCGAAGGCAGCGGTGCTGGAGGTGGCTCTGTAAGTGATGATCGGTGGTGTGGGCGCATGGGCAAGCGCCGACTTCATGGCGCTAACCAAACCTCTGGCTCCGACAACTCGGTTAATGTCCGAGCACAGTTCCGCCATACGTTCGATGTATCGGAGCGTCACGGACTCAGGTCCATTAGCGCTACGTGTTCGATCGAGGGGCGTCCGCAAGAAGTCCTCGAACTCCACTGCCGCCGCGGCAAGCTCGTCGCCAGCAGGTGTAGCGCGGTCGTAGATCTGGAGTAGTGCTTCCCAAACTTCCTCGCGTCGGTCATACCAAGCGCAGGGGTGCTCGGCTCGATACTTCTGCGTCTGGTTGAGAAAGAAGGTCTTGACCTTCTCGATTGATCCCGTCCTGATGTTGTTGTCCGGCATCAGTAGCGTGGCAGCTAGCACGCTGAGTAAGGCGCGAGTCTCCCGTTGGTCCAGGAACAGCTCAACCTGGCCGACTTCGCTTGCGGACAATCCCTTCGATCCGCCCAAATCGAGCCAGCGGAGATCTAAGGTTCCGAACTGTCGCAGCTTCCTTAGCGCGAGCCTCGAACCGGCCATCACCGGCTGAACAGTGCGCGCGGCGGCGGATACAACGACCATCGGCTCGACCATGTCTCTCACGTTACTGGCGGCGCGCGCATGGCCCGAGCAGAAGACGAGCCGCCCGCGCACAACCTTGATGCCAGTCGCGCTCAGCAACTTGGAGCAAGATGCTCGGGGTAAGGGGTCAGCATCCGCGAGCTTGTATCGCGCGGTACTGTGCCTCACCAGCTTGCTAAGAGCTGTTGCATGAACCGGTGGGTCGCTGGTTCCTCGGGAGATTCGCGGGACGCGCCGCTGGCTAGTCAATGAGTCCGTATCCTCGTCAGCATGACGAGCCAAGCGGAGCAGCACGTGATATGGGTCAAGCGGGCTGACGCGGCCGACGCCTCGGGGGCGGCTCTGCGAGAACGTGCGGGTGTCGATGATCCCCTTATCGACGTGCGCGTCGAATCGCTAGAGAGATTTGGCGCGGCGACGGTCCCGGCAGGATCTCGCGACGAGTGGGGTGCACCGCTTCCCGGGGTCATGAGTGTGGGGTTCGAGACGCTACCGCCCGAAGGTCGCGTCTTCGTGACTGCATCAAGTTGACATCGAAGCTGTGTTAACGCAGGACTCGAGGCTCATCTTCGACCTGACCGGTCAGTGTCCCCGGGAGGAGTTGCGCAGTCGGTGCGCGCAGGCCGGTCCCTAAGCGAGCGATCGAGCACATTGTCTAGGGTCGGGGAAATAGACACATCGGCTGTATGACGTCCTGACCTTAGTGTCGGGCGCTCCGTTGCCGCTTCGCGCGTTCGTCAGCGAATGCCTTCGCCGTCGCCCCCACGTCCGGCGTCAATCTGAGCGCGTTGACTCACGTAATGCGCCAAACGACCGCTGACCACTCCCGCAGCCCCACAGTCGACTGACCCAGGAACTGCGCATGGACGGTCGTCGGCATACGCGGCTTGCCATTGCTCTGTAGGGGAAGTACGTTACGGACCTTCATGCCGCCAAGGAACCGCCCGTTTTCATCGGTGGGAGCAAACTGGCTGTTCCCGAACTTTGACTTGTCACCGATCATGACCAGCGGCGGGCCGTAGGTTCTCCCTATCGCGCGTTTCTGTGACTCCGCGCGGATCTTCGCAAGAACGCTCAGAATGTCCCGCCTCGGTCCACAGAGAACGAACATGCCGTCCGTCATCGAGTCCGCCATCCTGATGAGCTTCAACCGATAGATGTCCGCGAGGACAGTCCACCACTTGCAGTGGTTCGATGGCGTCCACTTGACCTCGATGGCTGTCGATCGCCCCGCGCGTTGAGCAGTCGGGGTGATGAAGAAATCAACAGACCGCGGCGCCCCCGCCGCCTTTCGGAACGAAGGGTCATCCTGCAACGTCGGGTGCGCGTAGTTCTGTCGAATCCAATGGTCACGAACGCTCAGGTTCGCGGTAGCCACCTCACTGATGAGGTTGTGAACATATGTCTCGCTGAACTGGCTCTCCCTCATGCACGCCTGATCGAAGGTCAACTTTGCGGGGAGGGCGTGGGCTATCAGTCGCCCGAGGTCGCTCTTGATGGACACGGCGACGGGTGACGACATTTTCCGAACGTAGCAGTCGCTGGCCCCGCGATCATTAGTGTCGGATCATTGGCGCCATGGTCGAGCAAAGTCGATTCCTTGACGCTCGCAGGCCGGTCACTGAGCGCGCCTGTCCTATAGACCTGTCGCGCGGCGCGGCGCGGTTTCCCGGAACACCACCGCTCGATCGCCCGAAAGGGCTATAGGTGACAGAACTGGCGGCATGATCGAACCATGAACCCCACTGATCAGGGCGACTGGCAGGTCTTCCACCCGGACGAGTTCTTGGCTGTGTTTCTGATTCAGTTGCCGGATCCGCTGCCGATTGAGGATGGCGGCAAACTTCCGACGCATTGGCGCCGTTACTTCAGTGAGGAATCCGAAGTTCTCGATAGGGTCGCCGACGATCTGATTCTCCAGCGGATAGGTGCGGGCGAGCCCAGCGCCCTTCCGTACCGCGTGATTGAGGACCGCCAAAAGGGAGCGCCTATTCCGCTGTGGAACAAGCATCTGCTCGGTGCCTCGATCCTGTGCCATCAGGTGTACAGCGAGGCTGCCCTTGAGCGTGAGCTCGAGGGCCCGATGAAACTCGCCCGCTTGCTTTCGAGAACTGGCGCCGAAGTGCGAGAGGGTGCCTTCATCTCTCCGGAAGAAAAGCGGAACACGTTGGACGCTCCTGCAGCCGGCACGACGACGGGGGCGTCGAAGCTGCGCGAGATGGGAATCGGCATGACGATGGTGGCTGAATGCGTTGTGTCATTGCGTTGCATCGGCAAGCTTCCGCAACTGCCGGAGGTCATTTTGCTCGATCATGTTGCGTGGGAGAGCCGGCCCGCTAGCTCCGTGCGTGGCGTTGTCGACGGCGAACTAAGGTGGGCGGGCCCGCACGACGCCGGTGCGCTCGGCAGCGACGGCATTACGGACAGACTGCACGCGGGGCTAGACATAGTGGTTGCCGAAATCCGAGCCTGGCAACAGGCCTTGTTTATCTCGCAGGGCGTTGCGATGCCGTTGCTTACTCGGCAGCGTCTTCCCGCTGTGATCCCCACCCTCCTCCGTCGCACGGTACCCGACGAAGACGCACCCGCACCAACGCAGATCGTGCTCGTGAACCCGGTGAGCGTGTCGCGGATCGTGCAGCCCACGGCGCTGACGGTAGAGCAACTCGACCACCTGAACGGAGCACGATACAGAGCCGATGACGGGGCGTTTTCTACGCACATGGACCTGCTGCGCGAAGCCAACGTCGCTTTGTCGATTTCCGGTGACTTCCGGCTGTCGACGATCCTGTTCGGGGTCGCCGCAGAGACGCTCCTAGATGAGCTGGTCCTTCATCTCGAATGGGAAGAGGCGATGACGCCAGAACAGGCTGCAGCCGGATGGCGCGGTGAGGACGGCGTCACTGCACGGGTACGCCGGGAGCTTCCACACCGTCTGGGGGCGAACTGGGACCTGAAGAGTAGGACGCCCGCAGGTAGTTGGGCTCAGGACGCTGCTGACCTTCGGAATCGAGTCGCCCACTCCGGGTATACCCCGACCGCGAGCGAGGCTCGACAATCGCGACACGCGGTGAACCAGCTGGTCTCGTTCATCTGCGATCGCCTCGCTGACCCAGCCATTCTCAAGAAGTACCCTCGCACGGCGCTCGCCCTCGCCGGCGACCCCGGCCTGAAAAAGCGCGGCATCACCGACAAGAAGCTCGCAGCTATCAAGACATCACTTCCGGATGGACCCGGTGACGAGGTGTTCCTTCGGTGGCGCGACGCATGGCAGCGTCTGCGCCGGGACAGGTTGACACCTCGGGCGCCGGACATCAGAACAGCCGAGCTGTGGCTTGTACTGCACCCCGATGGCAAGCAGGACTGGTACCGACGCGACAGCCAGAGCAAGCTGCTCAGGGAGGTGCAGCTCGATGACGGAGGCGCATCTGAGGTACGGGTCCGTGCAGAGGAGTTGGCTCACCGTCGCCAATCGCAGGCTCCAAACGAGTCGGCCTCCGCACGGTTCGCCGACGACGTCCCCACAGTGCCAATAGTCGGCGGGGACTGGATGGAAGAGTACGGACGTCTTCCCCGCGCGCATGTGATGGTCGATGGGTCGGACCGGATCTGAATCGTGACGCGAGTTGGCCGACGCTGACGCCTCCGGTGCGCGTCAACAGACGTAAGCATGAAGAGTTCATGGGCACTCCTCACGGCGTTCTTCCTATCGCCTTCTCTCGGAGAAGCAAGCATTACGTCCGCCATTTGCCCGAGCGGTGCGCCCGACGACGCGGGTGAGTCGACCTGGGCGGCTCTGCCATTG
Source organism: Microbacterium sp. Z6_144 (assembly GCF_057197625.1). NCBI lineage: Bacteria > Bacillati > Actinomycetota > Actinomycetes > Micrococcales > Microbacteriaceae > Microbacterium > Microbacterium sp. Z6_144. Next base: position 1,084,263 of record NZ_JBXVPT010000001.1, read on the forward strand.
GCAGGCGCCCCGTGGCCGGTGCTGGTGTGTGCGCGTTCACCACCACATGGTCAGTGAAGAGGCCTGCTCTGCTAACCCCCGAGCGCAAGTCTTCCGGACTATGACGACGACAACCAATTGGAAATCGACCGATCCGACCAACTGACCGCGCGTGCTGCGCGAGCCGTCCTCGCCGACCGCGCAGCCCGCGCGGGTCGCGCGGCACGGGCGGGCAGCACGCGCTGGCTTCGCCGGTCCGCCGGTGGCTCCTTCGCTCCAAGCCACCACCGCGCCGCGGTTGTCCCGGAACAGTCCGTCATTGAAGTAGCCGACATGGTGGCCGCGTACCCCATAGACGGCATCGTCATAGAGCTAACCGATAACGCGTCCCTGGAGGTCGCGAATCGCATCGTTATCCTCGTTCCAGGCGACGCCGTCGCCGCGCGGTCCGAATAGCGTTTCCATGCCAGCACAATATCTTCAGCCGCCGACATGGGCTCGTCAGCCCGCCCTCGAGTGCACGTATCCCGGTCCTCGATTAAGCGTGGCTGGAGCGTCTCCATGTGCGGCCCGGCTGTGGAGCAAACCCCTCGCGTGCCCCGCGCGCAGATATGCCCGATTGCGCTCCGCTAACTGCAACGCTGCCGAAGCCCGCGACCGCTGATGCCAAGACCTCACGTCTGCAGTCGTCAGGCCGGTCAGAGATCGAGGAAGTCGCCCAGCCAGGTGCGTACTTCTGCGAGACAGTCGATCGACACTTCGCCGGCCACCCCCGTGAGTCGGTCCCGCGACAACGTGCGGGGCTGCTCGGTCATGACCCACGATGGCCGGGCCAGCCCGCTCGGCCCGTCGACGCGAACGTGGTTCGGCCACCCGCGGTCGGTGGTTGTGATCGGCAACACGATGACGAGGGTCGTCACAGCATCCAAGTAGCCGGCGGATGCAACAACCAGCACCGGGCGGTGACCACCTTGCTCTCTGCCGCGGACGGGCTCGAGCGCCGCCCATGCCACGACGCCCGGAGCAAGGTCGGGGGTCGTCACGAAGCGTCGGCCAGTTCGGTGCGCTCCCAGTCTTCGGTCTCCGCAGCGTGGGAATCTGCATCGGCGCTGCTCGACGCGTCGATCGCGGACTTCAGCAGGTGGAGACGCCATCGTCTGTCCTCAGCGTCCGCGAGATGCGCGAGGTGAGCGCCGAGTGTGCGCCCGTCACGCGCAGCTTGCTCCTTAAGCCGGTCGCGGAGCTCGTCGCTGACCTTGATGGTCGTAGTCATACTCGGAGTATACCGGCGAGCGGGCGGACACCTCGGTGCGCGACTAGAGAGAGAGCCCGCCACGCGAGGGAGACGCGCGCGGTGCGGTCCGAGGGGCGGAAGTCTCCCGCTCTCGCGCAGCCCGCCGCAGCTCGGCGTGCGCGGCGCGCATCGCGTCTTGGATCGTGAGCTCGGTCGTCCCGCGCATCATCGTTGCGCCGACCTGTGCAATCGCGTCCTCGTCGGTCCGCGCGACCGTGATCGCGACGTTCTGGTGACGCCCTCGGGTCAGTCCGACGTACAGCCCGGCTGCGTCGACATCCGGTCCCACCACGGCCGCATCCGTCGTCTCGCCCTGGATGCCGTGCACCGTTGACGCGTACGCCAGCTGTACATGTTCAAGCGCGTACGCGCGACTCACGGCACGGATCTCGCCACTGTCGCTCGCCGACGCGAGCGTGATGACGTCGTCGCGGATCCTGCGCACCACCCACTGCGCACGGTTCTCGACTCCGGTGCGCGCATCGTTCCGACGCGTCTGCACGGTGTCGCCGACGAGGATGCGCTGCTCGCCCATCCCGAGCGCCGGTACCGTGGCATCCAGCTCGCCCTCCTCGACGCGGCGCTGCTGGATCGCATCGTTGATCGCGTCTGCCTCGCTGTTCGTGCCCGAGATCAGCGCGACCCGCTTCCCGCGCGCGTGCCACTCGAAGTACGCCGCAACCATCGCGTCGCGCGCTTCCTCCGCGCTCCGCGCTCGATGGACGTGCCCACACTCGAGCAACTCTCCTGCAACGGTGAGCGCGTCGTCCCGGTCGCGTGGATTGCGCAGGCGAAGCGTGAGCGCGGCGTACTCCGGGTCGCTGAACCGGTGCACCGTGTCGAGTTCGACGGATGCTGTCGCAAAGCGCACCGCGGATGCCATTGCTCCTGCGTGTCCGACCGGAAGCGCCTGGTACGGATCACCCACCATCGCCACGCCCACCTGCTGTCGGATTGCGAGATCGACGAGCGCGTCCGCCGTCTGCAGGTCAACCATGCCGGCCTCGTCCACGACGATCCGGTCGCCACGTCGGAGCACGAACCGCGACGGCCCTCGATAGACGACCCCACTGTCCGGGTCCGCCTCGCCGAACGACAGCCGGGTCCACACCTGCGCGCCGGCGGCGTCAGTGTTCCAGCGGTAGCCGTGGTCGGCGAGTAGGGCGTGCAGGCTCGACGCCTCGGCACCCACCTCGCGTGACGCGACCGACGCCGCCTTGCGGGTCGGCGCGACGACCAGCATCCGTCGGTGTTGTCCCCGCAACCCCTCGTACGCGACCCGCAGCATCGTGGTCTTGCCCGCGCCGGCCGGCCCGGTGATCGCGACAAGTCCGCCGGTTCCAGCGATCGCGCCCGCAGCCGCGAGCTGCGAGGTATCCAGCTGGTCGACATCCGCCGCGGATGCTGCGGCCTGGCGCAGCTCCTGCGGCAGCAGTGAGCGACCCGGAGTCGCGAGAGCGTCGAGACGGCCCGCGAGGCGAACCTTCAGCCGCACCGTTCCGGTTGCCATGAACGCCTTCACATGGCCAGGAAGGTCAGCATCCTTAACCAGCCGCACGGACTTGCGACGTGCTCGGTCGGTGATCGCATTGATCGTCGTGGCCAGCTCGTTTCGGGCCGCAACCACTCCGCTGCGTGAGAGAGCGCGCACGGCGCCAGCCCGGAGATCGAACGAACTGAACCGGCCGCCGGAGCGGGTGGACCGCTCGTCGGCATCAACGACCGCGGCGTCAGCAAGAAGGTCCAGGTCCAGCTCGTCGAGCGGCGTCGGGACGAATGGAACCGGCGCCTGGTCGAGAGCGAGCCGGGGGAGGAGCCCCGCAATCTCGTCGCGGACGGTGGCCTCCCACGACTGCTCGTCGAGGTTGGTGGGCTTGTTCGGGCGCGACATCCCCCATGCGCGACGATCGATCTGCGTCAGGACTCGGGTGCTGGGGCTCGCGCCTCCGTGCTCGGCACTCCACTCCGCGATGAGCTTGGCTCGGTTTGCCTCGATCTGCGCCGACCGACGTGAGAAAGGCCGGACCACCACCGCCAGTTCCGCGACCTCGCCGTCGCCATCCAGGGTGAATCCATGGCGAGCAAGCGCTGCGACCCACAGTGGATCGGTGCGCGCAGCGAGATCGCCCTCGGCGTTGATCAGCGTGTGCAGCTTCATCGCGACCCGCGAGTCGACGTTGGACCACTTGCCGTCGGCGCCGAGCACCTTCACGTTCAGCCAGAGGTGGCGGTGGGCATGCGGGTCGAGCGCACGCGAGCGACGGTGGTCGAGCTCGACGACCTCGATGCGGGTGATGTCTTCCCGGATAAGTCCACCGTGCCCGCGACGTGCATTGAGCTCGTCGAGCCAGGTGGTCAGAATCCGGTCGCGCAGGCGGTCCTGCAGCGACTCGAACTCGGTCGCCAGATCCGGATGCACGAGCGCGGCGATGCTGAACGACTTGGGGTGGTTGAGCGTCGCATCGAGCAGGAGGTCGGCATCGGCGCTGAGTCGTGGGGTTCCGCGCTCCTCACCGGTGACCGGGTCATGGCCGGTCAGCCACACCCGGAGAGCATCCGCCGACAGCTGATCGGCGGTGATGGCGCCGTCCGTCACCATGAATCGGGTGACGCCCGCATCGGCGGCGTTGCTGTACGACTCGAGCGCATCGGTGCCGGTCGAAAGGTGCAGATGGGCGTCGCACGTTCCCTTGACGGCGTAGTCGATCGCTCGCCCGACCCCACCGGATCCGACGCCTCTCTTCCACCGCTGCAGGCCCCCGCGCATGGCGCCAGGGTATGACTACTTTTTGCCGCTGGCCAGCATTTTTTGCGGTGCGCAGGTGAGTGCAGCCGGATGCTTCAGAATGGCGCCCGGATCACCGCCCCACTGAACGGTGCCTGCGTGCATCGCTCGTCGCTTCCAGGCCCGGTTGCTGGGTTGTGCCTAAACCCGCGGTCATGTCGCCCCATCATGCTAGGCGGGCGCTCCACTCGGACGCCGACATCGCATGCATCAGAAACCAGGGGCGAGCCTCGTGCCTGTCTTCGGGTTTGTGTATCAGCCGTTGGCGACCATCTCATCCAGAATCGACGCCTGAACATTCGCATCCTCGGCGCTGACGATCGCCGCGTCTACGCCACGCGAGTCGACAAGAAACGCCATCAGTTCCGTGAGTTGCTGGTCAAGGCTCGCGGCCTCGACATCGTCGCGTTTCTCAGCTCCGACGTCTGGTATCTGTTCCTTGCTGCCTGCGTCCCACAGAGCAAACGTAAGACTACGAAGATGAAGGGGCGGCTCGAGACCGCCGCTGTTGCGCGGATACACCGACCGCGCGGTGACCCCGCCCTGCAGAAGATGTGGGTCGCGCGCTACTGCGCGCGCGGCGAGAGAGCACAGGTAGCTTCGGTGCCAGGCACCCTGCTGGCCCTTGGTCGCTTCGAGCGCGGGCTCGCGAACAAGTGCGAGTGAGTTTTTTACAGGGTCCCGCTTGGCAAGGAGATCTCGGTAATCAGCGACTGCGCGTGTGTTCGAAGCTGCGTCATACCTCCGACCAAACCCGGTCGTCCAGAACCACCGGTTCAAGGCGTCATCCACCCCATCGAGTGGATGTGCGTAGTCGACGGCGGCAAGCACCGTGAGCATTTGCCGATACGGGACCCAGTCGGGGTCCAAAACGCCCAACCGTTCGAAGGCGTAGGTCGCGGCAGCGGCGTAATGCCGCACTGCATCCAGCCACTCCTCTTCAACTTCCGACCGGGTCAGATCCATGACTGCGCTCTGTCGTACATCCTGCTTCAGCCTGAGCGCGATCGCGGACAGGATGGGCAAGCCGTCCTCTTTGAGCATGGACCGAAGGATGGGGTACTCGACTTGAGCCTCGTCCCATGCCGCACGGAGGTTGAAACCTGCAGAATAGGACTTCGCAACCATCAGGTCGAAGGTGCCGAGCTTGGTTCCGGTCCGGTTGACCCGCTCGAACACTCTCGCGACGGCAGATGGTGAGATCCGACTGTCAACGATCACCGACGGCACCCGGTACGTATGAATACCCGACAAGTGTTCTCTAAAGACTCGTGTGATCCAGAGCTCGAACTCCGGCTCGAGGTTCGCACTGTCGCGCCAGTCGTAGAACGACGCTGCATCCCGGAGTGCACTGAACGGCAGCAGCCTTTCGTCGTGCAGCAAGGCTCGTTCAGTTGCCCGTTGCCAGACATCGCGGTTGATGCTCACAATGGCGTCATCTAATGCATCGATGTCCGAGTAGTCGATCTCGGGATCGAGCTTCAGCGCAAATATGGCGTCCCCTCTAGCGGTCAAAGCTTGGTACAACGATGTCAGCCGCTGCTGCCCGTCCAAGATGATGTAGACAAGCGAGGAGGCCACTGGCGGGGCGGACTCAACCGCGCGTGGTGCATAGAACTCGTTATTGTCCTCACCCTCGATCAGCAGAAGGCTGCCCATCGGCCACCCGTTGAGAACCGTGCCGAGGAGGGAACGGATGTCGCCGTCGCTCCAGTCAAAGTCGCGCTGAAAGTTGGGTAGGACGACCTGCCCCTCGTCGATGCCGTCTAGCAGCGCGTTGAGGTTGATGTCCTGAGACCGCGTTTCGCGCAACGTTGCTTTCACTGGTCGTCTCCGTCCGCTACCGAGAGCATTGTCTTTAGTCGCACGCGAGTGTCTTGGGCGTTCGGTTTGGACGGCGCGCTCGACCAAGCTGGCACGCGTGCTGCAGTCCGGGAAACGCCCTCCCATCGCGCCTCAGCCCACTGGTGAACTTCGGAGTGGCCGCTACCCTCCAGCTGAAGATACATCCACGTCGCGGGAGTGTCCGTCGCGCTAGCAGGGATCGGGATTACGCTCTCGGCATCGAATCGAGAAAGGGCCGAGGATGGAGCCCCGTTGAGCCGGTAGACGTCGAGCCGCGACGACTTGTGCGGTGCTTGAACTCTTCGCCATTCCTCGGCCACTCGAATTTCGAGACTCCGAACCTGGGCCCGATAAACCTCGGCATCAATGCCCAGCTCCTTTGCCGCCAGCTCACTCGCTTCACTGTCCGGGTCCGCGACGTAGATCTGGACGGCACAAGCTCTGCGCGCACAGCCAGTGACAAGCATGAGGTTGCTTGCGATCCATACATCTGGGTGGGTTACTACCAGTTGAATTCTCCGTGCTCGACCGAAGAGAAGCTCCCAGTCGATTCGAGCTGTAGATCCGAGTTCAAGGAGGCCTATGTCGGCGATTCGCTGCTTCAGATTTGCGAGTCTCAGCATGTCCCGCGCAAATATTGGCTTGAGAATGACGTCTGTAATCAGGAGCGCCAGACCAACAGAAAGACTCGCCGCCCCAATGGACACCATGAACTGTGTCCAAAAGCTCCTCCACTCCTCAGGCCAACTCGTCGCCCAGAATCCTGCGAAGGCGGCCGAGAGGACAAGCAGGAGAATCCCAAGCCCCATCAGCAATGTGGCGATCAGGATCAACCAGACTTTGAACACCTCGAACGACCGATCGGACATCTTGTCACTCCCAGGGATCTGATTTGTGGCGTTCGTGAATGGTCCAGCCCGATGAAGGCTATCGGTCCTAGCAGGGGCGCCGTAGGTGCAGAGCACCCAGACTCCGCGCAACCCTTCGACGACACTGCACGGAGGAGGTGTCGATGTCTCTCGCCCGACGCCTAGATGGGCGAAGCGGACTGCTGGGCGACGCGTTCAGGCCGTCGCTGCCCGCTCCGCTTCGCCCCGCGTCTTCTCGTACAGGCCCATCGCCACCAGCACGTTCACGATAGAGGTGAAGTCGCTCTTCTGCAGAAGCGCCTTCATGGCGTTGCTGTGCCCTGCGGCGGATGCATACATGACGTCTTCGAGTTCGGCGACGATGGTCGGCGACGTTTCGAAGTCGATGGGTGTGTTGGCCATCGCCTCGGCCTGGATCTTCGGGTTGTCAACCACGTGGCGGAGGATCGTCTCGGCCGCGCTGACCCCGTTGATCTCGTCGACATCGGTGCCGGCGAACAGGCCGTTGATCTTGTCGATCACGTCCTGGAGAAGTCCGTACTTCGCCTCACGCGGCTGGGCGGATCCCGCCGCGGTGATGCCCGCCAGTTCCCCCGAACCGCCAGAACTCAGGCCGAGGTTCTGGGCGTCGAGTTTGCGCAGCCGGTAGTGGGTAAGAACGATGTCGTCGGTGTTGATCGCGGCGGGGTCGGCGTCCTGCCGTTCGATGACCCGGCGATACACCCGCAGAAATATCGCCCACTTCTCGATGTCGGTGTCGCCGTAGTCCATGATCTGCGAGAGGAAGTCGTAGGCCCGGACGAATGCGAAGACCGTTCCGCGGAACTCTTCGAGGCGCCCCTTCTCGAGGTCGTCCGACGTTTCGACGGCGTCGTTCCAGCGGGTCCAGAACACGTCACGGGACGCCTTGATGTGGGAGTAGAGCGTGTTATGGCTGGATCTCGTGAGCCAGGCGTTCACCACGGCATCCACGTCGCGCGGGTCGATGATGCTCATACTGCGGAGCTTGCCGAGCATGTCGTGGATGATATTCGGGTCAGACGGCTGGGTGAGCTCGGCGTCTTCGTAGTACGTCTGGAACGCGGCGAGAATCTCGTCCGGGTCGTTGACGAAGTCGATGACGTAGGTGTTCTCCTTGCCGGGAATCACCCGGTTCAGGCGCGACAGGGTCTGCACCGCGGTGATACCCGACAGCTTCTTGTCCACGTACATACCAACCAGCAGCGGCTGGTCGAACCCCGTCTGGAACTTGTTCGCGACGATCATCACCTGATATTCGTCGCCCCCGAACGCGGCCTCCAACGAACGGCCCTTGAGCCCCGGATTCAGGGAGGGCTCGGTGAACTCCTCCGGTCCGGAGTCGGGGTCGGTCACCGTACCGGAGAAGGCCACGAGAGTGCCGAGCTGGCTGTCGAGCTTGTGCTCCTTCAGGTAGGCGTCGATAGCGAGCTTGTACCGCACCGCCTCCTTCCGTGACCCGGTGACCACCATGGCCTTCGCCCGCCCGCCAAGCTCGCTCCGCACGTTCGCGCGGAAATGCTCGACGATGATCGCGACCTTCTGCGCGATGTTCGTCGGGTGCAGACGCACCCACCGCATCACCTCGCTTCCCGCTTTCGCGGTGTCGATCTCGACATCCAGCCCAGTAGCGGAGTCGGTGTGGGCGAGGCTGAACGCCAGATCGTATGGGAGGTAGTTCTTCAGCACGTCGAGGATGAACCCCTCCTCGATGGCCTGCTTCATCGAGTACAGGTCGAACGCCCGCTTGACTCCGCTCTCGTCCTCACGGCCGAACAGCTCGACCGTCTTGCCCTTGGGCGTCGCGGTGAACGCGAGGAACGAGATCGTGCCGATGCCGACCTTGCGGGCCATAACGTCGGCGAGGACATCCTCCACGTCAATAGTCGTCTCATCCTCGTCGACCGCGTTGTGCGCTCCTGCGGTGAGAACTTGTTTGAGGGATGCCGCCGCCTCGCCGCTCTGCGACGAGTGCGCCTCGTCGGCGATGACCGCATACCTGCGACCCGCGAGTCCGGTGTTCTTCTCGATGGTCTCGAGGGCGTGGGGGAAGGTCTGCAGGGTCACCCCGATGATCTGCTTGCCGGCGAGCAGCGCCTCGGCGAGCTGTGCGGACTTGGACGCGTCACCGCCTCGGGTGATCGGCTGGAACACCCCCGCCGTCGTCTCCAGCTGCTCAACCGCCCGCTGCAGCTGCCCGTCGAGGACTTGCCGATCTGAGACGACGATGACCCCGTCGAACACCTTCGTTCCGTCCGGGTTATGGAGTTGCGCCATTCGATGCGCCGCCCACGCGATGGAATCGGTCTTCCCCGACCCCGCCGAGTGCTGGATCAGATAGTTGCGACCGGGGCCTTCCGCCAGGACCGCGCGCTCGAGCTTCGACACTGCGCGCCACTGGTGATACCGCGGGAAGCGCAAAGACTTCGCGTAGGTCTTCTTGTTGTCGATGGGGTCGGTCTTCTCCTCGAACCGGTAGTGCAGAAACCGGCCGATGAGGTCGAGCCAGGTGTCGCGGTCGAGAATCTCTTCCCAGAAGTACGCCGTCGGGCTCGAGCCGGGGATCGCTGCGTTGCCGGCACCGTTGTTGTTGCCGCGGTTGAAGGGCAGGAAGCGGGTGTTCGGGCCGTCGAGCTTCGTCGTCATGTGCACTTCTTCATTGGTGACGACGAAGTGCACGAGCGCGCCGCGGCCGAACGTGAGCAGCGGCTCTCCCTCGGGTTTACGGTCCTGCGCGTACTGCTTGAGCCCAGCAGCAAGGTTCTGGGTGAGGTCGGTCTTCAGCTCAATCGTGGAGACCGGGATGCCGTTGACGAACAGCACCAGATCGATGCGGTTCGCGTGCTTGCCCGAGTACGTCACCTGACGCATCACGCGCAGTCGATTCGCCGCGAACCTCTCGACCGTCTTCGGGTTCAGCGACGTCGCCGGACGCGCCTGGAACAGCGAGAACTTCGCGTTCAGCACGCCGATGGGCGACTTCAGCACGTTCAGCGTGCCACCGCCGTTCATGGTGTCAGTTGTCTGCGCCGCAACGATGCGGTCGAGGATCTGCTTGCGTCCGAGATCGCGGGATGCCTCGTTCGCTCCTGGCTTCACCAGCTTGTCCAGCTGCTCCGGTTGCGTCGCCTCAAGCCAGGCGAACACATCGACGGGGAACAGTGCCCGCTCGAGGTCATACCCGGCGGCGTTCGGGGAATACTCCCACCCGTGCACAGCGAGGAATTCGCAGAGCTCAGTTTCGAACACGTCCTCGTGCTGAATCGCCACGGCCTACCCTTCAGTCGGTCGTCGCCGACGCGACGGCTCTGGAGTGAGCGTCACGAATCGGGAGCGCCAAGATGAGGCCCATCATGCCGCCTCGCGTACGTCGATCTTGCCTGTGACCGCCGCCGAGATGAGCGCGGCCCGCCGCTCCCGCGAAAGCGCTATTGCCTCCCTGGCATCTGCAATCGCGGCGTCGAGCTCGGCGGCTTCTGAGAAAATATAGCTCGCGATATCTTGCTGCTCTTGCGCCGGCGGAAAACCTACGATGAGACGCTCAAGCTTCTCGGCCGTGAGGTGCGCGATCGTCGACTTGTTCGCGACCATGTCAATCACTCCGTTCCAGCGCAATGCGTCTAACGCAAAAGCCAGATAACGGGTACTTGCCGAAGCGGTACGCGGGCGAACTCGATTGACAGTCTTTTGGAAGCTCCAGCCTTCCAGACTCACATCCAAGTGGACGTTGACCCCCACGGCGCCACCCTCGACGACCAACAAGTCGCCTGCGCGAAGATCCAGACTGCGCACTTCGTCGGCCGTGAATGGCATCTCATTCACGGATGTGGTGTCGAGGCCGGACTCCTGAATATTCGCAGCGCGAATGTACGGGAGAACGGCAGCCCCTGGGGAGGCCGCCTTTCCTGCGTCAAGCATCTTCCCCAACGTGACACTGAAGAAGCGCGAAAGACGGGTGACTGCCCAGTGCCTGGGTACCTCACCTAGCCAGTCCACCCCACTGTCTTTCGTGGGGACGGAAGGGTCGAGGCCCTTGGTGACGGCGTGGCTTATCGTCGCGGCACGTCGCTCGGCGAGCAGCCCGATGAGCTCCTCCTGATCCGCGATGAACGCGTCGATCTCCGCCGTCTCCCGGTCGAGGAACCTCGTGACAGAGTCCTGCGTGTCAACGTCAGGCACGGGAAGCGGCAGAAGGGCTATTTGCGCGAAACGAATGGATTGGCCATCGCGAAGCTGATCGGTAGTGGTTTGAAGCCCTTGGATATACAGACTGGACTTGAACAGGTACCTGAAAAATCCGGGCACCGCGCCGTGAAGCGGTTCGATGACGGTGTAGGCCGCGCTCACCTTGCCAGCCAGTCTGGAATGCTCGAACCCCCCCTGAAAGCTCCGAAGATGGCTAATGAAGTCGTTCGGCTCAACGTGGCGCATGGAGTCCGCACCGGTGAGGTTCAGTACCACCTTGTTCCCCGTTCGAGTCATGTACTCGGACTGGGGTAGCACTCCATGGGTCTGAGACGGCGTGAGGTGCTCATCCCGCGGCAAGGATTTAACCTTGCGCTCACGAAACACCGATTTGACCGGTTGCACATGCCAATCCGCGGGGATCAACCTTAGCCACTCCACCGCAGTCTCCTTGTACTCCGGATACGGCTTGAGCTCGGTCACGCCTTCACCGCCTCGAGCCGTGCCCGGATCCGCCCCAGCACTGCATCCAGGTCGGCATCGATCTCCTCGAGGGAGCGCGGGGGCACGTACTGGTAGAAGTGGCGGGTGAAGGGGATCTCGCATCCTTCCTTCGTCTTGGACTCGTCGATCCAGGCATCGGGTGCGAAAGGCTTCACCTCGCGCTCGAAATACGTGTGAATGTCTTCGTTCCAGGGGACGTTCTCGGTGTCGCGGAGCGTGGGGTCGGGCTCGGGGCGCTTCTTCGCATCCAGGACCATCGGGGCGTGCTCGTCGCGCTCCGAGAGCGCGGAGAGGAGCGCCTTGAGTTGCGGCGCAGTGAGGGTGATCCCTGCCTCGGCGAGGCGGGTGACGAGGTGCGTGCGGAACGCCGCGAAGTCTGTGGTCGGCGTTTCATCTCGCTGTGCGCGTTCGACTAGTGCGAGGAGCGGCGCGAGGTCGACCTTGGTGAGCGGCTTGGCTTCCTGCGCCACCGTGAGACGCTCGGGCGTGAGCGCCCAGTTCAGGCGCAGGGGGCGCTCGACGGTGATCGTGCGGTAGAAGAAGTCCTCGTTGGCGAAGGTCTTCGAGCGCGCGGCATCCGTCTCACCTTCGTAGAGCCTCACAAGGGTGGCGATGTCCTCCGCCCCGAGTTCGTTGCGCTTTGACCCGAGGCCTTTGCGCATCTTGCGGAAGAGCTTGGTGCCGTCGATGAGCTGCACCTTGCCGATGCGGTCGGCGTGCTTCTTTGTGGCGAGCACCCAGATATAGGTGGCGATGCCGGTGTTGTAGAACATGTCGGTCGGCAGGGCGATGATCGCTTCGAGCAGGTCGCGCTCGAGAACCCACTTTCGGATGTTCGACTCCCCTGACCCGGCCCCGCCGGTGAACAGGGGACTGCCGTTGAGCACAATCGTGGCACGGCCGCCGCCGTCCTCGGCGCTGCGCATCTTCGAGATCAGGTGCATCAGGAACAGCATCGACCCGTCCGAGACCCGGGGCAGGCCGGCTCCGAAGCGTCCCGCGTAGCCCCGCTGGATGTGCTCGTCGGTGACGGCCTTCTGCTGCTTCTTCCAGTCCACGCCGAATGGCGGATTCGACAGCCCGTAGCTGAAGGTGGCGCCGGCGTGGCCGTCGTTGATGAGGGTGTCGCCGAAGAAGATGGCATCCACCGACTGGCCCTTCACCGTCATGTCGGCCTTGCAGATGGCGTAGGACTGCGGGTTGATCTCCTGTCCGGCGAGGGTGAGGGTGGCGGTCGGGTTGGCGCTGCGGATGTGGTCTTCGGCGACCGACAGCATCCCCCCGGTACCCGCGGTCGGGTCGTAGACCGAGCGGACCACGTTCGCTTTCGCGAGGGTGTCCGATTCGGGGGCGAGCAGGATGTCAACCATCAGTTCGATCACGTCGCGAGGGGTGAAGTGCTCACCGGCGGTCTCGTTAGAGGCTTCCGCGAACTTGCGGATCAGCTCCTCGAAGATGTGACCCATCTCCTCGTTGGGCACCGCCGTCGGGGACAGATCGACGGCGGCGAAGCGCTGCGTGACCAGGAAGAGCAGGTCGTGCTCGTCGAGCTCGGCGATGCGCTCGGAGATCTTGTACTTGTCGAAAATGTCCTTGACGTTCGCCGAGAAGCCGGTGACGTAGTCGAGCAGGTTCGCCGCGAGGTTCTCGGAGTCGCCCAGCGCCGTCTTCAGATCGAACTTCGACTCGTTCCAGAACGAGTACTCGTGGCCCGCCTTGTTGCGCAGCAATGACGCGCGGACGGGAATGCCGTCGGCGTCGGCCTGCTCGACGGCCGCGAACACCGCCTTCTTGGTCGGGGCGAGCACTGCGTCGAGGCGTCTCAGCACCGTGAACGGGAGGATGATGTCGCCGTACTGGTGCGCCTTGAAGCTGCCGCGAAGCAGATCCGCAATCGACCAGATGAACGTGGCGTGGTTATTGCTCAAGTCTTGCTACCCCTCGGTTGCACGTATCGCGATCCTATGCGTCGCGTGGGCACACGCCGTCGCCCGACAATCAGCCCACCAGCGATCAGGCTCGGCGGAGTGCCGGGACCGTGAAATAGCGCAGGACCGGAGCGCAGCGGAGGACCGAGCCTATGTCGCGAAAGCCCGGAACGGAGCCGTGCCCGATCGCTACACTCTCGGCGTCGGAGGGAGGCGCCCCTCTACCCCAACGCCAGTTGACGACGTTGTCCAACATCTATCCACATCTGTCGTCTGCGGCGTTGACGGCGCCCGACCAGTGTCCGACACTGGCCCGATACTGACCGTCGAGGCGGCACGGAGCGGAGGTCGAGATGGGCACCATCACCCCGTATGAAACGGCGAATGGCCGTCGCTACCGAGTGCGCTACCGCAAGCCTGATCGCACCGAAACGCAGAAGCGCGGCTTCACGACGATGCGCGAGGCGAAGCTCTACCTGTCCATGGTCACCGTGTCCAAGTCAAAGGGCGAGTACATCGATCCCGTGGCGTCGCGGGTGCCGGTCCGGATGTTCGCCGACAGCTGGCTGCGGTCGAAGCAGCCGCCGATGTCGAAGCCTTCGTACTACATGACGCTCGAGCGGGCGTGGAAGAACCACGTCGCTCCAGTCTGGGCAGACAGAGAGATCTGGTCGATCCGGCGGTCTGAAGTTCAAGACTGGGTGTCAGAGCTCGCGACAGAGAAGTCGCGCACGGTCGTTCTTCGCGCGCTGGGAGTCCTCGCAGGCATCCTCGATGTCGCCATCGATGATCGTCGCCTTGCGAACAATCCGGCGCGGCACATCCGAAATCTCCCTCGGAGCGGACCAGGCAAGCGCCGCGTCTATCTCTCGCACGACCAGGTGGCGACGTTGGCGGCATGCTCGGCACATCCGACGATGATCCTGACCTTGGCATACACCGGCCTGCGGTGGGGCGAGGCGACTGGGCTGCGTGTGCGCAGCGTGAACCGACTGCGGCGACGCCTCGTCATCGAGGAGAACGCGGTGATGATCGCGTACGAGATCCACGTCGGCACGCCCAAGACGCACGAGAGGCGCTCCGTCCCGTATCCCGAGCGGCTCGCTCCGATGATCGAGCAGGCGTGCGCCGGCAGGGGCCCGGAAGGACTGCTCTTCGGTGACGGCGTGAACCATATGCGCAACTCAGGCGCGCAGGGATGGTTCGCGAACGCGGTCCGCCGCGCGCAGGCTGCGGACCCATCCATCCCGCGGCTGACGCCTCACGACCTCCGCCACACCGCCGCATCGCTCGCGATCAGCTCCGGCGCCAACGTCAAGGCCGTGCAGCGGATGCTCGGGCACGCCTCGGCGGCCATGACGCTCGACACCTACGCCGACCTCTTCGACGACGACCTGGATGCCGTCGCGACGCGCCTCAACGACGCCATGCCGCTGGTAGCACTGCCGTCAGGTCCGCAGACCCGCTACGCCCGACCGACGTAACGCCGGAGAGCACACTGCTCAACTTTTCGACGAGGCTAGGACGCCAGAAATGCTCGATTTCGTCGTTCTCAGGCGTCGAACGACGCTCCGTGAAGGGCGTCGAATCTGCCTGGTTTTCGGCTCACAGCTTTCTCAAATGCGGCCAAAAAGCGGCCAAAAACGCATTCTGGGTGGTCTGCCCACAGAAGAAATACCTGGTCAGAGGCAAAAAGAGACTGTGCCCCTGGAGGGACTCGAACCCCCAACCGTTTCCTTAGGACGGAACTGCTCTTCCATTGAGCTACAGAGGCTGGCTTGGTAAGTCTACCGAGCGGGGGCCCGGACGCTTCGACAGGCTCAGCGACCGGCTCTCGGCTCAGCGACCGGCGCTTCGCGCGGCGACCGGGGGAGCGGGGGCCGGACGCTTCGACAAGCTCAGCGATCGGCGCTTCGCGCGGCACTGCGGACGCGACCGGGAGACGCGAACGGCGCCCCGGGCGCTTCGACAGGCTCAGCGACCGGGGCGTCGTTCGGGAAGGGAAGCGGGGGGTTAGGGGTGGGCGGAGGTTACGGCGAACTGGACGCCGCCCTGGCCGTCGGCCTGGGCGTCGAGGACGCGGTCTTCCAGAACGAGGGCGGCCTCGGAGTCGAGGTAGACGCGCGCGCCGTCCTTCTCGACCACTTCGTCGGCCGGCTCGGGGCCGGGGACGACGGTGAGCTGGAACTGCGAATCCGGCGCACCGGAACCCTCGATACGGATCCCGCCGTCGGTCACCTCCGGGAATTGGGCAGTGATGGTCTTGACGGCGTCTGTCGCCTGCTCGGTGAGCGTGAGCATGGATGCTCCTTCCGTTGCGGACTGAAGGCAGCCACGATGCCGAGAACGCACGCTCACCTCAAGGAAAGGGCGCCATTGCCAGGCGATTCCCACCCGGCTCAAAGGCTCAGTGCGCGGCTTCGTACGCTTCCAGAACGGATGCGGGGATGCGGCCCCGCTCCGAGACGGAGAGGCCCTCCTCTTTGGCCCACGCGCGGACGGCGGTGTAGTCCTGCTGTCCGGTGCGGCGACGCGGGCGGTTCCCGGTCATCCCGGCACCACCGGCACCCGGGCGAGACGACACCGGGCGAGCGGCCTCGATGTAGGGCGTGAGCGCGTCCCGGAGGGCGGTGGCGTTCTCGTCGGTCAGGTCGATCTCGTAGGCGGTGCCGTCGAGGGAGAAGAGGACGGTGTCGCCCTCACCCGGCTCGAGCACGGTGCCGTCCAGGTCGTCGACGAGCTGATGCACGATTCTGCGAGCCATGGTGACACCTTACCGAGGGGGGTTGTTCAGGGGAGGATGCCGAGCCGCCGGGCCCGGGTGACGGCGGCGTGCCGGGTGGACGCATCCAGCTTGCCCATGGCCGCCGCGAGGTACGACTTGACGGTGGTCTCTTTCAGATCCAGCTGCACGGCGATCTCGGAGTTCGTGGCGCCTAGCGCCGCACACGCGATGACGTCGAGTTCGCGCGGAGAGAGCCGCACCTCCGGTTCTCCTTGCGCGCCGTTCCGCGCAGCGCCGGAGAGGGCGGCCAGCCGCCGCTCCACCTGCGCGAGCCGCTGGCGCAGGCTGTCGTCCTGGATGGATGCGGCGACGCTGCGCAGTTCGGCGTAGCTTTCGCGCAGCTCCTCCTGCGCGGCGGGGGTAAGCGGCGCATCCGAGCGCATGACCGGGAGCATCGAGATGCGGCGGTCGACCTCATCCCGCACCCGCAGCTCGGTAGCGAGATCTTGCGCCACGCGGAACGCGGGCTGCGCCACCACATCGCCCACCGGGGCCTCGGTCCACGAGCCGCAGTACAGCACGCCCCGTGCCGATCCGGCCACGATGACCGGCACCGCGAACAGGGTGGAGATGCCCTCGCCGAGGATCGCGCGATCGTAGTCGTGGGTGATGGTGCGCGACGTGCGGTAATCCAGGGCGAGCCGGGGGCGCTTCTCGACGAACGCGCGACCGCCGAGTCCGCGGTTTTCCCGCACGACCAGGCCTTCGATGCTGCGCGTCCTGCTGCCGGCGATGGAGGTGACGTGGATGGCGCCGTCACGCTCGAGGCCCCCGAACGCGACAGGGAAGCGCGTGCGGCGGGCGAGCTCTCCGACGGCGTGCGAGACGAGATCTGCCTGGTCGGCCTGGGCGGTGGTGGCTCCCACGAACTACCTACTTCCGGGGGTGACGGCCCCGTCGCCGCCTTCGTAGCGTCGACCCTATCACCGGGCATACCACGGCGCCGGGTAATTATTGCAATCCGGAGCGCGCCGTGTTCCGGGCCAATGAGGCAAGGAGGCCACATGTCGGACCCGCGTACCGATGCCGCACCAGGCGCCATCGACTACATCGCGGTCGAGGAGTCCCCGCCATTCCGAGAGCTGAAGCGGCGCCAACGCAGCTTCATCTTCCCGCTCGCGATCGCGTTCCTCGTCTGGTACTTCGTCTACGTTCTGCTCTCGTCGTTCGCGAGGGACTTCATGTCGCAGCGGGTGATGGGCGACATCACCGTGGGTCTGCTGTTCGGGCTCGGCCAGTTCGTGACGACCTTCGCGATCACGATGACCTACGTCTGGTACGCCAACCGCAAGCTCGACCCGCGCGCGGAAGAGATCCGGGAAGAACTCGAGCGCGCTGAGGAGGCCCGGTCGTGAACGAGGTATTCGGAGCCGTCCACGCCGCGGCGCAGACCGTGGAGAACAACCCCATCCTGAACATCTCGATCTTCGGGGCGTTCGTCGCGGTGACGCTATTCATCGTCATCCGCGCCAGCCGCAACAACAAGACCGCCGCCGATTACTACGCCGCCGGGCGCTCGTTCACCGGGCCGCAGAACGGCTTCGCGATCTCGGGCGACTACCTCTCCGCGGCATCCTTCCTCGGCATCTGCGGCGCGATCGCCATCAACGGCTACGACGGATTCCTGTACTCGATCGGGTTCCTCGTCGCGTGGCTCGTCGCGCTGCTGCTGGTCGCCGAGATGATGCGCAACACCGGCAAGTTCACGATGGCCGACGTGCTGTCGTTCCGCCTGAAGCAGCGCCCCGTGCGGATGGCCGCGGCCATCACCACCCTCGCGGTGTGCTTCTTCTACCTGCTCGCGCAGATGGCCGGAGCCGGCGGACTCGTGTCGCTCCTGCTGGGGGTCAGCGACACCCTCGGGCAGTCGATCGTCGTCGCGGTCGTCGGCCTCCTCATGATCGTCTACGTGCTCGTCGGTGGGATGAAGGGCACCACCTGGGTGCAGATCGTCAAGGCGTTCCTCCTCATCGGCGGCGCGCTGGTCATGACGATCTGGGTCCTGGCGATCCACGGCTTCAACCTCAACACGCTGCTCGGGGCCGCGGTCGATAACTCGGCGAACGGTGAGGCCATCCTCGGCCCGGGCCTGCAGTACGGCGCGAACCCGTGGGACTTCGTCTCGCTCGCCCTCGCGCTCGTCCTCGGCACCGCGGGCCTCCCGCACGTGCTCATGCGCTTCTACACGGTGCCCACCGCGAAGGAAGCACGCCGCTCGGTGGTGTGGGCGATCTGGCTGATCGGCCTCTTCTACCTGCTGACGCTCGTCCTGGGCTACGGCGCCGGTGCGCTGGTCGGCGCAGAGACGATCGCCGCCGCTCCCGGTGGCGTGAACTCGGCGGCACCGCTCCTCGCGCTGCAGCTGGGTGGGCCGATCCTCCTCGGATTCATCTCCGCGGTCGCGTTCGCCACGATCCTCGCGGTGGTGGCCGGGCTCACGATCACGGCGGCGGCGTCGTTCGCGCACGACATCTACGCCAACGTCATCAAGAAGGGCAACGTGCCCCCGGATGGTGAGGTCAAGGTCGCCCGTCGCACGGTGATCGTGATCGGCGTCCTCGCGATCCTCGGTGGCATCGGCGTGCAGGGCCAGAACGTGGCGTTCCTCGTCGCCCTGGCCTTCGCGGTCGCCGCCTCGGCGAACCTGCCGACGATCCTGTACTCGCTCTTCTGGCGCCGCTTCAGCACGCGCGGCGCGGTGTGGAGCATGTACGGGGGCCTGGCCGCCGCCATCATCCTCATCGTGCTCTCGCCGGTGTTCTGGGGCACGCCCACCAGCGTCTTCCGCGACACGGGCGTGGCGATCTGGCCGTTCAACAACCCGGGCATCGTCTCGATCCCGGTCGGCTTCTTCCTCGGCTGGCTGGGCACCGTCACCTCGAAGCGGGGCGCCGAGGATCCGCGTCTGGCCGCCGAGATGGAGGTGCGCTCGCTCACCGGCTTCGGGGCCGAGAAGGCGACGTCGCACTAGCGCGGTCGGGTGAGACCGAGGCCCCGGAGCTCTCCGTTCCGGGGCCTCGGCTCGTCTCGGGGCGGCCTACGCGCCCGAGCCCTGCTCGAGGCGGAGGAGGTACTCCTTCACCTCGGGATGCCCCCCGTACTCGCCGATCGTGCCGTCGGAGCGCACGACGCGGTGCACCGGGACGACGATCGAGAAGGGGCTGGTGGCGCACGCCGTGCCGACCGCACGCGCGGCTCCTGGGGAGCCGGCGACGATCGCGACCTCGCCGTACGCCGCGGTCTCCCCGTAGGGGATCCGGCGGATCGCCTCAAGCGCGGCCCGCCCGAACCCGCGGGTGAGCCGCCAGTCCAGCGGCAGGTCGAACTCCTGCCGCTCGCCGGAGAAGTACGCATCCAGCTGCGCCGCCGCATCCGCCGCCGCCGCCCGGTCGTCGTCCTCCGGCACCGCGCCGAGGAGCCGCACGAGCTGCTCGCGCGCGCCGGGGAGATCGTCGTGCACGACCTGCAGGCTCACGAGGCCTTCGTCCGCGTAGGCGAGGAGCACGTCGCCGACGGGGGTGGGGTGCACGGCTGCGGTGAAGCGGGTCATGGAGCCATCCTGGCCGGTCGGTCCGCTGCGGCGACGGGGGAGACCCCACCCTGTGCACGGATGCGGTGACAACGGGCCTGGGGAGGAAGACCCGATGGCGCGGCGTGTCTGGCGAATCGTCCGAAACCCGCGCGGGATGCCGAGCAGCGGGCCTTGCCGCGCCTACTGTGGCTCGTGTGTGGCGAGGAGATAACGCCGTGATCGGCGAACAGGACAGAGACGCCGCATCCGTGAACCCGGGAGATCTGGGTGTGGCGGAGCCCGGTGTGACCGTGCGGCACGTCGCCGACCCCGAACGGGATCGGCTGCGCGCGGAAGCGGCGACCCTCGGCGGGCGATCGACGCTGCTGCGCTTCGACGACGCCACCGATGCCGGCATCGACATCACCAAGGCCCACCCCGGAAGCCTCCCGCAGTTCATCACGGGGCGATCCACGCTCCTGTCCAACCTCTTCCGCGACGAGGTGGCGCTGCGCTCCGCGCGCATGGCGGCCGAGCGCATCACCGCCAAGAACGTCGAGCTGCGCACCTCCCGCGGCATCGAGCCCGTGCACCTCGCGGTGGGGCTGGCGGAGTGGAAGATCGGCGGCGCCCCGTGGTCGGCGCCGGTGCTGCTCCGCCCGCTCGCGATCCGCCGGCACCACGGCGACTTCGAACTCAAGCTCCACGGCACGTTCTTCCTGAACCCGGAGCTTGCCCGCGCGTTCCGCGGCCACTTCGGCATCCCCATCGACAGCACGGCGCTCGCCGGTCTCGCGTACGACCAGGGCGTGTTCAAGCCGCAGCCGGTGATCGACCACCTGCGCGCGCTCACCCGGCACCTGCCGACGTTCATCGTCCACCCGCGCCTGGTGATCTCCTCGTTCGCCGACGTGGGCTCGGCGATGGCGCGCGACACCGCCGACCTTGACCACATCGTCCTGAACGCCCTCGCCGGTCACCCCGACGACCGCTCGCGCGTGTCGGTGCGCCGCGCCGATCCGGTGGTCACGAGCGCGGATGAGCGGTCACCCGCATCCGACACCCTGCTCCTGGACGCCGACGCCGAGCAGGAGGCCGTGCTCGCGCGGATCGCCAGCGGACACTCCCTCGCCGTGCACACACTGCCGGGCACCGGCGGCACCCAGACCGTGATCAACGCCGTCGGCCAGCTCGTCCAGGCCGGCAAGCGCGTGCTCGTGGTGAGCGCTCGCCGCTCCACGCTCGAGGGCATCCGCCATCGCCTGTCCGGGATCGGCCTTCCCGGCCTCGCCGTCTCGCCCACGCATCTGCGGCGCGACCTGATCCGCGCGATCGGCCGCAACGAGAAGGCCGAGCAGCCCAAGGTCGCCGAGATCGACGACGCCCTCGTGCGCCTGCGCACAGTGCTCCGCGACTACCGCGGGGCCGTGACGGCGGAGCATCCCTCCCTCGGCGTCTCGGTCCTGGAGACCCTGCGCGCCCTGACGAAGATCGCCGCGCTCTCGCCCGCGCCGTCCACGAGCGCCCGGTTCGATTTCGCCACCCTGGAGCGGCTCGCGAACCGCCGCGCCGAGGCATCCGCGGCGCTCGCGGCGGCCGCACGGCTGGGGGAGTTCCGCTTCGGCCCCGACGACTCTCCGTGGTACGGGGTGTCGTTCACCCGCACCGAGGATGCCCGCGCCGCCCACCGGCTCGCGGGCAAGCTCCACCGCGAGCACGTGTCGAGCCTCCTCGAGCGCGGGTACGAGCTCATCGCCCAGACGCGGATGCGCCCGTTCCACACGATCTCCGAGCTGGGGGAGTACCTCCGGCTCCTGGGCGGCATTCGCGACTCGCTCGACCGCTTCAGCCCCACGGTGTTCGAGCGGCCCCTCCTCGAACTCATCCAGGCCCACGCGCCCCGGCGCGACGCCCCGAACATGAGCGGCCCGAACCGGCGGCGCCTCAAGCGGCTGTCGCGCGAATACGTGCGCCCCGGCGTGCACGTGCCCGACATGTACGAGGCGCTCATGCGCATCCAGCAGCAGCGCACCGAATGGCAGCGCGTCGTCGAGGCCGGTGTCACGCCCGAGGTTCCGCTGGGCCTGGCCGACGTGTCGGTGGCGTGGCAGCGCGCCGACGCCGAGCTGAGCGAACTGGACCAGATCCTCGGACGCTCCGGCTCCGATCGCCTGGCCGCGATGCCCGTGCAGCGGCTTGTCCGCACGCTTGCGGGCCTCGCCGCCGAGTCGGAGTTCTTCGACAACCTGGTCGAGCGCGCCGAGCTGCGCTCCGAGCTCGCGCACCTGGGCCTGGAGTCGCTCCTGGTCGAGATGTCGGTGCGGCACGTCCCAGAAGACCGCGTCGGGCAGGAGCTCGAATTCGCGTGGTGGCAGTCGGCGCTGGAGCACTTCCTCCGCACCGACCGGGCGCTCCTGGGCGCGAACACCACCGTCGTCGACCGCCTGGAACGCGACTTCCGTCTCGTCGACGAGGCGCACGCCGCCGCATCCGGTCCTCTCCTCGCTGCGCACCTGGCGAAGCAGTGGCGGATCGGGATCGTCGACGAACCCGGTGAAGCCTCCGCCCTGAAGGACGCGCTCAAGCGCGGCCTCACGACGCCCCGCGAACTCGCCTCGGCCGCGCCGAGGCTGCTGAACACCCTCGCGCCGGTGTGGCTGGCCTCGCCGTACGAGGTGCCGGAGATCCCCGACGAGCAGCCCTTCGACGTCGTCATCATCGCGGATGCTGCCGCCCTGTGCCTCGCGGAAGCCGTACCCGCGATCCGCCGCTCCCGGCAGATCGTCCTGTTCGGCGACCCGGTGACGCAGAAGCCGACGCCCTTCCGCGTCAGCGCCACCCTCGCCCCCGACGACACCGAGGACGAGGTGCCCTTCGACAGCGTGTCGGTGTTCGAGCGCCTCGCCGAACTCCTCCCGGTGGCGACCCTCACCCGCAGCTACCGCGCCGGCGGCGAAGACCTCGCCGAGCTCGTCAACGACGCCTTCTACGGCGGCGAGATCGTCTCTCTCCCGTGGGCCGGTTCGTACCTCGGCCGCGGCAGCCTGAGCGTCGACTACGTCGAGGGCGGCACCGGAGCTCCCGATCCGATTACCGGAGCGGTGGAAAGCCCCGACGCCGAGGTCGCCCGCGTGGTGACCCTCGTGGTCGAGCACGCCGTCAACCGCGGCGCCGAGTCGCTCATGGTCGTCACCGCCAGTGCGCGCCACGCCGAGCGCGTGCGCGCGGCGGTCGAGTCGGCCTTCGCCGGGCGGTCGGATGTGGCCGACTTCGTCTCCCGCGACACCGCCGAGCCGTTCGCGGTGCTCACGCTCGAAGAATCCGTCGCCGAGAGCCGCGACCGGGTCATCTTCTCCCTCGGGTTCGGGCTCACCAAGCACGGCCGCGTGCTCAGCGACTTCGGCGACCTGTCGACGCCGGATGGCGAGCGGCTGCTGACCGTCGGCATGACCCGCGCGCGCCGGTCGATGGTCATCGTGTCGTCGATCCGCCCCTCCGCGTTCGACGAGGGCCGCCTCGAGCACGGCGCCGCCACGCTCATGAGCATCCTCGGGGGCCTTGCCGCTCGCGGGCGCGATGCGCGGTTGGAAGACCTGGCCGATCCGCTCACTCTCGCCCTCGCGCGGGAGCTCCGCCGCCTCGGGCTCGCCGTCGACGTGCACTACCGCGGGCTCCTGCCCCTCGTGGCGCAGCACGGCGGGAAGGCCGTCGTGGCCGAGAGCGACCCGGAGACCGCGGCCGACTCGCTGCGCGAAACGCTCCGGCTGCGCCCGCAGACCCTGCGGCGTCTCGGATGGCACTACGTGCGCGTCCACGCCTTCGACCTCTACAGCGACCCGGCGTCGGTCGCCGCCCGGATCGCGGCGCTCCTGGGCGTGCAGCCCGACGGGCCGACCGCCGACACGGCGACGCAGCCCCTCGACCTCGGCCACTGACCGCCGGAGCACGTCCTTGATGTCACCGACTGACCGCCAGCGGATCGAACGGGTCCCGGGCGCGCGCCGGGCCAAGCTCACGCCCGCTCCCGGCACGGCGGCCGAGCCGGTGCCCGCGGACGAGCGGGCCGATGATTCCGCCGCGGGTGCGCCCGCCGGGGGTGCGTCTGCCGGGGGTGCGGCCGCGGGTGCGTCCGCCGCATCCGCGGGTCAGCAGCGCGGCCCGAACGACGAGCAGCTGCGCCGCGACGTCCCCCCGCACTACTGAACCGGGCCGGGAGGGTCAGGCGCGGGGCTGCTTCTCCAGCAGGTCGCGGATCTGGACGAGAAGCTCCTGCTCGGTGGGCAGGTTGGGCTCGTCGCCGGCTTCGCTGACCCCGGCGCGGGCAGCGGCACGCTCCTTGATGCGGTTCATCGGGTAGACGAACACGAAGTACACCACGGCGGCGACGGCGAAGAAGCTGATCACGGCACTCAGGAGCGAACCCAGCGGGAAGGTGACTTCCTGGCCGTAGATCCCGGTGAGCTCCGGTCCGAACTCCCCGGCCGCATCCGCCTGGTAGAACAGCGCCACGAGCGGATTGATGATCGACGTCACCACGGCGTTGACGATGGCCGTGAACGCGCTGCCGATGACGACGGCGACGGCGAGGTCGATGACGTTTCCGCGGAGGATGAACTCCTTGAAACCTCTGATCATGGGGTGCTCCTTCTCCGGGGGGACGGTCATGAGCCCGACGGTGCCGGAGCGGCCGGGCTGCTCTTGCTCGACGATTCCGAGGAGGAGGATGACCCGCTACCACTTGCGCTTTCCGAACTGGAGGTGGAGCTGTCCGAGCCCTTCTTCTCCGCCGCCCGCGAATCGGTGCGGTAGAAGCCCGAGCCGTTGAAGGTGACGCCGATGGAGCCGTACTCCTTGCGCAGCTCGCCCCCGCACACGGGGCAGACGGTCAGCGTCGCGTCGGAGAACGACTGGACTTCGTCGAATCGGTGTCCGCACTGCTTGCAGGCATAGGCGTAGGTGGGCATGGGGCTCCTCGGGAGTTCAGCGGGATGCGGCAGAA
This sequence comes from Microbacterium sp. Z6_144, assembly GCF_057197625.1. NCBI lineage: Bacteria > Bacillati > Actinomycetota > Actinomycetes > Micrococcales > Microbacteriaceae > Microbacterium > Microbacterium sp. Z6_144. The sequence continues at coordinate 1,108,965 of NZ_JBXVPT010000001.1, forward strand.
AAGGTGAGCGTGCGAGTCGGGGTGACGATGCCGGTGACCGGCTGATCGTGCACGTCGCGCGGCACGTCGTCGACGAGCTCGGAGTCGAAGACGACGGCGTACACCGGTGGGCAGTTCTCCATCGAACCGATCGTCTTGTCGAAGTATCCGCGGCCCCATCCCAGCCGCATCCCGGTGCGGTCCACAGCAGCGGCGGGGATGACGAGGAGGTCGACGTCGTTCACGGCGATCGGACCCAGCACTTCGCCGACCGGCTCGGGCATCCCCAGCAGCCCCTCGGTGATGTCGCCGCCGGCCACGGCCACGGCCCAGTCGAGCAGGCCGTCGGCGCGCGTGATGGGAAGGAGCACGCGGATGCCGCGGCGCACCGCCGCATCCACGAACGCACGGGTGCCCGGTTCGGTGGGGGTGGACAGGAAGCACGAGAGGGAGCGGGCGCCCAGGCGCTGGACGAGATCATCCAGCTGCGCGCGGACGCCCTCGGCGGCCACTTCCCGGGCGCCGTCGGACATCATCTGGCGCCGCTCGCGCAGGTCGGCACGCAGGGCGCGCTTGGCCTGTTCGATCGAGTCCGGCATGGTCTTGATTGTAAGCGGGCCGGGCAGACCCCTCGGCGTAACGTTCTCCTCCCACGGAGTTCATGATGGTCCGGCTAACCTGTCTTCATGTCGCATAAGCCCTTCAAGGCCGTCATCCCCGCCGCCGGACTCGGCACCCGCTTCCTCCCCGCCACCAAGGCGATGCCGAAGGAGATGCTGCCGGTCGTGGACAAGCCCGCGATCCAGTACGTCGTCGAAGAGGCCGTCGCCGCCGGCATCCAAGACGTGCTCATCATCCTCGGGCGCAACAAGAACAACATCGCCAACCACTTCGACGCGATGCCGGAGCTCGAGCAGAAGCTCCGCGCGAAGGGCGACGAAGACAAGCTGGCCAAGGTGGAGCACTCCTCCGACCTCGCCGACATCCATATGGTGCGCCAGGGCGAGCCGAAGGGGCTCGGTCACGCGGTGCTGCGGGCCAAAGCCCACGTGGGAGACCACCCGTTCGCGGTGCTGCTGGGCGACGACCTCATCGACGAGCGCGACCCGCTCCTGGCGAAGATGCTCGAGGAGTACCACAGCCGGGGGGCCACCATCATCGCGCTGATGGAGGTCGACCCCGCGTCCATCCACATGTACGGCGTGGCCGCGGTGGAGGCGACCGACGAAGACGACGTGGTCAAGGTCACCCAGCTCGTGGAGAAGCCTTCGGCCGAGGATGCGCCGTCGAACCTCGCGATCATCGGCCGGTACGTCCTCGGGCCCGATGTGTTCGAGATTCTCGAGCACACCGAGCCCGGCAAGGGCGGGGAGATCCAGCTCACCGACGCGCTGCAGGAACTCGCCCAGGGTGCGGGCGACGGGGGCGGGGTGTACGGCGTGATCTTCCGCGGTCGCCGGTACGACACCGGCGATAAGGTGGACTACATCAAGGCCATCGTGCAGCTGGCCGCCGACCGTGACGACCTCGGCCCCGAGCTGCGTCCCTGGTTCAAGGAGTTCGCGGCGGGACTGTGACGCCGCTCGAGAGAGGGAATGGGATGGACCTGTCGATCCCGCGACGGCACGGGGCGATCTCCATCCGCCTCGTGCGCAACCGCGACGCGCGGGTGCTGCAGGACGAGCTGCTGTCCAACCGCCCCTGGCTCCGGCAGTGGGAGGCGACGAGCCCCGACGGGCCGGTGTCATTCGACATGCGGCTGGGCGTGCGGCGGCTCCTGCAGCAGCATCGTGACGGCGCCGGTGTGCCGTTCGTCATGGAGTACGACGGAGAGGTCGCCGGTCAGCTCAACGTGTGGGGGATGTCCCGCGGCTCCCTCGCGTCGGCGGCCATCGGCTACTGGGTGAGCGAGCGGTTCGCCGGCCGGGGGATCACCCCCACCTCCGTAGCACTGGCGACCGACGTGTGCTTCGACGAACTCCGGCTGCACCGCATGGAGATCTGCATCGTGCCCGGGAACGCCGCGAGCCTCCGCGTCGTGGAGAAACTCGGGTTCCGCTACGAGGGCCTCCGGCGCAGGTACATCCACATCAACGGCGACTGGCGTGACCACTACTCCTTCGCCCTGGTGCGCGAAGAGGTCCCGGAGGGCGTCCTGGCGCGGTGGGTCGCGGGTCGCGTCCCCCCGGATGCCGCCACCGTGCCGCCGTCCGATCGCCTGCCGGCCTGAGAGCCCGGCCCCGATTGCTCGGCGACACGCGCGCCGGGTGCGCGGGTGCACGGCCCCGCGTCGCATAGCTTTAGCGCATGGGCGGGCAGGTGTTGGGCGGTGGCGTGATCGTCGCCGTCGCCGTCGTGCTCTGGCTCGTCTACCTTCTGCCCTCGTGGGCCAGCCGCCACCAGTACACCTCCGCTGAACGTAACGCCGTGCGCCTGAACCAGGCCCTGCGCGTCCTCGCCGAAACGAGCGAGACTCCGCGCGAGGTGCAGCTGGAGCTGAACGCCCGCACCGCGCTCGCGCAGCAGCGCCTCGCCCGCCGTGCGCAAGCCGAGCGTGAACAGGCCGACCTCGCCGTCGCCCGCGCCGAGCTCGAGACGGCCAAGGAGGAGAGCGCCACCGAGCGCGAACTCGCCCGCGCCGCCCGTGCCGAGGCGATCGCCGCTGCCCGCGCCGAGCGCGCCGCCGTCCGGCAGCGTCCGGCGCTTCGCCGTGCACGGGCACGGCGGCGGCTCCGCCTGGCCGCCACCGTCGTCGCCGTCGCGGCACTGGCGGTCACCGGCTTCGGCGTCTGGCAGTATCTCGCCGTCGCATCCTCGGCGCTGATCTGGGCCGGGGGGACCGCGTTCGTGATGAGCATCCTCGCGCTGCACCGGATGTCGCGGGTCGCCGCCCGCGCCGCCGTGCGCGAAGAGCCCGCCGTCGCCGTCGCCGAGCGCGTCGCCACCGCGATGCCCGATCTCGCCGTCGGTCGAGAACGCTCGGCCGCGTGGACCCCACGCGAACTGCCTCGCCCCCTGGCCTCGTCCACCGGGTCGCGCGCCGCGGCCGTGCTCGACGAGCAGGAGGCTCGCGAAGCGCTGCGCGTCGCCGCGCGCGCAGAGGCCATCCGCGATCTCGCACAGCAGAACCAGCCGCCCTCGATCGACGACGCGCGCGTGGCCCGCGCGTCGGAATTCAGCCGCATGGGCTACGTCGACGACGCCGAGATCGAGGCGCACGTGCGCGGCCTCCTGTCGCGCCGCGCGGTCGGCCAGTAGCCCCTCCCGCGGCGCAGGGCGAGCCGCCCGCCGTGATAATGTAGCGGAGGTTCAGGGGCCTGTGGCGCAGCTGGTAGCGCACCTCGTTCGCATCGAGGGGGTCAGGGGTTCGAGTCCCCTCAGGTCCACCGAAACAAGGAACGCCCCCGCTGGTCGGGGGCGTTTCTCGTTAGTGGGTGCAGCATCCCGCGACCGGCCATCCCGCGTCGGAACGGGTAGCCGTGGCGCTTGACGAACATCAAGGCCCCAGACGTCGTGTGCGTGCGTCGAGTCTTCAGGGAGGCCGCCTCGGGTGAACAGTTGATCTCCGCTCGGCGGGAGCGGCCCGCCGGCCGGCGGGGCGTTATAGCGTCGTCGTCATGACTCTGCTCACCTCCGCCCCTGTCACGCAATATGCCGTGCTCGATGCGCTGCTGGCGGGCGCGTACACCTCCGGGATCGACGCCGCAGACGCTCGCCGGCTGGGGGATTTCGGCATCGGATGCTGCGATGGGCTGGCCGGCGAGGTGGTCATGCTCGACGGCGAGCTCTACGAATGCACGGACGAAGCCGCGCCCCGTGCGATGACCGACGACGAAGCGCTGCCGTTCTTCGAGGTATGCGAGTTCCCGGATGCGGCGGCCGAGCCGGTGGCAGCCGCCGACCTGGCGGCGTTGACGGCCGTGGTCGAGGAACGCCTCGTCAGCCGCAACCTCTTCCACGCGGTGCGGGTGGACGGCGTGCTGGCGGCGGTGCGTATCCGCGTGCCGCGTCGCCGGGAGGCGCCGTTCCGGTCACTGGCCGAGGCCACGCGCGACCAGGTCGAGACGGTCCTGGAGGAGCGGGCCGGAACGATCGTGGGGTTCTGGGCGCCGGAGATCTACCAGGGAATCGCCGTCGCCGGACTGCACCTGCACTTCCTCGCCGCTGACCGGCGCGCAGGCGGCCACGTGCTCGAGGTCAGGCTGGCGACCGGCGAGTTGCGGATGTCGGCGTTCTCCCGCTTCGATCTGCGCCTCCCCACCGACGAGGTCTTCCTGCGGACCCCGCTCACCCACGCCGAGGACGGCCACATCGTGGCCATGGAGGGCGGGGTCGCGCGCTGACCGCGCCGGGCGCCGTCGGGCGCCGGTGGGCGCCGGTCCGCCGTCGGGCGCCGGCCCGCCGGCGGGTGTCGGCGGGCGCCGTCGGGCGCCGTCGGGCGCGAGGGGCCCGTGGGTCAGGCGGCCAGCCCCCGCAGCAGGGCGTCGCACGCGAAGTCCGCGTCATCCGGGGCAGGCCCCAGGTTCGACACGGTCGCGAGGAGGCCGTGCAGGTGGGCGATCAGTCGGCGGCGGGTGACGTCGGTTCGAAGGACCCCGGCGGAGTAGGCGCGAGTGAGCAGGTCGTCGACGCCGGCCTCGAAACGGCGGAGGAGCTCCCGCGCGTCCGCGCCGGCGTGGTCCGCCGTGACGTAGGCCGTCAGCGCCGGGTCGCACTCCGACCGGACGACGCCGCGGAAGAACCCCCGCACCGCCTCGGCGGCATCGGAGACCTCCGACGCCTGTTCGGCGAGGGCGACCAGGTCGACCAGCCGCGCGGTGCCGAGACCCACGAGCAGGTCTTCACGCGTGGGGAAGTGCCGATAGAGGGTCGCCACGCCCACCCCCGCGCGCGCCGCGAGGGCGTGCATCCCGGGGAGGGTTCCGAGTTCCGTGTACATCGCCTGCAGCGCATCCAGCAGCGCCGCCCGGCTACGCACCGCATCCCTTCGAGTCGACGCCATGCGGGCTCCTCTCGCCGGTGCCAGGGTATCCGGACTCATCCGTCCATTTCGTTCGCGGGCCCGGTGGGATCGCCTGATTACGCGCCGGTGGGGGACCCCTGTGCTTGACTCGAAGGGCGTCGCTCCCTCGGGCGCCGCTGAGCGCCTCATCCAACCCCCGGAGAGTCCATGACCCTGGCACCACCCGATCGATCCACCACTCCGCTGCGCATCGGCGTCGTCGGCCTCGGCTGGGCGGGTCAGCAGCACATCGCCGCGTACACCGCGCACCCCGACGTCCGTCTCGTCGGTATCGCGGGCCTGGAAGCGGATGCGCGGCGCGAGCTGGCCGCGCAGTTCGACGTCGAGGTCGCCGTCGCCGACTGGGAGGAGCTCCTCGACAGCACCCCGCTGGATGCGGTGAGCGTCGCCGTCCCGACGTTCCTGCACGCGCCGATCACGGTGGCAGCCCTGGAGCGTGGCATCCATGTGCTGTCGGAGAAGCCGATCGCCCGGAGCGCCGCGGAAGCCGAGGAGATGGTGTCGGCCGCGCGGCGGGCGGGCCGCGTGCTGCAGGTGGCGTTCAACCACCGCCTGCGCGGCGACGTCCGTGCGCTCGCCGCCGAGGTCTCCTCCGGCGCCCTCGGCCGGATCTACCACGTGCGCGCCTCCTGGCTGCGCCGCTCGGGCATCCCCACCCTGGGGAGCTGGTTCACGAGCAAGGAGCTCGCCGGCGGTGGTCCGCTCGTGGACATCGGAGTGCACATGATCGACGCGGTGCTCCACCTCATGGGCGAACCGAGGGTGCTCTCCGCCTCCGCGGTGACGCATGCCGAGTTCGGTCCGCGTGGTCTCGGGGGCCCGGATGCGGCGCCCGGGGGCAAGCAGTTCACCGGGTCGGCGTTCGATGTCGAAGACTTCGCGACGGTGCTGCTGCGCCTGGAGGGCGGCGGCTCCGTCACCCTCGACACGAGTTGGGCCTCGTATCGCCCGAGCGGCGACGAGTTCGGCTTCGTCCTCTACGGCACCGAGGGGGGCGCCGAGCTGCGCGTGGTCGACTACGCCCCGGCGACGGATGTCGCGCTCTACGCCGGCACGGCCGAGGCGGTCTCCGATCGGGTCCTCCCCGGCGGCACCCCGGCCGGACATCAGGGCGTGGTGGACGAATTCATCCGCACCATCCGGACCCCGTCCCTGTGGGCCGCCAGTGACGGCAGCGTGGCCGCACGCCGCGCCGCGATCATCGACGCCTGCTACCGGTCGGCAGCGGAAGGCCGAGAAGTCGCGGTCGAGCAGATCGAGATCGGAGCACCCGCATGAGCGCGATCCGCGTCCTCGTCTGGAACGAGGGAGAACACGAGCGACACGACGCCGCCGTGCAGGAGATCTACCCGGACGGGATCCACGGGGCGATCGCCGAGGGCCTCCGCGACCTGCTGGGCGGCGAGGTCGAGGTGCGCACGGCCACGCTCCGTGACCCGGAGCACGGCCTGTCGGAGGAGGCGCTCGCCGCGACCGACGTGCTGCTGTGGTGGGGACACATCGCCCACGACCAGGTCGACGACGCGATCGTGGAGCGCGTTCACCGGCACGTGCTGTCGGGAATGGGACTGCTGATTCTGCACTCGGGCCACTTCTCGAAGATCTTCATCCGGCTGATGGGCACGACGTGTTCGCTGGCCTGGCGCAACGACGGGGAGCGCGAGCTCGTCTGGACCGTGGCGCCCGGTCATCCGATCACCGAGGGGGTGGAGCATCCCATCACCATCGACCGGCAGGAGATGTACGGGGAGTTCTTCGACGTGCCCCAGCCCGACGAGCAGATCTTCGTGTCGTCCTTCGCCGGCGGCGAGGTCTTCCGCTCCGGTCTGACCTACCGGCGCGGGCGCGGGCGCGTGTTCTACTTCTCACCCGGCGACCAGGAATACCCCGTCTACCACCACCCGCAGATCCGGCGGGTGCTCGCCAACGCCGTGCGGTGGGCGCACCCGGGGGAGAACCCGCGGGTGCTGCCCGCCGTCACCAATCCCGCGCGCACGCACGGGTAGCGCTTCGCGCGGAGCGGTTCAGCCGACGAGCGCTTCAGCCGACGAGCGCTTCGCGCGGAGTTCCCGTGCTGAGCCGCTCGGCGGCGAGGGCCTCGGCCGCCGCCAGCGGCGTGACGCCGCGCGCGTCTGCTTCGTCGAACACGCGCCGCACGGTGTCGCCGATGGCCGCGACCCGCGCCATGATCTGCGGGCGGTCGCCGAGACCTTTGTCCACGGCGTCGAGGTAGATCACGCCGCCGGCGCTGGCGACGAAGTCGGGCGCGTACAGGATGCCCCGGGCGGCGAGGCGCTCGGCGCCCGAGCGCTCGGCGAGGGGGTTGTTCGCCGGTCCGCATACCGCTCGCGCATCCAGGGCGTCGATGACCTCGGCGGTGAGGAGGCCGCCCAGCCCGGCGGGGACGAACACATCGGCCGCGACGAGGTGCTCCTCCCCGGGCGCGACCCACGTCGCGCCGAGGTCGGCCGCGAGGTCGCGCTTGGCCGGGTTGACGTCGGTGACGTGCAACTGAGCGCCCTCGGCGGCCAGGCGCACCGCCAGGCGGCTCCCGACCTGACCGAGCCCGGAGATCGTGATGCGGCGTCCGATCAGGTCGCCGGAACCGGTGACGCGCTCGAGCGTCGCACGCAGCGCCTCGTAGATGCCGACGCTGGTCGGACCGGCCGGCTCTCCCGAGCCTCCGGCGGCATCCGGGAGGCCGACGACCCACGCCGTGCGTTCGCGGACGACGAGCATGTCCTCCGCGGTCGATCCGACGTCTTCGGCGGTGCGGTACAGCCCGCCGAGCGACTCGACGGCGTCGCCGAGGTCGAGGAAGGCGGCGCGGCGCCGTTCCGCGTCGAGCATCGTTCCCTCGGGGAGACCGATGACGGCCTTGCCGCCGCCGGCATCGAGCCCCGCGGCGGCGTTCTTGAGCGTCATCGCCGCGGAGAGGCGGAGGACATCGCCCAGCGCCGCACTCCAGTGCGGGTAGGCCCACAGGCGCGCGCCGCCGAGGGCGGGACCGAGCGTCGAGGAGTGCAGGGCGACGGCGAGGAACAGGCCGCTGCGCTGCCCGGTCCTCACCTCCACGCGCTCGTGGGTGAAATCGGGGAGGGGCAGGGCAGGAGTCATCGTTGATCCTCTTCCGGCGGGCCTCGTGGGCCGTGGGGTTTCGGATGCCGCGGGTGTGCGGCATCCACGACCATTGTGCCCGCGGTCCCAGGGAAGCGACAGGGGGCGAGGGGGCGGCCGCAGGTTCGGCAGGTAAGGTCTGCGCATGGCAGTGCACTCACATGATTCGGTCGTTGCGAACACTCCTGCAGGACGGAGGATCGAGAACTCCATCGCGTACCTTCTGCCGCGGCTGCGGGAGGGCATGTCACTCCTGGACGTCGGATGCGGCCCCGGCGACATCACCGTCGCCCTGGCCGAACGCGTGGCCCCGGGGCGCGTCGAGGGCGTCGACACCTCCGAGGAGGCCCTGCAGGTGGCGCGGGAGCTGGCCGCCGGCCGGGGCGCGGACGTGCAGTTCACCCTCGGTGACGCGTATGCCCTCGACGCGGAATCCGGCGCGTTCGACGTCGTGCACGCGCATCTGATGCTGCACCACCTCGAGCGGCCCGTCGAGGCGATCCGCGAGTTCGGCCGCGTCGCCGGGCGGGAGGGGCTCGTGGCGCTGCGCGAATTCGACTTCGGCGGAACGCTGTGGTTTCCCGAGGTGCCCGCGCTGGACGAGTGGCTCGACCTGTTCCTTCGGATCCGGCGCATGGTCGACGGCGATCCGGCGGCGGGGCGGAAGCTGCTGGGATGGGCGCAGCAGGCCGGCCTGAGCGACATCGAACCCTCCGCCTCGGTCTGGCTCTTCGCGACGGCGGAGGACCGGTCATGGTACGCGGACCGCTGGGCGCAGCGCGCGATGGAGGGGGACTTCGCGCAGCTCGCGCTGGAGCACGGACTGGCGAGCCGGGAGGATCTCGTGCGGATCGCCGAGGCGTGGCGCACCTGGGCTGCCGCGCCCGACGGGTGGATGGTCATTCCCCACGCCGAGATCATCGCCCGCGGTATCTCGGGCTGATCCGACTCGGCCGGCCGATCTCGCCTGGCGTGGCTGGCTCACCAGGCAGGGCTGCCTCACCAGGCGCGACCGCCTCGCCAGGCGCGACCGCACCGCCACGCCTGGCCGCCTCACCAGGTCTGGAGGGTCTCCGGCGTGAAGATGATCGCTAGCGGGAAGGCGGCCAGCAGCTCGTCCCGCGGCCGGCCCGAGTGGGCGATCGCCTCGGCGTACTTGCGGTCGTACGCGTCGCCGAAGTCGGTCACCCACGTCGCGGTATCGCGGTCGGAGATCTCCGCGGTGCCGTTGAGGATGACGACCTCGCTGCCGAAGGGGCCGCTGTCGAGGTGGATGAGCACGGGCGAACCGCGTCGCACGTTCGCAACCTTCGCTTTGTCGGGCGCGCTGAACACGAAGATCTTGCCCTCGTGCCAGAAGAACCACACCGGAACCGCGCGCGGGCGGCCCTCGGCATCCACGGTGGTGAACCAGGCGATGATGCGCTCCTGGAGAAGGCTCAGCGCCTTCTGATGCGCGGCATTGTCGGGGCGGAACACGTCGGACATGGTGCCTCCTGTCGCTCGTGACCCCGATGCTACGCCCGGCCGCCGCCACCGCCCTAGGGTGGATTCATGGCCGACGACCTGCCCGCCCGTAGCCGCCTCGTCGCCGACCGCTTGAGGGAACGGGGCATCCTCGGACAGATCGTCGTGCTGCCGGATGCGGCATCCACGGCGGCCCTCGCGGCAGCCGCGCTCGGAGTGGAGGTGGGGGCGATCGCCAACAGCCTCGTGTTCTTCAGCGACGGCGAGCCGCTCCTCGTGATGACCAGCGGCGCCCACCGGGTGGACACCGCCGCGCTGGCTGAGCGAATGGGCCGCCGGTCGATCGGCCGGGCGACGCCCGAGCAGGTTCGTGAGGCGACGGGACAGCCCATCGGCGGCGTCGCACCGACTGGCCACCCGGCGCCGCTGACGACGGTCGTGGACGAAGCGCTCGCCGCTCACGCCGAGCTGTGGGCGGCCGGCGGCACCCCGCACACCGTCTTCCCGCTGACCTTCGAGGAACTGGTGGACTTGACCGGCGGCGTCGTGATGAAGGTGGACTGACCGTCAGGCTCCGGTCGGGGACGGCACGGGGAAGCGCAGCAGCGCCGCCACCGGCGATCCGTCGGTGAGTTCTTCGCGCGGTACCGCGATCACCTTCCCGCCGGTGCGGAGCACATCGGCAGCCAGGTCGAGGAGGAGGAACGGGGCATCCCCGTCGCCGGCGTGCACGAGGCCGAACTCGTCGACGATTCCCGAGCGTTCCGCATCCTGATCCAGACGCAGCTCGTCAATTGCGGCGGCGGCGGCCGCGGCGGCGACCTGCGAGACGCGGGAGGTCGCCAGCCCCTGAGCACGGAGCGTGCCGAACCGTTCCTTCCACTCCGAGACCCGGCGCTCGTGACGAGCGCGCAGCACCTCGCGCGCGCGGTCGGCGAGGTCCTGGTCCGCGAGCGATTCCGGATGAGCCGGAATCTCGTCCTCGAGGAGCAGGGCGTGCGTGTTCTGTGCGCGATACGCAGGACGGAGGTCGTCCGTGACCGTGAGGATGAGCGGAGTTCCACGCGGGACAACGGCGGTCACGGCCTGATCGACGGCGCGGCAGAACCGCTCGCGTTCGGGGCGGTCGCCATCGGAGCCTTGAGCGGCGTCACGGTCCATGTGGCCGTCGTTGGAGGTGTGCTGCAGCATGAGGGCGTGGTCGTCCGGCAGCACCAGGGGGTGCTCGGTGACCGCGCCGTCGGGCGCGATCTCCGTCAGGCGCACGAGCCCGCGCGACAGCTGGAGGACGAACGCGGTCGACGCGTCCGAGCGGGCGCGTAGCAGCATCCGGGTGTCGAAGCGATCGGCGACGGAGACCTCGTCGGTCACCTCGAACGGGAGTCGGAACCACTCCAGCCGGTCCGCGTCGGCCAGGATGAGCATGGCCTGGGACTGGTGGGCCCAGACCTCGTCGTCCTGCAGCGTCTCGCGCAGCCGCTCGACGATGGCTGACCGCGCCTCGCGGGGCAGATCCAGGGCAATGAGCCGGCGCTCGGCTTCGTCGATGGCGTCGCGCAGGGCGATGCGGGCCCGCTCGTGGTCGGCCGGCCGGGGCGAGGAACCCACCAGCAGGCTGATGCTGCCGGGGTGGCGCGCCTCGATGAGATTCAGCAGGTGTGCGTCGTCGGGGAGGTCGAGGGGGAGCATGCCCCGAGGATAGGTGCGGCGCGGGCGGCCGGGCCAGGGTCTTGCGGCCGGCCGGGCCCCGGTCCTACTGTCCCGCCCCGCGTGGGGCCTGCGCGCGCGGGGCCTCCCGGCGCGACCTCGCGCGCGGCGCGGCAGCCTTCCGGCGGCCGTTCCGCGTTCAAAACTCAGGAGATCCGGGTGTTTCGACCCCCTTCCGGGCTCTGTCCTCGGCGTGTCCCCTGAGTTTTGAACCATCACCTCCGGCCATGTCTCCTCCCCAGGGCGCGGGAGCGGTGGCCCGTCCGGCCATGTCTCCTCCCCAGGGGCCGCAGCGGTGGCCGCATCCCCAGATTCCCGCCGCTAGCCGTGGCGACGGCCTGGGCGGAGGAGGGTGACGCCATGCCCTGGGATGGTCGGCCTCTCACCGTCGCCGCAGCGCCGGCGCCATTCGCCCGCTCTCGCGCCGATCTCGTCGCCGACGGCTGGACCGGCCGCGTCATCACCGCGGCGGTGCGGCGCGGCGACCTGGTGCGGCCACGCAACGGGGTGTACCTCCTCCCCTCCGACGACCCCGACCTGCGGACGGCGGCTCGGGTCGGCGGGCGGCTCACGTGCCTCTCGGAGTTGCGTCGACGCGGGGTCTTCGTACTCGGCCTCTCCACGGTGCACGTCCACCTCCCCGCCAACGCGGGGCGCATGCGGAACGCGGGTCAGGCCGTGCATCGTCACTGGGACGTACCGGTTCGGCAGCCGCATCCGCGCTCGTGTGCCGTCGAGCCGTTCGATGCGGTGCTGCAGGCGGTGAGGTGTCAGGAGCCGCGCGGGGCGGTGGCGACGCTGGACTCGGCGCTTCGGCTCGGTGTGCTCCGCGACGACGAGGTCGATGAGCTGTTCGCCCGCCTTCCTCGTCGCTACCTCGTTCTGAGGGGGCTACTGGATGCTCGCGCCGGCAGTGGGGCGGAGTCCTTGCTGCGGCTTCTTCTGCGCAGGCTTGGATGCTCCTTCGAGGTGCAGGTGGAGATCCGCGGGGTGGGGCGGGTCGACTTCGTCGTGGACGGGTGGCTCATCATCGAGTGCGACAGCGAGGAGCACCACTCCGGCTGGGACGCGCGTCGCCGCGATCTGCGCCGCGACCAGGCAGCAGCGGCCCAGGGCTACGGCACCTACCGGCCGATCGCGGAGGACATCATGTGGCACGCCGACGAGGTGCTCGCCGCACTTCGCGGCCTCCTCGCGAGCCGGCCGGCGCCGCGTCGCCGCTGAGCGCTCGGCCGCTGGGCCGCGCGCGGCGCGGTAGGCCCGGGTGCAGAACTCAGGAGTGACGCCGGTGTCATGGCCGGTAGTGGGGCTGGGGCGCGCGGATCTCCTGAGTTCTGAACGGCGGGAACCGGGTGCCCGTGCGGATCAGCGCGCTTCCGGGCCGCGTCGCCCGACGGGTCGCACCGATCCGCCGCGCCTCGGGCAGCGCCCCGGGGCTGCGTCGCGGAAGCGGCCGGGCGGCACCGATCCGCCGCGCCCCCGGGCCGCGGGGCCGGCCGAGGGTGCAGAACTCAGGAGTGACGCCGGTGTCATGGCCGGTAGTGGGGCTGAGGCGCGCGGATCTCCTGAGTTTTGAACGGGGGAGAGGCGGCAAGGGGCAGCGGCGGTACGGGTCAGCTGCCGGCCAGCGCCTGCAGGCACGTCGCGGCCGCCGCCGCCGACCACGCCTGTGGGCGGCAGGCCGCGGGGTACGGCGTGGGCACGGAGGTGTCGGCTGCCGCGTCGCCGGAGTGCAGTTCGGGGACGCGGTAGCCGAAGCCCTCCGCGGTGTCGAGGAGCTCGTCCACCACGGCCCGGGCGGCCTCGCCGAGCCCCGCCCGCAGCATCCCGTGCACCGCGATGGCGGTGTCGTGCACCCACACGCTGCCGCCGTGGTACGACAGCGGCCAGAAGCCGGCGGCCCCGGTCGACATGGTGCGGATGCCGTAACCGCTCGACATCGTCGGACCCCGCAGCAACTCGGCGATGGCCGCCTCTTCGTCGGGCTCGAGGATGCCGGTTCCCAGCAGGTGCCCGATGTTGCTGGTCAGGGTGTCGACGGGGTTCTTGTCGCGGTCCAGGGCCACGGCGGGGTACCGCCCCTCGGGGGTCTCCACCCAGTACGCCGCCGCGAAGCGGGCCTTGAGATCCGCCGCCCACCGCCGCAATCCCGCCGGGTCGTCGGTGTCGTCGCCGAACGCCTCGAGCAGCGCCGCGCCGCCGAGCGCCGCCTCGTACGCGTACCCCTGCACCTCGCACAGCGCGATCGGCCCGGCAGCCAGCGTCCCGTCGCGCCACTGGATGGAGTCGCCGGAGTCCTTCCAGCCCTGGTTGGCCAAGCCGGTGCCGAGGCGGTCGATGTAGTCGAGGAACCCGTCGCCGTCGCTATCGCCGCTCTCCCGCATCCACCCGAGCGCCCGCCGCAGCGCGGGTAGGAGGTCGCGCACCTCCGCCTCGGGCATGCCTGCCCGCCAGGCATCGGCGAGGAGGCAGATCCACAGCGGTGTCGAATCGACGCTGCCGTAGTACCGCGGCGGGAGGACGATCCCCTCGCCGGGCAGCTCGATCGCCGACGCGCGCAGTTCGTGGAGGATCTTCCCCGGTTCCTGCGCGGTCGCGGGGTCATCGACGGTGCCCTGCAGGTGCGCCAGCACCCGGAGCGTGGATGCGGCGATCGCCGCGTCCAGCGGAAGCACCAGGCGCGCCGCCCACAGGGAATCGCGCCCGAACAGCGTGAAGAACCACGGCGCCCCGGCGGCGAAGAAGTCGTCGTCCGGCGCATCCGGGAGCGCCAGGCGAAGGGCGTCGAGGTCGCCGAGGGCGACCTCGAGCCACCGCCCCAGCCGCGGGTCGGTCGCCGACGCGGCGGCCGCGGCGGCATCCCACCGGCCGGGGGTGCGAGCCGCCTGCACGACGAGCGAGTCGTCGTGCAGCTCGAGCGACCATTCGACGGCCACGGTGCCGCGCGCGGGCACGTCCACCGGCCAGGTGACCAGGAGCGCGTCGCCCTCGGCGACCACCCGGGCGCCCGCGGCGGCGACGTCGAAGGAGGCGGTGCCGGCCGTCACCGTGGCAGCCCCCTCGGCAACGGTCACCTCGGCCTCTCGCGGTGCGTCGACGCCGGATTTCACCTCGTGCAGCAGCGCGAAGTCGGGCACGACCCGCAGGGTGAGCGCCGTCGAGAGCGGGGAGCTCAGGTGGGATCGCACCGTCAGGGTCTCGACGACCCGGCCCGCGTCCACGCGCCGATCGCGCTCCACCCGCACCTTCGGGTCGGCCTCCACGTCGTCCAAGCCCCGGACCAGGCCGCCGAAGACCACGCGGGACGGACCGTCGGGGGCGACGGAGATCCACTCGATCGCGGAGCCCGCGCAGGAGAGCTCGAGCGTGCGGACATGCCGCACGTCGCCGTGGTAGATCCCGTCGATCGCGGCGGCGCCGGCATCGCCTCCTGCACGCGACCACACCTGGGTGGGGGCGCGCAGGGCGATCACGGCATCGGAAAGCAGGGGCTGCAGCGGCTGCTGCGCGCCCTCGTTCTCGCGGGTCATTCCTTGACGGCTCCTTCGCTGGCGTTCATGATGCGGCGCTGGAAGATGAAGAACATCACGGCGACGGGGATCGTCATGATGGCCGCCGCCGCGAGCTTGATGGGGTACTGGCTTCCCTGGCTGAGCTGTCCGCTCGCCAGCGAGGCGACGCCCTTGGTGAGGGTGGTGAGTTCGGGCGATTGGGTGGACACGACGAAGTGGCTCAGCTCGTTCCACGACCCCTGGAACGACAGGATGACGATCGTGACGAGCGCCGGGCGTGCCATCGGCAGCACGACCGACCAGAAGATGCGGAAGGCGCCGGCCCCGTCGATGCGGGCCTGCTCCTCGACGGACGGCGGGATGGACTCGAAGAAGTTCTTCATGATGAACACGCCCGCCGCATCCACCAGCAGCGGCAGGATCATGCCCGCGTACGAGTCGTAGATGCCGAGCTGGTTGATGACGAGGAACTTCGGGATGAGGAGCACCACGGTGGGCACGGCCATCACCGCCACCACGGCCGCGAACACGATCCCGCGCCCGCGGAAGCGCAGCCGCGCGAGGGCGTAGCCGGCGAGCGAGGCGAAGAACACGCGGCCGAGCGTGACGAAGATCGTCACGATGGCGGAGTTGGCGAACCACGTCGGGAAGTCGGAGCGGAGGAACAGCTGCTCGTACGCCGCCGTCGTGAACGTGGTCGGCACGAGCGAGATGGGGTCGACCGCCGCATCCGAATCCGTCTTGAACGAGGTCGCCAGCTGCACGAGGAACGGATAGATGTAGATGAGCGCCAGGGCCGCCAGCGCGAGGTAGAGCACGACCTGCCACGCCACGGTCTTGCCCGGGAGGCTGCGGCGTCGACGCGGCGGTCGGCCGCGGTCGCCGCCGGTGAGGCGCTGCTCGACGAGCACGTCGGCTTGCATGCCGGTGACGGCGGTCATCGGATGCTGCCCTTCGTCGGAGTGCGGACTTCGTACTGCCGCGCGCGGCGGCGTGAGACGGGTCGGTCGCGCAGGACCCATCGCTGCAGGATCGTGAACGCGACGATGATGACGAACAGGACGAACGCGATCGCGGCGCCCTGGCCCCACTCCTGGGAGATGAAGGCCGAGTTATAGCTGAGGTAGGCCGGTGTCACCGTCGTCTTGCCGGGTCCGCCCTGCGTGCCGGTGTAGATCTGGTCGAACACCTGCCAGCAGCCGATCAACCCGAGGGTGAGGACGGTGAACAGCGTGGGCTTGAGCTGGGGGAGGGTGACTCGCCAGAACCGCTGCCACGCGTTCGCACCATCCATCATCGCCGCCTCATCCACGTCGCCGGAGATGTTCTGGAGGGCCGCGATGAACAGCAGCATGAACGTGCCGGACGTGGTGAAGACGGCCATCAGCACGAACGCCGACATCGCCACCGAGGGTCCGGCCAGCCAGTCCCACCACGTCACGCCGAGGAAAGCGCCCTCGGTGAGGGCGGCGGGGCCGGATTCGATCCCGACGACGCCGAGGACGTTGTGGAGCACGCCGCTGGGGTCGTTGAACCAGTTCGGCCCGTTGACGCCGAACCACGACAGCACCTGGTTGACGGCGCCGGACGTGGAGAAGAGGAACAGCCACAGCACCGTGATGGCGACCGAGCTGGTCACGGAGGGGAAGTAGAAGGCCGTGCGGAAGAACCCGCGACCGCGCAGCACCGCCCGGTTCACGAGGATGGCGAGGAAGAGCGACAGCGCGGTCTGCAGCGGGACGACCAGCACCACGTACCACGCGTTGTTGCGCAGCGCGATGCCGAAGTCGCGTTCGGCGAGGCCGCCGCCGGTGGTGATCGCGGCGTAGTTCTCGCCGCCGACGAAGCTCACGTCGGGGGAGAAGGGGCTGCCGCGCCCGTTCCAGTCGGAGAAGCTCACCCACAGCGCCATGAGCACGGGGACGAGGAGGAAGACGCCGAGGATGATCAGCACCGGGAGCGTGAAGAGCCATCCGGCGGCCGTCTCGCCGCGCCGGATCCCCCCGAAGGAGGACCCGGCGCGGCGAGCGGGTGACGACAGTGCGGTCATTGCATCACTCGGCGGTGGATGCTGATCACTCGACGATCGCCTCGAGGTTGGCCTGGACGGTGTCGAGGATCGCCTGCGGATCCCCGGTGGCCAGCGACTCCAGCTGAGCGTTGAAGTCGGAGATGACCTCGGCGGCGCCGGCGAGGTTCGGCGGGAACTGCGCGTACTCGGCGCCGGCGAGGAACGCCGCGAGGTCGGGGTTTGCGCTCGTCCACGCGTCGGCGGCCGACTGGATGGACGGCATCGGGCCGAACGCCTCGGAGAAGGCCAGTTGCTGCTCGGTGCTCGTGAGGTATTCGACGAGTTCGAGCGCAGCATCCTGGTTCGCGCTGTCGGCGGCCATGCCCCAGCAGTTGGTGAACTGCAGCGTGCCCTGTCCAGCCGGGCCGGCCGGAAGCTCGGCGACGGTGAAGTTCACGTCGGGGTAGTCGGTGGTGAGGGCCCCGGTGATCCAGTTGCCCTCGATGACCATCGCCGCGGCCTGCGTGCCGAAGGCCTCGCCGCCCCAGCCGGCGCCGATGTCGGCCGCATACGCGAACGACCCGTCGTTCAGGTGCGTCTGGACGTAGGTGAGGGCTTCGACGTTCTCGGGGCTGGCGGCGGTGGCCTCGCCATCGGCGATGAGTCCGCCGCCGGCCTGGGCCATGAAGGTGCCGATCCGCTGGTACTCCGCGCCGAACGCGAGCCCGACGCGGTCGTCGGTGGTGAGGCGCTGGGCCACCGCGGCGAGCTGCTCCCAGTCGGTGGGGATGTCGGCGTCGGTCAGTCCGGCCTGAGTCCACAGGTCGCTGTTGATGACCAGGGCGAGGGTGGAGAAGTCCTTGGGTGCGCAGTAGAACTCGCCGTCCAGGGTGAAGTTCTCCACGAGCGACGGGTAGAAGTCATCCCGGTTGGACAGCTCGTCGCCGTAGGCCTGGATCGAGCCGTTGCTCGCGTAGCCGGCGAGGGCCTCGGGAGCCAGGTAGAACAGGTCGGGCGGCGAACCGGCCGCGAACCCCTGCGAGAGCTGCTGAGGGAGGTCGTTGGCGACCTGTACCTCGGCGTCGATGCCGGACTCCTCCGACCAGGCCGCGACGGCCTCTTCGACGGCGGTGGTCTCGGCGTCGCCGGATGAGCCGATGAGGATGCTGAGCGATCCGTCGGCGGAATCGTCGGATCCGCTGCCGGAGTCGTCGAATCCGGAGCCGCACGCGGTGAGCGTCAGTGTGCCGGTGACGAGGAGCGCGCCCGCGCCGAGCAGGACCCGCCTGGTGTGCCGTGTCATGTGTCTCTCTCCTTCGATGAGGCATGTGAGGCAGAATTTGAACGATCAAACTCTACGCGAGATCACCGTACGGAGCGCGGGCGCGGCCTGTCAAGGGGCCGCGTGGCGCGGCCTATGATGGCGCACGGGATCGATCGGCAGGAGGTGCGATGGCCAAGGCGCCCACGGTCGACGACGTCGCACGGGCGGCGGGCGTGTCCCGCCAGACCGTCTCCAACGTCGTGAACGCGCCGCATGTCGTGCGTGCCTCGACCCGTGAGCGCGTCGAGGCGGTCATCGCCGATCTCGGGTACCGACCGCATGCGGCCGCGCGGCGTCTGCGCACCCGCCGGAGCTCGACCATCGGCATCCACCTCGACCCGTATGCCGGCGGCATCTCCGGCGTGGTGCTCGACCGCTTCGTCCACGCCCTCACCGAGCGTGCGAGCGACCGCGGGATGCGCGTGCTCGTATACGCGGCCCGCACCCCCGAGGAGGAGATCGCGCGCTTGGGCGACCTCCTCGACGGGGGTGAGGTGGACGCCGTGGTCGTCACGGGCACGTTCCGCGGCGATCCCCGCACCGGGTGGCTCGCCGACCGAGCCCTTCCCTTCGTGTCGTTCGGGCGGCCATGGGGGGAAGACGATGTCGAAGCGCCCGCGCACCTGTGGGTGGACGTGGACGGCGCCGCCGGTACCGCTGCGGCCACCGGACACGTGCAGCGCACGGCGGGGCCGCGCGTCGCCTTCCTCGGGTGGCCGGAGGGGTCGGGTACCGGCGACGATCGCGAGCGCGGCTGGCGCGAAGCCGGCGGAGCGGGACCGCGGTGGGTGGCCGAGGAGAGCGTGGCCGCCGGGCGGGCCGCGGCCGCTCGGGCGCTCGCGGACGGGGAGGCGGTGGACGGCATCGTGTGCGCGAGCGACTCCCTCGCCATCGGCGCGCACCTGGCCGCTGCCGCTGCCGCCCGGCCGGCGCTTCCCATCGTCGGGTTCGACAACACCCCGGCTGTCGAGGCGCTGGGGCTGTCCAGCGTCGAGCAGCTCCCCGAGGAGGTCGCCGCCGGTGCGCTCGAGCTGCTCATGGGCTCCACCGGGAGCGTGGTCTCGCCTCGGCCCGCTGCATCCGGATCGGCGCATGTGCTCGTGGAGCCCCGCCTGGTCATCCGCTGAGCGCGGTGGCGGTTCGGGGCTGGGGCCGGGTCATCCGGTGTTCGGGGCATCCGAGGGCCGGCCTGGGCGCGGGGGCGGGGGTCTGCCGCCTTCGCCGTTCAAAACTCAGGAGACACGCCGGTGCGGAGGCCGGATACGGGCCCTGGGGGCCCGGATCTCCTGAGTTTTGAACGGCCTGGGGCCGTGCGGCGACGTGCGGCAACGGTCGCGGGGCGGATGTGGCGGTGGGCCCAGCGGCCGGGCGGATGCTGCGCGGGGCGGCACTCGAGGTGCCGGGGCGCCGGGTCAGCGGCCTTCGCCGTTCAAAACTCAGGAGACACGCCGGTGCGGAGGTCGGATACGGGCCCTGGGGGCCCGGATCTCCTGAGTTTTGAACGCCCCGGGCCACGGCGGCCCGGAGCGGCGGCTACGGGGCGGTCACCTGGACGTCGTCGGGCGGGGTGGAGCCGACGTCATCCCACGTGCCCGACTCCCACGTGAAGACGGCGACGGCGCCCGTCGGCATGCTCACCTCGCGGCCGGCGAGCTCGCTGACCAGCGCGCTCACGCCCGGGTCGTGCGCGACGATGAGCACCTCGTCGACGCCGCTCTCCCGCGCCGCCGAGAGCAGCACATCGGGCTCGGCGAGGTAGAGCTCGGAGAGCTCGCGCAACTCGGCCCCGAAGGCGGCGGCGAAGTGCTCCGCGGTCGTGCGGGCACGCAGCGCGGTGGACGACAGGACCACCTCGGGGCGCACACCCGCGCGCATCACGCGGCGGGCAACGTCCGGCGCGTCGCGCTGACCGCGCTCGTTCAGGGGGCGGTCATGGTCGTCGATCGACGAGTCGGCCCAATCCGACTTGGCGTGCCGGGCGAGAGAGAGCTGGATCATACGGTCACGTACACCCAGGCCGCGCGCCCGCTCGCCAGCGTCACCGACGCCCGGCGATACAGCGCCACCTCGTACTCGTCGGCGGCATCCAGTTCATCCGCGGTCACCCACAACACCATCCCCATCACCTTGTCCCGTTCGTCGCCGGTCTCGCGCAAGACCGGGTGCACCTCCGCGCCCGACACCTCCGCGACCCTCGTGTCTTCGATCTCGACGTAGTCGATGGTGTACCCCGCGAGCACGTCCTCCTCGCCCGCCAGCAGGCGACCGAACGTGTCCCGCTGCACGTCGGGCACCTGCAACGTCCCGTAGGTGAAGAGAGCTTCGTCGGCGGGTACCTCGGCCACCGTTTCAGGGTAGCGCTCAGCCCAGCGCGAGGGAGGCCACGGTGAAGATCGCCGCTCCCGCCAACGCGCCGACGATCGTTCCGTTGAGCCGGATGTACTGCAGGTCGCGGCCGACGAGGAGTTCGATCTTCTCGGTCGTCTCGGCCGGGTCCCACCTCTCCACGGTGTCGGTGATGACGGATGCGATGTCATGGCGGTAGCGCTCGACGACGAACACCGCCGCATCCGTCACCCACCCGTCCACGCGCTCCTGCAGCGACGCGTCCGTGGTGAGGCGCTCGCCGACCTCCGCGAGGGCCTGCGCCGCCCGGCGACGCAGGCCGCTGTCGGGGTTCTCCAGTGCCGAGAGCAGCCCGGTCTTGGCGGTCTGCCACGCCTCGGCGGCGAGGGCGCGCACGCGGGGGCTGTCGAACAGTGTCGCCTTGGCGTCTTCCACCTTGCCGATGGTCTCCGGATCGTCCTGGAGGTTCTCCGCCAGTCGCGCGAGGTACCGGTCGATCGCGGCGCGGGCGGGATGCTGCGGGTCATCCCGCACCGCATCGACGAAGGTCAGCGCCTGCCGGTACACGGTCTCGTCCACGAGGCGGTGGGCGACGCCGGGCAACCACGACGGCAGGCGGCGTGACACCAGGCCGGCGAAGGCGTCCTGGTTGGCTGCGAGCCAGGTCGCGAGGGAGTCGGCGGCGAGGTCGACCGCGCCGGTGTGCGCGCCGGAGTCCACCACGCGCGCCAGCCATCCGCCGAGGGACGGCCCCCACTCGGGGGCGAGGAGGTGTTCGCGCGCGAGGTCTTCGATCACGTCGCGCACGTCATCGTCGCTCAGCGCGCGCAGCACGGCGGTCGCGGCGGTCGCGCCTTCGGCGGCGACCCGCTCGGCGTGCGCAGGCTGCGCGAGCCACGTGCCCAGGCGCGCGGCGATGGCGGTGGATTCGAGCTTGCCGCGCACGACCGGGGCCGAGAGGAAGTTGGTCTCCACGAACTCCCCGAGGCTCCGGCCGATCTCGTCCTTGCGGCGCGGGATGATCGCGGTGTGCGGGATCGGCAGCCCGAGGGGATGGCGGAACAAGGCCGTGACGGCGAACCAGTCGGCGAGGGCGCCGACCATGCCGCCCTCCGCGGCCGCGCGCACCCACTGCATCCACGGGTAGCGCTCCTGCAGCGGGAAGGAGATGGCGAAGATGATCGCCATGAGCACGAGCGCGCCCAGAGCCACCGCTTTCATCGTGCGGAGGGCGCGGCGCCGCTCCTGGTCGGCCGGGCTCAGCAGAGCGGGAGGAGTGGGTGGCATCCGGTCATCCTCGCACGGGCGCCATGTGCCGGGGTCAGGGTTGCATCGGTCCGAGCAGCGCGGTCGCCGCGGCGGAGTGCGCCGACTCCGGGTCGGAGGGGTGGAACATCCCGGCCAGGACGTCCCGGTAGAGCCGCGCCAGCTCACTGCGCGAGAAGTAGGACGAGCCGCCGGCAACGAGCATGGCGTCATCCACGACGCGCTTGGCCGTCGTCACCGCGCGATGCTTGACCCCCGCGAGCAGCGAGAACCACCGCGGCCCGTGGTCGACGACCGTGTCGACGTCGCGGGCGAGCGCGGCCAGCTGCGGCGGCAGCGCGTCGTAGGCCAGGCCCATGTCGGCCACGCGCCAGCGGATGTCGGGGTCGTGCGAGTACGTGGCGCCGGTCTTCTTCGAGCGGCGCGTGGTCGCCGCATCCACGGCCAGGTCCAGCGCACGGCGGGCGATCCCGGTGTAGACGGAGGCGAGGAGGATCTCGAACACGGCGAAGATCCCGAAGACGAGCGGGTCGGCCTGCGGTCCGGGGTCCACGCGCCGCACCACCCGGTCCGCCGGGGCGCGGGCGCCCTGCAGCTCCGTCGTGCGGCTCTGCGTCCCCCGCATCCCGAGCGTGTCCCAGTCGTCCCGGGTGACGACGGCGTTGGTGCGCGGAAGGAAGGAGTACACGATCTTGGGTGCGTCGGGTGAGGTGGTGTCGAGGCCATGGACCCCGAGGTGGTCCCACACGGGGGCCAGGGACGTGAAGATCTTCGTTCCCCTGTAGGTGTAGCCGCCGTCGCCGGTCGGGGTCGCTGTGGTGTCGCTCCCGAAGAGCACGAGGTCGTTGCCGGCCTCGCTGATGCCGAACGCGAACACCTCGCCCGCGGCGGCCCCGGCCTGCACGAACGCGAGGTCGTCGATGCCGCGGTCCTGCAGCACCTTGGCCACGCCCGTCCAGACGAGGTGCATGTTCACCGCGAGAGCCGTGGCCGGCGCGGCCGTGGCGAGGCGCTGCTGGAGGAGGGATGCTTCGGCCAGGCCGAGACCCGCCCCGCCGCGGTCGGCCGGGACGAGGATGCCGAGGTATCCGGCCGCCCGCAGCTCATCGAGGTCGTCCGCGGGGAAGGTGTTGTCTCGATCGTGCCCCGGCGCGCGCTCGCGGATGCGGCCCAGGAGGTCGTCGGGGAGATACTGCGCGGGCTCGAACGCGGCGGTCATCGTCCCATCATGGCCCGCTCCGCATCCGCCCGGTTCGCGCACAACGGCGGAGATCCTTCGCGACACGCCCGCGCGCCAGCCGGCATCCGCGGCGTGTCGTGGTCTCTCTCCGCCGTTGTGCCGGCGGGACGGAGGGGTGCTCGCGCCGCGGATCAGTCGAGGGCGGCGAACAGGGCGGCGACGGTGTCCTCGGGCTTGTCGCGGTGCGGGGAGTGCCCGGCGCCGGGGACGATCGACATCGACACGACCGTGTTCTCCAGCACCTCCTCGGCCAGGGCGCCGGTGAAGATGGAGTACACCTCCGGGTCGGAACCGATGATGTGCGTCGGGACGGTGAGGCGCGCGGCGGCCGGCCGCACGTCCCACGCCGGATTCTGCACACTCGTCTGCTCCACCGCCCACGCGCTCGCCTGCTGCGCCGAGAGCGCCTTCAGCTCGATGTCCTGCGGGTGCCAGGCGGGATGCTCCGCCCGCACCGCCGCGAGGGAGGTGTCGGCGAATGCGCGCTGCTGGCTCGAGCGCACGACCTCGCGGTCGCGCGCGGCGAGATGGATCGCGGGGTCGATGAGCACGAGCCGCCGCGTCCACTCCGGATCGTCGGCGGCGACCACGGTGGATGCGGCGCCGCCGAGCGAATGCGCGATCACGAGGTCCCACGTACCGCCGTCGGCGCGGATCACGGCGAGGTCGGCGGCATACGCCGGGATCGTGTAGTCCAGGGCGCGGGGGGCCGAGCCGTGCCCGCGCAGGTCGACCGCATCCGCTCGCCACCCCGCATCGGCCAGGGCCACGCCGTAGCGCCACATCAAGGCGCCATTGGATCCGAGGCCGTGGACGAGGAGGGCGCGGTGGCTCGCGGCGGGGTCGCCCCAGGTGAGGCGCGGAAGGATCACGGGGGAGGGCATGCCCCCATGCTATTGACGGCCGCACGGCCCCCGTCCCGCCGCACGGCCCCCGTTCCGCCGCGTACCCCCACAATGGAGGGATGATCTCGACAGAGGCCGCCCGTGCGCTGCGGGAAGCGGGGCTCGTCTGGAAGCCGCGGTCGGGAGATCGCTTCCAGCTCGACGAGCCCGAGTTCGAGGCCGACGTCTTCACCGTCAGCGACATGACGATCGAGGCGCGCACCTACCCGACCGGCACCATCCTCGCCTTCAACGGCACCACCGAGTGGGCGCTGGATTCCGTCGCGCTGGAGGAGGCGCTGTGGCTTCCCTCCGAGGATCAGCTGCGGGAGATGCTCCGGACGGCGTTCCGGGCGCTCCGCCGGATGACCGACACCTACGAGGTGGAGGTCGTCGTCGCCGGCGAGCGACGCACTTTCCAGCATCCCGAGCCCGCCGACGCCTACGCGCTCGCCGTGATGTCGCTGCTGGCCCGCATCGCGTGAGGGCCGGCCGTCCTACGTGATCGTGTGGACGGGCTCGGTGTCGGGGATCGGGCTCGCATCGCGATGGCGGAGGTCGGGGAAGCCGCGGACGCACGCGGCCGCGACGCCCGTCCCCACCAGGGCGAAGGCGGCGGCGGCCACGTAGGCGCCCTGCGCCCCGACGCCGTCGATGAGGAACCCGGCCGCCGCCGACCCTGCTGCCGCGCCGATGAGCTGCCCGGTGCCGATCCATCCGTAGGCCTCGGCGGTCTCGCTGAACCGCACGCTCGCGGACGTGATGGCGAAGATCACGGCGAGGGCGGGGGCGATTCCGATGCCGGCGAGCAGGAGCGTGCCGCCCAGCCACCACACGTCCAGTGCGAAGATCGCCAGGACCAGGCCCCCGGCGACGATGGCGAGGCGGCGCGCCATCGCCCACGGGCCGATCGGGATATGGCCCAACGACAGGCCGCCGGCGAGACTTCCGACCGAGAACACCGCGAGCACCAGCCCCGCCTCCGCGCCGCCGTGACCGAAGGTCGCCACCACCCCGACCTCGACGGCTGAGCACGCGGCGATCAGGAGGAAGCCGCTGACGGTGGCCAGCAGCACGGGCGGCTTGGCGAGCACCTTGCCGAAGCTCCGGCGGCTGCGCGGGATGCGAACGCGCCCGACCTCCGGCGACAGGATGAACCACGCCCCGCCGAGGATCAGGATCGCCACGATCAGCCACAGCGCCTCGACGGTGCCGATCTGGGTGGCGACGAACGTGATGACCACCGGCGCGATGATCCAGATGATCTCCTGCAGCGACGCGTCGAGGGAGAACAACGGGGTGAGCTGGCGAGACGTCACCATCTTGGGGTAGATGGTGCGCACGGCCGACTGCACGGGCGGGGTCGACAGGCCCGCGATCAGGCCGAGGGCCATGTAGCCGGGCACGGGCATGCGCACCAGCGCGAGGAGGGCGATGGATGCGGCGCACACGACGAGCGTGAGGGTGAGGACGGGCCGCATCCCCCATCGCCCCATCCACCTGCTGGTGACGGGGCCGGCCACGGCCTGACCGATCGAGGTGGCCGCCAGGACGAGACCGGCGGCGCCGTACGATCCGGTGACCTGCTCGATGTGCAGCAGCACCGCCAGACTCGTCATCCCGTTGGGGAATCGCGCGGCCAGCTGGGCGACGATGATCCGCGCGACGCCGCGCGTCTGCAGAAGATCCCGGTAACCCGCCACGACATCCCACGGTAGCCACTCGGCCGCCTCCGGGCGACACGGTCACGCGTCGTGGCCGGCGGCGACACGACACGCCCGACACGCCGGTGGGGCGCATTCCACAGGGGAGCGCGTGTCGGAGGTCCGGCATACCGTGTCGGCTGTGGATGGATCGGGCGAGGGTCGGCCAGATGGGCGTGATTCAGGGCTTTTCCGAGCTTGCGGATATCCGTCTGCCTGTGGATGAAACGGTGGACAACATGTGTTGTATCTGGGGAGAGCGGTGGAGAATCACACGAATGTAACTACTAGCCCTTGTGGTGACTTCCAATGGCGGCACCCATATGTAGTATTGAGCTCCCGGCACAGGATCGTTCCGGAAAATCAGGACCTTGAGGGAAGAAACGGGTAATCATGGCTATCACGGTGTACACCAAGCCTTCGTGCGTGCAGTGCACGGCGACCTACCGCGCGCTGGATTCGAAGGGCATCGAGTACGAGGTCCACGACGTCTCCCAGGACGCCGACGCCCTCGAGCACGTCAAGGCGCTGGGCTACCTGCAGGCCCCCGTCGTCGTCACGGACGAGGACCACTGGTCGGGCTTCCGTCCCGACAAGATCGACGCACTCGCCTCACGCCTGGCCTGAGCTTCGAGGGCGCTCGGCTACCGGCCGGAACAATGTCGCTGACCGCCAACGCTTCGGTGACTGAGCAAGCGAAGCGGGACGACGCTCCGCTCCTGGTCTACTTCTCGAGCGTGTCGGGCAACACCGCACGTTTCATCGAGAAGCTCGGGATGCGTGCGGTGCGGATCCCGGTCCGGGCGAGCGAAGCCCCCCTCATCGTCGACGAACCGTACGTCCTGGTGACCCCCACCTATGGCGGGGGCGCCGGGCGCGGCGTCGAGAAGGGCGCCGTGCCCAAGCAGGTCATCCGGTTCCTCAACGACACCGGCAACCGCAGCCTCATCCGCGGAGTCATCTCCGCGGGCAACACGAACTTCGGCGAGCACTTCGGTCTCGCCGGCGAAATCATCAGCCGCAAGTGCTCCGTGCCGCACTTGTACAAGCTCGAAGTGTTCGGCACACCCGATGACGTCACTCGCGTCAGCGAAGGATTGGAACGATGGTGGAATCAACAGCACTAGAGGCGGCATTGACCGCGAATGACTTCAAGGCAGACCTGCGGTTCGACGGCATGGACTACCACGCCCTCAACGCGATGCTCAACCTGTACGACGAGAACGGCAAGATCCAGTTCGACGCCGACAAGCGCGCCGCGCGGGAGTACTTCCTCCAGCACGTGAACCAGAACACGGTGTTCTTCCACTCGCTCAAGGAGCGCCTGGACTACCTCGTGGAGAAGGAGTACTACGAGCCGGCCGTGCTCGAGAAGTACTCGTTCGACTTCATCCAGGGGCTCAACGACTTCGCCTACGGCAAGAAGTTCCGCTTCGAGACGTTCCTCGGCGCGTTCAAGTACTACACGAGCTACACGCTGAAGACCTTCGACGGCAAGCGGTACCTCGAGCGCTTCGAAGACCGCGTCGTGATGACGGGCCTCGCCCTCGCCGACGGTGACGAGCGCCTGGCCACCGAGATCGTCGACGAGATCCTCTCCGGCCGCTTCCAGCCGGCGACGCCCACGTTCCTCAACGCGGGCAAGGCCCAGCGCGGCGAACTCGTGTCGTGCTTCCTGCTGCGCATCGAAGACAACATGGAGTCGATCTCGCGCGGCATCAACTCGTCGCTGCAGCTGTCCAAGCGCGGCGGCGGCGTGGCGCTGCTGCTGTCGAACATCCGCGAGGCGGGCGCCCCGATCAAGCAGATCGAGAACCAGTCCAGCGGCATCATCCCGGTCATGAAGCTCCTCGAAGACAGCTTCAGCTACGCCAACCAGCTCGGCGCACGCCAGGGCGCCGGCGCGGTGTACCTCTCGGCTCACCACCCCGACATCCTGCGCTTCCTCGACACCAAGCGGGAGAACGCCGACGAGAAGATCCGCATCAAGACCCTCTCCCTCGGCGTCGTCGTCCCCGACATCACGTTCGAGCTCGCCAAGAACGATGAGGACATGTACCTGTTCTCGCCGTACGACGTCGAGCGCGTGTACGGCCTGCCCTTCGGCGACATCTCCGTCACCGAGAAGTACCGCGAGATGGTCGATGACCCCCGCATCAAGAAGACCAAGATCAACGCGCGTGAGTTCTTCCAGACCCTCGCCGAGATCCAGTTCGAGTCGGGCTACCCGTACATCATGTTCGAAGACACGGTGAACGCGGCCAACCCGATCAAGGGCCGGATCAACATGTCGAACCTCTGCAGCGAGATCCTGCAGGTGAACACCCCGACGACGCTCAACGAAGACCTGTCCTACGACCAGATCGGCAAGGACATCTCGTGCAACCTCGGTTCGCTCAACATCGCGCTGGCGATGGACGGCGGAAACCTCGCGCGGACGGTGGAGACCAGCATCCGCGCGCTCACCGCCGTCAGCGACCAGAGCCACATCCGCTCGGTGCGCTCGATCGAGGAGGGCAACGACCGCACGCACGCGATCGGTCTCGGCCAGATGAACCTGCACGGCTACCTCGCCCGTGAGCACGTGTACTACGGCTCGGAGGAGGGTGTCGACTTCACGAACATCTACTTCTACACGGTGCTGTTCCACGCGCTGCGCGCCTCGAACAAGCTCGCCATCGAGCGCGGCCAGGCCTTCGACGGGTTCGCGGACTCGACCTACGCATCGGGGGAGTTCTTCGACAAGTACATCGAGCAGGTGTGGGAGCCGGCGACCGACAAGGTCAAGAGCATGTTCGCGGGACACCACATCCCCACGCAGGACGACTGGCGCGAGCTCAAGGCCTCGATCCAGCAGTCGGGCATCTACAACCAGAACCTGCAGGCGGTGCCCCCGACCGGGTCGATCTCCTACATCAACAACTCCACGAGCTCGATCCACCCCATCGCGGCGAAGGTCGAGATCCGCAAGGAGGGCAAGCTCGGGCGCGTCTACTACCCGGCGGCGTTCATGACCAACGACAACCTGGAGTACTACCAGGACGCGTACGAGATCGGTTACGAGAAGGTCATCGACACGTACGCCGCCGCCACGCAGCATGTGGACCAGGGCCTGTCGCTCACGCTGTTCTTCAAGGACACCGCGACCACGCGCGACATCAACAAGGCTCAGATCTACGCCTGGCGCAAGGGCATCAAGACGATCTACTACATCCGCCTGCGTCAGATGGCGCTCGAGGGCACCGACATGAGCGAGTGCGTCAGCTGCACGCTGTGACGCTTGTCCATCGACAGGCTCAGGGACCGACTAAGGATTGATGGAATGACACCCGAACCGCTCAAGCTGCTCTCGCATGTCGAGGCGATCAACTGGAACCGCATCCAGGACGATAAAGACGTCGAGGTGTGGAACCGCCTCGTGAACAACTTCTGGCTGCCGGAGAAGATCCCCCTCTCCAACGACATCCAGTCGTGGAACACGCTCACGCCCGATGAGCAGCTGCTGACGATGCGCGTGTTCACCGGCCTCACGCTCCTGGACACCATCCAGGGCACGGTGGGCGCCGTCTCGCTCATCCCCGACGCGATCACCCCGCACGAGGAGGCGGTGTACACCAACATCGCGTTCATGGAGTCGGTGCACGCGAAGAGCTACTCGTCGATCTTCTCGACCCTGTGCTCGACGAAGGAGATCGACGAGGCCTTCCGTTGGTCGGTGGAGAACCCGAATCTGCAGAAGAAGGCGCAGATCGTCATGGAGTACTACCGTGGCGACTCGCCCCTGAAGCGCAAGGTCGCCTCCACGCTGCTGGAGTCGTTCCTGTTCTACTCGGGCTTCTACCTGCCGATGCACTGGTCCAGCCGCGCCAAGCTCACCAACACCGCCGACCTCATCCGCCTCATCATCCGTGACGAGGCCGTGCACGGCTACTACATCGGCTACAAGTTCCAGAGGGGCCTCGAGCGGGTCTCCGAGGCGGAGCGGGCCGACATCAAGGACTACGCCTTCTCGCTGATGTACGAGCTCTACGACAACGAGGTGCAGTACACGCAGGACCTCTACGACGGTGTCGGCCTGACCGAGGACGTCAAGAAGTTCCTGCACTACAACGCCAACAAGGCGCTGATGAACCTCGGGTACGAGGCCATGTTCCCGGCCAGCGTGACGAACGTGAACCCGGCCATCCTGTCGGCGCTCTCGCCGAACGCCGACGAGAATCATGACTTCTTCAGTGGGTCGGGTTCGTCCTACGTCATCGGCAAGGCCGAGGCCACCGAAGACGACGACTGGGACTTCTAGAGTTCCGCATCCGCGGCGTCGGATGAACGCACGAAGGTCGGAGGAATCCCCGCGGATCCTCCGACCTTCGTCGTTTCCTCCGACAGCGCGCACGACGCGCAGCCCAGAGGCGCCGGACGCACGGCGCGAACCCTGACGTGGGAGACTGCGGCGCATGGATGCTGACGCAACGGTGCTCCGCAGCTGGACCGGCTGGATCCGCACGGCCAACCGCGAGGCGTACAGGCGCTATCTGGCCGACACCGGGATGCGGGAGTACCGCGCCACCCCCGGTAACCGAGGCGCGTGGGCGGTGATGCGTGACCTCGGCGACGGGCGTACCGAAGTGCGGACGCTGTCGCTCTGGCGATGCCGGGATGACATCGTGGCCTTCGCGGGCGCGGACATCTCCGTCGCGGTGTTCTATCCGGAGGACGACGCGTTCCTCGTCGACCGGGAGCGCACGGTCGAGCACTTCGACGTGGTGGGCTGAATCGATGGCGCCGGACGCCGCGCTCAGCGCTTGACCGACGCCGTGACGGTGAACTTCGGGCTCCGCGCGATCTGGCGGGTCGGGCCGACCAGGCGATTCAGCACCGGGCGGTACTGCAGCGCCGAGTTCCACACCGTCCACAGTTCGCCCCCCGGGCGGAGCACCCTGCCGGCGTCGGCGAACAGGTACGGCGCGATGCCCTCGTCGATGGCCGCGCCACGGTGGAACGGCGGATTCAGCGCGATGAGGGATGCGCCGGCGTCGGGGAGCAGGGAAAGGCGGTCGTCGCGCACCACCGTCATCCGGTCGGTCAGGCCGTTGGCGGCAGCGGTCTGGCGAGCGGATGCGACGGCGGCGGCGGATTCGTCCGATGCGTAGACGTGGAGCCCCGGATGCCGCACCGCCATCATCGCCCCCACGACCCCGCTTCCGCACGCGAAGTCGATGAACGGATCGTGGGGGTCCAGGCGCGGCGCGGGAAGATGCTCGAGCAGCAGCCGTGTCCCGATGTCGAGCCCGGCGCCGGCGAAGACGCCGCCGAACGCGCAGACGGTCACGCCGTCCTGCACGGTCCGCGCGGGCACCGGATCCCGTCCGTTGCGCGGGCCGCGGGCGACCAGCACGCGGGACTTCTGCCGCGCGTGCGTGACGTCGAGGGTGGCGAAGTGCTCCCGAAGGACGTCGTTCATCGCCAGGCTCATGTGCTTGATCCGTCCGCCGGCGAACACGGCGACGTCGGGTGCGGCGTACGCGGCGACGAGCCCGCTGATGTCGCGGAGTGCGTCCAGCGAGCGGGGCAGGCGGAGCAGCACGACGCGTGCCCTGCGGACGAGATCGGCATCCAGGGGCAGCGAGCGGACGACGCCTTCGAGGCCGAACGTGCGCGCGTTGGCTGCGAGGGCGCGCTCGTCCGACAGGGCGTCCTGATGCACGCGCACGGGGGAGGCAGCCGCCGGGCTCTCCGAAGCGACGGAGAGGGCGAGGGCGCCGGCGGTGTCTCCGATCACCACCACCTCGTGCGGGGCGACCGTGCCGCGAGCGCCGAGGGATTCATCCAGCAGCAGCCGGTCGGCGGCGTCGTGGGCCGGCGGCCCCTGGCGGGGTCCGGCGTGCTGGAGGGCGTCGAGGGAGAAGTCCACCGCATCACGTTACCCGCCGGGGCGGTGAGGATGAGCCGGCAGCCCCCAGCGAAGGTTCGTAGGCTGAAGCATCCCCGACCCGACGAGGAGACCCGTGTTCCGTACGCCCCTGACGTTGTTCCGCACGCTGGCGATCGCGGAGGCGATCTCGTGGACGATCCTCATCGCGGCGCTGGTGGTCCGCGCGGCCTGGGACCTCCCCATCGCGGTGACGATCGGCGGCGCGATCCACGGGTTCGTCTTCCTCTCCTACGGCGCCACCGCGATCCTCGTGGCGCTGAACCAGCGCTGGCGGGCGGCACCGACGGTCGTCGCCGTCGTCAGCGCCGTCGTCCCGTACGCCACCGTCCCGGTCGAGATCTGGCTGCACCGCGCCGGCCTGCTGGCAGGGGAGTGGCGTCGCGAGGAGACCGCGGATCCCCGCGACGGCAGGCCGCTGGATCGGATGCTGCGGTTCTTCCTCCGCCGGCCGTGGGCCCTCGCGCTGATCCTCGTCGTCGGGATCGTGGCGCTCTACGTCGCGCTGCTCGTCATCGGCCCGCCCGGCGGGCGCCACTGAGCGCGGCGATCCGCGGCGCGTCGGGCCCTGAGACCGGAAAGGTCAGGTGCGGCGGTTGCTGAGGTGAACCGGGAGCGCCAGCGCCGCCGACACGCACAGGATGCCGAGGATGAAGACCAGCGGCTGGATCGGGGCAAGCGAGAAGGAGATGCCCACGAGGAAGACTCCACCGAGGAACAGGACAAGCGCGATAACGTACATGGAACCTCCCGGTCACAGGTTACCGTGCCGAGCGGCCCACAATGTTCCATCGCCGCGGAGGGCTTGACCCTGACGCATCGCACAGCGGACGAAGACAGGACGAAAAACGTGACAACCGTCCAGCGACCACGGCCCAGTGATCAGGTTCACGGGCGACAGAAGAAGAGGGCTCTGCAGGGAGACCGCCTTTCGGCTGCGCTCATGCTCGCCGGCGTGGTGATCGCCATGGTGTGGGCCAACCTGCCAGGCGACTCCTACCACGACGTGTGGGAGCTCCCCCTCACCCTCGGCGCCGGAGACGCGTCGGTGACGTTCACGCTGCATGCCCTCGTGAACGAGGGCATCATGACCTTGTTCTTCTTCCTCGTGGGGCTCGAGGTCAAACGCGAGTTCACCATCGGTGAGCTGACCGATCGTTCACGCGCGATGGTGCCGATCGCGGGGGCCATCGCCGGCCTGATCATCCCGGCGCTGATCTTCGTCCTCATCAACCTCGGCAGCGGCCACATGAACGCGTGGGGAGTGGTGATCTCCACGGACACCGCATTCCTCGTCGGGGCACTTGCCATCATCGGTCCGAGGTTCTCCGCGCGACTGCGGACCTTCCTCCTCACCCTCGCCGTGGTGGATGACATCGGAGCGCTGCTCGCGATCGGGCTCTTCTACAACAACGGCCTGGACCTGTGGCCCTTCGTCATCTCCCTCGCGCTCATCGGCCTTCTCGCGCTGGTGCGTTTCCTTCCCGCCCCGATCCGGGGCTTCGCGTACGCGGTGCTCGGTGCGGCGTTGTGGGTCGAGATCTACATGGCCGGGATCCACCCCACTCTCGCCGGGGTGGCCGTGGCCCTGCTCATCCCGGTCTTCTCGCCGCGCCGCGGCGATGTGGAGCGCGCCGCCGAGGAGGCGCGGGCCTTCCGCGAATCGCCGAATCCCCGGTACGCCGCGGCGATCTCCCGGAGCCTTCGAGACTCGATCTCGATCAACGACCGAGCCCAGGACGCATGGCGTCCCTACATCAACTACGGCGTGCTGCCGATCTTCGCCCTCGCGAACGCCGGTGTGCACATCACGGGGGAGACCCTCCGGGATGCGGCGGCGTCACCACTGGCGTGGGGCATCGTCGCCGGCCTCGTCGTGGGAAAGTTCGTCGGCATACTCGGTGCCGCATGGCTCGCGTGCGTCGTCGGGAAGGGGCAACTCGCGCCAGGTTTGAGCTTCCACCGGATCGCCGGAGGCGCAGCGCTGTCGGGGATCGGCTTCACCATCTCGCTCTTCCTCGTTCCGATCGCGATCACCGACCCCGAGGCCCAGGACATCGCGCGCGTCGCCGTGCTCACCGCATCCGTCCTGGCGTTCCTTCTCGGCTGGGCCATCCTCGCCATCGGTGACCGGGTCGTTCCCCCGCAGGCGGTGGGGCTGAGGCTCGCCCGACCCGTCGACCCCACGCGCGACCACGTCTTCGGCGCCATGGACGCCCCGTATGAGATCGTCGAATACGGGGACTTCGAGTGCCCATTCTGCAGTCGAGCGACCGGGTCCGTCGACGCGGTGCGCGAGCACTTCGGTGCCGACCTGCGCTGGGTGTGGCGCCACCTCCCGCTGGATCACGTGCACCCGCATGCACAAGAGGCCGCCCAGGCCGCCGAAGCCGCGGGGAACCAGGGCCAGTTCGGTCAGATGGTGAACAAGCTCTTCACGCACCAGGATCACCTGGAGCGCGACGATCTCTTCCGCTACGCCGAGATGCTCGGGCTCGATCCCGACGCCTTCGCGAACGACTTCACCTCGATGCGGGTGTTGCGCCACATCCAGGACGACCGCCTCGATGCCGAGATCATGGACCTCAACTCCACGCCGACGTTCTTCGTCAACGGGCGCCGACACGTCGGTCCGTACGATTCTGCGACGCTGATCAGTGCGTTGCAGGCGGGAGCGCCTGCCGCGGCGAAGGACCGCTGAGTTCGAGCAGGTCCTGCGCGAGCAGGGTCGACCCGGCCACGGCGGCCGGCATGATGGCGATCGCCCCGAACGGGATCAGGAAGCACACCTGCGTGGCGACGCCGAAACCGAGCGCGCGCGGTCGCGAGCGGCGCATCAGGCGCCGCCGCTCCCTCCGGTCGAGGCCGCGCGCGGTCAGCGCCCGCGAGGTCAGCTCGTCCGCGAGCAGCCACCCGGTCAGGGTGACACCCAGGAGGGTGCCGGCGACACCGCCCGCCAGGGGGACGAGGCCGATGAGCCACGCGAGCAGAGCGACGCCGAGACCTCGGAGGAGGAGGCCGGCGGCGTCGCCCACGGCCCGCCAGAATCCGTACGCGGCATCGGGCACCGTGCCGGTCGTGGCGCGCTCGACGGCGCGCCAGATCCGGTCGTAGAACGGCTCACCCACCGCCAGGGTGAGGGCGGTGACGGTCACGGCGGCCAGGAAGAACGCGCCGCCGAGTGTCGCGAGCGACACCGCGATCCTGAGGGCGCCGGCCCAGAACTCCGGCCATCCGTCGGCGAACGGGGTGATCGCCGTGACGATGTCGGGCAGGGCGAATGCCAGTGCGACCAGCGCGGCGACGACGAGCACCACCACGACCACGGCGGGCACGAGGCCCAGGGCCATCGCGGCGGGGATGCGGCGCCACATGCCGAACCCGCGCGCCAACGTGCCGATTCCTCTGGCGAATTCCCGCATGAGGCCAGTCTTCCAGACGGTCGCGCGTCCGAGCCGGATGACAGGATGGACCTCGTCGGAGGAGGACGCGGGATGCAAGTGCGAACCACGTCGACCCATCGCACCTACCGGTACGTCCGCGTGTCCCTCGTTGCCCTGGTCGTGTTCCTCGGCGTCGGCGTGGGCGTGCAGGTGGTCCTGGGCGGCCCGCTGGAGTCGGTGAGCTCCGCCTACTACACGCCCGCCCGCAACGTGTTCGTCGGCGCCCTGTGCGCCGTGTCGCTCGCGCTGCTGGCCTTGTCGGGGCGCAGCCTCGAGCAGGCGCTCCTCGACCTCGCCGCCGTTCTCGCGCCGGTCATCGCGCTCGTTCCCACTCCGATCCACGCGGGCAGCGTGCCGGGCGTGGACCCCGGTTGCGCGGAGGGCGCGTCGTGCGTGCCGCCGACCGCCCTGGCCGACGTGACCACCGGGATGCTGACCCTGTCGATCGTCGGCGCTGTCGCAGTGGTCGGGGCGGTGGCTCTCGGACTGCTGCAGCGCACGCTGACGGCGGGCGTGGTGGCGACCATCGTCGCCGCCGGAATCCTCGTGCAGGCCGGCGCCGCATGGTGGGCCCTCTCTCCGGCGACCTTCCTCGCGGGGGCGCACTCTGCCGCCACCCTGGGGTTCTTCGCCATCGTGGCGGCCGTAGCGGCGATCGCGGCGCTCCGTCCGGCGGGGGGCGACCGGAGGCGCCGTCTCCTGCGGATCGGGTATGCCGCTATCGCCGCCGCCATCGTCGCGGACCTGCTCTTCCTCGCCGCCGTGATCGTCCTCGGCCGGACCGGCCCTCTCGACGGCGACGTGCCCCTGGTCTTCGTCGGGGAGGCCGTCGCTCTGCTCCTGTTCGCTGTCTTCTGGCTGGTGCAGACGGTCGAACTGTGGCCGGAGACCGACCCGGCGATTTTGTCGCCGGCGTGGGAATAGCGGCCGCGCTCCCGCGTTGAACTTGATATCACCGCGCTCAAGTTACAAACTTGCCAGCGCACGACTCAAGTACTACAGGAGACGGGAATGCCCGAAGACTTCACCCCGAACGCCGGCGAAGGCGCGAGCTCGTTCGACGAGTTCCTCGCGCGATACCTCGCCGGTGAGCGCGCGCGTGCCGAACGGTCGATCGACCTCAGCCGGTTCCTCAGCGCCCGCACCCAAGATCTGCTGCAGCGCGCGGGACGGTTCGCGCTCGCGCGCGGTCAGCGCGAACTCGACGCGCTGCACCTCCTCCGCGTCCTCATCGACGATGCCCCCGCACGGGATGCCGTCACCCGTATCGGTGCCGACCCGCACGCCATCGCGCGAGCCACCGAGGAGCGCCTGCCCGCCGCATCCGCCCAGGCCGACGTCGACGGTGCGGTCGTGACCTCGTCCGTGCAGCGGGCGCTGTTCCACGCCTTCCAGGTCGCGCGGTCCGCCGGCTCCACGTACGTGGACCCGGAGCACCTGTTCTTCGCACTCGTTCTGGCTCAGGACGCTCCCGCCGGTCAGGTACTGGCGCAGGCCGGTGTGACCGCCGAGGCCCTCACCCAGGGCATGCGGGAGACCGTGACGGCCGGCGGTAGCGGCGACGCGGATGCGACCGCCACCGGTCAGACGGAGACTCCGAACCTCGACAAGTTCGGTACCGACCTCACCGCGCGGGCAGCCGCCGGGGAGCTCGACCCCGTGATCGGTCGCGCCGACGAGATCGAGCAGACCATCGAGATCCTCAGCCGCCGCACGAAGAACAACCCCGTGCTCGTCGGCGAGGCGGGCGTCGGGAAGACCGCGATCGTCGAAGGCCTCGCCTCCGCGATCGTGGCCGGGGACGTGCCCGAGCAGTTGCTGGACAAGCGCGTCATCGCCCTCGACCTGCCGGCCATGCTGGCCGGCACCCGCTACCGCGGCGACTTCGAGGAGCGCCTCACCCAGACGATGGATGAGATCGCCGCCCGCAAGGGCGAGATCATCGTCTTCGTCGACGAGGTGCACACCGTCGTGGGCGCCGGTGGCGGCGGCGAGGGAGCGATGGACGCCGGCAACATCCTGAAGCCGCGCCTGGCGCGGGGCGACCTGCACCTGGTGGGGGCCACCACTCTCAAGGAGTACCGCACGATCGAGAAGGACCCGGCGCTCGAGCGTCGCTTCCAGCCCGTGCGGGTGGGGGAGCCCTCGGTCGAGGACGCCGTCGAGATCCTGCGCGGCCTGCGGTCGGCGTACGAGGAGCACCACGGCGTCACCTACACCGACGACGCGCTCCGCGCCGCCGTGGAACTCAGCGACCGGTACCTGACCGAGCGAGTGCTCCCCGACAAGGCGATCGACCTCATCGACCAGGCCGGGGCGCGGCTGCGGCTGCGGCTGGGCTCGAAGGTCGACGTGTCGGCCCTCCTCGAGCGTCTGGCGACGTTGGAGGCGGACAAGAACGCCGCCGTGTCCGGTGAGCACTACGAAGAGGCATCCCGCATCCGCGACGAGATCGCGAAGGTGCAGGACAAGCTCGATGCGGCCACCACCCGCTCGACGGGCCCCGGGGCCGGTTCGGGCGAGGCCGTCGTCGGCGAGCCTGAGATCGCCGCGGTGATCAGCCGGGCCACCGGGATCCCCGCGAACCGGGTCACCGAGTCCGAACGCGAGCGCCTCGCCTCGCTCGAGGAGGAGCTCCACGGACGCGTGATCGGCCAGGACGACGCCGTCGCCGCGGTCGCCAAGGCCGTCCGGCGCAACCGGACGGGCATGGGCGACGCACGCCGCCCGGTCGGATCCTTCCTCTTCCTCGGACCCACCGGTGTCGGCAAGACGGAGCTGGCCAAGGCTCTGGCGGCGTCGCTGTTCGACGACGACTCCGCGATCATCCGGTTCGACATGAGCGAGTTCGGCGAGCGGCACACCGTCTCGCGCCTGGTCGGTGCCCCTCCGGGATACGTCGGATACGACGAGGCCGGGCAGCTGACCGAGCGCGTGCGGCGCAACCCCTACTCGATCGTCCTGTTCGACGAGATCGAGAAGGCCCACCCCGACGTGTTCAACCTGCTGCTGCAGGTTCTCGACGACGGGCGCCTCACCGATGGCCAGGGCCGCACGGTCGACTTCCGCAACACCGTGGTGGTCATGACCTCCAACCTCGGCAGCGAGTTCCTCGCGTCGCGGTCGGGAGCGATCGGCTTCATCGCGGACGGCGGCGGCGCGACCGGGTTCGGTTCGGAGAAGGACCTGCGCGACCGTGTCATGGGCAAGCTCCGCGAGGCGATGCGTCCGGAATTCCTCAACCGCATCGACGAGATCGTGCTGTTCCGCAAGCTCGACCAGCCGCAGCTGCGCCAGATCGTGCGTCTCATGCTCGGCGCGACCGAGGCTCGCCTGGCCAAGCGCGAGGTGAGCATCGAGGTGTCCGAGGCGGCCGTGGACTGGCTCGGTGAGCACGGCTACGAGCCGGAGTACGGTGCCCGGCCGCTGCGGCGCCTGCTGCAGCGCGAACTGGATGACCGGATCGCCGATCTGTTCGTCACGGGCGCGCTCGTGGACGGGGGTTCGGTCACGGTGGATGCCGCCGGCGGCGAGCTCACCGTCCGATCGACTCCCGCGTTCGCCCAGGCCGCGTAACGGCTGCACGTTCAGCGACACGAAGCCCCCGGGGTAACCCCCCGGGGGCTTCGTCGCGTCGTGGCAGAGTTGGGGCATGACGGTATCGCTGGGGGTGGCCGCATCCCTCGGGCCGGAGCTCATCGGTTAGCTGGCACCGGCGGTGGAGGAAGCCGGGTTCGCGGCGCTGTGGGTCAATGACACGCCGGACGGCGACGCGCTGGCCGCCCTGGCGGCCGCTGCGCGGACGACCGAGCGCCTCACGCTGGCCACCGGGGTCGTGCCCGTGGACAGACGCCCGGCCCGTACCATCGCCGAAGAGGTGCTGGCGGCAGACCTTCCGCAGGATCGCCTCGTGCTGGGCATCGGGTCCGGCGCCGCCCGCGCGGGGGCTCTTCACCGCGTCACCGAGGCCATCGACATCCTCCGCGGCCGCGTCTCCTCGCCCATCGTGGTCGGCGCGCTCGGGCCCCGGATGCGGCGGCTCGGCGCCGAGCGCGGCGACGGGATCCTGCTCACCTGGGTGACGGCGGATGCCGGACGCCGCCAGGCGGCTGAGGCGCGCGCCCGCTCCGCCGACGCGCGGGTGACGATCTACGTCCGCACGGCCGTGGACCCGGCTGCGCGCGGGCGCCTCGAGGCCGAGGCGGCGCGATACGCGTCCTTCCCGAACTACGCCGCGCATTTCGCCCGGATGGGCGTCGATCCCGTCGCCACCGCCCTCCCCGACGAAGAGGCCCTTCGCGCGGGCCTGCCGGCCTACGAGCGCGCCGGCGACGTGGTGCTGCGCGCAGTGACCGCCGCCGACGACCTCGAGGCGTACCTCTCCTTCGTCGCGGCCACGCGGCCGGCGTGAGCGCCGGGGCGCGCGTCAGCGGCCGAAGCTGACGAGCGGCACGCGCAGGTCGACCCACACCAGGCGGTGGTCGCTGCCGGGGAACGGGAAGACGCCCGCCAACGCCGACAGCGGATCGTCCTGCACCGGCCAGAACACACCGGCATCCGCGATCGGCAGCGTGAACGACGGAAGGACGTAGTCCGCACGGAGGTTACCCGGAGCCGTGTCGGCGAAATCGGCCGTGTCCCGGGCGGCATCACCCGCGTGCGAGGCGTTCGCACCACCTTGGAGCACGGCAGCCTCGACGGCTCCGTCGGAGCGGGGCCGCGGATCGCGCACCCGCCAGTGCCCGAGGAGCTGATCGATGGCGGCATCCACCGAGTCGCCGTCCCGGGGGTCGGCGTTCTGGTCCCCGACCACGACGAACGAGGCGCCGCGCAGACCACCCCGGCCTCCCTCGTCGTCGCGGATGTACCCGCCCCGGCCGGGCGAGATGTAGTCGGCCCAGAACCGGATCTCGTCGTGGTTGCGTCGACCGTTGCGGTCTTCGGCGCCGTCGAAGGTCGGCGGAGTGGGATGGGAGGCGAGCACGTGCACGGTGTGTGCGCCGACGCGGATCGGAACGTCCCAGTGCGACTTGCTCGACAGCGGCAGGACGGCGAGTTCCTCCGGGGTGTACCAGTCGCCGGGCGCCGCCGTCGCCGGGTCGTCGGGCAGGAGCGCCCCCGGCATGTCGCGCCAGAGGAAGTGCTGGAAGGTGCGCACCTGGTCGGTGCGGATGGGGTGTGTGGACAGCACCACCATGCCGTACTGCCCCTCGTACGTTCCGAACCCCCACGCGTCGTCACCTCCGCCGACGGTGCCGTCGTTGTTGAGGTCGAAGCCGCTGGCCACGCCGGTGTTGGAGGGAGCCACGAACGCGTAGGGGTAGTCGACGGGCGCCGCCCCGTTCTGTGAGACCTCGAGATAGTTGTCGCGGAAGAGGTCCACGGCGCCCTCGGCGTAGTCGAACTCGTTGAGGAGGATCACGTCGGCGTCGGCGAGCTGGATGATCTCGGCGATCGTCCGCGCCTGCGGATCGTCGCCGGTGGACAGGTCGCGCACGAGGTCGCCGGCCGCGGAGCGATTCAGTGACGCGTTGAACGTCGCCACGCGCAACGGCTCCTTCTGCAGGAAGCCGGCGGCCGAGGCCGACTCGGGCTCGGCGGCCCCGGCGGGGG
Source organism: Microbacterium sp. Z6_144 (assembly GCF_057197625.1). Lineage (NCBI taxonomy): Bacteria > Bacillati > Actinomycetota > Actinomycetes > Micrococcales > Microbacteriaceae > Microbacterium > Microbacterium sp. Z6_144. The sequence continues at coordinate 1,149,529 of NZ_JBXVPT010000001.1, forward strand.
CGGCGGGCTCGGCGGCGCCGGCGGGGGCGGCGATCGCGGCCAGGACGAGGGCCGTCGAGAGCGCTCCGGCCGCGAGGGCGGGTACACGGACTGTGGTCATGGATGCTCCTTCGCGGGGGGACGAAAGCACGCACCACGCTACGGCCGGCGCGCATCCGGCGGGAGAACACGCGGTGACAGGCCGGTGACGGTGCCGTCCGTGGAACACTGGCGGCATGTCCCCTTCCTCGCGCGCGCTGCGTTCCACCGCCCGGTGGGCGCTCGGCGCGCTCCTCGTCGCTGCCGGCGCCTCCCACCTCACGTGGGGCCGGCGCGGGTACCGGATCGTCGTGCCCGACTGGGCGCCGCGGGCGCTCGGCATGGACAAGGACGCCATCGTCGTGGCCTCGGGCGCGGCGGAGATGGCACTGGGCGCGGCCGTCGTCGGACTGCCGCGCGAGCGGACGCGCGTGGGCGTGGCCATCGCCGCGTTCTTCGTCGCAGTGTTCCCCGGCAACGTGCATCAGTGGCGCACCGGGCGCCCGGCTCCCGGCCTCCGCACCGATCGGGCACGCTTCATCCGGCTGTTCCTGCAGCCTGTGCTCGTCGTGTGGGCGCTGTGGGCGACCCGTCCCTCGGTCGGCGCCTGACCACCCCGGCCGCTCCGCCGCTTCGGGTGGACGCCATGTCGGAGCCCGGTGCGACAATGCCGGGATGCTGCTCGCCGATGTCGTGGCAACCGCCTCGGTCGTGACCGCCACCCGGTCGCGGTCGACGAAGATCGAGGCGCTCGCCGAGCTGCTCGCGCGGCTGGAACCCCCGGAGATCCTGCCCGCCGTCGGGATCCTCACGGCGTCCCCGCGTCAGGGCCGGCTCGGCGTCGGCTGGCGCGGACTCGCCGGGCTGTCGGTGTCGCACGCGGATGCGCCGCTCCTGGAGATCCTCGACGTCGACGCCGCGTTCACCGAGATCGCAGAGACCTCGGGCACCGGATCCGCGGCGCGGCGGACGCACGCACTGGAGACGCTCGCCGGGCGGGCGACGGCCGACGAATGGGACTTCCTCGTCCGGGTGATGCTCGGCGAACTGCGCACCGGCGCCCTCGAGGGCGTGCTGCTGGACGCGATCGCGCGCGCCGCCGATCGGGACGCCGCCGACGTGCGGCGGGCCGCGATGCTCTCCGGCGACCTGGGCGAGACCGCCCGGATCGCGCTGACAGAGAGCGCGGAGGCGCTCACGGAGGTGGGACTCGTCGTCGGGCGGCCGGTGCTTCCCATGCTGGCCAGCACCGCCGCCACCGTCGGCGACGCGGTCGCGGCGACGGGCATGTCGTCCGTGGAGTACAAGCTCGACGGTGCGCGCGTCCAGGTTCATCGAAAGGGCGACGACGTGCGGGTGTTCACCCGCAGCCTCGCCGATGTCACCGCACGCGTGCCGGAGATCGTCGAGGTCGTGCGGGCGCTGCCGGCCACCGACCTGATCCTCGACGGCGAGACGCTGTCGCTCGACGAGTCCGGCGCGCCACGCCCGTTCCAGGACACGATGGCGCGCTTCGGCGCCGACGCCGCGCGGGAGGTCGCACTTCGCCCCTGGTTCTTCGATCTCCTGCACGTCGACGGCCGCGACCTGCTCGACGAGCCGCTGTCGGTCCGTCAGGGCGAGCTTGAGCGCGTCGCCGCGCCGTGGCGCGTGCCGGTTCTCGTGACCGACGACCCGGCCGCGGGTGAGGCCTTCGCCGGAGCGGCGCTGGACGCGGGGCATGAGGGCGTGATGGTGAAGGATCTGGCCGCGCCGTACGTCGCTGGCCGTCGCGGCACCGCCTGGATCAAGATCAAACCCGTGCATACCTTCGATCTCGTCGTGCTCGCCGTCGAACAGGGCTCGGGACGGCGTGCGGGGTGGCTGTCGAATCTCCACCTGGGCGCCTACGACCCCGACGGCGCCTACGGGGAGCCGGGCGGGTTCGTCATGGTCGGCAAGACGTTCAAGGGCCTGACCGACGAGCTGCTGCGGTGGCAGACCGCGCACTTCCCCACTATCCAGACGCGTCGCACCGCGCACACCGTGCACGTGGAGCCGGTCACTGTCGTGGAGATCGCGATCGACGGCGTGCAGCGATCCACGCGCTACCCCGGCGGAGTCGCGCTGCGCTTCGCCCGGGTCAAGGCCTATCGGCCCGACAAGCGCCCCGTGGAGGCCGATTCGATCGAGCGACTGCGGGGGATGCTGCGGGGCTGACGCATCCCGCGCGCTCTGTCAGGATGGCGGCATGACCCGCGCTCAGGGACCCGCGTTCGGGATCGAATACCGCAGCGTCGGACCCCCCGCGGCCGCCCGCACCGTCATGATCGTCCGCACCGGTGCGCTCGCCCTGGTCGATCCGGCCCCCGCCGTCACGGCGCAGCACGACATCCGGCTCCTCCTCATCGAGGTCGACGCGCCGGAGCTGGACGACCCGCCCACCTTCGGCGGGGAGACGACCGCGGAATCCACCGCCGCCGAGGTGCTCGCGCTCCTGCCCGAAGAGGTTCCCGGCGGTGTGGTGAGCCTGGTGGGAGAGCGCGCCGCGGCGATGTTCGCCGTGTCGCTGGCCGCCGCCCTCGGCACCCTCGTCCAGCGGCTGGCGCTCGTGGCCGTCCCCCTCCCCGACAGCCCTCTTGCGCAAGACCTCATGGCCGCAGCGCTCCAGCGCGTCACGGCCGACACCCTCGTCATCAACGCGGCACAGGATGCGGCGGCGCCGGCGGAGAGCGCACGGTGGTTCGCCGCGCAGCTGCCGTCCGCGCGCGCCGACGTCGTGTCCCGGGAAGGCCTGCACACCCTCGACGGGCGCTTGGCGCTGCCTCACGTGTGGGACCGGGTGCTCGACCACGTGGACGCACCCGGTCCGCAGGCCTCATCATGAGGATCGTCGTGCTGACGGGCGCCGGCATCTCGGCCGAGAGCGGCCTGGCCACCTTCCGCGACCCCGGCGGCCTGTGGGAGGGACACGACATCGCCGACGTCGCCACGCCCGAAGGCTTCGAGCGCGACCCCGACACGGTGCTCGCGTTCTACGACGCGCGTCGCCGCGCCGCAGCATCCGCCCTCCCCAATGCCGCCCACCGCGCACTGGCCGAGCTCGAACGCGCGCTCGGTGACGACCTGCTGGTGGTGACCCAGAACGTCGACGACCTGCACGAGCGCGCGGGCACGACGCGGTTGATCCATATGCACGGCGAACTCTCCGTGGCCCTGTGCGCGCGCTGCGGCGCGCGCACGCCCTGGGACGGCGACCTGCGCGGGCGGCCGGAGTGCCCGCACTGCGGTGCGCGGGCACTCCGGCCCGACGTCGTCTGGTTCGGCGAGATGCCCTACGAGCTCGACCGTATCGAGGACGCCGTGACCGGCTGCGATGTCTTCGTGTCGATCGGCACATCGGGGGAGGTCTACCCCGCCGCCGGGTACGCGGCGCTGGCGGGGGCCTACGGGGCCCGCACCGTGGAGCTGAATCTCGTGCCGAGCGCGCCGCCGGTGCCCTTCGACGAGGTGCGGACCGGCCCGGCGACGGTCGTCGTGCCGGAGTGGGTCGAGGAGACCCTCACCCGCCCCTGACCGCTGCCGGGCAGCCGGTCACCCTCGCAGGAACGATCCGCCGGCGCGCAGGCGCGACACGGCGTCCACCGTCGCGGCGAGGATGAGGACGCCGCCGGTGACGAGGAGGTTGATGCCGGCGGGAAGGTTCAGCAGCCCCAGCCCATTGGTGATCACGGCGATCACCAGTGCGCCGATCGCGGCGTGGATGAGGCGTCCGCGGCCCCCGAAGAGGCTCACGCCGCCGACGACGGCCGCCGCGACACCGCTGAGGACGATGTCGCGTCCGACCGTCGCATCCACCGAGCCGACCCGCGCGACGCTGAACAGGGCCGAGACCACCGCGAGCGTGGAGCAGATCACGAACGCCCACCACTTCACCCAGCGCACCTTGACACCCGACCGACGCGCCGCTTCGGCGTTTCCTCCGATGGCGTAGATGTAGCGGCCGAACCTCGTCCGATCGAGCAGGAACGTGCCCAGCCACAGGATCGTCAGCGTCACCGGGACGATGATCGGCACGCCCTGTACGGCGACGACCGATTGCCCGCGGTCCTGGTTGAGGATCGCCACGAAGACGCCGCCGAGGACGACGATGACGGCCAGCTTGATCCACACCAGCGAGATCGCTCGATTGGGGACGCCCGCCTTGGTGCGGCGAGCCCGGTCCCAGAAGGACATGCCGCCGGAGACGGCCAGCATCACCGCCAGCATCACCCAGCCGCCCCACACCGGGAGGTTGCCGTTCTGCAGCGCGAGCAGTTCGGGAACCTGCAACCGGTACAGGCCGCCGTCACCGATGATCAGCAACGCCAGGCCCTGGTACCCGAGGAACAGGCCCAAGGTCACCACGAAGGACGGGATCCCCACGCGCGCGACGAAGAACCCGATCAGAGCCCCGGTGGCCAGGCCCACGCCGAATCCGATCAGGAGGGCGAGAACCCAGTTGACCTGGAACTGACTGTTCAGCACCACGAACAGGGCCATCGCCACGCCGCCGGTGACTCCGGCCGACAGATCGATCTCGCCCAGCAGCAGCACGAAGACCAGAGCCATGCCCAGCATGACCAGGGTGGCCGCCTGGTTCAGCAGGTTCGCGAAGTTCCGCTCGGTGAGGAAGAACGGGCTCAGCGTCGAGAACAACACGCCGAGAACGACCAGTCCGCCGATGGCAGGGAGAGCTCCCATGTCGCCGGAGCGGACCCGTTGCCACCATGCGGCGACCTGGTCGCGGAGGCCCCCTTCGACGCCGCTGCCGATGAGGTCGCCGGCCAGCGGGTCCGGCGACGCGTTCGTGACGGTGGTCATGCCGGGTCTCCTGGAGTGGTGATCGTGTCGGTGGTGAGCAGCGGCGCACCGGTGAGCGTCTTGGTGCCGGTGATGTAGCCCACGACGTCGTCGCGGGTGGTGTCCTTCGCCTTCACCTGTGCCACCAGCTGACCCAGGTACAGCACGGCGATGTCGTCGGCCACCGCGAAGACGTCGGCGAGGTTGTGGCTGATCAGGATGACCGCGACCCCCTGCTGCGAGAGGCGCTGGACGAGGTGCAGCACCTGCTCGGTCTGGGCCACCCCGAGCGCGGCGGTGGGTTCGTCGAGGATCACCACGCGGGCCTTCTTCAGGACCGCCCGCGCGATCGCCACCGTCTGGCGCTGGCCGCCGGAGAGCGACGCCACCTTCTGGCGCACGGACTTCACGGTGCGCACCGACAGGGATCGCAGCGTGTCCGAGGCCTCGCGCTCCATCCGTCCCTCGTCGAGGGTGCCGGTGGACAGCTCCTCCCGTCCGAGGAACATGTTCTGCACGATGTCGAGGTTGTCGCACAGGGCGAGGTCCTGGTAGACCACCTCGATGCCGAGGCCTGCGGCATCGCGCGGCGTGTGCAGGTCGCGGTGCACTCCGTCGATCAGGACCTCGCCCTCGTCGTAGGGCTGCACACCGGCCAGGCCCTTGATGAGGGTGGACTTGCCGGCGCCGTTGTCGCCCACCAGGGCGGTCACCGTCCCGGCGTGCACCTTCAGGTCGATGCCCTTGAGGACGCTGACCGGGCCGAACGACTTCTTCACGCCCGACAGTTCGATGATCGGTTGTGCCATTCCCGCTTCCTTGTCTTCCGTCACACAGAGAGGGGGCGCCGCGCCCGGAGACGCGGCGCCCCGAAGGGGGAGTGTTACTGCACCCCGAACTCGGCGCACGCGGCGGCGACGTCGCCCGCGCAGATCTCTTCGGCGTCCGCGTCGCCGGCCTCGACGACGGTGACGACCTCTTCCGGACCCACCAGCTGCGGGGTCACGGCGATGTACGGCGTGCCGTCTTCGAGCTCCTGGTCGGCCTCGGGCGTCTCGCCGCTGAGGAGAGCCACGGCCACGTCGACGGCGGCGTCGGCCTCTTCCTTGACGGGCTTGTACACCGTGGCGGTCTGCCAGCCGAGCAGGATGTTCTGCAGCCCCGCCACGTTGGCGTCCTGGCCGGAGACGGCCACGCCGGTGAGGTTGTTGTCCTGCAGCACCTTGATGACCCCGGCGGCGTTGGTGTCGTTGGCCACCCACACGCCGTCCACCGCGCCGCCGAGCGAGGTCAGCGCCTGCTCGAAGTTCGTCTGCGACTCGCCCTGGTCCCAAACCCCCGGGGGCTCCGCGGCCGCGGTGATGCCCGCAGCCTCCATCACCTCGGCGGCACCCTCCTTGAACATGGCTGCGTTGCCGTCGGTGGGGTCACCGCCCATGTAGACCACGACCGCCGTGGCCGGGTCCTTTCCGGCGGCCTGGAGTCCGTCGAGCACCGTCTGGCCCTCGAGGCGTCCGACCTCGACGTTGTCGAAGGAGACGTAGTAGTCGGCGCCCTCGAACGGGCGGTCGTAGGCGATGACCGGGATCCCCTCAGCGGTGGCCTTGGCGGCGACGGCCTCGGCAGCGCCCTGGTAGTCCACGAGGAGCATCACGCCGCAGCCCTGGGTGAGCTGCTGGTCGGCGATGGTCGAGTACTTGTTGGTGTCGCCCTGGGCGTTCTGGATGTCGACGTCGAAGCCTGCTTCCTCGAGGCCCTCCTGCAGGTACTTGCGGTCGAAGTTCTCCCAGCGGGGTGACGAGGCGGCGTCCGGGAGGATCACGCAGGCCCGGTCGGCCGCCTCCCCTCCGCCTCCGTCCGAGGACCCGCCCCCCGACCCGGCACATCCCGCGAGCAGTAGCGCCGTAGCGCCTGAGAGCGCTACCACGGCAGACGACGAGCTTCGCTTCATTTCTCACCCTCCATTGGTGTGAGGTGTTTTCCGAAACGCCTACGCCCCGTGGACGCGGCCCTGAAAGGATGCACCTCACCGGCCGCTCAGCGCATCGGTTCGGAGGTCACGTTTCGGTAAACACTGCGCAACTTTCGCTGCGCGGGAGGGAGGTCAGCCCTTCGCGGGAGCGAGCCGTACGAGCACGACGTTGCCGGATTCGTCGGTCTCCGCGACCTCGCCGTACGCCTTGACGAAGTCGGAGAAGCTCCGCTGCCCGTAGGCCTTCTCGCTGAACGCGGGGTCGAGTCGCTTGATCAGGCTCTTCACCGTCGAGGCGTGCTGCCACTCGTTCTCGTCGCGATCGCCGCCGAGCCGGAGGGCCCGCTCGAGGAGGTCGGCGCCGGGGTCGCTCGTGCGCTTGCGGGCGCGCGAGCGGGACGGCGACGGGTCTTTCTTCTCGGGCGTGGGGACGGCGATGCCCGGCAGCGAGTCGTACGCGTCGAACTGGTCGCAGGCCGCGGCGAGCGACTTGGCCGTGGACCCCGCCACGCCCACCCCCACGACGTAGCGGCCGAGGCGCCGGCAGCGCTGGGCGAGGGGGACGTAGTCGGAGTCGCCGCCCACGATGACGACGTGGGTGAGGTCGGGGAGGCGGAACATGTCCTCGACAGCATCCACGGCCAGCCGGATGTCGGCGCCGTTCTTGGCGTACGCGGCGGCGGGGAACAGCTGCACGAGATCGACGGCGCGCGCGACCAGCTGCGTGCGGTACTCGGCGTTGACCGGCGATGACCAGTCGGCGTACGCGCGGGTGAGGACGAGCGTTCCGAACGACGCGGCGTAGTCGATGATCGCGCCGACGTCGATGGTCGCCTGGGTGAGGCGCTCGACGATGTCCGGCTCGGTCGGCTTCTCGGCGATCTTGGTCCGATCGCGCGCATACGCGTTGCGCCCGTGCACCCGGTCGTACCACGACATCACGATGTTGTCGAAGTCGAGGTAGACGGCGACGCGGGCGTTCTGGGTGTCGGGCATGAGGACCAGTCTGACGCGTCTCAGCGCTCTCCGGGGTACCGCAGACCGATCTGTGCGCGCACGGCGTCAAGGGTGCGCATGATCTCGACCGACTGCGCGAGGGGCTGGATGTCGCCGCTCAGGCGGCCGGATGAGACGAGCTCCTCCGCGTGGAGGGCCTGGAACTGCATGCCCCGGCCCTCGATGCGGGTCTCGAACTGCTCGAGCACCGTGCCATCGGGGGCGGTCACCCGGAAGGACGTGGGGGAGTACCAGACCCGGTCGATGTCGATGCGGGCCTCGGTGCCGATGACCACCGCGGTGTTCGACCCGACCGCCCGCGACGAGGACAGGGTCGTGGAGATCCCGCCGCCGGCGTGCGTGAAGACGGTCGCGACCTCCGTGTCGGCCCCCGTCTCGGCGAAGCGTGCACGCGCGGTCACCGAGGTGGGCGCACCGAGCATGTCCCACACGAACGAGATGGGGTAGATCCCCAGATCCAGCAGCGCACCGCCGCCGAGGGCGAGATCGTTGAGCCGGTGGGCCGGGTCGGCCGTGATCCTCTGGGTGTGGTCGGCCGTCACGGCGCGCACCTCGCCGATCGTGCCGGCGCGGACGATCTCGCGGATGCGCACCATGTGCGGCAGATAGCGGGTCCACATCGCCTCCAGCGCCACCAGGCCCCGCTGCTCGGCGACCTCCCGAATCCGCTCGGCCTCGGCGCCGTTGAGGGTGAAGGGCTTCTCGACGAGCACGTGCTTGCCGTGCTGGAGCGCGAGGAGAGCAGTGTCAGCATGTGCGGGATGCGGCGTCGCGATGTACACGATGTCGACATCGGGGTCGGAAACGAGCGACTCGTACGAGCCATGCGCGCGCGGGATGGCGAACTCCCGCGCGAACGCCTCGGCCGAGGCCGCGGTCCGCGACCCCACGGCGGAGACGGTGAGGCCCGCGAGACGCAGATCGGCGGTGAACGCGCGGGCGATGCCACCGGTGGCGAGGATTCCCCAGCGAAGTCGACTCATCAGGAGAGCGTATCGGCCGCCGTAGGCTCGTCGCGTGAGCCCGACCGACCGCCTCCGCGCGCTGTTGCGCATCCCGACGATCTCGCGCGCCGACGCCTCACGGACGGACGTCGTGCCCTTCGAGCAGTTCCGGGCCGCGGTGCAGCGGCTGTACCCCCTCGTCCACGAGCGGCTCGAGCGCGAGATCCTCGGCGGGGGCGCGCTGCTGTACCGCTGGCGCGGTGCGAGTGACGCCGAACCGCTCGTGCTGATGGCGCACCAGGACGTCGTCCCGGTCGTCGCCGAGGAGTGGCAGCATCCGCCGTTCGGGGCGGAGATCGTGGGGGAGGGCGCGGACGCCGAGATCCACGGCCGCGGAGCGATCGACGACAAGGGCGCCCTCGTGGCCATTCTCGAAGCCGTCGAGGGGCTCCTCGGCGAGGGGGTGTCGCCGCCCCGTGACGTGTACCTCGCCTTCGGCCACGACGAGGAGACCCACGGCACGGGTGCGCAGGCGATCGTGGCACGGCTGCGCGATCGGGGCGTGCGGCCGGGTCTGGTGCTGGATGAGGGCGGAGCGGTGGTGGAGGACGTCCTCCCGGGTCTCGCGGCGCCGGCGGCGATGATCGGCGTGGCCGAGCGCGGCATCGCGACCTTCGTCCTCACGGCGCGGGAAGCGGGGGGACACGCCTCCACCCCGCCGCGCATGCCGGCCACGGCCCGCCTGGCCCGGGCGATCGACCGCATCCGCCGGCGCCCGTTCCCGCCCCGGCTCGCGCCTCCCGTCCGGGCCATGCTCGCCACCGCGGCCCCCCACGTGCCCCAGCCGCTGCGGTCGGTGTTCGCGTCCTCCGGTGCGCTCGCGCCGGTGCTCACGCGGGTGCTCTCCGCGCTCGGCCCCGAGACCAACGCGCTGGTGCGGACGACGGCGGTGGTGACCGAGCTCGCCGGCGCGCACGGACGCAACGTCCTGGCGACGACAGCCCGCGCGTGGGTGAACGTGCGCCTGCTCACCGGCGACAGCCTCGCCGATGCCGCCGCGCACCTCCGCCGCGCGATCGCGGATCCGCTCGTGGAGATCGAGCTGGAGGAGGGCTCGGAACCCTCGCCGGTCTCGCCGTGGCGGGGCGAGTCGTGGCGCCGGCTCTCGCGCACGGTGGGCTCCACCCTGGGCGCAGACGTGGTGACGCTGCCCTACGTGCAACTCGGCGCCAGCGACAGCCGCTGGTTCACCGGCCTCAGCGACACGGTCTACCGCTTCACGCCGTTCCGGCTCTCCCGCCCCGAGCGGGATGCGCTGCACGCGCACGACGAGCGCATCCGCGCCGACGTCTGGCTCCGCGGAATCGGCTTCTACCGCGAGCTCATCCTCGCGGGGTGACCGGCGGGCGCGGCGGATCGTCGGAGACCCCCAGGAGGAACGCGGCGATATCGCTGGCGCGGCCTTCCAGCACCGGCCCGTGCCCGAAGGCCCACTCCGCGTCGATCGCCCGCACGGTGTGCCCCCGCACCACGGCCCGCCGGTCGGCGGGCGCGGAGCCGGCGGCATACAGCGCCGCCGCGCCGGCCAGCAGTGGATCCAGCCCCGCGTCACGGTCCAGATCCCGCGCGAGAACGAGCAGCGCGCGCACAGCCGCGGCCAGCCCGCGGATGCTGCGGCGTCGATCGTGGCGCACGCGGGCCGCGATCGCGCGCAACAGCTCGGCGGGGTCGGCCGCCGAGACCAGCGCCGCCTCGTCCGTCAAACCCGCGAGGTCGAGGAAAGACTCTGCCGCCCCGGAGGCGGAACCCCCGGATGCTGCGATCAGGACAGCCGCGCGGTCGACCACGTCGGCGACAGCTGCCCGGCGGTCGCTGGACACGGCCGCCTCGTCGGCAGGCTCCTGCTGGCTCAGCGGCAGGAACCGAGCGAATCCGGACACGGGCACAGTGTAAGCATGTGACGCTCGTGTGACAGAATCCGACTGGCGATCCGCGGTCGTGTGACAGTCACATGCACTGGCAGGATGCCACGGACCAGTGCCGGAGGCGCGATGAGCGAGGACGCGAACGGGCGTCGCCCGAGCATCCGCGACGTCGCGCGTCTGGCGGACGTGTCGCACCAGACGGTCTCCCGCGTGCTGAACAACCACCCCAGCATCCGCCCGGAGACTCGCGCGCGCGTACTCGACGTCATGGCGCAGCTGCAGTACCGGCCCAACCGCGCCGCGCGTGCCCTCGTGACCTCCCGTTCGCAGACGATCGGGATCCTGGCCGCCTCGAGCACGCAGTACGGGCCGGCCTCGAGCATCGCGGCGATCGAGGCCGCCGCCCGCGCGCGCGGATACTGGGTCAGCACCGCGAACATCGAGCCGCGCGACCCCGACTCGATCTCCCAGGGCCTCGCGCACCTCATGGCCCAGTCGGTCGAGGGTCTCGTGGTCATCGCCCCGCAGGTGCGGGTGATCCGGGCGATCGCCGCCCAGAACCTGGCGCTGCCCTACGTCACGCTGCAGTCGACCGAGGTCGATGCCGGCCACACCCTGTCGGTGGACCAGATCGCCGGCGCACGCCTGGCCACACGGCACCTCATCGAGCTGGGTCATCGCGGGATCTATCACCTCGCCGGTCCGCAGGACTGGGTCGAGGCGGAGGCGCGCATGCGGGGCTTCCTCGAGGAGATGTCGGCGCAGGACATCCCCACCACGGCCCCGATCCTCGGCGACTGGACGGCCGACTTCGGGTACCACGCCGGGCGGGAGTTGCTCAGTGTGCGCGACTTTACGGCGATCTTCTCCTCCAATGACCAGATGGCGCTCGGGCTGCTGCACGCCATTCGGGAGGAGGGTCTCGAGGTGCCGGGCGACATCAGCATCGTCGGGTTCGATGACATCCCCGAGGCCGCGCACTTCTCCCCGCCGCTGACGACCGTGCGGCAGGACTTCCCGGAACTCGGCCGCCGTTGCGTCGACCTGCTTCTGGGCGAGGCAGACCCCTCGGCTGACCCGGTGAGCGGGGCGATCCTGCCGGAACTGGTCGTGCGGGAATCGACGGGCCCGGCCGTCGGCTGGTAGCAGCCGTTACCGGAACGAGACCGCGGGGAGTTGACACGGCGGTCACCGAGGTGGCTATAGTGTCCCGATGTGAACGGTCACATGACGGTTCGAAAGCAGACGAAGGAGTCCAGCGGGATGAGCCGGAGCACGGAGTCCGACCGCCACGACCCGTACGTGGTCGGAGCCCGGACCGAGGTGGCCATCGCCCGTACCCGCGCCGAGGTGGCGGCACTGCACGCCGAACTGGTGCGCTCCGGCCTCGTGGTGTGGACGGGTGGGAATGTCTCGGCGCGTGTACCGGGCGCCGACCTGTTCGTCATCAAGCCGTCGGGCGTCTCCTACGACGAACTGGCTCCGGAGAACATGATCCTCTGCGACCTGGACGGCACCGTGATCCCGGGGACGCCGGGTAGCGATCGCTCGCCCTCCAGCGACACCGCGGCGCACGCGTACGTCTACCGGAATATGCCAGAGGTCGGCGGCGTTGTGCACACGCATTCGACCTTCGCCACGGCGTGGGCGGCCCGGGGCGAGGAGATCCCATGCGTTATCACCGCGATGGCGGACGAGTTCGGTGGTCCGATCCCGGTCGGCCCGTTCGCGATCATCGGCGACGACTCCATCGGACGGGGCATCGTGGAGACGCTCCGCGATCACCGTTCGCGCGCGGTGCTCATGCAGAACCACGGGCCCTTCACGATCGGCTCGAGCGCGCGGGATGCGGTCAAAGCCGCCGTGATGCTCGAGGACGTCGCGCGCACCATCCACTACGCCCGGCAGGCGGGGGAGCTCATCCCCCTCCCGCAGGAGGCGATCGATCAGCTGTTCGACCGCTATCAGAACGTCTACGGCCAGCAGACGCACAACTGAACACCGCGACCGAGACGACGAAGTCCTACGAAAGGAAACACAGTGAAGGCTAAGAAGGTACTCCTCGTGGCAGTCGCCTCAGGCGCCCTGATGCTCTCCGCCTGCAGCGGCGGAGGCACCGGCAGCGGAGGCGGCGGCGGCGACGAAGGGCTCGTCGGCGTGGCGATGCCCACGCGCAGCTCCGAGCGCTGGATCCAGGATGGCGAAGCCGTGCAGGCCGCGCTCGAGGACCAGGGCTACTCCGTCGACCTGCAGTACGCCGAGGACGACATCCCCACCCAGGTGTCGCAGATCGAGAACATGATCACCCGGGGAGCCGAGGCGCTCATCGTCGCCTCGATCGACGGGACCACGCTCTCCGAGGTGCTGCAGACCGCGGCCGACGCCGACATCCCCGTCATCGCGTACGACCGCCTCATCCTCGACTCGGAGAACGTCGACTACTACGCGTCGTTCGACAACTTCACCGTCGGTCAGCAGCAGGCGTGGTCGGTCCTCCACGGTCTCGGCCTCACCGAGCTCGACGGCACGCCGATCGAGGGCGCGCCGGCCGGGCCGTTCAACATCGAGCTCTTCGCCGGCTCGCTGGACGACAACAACGCGTTCTTCTTCTGGGAAGGCGCGATGGACGCGCTCCAGCCCTTCATCGACGCCGGCACGCTCGTGGTCCAGTCGGACCAGACCGAGATCGAGCAGGCTGCGACGCTGCGCTGGGACGGTGAGACGGCGCAGAGCCGTATGGAAGACATCATCACCGCGAGCTACTCCGACGGCACCACCGTCCACGCGGTGCTCTCTCCGTACGACGGCATCTCGCGCGGCATCATCTCCGCCCTCACCGACGCCGGTTACAGCGTGGGTGACGAGTGGCCCGTCATCTCGGGCCAGGACGCCGAGATCGATTCGGTGCGGGCCATCGAGCGGGGCGAGCAGTTCGCCACCATCTTCAAGGACACGCGTGAGCTCGCTGACGTGGCCGTGGACATGGCGGTGGCGCTCCTGAACGATGAAGAGCCCGACGTGAACAACACCGAGGACTACGACAACGGTACGAAGGTCGTCCCGTCCTTCCTGCTGGACCCCGTGATCGTCGTCCAGGACAACATCACGGAGACCCTGGTGGACACCGGGTACTGGACCGAGGAAGAGATCAACGGCTAGACCGCACGCGGTCAACCCGGCCGGGCGGCGTCAGCCGTCCGGCCGGGGTGTGGGAGAGGGAGCACGATGACAGAGAACATCCTCGAGATGCGAGGCATCACCAAGACCTTCCCGGGCGTCAAAGCGCTCTCGAACGTCACGCTGGCGGTGGAGCGCGGCGCGGTCCACGCGATCTGCGGCGAGAACGGTGCCGGCAAGTCGACTCTGATGAAGGTCCTGTCGGGGGTGTACCCCCACGGCACCTACGACGGCCAGATCGTGTTCGAGGGCGATGAGGTGGCCTTCCGCAACCTCCGCGACAGCGAGTCGCGAGGCATCGTCATCATCCATCAGGAGCTGGCGTTGAGCCCGTACCTGTCGATCGCCGAGAACATCTTCCTCAACAACGAGCGCACCAGGGCCGGGATCATCGACTGGAACAAGACCAACTTCGAGGCGGCCACCCTCCTCAAGCGCGTCGGCCTCCGCGACAATCCGACCACCAAGATCAACCAGATCGGCGTCGGAAAGCAGCAGCTGGTGGAGATCGCCAAGGCGCTGTCGAAAGACGTCAAGCTCCTCATCCTGGACGAGCCCACGGCCGCCCTCAACGACGACGACTCCGCGCATCTGCTCGAGCTCATCCTTCAACTCAAGGAGGAGGGCGTGACCTCGATCATCATCAGTCACAAGCTCAACGAGATCAAACGCGTGGCCGACAGCGTCACGGTCATCCGCGACGGCAAGACGATCGAGACGATGGCCAAGGCCGAGGTCACCGAGGACCGCATCATCAAGGACATGGTGGGCCGGGACCTCGAGCACCGCTATCCCGATCACGAGCCCCAGATCGGTGAGGAGCTGCTGCGGGTGGAGGACTGGACGGCCCACCACCCGCAGGACCCCGCCCGCGTCGTCGTCGACAAGGTCTCGCTCACCGTCCGGGCGGGCGAGATCGTCGGGATCGCCGGGCTCATGGGCGCCGGCCGCACCGAGTTCGCGATGAGCCTGTTCGGCCACAGCTACGGCACGCGCATCTCCGGCAAGGTGTTCATGCGCGGCAAGGAGATCAAGACCCGCACGGTGTCCGAGGCGATCGACAACGGCCTCGCGTACGCCACCGAGGACCGCAAGACGTACGGTCTGAACCTCATCGAAGACATCAAGCGCAACGTCTCGATGGCGTCGCTGCGCAAGCTCGAGAAGGCCGGGCTCGTCAACGACAACGAGGAGTTCAAGGTCGCCAATCAGTACCGGCGCGACCTGAACATCAAGGCCCCGAACGTGCTCGTGAAAACCGGCAAGCTCTCCGGCGGTAACCAGCAGAAGGTCGTGCTGTCGAAGTGGATCTACGCCGATCCCGATGTGCTGATCCTCGACGAGCCCACGCGCGGCATCGACGTGGGAGCGAAGTACGAGATCTACACGATCATCAACCGGCTGGCCGCAGAGGGGAAGGGCATCATCGTCATCTCGTCCGAACTGCCCGAGCTCCTCGGAATCTCCGACCGCGTGTACGCGCTGTCGGAGGGGCGGATCACCGGTGAGGTGCCCGTTTCCGAAGCCACACCCGAATCCGTCCTCAAGCTCATGACCATGGAAAACCCCCGCTGACGGGGGCCGGGAGACACATCAATGACGAACAACACCGAGGCCGTCGGCGCACAGGTCAATCCGCCCGACAACAAGTTCACGCGCTGGTTCACGCACGTCCTGACGGACCTGGGCAAGAACGGCATCTTCATCGCCCTCCTCGCCGTCGTGACCCTGTTCGCGATCCTCACCGACGGCATCCTGTTGCGACCGCAGAACATCTCGAACCTGGTCGTGCAGAACGGTTACATCCTCGTGCTGGCGATCGGCATGGTGATGATCATCGTGGCGGGACACATCGATCTGTCCGTCGGTTCCGTCGCCGCCTTCGTCGCCGCACTCTCCGGCGTCTTCGCCGTGCGCATGGGAATGCCCTGGTGGCTGGCGATCCTGCTGTCGCTCCTGATCGGTGCGCTCGTGGGCGCGTGGCAGGGCTTCTGGATCGCCTTCGTGGGGATTCCGGCGTTCATCGTGACGCTGGCGGGGATGCTCATCTTCCGCGGACTCGCGCTGATCGTCCTGGACGGCGCCAACGTCGGATCGTTCCCGACGGAATACCGCGCAATCGGCAACGGCTTCCTCGGGGGGATCTTCGGTGAGACCGAACCGGACGTGTTCACGCTGATCATCGGTGCGGTGGCGATCGTCGCACTCGTCGTGCAGCAGTGGCGCACCCGGGCCGGCCGGCAGAAGTACGGTCAGGAGGTCGAGCCGCTGCTGTGGTTCGTCGCCAAGCTCGCCCTGATCTCGGCCGCGATCGCGTTCTTCATGTACTCTCTCGCCTCGTACCGCGGCATCCCCGTGACCCTCATCATCCTCGCGGTGCTGGTGATGGTCTACGGAGTGGTCATGAATCGCACGGTCTTCGGCCGGCACATCTACGCCATCGGCGGCAACCGCCACGCCGCCGAGCTGTCGGGGATCAAGACGCGCCGCGTGGACTTCTGGCTGTTCGTGAACATGGGAGTCCTGGCCGCGCTGGCGGGCCTGATCTTCACCGCCCGCCTGAACCTCGCCGGTCCTCGAGCCGGTACCGGCTTCGAGCTGGAGGCGATCTCCGCGGCCTTCATCGGCGGCGCCGCGGTGCAGGGCGGCGTCGGCACGATCGGCGGCGCGATCATCGGCGGCCTCATCATCGGCGTGCTCAACAACGGCATGTCGATCATGGGCATCGGCATCGAGTGGCAGCAGGCCGTGAAGGGCCTCGTGCTGCTGCTGGCCGTCGCGTTCGACGTGTACAACAAGCGCCGCTCCGGCAACTGAGCATCCCGACCCCCCGAGAACCCGTCCGCGGGGTTCTCGGGGGGTCGCCGCCGTCAGGGGACGAGAGTGACCTTGCCGTCGGTGCCCGCCTCGACCAGGCGCTGCGCCTCGGCAGCGGCTGACAGGGGGAGCGCCGGGCCGAGTTCGACCGAGAACGCACCCGCAGCCAGCAGCGCGAGCGTGACGGGGATCGCCTCGCGCCGCCACGCGCTCTCTTGTGGGGTGAGGGGGCGCGGGCTGCCGCCGCGGAACGCGCGGATCCCGAGGGCGTCGGCCTCGGCTCCGCGGACGAGCGTCACGATCCGCCGCCGGTCGGCGACCAGCGCGAGGGAGGTCTGGAGGGCCTCGTCCGTGCCGACGCAGTCCAGCGCCGCCGTGATCCCCTCCGGGGCGGCCTCGCGCACACGGCCGGCGAGCCCTTCGCCGTAGCGGATGACGGTCGCGCCCAGCGCCGCGAGGCCCGCGGCCCGCCGCTCCGACGAGGTCGCGACCACGCGCGCGCCCCACAGCGTGGCGTACTGCACGGCTGCCCGTCCGACCGACCCCGACCCGCCGTGCACCAGCAGCGTGTCGCCCGGACCGATCGCGAGCGACCGCAGCGACTGGTACGCCGTGCCCACCGGGATGCCCATCGCGGCCGCCTGCGCGGCGGAGACCGCGGCAGGACGCACAACGGCGGATGCGGCGGTCACGACGATCTCGTCGGCGTAGGTTCCCAGTGCGTCGAACACGGCCACGGCAAGGCCGGGGCGGAAGCCGTCGACCTCGGCGCCGATCTCCGTCACGACGCCCGCGCCGTCCGCGCCGGCGCGGCGCGGTTCGTCGATCGGCGCGCTGACGCGGCGTCCGGAGCGCAGCTTCGCGTCGACGGGGTTCACCCCGGCGGCCTCGAGCCGGATCCGCAGCTCGCCCGGGCCGAGGGCGGGGGAGGGCACATCCCTCACGTGGAGCACCTCGGGGTCTCCGAACTCGGTATAGACGACGGCGCGCGGCATGGGGCCTCCCTCTCCGCGGCCGAGCCTAGCGGCGGGTCACCCGCGCAACGCCTTGGCGAGCCGCTGCGGCGACACCGGTTCTGCCGTCCCCAGCCGTTGGGCGAAAAGGCTCACGCGCAGCTCTTCGAGAAGCCACCGCGCGTGGACGAGGCCGGGCGGCGCGTCCGCGGCCGGGGGGATGGTGCCGCCCGCCTCCGCGTAGACGGCCGCAGCCCGCTCGTACTCGGTCTGGCGCTGCCGGTCACGGCCCGGATTGTCGGGCAGGGTCTGCACGCGCTCGAGTGCACCGGCGAGGTATCGCGGCACATGCGCGAGCCGCGCGAGCCCGATGGCGGAGACGAACCCGGGGAACACCAGCCCCGTCAGCTGCGCGCGGACGTCTCCGAGCGCGCCGAGGAGCGCCATCGACGTCTGACCCCTCAGTGCCCGCTCCACCTCGCGCGCGCCGCTGAGGACGCGCACCGTCAGCGACACGGCCGCGAAGGTGTCGTCCACGACAGCGGCGGAGAGGGCATCGCGCACGCGCTCGAACGCGGCGGCGGTCCGCACCGCTCCGCCCGGCGTCTCCCGCTGGAGCACCGCATCGGCCACGGCCACGCGCGCGTCCTCGATGAGCGCCTTCGCGCTGGGGTACGGGGATGCGGCCAGGGCCAGCTTCTCCGTCGAGGTGAGGTGCTCCAGCACATAGGACGCGGGCGAGGCGACCGCGAGGAGCAGCAGCCGGCGGACGCCCGCGGCGGTGAGGCGGGCCGCATCCTCCGGCGTGGTCTCCAATCGCAGCGACACCGAGGCACCCTCGTCCACGATCGCCGGATAGCCGCGCACGACCCCTCCGGCGACCCGCGTATCCACGACGTCGGGAAGGTCGCCGAACGTCCAGCCGGTGACGCCGGAGCGGGCGGAGAATCCGCCGCCGTCCCCGGGTGCGGTCGCCGCCGCCACCCGCGAGGCGCTCCGGTCGATCGTCGCTGCGACGCTCGTGCGCGCGCGGTCGGCCAGGCGCGCCTGCAGGGCCCGCAGGTCGCGGTCGGTGCCGACGGTGCGCCCCCGCGCGTCCACCGCGCGGAAGGTCGGAAGCAGGTGAGCCGGCACCCGCGCCAGGTCGAAGTCCGCCCCCCTCACGCGCTGGTTCGCGACGCGCTGGACGAGGGCGGCGAGGGCCTCGACGAGGCTCGTCGCCGGGAGACCGTCGGAATTCTCCGGCCCGCGACCGGCGAGTTCGGCGGCGAACCGGTCGGCCCAGTCGCCGGCGGGAACGACGTTTCGCCGGATCGCTTTGGGGAGCGCGCGGAGGAGCGCGGTCACCAGGGCGTCGCGGAGCCCCGGCACCTGCCAGTCGAAACCGTCGGGGCGCAGCTGCGCGAGGAGGGCCAGGGGCACGACGACGGTGAGCCCGTCGTCGGGAGCGCCGGGTTCGAACCGGTACGACAGCGACAGGGTCTGATCGCCCTGCTGCCACCGAGATGGGAATCCGCGGTCATCCGCGCGCGCCGCGTCGCCGGTGAGGTCGGCCTCCGACAGATCGAGCAGGTGCGGCGTGCGGCTCGACGCATCCCGCCACCACTGCTCGAACGAGCGTACGTCGAACACATCGGCGGGGATGCGCGCGTCGTAGAAGGCGAACACGGCCTCATCGCCCACGAGGATGTCGCGGCGGCGCTCGCGCTCCTCGATCTTCTCCAGCCGCCGGCGCTGCTCGGTGTTGCGCCGGAGGAACGCGGTGAGGCGCTTGTCGAGGGCCGACGCATCCCACTCCTCCTCGACGAGCGCGTGGCGGAGGAACATCTCCCGCGCGAGGGGGCGGTCGAAACGGGCCAGCTGCACGCGCCGGCGGGGGATGATCTCGACCCCGAACAGGGTGACCTTCTCGTACGCGGACGCGGCGCCGGCGGACTTGGACCAGTGCGGCTCGCTCAAGGAACGCTTGGCGAGGTCGCCGGCCAGCGACTCCGCCCACGCCGGGTCGATCGCCGCCACGGTGCGGGCGTACAACCGGGAGGTCTCCACCAGCTCGGCGGCCATCACGGCCTGGGGCCGGCGCTTGCGGAGCCCCGACCCGGGGAAGATCGCGAAACGCGCACCGCGGGCGCCGACGTACTCGCCCTTGGCCGAGCGGCCGTCGCCCTTGCCGTCGCGCGGCGTGCGGCGGTCCTTGGGCGGGTTCGCGGTCCGCGGGTCGAGGATGCCGATCTGCGAGAGGAGTCCGGCGAGGATGGCGCGGTGGATGTCGTCGCCGGCGTCATGTCCGGTGGCCTCGCCCGCCGTTCGCGGGGGCGCCGGGTCGGCAGCATCCGACGGGCGCGCCGCGTCAGCATCCGACGGGCGCGTCGGGTCGGCAGCATCCGACGGGCGCGATCGGGGGGCGCCCTGGGCGGGCCGCCGCGGCCCACCCAGCACCGAGCGGAGCTGGCGGTGGACGTCGACCCACTCCCGCACGCGCACGTAGTTGAGGAACTCGGCCCGGCACAGCCGCCGGAAGGCGCTGGATCCGAGTTCGGCCTGCTTCTCCTGCAGGTGGTTCCACAGGTTCAGCAGCGAGAGGAAGTCGCTCGTGGGGTCGGTGAAGCGCGCGTGCAGGCGGTCGGCCTCCTCGCGGCGCTCTTCTGGGCGTTCGCGCACATCCTGGATCGACAGCCCCGCCACGATGGGGAGCACGTCGCCGAGGGTGCCGTTGTCGCGGGCCTCCAGCAGCATCCGGGCGAAGCGCGGGTCGATCGGCAGGCGGGAGATCTCGCGTCCGATCCCGGTCAGCCGGGGAGCGTCGCCGGTGCGGCCCGGGCGGATCGCGCCGAGCTCGGTGAGGAGGTCGGCGGCGGCCTTCACTCCGCGCGAGTCCGGTTTGGTGAGGAACGGGAAGGCCGCGAGATCGCCGAAGCCGAGCGACAGCATCTGCAGGAGTACCGAGGCCAGCGACGTGCGCAGCACCTCCGGTTCGGTGAACTCGGGGCGCCGGGCGAAGTCCTCCTCGGAGTACAGGCGGATCGCGACGCCGGGGGCGGTGCGGCCGGCGCGGCCCGCGCGCTGCTGCGCCGACGCCTGCGACACGGCCTCGATCGGCAGGCGCTGGATCTTCGAGCGCGCGCTGTACCGCGAGATGCGCGCCGTGCCGGTGTCGACGACGTACCGGATTCCGGGGACGGTCAGGCTCGTCTCGGCCACGTTGGTGGCGAGGATGACCCGGCGCCGCACGCCCGCGACGCGGGAGGGTTCGAACACGCGATGCTGTTCCGCCGAGGAGAGACGACCGTAAAGGGGGAGGACCTCGGTGGGCGCAGCATCCTTCGCGTACGCGCCGCGCACCGCCTCGGCGGCATCGCGGATCTCCGCCTCGCCGGGGAGGAACACCAGCACATCACCGGCGGGCTCGCGGTCGAGCTCGCGCAGCGCCGCGACGATCCCGCCGACCTCGTCCGGATCGTCGGCCGCCTCGCCCTCGGCCACCAGCGGCCGGTAGCGGATGTCGACCGGGTAGGTGCGGCCGGAGACCTCCACGATCGGCGCGGGCTGACCCGCGGCATCCGCGAAATGCTTCGCGAAGCTCTGCGGGTCGATGGTCGCCGACGTCACGATCACCTTGAGGTCGGGGCGCTCGGGAAGGATGCGGCGGAGGTAGCCGAGGAGGAAGTCGATGTTGAGCGACCGCTCGTGCGCCTCGTCGATGATGATCGTGT
Source organism: Microbacterium sp. Z6_144 (assembly GCF_057197625.1). Taxonomy (NCBI): domain Bacteria; kingdom Bacillati; phylum Actinomycetota; class Actinomycetes; order Micrococcales; family Microbacteriaceae; genus Microbacterium; species Microbacterium sp. Z6_144. Next base: position 1,170,886 of record NZ_JBXVPT010000001.1, read on the forward strand.
CGTAGCGGCGGAGGAGCCGGTCGCGGTGGATCTCGTTGAGGAGGATGCCGTCGGTGACGAGGGCGACCCGCGTGTCCTCGGAGACGTTGTCGGTGAAGCGCACCTTGTAGCCGACGGTGGTGCCCAGCGGCACCTCGAGTTCCTCGGCGATGCGCTCGGCGATGGTGCGGGCGGCGATCCGGCGAGGCTGGGTGTGCGCGATGCGCGTGCGTCCGAGCTCGAGGCAGATCTTCGGCAGCTGGGTGGTCTTGCCCGACCCGGTCGCGCCGGCGACGATCACGACCTGGTTCTCGGCGATGGCGCGCGCGATCTCCTCCCGCGCGGCGCTGACCGGCAGCTCCGGAGGGTAGGTGATCACGGGTTCGGGCGAGGACACAGCCTTCGATCGTATCCCCTCCGTAGCAGCCTTCGCCGTTCGCCGCGGGATGCACAACGGCGGATGCGGCGGTCGGCACGCCGCGCGAGAGGGGCGGGACGCGGCGCGTCACTCAGGATCTCCGCCGTTGTGCGCCGGCGGACGGACAGGGGAGCGGCCGGAGGAGGGTCAGGATGGGCGGGAGATGCGCGCGGTCAGTTCGTCCCACATCGCATCCAGGCGCGGCGTCCACGGCGCCGCCATCTCGCCGGACCGGTAGCGGTGCTCGGCCACCTCCAGCGGCACCCACTCGGCTTCGGCCACCTCGAGAGGATCGGGCGGCAGCTCGGGCGTCTCGGCGATCCGCACGGCGTAGAGATCGAACAGCGCGGTCGCCTCCGCGAATCGGCCCACCAGGACCAGGGATGCGGCGGACACCGCGACGCCCGTCTCCTCGCGCAGCTCTCGCACCGCGCCCTCGGCACTGGCTTCACCGGCGAGCACGCTCCCCGCCGGGAACTCCCAGGTGAGCGGATAGTCCTTGACCGAGGCCCGGCGCGTCATGAGCACGCGACTGTCGGGGCGGACCACGCACGTGCCCACGACGACGTGGAACGCACCATCCGGCCATCGGGCATCGCCGCGTCGGTGGGTGCGACCCATCGGCGCGCCATCGCGGGTGGTGAGGTCCCACAGTTCCTCGTCGCTCATCGCACCATCTTGCCGCCGCCCGTGCACAACGGCGGATCTTCTGCGAGGCACGCCGGTGACGTACCGGCCCGACCGGCGTGTCACCGAGAATCTCCGCCGTTGTGCATGGCGGCGGAGGACGAGGCAGCGGGGGATCCGCCCTGCGCGAGAAACGACGATCCGGACGAGACAGGGCGCGACGCGGGGTTTCTCGTCCGGATCGCTGTTTCTCGCCGGCGGGAGGACGGCGGCAGGACGGCGGGAGGCCGGTGGGAGGCCAGCGCGCGGCACCGGGCGGAGGGGCGTGTCGCGCGCCGGGGCGTGTCCGTCAACCCCCGGACGCGACGGCCGGGGCCGCTCCTAGGGTGGGGACATGACCATTCCCACCGTTGCCCTGAACGACGGCAACAGCATCCCCCAGCTCGGCTACGGCGTGTTCCTCGTTCCGCCGGAGGACACCGAGCGTGCGGTGAGCGAAGCACTCGAGGTCGGCTACCGGCATATCGACACCGCGGCCCTCTACCGCAACGAGCAAGGCGTGGGCGCGGCGATCGCGGCCAGCGGGATTCCGCGGGACGAGCTCTTCGTCACGACGAAGCTCGCCAACGACCGGCACGACGGCGACGAGCCGCTCGACGCCATCGCGGAGAGCCTGGACAAGCTCGGCCTCGAGCAGGTGGACCTCTACCTCATCCACTGGCCCACCCCCGCGAAGGACAACTACCTCAACGCGTGGGAGAAGCTGATCCAGATCCGGGATGCGGGGCAGGCCCGCTCGATCGGAGTGTCGAACTTCCTCGTGCCGCACCTGGAGCGCATCGTCGAGGCCACCGGGGTCACCCCCGCCATCGACCAGATCGAGCTGCACCCGGCGCACGCTCAGCGCGAGATCGCGGCCTGGGGTGCCGACCACGGTATGCACATCGAGTCGTGGGGTCCGCTCGGGCAGGGCAAGTACGACCTCTTCGGCATCCGCGCCGTCGCGGAGGCCGCCGAAGCACACGGCAAGACGCCCGCCCAGGCGGTGCTGCGCTGGCACATCCAGCACGGGTTCATCGTGTTCCCCAAGTCGGTGCGCCGCGAGCGTCTCGAGGAGAACATCGACGTCTTCGACTTCGAGCTCACCGACGCCGAGATGGCCGCCATCGACGCGATCGACCCGCAGGACGGCTCCGGCCGCGTCGGGTCGCACCCGGATGAGGTGAACTGACCTGAACCGCCTCGCGAACGCCTCCAGCCCCTACCTGCGCCTCCACGCGACCAACCCGGTCGCGTGGTACCCGTGGGGGCCGGAGGCATTCGCCGAGGCGGCGCGCCGCGACGTGCCGGTGCTCGTGTCGATCGGTTACTCCACGTGCCACTGGTGCCACGTCATGGCGCGCGAGTCGTTCGCCGATGACGCCACCGCCGCGATCATCAACGACGGGTTCGTGGCGATCAAGGTCGACCGGGAAGAGCATCCCGAGGTGGATGCTGCGTACCTCGACGCCGCCTCCGCGTTCACCCGCAACCTCGGCTGGCCCCTCACGGTGTTCACGACACCCGGCGGCGGGGTGTTCTACGCCGGCACGTACTGGCCGGACGAGGCCCGCGGCGGGATGCCGGCCTTCCGCGAGGTGCTCGCCGCGGTGCGGGAGGCGTGGACGCAGCGCCGCGAGGAGGTTCTCCGCACGGGCGACGCCCTGCGCGACGCGCTCGCCGCCTCCGCCGGGCCAGCGGCCGACGCGCTTCCCCCCATCGACGTGCTCGCCGAGGCGGCCCGCGCCGTGGTGGCCCTCGAGGACCGCGAATACGGCGGGTTCGCCGCCGGCCGCGCGATCGAGTCGCCGAAGTTCCCGAACGTTCCCGTGCTGCGCTTCCTCTCGGCCGAGGCGCTGGCCGACCCCGTTCCGGATGCGGCGGCCGTCGCCCGCCGCGCCCTGGCGGCGATGGCGGCCTCCGAGCTCCACGACCCGGTCGAAGGCGGATTCTTCCGCTACGCCACCCGCCGCGACTGGACGGTGCCGCACTACGAGCGGATGCTCACCGACAACGCCGGGCTGATCGACGCCGCGCTCGACGCGGGGGAGGATGACATCGCCCGCGACGCGGCACGTTACCTCGTCGACGTGCTGCAGCAGCCGACCGGCGGCATCGCGGCGGCTCAGGACTCCGAGTCGATCATCGACGGCGAGCGCAGCGAGGGCGGCTATTACGCCCGCGACGCCGAGGCGCGGGCGGAGCTTTCCCCGCCGGCGCTGGACGGCAAGATCGTGACCGGCTGGAACGGGCATGCCATCGCGGCGCTCGCCCGGGCCGGGGCGACGCTGGACGACGACCGATTCCTCAAGGCGGCCCGCTGGGCCGCGGATGCGGTGCTGGAGACCAACGTCGGCGACGACGGGATGCTGCGGCGGGCGTCATTGGATGAGATCGTCTCTGCCGCGCCGGCCACGCTCGAGGACTACGGGGGCCTTGCCCGCGGGTTGCTGGTGCTCGCCCTGGCCACGGGCGAGACGGCCTACGCCGTTCGCGGCCGCGAACTCGTCGACGCGTGCCTCCGCGACGACGGGGGCATCGAGGCGCCCGGCGGGGGCGACCCGGTGCTCGCGGCGCAGGGGCTCCGCTCCGCCGGCGTGCCCAGCGACGGGGCTGCGCCCTCGGGACCGTCCGCCCTGGCTGCCGCAGCGCTGCTCCTGTGGCAGCTGGGCGCGGGCGACCGGTACCGCGACGCCGCGGCGACGCTCGTACGGGCGGCCGCGCCGGCAGCCCTGGCCGCGCCGATCGCGCACGGAGCGCTCCTGGAGGTCGCCGTGGGCCTGGCGACGCCACCTCACCAACTCGTCGTGGTCGGTGACGCGGCGAGTCCGCTCGCGGCCCGCGCCCGCGGCATCCGCGCCGATGTCGTCGCCCTCGTCTCGCCCGATCACGCCGTGGGCCTCGCCGCGGCGGGGTTCTCCCTGTTCGAGGGCAAAACCCCCGTCGACGGGCGTGCCACCGCATACGACTGCCGTGCTTTCGCGTGCCGCCTCCCGGTGACCGATCCGGAGCTGCTCGGCTAGACCCAGGTGCGCAGCCAGTTGTGCAGCAGCCAGAAGTCGTAGGGGACGGGGACCCCCGTCCACACCGGGTACCAGAACGCCGAGACGAGGGTGGCGACCACGAGGAACACGATGACGACCCCCTGGCCCCCGGCCCGCCGTGCGGGGTCGCCTCCCGCCCGCGCGATATCGCGCAGGGCGAAGACCAGCGCGAGGATCAGGAACGGCAGCAGCACCACCGTGTAGAACTGGAAGATCGTCCGCTCCGGATACAGCAGCCAGGGCACGTAGGTCGCCGCCACCCCCGTGAGCACGAGCGCGAAACGCCACTCGCGGGTGAGGACGAAGCGCACGGCGAGGTAGAGGACCGCGGCCACGCCACCCCACCACAGGAGCGGGTTCGGGAGGCTCGAGATGGCCTCGGTGCACCCGGAGGGCAGCGTGCATCCGTTCTCCCCGGCGGCACCCTGGTGCCAGTACATCGACGTGGGACGGATCAGCAGCGGCCACTGCCACGCCGGACTCGCGTAGGCGTGCGGGGTGGCGAGGCCGACATGGAACGCGTAGATCGACTGGTGGTAGGCCCACAGGTTCTGCAGGGCCAGCGGAACCCACGCCCACACGCCCGTCGCCGGGGACGCATCCACCGCATGGCGCGCGTAGCCGCCGTCGGTCAAGAGCCAGCCGGTCCAGGATGCGACGTACACCAGGAGGGCGACGGGGACGAGGAGGAGGAACGACACCGGGCCCTGCCGGAGCACGGCGTCGGCCGGCCAGAGCCGCACGCCCGCGCGACGGCGGGCCAGTGCGTCGGTGACGACGGCGTACAGGCCGATCGCGGCCAGGACGTACAGCCCGGACCACTTCACCGCGGTGGCCGCGCCCGCCGCGGCCCCCGCCGCGATCAGCCAGGGGCGCGCCCACAGCACAGGCCCCCAGGCGGGCTGGTCGCCCTCGCGCGCGGCGACCAGGGCGGCCAAGCGCGCGAGCGCTGCCCGGCGATCGAGCACCACGAACCAGAAGGCGAGCAGGACGAAGAAGGTGAGGATGCCGTCCAGCAGTGCGATGCGGCTCATCACGATCCCGAGGCCGTCGATGGCGAGCAGGAAGGCGGCGATCGTCGCGAACACGCGTGAGCGGGTGAGAGCGTGCGCGAGGAAGTACAGGACGAGCACGCTGGCGGTGCCGAGCACCGCTACGGCGACGCGCCATCCGGTGGAGGAATCGGCGCCGAACAGCGCCATGCCCGCTCCCATGAGGATGCGTCCGAGCGGCGGGTGCACGACGAAGCTGCCGGCGGTGCGGAAGATGTCGGTCTCGCCGGCGAGGAAGCGGGCGTCGGCGTCGTCGGGCCATGTCGCGGGGTAGCCCAGGCTCCACTGGCTCCACGCATCCTTGACGTAGTACGTCTCGTCGAAGACGATCGCGTCCGGATGACCGAGCCCGGCGAACCGCAGCACGCCGGCCAGAAGCGTCACCAGCGCCGGGGCCAGCCACGAGTAAAGGCGCACACGGCGCGGGTCGGCGAGCACCTGTGCGCGCGCCCGGTCGAACCACGTCGGCGTCACCGCGGGAGGCGGAAGCTCGGCGGTCGACGTCACGGCACCCAGCCTAAGCTGGGGCCCGTGATCATCCTGGGTGCGACCCCGATCGGCAACCTCGGCGACGCGTCGCGGCGCCTGATCGATGCGCTCTCCACGGTCGAGGTCATCGCGGCAGAGGACACGCGCACCGCGCAGCGGCTGCTGGCCGCGCTGGGTGTGGAGAACCGTCCGCGGCTGATCGCGATGCACGACCACAACGAGAAGGAACGCGCGGGCGAGATCGTCGCACTCGCGCGCGAGCAGGACGTGCTCGTGCTCAGCGATGCCGGCATGCCGACCGTGAGCGATCCGGGGTACGGCCTGGTCTCGGCCGCTGCACGCGCCGGCGTCGTGGTGACCGTGCTTCCCGGGCCGAGCGCCGTGCTCACCGCGCTCGCGGTGTCGGGGCTTCCGACCGACCGGTTCGCGTTCGAAGGGTTCCCGCCGCGCAAGCCCGGGGAGCGGCGCGCGGCGTTCGCGGCGCTGGCCGCCGAGCCGCGGACTCTGGTGTTCTTCGAAGCGCCCACGCGCCTGGCCGCGACGCTGGACGACCTCGCCGCCGCGTTCGGCGCCGACCGGCCCGCGGCGGTGTGCCGCGAACTGACGAAGCTCTACGAGGAGGTCGTCCGCGGCCCGCTCGGCGAGCTGGCGGAGTGGGCCGCCGGGGGAGTGCGCGGCGAGATCGTCGTCGTCGTCGGTGGGGCGGCGCCGCGGGAGACGACGTTCCCCGACGCCGTCGCGCAGGTGGTGGAGCTGAAAGCCACCGGCACCCGCCTGAAGGATGCTGCCGCCGAGGTCGCCGCGCACACGGGGCACTCCTCGCGCGAGCTGTACCAGGCGGCCCTCGACGCCCGCGGGTGAGAAACCCCGGTGCGGGCGGGCGCCGGCACGTCACACGGACGGGCGCACCCGGGCGCGCCCGTAGAATTCTCGGGTGAGCACCGGCCGATCCTTCTACATCACGACGCCGATCTACTACCCGAGCGACGTGCCCCACATCGGCCACGGGTACACGACCGTGGCCGTGGACACGCTCGCGCGCTGGCACCGCCAGTCCGGCGATGACACGTGGATGCTCACCGGCACCGACGAGCACGGGCAGAAGATGATGCGGGCGGCGGCGGCCAACGGCGCGACGCCGCAGGAGTGGGTCGACAAGCTCGTCACCGAGTCGTGGTACCCGCTGCTGGAGACCCTCGACGTCGCCAACGACGATTTCATCCGCACCACCCAGCCGCGTCACGAAGAGCGGGTTCGGCAGTTCGTCCAGGCGATCTACGACCGCGGCTACATCTACGCCGGCGAGTTCGAGGCGCTGTACTGCGTCGGATGCGAGGAGTTCAAGACCGAGGCGGAGATCGTCGACGGCACCGGAGCCTTCGAGGGCCTGAAGGTCTGCGCCATCCACTCCAAGCCGCTGGAACTGCTGCAGGAGAAGAACTACTTCTTCAAGCTCAGCGAGTTCCAGGATCGCCTGCTCGAGCTCTACCGCGACGTCCCCGACTTCGTCCGGCCGGAGTCGGCGCGCAACGAGGTCGTGTCGTTCGTGAAGAACGGGCTGAAGGACCTGTCGATCTCCCGCTCGACCTTCGACTGGGGCATCCAGGTGCCGTGGGATGAGTCGCACGTCATCTATGTGTGGGTGGACGCGCTGCTCAATTACGCCACCGCCGTCGGCTACGCCTCCGATCCCGAGGAATTCTCCCGCCGCTGGCCGGCGTACCACGTGGTCGGCAAGGACATCCTGCGCTTCCACGCGGTGATCTGGCCGGCGATGCTGATGGCCGCCGGGGTGGAGGTTCCGCGCGGGGTGTTCGCCCACGGGTGGCTCCTCGTCGGTGGCGAGAAGATGTCGAAGTCGAAGCTCACCGGTATCGCCCCCACCGAGATCACCGATGTCTTCGGCTCCGACGCGTACCGGTTCTACTTCCTGTCCGCGATCGCGTTCGGCCAGGACGGCTCGTTCTCGTGGGAGGACCTCGCCGCCCGCTACCAGGCCGAGCTCGCGAACGGCTTCGGCAACCTCGCATCCCGCACCGTCGCGATGATCGAGCGGTATTACCAAGGGATCGTTCCGCCGCCGGGCGAGTACGCCGAGGGCGACCTCCGCATCCAGAGCACCGTGGCGGATGCGGCGGCCCGGGCCGACGCCGCCATGGAACGGTTCCGCATCGACGAGGCCATCCACGCGGTATGGACGATCGTCGACGAGCTCAACGGCTACATCACCGTCAACGAGCCGTGGGCGCTGGCCAAGGACGACGCCCAGCGCGAGCGGCTCGGCACGGTGCTGTACACCGCCGCGGAGGGCCTGCGCGCCCTCGCCGTACTGCTGTCGCCGGTGATGCCGATCGCGACCGAGAAGCTGTGGGTGGCACTCGGTGCCGCCGAGACGCTCGGGCGCCTGCGCGACCAGCCGCTTCGCGAGGCGGGCCAGTGGGGGAGCCTCCGCCCCGGCACGTCCGTGAACGGCCTGGCGCCGCTCTTCCCCCGCGTGGAGCAGCCGGCCTGACGGGCGCCGCCCCATCCGTCTCGCCCCCATCGCCTCGCCCCCACCCCTGACCCCCATGTCTCACTTCGTGACCCCCATGTCTCACTTCTCGCCACGCATGTCTCAGGATCTGCAGCATCCGGCCCCTGTTTCTGCAGAAAGTGAGACACGGTGGACCAGACACGCCAGACACGCACGGGGGACGGGAGAGACACGGGGCACGGGACGCGCACGGGGGACGGGGCGCGCACGGGGGACGGGGCACGCACGGGGCACGGGACAGGAGGGCGGACGGGGATGGTGACGCAGAAGGATGCGGCGGATCCGTCGCAGTACGTCCGCCAGCGCGAGAAGGGGACGCGCGAGGTCAGCTACCCCGCGCCGCCCGAAGCGCTCCCGGTGGCGGTGTACGACAACCACGCGCACCTGGAGATCGAAGACGGCGAGGTCGGGCTCTCGCTGGACGAACAGCTCGAGCGCGCCGCGGCGGTGGGGGTCCTCGGCGTCGTCCAGGCCGGCGGCGATATCGCGTCCTCGCGCTGGTCGGCGTGGGCCGCCGCATCCCACCCCCACGTGCTCGCCGCCGTGGCGATCCATCCGAATGAGGCGCCGGCGTACGAGGCGGCGGGGGAGTTGGATGCGGCGATCGCCGTGATCGACGAACTGGCCGCCGAGCCGCGCGTGCGGGCCATCGGCGAGACCGGGCTGGATTTCTTCCGCACCGACGAGGACGGCCGGCCGGCGCAGTTCCGCTCGTTCGAGGCGCACATCGCCCTCGCGAAGAGGCACGGCATCGCGATGCAGATCCACGATCGCGACGCGCACGACGCGGTTCTGGAGACGCTGCAGCGCGTCGGGGCCCCCGAACGCACGGTGTTCCACTGCTTCTCCGGCGACGAGTCGATGGCGCGCATCGCCGCCGACCGGGGCTACTACCTCTCCTTCGCCGGCAACGTGACCTTCAAGAACGCGCAGAACCTCCGCGACGCGCTCGCCGTCACCCCGCTGGAGCGCATCCTCGTCGAGACGGATGCCCCGTTCCTGACCCCCACGCCGTTCCGCGGCCGCCCCAACGCGCCCTACCTCGTACCGGTCACCGTGCGGTTCCTCGCCGCGGAACTGGGCGTGGATCTGGAGGAGCTGTGCGTGCAGCTCGCCGCGAACACCGTCGAGGTCTACGGCGCGTTCTGATCGCGGCCGCCGTCGGTCATCGATTCCAGGGTGCGCCCCTTCGTCTCACGGACGAACCTGATCACGAAGAAGATCGCCACGAACGCGAAGAAGGTGTACACGCCGTACGCCAGGCCCAGACCCACCGCAGCCAGCGCCGGGAAGGTCGTGGAGATGATGAAGTTGGCCACCCACTGCGCGGCCGCTGCCACCGACAGGGCGACGGCGCGGATGCGGTTGCTGAACATCTCGCCCAGGAGCACCCACACCACGGGGCCCCAGGACGCGCCGAAGAAGACGACGTAGAGGTTTGCGGCGACGAGCGCGACGGTTCCGGCCGGGCCGTCGAGAACCGGCTGGCCGTCGATGATGGGCGCGGTGGCGAAGACGATGGTGAGCGCCGCGAGGGAGAGGAACTGCCCGATCGCCCCGATGAGGAGGAGGGGCCGGCGGCCCACCTTGTCGATGAGCAGGATCGCGACGATCGTGGTGACGATATTGGTCACGGACGTGATCACGGTGATCGTCAGCGAATCCTGTTCGGTGAATCCCACCGCCTGCCACAGCGTCGAGGAGTAGTAGAAGATCACGTTGATGCCGGTGAACTGCTGCAGCACCGACAGGCCGATCCCCACCCACACGATGGGAAGGAGTCCGAACGCCGGGCCGTGGAGGATGGCGAAGCGGGCCCGGTCGGGCTTGCCCTGGACCGTCTGGATGATGTCGGTCGTGGTCTTCTCGACATTGCCGCCCACGAAGCGCGTGAGCACCTCTTTCGCCTTGCTCACCTCGCCGCGAGCGATGAGGTAGCGCGGCGACTCGGGGATCGTGAGGGCGAGCACGCCGTAGATGACGGCCGGAACGAGTGCCGACAGGAACATCCACCGCCATGCCTCGAGGCCCAGCAGCCACGGGGCCGCGGCGCTGCCCGCCGCGGCCACGATCGCGGCGTCACCGAGGAGCGCGACGAAGATGCCGGTGACGATGGCCATCTGCTGGAGGGACCCGAGGCGCCCGCGGTGCGCCGGAGGGGAGACCTCGGCGATGTAGGCCGGGGCGATCACCGAGGCGATCCCCACCCCGAGGCCGCCCACGATGCGCCAGAACGACAGATCCCAGATCCCGAAGGCGAAGCCGCAGCCCACCGCGCTGATGACGAAGAGGATGGCGGCGACCACCATGATGCGGACGCGCCCGAACCGATCCGCGAGGCGCCCGGCGTACCACGCGCCCACCGCGCACCCCAGAAGCGCCGACGCGACGGAGAACCCGAGGAGGAACGGACCGGCATCGAACTGCTCGCCGATCGCGCTCACTGCCCCGTTGATCACGGCGGTGTCGAAGCCGAACAGGAAGCCCCCCAGCGCCGCGGTGGCGGCGACGAGGATGACGCGGGTGATCGGGACGGAGACGTCGGCGCCGGACGGCGGGGATGAACTCATCGGATTCCTCCTTCGTGGCCCCCGTGCCCCCTTGTGCGCCCACCCTGCCGCGAGCCCCACATGCTGTCAAGGGACCGCCGGGCACGTGCGACGGGCACGGCTACAGTGAAACGATGCCTGTCTCCCTCCTCGGCGCGACCGAGATCCGCCGCCTCGCCGCGGAGCTGGATGTCGTTCCCACCAAGAAGCTGGGGCAGAACTTCGTCGTCGACGCCAACAGCGTCCGCAAGATCGTGCAGGTCGCGCGGGTCACCGCCGAGGACCGCGTCGTGGAGATCGGGCCCGGTCTCGGCTCGCTCACTCTCGCGGTGCTGGAGACCGGCGCGCGCGTGGTGGCCGTGGAGATCGATCATCGCCTCGCCGAGCGGCTGGCCGCCACGGCGCGCGAGCACGGTGTCGCCGACGGGGCGCTCACCGTGATCGACGCCGACGCGCTCCGCGTCACCGAGCTGCCCGGAGACCCCGACGTTCTCGTGGCGAACCTGCCGTACAACGTGTCGGTGCCGGTGCTGCTGCACTTCCTGGAGACCTTCCCCGCCCTGCAGCGAGGGGTCGTCATGGTCCAGGCCGAGGTGGGGGAACGCCTTGCGGCTCCTCCCGGGAGCAAGGTCTACGGGGCACCCAGCGCGAAGGCCGCCTGGTACGGGCGGTGGCGGCTGGCCGGCACCGTGTCGCGCCAGGTGTTCTGGCCGGTGCCGAACGTCGACTCGGTGCTCGTGGCCTTCTCCCGCGACCCCGTTCCACGAGGCAGCGAGGCGGAGCGCCGACGTACCTTCGCGATCGTGGATGCGGCGTTCCAGCAGCGGCGCAAGATGCTCCGGCAGGCGCTGGCGACGGTGCTGGGCGGCTCGGCGGCTGCCGCATCCGCCCTGCTGGAGACGGCGGGCGTCGCCCCCACCGCGCGCGGGGAGGAGCTCGCCATCGACGATTTCCTGCGGATCGCCCGCGCGCTGCCCGAGGCCGATTCCCGCCCTTCCTGACGTGTACACGGCCCGTTCATGAAACATGCCGGTAACATTTCCTTTTGAGAGGCACACTGGAACGCCAGACGTCGCACCTGACGACGTGAAGGGGAGACATGCGGTACGCCGAGTACCCGAAAGCCGAACGCACCCTGCTCCATCTCAGTGACACGCACCTGCGGGTCGGATCGCAGCTCTTCGACGCGGTCGACGCGGAGGCGTATCTGGCCCGCGCGCTCGCGGCCATCGAATCCTCCGGGATCCGCCCGGACGCGCTGATCTTCACCGGTGACGTCGCCGACCGCGGCCAGGGCGAGGCCTACCAGCGCGTGCGGGCGCTGGTCGAACCGCTCGCCGAGCGGCTCGGCGCGGCAGTGGTGTGGGTCATGGGCAATCACGACGACCGCGCCGCTTTCCGCGAGCACCTCCTCCCCGGCGACCCGGCGCCATGGCCGTCGGCGCCGGTGGACCGCATCGACGAGCTCGACGGCCTCCGTATCGTGACCCTCGACACGAGCGTGCCGGGGCACCACCACGGCGAGATCTCCGACGCGCAGCTGGAGTGGCTCGCCGGGGTCCTGGCCACCCCGGCACCCCTGGGAACGATCCTGGCCCTCCACCACCCGCCCGTCCCGAGCGTCCTCGACCTCGCCGTCACCGTCGAACTCCGCGAGCAGCCGCGACTGGCCCAGGTGCTGCGCGGCACGGATGTGCGCGCCATCATCGGCGGACACCTGCACTACTCCACCTTCGCGACGTTCGCGGGCATCCCCGTCTCCGTCGCCTCGGCCACGTGCTACACGCAGGACCTCACCGTCCCGGTGGGCGGGACGCGCCCGCGCGACGGCGCACAGGGGTTCAACCTCATCAGCGTCTACGACGAGACGATCGTCCATTCGGTGGTGTCGCTGGATGCGGCGGCGCCACTGCAGTACGTCGACGCCGAGGCATCCGCGGCACGGCTGCGCGAGGCGGGCGTGGCGATTCCCGGCTCGCGTGAGCTCAGTGGCCGGACAGCGCCGCCGACCGCTCCGCTGCCGATCCTGCGCTGACCTCGGCGTGCTCCCACGGGGGACGCACGGGGAAGGCCCGCTCCAGGCACGATCGCAGTGCGCGGATGCGCATCTCCTCGGGGATCTCCGGAATGCTTCCGTCGTTGAGGCAGAACATGTCGGTGTCGCGGCGGGTGACCAGCCGCTCCATCGTCCGCAGGGACTCCAGCTGCGTCGTCTGCACGTACTGCACCCGCGGCTCGCGCGTGACGACGGCGCGACCGGTGAGCAGCGCGTAGTAGTGGTACAGGCTGTTGGTCACCGAGATGTCGCTGGCCGCACGGAAGCGATTGGCCGCCGTGCGCGCGTAGTCCGGGGCGAACTCGCGCTCCAGCTCCGCCGCGATCGAGCGGCGCATCGGCACGGCGCAGTGCTCCAGGTCGTGCGTGATCATGCGTCCGAACCGCTCCCGCAGCAGGGCCCGGTTCACGCGCAGGCCGTTGTCGTGGCCGGAGCGGCTCGCGTGCGGGTCGCCCGTGCCGATCCGCACGCCGCTCTCCACGAAGCGGCTCACCCCGCCGCCGCTGAAGAACAGCTCCGGTGTGACGGGGCGACCGAAGAACATGTCGTCGTTGCTGTAGAGGAAGTGCTCGGCTAGCCCGTCGATGCGGTGCAGCTGGGCTTCCACGGCGTGGGAGTTGTGCGTCGGGAGCACGGCCGGATCGGCGAAGAACTCCTCGCTGCGGACGATCGTCACCTTCGGGTGCTCGTCGAGCCACGCCGGACGCGGCGAGTCGGTGGCGATGAAGATGCGGCGCACCCACGGCGCGTACATGTGGACGCTGCGCAGGGCGTACCGCAGCTCGTCGATCTGCCGGAATCGCGCGGGGGAGTCGTCGCCGTCGCCGACGACGTAGCCGTCCATCTGCGCGGCACGCTGCCGCTGGAACTCCGTGGACGATCCGTCGACCCACGAGAACACCATGTCGATGTCGAACTGCGCCTCGTCGGGGTACGGATCGAACATGCCCGCCAGGGTCTGCCACGACCGGCCGTAGCGCTCGGTCGTCACGAACGCGACATCCTCGCGCGCGGTGACCCGCCGCGTCAGAGCCGTCGGCCGGGGCGCCTCGACGACCGTGTCTCCGAAGCGCCAGAACTCCAGCCGGGGTGCCAGGGATGCGCCGTAGCGGTACGCGCCGTTCGTGCTCGTCCGCGGACGGTACACCGCGTAGGAGGCCACCGCGCCGTCCTCGATGTCGGCACCGTGCATGGGTACCGGGTCATCGCCGCGGGCTTTGAGGTAGAAGGGCTCGCCGGGGCGCGCCGACTGCAGCGAGCGCAGCGCTTTCGGCCCGGCGGCAGCATCTGCCACCAGTTTCGGACGCCGGTTGCTGTCGCGCACGAGCAGCACCTCGATGCCGGCGGCCTCGAGCGCGGCCGCCACATCCAGCAGATCATCCACCATCGCTTCGGTGGGTGACACGTCGTCGGCGATCAGGTGGAGGACACCGTCCACGAGTCGGACGTCCTCCCGCGCCAGGAGCGCCTGCCACGGGTCGAGTTCGATAGGGAGGGGGACGATTCGACGCACCGCGCTCTCCTTCCAATACAGCCGGGGAATCCCGCAATGCGAGAGCGCCCACGGTAGAACACTCCCATTACGGCGGGGTTTCGCCGTAGGGTCGTTCGTTTCCGGGGTGCGCGCTAGGGTCGGAGGGTGACCGACCGACCGCGCTTCCGCCCGGACGTCTCCGATGTCCATCGTCCGTACTCCGCCGCCGACGACCGCTATGCGGCGATGGACTACCGGCAGGTGGGTACTAGTGGATTGTACCTGCCGCCCGTCTCCCTCGGACTCTGGTGGAACTTCGGGGACAACATCCCCTTCGACCGTCAGCGTGAGCTCCTCCGCCACGCGTTCGATCGGGGGATCACGCACTTCGACCTGGCCAACAACTACGGGCCGCCGTACGGCTCGGCCGAGACCAACTTCGGCCGGATGATGCGCGAGGACTTCGCGCCGTACCGCGACGAGCTGATCGTCTCATCCAAGGCGGGGTGGGACATGTGGCCGGGCCCCTACGGCGACCTCGGCTCGCGCAAGTACGTCCTCGCCAGCGCCGACCAGTCGCTGCAGCGACTGGGGCTCGAGTACGTCGACATCTTCTACTCGCACCGCCCCGACACCGTCACCCCCGTCGAGGAGACCGTCGGCGCCCTCGACACCCTCGTCCGGCAGGGGAAGGCCCGCTACGTGGGCATCTCCCAGTACGACGAGGAGCAGACCGTCGCCGCGGTCGCGGTGGCCCGGTCGCTGGGGACGCCGCTGGTGATCCATCAGCCGTCGTACTCGATGGTGAACCGGTGGATCGAAGACGGGCTCACGGGCGTGCTCGCCCAGGAGGGCCTCGGCGCGATCGCCTTCACCCCGCTCGCCCAGGGCGTGCTCACCGACAAATACCTCGGGGACGGCCGTGCGCAACGCGCCCAGCACCGCTCGTCGCTCCCCGCGCACGCGCTGCCGCACGAGGCCATCACGGGGCTGCGCGGGCTGAACGTGATCGCTCAGGAGCGGGGCCAGACCCTCGCCCAGATGGCGATCCAGTGGGTGCTGCGCGAACCGACGGTCACCTCGGCGCTGATCGGCGCCTCCCGGATCGAGCAGATCGATGACAATCTGGCCGGCGCCCGCGGCCCCCAGTTCGATACGGAAGAGCTCGAGCGCATCGATGCGCTCGTGGAGACGATCGACCTCGACCGCTGGGCGGACTCGGCCCGGTGATCTCGGCGGCGTCCACCGACGGCGTGCACGTCCGCGCGCCGGGGAAGATCAACGTCTTCCTCGAGGTGGGGGACGTGCAGGAAGACGGCTACCACGACGTCGCGACGGCCTACCAGGCGGTGTCGATCTACGAAGACCTCTGGGCGAGCCCGGCCGACGAGATCACCGTCTCCGTCGCCGGCGATGCCGACCTCGACGACGTGCCCACCGACGACCGCAACCTCGCCGTGCGGGCTGCGCGACTGCTCGCCCGCGCGACCGGCGTCGACGCCGGTGCGCGCCTGGAGATCCGCAAGTCGGTCCCGGTGGCCGGCGGCATGGGCGGCGGGTCGGCGGATGCGGCTGCGGCTCTGGTCGCGTGCGATGCGCTGTGGGGCACCGGGCTCTCCACCGCCGAGCTGCTGCGCCTGGCCGCGCGGCTCGGCGCCGACGTGCCCTTCGCTCTGCTGGGCGGCACGGCCGTCGGCACGGGGCGTGGCGACGAGGTCAGCTCCGCCCTCGCGCGGGGACGTTTCGATTGGATCCTCGTCCCGAGCACGGAAGGCATGTCGACACCCGTCGTGTATCGCGAGCTGGACGTGCATCGCGAGCGCCACCTGGTCGACATCGGCCCGGTCCCGCGGCGGCCCGCGGTCGACCCGGACGTGCTGCACGCGCTGCGGCAGGGGGATGCCGGGATGCTGGCAGCCACCCTCCGCAACGATCTGCAAGCCCCGGCGCTTCATCTGCGGCCCGATCTCGCGCGCGTGCTCGAGACGGGGGAGGGGTCGGGCGCCCTGGCCGGGATCGTCTCGGGGTCGGGTCCGACTCTGGCCTTCCTCGCCGCCGATGAGGCGGCCGCCGCGGAGCTGCGCGTGACCCTCGCCGCCGCGGGGCTGCGTGCGCTGCACGTGCACGGGCCGGTCCCGGGTGCCCGGCTCGTCTGAGGTGAGCGGGAATGTATCGCGGGCTGCGGAAGCTATCAAGGGAGAGAGGGTCACGTCTCCGTGCCGGAAGGCTCGGGTAGCGTGGCAGCCACCGACGGACTGCCCCACCAGCGCGCCCGTCCCAGCCAGAGGAAAGCCATGAAAGCACTACTCGACGGCACGGTCATCGCCGAAGCCGACCGGCAGGATCTGATCTCGATCGAGGGGAACTGGTACTTCCCGCGGCAGAGCGTGCGGGAGGGGGTCCTGGTCGACAGTCCCACGCCGTACACGTGCCCGTGGAAGGGTGCGTGCCAGTACTACACGGTGAGCTCCGGCGGCACCGAACTCGTCGACCGCGCGTGGGCCTATCCGAGGCCGCACCAGAGCGCGATCGATCGTGTCGGCAAGGACTTCTCCGGTTACGTCGCGTTCTGGAAGGAAGTCGAGGTGGTCGACTGAGCGGTCGACCCTCCGATCGATGATCGAGTTCTCTCACGTCTCGAAGGTCTTTCCCGACGGCACCCGTGCCGTGGAGGATTTCAGCCTCGTGGTGCCATCGCGCCGGACCACCGTGCTCGTGGGATCGTCCGGTTCGGGCAAGACCACGCTCCTCCGGATGATCAACCGCATGGTCGACCCGACCGCCGGCGTCGTCTCGATCGACGACGAGGACGTCGCGGGGCGCCGACCCGTGGAGCTCCGGCGCAGCATCGGCTACGTGATGCAGAACGCCGGACTCCTCCCGCACTTCACGGTCGTCGAGAACATCGCCACCGTCCCGGTGCTGCAGGGGCGGAAGCGCACGGCGGCCCGCGGCCGTGCGCTCGAGCTGATGGACATCGTGGGTCTTGACCGGGCGATGGCGGATCGATATCCGAGCCAGCTCTCCGGCGGTCAGCAGCAGCGGGTCGGGGTGGCGCGGGGGCTGGCGGCGGAGCCCAACATCCTGCTCATGGACGAGCCGTTCGGTGCGGTCGATCCGATCGTGCGCGCGGAGCTCCAGCAGGAACTCCTCCGGTTGCAGCGCGAGATCGGCAAGACGATCGTGTTCGTCACGCACGACATCGACGAGGCGTTCCTCCTCGGCGACCAGGTGGTGATCCTCGAGGACGAGGCGCGCGTCGCGCAGGTGGGAAGCCCGAGCGAGATCATGGAGGACCCCGCCGACGGCTTCGTCTCCGCGTTCATCGGCGCCCAGACCGGCAAACGCGCCCTGCATCTGAAGCACACCCCGCGCGGCACGGTCGTCGTGGATGCCGAAGGGCGAACGCAGGGGGCACTCCACGAGGAGGCCGAGCGGTGAACTGGGTGGCCGCCAACCTCGACCTGATCGGCGAGCTGGCCCTCGTCCATCTGCGGCAGAGCGTGGTCCCGCTTCTGCTCGGCTTGGTGATCTCCGTGCCGCTGGGCTGGGTGGCGTGGCGGTACCGTCGCGTGCGCAGCGGCGTCACCACGATCACGGGGCTGCTGTACACGATCCCCTCGATCGCACTGCTGATCCTCCTGCCCACCGCGACCGGCTGGTACAGCTTCACCAGTGAGACGAACCTCGTGGTGGCGCTGACGATCTACGCCGTGGCGATCCTCGTGCGCTCCGTCGCCGACGGACTGGATGCCGTGGATCCCGGCGTGCGTCAGGCCTCCATCGCGATCGGGTTCGGCCCGCTCCGCCGGTTCCGCGCGGTGGACCTTCCTCTGGCCGGGCCCGTGATCCTCGCCGGCCTGCGCGTCTCCGCCGCCAGCACCATCTCGCTCGCAACGGTCGGGATCCTGGTCGGCATCACGAACCTCGGGTACCTGTTCACGAACGGGCTGCAGCGGCGCATCCTCCCCGAAGTGTTCGCCGGTGTCGTCGCGGTCGTCGTCCTCGCGCTCCTGGTCGATCTGCTTCTCGTACTCGCGGGGCGTCTCCTCATGCCGTGGACACGCCGCGCATCCGCCGTGCGCGCGCGGCGCACGGCGGCCGTTCCCGCGGGAGCGGACGCATGACCCTCTTCCTCGAGGCCATCGCATGGCTCTTCTCCGGCGACACCGGCGCGCTGTCGCCGATCCCGGTCGCCATCCTGGAGCAGATCGCCTACACGGCGATCTCCGTCCTCGTGGCCGCGGCGATCGCCGTCCCGATCGGGTGGTACATCGGGCACAGCGGCAGAGGACGCGAGATCGCCGTGGCCGTGTCCGGTGCTGCCCGTGCGATCCCCTCCTTCGGCCTGGTCATCCTCCTCACGCTGCTCCTGGGGGTCCTGCACAAGCCGGAAGCGGCGGTCATCACCTTCGTCGTGCTCGCCATCCCCTCGCTCCTGGCCGGCGCGTACACCGGGTGCGAGGCCATCGACCCGCGCGTGTTGGATGCCGGACGGTCGATGGGCATGACGGAGTGGCAGATCCTGTGGCGCATCGAAGTGCCTCTCGGGCTGCCCCTTCTCATCGGAGGCCTCCGGGCGGCGACGCTCCAGGTGGTCGCGACCGTGACCATCGCCGCCTACATCGGTCTCGGTGGCCTGGGGGAGTACATCATCTCGGGGCTGCAGCTGCGGCGCCTGGAGGTGATCATCGGGGGCGCACTCCTGGTGGCGGCGCTCGCCCTGATCCTGGACGCCCTGTTCGCGTGGCTGCAGATCGCCGTGGTGCCCCGCGGGGTCGGCGCCGCAGCATCCGGTTCCGGGATCGCCACGAAGAAGCTCCGCGCACAGGCCGAACCACCCGCCCTCGTCAGCCGCAGCGGTCCGCGCCTGCCGGTCTGACGTCATCACGCCCCACCAGGAAAGAGGAATCCCATGTTCACAGCACGTACCCGGAAGGGCCTCGCCGGTGTCGCCGGTGTCGCAGCAGCCGCGCTCGCGCTGGCCGGCTGCGCGTCGAGCAACCCGCTCGAAGACGACAACTCCGCCGGTGGCGAGAACGCGGATGACACCGCGATCGTCGTCGGCTCCCAGGCCTACTACTCGAACGAGATCATCGCCGAGATCTACGCCCAGGCGCTGGAGAATGCTGGCTTCGAGGTGGAGCGTTCGTTCCAGATCGGCCAGCGCGACGCGTACATCCCGCTCCTGGAGGAAGGCTCGGTCAACGTCTTCCCCGAGTACTCGGGCAACCTCCTGCAGTACTTCGACGCCGAGACGGAGGCGCGCACCGCCGAGGAGGTCTACGCCGCATTGCCCGACGCCCTGCCCGAGGGTCTGGCGGTGCTCGAGCAGGCCACGGCGAGCGATCAGGATTCCTACACCGTCACGGCCGAATTCGCCGACCAGTACGGCCTGTCCACGATCGCCGATCTCGCCAACGTCGATGTGCCCCTGACGCTCGGGGGTCCGGCCGAGCTCGCCGAGCGGCCCTACGGGCCGGAGGGCCTCCAGTCGACCTACGGCGTGGAGGTCGACTTCTCGGCCACCGGTGACACGACGGTCGAAGATCTCGTGGCCGGCACGGTGAACGTCGCCAATGTCTTCACCGCCGATCCGCTCATCCAGACCGAAGACCTCGTCGTCCTCGACGACCCGGAGGGACTCTTCCTGGCCTCCAACGTGATCCCCGTGGTCAGCGCGGATGTCGCGGACGAGGTGGCGGAGGTGCTCAACGCCGTCAGCGCCGCGCTGACCCCGGAGGACCTGGTCGCACTGAACGTGCAGTCCACGGAGGAGGAACTCTCCTCCGATGAGATCGCGTCGCAGTGGCTGGAGGACAACGGGCTCGTCTGACCCCGCGGAGTCACCGCACCCAGGAGGGGACGCGCCGGCAGCGGGCGTCCCCTCCTGCGTGCTTCCGGTCAGCGCACCCGCTCGCTGGGGTACACGTCACGGATGTGGTCGAGGAAGTGGCGACCGATGCTGCCGGCCTCGACCAGGTCGCGGTGGGCCGAGGGCGGTACGGCGAAATAACGGTAGACATCACCGCTGGTGAACTGGATCTCCAGCACGGCCAGCGCGGGGTCGTATCCGATCGACTCGACCGCCGAGGAATCCACGAGAGCACGCCTCATGCCCGACAGGCTACGCCGTACCAGCGGGCCGGGCCCTCGCGTGGCGCAGGGCACCGCGGTCGGCGGGGTGGGGGTTATTACCTGATTGGCCCGATGGGCGCGGGGCGGCGCGCGACCGTGCTCCTACGGTGGGGCGAGCGTCCGCGCGGACCGGTTCCGCCGCCGCGACCGACCCGACGGAGAGATTCAGATGCCCGAGCGCGCCGACGACCAGATGCACCTGTTCCTGTTCTTCAGCCCCGTCGGCCGGAACAGGTCGAGCTGGCGTCGCCCCGACAGCCAGGTGGAGCTGCTCTACGGTCTGGATGGCGCCAAGAACTCGGTGCAGCGCGCGGAGGCGGCGAAGATGGACGCCGTCTTCTTCGCCGACCAGCTGTTCTTCGTCGACGCCGGCCTCAATCCCTGGATGGGCGGCTACGAGCCGTTGACGACCATGGCGGCGCTGAGCGCAGTGACCGAGCACATCGGCCTGGTCGCCACGATTTCGACCACCTTCAGCGAGCCGTACAACGTCGCCCGGATGCTGTCGCAGCTGGACCACCTCTCCGATGGGCGGGTGGGGTGGAACGTCGTGACCTCCTATGACGGCGGCCAGAACTTCACGGTGCCCCTGCCCGACAAGCAGGAGCGCTACCACCGGGCCGAGGATTACCTGCAGGCCTGCATCGCGGTATGGGACGCGTGGGAGGACGACGCCGTCATCATCGACCGGGAGAACGGCATGTGGGCCGACCCCGCGAAGATCCACCAGCCGAACTACCGCGGAGATCATTACCAGATACGCGACGCGCTGAGCATTCCGCGATCACCGCAGGGCCGCCCGGTCATCGCCCAGGCGGGGCAGTCGGAGGAGGGGATGCGGTTCGCGGCGCGCAATGCCGAGGTCGTCTTCACTGCGCAGGTGGAGAAAGAGCCGGCGCAGCGATTCCGGTCGAAGCTCGCGGAGCTCTCCACGGAGGCCGGGCGCGACCGCATCCCGATCCTCCCGGGGCTGATGCCGGTCATCGGCGATACCCAGGAGGACGCCGAGCGCATCCTCGCGGAACTCGGCGACCTCGTCCAGCCCGACATCGCCCTCGCCACCCTCAGCGGGCTGCTGCTCGGTGCCGAGCTCACCGACCTCGACCTCGACCACCCGGTTCCCCCCGATCGCCTCATCGACCCGTCGGAGGCCGCGACCCATCCCAGCCCCCTCGCGAGTCGGTACCCCGGCCTGTACCGCATCGTCGTGGGCGAGAAGCCGACGCTCCGCGAGCTGCTGCGCACCCACGGCACGTCCTCCGGGCATCAGGTTCTCGTCGGCACGGCGCAGACCGTCGCCGACCGCATGGAGGAGTGGTTCCGCAGCGGAGCGTGCGACGGGTTCACCCTCACCCCCTCGTACCTGCCCGAGGGTTTGGACCGGATCTGCGACGATCTCATCCCCGAGCTGCAGCGCCGGGGTCTCTTCCGCCGCGAGTACCCCGGCACGACGCTGCGGGACACCCTCGGACTCGCCCGGCCCGCCACCCCCTGACCGGGTAACCGGAGTCGCCGGACCGCCGCGGAATCGGCCGGCGGCGATTCGCCGTAGCCTGGGATGGATGGCACATCTCCTTGGGGCCGAGGCCCTGCACCTGGAATATCCCACCACGGTCGTCTTCGATTCGATCTCTCTCGGCGTGAACGAGGGTGATCGCATCGGCATCGTGGGTCGCAACGGCGACGGAAAGTCGAGCCTGCTCGCGATGCTCGCCGGGCGCCAGCAGCCCGACTCGGGCCGGGTGACGGTGCGCGGCGGGGTGCGCATCGGCGTGCTCGACCAGGCTGACACGCTTCCGGACGATCTGACCCTCGGCGCTGCCGTGGTGGGCGACCGCCCCGAATACGAATGGGCGGGCGACCCCCGGGTGCGCGACGTCATCGCCGGGCTCCTGGGCGACCTCCCGTGGGGAGCGGTGCTCGGCACCCTCTCCGGAGGGCAGCGCCGACGCGTGGCCCTGGCGCGCCTGCTGGTCGATGACTGGGACGTGCTGTTCCTGGACGAGCCGACCAACCACCTCGATGTCGAGGGGATCACGTGGCTCGCCGAGCACCTCAAGCGCCGATGGTCCGCGAACGCGGGCGGGTTGCTCGTCGTCACCCACGATCGCTGGTTCCTGGACGAAGTGTGCACCGTCACGTGGGAGGTGCACGACCGCATCGTCGAGCCGTTCGAGGGCGGCTATGCCGCCTACATCCTCCAGCGGGTCGAACGCGACCGTCAGTCCGCCACGATCGAAGCGCGCCGGCAGAACCTCGCGCGCAAAGAGCTGGCGTGGCTGCGACGCGGTGCCCCGGCGCGCTCGACCAAGCCGAAGTTCCGCATCGACGCGGCGAACTCCCTCATCGCCGACGTGCCCGAGATCCGCGACACCGTGGCGCTGCAGTCGCTCGCGGTCTCACGTCTGGGAAAGGACGTCGTCGACCTCCTGGACGTGTCGGTCGCGTACCCTTCGCCCGGAGAGGGGACCGGGACGCGGGAGGTGCTGGAGGGCATCGAGTGGCGCATCGCCCCGGGCGAGCGGACCGGCATCCTCGGCGTCAACGGGGCCGGCAAGTCCACCCTGCTCGGACTCATCGACGGCACCGTCGCGCCCACCTCGGGCCGGGTCAAACGCGGGAAGACCGTGCGGGTGGCAACGCTCACCCAGCGCCTGGACGAGCTGGAGCAACACCTCGACGCCCCCGTCCGCGTCGTCGTGGAGAGCCTCCGCACCAGCTACACGTTCGGTGCGGGATCCAAGTCCCAGGAGCTCACGCCCGGGCAGCTCCTCGAGCGGCTCGGATTCTCCAGCGCGCAGCTGTCCACGCCCGTGAAGGACCTCTCGGGCGGTCAGAAGCGCCGCCTCCAGCTGCTGCTCATCCTCCTCGACCAGCCGAACGTCCTCATCCTCGACGAACCCACCAACGACCTCGACACCGACATGCTCGCCGCGATGGAGGACCTCCTCGATTCCTGGCCGGGCACGCTGCTCGTCGTCTCGCACGACCGGTACTTCCTCGAGCGCGTCACCGACCAGCAGTACGGTATCTTCGACCGGCACCTGCGGCACCTGCCCGGCGGGGTCGACGAGTACCTGCGGCTGCGGAAGATCGAGTCGGATGCCCCGGCCGCCGGCGCGGCGAAGGCCGCGGCATCCCCGGGGCTGTCCGGCGCCGACCTGCGCGCAGCCCAGAAGGAGACCGCGGCGCTGGAGCGGCGGATCGCAAAGCTCGAGAAGGAGATCGGCGGGGCGCGCACGGCGCTGGCCGAGCACGACCAGGCCGACTACACCGGGATCTCGTCGGAGATGCAGCGGATCGCCGCTCTGGAAGCCGAGCGCGACGACCTCGAGGCGCGCTGGTACGCGCTGGGGGAAGCGCTCGGCTGAGCCGCACCGCGCGTGAGGCCGGGACGGTTCCGGCCGAGGTTAGCCGTGGCCGTCGACGTCACCCTCGGCCGCGTCCCAGCCGGGGGAGTCGAGGCGGATCGTCTTGTCGCCCACCAGGGTGCGCAGGGTGTCCTCCAGCGTCGCCAGGGATGCCGCGCCCACCTGCCGCTCGAGCTCGTCGCGCATCTCGTCGGAGACCGCCTCACCCTCACGCAGGAGGGCGGTGCCGCGTTCGGTGACCCGCAGCGTCATCTTCCTCCGGTCCGCCGCATCGACCTCGCGCGCGACGTAGCCTCTCTGCTCGAGGACGGTGATCGTCCGCGCTGCCGCCTGCTTCGTGACCGACATCGCACGACCGAGTTCCGAGGCGTTCGCCGCGCCGGCGATGATCGAGTGGAGCGCGAAGTCGTGCACGGGTCGGACGTCGGCATACCCCCGCCGCGCCAGCTCCGCGGTCGCGCGGTCGGCCAGCGTGCGGAAACCCGCGAGCATCAGCAGCGCTAGGTCACCACCCCGACGAGCCACCTCAGCAGTCTAGGTCCGCTTGACGTAGACAACTCGGTTGTCTAGTCTTTCTCGACAACCACATTGTCGATTGGAAGTAGTCATGTCCCCCATCGCCCCCATCGGCGCCACCATCCCCGCTGTCACCCACCATCGGGCCGAACTCAACGGCACCGCGCTGCACTACGTCGCCGCCGGCACGTCCGGCTCGCCCATCCTGCTCGTCCACGGCTGGCCCGAGACGTGGTGGGCCTTCCGGGGCCTCATCCCGCTTCTGGCGGAGACCCACCGTGTGTACGCGCTCGACCTGCGCGGCTTCGGCGACTCGAGCACCGCCACCACCGGCTACAGCGAACAGGCCGCCGCCGACGACCTGCACCACCTCGTCGCCCACCTGGGCGGGGACGCCGTGCACCTTCTCGCACAGGACATCAGCGGGGGGCTGGCGTTCCGCTTCGCGACCGCGCACCCCGACGAGGTGCTCAGCTTCACCGCCGTCGAATCCTCCCTCGCCGGCTACGGCCTCGAGGCCCTCGCCGACGTGAACGCCTTCGGATCGTGGCACGTCGGATTCCTCGGCACCCCCGGCATCCCCTCGATGCTCCTCCCCGGCCACGAACGCGCGCTTCTCGCCGGGTGGGCGTACCCGATGATGAATGCCACCGAGGGCGCGGTCGGCCCCGCGGACCTCGACGAGTTCGTCCGCACGTATTCACGACCCCACGCGTGGCGCGGCACGGAAGGCCTGTATCGCGCCCTGTTCACCGACGAGGGCGCGACGCGAGCCCGCGCACAGAGCCACCCGATCCGGGTTCCGGTGCTCACGGTCGACGGCGCCAACCACCCGTTCACGGCACGGTCGTTCCGTCCGGTGGCGGCAGGCGAATTCACCGCGGTGCACGTCCAGGGCGTCGGACACCTCGTCGCCCAGGAAGCGCCGGCGGCGCTCGCCTCCGTGCTCCTGGACTTCGTGTCACGCGTAGAGCAGCAGCCGCGGCCCTAGTGCGGCGACCCGCCGGGAGGGGGGTTTCAGCCGTCGAAGCCCAGGCTGAGCTTGCGCAGCAGGTTGGCCAGCCGCTCCCGGTCACCGCGCGAGAGCGCGTCCAGGAGAATGGCCTCGGCATCGACCAGCCGGGTGATCGCCGCATCCACGCGCGTGCGACCGTCGGGAGTGAGTGTCACCAGCACGCTGCGGCCGTCTCCGGGATCGGCCTCGCGGCGCACCAGACGGCGGTCGACGAGGCGGTCGATGCGGTTGGTCATGGTGCCGCTGGAGACGAGGGTCTGCTGCAGGAGTTGCTTGGGGCTCAGCTGGAACGGCTCGCCCGCCCGGCGCAGTGCCGACAGCACGTCCCACTCCCACGGCTCCAGCTCGCTGCGGCGGAACGCCTCCCGGCGCGCCCGGTCGAGGTGGCGTGAGAGGCGGTCGACGCGGGAGAGCACCTCCAGCGGTGAGAAATCCAGGTCGGGTCGCTGCTCCATCCACGCCACGACGATGCGGTCGACCTCATCGCTCTCGTGGCTCACCCACTCATTATCCTCGCTGGTGCCGGCTGCGCGTTCGCGGCGGCCGTGGAGCTGCATCTGGCAGACTGAAGCGGCGCCGCGGGCGCGGTCCGCCGTGGTGTAACGGCAGCACGACAGCCTTTGGAGCTGTTAGGACCAGGTTCGAATCCTGGCGGCGGAGCATGAGCACAACGAACGATCTGGCTGTCGTGATTCTCGCCGCAGGGCAGGGGACGCGCATGCGTTCGCGCCTGCCGAAGGTGCTGCATCCTCTGGGCGGGCGCCCGCTCGTCGCCCACGTCCTGGATGCGGCCTCCGTGCTCGACCCCGTGCGCATCGACGTCGTCGTGCGTCACGAACGTGATCTCGTCGTCGAGACGCTCCGCGGGCTCACCACCGACGTGCACATCGTCGACCAGGATGAGATCCCCGGCACGGGTCGCGCGGTGCAGGTGGCGCTGGAGGACCTCGGCGGCTTCACCGGCGACATCCTCGTCCTCAGCGGCGACGTGCCGTTGCTCGAGGCCTCCACCCTTGCCGATCTGCTGGCCGCGCACCGTTCGTCCGGCGCCGCCGCGACCGTCCTCAGCGCGCGGGTGGACGACCCGAGCGGCTACGGCCGCATCATCCGCGATTCCTCCGGCGGTGTGGAGCGCATCGTGGAGCAGAAGGACGCCACCGAGGACGAAGCCGCCGTCACCGAGATCAACGTCGGGGTGTACGTCTTCCAGGCGGAGCCGCTGCGGACCCACCTCGCTCTGGTCGGGGAGGCCAACGCGCAGGGCGAGCGCTACCTCACCGACGTCGTGCGGCTCCTCCGCGACTCGCGCCACGAGGTCGCCGTCACCGAGGCGCCGGATGCGACCGCCGCCCTCGGCGTGAACGACCGGGTGCAGCTGGCCGCGGCCGCGCGCACGCTGAACGCCCGCATCATCCGCCGCTGGCAGGTGGAGGGGG
The DNA here is from genome assembly GCF_057197625.1 of Microbacterium sp. Z6_144. NCBI lineage: Bacteria > Bacillati > Actinomycetota > Actinomycetes > Micrococcales > Microbacteriaceae > Microbacterium > Microbacterium sp. Z6_144. Next base: position 1,197,622 of record NZ_JBXVPT010000001.1, read on the forward strand.
TCACCGTGCAGGACCCCGCGACGACGTGGATCGACGACACCGCGGCCCTTGCGCCCGATGTGACGATCCTGCCCAACACGCACATCCTCCGCGCGACGACCATCGCCTCCGGTGCCGTGATCGGCCCGGACACGAGCCTCGTGGACTGCGAGGTGGGGGAGGACGCCGTCGTCCGCCGCACGGACGCGACCCTCGCCGTGATCGGCGCGCGCACGACCGTCGGCCCGTTCGCGTATCTCCGCCCCAACACCACGCTGGCCGAGGGCGGGAAGATCGGCACGTTCGTCGAGACGAAGAACTCCACGATCGGCGAGGGCAGCAAGGTGCCGCACCTGTCCTACATCGGCGACACCACCATCGGGCGCCACGTGAACCTGGGTGCGGGTGCGATCACGGCCAACTACGACGATCTGACCAAGCACCGCACCGAGATCGGCGACGAGGTGCACTCCGGCTCGCACAACGTCTTCGTGGCGCCGGTTAGGATCGGAGAAGGCGCCAAGACCGGAGCCGGGGCCGTGATCCGCAAGGACGTGCCCGCCGGGGCTCTGGCGCTGAGCGTCGCGCCCCAGCGCAACGTCGAAGGATGGGTCGAAAAGAACCGACCGGGTACGGGCGCGGCACATGCCGCCGCGCTCGCCCGATCTGCACAGGAAGCTGGCGATGGGCCGCAAGAAGAAGACGGTTGACCTGGATCGGGACAACGGCATCGCCCCGGGACTGGTCGCCAAGACCAAGAAGCGCCTGGTCGTGGCAGCCGGTCGATCCCACCCCGAGTTGGCGGCGCAGGTGGCCGCTCAGCTGGGCACGGAGCTGGCTCCCACCGAGCACCGCACGTTCGCGTCGGGGGAGATCTACACGCGGTTCGAGGTGTCGATCCGCGGATGCGATGTCTTCGTCATCCAGTCGTTCGGTCCGCCCGTCAACGAGTGGCTCATGGAGCTGCTCATCATGCTCGACGCCCTCAAGCGGGCCTCGGCCAAGCGCATCACCGTCGTCGCGCCGTACTTCCCGTATTCGCGCCAGGACAAGAAGGGGCGCGGACGCGAGCCGATCAGCGCCCGCCTGGTCACCGACCTCCTCACCACCGCCGGCGCCGATCGCATCATGAGCGTCGACCTGCACGCGGCACAGATCCAGGGCTTCTTCGACGGGCCCGTCGACCACCTCTTCGCCAAGCCCGTGCTCCTGGAGTATTTCCGCGAGCACCTCAGCGCGGAAGACCGCGACACCCTCACCGTCGTCTCGCCCGACATGGGCCGTGTCCGCGTGGCCGACACGTGGTCGGACAGCCTGGGGGCGCCGCTGGCGATCATCCACAAACGTCGCGACCCGAAGGTGGCGAACCAGGTCACCGTGCACGAGATCGTCGGTGAGGTCGCCGGCCGGACGTGCCTCCTGGTGGACGACATGATCGACACCGGTGGCACCATCGTGAAGGCCGCGCAGGCCCTCAAGGCGGCCGGCGCGCGGAAGGTCATCGTCGCCGCGACCCACGCGATCTTCAGCCCGCCCGCGACGGTGCGCCTGCAGGACGAGGCGATCGACCTCGTCGTGGTCACCGATACCGTGCCGATCCCCGCGGACGAGCGGTTCGAGGGGCTCATGGTCCTGCCGATCGCGCCGCTCCTGGCCCGCGCCATCCGCGAGGTCTTCGAAGACGGCTCGGTGACGAGCATGTTCGGCGGCGAGGCCTGACGCCACCCGGTTCTCGGCCCGTCTTCCCGGCGAGTTTGCGCAAAGGTCGCTGCGCCGGTGAACCGGCGGGTCCGTTGCACCGTGTCACCCGTGTGACGATCCCGTCGCGAGGCACTGCACCGACTCTCTCAGGAGGACGCCCGTGATCCGCACCACCGCACCCCGCCCCGTCCGCATCGGCACCGCCCTCCTGGGCGTGGCCGGCATCGTGACCCTCGCCGGATGCGCCGGCACCCCTGCCGCCGAGCCTGAGGCCGACGAGACGACGCAGAGCGAGGCCGGCTCCGGCTCCTCGGGGGAGGGCGCCTACACCGACGGCACCTACACCGCGGAGGGTTCCTACCGCACCCCCGAGACGACCGAGACCATCGAGGTCACCGTCACGCTGGAGGGCGACGTGGTCACCGCGGTCGAGGTGACCGGCGACCCCCAGGCACCGCAGTCCACGCAGTACCAGGGCCGGTTCATCGGCGGCATCTCCGACGAGGTCGTGGGACGCGACATCGACGAGATCTCCGTCAGCCGGGTTGCGGGGTCCTCCCTCACCAGCGGGGGGTTCAACGAGGCGCTGGAGGCCATCAAGGCCGACGCGACCGCCTGAGCGCATGCTCACATCCGTACCCCCGCGCGCGGCCTGGTCGTTCGAGGCCATCGGCACGCGCTGGTCGATCGAGACCGGCGCGCCCCTTCCCCCGTCGGTGACCCAGGAGGTGGAGACCCTGATCTCCGGGTTCGACCGGGCCTGGTCACGATTCCGCGGCGACTCCCTCGTCTCGGAGTTGGCGCGGGACGGCGGCTCCGTGGCGGCGCCGCGCGATGCGGACGCGATGCTCGCTGTCTATGAGCACCTCGATGCCGCCACCGACGGGGCGGTGAACCCCCTCGTGGGCGACTCCCTCGCGCGGCTCGGGTACGACGCGCGCTATTCGTTCGCCCCGGCCGATCCGCGCCGGGCGCCCGCGGACTGGCGCGATCGCCTCACATGGGGGGACGGCCGGCTCACGCTCGCCGGCCCTGCCACCATCGACGTCGGCGCCGTGGGAAAGGGACGCCTGGTCGATCTGGTGCTGGAGGTCGTGACGAACTCCGGCGAGGCGGAGGTCGTCGTGGATGCGTCGGGCGATCTGGCCGTGCGAGGCACACCGCAGCGCGTGGGTCTCGAGCATCCGTTCGACCCGCGGAGGGCGATCGGCGTGGTCGAGGTGCAGGACGCGGCGCTGTGCGCCTCAGCCACGACCCGCCGCACCTGGGGCAACGGGCTGCACCACGTGCTCGACGCGCGGACCGGAGCGCCTGTGCGCGCGTACGCGGCGACGTGGGCGCTGGCTCCCACCGCCATGCAGGCGGACGCGCTGGCCACGGCGCTGTTCTTCGACGGCGGTCCAGAGCTCGCCGCATCCTGGGGTGCGCACTGGGTGCGGATGCGCACGGACGGGCGCGTGGAGTGGTCGCCCGGCTGCACGGTGGAGTTGTTCTCGTGATCGGAGCCGTCACGGCAGCCTGGACCCGCGTGCTCGGACTGCTCGGGCGGGTGTCGATGTATCGCCTCATGCTGTTCTCCCTCGGCGCGCTGACCGTGGTCGCGCTCGCGCTCTCGCTGCTGGGACTGGTGGGCCCGCGTCCGCTCGATCTGATCGTCACCGCGCTCGTGCTGGTGGCGGTGTGCGCGGTCGTCGACCTCGTCGTGCAGAGCGCGATGCGACTGCCCCGCCGCCTGGAGTCTTCCGTCACCACGGCGGGGATCCTCCTGTTCGTGCTCTTCCCCACCCTCGACCCCGTGGGTCTCGCCGGAATCGCGCTGGCCGGTGCCGCCGCATCCGCGTCGAAGTACGTGCTCGCGTGGCGCGGGCGCCACCTCTTCAACCCCGCCGCGGTGGGTGCGGCGGTGCTCACGCTCGTGGGGATCGCGGTGCCCGCGCTGGGGGCGTCGGCGTGGTGGGTGGGCACTCCGCCGCTGGCGCTGCCGGTGCTGATCCTGGGCCTGGCGATCCTGTGGCGCACCGAGAAACTGCGGATGGTCGGAGGCTTCTGGGTGATCGCCGCCGGCGTGGCGTTCCTCCGCGCCGTGGCGCAGGACACCGCAGCAGGCGTGGAGGTGGACGCCCCGGGCATCCTGTCGCAGGTGGTGCTGTCCTCGCCGTACCTGTTCCTCGGCGCCTTCATGCTCACCGAGCCGCTGACGCTGCCGCCGCGCCGGTGGCAGCAGCTCACCGTCGCGGGAGTCGTCGGTGTGCTGGCCGGATGGCCGATCAACCTCGGAGTCGTGACCCTCGGGCAGGAGTTCGCTCTCCTGATCGGCAATCTCGTCGCGTTCGCCTTCGTCCGTCGGAGCGCCCTGCGCTTCGTCCTGGAAGGGCGGCGCGAGCTCACCCCGACCGCGCGGGAACTGACCTTCCGCGCGGAACGGCCGGCCGGGTTCCGCCCCGGGCAATACCTCGAACTCGATGTGCCCCACCGCCGTCCCGACGCGCGCGGGACGCGGCGGGAGTTCTCCATCGTCTCGGCACCCGAAGACCTGCCCATCGTGCGGATCGCCTACCGGGAGGGGTCGAACTCCAGTTTCAAACGCGCGCTCGCCGAGGCGAAGCCCGGCGCGAGCCTGACGGCGACGGGCATCTGGGGCGACTTCCTCCTTCCGACCAGGCCCGCCACGCCGCTTCTGCTGGTGGCCGCGGGCATCGGCGTGACGCCGTTCGTCTCGCAGCTGCGCCACCTCGCGGCCGCACGGGAGGAGCGCGACATCGTGCTCCTGTACATCGCCTCGGATGCGGCGGAACTGGCCTTCCGCGACGAGATCGCGCGGTCGGGAATCCCGGTCATCGTGTTCGCGCGCGAGGCCCCGCCCGACCTCCCTGCGTCGTGGCGGTGGGCGGGAGCGGGCGTGCGCTTGGACGCCGAGGCGCTGCTGCGGATGGTGCCCGACATCTCCGGGCGGCACGCGTACATCTCCGGCCCGCCCGCACTGATCGCGAGCCTCGCCCCCGCTCTCGAGCGCGCCCTCTCCCTCACGACCGACGCGTTCGCCGGCTACTGACGCCGTCCACTCGCCAGAAAACGTCCCCGTTTCGCGCATGTCACGACGTTTGTCGGCGAGTCGACGGCGGGGGAGGGCTAGGCGGGGTCGGCGGGCTTGGCGGGCAGGCGCACCTCGAACGTGGTGTCGCCGGGAGTGCTCTCGGCGCGAATCGTGCCGTGGTGGGCCTCGACGATGGCCCGGGCGATCGACAGGCCCAGCCCGGTGCCACCGGTCTTCCGCGTGCGCGAGACGTCACCGCGTGCGAACCGTTCGAACAGCCGATCGGCGATGGCGGGGTCGATCCCGGGGCCGTCGTCGTGTACGCGCAGCACCGCTTCCTCGCCGTCACGGCGCACCGACACGGTGACGACGGTGCCGGCGGGCGTGTGGGTGCGGGCGTTGGCGAGCAGGTTCGCGATGACCTGCTGCAGGCGCGCCGCGTCTCCGGCCAGGATCACCGGCTCATCGCCGACATCCAGCACCCACTGGTGGTCGGGACCGGCCGGGCGCGCGTCACCCACGGCCTCCACCGCCAGACGCGTGAGGTCCACCTCGCCGTACACCAGCTCCTGACCCTCATCCAGTCTCGCCAGCAGCAGCAGGTCCTCCACGAGGGCGGTCATGCGCAGCGACTGCGCCTGGATGCGCTCCAAAGCCGCGTGGGTGTTCTCGCTCAGGGTCGCATCGCGCAGCGACAATTCGGAGTAGCCGCGGATGGAGGTCAACGGCGTCCGCAGCTCGTGGCTGGCGTCGGCGACGAAGCGGCGCATGAGCTCCTCGTTGTGCTGCCGGGCCGTGAGCGAGGCGTCGACGTGGTCGAGCAGCGTGTTCAGCGCCGCTCCCACCTGCCCGATCTCGGTGTTCTCGTCCGTTTGATCGGCGGGGACGCGCTCGGTGATCGACACGTCCCCGGAGTCCATGCGCACCTTCGCCACGCGCGCGGCGGTGTCGGCGACGGAGCGGAGGGGGCCCAGGCCGATGCGGATCACGATCGCGATGATCGAGGACAGCAGCAGCAGGCCACCGGTGGTCACGAGCGCCACCGTGATCAGGATCTGCGAGATCGTGCCGGTGATCTCCGACAGCGGGAGCCCGAGGACCGCGATCGCCTGCTGTCCGGGAAAGGCCACGCTGGTCACCCGATAGTCGCCGAGCTCGGGGATGTCCACCGTGCGCGAGGCGGCAGTGCGGACCGAGTCGACGATCTTCTCGATCTCGTCGCCGTCCAGCGCCCGCACCGTGACGCCGTCGACGTAGGCGCCGGTCGTGCCCCCGCCGGGTGTCTGGGTGACCAGCATCGTGCCGTCCTGGAACCGGCCGTTCGCGAGCAGATCCGTGGCCGTGCTCTGCGGATTGACCCGCACGTTGGCCGCGGCTTCGCGCACCTGCGTATCGAGGTTCTCCTGAAGAACCTGCCCGAGGATCGCACCGGTGGACAGCGCGACGATCGCGAGGATGACCGCCACCATCCCGATGATCGCCGTCATCAGGCGCGCCTGGAGGCTCCAGGAACGGCGGGGTGGGGGGAGGCGGCGCGGGAGGGTCACTGCGGCGCTTTGATCATGTAGCCGACGCCGCGGATGGTGTGGATGAGCGGTTCGCGGCCGGCGTCGATCTTCTTGCGCAGGTAGGAGATGTAGAGCTCGACGACGCTGGAGCGTCCGCCGAAGTCGTAGTTCCACACCCGGTCGAGGATCTGCGCCTTCGAGACGACTCTCCGTTGGTTGCGCATGAGATACCGGAGGAGTTCGAACTCCGTCGCCGTCAGATCGATCTCCTCGTCGCCGCGGAACACCTCATGGCTGTCTTCGTTGAGGGACAGGTCGCCCACCCGCAGGATGGGCTCCACGTCTCCGGAGGTCGCCGTCCCCGCGCGGCGCATCAGGCTGCGCAGGCGCGCGACGACCTCCTCGAGGCTGAAGGGCTTCGTGACGTAGTCGTCGCCACCGGCGGTGAGACCGGCGACGCGGTCGGCCACCGCGTCCTTCGCGGTGAGGAAGAGGACGGGCACATCATTGCCGGAGTGGCGGAGGCGCTGGAGGACGGCCATGCCGTCGAGGTCGGGCATCATGATGTCCAGCACCATGGCGTCGGGGGCGAAATCGCGTGCGGCCTGGAGCGCCTGGAGGCCCGAGGAGGCTGTGCGCACGTCCCACCCCTCCATGCGCAGGGCCATCGACAGCAGGTCGGTGAGCATCTGCTCGTCGTCGACCACGAGGACGCGCAGAGCAGTTCCGTCGGGACGGGTGAGCGCAGGCGAAGGTGCGGTCGTGTTCATGCCACCATTGTGCGCGAGCACCTATCAGGGTTCTATGGAGTGCGCTATGTGCGGGCTGTGAGCGGCGCGGCTCAGCCGGCCGCATCCGCGTGGGCGATCATGCGGTCGAAGAGCGCGTCGCGGGCCTGATCGACCCGCTGCCGTGCGGGATCGGCGTCGTACCAGGCCAGGATGCGGCGAGCACCCTCGTCGAACGTGACGGTCGTTCCGAACTCCGGCGCCAGAGCCCGCACCTTGGCGGTGTCGAACACCATCGAGTGCGCCTTGTCTCCCACAAGCCCCGGACCGAGGTCCGGATCCCACGCCGCGATCGTCTCGCTGGCGACGTGCACCAGGCGCGGCTCCGGGACGCCCGCGGCCTGGGCGACCCACCTGTAGATCTGATCCCACGTGGGGGCGTGGCTCCCGGTGATGGTGAACGCCTCGCCCAGCGCGGCAGGGTTGGCGAGGAGGCCCGTGAAGGCCACGGCGAAGTCGTCGCTGTGGGTCAGGGTCCACTGGCTGGTGCCGTCGCCGTGCACGACGACGGGCTTGCCCGCCCGCAGGCGGGCGACGTCCGTCCACCCGCCCATCGTGGGCAGCAGCGTCTCGTCGTACGTGTGCGAGGGGCGCACGATGGTCACCGGCAGGCCGCGCTCGCGGTACGCCGCCACCAGCAGGTCCTCGCACGCGATCTTGTCGCGCGAGTACTGCCAGAAAGGGTTGCGCAGCGGTGTGGACTCGGTCACCGGAACCCGCGACGGCGGCTTCTGGTACGCCGAGGCGGAGCTGATGAAGACGTACTGCCCTGCCCTCTCGCCGGCGGCGGCCAGAGCCGTCTCCACGTGAGCGGGGACGAAGGAGACGAAATCGGCGACGACGTCGAACTCCTCTCCGCCCAGCGCCTGGGCGACCGCGTCGCCGTCGCGGACGTCGGCGATCAGCTCGCGGACGTCGCTCGGCAGCGCGCGGGCGCTCCGGCCGCGGTTGAGCACCGTGACGTCGTGGCCGGCCGCCACGGCCGAGCGCACGCAGGCCGTGCTGATGACCCCGGAACCACCGAGGAAGAGGATGCGTCGTGAAGTCACAACCCCGACCCTACGCCGGGGACCCCCGCGTGTGGCGGCCGGCGACGAGGCGTCGGATCAGTGGGTGTCTTCGGCCTCGATCTCGGTGCGGTCGCCCGACCACAGGGTGTGGAAGGTGCCCGCCTTGTCGATGCGCTTGTAGGTGTGGGCGCCGAAGAAGTCGCGCTGCCCCTGGATGAGGGCCGCCGGGAGGCGCTCGGCGCGGAGGCCGTCGTAGTAGGCCAGGGACGAGGAGAACGCCGGAGCGGGGATACCGGCACGGGCGGAGGTGGCCACGACCTCGCGCCAGGCGGACTGTGCCCGCGTGAGGGCGTCGACGAAGTACGGCGCGGTCAGCAGCACCGGAAGGTCGGGCGTCGCTGCGTAGGCCTCGGTGATGCGGTTGAGGAACTGAGCGCGGATGATGCATCCGCCGCGCCAGATCGCGGCGATCCGGCCGAGGTCGATGGTCCAGCCGTATTCGGCCGCTCCGGCACGGATCTCATCGAACCCCTGGGAGTACGCGACGATCTTGGACGCGTACAGGGCGAGGCGGATCTTCTCGATGAACGCGTCCGGGTCCTCGACCTCCAGCGCGTCGGTCGGACCCGGGAGGTCGCGTGACACTTCCCGCTGCTCGGGGTGACTGGACAACGAGCGGGCGAAGGTCGCCTCGGCGATCCCGGAGACGGGCACCCCGAGGCTCAGGGCCGTCTGCACCGTCCAGGCGCCGGTGCCCTTGGCGCCGGCCTGATCGACGATGACATCGATGAGAGGCCGACCCGTCTCCGCGTCGGTCTGGCGGAGGACCTCCGCGGTGATCTCGATCAGGTACGACTCCAGCTCCCCGCGGTTCCACTCGGCGAACACGTCGGCGATCTCGGCGGGGCTCTTGCCTGTTCCGCGGCGGATGAGGTCGTACGCCTCGGCGATCAGCTGCATGTCCGCGTACTCGATGCCGTTGTGCACCATCTTCACGAAATGCCCGGCGCCGTCGTGGCCGACGTGGGTCACGCACGCTTCGCCCTCGGCGACCGCGGCGATGGAGCGGAGGATCGGGCCGAGCGTGGTCCAGGACTCATCCGATCCGCCCGGCATGAGGGACGGACCGTTCAGCGCGCCCTCCTCACCGCCGGAGACGCCCATCCCCACGAAGTTGATGCCCGTCTCGCGCACCGCCTTCTCGCGGCGGATGGTGTCGGTGAACAGCGCGTTGCCGCCGTCGACGATGATGTCGCCAGGCTCGAACACGCGCACGAGCTCTTCGATCACCGCGTCCGTCGCGCCGCCGGCTTTGACCATGATCACGGCCGTGCGCGGTCGCTGCAGGGACGCGGCGAACTCCTGGTACGAGAAGGCCGAGACGAATCCGGCCTCGGGGTGGGCGGAGACGAGCTCGTCGGTCTTGGAGCGCGAACGGTTCAGCACCGCGACGGTGTTCCCCTCGCGGCTGGCGAGGTTGCGGGCGAGGTTCGATCCCATCACCGCGAGGCCGACGACACCGATGTTGGCCGGGCCCCCGGCGTCGGCGGGGGCGTGGGTACCGGCCTCGGCGGTGGGGCGGGGGACGTCTTCCGGGGCAGGCGCGCCCTCGTGCTTCCTCGCCGCCTCGGAGGGTGCCTGATCCTGGTCGGGGGACAGGTTCGTCTGGGAATCGGTTGCGGACACGCGGGCTCCTGATCGTTCGAGGCGGAGGGGGGCGCCCGCAATCGGGGGGACGCCGGTCGGATCGGATTCAGCCTATCCCCGCGGGTGGGCCACGGCGCCGGCGACCGCGTTGCCGGATGCCGCCACGACCCGACGACTGGAAAGATGTCGGTAACGAACGGAGCACGATGATCATCCTCGCGCTGGAGGCCAGCACGACGTCGGCGAAGGCGCTGCTCTTCGACACCGCGCTCGGCACGACCGCGGTCCGTGGTCGCCGATTGGATGTGCCCGGCCCGGATGCGGCGGTACGCGACGCGGAGGCCATCTTCTCCCAGCTCGTCGCGCTCGGCCGGGAGCTGGCCGCAGGGATGGCGGTCGACCTCATCGTGCTGAGCGGCACATGGCACGGTCTGACTCTGCGACGTCCGGATCTCAGCGCGGTCACCGCGGTGATGGAGTGGCCCTACACCGGCGCCCAAGACCTGTGCGCGCGGTTGCGTGCGGACGCGGGCTTCACCCGGTGGTTCTACGAGCGCACCGGCTGCCTCGTGAACGCCTCCTACCCGGCGTTCAAGCTCATGCACCTGCGCGAGGAGGGCGTGCTCCCCGTCGGGCTTGTGGCCATGGACCAGCCGACCTTCACCTTCGCGCGGCTGACGGACGAGGTATGGATGAGTGCATCGCAGGCTTCGGGCACGGGCCTGCTCAACGCCCATACCGCCGATTGGGACGCCGAGGTGATCTCGCGGCTGGGGCTCCGCGGCGTCGTCCTTCCGGCGCTCCGCTCCGCCTACGACACCGCACCGCTGACGCACGAGGGTGCCTCGCTTCTCGGCCTGACCGCCGGCGTCCCGGTCCTCGTCCCCGAGCCCGACGGAGGCCTCAACCAGGTCGGGGAGCGTGCGACAGGCGACGGGGAGATGACGTTCTCGATGGGCACCAGCGGCGCGCTCCGGTTCGCCACGCAGCATCCGTCGTTCTCGCGCACGATGAGCACCTGGTCCTACCGATCGCCGCTCGGGCCGCTCAGCGGGGCGGCGACGTCGGGGTGCGGGAACTGTGTCGACTGGGCGAAGGAGCGCTTCTTCGGTGCGGCGACCGATTATGCGGCGATCGAACCGAACCTGGAAGCGGATGCCCGGGACCTGCCCGTCTTCCTGCCCTTCCTGTTCGGAGAGCGGAGCCCCGGGTGGCAGGACCAGCGACGCGGCGGCCTTGTCGAACTCCAGCCGCACCACAGCCGCGTCGACATCTACCAGGGCGTGCTCGAAGGCATCGTGTACTCCCTGTTCCACTGCTTCACCGAATTGACGGCGCTCAACGGCAGCCCGCGGCGCATCATCCTCTCCGGGGGAGTCCTGGCATCGCCGTTTTGGACTCAGCTGACCGTCGACATCTTCGGGGTGCCGATGGAAGCGTCGTCCCGGCAGCACAGCTCGCTTATCGGAGCGGTGCGGATGGGCCTGCGGGCGAGCGGTCAGCCCGATCGGCACCCCGCTCTCGACGGCGAGCCGGTGCGCATGGTGAGACCCCGTGAGCAGCTACGCGCGCACTACGACGAGGGCTTCCAGCGCTACCTCGAGCACTACGCCCGCACGACGCCCGGCCCCTGACGGCGTCCCGGTGGCGACGTCAGTCCTGGCGGTAGCCGCCCCGGCCGAGCGACCAGAACGCGCCCACGGTGCCGATCAGGCCGAGCGCGGTGATGCCGCCCACGATCCACAGCATGAGGTGGGAGAAGAATTCAGCGGGCATGGATCCTCCGGGTGTCGGCTGCGTCTTCATGGTAGCGGTGCCGCTGGTAGACTCGGGACAGATACTTCGGCGAGGGATGCGTCAGCCCAGGGCGGTGCGTCCGTGATCGACGCGGTGAAGCAGGCCCACGGCTTTCCTCACGCGTCGCGTTCGAGTCGAAAACCAGACCCCCACACCGGGCCCGTGGGCCCGCAAGGAGAACTCATCATGTCGGAAGACAACAAGGTCAGCGCCGAGCTGCGCGAGAACTTTGGCAAGGGCCACGCCCGTCGCCTTCGCGCCTCGGGCAAGATTCCCGCCGTCCTGTACGGCCACGGGACCGATCCGCTGCACCTGGCCCTCCCCGGTCACCAGGTGTCGCTGCTCATCCGCCGCGCCAACGCGCTGCTGGATCTCGAGGTCGCGGGCGGCACCCACGAGTTCGCGCTCGTCAAGGATGTGCAGAAGGACCCGGTTCACCAGATCATCGAGCACATGGACCTGCTCGTGGTCAAGAAGGGCGAGAAGGTCTCCGTCGACGTCCCCGTGATCGTCGTCGGTGAGCCCGCCCCCGGCACCCTGGCCAACCTGGACGCCAACACCATCTTGATCGAGGCCGACGCCACGCAGCTGCCCGAGTCGATCGAGGTCGACGTCGAGGGCCTCGAGGACGGGACGCACATCACCGCCGCCGACCTGAAGCTGCCGGCCGGCTCGGTGCTCATCGCCGACCCGGAGACGCTCATCGTCGCCGTCTCGGTTCCGACCGACACGCTCGCGGCCGAGGACGAGATCGCGGAGGCCGACGCCGCCGTGGCCGAGGAGCAGTCCGAGGAGTCCGCCGAGTCCGAGTGACCGGTGGCTCTTCCGTATTCGTGAGGGGCGCCCAGGTCCGCGATGGCTGAGACATGGCTGGTCGTGGGCCTGGGCAATCCCGGCCCGCGCTACGAGGCGACCCGGCACAACGTCGGGCAGATGGTGGTCGATGAGCTCGCCCGCCGCCGCGCGGAGAGATTCGCCGCGCATCGGGCGAACGCGCGGGTGGCGGAGACGTGGCTGCAGCCGGGCGGCGCGAAGCTCGTGCTCGCCAAGCCGAACAGCTTCATGAACGTCTCGGGCGGCCCCGTGGCCAACCTGGCCAAGTACTACGGCGTGGACGCCGGACGGATCATCGTCGTCCACGACGAGCTCGACATCCCGTTCGACACGATCAAGCTCAAGACCGGCGGCGGTCACGGCGGACATAACGGTGTCCGCGACGTGGCCAAGGCGCTCGGGACGCCCGACTTCCCGCGCGTTCGCGTGGGAATCGGGCGTCCGTCAGGTCGTCAGGACCCCGCCGACTGGGTGCTCGACCCGTTCGGCGCGCAGGAGCGTGCGACCCTGCCCAATCTCATCGCCGATGCCGCGGATGCGGTGGAGACCACCGTGGGCGAGGGGCTCCTCGCCGCACAGCAGCGCTTCCACGCACCCCGCTGACGTACTCGATCCGACCCGCGGGTCAGGACATGTACGGGGCCACGCCGGCGGCGCCGCCGATCGCCGAGAATGTGGCGACCGCGCCGACGCCGAGCAGGGCGATGACGATCGCCGCGATACCCCACGCGCGACCACGGTCCTTCACGGCCGCCACGATGCCCTGGATGAACCCCCACAGCGCGAGAATGCCCCACACTGCGAACGCAGCGAAGATCAGAGCGGCGCTGGCGACAGCCATCTGCTGGCCCTCCGGCGGCAGGTTGTTGCCGTCCACGTTCACCGAACCGCTGTCGGTCACCTCGGCGAACTGCGCGAGGCCGCCGAGCTGCATGCCGCCGATGAAGGCGAGGATGGACCCGATGACGGCGCCGGCGAGGGCCGCCGCGAAGGCGATGATGCCCAGTCCCGAGGGCCCTTTGGTCTTGGTCTGGGGCTCCGCCTCGCCGGCGGGCGGCGCGTAGCTCGCGGCGGGGTAGGCGGACGGGGAATCGGTCGGCGCGGGGTAGGCGGGGGGAGGGGTGGGCTGGCCCTGCGGTTCGGGCGGGTTCGTGCTCGGCGGATTCGTGCTCATGGCCACTTCCTTCGTTCTTGATCGCGGTCGCGGTCAGTCTAGGTGCGCCCCCTACCCCGACACACCGCCGCGCCGGTGTCGGCACCGAGCCGTAGACTTTCCAAGTGACAATTCCCGGGATCGTGCGCGCCCTCGAGCAGGCCGACTCGTTCCGGGACGCGGCATCCGCGTCAGTGGCCGACGCCGACTTCTCCCTCGTCGACGGCCTGGACGTCCCCGTCCTGGCCGCGCTCCTCGAACGCCGCCGTGCCGCGGGACACCCGGGCGTGGTCCTGGTGGTCGCCCCCACGGGGCGTCGCGCCGAGTCGCTGGGTCCGGCGCTGTCGGCCGTGCTCCCCGGTGCGGAGGTGCTGCACTTCCCCGCGTGGGAGACCCTCCCGCACGAGCGGCTGAGCCCGAGCGCCGAGACGGTCGGCCGTCGCATCGACGTGCTGCGGCGGATCGCCGCGTGGGACGGCGCCGCCCCGCTCGTGGTGACCGCCTCCGTGCGCAGCGCGCTGCAGCCGCTGATGGCGGGACTCGGCGACGTGGCCGCGATCGAGCTGTCCGTAGGCGGCCGCGGGCAGGGCCTCGACTCCGTCTCGGCCCGTCTCGTGGAGCTGGCCTACCACCGGGTCGACATGGTGTCGCGCCGGGGGGAATTCGCCGTGCGCGGCGGCATCCTCGACGTCTTCGCGCCCAACGCCGACCACCCCGTCCGGGTGGACTTCTTCGGCGACGAGGTCGATGAGATCCGTGCCTTCTCCGTGGCCGACCAGCGCTCGCTTCCCGGCGCCGTGCCCAGCGTCTCGCTGATTCCGAGCCGCGAGCTGCTGCTGACGCCGGACGTGCGTGCGCGGGCCGGTGCGCTGCGGGACGAGTATCCCGGGCTCCGCTCCATGCTCGAGCGGATGTCCGAGGGCATCCCGACCGACGGCATGGAATCGCTCATGCCGATCCTCGTGGATCGCCTCGTGCCCCTGGTCGACTTCCTGCCCGAGCACTCCGCGGTCGCCCTGGTGGATCCTGAACGCTCCGTCGCCCGCGCCCGGACGCTCGGGGAGACCAACCGCGAGTTCCTGGAGGCGGCGTGGTCGGCGGCGACGGCGGGCGCGCGTACCCCGATCGACCTGGACGCGGGAGACTTCCTGACCCTCGCGGAGCTGCGGGAGGCCGCCGCGGCACGCGGCGGGGTGTGGTGGAGCCTGTCGGCGTTCGACTCCGGTGCCGCCGACGCATCCGCCGAGGGCCTCGACGTGGATGACGCGGCGATCCGTATCCGCGGAGAGGCCGTGCCCTCGTTCCAGGGGAACGTCGACGGCGCGACCGCCCACATCGGCACGCTGCTGTCCGAGGGCTGGAGCGTCGTGGTGGTGGCCTCCGGCGCCGGCCTCGTGGATCGCGCGCGCGATGTGCTCGCCGAGCGCGGGATCGCCGCCCGCCGCGTGGACGATGTGCTCCACGTTCCCGAACCGGGGGTCGCCCACCTCGTGGTCGCCCCGTTGGAGCGCGGCTTCCAGCTCCCCGAGGCGCGCTTCGCCGTGCTCACCGAGAGCGAGTTCTACGGGCGGACGATCGGCAGCGATGCGCGCGTGGTGAAGAAGCTCGCGTCGCGGCGGCGGAACGTCGTGGACCCGCTGCAGCTGAAGCCCGGGGATTTCGTCGTGCACGCCACGCACGGCATCGGCCGTTTCGTCGAGCTGTCGCAGCGCGAGGTGTCCAGCGGGGGGCGCAACCCGGTGAAGACGACGCGCGAGTACGTCGTGCTGGAGTACGCGCCGTCCAAACGGGGATACCCCGGTGACAAGCTCTTCGTGCCCACCGACCAGCTCGACCTGCTCTCGAAGTACGTCGGCGGGGAGGCGCCGACGCTGTCGAAGATGGGCGGAAGCGACTGGGCCGCGGCCAAAGGCCGCGCGCGCAAGGCCGTGCGCGACATCGCGGTGGAGTTGGTGAAGCTCTACTCGGCGCGGATGGCCTCGAGAGGGCACGCGTTCGGACCCGACACCCCGTGGCAGCGCGAACTCGAGGAGGCGTTCCCCTTCGCCGAGACGCCCGATCAACTGCAGACGATCGACGAGATCAAAGCCGACATGGAGAAGCCGATCCCCATGGACCGGCTCCTCTCCGGCGACGTCGGCTTCGGCAAGACCGAGGTCGCCGTGCGTGCGGCGTTCAAGGCCATTCAGGACGGCAAGCAGGTCGCGATGCTCGTCCCCACCACTCTCCTCGTGAAGCAGCACACCGAGACGTTCACCGAGCGCTTCGCGGGGTTCCCGGTGAAGGTGCGGGCGCTCTCGCGATTCCAGAGCGACAAGGACGCTCGCCAGATCCTCGCGGGCCTCACCGACGGCACGATCGACATGGTCATCGGCACGCACCGCATCCTCACCGAGAAGGTGATCTTCAAAGACCTGGGTCTCCTCATCATCGACGAGGAGCAGCGTTTCGGCGTCGAGCACAAGGATGCGCTGAAAAAGCTCAAGACCAACGTCGACATCCTCTCGATGAGCGCGACCCCGATCCCGCGCACGCTCGAGATGGCGGTCACCGGCATCCGGGAGATGTCGACGCTGCAGACCCCACCGGAGGACCGGCATCCGATCCTGTCGTACGTCGGCCCGCGCAACGATAAGCAGATCGCCGCCGCCATCCGGCGCGAACTGCTGCGCGAGGGTCAGGTGTTCTTCGTCCACAACCGCGTCCAGTCCATCCAGCGGGTCGCCGCCGAGCTCGCCGAGCTCGTTCCGGAGGCGCGCATCGCCGTCGCGCACGGGCAGATGGGCGAGCACGCCCTCGAGGAGGTCGTCGACGCGTTCTGGGAGCGCCGTTCCGACGTCCTGGTCTGCACGACGATCGTCGAGACCGGGCTGGACATCTCCAACGCCAACACGATCATCATCGACCGGGCCGACAAGTACGGTCTGTCCCAGCTCCACCAGCTCCGAGGCCGCGTGGGGCGTGCCCGCGAACGCGCCTACGCCTACTTCCTCTACGACGAGCAGAAGCCCCTGTCGGAGACCGCGGCCGACCGCCTCGAGACCATCGCCGTCAACAACGACCTCGGCAGCGGCATGCAGGTGGCGCTGAAAGACCTCGAGCTCCGCGGAGCGGGCAACCTGCTCGGCGCCGAGCAGGCCGGGCACATCGCGGGAGTCGGGTTCGACCTGTACCTGCGCATGATCGGCGAGGCCGTCGCGACGTTCCGCGGAGAGGAGACCGAGGGTCCGACCGAGCTGCGCCTGGAGCTCCCCGTGGATGCGCGCCTGCCGGAGACCTACATCGACAGTGAGCGGTTGCGCCTGGAGGCGTACCAGAAGCTCTCGGCCGCCGCGTCCGCCACCGCCAAGGACGACGCCATCGACGCGGTCGTGGACGAACTGCGCGACCGCTACGGCGAGCCCCCCCGCGAGGTGGAGGGTCTCATCGCCGTCGCGCGCCTGCGCCGCCGCGCCGCGCGCGCGGGCCTCGCCGACGTCGTGGCCATGGGCCCCAACCTGCGGCTCGCGCCGGCGAACCTGCCGGATTCCCTGCGCGTGCGCCTGCAGCGACTGCATCCCAAGGCCAAGATCGTCGCCGGGGGAGAGGCGCTGGTGGTTCCGCTGCCGCCCGCCGACACCGACGGGGGGCTCATCGGGTGGGTCGCCCAGCTCCTCGACCAGCTCTTCCCCGAGGAGACGCGCCCCGCCCCGGCCGCGGAGCCGGCCACGTCCACAGCATCCTGAACCGGACGGGCGCTACGCTGGCACCGATCGAGGAGGACCAGTGGAGTTCGAGCACCTCGGGGCGCGGCCCCGCGTCCACCCCGACGCCGTGATCGCCCCCACAGCCGTCCTGAGCGGCGATGTCACGATCGGCGCCGACTGCCAGGTGCTGCACGGCGCCGTCATCACCGCGGAGGGCGGCCCGGTGGTGCTGGGGACGAGCGTGATCGTGATGGAGAACGCGCTCATCCGGGCCAGCGCCGCGGGCGCGGCGCGCATCGGCCACCACACCCTTGTGGGTCCCATGGCCAGCATCTCGGGGGCGACGATCGGCGACGAGGTGTTCCTGGCCACCGGCACGCGGGTCTTCAACGGGGCGCGCATCGGCGAGCGCAGCGAAGTGCGCATCAATGCCGTCGTGCACCTGCGTTCGGTGCTCCCCGCACGCAGCGTCGTGCCGATCGGCTGGGTGGCGGTGGGCGACCCCGTGCTGATCCTGCCGCCCGACAAGCACGACGAGATCTGGGGTGCCCAGAAGGAGCTCGACTTCCCCGGCTACGTCTTCGGCGTCGACCGGGACACCCCCGACCTCATGGTGCAGCTCACCGAGCGGTACGGGCGCAGCCTCGCCCGTCACCAGAGGGACGTGCGGCTCGACTGACCGGCGGTCGGCTCAGCCGGTGTTCTGCAGCCCCGCGGCGACACCGCTGACCGACAGCAGCAGCAGTCGCTCCTGCTCCTGGTCTCGCTCCGCATCGGCCGGGGCCTCCCGCAGCGACCGCAGGGCACGCAGCTGCAGGAGCGACAGGGCGTCGACGTAGGGGCTCCGCATCTTGACGGCGCGCTGCAGGGTGGGCTTCGTCTCCAGCAGCTCGTCGCCCCCGGTGACCCGGATCACCCACGAGCGGGTCAAGTGCATCTCCGCCATGACGAGCTCTGCCAGATCGTCGCGATCGCCGAGGTCCAGGTAGCGCTGCGCGATGCGCACGTCCGCCTTCGCGAGGCTCATGGCCACGTTGTCCACGAGCGTGCGCAACAGCGGCCACTCGCGATAGGCCTCGCGCAGGCGCTCCTCGTCGCCGACCGCCTCCAGGGCCGAGCCCAGACCGAACCAGCCGGCGAGGTTGATGCGGGCCTGCGTCCACGCGAACACCCACGGGATGGCGCGGAGGTCTTCCAGCGACTCCACCGACAGGCCGCGGCGGGCCGGGCGCGATCCGAGGGCCAGGTGCCCGATCTCCTCCATGGGCGTCACGGTCGCGAACCACGGCGCGAAGCCCGGCGCCTTGACGAGGGCGAAGAAGCGCTCGCGGGATGCGGCGTCCATCGTGGCGGCGACGTCGGCGTAGCGCTCGGCGGCCTCGCGGTTGCGGGCCTCGTTCGACGGCGCCGAGGCCATCAGCACCGCGGCGGCCACCTGGTCGATGTGCCGCATCGCGATGGCCGGGTCGCCGTACCGGGCGAAGATGACCTCGCCCTGCTCGGTGAGCTTGAACCGCCCGTCCACCGAATGCGGAGGCTGGGCGAGGATGGCGGAGTTCGCCGGGCCCCCGCCGCGCCCGAGCGCGCCGCCGCGCCCGTGGAACAGTGTGAGCTCGATTCGCGTGCGCTGCGCCCACTCCGCGATCTCGGACTGCGCCTCGTACAGCGCGAGGTTGGCCGCGACCGGGCCGACGTCCTTCGACGAATCGGAATACCCGAGCATCACCTCCAGGCGCCGGCCCGTGGCATCCAGGCGCGCGGCGAACTCGGGGTGCTCGACGATCTCGGCGAGGATGCCGGGGGCGGCCCGGAGGTCGGCGAAGGTCTCGAACAGCGGGATCACATCGAGCACGGGCGGCGTGCCGCCCTCACCCACGGCATACCGGGCCAGGCGATGCACCGCGGCGAGGTCGTCGGCCGAGCGCGTGAACGAGATGATGTAGCGGCCGGCCGCGCGGGGGCCGAAGCGCTCCTGGATGTACGCGATCGCGCGGAAGACGTCGAGCACCTCCTCGGCCTGTTCGCTCCGCTCACCGGCGTCGAGCTCGGCGAGCACGCTCGCGTGCACGGCGGAGTGCTGCCGGACCTCGAGCTCGGCGAGGTGGAAGCCGAACGTCTCCACCTGCCACACCAGCTGCTGCAGGTGGCCGTACGCCTGCCGGACCGCGCCGGCTGCCACGAGGGAGTCCTGCACGATGCGGAGGTCGGCCAGCAGGTGCTCGGGATCCCGGTAGGCCAGGTCGGCGTCGCGCGTGCGCGTCGCGGCGATCTTGCGGGCCAGCATCAACAGGATGCGTCGGTGCGGTTCGTCGGGGGAGCGCTTCGCGATCTGCTCCGCGGCATCCTCGTCGGCGGCCCGCAGCCGCTGCCACAGCGTCACGAGGGCGTCGCTGGGCGGGGTGGATGCCGCATCCAGGGTGAGCCCCCGGCCCACCCGCAGGGCGGTGCGCTCGAGCCCGAGCAGAATGTGCTCGCTCGCGATCGCTGCCGCCTTGCGCGTCACCGACGCCGTGACGAACGGATTGCCGTCACGGTCGCCACCCACCCACGACCCCAGGCGTACGAAGGGGCGCACCTGGGGGGCGCGGGCGCCGGCCGCGTCGCCCTGGAGGACGTCGTCCACTCGGCGGTACACGTGGGGGACGGCGGTGTACAGCGTCTCGTCGAAGACGGCCATGACCGCGCGCACCTCGTCCGTCGGGGAGGGTTTCTCCGAGCGGAGGGGCGCCGTCCGCCACAGCACGTCGATCTCCTCGATCATGCGTCGCTCGGCCCGGCGGCGCGCCGGCCCCTCGTGGGCGGCGCCGTCGTAGCCGCCGAGCAGTTCGGAGAGCCGGCGGATGCTGCTGGACACCGCCCGGCGCCGCGCCTCGGTCGGGTGCGCGGTGAAGACGGGGTGGAACCGGAGTGCGCGCAACCGGTCGCGCGCGGCATCCTCCCCCACTTCCTCGGACAGCTGCGCGTAGGCGGCGGCGATGGAGTCGGCATCCCCGGGGGAACTGGTGCGTCCGTCGCGTTCGCGGAGAACCCGCACCCGCTGATGCTCCTCGGCGAGGTTCACGAGGTGGAAGTAGCAGGTGAAGGCGCGCGCCACTTCGTCGGCGCGCTGCACGGTGAAGCCGTCGGCGATGCGCGCGGCACGCGCGAAGGCTTCGGGCGTCTCGTCCGTGTAGGCCTCGATCGTCGCCGTCCGCAGCCGCTCCACGTCGCCGAACAGCCCGGGGGAGCCGCTCTCGCGCAGCACGCGTCCGAGGAGCGACCCGAGGAGGCGCACGTCGGCCCGCATCTCCTCGGGCAGCTCCTGGCCCGCCTCGAATCGGCCGACGAGGTCGACGGGCTCGGTCTGGGTCACGTCGCGCATCCCTCAAAACTATCCGGACCGGATGCCGGGCGCGTCATGATGCTCGTATCGTGGCGGGATGGCACCACCGGATGACCACGGGCCCGGCGACGGGGGAGACGCGCTGCGCCAAGCCGCCGAGACGATGCGCGCGGTGCGCGACCGCTGCGTCTGGACGCGGCAGATCGACCACCGCGCGCTGGTCCCCTACCTGGTGGAGGAAAGCGCCGAGGTCATCGACGCCGTCGAATCCGGGACGCGTGAGGAACTGCGGGAGGAACTCGGCGACCTGCTGTGGCAGGTGCTCTTCCACGCGGAGATCGCCTCCCGCGACGCCGAGGCGCCGTTCGACATCGACGACGTCGCCCGGGGGCTCACGGAGAAGATGGTGCGGCGGCATCCCCACGTCTTCGGCGACGCGGTGGCGAACACCCCGGAAGAGGTGCTCGTGCATTGGAATGCGGCCAAGGCTGCGGAGAAGCGCGCCCGGACGAGTGTGCTGGAGGGCGTCTCTGCGCACATGCCGTCGCTCGCCCTCGCGCAGAAGCTCCTCGCCCGGGCGGCGCAGGTCGGCGTCACCTCCGCGAGAAACCACGTTCCGGGCGAGAAACCCGGCGACGCGGGGCGTCTCGGCCCGAATGTGGTTTCTCGGCCGGGGAGCGAGGCCGAACTCGGCGACGCCCTGCTGGCGCTCGTCGCCGACGCGCGTGCGCAGGGCTGGGACGCGGAGCGGGCGCTGCGGGGACGGCTCCGGATGCTGACCGACGAGGTGCGCGCGGCCGAGGCCGCGCGCGGCGGTGGCGAGCGGGCCTGAGAGACTAGGTGCGTGCCCTCCGTCACCCCGCCGCGCGGCATGCGCGACTTCCTCCCCGCTGAGAAGGCCCGCCGTGAGCGTGTGCTCGCCGTCATCCGCGAGCGCTACCGCGCCCACGGGTTCGACGAGATCGAGACGCCCGTCATGGAGGAGTACGCCCGGCTGCACTCCGGCATCGGCGGCGACAACGAGAAGCTCGCCTTCACCGTGCTCAAGCGCGGGCTGGACGCCGACGCCATCCGCGCCGCCGCCGACGACCCGGCGGCGCTGACCGACCTCGGCCTCCGCTACGACCTCACCGTGCCGCTGGCACGGTTCTACGCCAGCCACCGGGCAGAGCTTCCCGCGGTCTTCCGCGCGGTGCAGGTCGCGCCGGTGTGGCGCGCGGAGCGACCCCAGAAGGGCCGGTACCGCCAGTTCGTGCAGTGCGACATCGACGTCATCGGCGACGCCACGGCGCGCGCCGAGGCGGAGCTCCTCGTCGCGAGCCTGGACACCCTGGACGCGCTGGGCCTGGAGGGCGGCACGATCCGCGTCAACGACCGCCGCGCGCTGGATTGGATGCTGGGAAGCTTCGGGTTCGCCGCCGAGGAGCGCCCGGGCGTCCTCATCACGATCGACAAGCTGGACAAGATCGGCCCCGACGGCGTCGCCGCGGAGTTGCGCGACCGCGGCGCGACGCCCGAGGCCGTCGACTCCTTCGCGGCGTTCCTGCAACGTCCGCGAACGCTCGAGCACCACCCGTACGGCGCGCAGCAGATCCGCGCGGCGCTCCCCGACGACGCGCCCGCCGACGTCATCGCCTCCCTCGTCGCGCTCGGCGACGCCGTCGCAGCAGCCCGGGCCGGCGATGCTGTTCCGCTGCAGTTCGACCCCTTCCTCGTGCGCGGCATGGGGTATTACACCGGCACGATCTTCGAGCTCGCCCACCCGTCGGTGACGTACTCGCTCGGCGGCGGCGGGCGCTACGACGGCATGATCGGCCGGTTCCTCGGGCAGGACGTGCCCGCCGTGGGCTTCTCCATCGGCTTCGAGCGGATCGTCGACCTCGTCGCAGAGCGCGAGGATGCCGCATCCGAGGCCGTCGTTCTCGTGCACGATCGCGACGTTCCCGTCGCCGAACTCGTGACGCTGAAATCGACGCTCATCGCCGAGGGACGACGCGTGCGCCTGGAGCAGCGCACGAAGAACCTCAAGGCCCTGCTGGAGCGGGCCGCCGCCGACGGCTACGCCGCCTTCGCGACCGTCTCGGCCGGCACCACCGCCGCCGACCTGGAGTTGCGCCCGCTGTCCTGACCACCGACGATGCTGTTCTACTTGTACTAGAATAGTTCCATGATCTTCCGCGTGGATCCGTTGAGCGACGAACCTCTCTTCGCGCAACTGGCGTCGTGCGTGCGGGCCGCCGCGGCATCCGGCGAATTGCTGCCGGGAGAGCGCCTCCCCAGCGCGCGGGAGCTTGCCTCGTCGCTCGGAGTCAACCTCCACACCGTGCTCCGCTCCTACCAGGACCTCCGCGACGAGGGTCTCGTCGACATGCGCCGCGGCCGCGGCGCGGTCGTGACGGAGGGGGCCCTCCCACTGGCCGCCCTGCATGCCGACATCGCGGGCCTCGTCACGAGGGCACGCACCCTCGGACTGAGCGCATCCGCCCTTGCCGCCCTCGTGAAGGAGATCGCCTCATGACCCCCTCCCATCCACCCGCCCTGCGGCGGTTCGTGATCGTCGCCCTCGTGCTACCGGTGGCCTTCACCATCGCCGCCCTCGTCCTGCAACTCCTCGCCCTCCCGAGCGTGCCGGGCGAGGTTGCCATCCACTGGAACGCGGAGGGCCGTCCGGACGGATTCGCCCCGGCGTGGACGCAACCTCTGCTCTCCGTCGGATTCGCGCTCGGCCTCCCGCTCCTGCTGGCGCTGAGCACGCTGCAGGGGCTCCGTCGCGGTGACCGAGGGGGGTCGTACCGGTTCATGGGCGCACTGGCACCAGCGCTGTCCGCCCTGCTCGCGTTCCTGTTCACCGCGACCTTCCTCGCGCAGCGCGGCCTCTCCGACCCGGCCGATGCGCCCTCGGTCGAACCCGCGATGCCCGTCGGCCTCGCTGCGGCTGTCGCAGCCGGCGCGCTCGCCTGGTTCCTGCAGCCCCGCGAGGCCTCCGTCCGTGCGGCGGAGGCGGCGCCTGAGCTCAGCCTGGCGCCGCGCGAGCGTGCCGCGTGGTTCGGGGTGGCCGTGATCCATCCCGGCGTCTTCACCCTTCTCGTCCTGATCTGCGTGGGCGTCGCCGGTGCCGCTGTGGCGGTGGCCGCAGGCTCCGAGCCGGGTGCGTCCCTCCTCCTCGGAGTCATCGCCGTGGCGCTGCTGGCACTCGTGCTGACCACGAGCGCGTTCCGCATCCGCGTGGATGCGACGGGGATCACGGTGCGGTCCGTGGTCGGGGTGCCGCGCTTCTTCGTCCCCGTCTCCGACATCGCCCACGTCGCCGTCGAGCATGTCGAGCCGATGGGCCAGTTCGGCGGATGGGGGCTGCGGTCGGTGCCCGGGCGCTTCGGCATCGTCCTGAGGAGCGGTCCGGCCATCTGCGTCACGCGGACCGGAGGCCGGCAGTTCGTGGTCACCTGTCCGGACGCCGCAGGTGCCGCGGCCGTCCTGGCGGCGCTGTCCGCGCGCGAGTCGGCTGACGGTTGACGGCGTCGCGGCCGGCGGCGAGGCTGACGACATGACCGCTCTCACTCCCGAGTCCTTCCAGGCGGTTGACGCCTACCTCACCGACACCCTCGTCGGCTCCGATCCCGACCTCGCCGCGGCGGTGGCCGACCAGGAGGGCGCGGGGCTCCCCGCCATCGAGGTGGCGCCGCTCAACGGCAAGTTCCTGCACCTGCTGGCGCGGATCAGCGGGGCGCGGCGCGTGCTGGAGATCGGCACGCTCGGCGGATACTCGACGATCTGGCTCGCCCGGGCGCTGCCGGAGGGCGGACGCGTCATCAGCATCGAAGCCGAGCCCCGGCACGCCGCCGTCGCGCGCACCAGCCTCGAACGCGCCGGCGTCGCCGATCGGGTCGACGTACGCGAAGGCCGGGCCGCCGACGTGCTGCCGACGCTGGCGGGCGAGGAGGCGTTCGACCTGGTCTTCATCGACGCCGACAAGGAATCCAACACCGTCTATCTCGACTGGGCCGCGCGACTGGGACACCCCGGCACCGTCGTCGTCGTCGACAACGTCGTGCGGTCGGGGAAGGTGGCCGATCCCGACGTCACCGAGCCGCAGGTGGCGGGCGTCCGGGAAGGCCTGGAGATGCTGGGGCGCGATCCGCGGTTCGACGCCACCGCGCTGCAGACGCTGGACGCGAAGGGCTGGGACGGCGTGGCCGTGGCCGTGGTGACGGACGCCGCGTCCTGACCGCCCTGTGGCCCGGCGCCCGCATCACTAGACTCGACCCCGGACCGACGACGCTCCGCAAACCTCACACCCCGAACCTTTAGGGAGTCCTTCGTGGCACTTATCGAGGCTGTCAACGCGCGCGAGATTCTTGATTCGCGCGGAAACCCGACCGTCGAGGTGGAGGTGCTGCTGGACGATGGCATCGTCCAGCGCGCGGCCGTCCCGTCCGGAGCATCCACCGGCGCCTTCGAGGCGTACGAGCTGCGCGACGGCGACAAGACCCGCTACAACGGCAAGGGCGTGCTCGCGGCCGTCGCCGCCGTCATCGACGAGCTCGGCCCCGCGATCGAGGGCGTCGACGCCAGCGAGCAGCGCATCGTCGACGAGATCCTCATCGCGACCGACGGCACCGAGAACAAGTCCCGCTCCGGGGCGAACGCCATCCTCGGGGTGAGCCTAGCCGTGGCCAAGGCCGCCGCCGACAGCGCCGACCTGCCGCTGTTCCGTTACCTCGGCGGACCCAACGCGCACCTGCTGCCCGTTCCGCTGTTCAACGTCATCAACGGCGGCGAGCACGCCGACAACGGCATCGACATGCAGGAGTTCTTCCTCGCGCCCCTCGGGGCCTCGAGCTTCGCGGAGGCGCTGCGCTGGGGCACCGAGGTGTACCACGTGCTCAAGGGCGAGCTGAAGGCCGCCGGCTATGCGACGGGCCTCGGCGACGAGGGCGGCTTCGCCCCCGACCTGCCCAGCAACCGCGAGGGCCTGGAATTCCTCGT
The DNA here is from genome assembly GCF_057197625.1 of Microbacterium sp. Z6_144. Lineage (NCBI taxonomy): Bacteria > Bacillati > Actinomycetota > Actinomycetes > Micrococcales > Microbacteriaceae > Microbacterium > Microbacterium sp. Z6_144. The sequence goes on from NZ_JBXVPT010000001.1 coordinate 1,223,067, forward strand.
CCGCGCGATCGAGAAGGCCGGCTTCACCCCGGGCAGCGAGATCTCGCTGGGCCTGGATGTCGCGGCCACCGAATTCTTCAACGACGGCGTGTACCGCCTCGACAACAGGGACTGGACCGCCGATCAGCTCACCGACTACTACATCGAACTCGTCGACGCGTTCCCGATCGTCACGATCGAAGACGCCCTCGCCGAGGACGACTGGGACAGCTGGACCGCGCTGACCGAGAAGCTCGGCAAGCGCGTGCAGCTGGTCGGGGACGACCTGTTCGTCACGAACCCGCAGCGCCTGGCCGAAGGCATCCGGCGAGGGGCTGCCAACTCCCTGCTGGTCAAGGTGAACCAGATCGGCACGCTCTCCGAGACGCTCGACGCCATCGACCTGGCCCACCGCTCCGGCTACACGACGATGCTCTCGCACCGCTCGGGCGAGACCGAGGACACGACGATCGCCGACCTGGCCGTCGCCGTCAACTCGGGGCAGATCAAGAGCGGCGCGCCCGCTCGCAGCGAGCGCGTCGCGAAATACAATCAGCTTCTGCGCATCGAGGAGGAGCTGGGCGACGCGGCGGAGTTCGCCGGCCGTTCCGCCTTCCCGCGCTACACCGCGTAAGCGGCCGCGAAGCTTCGACGAGAGGGGGGAACCGTGCCTCGAGGAACGGTTCCCCCCTCTCGCACGTCCGGGGGCGCGCCCGAGCGCGTCGACGTGCGCGGCTGGCTCGGCGGCATCCGCCTCTCGGGCTTCATGGTGATCATGCTCGGGCTCGTGGTGCTGGCCGCCTTCGTGCTCGTCCCCACCGTGGGCACCTACGTCGACCAGCGTCAGCAGATCGAGGCGCTCCGGGATGCGGTAGCACTGAGCGAGCAGGAGGTCGCCGACCTCGAGGCGCAGCAGGAACGCTGGACGGACCCCGCCTACATCACCACCCAGGCGCGGGAGCGGCTGTACTACGTGCAGCCGGGCGAGGTCGTCTACCTCGTGGACAACGACCTGCCCGCCGCCGCGCTGCCGCAGGAAGAGGGCACCGTCACCGACGAGGTCGCCCAGACCCGCACCGACTGGATGTCGCAACTCGTGCGGTCGGTCGCCACTTCCGGGCTCGCCCGCACCGCGGCACCCACCATCGGGGTGCCGGCGCCGGCGCCGTGACCTCCCGTCGCGCTCCAGCGCCCTCGCAGCCGGTGACGGTAACCTGGCGGGGATGAGCACCCCCCCGATTCCGCCCGCGACCGACGCCGACCTGGCGGTCCTGCACGAACAGCTCGGACGCCCACCGCGCGACGTGGTGGGCGTGGCTGCGCGCTGCGTGTGCGGTAACCCGCTGGTCGTTGCCACCGCGCCGCGACTGACGGACGGGTCGCCCTTTCCGACCTTCTACTACCTCACGCACCCGGGAGCCACGGCGGCCCTGTCGGCGCTGGAGGCCGACCACGTGATGCGCGAGCTCGCCGACGAACTCGATGCGGACGACGATCTGCGCGCGGCCTACCAGCGCGCTCACGAGTCCTACCTGCGCGACCGCGCGGCATACGGCGAACCCGAGGAGATCGCGGGGATCTCCGCGGGCGGCATGCCGACGCGCGTCAAGTGCCTGCACGCGCTCGCCGGACACGCCCTCGCAGCCGGGCCCGGAGTCAACCCGATCGGCGATCTCGCGCTGGAGCGGGCGAGCTGGTCCCCCCATCGCTGCACGTGCGCCCGACCCGGAGCGCTCGGATGAGAAGGGTCGCCGCGGCCGCGGCGGCCCTCGTCCTGGCCGCGACCCTCGCCGGAGCGGCCGCCGTGCCCGAGGACCCCACCGACCCGGTGCGGGCGGGGGAGTACTGGCTCGACCAGTACGGCGTCCGCGAGGCGTGGCAGGTCACGCGCGGGGCCGGCGTGCGCGTCGCGATCATCGACACCGGCGTCGGGCGGAACCCGGTCGAATTCGGCGGCGTGGTCGGCGGGGCCGATATGTCGGGATTGGGAAGCACCGACGGGCGGACCCCCATCGGCGGGGCCAATGCCAACCACGGCAGCTGGGTGGCCTCGCTCGCCGGCGCGCGCGGCACGGGCGAGGGGCGCGGGATGATCGGAGTCGCCCCGGAGGCGGAGCTGCTCTCGGTCTCGATCGACATCTCCGGGCGCACCGTTCCGGTGCGGGACCAGATCGCCGAGGCCGTCCGCTGGTCGGTGGACAACGGCGCGAAGGTCATCAACATGTCGCTGACGACCAACACCCTCGAGTGGGACCCGTCGTGGGACGACGCGTTCATGTACGCCTTCGACAACGACGTGGTCATCGTCGTCGCCGCGGGTAACCGGGGCAGCGGCACCACACGCGTCGGCGCGCCCGCGACCATCCCGGGCGTCCTCACCGTCGGCGGGGTCGACCCCTCCGGAGTCGCCAGCATCGAGGCATCGACCCAGGGGCTCACGATCGGCGTGTCCGCCCCCAGTGAGCGGCTCATGGGCGTGTCCGCCGACGGCACACTCGTGCAGTGGAACGGAACGAGTGGCGCCGCCCCGATCGTGGCCGGTATCGCCGCCCTCGTCCGGTCGGCGCATCCGGATCTGGATGCGGACAACGTCCTCAACCGCCTCATCAGCACGGCCACCCCGGCGGTGGGCGCGCGATCGCACCCCGACCTGCTGTACGGCTACGGGCTGGTCAACGCCGCCGCAGCCGTCAGCGCGCAGGTGCCGACCGTCAGCGTCAACCCGGTGGGCGACCTCGCGGAATGGATCCGCCTCTACCGCCGCGCCGATGCCGAGCCGGCTCCGCAGCCGTCGCTCGGCCCCGTCGACGTCCCGCCGCTGCCTGAGGCCGACACGGCGTCGGCCCGCGATCACCCGCTGCTTCCGAACGAGGATTCCCTGCGCTACGGGAGCCTTCCGCTCGCTGCCGGGACCCTGGCGTCTATAATGGTGGTGCTCGGCCTCACCGCTGCCGCCCGGCGTATCCGATTGGCACGCGAATCGCGCACGCCGAGCAGCCCACCCACCTAGGAGTTCCTTCCACCGTGACCAGCACCGTGCCCAGAATCCTCATCGTCGGTGGCGGATACGCAGGTTTCTACACAGCCTGGAAGCTGGAGAAGCAGCTTCGTCGCGGGGAAGCCGAGGTCACGATCGTCGACCCGCTGCCCTACATGACCTATCAGCCGTTCCTCCCCGAGGTGGCGGCAGGTTCGATCGAGGCCCGCCACGCCGTCGTGCCGCTGCGCCGGCACCTGAAGCGGACCACCGTCCTCGCGGCGAAGGTCACCGGTATCGACCACGCGAACAAGGTCGCCACGCTCACCCCGATCGTCGGCGAGCCGTGGCAGCAGGAATACGACCAGATCGTCGTCACCGCCGGGGCCGTCTCACGGACGTTCCCGATCCCCGGGATCGCCGACAACGCGATCGGGCTGAAGACCATCGAAGAGGCTGTCGCGGTGCGCGACCTGCTTCTGTCGAACTTCGACAAGGCGTCGGTTCTTCCCCCCGGCCCCGCGCGGGAGCGTCTGCTCACCGTCGTCGTCGTGGGCGGCGGCTTCGCCGGAATCGAGGCGATCGCCGAGCTTCGCTCGTTCGCCTCATCCCTGCTGACCTACTACCCGCAGCTCTCCTTCGACGAGACGCACTTCCACCTCGTGGAGGCCATGGGCCGGATCATGCCCGAGGTGTCGATGAAGACGAGCGAGTGGGTGCTGAAAGACCTGGCCCGCCGCGGCGCCTACGTGCACCTCGACACCCAGGTCACCAGCGCCGTCGACGGCAACGTCGAACTCTCCACCGGCGAGATCCTCCCCACCGACATCATCGTGTGGACGGCGGGCGTCATGGCCAACCCCACCGTCGTGCGCGGCAGCGACCTGCCCGTCGAAGAGCGCGGCCGCATCCGCACCCGCCCCGACCTGCGGGTCGGCACCGCCGAGGAGATCGTCCATGGCGCGTGGGCGGCCGGCGACGTGTCGGCCGTGCCTGACCTCACCGGTGGTGGCGTGGGCGGATTCTGCGTGCCCAACGCGCAGCATGCCGTGCGTCAGGGCAAGCTCCTCGCGAAGAACATCACCGCGGTGCTCCGTGGTGAGGAGCCCAAGGAGTACATCCACAAGAACCTCGGCGCCGTGGCGGGTCTGGGCCTGTACAACGGCGCCTTCCAGTCGGGCAACATCGCGATCAAGGGATTCCCCGCGTGGGTCGCTCACCGCGGTTACCACGGCCTGGCGATGCCGACGTGGGAGCGCAAGTGGCGGGTGCTGTGGGGATGGTGGAACAACCTCTGGCTCGGCCGCGACATCGTGAACCTCGAGGCCGTGCAGACTCCGCGCTACGTGTTCGAGGAGTTCGCCGCCCGCCCGCGCCCGCAGCAGTCGGCGAACGCGGACGACAAGAAGCCGGCCGCCAAGACCACGAAGCCGGCCACGAGCGAGAAGGTCGCCGCTCGCGGCTGAACGCTACGGTGGGAGCGGGCAAGGTCCCGCCCCCGTAGCCCAATGGCAGAGGCAGGCGACTTAAAATCGCTTCAGTGTGGGTTCGAGTCCCACCGGGGGTACCAGTACCGAACCCCGCGCTGCGCCGGAGGGGAGGGGGCTTTCTGGTTGCGGTGGGAGACGGCGTCGGGTGGGTGCCTCCCGCCCGGTGAAGAGCGGAAGGCACCTGAGCTGGCATCCCCCAGTGTGTGCCAGCGTTGATTGTTCGGTTCCCTCACCCGATCGGATTGCAGGCGCGAGCGGGGGAGGGTCACGCCTTGCGATGCGTGACCGCGTTGCGCCGCACGGTGACCTCCCAGCATCCCGCGTTCACGCGTTGTTCGGTGAGGCGTGGCACAATCCGCGCATGTCAACCGCTGATCCCTTCCTCCCTGAACCCGAACCGGCCCGCGCCGATGACCACCAGGCGCTCCAGCCGCAGGACCAGCGCTAGCCATTCGTCCGCGTCAGCGAGGGAATCGCAGCTCCAGGGTGCCGATCCGCACCACCAGGGCGTGAGGCTCGTCGGCGAGGGTGAGGAGCGTATGCGTGCACGAACGGCAGCGCACCAGCGCCGAATCCGACTCGCGCTCCACGACCGTCTCGGCCAACAGGAACCGATCCCGGCAGTGACCGCACGTCAGGGCGAGCACAGTCGGGTCGATGGCGAGAGCGCCGGCCAGCATGCCCGCCAGAGCGTTGCCGTCCACGAGGCGTACGGGCCCGGGAAGGGCGCGGGATCTGCTCATCACGTACCTCCGAATCTCTCGGTGCGCACGCGCACCGGATCGTGACCGAGCTGCACGAGGGCGGATGCGGTGGCCTCGACGAACCCCGTCGGACCGCACACGAACACCGCGGGTGCCAGGTCCGGCGGGGTGGCGTGCGCGCGGAGGTCGTCCGCGCTGATGCGTCCCACCCGACCGGCCCACCCCGGCGGGCCGGAGCGGGTGAAGATCCACGTGAGGGCGATGCCCGCAGCATCCAGCCGCTCCACCTCGTCGCGGTACAGGGCGTCGGCGGGCGTGCGGACCGAGTACAGCAGCCGGAAGGGCGCCGACGCGGCCGACGCCGCCCGCGCACGGGCCATCGCCAGCAGCGGCACGATGCCGGAGCCGCCGGCGATCAGCTGGACGGGGGAGGGGTCGTCGTCGTGCCACACGAAGTACCCGCCCAGCGGGCCTTTCACCTCCAGCTCGTCCCCGGCCTGCACATCCCGCACGAGATAGGGCGACACCTCGCCGTCGGGCACCTCGTCGATCGCGACCTCGACGTCTTCGCCCGGGCCGAAGGATGCGATCGAATACGAGCGCACCGCCTGATAGCCGTCCTCGGCGGTGAGCCGCAGGTCCAGGTGCTGTCCGGGGAGGTTCCCGGGCCACCCCGGGACGTGCAGGCGGAGGATCCGCGCGGTGGAGGTTGCCTGCTCGACCTGTGCGATCCGCGCCGGCGACCAGTCCCCGACGGTCACCAATAGCGCTCCTCGCGCCAGGGGTCGCCGTGGATGTGGTACCCGTTCTGCTCCCAGAATCCGGGGTCGTCGTGGTCTTGCATGGTGAGACCCCGCACCCACTTCGCGCTCTTCCAGAAATACAGGTGCGGCACCAGCAGTCGTGCAGGCCCGCCGTGCTCGGGGTCCAGCGGCTCCCCGTCGAACTCGAACGCGATCCAGGCCCGGCCGCCGGTGAGGTCTTCCAGCGCCACGTTGGTCGTGTAGCCGCCGTACGAGTGGGCCATCGCGTACTCGAGGTCGGTGTCGACCTCGGCGAGCAGGGTGTCGAGGGAGACGCCGCGCCACGACGTGCCGAGTTTCGACCAGCGCGTCACGCAGTGGATGTCGGTGGAGACGTCCTCGATGGGGAGAGCGAGGAACTCCTCCCACGTCCACGTGCGTGAGGCCCCGTGCTCGTTGCGGATCGTGAAGGTCCACTCCGCGGTGTCGATGCGCGGCGTGGGCCCGGCTGAGAGCACGGGGAAGTCCTGGGTCAGGTACTGTCCGGGCGGCAGGTCGGGATCGGACTCCCGCCGACGGGCGCCGAAACCCCGTGAGAAAACGGCCATGAGAACCTCCCGGGATGCGGCGCGGGAACAGCTTTCGGCACAGCGTAGGGGATGCGGGCGGTCCGGGGCGAGTACCCCCCAGGACCGGCGTCCTGGGTGGGTAACGACTGGGAGATGGGAACTCGCGCAGGAAGAGGGGGCGCGGTCCCATTAGGATGAGGGGCACTCATCGAACGGAGACTTGGACATGTGGGAATGGCTCATCCCTGTCCTGATCGTGGTCGCGATCGTCGTCATCGCCGGCATCTACCTGTGGGCGACGTACAACTCGCTCGTGCAGTTGAATGTCCGCGTCGACGAGGCGTGGAGCGACATCACCGTTCAGCTCAAACGCCGAGCCGATCTGCTCCCCAACCTCATCGAGACGGTCAAGGGATACGCAGCGCATGAGAAGGCGGTGTTCGAGAACGTCACGCGTGCGCGGGCCGAGACCCTGTCGGCGGGAGGCCCGGCCGAGGCCGGGATCGCCGAGGGGCACATGCAGCAGGCCCTCAAATCGATCTTCGCGGTCGCCGAGGCGTACCCCCAGCTGCAGGCCAGCCAGAACTTCCTGCAGTTGCAGCAGTCGGTCGTCGACACCGAAGACAAGATCCAGGCCTCGCGCCGGTTCTACAACGGCGGCGTCCGCGAGCTGAACACCAAGATCCAGGTGTTCCCCAACAACCTCTTCGCGCGCAACCTCGGTTTCACCGAGCGCGAGTTCTTCGAAGTGGTCGACGGCGCGGCGATCGCCGAGCCGCCCCGCGTGCAGTTCTGACGCGACTCCGGGAAGGGCCGGCGGGCCCGCTCTGATCAGCGCACGCCGAGGACGATCTCGTCCCCGCTCACGCGCACCTCACCGCGGAGGGCCCAGGCGTCGTCGCGGTAGGTGAACGACGCGGGCGCTCCGCTGCGGTCCGTGCCGGTCACCGTGGCGACGACGATGCCGCCGGTGGCCTCGAAAGAGCGTGCGTCGGGGGAGACGGACAGCGCGGGGAACCGCTCGATCCGGAACGCGAAGGCCGATGCCGAGGCGAGGTCGGCAGCCCAGGGGATGCGCAGACCGCACGAGCCGGGCACGTCGGTGCCTCCCGCGGCGCACTCCCGGGCGTAGGCGTCGAGCTGCTCCTGCGCGAGCGCCGTCGCGTCGGGCGTGAGGGATGCCTCGACATGGACATCGGCGGGCTCGTCGGTGGAGACGGCAACCGTGGCCGATCCGGTCACGAGGCGGCGCGGAGAAGCGGTGAACTCGTAGATCGCGGGGAGGAGGGCGGCAGGCCCGGTCGGGATCACCGCGTCCCCCACCTGCACGGCGTCGCCGACGGTCGTGGTGATCTCCACCATCGCGAGGGAGTCGCCCGTGACGTGCCAGCGGCCGTCCCTTCGCTCCATGGCGAAGGACACGTCGCGCTCGACGCCGTCGAAGGCGGCGGTCGCGCGCACGTCGGCGGCCGGTCCGCTCTCGGCAATGTCGCTCACGCGCGGGTCCTCGAGGTAGGAGGAGGCGGCGGAGAAGGCGTCGGCGAGACGCCGCTCGTCCTCGGTTGCGCCGATCAGCTCGGTCACCGCATCCGTGTCACCGGCGGCTAGCGCGCTCAGGTACGCGTCGGCGGCCTCGGCGGCGCCGGCGGGGCGGGTCGCCGCCCAGGTCGCGATTCCGCCGACGATGAGGGCCAGCGCCGCGCCGGCCCCCATCAGAATCGCCGTGCGCCGCTTCACGCCGGCTCCTCCGGTGCGAGGGCCACCGGCTCGCTCGCGCCCCGATCGTGCCGCACCGCGGAGGGAAGGACGGCGGCGAGGTCGTCCACGGCATCACCCCAGCGCGAGACCGACACGCGCTCCAGGCCCTGCCACCGCGCGGCGCTCTCCAGCTCCCGAGCCACGCGCTCCGCCGCATCCGCGGGCCTGCCCGGTTCCCACCACGCCGACTGCACGAGGAGCGTGCTCGTCGCGCGATCCGCCTTCAGGTCCACTCGCCCCACGATGTCGTCTCCGACGAGCACGGGGAGCGAGTAGTACCCGTACTGCCGACGCGGCGCGGGCGTGTAGATCTCGATGCGGTACGCGAAGTCGAACACGCGCTCGGCACGATCGCGGAACCACACCACCGGGTCGAACGGCGTCAGCACCGCCGCCGCATCCACCCGTCGGGGCAGCACCGCGTCACGATGCATCCACGCCGGCGCCGGACGCCCGCCCGCGGTCCACCCTTCGACGCTGACGGGGACGAGTTCTCCGCCGTCGACGAGGTCGCGCACGGCCGTGAGCACCGCCGGTCGGTCGCGGATGCGCCAATAGTCGGCGAGGTCGGAGGCCGTCGCCACGCCGTACGCGCGTGCCGCGCGGCGCACCAGCTCGCGGATGGCATCGGCGCGGGGCACCGGGGTCGCCAGGACGTCGGCGGGGATGACCTGCTCGGCCAGCGCGTAGCGGCGCTCGAACCCTCGACGCCCGGCGATCGCGACCTCGCCGAACAGCCACAGATACTCCAGCGCCTGCTTGACCTGGCCCCAGTCCCACCAGGGGCCGCGGGAATCTCGGTCAAGGTCTCCCTCGATCTGCGCCGGGCGGAGCGGTCCGCGGGCGGCCAGCTCCGCCCTAACCCACGCGATGGTGTCGGGATGTGCGGCCACCCACGAGCCCGGCGCCGCGTACTTCTCGCGCAGTGCCTGCATCCGGAAGGTGAACAGCGACCAGTCCTCGGCGGGGATGAAGGATGCCACGTGCGCCCAGTACTCCACGTACGGGGCGCGGCGGGAGAACAGCAGCCGGTCCAGCGCCTCGGTGTCGTACGGCCCCAGGCGGGAGAACAGCGGCATGTAGTGCGAACGCGCGAACACGTTGACGGAGTCGATCTGCAACGTCGCCATCCGGCGGACCGCGGCGGAGAGGCGGCGTGTGCCCGGTTGCTCGTCCGGGCGGCGCGAGAAGCCCTGCGCCGCGAGCGCCACGCGCCGCGCTTCGGCTGCGCTCAGCGTCGTCCTCACCCGCCTCAGCCTAGTTCCGGGCGCCGACAGCGACCCAGCGGAGCGGCGCCTAGACTGGCGGAATGAGCGGCCCCGGACCCGAAGAGCGCGGCTCCTTCTTCGATGCGCTGCGACGCCGGCCGCCGACGCCCCCCGAGGTGTCCGAGGTGACCGAGGTGAACGAGACCACGGTTCCCCGCGCGCTCCAGGTCGCGACGGCCTACGCCTGGCGGCTTCTGGTGCTGGCCGCGGCCGCTGCGGTGGCGATCTGGCTCGTCATCCAGCTGAAGCTCCTGGTCATCCCGCTGCTCATCGCCATCCTCGTCTCCGCGCTCCTGTCGCCGGCTATGTCGTGGATGCTCCGCCATCGGTGGCCGCGGTGGCTGGCGATCGTCATCTCGGTGATCGGGACGCTCTCGATCGTGACCGGGCTGATGTGGCTGGCGGTGTGGCAGATCACCCGCGAATGGGGTGAGGTGCGCGATCGCACCGTGGACGCGGTCGCCCAGCTGCGGCAATACCTCATCGACGGGCCGATGGACCTCACGCCGCAGCAGATCGACGACGCTCTGGACCAGGCCGTCGGCTTCGCCCAGGAGCAGGCCGAGCTGCTGCTGTCGGGGGCACTGGCGATCGGCAGCACCGTGGGCCACGTGGTCACGGGGTTGCTCCTGACGCTCTTCATCCTGTTGTGCATCCTCGCCGACGGCGGCGGGATCTGGCGATGGACCACGCGGTTGTTCCCCCGCGCCGCCCGTCCCGCCGTGGACGGAGCCGGCCGCGCGGGGTGGACCACCGTGGTCACCTACGCCCGCACGCAGCTGCTGGTGGCCACCATCGATGCCGTCGGCATCGGGCTGGGCGCCTTCTTCCTCGGCGTCCCCCTGGCCATCCCGATCGGCGTGCTGGTCTTCCTCGGCGCCTTCGTGCCGTTCGTGGGCGCCGTGGTCACCGGCGCCGTGGCGATCTTCATCGCGCTCGTCTACAACGGCCCGTGGATCGCCTTCTGGATGCTGGTGGTCGTGCTGGGAGTCCAGCAGCTCGAGAGCCACGTGCTTCAGCCGCTCCTCATGGGGTCTGCCGTGAAGGTGCACCCCCTGGCCGTCGTGATGGTCGTCGCCGGGGGAGCCATGGTGGGCGGCATCCCGGGGGCCCTGTTCGCCGTCCCGCTGGCGGCATTCGTGAACGTCGTGGCCGTGTACCTCAGCAGACGCGCCTGGGACTCGGGAGCGCCTCCGCCGGCGGCCGACCTGATGTGGCGCACGGTCCCCAGGCGCCGGGGGAGCACCGCATGACCACGTCCGCATCCACGTCCGCGTCGATGGCCCTGCCCACCCTCGCCGGCTTCGAAGACGCCGCGAACGCCCTCCAGGGGATCATCGTCCGCACGCCCCAGGACGAATCCCAGCACCTCAGCGAAGTGCTGGGCGTCCCGGTGCACCTGAAGCTGGAGAACCTGCAGCGCACCGGCTCCTTCAAAATCCGCGGGGCGACCTACCGCCTCTCGCGGCTCACCGCCGAGGAGCGCGCCCGCGGCGTCGTCGCGGCGTCGGCCGGCAACCACGCGCAGGGCGTCGCCCTCGCGGCACAGCAGCTGGGGATCCGCGCGACGATCTTCATGCCGCTGGGCGTGCCCGTTCCCAAACTCCTGGCCACGCGGGGCTACGGGGCCGAGGTCATCCTCGAGGGCGCGACCGTGGAGACTCCGCTCCGGCTGGCGGCCGAGTACGCGCAGCGCACCGGCGCGGTGCTCATCCACCCCTTCGACCACCCCGATATCGTGCTCGGGCAGGGCACGCTCGGCCTCGAGCTGATCGACGGGATGCCGGACCTGGGCACCGTGGTCGTGGGGATCGGCGGGGGAGGGCTGGCAGCCGGCGTCGCCGCCGCGGCGAAGATGCGCGCCGCAGCCGCGGGTCGGACGATCCGGGTGGTCGGTGTGCAGGCGGCGAACTCGGCCGCGTACCCGTCGTCTCTGAAGGCGGGGCGGCCCCTGGAGGTGGACACCCGGCCGACGATCGCCGACGGCATCGCCGTGGCGCGCCCGGGCGACCTCCCCTTCGCGCTCATCCAGGAGTACGTCGACGATGTCGTCACCGTGACGGAGGACGACATCGCCCGGGCGCTCCTCGTGCTGCTGGAGCGGGCGAAGCAGGTCGTGGAACCTGCGGGAGCGGTCGGAGTCGCCGCGATCCTCGCCGGAAAGGTGCCCGCGGCAGGACCGACCGTCACCATCCTCTCCGGAGGAAACATCGACCCGCTGCTCCTGCAGCGCGTCGTCGCGCACGGGCTCGCGGCATCCGGGCGGTACATGACTCTCCGCATCCCGCTTCCCGACCGGCCCGGTCAGCTCGCCCGCGTGTCAGAACTCCTGGCGGAGGCCGGAGCCAACGTCATCGAGGTGCTGCACACCCGGCACGGCCAGGGCCTGCAGATCAGCGAGGTGATCCTGCAACTGAGCGTCGAGACGCGGGGTGCCGAGCACCAGGCTGTCGTGATGGCGACCCTGGAAGCTGCCGGCTTCCTGCCGACGATCGTCGCCGACTGAGCGTCACTGGCCCGAGTAGGTCTCGACCTTCACGACCTCGACGGGGATCTCGCGCCCGTTCGGCGCCGTGTACGCGCCCTTGTCACCCTCGCGCAGACCGATGATCGCCGCGCCCAGAGGAGATGCCTCGCTGTAGACGTCGAGCTCGGAGTCGACGGCGATCTCGCGGTTGCCGAGGAGGAAGCGCTCCTCGCCGCCGGCGACGAGGGCGGTCACGATGGTGCCGGGCTCCACGATGCCGGTGCTCTCGGGAGCCGTGCCGACCTTCGCGTTCTTCAGCAGGTGCTGGAGCGTGCGGATGCGCGCCTCCTGCTTGCCCTGCTCGTCCTTGGCGGCGTGATAGCCGCCGTTCTCCTTGAGGTCGCCCTCTTCTCGCGCGGATTCGATGCGCTTGGCGATCTCCTCCCGGCCGGTGGTGGAGAGGCGCTCGAGCTCGTTGACGAGCCGATCGTAGGCCTCCTGGGTGAGGAACGTCTCAGGTGCGTCGCTGGACACGTCGCTCTCCTTCGCCTCGAGTGGGCCGGCGTCTGCGGGCCCGGGGATATGGAAACGCCCCGGCGTCAGCCGGGGCGTCATGGTGCCCATAGACTACGTGACCCAGCAGCTGTTCACCAAACCCGTCGTGGCCAGCGCCACGGTTGGGATCGTCTCGGTGAAGGCGCGGCCGCGTTCCTCGGTCGCCGGGTACTCCACGATGCGCCAGCCGACGATCCCGTGCTCCTCGTCCTGGGCCTCCAGGGCGCAAGCCACGGCCGAACCGGGGGGCGCGGAGACCTGGAACGTCACGGTGACGGTGCGCTCGTCCACCACGTCGTAGGCGGTCCCGGTCACGTCGGCGGAAGCCAGCGTGCGCGCCACCGTCGTCCCGCCGAGCCAGATCACCAGCGCCGAGGCGAGCACGCCGACCACCACCCAGCCGACGATCCGGCGCCGCCGGGATCGCCGCACGCCATATCGCTCGTCGAGCATGTGTTGCGTGGTCATCGTTCTCCGGCGCGTTCTAGGCTGGTCACTCCAGGCTATGCGCTCCGGCGCGGAACGAGGACCCATGTACGACGCGATCATCGCCGCCGCGGCCACACCGTCGCCGACGCCGTCGGCGCCGCCGGCCGAGCTGGTGACCCCCGGACCCATGGGATTCCTGGTGATCGCCCTGCTGACGCTGGCGGTGGTGCTGCTCATCCTCGACATGCTCCGCCGCATCCGACGCGGGCGCTACCGCGAGGAGGTCGCCGCCGAACTGGACGCCGAGGAACAGGCCCGTGCCGCCTCGGAGGCGAGCACCGTCGACGATCAGGACATCGATCCGCGGGAAGACCCCACCCGGCGGTGACCGTCAGCCGGCGTGATAGGCGGGATGCAGCGCGATGAGCAGGCTCGCCGTCCAGTGGCACAGGAACGCCAGCACCGTGCACACGTGGAAGATCTCGTGGAAGCCGAAGTGTCCGGGCCACGGGTCCGGGCGCTTCAGCGCGTACACGATCGCGCCTCCCGTGTAGAGCAGCCCGCCGACCAGCACCAGGGTCATCATGGCGGCGTTGGCCGCGAAGAGGTCGAACAGGTACATCACGGCGGCCCAGCCGAGCGCGAGATACAGGGCGACGTACAGCCAGCGCGGGGCGTTGAGCCAGAAGATCCGGAAGAAGATGCCCAGGATCGCCCCGCCCCACACGACCCCGAGCAGGATGATCGCCTTGTCGGTGGGGAGCGCGAGCACGGCCAGCGGCGTATACGTGCCGGCGATGAGCAGCAGGATGTTCGCATGGTCGATCCGCTTGAGGATCGCCCGCGTCCTCGGCTTCCAGTCGAACCGGTGGTACAGGGCCGAACTGCCGAACAGCATCATCGAGGTGACCATGAACACCGCCGAGGCCCACTTCGCCGGGGCGCCCTGGGCCAGAGCGATCAGCACGATGCCCGCGACGACGGCGATCGGGAAGGTCGCCGCGTGGATCCAGCCACGCCAGGTCGGCTTGATCTCGCTCTGCGCGCCCACCGCGCCGGCTTCGATCAGCGGCAGCTCCGGAAGGTGCGCGCCGTCGGAATCCTCGGCGGCGGAAGGCGTGCGATGGCTCACACCCGAAGCCTACGGGTCGGTGCATGCCCGTACCGGCACGTTCAGGTGCGCGCGGTAGCGTAGAGCGCGTGACCGGCGGCCGCAGCAACCAGGGCAGAGGGCCGCTCTATCGGCTCTACATCAGCCGCCTCCGCCGGCGTCTGCAGCCGGAGACCGTTCCGCATCACGTCGCGATGATGATCGACGGCAACCGTCGCTGGGCACGCCAGCTGGGGTACGAGACCGCTGCGCACGGCCACCGTGCCGGCGCGGCGAAGATGCGCGAGTTCCTCCGCTGGTGCGATGACCTCGGCATCCAGGTGGTCTCGCTGTACCTGCTCTCCACCGACAACGTGAACAAGCGGGACTCCCGGGAGCTGGCCGACCTCATCGAGATCATCGCCGAACTCGCCGAGGAGCTCTCCCACGAGCGCAACTGGCGTGTGCAGCACGTCGGACGCGCCGAGATCCTGCCGCCGGAGCTTGCCCGCGTGCTCGCCGATGCGCAGGAGCGCACACGCGAGCACACCGGCCTGCATGTGAACCTGGCCGTCGGCTACGGCGGGCGAGGCGAGATCGTCGATGCGGTGCGCAGCATCATCGCCCAGCACGATCGGGAGGGCGGCTCGCTGGAGGAGCTCGCGGCGAGCCTCACCCCCGAGCAGATCGGGGAGCACCTGTACACCGGCGGGCAGGCCGACCCCGACCTCGTGATCCGCACCTCCGGGGAGCAGCGCCTGAGCGATTTCCTGCTGTGGCAGAGCGCGCACAGCGAGTTCTACTTCGTCGAGGCACTCGGCCCGGATCTGCGCGAGGTCGATTTCCTGCGTGCCATCCGCGACTACGCCGATCGCGACCGCCGCTACGGCGGCTGAAACGCCGAATTCACCTCCCCGACACATCTGCAGGTGTGTCGGAGACGGGGCGGTTCCGCCGCCGGTCGTACGGTGATCGCATCGGGCAAGGAGCCCGGTCGGGTCGGCCTTCAGGATCGCGACTCGCAACCACTGGTCGACTCGAGACTGCCGGGTGCAGCACCCGGGTCGGGAGTGGGTTGTGACCGCACGAGCATCACTGAAGCCACGTCGCTCGATCGCCGAGGACTCCGTCTCCGAGGACTCCGTCTCCGAAGACAACGTCGCCGGTGGCGACCTGTCGACGGAGCAGGAGCTCCGCACGTATGTCCTGGACACCTCGGTCCTGCTGAGCGATCCGCGCGCGTTCTTCCGCTTCGCCGAGCACTCCGTCGTGATCCCCGTCGTGGTGATCACCGAACTCGAGGCCAAGCGCCACGACCCCGAACTGGGCTACTTCGCCCGGCAGGCCCTGCGCCACCTCGACGGGCTGCGCATCGAGCACGGCCGACTCGACTTCCCCGTGCCCGTCGGCGCCGACGGGACGCTCCGGGTGGAGCTCAACAACACCGATCCCGCGGTGCTCCCCTCCGGCATGCGGCTCGGCGACAACGACACCCGCATCCTGGCCGTCGCGATGCACCTCGCCCAGGGCGGCACCGAGGTCACGGTGGTGTCCAAGGACATGCCGATGCGCGTCAAGGCCGCCTCCCTCGGGCTGCATGCGGAGGAGTACCTCGCCGAGCAGGCGGTGGACTCCGGATGGACCGGTATCGCCGACCTCGACGTGGGGGGCGACGAGATGAGCGACCTGTACGAGTCGGAGGTGGCTTCCAGCCCCGCCGTGGTGGGGCTGCCGGTGAACACCGGGCTCATCATCCACTCCGAGCGCGGATCGGCGCTCGGGCGGGTCACCGGGGAGGGCGCGTACAAGCTCGTGCGCGGCGACCGCGACGTGTTCGGTCTGCACGGCCGTTCGGCCGAGCAGAGGATCGCGATCGACCTGCTGCTCGACCCCGACGTGGGCATCGTGTCGCTCGGGGGCCGCGCGGGCACGGGCAAGTCGGCGATCGCGCTCTGCGCAGGACTGGAGGCGGTGCTGGAGCGCCAGCAGCAGCGCAAGATCATCGTCTTCCGCCCGCTGTTCGCCGTGGGCGGTCAGGAGCTCGGCTACCTGCCCGGGGACGCCGCCGAGAAGATGAACCCCTGGGGTCAGGCGGTCTTCGACACGCTCGGCTCGGTCGTTTCGCCGAACGTCCTGGAGGAGGTTCTCGCCCGGGGGCTCCTCGAGGTTCTTCCCCTCACCCACATCCGTGGGCGGTCGTTGCACGACGCATTCGTGATCGTGGATGAGGCGCAGTCACTCGAACGGAACGTCCTTCTCACCGTGCTCAGCCGGATCGGACAGAATTCGCGTGTCGTGCTCACCCACGACGTGGGTCAGCGGGACAACCTCCGGGTGGGGCGGCACGACGGCATCGCCTCGGTCATCGAGACCCTCAAAGGCCACGGACTCTTCGGCCACGTGACTCTCACACGGTCGGAGCGTTCCGCGATCGCCGCGCTGGTGACCGACCTCCTGGAGGCCGGCGAGCTCTCGTGAGCCGGGGGAACCGCACATGAGAGCAGTCTCACGTGCGGTTCCACCCGTTCTCACGAACCTGACGGATGATGTAGTCATCGCGAGGGAACCCCGGTCCGCCCCCCAGGCGGACACCCACGAGAAACACGTCCGGACTTTCCCCCAAACTCCGGGCATTCCAGCCCCCGGCGTCCCCCAGCGCCGGGGGCTCTCTCGTGGGATCTCACTCCCAGCGGTAGCCCGCTCCGCGCACGGTGCTGATCCGCTCGTGCCCGAACTTGCCGCGGAGATAGCGCACGTACACGTCGACCACGTTGGAACCGGGGTCGAAGTCCAGCCCCCACACCCGGCTCAGAAGCTGCTCGCGGCTGAGCACCTGGCCGGGATGGCGGAGGAACTGCTCGGCAAGGGCGAACTCCCGCGCGCTGAGATCGACCTCGCGCCCCGCGACGGTCGCTCGCCGCGCCAGCACGTCGAGGCTGACGTCCCCGTGCACCACGGCGATCGTGCTGGTCTGGACGGTCTCGCGAAGCCGTGAGCGCACCCGCGCGAGGAGCTCGTCGAACTTGAACGGTTTCGCGATGTAGTCGTTGGCGCCGGCATCCAGCCCGTCCACCGTGTCGCGCGTGCTGGAGCGGGCGGTGAGCATGATGACCGGAAGGGTGGAGCCCTGGCCGCGGAGGTGGCGGAGCACCTCGAAGCCGTCCATCGACGGCAGCCCGATGTCCAGCAGCATCAGATCCGCCTCGCCCGACAGCGCCACCTCGAGGGCTTCCGCGCCGTCTTCGACGACGGCGGTGAGGTAGCCGGCGGATTCGAGTCCTCGGCTCACGAACGCCGAGATGCGGCCTTCGTCTTCGGCGATGAGGATGAGCGTCATCCGGAGGCCTCCCGCTGCTGAACGACGTCGCCGGCGCGCACGGGAGCCGGGAGATCCGCCGGCGCGCGTCCGCGTCCGGGCGGGATGTGGACGGTGAAGGTGGCGCCGCCGCCCGCGGTGTCGGTGACGGAGCAGTGCCCGTCGTGCGCCTTCACGATCGCGTCCACGATCGCGAGCCCCAGTCCCGATCCGCCGACCGTCCGCCGCCCCTCCGCACGGTGGAAGCGACGGAAGATGCGGTGACGCGACGCCGGCGGGATCCCGGGTCCGTGATCGCGCACCCACAGGCGCGCGCCGTCGTCGTCCACGGCGCTCCCGATCTCGATCAGCGTCCCCTCGGGCGTGTACTTGGCCGCGTTGTCGGCCAGCTGCAGCCAGGCCTGCAGGAGCCGGTCGTAATCGCCCTCCACGCGACCGTACCCGCGGGTCTCGACGCGCCACTGGTGCCCCGGGATCCCGGTCACGAGTTCTCCCACGTGGGCGGTGAGCGCGTCGACGTCGACCACGCTCATCGTCAACGCCCCGTCCTCGACGGCGGCCAGCAGATCGATGTCGTCCACGAGACGTGTCATGCGGTCGAGTTCCGAGATGCCGATGTCGCGCGTGGTGGCGACGTCGACCGGGTCGCGGACGTCCATCGTCTCCAGGTGTCCGCGGACGATGGTGATCGGCGTCTTCAGTTCGTGGCGTACGTCGTCCAGGAGTTGCCGCTGCACGTCGACGGACCCTTCGATGCGATCGAGCATCGAATTGACCGTGCGAGTCAGGTCGGAGATCTCGTCGTTCCCCTCGGCGGGCAGCCGTGTGCCGAAGTCGTCGATGGTCACCGCATCCGCCGTCGCCCGGAGGTCCCGCAGCGGCGAGAAGAGCCGGCCGATCACGAACCAGCCGACGATGGCCATGGCCATCAGCATCCCGATCCCGGCAAGCATGTAGGTGAGGATGCCGGTGGCCACCAGCTGCATGCGCGCGTCCAGCAGAACGGCGTGGGCGACCACGACGTCACCCTCGGGGACGGCCACGTAGCGGAGCAGCCCCAGGTCGCTCTGCACGGTGTCGAACGTGGCATCGGCCGGAGCCTGCGCACTCACCGCGCGGACGAAGTCCTCGTCGTCGGCGAGGTCGAGTCCGGCCGACGTGGACGCGGAGGCGAGCACCGTGCCATCGGCCACGGCGATCGTGCCGTCGGTGCGGGCGGGCACGAGGTTGCGAACGGCCGTGAGCACGGACTCGCGGTCGGTCATCTCCTCGGCCGCGAGCGCCGTGGCGAAGCCCTGCAGCTGCGCGTCGGCGTTCTGTATCACCTGGCTCCGCAGCACCACGAACGTGATTCCGCCCACCACGACGAGCCCGGCGCACGCGACGGCGAGGACTGCCCCCAGGATCCGCGCGCGCGCCGAGGCCATCCTCGGCGTGCGGCTCACGCTTCGATTATGACGTGAGAGCGCGTCAGCCGGGGTGCGTCATCGAGAGCAGGTCGAGCTTCTCGTCCAGCTGGGCCTCGGTGAGCTCCCCGCGTTCGACGTAGCCGAGGTCGATCACGGACTCGCGGACGGTGATCCCCCGTGCGACCGAGTGCTTCGCGATCTTGGCCGCCGCCTCGTAGCCGATGAGCTTGTTCAGCGGTGTCACGATCGAGGGCGACATGCCCGCGTACGCGGCCGCGCGCTCGACGTTGGCCTCCAGGCCCGCGATCGTCTTGTCGGCGAGCACCCGCATCGCGTTGGACAGCAGACGGATGGATTCCAGGAGCGCGGTGCCCATGACGGGGATCGCGACGTTCAGCTCGAACGCGCCCGACGCGCCGGCCCAGCCGATCGTGGCGTCGTTGCCGATGACCCGCGCGCACACCATGAGCGTGGCTTCGGGAACGACCGGGTTGACCTTGCCCGGCATGATCGAGGATCCGGGCTGCAGATCGGGGATGTGGAGTTCACCCAGGCCCGTGTTGGGACCGGATCCCATCCACCGCAGGTCGTTGTTGATCTTGGTGAGAGACACCGCGATGGTGCGGAGTGCTCCGGATGCTTCGACCAGGCCGTCGCGGTTCGCCTGGGCTTCGAAGTGGTCTTCCGCCTCGGTGATCGGCAGTTCGGTCTCGGAGACGATGAGCTCGATGACCTTCTGGGGAAACCCGACCGGCGTGTTGATCCCGGTGCCGACAGCGGTACCGCCCAGCGGCACCTCCGCCACGCGGGGGATCACGGACTGCACCCGCTCGATGCCCAGCCGCATCTGGCGCGCGTACCCGCCGAACTCCTGGCCGAGCGTGACCGGCGTGGCATCCATCAGGTGCGTGCGGCCGGACTTGACGACGTCCTTCCACGCGTCCGCCTTCTCCTCGAAAGCCACGGCGAGGTGGTCGAGGGACGGGATGAGGTCGTCGATGAGCGCCTGGGTCGCGGCGATGTGGACCGAGGTGGGGAAGACGTCGTTGGACGACTGCGAGGCGTTGACGTGGTCGTTGGGGTGGACGGGGGAGCCCAGGTCGCCGGTGGCGAGAGTGGCGAGCACCTCGTTCATGTTCATGTTCGAGGACGTGCCGCTGCCGGTCTGGTACACGTCGATGGGGAACTGGTCGGCGAACTCGCGGGCGATGATGCGGTCGGCCGAGCGGGCGATGGCGTCGGCGATGCCGCCGTCGAGGGTGCCGAGCTCCTTGTTGGCGAGGGCCGCCGCCTTCTTGATGCGTGCCAGGGCGACGATCTGCGCCGGGTCGAGGGCATCGCCGGAGATGGGGAAGTTCTCCACTGCACGCTGGGTCTGCGCCGCGTACAGGGCGTCCTTCGGCACCCGCACCTCACCCATGGTGTCGTGCTCGATGCGGTACTCGGTGTCGGTCACGTCGTCGTCCTCCTGTTGCCGATGGTGGTGGATGTCAGGGCAGCGGGTCGCCCGCGTCACCCAGGATCACGACGGGGGCGGCGGTCCCCTCCGCAAGCCGATAGTTGGCGCCCACGACGGCCAGTCGCCCCTCGGCGACCGCCTCGCTGATCAGCTCGGAGGCGTGCAGCAGCTGCGTGACGGTGTCTCGCAGGTGCACGCGTCCGACCTGCTCGGGGTCGATGGTGTCGGGGGTGGCGGTGGGGTCGGCGCGCTGCACGCGTCGCACCGCAGGCACGATCGAGGCGATCTGGCGCCAGATCAGCGGCGGAAGAAGGGGGGCATCGGGCTGGACGCTCTCGATCGCGGCACCCACGGCGCCGCAGGCGTCGTGCGCGAGCACCACGATCAGCGGCACCTCGAGCACCGCGACGGCGTATTCGAGGCTCCCCACCACCGAGTCGGAGATGATCTGACCGGCGTTGCGCACGACGAACAGGTCGCCGAGCCCTTCGTCGAAGATGATCTCGGCGGCAAGGCGGGAGTCGGAGCATCCGAACAGGGCCGCGCGGGGGCGCTGTCCGCCGGCGAGCTCGTGACGGCGTTCGACGTCCTGACGAGGATGGCGCGGCTCGCCGGAGACGAAGCGGGCGTTGCCTTGCCTCATCTCGTCCCACACGGCTCGGGGGGTGGGGTGGGCGCTCACGAGGTCGCTCGCAGGTCGAGGATCTTCGGCGCGAGGGCCTCGGCGACCGTGGCCGCGGCATCGCGGGAGGCCGAGCCGTAGACCATGACGAGGTCGGGTCCGGCGTCTGTGGCCAGGGCGTACGAGACGTTGGCCGCGCGAGAGGGGTCAGAGACGGTGTACTCGTCCCACACGATGCCGTCGATCCTCACGCTGCCGTCGGGGCGGCTCCCGGCGAGGATCTCCGCCGGCCATGCCTCGTCCGCGTCGAACCCCTGCGCCACGCGGAGGAACCCGGCGGTGTCGTCGGGGGCGTAGACGACGGTCCACGCGTCGACGGCGCCGCTCTCGAGCGACGCGCCGTTCACCCGCCAGCCCTCGGGCACCTCGGGGATGAGCACGAGACGCTGGAGGTTGTCGCTGAGCGCGGCGGCCTCGGCGGCCACGTCGATCGGCGGTCGCTCGGCCGGTTCGCCGCGCGGCACGCCGAACACCACCACGGCGACCACGACGAGGATCACCACGAGAGCGGTCAGCAGATTGCGGAAGGTCTTGCTGGACCGGTACGCCTGGGACGACGCCGCCTTGCGGGCGGCGGTCTCATCCGGGGTCTCGGGACGCCCGAGCTCGGCCACGACGCGTGCCATCACGACTCCGCGGCGTCCGAGCGGGCGGCGTCCAGGCGGCGCTTGGCGCCCAGCAGCCACTCCTCGCACCGGGCGGCGAGTGCTTCGCCGCGCTCCCACAGCGCCAGTGACTCCTCGAGCGTGGGCGCGCCCTGTTCCAGTTCGGCGACGACGCGCACGAGCTCGTCACGCGCCTGTTCGAACGACAGAGTCGCGACATCGGCGGTGCCGGAGTGCGACGCGGTCATACCTGCCATCTTAGTTGGGCTCCTTCCCAGCGGCCGCCGCGGCCGACTCGGCCACCTCGCCTTCGGACCGGGTGGCGATCGAGCCGCGAGCCACGGTGACGAGCACCTCGGTCCCAGCCGGCGCCTGCCCGGCGTCGCGCACGATCACCCCGTCGGCGATGTGGGCGATGGCATACCCGCGCGACAGGGTCGCCAACGGGGAGAGGGCGCGCAACGACGCGCGCAGCTCGGTGGTGCGGCGGTCGTGCGTGGACACGAGGCGGTCCAGGATGTCGCGGCCGCGGTTTCCCAGCATCCAGATCTCCTGCGCCCGTCCGGTGAGGAGGGCATCGGGGGTGCGCAGCACCGGGCGCGAGCGCAGCTGCTCCAGCTGTGCGATGTCGTGGGTGACGCGCTGCGAGAGCCGGCTGCTCAGCCGCGCACGCAGCTGGGCGACGTGCGCGCGCTGCTCGCTCACGTCGGGGACGATGCGCTTGGCCGCGTCGGTGGGTGTCGAGGCGCGCAGATCGGCGACATCGTCCAGCAGCGGGTGGTCGTTCTCGTGGCCGATCGCGCTCACGACCGGAGTGGATGCCGCGGCCACGGCGCGCAGGAGCCTCTCGTCGCTGAATCCCAGGAGGGTCTGCGGGTCGCCGCCGCCGCGTGCGATGACGATGACATCGACCTCCGGGTCGGCGTCGAGCGCCTTGAGCGCGGCGATCGTCTCCGGAACGCACCGGTCGCCCTGCACGGCGGCATGCTTGGTGCGGATCCGCACGTGCGGCCAGCGCAACTCGGCGTTCCGGTGCACATCCTTCTCCGCGTCGGAGTTCTCTCCGGTGATGAGGCCGATGAGCCGGGGGAGGAACGGCAGGCGCTTCTTGCGCGCGGGGTCGAACAGTCCCTCCGCGCGGAGCGTGGTGCGCAACTGCTCCAGCTTCTCGAGCTGATCGCCCAGGCCCACGTGACGCATCGCGGAGACGGCGAAGCTGAAGTCCCCCGTGCGGGGGAAGTAGTCGGCCTTGACGCACGCGATCACGTGATCGCCGGTGGCGAAGTCCTTCGGCAGCCGCTGCGCGGTGCTGGACCACACGCGGAAGGAGATCGTCGCGTCGGTGGTGAGGTCTTTCAGCCGCCCGAAGATGTTGCCGCCGCGGACGTTCCAGCTCGTGACCTCGCCCTCGACCCACACCGAGCCCCAGCGATCGACGAAGCCGCGGATGGTGTCGTTGAGCCGCGCCACCGAGGTGGGCGCGTGCATCGTCGAGTCGCGCGGGGGCACCGAATCGGCCGGGGGTGGCTGCCCGGGAACGGCCTCGGGGTGGAACGTGGTCATGGGTTCTCGCAGATGCATCACCGATCGGCCGGATATCGGCCGTCGTACAGGGGCGCCCTCGTACACTCGAAGGGTGAGCACTCCCGTCGTTTCGCTGCCCGTCCCCCGGATTCCGGGGCGTCGTGGGCGGCTCCAGGATATCCCGGTCGACGGACGCAAGAAGGTCCTGTTGGCGGCTCCCCGTGGATACTGCGCGGGTGTGGATCGCGCGGTGATCGCCGTGGAGAAGGCGCTGGAGCGGTTCGGGTCGCCGGTGTACGTACGTAAGCAGATCGTCCATAACGTCCACGTGGTCAGCGAACTCGAGGCCAAGGGTGCCGTCTTCGTCGACGAGGTGGATGAGGTGCCGCCGGGTGCCCACGTCGTCTTCAGCGCTCACGGGGTGTCGCCCGCCGTCGTGGCGGCAGCGGCCGACCGGGGGCTGCAGGCGATCGATGCGACCTGCCCACTGGTCACCAAGGTGCACCGCGAGGCGGTGCGGTTCGCCCGCGACGACCACGAGATCCTCCTCATCGGCCACCTCGGCCACGAAGAGGTCGAGGGGACGGCGGGGGAGGCGCCCGACCACGTCACCATCGTCAACTCGCCGGATGAGGCCGACACCGTCGAGGTGCGTGATCCGTCGAAGGTCGTCTGGCTCTCGCAGACCACCCTCTCCGTCGACGAGACGATGGAGACCGTTCGACGGCTCCGTATCCGCTTCCCGCAGCTGCAGGACCCGCCCTCCGATGACATCTGCTACGCCACGCAGAACCGTCAGGTGGCGATCAAGAAGGTGGCCACGGGCGCCGATCTGGTGATCGTGGTCGGTTCGGCCAACTCCTCCAACAGCGTCCGTCTGGTCGAGGTGGCCCTCGAGCACGGCGCGAAGGCGGCCTACCGCGTGGACTACGTCGACGAGGTGCAGCAGGAGTGGCTCGACGGGGTCGAGACGGTCGGCGTCACCAGCGGAGCATCCGTCCCAGAAGTGCTCGTCGACGAGGTGCTGGCAGAGCTGGCCGGTGCCGGCTACCGGGACGTCGAAGAGGTGCGCACCGCGGAGGAGGATCTGATGTTCTCGCTCCCCAAGGAGCTGCGCTCGGACCCGTCCGGCCGTCGCGACGCCCGTGCGCTCGGCGGGCGGGGACGCGCGTGAGCGACGGCGGTCAGCGGCCGCGCCCGCAGTACGGGGAGTATGCCTCGCCCGAGGAGCAGCGCGCGCGCATCGCGCAGCCCGAGGTCACCGACGCTCTCCAGGCGGGTGTGCGTCCGGAGCCGGAGTCGCCCCCCGACGCGCGTCGCGTCTCGACGGCGCATGCTCCGCGGTCGGCGTCGCGTCCGGCGCCGGCGACGGGATGGCGCCTGGCCGACCGCGTCGTGACCATCGGACTTCTCGCGTACGGCCTGTTCAACGTCATCTTCACCGCTCCGCGACTGTTCGATTTCGCCGGCTTCGCCGACGAATACCTGGGGCTGCTGGGGGTGGACGCGTCCTTCAGCAACTTCGAGGCCGCCAACCTGTGGGGTCCGATCGCGGGCACGGTCTACATCGCGGGATGGGTGGCCACGGCGCTCCTGGCGTGGTGGCGGCTCCGCCGCGGCGGCGTCACGTTCTGGATTCCGCTGGTGGGCGGTGCCGTCACGGTTCTCCTGGTGGCCGCGTGCCTGACCGTCCCGCTGGCCGGTGACCCCGCGTTCGCGGACTTCGTCGGACGATTCTCCGCCGCTCGGTGAACCCCGGGCGCCCGCATCTCGTGTGATCTGGGGGAGGTGCGATGCGCGGGAACGACGAGGTGCAGCTCGGCGCCCTGTACGACGCCCACGCGGCGCCCGTGTGGCGGTACGTGGTGAGTCTCACCGGCGACCGAGCCGGGGCGGACGACGTCGTCCAGGAGACTCTGTTGCGCGCGTGGCGGAGCCCGCGGATCCTGGAGGATCCGGCATCGGCGCGCGCATGGCTGATGACCGTCGCGCGCAACCTCGTGATCGACGAGGCCCGCAGCGCGCGGCGCCGGCACGAGGCGCCGGTCGCCGAACTCCCCGAGCGCGCGGGGCCGGATGACTCCGACGCGCTGTTCGACGCGCTCCTCATCGAGGACGCGCTGGCGGCGCTCAGCTCCGATCACCGGTCGGTGATCGTGGTGGCGTACTACGGCGGGCGCAGCACCGCGCAGGCGGCCGAGGAACTCGGCATCCCGGAGGGCACCGTGAAGTCGCGGCTGCACTACGGTCTGCGCGCTCTGCGGCTCGCTCTGCAGGAGAGGGGGGTGACGCGGTGAATCCCGAACACGATCGCTTTGCGGAGTGGGACGCGGCATATGTCCTGGGGGCGCTGTCGCCCGCGGACCGCCGCGCATATGAAGACCATCTGGCGGAGTGCGACGAATGCCGCCGCGCGGTGGCAGAACTCGCCCCGACGGCAGGGCTGCTCTCGCGCGTGCCCGGCGACCGTGCGCGGGCCATGGATGCCACGCCCGCCGAGCCGGCCCCGGGGGTGCGCGACGGCCTCATGCAGCGCGCCCGGCGGCGGCGACGGCGGCGCACGCTGTGGACGCTCGCGGCGGCCGGCGCCCTGATCATCGGGGCCATCGCCGTGCCGGTCACCGTCGCGGTGACGCAGCCGCGGGGCGAGGTGTACGCGTTGACCGACCTGGTCGGAGCGCCGCTGGAGGCCTCCGTGCGCCTGACGAACGTCGCGTGGGGAACGCGCATCGACCTCGTCTGCCGTTACAGCGGCGACGTGCTGGATGCCCCGGAGGGGGGATGGCCCTATGCGCTCGCCGTCGTGGACGCCGACGGCGGCACGACGACGGTGTCGACATGGCGCGCGTCGCCCGGTTCCACGACGAACCTCAGTGCGGGGACCGACCTGCCCGTCGGGGAGATCGGCGCGGTGGAGATCCGCACGCTCGACGGTGAAGACGTGATCATGCGGTACGACGCGGAGAAGTAGCATCGCGGGATGCCCCGTGTTCTTGCCGTCTGCACCGTCCACCAGCTTCGTCCCGACGCGGGGTTCCTCGGCGTCACGGCGATCGACAAGCGCCCGGTCCCCGGAGCGGTGCGCGTGGGTCAGTACGGCCTCCGCGGCGACGTGCAGGCCAGCCGCAAGCACCACGGCGGAGTGGACAAGGCGCTGTACGCCTACGCGCAGGAGGACGCCGAATTCTGGGAGCGCGAGCTGGGACGAGAACTGCCGCCGGGATGGTTCGGCGAGAACCTTCGCGTCGAGGGGCTCGACGTCAATGCCGCGCGCATCGGGGAGGCGTGGCGCATCGGCGACACGGTCGAGGTGGTGGTGACGATGCCCCGCACGCCGTGCGCCACGTTCGCACGGTGGGTGGGAGGTTCTGACGAGCGCGGCTGGGTGCGCCGGTTCGCGGCCGAGCGCCGGCTGGGTCCGTACCTGCGCGTGCGCCGGGTGGGCAGCATCCGCGCCGGCGACGAGATCGAGGTGCTGACGGTGCCGGAGGGCGCGCCCGGGCTCCTCGACGACTTCCGCGCGCCGGCGTGAACGACGGATGCCCCGACCATCGGCCGGGGCATCCGAGAAGAGCTCGTGCTCAGGCGCCGAGCGACCTGCCGTGCGAGCCGAGCTGCTGCGTGGCCGCGACGACCCGCGCCGCCATCGCCGACTCGGCGACCTTGCCCCACGCGCGGGGGTCGTACTGCTTCTTGTTGCCGACCTCGCCGTCGACCTTGAGGACGCCCTCGTAGTTGCTGAACATGTACCCCGCGATCGCGCGCGTGAACGCGTACTGCGTGTCGGTGTCGATGTTCATCTTGACCACTCCGTTGCGGACGGCCAGCGCGATCTCCTCGTCGGTGGAGCCGCTGCCGCCATGGAAGACGAGGTCGAGGGGCTTGGGGCCGGTGCCGAAGCGCGAGGCGATGCCCTCCTGGATCTCGCCGAGAAGCTCGGGGCGGAGCTTGACGTTGCCGGGCTTGTACACGCCGTGCACGTTGCCGAAGGTCAGCGCCGAGATGTAGCGGCCCTTCTCGCCGAGGCCGAGGGCCTCCACCGCCTTCGTGACGTCGGCGACCGTCGTGTACAGCGCCTCGTTCGACCCCTCGTGCTGGACGCCGTCCTCCTCGCCGCCGACGACACCGATCTCGACCTCGAGGATCGCGTTGATGTTGTGCAGGCGGGGGAGGAGCTCCTGGGCGATCTGGATGTTCTCGTCCAGCGGCACCGCGGAGCCATCCCACATGTGCGACTGGAAGATCGGGTTGCGCCCGGCCTTCACTTCCTCCTCGGAGGCCTCGATCAGCGGCAGGACGAAGCCGGGCAGAGCGTCCTTGGGGCAGTGGTCGGTGTGCAGGGCGACCGTGATCGGGTAGTTCTTGGCGACCTCGGTGACGTAGCGCGCGAAAGCGAGGGCGCCGGTCGCGCGGCCCTTGACGGTGTGCCCGGCGAAGTAGTCGGCGCCTCCCGTGGTGACCTGAAGGATGCCGTCCGAACCGGCCTCGGTGAGACCCTGCAGCACCGCGTTGATGGTCTGCGAGCTGGAGACATTGATGGCGGGGTACGCGAAGCCGCCGGCCTTGGCGCGGTCGAGCATATCGGCGTACTGGTCGGGCGTGGCGACGGGCATGACTGCTCCTCGATCGTGGAGTGGGGGTTCCCGGCCAGCCTACCGAAGGGCTTTCCCCACCACGGAGTACCCCCGCCACGACGGAGGACCGGCGCATCTTCCTGAGGGGAAAGAAACGGGATTCCTTCGTGCCGCGCGGGTGCCGGAACGGCCGATCATTACGCCCGCGTCGATAGGCTGACCGCATGGTGAGTCTTACGGCCGACATGAGCCCCCTGCATCCCGACCGCAACCTCGCACTCGAACTCGTTCGTGCCACCGAAGCTGCCGCCATCCGCGCGGTGCCCTTCATCGGTCGCGGCGATAAGGAGGCAGCCGATGGCGCTGCCGTCGATGCGATGCGCGCCTTCTTCACCACCGTGAACTTCGACGGGACGATCGTGATCGGCGAGGGCGAGAAGGACGACGCCCCCATGCTGTTCAACGGCGAGAAGGTGGGCAACGGTCGCGGGCCCCAGTGCGATGTGGCGGTCGACCCGATCGATGGCACCTCGCTGACGGCGGCCGGTCGCCAGAACGCGCTGTCGGTCATCGCGGTCTCCGACGCCGGAACGATGCTGGATGCCTCGAACGTGTTCTACATGGACAAGCTCGTCACCGGTCCCGCCGGCGTCGGGGTCGTGGACATCCGTCTTCCCATCGGCGAGAACATCCGTCGCCTGGCGAAGGCGCTCGGCAAGCCCGTGGATGAGATCGTCGTGTCGGTACTCAACCGGCCCCGCCACGAGCAGCTCATCCAGGACATCCGCGACGCCGGCGCCGGGACGCGCCTCATGAGCGACGGCGACGTCGCGGGCGGTATCAATGCGGCCCGCCACGACGCCCGTACCGACATGTGCGTCGGTATCGGAGGGAGCCCCGAGGGCATCGTCACGGCCTGTGCGATCAAGGCTCTCGGCGGACACATCCAGGGGCGTCTGCGGCCGCAGACCGATGACGAGCGCCAGAAGGGCGCCGACGACGGCCTGAAGTTCGACGACTTCGTCTACGAGGCGGACGACCTCGTCAAGGGCAAGAACACGATCTTCGTCGCCACCGGCGTCACCGACGGCCAGCTCGTCGCGGGAGTGCGGCGGGACCGCGATTGGGTCTACACGGAGAGCGTCGTCCTTCGCAGCGCATCCGGGACGCTCCGTCGCGTCACGTCGGAGCACCTCACGTCCAAGTGGCTCTGACCCACGCTCTGACCCGCGCTCAGACGGGCGCTCAGAACGGCGGCGGATCACCGTCGGGCAGGAACACCACGCGCGGGATCGGTTCATCGACGTAGCGGCGTCCGAGCGGTGAGGTCCACTCGATGGATCCGCCGGGCAGTTGCGTCGCGACCCAGTCGGTCTCCGTCTTGAGCGTGTGATGTCGCTTGCAGAGACAGGCGAGGTTGCAGACGTCGGTCGGCCCGCCTCGCGCGTGGTCGAGGTTATGGTCGTGATCGCAGAGCCGGGCAGGCATGCGGCACCCCGGGAACCGGCAGAAGATGTCGCGAGCCTCGAGGAAGCGGACCATGGGGTCGGTGGCCCGGTAGCGGTCGACGGCCAGCACGGTGCCTTTCACGGGATCGGTGAGGATCCGGTCCCATCCGGGAGCTCCGGCCATGAGGCGGCGGGCGGTCGCCGCATCGATGGGGCACTTTCCCTCGATACTCGCGCCGCGGTCGGTCCGGCCGGCTGCCGTGAGGGCAGGCACCGTCACCTGGATGCGCGCCCGGATCGCGCCCAGGCCGCCGGGCGTCTTGTCCTTCGTCGGATCGATGGCGGGCTGCCCCGTGAGGACGAGGTCGCACAGCAGGTCGGCTCGCACCTGGTGAAGGGTGCGGGTATCCCCGATGGGGACCGCGTCGGGGGCTGGAAATGCTGGGTCGGCCGCGGCGCTGCGGATGGCGCGGGCCTGCTGGGAGAGACGGTCGTGGATGGCATAGGCCAGGGCCGCCGGGAGAAGAGCACGCAACTCCGCCATCCCATCATCGACCTCCGTGACCGTGACCATGCGGGTCTGCTCGGCACGCTGGAAGCGGACCGTGATCGATTCCGGATGCAGACGCTCCGCCAGCGCCGTGGCGAACGCCTTGGTACGCGCCGCCGTCTCCCTCACCGCGCGTTCCAGAACGACCCGCTCGAACGCCGCCCGTTCGTCCGCGCCCAGCAGGGCGGCGCCGGCGTCGTGGATGACGGCGGCGTGCCGCAGCGTGATCCGACCCGAGGCGAGCGCCTCGACGGTCGCGGGGAACTTCTCGGTGAGTGCGAGCGCGTCGCCCATCCGGTGCTGTACCGCGCGGTCGTTCCACCGCAGCGCCGCGCCGATCTCGGCGGCGACGGCGCGCAGCACCATCTCCCGCGTCTGATCCATCCGGGGGCGATGGGCCATGCGGGAGAGGGCGATGCGCATGGCGGCCGCGAAGTGGAACAGCGCTTCGGCTTCGAGTGCCGCCACCGCTTCCTGATACCCGCACAGCCCGTCGACGATGTCAGCGAGGTTGGGGCTCTCGCTGTTATCTTCGTACCTACCGGGGCTTTCCATGGCATAAACATCGCATGAACCTCCGACACCGCGGATGGCGCGGACCGGTTCTGTGGAGTATCCCTCGCGGGGTCGTCCTGTGGAGGGGAGGTGCGTCCGGCAGGAGCCCGCACGGCCGTGACGCGTCGCGCAAGCGGGTGTGGCGCGCGCCGTGGGCTGGAAGCGTGACGTCAGGTCGCCGCGGTGATCGATGAGGTCGCCACTGTGATCGAGTCGTGACACCTCCCCGCGGCGAAGTCTGGCAAAATTGTCCATGGTGTCGATGGGGATGCTGTTCTCAGAACGATCATCGAGGGGTAACGCCAGATGTCTGTGCAGACGAACACTCCGGCGCCCAAGACGGGCGCCCAGGCTGTCATCGCCAACGCCGTTGACCCTGCACGCCGGCCGGATGTGCTGTTCCGCGTCCGGCGCGAAGAGGGCCAGCAGATCAGCGCGTGGTGGATGGTGGGCGCGTTCGTTCTCGTCTCCGGCGCGGTCATCACACTGCTCAGCTTCGTCCCCGGCGGCGCCTGACCCACTCACCCGAGTGTCACCAACCTGACTGCCGAGTACAGCTAGCGCTCGTCGAGTTCGATCCGCTGCCGGACGTCGCCGAGGTCCGCACCCACGACGGGTTCGGCCGGGTCGACGGCCACCAGTTCCGGCGCGCTCCACCGCCGAAGCGGGGTCTCGACCGCTCGGGGCGGGGAAACCGCATCCAGCTTGGTGTCGTCGATGCCCGGGAAACGGCGTGCGCTGGCGAGCACGCGACTCTCCAGTGAGCCGGCGAACCGGTTGTAGCTGTCGACCGTCCGCTCCAGCGCCCGCCGCAGATCATCGGCGTGACCGGCTACGGTCCCGATGCGCTCGTACAGCTCCGTTCCGAGGGCGAACAGCTGCCGCGCCTCCTGCGACACATCCTGCTGCGTCCACGTGTACGCCACCGTCTTCAGCACGGCCCAGAGGTTCACGGGGGAGGCGAGCGCCACGCGCTTGGCGAACGAGTAGTCGAGGAGGCCAGGATCTTCCTCGAGCGCGGCGGCCAGGAGCGACTCGCTGGGGATGAAGCACACCACGAACTCGGGGCTGGTGGGCAACGCGGCCCAGTACGCCTTCTTCGCGAGCGCGTCGACGTGTGCTCGGACGGCGCGCACGTGCTTGTCGAGGAGCGACTTGCGGCGAGCACCCTCGGCGCCGGTGGCGGTGAACGCAATGGCGCTGGCCTCCAGGAACGCATCCAGGGGCACCTTCGCGTCCACGGCGAGCGTCTTGTCGCCGGGCAGGCGCACGATCAGATCGGGCCGCGCGGTACCGCCGGAGTCGGTCGCGAGCGTCGACTGCGTATCGAAGTCGACATAGCGAAGGAGCCCGGCAGCCTCCACGACCCGGCGCAGCTGCGTCTCACCCCACACGCCGCGGGTGGTGCCCGATCGGAGGGCCGAGGCGAGCGACTCGGTCGTCGCCCGCAGCGATTCGTCCGACTGGGACGCGCGCCGCAGCTGCTCGCTCAGGGTCGCGAACTGGGCACCGCGGTCGCGTTCGAGCTCTTCCACCTTGCGCTGCATCGTCCCGAGGGTTTCCCGCACGGGCTCGAGAGCCCGGAGCACGGTCTGCTCCCGTCGCTCGCGCTCCTCCCGGGCCGCCTGCTCGGCGCGGGTCTGGCCGGCCAGCTCGCGGTACAGCAGCTGCTGGTGATCCAGCTGCGCCTGCACGCCCGCCCGCCCCGCCTCGCTTCCGGCGAGACGAGCGGCGAGGTCGGCACGTTCTCGTGCACTGCGGGCGGCAGCGCGCGACGTGCCCACGGCGAACCCGGCGAGCGCACCCACGAGGACGCAGGCGATCGCCACCAGGGGAAGAGTCAGTGCGTCCATGCCGTCATTGTGTGCTCGGCCACCGACATCGCTCAGGCGACGGCGAGCATCGCGTCCACGCGCGGGGCGGCGATCGCCGAGATCCGCACGCCCGTGGCGGCAGCGAGAGCATCCACGTCGTCGGCCTGCACGCGGCGGGCCGCGTCGATCACGATGTGCGCGCACGCGAGCGCGTCGGCCAGGGCGTCGTGGTGGGCGAAGTCTCCGAAGCCGGCCGCCGCGGCGGCGAGGGGCAGGCGATAGGACGCCAACTCGTACGTGCGACGGGCCACGTGGAGACTGCACAGGTAGCGGTACGGCGGGCATACATCGCCGGTCGCTTCGCACGCGCGGCGGAGCACCGCCATGTCGAAGCCGGCGTTGTGCGCCACCAGCACGTCTGCGCCGGCGAACGCGGTCAGCTGGTCGAGCTGAGCGCTCCATCCGAGAGCCGACGCGACATCCTCCGGCCGGATCCCGTGGATGCCGATGTTGAAGTCGACGAATGTGTCGTGCCCGGCCGGTGGGCGGATGAGCCATCCTGCCGTTGCGACGACCTTGCCGTCCCGCACGCGCACCATGCCCACGGAGCAGGCCGAGGCATTGCTGGAGTTCGCCGTCTCGAAGTCGATCGCGGTGAAGTCCAAGGCCACGCCCCCAGAGTCGCCGCCCGGTCCGTGTCCGCCGGTCAGGCGCGCCGCGGGGATGGCGATTCCTCCGGCTGTGCCGTCTCACTTCTGCAGCTTCTGGGTGCCGAAAGCTGCAGAAGTGGGACATCCCGCTGCCGGGGGTCCGCGTAGGGTCGAAGAATGGCCAGCCGCGAAGAGATGTCGACGTCGTTCGGAGCCGCAGCCGATACCTACGAGGCGGGACGCCCGTCGTATCCGGCCGAGGCGGTGGCCTGGATGCTGCAACCCGTGCGCGAGCCCGGCCGGGCGCTCCGCGTCGCCGACGTCGGCGCCGGTACCGGCAAGCTCACGCGCGGCATCGTGGAGAGCGGCGCCGAGGTCATCGCGATCGATCCGGACGCCGGGATGCTGGAGAGCCTCCGCGCGAACGTCGTGGGCGTTCCGACCTTCATCGGGCGCGCCGAGGCGCTGCCCCTCCCGGACGCGGCGCTGGATGCGGTGCTTCTCGGTCAGGCGTGGCACTGGGTCGACGTGCCTTCGGCATCGGCCGAGGTGGCCCGCGTGCTGCGGTCCGGGGGAGTGCTGGGCCTCGTGTGGAACATCCGCGACGAGCGCACGCCGTGGGTGCAGCGTCTCACCGCGGCGATGCACAGCAGCCAGGCCGAGGAGATGCTCGCCGAGGGGGGTCCGAGCGTGGGTGCGCCGTTCGACCGTGTGGAGGAACGCTCCTGGCGCTGGACGCGCCCCATGACGCGCGACGACATCTTCGCCATGGCCCGCTCGCGCAGCTACCTCCTCACCGCGGAGCCAGACGAGCGCGCGCGCATCGAGCAGGCGCTCGCCGACCTGTGCGACGAGATCGGCGCCGTCGGCCCCGCCGTGGTCGACCTTCCCTACGTCACGCGCGCGTTCCGCGCCATCCGCCCCTAGCCCGCCCGCCTCCGCCGCCGTCGCCCGCGCGCGCGTCGGCCCAGCGCCCCCGCCTCCGCCGCCCGCGCGCGTCGGCCCAGCGCCGAGAAACAACAACCCTGACGAGACATAACGCGTCGCGTCCTGTCTCGTCCGAGTTGTTATGTCTCGCGCCCGGCGCGCCGGCGCACCCGGGTGACAGCATCCCTGCCGCCCTCCGCGCGCCCCGCCCGCACAGCCCGGCGAGAAACAACATCCCGGACGAGACATAACGCGCCGCGTGGTGTCTCGTCCGGATCGTCGTTTCTCGCGGGCGTGGGGGCGGCGGGCGGGCGCGGAGGCGCAGCATCCCCCCGCGTAGACTGGACTCCCGTGGCTCTCACCATCGCAATCGTCGGTCTCCCGAACGTCGGCAAGTCGACCCTGTTCAACGCCCTGACCAAGAATCAGGTGCTCGCAGCGAACTATCCGTTCGCGACGATCGAGCCGAACGTCGGTGTGGTGAACCTCCCCGATCCGCGGCTCGAGAAGCTCGCCGAGGTCTTCCACTCGGAGCGCATCGTGCCGGCCGTCGTGTCGTTCGTCGACATCGCCGGGATCGTGCGCGGCGCGAGCGAGGGGGAGGGGCTCGGGAACCAGTTCCTGGCGAACATCCGGGAGGCGGATGCGATCGCCCAGGTGGTACGCGGCTTCGCCGATGACGACGTCGTGCACGTCGAGGGCGCCGTGAACCCCGCCAGCGACATGGAGACGATCAACGCCGAGCTGCAGCTGGCCGACCTCCAGACGCTGGAAAAGGCGATCGCGCGGTACGAGAAGGAGGTCAAGGGTCGCAAGCTCGACCCCGCCGTCCTCGAGACCGCGCGAGCTGCCGAGCTGGCGCTCCAGAAGGGCCAGCTGCTCTCCGCCTCCGGCATCGACCTCGCCCCGATCAAAGAGCTCGGGCTCCTGACGGCCAAGCCGTTCATCTTCGTCTTCAACGTGGATGAGGCGGTGCTGACGGATGATGCGCGGAAGGCCGAGTTGGCCGCCCTCGTCGCCCCCGCGAAGGCGGTGTTCCTCGACGCGAAGATCGAGTCGGAGCTCATCGAGCTCGACCCCGAGGATGCCGCCGAGCTGCTGGCTTCGACGGGGCAGGAGGAGTCGGGCCTCGTCCAGCTCGCGCGTATCGGATTCGACACGCTCAACCTGCAGACCTACCTCACCGCCGGCCCGAAAGAGGCGCGCGCGTGGACGATCGGCAAGGGCTGGAAGGCTCCGCAGGCGGCCGGTGTCATCCACACCGATTTCGAGAAGGGTTTCATCAAGGCCGAGGTCATCTCGTTCGACGACCTCATCGACGCCGGCTCTGTGGTCGAGGCCCGCTCGCGCGGCAAGGCCCGCCTGGAGGGCAAGGACTACGTCATGCAGGACGGCGACGTCGTGGAGTTCCGCTTCAACAACTGACAGATCGAAGAAGGTCATGACCTCCGGCGCGAGTCGCGATCACCTGAGACGCGAACTGCTTCCGCGTGTCGCCGAGTTGCGCGCTCGGCTCCTCGAGTGGGATGTTCTCGGCGTCTACGCGGATGCCGACAGGCCGGCAGACGATGCGGAGTACGACGACCAGCTTTGGCCGATCATGACCTGGTTGGGGGAGGGCGTTGATGCGGACGAGCTGAGCGCGCGGCTCGTTCAATTGCTCCGCAACGACTATGGCCTCACCGTGAGCGACGAGAAGGCTGAGGTCGAGTTCGCGCGCTCACTGGTCGGGTGGTGGCGGCCCCACGCCAGTTGACGTACGACAACCCGGTGGAGTTCGGCTTCTGCGGGTGATCCGGATGCGGCAGGACGATCACGTTGGCAGACGAGTATCGGACCAAGGACGGCGTGTCTGCGTGTCGTTCGACCATCACGACGGTTCGGTCGCGCGCACCAGACCGCAGTGGAGGCAGGACCACGCCACGAGGAACCGCTCCTCGTCGAGGATCTCGAAACGGAGCGGATCGCCGCACGTGGGGCAGGCCCGGGGATCGGGCGGCGTATTGATCACGTCTCCAGCCTAGGAACGCGCGGGGGCATCGAGGCCGGCGCGCCCGTCCTCACGCCGGCGACACCGCCCGAGCGGGCGCGGGAGGGGGCACGACGCGCGCGCGCAGACCCACGGCGATGAGGTGTACGGCGAACCAGATTTCGAAGACGAACACCGGCACGGCGCACAGGCCGGCGACCATGCCGCCCTGCGGGATCACCCCGAACAGCTGTGCCGCGTTGCTGGCGAGCACCACGGCGCCGCCGAGCATGCCGAGCACGGCAAGGGCGCGGGGGACGACACGCGCGTCGAGGAGCAGCCAGCCCAGGATGATCGTGTTCACGCTGATGACCAGGCCCTGACCGACGAGGAATGCGGCGGCGTGCAGTGCGAGGAGAGTCTCGTCCAGCGGCGCGCTCGGCGCAGTCCACAGCAGCACGAGCATCGGCAACGTGCCGGCGGCGATGACGGCGGCTTCCAGGGCGCGCAGGCCGGCGAAGGCGGCGGACCGAACTCGGCCGACATCGCGCAGCAGCACCCACAGCAGGATGCCGGTACCGAGGCATCCCGCGGCGAGCACAAGTTCGAGGGCCACGCCGAGCGCGAAGCCACCGGCCGCGTAGGCGGCGACCGCGGTAACCGAGGTGACGTGAGTGAGCAGGTAGAGGGCGCCGGCGGTGCGGGCGTAGGTGCGAGGGGTTCTCGTCATGGCATGCCGATCGTCGAAGGTATACGCCGTATACTGGCGTGAGATCACCTTAGGTATACGCTGTATACGTGTCAACTCCCGGTGCGCGAGGACAGCTGGACCGCGCGCGCGTGCTCGATGCCGCCATTGCTGTGGCAGACGACATCGGTCTCGAGGGCACGAGCATGCGCCGGCTGGCCGAAGCACTCGGGGTCACCGCCATGGCCCTGTACAAGCACGTTGCGAATCGGGAACAGCTGATCGACGGGATGCTGGATCGCCTCGTGCTGAGCATCGAGGTACCTGCGCGCGGGCTGGGGTGGAAGGACGCGCTGCGCGCACGCATCCTGTCGGCCCGGGCCGTGATGACGGCGCACCCGTGGGCGCAGGCGGCGATTGAGACGCGGACGCACGCGAGCCCGACGGTTCTGGCTTACATGGACTCCCTGATGGCGATCATGTTCGAGGGAGGGCTGCCGCCCGACCTCGTGCACCATGCGATGCACGCGCTCAGCACCCGGATGTGGGGGATCACGCGCGACGTGCTGCCCACGCCTTCCGTTCCCGACGACCCCGCCGAGCGTGCGCGGGCGATGTCGGAATTCGCCTCCTCCTACCCGGCCATCGTGCGGATGGCGACCACCGCTCCGCATGCGGGGGAGGCCTGCGACGAGGACGCCGAGTTCGCCTTTGCGCTGGATATCCTGCTCGACGGTTTCGAGCGGCTGCACGTGGCGGGGTGGAGGTCCGGCGGCTGAAGGGGGGCGCTCGCCATCCACGCCGAGGGCGATCGCCTTGTGGCGCTCGGTGGTGAGGACATCGGAGTCAGCGCCGAACCCGGCGCACAACCTGCGAGGATTCGTCTATCCCTGCTCGGCCCGGAAGGACGATCGATGACCTCTCTGACCCTTATCTCCCGCATCCAACGCGTCGGAGGCCTCGCCGTGGCTGCCGGCTCGGTGCTCCTGGCAGGCGGCGCCGCGGCATGGTTCGCCGTGACCAAGCAGCTGCGCGACGAGAACATCACGGTGCCGGGAAACGCCCCCGTGCTTGCGGGCAAGGCGGTGCAGGGTCCGGCGACGGCCTACGCGGAGGCGCTCGTCATCAAGGCCAACGCCGAACGGGGCGCGGGTGGGCGCACCTTCTCCGACATCAGCAACGCGCTGCGGGAGGTGGAAGCCGGCAGCGACGAGGAAGGCGAATTGCGGAAGCAGAGCGCGACGCTGTCCACGGCGGCGTCGCTGCGCACCTCGCTGATGACGTCGGTGCTGGCCTATGGGGTGAGCGCCCTCGTGGCAGGTCTCGGCGCCCTCTTCCTCATCGTCGGGTCGCAGCTGCGTCGCGTCGACCAGGGCTGAGAGCCCCGCTCCCGGCCGACACCCGCGTGCCAGGATGGTGCGATGACCGTGCACTTCCTCACCGGCGCCGGGTCGGGTATCGGCGCCGCGCTCGCGACGCGTCTGCAGGCCCGCGGCGACGACCTCGTCCTCCTCGCGCGCACCACGGCTCGCGCCGCTGAGCTCGAGCAGCGGTTCCCGGGGGCGACGACCGTGGTCGCCGACCTCGCGGCGCCGGCCGACCTGGCGGCGGCATTGGGCGCCCAGGAGCTCCCCGCCCGGCTGGACTCCGTCATCCACGTCGCCGGCGTGGTCGACCTCGGTCCTGTCGCCCAGATGCCGGTCGCGCTGTGGACGTCGCAGCTGAACGTGAACCTCGTCGGGCCCGCGGAGCTGACCCGACTGCTCCTCCCGGCAGTGCGGGCGGCGAAGGGGCAGGTCCTGTTCGTCAACTCCGGCGCGGGCCTGCGTGCAGCTGCGGACTGGGCCGCGTACGCGGCATCCAAGCACGGGCTCAAGGCGCTCGCCGATTCGCTGCGGGCAGAGGAAGCCGCGAACGGTGTGCGGGTGTCGTCGGTCTTCCCCGGCCGCACGGCGACGGCGATGCAGGAGCGGGTTCACGAGCAGGAGCGCAAGCCGTACGACCCCGCTGAGTTCATCGATCCGGAGTCGGTGGTCACCAGCATGCTGACGGTGCTCGATCTGCCCCGCGACGCGCAGATCCCGGAGCTGACGATCCGATCGGGCGTCTGACGCGCACTTCCGTTCCGCGCGCAACGGGTAGCGCTGATCCATCGATCTCGAGGTGGACGACCTGTCCGCTCTGGCCCGGGTGCTCAGATGAAGAAGCGGCTGAGCCGGGTGGTGCCGCCGGTATCCGACCACTCCACGAGCAGCGCCGCGATGGCCGGCCCACCCAGCAGATCCCGGATGACGAAGCCGTAACCCTCGCCCGGCTCGATCCGCGCGGGAAGCGGGTCGCGGAGGGTCAGTTCCTTGCCCCCGGAGGGCACACGCAGCTCGGTGATCCGAATCGGCGCGGCACCGAGATTGCGCAGTACCGTCTGCGTCCCCCGCGTCGTGAGCTCCAGACGTGGCTCCTCGCTGTGCGGCTCCTCGGTGCGATCGGCCGGAGGCCCCGGCCATACGGTCGGCGGCTGCTCCGGGGCGATTCGCGCGCCGCCGGTCGACGTGATCTCGACCGTCGTGGCGGCGTCGGCCACCTCCCGCAGGCCGGCGCGGGTCCGGATGTCGCGGATGAACGCGGCCACCGCCACCGCGCTGGCGGCGATCGATCCGAGGGCACCGAGGTAGGCCGGAAACGTCGTGCTCCAGAAGTCCTGCCACGTCATGAGGGCAGGCTAGTGTGACGGCGACTCTCCCACCATCCGGGAGAATGGACGTATGACAGTTGCAACGCCCCAGACCTTCGAACCCGATGGCCGTGCCATCTCCTTCGTCGATGAGGGCGAGGGCCCCGCGGTGGTGCTCCTGCCCGCTCGGGGCCTGAGCATCTCCTCCCTCGGCACTCTGGCCCACGTCCTCGTCGAGGAGGGCTTCCGGATGATCCGGATCGGCGTCCGGCGGCCGAGCGATGCGGATGCAGCCCTGACCTTGCACGATCTGGCGCAGGACG
This sequence comes from Microbacterium sp. Z6_144, assembly GCF_057197625.1. Lineage (NCBI taxonomy): Bacteria > Bacillati > Actinomycetota > Actinomycetes > Micrococcales > Microbacteriaceae > Microbacterium > Microbacterium sp. Z6_144. The sequence goes on from NZ_JBXVPT010000001.1 coordinate 1,262,260, forward strand.
TCATCGACGTCCTCGATCACCTGAGCCTCGCGTCGGCGTGGATCGGCGGACACGCGTTCGGCGGCGCCCTCGCGCGTACGGTCGCGCTGGACCACCACGACCGCACCGAGGGCGTGCTCCTGATGGGCGTCGAGGGCACGGAGCCGGTGGCCGACGACGCGGCGGAGGCGCTGCGGACCGCCTTGTCGAATGCGGCGGACGCGGATGCGATCGACGCGATGCGGGTCCTCGCCGGCGCCTCGGTCGACCCGACGTGGGCGTGGAGCGTCTTCTCCCGTTCGCGCGACCTCACCGTCGAGCCGCTGCAGTCCTCGGCTCTGGCAGCCACCCCCACGGACGACTGGATGCCGCTGGCCCCGACCCTGCCGGTCTTGATCCTCCAGGGCACCGATGACCGGGTCACGGTGCCCGCGAACGGCGATCAGTTGCAGGCATCCGCCGCCGACCGTGCCAGCGCCGCGCGCATCGAGGGGGGCGGGTACCTCTTTCCCCTGACGCATCCCGGCGACATCGGCATGCAGATCGAGGACTACCTCGCCTGGGACTGATTCCCCGCGGAGGCAAGACCGTGTGCTTCCGCCGTTCGAGGAGCAGGATGGACGCATGAACGAAAGCCACTCGATGATCCACTCCCGCAAGGCCCTCTCAGCGCTCCCCGCCCTCTCCGCCGGCGCCAAGGCCGGCTTGGGGCTTCTCGGCCTCGTGCAGGTGACGTTCGCATTCTTGGCGTTCTGGGACCTCGCGCGTCGCGAGCCCGACGAGGTGCGCGGGCCCAAACCGGCCTGGATCCCCGCGATCCTGGTCAACTGGATCGGGCCCGCGGCCTACTTCAGTATCGGCATCCGGCACCGCCGCTGAGCGGCCGCCCGCCCCGCAGCGTCCCGGACGGCGGGCGCGTGCGGGGATGACAGGATCGAAGGATGACTGCAACACTCGTCGCCTCGGGCCTGGCCGGCGGGTACGGCCATCGCACGCTCTTCGACTCGCTCGACCTCACGGTCGCACCGGGCGACGTGGTCGGAGTCGTCGGGGCCAACGGCGCGGGAAAGTCCACCCTCCTCCGCCTGCTCGCGGGCATCGACGAGCCGCAGGCCGGCACCCTCGCCCTCTCGCCGGTCGATGCCTTCGTGGGATGGCTGCCGCAGGAGCACGAACGCGTCCCCGGCGAGACCGTCTCCGAGTACCTCGCGCGACGCACCGGGTGCGCGGAGGGGACCCGCGAGATGGATGCTGCGGCCGCCGCTCTCGGGGATCCCTCGCTCGCACCACCCGGCGTCGACCCCGCGGACGCCTACTCGACCGCGCTGGAGCGCTGGCTGGCCAGCGGCGCGGCCGACCTCGACGAGCGGGTCCCGGTCGCGCTCGCCGACCTGGGCCTGGATCTCGGCGGCGCTGCGGAGCAGGCGCTGATGACGTCGCTCTCCGGCGGGCAGGCGGCGCGTGTCGGCCTCGCAGCGCTCCTCCTCTCGCGATTCGACATCGTCCTGCTGGACGAACCCACCAACGATCTCGACCTCGATGGGCTCGAGCGGCTCGAAGCGTTCGTCCGGGGCATCCGCGGCGCCGTGGTGCTCGTCAGTCACGACCGCGAGTTCCTCGCCCGCTCCGTGACGCGTGTGCTGGAGCTCGACCTCGCGCAGAACTCCCACCGTGTCTTCGGCGGCGGTTACGACGCCTACCTCCAGGAGCGGGCGACCCTCCGCCGGCATGCGCGGGAGAAGTACGACGAGTTCGCCGACAAGAAGGCCGACCTCGTCTCACGCGCCCGCACCCAGCGGGAGTGGTCCAGCCAGGGCGTGCGCAACGCCATGAAGAAAGCGCCCGACAACGACAAGATCAGGCGCAAGGCGTCGACCGAGTCGAGCGAAAAGCAGGCCCAGAAGGTCCGCCAGATGGAGAGCCGCATCGCCCGGCTCGACGAGGTGGAGGAGCCGCGCAAGGAGTGGCAGCTCGAGTTCACCATCGGGGCGGCGCCCCGCTCCAGCTCCGTGGTGTCGACACTCAGCGGCGCGGTCATCCGGCAAGGCTCGTTCACGCTCGGTCCGGTCTCGCTGCAGGTCAACGCGGGGGAGCGCATCGGCATCACCGGCCCGAACGGCGCCGGCAAATCCACCCTCCTCCGGCTGCTCCTCGGGAGGCAGGCGCCGGATGAGGGAAGCGCGAATGTCGGCGCGAGCGTGCAGATCGGCGAGATCGACCAGGCGCGGTCCCTCCTTGCCGGCTCTCAGCCCCTCGCCGCGGCGTTCGAAGCGCTCGTCCCCGAGATGGCCTCCGGCGAGGTGCGCACGCTGCTGGCGAAGTTCGGGCTCAAGGCCGACCACGTCACCCGCCCCGTCGATGACCTGTCGCCAGGAGAGCGCACGCGGGCGGGGCTCGCCCTCCTCCAGGCCCGGGCGTGAACGTCCTGGTGCTCGACGAGCCGACCAACCACCTCGACCTCCCCGCCATCGAGCAGCTCGAAGAGGCGCTGGCGTCCTACGACGGCACCCTCCTGCTGGTCACCCATGACCGTCGGATGCTCGCGACCGTCCACACCGACCGGCAATGGCGGGTCGAGTCGGGCCGGGTCACCGAGCTGTAGGCGCGGCCGCCTAGCGACCCTGACGCTTCTTGTACGGCTTCGGCTGCCCCTTCACGACCGGCGCCCGGCCCTTGCCCTTCGAGGCCTTGGCCTTCCCGCCGGCGGGGGCGACGGACGCCTCGGCCGGCGGCGGCGCGGCGGCGATCCGTTCCTTCGCCTCGATGAGGAGAAGCTCCCCGGCCTGCGTCAGCCGTGTCTCGCCCTCGCGCCGGAAGAGCGGGTGCCCGACCTCGGCCTCCAGTTTCTCGATGGACGTGTAGAGAGAGGCGAGCGGGATGCCGAGTCTCTCTGCGGCGCGGGGGAAGTGCAGTTCTTCGGCAGCCGCGACGAACCGTCGGAGCAGGGCGATCTTCACAGGTGCCTTTCGGTGGTGGGGGCGGCTCGCGGCGGGTGGGAGCCGCGAAAGTCCGCTTGGGAAGCGTAAACCGCTCCCGGCACCGTGGCGACCAGACGCGTCGCCCCGGGGCGCGCGAGCGTCCGCCTCCCCGTCCCGGCGGAAGCGCCCGACCGGCTACGCGTCCCCGCGGAGGCGCCCTCGGAGGAACGGGAGCGCGGGGGCCCGGTAGACGAGCGACGGCGCGTCATCCGGTTCGAGGGCGGCCTCGGCCCGGCCGAAACGCCATAGGCGCGTGAAGAGGAACACCGCGATCACCGCCGTCTCCTCGGCCGGGAGCTGCCACGTGCCGGGACCCCACTGTGCGGGCTGGCCTCGCCCCTGGATGACGACGGTCGGCCTGATGCCCGCGTAGAGCGCGAACCAGGGCTTGTGCAGCGTCAGCTGGACACGGCGGGTCCCGATGTCGGCTCTCATGCGGTCATCGGCTCTGCGCCGTGGGGCGGCGGGATGACGGGCATGGGACTCCTCTGCATCGGCGGGTGCGCACACCGACGCTACCTAACCCTCGCGCCGATTCCGCTCCTCCTCGCGCCTCTCTCCACGCTTGCGCCCATGGCGGGCGATGAAGAACAGCACCGATCCGACGGCGATGTAGCCGAGGGATGCGAGCCACACGATCCCGCTCTGCTGCGTCAGCAGCACGATGCTCGCGATGATCGCGAGCACCGGGACGATCTTCGGGACGGTGAAGTGCGCGTGGTCGACCTTGTCCTTCTTCAGGACGAGCACGCTCACGTTCGCGGCGAGGAAGACCAGCAGCAGCAACAGCACCGTGGTCTCGGCCAGCGTAGCCACATCCCCCACCGCGCTCAGGGCGATGGTGGCTCCCGCGACCACCAGGATCGAGACCCACGGCGTACGCCGGTGGGGCAGGACGCGCGCGAACGCCCGGGGAAGCAGGTTCGCTTCGGCCAGGCCGTAGCCGACGCGGCTGGCCATCACCATGAACAACAGTGCGCCGTTCGCGATGGCCACGAGGGCGATGAGACCGAAGAGCCACGGCGGGATTCCGACGCCGCTGGCGGCCACCACGTCCAGCAGCGGTCCGGTGGATTCGGCGAGCTCGGCGGGGGGCATGACGATCACCGCGCCGACCGCGATGAGGAGGTACACGACGGCTGCCGTGATGATCGCGCCGAAGAGGGCTCGGGGGTAGGCCCGCGATGGGTTCTTCACCTCTTCGGCCATGTTCGCGGCGGCTTCGAATCCGAGGAACGAGAAGAAGGCGACGATGGATGCGGCGAATGCCCCCTCCAGCGGAGGCACGTCGGGGGCGAATTCGAAGATGCGCGCCGGCTCTCCCCGCCCGGCGCCCCACGCGATCGCCGCGACCACGATCACGATGACGAGGCCGGTCACCTCGATGACCGAGGCGACGAGGTTGGCGCCCAGCGATTCGCGCACCCCGCGCAGGTTGATCAGGGTCAACAGGATGATGAAGGCGATCGCCACGGGAACGGACGGCACCTCGATGAGGGCTTGGAGGTAGTCGCCAGCGAAGGCGTTGGCGAGAGCTGCGGCTGTCGTGATGCCCGACGCCATCATGAGGAATCCGACCAGGAACGACAGATACGGCGCGTGGAAGGCGCGGTCCACGTAACGGGCGGCTCCGCCGGCATGGGGGTACTTGGTGATGAGCTCCGCGTAGGTTCCCGCGGTCAGCAACGCCACGACGAGGGCGATGAGCAGCGGCAGCCAGATGACGCCACCCACATCGGCGGCCATCGTGCCCACCAGCGTGTAGATGCCGGCTCCGAGCGTGTCTCCCACGATGAACGCGAACAGCAGGGGAGCCCCGACGGCGCGCTTGAGACCGTGCTTGGCTTCCGGGGCGCTCGCGGCGGTGTCCTTGGTCATCGGACCACTCCAACGTCCCGTCACGTGTCTGCACAATCCCCCTCGACGTTCCAGGGGCGTGCTCTATGCTGTCGGCCGCACTCCGCGGGGAAGAGGCGCTGTCTACGTGCGCGCTTCGTGCCGTCGGGGTTTCAGCCGGGCCGGGGCGTCGGTCGCGCTCGTCCACTCGCACTCGAAGGCTCCGCGGTAGCCGAAGAGGAACCCGAGCCGATCGTTGTGCACCTCGAGGTCGATGTGGAACCGGCCGTCCTCGTCGTCGAAGTACTCGTGCAGGGTCGCGCGCCCACTCAGGAACATGGGGAAGCGGAATGCGATCGGCCCTTCATAGAACCGCTGCGCGTCCGAGGTGAGGACGAGCCCGCCGCGCTCGTCGACCCGCAGGTCGAGGTCGACGGCGAGATGCTGGTGGGTGCCGAGGTAGTCGACCACCCGGCCGCGATGGAGGATCATCGTGGCGTCGAACCGGCGCACATGCCGCCCGATCGTGTATTCCCGCACGAAGGTGACGGTCTCGCGTCCGAGCGGATCCACGTACGGGTAGTTGTGGATGACGAAGGGCACGTCGGCGCCGACATCCGGAATCAGGATGTTGCGGAGTCGGCCGATCTGCAGGAAGGGCACCGTCCACCACGGGCCGCGGCGGATCCGGCTCATGACGCCTCGGCCGATGCAGGCCTCGCGGGCATCCACCCCCACCCCGAAACGGCGCTGGAGCATCGGATGCAGGCGGTCGAAGTCGTCACCGAGGACACGCGCGAAGATCGACGTCATCGCGTCCGCTCGGGGGAGGGGAGGGTCGCGAGGGTGGCCGGGGCGTGAGCGAGCTGGTCGGTTCGGCGCGATCCCCCCTCGGGCGAGCGCCGGCACCGGGCCGCACGAGGGCGATCGCGTCGCCACCACCACAGCACGCTGCGCAGCGGCCAGTTCTCCGGTGGCGTGCCGGTTTCGACCCAGAGGCGCAGGCGATCGAAGCTCCACGCCGTCGCCCATCCCACCAGCGGTCGCACAGCGATGTCGAGCGGTCCCCATCCGGGCGCGTAGTCGAATCCGGTGACGAAGCGCACGCCCTCAGGCGTGGGGATGTAGCGCCAGTATCCCCGCCCGGAGCGGAGGGGGGACAGGCGATCCGTCGTGGCGAACCGCAGCGCCGAGGTGCGGGTGCCATCCGGCCGCGACGCCTCGCCGAGGCTGATCCCCACGCCGCGCACGAGGTGGATCGGGGTGCGCCGCTCATACGTGAAGCGCGTCGCGCCCGCCTCTGTCGCGCCGGTCGGGGCGATCCGCGAGAACCGCACGTCCCACCGCACGTGGTCCACCGGATCCTGGGTCCGCCGCCAGAGCGTGTCGAGGTCGCCGCGGATGACGGCCTCCACATAGATGCCCCGCCGCGTCACCCCTCGAGACTAGGGCGGCCACCCGCATCCGCGGCGCAGCCGAGCGCGCGTCAGGTGGAGACGTCGGTCTCGATCTCTTCCGCGAGGTCCTCGATCACTTCGGGGCGCAGGTGCACCCCCGCTTCCTCCAGGCGGTCCTCGAGGACGTGACTGACATCCTCCTCCACCTGCCCGTGACGGATGTCGTCTCGTATCTCGTCGGCGACGTGCTCGACGACCTCGGTCTCATCGGTCGGGCGAGGCTCGTTGGCGTGTGCATCGGATGTCATGGATCGATGCTGCGGCACGACGGTCCCGCGCAAACGCCCCTTGACCTCGGGCACGATGTCCGCTCGTCCGAGCGGCGGTCGGCACACCCGCGCACGTGTAGCCTCAGGCCTACAGGGTCATCGCGACTCTCGAAGGAGCGAGACCTCATGGGTGAGAAGTCCACGCGTAAAGAAGGCGGCAAGACCGCACCGGCGAAGACGCTGAAGGAAAAGCGCGTCGCGAAGGCGGACAAGCGGGCGGCGAACGGCCGCGCCGCCGACACCGACGCGATCACCAACATCAAGAAGCGCTAGGTCGGCGAGGGGCGTCGCCGAGGACGCTGCTCGCGCTCGGTCGGCCTTTCTCCCTTCGGGGCCGGGAGGCTACGCCGGTTTCGCGCGCAGGACAACCCGGCGCCCGACATGCGCGCGAGCGCCTACCTTCACCGACATGAGTGGAGACACCCCCGAGCGCCGAGAGTCCGCGCGCCCGTACGATGCCCAGCCGACCGACGCCGGCGTTTCGCGCGCCGACGCCTCCCACACCGTCGACTCGAACACCGCCGTATCGGATGACCAGGCACGCGCGGTCCATCACGACGCGCTTGCGCGGGAGAAGGAACGCTTCGGCGGTTTCAAGTTCGGGTCGGCCTTCTTCGGGTGGCTCACGGCCATGGGCACGGCGGTGCTCCTGACGGCCCTGGTGGCCGCCATCGGTGCAGCGGTCGGGCTCAACGCGGAGGGATCGGTGGAGGAGGCTGCCGACGCCGCGGCGGACAACCCCGGCGGGGCCGGCATCGTCAGCGCCATCGTGATCGGGCTGGTCCTGTTCATCGCCTACTTCGCGGGCGGCTACGTCGCCGGCCGGATGGCGCGGTTCAGCGGCGCTAAGCAGGGCCTCGCCGTGTGGATCTGGGCGATCGTCATCGCCATCATCGTGGCCGTCGTGACCGCGATTGCCGGCAGCCAGTGGGACATCCTGGGCAACCTGAACGGCTTCCCCCGCATCCCCGTCACCCCCGAGACGGCCACCACGACCGGGATCCTCGCCGCCGTGGGAGCCGCGATCGTCACCCTCGCGGGAGCGATCCTGGGAGGAATGGCCGGCATGCGCTACCACCGCAAGGTCGACCGCGTCGGACTCGCCCGCTAGCCGGGTCCGCCGCCGCTTGCTCGAGGCGCTAGCGTGGCGGGATGACGGCGCCGGCCCCGTACCTGTACTTCCCGGGAGCGGCCTCGGAGGCTCTGCGGTTCTACCGCGATGTCTTCGGTGGCGAGCTCACCCTCCACACGTTCGCCGAGTTCGCGCGGAGTGACGGGCCCAGTGACGCGATCGCCCACGGCATCCTGCGCGGCCCCGTGGATCTCTTCGGTGCGGATGCGGCGGGCCAGGAGCGTCCGCTCTCGGTGGAGGGCCTGCTGCTGTCGCTCCTCGGCGCCGCCACCCCCGAGGTGCTCCGGCAGTGGTTCGCCGCGCTCTCGGAGGGCGGCACGGTGATCGATCCGCTCCAGGAGCGCCCCTGGGGCGCCTCGGACGGCACGGTGCGTGACCGGTACGGAGTCACGTGGCTGGTCGGATACGAGCACAACTGAAGGAGCCCGGGCACACCGCGCCCAGGGGCGCCCAGCCGGCAACCGCTGCGACGGGGAGGAGCCATTAGCGCATCGTTCCTTCCACGTCCAGGGGCGAGCGCGGATGTGAAGCCAGGTTTCAGGGTTCTGTTAGCCTGTTCCGCGTCCCATTGGAGCGCCGCGCACCTGCCCGGCGCTCACCCGACAAAGGAGAGATCATGCTCTGGACCATCCTCGGCCTCATTGTGGTCGGCCTCATCGCCGGCTTCATCGCCCGCGCTGTCATCCCCGGGAAGCAGAGCATGAGCATTCTCATGACCATCGTTCTCGGCATCGTCGGCTCGTTCGTGGGAGGGTTCCTCGGATTCCTCATCTTCGGAAGCGACCCGAACGGCGGCTTCCTGCAGGCCGCCGGAATCATCGGCTCCATCCTCGGCGCGATCATCGTGCTGGGCATCTACGTCGCCGTCTCCCGCCGCGGAGCGCGCAACCGCTGATGCCGTAACCGGATCGGCCGGAGGCCGCACGAGGAATCGACCTCGTGCGGCCTCCGCCGTTTCCGCGGCGTGCGAGACTTCCTCGGTGGCAGATCTGGAAATGGCGCGCATCCCTGCCGGTAGCGTGCAGCTGCACGACGCGCGCCGACGTCTACGGCGCACCGTGGAGCTCGAACCGTTCGAGATCGGTGTGTTCCCCGTCACGCAGGAGCAGCTGGGCGAGGCGATCGGCGTGCCGTCTCCGCATCCCCGCCGCCCGGCGGTGGAGGTGAGCTGGCTGCGCGCCATCCGGTTCTGCAACGCCCTTTCGGAGTGGGAGGGGTGGGATCCGGCGTACACCTTCGACGGCGAAGAGGTCACGTGGCACGTGGACGCCGACGGCTACCGCCTCCCGACCGAGGCCGAGTGGGAGTTCGCGTGCCGCGCCGGCTCCACGGCGCCGCACTACGGCCCACTGGCCGAGATCGCATGGACGAGCGGGGACGGCGTGACGGCGCCGCAGGACGTGGGACTGAAGCTACCGAACCTGAACGGGCTGTTCGACACCCTCGGCAACGTGTGGGAGTGGTGCTGGGATCTCCTCGACCCCGCCCGCTACGACGATTACCGCGTGTTCCGGGGCGGCGGGTTCGCCGACGACGCCTGGAGCGTGCGCGCGGGCACGCGCCGCGGGGGGCCGCCGCGCTCCACGCACGACGACGTCGGGTTCCGTGTCGCCCGCGGCGGCTTCGACCAGAGCGCCGAGGCTCAGGGATGGTCGGCCCGCGTCGACCGCGAGCGCGCCGACATCGACACCCCCCTCCCGCCTGGGTGGACGCCGAGGCGCTGACGGGTACGCGCGAGCGGCGGTCAGCGTGCGGCGAGGGCGGCGAGCGTGTCGCCGGTGACCCGCTGCGTCGTCCACTCCTCCATCGGCTGTGCGCCGAGGGCTCGGTAGAACGCGATCGACGGGGCGTTCCAATCCAGCACGGTCCACTCCAGACGGGAATAGCCGCGTTCGAGGCACAGCGCCGCGAGGGCGGACAGCAGCGCCGTGCCGTATCCGCCGCCGCGCCTGTCGGTGTCGACGTACAGATCCTCGAGCCAGATTCCGTGCCGCCCCGTCCAGGTCGAGTACGTGAGGAACCACACCGCGATCCCGACGATGTCGCCCTCACGCTCCACGACGTGCGCGAAGACGCGCGGATCGGCACCGAACAGCGCCTCGCGGAGCGCCTCGACGGAGTTTTCCACCGCATCCGGCTCGCGCTCGTACACCGCCAGCGCAACGATGCACGAGAGGATGCCGGACTCGTCGCCCGGCTCCGCGGGCCTCAGGACCGCACCGTCGGGCAGGACTCGCGCGCTCATGCGCCCAGCCTACGGACCGGCCGGTGCGCCCCGAGCGGGTGAGGAGAAGGCGCCGCGCGGCCTCCACCCTCTAGCGGCCGATGCGCCCTACGATCGGAGCAACACCGGGGGAGGATCACGTGCCCGAATCGCCCGAGGTCGACGCGCTCACCGGGTTTCTGCGCGGCACCCTGACCGGTGCGGTGGTCGGAGACACGGATGTGGCCGAGTTCCGCGCGCTGAAGACGCGCGCGCGAGGGCTGGGCGAGCTGACCGGGCGCACGGTCGAGGATGTCCGCCGCTTCGGCAAGCACGTCGCACTCCTCACCGACGGCCCCGACCTCGTCATCAGCTTCGGACGCGCGGGATGGGCGACGTGGCGCCGCGAAGGGGACGATGCCCCCGAGGGAGCCGCACCGGTCATCGTGACGATCGGGTTCCCGGGTCGCGGTGAGCTCGCACTGACGGATGCGGGCGACTGGCTGTCGCTCGGCGTCTCCGTCGTCGATGACCCGGGTGAGGTCTCGGCGGTCGCCAAGCTCGGTCCCGACCCGTCGGCCGACCAGTGGTCGCCGGCGGAGCTGGAGCGGGCGCTGGGTACGCGTCGCAAGCAGCTGAAGGCTCTGCTGCAGGAGCAGGAGTCTCTCGCCGGGATCGGCAACGCCTACTCCGACGAGATCCTCCACGCGGCGCGGCTGTCACCGCTCGTGCACGCGGCAGACCTCACGTCCGACGAACGCGCACGGCTCTACGACGCCATCCGTTCGGTCCTCGGTGGCGCCTTCGCCGCCCGCCGCGGCGTTCCGCTGGACCGGCAGAAGGCCGAGAAGGTGGCGTCGATGCGGGTCCACGGGCGGACGGGCCAGGCTTGTCCCGTCTGCGGTGGCGAGGTGCAGGACGTCCCCGGCAGCAAGGGCGCCGCGCAGTACTGCCCGACGTGCCAGACCGGCGGCGTACCGCTTCCCGCGTGAGGGCTCAGCCCGCCAGCGCCTGGTGCACCGAGGCCACGGCGCTGGACCCTTCACCCACGGCAGCGGCCACGCGCTTCATCGATCCGCGACGCACGTCTCCCGCGGCGAACACCCGCGGGATCGACGTCTCGAACGGCAGCGGCTCCCGCCCGAGGCGCGACCAGTTGACGCCGAGACGCTCCGCCGGGATGTCGATACCGGTGCGGAGGAATCCGTCCGCATCGCGATCGAGCTCGGAGAGCCATCCGGTGGCCGGGTCGGCCCCGATGAAGCAGAACAGGCCTCGCGCGTCGACGTCGCCGACCGCGTCGATCCGCACCCGCTGGAGCGACCCGTCCCCCTCCAGAGCCGTGATGTTCGCCCCGGTGAGAACCTCCACGGACGAATCCTCGTGCAGCCGGTCGATGAGATACGCCGACATGCGGCGCTCCAGGTCGTTGCCGCGCACGACGAGGCGGACGGGGGAGCCGTGGGCCGAGAGGTACAGGGCCGCCTGCCCCGCCGAGTTGGCGCCGCCCACGACGACCACGGGAGAGTCGACGACGTGGCGGAGCTCGAACTGGGTCGCGGCATAGTAGATACCGGCGCCTTCGAACTCCGCCCAGCGCTCCAGCGGCAGACGCCGGTAGGAGGCCCCCGAGGTCACGATGGCGGTGCGGGTGTGGATGATGCGCCCGTCGGTGAGGGTGACTTCCAGGCCGTCGTCCGTCGAGCGCAGCTGGGCCGCCTCGCACGGCGCGTAGACGCGCACGCCGAACTTCAGCGCCTGCAGCGACGCCTGCCCGATCAGGTCGCTCCCGCTGACGCCGAAGGGGAATCCGAGGAAGTTCTCGATGCGCGACGTGGCGGCGGCCTGCCCGCCGGGGGCCACCGCATCCAGCAGGACCGTGCTCAGCCCCTCCGAGGCGCCGTAGATCGCCGCCGCCAGACCTGCCGGTCCGCCGCCGACCACGACGAGGTCGACGACCTCATCGGCGTCGCCCTGATAGCTCAGCCCCAGGCGCTCGGCGACGATCCCCGGAGTGGCACGCAGGATCGGCTCGCCCTGGATGAAGGCGATCGGAAGGTCTTCCGCGGGCACGTTGTGGTGCTCGAGGGTGTACGAGTCGCCCGGCTGCACCTCGTGCGCGGTGTGGACGAGATCGAGCCGCTCGGCGAAGCGGCGCAGGGACTGGAAGTTCTTCGTCGATGGTGCACCGACGAACTTCAGCGTCAGTGCGGCCGGACCGCGGCGCAGCGACTCACGGCGCAGCCACAGGGTGCGCAGCAGGAGGTCGCACAGATCGTCGTCCTCGCTCATGAGCTTGCGAAGCGACGCGCGCGTCACCCGATGGATGCGGCCGGGGCGGGTCACCCGCAGCGAGAGGAAGGCTCCCTGCTCGTTGAGGAGACCCAGCTCGCCGGCGAACGTGCGCGGACCCATGGTCGCGATGACGGTCTCCGGTAGCCACCACAGCGAGTCGCGCACGAGCTCAACCTCGGCCGTGTCGACGAGGATCAGGTCGTACTCGCGGTCGCCGGAGCGGAAGAGATAATCTCCGGCCTGCACCTCGTCGGGCGTGCCGAAGGGGAGGATGCGCTCCCACTGCTGGTCGCTCAAGGGTGCGGAGATCGCGCGTTCCTGGGCGTGTTCGAAGGCTTCAGTCTTTCCCACGGGGACAGGTTATTCCTTCCCACCCCGGGCAGGGGCGGAAAATCTCAGGTGGTTTGGTCCGAGGTCAGTGCATGACCGGGGCGCCCGCGGGGGCGTCGGCGGGCTTGCGGATGAGGAAAGCGCCCACGATCGTCGGAAGCGACAGCAGTGCCGCGATCAGGTACGCCGCCTGCGTGCCGGAGGCGTCGGCGGTGCCATCGGTGCTGTGGGCGGCGCTGACGGAGGACATCACGGTGATGAGCAGGGCGATGCCGGCTGCGCCCGCGACCTGTTGCACCGTGCCGACGATCGCCGAACCGTGCGAGTAGAACCGCGGCTCCAACGACGCCAGCGACGCGGTGAACAGCGGCGTGAACGACATCGCGAGCCCCAGCGACAGCACCGTCTGCACGGCCACGATCAGCCAGATCGCGGTCGTGGCGTGGACCGTGGTGTAGACCCACAGCATCGCGCTCGTGACGAAGGCGCCGGGGATGAGCAGCACGCGCGTGCCCCAGCGGTCGTAGATGCGCCCGATGGCCGGGCCGGCGAAGCCCATCGCGAGGGAGCCCGGGAGGATGATGAGGCCCGTGTCCAGCGGCGACAGGCCGCGGACGTCCTGAAGGTACAGCGGCAGGAGCGTGATCGCGCCGAAGAACGCCATCGCCATGATGCCGAGCTGCGCGACCGAGAGGGAGAAGTTGGCCGAGCGGAACACGCGCAGATCCAGCAGCGCCGAGTCGGAGCGCTGCTTGACCAGCTGACGCCACACGAACAGCGCGAGACCGATCGCCCCGACGGTGAGCGAGACCACGAGCGTCGTGTTCGACATCGCGTCGGCCGCCGCCGCGTCCGCACCACCGTGGCCGCCGCCGCCGATCTGACTCAGGCCGAACACCACGCCGCCGAATCCGAAGGCCGACAGCACGACGGACAGCACGTCGATGGGCGCGTCCCTGCGCGGCTCGCCCAGGTTGGTGATCCACCGCGCTCCGACGAAGAGGGCGACGAGGGCGATCGGGAGCACGATGCCGAAGGTCCAGTGCCAGCCCAGCGAGTCGAGGATGAGGCCCGACATGGTCGGGCCGATGGCCGGGGCGAGCGCCATGACGATGCTCACGCGCCCCATCATGCGGCCACGCTGGTGCGGCGGGACGATCGTCATGAGCGTGGTCATCAGCAGCGGCATCATGATCGCCGTGCCGGAGGCCTGGATGACGCGGGCCGCGATGAGCGTGGGGAAGCCGGGGGAGAGGAACGCCGCGAGCGTGCCGAGGGAGAACAGGGTCATCGCGGCGATGAAGACCTGACGCGTCGTGAACTTCTGCAGCAGGAATCCGGTGATCGGGATGACCACGGCCATCGTGAGCATGAACGCCGTGGTGAGCCACTGCGCGGCGACGGCGGTGATGTCCAGATCGACCATGAGCCGGGGGATGGCCACGCCCATGGTGGTTTCGTTGAGGATCGCGACGAAGGCGGCCACCAGCAGCAGCCAGATGACGCGGCTCTCCTGGGGACTGAGGTCGCGCTGCGCGGAAGCGGCGACGGTTGTGCTGTCGGTCTGGGCGGCGGCCACGGGTGCTCCTCGGTGTTTCTGGGGATGCCAGGTCGCCACCAGCAGTCGGTGGCAAGCCCACACGACAACGGTGGGCTCCGGCGCGGTATTCCCGATTCGTGCCGGAATGCGTCGCGCGCAAGAGACCGTGGCCCCGCCTCCACCCTAGTCGGCGGCGTCCGTGTGCCGACGTAGGCTGGCCCGCATGAGTATGGGCGGACGAGGCGGCGGAGGCGGGGGTTCGCCGTTCCGTGGCGTGGACGTCCGGGCTCAGCGTCGCCTGAACGCCGAGGCCCCGCGGGTGCAGAACCTCGGTCGCCGCGTGATCGCGCTGTTCCGTCCGTACGGGGGACGCATCGTGGTCACGGGCATCCTGGTGGTCGTCGCCGCGGCGGTCGGGGTCATCCCGCCGCTGCTGGTGCAGCGGATCTTCGACGACGCACTGTTCCCCGTCGCCGGCGGGCCGCCCGACATGCCGCTGCTCCTGCGGCTGGTCCTCATCATGATCGCGCTGTTCCTGCTGTCGGCAGCCCTCGGCGTCGCGCAGACCTGGCTCACCTCGACGGTGGGCAACCGGGTCACCGGAGACCTCCGGGTGCGCCTGTTCGAGCATCTCCAGTCGATGGAGCTGGGCTTTTTCACGCGGACCAAGACCGGCGTCATCCAGTCGCGCCTGCAGAACGACGTCGGCGGGGTGTCGGGCGTGCTCACGAACACGGTGACGAGCATCCTCGGCAACGTCGTGACCGTGGCGGCCTCGCTCGTGGCGATGATCCTCATCGACTGGCGACTGACGATCATCGCGGTCGTGATGATGCCGGTGCTGATCCTCGTGCAGCGACGGGTGGGTCAGGTGCGCGCGCGCATCGCGGGGGAGACGCAGGAGTCGCTGTCGGAGCTGACCTCCATCACCCAGGAGACCCTGAGCGTCTCCGGCATCCTGCTATCGAAGTCCTTCAACCGCCAGCGCACCGAGTCGGCGCGCTTCGCCGCCGAGAACGTCAACCAGGTGCGTCTCCAGGTGCGCCGGGCCATGAGCGGTCAGGGGTTCTTCGCGGTCGTCCAGGTGCTGATGTCCAGCGTCCCCGCGATCATCTACCTCGTCTCCGGCTACCTCGTCACCGGCGGGCTGGACACGATCACCGCCGGCACCGTCGTCGCGTTCACCACGGTCCAGGCGCGGCTGCTGATGCCCCTCATGGGCCTCATGCGGGTGGCGCTGGACCTGCAGACCTCGGCGGCGCTGTTCGCGCGCATCTTCGAGTACCTCGACCTGGTGCCCGCCATCGGCGACGCGCCCGACGCCATCCCGGTGTCCGAGGCCGCCGGTCCCGTCGGGCGGATCGAGTTCCGAGACGTCGTCTTCCGCTACCCGGATGCATCGGCCGAAAGCCGGGCGACCCTCGACGGCGTCTCGTTCACCGCCGAACCCGGCACGCACGTCGCCTTCGTCGGGCCGTCGGGGGCGGGCAAGACGACGATCCTCTACCTCACGCCGCGGCTGTACGAGGCCTCCGAGGGGGCCGTGGTGTTCGCCGGTGCGGACGTGCGTCGGCTGCAGCAGGCCTCGATCATCGACGAGATCGGCATCGTGTCCCAGGAGACCTACCTCTTCCACGCGACGATCCGCGACAACCTCCGGTACGCCAAGCCGGATGCCACCGACGCGGAGGTCGAGGCGGCCTGCCGCGCCGCCAACATCCACCACGTGATCGCCGGGTTCGAGCGCGGATACGACACGGTGGTGGGCGAGCGGGGCTACCGCCTCTCCGGCGGGGAGAAGCAGCGCATCGCGATCGCCCGGGTGCTCCTGAAGGACCCGCCCGTGCTGCTGCTGGACGAGGCCACGAGCGCGCTGGACACCGTGTCGGAGCGGATCGTGCAGGAGGCGCTGGACGCCGCCGCGCGCGGGCGCACCACCCTCTCGATCGCGCACCGCCTCTCCACCGTCATCGGCGCCGACGTCATCCACGTCGTGGACGCGGGACGCATCGTGGAATCCGGCACGCATGCCGAGCTCCTCGCTCGAGAAGGCCTCTACGCGAGTCTGGCCGCGGAGCAGATGGCGGCCAGCCGCGTCCTCACCGAGGAAGCCATCGCCGAATCCTGAGCCGGGTGCCTACGGTCGCCGTCTTCGGGCTGGTGCACGGGCAACGGTCGCCGGCGGGAAGCGGGTCACCACAGCAGGGCGGCCGACACCGGGGGCGCCTCGGCCGGCACGGCGGACAGGGCGTGGATGTCGCGGACGAAGGCGCCGAGCGTGCGGCGGTAGGCGGCGTCGGGGTGGGTGCGGGCGAGCTCCACGAGCGGCGGGACGTCCATGGTCAGGATGAGGCGGACCCGCGACTGCACGGCGGCGTGCATGCCGGCCGCGGCGAGCACGTCGATGCCGCCCCGCATCGCAGCGAGGTACTCCTGCAGCACGGGAAGGGTGTCCCGCCCCTGCGTGATCGAGGTGCCGTCGGCGCGCTCGCGCCATTCCACGACCACGTCGGGCACGATGTCGAACGCGCGGGCGCCGGCGTACATCCGCTGCGCGACGACCTGGTCTTCGTACAGGCGGCCCTCGGGGAAGCGCAGGCCCGTGCGGTGCCAGAACTCCGTCCGGCTCACCTTGGACCACGCCACGATGTTGCCGGATGCGTCGGGGTGTTCGACGAGCGTCGTGGCGACGCGGGCCGGGTGCGTCGCAGCGGTCACCCACGGCTGCACCGACCCGGCCGCGTAGCCGCCGACGCCGTCGGGGCGGAGGCGGACGTACGCGCCCACGGCGAAGTCGCTGCCGGAGGCGTCGAGGACGCCGATGAGGCGGCGGAGCGCATCGGGACGGAGGCGGTCGTCGGCGTCGAGGAACCCCAGGAGCGGGGTGTCGACGAGGTCAAGGCCGGTATTGCGGGCCGCCGCCAGCCCGCGACGGGTGTCGTGCCGCACGAACCGGAACCGCGGATCCCGGTCGGCGGCGGCGGCGAACAGATGGCCCGTGGCGTCGGTGGAGGCGTCGTCCACGAGCACCGCCGCCCAGTCGGTGCGTGTCTGCGCCCGCAGCGAGCCGAGGGCGTCCGGGACGTACTCCGCGACATCGTGCCCGGGCACGATGACCGTGATCGCGCTCACGCGCCCGATCGTACCGCCGCGACCGAGGCGGCCAGCGCGTCGGCGACCGGAGCGAGCGAGTCCGACAGCGACCGCGGCAGAGTGAACCGCACGGCGGTGCGGGCCGTGTCGGTGTCGATCCCCAGGGCCACCAGCACGTGGGAGGCCTCGTCGCTGCCCGCCGCGCACGCCGACCCGCTCGAGGAGACGACGCCGCGCCGTTCCAGCTCGAGGAGGATCGCCTCGCCGCTCGTGCCGGGGAAGACGAAGCTCGCGGTGCCGGGGAGCCGGTGGATGGGATGGCCCGTGACGCGGGCATCCGGCAGCAGCGTCCGGATGCGGGCGACGAATTCGTCGCGCAGGGCAGCGACGCGGACGGCGACTTCGGCGCGGTCGGCCTCGGCAAGCTCAAGGGCGGTGGCGAATCCGACGGCTCCGGCGACGTCCTCGGTGCCCGACCGGCGTCCGCGTTCCTGCCCGCCGCCGTGCATCAGCGGCTCGAGGGGGATGCGGCCGCGGACGGCGAGCACGCCGGTGCCCTTCGGCGCGCCGATCTTGTGCCCGGCGATCGACAGCGCGTCGGCGCCGGTGGCGTCAAGCGCCAGCCAGCCTGCCGCCTGCACGGCGTCGAGGTGGAGGGGGATGCGGCCGGCCGAGGCCACGGCGGCAAGGGCGGCGGCATCCTGCACCGTGCCGACCTCGTTATTGGCGTACCCGAGGCTGATGAGCGCCGTGTCCTCCCGCAGCATCCCGGCCACAGCGGCGACGTCGACGCGGCCGCCGGCGTCGACGGGCGCGACGTCGATGGCGAACCCGTGCACGCGGCGGAGGTAGTCGGCCGACGCGAGGATCGACTCGTGCTCGATCGCGGTCGTGATCACGCGCGCGGCGCCCCGATTGAGCTGAGCGGCGATCGCGATGCCCTTCACCGCGAGGTTGTTGGCCTCGGTGCCCCCGGAGGTGAAGACGATGTCACCGCGGCGCATGCCGAGCACCGAGGCCACGCGAGAGCGGGCGTCGGTGAGGGCGGATGCGGCGGCTTCGCCCACGGTGTGGTGGCTGGACGCGTTGCCGAACTCCCGTGTGAGGTACGGCATCATCGCTTCGAGCACCTCTCCTCGCACGGGAGTGGTGGCAGCGGCGTCGAGGTAGAGCATGCTCACGCCGGGCCGACGCGCACGTCCAGACCGAGGTCGAGCGCCGGCGCCGAGTGCGTGAGGGCGCCGACCGAGATCACGTCGACGCCCGTCTCGGCGATGGCACGGACGGTGGACAGATCGACGCCGCCCGAGGCCTCCACGATGGCGCGACCGGCGATCTGCGCGACGCCGGTGCGCAGGTCGGCGAGGGAGAAGTTGTCGAGCATGATCGTGCCGATCCCGGCGGCGAGCACCGCCTCGATCTGGTCCAGACGATCCACCTCCACCTCGACGTGGGTGGTGTGCGGCAGCTGCGCGATCGCCCCCTGCAGGGCCGCGGTCACCGACACCCCCTTCTGGGCGAGCACGGCGAGGTGGTTGTCCTTCACCATGACCGCGTCCGAGAGCGAGAAGCGATGGTTGTGACCCCCGCCCATCCGCACGGCGTGGCGCTCGAAGGCCCGCAGGCCCGGCGTCGTCTTGCGGGTGTCGGCGATCCGGGCCCCGGTGTGCGCGACCTCGGCGACGTACTGCGCGGTGAGCGTGGAGATCCCCGTCATCCGCTGCGCGAAATTCAGCCCGATGCGCTCGGCGGTCAGCACGGCCCGGGCGGGACCGGAGACCAGTGCCAGCGTCGCGCCGGCCTCGACGTACTCGCCGTCCTCGGCCAGGAGGTCGACGCGGGTGCGGGGATCGGTGAGGGAGAACGCGGCGGCGAAGACCTCGCCCCCGCTGAAGATCCCGGGCTCCCGGGCGACGAGTTCTGCGCGCGCGACGGCGGTCTCGACGATCAGCGTGGCGCTGGTCACGTCGCCCCACGGGGCGTCTTCCTCGAGGGCGGCGGCGACCGTGCGCTGGATCAGGGCGGGGGTGAGCATCAGGCGGCTCCTTCCATGGCCGGCGCGGCGGACGCTGCCGGCGCGGCGTCGACGCGGAAATGGGCACCGACCGACGCGGTGCGTGCACGGGCCGCCGCCACGAGGTGCTCGGCCACCAGCAGCAGGTTCGCGTCCTCGTGCTCGGGCACCGTGGCTGCGGCCGGCCGGGTGGCGCGCCAGCCGGCGATGACGGATGCCGCGTGCTCGAGCCCGGGCGCACAGCGCTCGACGCCGGCTGCGTCCCACATCAGCCGCTGCAGGGCGGAGCGCGAGAATCGCTCGCCCGCCGTACCGTGGTCGGCCAACGCACGCACGGACGCGACCCGGAGCGGGCGAGCGGGCGCCGGTGCGGTGGCGGGCCACGCTGATCGCGCGTCGGCGGCGATGACGTCCCCCGCGCGCGCGCCGAAGACCGCGCCCTCCAGCAGCGAGTTGGAGGCGAGGCGGTTCGCGCCGTGCACGCCGGTGCGGGCGACCTCGCCGACCGCGTAGAGGCCGGGCACGCTCGTGCGGCCGTGGAGGTCGGTGTCGACGCCGCCCATGAGGTAGTGCGCTGCCGGGGTCACCGGGATGGGTTCGCGGGCCCAGTCCCACCCGCGGGCGCGCACCGCGGCGTCGATGGTCGGGAACCGGTCGGCGAGGAACGCGGCGGTCGCCTCCGGCGTCGCGCGGAGGCCGCGGGCATCCAGGCGCACCGGACGCCCGCCCTGGTCTTCCATCGCGCGCACGATCGCACGGGCGACGACGTCCCGCGGGGCGAGTTCCCCATCCGGGTGCGCGTCGAAGGCGAACCGACGGCCGTCGTCGTCGATCAAGGTGGCGCCCTCGCCCCGTACGGCCTCGGACACCAGGAACGGCTCGCCCCCACCCAGCACCGTCTCACCCAGGAGCACCGTCTCACCCACGAGCACCGTGGGATGGAACTGCACGAATTCGAGATCGCTCACGGCCGCTCCCATCCGCAGGGCCGCGGCGATGCCGTCGCCGGTGGCCACGGCCGGGTTGGTGGTGTGCGCGTACAGCTGCCCCGCCCCGCCGGTGGCGAGCACCACGGCGTCCGCCGGAATCCGCTCGAGGCGGTCCTCGGCGCCCGCGGAGCCGGGGACGCGGCGCCGGCGCACCACATCGACGCCGGTGACGCGTTCCGGGCTCCCGGCGAGGTCTGCGAGGAAGGCGTGCTCGACCACGCGCACGTCCGCGGCGCGCACGCGAGCGGCCAGGGCGCGCTCGATGGCCCACCCGGTGGCGTCGCCGCCGGCGTGCACGATGCGCGGGTAGGAGTGGGCCGCTTCCCGGCCCTTGGCGTAGGAGCCGTCCGCGCCCCGGTCGAAGGCGACGCCCAGTTCGACCAGCTCGCGGATGCGCGCGGGACCCTCCGTCGCCAGGACGCGCACCGCCGCCGGGTCGGCCAGTCCCGCCCCGGCGGCCAGGGTGTCGCGCACGTGCGCGTCGATGCTGTCGTCGTCGAAGAGCACGCCGGCGATGCCGCCCTGCGCGAACCGCGTGTTGGCGTGCTCGAGCACGTCCTTCGTGACGAGCGTCACGGTGCACCCCGCGGTCCTGGCGTGCAGTGCCGCGGCGAGTCCGGCGATGCCGGAGCCGATCACGACGACCGCGGTCACGACCCGACCTGTGCCTGGGGCTTGGCCGCCAGCATCCGCTCGAGGGCGACCGTGGCGGGCTCCGACACCGAGGAGGGCACGGTGATGCGGTTGATGACGTCTCCGCGCACGAGGGATTCCAGCACCCACGCGAGGTAGCCGGGATGGATGCGGTACATGGTCGAGCAGGGGCAGACCACCGGGTCGAGGCAGAAGATCGTGTGCTGCGGGTACTCCGCCGCGAGGCGCTGCACGAGGTTCACCTCGGTGCCGATCGCGAACGTGGTGGGCTCCGTCGCAGCCGCGATGGCCTTGCGGATGAAGTCGGTGGAGCCCGCCTCATCCGCGGCATCCACGACGTCCATGGGGCACTCGGGATGCACGATCACGCGCACGCCCGGGTGCTCGGCGCGGGCCTGGTCGATCTGGTCGACGGTGAAGCGGCGGTGCACCGAGCAGAAACCGTGCCACAGGATGACGCGGCTGTCGTAGAGCGTGATCTCGTCGTTCCCGCCGAGGGGGCGGCGCGGGTTCCACAGGGGCATCTGGTCCAGCGGCACGCCCATCGCCTTGGCGGTGTTGCGTCCCAGGTGCTGGTCGGGGAAGAACAGGACGCGGCGGCCGCGGGCGAACGCCCACTCCAGCACGGTGCGCGCGTTGGACGACGTGCAGACGATCCCTCCGTGCCGGCCGACGAACCCCTTGATCGCGGCCGAGGAATTCATGTACGTCACCGGCACTACTGGGACGAGACCGTCGGGGCCCGGGGTGTCGAGATCTCCGAAGGCCTCCTCGAGCTGCTCCCAGCACTCCTCCACCTGGTCGATGTCGGCCATGTCGGCCATCGAGCAGCCGGCGGCGAGGTTCGGCAGGATGACGGCCTGGTGGGGCTGGGAGAGCAGGTCGGCGGTCTCGGCCATGAAGTGCACGCCGCAGAACACGATCGCCTCCGCCTCCGGGTGCGCCTTCGCGGCGCCGGCGAGCTGGAACGAGTCGCCCACGTAGTCGGCGTGGCGGATGACCTCTTCGCGCTGGTAGAAGTGGCCGAGCACCATGACGCGATCGCCGAGCGCGGCCTTGGCGGCGCGGATGCGGTCGTCCAGCTCGTCGGCGGGCGCGTCGCGGTACTCCGCCGGGAGTTCGCCCTGCCGCGGGGCTCCGGTGGGGATGACGTCGCCCATGGATGCACCGGGTCCGTAGCCGGGGCGCACGTCGAAGGCCCACGGGCCGGCGGCGAGGTCGGTGGTGCAGGTGGACGAGGTCGAGGCGCCGGCAACGATCGCCTGGATCTCGTGGTCGACCGACGGGTCGATCGGGTGCGGGTTGAGCAGCGTCGCGGGCATGTCGATTCCGATCAGTTGCGGGTCGTCAGGGGCCCGCGGTCGGCGAGCTCGACGTCCCGGTTGTAGCGGTACAGGCGAGCGGGTCGGTGGCTCCCGGTGCGGAAGCGGTCGGTCGGGATGAGGGTGCCGGAGCTTTCCACCTGGCGGCGGAAGTTGGCCGGGTCCAGGCGCCGCTCGAGGATCGATTCGTTCACCTCGCGGAGCTCCGCGAGAGTGAATTCGGCGGGGAGGAGACCGTGCGCGATGCGGCTGTAGCCGACCTTGTTGCGCAGGCGCCAGAGGGCGTACTCGACGATGTCGTTGTGGTCGAAGGCGAGACGCGGGAGGTTTGCGACCTCGAACCACTCGACGTTCTCCGGCGCATCGCCGCCCTGGGCGTGCGCGGCGACCTGCGCGTCGACCTCGTCGGCACGAAGGAGCGCCCAGTACACGATCGAGACGACGCGGGTGGGGGAGCGGTCCACGGCGCCGAAGGCGTAGAGCTGTTCGAGGTAGCTGGGGGTCAGGCCCGTGGTCTCGGCGAGCGTGCGCGAGGCCGCCGCATCCAGGCTCTCCGCCGGGTCGAGCCATCCACCCGGGAGCGCCCACGCGCCGTCGTACGGTTCGCGGGTGCGGCGCACGAGGGGGAGGACGAGCGCCGCGACGTCGTCCTCCGGGCGGCGCCGGAGGCTGAAGATCACGGTGGACACGGCGACGCGGGCGTCGTCGACGCCGGGGCGGGATGCGGTGGTTTGTGTCATCATGACCTTTACTGCCTGGATCTTAGTGTCAGAGTGACCCGAAGCGCAAGCACCCCCCCCATCCCGCCCCCATCCCGCCCCCACCCGCCCGTCGACTCGCCAGCAAACGTCGGACATCCGTGCGAGAAACAACGGAACGTGGCGACTCGACGGGGGAGGTTCCCAGGATTCGCGCCTAGCGTGAACCCGTGCTGCTCGTGGACGTCCTCCTGATCGTGCTGCTGGCCGTCTCGGTACTCATCGGTGTGCGTCGCGGGTTCCTCGCCAGCGTCGGGCTGTTCGCGGGGCTGGCGGTCGGCGCAGTGGCGGCGTACTGGCTCATGCCGCTCGTGGGGACGTGGGTGCCCCTGGCCGCGTGGCGCACGCTCGCCGTCGCGGCGACCGGCATCTTCCTCCTGCTCCTGGGCGCGGCCATCGGGTCGGCGATCGGGCGGGGCCTCCGCCGTGGGGTCGACCGCATCCGTCTCCGCATCCCCGAGCGCATCCTCGGCGGGGTGGTGAGCGGCCTGGCCGCCGTGCTGGCGATCTCCTTCGTCGGCGGCGCCCTCGTCTCCACCGGTACTCCCGTGGTTTCCAGTGCCCTGGCATCCTCGACGGTGCTGCGCACGATCGACTGGGCGACCCCGGCTCCGGTGCGGGCCGCGCTCGCACAGCTGCGCGGATCGGTGTTCGAGGAGGGACTTCCCACCCTCGGACGCCTGCTCGAGCCCGCGGTCACGCCGAGTGCACCGGATGTCGCGCTGGATGACCCCGCCCTGGCTCGCGCCGCGCAGTCGGTGGCCAAGATCACCGGCGTCGCCTATGCGTGCGGAATCACCGCGAGCGGGACCGGGTTCGCCGTCTCACCGGAACTGGTCGTCACCAACGCCCACGTGGTCGCCGGCGTGGAGCAACCCGTCGTGGAACTGCCCGGCGAAGCGGCGCGCGACGGACGCGTGGTGTACTTCGACCCCGTGGACGACCTCGCCGTGGTCGCCGTGGAGGGCCTCGACGCCGACCCGCTCGCAGTGTCGCCGACGCTCCCCGTGGGCGCTGCCGCCGTGGTGCAGGGATACCCGCACGGGGGTCCGTTCACCTCGGGCGCTGCACAGGTCGTGTCGGTGGGCACCGTGGCCGTGCCCGACATCTCCGACTCCTCCTCGGCGCCGCGCGAGATCTACGCCCTCGCCGCCACCGTGCAGCCGGGCAACTCCGGCGGACCGCTGCTCACCACCGACGGGCAGGTGGCCGGCGTCGTGTTCGCCCGCTCCGACGTCGGCGATGACATCGGGTACGCGATGACCCCGACGGAACTGAACCCGGTGCTCGCTCGGCTCGACGCGTTCGACGCCGCCGTACCCTCGGGGTCCTGCCGGCGCTGACCGCGCGCTATGCTGGCCGCGCGGATCGCCCTCGGGCGGCCGCCGGCTCCGGCTGACAACCGAATATCGGCCTCAACCCCCGCGGGAGAGCCCGGGCGCACCCTGCCGGGCACCGAAGGAGCAAGCCTCCCCGCCAATCTCTCAGGTCCGCGTACCGCGTGGGTCGGCCACTCTGGAAAGCGATCGGGATGCACCGCCCGGTCCGCCGACGGTGAAAGCCGCTGCATCCCGTTTCGGATGCGGCGGCGAAACTCTCAGGCCGATGACAGAGGGGGAGTTCACAGACACCGTCCGGTGCCTGCCCGATCGCGACGGGAGAACTCATGCCAGGCCCCCGCACCACGCCGCTGCACCAACGCCACGAGGCCCTCGGCGCGTCGTTCACGGACTTCGGCGGGTGGCTCATGCCCGTGCGGTACAGCTCCGACCTCGCCGAGCACCACGCGGTGCGCCGGACGGCCGGGCTCTTCGACATCTCGCACATGGCCGAGTTCGATGTGCGCGGGTCCGATGCCGCCGCCTTCCTGGACTACGCGCTGGCGGGGCGCCTGTCGGCCCTCGCGGTCGACCAGGCCAAGTACTCCCTCGTCCTCGCGCCGGGAGGCGGCATCGTCGACGACGTGATCGCGTACCGGCACGGCCCGGATCACTTCCTGGTCATCGCCAACGCGGGCAACCGGGATGCGGTGGCCGAGGCGTTCGCGGAACGGGCGGAGCACTTCGACGTCTCCGTCACCGATGAGACCGAGCAGACCGCCTTGATCGCGGTGCAGGGCCCGCGGGCAGCGGCCGTCCTCGCCGCCGTCGCCGATCTCTCGGACTACTCCACGCCCATCGACGAGCAGAAGTACTACCGCTTAGCCCACGCGCTCTTCCGTCCCCGCGCCGGCGACCCTGTGCGCGTGCACGTGGCCCGCACGGGGTACACCGGCGAGGACGGGTTCGAGCTGGTGGTGCCGGCGGAGGCGGCCGGCGCGCTCTGGGACGCCGTGCTCGCGGCGGGCGAGCCGTTCGGCCTGGTCCCCGCCGGGCTCGCGGCGCGCGACACGTTGCGGCTGGAAGCGGGGATGCCGCTCTACGGCCACGAGCTGGGCCTCGGCGTGATGCCTGCCCAGGCCGGCCTCAGCCGGGTCGTCGCCGCCGACAAGGACGACTTCGTGGGGAGAGCCGGGCTGGATGCCGCCGCATCCGCCGACGCGCCCGTGCTCGTGGGGCTCGTCTCCGAGGGCCGCCGCGCCGGGCGCGCCGGGTATGCCGTGCACGACGGCGACGCCGTGGTCGGGCAGATCACCAGCGGGGCCCTGAGCCCGACCCTCGGGCATCCCATCGCGCTGGCCTTCGTCGACCCCGGTGTCAGCGAGCCGGGCACCGAACTGTCCCTCGACGTACGGGGGACCCGCATCCCCGCGACCGTGACCGCCCTGCCCTTTTATCGGAGGAAGAAATGACCGATCTCGACGCCCTCAAATACACCCCCGAGCACGAGTGGGTCGCGCTCGACGGCGACCTGTCGACCGGCTCGGAGCAGACGGTGGCGACCGTCGGCATCACCGACTTCGCCGCCGATCTGCTCGGCGACATCGTCTTCGTCGACCTGCCCGCGACCGGCTCCGCGGTCACCGCGGGTCAGATCTGCGGCGAGATCGAATCGACCAAGTCGGTCGGCGAGCTATACGCGCCGCTGGCCGGTGAGGTGGTGGCCGTGAACGACGCGGTCGTCGATGACCCGTCGCTGGTGAATTCCGATCCGTACGGCGACGGCTGGCTGCTGAAGATCCGCGTCGACCCCGCCTCCGCCGACGCGGAGCTCCTCGACCGCGCGGCATACACGCGGCTCACCGGCGGCCCGTCATGACCGCATCCGCTTCCGCATCCGGCCGGGCGGACGCCGTGCCCGGTTTCGCCGCGCGGCACATCGGCACGGATGCTTCGGCGCAGCGCCGCATGCTCGACGTGCTCGGGTACGACAGCGTCGACGCCCTCGTGCGGACGGCGGTGCCCGCCGCCATCCAGGTCCGCGACCGCGCGACCAGCGACATCCCGCCCGCGGCCACGGAGGCCGAGGCGCTCGCGGAGTTGCGCGCGCTCGCCTCGCAGAACCGCACGGCGCGTCCCATGATCGGGCTCGGCTACTACGACACGTTCACGCCGTCGGTCATCGCCCGCAACGTGCTGGAGAACCCTTCCTGGTACACCGCGTACACGCCGTACCAGCCGGAGATCTCGCAGGGGCGCCTGGAGGCGCTCATCAACTTCCAGACCATGGTGAGCGACCTCACGGGGCTCGCGACGGCGAACGCGTCGATGCTCGACGAATCCACCGCGGTCGTCGAGGGGATGCTGCTGGCCCGCCGCGCATCGAAATCGCGCTCGAACGTGTTCCTCGTCGACTCCGACGCGCTGCCGCAGACGAGGGCCCTCCTGCGCCACCGGGCCGAGGCCGTCGGGATCGACCTGCGCGTGGCCGACCTGTCGGCTCAGGCCGTGGACGAGGAGGTCTTCGGCGCGCTCATCCAGTACCCCGGCGCATCCGGGCGGATCTGGGATCCGGCCCCGGTTGTGGAGGCCGTCCACGGTCAGGGCGGGCTCGCGGTCGTGGCCGCCGATCTCCTCGCGCTCACCCTGCTGCGCTCGCCTGGTTCGTTCGGTGCCGACGTCGCGGTCGGCACGACGCAGCGGTTCGGCGTGCCGCTGGGATTCGGTGGACCGCACGCCGGATACATGGCCGTGCGCGCCGGGCTCGAGCGTCAGCTTCCCGGCCGGCTCGTCGGGGTGTCGCAGGATGCGGCGGGGCATCCCGCGTACCGCCTGTCGCTGCAGACCCGCGAACAGCACATCCGCCGGGAGAAGGCGACGTCGAACATCTGCACCGCGCAGGTGCTGCTGGCCGTCATGGCCGCCATGTACGCCGTCTACCACGGCCCGGACGGCTTGCGCGCCATCGCGACCGAGGTCGCACGCAAGGCCGAGGCGCTCGCCGCGGAGCTGCGCGACTACGACCTCATCCTCGTCTCGGAGTCGTTCTTCGACACGATCCGCGTGTCGGTGCCGGGCCGGGCGGAGGACGTCATCCGCCGCGCCCGGGAACGGGGATACCAGCTGCTGTGGCTGGATGACACGACCGTCGGCGTGTCGGTCGATGAGACGACCACCGCGGAAGACCTCGCCGCCGTCGCCGCCGCATTCGGCCTCCCCGAGACGGGCGAGCGTCGCCTGGAATTCGCCGGCGCCGAACCGGTGCGCGGCGTGCCGTCGAGCCTGCGGCGTGCGGACGAGTACCTCACCCACCCGGTGTTCTCCGCGCACCGCAGCGAGACGGCGATGATGCGCTACCTCAAGCTGCTCTCCGACCGCGACTATGCGCTGGACCGCGGCATGATCCCGTTGGGCTCGTGCACGATGAAGCTCAACGCGGCCACCGAGATGGCGGCGGTGTCGTGGCCGGAGTTCTCCCGCGTCCACCCCTTCGCCCCCGAGGAGGACGTCCGCGGGTACCTCGCCCTCATCGAGCAGCTCGAGCGGTGGCTGGCCGAGGTCACGGGGTACGACGCCGTGTCGCTGCAGCCCAATGCCGGCTCGCAGGGCGAGCTCGCCGGGCTCCTCGCCATCCGCGGGTTCCACCGGGCAGGCGGCGACCTCGGCCGGGTAGTGTGCCTCATCCCGTCGTCCGCGCACGGCACCAACGCCGCATCCGCGGTGCTGGCGGGGATGCGGGTGGTCGTGGTCGCGTGCGACGAGGCGGGCAACGTCGACCTCGACGACCTGCGCGCCAAGATCGCCGCGCACGCCGACGAGCTCGCCGCGCTCATGATCACCTACCCCTCCACGCATGGCGTGTACGAGCACGACGTGCTGGCGATCACGCAGGCCGTGCACGACGCCGGCGGCCAGGTCTACGTCGACGGCGCGAACCTCAACGCCCTGCTCGGCTACGCCCGGTTCGGCGACCTCGGTGGCGACGTGTCGCACCTGAACCTCCACAAGACCTTCGCGATCCCGCACGGCGGCGGGGGACCGGGGGTCGGGCCCGTCGCGGCGAAGGCGCACCTGGCGCCGTACCTGCCGTCGCATCCGTTCTCGCAGCGGGCCGACCACGGTGTTCTCTCGAGCGCTGATCGCGCGGGCGCCGTCTTCGACGGCGGGCCGGTGTCGGCCGCCCCGCACGGGTCGGCCGGGATCCTCCCCATCTCGTGGGCGTACGTGCGGATGATGGGCACCGAGGGGCTCCGGGATGCCACGGCATCCGCCGTTCTCGGTGCGAACTACATCGCCGCGCGGCTGCGCGAGCACTTTCCGGTGCTCTACGCGGGGGAGGGCGGGCTCGTCGCGCACGAGTGCATCCTCGACCTCCGTCCGCTGCGGGAGGAGACCGGCGTCACCGTCGACGATGTGGCCAAGCGCCTCATCGACTACGGGTTCCACGCGCCCACGATGTCGTTCCCGGTCGCGGGAACGCTCATGGTGGAACCGACGGAGTCGGAGGACCTCGGCGAACTCGACCGGTTCGTGGAGGCGATGATCGCAATCCACGCCGAGGCGCACGCCGTGGCGGCGGGGGAGTGGCCGGCCGACGACAACCCGCTCGTGGGCGCCCCGCACACCGCGGAGTCGGTCGTGACCGCGCAGTGGTCGCATCCCTACTCCCGCGAGACCGCGGTGTACCCCGTGCGCTCGCTTGTGCGCGCGAAGTACTGGCCCCCCGTCCGCCGCATCGACCAGGCCTACGGCGACCGCAACCTCGTGTGCGCCTGCCCTCCCGTCGAGGCCTTCGCCTAGCCCGGCCCGGCCGGCCCCGGCCCGCCCGGCCCGCCCGGCTTCGCGGCGAGACTGCATGCTGCCGACGAGCGCGCGACATAATGTCGCAGGTTCGTCGACGGGGTGCAGTCTCGCTGTCAGGCGCGTCCGGTGGGGGTGCGCAGTGCTCGGCGAAGGGCGAAAAGCTGCGCCGAGTTCTGGGCTCGGATGATCGGCAGCCCCGCCGACGCCAGTATCGCCTCCAGCGGGTCGCTCGCCAGCGCCTCGACCCACCCCCAGTGGGGCACGGCGCGGACGCCGTTGCGGAACAGGCGTGCGTCGCGCCCGTGACGTTTCCGTAGAGCGACGGATGCATCGCCGTACCGGCCGTCGTACTTCAGATCGCCGTCGCTTTCGCCGGCGACGGCGAACTCCGGCCACCACTTGTCCACGCGGTCCGCGTCGGGCCCCTCGCCGATCCATACCTGGAGCTCGGGGTCAGGGAATCCCAGCCACTCGATCACGGCCCGATCGACGGATTCGAGCGCCGATTCTGACGCCGCGGATGCTCGATGAAGCGCCCACCGAGCGTGCCGACGACCACGTGAGGATGCTCGCGCCTCGTTCAGCGCGACCAGTGCCTCCACCGTCAGGGAAGGGTCGCGGCCGAGAGCGGCATCCGCAACCGCGAGCCCGATTGCAGGATGGCGGGTCCGTGCGATGTCCACGACAGTGTCCGCGAGACTCGTCGCCAGCGCTCCTCGGATCGTGACGATGGAACGAGGATCTCGGCTGGTGTGCACGTGGATGCCGCCCGTCACGCGCGAGGTGCCTGATCCGTCCCCGAGCAGGTGCACCAGTCCGGGGTCGCCGAAGATGGGGAGCGCGTGAATCGCCGCCGCCGCTTCCAAGCAGGTCGGCTCGTCGGGATGCTGCAGCACGGCGCCGTGGACCCGTGCGAGATAGCGCTCCCAGGGTGCGAGGCGTGACCAGTCTTGCGTCGGGGCGTAAACACCTCGCAGCACCGGTGTGAGGTCGCCCGAACGCACCGCGCGGGTCGTGTGCGGGGCGTCGCGCGCGCGGAGGAGCGGGACGGGACTGGCGGCAGCGGGTAACGGGTCCTCGATCATCCCGCCACGATCCACCCGCCCCCCGCCCGCGAGCGGGCGCCCCGCAAGCCCGGTGGATGACGCATCCCGTAACGCGCCCTGTGGAGGAGTGGCCGTCGGGGCCGCGAGACCGCACGCTGCCGACGAGACCCCGACATAATGCCGCGCTCTCGTCGGCACGGTGCAGTCTCGCGGTCAGGACGGGGGCGGTCAGGACGGGGGCGGGGAGGGGGACGGGGGAGGGGAGGGGGCGAAGACGGTGGGCCAGAGGGCGGCGGCGAGGGGGTAGCCGATGAAGGCGACGACGTCGATGACGGTGTGCGCGATCACGAGCGGCATGACGCGGCCCCACCGGCGGTAGCACCACCCGAACACGACGCCCATCGCGAAGTTCCCGACGATCGCGCCGAAGCCCTGGTACGCGTGATACGCGCCGCGAAGGGCCGCGGTGGCGAGGATGATGCTCCACCACGACCAGCCGAGGCGCCGCAGCCGATCGAACAGGTAGCCGACGAAGATGACCTCCTCGGTCAGCCCCGCCCGCGCGGCCGCCAGCACCAGCAGCGGCACCACCCACCAAGCCGTGTCCAGCGGAGACGCGACCACCGCCACGTTCAGGCCGAGCGCGCGTCCGAGGGCATACAGCGCCAGCCCCGGGAGGCCGATGGCCAGTGCCAGGAGCGCCGCCCGGGTGACGTCGCCCCCGAATCCGCGGAAATCGAGCCCGATGCGTCGCAGCGCATTGCGCCCCGGCTCCCACAGGAGGTAGATGACCAGCGCGACGATCGCGAGCGAGAACGCGATGTCGAGAAACCGGTAGAGCGCATCCCACGCCGCCTCGGCATCCCGCGTGGGGTTGAGCTGCGTCTGCTGCTGCCCGATCGGGGTGGTCCGCAGCGACGCCCGCACGAGGGAGAGAACGGAGTACAGCGCGGACTGGCCGACGCTGACGGCCAAGACGAGGCCGATCTCCCACCGCAGACGGACGCGCCCCGCGCGGCCGAGGGATGCGGCCGACCCATCCGCGTTTCCCTCGCTGGATACCCGCATCTTGTCAGATTGCCACACGCCGTTCCCCGCGAGTTAAGTGTCTGTAACGTTTTCCACACACGTTTTGACCAACCCTGCACGCCTCCCTACAGTTTTCGTATCCGTGCCCCCCGGAAATGGCATCGCTGCCTCGGCGGGTGCATCACCCTTTCCACAGGAGGAAATGTGTCGGGAATGACATGGCGCAAGCGCGCCCTAACCGCGGGGGCCGGTGTCGCAGTCGCGGCTCTCGCGCTCGCCGGCTGCACGACGAGCGGCGGGACGGAGGAGGAGACCTCCTCTGAGGGCGGCACGATCACGATCGCGACAACCAACGCCTTCACGTCGTTCAACGGTGACACCCCCGACGCGAACCTCAACACCAACGGCATGGTCGGTTACCTCACCGGTGTGAGCGGCGGACTCGGTCTCGGCGGTTTCCTCCGTCTCGACTCGGACTACAGCATCCTGCCCAACGAGGACTTCGGAACGTACGAGAAGATCTCCGACGACCCGCTGACGGTCGAGTACACCCTCAACGAGGGGCTGACCTGGAGCGACGGCGAACCCATCACCGCCGATGACATGCTCGTCAACTGGGTCATCAACTCCGGTTGGTTCGACGACGCCGTCATCGACCCCGCGACGGGCGAGTCGACGAACGGCGGAACGCAGTACTTCACACTCGCCGGCAGCACCGCGGGCCTGGACACGACCTCTTTCCCTGAGATCAGCGAAGACAACATGTCGATGACGCTGACCTACTCCACCCCGTACGTCGACTGGGAGCTCGTGAACCCGATCGGCAAGCCGGCGCACGTCATCGCGGAGAAGGCGGGCGTCCCGCTCGAGGAGTTCATCGCGACGATCAACACGCTGCCCGAGGGAAACCCCGACGCCCCGGTGCCGGCCAACCCGACGCTGCAGGCGGCCGCGGAGTTCTGGAACACCGGATACGACGTCACCGCGATGCCGACGGATGAGAGCCTGCTGGTCGCCAGCGGTCCGTTCATCGTGACCGACTTCGTGCCGGAGTCGAGCATCACGCTGGAGAGGAACCCCGAGTACCAGGGCGACATGTCGCCGGCGTACGACCAGCTGATCCTCCGCTTCATCGGCGACGCCAACGCACAGGTCACGGCACTTCAGAACGGCGAGGTCAACGCGATCCAGCCGCAGCCGTCTGCCGACACCCTGACGGCCCTGGAGAATGCCAACGCCACCGTGCACTCCGGCGATGAGCTCGCGTACGACCACCTCGACCTGACCTTCGCCGGTGTCTTCGCCGACCCGGCCGTTCGTGAGGCGTTCCTCATGACCGTCCCGCGTCAGCAGATCCTCGACTCGATCGTCACCCCGATCAACCCCGAGGCCGGCGTGCTCAACTCGCAGATCTTCCTGCCCACGGACGCACAGTACGAGGATGCGGTGGCCGCGAGCGGGTACGACGAGTACACCGAACCCGACATCGAGGGTGCCCGGGCGCTGCTGAACGGCGCCACTCCCACGGTGCGGATCCTCTACAACACCAACAACCCGAACCGCGTGGACAGCTTCCGGGCCATCCAGCAGTCGGCCCAGGAGGCGGGCTTCGTCATCGAGGATGCCGGATCGCCCGACTGGAGCTCCCTGCTCGGCAGCGGCAGCTACGACGCGTCCATCTTCGGGTGGGTGTCGCCGGGTGCCGGTAACGCTGCGCTTCCGCAGATCTTCAAGACGGCCGGTGGTGGAAACTACAACCTCTACTCCAACGCGGCGGTCGACGAGCTCGTGGACGAGAGCCAGGTGACCGTCGACGAGGATCGCCTGTCGGAGATCAAGGTCGAGATCGACGCGGCCACCGCCGCCGACTTCTACGGTCTGCCGCTCTTCCAGTTGCCGGGTCTGTTCGCAGACAACGGCACCGTCGCGGGCGTCGAGTACTTCGGGGGTCAGACCGGACTGGTCTGGAACGCGCAGGAGTGGACGCTCGCCGACTGATCTCGGGGACACCCGGGTGACCTGCGGGGTGCCGGAGTCATACGGCTCCGGCACCCCGCACCTTCGCGCGTGAGAGAGCGCGACTACTCTTTCCGAAACACGTTCCCCCGTGAGTCGGACCGATCGAAAGAAGTGACACGCGATGGTCGGATTCGTCCTCAGGCGCATCGCCGTCTCCGTTCTGGTGCTGCTCGCCGCGTCGTTCATCATGTACGTGCTCGCCGCCAACGCCGGAAACCCCCTCCAGGACCTGGAAGGCAGCAACGCCCCGAATCGTGAGCAGCTGATCGCTGCCCGCATCGCAGACCTCGACCTCAACGTGCCGCCGGTCTTGCGGTACTTCCTGTGGCTCGGCGGCGCCGCGCAGTGCCTCATCCCCTTTGTCGGCACGTGCGACCTGGGGTCGACCATCTCGAACGCCCCGGTCACGGAGATCCTGCCTGCGGCCATGGCCTCGACTCTGCAGCTGGTGATGATCTCCTTCCTCGTCGCGATCATCCTCGGTGTCGCGGTGGGCGTCGTCACGGCCCTGCGCCAGTACAGCGGGTTCGACTTCGGTGTGACGCTGCTGAGCTTCTTCCTGTACTCCCTCCCGGCGTTCCTGGTGGCCGTGCTCCTGAAGGAGTTTCTGGCCATCGGGTTCAACAACTTCCTGCAGTCCGAGACGACCATCCCCCTCGGGGTGATCGTCGCACTCACCGTGGTCAGCGCCATCGTGTGGCAGGCGATGATCGGCGGGCCCGGGCGTCGCCGGCTCATCGTCGCCGGTGTCTCGGGCGCGGCGAGCGCGGCCCTCCTGGTGTACTTCGATGTGACCGATTGGTTCCGCCAGCCGGGGCTCGGCCCCGTCGGACTCCTCCTGCTCATCGGCGGCACGGTCATCCTCGCCACGGCGCTCCTGGCGGGGCTCGACAACCGCCGGGCGCTGCTCATCGCCGGCCTCAACGGCGCGATCGCCTACCTCTGCTATTTCGCGCTGCAGGGCCTGTTCGACGTCTCCACGTTCGGGACCCTTTTGATCCTCGGCCTGCTCGCGCTGGCCGTCGGCATAGCGACGGGATTCCTCCTGGGCGGGCCCGATCGCGGCATGGCCGCGCGTATCGGCGGCATCGTCGCCGTCATCTCCTCGGGTTTCGTCGTCCTCGATCGCTACATGCAGTCCTGGCAGGTCTACATGAACAACCCGAGGATCAACGGCCGCCCGATCGCGACCGTGGGTGCGAGCACCCCCGGGTTCTCGGGTGATGTCTGGCTGTCGGGGATCGACTCGTTCACCCATCTGCTCCTGCCCACCATCGCGCTGCTGCTCATCTCCTTCGCCAGCTACACGCGATACGCCCGCGCCGGGATGCTCGACGTGATGAACCAGGACTACATCCGCACCGCTCGGGCCAAGGGCGTGTCCGAGCGCACCGTGGTCATGCGCCACGCGCTGCGGAACATGCTCATCCCCATCGTCACTCTGATCGCCACCGACGTCGGAACGCTGCTCGGCGGAGCGGTCATCACCGAGCGCGTCTTCGCCATCAGCGGGATGGGGTCGCTCTTCGTCTCCTCCATCGAGCGAGTGGACGTGAACCCCGTGATGGGGTACTTCCTGATCATCGCCGTCACAGCGATCGCGTTCAACTTCCTCGCGGACCTCGCGTACGCCCTGCTCGACCCCCGCGTTCGGGTCGTCGCATGATCGCCATCTTCCGACCTGCGGAGGTCACCCGATGACCCAGATGATGCCCGAACCGGCAC
Source organism: Microbacterium sp. Z6_144 (assembly GCF_057197625.1). NCBI lineage: Bacteria > Bacillati > Actinomycetota > Actinomycetes > Micrococcales > Microbacteriaceae > Microbacterium > Microbacterium sp. Z6_144. The sequence goes on from NZ_JBXVPT010000001.1 coordinate 1,297,050, forward strand.
TGACCCCGGCGCCGCTGTCCCGGGAGGACGAGCACACCGTCGGCGTCAGCCAGGGGCGCCTGATCCTCCGGCGGTTCCTCGCGAACAAGGTCGCCCTCGTCTCCGGCATCCTGTTCCTCCTGATCGCGGTGTTCTCCATCTCGGCGGTGGGACTCGGTCCCATCCCCGGATGGTGGAAGCACAACTACACCTCGCTCAACACGCAGCTCAACGGCGGTGCACCGACGCTCTCGCTCGTCCCGCAGTGGCTCGGCGGCTCCGGCGTCACCTTCGGCGAGCACCCCTTCGGCCAGGACCGGATCGGCATCGATTACTTCGCGATGACGATGCGCGGCATCCAGAACTCCATCGTCGTGATGTTCGTCATCAGCATCGTCGGAACCGTCATCGGCACGGTCGTCGGCGCGATCGCCGGGTACTACCGCGGCATCGTGGATTCGGTCCTGATGCGCATCACCGATGTCGTCATCGTCATCCCCATCATCGTCATCGGCGCCGTCGTGGGCCGGGCGACCGGTGGTCTCGGCGTCTGGCCGCTCGCGTTCTTCCTCGCGCTCATCTCGTGGACCACGATCGCGCGCCTCGTGCGAGCGGAGTTCCTGAGCCTGCGCGAGCGCGAGTTCGTCGAAGCGGCGCGGGTGGCCGGCGCGAGCGACGCCCGCATCATCTTCAAGCACATCCTCCCGAACGCCATCGGCGTCGTGATCGTCGCGGCGACGTTGCTGGCTGCCGCAGCCATCCTCCTGGAGACCGCGCTGAGCTTCCTCCGCCTCGGCGTGCAGCCGCCGGACGTGTCGCTGGGCCTGATCATCTCCGACAACCAGTCCGCCTTCCAGACCCGCCCGTGGCTGTTCTGGTGGCCCGCGCTGTTCATCGTGCTGCTGGCGCTCCTGGTGAACTTCGTCGGCGACGGGCTCCGCGACGCGTTCGACCCCAAGCAGAAGAAATTCTCGTTGCGGCGCACGAAGGAGCCGACCTCGACGCGCTCGACCGCCGCGTCCACCGCGCCCGTCGCCACCGCGCCCCCCACGTCGACACCCCCAGCGCCATGACTCCGACGTGCAGGTCACACCAGAAGGATCGCCCCCACGAGTCCGGCGGCACCCGCGACGATGGCAACGATCGCGCTGAGGCGCGGACGCACCTGCAGTTCGGTCCGGTCGGCCACCCCCGGTTCTATGCGCCCGCTGTCGCGCAGCCGGTGCCAGCGATCCCGGACGAGTTCAGCAGCGCGTCCCGAGTCCGTCGTCGGCAGATCGCCCGGCCGCACGTCCGGCCGGGTGGGCTGTTCCGAGCGCCGGTGAGCGCGCGCGGCTCGGACAGAGGTCATGGCGCCGGGCGCCGGTGCCGCGGTGGCGCTGATGCGGCGCCGCGGGGTGTGCAGCACCAGGGCGTAACGGGTGTCGATGTGGATGAGCGCGGCCCAGGGGACGCGGTACTCGGTGAGAACGTTGGCGATCTCTGCGGCCTCGTCGTCGACGGCCACATGGGGCGACCACAGCAGCGCCCACACGAGGGCCACGCCGCTCGCGGCCCCCAGGATGATGCCGGGCGCGGCGGCGACGCCGGGCGTGAGCACGGTCACCAGGGCCACTCCCGCCAGCGCCACCCACGTCACGATGCTCAACACCTGATTGAACCTCGAACGGAACACGACGCGTGGCATCCGTTCATTGTCCCATTCCCCGACGTCTCGCTCCCGCCGCGCGGGACGGAAAGGACGCTGTCATGACCTCGACCGCACAGCCGGCGACCCCGGCGCTGGAGATGACCGACGTCAGCGTCGACTTCGCCGTCGACGACGTCTGGGTCCCGGCGGCGAAGAACCTGACGTACTCCATCGCGCGTGGCCAGGTCGTCGCGGTGGTGGGGGAGTCCGGCTCCGGCAAGAGCGCCAGTTCGATGTCGATCCTGGGACTCCTGCCCCGCAACAGCCGCGTGCGTGGCAGCATCCGCGTCAACGGGCGCGAGATCCTGGGATTGCAGCCTGGGGCCCTGCGTCAACTGCGCGGCACGGAGGTGGCCGCGATCTTCCAGGAGCCGATGACGGCCCTCAACCCGGTGCTCACCGTCGGCTTCCAGATCATCGAGGCGATCCGCGGCCACACCTCCAAGAGCCCTTCCGAGGCCAAGGCCCGCGCCCTGGAACTCCTCGGCCTGGTCGGACTCCCCGATCCGGCCACGGCGTTCGACTCCTACCCGCACCAGCTCTCCGGCGGCCAGCGTCAGCGTGCGATGATCGCCCAATCGATCAGCCTCGACCCGGCGCTGCTGATCGCCGACGAGCCGACCACGGCGTTGGATGTCACCGTGCAGGCCGAAATCCTGGACCTGCTGCGCGACCTTCGCGACCGCATGGATTCTGCGATCCTCCTGATCACGCATGACATGGGCGTGGTGGCCGACCTGGCGGATTGGATCGTCGTGATGAAAGACGGCGACATCGTCGAGCAGGGTGACGTGCGGGCGGTGCTCGGCAACCCGCAGGAGGCCTACACGCGCGAACTCCTCGCCGCCGTGCCGCGCCTGGGCGAGAAGTCGGGCGACCACGAGGCCGTCGATGTCGTGGAGAGCCTGGCGCACGTCGTAGAAGAGGTCGAGGCGGGGGTGGATCAGGCGACGATCGCCGAAGCCGCCGCCGCTCCCGTGATCGCCAAGCCCGTGCTCGAACTCGACCACGTATCGGTGGAGTACGGCAAGCGTCGTCGCGTCGCCGCCTTCCGCGCCGTCGACGACGTGACGCTGGGTATCGCCGAGGGGGAGATCGTCGGGCTCGTGGGCGAATCGGGGTCGGGCAAGTCCACGATCGGGCGGGCCGCCATCGGCCTGCAGCCCATCGCGGAGGGGCGTCTCGTCGTGGACGGCATCGACATCAGCACCGGCGCTCGGAAGGTGGTGGCCTCGCTTCGCCGCAAGGTCGGCATCGTCTTCCAGGACCCCTCGTCGTCGCTGAATCCCCGTATGCCCATCGGCGAGAGCATCGGCGAGCCGATCATGCTCGCCGGCGAGGCCAAGGGCAAGCAACTCGACGCGCGCGTCGAGCAGCTCCTGGACGAGGTGCGTCTGCCGCGCAGCTACCGCAACCGCTACCCGCACGAGTTGTCGGGGGGCCAGAAGCAGCGCGTCGGCATCGCGCGTGCACTCGCCCTCAAGCCGCGGCTTCTCGTCGCCGACGAACCCACGAGCGCGCTGGATGTCTCGGTGCAGGCCCGCGTATTGGAGCTGCTGAGCGAATTGCAACGGGAGTACCGCTTCGCGTGCCTTTTCATCAGCCACGACCTGGCCGTGGTGGATGCGCTCGCCGATCGCATCGTCGTGCTCCATCGGGGGCGGATCGCGGAGCAGGGCACGCGCGACGAGATCCTGCGCGCGCCGAAGGAGCCGTACACGCAGCGCCTCATCGCAGCCATCCCGGTACCGGATCCGGAGACCCAGGCAGCACGCCGCGAACTGCGCCACCAACTGCTCCTGGCGGAGGGCGACGCATCCTGAATTCGCGGTGCAGCCGCTACACAGCGCCGCGCCGGTAGAATGGGTCGGCCCGATTCCGGGCGAACCCCGAAACTTCAAGGACACCTTCATGGCGCATGCCCTCCGTTCCGATCTGCGCAACGTCGCGATCGTCGCGCACGTCGACCACGGCAAGACGACGCTCGTGGACGCCATGCTCCGGCAGACCGGCTCCTTCGGCTCTCACGAGCACATGGAGGAGCGCGCGATGGACTCCAACGACCTCGAGCGGGAAAAGGGCATCACGATCCTCGCCAAGAACACGGCGATCACCTACTCCGGCAAGCACACCGACACGCCGGTGACCATCAACGTCATCGACACCCCCGGCCACGCCGACTTCGGCGGCGAGGTCGAGCGCGGGCTGTCGATGGTGGACGGCGTCGTCCTCCTCGTGGATGCCTCGGAAGGGCCGCTCCCGCAGACCCGGTTCGTGCTGCGCAAGGCGCTGGAAGCCAAGCTCCCCGTCATCCTGCTGGTCAACAAGACCGACCGCCCCGACGCCCGCATCGCCGAGGTGGAGGAGGAGAGCCACGACCTGCTGCTGGGGCTGGCGTCCGACCTCCAGGACGACGTGCCCGACCTCGACGTCGACGCCCTGCTGGACGTCCCCGTCGTGTACGCCTCCGGGCGTGCCGGCGCAGCATCCCGCAACCGCCCCGAGAACGGCAGCCTCCCCGACAACGACGACCTCGAGCCGCTGTTCGAGGCGATCCTCGAGCACGTGCCGGCGCCGGCCTACGACGACGAGGCGCCCCTGCAGGCCTGGGTCACGAACCTCGACTCGAGCCCCTTCCTCGGCCGCCTCGCGCTCCTGCGCGTCTTCAACGGCACCCTGAAGAAGGGTCAGACGGTCGCCTGGGTGCGCGCCGACGGCACCGTCAGCAGCGCCCGCATCACCGAGCTGCTGAAGACCCGCGCCCTCGAGCGCTACCCGGCCGAAAGCGCCGGCCCCGGCGACATCGTCGCGATCGCCGGCTTCCCCGACATCACGATCGGCGAGACGATCGCCGACCCCGACGACGTGCGGCCGCTCCCGCAGATCCACGTCGACGAGCCGGCGATCTCCATGACGATCGGCACGAACACGTCGCCCCTGGCCGGCAAGGTCAAGGGCCACAAGCTCACGGCGCGCCTGGTCAAGGACCGCCTGGACCGCGAGCTGATCGGCAACGTCTCGCTCAAGGTCGTCGACATCGGCCGCCCCGACGCGTGGGAGGTGCAGGGCCGCGGTGAGCTCGCCCTGGCGATCCTCGTCGAGAACATGCGCCGCGAAGGCTTCGAGCTGACCGTGGGCAAGCCCCAGGTGGTCACCAAGAAGGTCGACGGCAAGACCTACGAGCCGTTCGAGCACCTGACCATCGACGCCCCCGAGGAGTACCTCGGCGCCATCACGCAGCTGCTCGCCGCCCGCAAGGGCCGCATGGAGAACATGACCAACCACGGCACCGGGTGGGTGCGGATGGAGTTCGTCGTGCCCTCGCGCGGCCTCATCGGCTTCCGCACGGAATTCCTCACGACCACCCGTGGCACCGGCATCGCCAATGCGATCTCGCACGGCTACGAGCCGTGGGCCGGAAGCATCGTGACGCGCCAGAACGGCTCGATCGTCGCCGACCGCTCGGGCGTGGTCACCCCCTTCGCGATCATCGCCCTGCAGGAGCGCATGTCGTTCTTCGTGCAGCCGACGCAGGAGGTCTACGAGGGCATGGTCATCGGGGAGAACTCCCGCAACGACGACATGGACGTCAACATCACCAAGGAGAAGAAACTGACCAACATGCGTCAGTCCACCTCCGACACGTTCGAGTCGATGACCCCGCCGCGCCAGCTGTCGCTCGAGGAGAGCCTGGAATTCGCCCGCGAGGACGAGTGCGTCGAGGTCACCCCGGAAACGGTGCGCATCCGCAAGGTCGTCCTCGACCAGACCGAGCGCGGCCGCGCCGCCAGCCGCCTGAAGCGCCAGGACGCCAACGTCTGACCCCCGACGACCGGTGCGCGCGGAGGCGCGCGCGGGCGTCGGCGGCCGCCGCTAGGCTGGCGCGAGTGACCTCGCCGCCTCCCGATCCCGTCGACGAGCAGCGCCGGGCCGGCCGGCAGGGGATCGCCGTCTCCCTGGCCACCAGCGCGTACGGGATCTCGTTCGGTGCGCTTGGGGTGGCCTCCGGGCTGGATGTCTGGCAGACGTGCGTGCTGAGCCTGTTCATGTTCACCGGCGGTTCCCAGTTCGCGTTCGTGGGCGTCGTGGGCGCGGGGGGTATCGCGGCCGCTCCGGCCGCCATCGCCTCCTCCGCGCTGCTGGGAGTACGCAACGTCGCCTACGCGATGCGGATGTCGCCGGTGATCGGACGGGGATTCTGGCGACGCGCCGGCGCGACGCAGTTCACGATCGACGAGTCGATCGCGGTCTCGCTCGCACAGACCGACCCCCGTGCACGCACCCTCGGGTTCTGGGTGACGGGGATCGGCATCTACGTGGGGTGGAACCTCTCGACCCTCGTCGGCGCGCTCCTCGGCGACGTGCTCGGAGACCCGCGTCAGTACGGGCTGGATGCGGCGGCGGCCGCGGCGTTCCTCGCGCTGCTGTGGCCCCGGCTGCGGGGACGTCAGGCGATCGCGGTCGGCGCGGGCGCGGCGGTCATCGCTGCGGTGCTCACCCCTGCGCTCATGCCGGGGCTGCCCGTGATCGCGGCGGCCGTGGTCGCGGTGGTGGTGGGATGGTTCAACTGGCTCGGCCGCGCCGACCAGCCGCCGCCGGAACAATTCGATGTGCCCGAACGAGGGGGGTTGCCATGACGATGTGGACGGCGGTGCTCCTGGCCTCGGTGATCTGCCTCGCGCTGAAGGCGGTCGGCTATCTCCTCCCCGCCCGATGGGTGGAGGCCCCTCGGCCGGCGCGGATCGCCGATCTCCTCACCGTGGCGCTGCTGGCCGCCCTCGTCGCCGTGCAGACGCTCGGCGCCGGCCAGGCCGTGGTCGTGGACGCGCGCATCCCCGCCGTCCTGGTGGCAGCCGGGCTACTGGCGCTTCGTGCCCCGTTCCTCGTCGTGGTCCTCGCCGCGGCGGTCACCGCCGCGCTGCTGCGGCTGTGGGGGTGGGCGGTATGACGGGCCTTCGTCCCCGGGGCGGCACCGCGACACCGGCACCTAGACTGTCGCGGTGACCTCTCCGGCGGCCGGGCTCCTCGCAGCGCGCATTCTCACGTGGACGGTGTCGCTCCTCATCGGGGCGGTGTACGGCACCGCCGCCACCGTCGGCCACGCCTTCGCCCTCGGTGCTCTCCCGGTGGGGCTCATCCTCGCGATCGTGGGGACAGGTGCGCTGCTCGTCGCGTTCCGCACGCTCACCGCCGACCGGTGGACGGCGTTGGCGGGCGGCCTCGGGGTCGTGCTCGTGACGTTCCTGTTCAGCAACGTGGGCCCCGGCGGTTCCGCGATCGTTGCCCCCTCCTCGCCGGAGACGGAATGGATCCCTCTCACCTGGACCATCGCCGTACCCGTGCTCGTCGCCCTCGTCGTCGCGTGGCCCGACCTGTCCGGGCTGCGCGCCGAACCGGCCGCCCGCCCCGGTGAGCCCACGTAGACTGAATCCGTGACGTATGTGATCGCCCTCCCGTGCGTGGATGTCAAAGACCGCGCGTGCATCGACGAGTGCCCGGTCGACTGCATCTACGAAGGGGAACGCTCTCTCTACATCCACCCGGACGAATGCGTCGACTGCGGTGCGTGCGAACCCGTGTGCCCGGTCGAGGCCATCTACTACGAGGACGACCTGCCCGAAGAGTGGCAGGACTACTACAAGGCCAATGTCGAGTTCTTCGACGACATCGGTTCGCCCGGGGGCGCAGCGAAGGTCGGCGTGATCCACAAGGATCACCCCGTCATCGCGGTGCTGCCGCCGCAGGGCGAGTGAGCGCCTGCTGATGGGGGTCGGCGATCTCGCTGACTACCCGTGGGACGCGGTCGCCCCGTACGCGGAGAAGGCCCGTCGTCATCCGGGCGGCCTGGTCGACCTGTCGGTCGGCTCCCCGGTGGATCCGACGCCCGCCGTCATCGCTGCGGCCCTGGCGGGCGCGACCGACGCGCACGGGTACCCGCTGACCTCCGGGACCGCGGATCTCCGCGAGGCGATCGCGGCGTGGTACCACCGGCGCAGGGGAGTCCCGGGCCTGACCCCCGCCCACGTCATCCCGACGGTCGGTTCCAAGGAGCTGGTCGCCCTCCTCCCGCTCCTGCTCGATCTCGGGCCGGGGGATGTCGTCGTCCATCCGCGAGCGGCGTACCCGACCTACGACGTGGGAGCGCGCCTGGTGGGGGCGACGCCCTTCGCCGCCGACGATCCCGACGAGTGGCCGGCCGGCACGCGCCTGGTATGGCTCAACTCGCCCGGAAACCCGGACGGGCGGGTGCTGGATGCGCCGGCTCTCCGCCGCGCGGCGGACCGAGCGCGCGCGCTCGGTGCGGTCCTCGCCTCCGACGAGTGCTACGCGGAACTCGGGTGGGACGAGCCGTGGGCGCAGTCCCCGATCCCCAGCATCCTCGACCCGCAGGTCACCGGTGGCGACCTCACCGGGCTGCTGTCGGTGTACTCGCTGAGCAAGCAGTCCAATCTCGCGGGGTACCGCGCCGCCTTCCTCGCCGGCGACCCCGCGCTCATCGCGCCGGTGCTCACCGCCCGTCGTCACCTGGGGCTCATGCCCCCCGCCCCCGTGCAGGCCGCCATGACGGCAGCACTGGCCGACGATACGCACGTGGAGGCCCAGAAGGAGCGTTACCGCCGGCGCCGGGCGCTGCTGAAACCGGCCGTGGAGGCGGCCGGCTTCCGCATCGATGCGAGCGAGGCGGGCCTGTACCTGTGGGCCACCGAGGACCGCGACGCGTGGGACAGCCTCGGCCGGCTCGCCGACCTCGGCATCCTCGCCGGTCCCGGCCATTTCTACGGTCCGCACTTCCCCCGACACGTGCGGCTGTCCCTCACGGCGACCGACGAACGCATCGCGGCGGCGGCGGAAAGACTGCGCTCGGCCTGACGTGTGGGCGCCTGCCTCCATTCGGAGGGGGACCCCTTTGGCCGTGTCCGTCCTGGTCCCGCACGCCCATTAGGCTGTACGAGCACGGGGATGAGGTGACCATCCACGTCGTCCGTGCCGGCCCGGCGCGCGCGGACGTGCCTCCGGGGTGAGCGGGTTGAACGCGACCAGGAATCGCAAGGAGGCGCAGTGAGCGACACGGGAACGCAGGACGAGAAGGCCACCCTCACCGTCGGGGAACGCACGGCCGAGTTCCCGGTGCTGCCCGGCACCGATGGGGTGCCGAGCATCGACATTTCGACGTTCACGCGTCAGACCGGCCACACGGCTCTCGACTACGGCTTCGTCAACACCGCGTCCACCAAGAGCGCGATCACGTTCATCGACGGCGATCAGGGGATCCTCCGCTACCGCGGCTACCCGATCGAGCAGTTGGCGAAGAACAGCACGTACCTCGAGGTCGCGTGGCTGCTCATCTACGGCGAACTGCCCTCCGCCGACGAGCTCGCCGCCTTCGACGAGCGCATCCGACGCCACACCCTCCTCCACGAGGACCTCAAGCGCTTCTTCTCCGCCCTCCCGCACACGGCGCACCCCATGTCGGTGCTGTCGGCGGCCACCGCCGCGCTCTCGACCTATTACGAGAGCGAGTCCGACCCGCACAACCCCGAGCACGTCGAGCTGAACACCGTGCGGATGCTGGCCAAGCTCCCCGTGATCGCCGCGTACGCGCACAAGAAGAGCGTGGGCCAGGCCTTCCTCTACCCCGACAACTCGCTCGGTTTCGTCGACAACTTCCTCAAGCTCAACTTCGGCGTGCTCAGCGAGGAGTACGACGTCAACCCCGTCATGTCGCGCGCGCTGGAGCGCCTCCTCATCCTCCACGAAGACCACGAGCAGAACGCGTCCACCTCGACCGTGCGTCTGGTGGGTTCCACCGGTGCGAACCAGTTCTCCTCCATCTCTGCCGGAATCAACGCGCTCTACGGACCGCTGCACGGCGGCGCGAACGAGGCCGTCCTGGAGATGCTCGGACGCATCCGCGACTCCGGCGAGAGCGTCGAGCGCTTCGTCGAGCGGGTGAAGAACAAGGAGGAGGGCGTCAAGCTCATGGGCTTCGGCCACCGGGTCTACAAGAACTACGACCCGCGCGCCAAGCTCGTCAAGGAGTCGGCCGACGAGGTGCTCGAAGCCCTCGGCGTGAGCGACCCGCTGCTGGATCTGGCGAAGGATCTCGAGGAGATCGCCCTGAAGGACGACTACTTCAAGGAGCGCCGCCTGTACCCCAACGTCGACTTCTACACCGGCGTGATCTACAAGGCGATGGGTTTCCCCACCCGCATGTTCACGGTGCTGTTCGCGATCGGGCGTCTGCCCGGCTGGCTCGCGCACTGGCGCGAGATGCAGAGCGACCCGCAGACGAAGATCGGCCGTCCGCAGCAGCTGTACACCGGCGCCGCGGAGCGCGACTACCCCGGGGTCTGATCCACGCTGCTCGTCTTCGCCGTCGCGCAAGGGGGTGACCGGACGCTTTCGCGCGCGTAATTTGCGGACCGCGGGAATCGATCCGCACGAGCGGAGGCGGCCATGTGGGAGCAGACGACCGACCCCTTCGGGAGCCTCTGGCTCTCCGCGCTCGTGGCGGCCATCCCCATCCTGCTCTTCCTCTTCTGCCTGGTGGTGCTGAAGCTCAAGGGCATCATCGCGGCGGTCATCGCGCTGGTGGCGGAGGTGGTGGTCGCGCTGTGGGCGTTCGGGATGCCGGGATCGGCCGTTGCCGGGGCCGGCCTCGTCGGCGTCCTCACCGCCATCTGGCCGATCGCGTACATCATCGTCATGGCGGTGTGGCTGTACCGCCTCGCCGTCGCCAGCGGCCGATTCGACGTCATCCGCTCGTCGATCGGCGGGATCTCGCCCGACCAGCGCATCCAGGTGCTCCTGATCAGCTTCGCGTTCGGCGCGTTCCTGGAGGGCGCCGCCGGCTTCGGGGTGCCCATCGCGATCTGCGCCGCACTCCTCGTGCAGCTGGGGTTCCGCCCGCTCAAGGCGGCCATGATCTCCCTCGTCGCCAACGCCGCCGCCGGGGCGTACGGCGCGATCGGCATCCCGGTGATCGTGGCGTCGCAGGTCACCGGCATCGACCTCACGATCCTGTCGCGGTCGATGGTTGTCATCCTCCAGCCGTTGACGATCCTGATCCCGTTCCTGCTGGTCATGATCCTCGACGGGTGGCGCGGCCTGAAGGAGACCCTGCCGGCCACCGTCACGGTGACGATCGTCTTCAGCGGCATCCAGGGGGGCGTGCTGTGGTTCCTCGGCCCCGAACTGGCCGATATCGGCGCGGGGCTCGGGGCGATGATCGCGCTGGTCGCCCTCGGCCGGGTGTGGCAGCCGCGCAGTCACTTCCGCGAGGACGGCGGCGCGGTGCCGGTGATCGAGCGGCACGGCCTCCGGGAGATCGCGGTGGCCTGGAGCCCGTTCTACATCCTCACCGGCTTCGTCCTGATCTGGAGCCTCCCCGCGTTCAAAGGGCTGTTCACCTCGGGTGGTCCGCTGGCCGGCGCGGTCTTCCCCGTCCGGATCCCCGGTCTCACCGGTGAGATCGCGAACGCCGCCGGCGACCCGGTGACGGCGACGTGGGACTTCACGCCGCTCAACGCCACCGGCACGGCGATTCTCCTCGCCGTGATCGTGTCGTACCTCACGACGCCGAACCTGAACGCCAAGGCGCTGTTCGGAGAGCTCGGGGCGACGCTGCGCACCCTGTGGCAGGCGCTCGTGCTCATCGCCCTGATCCTGGCGCTGGCGAACATCGCCAACTACTCGGGCGGGTCGACGTCCATGGGGTCGGCCCTTGCCGCCCTCGGTCCCGTCGTGCCGCTGCTGGCCCCCATCATCGGCTGGATCGGCGTGTTCCTCACGGGGTCGGTCGTCAACAACAACACCCTGTTCGCCCCGCTGCAGGTGGTCACCGCGGAGGGCATCGGCGCCGACCCGGCGCTGACGGTCGCCGGCAACACCGCCGGCGGCAACACCGGAAAGGTGATCTCGCCGCAGTCCATCGCGATCGCCGCCGGCGCTGTGGGGCTGTCCGGCCGGGAGAGCGACATCCTGCGGGCGTCGATCCTCTACAGCCTCGGCATGCTCGCGGTGATCTGCCTCTGGAGCTTCACGCTGTACCTGGTGTTCTGATCAGGCGTGGAGCGCCTCGTTGAGGACCACGCCGACGCCCTCACGGCGAACGACCTCGACCGCGCCGGTGAGGGAGTTGCGGCGGAAGAGCAGGCCGGACCGGCCGGAGAGCTCCGCGCCCTTCACGACGGGCTGCGTACCGTCGGGCCGGGGGGCCGCGCCGGGCAGCGTGATCTTCGTCCCGGCCGTGACGTACAGGCCCGCCTCCACGACGCAGTCATCGCCCAGGGAGATGCCGATGCCGGCGTTGGCCCCCAGGAGTGTGCGCTCCCCGATGGAGACGCGGTGCGTACCGCCTCCCGACAGGGTCCCCATGACCGAGGCGCCCCCTCCGATGTCGCTGCCGTCTCCGACGACGACGCCCTGGGAGATGCGGCCCTCGACCATGGAGGCCCCGAGCGTGCCGGCGTTGAAGTTCACGAATCCCTCGTGCATGACCGTCGTGCCGGGGGAGAGGTAGGCGCCCAGCCGTACCCGTGATGCGTCCGCGATGCGGACGCCGGCGGGGGTCACGTAGTCCAGCAGGCGCGGGAACTTGTCCAGCCCCTGCACCTGCACGCCTTCGCGCAGCAGCAGGGGGCGCAACCGCGTCGCCTCGCCAGGATGCATCGGCCCCGCCGTCGTCCACGCGACGGTGGGGAGGTGGGCGAAGATGCCGTCGAGATCGAGCTCGTTGGGGCGGACGAGGCGGTGCGAGAGGGCGTGCAGGCGCAGATAGGCATCCGACGTGGAGGCGGGCGCCGCATCCAGGTCGATCTCGAGGGCGACGACCTCCACCTCCACGGCGCGGCGCGGGTCCGCCACGGCGAGCTGCTCGAGTGCCGCGGGAGGCATGGCCGGGTTGAACCCCAGGGGGAGGCGCCCGAGGGCCGGCTCCGGGTACCACGTGTCCAGCACGGTCCCATCCGCCGCCACCGTCGCCAGGCCCAGCCCGTGCACCCACCGCTCGTCGCTCATGCCTCCCACGCTAGCGGCTCGCCCTCCGCCGCTCCGACGCGGCGTCGGTAGGATCGGGGGGTGCCAGCCCTCGATCTCTCCGCCTCATCCGTCGACCTCACGCGCGCGATCTGCGACATCCCGAGCGTCTCGGGAGAGGAGCAGTCCCTCGCCGACGCCATCGAGGAGGCCGTGCGCCCGCTGGCCCACCTCGAGGTCGTCCGCGACGGTGACACGATCGTCGCCCGCACCCACCTGGGCCGGGCTCAGCGCGTCGTGATCGCCGGGCACATCGACACCGTTCCGATCAACGGCAACCTCCCCACGCGCGACGTCGAGGTCGACGGTGAGCCCTACCTGTGGGGTCGTGGCACGGTCGACATGAAGGCGGGTGTCGCCGTGCAGCTGCGGCTGGCCGCCGAGCTCGTCGCCCCCCGCGTCGACATCACCTGGATGTGGTACGACCACGAGGAGGTCGATGCCGACCTCAACGCGCTGACGCGGCTGTCCCGCACGCGCCCCGACCTGTTCGCCGGAGACTTCGCCATCCTCGGGGAGCCCTCCAACGGCCAGGTCGAAGGCGGGTGCAACGGCAACCTGCGGGCCATCGTGCGCACCGACGGCGTCCGGGCGCACAGCGCCCGCGCGTGGGTGGGGGAGAACGCCATCCACAAGGCCGCCCCCATCCTGTCGCGCCTGGCGGAGTACCGTCCGCACGAGGTGGAGGTGGAGGGCCTGGTGTACCGGGAGGGGCTCAACGCGGTGCGGATCGCCGGCGGCGTGGCGGGCAACGTCATCCCCGACGCGTGCGAGGTGGAGGTGAACTACCGCTTCGCGCCCAGCCGCGATGGGGAGGAGGCCACCCGGATCGTCCGCGACGTGTTCGCCGGGTTCGAGGTGGAGGTCATCGATCTCGCCGATGGCGCCCGCCCGGGATTGGATGCGCCGCTCGCGCAGGAGTTCGTCGCGGCCGTCGGGGCGGAGCCCCGCCCGAAGTACGGATGGACCGACGTCGCGCGCTTCTCCGCGATGGGTGTCCCGGCCGTCAACTACGGCCCCGGCGACCCGCAGCTGGCCCATCACGACGAGGAGCGCGTGCCGCTGGCCCAGATCGTCGAGGTCGAGCGCGGCCTGCGGGCGTGGCTGAGCGACTCCTGACCCGCGCGCGGCGGCTCCCCGTCGCCGCGACGATCGGCATCCTCTATCTCGCGGCGCGCCTGGTCACGACCGCGTTCTTCTTCGCCGCCGCCGAGCTCTCCGGCCCCGGCTCCCGCTTCGGGGCGGATGCGACGATCGCCGAACTGGCGGTGGGGTGGGACGGCCAGTGGTACTGGTTCGCGGCGGTGAACGGGTATCCGGCAGAGCTCCCGCTGACGGCCTCTGGAGCGGTCGCGGAGAATGCGTGGGCGTTCCTCCCGCTCTACCCCTTCCTCGCCGCCGGGCTCGGAACCCTCCTCGGCTCGTGGGGCGCGGGGGCCGTGGTGATCTCGCTGGCCGCCGGCTACGGGGCGAGCCTCGCGCTGTACCACCTGGTGCGCCGGAAGCTGGAGGAGACCGCGTCCCTGTGGGCCGTGGTCTTCTTCGCCGCCGGCCGCCTGGGCGCGCTGTTCCAGGTCGCCTATGCCGAGGCGCTGTTCGTGTTCCTTCTCCTTCTGGCTCTCACCTGCGTGCTCCGACGGCGGTACGGGTGGCTCTATCTCCTCGTGCCCGTGATGGGATTCACCCGCCCCGGCATCCTCGCCTTCGCGCTGTTCCTCGCTCTCTTCGGGATCTGGCGGTGGTTCCGCCGTTCCCGCGAGCCGCTGCCGGCACGCGAGATCGTCCACATCGTGGCGCTCGGCGCGCTGTCGACGGCGGTCGGTTTCGCGTGGCAGGCGATTGCGGCGATCGTCACGGGCGATCCCGCGGCGTATCTGGCGACCGAGCTGGCCTGGCGGCGCAACTGGATTCCGGGGGCCGACGGCGCGTTCGTCCCGTTCGAGGGGTCGCTGGCCGCCGCCGCGTTCTGGTTCCGGACGTGGGGGATGGGCGAGGCGGCCGGGTACGCCGCCCTCGGGATGCTGATCCTCCTCGTCGCGGCGGCCCTGCTCTTCGAGCGGCATGTGCGCCGGCTCGGACCCGAGGTGCGACTGTGGTCGGCGGCTTACCTCGTCTACCTGCTCGCGGTGTTCTTCCCGCAGTCCAGCACCTTCCGCCTGCTCTTCCCGTTGACGCCGCTGACCGGTGCACTGGCTGCTCCGCCCTCGCCGATCTGGCGGATCGGCGTCCTTCTCGCCGGCCTGGCCGGCCAGTGGTGGTGGATCTTCCACATGTATGCGCTCGGCAACACGTACTGGCAGATCCCGTGAGCCGGGAAGGGCCTGGGGACGCGCGCCGTACGCACCGGTGCGCACGATAAACTGGGAGCGACCTATGAGGAAAGGGAGCCCGCGATGGCAGCCATGAAGCCGAGAACCGGTGACGGACCGATGGAGGCCGTGAAGGAGGGGCGCCTGATCATTGTCCGCGTTCCTCTGGAGGGCGGGGGGCGCCTGGTCGTTTCGGTCAACGACGCCGAGGCCAAGGAGCTTTACGACGTGCTGGGCGGGGTGGTCGGCGCCTGACGCCGTCCCCTCCGTAAGCAACGGCCGGTCCCTGTCGGGGCCGGCCGTTCCCGTGTCAGCGGGGCTCGGCGACGGTGGTGAGCTGCAGCAGGCCCTCGGCCACGGTCGACAGCGCACCGATGACGGCGGGGGAGGACTGCGTCTCCTGGATGAGCGAGCGGTACGCCCGCGTGATCGGGTCGCGGCGCACCGGGTCGGCCACCGCGCCGCCGGCGAGCACGCGGGGCACCAGCACCGTGCCTCCGGCGCGCACGAGGCGCAGACCGTGCTCGACGTACTCGATCACGCCCTCGGGCTCGGCGTCGACGAAGACGATGTCGTACGACGCCTCGTTCATCCGGGGGAGGACGTCTGCGGCGCGCCCGGTGATGAAGCGGGCACGGGCGGCGGGGATGCGGGCCTCGGCGAACGCGGCTCGCGCGGCACCGAGGTGCTCGGGTTCGCTGTCGATCGAGGTCAGGGTCGCGCGGGGCGAGCCGTGCAGGAGCCACAGCCCCGACACGCCGCCGCCGGTTCCGATCTCGACGATGTTCAGCGCGCGGGAGGCGGCCGCGATGACCGCGGTCTGCGCGCCGACGGGCGGGCTGATCGGGTCGGCGCCCAGCTCGAGGGCATGGGCACGCGCGCGAGCGATGTGCTCCGGCTCCACCGTCGCCTCGAGCACGAACCGCTGATTCGCCTCTGATCCGCTCATCCCGACCTCCTGGGCCAGACTACGTGGCCGCGTCCTGCCGATCGCCGAGGCGCGGCGGGTAACCTGAAGTCATGTTCTTCGGGCTCACGATCGAGAAGCTGCTGCTGATCGGCGTGATCGCGGCCCTGCTCATCGGCCCCGAGCGTCTGCCCCGCTACGCGGAGAATCTCGCGCGCCTCGCGGTGCGTGCGCGCGACCTCCTCCAGGGGGCGCGGTCGCGCATGCGGGAGGAGATGGGCCCGGAGTTCGACGAGGTGGACTGGCGCAAGCTCGACCCTCGCCAGTACGACCCTCGGCGCATCATCCGCGAGGCGCTCCTGGAGGATGCCCCGGTGGCCACGGTGCGCGCGGCCTCGGTCGCCGGCGCCGCCACGAGCGCCGGGACGACCCCTCCGCCCCCACCGGCATTCCGGCCGGGCGAGGCGCCTCCCTTCGACTCGGAAGCCACCTGACCCGTCTGGCCCTCAGCGGGGCGAGACCGGCAGGGACCGCCTCGCCAGGCCGCGGCCGGCGGCCGCGATCGATGACGCCAGCTCCTCCACGGCGTGGGCGGCCGCATCCTCGGGCTGACCGACGACGACCGGTATTCCGGAGTCTCCCCCCGCCCGCAGGGCCGGGCTGAGGGGAATCGATGCCAGCAGCCGGACGGGGCCATCGGCATGGTTGGAGAGCGCCCGAGCCACGTCCGCGCCACCGCCCGCGCCGAACAGGTCGAGCGTCGAACCGTCGGGAAGAGTCATGGCCGCCATGTTCTCCACCACCCCGATGATGCGCTGCCCGGTCTGACGGGCCACCAGGCCGCTGCGCACCGCGATGTCGGATGCGGCGCCCTGCGGCGTCGTCACCACGAGCACGTCGGCGTGGGGCAGGATCTGCCCCACCGAGATCGCGACGTCGCCGGTACCCGGCGGCATGTCCAGGAGCAGGATGTCGAGATCGCCGAAATACACGTCGGTCAGGAACTGCTGCACCGTGCGATGCAGCATCGGCCCCCGCCAGGCGACGGCGCCGGCGGCGGACTCGCCGGGTCGGCGGAGGAACATGCCGATCGAGATGACCTTCACGTCGTACGCCACCGGGGGCAGCATGAGGTCGTCGATGCGGGTGGGGGCGGGCGGGAGCCCGTCGGCGTCGACGAGCCCGAGGAGGGCGGGAATCGAGAACCCGTGCACGTCGGCGTCGACGAGTCCGACGCGCAGGCCCCGCCGAGCGAGGGCCACGGCGAGGTTGGCCGTGACGGTCGACTTTCCCACGCCGCCCTTGCCGCTGGTGACGGCGATGACCCGGGTGAGGGAGTCGGCGCCGAAGGGCATCTGGCGAGCCGGCCGGCCGCCGCGGAGGCGCTCGGTGAGCGCGCGCCGCTCCTCGGGCGTCATGACCCCGATCCCCAGGTCGACCCCCGTGATCCCCGGGACGGACGCCGCTGCCGCACGCACGTCGCGTTCGATGCGATCGGCGGCGGGGCATCCCACGATCGTGAGCGCGATGTCCACGTGGGCGAGGTCGCCCGTGACCGACACCGCGCGGATCATGTCGAGCTCGCCCAGCGGACGGCGCAGCTCCGGATCGCTCACGGCCGAGACCGCCGAGCGCACCGCATCGGTCCGCGCGGCGTCCGTCACTGCGTGGTCGTGTCGCGTTCGGGGGAGTCGAGCTCCTTCAGAAGCGTCTTCAGCTCCGAGCGCAGCGCGTCCTTCGTCAGCACGCCCTCGGTCATGTCCCGCACCGCCATCCGCAGCGCCACGATCTCCCGCGCGAGGTACTCGGTGTCGGCGAGGTTGCGCTCGGCACGCTGACGGTCCTGCTCGATCTGCACGCGGTCGCGGTCGTCCTGCCGGTTCTGCGCGAGCAGGATCAGCGGCGCCGCATACGAGGCCTGGAGGGAGAGGATCAGCGTCAGCAGCGTGAAGTTCATCGACGACGGGTCGAACTGGTACTCACGCGGGGCGGTGCTGTTCCACACCAGCCACACCACGACGAACGCGGTCATGCCCAGGAGGAAGGCGGACGTGCCCATCGCGCGCGCGAACGACTCGGAGAAGCGGCCGAAGCGGTCGCGCGAGGGGCGCGGAGCGCGGGGAGGCAGCACCCCGCCGCGGCCGAGGGGGGCATCGAGGGTTACCGCCTGCCGTGCGGGACGGGCCATCAGCGCCTCCTCGGGGTGGTGGTGGGCACGCCCGCCGTGGCGGGCTGGGGCCGGTTGGTGGTGCGCGGTCTCGGGTCGTCGCCGTTGTGCGAGCGCCAGTCCTCGGGCAGCAGGTAATCGAGCATGTCGTCGACGCTCACCGCCCCGACCAGACGGTGCGCGGAATCGACGACGGGGAGCGAGACGAGGTCGTAGCTGGCCAGCAGGCGTGCGACCTCGGCCGCCGACGCGGTGGCCGGCACCGGATCGAGGGTGTCGTCGATGATCGCGCCCAGGCGCTCGTGCGGCGGATAGCGCAGCATCCGCTGGAAGTGGACCGTCCCCAGCAACCGGCCGGTCGGCGTCTCATACGGGGGCAGGGTGACGAAGACGGATGCGGCGAGGGCCGGGTGCAGCTCGTGGCGACGGATGAGGGCGAGCGCCTCGGCGACGGTCGCGTCGGCGGACAGGACGATCGGTTCGGGGGTCATCAGCCCGCCGGCGGTGTCGGGGCCGTACTTCAGCAGCGCGCGGACGTCGTCGGCCTCGTCGGGCTCCATGAGCTCGAGCAACTGCTCGAGGCGGCCCTCGGGGAGCTGGCCGAGCAGGTCGGCGGCGTCGTCCGGCTCCATCGCGTCGAGGATGTCGGCGGCCCGCTCGTCCCCGAGGCGCTCCAGGATGCGCACCTGCTCGTCTTCGGGCATCTCCTCCAGCGCGTCGGCGAGGCGTTCGTCGGAGAGCTCCCCGGCGACGTCGAGCAGGCGTTCCTCGGGAAGATCGAGCAGCGTGTTGGCGAGGTCGGCGGGTTTGAGGTCGGCGTAGGTGGCCACGAGCTGCTCGGCCGACTGCGCTCCGCCGGTGGATGGCTGCTCCCGCACCTCCGCCCAGGTCGCGAAGGTCGTCGGGCCCTTCGCGAACGGGGACGCGCTGGTCCTCGGGCGCCTGAGGAACAGCTGTCCGATGTCCCATTCCCCCAGGCGGCTGCGCTCGATGGCGACGTCTTCGATGACGGCGTCGCCGGAGCCGTCGTTGAGGTACACGCGGCGGCCGACGAGCTCGGCGAGCACGCGCACCTCACCGCCGCGCTGCTGGAAGCGGCGCACGTTGATCAGGCCCGTCGTGATGACCTGGCCGCCCGCGATCGAGGTCACCCGGCCGATGGAGAGGAACACGTGGCGCCGGCCGGGGATCTCCACGACGAGGCCGACCACGCGGGGAGGGTCGGCGGAGCGGTAGATGACGACGACGTCGCGCACTTTGCCGAGGCGGTCGCCGGCCGGATCGAAGACGGCGCATCCGGCCAGACGCGCGACGAAGACCCTCTGCGTGCTCACGCTCCCAGCGTAGTCCCGCGGCCCCCCATCGGCAGGGGCGTGCCGCCCCCTGCGTGACAAGATGGACAGATGAGCATGCTCGGCGGACGCGTCCCTCCCGGTCGTGAGGCGGTGGGGGAGACCGTGGCGACCTTCCCCACGTACGAGGCCGCTCAGAAGGCGGTCTCGGCGCTCATCGCCGCCGAGATCCCCGCCCGCGACATCGCGATCGTCGGGCAGGGGCTGCGTTCGATCGAACGGGTCACCGGACGGCTGGGTTACGCCACGGCGGCGCGATCGGGAGCGATCAACGGACTGCTGCTGGGTCTGCTGTTCTCCTTCATCTTCGTGCTGGGCATGCCGACGGTCCAGATCTCGGTGTTCCTCGGTGTGCTCCTGGTGGGTGTGGCGATCGGCATGCTGATGAGCCTCGTGACGTATTCGATCGTGCGGCGCCGCCGCGACTTCGCGTCGGTGATGCAGGTGACCGCCGACCGCTACGAGGTGTGCGTGGTGCCGGGGAGCCTGCCCAAGGCTCGGCAGACCCTCGGGCCCGCGGCCACGGTCGCGGTGCCCCCGCCCGCGCCGGGTCCGGTCGGCGGCGAGGTGCCGCCGCAGTACGGTGAGCGGCTCCCCGACCCGGGTGCCCAGCCGGCAACGCCGCCCGTCCCGCCGCTGCCGGGGATGCCGGGGGAGGGCACTCCCGAGCCGCCGTCCGCGCCGGCCTCGCCGCCGGGAGCACCCGAGCCCCCGCGCTACGGAGAACGCACCGAGGGGTGAGCGCCGACCAGCCGCAGGGGATCGAGGTGGACCTCCCCTCGGGAACGGTCTCGATCCCGGCCGACCATGCCGCACCGACCGGCGCCTGGGCCACCATCGCGATCGCCCATGGCGCGGGGGCGGGGCGGACGCATCCGTTCCTCACGGGATTCGCCCGCGGCATGAAGGAGCACGGTGTCGCGACGGTGCTGTTCGACTTCCCCTACCGAGCGGCCGGGCGACGCATGCCCGGGCCACCGGCGCATGCCATCGCCACGTGGAGCGCGGTCATGGGATGGCTCCGCGAGCGCGGCGGCGCGGCCCCGGTGTGGGCGGCGGGGAAGTCGTACGGCGGACGGATGGCGTCCATGGCGGCGGCCGACGGCGCCATCGACCCCGCCGGGCTCGTCTACCTCGGCTATCCGCTCCATCCGCCCGGCGACCCCGCGAAGGCGCGCGTGGCGCACCTGCCCGGGGTGCCTCAGCCGCAGCTGTTCGTCTCCGGAACGCGGGATCCGTTCGTCGACCCGCACGCGCAGCTGGAGGATGCGGTCGCCACCTGCCCGGACGCGCGCCTGATCTGGGTCGAGGGCGGCGGGCACTCGTTCGAGGGCAGCGGCCGCCCACGCGATGCCGCGGTGCTCGGCGCAGACCTCGCGCCGCTGGTCGCGGCGTTCCTGCGCGAGCGGTCGTGATCCCGCCGGCGGCGACCTCAGCGGCGGGTGTCGGAGCCCGCTAGCGCGCCTGGCCCGCGATCCAGGCCTCGACCTCGTCCGCCGTGCGCGGGATCGCGGCCGAGAGATTCACCGGGCCGTCGGCGGTCATGAGGATGTCGTCCTCGATCCGCACACCGATGCCGCGGTACTCCTCGGGCACCGTGAGATCATCCACCTGGAAGTACAGTCCGGGCTCGATCGTGAAGACCATCCCCGGCTCCAGGATGCCGTCGTAATACATCTCGCGTCGCGCCTGCGCGCAGTCGTGCACGTCCAGGCCCAGGTGGTGGCTGGTGCCGTGCACCATGTAGCGGCGGTGCTGCCCGCCGTCATCGGCATCCAGAGCCTCCTGCGCCGTCACCGGCAGCAGACCCCACTCGGCCACCCGCTCGGCGATGACCGTCATCGCGGCCTCGTGGACGCTGCGGAACTTCACGCCCGGACGGGCGGCGGCCATCGCCGCATCCGCGGCCTCCCGCACCGCCTCGTAGATCGCGCGCTGGATGGGGGTGAACCGGCCGCTCACGGGGATCGTGCGGGTGATGTCGGCGGTGTACAGGCTGTCCATCTCCACGCCGGCATCCACGAGCATGAGGTCGCCCGGCACCACCGCGCCGTCATTGCGGGTCCAGTGCAGGTAGCACGCGTGCGGGCCGGATGCGGCGATGGTGTCGTAGCCCTCGGTGTTGCCGTCGGTGCGCGCGCGGGTGTGGAAGACCCCTTCCACCACCCGCTCGCCGCGGGGGTGGGAGATGATGCGGGGGAGGTCGGCGACGATGTCGTCGAAACCGCGCGCCGTGGCATCCACCGCGGCGCGGAGCTGGGCGATCTCGAAGTCGTCCTTGACCAGGCGCAGCTCGGAGACGACGCGCGTGAGGTCGGGGTCGTCGTCGACGACGAGGTCGCCGTCGCCCGCCTCGAAGGCGTCGAGGTGATCGGTGGGCAGGTCGAGATCGGCGGAGACCGCGGCCAGGGAGGGGCGCGGCCCGATCCAGAACTCACCGATCGCGGCGTTGCCGTAGAACTCCGGCGTGCTGCGGTCGGCGCGCTCGCGGAAGTACAGCGTGACCTCGTGGCCGCTGCGTCCGGTGGGTTCGAAGACGAGCACGGCGTCGGGCTCGGCGTCGGCGCCCCACCCGGTCAGATGTGCGAAAGCGGAGTGGGCGCGGAAGGGATAGTCGGTGTCGTTGCTGCGCTGGCGGAGCGCGCCGGAGGGGATCACCAGGCGCCGGCCGGGGAAAGCGCGTGAGACCGCATCGCGGCGCGCGGCCGTCCACGCGGCGGCTTCGCGGCGCGTCGGGAGGGATTCGGGGCGCTCGGCCCATCCGGTGGAGATGGTGTCCAGGAAGCCGCGGGGGAACGGCTGACGCCGGTTGGTGTTCGACGAAGCGGTCTCGTCGGCCGGAGTGATCGTGTCGCTCTCACCTGTGGTGTCCATGGGTCCCAGTCTCTCACCGGGAGGGCGGCTCACCGCCCGGATGGCTCCAGCTGCACGACGAGCGGGCGGTGGTCGCTGCCGGAGCCGTCGAGGGATTTCAGCACGACCGACCCGCTGGCCGTCCACTCCGGAGACACCAGGACGTGATCGATCGGGGCTCCCAGCAGTGCGGGTACCGCCGTGGACCACGTGCCCAGCGCGCCGTTGCCGGTGTCGGCGGCGACATCGCGGCAGCGCCCGAGTGCCCCGCCGTCCACTCCCAGCCCGGACATGTGATCCAGCGTCGCGTTGAAGTCGCCGGCCAAGATGACGTTCGCCGTGGCGCACTGATCGGCCAGCCACTGCAGGTCGTGGCGCCACGCGGTCATGTACTCCCGCCGAGGCGCGACGGCGTGCGCGGCCACGACGGTCGGGCCTGCGCCGTCGACCGGCATGGCCACGGCGCTCGGCACCGTCGAGGTGTTGCTCGACCCGTCCTGCGAGGACTCGATGACGGCGTAATCCCCCAGAGCGGGGGCGATCAGGAGGGTCGTGGAGGTCGCATCCCATCCGTCGACGCCGTACTCGCCGTACGCCGCGTGATGGGCCCACATGGGCGAGCCGAGGTCCCGCATGGCGATCGCGACCTGCTCGCCGGTCTCGATCGTCGTCTCCGGAAGCGTCACGATGTCGGCCTGCATGGCCACCGCGATCTGGGCGATCGTGTCGGCCGTGGTGGCCGATCCGGCCGTGTTCCACGTGAGGACGCGGACGCTCGTCTCGGTCTTCTCCGGCAGGGTGTCGCTGCCGAGGCCCCGCGAGAACAGGATCGCGCCGTTGGCCGCACCGGCGACGAGGGCGATGAGCGCGAGCGACAGCGCGAGGGCGCGGAGGGGCCGGATGAGCGCCAGCAGCAGGGCCAGCCCCACGAGAACGGCGAACCCGGCGGCGATCGGCCCGCGGAAGGCGATCATCTGCGCGATGGGGAATGTGCGCTCCACCTGGAACAGCTGAGGCCAGGTGAGCACCGCCGCCGCGAGGATGCAGAGCCCCGCCACGAGGAATCCGAGGAGACGGCGCACGTCCGCGACTCTAGAGCAGCTCACTGGGAGATCGGCGGACGCGACACCCGGGGCGGCGGTAACTGCCGCGATACGCTCGGAGGGTGCAGACGCCCCGACGCTTCGAAGGCCCGAGCGACCTGCACCTGCACTCGACCCACTCCGACGGCACCGAGGCGCCGGCGCTGGTCATGGCCGCCGCCCACCGGCACGGCCTGCGAACGGCCGCCCTCACCGACCACGACACGACATCGGGATGGGCCGAGGCCGCGGACGCCGCGACATCGCTGGGCATGACCTTCGTCCCCGGGATGGAGCTGTCGGCACGGCATCAGTGGCGCAGCGTCCACCTGCTGGCCTACCTCGTCGATCCCGACGAGCCAGAGCTGCGCGCGATGACCGACCGCATCCGTTCGTCGCGCCTGGATCGCGCGCGCCTCATGGCCGAGCGCATCTCCCGCGACTACGACCTCGGGTGGGACGACATCGTGGAGCAGACCACCGACGGCGCCACCGTGGGACGCCCGCACATCGCCGACGCGCTCGTCGCCCGCGGGCTGGTGCGCGACCGCGCGGAGGCCTTCGACGGCATCCTCAGCCCCGGCGGTGACTACTACATCGCGCTGTACGCGCCCGACCCGGTGACCGCGGTGCAGCTCATCGTCGGCGCCGGCGGCGTCCCGATCATCGCGCATCCCGCCGGACGGGCGGGACTGCTTCCCCTGGGGCTCCTGGACGAGATGCTCCGCGCGGGCCTCGCCGGGTTCGAGCTGGGCCACCGGGAGAACCTGGAGTCGGGCAAGCGCACCATCCGGCGGATCGCCGCCGAACGGGACCTGATCCTCACGGGATCCAGCGACTACCACGGCCTGGGCAAGCCGAACCGGCCGGGGGAGAACACCACGTCCGACGACATGGTGGCCCGCATCCTCGCCGCCGGCACCGGCACTTCACCGGTCTACCCGTAGCGGCCGACCCGCCGCCGCGGTCAGGCCGCGGGGCGAGTCAGGCGGCGGGGCGAGTCAGGCCGCGGGGCGAGTCAGGCCGCGGGGGCGCCGTCGGTCCGTGCGCCACCGCGGCGACGCCGACGCCGGCGAGGCGCGGAGTTGCCGTCGTGGTGCTCCGTGCCGCTGCCGTCGTGCGTGCCCTCGCCCTGCGTCCGCGCGGCGGGCTCGACCGCGGCGTCCTGGGGGGCAGCGTCCTCGGTCCGGCGCCGACGACGGCGACGCGTCGCATCCGCCGAGTCATCGGCTGCGGGCTTGTCGGCGGATCTCCGCTCGACCGGGGCCTTCTTCTCCGTCGATGCCCTGGGCGCCGTCACCAGACGGCCCTTCGTGCCCTCGGGGATGCCGAGGGCGGAGTACAGGTGCGGGCTCGACGAGTACGTCTCGACGGGCTCGGGCTGACCGAACTCGAGGGCGCGGTTGATCAGTGCCCACTTGTGCAGGTCGTCCCAGTCGACGAAGGTGACGGCGATTCCGGTCTTGCCGGCGCGGCCGGTGCGGCCCGCCCGGTGCAGGTAGGCCTTCTCGTCGTCGGGGATCGTGTGGTTGATGACGTGGGTGACGTCGTCGACGTCGATGCCGCGCGCGGCGACATCGGTGGCGATCAGCACGTCGCGCTTCCCGGCCTTGAACGCCGCCATCGAGCGCTCGCGCGCCTCCTGGCTCATGTCGCCGTGGACGGCGGCGGCATTGAACCCGCGGTCGCCGAGCTCGTCGACGAGCTTCTGCGCTGCACGCTTGGTGCGCGTGAAGATGACCGTCTTGCCGCGCCCCTCGGCCTGCAGGATGCGGGCGATGATCTCGTCCTTGTCCAGCGAATGCGCGCGGTAGACCAGGTGTTCGATGTTGGCCTGCGTGAGGCCCTCATCGGGGTCGTTGGCGCGGATGTGGATCGGGTTGGTCATGAAGCGGCGGGCGAGGGTCACGATCGGACCCGGCATCGTCGCGGAGAACAACTGCGTGTGGCGGATGGCGGGAAGCTTCGTGAAGATCTTCTCGATGTCGGGGAGGAAGCCGAGGTCGAGCATCTTGTCGGCCTCGTCGAGGACCACCTCGCGCGCGTGGGAGAGGTCGAGCAGACGCTGGTTGGAGAGGTCGATGAGCCGGCCCGGGGTACCCACGACGATCTGCGCGCCGGCCTTCAGCTGCTCGATCTGGCCCTCGTAGGCCTTGCCGCCGTAGATGGCCACGACGCTGGTGGAGCGGTTCTGCGTGAGCATGTCGATGTCTTCGTACACCTGCACCGCGAGCTCACGCGTGGGGACGACGATGAGCGCCTGCACCCCGTGCTCGGGGTCGAGCCCCAGCCGCTGGACGACGGGGATGCCGAAGCCGAAGGTCTTGCCGGTACCGGTCTTGGCCTGTCCGATGATGTCCTGGCCGGGAAGGCCGAGGGGGATGGTCTGCTCCTGGATCGGGAAGGCATCGATGATGCCCTTCGACGCGAGAGCGTCGACGATGTCCTGGTCCACGCCGAGCTCGGCGAAGGTCGTCACGATAGATGCCTGTCCGGCGGAGGATCCGCCTTGGTGTCGAAGGTCCACGCCCTTCACTCAGCCACAGGCGCGGGGCCCCGATCCGATGCCGGGGCTGTTCCAGGATACCGGTCCCGCGCGCCGACCTCGGTCGCGCCTAGGCTGTACCCCGTGTTCGAGTGGTTCCGTCGCCGTCGTCGGCCCGAAGGGCGCGCCCTGACACTGCGCTCGCGCGGCGACGTGGGCGATGCCACGCGTGTCGATTTCGAAGAGCTCGCGCCCGACGTCGACACGTACCTCGGGCAGGCCGCGTACCTGCAGCTGGGGTTCTTCGAGACGCTCAGCGAGCTGATCGCCTCCACCCCCGAGCTCGCCCAGAAGGAGTCGCTCTCCCGCGCCGCGGGCGCAGCGCTGCGCAAGCACGAGGAGCTGGTCGCCCTCATCCGCGAGCGCGGCGACGAGCCGACCGCGCTCATGCTGCCCTTCCGGGAACAGCTGGACGCCTTCCGCCGTGCCACCCACGGCGTCCGCGCCCAGGAGACCATGCTGTCGGTGCACATCACCGCGGGGATGCTGGATGACTTCTACCTCGCGCTGTCGGCGAGCTACGGCGACACCGGGCGTCGGGTGGCCCGCATCCTCCGCGCTGACGATGACCGCCAGGCGATCGTGGAGATCACACAGCAGACGATCGCGAGCGACTCGGAGTGGACGTCACTCCTGGCACTGTGGGGCCGGCGGCTGGTGGGCGACACGCTGCTGGTTGCCCGAGCGGCACTGCGCACGCGCGCCCTGGACGCGGCCGGCGAGGCCAAGGTCGAACCGGTGTTCACGGCGCTCATGGCCGGCCACGCCCGGCGGATGGATGCAATGGGTCTCGCGGCCTGACGCGGCATCCGGCGGGGTTGTCCGCCGGATCAGCGGAGGCGGAGCCGCTCGCGCGTGGCGGCATCCGCTCGCACGCGCGATGCACCGAGCCAGGCGATCACCGGCACCGTGACGACGGCGGGGAGCGCGACGGCGGCCAGCCACAGGAGCGCGTTGTCCGGGCCGAGGCCGATCCAGGTCAGCGCCGTCCAGGCGACGGCCCCGACTGCTGCGGCCAGGAGGGGGGCCAGCGCCGCCCCCCGGGTGGCCTTCTGCGGCAGGGCGTAGTGCACGGCGATCCCGACGACGGCGGCGATCAGGATGCCGAGGACGATCTGCACGTGCTCAGGCCACGAAGCCGACGCGGCGGGTGTCCTCCGTGCCGACCTCGACGAAGGCGAGGCCCGAGGTGGGGACGATGTAGGCGTTGCCCTTGCTGTCGGTGAAGGTCACGTGCGTGGCCGAGGAATCCAGCGCATCGGCCACCGCCTTCTTGACGGCTTCCGACGACTCCGAGGTCTCGAAGGTGAGCTCTCGGCCGGTGTTCGCGATTCCGATGCGGATCTCCACGGGGACTGCCTTCCTGCCGGGGTCGATCCGGCACCATCGAAAACTCTACGACAGCGGCTTGGCCTGCCCGCCCGCGGGCGCAACGCTCTGGGCGAACGATGTCGGAAACCGCCGGTAGCGTTGCCGGCATGGTTCCGGGGGAGACGTTCGTCGCGGACGCAGCCCTCGACGACGCGCAGAGTGCCGCGGCGGGTCTGCCCGCCGATGCCTCGGCCGTCGTGGTCGGCGCGCCGGGATCGGGCAAGACCGCGTCGCTCGTCGCCCGGGTGCGTGCGCTCGTGGCCGACGGGGTCGACCCGGACGATCTGCTCGTCCTCACCCCCACGCGGCCCGGCGCCACCGCGTTGCGCGACCCGCTGGGGCTCGCGGTGGGACGAGCCACCGCCGGCCCGATCGCCCGCTCGGTGGCCTCGTTCGCCTACCACCTCGTCCGCGGCGCCGAGGTGCACACCGGCGGTGAACCGCCGCAGTTGCTCACCGGTCGCGACGAAGACCAGATCATCCAGGATCTCCTCGCCGGTGATGCCGAGGACGAGGTGTCGGGCCTGCGACGCTGGCCGGAGGACCTCGGCCCCGGCATCCGAGCGACCAGGGGGTTCCGCAGCGACGTGCGGGCCTTCCTCGCCGAGTGCACGACGCTGGGCATCGGCCCCCACGACCTCGAGGCGCTCGCGGAGCGCCGGGGCGTTCCGGTCTGGCGTGCACTGGCGTCCTTCGCCCGCGAGTACGACCGGGTGCGCTCGGACATGCGCGGGGCGTACCGGGACGCCGCCGGCCTCGTCCGCGAGGCGATCGGGATCGTGCGCTTCGCGCCGGCGGCGATGCTGGGGCGGTTCGCGGGGCTCCGCTGCATCCTGGTGGATGACGCCCAGGAGCTGACCGCCGGGGGCGTCGAACTGCTCGAGGCGTGCCGGCAGCGCGGGATCGGGGTGGTCGCGTGGGGCGACCCGGATGTGGGGTCCGGAGCGTTCCGCGGAGCCACGCCGGAGAACTTCGCGCGGCTGGCGCAGGTGCTGGGCACGGTGGAGGTGCTGGGCACGCCTCATCGCGGCACCCCGCCGCAGATCGACCTGGTCCGATCGGTCACGTCGCGGATCGGCGCGGCCGGTGTGGTGGCGCACCGCCGGCCGCCGGGTGGGGCCGGCGCAGACGGCTCGGTGCGCGCGTATCTCCTGCGTTCACCGGCCGAGGAACTGGATGCCGTCGCCCGGATCCTGCGGGAGCGGCATGTGCTGGACGGGGTGCCATGGCGCGGATGCGCCGTGATCGCCCACGACTCCCGGCAGGTGGCGGCCATCGAGACCGAGCTGGCCGCCCGCGACGTCCCGGCGCGGGCGAGCGGCCCCGGCCGTCCCCTGGGCATGCAGCGGCCCGTGCGCGACCTGCTCGCCGTGGTGGAACTCGCCGTCCAGGATCCCGAGGCGTGGACTCCGCCGCAGGTGGCCGACGCCCTGCTCGGCGTGTTCGGGGGGCTCGACCCGATCGAGCTGCGGAGGCTGCGCATGCTGCTCCGCTCGGCCGAACTGGCCTTCGGCGGCGAGCGGACGGCGGCCGACCTGCTCGCGTCGGGCGTGCGTCATCCCCTCGAGTTCGAGGCCCTGGACACGCGCGAGGCCCGGCGGGCGGCACGCTTCGGTCTCACCCTCGCGGCGGTGCGCGCCCAGGCGGAGGAGCGCGCCACGGCCCACGAGCTGCTGTGGACCGTATGGGAGCGCAGCGGGCTCCAGCGGGCGTGGCGGGAGGCGGCCCGGGGGAGCGGAGCGATCGCGGACCAGGCCCATCGCGACCTCGACGCACTCGTGGCGCTGTTCCAGGCGGCGAAGCGATTCGGTGAGCGTCAGCCGGGCGAGCCGGCGGCCACCTTCATCCGGGCCGTCCGCGACAGCGACGTCGCCGAAGACCGCCTGGACGACGTGGAGCGGGCCGACGCCGTCCACATCCTGACCCCCGCCGCCGCGGCGGCGCGATCGTTCGACACGGTCATCATCGCGGGCGTGCAGGACGGCACCTGGCCGAACACGCGCGTGCGCGGCGGACTCTTGGAGACCTGGCGGCTCGCCGATGCCGTGCTGCGGCCGGACGCGCCCGCCGCGGGGATCCTCGACCGCCGGCGTCAGGCGATGCACGACGAGCTGCGGCTGTTCGCGCGGGCGGTGTCCCGCGCGCACGCACGGCTGGTGGTGACCGCCGTCGATGACGACGACCAGGGGCCGAGCGTGTTCTTCGAGATGCTGCCCGCCCCTGAGCCGGCCGGTGCGCTCGCGGAGCATCCGCTGTCGCTGCGCGGCCTCGTGGCCCAGCACCGGCGCGCCCTCACGAGCGCCCGCACCACGCCCCCGCAGCGCCGGGCGGCGGCCGGCCAGCTGGCGGTTCTCGCCGCGGCGGGTGTCGCCGGGGCGGACCCCGCGTCGTGGTACGGGATGCTGCCGCCGACCTCGACCGCACCGTTGCGCGACCTCGACTCCGAACCCGTCCGCGTGTCGCCGTCGCGGCTGCACGCCCTGGAGGAGTGCCAGCTGGACTGGGTGATCGCCGACCTCGGCGGCGACCGTCAGGGCATGACGGCGGGCATCGGGACGGTGCTGCATGCCGCCCTGGAGACCGCGGGGTCCTCGGACGAGGAGGCGCTGTGGGCGGCCGTGGAAGCGCGATGGGGTGAACTGGAGTTCGAGGCCGCATGGCGCGAACGCGCCGAGCGCACGCGGGCCCGGGATCTGGTGCGCCGGCTGGCGCTGTACCTGTCCCGCTTCGAGGCGTCCGGCGGGCGCCTGCTCGGGGCCGAGAGGCACTTCGAGGTGCCGATCCCGATCGAGGAGACCGCCGCTCACGGCGCTGTGCTCAGCGGCGATATCGACCGCGTCGAGGTGGGGCCGGACGGGTCGGTGGTGATCGTGGATCTGAAGACCGGCAAGAACGAACCGCAGAGCGACGCCAAGGTCGCCGACAACCCGCAGTTGGCGGCGTATCAGCTCGCCCACGCGGCCGGCGCGATCGACGGTGTCGCCGGGATGCCGTCCGGCGGTGCCAAGCTGCTCGTCCTCCGGCCCACTGCGGCATCGGCGGACTACGTCACCCCGGCCCAGGCGCCCTTCGACGACGACCAGCGGGCCGCGTTCGTCGCGCGTGTCGGTGAGGCCGTGTCCGTCATGCGGGGTACGACCTTCGCGGCAGCCTACGAGGAGCACTGCCGCGATGAGTACGCGTACGGGGTCTGCCGCATCCACACGATCGCGGCGGTGAGCGCGTCGTGAGCACCGTCCTCTCGGCCGCGACCATCGCGGCCGCCCTGGGGCAGTTCCCGCCCACCCCGGAGCAGGCCGCCGTCATCGAGTCTCCGCTGCAGCCGGCGCTTGTCGTGGCCGGTGCCGGCAGCGGCAAGACCGAGACGATGGCCGGCCGCGTGGTGTGGCTGGTGGCCAACGGCATCGTGCGCCGCGACGAGGTGCTCGGCCTCACCTTCACTCGCAAGGCCGCCGGAGAGCTGGCCGAACGCATCGCCCTGCGTCTGCAGCGCCTCAGCGAGTTCGAGCGGCGCGGGCTCCTGCCGCAGCTGACGGGCCTTCATGCCGCCGGGGAGCTCGACCCGCTCGCATCGCTCGGCACCGGCGCGCGAGCCGACGCCGAGCGCGCCGCCCTCCTGGACGACCTCGCGCGCCGCTCCGGTGCCGTCCCGGCCGAAAGCGACGGCGACGAGCTGCTCCACCGGCCGACCGTCGCCACCTACAACAGCTTCGCCGATGCCCTCGTGCGCGAGCACGGCGTGCGCATCGGCCGCGACGGCGAGTCGGCGATCCTGTCGGAGTCGGCCGCCTGGCTGCTGATGCGGCGGGTCGTGTTCACCTCCGACGACCCGCAGTTGGAAGCACGCCCCGAGGCCCCGCGCACGATCATCGACGCCGCGCTGCGGATCGCGCGCGACGGCGTGGACAACCTCGTCGACCTCGACGCGCTCGCTGCGTTCCCGGAGGCCTTCGCCGACGTCCTGACGCGCCCGTCGACCTCCCGCCAGGTGACGGTGTACAGCAAGGTCGCCGAGGCGGAGCGGAAGGTCGGCGCTCTGGCGATGCTGGCGGGACTGGCACGCGACTACGACCGCGAGAAGGCGCGGCTGGGGGTCATGGACTTCGCCGACCAGGTCGCCGGCGCCCTGCAGATCGTGCGGGGTCACGCGGCCGTCGTCGACGAGGTGCGCGGCCGCTACCGCGTCGTGCTGCTGGATGAGTACCAGGACACGTCGGTCGTGCAGACCGACCTGCTGGCGGCCCTGTTCGCCGGGACCGGCGTCATGGCGGTGGGCGACCCCCACCAGGCCATCTACGCGTGGCGGGGAGCCAGCGCCGGCAACCTCGCCGGGTTCCCGGCCGCCTTCGCGCCGGAGGGCGGATGTCAGCGATTCTCACTGATGACGAGCTGGCGCAACAGCGCCCGGGTGCTCGATGCCGCCAACGCGGTGCTGCAGCCGCTCGCCCGCGGCGCGGCGGTGAGCGTCGACCCCCTGCGCGCGCGCCCCGGCGCTCCCGCGGGCGAGATCACAACGCTGTTCGACCGTGACCTGGATGCCGAAACCGATCGCGTGGCGGAGTGGTTCGTGGGCGTGCGTGCCGCCCGCGCGGCCGGCGGGGCCGCGACCACCGGTGCGATCCTCTTCCGCAGCAAGAAGCACATGGTGCGCTTCGGCGACGCGCTCGGGCGGCGCGGCATCCCGCACCGCATCCTCGGGCTGGGGGGGCTTCTGACCACCCCGGAAGTGGTCGACGTGGTCGCCGCACTGCGCGTGCTCAGCGACCCCGACGCCGGATCGGCGCTTCTGCGTCTCCTGTCGGGGCCGCGCTGGGCGATCGGACTCGCCGATCTTCGCCGGCTGGCGCTGCTGGCCCGGCGCCTGGCCACTCACGACGCCGCCCTGCAGCCGCTGGATCCGGCCGTCACCGAACGATTGCGGGCCATTCCCGGCGCCGACCGCGCGTCGCTGGTCGACGCCCTCGACTTCGTCGCGCGTCAGAGCGACGAGCACCGCTGGCTCGCCGACTTCACGCCCGCAGCGCGGGCGCGCCTGCGGGAAGCCGGTGCGGTGTTCGCGGGCCTCCGCCGTGCCGTCGGGGCTCCCATCCCCGAGCTGGTCCGCCTCATCGAGGGGGAGCTGCGTCTGGACATCGAGCTGGCCGCGAACGAGTCCCGGGGGCCCGCCCGGATCGCCTCGGCGCAGCTGCGCGCGTTCGTGGACGAGATCTCGGGGTTTCTCGCCGCCGACGAGTCGGGTTCGGTGTCGAGCCTGCTGGCGTGGCTGGACCATGCCGAGAAGCTCGACGAGTTCGCCCCCCGCACCGAACCGCCCGAAGACGACGTCGTGCAGCTGCTGACCATCCACGGCTCCAAGGGGCTGGAATGGGATGCCGTCGCCGTCGTGCGGATGGTCGCCGACGAGTTGCCGTCCCTGCCCCGAGACACGGGCGGGTGGCTGGGATTCGGGGTGCTTCCCACGGAGTTCCGCGGCGACGCGCGGTGGCTTCCTCAGCTGGCGTGGCGGTCGGCGGCGACCCAGCAGGAGCTCAAGGCGGCCATCGACGACTACATCTCCGCCAACCGCGCGCGCCAGCTCGCCGAAGACCGGCGGCTGGCTTATGTGGCGATCACGCGCGCACGGGACCACCTGCTGCTGAGCGGTTCGAGCTGGGCGGGCACCAAGCGTCCGCGCACCCGCAGCGTGTTCCTCGACGAGGTCGTCGACGCGCTCGAGATCGATCTCCCCCGGGAAGACCCGGGCGACAACCCGTACGGCGGGGAGCGGCGTCTCCTCCAGTGGCCGATGGACCCCCTGGGCGCGCGCCGCCCGGCGGTGGCCGCCGCGGCGGCCGAGGTCGAGCGCGCGCGTGCCGCCCCGCCGGCCGCCCCGGATGCGGAGACCGAGCTGCTGCTGGCCGAGCGGGCAGCGCGGCTGAGCCCCCGCGAACGTGCGGCGCCGGTGCGGATCCCCGCATCCCGGTACAAGGACTTCGTCGCCGACTACGCGGGAACGGTCGAGGCGCTCGATCGGCCTATGCCGGAGCGTCCCTACCGCCAGACCCGCCTGGGCACGCTCTTCCACGCGTGGGTGGAGCAGCGTTCGGGGCTGGTCGGGACGGGAACGGGGCTGGACGACGCGCTCTGGGACGACGACGAGCATCCGGATGCGTCCCCCGCGGATGCCGCGGACCTCGCACGCCTGCAGGCCAACTTCGAGCGGTCAGAGTGGGCGACGCTCCGCCCGCTCGAGGTGGAGACGGAGATCGACTACGTCGCGAGCGACCTGGACGGCCGTCCGCACATCGTCATCTGCAAGCTCGACGCGGTGTACCGACGGGGAGAGCGCATCGAGATCGTCGACTGGAAGACCGGTCGTCCGCCGGCCACGGTGGGCGAGAGGAGCGAGCGGATGCTGCAGCTGGAGCTGTACCGCGAGGCCTACGCGCAGCGTCACGGCGTGGCACGTGAGCAGATCGACGTGGCGTTGTTCTACGTCGCGGACGGACTCATCCTCCGGAACTGAGGCGGGTGTCGTCCTCCCGGCCCCACCAGCGCAGCGCCGCGCGGGATGCCCGGTCGGCCTCGTCGATCAGCTCGCCGTCCTGCTCCCTGTCCTGCTCGTCATCCTGCTCGTGATCGGTCGGAGCCGCAGCGGGCGCCTCGCGCGGATCGGCGGAACGATCCTGCGCCCACCCCGTGATGTCGATGGGCGCCGTCGCCGTGTCTTCCGGCGGCCGCAGCCCGTCCAGCCCGAAGTCGGGGGCCTCCGCCTTCCCGTCGGCGCGGTCGCGCTCGGTGGCCAGGAACAGCGACAGCATCTCGGGATCGTAGGTGTCGGTCTGCATCGACGTGTCCACGGGCGCGGCGGCCGGCTCGGGCAGGCGCTCGACGAACGCCAGCGCGGCATCCAGGTCGACCGGGCCGTCGGGCACGATCCGGTCTCCGCGCACGCCGTCGGCGAGGGCATCCAGGAGCGCCACCGCATCATCCACCACGACGGTGTCGCCGGAGTCCACGCCGTGCACGAGCCACCGGGCGAACTCCAGCTCGGCGTACAGGCGCGCGCGTTCACGCAGCAGAGCATCGGGTGCCCGGGCGGCATCGGCGGCATATCCGGCAAGCACGGAGTCGGACGCCTCGGGAGCGGAGGCCAGCCACCGCAGGTCGGTCGCGGGGTCCCCGACGCTCAGCCCGCTCCACTCGAGAGCGCCGACCACGCGGACGTCGTCGCCCTCATCGGAGAGGAGGAACGTCGCCGACGTCGCCCCGCCGAGCACCACGGCGGAGTCGAAGCGCCACAGCTCGTCGGTCTCCACGGCCCGGCGCCAGCGATCGACCAGCACATCCGGCGCGCGGCGGGTGGATTCCACCCGGTCCAGAAGACGGGACACGTCGTCGCGCACCTGCTGGGGCGTGCGGACGGGGAGCCCGTCGGTGCGCACGATCGAGGGCGGCAGCATGTGGATCGCCGCGAGCGCCGCACCGATCGCGGAGGCGATGCCCGGGCCCTTGGGCAGGTGCGCCGGCTCGACCCGGTAGCCGGGGAGGTAGTCCACGACCAGCACCCGCGACGCCCCCGACCCCGTCTCCCCGAGAACCTCGGGGGCGCGGAAGGGCAGCAGGGCGCGCACGCCCGGGGTGAGGGCGACCAGCGCCCGTGATTCGGCCGCAAGCTCGGCCGCGGAATCCTCGCTCACGGGCACCCGCACGACCGCCTCGCGGCCGTCCTCCAGGTGGACGAGGGCGGCGTCGAAGCGACCGGCGCCCCCCTCGGTGAGCGAAGCGGTTCCCACCACGGCGATGCGGGGCAGAGCGGCCGTCACCGACGCGGCTAGAGTGAGAGGTGAGCGTGCCATGCGCCCAGGGTAGGCCGGGCGCGTCGCCCCGCCCCCGCGCCACGCCTGTGAGAGAGGTTCTTGATGACGGTTCCCGTCACGCCTCCGGCTCGCATCGGTCCGGTGGACCGATCCCCGACCGAGCGCATGACCGAGGACCTCCTCGCGCGCGCTTTCGCCGACCCGGACACCGTCGTGCTGGTCGTGCGCGGTGACGCCGTCCCGCTGGCCCCGGACGGGACTCTGGCGCCCGCGCGGGTCGCGGACGTGCCCGAGGATGCGGTGTGGGCCTTCCTCGGGCGCCGGCCGGACGGTGCCGCGGTGCTCGCGGCCTCCTTCCCCCCCGAGCGGGAGGACCCCGTCGCCGCACCCGGGGGGTGGGGAGCCCTCCGCGCGATCGCCGGCGATCTCCCCGCCGACGACGCGGGTCTGCTCGTCACGGCTGTCGCGCTCGGGCGCTGGCTCGTGGACGCGCCGTACTGTCCGGCCTGCGGATCGCGCACACTCCTGCGTCACGCCGGCTGGGCGCGGCACTGCCCGGCCTGCGGTCGCGAGCACTTCCCCCGCACCGACCCGGCCGTGATCGTGGCCGTCACCCGCGAGGGCGACCCCGACGTACTGCTGCTCGGCTCCAACGCCCTGTGGGGAGCGGACCGCTACTCGTGCTTCGCGGGGTTCGCCGAGGCGGGGGAGTCCCTCGAGGACGCCGTCGTGCGCGAGGTGCGTGAGGAGGCCGGCGTCACGGTCGGCGACCTGCGCTACCGCGGGTCGCAGGGCTGGCCCTATCCGCGCTCGCTGATGCTCGGGTTCACCGCGGTCGCGGCCGCCGAGGAGGTGGCGCTCGCCGACGGCGAGGAGATCGTCGCGGTGCGGTGGTTCACCCGCGCCGAGATCGGCGAGGCGCTGGCCGGCCGCGGTGCCCTGCAGCTCCCCGGCTCGGCCTCGATCGCCTCCCGCCTCATCCGCGGGTGGTACGAAGGCTCCTCATGAGCGCCCTCGACGGCCTCGATGAGCAGCAGCGCGCGGCCGCCTCGGCGCTGCGCGGTCCGGTCTGCGTCCTCGCGGGGGCCGGCACCGGCAAGACCCGGGTCATCACGCACCGCATCGCCCACGGCGTGGACACGGGCGCGTACTCTCCCGGGCGCGTCATGGCCGTGACCTTCACCGCGAAGGCGGCCGGCGAGATGCGCGGGCGCCTGCGCTCCCTCGGAGTCGGGGGAGTGGCCGCGCG
The DNA here is from genome assembly GCF_057197625.1 of Microbacterium sp. Z6_144. NCBI lineage: Bacteria > Bacillati > Actinomycetota > Actinomycetes > Micrococcales > Microbacteriaceae > Microbacterium > Microbacterium sp. Z6_144. Next base: position 1,333,390 of record NZ_JBXVPT010000001.1, read on the forward strand.
GACGTTCCACGCCGCCGCCCTGGCGCAGCTGAACTACTTCTGGCCGTCCCTCACGGGAGACTCCGCGCCCTCACTCGTCAGCAACAAGGTCAAGCTCCTCGCCCACGCCGCCGACGGGCTGAAGCTGCACCCCGACACCCCGACGCTGCGCGACGTGGCCAGCGCCATCGAGTGGCGCAAGATCACGATGCGCAGCGTCGACGCGTTCGCCCAGGCCCGGCCCTCGGGCATCGGACGCCTCGACCTGCAGCAGGTCGCCGACCTGCAGCGCGCCTACGAGAAGCTCAAGGACGAGCGGCGCCAGATGGACTTCGAAGACGTGCTGCTGGCGTGCGCGGGGATGCTGGAGGCCGAGCCCCGCGTCACCCAGGAGGTGCGCGAGCAGTACCGCCACTTCACCGTCGACGAGTTCCAGGACGTCTCGCCGCTGCAGTACCGGCTCCTTCAGGTGTGGCTCGGCGACCGCCGTGACCTGTGCGTCGTCGGCGACGCCAGTCAGACGATCTATTCCTTCGCCGGTGCCGATGCGCGCTACCTGCTGGATTTCGCGCGCACCCACGAAGACGCGCAGGTGTTCCGGCTGGAGACGAACTACCGGTCGGCGGCGCCGGTCCTCGAGGTCGCCAATGCGCTGATGCGCGGGCGTCCGGGAGCTCTCCAGCTCGCCCCCGCACGCCCGGCCGGCGCGAGCCCGGTTCCGGTCGTCCGCGGATTCGACGACGACGAGGCCGAGGCCGCGGCCGTCGCCCGATCCATCGCGGAGGCGATCTCCGGCGGCGTCGAGCCCTCCGCCATCGCCGTGCTGTACCGCTCGCACGCGCAGTCCGCCGTTCACCTCGCGGCCCTCGCGGCGGCGGGGGTTGCCACGACCGTGCTGGGGGGCAAACGATTCTTCGACCAGCCGGAGGTCCGGCAGGCCGTGCTCGCCCTGCGGGCAGCCTCCGTCGCGCCGATCGAGACGGACTTCGTCGCCACCGTACGGGATGTACTGCGCTCCCTGGGTTTGACGGAGGAGCCGCCGCCGGCCGGCGGCGCCCTCCGGGACGCGTGGGAGGCGCGCGCGGCCCTCCTGCTGCTGGCCGAGAACGCGCCGGCGGGCACGAGCCTGCGGGCCTTCACCGACGATCTGGTGGGCCGGGCGAAGGATCAGCATGAGCCGGCCACCCGCACCGTCACTCTGGCGACCCTTCACGCGGCCAAGGGCCTGGAGTGGGACCACGTGCACCTGGTGGGGCTCAGCGAGGGGCTTCTGCCCATTTCCTACGCCACGACCTTCGAGGACATCGACGAGGAACGCCGGCTCGCCTATGTCGGCATCACGCGGGCCGGGCGAACGCTGTCCCTGAGCTGGTCGCGGGGTCGAGGGCGGATGTCTCGCACTCCGTCGCGATTCCTGCAAGAGATCGGCACCCGCATCCTTCGTGCGGAGGATGCACCCGCCACACGCGGTTCGGGGCGTCCGCGCGCAGGCGTACCGACCGCGCGGGAGTCGTCGTCGGCGCGGTGATCACCTGCACCGCGACCCGCGCCGCCTCCACGGCCAGGTCGGGATCGACCTCGCAGCGCCGCCCGACGAGCTGACTGGCCAGGAGCGGCCACGCCGGGTCGACGTCGCGCGCATGGGCGGCATCGCAGGCGAGGCAGGCGGTGACCCCCGGCTCGATGACCGGACCCACCGTCGCGCCGGCGCCGTCGAACACGAGCGGCAGGTGTCTCACGTCACCGGAGACGAGCGCCGCGGCGCGGCGCGGCTCCACCAGGTGCGCGGCCAGAACCACCACGGTCCACCCCGGGGATGCGACCGCCGAGACGAACGGGTTCCACGCGGCGACCTGCACCTGCGCGCCGGTGCGTTCCAGTGCCGCCGCGACGAGGTCCGCGATCGCCGCGTCGACCGCATCCGCGGTCTGCAGCACGATCAGCGGCGCCGGGGGCGTCCGCTGCAGCACCGGCTGGAGCTCGGCGAAGAAGGCGTCGGCCTGCCCGCGGCGGATGCGGCGGGACTTCAGCAGGCCGGCGAGCGCGTTGTCCGGGATGCCGCGCACCAACTCCGCGAGGAGATGCTCCTCCCAGGGCTGCGGCTCTTCCAGGCGGGCCAGGCCCTCCACGCCGAACTGGAGGGTCGTGGCGTCGCGCCACAGCGGTGGGTGAGCGGGATTCAAACGCAGCATGGCCCGATTGTGCTCCGCCGGGTGGACGGCCGGGGGGCCTGTCCACACCCGGCGCCGGCGCGGAGCGATTCCCGGGGGTGGGGAGGAGCGGTCAGACCTGTCGCGGGCCATCCGGCGCGGTGTCGTCCGGGTCGGACCCGGGGGCGGGTTCCCCGTCGCCGCTCTCCTCGGCCAGGAGCCGAGCGAGCGCGTCGTCGATCGCGTCGTTCTGCGGCGCCTCGCCGCGCGCCTGCGCCGACAGGCGGGCGACGAGGCCCGCGGGGTCGTCGATGTCCTCGGCGGTCGGCATGAGGTCGGGGTAGTCCCACAGTGCGTCGCGACCGGCCACCCCCACCGCCTCGGTGACGGCCCGCCACAGGGCGGCGGCTTCGCGCATCCGCCGTGGCCGCAACTCCAGCCCTACCAGGGAGCTCAGCGCCTGCTCGGCGGGGCCTCCCACCGCGCGCCGACGGCGGACGGCCTCGGCGATGCGCTCGGCCGAGGGCAGGCGCGTCGTGGCGTCGGCCGTGACGACGTCCACCCACCCCTCGATCGTGGCCAGGAGGTTCTCCAGCCTGCTGAGGGCGGCCGTCTGCTCCTCGGACCGCGGCGGCAGGAGCGCGCCGCTCTCCAGCGCACGGCGGAGTTCATCCGGCTCCGAGGGGTCGAAGCGCTCGGCCAGCTGCTCCAGGGCGTCGGTGTCGACGTGGATGCCGGAGGCGAACTCGCGCACCTGCGAGATGACCTGGAGGTGGAGCCACCGGGCATGCCGGAACAGGCGTGCGTGGGCGAGCTCGCGGGTGGCGAGATAGAGCGCGAGCTGGTCGTCGGGGATCTCCAGATCGCGACCGAAGTCGGCGAAGTTCTGCGGCACGATGGCCGCGTCGCCGGCGGGCATGACCGGGATGCCCACGTCTCCGCCGCTGACCACCTCGGTGGACAGGCGGCCGACGACATGACCGAGCTGGGTGGCGAACAGCGACCCCCCGACGCTGCGCATGAGTCGCCCGGCGCCGGCGATGAGATCCTGCATGTCTTCCGGCGCCTGCGCGCCCAGCGCGTTGGTGAGCGCATCCGCGATGGAGGTGGCCACCGGCTCCGCCAGTTCCTGCCACACGGGAAGGGTGGCCTCCACCCAGGCCCCGCGCGTGATCGCGCGCGGCGGGGCGGCGAGGTCGGAGATCGTCGTCGCCTCGCTCAGCCACAGGGCGGCCAGTCCCAGCGCCGCGTCCACGTCGGTGCGCTGGCCGGCGGTGATGCCGCGGTCGTCCTGATTGGCGATGTGCAGCGCCTGGCGCTTGGCCAGCTCCCACGAGATGCCGTCGTCGCCGGAGGCGAACGCGCCCTGCAGGTGGCGCATCATGGTCTGCATCGTCGCGGGGTCGATGGGCATGCCCGACAGCCGCGACAGCTGCTCCGCATCCATCGCGCCGCCCTCTCCCGAGAGCAGGCGACGCAGAAGCTCCTGGAACTCCTCTTCGGGGCTCCGGTCCTCGTCCGCCACTTCAGCCGCCTTTCAGCCGGGTTTTGTTCTGGCGATCTACGCTAGTCGTACGCACTACTCGCACTCCCCGGCTGACCCTCTGGTCTCTTACGCCGGTCGCGAACGACCAGCGAAGAAAGGCCTCTCGTGGCGCTGTTCGACGAGAACACAACCATCGTGCCCGCGCCTCGCCGCCGCTGGAGCCGCAGCGCGATCACGGGGCTCTGGGCGCTGTGCATCGCCCTCGTCGCACTGCTGCTCCTCACCTTCCTGCCCACCGCCTACGTGATCCAGCAGCCGGGTCCGGTGTACAACACCCTTGGGACGGTGACCGACGCCGACGGCGAGGAGGTGCCGCTCATCTCCGTGGAGGACGCCGAGACCTACCCGCCCCAGGGGGCGCTGGACCTCCTCACGGTGCAGGTGGTCGGGAACCCCGAACGCCGGCCATCCTGGTTCGAGCTGGCGGTGGCCTGGTTCGACCCCTCCCGCGCGGTGATTCCGCTGGACCGGGTCTTTCCGCCGGGGCAGAGCACCGTGCAGCGCAACGAGGAGAACGCCGCGCTCATGGTGGACTCGCAGCAGGAGGCGACCGCGGCGGCGATGAGCGAGCTCGGTTACGACGTCACGGCGGAGATCGCGATCCATTCCCTCACCGACGACTCCGCCGCCGAAGGCCTCCTCGAACCGGGCGACGTCGTCCTCGGCGCCGGCGGCGATGAGGTCTCGGACGCCCAGCAGGTGCGCGACGCCGTCGTGGCCGGCCGCGGCGCGCCAGTGACGCTCCTGATCGAGCGCGACGGAGCCGAGCGCGAGGTCTCGGTGACGCCGCGCGAGACCGAGGCCGAGGGCGAGACGACGTGGCTCGTGGGCGTTCAGCTCACCGCCGTGTACGACTTCCCGTTCGAGGTCACCATCCAGCTCGACGACGTGGGGGGTCCGAGTGCCGGCATGATGTTCGCCCTCGGGATCATCGACGTGCTCACCCCGGGCGATCTCACCGGCGCGCAGCAGATCGCCGGAACCGGCACCATCGACGCCGCCGGCGAGGTGGGGCCCATCGGCGGCATCCGTCAGAAGCTGTTCGGTGCCCGCGACGCCGGCGCCGAGTACTTCCTCGCGCCCTCGGCGAACTGCGACGAAGTGGTCGGACACGTCCCAGAAGGGCTTCAGGTGTTCTCCGTCGACGAGCTCGACGACGCCCTCGCCGTCCTCGAGGCGATCCGCACCGACGGCGATGTCGAGGCTCTCCCCACCTGCACCGCCGGCTGAGGCCCCGGTTCGCGGCATCCAGGGCGTTCCCCTGGACGGTGCCGCCTAAGATGGGAGGGTGACCACGACCTCTCCTCCGAAGCCGGCCACGCCCAACCGCTCCCGACGTGTCATCGCGATCACCCTCGCTGTGATCGCCGCGCTGGTCGTGGGCTTCTTCGTGTTCGCGAGCCTCTACGCCGACTGGATGTGGTTCCGTCAGCTCGGTTTCACCGAGGTGCTCACGACCCAGTGGATCGCGCGCGTCGTGATGTTCGTGGTGGGCTTCCTCGCCATGGCGGTGCCGGTGTGGGGCGCCATCCAGCTGGCGTACCGGCTGCGCCCCGTCTACGCGCGGCTGAGCTCGCAGCTGGACCGCTACCAGGAGGTCGTGGAGCCGCTCCGCCGTCTGGCGATGTGGGGCATCCCGATCTTCTTCGGCTTCTTCGCCGGGTTCGCCGCGTCCGCCCAGTGGGAGACCACGTGGTTGTGGTTCAACGGCGTCGCCACCGACCAGACCGATCCCCAGTTCGGCCTCGACACCGGCTTCTACCTGTTCGCGATGCCGTTCTACGGAGCGGTGCTGGGCTTCGCGTCGGCCGTCCTCCTGATCTGCCTGCTGCTCACCGCCCTCGTGGCGTACCTGTACGGCTCCGTGCGGGTGGGCCAGCGGGAGTTGCGCATCTCCAAGGCGGCACGCATCCAGTTGGCCGTCCTCGCCGGTCTCTACGTCCTCGTGCAGGGCGCGAGCCTCTACCTGGACCGCTACCGCACGCTGGTCGAGGCGGGGGACCGCATCACCGGACCCGGCTACACCGGCGTCAACGCCGCCATCCCCGGCCAGACGATCCTCGCGATCATCGCCGTTCTGGTGGCGATCCTCTTCTTCGTCACCGCCGTGATCGGCCGCTGGCGCTACCCCCTCATCGCGACGGCGCTGCTGGTGGTGTCCTCCCTCGTGCTCGGCGTCGGATATCCGTGGGTGGTCACCACGTTCCAGGTGCGCCCGAACACGCTGCAGCTGGAGAGCGAGTACTTCCAGCGCAACATCGACATGACCAAAGAGGCGTACGGGATCGACGATCTCGAGAAGCAGGACTTCACCGCCGAGACCGACGTCGCGGCGGGGCAGCTGCGGGCGGATGCGGCGACCACGGCGCAGATCCGCATCATGGACCCGGCCATCATCGGTCCCACCGTCCGCCAGCTGGAGCAGTACCGCGCCTACTACCAGTTCCCCGACGTGCTGGACGTGGACCGGTACCAGATCGACGGCCAGTCGCAGGACACCATCGTCGCGGTGCGCGAACTCAACATGGACCAGCTCTCCGACGCCGGCACATGGCAGAACACCTCGCTGGTGTACACGCACGGCTATGGCATGGTGGCCGCAGCCGGCAACGAGCGCACGCCGGACGGCGACCCGGTCTTCCTCGAGCAGGCCATCCCGTCCACGGGCTTCCTCTCCGAGACCGACTTCGAGCCGCGCGTGTACTTCGGCGAGTACTCACCGGAGTACTCCATCGTCGGCGCGCCGGAGGGCACAGAGCCGATCGAGCTCGACTATCCGATCGGCAGTGACGGCGGCTCCGACACCCGCACCACCTTCACCGGCGACGGCGGCCCGAGCGTGGGGAACGTGTTCAACCGCCTCATCTACGCGCTGAAGTTCCAGTCGGAGCAGATCCTCTTCTCCGACGCCGTCAACGAGGACTCGCAGATCCTCTACGACCGCGACCCGAGCGAGCGCATCCGGAAGGTGGCGCCGTACCTCACGCTGGACAGCGACCCGTATCCCACGGTCGTGGATGGGCGCATCCAGTGGGTCATCGACGCCTACACCACGAGCGCGAACTTCCCGTACTCGTCCGGCGTGAGCCTGTCCTCGGCGATCGCCGACACGAACAACCCCGCGCCCCGCTACGCGCTGGACGACATCAATTACATCCGCAACTCGGTCAAGGCCACCGTCGACGCCTACGACGGCAGCGTGACGCTCTACGCGTGGGATGACGAGGACCCGGTGCTGCAGGCGTGGCAGAACGTCTACCCCACCGCCCTCGAGCCCTACAGCGAGATGTCGGCCGACCTGATCAGCCACGTGCGCTACCCCACCGACCTGTTCAAGGTGCAGCGGTCGATGCTCGGGGTCTACCACGTGGACGACGCGCGGTCCTTCATCCAGCGCGACAACGCGTGGGCGACGCCGGACGACCCACAGGATGACAGCCGCCTGCAGCCGCCGTACTACCTGACGATGCAGATGCCCGGCCAAGAGGCACCGACGTACTCGATGTTCACGACCTTCATCCCCTCGTCGCAGGGGAGCAGCCGCAACGTGCTCACCGGGTATCTCGCGGTGGACTCCGATGCCGGATCCGAGGAGGGCACCAAGGGCGAGGACTACGGCAAGCTGCGCATGCTCGTGATCGACTCCGCCACGACCATCCCCGGCCCCGGGCAGGTGCAGAACACGTTCAACTCCGACACGGCCGTCTCCTCGCAGATCAACATCCTGCAGCAGGGCCAGTCGCAGGTGCTTCCCGGCAACCTGCTGACCCTCCCGGTCGGCGGCGGACTCCTGTACGTGCAGCCGGTCTTCGTGCAGTCCTCCAGCGGCACGCAGCTGCCGCAGCTGCGTCGCGTCCTGGTCGCCTTCGGAGAGCAGATCGCCTTCGAAGAGACCCTGAACGAGGCGCTGGACGAGCTGTTCGGCGGCGACTCCGGTGCCGACACCGGCGACGGCGAGGTGATCCCGGACGAGCCGGATCAGGCTCCCACCGACCCGGGCGAGGGTACCGAACAACCGGAGACCCCCACGGTTCCCGCGGACGAGTACCAGGCAGCGCTCGAAGAGGCGCGAACCGCCCTCACCGAACGCCAGGCGGCCCTGCAGGCCGGCGACTTCGCGGCCTTCGGTGAAGCGGACGCCCGCCTCACCGCAGCCGTCGAGCGGCTCCTCGCGCTCGAAGAGGCCCAGAGCGGCGAGTGATGTCCCGCTTCTGCAGGATCTGAGCCGTCAGAACCTGCAGAAGTGGGACACCGCGCGGGGGTCTCAGGGTCGGGTCAGCGCCCACCAGATCAGCAGAAGGGTCGCGCCGAAGCCGGCGACCTGGTTGATCCACAGGAACCGGCTCCAGCCGGCCGTCGCCCGATCGGCGGTCGCGTCGGTGACCGATCGATAGGGCCACACGACGGCCAGGTACGGCAGCACCAGCGCCGCGGCCAGGGGTCCGGGCCATGCCGTGGCCAGCATGGCGAACCCCGCCAGCGCATAGCAGAGGAGTGCGAAGCGCACCGTCCACCGTGCCCCGCGGGCGGTAGCGATCGACGAGATGTCCGCGGCGCGATCGGCGGCGACATCCTGCACGGCCCCGAAGGCGTGCGAGGCGACGCCCCACAGCCCGAAGGCCACGATGATCACGACGAGCTGCCACGTCCAGGTCGCACCGGCCAGGACGAGACCGTAGACCGCGGGGGAGAAGAAGTGGATGCTGCTGGTCACCGAGTCGGCGAAGGGCCGCTCCTTCAGCCGCAGAGGCGGCGCGGAGTAGAACACGACGAAGAACAGGCTCGCGGCCAGGACGAGCCACGAGAGCGGACCGCCGAGGATCACCAGCGCGACGATGAACGGGACGCACCCCAGGGCCGCGGACCACAGCGTGACCCGGTGCATCCGGCGGTCAAGGACCGCGCCGTGCGTACCGCCCTTCCGCGGGTTGCGCAGATCCGACTCGTAGTCGAAGACGTCGTTGATGCCGTACGTCGCGAGGTTGTAGGGCACGAGGAAGAACACCGTGCCGATGACGAGAGGGAGGTCGATCCGCTGCGCGGTCAGGAGGTACGCCGCAGCGAACGGGTACGCCGTGTTGATCCAGCTCACCGGGCGGGAGGAGACCAGGAGGTCGCGCACGACGCCGGCGGGCCGCAGCGGCGGGGCGCTCACGAGGGCTCCGTGGTGCGCAGCAGTGCGAAGACGGCCGGCACGCCGAAGGCGGCGCACAGCGGATAGGCGAAGTCCTCCAGCGGGGCGAGACCGATGCGCAGGCCGGACAGGTGCTCGGGCGGGTAGGTGAACAGATCGAGGGCGATCATGACGTTGTCGAACACCGCGGTCAGGGCCAGGAGCACAAGCGCCGCAGCGGCGGAGGCTCGCATCCGCGCACCGAACCGCGGGCGGAGGGCCGACAGCGCCGTCACCATCGCGGTGACCAGGAGGAAGGGCACGATCAGGAGCGGATACGTCATGCCCGCGCCCCCCGGCGGGTGAGCAGACGGTCCGCCCCCGCCCACGACACGAGGGCGAGGTAGCACAGGAACGCCAGGAACACCGGCTCCTCCAGCGGCAGGTGGGGCGCGAGGTCGACGCCCAGGAGCAGGGGGCTTCCGCCCTTGACGAACACCCCGGTGAGGATCCCCGTCGCATCCCACGCCAGGAAGAACGCCGTTCCCACCGCCACCGCACCCAGCGTCGCCCACGGCGCACGCGGCCCGATCAGGCGCAGCCGGACGTCCAGGACGATCATCCCCGCCGCGGAGATCAGGATGGCGAGCAGGTAGAGGCCCGGCACCCTCACACCGCCGTGGCGACGGGCTCAGCCACGGGCCCGGGGGAGCGGTCACCGCGCAGCCGTTTGAGAACGAGCTCGGCCGAGATGAGGCACATCGGCAGACCGATCCCGGGGAGGGCCGAGGTTCCGGCGTAGTAGAGGCCACGCACGCGGCGGGAGGCGTTGCGCGGGCGGAAGACGGCGCTCTGGCGGAGGGTGTGCGCGAGCCCCAGTGCGTTGCCCCGCCATGAGTTCAGATCGGCGGCGAAGTCGCCCGGGGCGATCGTCCGGCGGACGACGATGCGCTCGGCGAGGTCGGGGATGCCGCACCACTGCGAGATCTGCTCGATCACGCGATCGGCGGCGGCCTCGATGGCCGCGTCCCCACCGCCGCCCACCCCGCCCCGCCCGAGCGCCGGGTCGGCGGGCACCGGCACGAGCACGAAGAGGTTCTCGTCGCCGTCCGGGGCGACGGTGGCGTCCGTCGCGCTGGGCCGGCACACGTACAGGGACGCGGGCGAGGGGATGCGGGAGTCCGGACCGACGATCGCCTCGAAGTTCTCCCGCCAGGCGGGGGCGAACAGCAGCGAGTGATGGGCGAGCTGGGGAAGGGGCCCGCGGACGCCCAGGAGCACCAGGAGGGCGCCCGGGCTGGGCGTGCGGGTGCGCCACCAGCTCTCGGGATAGGTCCGGTCGGCCGGGTCGGCGATGAGGCGGGTCTCGGTGTGGTGGAGATCCGCGGTGGAGACCACCACATCGGCCGGCACCACCTCGCCGGATCCCAGCCGCACCCCACGGGTCGCGCCGCCCTGTACGAGGATCTCCGCCACCGGCGCCGCCGTGCGCACGAGCGCGCCGTTCTCCCGGGCGAGGCGCTCGATGGCCGCGATGAGAGCGGTGAATCCGCCTCGCGGGTAACGCACGCCGTCGTTCATGTCGAGGTGGCTCATCAGGTGGTAGAGGCTCGGCACCCCGTAGGGCGATCCGCCGAGGAAGACGGCCGGGTACTCCAGGATCTGCCGCAGCCGCGGGTCGGTGAAGCGCGACTCGACATGCCGGGCCAGGGAGCGGGTCAACAGCGGCAGGAGGCGCGGCAGGCGGCGCACCACGGCGGGATCGCGGAGCCCGGCGGTCGACGAATACGGGTCGTACAGGAAACGGCTGACGGCCAGGTCGTACGCGTCGGCAGCCGAATCCAGGTAGGCGTCCAGCCGGGCGCCGGCGCCGGGCTCGACGGATTCGAACAGCGAGGTCGCCGCATCCCGCCCCGACACCACATCCAGCGGATGCGTGCCCTCCGCGCCGAACACGCGGTAGGCCGGATGCAGCGGCACGAGGTCGAGCTGTTCCTCGGCGCTGCTGCCCAGCAGTGCGAAGAAGTGCTCGAAGACCTCCGGCATGAGGTACCAGCTGGGGCCGGTGTCGAAGCGGAACCCGTCCTGCTCCCACGAGCCCGCCCGCCCGCCGACCTCCGCGCGCGCTTCGCACACGGTCACGTCGTGCCCCTCGGCGGCGAGGAGTGCTGCGCAGGCCAGTCCCGCGATCCCGCCACCGACGACGACCGTGCGCGTCATCGGCTCCGCCCCTGCGGGCGGGCGGTCACCGCCGCCCGTGCGGTCAGGGCGGCCTTGACCGCATCGGGGACGCGCACGCGCCCCGAGCCGGCAGGGGCGCGGCGCAGACGCCGGGACAGTTCGGCGAACAGATCGTGTGCGCTCGACACGGCGCGGCGGCAGTCGCGGGGGAGCCGCGGGATCACGGCCGCCGCGGCGGCGAGGTCGTCGTCGATGCGGTCGAGCACCTCGATGCGCCGCGCGCCCGCGGCCGCACCCGACAGGTAGTCCCGGCCCAGCCGCCCGGCGTCATCGTCGAGATCGCGGAGGAAGTTCACGTCCTGGAAGGCCGCGCCCAGGCGCCGGGCGCCGTCGGCGAGGCCGTCGGGGGCTGCGGCGGGACGGGGGGAACCGGCGTTGAGGAACACCTGGAGGCACATGAGACCCACGACCTCGGCCGAACCGTACACGTAGGCATCGTGGGAGCCGGCGTCGTGAGACGTCGTGTCGATGTCGGTCCTCATCGACGCGAAGAACGGGGAGATCAGACTCTCCCCGATGCCGCACTCGCGAGCGGTACGGGCGAAGGCGTGGACGACGAGGTTGGCGCTGAACCCGCGCGTGATGGCGTCGAGCGTCTCCCGTTCGAGGGCGTCGAGCACGTCGCGCTCCCGCGCGCGGCTGAGCCCCGCGTCCGCGGCCGGACCGTCCACGACCTCGTCGGCGACGCGGACCAGAGCGTAGACGTTGCGGACGTGCGGCCGCGGCCGCGGACCGAGAAGGCGGCACGCGAGGGCGAACGAGGTCGAATACCGCGCGATGACCGCTGCTGCGGCATCCTGCGCCGTGCGGTCGTAGAGCGCGAGTCCGGCGGGCCGGCGGCTCACGGAACGCGCTCCCGGACGGCGTCGACGAGGTCGAAGAGCATCGCCCGTGTCGCGCCGGGGAGCAGCGCCTCGAACGCGATGTCTCGGGCCTGGTCGAGGGTCTCTCCGACAAGGAGCTCGAGGCGGTGGCGTGCTCCGGAGGCGGCGAGCGCGTGCTGCGCCGCGCGGACGGCCACCGGTCCGGTGTGTGCGCGCGCGAGCGCGTCGCTGACCTCGGGCCACCGGTCGCTTTCGCGCGCGAGGGCGACGAGCGGCGTGCGCTTGGCCTCGCGCAGGTCTCCGCCTTCGGTCCTTCCGGCCACCGCGGCCGGTCCGAAGGCGCCGATGAGGTCGTCCACGAGCTGGTAGGCCAGCCCGAGGTGCGCGCCGAAGCGGCGCAGCGCCGTGCGCGCCGACACCGGTGCGCCGGCGAGGATGGCACCGGCTTCCAGCGGCGCGGAGAAGGAGTACACGGCGGTCTTGTTCGCGGTGGCCACGAGGATGGCCTCGGCGGCGACGCCCGCGTCGGCGACCACGGCGTTCTCGACGTCGGCGAGCTCACCCACGGCCGAGACGATGACCGCCTCCTCCACGAGAGCGAGCAGCTCCCTGCGGGTGCCGGTGGACACGTCCGCCAGCGCCACCAGCCGGATGGCTTCGTGCAGCAGCAGGTCGCCGGCGAGGATGCCCGCCGCGTCGCCGAGCGCGGTGGCACCGGCAGCATCCGCTCCCCGGGAGCGGGCACGGGCGCGGAACTCCCCGCCGACGTTGAGCACGCCGCGGCGCAGGATGTCGTGGTCGATGACATCGTCATGCACGACGAACGCGGTGTGGAGGAGTTCGAAGGCGGCCGCCACCGGGTAGAGCGACTCTTCTCCGGAGGCACCACCGAGGGTCTCGAAGGCCGCGACCACGAGGGTGGGACGGAAACGCTTGCCCCCGCTGCCGGCTCGCTGGATGGCGGCGGCCAGGGCGTCGGCGGAGTCGTCCCGTCCCGCCATCCGCCGGCGAAGGCGCTCGAGCACGGTGTCGATGGCCCCGTCGATCGCCTCGCGGGTCGCGGGGGCAGAGGCCTGCGTGATCATGACGCGCGTCGCCGTTCGCGGGGAGCGCCGAACAGGCGCAGCTGCTCCGCCTGGAGCACCAGCCAGGGGCTGAACGCCCAGGGGGTGGCGTCCAGGGCGGTGGCCAGGTCGATGGGGTCGACCCACTCCGCATCCGCGACTTCCCGCGGATTCAGTTCCGGCACGTCGCTGGTGCGCGCGGTGTAGACCGGGCAGATCTCGTGCTCGACGATGCCATTGGCGTCGGTCGCGCGGTATCGGAAGAGGGGGAGGGCGAGTTGGATGTCCGACAGGGTCAGGCCGAGCTCGTCGGACGCGCGACGGCGCACCGCGGAGATCACCGGCTCGGCCGGGCGGGGGTGCCCGCAGAAGGAGTTGCTCCACACGCCGGGCCACGCGGTCTTGCCCAGTGCGCGGCGCGTGACGAGCACCTGACCGGCGTCGTTGACGACGTGGCAGGAGAAGGCGAGATGCAAAGCGGTGTCGGTACCGTGCACACTGCTCTTCGGGGCTGTTCCGATCTCCCGGCCGTCGACGTCCAGGAGCACGACATGTTCGGTCTCGATCATCAGGCCTCCGATTTGCTAGTTTATCTAGCGAGTGGGGCCGACTATACAAGCGGAGGAAGGGAGTGTCCATCTTGTCGCACGCTGCGCCGATGCCTGGTACAAGGCGGGAGAGCGTCACCGAGGCGCTGTTCGCCGTGCGCGCCTTCAGCGACGCGATGGATCGCATGCACAGCGGGATGAAGGGCGACATGGACATGAACGCCACCGACCTCGCGGCGCTGCGGATGCTGATCGTCCGCGAGCAGCGCGGGGAGACGGTGAGCCCCCACGATGTCGCGCGGCACCTGCGGATCTCCACCGCCTCCACGACCAAGCTCCTGGATCGCCTCACCGCGACGGGACACCTGGAGCGTCTCCCGCATCCGCACGACCGCCGTGCCCGCGTCGTGGAACTCACCGACCATACCCGCCGGGAGTTCTTCGAGCACTTCGGGGCCCATCTGAACGCCATGCGGGAGGTCGCGCAGGAGTACACCGACGAGGAACTCGCCGTGATCGCACGCTTCCTGGGCGAGATCGCCGACGCCGTCGACCCCCACTGACCGCGAGCCGCCCGGCGAGGATGCGGTCGTGCGCGGGATTCTCGCCGCCGCAGTGGATTCTCGCGGATACGGGATCTCGCGGGACGCTAGCGGGCGCGCGACGCGAGGGCGGGCTTGTCCGACAGACGGAGCTCCTTCATGAAGAAGGCGATGAGGAAGCCGGCCAGCCCGAGCGGCACGAGAAGCCAGAAGGACGGCGCCAGCGCGTCGGCGTACGCCGTGACGACGGCATCGCGCAGGTCCGCCGGGAGGGTGTCGACGGCCGCGGGAGTGAGCGAGGAGGCGCCGAATCCGGACGGTATGTCGGATGCGGGGACGTTGCGGGTCACCTCGCTCAGCGTGGTCGTGAGCCGGGCGGTGAAGGCGGCGGAGAAGACGCTGGTCCCCACGGCGGCGCCGATCTCGCGGAGGAAGTTGTTCGTCGAGGTCGCCACGCCCACCTGGTCGGGCGAGACGGCGTTCTGGGCGGCGATCACGATCGTCTGGATCACCAGGCCGAGCCCGAGCCCCAGCACGAAGATCATGGCGCCGAACAGCACGGTGGACATTCCGCCGGTGATCTGGGTGAGCCAGGCCAGGCCGGCGGTGGCGAGCGCCATCCCGGCGATCGGATACACCTTGTACCGTCCGGTGCGGGTGATGAGCCGGCCCGAGGCCAGCGAGCTGATCATCAGTCCCGCCGTCATCGGCAGCATGAGCAGGCCGGATGTGGTCGCTCCGACGCCCTCCGACATCTGCAGGAAGGTCGGCAGGAACGACAGCGCAGCGAACATCGCCATGCCCAGCACGAGGGCGATGAGCGCGGCCACGGTGAACGTGCGGCTGCGGAACAGTTGCAGCGGGACGATCGGGTCGGCCGCGCGGGATTCGATCCAGAGGAAGCTGCCGAACGCGGCCACCGTCACCGCGGTCAGGGCCAGAAGCCGGGGGTCGCGCCAGTCGTAGCCGGCTCCGCCGGTGAGCGAACTCCAGCTGGTGAGGAAGACGATCCCCGCGGTCGTGGTCGCCAGGAGCAGTGCGCCTCCCACGTCGAAGCGTCGCGCCGGTCGGCGCGAGGGGAGCTTCAGGGCGAACCACGCGATCGCCAGGGCGATGATGGCGACGGGGACGTTGGTCCAGAAGCACCACCGCCACCCGGGACCTTCCGTGAACCAGCCGCCCAGCAGCGGCCCGGCGACGGTGGCGATGCCGAACACCGCGCCCATCGGACCCATGAACTTCCCGCGGTCGCGCGGCGAGACGATGTCGGCGATGGTCGCCTGCGACAGGATGACCAGCCCCCCGGCGCCCAGGCCCTGCGCCGAGCGCCAGACGATGAGTTCCGCGAAGGAACCGGCCAGGGCCGAGCCGGTGGAGCCCACCAGGAACAGCGAGATCGCCACCAGGAACGGCACGCGGCGACCGATCAGATCGCCCGTCTTGCCGTAGATGGGCATCACGATCGCGATCGCGAGCAGATACGCCGTGACGACCCAGCCCTCGCCTTCGGCCGCACCCAGCTCACCGACGATCGTGGGCAGTGCGGTGCCGACGATCGACTGATCGAGAGCGGAGAGGAACATCGCCGCCAGCAGGGCGCCGAAGATCACACCGACCCGGCGGCGGGACATGGCCACGTCGGGCGTGTCGTCGGTGGTCGCGGAGGGGCTCATGCGAACGTCTCTACCCGACGCCACGCCGGCGCGTACCCCCTTGCGCTTCGGGCCGCGGGCGTCCGCACCGGTCGCCCGCTCACGTCATCGCGTCAGGCAGAGCAATAGGCCCCGGATCGGAGATGAAGATCTCTGATCCGGGGCCTATTCTTTGTTGCGGGGACAGGATTTGAACCTGCGACCTCTGGGTTATGAGCCCAGCGAGCTACCGAACTGCTCCACCCCGCGGCACGATCAAAAGCTTATCACGGAACCGCAGGGGCCTTGCTCCGCCCCCGGCCGCGTGACGGACGCGGGCGGTGGGGGTGGGCGGCTCGCGCTCGTCGTCCTGGCGGCCGCATCCTCGTACTGTGGGTGGTGGTGCCCGTGGCGATCCGCGTCCGGCGCGACGGAGGGGGAGACGCATGAGCGGCGATTCGGTCGGAGTAGCGGTGGCGCAGTTCGCGCCCGCCGCCTCCGTCGCCACGAACGTGGACGTCATCGGGGGCCTGGTCGCCCGGGCGGCGGCGCGCGGCGCCCAGGTTGTCGTCTTCCCCGAGTACTCCAGCAGCTTCATCGATCCCTTCGACTCCTCGCTGGCGGAGAATGCCGAAACCGTCGACGGCCCGTTCGTCTCGGCCCTCGTCGGTCTCGCCGCGACGCATGACGTCACGATCGTCGCGGGGCTCCTGGAAAGCGCCGATGACGGCATCCGCGTCCGCAACGCCGTGGTCGCGGTCGATCGCACGGGACTGCTGGCGGTGTACCGCAAGCTGCACCTCTACGACGCGTTCGGACAGCGCGAGTCGGACTGGGTGCAGGCGGGCGACATCGCGCCCCCCGAGACGTTCCAGGTCGGCGGGATGCGGTTCGGGCTGATGACCTGTTACGACCTGAGGTTCCCCGAGGTGGCGCGCGTGCTGGCGGATGCGGACGTGGACGTCATCCTCGTGCCGGCGGAGTGGGTACGCGGACCCCTTAAAGAGCACCACTGGCGGACGCTCCTCCAGGCGCGCGCGATCGAGAACACGCTGTTCGTCGCGGCAGCCGATCATCCGCCGCCCCTCGGCGTGGGCAACTCGCTCATCGTCGACCCGCAGGGCGTGGTCGCGTCGGGGGTCGGTACGACCACCGACGTGGCCGTCGCCCACCTGGACCGCGAGGCCGTGGAGCGCGTGCGGCGGGTGAATCCGGCACTGAAGCTGCGTCGCTTCCGCGTCGAGCCGGCCTGACCGGGAGCCGGCTCAGGCGTTCAGGCGCGACAGCCGGGACGCGGCGTCCTCGAGGACGTCGATGCGTTTGCACGCGGCGAATCGCACGAGCGTCCGGTAGCGCCCACGGTGGGGGGCGGAGGCGAACGCGGTCAGCGGGACGCCCACGACCCCCGCCCGTGCCGGCAGCGCGCGGCAGAACTCGTCGGCGTCCGTGGCGCCCACGGCCGCCGCATCCGCCACCGTGAAGTAGGACCCGCTCGGCACGGAGACGTCGAAGCCCGCTGCGCGCAGTCCCGCGCCGAGAAGGTCGCGCTTGTCCCGGAGGGTCGCGGCGATGCCGGTGTAGAACTCATCGGGCAGGCGGAGCCCCGTGGCGATGGCGGGCTGGAAGGGACTCCCGTTGACGTAGGTCAGGAACTGCTTGACGGCCAGCACCGCCGACACGAGGGCCGACGGGCCGGTGACCCAGCCGATCTTCCACCCGGTGACCGAGAACGTCTTGCCCGCCGAGGAGATGGAGACTGTGCGATCCCACGCGCCCGGCAGCGTCGCGATGGGCACATGCGCACCGTCGAAGACCAGGTGCTCGTAGACCTCATCGGTCACGATGACGGCGTCGTGACGCTCGGCCAGCTCCACGATGCGCTCGAGGACCTCCCGGGAGAAGACCGTACCGGTGGGGTTGTGGGGGTCGTTGACCAGGATGACCCGGGTGCGGTCGGTCACGACGGCGGCGAGTTCGTCGAGGTCGGGCTGGAAGTCCGGCCACCGTAGCGGCACGGGGACGAGGCGGGCACCGGCCAGCGCGATGCACGCCGCGTACGAGTCGTAGTACGGCTCGAACACCACGACCTCGTCGTCGGCGCCGTCCAGCAGCGCGAGCAGCGTCGCGGCGAGCGCCTCGGTCGCCCCGGCGGTGATGAGGACATCGCGCTGCGGGTCGGGGCGGAGGCCGTAGAACCGCTCCTGGTGCTCGGCGACGGCCGTGAGGAGCTCGGGGATGCCGCGGCCGGGCGGGTACTGGTTGACGCCGTGGGCGATCGCGTCCCGCGCGGCGTCGAGCACGACGGCCGGTCCGTCCTCGTCGGGGAAACCCTGCCCGAGATTGATCGCTCCGGTTTTCACCGCGAGAGCGCTCATCTCGGCGAAGATGGTGGGTACGACCGATCCGTCCGGTGCGCGGAGGCCGGCACCGTCGGCAGCTCGCCGCCAGGCCCCCGGAATCTCTTGCATCCCCCTCACGCTAGTCGCATAGTCGGATCCCGGCGGCACCATAGAAAAACCACAGCAACCGGAGTCAGGCTGTACACGCTTGACAGAAGGAGCACACCCATGAGCGACAACCAGGGCGAGCGCCCCGAACGTCACGTCCCGGCATCCTCGCCGAACGACGGTTCCGACGCGCCCGCCACCGAGACCCCCGTCACGCCGGCGCCGCAGCCGGCGGATTCCACAGCGGCCCCGGCGCCCGCTTCTCCCGGTGCGGGGCAGGCGGCCACGCCGCCGCACCCCGGCGCCGTGCCGCCGCACGGCGCGCCGGCCCCCTCCGGGTGGGGTGTGCCCCCACGGGGACCGCAGCCCCCGCGCGCGCCCTACGCGGGTACGCCGCAGGCGGGCTACGGCACGCGACCCGCTTACGCCGGTGAGCCGGCGGCACACGCCTTCGGCCCCGCCGCCGCGACGACCCAGCCGACCACTCCGCTCGCACGCGAGGAGGAGTCCACTCCCCGCAACAAGTCCGGCGCCGGCAAGGTCGTGGCACTGATCGTGGCGGCAGCCCTCGTGGGCGGAGCGGCGGGACTGGGCGGCGCCTACGCCGGACTGAGCATGTGGGGCGGATCAGAGTCCTCGCCGGTCACCGGCCCGCAGACGATCACGCTCAACGACACCGACGACGTCAACCAGACCGCCGCGATCGCTGCCAGGGTGGTTCCCAGTGTGGTGACCATCAGCGCGAGCAGCGACGGCGGAGGCGGCACCGGTTCCGGCGTCATCCTGAGCGACGACGGCTACGTCGTCACCAACACGCACGTCGTCACTCTCGACGGTGCCACCGCCGACGCCCGCATCACGGCGACGACGGCGGACGGCCGGGTGTACGACGCCGAGATCATCGGCACCGACCCGGTCTACGACCTGGCCGTCATCCAGCTCCAGGATGCGTCGGGTCTGACACCCATCGAGTTCGCCGACTCCAACGACCTCAACGTCGGGGACGAGGCGGTGGCCGTCGGCGCACCGCTCGGCCTGTCGAGCACGGTCACCACCGGAATCATCAGCGCGCTCAACCGCTCGATCTCCGTGGCCTCGGCCGCGGCCCCCGACGACGCGGAGACCGACGGCGAGGCCGAAGTGCCCGGCCAGGAGGAGCCGTTCTACTTCGACTTCGGCCAGGGCCAGCAGGGGGGATCGACCGAGACGATCAGCATCTCGGTCATCCAGACCGACGCGGCCATCAACCCGGGCAACTCCGGCGGCGCCCTCGTCGATTCCGAAGGTCGTCTGATCGGCGTCAACGTCGCGATCGCCTCTGCGGGCGGGTCGTCCGGGCAGAGCGGCAACATCGGCGTCGGCTTCGCCATCCCCTCCGACATCGTCGAACGCGTCGCCGACGAGATCATCGAGGGCGGTTCGGCGACACACGGCCTGCTCGGCGCGACGGTACAGCCGGCGGCGGCGGTCGAAGGCTCCGACATCGCGGGTGCCTACATCGCCGACGTCGTCTCCGGAGGCGCGGCCGAGGAGGCGGGGCTCCGCGAAGGGGACGTGGTCATCGAGTTCGACGGCAAGCCGATCACCAACGCCACGGACCTCACCGCGCAGGTGCGGGCACTGGCCGCCGGCGCGGAGGCCGCACTGACCTACGTGCGCGACGGCGAGCCCCAGACCGCGGACGTGACCCTCGGCGAGCTCACCCCGTAGGCGCTCAGGCTCGGACGCCACCCCGCGATAGGCTCGCGGGGTGGCGTCCTTCTCGTTCGGCGCGGGAAATGCGCGGAAGCTCCTGAGCATGCCGATCTACGCCCTGGGCCGGATCGCCACCGCCGTCATCCCGCGTTCGCGCGACGAGTGGGTCTTCGGATGCGCCGTGGGCATCGCCGACGGTGCGCTCGCGCTGTGGGAGCACGCATCCGCCTCCGGGGAACGGGCGGTGTGGCTCGTCGCCGGCGCCGACGAGGCCGAGGATGCCGCCCGGCGCGGCATCCCGCACGTGCGCAAGGCGGGTCTCCGCGGGTTCTGGCGCACGGCACGGGCCCGTGTCGTGGTCATCACGCATGGGTTCGGCGACGTCAACCGCTATGCCGTGTCGGGGGCCCTCATCGTTCAGTTGTGGCACGGCATCCCCCTCAAGCGCATCGGCCTGGATTCTCCGGAGACGCTTCGCAGCCGCATCCTCCCGGGGTCCCGCCTCCTGCGCGCTCTCCTCCGGCGGATGTACGCCACCGCCACGCGCCGCATCCGCATCCTGCCGGCAGCCTCCCACCTCGTGCGCGGGCGGCTCGAGTCGGCGTTCGATCTGCCGGCTGAGCGTGTTCCCGTCACGGGGGAGCCGCGCGTGGACGTGCTCTCCCGCGGCACACCGGCTGATCGCCGCGCCGCGGCGCTGACGGCCATCACGCAGGCGGCGGGGCCGGTCGAGGCCCACACCCGCCTCGTGCTGTATGCGCCGACCTGGCGGGACGGCGCGCCCGACCCGGCCGTGCCCACGGCGGCGCAGTGGCGCTCGATCGTCGACGTGCTGGAGCAGGGTGATGCCGTGCTCCTCGTGCGGTCGCATCCGCTTGGCGCGGGGGAGTACCGCCCGCCGTTCCCCACCGACCGCGTCCGTGCGCTGGGAAGCGACCTCGTGCGCGATGTCACGCCGCTCCTGGCGGGGATGGACGTGCTCGTCACCGACTATTCCTCGCTGGCCTTCGACGCGGGTCTCGTCCCCCTCCCTGTGCTGTACCTCGCGCCGGATCTGGAGGACTATCGCGCGCGGCGGGGGATGTACGGCCGGTACTCCGATGTCGCGGGGACGGACTGGTCCGCGTCGTGGGACGATCTCACCGGCCAGCTCGAGGCGGTGCTCCGCGATCCCGGTGACCGCATCGCCCGGTCGTTCGCTCTGAGCGAACGCGTGCATGCCTTCCGCGACGGTCGCAACACCGAGAGGGTCTACGAAGCCATCCGCGCCGCACTCGGCGCGACGAGAGGAGCCCCATGACCGACGCTCGTTTCCACGTCGGCGACGATGCCGTCGCAACGCTGGACGTGTCCGGCACCGGCCCCCGCCCCGACGCGGTGTCGCTCGTGGGCCGTCGGGCCTCGGCCGCCGCGCGCCTGAGCGGTGACGGGCAGACGTGGCGCGCGGTCATCGCGCTGACGGCGTCCCGCTGGGGCGGTCCTGAGCTGCCGCTTCCCTCGGGCGAGTACACCCTCGTGATCGACCCCGGCGAGGCGACCGACACCGACCCACCCGGCACCGCGCTGCCGGTGGCGGCGCTCGGTACGCTGCGGGCGTCGTGGGACGGGACCCACGTGCGGATCCGGCCGCCGGTCGACCCCGCGTACGACTCCGGCGAGGGCCAGGACGCCCTCGAGCGACGCTACGCCGCAGGGCGTGACGAGCTCGAGAACGCGGTCTTCTTCGAGAGCTTCTACGGCCGAAACGCCAGCTGCAACCCGCTCGCGATCGACCGGGAGCTGGCGCGCCGCGCACCCGGCGTCACGCGGTACTGGAGCGTCGTCGATCTGTCGGTGCAGGTCCCCGACGGCGCGATCGCCGTGGTCGAGGGAAGCCCGCAGTGGTGGCGCGCCCGCGGCGCATCACGCCTGCTGGTGATCAACGACTGGATGCGCCGGCGCTTCGTCCGCCGTCCGGGGCAGGTCGTCTTCCAGACGTGGCACGGTACGCCCCTCAAGCGCCTCGCCCTGCACCGTCCCGGCTTCGACCCGCGCCGGGCGGCGGCCGTGATCAAGGAATCCCGGCGCTGGAACGTGCTGCTCGCGCAGAACCCCTATGCGGGGCGGATCCTCCGTAAGGCCTATGCGTTCTTCCGCCGCCCCATCTGGGTGGAGGGATATCCGAGGAACGACGTTCTGGTCACGGACGACGGATCGGCGACCCGCCGCGATCTCGGCATCGCCGCCGACGCTCGCGTGCTGCTCTACGCCCCGACGTGGCGCGACGACCGGGACGAGATCGTCGATTTCCTGGATCCGGCCGCGCTCGCCGACGAACTGGGGGCGGTCGTCCTCGTCCGCGGCCACTCCCGGACGATCCTCTCCGGCAAGGACGCCGAAGGACCGCGGGTGATCGATGTCACGGGATTCCCCGACACCTCACGTCTGCTCACCGCTGCCGACGCTCTCATCACCGACTACTCCTCGGTGATGTTCGACTTCAGCGTCACCGGCAAGCCGATGTACTTCCTGGTGCCCGATATGGCGCACTACCGCGGGGAACTCCGCGGCTTCTACTTCGACCTCGTCGACGCGGCTCCGGGGCCGGTCGTGCGCACCCAGGAAGAATTGCTCGCCGCCATCCGCGACGGCGATCCCGCCGATCACGCCGATCGCTACGACCGCTGGCGGAGAACCTTCAACGCCCGCGACGACGGCCGCGCCGCCGAGCGCGTGGTGGCGCGCATCCTGGACCAGCGACTCGTCGAGGATGCGGCCGACGGCCTCACGCGGTGAGGAAGACCTAGGGCCCGCTCGGGGTGCTGCGGTGCGCGATCAGGGGAGGGGGGTGTTGCGCCCGTCCAGCCGCGACGTGTCGACGGTGTCGCGCGCGCCGGTGAACAGACCTGCGACGAATCCCGCTCCCCACGACAGGTGCATCGTGGGGAGAACGGCCAGCGTCCACACCTTGTCGCGCCATCCCTTGCCACCCCCGCGTCCCGCCGCGACCCCGCCGATGAGCACGGCGTAGGCGGCGACCGGCAGGTGTAGCACCGACGCGATCCGCGACGACGGTCCGGTGATGACCCGGGTGGCCTGCAACGCCCCGACGGCGGCGCTCAGCCCGACGGCGGCGACGAGCGCCGGGGGAGCGAAGAATCGCAGGGAGTTGCGGCGGCCGTAGCGCCGAACCAGCTCGCCCCGCCACGCCCCGGTGGCGCGGAACTGCCGGACGAGACGAACCCAGCTCTCGCGGGGCCAATAGACCACGGACAGTTCCGGGTCGAACCACACGCGGTACCCGGCGCGGCGGATCCGCAGGTTGAGCTCCCAGTCCTCGCCGCGGCGGATGGACTCGTCGAACAGGCCCACTTCCTCGAGGACGGAGCGGCGCATGACGCCGAGGTACGCCGATTCGGCCGGTCCCTCCTTCGTGCCGCCGTGGTACGCGCCGCCGCCGAGGCCGATGGGGGAGTTGTACGCGCGGGCGACGGCGCGCTGGAAGGGCGTTCGCCCCTCGGCGTGCATCACTCCGCCCACGTTGGCGGCCCGCACCCGGGCGAGAGTGGCCAGAGCGCGCCGCGTGTAGTCCGGCGCGATCTCGGAGTGGGCGTCCACGCGCACGATCGTCGGGTAGCGGCCCGCCCGGATGGCGCGGTTCAGCCCGATCGGGATGTCTGCTGCGGGGTTGTCCACGAGGAGGATCCGTGAGTCTTCGTCGGCGAGCGCGCGGGCGATCTCGGCGGTGCGATCGGAGGACGGACCGAGTGCCAGGACGAGCTCGACCGGGCCGGGCACATCCTGGGCCAGGACCGTCTCCACGGCCCGCCGCAGGTACCGCTCCTCGTTGAGGACCGGCATGACGAACGTGACGCCGGCTCCGTCCGCGGGGACCGGCGCATCCCTGCGTCCAGGAGCGGCGACATGCATCCGTCGATCATGTCACGGCGCCGCCTGGGTACGCTGGAAGGATGCGACTGCTCAGTGACGTCAAGCTCGCGTGGAGCCTTTTCCGCAAGGGTTTGTCGAACCGGGGGGCCGTTGCCGCGGTGCGCCGCGTGGTGCAGACGCAGCCGCCGCATCCGCCGCACCACTATCGCATCGCGGTGTACTTCGCCGATGGCGGGGTGAACATGTACCAGATGCGTCAGTGGTACAAGCCGCTGGCCGGCATCGCCGAGCGCTGGCCCGTCGTCGTGCTGGCCCGCTCCGCGTTCGGCGCGCGGGCGCTCATGGCCGAGGACGCCCTGCCGGTGGCGTACGTGCCCTCCGTGCGCGACCTCGAACAGTTCGTCGCGACCCAGGACATCCGCGTCGTCCTCTACGTCAACCAGAACACCCGCAACTTCCAGATGTTCCGGTACGGACACCGCTGGCACGTGTTCATCAACCACGGCGAATCCGACAAGATGTACATGGCCACCAATCAGTTCAAGGCGTACGACTACGCCTTCGTGGCCGGGGATGCCGCACGCGACCGGCTGGACCGGGTGCTGTGGGACTACGACCTCGACGCACGGACCTTCTCGATCGGCCGCCCCCAGGCCGACCACTATTCCGGGGCCCTGCCGTACACCCCCGACGACCGCACCGTCGTGCTCTACGCCCCCACGTGGGAGGGCGATCGCCCGTCGGCGCACTATGGATCGATCCGCTCGCACGGGGAAGCCCTCGTCTCGGCGCTCCTGGCCACGGGGCGTCACCGCGTGGTCTATCGCCCGCACCCGCGTTCGGGCGTCGTCGACCCCGAGTACGGTGCAGCGAACCGCCGCATCATCGCGGCGCTCGAGGCCGCCAACGCCGCCGACCCCGGCGCGAACCACGTCCACGACGCCGGTGCGGAACTCGGGTGGCAGCTGGCGGTGGCCGATCTGGCGATCGTCGACATCTCCGCGATGGTCTACGACCGCCTCGCCGCCGACAAGCCGCTCCTGATCACGCGGCCGGCCGACCCCGAGGCGGTCGTCGACACGCACGGATACCTGTCGGCGTGCGAGTGGCTGGATGCTGCGGATGCGGGAGCCGTGGTCGCCGAATCCGACCGCGTCCTGGCCGACCCGGAGTCGGTGGCACGGCTGCAGCACTGGGTGCGCTACTACTTCGGCGACACCGCCCCGGGGGCGGCGAGCGGCCGCTTCACCGCGGCGATCGAGACCCTCATGGAGCGCTGGGAGCAGTGGCACTCGCGGCCCGGCGCCGAACACGACATCGACGACGGCGACGAGGCCCACATCGAGGACTGATCAGCGGGGTGATCCGCCGTCCTCGCCCTCCGGCGAGGACGAGCGCCCCGGGAACGCCCGCCGGGCGGCGCCACCTGCGCGGCGGGTCGCCTCGCCGACCGTCCGGCCCGCCGACGCGACCCCGCGCGCGGCGCTACCGGCGGCACCGGCCACCGCTCCGCCGATGCGCTGCGCGCCGGCGCGGGCGGACTGTTCGACCCGGCGCGTGCCGGGCGCGGGCTCCAGTTCGGCCGGAAGCCGCACCGGGGGAACGCCGAACGCCCGGCGCGATCCGACGAGGACGCGCCGACCGAGGATGTGGTTTCCCGCCCCGCCGACGACGGCGCCGATTCCGAAGGGGAGGGCCTTCCCGACCCAGGAGGCACCGCCGCGGATGGCGAACTGATGGATGAAGGTGGACTTCAGACGGTCCACGAGAGGACCGACGGCGGCGCGTGGGAGCGTCTTGGTCACCATCTCGCCCCAGTAGCCCGCCCGCGTCGGGCCGCGCCCGCCGGCTTGCCCGGCGAGCTGGGCGAGAAGGTCGACGCCCTCCTTGCCGAGCATGAGGGTGAGGACCAAGGCGCGCGCGCGGTCGGGATCGACCAGGGCGATGCCGTGCACCTCGGCGATCGACTGCGCGAACAGCGCCGTCGCTTCGATGAACCCGACGGTCTCGGCCCCGCTGAGGGCGAGGGTCACGCCGGTGCCGACCCCGGGTACGACGGCGGTGGCGCCCACCGCTGCGCCTCCCGCGGTCACGGCGGCGAGGTAACGACGCTCCAGGATCCCGACGATCTCCAGCGGCGACGCATCCGGGTGGCGGAGGCGGATGCTGCGGAGGTGGGCCAGCACGGCCGGACGCTGGATGGCGAGCACCCGGTCGAGCGCGCGGATGGTGCGCGGATGCTCCTCCGATCCCACGGGCGGCAGCCCGCCGGACCAGGGTGCGTCCTGCGGAAGGGAGTGGATGCGGTGGACCTTGTCGCTCATCACGGCGATCCTATGACGAGCGTCTGCAGGGTGCCCGTGCGTCGTCAGACGAACAGGTTGGCGCGCTCGAGGTCCTCGGCGAAGTCGACCTCGACGGCGTAGAGGTCGGAGATGTCCATCGGCTCCAGGCGCAGGCCGTCTTCGGCGACGGCCAACTCGAGGCCGCGCTCGAAGTAGTCCTGGTCGCCCACGCGGGCGAGCTGGCGCTGGAACGCCCTCTTGTCACGGGCGGAGATGAAGTTGATCCCCACCGCCTCGCCGATCCCGCCGACGACGGTCTTCGACAGCTCCTTGATGAACCCTTCGGAGCTCACGGTGTACTTGACCTCTTCGTCGCTGACCTTCGCCGTGTTCACGGTGACGAAGGACTGGTCGCGTTCGATGAACGGCATGGCCCGCCCGAGGATGCGCGGATCGAACACGACGTCGCCGTTCATCCACAGCACGCCGCGCTTGCCCGTCTGAGCCAGGGCGCGCAGGAGGCTCTTGGATGTGTTGGTCTGGTCGTAGCGCTCGTTGTAGACGTAGTCGGCCTTGGGGAAGGCATCGACGATCGTCTCGGCGCGATACCCCACGACGGTGAGGATCCGCGCGCCGGGGCCGAAGGCAGCGTGGACGTTGTCGTGCTGCTGCTGCATGATGCTGCGACCGTCACCGAGCTCCGTGAGGGGCTTGGGAAGGCTTCGGCCGAGCCGTGAGCCGAGGCCGGCGGCGAGGATGACGATCTGAGGGGACACTGTTGCTCCTGAGGTTGGTTCACTTCCGGTTCACCGGAATGCCACTCCTTTGTGCGCCCCTCATGGTAGCGATAATGGCTGGAAGGGTGCACAATATCCCTCACCCGTTGCCGATTCGTGACCCGCGGTGTCCCCGTCTCACAGGGGAACACCAGGTCGGTGCACGGGGTGACCTTGATAGTTTGGACGGATGACAGCCTCGCTGCCGCTGCCTGACGGTTCGCCCCCGGACGTCGATGCGGAGATCGACGCGGAGGCGGCTCCCACGACGCCCCCCAAGCCCCCCAAGCCCCGCACGCCTGCGCGAACGGGCGCGTCCGCGCGCCCGGCTGCCCCGGCCGGGAAGAAGCCTGCTCCGAAGAGGCCGACGATCGCCCGGCCCGCCTCGACGTCCGCCGAGGGGCAGAAACCCGCCACGAAGAAGCCCGCGGCGGCGCGGAAGCCCGCCACCAAGAAGCCCGCCCCGCGGCCGTCAGCCGCGCGCGCACGCTCGGTGAGCGACGCGCAGGCGACGATCGCACAGCCCGCGGATGCGGTGATGACCGAGGCGCAGCCTGCGGATGTGGTGACCACCGAGTCGGAGCCGACGAACGCGGTGGCCGTCGCCCCCGCGGAGCACCCGGCCACGGACGCGGCGGACGTCGTTCCGCCCGGACCGCCCCCGCCGCTGCCGCCCGGGCTGGTCATCCCGCCCCGCCCTCCGCTTCCGCCCGTTCCCCCCGTCCCGGCCGCGCCGGCGGTCGTCGCGGAGACCGAGCCGGAACTCGTCGCGGAGACCGAGCCGGAACTCGTCGCGGAGACGGAGCCGGAACTGGTCGCGGAGACCGCGCCGGAGCTCGTCGCGGAGACGGAGCCCGAACTGGTCGCGGAGAGGGAGCCGGAGCTCGTCGAGGTGACGGAGCCGGACGTCCTCGTCGAACCCGCGCCCGAGCCGGAGATCGCACCGGAGCCGGAACCCGGGTCCGACGACGCCGCCCTCGCCACGGTGTTCGAGGAGCCGGTGGTCGACGCCGACGGCGCCGTTCCCGCTCTGGTCCTCCATGGCGTCGGGAAGACCTTCGGCGGCACGCGCGCGGTGGACGGGGTGAGCTTCACCGTCCCCGCAGGCTCCTTCTACGGGATCGTGGGCCCCAACGGCGCGGGCAAGACCACGACCCTGTCGATGATCGCGGGGCTGTTGCGCCCGGACGAGGGCACCATCACCGTCAACGGTCTCGACGCGCGCACGCGCTCGACCCAGGCCAAGCGGGTGATGGGCGTCCTCCCCGACCGTCTTCGCACGTTCGATCGCCTCACGGGTCGCCAGTTGCTGTACTACTACGGGGTTCTTCGTGGACTGCCGGCGCCGGTCGTGGAGAAACGGATCTTCGACCTCGCCCGCGCCTTCGACCTGACCGACGCGCTCGGTCGGTCAGTGTCGGACTACTCCACCGGGATGACGAAGAAGGTCATGATCGCCGGCGCGATGATCCACTCGCCGCGCCTGCTCGTGCTCGACGAGCCCTTCGAATCCCTCGACCCGGTCTCCAGTGCGGTGATCCTGGAGATCCTCACGACCTACGTCGCACACGGCGGCACGGTCATCCTCTCCAGCCACGGCATGGAACTGGTCGAGCGGGTCTGCAACCGGGTGGCGGTGCTCGTGGCCGGCGAGGTGCTCGCCGAGGGAACCGTCGAAGAGGTGCGCGGCGCCGGAACGCTGCAGGATCGGTTCCTCGAACTGTCCGGCGGCATGGGCGACGTGGAGGGGCTGGAGTGGTTGCACGCCTTCTCCGACTGAGACTGGCCACCCTCCTCGGCGCGTTGCGAGGAGACCGGCGTCATGTCCTGCGGATGACCGTCGGACTCATCGTCCTGGCCGCGGCCACTGCGGTGGCCGGGATCGCCATCCTGAGCCTCCGTGATGCCTCCACGGCCGCGGCGCACGTGGTCACGGTGCTCGGCGGGTCGGCCATCACCCTGGGTTTCGCGGCCCCGCTCGTCCTCGGCGCCGTCGACCCGCTCGACCCGCGGCGGTTCGCCGTCGTCGGCCTGCCGCCCGGCCCGCTCGCGGCGGCGCTGGCGGTCACCGGCGTGATCAGCGTGCCGATCTTGGTCGTGCTCGCTCTCGCGGTGTGCGCGGCCCTCATGTGGCGTACGCAGGGTGCCACGCCAGGACTGGGCGGCGCATCCGTCGTGCTCAGCGTGCTCACCTGCACGCTTCTGGCGCGGGTGAGCGAGGCGGTCGCGGCCCTCGTGGTGCGCGAGCGTCGCTCGCGCGAACTGACCGGGGTGTTCCTCGTCGGGGTGCTGGTCGTGGTCGTGCCGGTGGGGGTGTTCCTCGCCTCCCTCGAATGGCGCGGCGCCGTGCCCGCGCAGCTTCGGGAGGCGGCCGGTGTGCTGGCGCTCACGCCGCTGGGGGCGGCGTGGGGCCTGCCCTTCCAGTCGGGCAGCGCTGTGGCCGTCTCGCTCGTCGTCGCCGTCGTGACCGTGCTGGTCCTCGCGGCGGCGTGGGCGGCTCTGGTCCACCACATGCTCACGCGCGTCGAGCGACCCGTCGCCGTCCGCGAGCGCGGCGGGCTCGGGTGGTTCGCCGTCACGCCGGGTACGCCCGGGGGAGTGGTGGCCGCGCGGAGCCTGGTGTACTGGTTCCGCGACCGCCGTTACCTCGTCAACATCCTCGTCGTGCCCGTTGCGGCGCTCCTGACTGTCGTGCCCCTCCTGGTGGCCGGGGTGCCGGTGGCCATCGCGGCGCTGGTGCCGGTTCCGGTTCTGGCGCTGTTCTTCGGATGGATGCCGCACAACGACGTCGCCTACGATTCCACCGCGATCTGGATGCACATCGCCAGCGGTGTGCGGGGTGCGGCCGACCGGGTGGGGCGGCTCGTTCCGATCGTCTTGATCGCGGTTCCGGTTCTCGCCATCGCCGTCTCGGTCGCGGCTGCGGTGCACGGTCGCTGGGCCGTCCTCCCGGCCCTCGCGGGCGTGTGCGCGGCGCTGTTCCTGTCGGGGTTGGGGCTTTCGAGCATCGCCTCGGCCGCCGCGCCCTACGCCGTGTCGCACCCCGGGGACAGCCCCTTCCAGCAGCCTCAGCGCACCGGCGCCGGCGGGGGCATCTCGCAGGCGCTGGTGATGATCGGCGCGATCGTCCTCAGCGCCCCGGCGCTGTGGTGGGGGTGGCTGACCGTCAGCGACGACGTGTCCTACGCGATGCCGGCCCTGTGGGCAG
This sequence comes from Microbacterium sp. Z6_144, assembly GCF_057197625.1. Lineage (NCBI taxonomy): Bacteria > Bacillati > Actinomycetota > Actinomycetes > Micrococcales > Microbacteriaceae > Microbacterium > Microbacterium sp. Z6_144. Next base: position 1,363,309 of record NZ_JBXVPT010000001.1, read on the forward strand.
GGGTGGCCGCGGGTGTGATCGTCCTGCTGGCAGGCGTCGCGATCGGTGCGGCGGTCTTCGCGCGCCGCGGCGACCGCATCATGGAGCTCGCCGAGACATCCTGACGGGCCGCGGACCCCTCCCCGCGGCTACACTGGCACATCATGAGCACGCCAGTCGAACAGCCCGATCCGGGCGGAATCGCCACCCTCGACCGTGAGCTGGAAGAGCTCATCCGCGAGGAGAGCGTCGAGCCGGGCGATCACGAGCGGTTCTCGCACTACGTCAAGAAGGACAAGATCCTGGAGTCCGCGATCACCGGCAAGCCGGTGCGCGCCCTGTGCGGCAAGAAGTGGACCCCCGGCCGCGATCCGGAGAAGTTCCCGGTGTGCCCCACCTGCAAAGAGATCTACGAGTCGCTGCAGAGCTAGCGGGCCATCGAGGCCGCGTCGCGGAACACCGTCGGCAGGGCGGGGTCGGAGCGGCTGAGGGCCAGCGCGCGGACCGGCAGCTCCTCTCGAACATGCGCGTGATGGGCCCGCGCGGCCGCGACCCCCGCATGCCCCTCCGCTGACGTGTCGATCTCGCCCTCGGTCACGAGGGGAACCTGCAGTGCGCGGGCGTCCGGGTGGGCGGATGCGTCGTCCAATTCCTCGTACCCGTCGGACACGACGATCAGCTCGCTGGTGGCCACACCGTCATCGCGCGTGCGGAAGGCGGCCTTCCGCCCGGCCTTGGACGCCTTGTCGGTGGACGCCTTCGCGACACCCACCCACGAGCCGGCGGCATCCTGTCGGGCCACCAGCTTGAAGACCATCCCCGCCGTCGGGCTTCCCGACCCGGTCACCACCGATGTGCCCACCCCGTAGGCGTCGACCGGAGAGGCGGCGAGGGCTGCGATGGCGAACTCGTCCAGGTCGCTGGTCACCGTGATGCGGGTACCGGTCGCGCCGAGCCCGTCCAACTGCGCACGCACGTCGGCGGCCACGGTCGGCAGGTCGCCGGAGTCGATGCGGACACCGCCGAGTCCCGTGCCGGCCACCCGGACCGCGGTCTCCACGCCGGTGCGGATGTCGTAGGTGTCCACGAGCAGCGTGGTGTCCCTTCCCAGCGCGTCGATCTGAGAGCGGAAGCTGTCCTCTTCGGTGTCGTGGAGGAGCGTCCACGCGTGTGCCGCCGTTCCCATGGTGGGAATTCCCCACCGGCGCCCCGCGGCCAAGTTGCTCGTCGCGCTGAATCCGGCGATGTAGGCGGCACGGGCCGCCGCGATGGCCGAATCCTCGCCCGCGCGGCGCGAGCCCATCTCGGCGAGGGGGCGATCGCCGGCGGCCACGCTCATGCGAGCGGCGGCGGTCGCGATCGCCGAGTCGTGATTGAGCACCGAGAGCGCCAGGGTCTCCAGCAGGACCGCCTCGGCGAACGTGCCCTCGACGGTCAGGACCGGCGAGCCCGGGAAGTACAGCTCGCCTTCGCGGTACCCGGTGATCGAACCCCCGAAACGGTAGTCGGCCAGGTAGTCGAGCGTCGGGGCGTCGACCACCTTCTCGTCGCGGAGGAAGCGAAGCTCTTCATCGCCGAAGCGGAAGTCGCGCAGCAGCCCGAGGAGCCGCCCCGTTCCGGCGACCACGCCGAATCGGCGGGCTCCGGGGAGGCGCCGCGCGAAAACCTCGAAGACGCAGCGCCGGTCGGCGGTGCCGTCCCGCAACGCCGCCTCCAGCATCGTCAGCTCGTACCGGTCCGTGTGCAGGGCGGTGCTCGCGCTCATTCCGTCACCCTATCCACCGATCGGCGTGCCGGCAGTCGCGGGTAGGGTGGGATGTCGTGGATGAGGCGCCGATCGGGATCTTCGACTCGGGTGTCGGTGGTCTCACCGTCGCCCGGGCTGTGTCGGCGCAGTTGCCGCGGGAGTCCATCCTGTACGTCGGGGACACCGCCCGGTCGCCCTACGGCCCCAAGCCGATCGCCGACGTGCGGCGGTACTCCCTCGAGGTGCTCGATTCGCTGGTCGAACAGGGCGTGAAGATGCTCGTCATCGCCTGCAACACCGCCTCCGCCGCGATGCTCCGGGACGCGCGCGAACGCTACGACGTTCCCGTGGTCGAGGTGATCGGTCCGGCCGTGCGTACCGCGATGTCGACCACCCGCAACGGCCGCATCGGTGTCATCGGCACGGAGGGGACGATCTCCTCCGGCGCCTACCAGGACATGCTCGAAGTCAACGCGCAGCTGACGGTGTTCGCGCAGGCGTGCCCCCGGTTCGTCGAGTTCGTCGAGGCGGGGGTCACCGACTCGCCCGAGGTGCTCGCCGTCGCCGAGGAGTACCTCGCGCCGCTGCGGTACGCCGGCGTCGACACCCTCGTCCTGGGCTGCACCCACTATCCGTTCCTCGAAGGCGCGATCAGCTATGTCATGGGGCCGGAGGTGAGCCTGGTCTCCAGCGACACCGAGACCGCGAAAGACGTCTACCGCCAACTGGTGAGCCGTGACCTGCTCACGCGACCGGACGCCGTCGCCTCCCACGTCTACGAAGCCACCGGCGACTCCGTCGACGATTTCGTCCGCCTCGCCCACCGCCTCATGGGCCGCGAGGTGCGCGACGTGCACCTCGTCCACACCGGCGCCATCGACCTGCCCCGCTGACGCGCCGCATCCCCACCCACTCCGGCAGGACCCGACGGGAACTGCCGAACGACGACATCACCCGAAGGAAAGGCACCCGATGACCGACATCACCCGCGCAGACGGCCGCGCCGTCGACCAACTGCGACCGGTCACGATCGAACGCGGCTGGTCGGCGCATGCCGAAGGCTCCGCTCTCATCAGCTTCGGAGGCACCCGCGTGCTGTGCACGGCGTCGTTCACCAACGGCGTGCCCCGGTGGCTGACCGGCAAAGGCAAGGGCTGGGTCACCGCCGAGTACGCGATGCTTCCGCGGGCGACGAACAGCCGGAACGATCGCGAGAGCATCAAGGGACGCGTCGGCGGCCGCACGCACGAGATCTCGCGCCTCATCGGCCGGGCCCTCCGGGCCGTGGTCGACACGAAGGCGCTGGGGGAGAACACCCTCGTCCTGGACTGCGACGTGCTCCAGGCCGACGGCGGGACCCGCACCGCCGCGATCACCGGGGCCTACGTGGCGATGGCCGACGCGATCGCCTGGGGCAAGGAGCGGAAGTTCATCGCGCAGCGCTCGGAAGTGCTCGTGGACTCGGTCTCGGCCGTGTCGGTCGGCATCATCGACGGCGCGCCCATGCTCGACCTCGCCTACGTCGAAGACGTCCGCGCCGAAACCGACATGAACGTGGTCGTCACGGGCCGCGGCCTCTTCGTCGAGGTGCAGGGCACGGCCGAGGGCGCGCCCTTCGACAAGAGCGAGCTCGACCGGCTGCTCGAACTCGGCGTCGCCGGATGCGGCCGACTGCGCGACGCGCAGGCCGCGGCGCTGGCGGGCTGACCCATGGCGCGGCAGATCGTCCTGGCGACCCACAACCCGCACAAGGTGGCGGAGTTCGCCGCGATCGTGGCCGCCGTGCGGCCCGACCTCGAGGTGATCGCCTACGACGGCCCCGAACCCGTGGAGGACGGCGTGACCTTCGTGGACAACGCCCTCATCAAAGCCCGTGCCGCCGCCGCGCACACGGGGCTCCCCGCGCTCGCAGACGACTCTGGATTGTGCGTGGACGTCCTCGGCGGGTCGCCGGGGGTCTTCTCGGCGTACTGGGCCGGCCACGCCAAGGATGCCGCGGCCAACGTGGCGCTGCTGCTGGACCAGCTCGCCGATGTGGCCGATCCGCACCGCACCGCGCAGTTCGTCTCGACCATCGCGCTCGTGGTTCCCGGCGGAAGCGAAGACACCGTCGAGGGCCGATGGCCCGGCCGGCTCGCCGCCGCCGCATCCGGGGCTGGAGGGTTCGGGTACGACCCGATCTTCGTCCCCGACGGACAGGAGCCCGGCGCCGAGCGGACGGTCGGGGAGTGGTCGGCGGCGGAGAAGAACGCGGTCTCGCATCGCGCGCGTGCCTTCGCCGCGCTCGTCCCGCTGCTCGAGCGCGTCTGAGCCGCGAGAGAGAACCGTTCTCGTTCCCGAGAGGGCGGTTCCGCCGCTGACGGCGGCGACTCGGTCGTAGCCTGGCTGTATGCACGATCACGCACGGGGGATCCGCGGGGGCAGCAATCGCCGCCTGCTGGCGATCTCGCTGGCGATCACGACCGTCGTGATGGTCGTGCAGATCGTCGGCGCGGCCCTGTCGGGGTCGCTCGCCCTCCTCGCCGACGCCGCGCACATGTTCACCGACGCCGCCGCCCTCGTCATCGCGCTCGTGGCGAGCGCGGTCGCTGCCCGGCCCGCGAACGACCGGCGCACGTTCGGCTATCAGCGCGCCGAGGTGTTCGGTGCGCTGGCCAACGGCATCATCCTCGTGGTCCTGTCGGTGTGGGTGGCCGTCGAGGCCGTGCTGCGCCTCATGAACCCGGCCGAGACGGAGATCTCCGGCGGTCTCATGCTGGCCGTCGCCGTCGTCGGCCTCATCGCGAACGCCACCGCGATGTGGCTCCTCGGCGGCGCGCAGCGTCGCAGCATCAATGTCCGCGGCGCCTACCTCGAGGTGCTGGGCGACCTCCTGGGATCGGCCGCCGTCATCGTCGCGGCGATCGTGATCCTCGCGACCGGGTGGGCGCCGGCGGATGCGGTGGCCTCCCTCCTCATCGCGGCGATGATCGTGCCACGCGCCCTCGGCCTCCTGCGCGAGGTCGGGTCGGTGCTGGGGGAGGCGGCACCGAAGGGGATGCAGGTGCAGGAGATCCGCGACCACATGCTCAGCACGCCCGGGGTCGTGGGCGTGCACGACGTGCACGTGTGGCAGCTCACCCGCGGGGCGCCGGTGTTCAGCGCGCACGTGATCGTCGAGGACGCGGCGCTCACCGACGGTCGGTCCGGACGCATCCTCGCGTCCCTCCAGGGGTGCCTGTCGCAGCACTTCGATGTCGAGCACTCCACGTTCCAGCTCGAGCCGGCCGGTCACATCGAGCACGACGACGCCCGACACGCGTGATCCTCAGGACTCGCGCACGACCTCGTCCGGCGACTTGTCGGGGCGAAGACCCCGCCAGCGGGCATGGCGGAGGATCCCGCCGGGGGTGAACTCGGCGAATTCGACCTCGCCGACGAGGTCCGGGCGCACCCACAGGGCGTCGCGCGCGTCGGGTCGCGGCACCTCGACGAACGGGCTCTCGTCGGTGCGCCGGGGGCGCAACTCCGCCTCGAGCAGCGCGATGGTCGCTTCGCTGAACCCCGATCCCACTCGGCCGGCGTACTGCAGGCCCTCGCCGTCCGGGATACCCAGGAGGAGAGAGCCGATCGTGCCGTTGCGCCCGCCCTTTCCCGGGCGGATCCCCCCGATCACGACCTCCTGGGTGCGCGTCAGCTTGACCTTGAGCCACTGCTCGGAGCGAGCCCCGCGGCGGTAGGGAGAACCGGGGTCCTTCACGACGATGCCCTCGAGGCGCAGAGTGCGGCTGGCCGCCAGCGCTGCATCCACGTCGTCGAAGACGGGCGGAACGACGACCGGGTCGGATGCGGTTGCGGCGTACTCCTCGAGGTGCTCCCGACGATCGGACAGGGGGAGCGGGGCGAGGTCGCGGCCGCCGCGGGAGAGGATGTCGAAGAGGAAGAGCTTCACGGGAGTGCGCGTGGCCTCGCGCGCGATCTCCCGCGACTTCGCGAGGTTCATGCGCGTCTGAAGGAGCGGGAAGCTCGGCCGGCCCCGGGAGTCCAGCGCGACGATCTCGCCGTCGAGCACCGCGGGCTCGGGGCCGAGGCCCAGGTCGACGGCGGTCAGTTCGGGGTACTTCGCCGTGACGTCGTTGCCGCTTCGGGCGCGCAGGTGCAGGCGCGTGCCGTCCCACACGCCGATGGCCCTGATCCCGTCCCACTTCCCCTCGACCCACGGGTGGCCCCAGCGACTGGCCGCCTGGCGGGCGATGCCCGGGGCCGCGGAGGTCGCCAGCATCGGCTTCAGCTCGGAGGGCGGCGGGATCACCGACGGGTCGGTGGCGACGACGGGCTCCCCGTCCGCCGGCGCGATCGCCGACGGGTCCCTGGCGACGACGGGTTCCCCGTCGGGCTGGGGATGACCTGCCGCATCCGTCTTCATGCGGTGCAGCAGCCACGTCGACTTCTCCCCGCTGCCGTCGGTGCGGATGAGCGCCAGGCGGACCCTCCCCACCGGGCCCCCGGCGCGGCCCTCGAGCGTGAAGATCACCTCATCCTCGCGCCACTTCTCCAGTTCGTACCGGCCCTCGTCCCAGATGGTCATGGTGCCGGCGCCGTACTGTCCGGCCGGGATGGTGCCGGAGAAGGTCGCGTACTCCATCGGGTGGTCTTCGGTCTGCACGGCGAGGTTGTTGCGCGACGTGGTCGACGGCACGCCCTTGGGCACCGCCCAGCTGGCGAGCACCCCGTCGTGCTCCAGACGCAGGTCCCAGTGCAGCCGCGTCGCGTGGTGCTCCTGGATGACGAAGCGGTGCAGCCCCTCCGATGCGGTGGCCCCGACGGGGTTCTCCGGCACCGGTTCGGGTGTGGCCCCGGCAGTGCGTTTGGCGATGTACACGCTCAGCGGGCCGTCGTCCGCGCCCCGTGCCCCCGCGGCGAAGCCGAGCGGAGCCATCGGGTCGCCGCCGGCGTCGACGCGCTCCACCACCTCGTCGAACAGCAGGTGCCGGAGGCCCGGGTCATCCAGCTCCTCCCACGTGCGGGGGGCGGCGACCGTCGGATGTGCGCGGCCGCGCAGCGAGTACGGCGCGATCGTGGTCTTGGAGCCGTTGTTCTGGCTCCAGTCGATGAAGACCTTGCCCGGCCGGGCGGACTTGGCCATCTGACTGACCACGAGGTCGGGGGAGTCGGCCTCGATCGCGCGGGCCAGCTCCTTCGCGAACGCCGTGATGGCGTCGCTGGACTGCTCACCCGGGAGCGCCGCGTACAGGTGGATGCCCTTGCTGCCGCTGGTGACCGGATACGGGTCCATGCCCATGTCGGTGAGGATCGCGCGGGCGTGCCGGGCCACCTCGGCGCACTCGGCGAGTCCGACGCCGGGTCCTGGGTCGAGGTCCAGCACGATGCGGTCGGGGTTGCCGCGGCCACCGTCGGGTGCGAACCGCCACTGCGGCACATGAAGCTCGAGGCTCGCCACCTGCGCGAGATAGACGAGGGTCGGCACGTCGCCGACGAGGGGGTAATCCTTCGGGCCGGAGGAGTGCGGGATGGGGCGACGCGGAACCCAGGAAGGCGCCCCAGCCTCCAGGTCCTTGGCGAAGAACGACATGCCCGGGTCCTCCGCCGTGCCCACGCCGTCCGGCCAGCGCTTTCGCGTCACCGGCCGCCCGGCGGCGTGGGGCAGGAGCGCGGGCGCGATGCGCGTGTAGTACGCGATGACCTCGCCCTTGGTCGTCCCCGTCTCTGGGTACAGCACCTTGTCGAGGTTCGTGATCCGCAGGCGCCGGCCGTCGATGCGCACCGTCTGATCTCCCGCGGCCATGTGCACCACCGTAGCGGCCGATCGCAAGGGGTTTCCGCGATTGCTGTGACAGGTGTCTACTGGTGTGATGAGGGCGATCTGGAAGGGCGCGCTGACCTTCGGTCTCGTGAACGTGCCGGTCAAGGTGTACTCCGCGACCGAGGACCACGACGTACCGCTGCATCAGGTGCACAACAAGGACGGCGGCCGCATCCGCTATCAGCGCATCTGCGAGGTGGACGGTGAGGTCGTGCCGTACTCCGACATCGACCGTGCCTACGACGACGGCGACCGCACGGTGGTGCTCACCAAGGAAGACCTCGAGTCCCTCCCCTCCGAGCGCAGCCGCGAGATCGACGTGGTCGAGTTCGTCCCGAGCGATCAGGTCGACCTGCTCACGCTCGATCGCGCGTACTACCTCGAGCCCGACTCCGCCTCTCCGAAGGCCTACGTGCTGCTGCGGCGGACGCTCGAGGAGACCGACCGCACGGCCATCGTCCGGTTCTCGCTGCGGCAGAAGACCCGGCTGGCGGCGCTGCGCGTCCGCGGCGACGTGCTCGTTCTGCAGACCCTCCTGTGGGCCGACGAGGTGCGGGAGGCGGCGTTCCCGGCGCTGGACGAGTCGGTGCGGATTTCGGCGAAGGAGCTGGAGATGTCGGCGGCTCTCGTCGAGAGCTTCGCCAAGGATTTCGATGCCGAGGAGTTCACCGACGAGTATCAGGCAGAGCTCCGCACCCTCATCGACGCCAAGCTCGAGCAGGGCGACGCCCTGGACACCGCCGCCACCTTCGGCGAGACCGAGGACGAGGATTCCGGCGGCGAGGTGATCGACCTCATGGAGGCCCTCCGCGCGAGCGTCGAGCGCAGCCGCGCCGCGCGAGGCGGCACGACCGAGGATGCTCCGAAGACGTCGGCCGCAGCATCCGGCTCGTCGAAGTCCGCGTCGACGTCGCCATCCACGGCCACGTCACCGAAGAAGAGCAAGGCGGCGTCGCCGTCTAAGACCACCGCGCCGAAGACCACCGCGGCGAAGAAGAAGACCGCCAAGGCCTCCTGACGGCTCAGCCCTGGGGTGCCTCGGGACGGCGCGGAGCGTCACCCGTCGCATCGGGGTCGAGCACGAGCGACTGCGCTTCGCTCGCGTCGGTCTCCGGGTCGCCGCCGTGCGGCGCCCGCCGGGCGTGCGCCCGTTCCCGGAAGTAGTGGAAGGCGACGAATCCGATCGTGCCGGCCACCGCCGCCAGCAGGATGACGTCGATGTAGTTCGTCACGAAGTCGCGGACGGGCGGGATGAGGCCGACGCCGTAGCCCAGCATCGTCAGTCCGATCCCCCAGATCACCGCGCCGATGAGGTTGTAGAGGGTGTACTTCCACTTGTTCATGTGGCCGACGCCGGCGGCGATCGGGGCGAACGTCCGGACGATCGGGACGAAGCGGGCGAGGATCACGGTGAGACCGCCGAAACGCTCGAAGAAGGCATTCGTGCGCTGAACGTTCTTGACGCTGAAGATCCCGGACTCCTTGCGCTCGAAGATCGCCGGGCCCGCCTTGTGGCCGATGAGATAGCCCACCTCGCCGCCGAGGAAGGCCGCCAGGCCGATGAGGAGGCTCACCACCCACACGTTCAGCCCGAACACGCCGTGAGGAGCGACCGTCGTGGAGTGGGAGAGCAGCCCGGAGATGATCAGCAGCGTGTCGCCGGGCAGGAGGAACCCGACGAGGAGCCCCGTTTCGGCGAAGATGATGAGGCACACCACCAGCAGTGCCCAGGGACCCGCGGCCGTGATGATCGTTTCCGGGTCGAGCCACGGGATGAGAGCGGTGTGGAGCATCAGGGCGATCCCGTCGTTCGGTCGGCGAGGAGGCCGGCGCGCAGGCGCCGCCGTGCGGAAGGTGGGACTTGAACCCACACGCCCGGAGGCACAGGAACCTAAATCCTGCGTGTCTGCCGATTTCACCACTCCCGCGGGTGGGTTCAGTCTAGGTGAGCCCCCCTGCCCCGACGGTGGGGAAATCCCCCGAACCCGCGTCCGGCAGCGGCCGCGGCGGCCCCCGCTGTGGGCGTCGGGGGTCTCGGATAGGCTCTGCCCGTGCAGCAAGCGGAGCAGCGTGCGCGGGTGGGTGTTGTCATCCGGCCGCAGCTGCCTCCCGAGGATCTCCTGGCCGCCGTGAGGGCGGTGGAGTCCGAGGGTGTCGAGGATCTGTGGTTGTGGGAGGACAGCTTCTGGGGCGGGGGACTGGTCACCTCGACGGCGGCCCTGTCGGTCACCTCTCGCGTGCGGGTCGGTCTGGGGCTCATGCCGACACCGCTGCGCAACCCCGCGCTCGCGGCGATGGAGATCGCGGCGCTGGCGCGGATCCACCCCGGTCGGTTCGTGCCGGCGTTCGGGCACGGCGTTCGCGAGTGGATGGTGCAGGCCGGCGCCGCGGTCGAGAGCCCGCTGACCCTGATGCGGGAGTATGCCGCGGCCGTGCGTGCCCTGCTGCGCGGTGACGAGGTGAGTGCCGCGGGCCGGTACGTGCAGCTCGATCGGGTGCAGCTCAGCCACCCGCCGTTGCCGTCCGCTGTGCCGCCCATCCTTCTCGGCGCGAACGGGCCGAAGGCGTTGCGCTTGGCGGGCGAGATCGCCGACGGCGTCGTGCTCGGCGATGTGCCGACCGCGGAGGCCGTCGCCGCGGCGGTCGCTGTCGTGCGGGAGGGGCGCGTCGGCTCGCCCCTGGAGGGCGAGCGCCTGCAGGTGGTCGGATACGTCGAGCCCGCTGCCGATCCCGCCGCGCAGGCCATCGCGTTCGTCTCGGCCGGGCTCACGACGATCGTGTTCTCGCCCGAGGAGAGTGACCCCGACCCGCGTGCCCTGTTCGACGTGGCCCGCGTGGCCCGCGCTGCGCTGGCGTCAATGCCGTCCGATGACGAGGACCCCCTGACGTGATCGGCGTCGTCTTCGTCCATGGTGCGGGAGCCGGTGCTCACGAGGAGGATGCTCCGCTGGCGGCCAGCCTCGCCGAACACCTGGGAGAGCAGTACTCGGTCGACTTCCCCACGATGCCCGACGACGATGGCGCCGACAATCGGCTGTGGCACTCGGCGATCGCCCAGGCCCCACCGTGACCTCTACGCCGCAGCCATCCCGGGCGCCGTTGCGCGCTCGCTGCCTGGGGGACACCAGGTCGGCGCGGACCTGCGCGTCGTCGCCGAGGACATCCGGCGCGTTCTGGGGGAGCGGCGCTAGGGGCGACGGATAGCCGCGAGCGCGCGGTCGAAGTAGACCAGGAGCGGCTCGGTCGCCTCATCCTCCATCCAGGCCTCGCCGGCCAGGTCCAGGCACGTGATGACGCAGCCCACGATCGCCCGTGCCCGCAGCGCCATCCCCGTCTCGTCGCCGCCGAGGCGTCGCTCGACTTCCGGAACGAGGTCGTCGTACCAGCGGAGGTGCTTCTCGATGCTGCGTGCGCGGAGGGACGGCGTCCGGTACAGCATCCGGGCGATCGCCAGCATTCGGTTCTCGTCGGGTGCCCGTGTCTCCGAGGCGACCAGAGCCCCGCGGAGCGCCGCCCAGATGTCCTCGCCCTCCGGTCGTTGCTCAAGCTGCTGACGCAGAGCGCTTCCCTCCGCGGCGACGTGGCCGAGGACGATGTCTTCCTTCGTTCCGAAGTAGCGGAAGAACGACCGGCGGGAGATACCGGCGACGGCAGCGATCTGATCGATCGTCGTCTGCTCGAAGCCGCCGGTGAGGAAGAGCTCCATGGCGACGGCGGTGATCTCGTCGTACGCGCGTCGGCGTGATCGCGCCCACAGTCCTGGTGCCTCGTCCACTGGTGTCACGGGCCCATCGTAGCCTGCGCAATCTCCAATGCCTCCCTGGCACCGAGTGCCAAAGAGGCATACCATGCACTCATGACCCGACGACAGAGATCCATCCACTACGCCGACCAGACCGTACTCATCACGGGAGCCAGCGCCGGCATCGGCGCCGAGTTCGCGCGGCGGTTGGCCGCGCGGGGGAGCGACCTGGTGCTCGTAGCCCGTCGCGCCGACCGGCTCGACGCGCTGGCCGCCGAACTCCGGAGCGCGCACTCCGTTGCGGTGTCGACGGTGCCGATCGATCTGGCGCAGCCCGGGATCGGCGAGACGCTGCGGACGGAGTTCGCGAAACGGCGGATCGACGTGACGAGCGTCGTGAACAACGCGGGCTTCGCCAATCACGGACTGTTCCACGAGGAGGAGCTGGCGCGGCTGAGGGCGGAGATCGCGCTCGATGTGTCCAGCGTCGTAGAGATCAGCCACGCGTTCCTCCCTGCCCTGCGCGAGCGGGGGGATGGCTTCCTGATCAACGTCGCCAGCATGGCCGCCTATGCCGCCAGTCCTACGATGGCGGTCTACGGAGCATCCAAGGCCTTCGTCCTCAGCTTCACCGAAGCGCTCTGGTACGAAGCCCGCGACACCGGTCTGCGGGTGATGGCGCTGTCCCCTGGTGCGACGCAGACGGAGTTCTTCGACGTCGCCGGCGATGCGGCGGGGGGCGGCGCTCGCCGCGTGCCCGCGAGCGCCGTTGTCGACACCGCGCTCGACGCGCTCGATCCGGGCATCGCCGGACCCACGGCGATCGTCGGCGGCCGGAACCGGGTGGTCGCAGCCGTCGCACCGCTCCTCGGACGACGCCGCATGACCGCGATGATGGGGCGGTTGATGGCGCCGTAGGACGAGAAATCTGCGCCCCCAGAAGTCCTGAGTTGTGGTTTCCTACGCAGCGGAGTAGTTTCCTAGGTAGGACATTCCAACTCAGAAGGGGAAGAAAACAATGCTTATCAGCGGACAGGTGGCGTTCGTCAGCGGAGCCGCCCGCGGACTCGGCAAGGCCCTCGCGGTGGAGCTGCTCGCACGCGGCGCCAAGGTCTACGGCGGGGCGCGCGATGTCTCCACGATCGACATCGAGGGGATCATCCCCGTACAGCTCGACATCACAGACCCGCGATCGGTGGCTGCCGCCGCAGAACTCGCCGCCGACACGACGCTCCTGGTGAACAACGCAGGCCTCACGACCCTTTCTCCGCTCCTTGGCAGCGATCCGGCCGACGCCCGCGCCGAGATGGAGACGAACTACTTCGGAACGATGGACATGGTCCGCCAGTTCGCGCCCGTCCTGGCCGCAAACAGCGGCGGCGCGATCATCAACGTCGTCTCGATCATGGCCTACCTGGCGATGGACGCCTCCGGTGGCTACGGGGCATCCAAGGCGGCACTGTTGGCGGCGACCAACAGCCTCCGCTTCGAGCTGGCCGGGCAGGGGACCCGGGTGGCCTCCTTGTCGCTCGCCAGCACCGACACCGACATGATGGCCTGGTACGACGGCCCCAAGAACGATCCGAAGGATGTCGCTCGTCGCGCCTTCGACGAGTTCGAGGCCGGTGCCCTCGACCTGTTCGGGGACGACAGCACGGCAGTATGGAAGGGCCGGCTCGGTGAGAGCATCCCTCAGCTGTACCCCCAATTCGCCCACTGACCACACCGACAGGAGGCCGTCAATGCCCGGGGACAACACGACCGAATACCGCGGCGACACCAAGTGCTCGCTCGCCAAGGCCGTGGACATCGTCGGGGAGCGATGGGTGTTCTTCATCATCCGTGAAGCCCTGGCGGGGGTGACGCGATTCGCCGAGTTCAAAGCCCGGCTCGGCGTCGCCCCCGACATCCTCACCGCCCGCCTCCTACTCCTGGTCGACGCGTCCATCATGACGCGCCAGACCTACCAGGACGCCGGAGAGCGCACCCGGCACGAATACGTGCTCACCGAAGCCGGGAGAGAGCTGGCGCTCCCGATCTTCGCGCTCCAGCAGTGGGGAGAACGGCACGCGCCATCCAGCCTGGAAGGGTCGATCACTTTCACGACCAGCGAAGGCGATCCGGTAGCCGCCGCCTTCGTGTCGCCGCAGGGCTCATCTCCGGTCGACGTGATCGCCCGGCGCGTGAAGGAACCCCGCTCCTGACCTGGGAGCCGGGTGGGCCGCCGCCGCGGCCGTGGAGGGCGGTGGTGAAACGGTGGCAGCACGACGGGTCGTCGCCATCGGCGCGGCATCCGTTCGTCAGATCGACTGCCCTCCGGAGAGATCCACCACGCTCCCGGTCGCCCAGGAGAAGTTGGTCGACAGGATGAGCGGGACGGCGTCGGCGATGTACGCCGGCTCGGCGATGTGTCCCCAGGTGATGGCGTCCGCCGCCATCGCCTGGACGGCCGGGCTGTGCATGATTCCACCGCCGAAGTCGGTGTTTACCGCGCCTCCCATCAGCGTGTTGACCGCGATCCCGCGTTCGGCCAGCTCGGCGGCCTGGTACCTGGTCATGACCTCGATGGCACCCTTGGTCATGGCGTAGGCCGACATCCCGCGGACGACACCGCGGGTGATCGCAGACGTGAGGTTCACGACCCGCGACCCGCGGCCGAGGAGTGGCAGCAGCCTCTGCGTGAGAAAGAACGGCGCCTTCACGTTGATGGAGAAGAGTTCGTCGAACTGATCCTCACTCGTGTCGCCGTAGGGGGCGTAGGTGCCGATGCCGGCGTTGTTCACGACCGCGAACAACTCCGTCGCGCCGCGACGCTGCAGGATACGGCGGATGCTGTCCACGAAGAGCCCGTACGAACCGACATCTTTCGCATCCAAATGCGTGAACTCGAGGTCGCCGGCGCGTCCCGCTCCCGCAGCCGTCGTGACCTCAGCAGCATCCTCGGGATGGGAGTTGGTGGTGCCGATCACGGAGAACCCGGCGGCGAGCGATGCCAGGGCGGCCGCTCGTCCGAGCCCTCGCCCGGCGCCGGTGATCAGAACACTCTTCGACATGGTGCGCCTTCCGGGGGGTGTGCGCCGCGAATCGGGCCATGTCATCGTGCCAATTCCGGGGGCGGATTGGCGGAATCGTTCACTCAGCGGACGCGCCGCCGGCCATCTCGAGAAGAGCCTCGCGGGCACGGAGAAGGAGAGGCGCATGCCGGTCAGCGGCATTCTCCGGGGCGGTCGCCAGTTGGAGCGCCAGGGGCGGCACGCTGCCGCCCCCATCGAGGGGCACGGCGATGCAGGTCAGGCCCGCGATGCAGCGCTCCCGGTCCACAGCGACGACTGAGCGGCGTGCGCCGCTTCGCCGCGCGCCGGATATCGCTATCGCGGCTGCGCTGTCCGGTGGCATCCACGAGCCGTGCCTGGCCCGGATAGGCAGCAGGTCGCGGCCGGCGAGCATGACATCTGCCGTGAACGTCCCGCGACTTTCGCTCACGAGGGAGACGGTCGCGCCGCTCTGGGCGCCCAGCCACTGCAGCAGGCCCATTGTCTCGGCACGGGGGTATGCGGCGCGGCTGCCGTGCTGATCCATGAGGCGGACGCGGGCCGACCAGTGTCCGTCCTCGCGGCGAACGACTCCCTCGCCCTCCAATTGGTACAGCAGCCGGATCACGCTGGACCGTGGAATGCCGGTCGCGCGGGCCAGTGCCGTCGAGGACACTGTCTCGTTGCGGTCGAGCAGCGTGCGCACGATCGCGAATGCTCCCGCTATCACCGAACGAGGGGCGCCTGACGGGGTCTTCGCCTCGACGTGTTCCGCATCACTCACCGTTCCACGCTAGCGACCGCAGGGAGAGGGGGGCCCGTTCACGGGCCGCGTTATGGCGCCGGGGCACACCTCCCTTTTCTGCCGGGACCACCAGACCCGCCCGGTAACGCCGCGGGGGTGTGGAGAACTTCTGCGTGCCCATCTGGGTTTTGCGAGGATTCCCGCGTGAGCCTCGCCTACGTCTCCCCGGGTTCCGCGGTCGCCGCGGTGACCGAGCGGGTGCGTGAGCGGCTCCGCGCCGAGGAGGCGGACCCCACCCGCGACCCCGACGCGGCGGCCCGCATCGTCGTCGGCGAGGTGCGCCGCCACAACGACTACGCCCTCGCCCGCGGCCTCGACCCCATCGACGACGAAGCCGGATGCGTCCGCGACGTGCTCGCGCAGCTGTCGGGCTTCGGGCCCCTCCAGCCGTATCTCGACGACCCGACCATCGAGGAGATCTGGCTGAACGCTCCGGACCGCGTGTTCGTCGCGCGAGGCGGGCAGGCCGAGCGTGTGCCGCTCGCGCTCACCGACGCCGTCGTGCGCGACCTGGTCGAGCGGATGCTCCACACGACGGGTCGCCGCGTCGACCTCAGCCAGCCCTTCGTGGATGCGTCGCTCCCGGACGGGTCGCGTCTTCATGTCGCGATCCCCGACATCACGCGGCGCCACTGGGCCGTGAACATCCGGAAGTTCCTGCCGGCGTACCGCGACCTCGCGCATCTCGTGCGCACGGGCTCGGTGGGCGCGGATGCCGCCGACCTGCTCGCCCGCGCGATGCGCGAGGGGCGGAGCATCCTGGTCTCCGGAGCCACGCACGCCGGCAAGACGACGCTCCTGGGCGCTCTCGTCGCCGCGGCGGGCTCGGCGCAACGGATCGTGACGGTGGAGGAGACGTTCGAACTGGCCGTCGACGCGCCCGATCTCGTCGCGATGCAAGGACGCCAGCCGAGCCTGGAAGGCACCGGCGAAGTCACCCTGCGGCGCCTGGTGAAGGAGGCGCTGCGCATGCGCCCCGACCGGCTCGTGATCGGCGAAGTACGCGACGCAGAGGCCCTCGATCTCGTTCTGGCCCTCAACACGGGTGTGCCCTGCGCCGCGACCATCCACGCGAATTCGGCCCCGGAGGCCCTCGTCAAACTCGCGGCCCTCCCGCTCCTGGCCGGACGCAACATCGACGCGACCTTCGTCACGGCCGCCGTCGCGCGCTCGGTCGACCTCGTCGTGCACTGCGAGCGCGACGCCTCCGGGCGGCGCCGCGTGGCGGAGATCGTCCAGCCCACCGGCCGGATCCTCGGCGATGCCCCAGAGGTGCGCCGCGTCGTCCCCGGGAGCAGGCGGTGACGATCCTCCTCGGCGCACTTCTCGCCGCCGGTGCCCTCCTCGTGGCCTCCCCGTGGTTGTGGCCGGCGTCGACGCGTCCCGCCCAGGCCGTGCCCCCGGGTGCGCTGTCGCGGCTGCTGGAATCGGCCGGGTTCGCGGGAGTGCGTCCCCGCGTCGTCATCGTGGTCTCGGCGGCGTGCGGGATCATCGCGGCCGCGCTGGCATGGCTCGTGACGTCGGTGCCGGCGTTCGCGCTGGTGGTCGCCGGTGCGGGGGCGTCGGCGCCGATCATCTGGTTGCGGGCCAGGCGCCTGCGCCTCCTGCGGTCGCGGCGCAACCTCTGGCCGGACGTGTGCGACCTCCTCATCGCCTCCGTGCGGGCCGGGATGTCGCTTCCCGACGCTGTCGCCAGCCTCGCCGGCGCGGCCCCGCCTTCTCTGCGCCCGGCCTTCTCCGCTTTCGCCGTGGACATCCACGCCTCCGGGCACTTCGACTCCAGTATCGGACGGCTCAAGACCGCGCTGGCCGACCCGGTCGCAGATCGGATCATCGAGACCTTGCGGATGGCGCGCCAGGTCGGGGGCACGGAACTGCCGACGGTGCTGCGCGCTCTCGCGTCGTCGGTGCGCGCCGACGCCCTGCTGCGCGGCGAAGTCGAAGCCCGGCAGTCGTGGATCCGCGGAGCCGCTGTGCTCGGCGTGGTCGCGCCGTGGATCATCCTCGTGCTGCTGGCGTTGCGGCCCGAAGGCGCCGATGCGTACGCGAGCCCGGAGGGCGTCGGACTCATCCTCGCCGGTGGGCTCGTCTCGATCATCGCGTTCCGGCTCATGCTGCGGATCGGGCGGCTTCCCGAGCCGCGGAGGTGGTTCGGATGACCCCGGGATCTCTCACGGAGTCCGCGATCGCCGTGGTGCTGGGAACGACACTCGGCGTCGGCGTCTGCCTTCTCGTCTCCCTCGCGCCCCGTGTCAGCGCCCCGACCCTCGCGCGACGCATCGCCCCGTACATCCGCGACGTCACCGACCCGCTCGGCCTCGGACCCGCCCTGTCGCCGGTGCCGACCCTGCGGGAGGCGTTCCGCGGCGCGCTGCACCGTGCGGCGGCGCTCTTCGGGGGCGCCGAGGCGCTCGCTCATCGGTTGGGGCAGGCGGGGTGGGCGATGGATTCCGCGGCCTTCCGCGCGCGCCAACTCATCTGGGGGCTGGTGGGACTCGGGGCCGGGAGCCTCCTGGTCGTCGTGGTGGCGCTGATCGGGCGGCTGACACCGGCGGCCGTCATCGTGGCACCGGTGGCGGCCGCCGCCGCGATCGTGCTGTGCGACGCCCGGCTGACCTGGGCGGCCCGCGGGCGCACGCAGCGGATCCAGGAGGAACTGCCGACGGTACTCGACTTCCTCGCGCTGTGCCTGTCGGCGGGTGAAGGCATCCTCGACTCGCTGCGGCGGGTGGGCGAGGTCGGCTCGGGGGAGCTGACCGGTGAGATCCGCAAGAGCGTCCTCACGGTGGGGACGGGCGAACCGTTGACCGAGGCGTTGACTCTGCTCGGACGCCGCGTGCAGGTGCCCGCGCTCTCGCGGGCCCTGGACCAGGTGGTGGCGGCGCTGGATCGCGGGGCGCCGCTCGCCCAGGTGCTGCAGGCGCAGGCCAGCGACGCGCGCGAGGACGCCAAGCGGACGCTCATCGAGCAGGCCGGGCGCAAAGAGATCCTGATGCTCATCCCGCTGGTCTTCCTCATCCTCCCTCTGAGCGTCCTGTACGCGGTGTTCCCGGGGATCTTCCTGCTTCGACTCGGAATCGGCTGACCGCCGGAAAGGAGGACACCGCATGCGACGGATCGATCTGATGCACCGCCTGCGCACCGCATGGGGGGACGCGCTCGCCGACGAGCGCGGTGATGTGCCCGGCTGGGTTCTCATCACACTCATGACGGCGGGCCTGGTCGTGGTGATCTGGGCGCTGGCCGGGCCGGCGCTCGCGCAGTTGTTCGAGCAGGCCATCGCCCGCGTCTCCGGGCTGTGACTCGATGTACGGGCTCGGCGGGGCGCTGCAGCGCCGCGTGCGACGGGCGCTCGCCGACGATGCCGGCTCCAGCCCCGTCGAGTTCGTGCTCGTCGGGGCGCTTCTGACGCTCCTGACACTCGCCGTGATCCAGCTCGCCCTCGGGGTCTACGTGCGGAACGTCGTGCACGACGCCGCCGTGGAGGGGGCCTTCCATGCCGCCCTCGCCGACACGAGCCTCGCCGAGGGCGCCGAGCGTACGCGGGGGATCGTCGCCCGTGCGGTGGGCGAGGCGTATGCACGCGACATCGCCGTGAGCGAGACGGATGGCGGGGGGAGCCCCGCCGTCCGCGTCACGGTGCGCACGACGCTGCCCCTCCTGGGGCTGATGGGCGTCGAGCGGGCTCTGGAGGTGAGTGGGCATGCGCCGCTCGAGACTCTGGAGTGAGCTGCGGACGCGCATCGCGGATGACACCGGGTCCGCCGCGCTGGAGTTCATCTTCGTCGGGCTGCTGCTCCTGGTTCCCATCGTCTACCTCGTCGTTGCCCTCGGCATGATCCAGGGCCAGAGCCTCGGGGCCGAGTCGGGCGCCCGACACATCGCCCGCGCGGTGGCGACGGCGGAGGGGGCGGATGCAGCGGACGCTCGGGCATCGGCGATCCTCGCGACCGTCGTCACGGAGTACGGCATCGATCCGGATCGTGCCGACGTCGACGTGTCGTGCCGGGACGCGCCATCCGCGTGCCCGGAGGCGGGCGCCACCGTCGTGGTGACCGTACGGACGGAGGTGTCGCTGCCGCTCGTTCCTCCCGTGCTGGGACTGGACCGGATCGCTCGCATCCCGATCGAGGCATCGGCGGCCCAGAAGGTGTCGCGGTTCTGGAGCGAGGGCTGATGGTGATCCGGCGCCGTGAGGAGGAGGGGAGCATCCTCCTCCTCACCATCGGCTACGCGGTGCTCGCCCTCGTGCTCGTCCTGGTGTGCGCCAACGCCACGAGCCTGTACCTCGCGCAGAAGCGCCTGGACGCGCTCGCCGATGCGGCCGCCCTCGCCGCCGCCGACGGCTTCACCCTGACCGTGGAGTCGGGGCAGCCACGCACCGACCTGACGGACGCCGGGGTGTTCGCGCAGGCGACGGACATGGTGGCGGCCGTCGGGGCGGAAGCGACCCTCGTGGCCGCAACGACGCCGGACGGGCTTTCTGCCCGCGTCACCGTCGCCGGTACGTGGCACCCGCCCGTGATCACGATGTTCGTCCCCGACGGCGTGGCTCTGTCGGCGACCGCCACCAGCCGCAACGCGCTGCGGTGAGGCGGGGACGCCCGCCCTATCGCGCCAGGGTGTTCTTGTAGATGTGCTCGGCGAGCATGATCGTCGTCACGTTCGTCGCCACCGATGGCACGACCGGCATGATGGAGGCGTCGATCACGCGGATGCCGGCGAGCCCCCGCACGGCACCGCCGCCGTCCACCACGGCCCACCGGTCATCCGGTCCGCCCATCGGCACCGTCGACGTCGGGTGGGCGTAGGAGGCGATCTGCTCATCGATCGCTCGGGCGAGATCCTCATCGGACTGCACCTGCGCGCCGGGCACCATCTCTTCGGCGACAGCCGCGAAGATCTCGTTACGCGCGACCCGACGACTGAGCTTGACGGCCTCGAGCATACGGCTGCGATCACGCGGCGTGGAGAGCAGATTGAGGTCGATGACGGGCGCTGCCAGCGGGTCGGTGCTCGGCAGGGTCACGGTTCCGAACGACTCCGGCTGGACGAGGGCGACCGCCAGCACGATGGCGCCGCCGGTGGGGCTGTTCGCCGGATCGAAGAGGTGGCTCACCGAGATCTGAAGGTCGAGGTCACCATCCTCGGCGTCACTGGACTTCACCCACAGCATGGCGCCGAACTGGGGACTCATCTCGAGGGCGCCGGGCTTCAAGGCGTAGACGTTGTAGTAGAACGGGTGGTCCTGCAGCCGCCGCCCGACGGGCAGATCGGCCACGACGTCGATACCGAGTCGGGTCAGGTCTTCGGCCGGGCCCACGCCCGAGCGCATCAGGATCGCGGCGCTCCCGTATGTACCGGCCGAGAGGATGACCTCGCCGGCAGAATAGGCCTGCCCGTCGGCGGTGATCACGCCGGAAGCGGTCGTCCCCTCGAAGACGACACGATCGACGTGCGTCTTGCCGAGGATCGTCAGATTGGGGCGGGAACGCACGTCGGCGGTCAGATACGTCAGCGCGGTGCTCTGCCGTACCCCGTCGACGATGTTGAGGGGGTTCATCGAGGCTCCGTCCTGGTCGGCGCCGTTGGGATCGCCCACGCGAGCGAAGCCTTCGGCCACGCTCGCGTCGATGAACGCGCGCATCGAGACGGTGCTCTCGTCGTAGCGGCGCTGCCGGATGGGGAGAGGCCCCGTCCGCCCGCGGAGCGCATCATCCCCGTCCGGGGTGTTCTCCAGAGACTTGTAGGTCTCCCGCACGTCGGCGAACGACCACCCCGCAAGCCCGCGTGCCTCCCACTTCGCGAAGTCGGATGTCCGGGCCCGGAGCGCGACGGCCGCGTTGACCGCAGAACTGCCGCCGAGCACCTTTCCCCGCGGAATCGCCTGGTTCGGCACGCGGGAATTGTGACGGCCGGTGTAGCCCCAGTCGTGGTCGGCATCGCCGCCGACCATGCTCGCCGTGAGGATGACCTCGGGGTTGCCGTCTACGGGGTAGGCGGTGCCTGCCTCGATCAACAGCACGGATCGGGAGGGGTCGCTGCTGAGCCGGTTGGCCAGAACAGCGCCTGCCGATCCGCCGCCGACGATGAGCACGTCATAGGTGTCGAGAGTCATGGGATAGTCCTTCCGTAACGTCGGGTCGCTTCTGTGAACCGCGATGTCCAGTTCAACCAGGCGGCGGGCTCCGCGAGAGGCCGCAGCACGCACCGTTCTGCCTAGGTCTGGCAGTGCTACCCACACCGCCCCCTGCCCGCTTTCGCGGTGGATGATGGGCATATGGCGATCGAAGACGAACTGAGAGAGTTCCTCCACGCGAGCCGGGCGAAGCTCGTCCCCGCCGATGTGGGGCTCGACGACTCGGTGCAGCGCGGCTCCGGTTCGTCCCGTCGCGTCCCGGGTTTGCGCTTGAATCCGATAGAGCGCGAATACCTGTTCGCTCTCGTCGCGCAGAAGAACTACGACCCCCGCAGGGCGGCGCGCGAAGACACCGCCCGCGTGAAGCCGAACGTGCACCGCACGCTCGCCGCCTTCCACACGTCCCCCGCGCTCGTCATGGGACTGGGGATGAGCATCCTTGCGATGAACCCCCTGGCCCGCTCGCTCTATTTCGATTTCACCAAGGTGCCCTCGCGTGAGCGAAATCTTGCCCGGTGGATCTTCCTGTCGCCCGAGGCGAGAAGCCTCTACGACGACTGGGAGACCGCTGCCTCCGAGGCCGCGGCCGTTCTCCGCGCCGACGCCGGTTCCCACCCCGACAACGCCGCTCTGAACGAACTCATCGGCGAGTTGACGGTGAAGAGCGAGGACTTTCGCCGCGTGCGGGCCGAGTACAGCGTGCATCGCTGCAGTTCCGGGACGATCCGGATGACCCATCCCATCTCCGGGAAGCTCACGATCGAGTACCAGGCCCTCGACGTGCCCGGGGAGAAGGACCAGAAAGTCGTCGTCTACATGGCGCCGGAGGGATCGCCTTCGGAAGACGGCCTCCTGATGCTCGCCAGCTGGGGGCAGGCCCCGGCGGGGGAGCGCGTGGGGCGCCCGGCGTGACGCCGACGGCCGATCACCTTGTCCCGGATCAGCCCTGACGCGGGACGAAGCGCGGCACCCAGCGGACGAACCCCGCGGCGCCCAGGAAGCCGACGACACCGACCACGGCCATCGCGACCGGAAGTGACGCCACTGCTGTGATGGCGGCGACCACGAGGGGTGCGGCCGCGCCGCCGGCGTCGGTGAGCGTGCGCCACGAGCCGAGGAAGGGGGCGGGATCGGCCGGCGGGGCGACATCCGCGCCGAGGGTGAGGAGGATGCCGCTGGACAGGCCGTTGCCCACGCCCAGGACGGCGCTGAAGAGCGCGAACCACAGCCCGGGCTCGGCGGTGTCGTGCGTGACCGAGAGTGCCAGGAAGCCGGCGCCCATCAGCAACATGGCGGGCAGCGCCGCCCACAGCCGACCGAAGCGGTCCATCACCTGGCCGCTGGCGTAGAAGAGCGCGAAGTCGATCGCGCCGGAGACCCCGACGACCAGCGCGATGGTCTGGGCGTCGAGACCGATCGACACGCCCCACAACGGTAGGACCACCTGTCGAGCCGAACGCACGGCCGCAAGGGATGCGGCGGCCAGGCCCAGTCGGCTGAGGACGCCACGGAAGCGCCACAGCGTGCGGAACACGCCGACGCGCTCCACCACCGGGATCGATCCGGTCACCGCTTCGCCGCTGTCTTCGGCGTCATGCCCGCCGGTGGCTGTCCGACGTGCGGCGCTCTCCTCGGCCGCGAGGGTCTCTTCGGGGTCGCGACCGAGCAGCACGAGCAGGATGGCCGCGGCGAGGACGACGGCGAAGAACCAGATCGCCGCGTGCTCGTCGCCGAAGATCGCCAGGAGGGCTGCGGAGACGAACGGGCCGATGAACATCCCCAGCCGGAACGTGCCGCCCAGCAGTGACAGCGCGCGTGCTCGGAAGGCGAGCGGGACGCGCGTGGTCATGAACGAGTGTCGCGCGAGCCCGAAGGCCGCCGCACAGAACCCGATGAGGAAGACCGCCGCCGCGAACAGCGGCAGGTTCGGGGCGAGCGCCATGGCCACGATGCCCCCGAGGGCGAGGAACCCGGCAGTCGCCATCGTCGCACGCTCGCCGAAGCGGGCGACGGCCCACCCGGCCGGGATGTTGCCGCAGAGCTGTCCGACGACGAGCGCCGAGGCGACGAGGGCGGCGAGCGCGACGCCGGCGCCGAGGTTGCTCGCGATGACGGGGATGAGGGGGAGGACGGCGCCCTCGCCGGCCGCGAAGAGCACGGTGGGCCCGTAGATCATGGGCGCGAACCGCCGGAGGACGTGTCGCGGCGAGTCGCTCATCGCTCCCACCCTAGCCAGCCGGGCGCGCGGCGGTGCGACCGGCCGCCCGAGCGGCGGCTCCGGCCCTAGCGGAGGGGGGCGCCCACCGGGTCGCCGAGCAGCTGGTTCACGCTGCGGAGCACCCGCGGATCCAGCACGGAGCTCGGCGACAGAGACCCCTGAGCGCGGACGACGAACCGGGCGCTCTCGCCCGGAAGGAGGCTCACGAGCGAACGGTCGACGGATGCGCTCGGATCGGCGCGGTCGGCGAGCACGACGACGTCGCGCACGTAGGCGCTCGCCGTGACCTCGATGACCGCTCCGGCGGCCGTGGCGTGCGCGGTCGCGGACAGCGCCCGGGGATCGAGCCGTTGATCGACGGGCTCCGCCAGGTCGACGAGCACGCGCGCGACCGACGGATCCGAGAACGTGGCGACGAGCACTTCCGCCGCTGGATCCTCGGGCTCCGCGACGTGGCGGGGCACGGGAACGTGGCCCCACCCGCGCGGCTCGACAGCGACGTGGGCCTCCGCCGAGGCCAGGACCGTGCCGTCGAACCCGACGCGCGCGAACCGGACGCCGCTCTGGAACCCGTGTGCGGTGTCGTTGAGCACGACCAACCGCAGTCCGTCCTCGCCGTCCTCGTGGTCCTGCCGTTCCCGGAAGGTCGCGAAGCGGGGCGCGTAGACGTCGCGAAGCGCGTACCAGAGGGGCTTGCGGCGCTCGGCCCAGTCCACGGCGGCCCACGAGATGGCCGGCCAGTCGTCGTTCAGCTGCCACACGATGGTGCCCGTGTTGAGCGGGGTGAGGGAGCGGAACCACGAGATACCGAAGCGCAACGCGTGGGCCTGGTTGATCTGCGTCGTCAGGTGCCAGTCGTCGATGGTCCGCGGCGTCGGGAAGTGGCCCGCGTATCCGCGCTCGAGCTTGCCGTTGCCGTCGTTGGCCTTCTGATGCACGAGCAGATCCCGCCCCTCCGGATGCAGCGGATCATCGTGCACCACGTCGAAGAGCGTCGTGTAGGCGGGCGGTCCCTGGAAGCCGAATTCCGCGACGAAGCGCGGGCGCCACTGGGCGTACGCGCGATAGTCCTTCGCGTTCCACACGTCCCAGATGTGCACGGTGCCGTCCGTCGGCGCGTTCGGCGGCAGAAGAGCAGAGGGCGAGGAGGGCGACCCCGGGATGTAGGGCCGGGTGGGGTCGAGCTCGGCGACGATGCCGGGGAGGAGGCGGGTGTAGTAGCCCTCGCCCCACGTGCGCCCGTCCAGCTGCGCGCGCCAGCCCCAGTCGGCGTACCCGACGAGGTTCTCGTTGTTCCCGCACCACAGGACCAGGCTCGCGTGTGCGGACAGGCGGGTCACCGCCTCGCGAGCCTCCGCCTCGACCTCGTCCGCGAGCCAGGGTTCTTCGGCGTACGCCGCGCACGCGAACAGGAAGTCCTGCCACACGAGCACCCCCTCGCGGGAGCAGATCTCGTAGAGGTCGTCGGACTCGTACATGCCCCCGCCCCAGATGCGGAGGAGGTTCATGTTCGCCTCGGTGGCGTCGGCGACACGCCGTTCGATCCGCTCGCGGTCGATCCGAGGGACGAAGGCGTCGTCCGGGATCCAGTTCGCGCCGCGCACCTGCACGAGACGTCCGTTGATTCGCAGCTCGAACGCGCTTCCCCACCGATCCGCCTCGGTGGCGAGCGCGACGGTGCGGAAGCCGACCTCGTGCGTCCAGAGATCATCGCCCGCCCGCACCTCGACGTCGTAGAGGGTCGGGGATCCGTGGCCCCGCGGCCACCAGAGCTCGACGTCCGGCACCGCGACGTCGACCACGCCGGAACCGCGGACCGCAGCGCCGGAACGGGCGACCTCCGCGCCGTCGCGGCTGACGATGACCGTCACGTCGTGCCACTGGGGGATCCCGACCTCGTCGAGCTGCACGTGCGCCGAGAGCAGCCCCGTCGTGCCGGTCACCTCCACGAGCGGCCGCACGCTGTCGATGCGCACGCCGCGCCAGCTCTGGATCCCGATGGACTTCCAGATGCCGCTGGTGGCCGCGTCGATGCCCCAGTCCCACCCGAAGTTCGATGCCGTCTTGCGCAGCGCGTTGTAGGGGTGGTGGTTGACGTGGAATCTCTCCCCGCCGTGCTCGCGTTCCGCGCGCTCAGCGGCGGGGACCGGCGCGTCGAAGGTCACCTCGATGCGGTTGTCTCCTTCGCGCAGCAGGTGCCCGACGCTCCAGCGGTAGCTGCGGTTCTGGTTGGCCGTCTGGGCCACCACCGTGCCGTTGAGGGTGACCGTGGCGAGGGTGTCGAGGCCGGCGGCGACGAGGTCATGACGGTCGGCCCGGATCGGCTCCCACCGGAACGTGCGCGCGTAGCGCCACACGGTGTCGCCGATCCACTGCTGAGCCGACTCGTTGTCGCCGTCGAAGGGATCGGCGATGCGACCGGCTGCGAGCAGGTCGAGGTGGATGCATCCGGGAACCGTCGCGGCGATCTCACGTTTCCGGAGGTCGTCCGGCACGGGACCCGAGACGGCGGTGGCCGTCCACGCCCCGTCGAGCGAGAGGTTCGAAGAGGTCATCGGGGCTCCGAGCGAACGGCGGTGTACGGCGGGAATCCCGATACTTTCATCGCCGGGTTAACTAAGTCAACCGCTGATCGGCTCCGGCGCCTCCCGCCGAGCGAACTGCTGCTGCAGGATGAGCGCGGCCGCGCCGATGGCCGCGGCGTCGGATGGCTGCTCGGTGAGACGGAGGCGGATCGGGTGACGTTCGGCGGCGAACGCCTCGTCGGCGATGCGCTGAGACAGGTGCTTGAGGTACAGGGTTCCGGCCGTCGCGAACGCCGGGCCGGCCAGCGAGATGGAATCCACGTCGAGCAGATTCACCACGACCACGAGGGCGTCGGCCAGGTGCTCGGCCGATTCCAGGATGAGATCCAGGGCGAGCTGATCGCCGTGCACGGCGGCGATCGCGATGCTCTGGAAGTCGAGGTACCAGTCCCGCTCCGGGCTCAGGGTGATGGCGGTGCTCACGCCCCGCGCGATGGCGCGATGGGCGCGCTCGGCCACGGCCCGCGGGGTGGTGACGTCATCCACCGTGGTGCCCTGCCACGAGTTGCCGCGGCGGATGCGCATGGGGCCGATCGCACCGGTGTTCCCGCTGGCTCCGCGGTAGGGGGTCGAACCGACGAGAATGCCGACGCCGACGGTCGCGCCCATGTGGACCGTGCAGTGCGCCAGGGTCTCGGGGATGCTGCGACGCCAGAATTCGCCGAGCGCCGCGGCGGTGGCGTCGTTGTCGATCACCACCCGGAACCCCGTCGCCGAGGCCACAGCATCCCGCAGAGCGAAACCGACCCAGCGCCGCAGCGAACGGGAGCGCAGGATCACCCCGTCGTCGATGTCGACCAGACCGGGGCTGACGACGCCGATGCCCACGATGGCATCGCGGGACAGCGCGGTCGTGGAGATGAGGGCTTCGATGGTCGCGGCGATCCGGTCGATCACCTCGCCGGGTTCGTCCTCGCGCGCGCCCCGAAGCCGCGTGCGGGCGACGACTGCCCCGACGGCGTCCGTGATGCACACCACGATGGCGTCTGCGCCGAGCTGCACCCCGATGGCGCAGCGGGCGAGCGGGTTCACCTGGAGGAGGGTGCGCGGCTTTCCGCGGGTCGGCGTGCGCTCGCCGGTCACGATGACCAGGCCCGCGTCGATGAGGTCGCGCACCGCGTTCGACACCGTCGCCTGAGTGAGGCCCGTGCGCAGCGCCACCTCGACGCGGCTCACCGCCTCGGCGGCGTGGATCGCCTCGAGCACGGCGATGCGACTCGCGCCGAGGGGCGTGCGGCTGTTCACGATGAAAGGTCCTCCGTGATCGGGATGAAGCGGGTGCACCTTCTCCGCACGATATACCGGCCATAATCGCTGTCATGCCCGCCACCGCCAAACCCGCCGTGCAGGACCGCACCTTCGGCACCGTCCGCCGCCGGGTTCACGGGCATCGAGGTCTCGACCCGTTCTACACCGGCCTGCTCGACGGCGTGGACGGCCTCCTCGACGCGCATCACGCCCACATCCTCGTCCACATCGTGACGACCCTCGAGGAGGAGCTCGCCACGTACCGCCGCTGGGCGGAGAACGGGACCGTGGAGGGCGTCGTGCTCTCCGACCTCGTCGACGACGACCTCCGGCCGGCGCTGTGCCGAGACCTCGGGCTTCGGACCGTGCTCGTCGGCGGCGGCGGCGACGACGGGCATCTCGCGATCCGCGTCGACAACGACGCGGCCATGACCGGGGCGTTGACCTACCTCGCCGAGCTCGGCCACCGGGCCATCGGGCGGGTGGCCGGACCCGCGGCATACATGCACACCCGCGTCCGGTCGGATGCCTTCGAGCGCGAACTGACGAGGCTCGGCATCGCCGGCTGGGTCGTCGAAGGCGACTACAGCGCCGACTCCGGGGCGGCGTGCACGCGCGCGCTGCTGGAGGCTCATCCCGAACTGACGGCGATCATCTTCGACAACGACGTGATGGCCGAGGCGGCGCTCGGTGTCGCCCGGGAGCGTGGACGGTCGGTGCCCGAGACCCTGTCGATCCTGGCGTGGGACGACTCTGCCGTCTGCCAACTCGCGGAGCCGGAGCTCTCCGCGGTGTCGCGTGACGTGCGAGGCCTCGGGGAGCTGGTCGGGCGTGCGCTCCTGGACGTCGAGGGCGGCGAGTCGGTGACCCAGGACACGGTCGTCATCGGTCGGGCGAGCACGGGGCCCGCGCCCACGCACGCCTGAATCGCCCCTCCGGCGAGACCCCGCTCCCCACCGCGTCCGCGGCCATGGCCCCTGCGTCCGCGGGGTCTGCGCGGGCTCTGCGCCGACGTCGGCGGACGATTCGGCGAGGTCCCGTGCGTCCGACTTTCTTAAATAGATTGACATACCTTTCTCAATTGGGATAAGAAAGGGCCTGGCTGAAAGCCGCGCCAACGAGGGCAACACCCCGGATGCCGGGTATGGAGGAGCAGCGATGATCCGACGCAGTGGCCGATTCCCTTCCCGGAGCGCGGGCGGGGCCACCTCGTGAGCGCCGACCGGATCTCGCTGCAGCTGTACACGCTCCGCTCCGAGCTCGACGCGGACGCCGGATCGACCTTCCGGAGGATCGCGGAGACCGGGTATCGGCAGGTCGAGCTCTACGGATTCGTGCAGCGCGCCGATGCGTACCGCGCGGGGCTGGCTGAGACCGGGATGACGGCACCGTCCGCGCACGCCCGCCTCGTCGGCGAAGATCTCGATCCGATCTTCCGGGCCGCGAAGGAGCTGGGTGTCGGGACGATCTACTCGCCCTCCATCGACGAGGGCCGCTGGACCTCGCGGGCAGGCGTCGCGGGTATCGCGGCCGACCTCAACGACATCGCGCGCCGCGCCGCGGATGAGGGGCTCCGCATCGGCCACCACAACCACGCCTTCGAGTTCCAGAACCGGTTCGGGGGCGTGAGCGCGTTCGAGGCCCTCGCGGCCGACCTGGACCCTTCCGTGCACCTCGAGCTCGACACGTACTGGGCCGCCGTCGGGGGAGAGCCCGACATCCCCGCCCTGCTCCGCCGGCTCGGCGAAAGGGTCACGGCGCTGCACATCAAGGACGGCCCGGTCACTCCCGTCGAAACGGATCAGCTCGCTGTCGGGGCCGGCGCGATGGACTTCGCTCCCCTCCTCGCCGCCGCGCCGACGGCTCTGCGAGTCGTGGAACTGGATGACCACACCGGTGACATGTGGACAGCCGTGGCCGAGAGCCACGCGTACCTGGCCGAGGCGGAGGTCGCCGCGTGACCGGCCGGCTGGGCGTCGGCGTCATCGGCTCGGGGGTCATCAGCACCGAGTACCTCGACAACCTCACGCGGTTCCCGTCCCTCGACGTCGCCTTCGTGGCAGACCTGGACGTGTCCCGCGCGGGGGCACAGGCGGAGAAGTACGGCATCCGCAACGCCGGGACCACGGCCGAGCTCCTCGCCTCGGCCGAGGTGGACATCGTGGTGAACCTCACCACTCCCGCCGCACACGTCGAGGTGGGTCTTCAGGCGCTCGCGGCGGGCAAGCACGTGTGGAGTGAGAAGCCGCTCGCGCTCAACCGCGACGGCGCTGCGCGGCTGCTGCGAGCTGCCGAGACCGGGGGCCTGCGGATCGCAGCCGCCCCGGACACCTTTCTCGGGGCGGGCCTGCAGACCGCGCGCGGTCTCGTCGATTCGGGTGCGATCGGCCGGCCGCTGACCGGTCTCACCCTGTTCCAGACGCCCGGCCCGGAATCGTGGCATCCGAGCCCTGAGTTCCTGTACGCGGCGGGGGGCGGGCCGATGTGGGACGTGGGCCCGTACTACCTGTACACGCTCTTCCAGCAGTTCGGCCCCGTTGCCCGGGTGTCGGCGAGCGCGTCGAAGGCTCACGAGCGTCGGGTGATCGCGTCCGGTCCGCGGGCGGGCGACGAGTTCACCGTCGAGGTTCCCACCCACATCGGGGCGACGCTGTGGTTCCACGGAGGGGCCAGCGCCCAGAGCGTCTTCAGCTTCGAGTCGAAACGCCGCCGCGTCGGGTTCGTGGAGATCTCGGGCACGGAGGGGACCCTGGTCTACCCCGATCCCAACACGTTCACCGGAGACGTGCAGCTCTGGCGTGCCGGACGCGACGAACCAGAAGTGATTCGCACGGCCGCGCCTCGTTTCACCCGCGGAACAGGCGTCGCCGAACTGGCGCAGGCCATCGCCGAGGGGCGCCCCGAGCGAGCGAACGGCGAGCTGGCCTATCACCTCGTGGACGTTCTCTCGGCGCTGGATGAGGCGGCCGAGACCGGACGCATCGTCGAGGTCGAGAGCACTTTCGCCCCGATTCCGCTGCTCCCCGCCGGGTGGGACCCCTCGGCGCCGATCCCGCTCGAGCAGGCGGCAACAGGCATTTCCCGCAGTACCGCAGCCATTCAACGATGAAAGGAAAGACCATGCGCACTCGCATCAGAAAGGCGGTGCTGGCCGGGACGGGCCTCGCGCTCGCCTCCGTGCTGGCCCTCACCGCATGCACGCCGGGGGACTCCTCCGACGATGCGGCGGGAGGCACCGAGGTCGTCACCTACACCGGCGTGACGGGCGACTTCGCCGAGAACTTCAACCCCTTCATCGCCGGCGCACTGCAGTCGACCCTCGGGGTCATCTACGAGCCGCTCTTCTACTACAACATCGTCAGCGGCACGGAGCCTGAGCCGTTGCTCGGCGAGGAGTACTCCTTCAACGAGGACGGAACGGTGCTGACGATCAGCACGCGCGAGGGCGTCACGTGGAGCGACGGCGAGCCGTTCAGCGCCGCCGACGTGGCATTCACCTTCAACCTGATCAAGGAGACGCCCGCGTTCAACACGGCCGGGTTCGACGCGGAGGTGAGCCAGCCCGACGAGAACACGGTCGTGTTCACCTTCCCGGTGCCCTCCTTCACGGACGCCGTGTCGTACCTCGGCAACACCGCGATCGTGCCGGAGCACATCTGGTCGGAGTGGGATGACCCGACGACGAACCAGAACACCGAGCCGGTCGGCACCGGGGCGTTCCAGCTCGAGGAGTTCAACTCCCAGAACTACGTCCTCGCCGCCAACGAGGACTACTGGGGCGGACGGCCCGAGATCGACTCGGTGCGCTACATCTCCCTGACCGGAAACCAGTCGGCGACCGACACGCTCCTGTCCGGGCAGATCGACTGGGCGGGCATCTTCCTCCCCGACATCGACGAGGTCTTCGCGGGCACGCCCCTGGAGTACTCGAACACGCCGCTGAACCAGACCGCATTCTTCACCTGCTCCAGCGTCGAGCTCGGCTGCGAGGGCCCACAGACCGATCCGGCCGTGCGGCAGGCGATCTACCACGCGCTCAACCGGGATCAGCTGAACGAACTGGCCTTCTCCGGATACAACGGCCAGACCTCGCCCACGTTCGCCCTCCTGGGCCGTGACGACAAGTGGATCGCGGAGGCGTACCGCGAGCCGGTTTCGGGCAGCCCTGACGTCGACGCCGCCATCGCCGCGCTCGAAGGCGCCGGCTACGTCCGCGGCGGAGACGGGATCTTCGCCAAGGACGGCGATCGCGTCAGCCTCACCGTCGAGGTGGTGACCGGCTGGACCGACTACATCGCCGCGATCGACGCGTCCGCGCAGCAGCTCCTCGAGGCGGGCATCGAGCTTCGCCCCTCCCAGGTGTCGTACCAGCAGTGGACCAACAACAAGGTGAAGGGCACCTTCCAGCTCTCGCTCGACTCCGTCGGCCAGGGCGTCGCGGCTGACCCGTACTACGTCTATCTGAACTCGTTCCACTCCGCGAACACCGCGCCGGTGGGCGAGACGTCGAACCGCAACTACGTGCGGTACGCCAACCCGGTGGTGGATGCGGCGATCGATGCCGCATCGGCCACCCAGGATGAGACCGAGAAGGCGGCGCAGTACGCCACGATCCAGGGCGAGATCGTCCGCGACATGCCCTACATCCCCATCCTGGTGAACTCGGCGCTGTCGATCTTCAACACCGACAAGGCGGAAGGGTGGCCGAGCGACGGGGACATGTACGCCTACCCGCGCCCTGACCGCGCCTGGGACAACGGCATCGTCCTGAAGACCATCGAACCGGCGAGCTGACCGTTCGGCGTCGAGGAGGAGGCAACGATGAGGTACCTGGCGAGAAAGCTCGGGTTCTACGTCGTGGCGCTGTGGGGTGCACTGACGATCAACTTCCTGATCCCGCGGCTGCTGCCGGGGGATCCGGTGGAGATCCTGATTCAGAAGCTCGCGGCTCGGGGGCCGGTGACCCCCGAGCTCCGCGACAGCGTCACCCTCCTCCTCGGCGGCGGAACGGACCGCCCGATCCTCGTGCAGTACTGGGATTATCTGACGGGGATCGCCACCGGCGACCTGGGCACGTCGATCACCTACTATCCGCAACCGGTCGTGGAGATCATCGGTCAGGCGCTGCCCTGGACGGTCGCGATGATCGGCCTGAGCACGATCATCGCGTTCGTCGTCGGGATCGTGCTCGGGATGCTGGCCGGATGGAAGCGCGGGTCGTGGCTGGACAACCTCGTCCCCGTCACCACGATGTTCCAGGCGGTGCCCTACTTCTGGCTCGCGCTGCTGCTGCTGTACCTGTTCGCCGTGGTCACCCGCGTGTTCCCGGTGAGCGGCGGCTACAACTACCTCACCTCGAGCCCGGGGTGGGACTGGTCCTTCATCTCCAGCGCGATCTACTACGGCATCCTGCCCGCCATCACGATCGTGGTGTCGTCGTTCGGTGGGTGGCTCCTGGGGATGCGGAACATGATGGTCTCCACGCTCTCCGAGGACTACATCGTCACCGCCGAGGCCAAGGGGCTCCGCCCCACTCGGATCATGATGAACTACGCGGCGCGGAACGCCGTGCTGCCCTCGGTCGCCGGGTTCGCCATCTCGCTGGGCTTCGTCGTGTCGGGCTCCATCGTCACCGAGCAGGTCTTCTCCTATCCCGGCATCGGCAGCACCCTGCTCCAGGCGGTGAACAACAGCGACTACGCGCTCATGCAGAGCGTGTTCCTGGTGATCACCGTCGCCGTCCTCGGAGCGAACCTCATCGTCGATCTGCTGTACGGCCTCATCGACCCACGCACGCGAGCGAGGAGCTGAACCCATGACGAATCCGCCGCCCGCCGGCAGCATCCTCACCGAGCCGCCGGTCGACGAGCCCTCGACCGTCCGCCGCGACGGCATGGAGCCCGTCACGAGCGCATTCGCCGCACAGCGCTCGCGTGCGACGCGCTCCCGTCGCACCCCCTGGGCGGTTCTCCGCTCCATCCCCCCGAAGCTCGCCGTCGGGCTCGGGCTCATCCTCGCCATCACGCTCTTCGGAATCCTCGGTCCCCTGTTCGTCGGCAGCCCGCTGGCGATCCGCGACGCCGGCCGCACGCCACCGTCGGCGGAGTTCATCCTGGGCACGACCCAGACCGGACAGGACGTCTTCGCTCAGCTGGCCTACGCGACCCGTGGATCCCTGCTGATCGGCATCACGGTCGGCGTCGTGGCACTGTTCCTCTCCGTCGTGTTCGGCGTGATCGGCAGCTATGCAGGGGGATGGGTCGACGAGTCCTTCTCGCTCTTCACCAACGTCATGCTCGTCATCCCGGGGCTCCCGCTCGTGATCGTCATCTCCAGCTATGTCGCCGACAAGAACATCTGGGTGCTGGCCATCGTGCTGGCGATCACCAGCTGGGCGGCGTCGGCGCGCGTGCTCCGGTCGGTGACGCTGAGCCTCCGAAGTCGCGACTACGTCGCGGCCGCCCGGGTGGCGGGGGAGAAGTCATGGCGCATCATCGGTGTGGAGATCCTGCCGAACCTCGTTCCGGTCCTCGCCGCGCAGTTCGTCCTCGCCATCATCGCCGCGATCCTGGGCGAGGCGGGGCTTAGCTACCTCGGCCTCGGCGCGTCGGGCACCTTCACGTGGGGCACCATGCTCTTCCAGGCGCAGAACGGGTTCGCGCTGACGCTGGGTGCCTGGTGGTGGTTCGTCCCGCCCGGTGTGATGATCGCGGTTCTCGGGGGCGCCCTGTCGCTGGTGAACTTCGCGATCGACGAGATCGTCGACCCGAAGCTGCGGACGGCGAAGCTGCACAAGGACAAGAAGCGCCTGAAGCGGCGATTCCAGGGTGTCTCCGAAGGCGGGGTGATCGCATGAGCGGCGAAACGCTGCTGAGCATCCGCGACTACAACATCGTGTACGAGGTCGACGAGCCGGTCCACGCCGTCCGAGACGTCAACCTCGAGCTCGGCCGTGGGGAGATGCTCGGCCTGGCCGGTGAATCCGGATGCGGGAAGACGACGCTGGCCTACGGAATCAACCGCCTGCTGCGGCCACCCGCCGTCATCACCTCCGGTTCGGCGGTCCTCCACGATCGCGACGGCACGGATATCGACATCAACGCCCTGAGCGTCCCGGCGCTGCGGCGTTACCGCTGGGACAAGGTGTCGATGGTCTTCCAGGGGGCGATGAACGCCCTCAACCCGGTGACGACCGTCGGCTCGCAGATCGTCGACATCTTCGCCACCCACCGACCGGAGATGCCGAAGAAGGAGCGCGTCGAGCAGAGCGCAGCCCTGCTCGATCTCATCGGGGTGGGCCGCGACCGGATCCGGTCATACCCGCACGAGCTCTCCGGCGGGATGCGCCAGCGCGTCATGATCGCGATGGCCCTCGCCTTGAAGCCCCAACTCATGATCATGGATGAGCCGACCACCGCCCTCGACGTTCTGGTGCAGCGCGACATCCTCCATGAGATCAGCGAACTGCGGAAGACGTTCGGATTCTCGGTCATCTTCATCACGCACGACCTGCCGCTCCTGCTGGAGATCAGCGACCGCATCGCGGTGATGCTGCGCGGGGAGATCATCGAACTCAACACGGCGGAGTCGATCTACCGCGACCCGCAGCATCCCTACACGCAGCAGCTGCTGCGGTCGTTCCCCAGCCTCACGGGCGAGCGCGGGGGGTTCGTGCGCAGCGGACGCGACGAGACGCCCGTTCTCGGAGGAATCGCATGAGCGTGCTCGAGTTCCAGAACGTGACCAAGGAGTATCGCGGCCGGGGGAGGAAGGTGATCCGCGCCGTCGACGACGTCAGCTTCCGTCTGGAGCCGGGGCGGACGGTCGCGCTCGTCGGGCAGAGCGGGAGCGGCAAGTCGACCATCGCCAAGATGCTCGCGCAACTCGAACGGCCCTCGAGCGGGCGCATCCTGCTCGACGGCGAGCCGGTATCCAGGCGGGGGGCGGGCCTTCGTCACTACCGCGGCGAAGTGCAGATGGTCTTCCAGGACCCGTTCGCGTCGCTGAACTCGTTCCACACGATCGCGCATCATCTGGAGCGCCCCCTGCTCCTGCACGGGCAGGCGGACCAGGGCGACCTCGATGAGAAGGTGGCGGCGCTCCTGGACCGGGTGCAGCTTCCCGGCCAGGCGATGGCGGCTCGCAAGCCCCACGAGCTCTCCGGCGGTCAACGCCAGCGGGTCGCCATCGCCCGAGCGCTCGCGCCGAAGCCGAGCATCCTGATCGCGGATGAGCCGGTGTCGATGCTCGACGTGTCCATCCGGCTCGGTGTGCTCAACCTCCTCGGCCGGTTGCAGCGCGAGGAGAACCTCGGGGTGCTCTACATCACGCACGATTTGGCGACGGCGCGGCACTTCAGCGACGAGATCCTCGTGCTGTACCAGGGGTCGGTGATCGAACGCGGCCCCGCCGACGAGGTCATCCTGAACCCCCAGCAGGACTACACCAAGCGCCTCCTGGCGGCCTCTCCCGATCCCGAGCACCACTTCCGGGCCGTCGCTGCACCGTGAGGGCCCGCGGCGCCAGAGGCCCGTGGCGCCCGAGGGCCCGCGGCGCCCGGTGCCTCGCCGGGGTCAGGCCGTCAGGCTCCAGGCGAGTGGGTCGAACCGTCGTCGGCCGCCGAGTCGAGGGGTGCGGTTCGGGTCGACGTGCGGGGGAGGGATGAACCAGACCGAGCCCGCGCTGGGTGGCGCGCCCGGCGGGGTGTCGATGCGGATCTCCCACCCATCGGCATGCACCCGATGGTGACACGACGTGCACAGGAGGATCGCGTTGTCGAGGTCGGTCGGCCCGGAATCCCGCTCCCACCAGCGGATGTGGTGCGCCTCGGCGAAAGCGGGAGGCAGGTGGCAGGACGAGCAGCCGCCGTCTCGCTCGACGAGGACGAGCCGCTGCGCCCGCGTGTAGTGGCGCTTGGCTCGACCCCAATCGAGTACCTCGCTGTCGGTGCCGAGTACGCAGGGGATGATGTCGGCGGCGGCGGCCATCCGCCGTGCGCTTCCGGCGTCGATGGGTGCCTCCATCCCGTCGATCGTGGCGACCCCGACGCCGCTGCGGACATCGTCGAGGGTCATCCGCACCACCACCGTGGTGGCTGAGCCCGGGAGCGCGTCACGATCGCAGCCGATGGCGTGACGGCAGATCGTGGCGAGGGCATCGGCGCGCATCTGGGTGAGTGCCCGCGTCTCCTCGACGGCAGCGCCGGTGCCGCGGTGGGAAGACTCGGCGTCCGAGTCGTTGTGCCCGCGGGACGTACGGAGTTGGTGCGTGACGATGGCCTCGATCGCGGCGACCACGGGCGCGGCCGACTCGGGATCGAGCCGGGCGGTGAGGATGGTCATCCCCGCCGGGTCTTGCGTGATCTTCAGCGACCGCTCGCCGTGCTGCTCGGCGATCCTGGGTTCGAGGCCGTCCGGATCGAGATGCGCCTCCGCGCGACGCAGGACGGCGAGCAGCTCGTCGTAGGTGAGAAGCGGAGCCTGACGCGCGAGGGTCTCCTCGGCGTGGTCGCGGGTTGCCGCGTCGACGCGCAGCGATACCCGATCGAGCATCGTGGTGATCGCGCCCGCGGCGGCGACGCTGACGCGGCCGGCATCGATCGCGGCGGCGATGTGGGGGTGCTTCGCGGGGAGGATCTCACCCGACAGCGACATGCGCGGTGCGGTGGCCTGGCCCACCTGGATGAGCCGCGCGGCATCGGCCGTGTGGCCACCGGTCGCCTCGGCGATGAGCTTCGCCGGCGTACGGAAACCGTTCTTCCGCGCCAGCCCCTCGGTCCCGAGTTCGGGTCGCGACCGCGCGGCGACCTCCGCGGCCACGCGCGCGTGCAGCCCGTCGACGCGACGGCGCACATCGGCAAGACGTTCGTTGACGAGCTTCACCGTCGCGTCGGGCAGGGCGCTCGTGTCGGGCGCATCGCCCCACGCCGATTCCAGTGCCGAGAGGGCCTCGGCGATGGCGGCGGTGGGGCTGGTCATGACTCCATTGTCGCAGGGGCTTCGGACATTCATTCGAATGTCCGCGGATCTGTGGAGAACCCGAATGCCCAACTTCCGGGGAACGAGCCGAGGGAGGAACGGAGCAGGAGCTCGCGGCGGGCGGCACCCGGCGGCGGTAGGCTGAACTGCCATGCTCGAATTCGATCCCTCCGCCGACATCCAGGCCCTGCGCTCCACCTTCAGCGACATCAAATCCGTCGTGGACGTCGAGGGACTCGCCACCGAGATCGCGCGTCTGAGTGAGGAAGCCGGCGCGCCCGATCTCTGGGACGACGTCGACAAGGCGCAGAAGGTCACGAGCGCCCTCAGCCACCGTCAGACGGAGCTGCGCCGCATCACCGAGATCGAGCAGCGTCTGGACGACCTCGACGTCATGGTCGAACTCGCCCACGAGATGGACGATGAGGATGCGGCCGAAGAGGCCCGCCGGGAGCTCGCCGAGCTCGAGGACATCATCGGGCAGCTCGAGGTGCAGACGCTGCTGGACGGCGAGTACGACGACCGCGGTGCCGTCGTGACGATCCGCTCCGGTGCCGGCGGCGATGACGCGACCGACTTCGCCGAGATGCTCATGCGCATGTACCTGCGATGGGCCGAGCGTCACAAGTACCCCGTGAAGGTCATGGACACGTCCTTCGCCGAGGGCGCGGGCATCAAGTCCGCGACGTTCGAGGTGGATGCCCCGTACGCCTACGGCACGCTGTCCGTCGAGGCCGGCACGCACCGCCTGGCGCGCATCAGCCCGTTCGGGTCGGCCGACAAGCGGCAGACGAGCTTCGCCGCGGTCGAGGTCATCCCGGTCATGGAAGAGGCCGTTCAGGTCGAGATTCCGGAGAACGACCTGCGTGTCGACGTCTTCCGCTCCTCGGGTCCGGGCGGGCAGTCGGTCAACACCACCGACTCGGCCGTGCGCCTCACCCACCTTCCGACCGGCATCGTCGTGTCGATGCAGAACGAGAAGTCGCAGATCCAGAACCGCGCGGCGGCCATGCGCGTTCTCCAGACCCGACTGATGCTCCTTCAGCGCGAGGAGGAAGCCGCCAAGAAGAAGGAACTCGCCGGTACGATCACGGCCAGCTGGGGCGATCAGATGCGCTCCTACTTCCTCTACGGGCAGCAGCTCGTGAAAGATCTCCGCACCGGGTACGAGGTCGGCAACCCGGCATCGGTGTTCGACGGCGACCTCGATGGCCTGATCGCCGCCGGCATCCGGTGGCGCAAGCGCAAAGACGACGACTGACCTCCCGCGCGCGCGCCAGGGGAGCGGTGGTATCCGCACCCGGCGGCGCGTCACGGCGGGGTGGGGCGCGGCCGGAGCTTAGGCTCAATGCGCCATGATCCGGTTCGAAAACGTCAGCAAGCGGTATCGCGGTACCTCCAAACCCGCCCTGGATGCGGTGGACTTCGAGGTGCAACGCGGGGAGTTCGTGTTCCTCGTCGGGGCCTCCGGGTCGGGGAAGTCGTCGTGCCTGCGCCTCATCCTTCGTGAGGAGACCCCGAGCAGCGGCCGCGTGGTGGTTCTCGGCCGCGACCTGCGCACGCTCTCGAACCGCAAGGTGCCCTACTTCCGCCGCCACGTGGGCGCGGTGTTCCAGGACTTCCGGCTGCTGCCGACCAAGACGGTGTTCCAGAACGTGGCGTTTACGCTCCAGGTGACCGGGGCATCCCGCGGGTTCATCCAGCAGGCCGTGCCCGAGGTGCTGAACCTCGTCGGGCTCAGCGGCAAGGAGAAGCGGCTGCCGCATGAGCTCTCCGGCGGTGAGCAGCAGCGCGTCGCCATCGCCCGGGCCCTCGTGAACCGTCCGCAGGTGCTGCTGGCCGACGAGCCGACCGGCAACCTCGACCCCGGCACCTCCATCGACATCATGCAGCTGCTGGCGCGGATCAACGCCGGAGGCACGACGGTGGTCATGGCCACCCACGAGGCCGGATTCGTCGACCAGATGCAGCGGCGGGTCATCGAGCTGCAGAACGGCCAGATGATGCGCGACGAGCGGCACGGCGGATACGGCGACACGTCCGGACTTCCCCGCCTCACACCCGAGGTCGAGCGCGGCGCCGCAGCCGTGGCCGCCCTCACGGCCGTGCTCGAGGTGCAGCGCGAGGTCGCCCACGTCGCGCCCGGCGCTGGCCCCGGCCTGGATGCGGCGGCCGACGAGCTCGCCCCCGTCGCGGCCGAGGCGCTCGGCGAGGCCGCGTTGCGTGACGGGTCGGTCGCCCCCGCTGCGGAAGCGGCCGGGGCCGACGCGTGGGCATCCCCTGCCGATGAGGCCGAGGCGTGGCCCCCCGCACCCGGTGCGCGCACCGAACCCGCCGTCTGGCCACCCGCACCGGCCCCCGCGGCCGCGGCGCGTCCGGAGCAGGCGGCGCCCGCCGCGGAACAACCCGCCATCTCGGATCGGGATCGGTCAGCCGATCCGGTCGCAGCCGCCGCAGCCACGGCAGCCACCGCCGGCGCGGCAGCGGCAGCGGCATCCGCGCCCGCCGCTCCGGCCGCATCCGACAGTCACATGCCGGTGCCGCCAGAGCAGGCCGCGGCGATGGAGCAGGGCGAGCAGCTCTCGACCCACACCCGTCCGGTGGCCCTCGATCTGCCACCCGTCGACATCGACGAGCTCGGGCTCGCCGATCGGCTCGGACTCGGTGACAGCAAAGACGAAGTGGGGCCCACCTCGTGAGATTCGGCCTCATCCTCTCGGAGGCGTTCCAGGGCCTCCGCCGCAACGCCTCCATGGTGATCTCCGTCGTCCTGGTCACGTTCGTCTCGCTGACCTTTGTCGGCGCGGCGATGCTCATGCAGATGCAGATCGGCCAGATGCGCGACTTCTGGGTCGACCGCGCCCAGGTCGCCGTGCACATGTGCACGAGCGTGTCCGACTCGGATACCTGCGTGAACGGCGTCGCCAGCGAGGAGCAGATCGCGGAAGTGCGCGGTGCGCTCGACGGAGAAGCGCTCGCCCCGCTGATCCGCGACTACCGCTATGTCACCAGCGCAGACGCCTATGAGGATGCCCTCGAGCAGCTGGGCGAGGACTACGCCGACATTCTGACGCCCGACCAGATCAACGCGAGCTTCTTCATCAACCTGATCGACCAGGGCCAGTCCGACGTGATCGCCGAGCGATTCGGCGGTATGGACGGTGTCGAAGAGGTGCAGGACCAGATGCAGTACCTCGAGCCACTGTTCTCGGCGCTGACGGTCGCGACCTACATCGCGGTCGGAATAGCCGGCCTCATGCTCATCGCCGCGGTCCTCCTGATCGGCACGACCATCCGGCTCTCGGCCTTCGCGCGCCGGCGGGAGATCGGCATCATGCGCCTGGTCGGAGCATCCAACCGCTTCATCCAGACCCCGTTCGTGCTCGAGGGCGTTCTGGCCGCCCTCATCGGTTCGGCGTTGGCGAGCACCGCGGTGTGGGCGATCGTGAACTTCGGCGTCGATGACTATCTCCGCAGCCGCATCACGTTCGTCACGACGTGGGTGGGTCCGGCCGAGATCGCGATCGTGGTGCCGGTGATCGTCCTCATCGGCGTGGTGCTCGCGGCCCTGTCGGCGGGCTTCGCCATCCGCCGCTGGCTCCGCACCTGAGCGGGAGCGACCGAGGCCGGGCCCAGGCCTTGTAGACTGAACGGCTGCGTGTGCCCGGGATCCGAGGGAGGTGGGACATGCCTCGTGAAAAAGGCGAAAAGGTCATCGCCACCAACCGTCGTGCCCGTCATGACTACGCGATCGAGAAGACCTACGAAGCAGGCCTCGTCCTCACCGGCACCGAGGTGAAGTCGCTCCGCCAGGGGCGGGCCAACCTCACCGACGGTTACGCCTACATCGACGGTGGTCAGGCCTTCCTCGACGCCGTGCACATCCCCGAGTATTCGCAGGGGCACTGGACCAACCACGCGACCAAGCGCACGCGAAAGCTGCTGCTCCACAAGGACGAGATCATCAAGATCTCCCACGCGGTCTCCGCCGGCGGCTACACACTCGTGCCGTTGCGGCTGTACTTCTCCGATGGCCGCGCCAAGGTCGAGATCGCCGTCGCCAAGGGTAAGCGCGAGTTCGAGAAGCGTCAGACGATCCGCGAGCGCGAAGACAAGCGCGAGGCCGAGCGCGCGATGCGTTCGCGCAACCGCCTCGGCGACTGAGGCTCAGCGCGCGAGAAACCGCGCTTCGACCGCGGCACCGACCACGATGTCGGCGGGCTGCAACGCCACGCCCGCGCCCGACGCATCCGCCGCCATCGCCCGCATCATCACCGGAGCCCGCTCCGGATGCGGCAGCAGCAGCCCCGCGTCGGCCATCTCCAACGGCGTCACCGACTCCAGACCCAGCGCCTCGGCGTAGGCGCGGGCACGGTCGACCGCGACCTGCACCGCCTCGGCGGCCACCTCGCGTTCGATCTCGGCGCGGGTGGCGGGGGAGAGTGCCCACCGGACGTCGGTCACCTGCACGGCATCGGTCTCGGCGACTTCGCCGATCCACCATGACAGGGCGACGAAATCGCCGAACGTGGCGACGATGTCGATCGACGCGTGGTGCACGGGAGTCAGCTGGCGGCCCTCGGCGTTCCACGGGCGCTCGGACCACGCCGACACCCGACCGCTCGACCACTCCACCACCTCGCCGGAGCGCTGGTGCGCGACGAGGTCGTCCCGCAGAGGTTCGGCGAGCGTCGTGACCCGCTCGACGACCGGCCCGCGCACCGGGCCGTCCGCTCGCACCGCGAGGCTGACGACGGCGTGCTCCGGTGCAACGCGTCGCTCCTGCTCGCCCCGGACGGTGACCACGACCTCGCTCATGCCGCGAGCATACGGCGCATCGTGTGAGTCAGGCGGGAGGAGGGCCCACGGCGGGGCCTTCGGGAATGGCACCGGCGCAGCATCCGTTGTAGTCTGTGAGGCCGGATGCTTCGGCTTCTGGACACACAACTCCACAGCGTGACAGTGGCCCCTCCACACGGAGGATCACGGGGATGATCGGTTTCGACATCGCCTGTGAATTCGCGAGAAGCGGGCCGAGGATACAGGGTTATCTCGTAAACGCTCCCTGTAAAACAATATGTGCCGAAACCAAGCGCACTGAGTTCGCCCTCGCTGCCTAAGCGAGCCTGAACTCCGTCAGACCGTAGGCGTCCCCGCTACGGATTCTGGCGTCATCTAGGGGACTTGCTGAGCGGTGGCGTCTGGACGCCGCTCGGGACTCTTCCCAGGCTGGGCTTGTCGACTTAGGTGTCTGTGACAAAGGTCGGAGCCGAGCAGAACGTCTGCACAGACTGCGCCCGGAGAAGACGCGATATCTCAGCGATGGACGGGGGTTCGATTCCCCCCATCTCCACCAGCCGCTGTCACAGAGAAGGGCCACACACCCGCGGAATTACGCGGATTTGTGGCCCTTTTCGTTTTCGTCGACGATGGGTCGAACGGGCGTTTGCCCACAATTTGCCCACAGAATCGGGGCTTGCCTACAGGTCATACCTGAGCGATCCGGATGACGTCGGCGGCGAGAGCGCCCTGATTGAGACGCGCGGCGACTCGTCGAGGTCGTCCTCGAAGAGGTCGGCGTACGTGTCGAGCGTCATCGCCGCGGACTTGTGTCCGAGCATCCGCTGCACCGGCTTCACGTTCGCGCCCGACGAGATCGCGAGGCTCGCGGCCGTGTGCCGGAGGTCGTGCGGTGTGAGTCGCTCGACGCCGGAGCGCTCGAGGGCGGCCGCGAACCACGACGTCGTGCCGACGCTGGTCTTCGCCCGTCGCAAGTGGTTGCCGTCGTCGTCGATGGACACGAGATCGTCCGGCGCCTTGCCGGCGCACATCTCCTTCAGGGGTGCCTCGAGGAAGTCGGGGAAGGGGACAATCCGCCGCTCCCAGTTCTTCGGCGTTCCGACGACGATGCGACCCTCGACCTCGACGGCGGCGCGGTTGACCTGGAGGCGCTGCCGCTCGAAGTTGATGTCGCGCACGTGCATGCCGATCGCTTCGCTCCACCTCAGTCCGCAGTAGGCGAGGACGAGGATCAACGTGCGATAGGTCGACGTGCTCGCCGCTTCGGCGAGACGGACGACCTCTGCATGGGTCAGGTATCGTCTCGGCTTCTCGGAGCGCTTCGTGGGGAGGTTCTGCGCGCCGCGGGTGACGTTGCGGTGGATGCGTCCGTCGCGGACGGCGGTGTCGAGGATGCCGGCGAGCACGCCGAGCGCGCGATAGACGACGGTCGCGGACCGGGGTTTTCCGGTGACGCTGCTGCTCTTCGTCCGGTTCGTCCGTGCCTTCGGAGAGTCGCGGATCCACTGCTCGACCTGCGACGCCCGGATGTCGCCGATGCGCGTGTCTTCCCACCGCGGGCGGACGTAGACACGCCACGACTTCTCAAGGGAGCTGTACGACGAGGCTTTAAGCGAGTGACGCTTGTTGCGCATCCACTCGGCGCCGAGGTCGCCGACTGTGGCTCGTGCGGCGGCCGGATCGGTGTACGAACCGTCGGTGCGGGCGACTTCGGTGCGTGCGAGGAAGATCTCGGCCTCGCGCTTGGTCGGAACCCGCGCTTCTCGACCTGGCGACGGGTGCTGTCGTCGCGCCAGCGAACACGGTAGCGGCGGGCGGCCGCTGCCTGGTACGCGGTGATGCTTGCCATGCTCACCTCGCCGTCAGGCTAGCTCAGGCGCGGACACCTTGAGTGGGCAGTCTTGAACGTGATGCTTGCTGCCGTGTCTGGTGGAAACGCCGCTCACTCAGGATCCATTAGCGGGCGCGAGAAGGTGCGATGGCCGCTGTGGGGAGCTACGCGCGTCCGGTCCATGTCGCCCACGGTCGTTCTGCGCATCTGGCGCCGCGAGGAGTGTCGCCGCTGTCGAGCAGGTGCCCGTACTGCACTCGGCGGAAGCGGCTGCGGTGATCTCGAGCGTGAGCACTGTCGCCTGCTTAGTGTTGCTTGGGTCAGTGCCTCGCGTAATGTCAGCTCATGGATTTGGGTAGCGTCGCCGACTGGTTCGCCGCTATCGGCACCGTCGGCACGCTGGCGTTGGCGTTGTACATCCTCCTCC
This sequence comes from Microbacterium sp. Z6_144, assembly GCF_057197625.1. NCBI lineage: Bacteria > Bacillati > Actinomycetota > Actinomycetes > Micrococcales > Microbacteriaceae > Microbacterium > Microbacterium sp. Z6_144. Next base: position 1,407,642 of record NZ_JBXVPT010000001.1, read on the forward strand.
TGGATCGCGCGCGTCAGCTACGTTCGCACGCTGACGCCTTCGTCACCTGGTATGAGATCAGCTTCGATGTACCGACCAATACGGACATTGGCAGCATCCTGACCATCAGGGCACAGAACACGGGGACCAGTCCCATCCCCTACGCGCGAGTCGACGTCGACGTCCCGGGAGTTCAAGAAGCACGGAGTTACTTCGAGACGATCGATTCGGAAGAGCCAATCGTTGGCCCGCAGGCCAACGCCACGGCGTCGGTCGATCTGTTGAGGACGAAGCAAGTCGAGCTGGCCGGCGCATTCCTATTGATTACGGACGCCGCTGGTCGACGATGGCACCGGCACGTGATCACCAATGAGTACGTATCAGAGCGCAGGATGTACCGAATTCGTCGGTCGGGGAAGTACAGGCGCTACGAGAGACTTCGTGGTCGAGAGAGATGGATGGAGATTGAATTTCCGGAGCCTGTTGCGCCCGTTCAAGACCGATAGCGTCGCAGCCATGGCATCTCGAGGCAGCCGGGTGCACAGCTGAGGGTGCGGGGGACGAGGCTCGCGTCACCACACACCGTTGTTCTGACATCGCGTCGATGATCGGCAAAACGCATCTCGGCGAAGACAGGGTTTGTTTTGCCTCGGCGTAAGTCCTAGATGGGAACGCGTGCGGATGCCATCTCGAGGCTCGCCGCCAATTGTTCCAACGACTCAACACGTGTGAAGAAGTGCCGCCCAATACCGATGCGTAGCAAGTCGCGGGACTCAGGACGCCGCGAGTAGACCAACTCGGGGACAACGATGAAACCATCGATTTCGTAGTCTCGGAAGTCGTAGTTGTCCCCGCTGGGTGACTCGCGGAGAGTCTGCAGGCGACTCGTCCACTCGTCGAGAGCCGCATCAACGCGCGACTGCGCATTGCGAACACTGCGATAGTCGCCGGCTAGGTAGTCGACCCGGAGGGTAACGCGCTTACAGGAGATAAGGAACAGTTTGTTGCCGACGACAACTAAAGCATCGACGTCGGTGATCGACCTTCCTTTCAGCCGCAGAGTCTTGCCTCGCAACTGTCGCAGCACTGAAGGTGGCGCGAACGGCGTCCGGTCGATAACCGACTGTGTCGCGAGCTCGAACTCCTCTGCGCTCACATTGACTAACGATCCGCCCACGGATGGATCCACTCGGAGTCCTACTGCGAGGTGCCAACCGAGCGCCCAGACATCGATAACGCTGTCTGTATCACGGGTGTGGATCATTCGACCTGGGTAACTGCGGCGGCCTGGCTCAAACATGCCGTCAACGAGTTCGATGATCTGTCCGGTCGTGAGTGAATCTTTTCCGTGCGAGCTGAGCCAAGCGACCACGTTGTGTTCCTTCAACGTGGATGCGACTTCCTTCTCGAGTTCGACAGTTTGCATGGTGAGTGTGCCGTATCGGGTGATCGACTGACCCGCTCCCGAGTCTCGGTGGATAACGCGCCTCAGTAGTGCGTGACCGAAGACGATGACAGCTGCGGTGGCGTCGGGATCATCGAAAGCGTCGAGTGCACCCTTGCCCAGCACGGCGTTGGTCGGATCTCCGGTCGTAAACACCCGGACCGTGAACTGCGTCAAGTCGTCGACGAGCTCTGCCTCTTCGAACGGCCCACTCCAGGTGGTGTTGAGACCGAATCCGTCCCTTAACCGGAACGCTGCCAGAACGGGCGGGTCGCCGCAGCCAGAATCGTAAGTCGAACCCTGCTCAAGATAGGCGTGCTGTTCTACCGATTTGTACCTGTTTCTGAGGTCAAATTCGGCTAGCGATTCACGCAAGTCGTCATCACGAAGCAGACGCGGACGTCGTCGTCGGTGAACGCGGAACCGAGCGCCTTTACTCAAGATTCTGATTCCGTTTTCCAGGCTGTCAATCATGTCCGCGAGCGCGATAAGGCGAGCAAGCTGCATCGACACCCCCGTACCTACGCCCGATTCCGAGAACGCTGTGACGATCGCGCCATCAGCAGACCCCACCAGGTTCTCTGCAACTCGAAAGAGCGACTGAAAGTCGTCCTCGGGACCGTGCGGCCCAACACCCCTGACAGCAGCCGGGTTCAGCAGGCGAATCAACTGCAGCCATGTGCTGGAGTCATACGCAGCCGCGAAGTCTGCCGCCGCGGCGACCATCGTGTCCCGCAACGACGCCAGATAGTCAAACGCCGGTGCACCCTCGAGGATCTGTTCATCGACAGTCGTCGGAAGTGAGTCGAGCAAGATCTGCTCGGCCCATCGCGTGGCTGTTCCAAAGCACGCACGGAACCCCTCGTCGTAAGAGGTGAAGGATCGGCCCGAACTGTCGCGCGATCGGGCACCCCAACCCACGGACGCTGTGTACGGTCTTTTTGGAGCTGCGGCATCGGCGGGAGAAGCTCGGAAAGATTCGCCGTTTCCCATGCCCATATTCTGCTGTGGATGGCGGCTCAAACCGTATCAATCTGAACGGGTGCGGTTGCCGGTCGGTCATGGGGCTGCTGGATCCGGCGCGAACGAACCCAGACTCCGATCGATGCCAGCATCTAGACATGGTCGTGCATGGGAAGCGGAACAAGGCAATCGTCGACGAGGTGAAAGCTCGCGCTAGGCGCGGCGAGCCGATCTTCGGCCCTCCGTTATCAGACGACGCCGTCGAACTGCCGCTGACAAAGGGCGAGGTCGCCTTCATGATCTTCGCGTCGATGCTCCTGTTCGGTGGGACGGCCTGCGGGATAGGAATCGTCGTATGGGGAACGGCGCTCGCACTCCCACCTCCCGTATCGCTGGGCATCGGGATCGGCCTTGTGGTCGCTATCGGCGCCACCGGCCTGGTCCTGCGGGGCGTCGGCGAACTAAAAGGCAGCCCGACCTACAAGGCGGTCGGCTACTTCCTGGGGGCCCTGGCGTTCATTGCCATTGCATGTGTCGCCCTAATCAACGGAATCACGACGCTCTCGAGTTGAGTCGCCGAGGCCCCTCGTAGTTGCCACCGGCCCGTTAACCCCCTTAGCGTCTATTTGGCGACGCGCGAAGGAGGGTCGTCAAACGGACGCTCCCTGCACGCTGGAAGCCGCGTGGCGTGGTTCATCTATGGGGAGCGGGGCGATTCAACGGCCGGGGAGGCGAAGCCTCACTCTGCGGGATGGGCCCCGGCTTGTTCGTGCGCGAGGCGGCGATGCCGCTCTCGAGCGAAATCCTGTGCGCGAGGGCCCGCGCCGAGCGCGCGCTGCGATACCGCGAGCACGATGCGAGTCGCCGTCACGACGGGCAGGACGGTGCGACGCACCCCGAGCAACTTGCGGTACGGCCGCGGCAGGCTCGCGACAGCGGCGGCGAACAGCACGCGATAGGCAAATCGCATCGAGCCGGTGAAGGGCACGTCACGCAAGAACCGCACGACCTCGTCGACGCGCTCGTCGCGGCGGAGCTCTGCACGGTCGAGGAACCCCCGCAGCCTCTCCCTCAGGTCGGCCTCGGTCTCGGGCGGATTCTCCACATGCATGAGACGCCCAGCGGTCGCCCACTCGCGCACGTATCCGTCGGCACCTCCAGGGATCGGACCGCCCCACCGCTCGTGCGCGCCCAGAAACGCGTCTGCGAACGCGAGGTGCACCCATTCCACGAGACGGGCGTCCGACGCCGAGTAGGCGTGAGCCCCGGCATCCGTCGAGTAGGTTCCCGCTACGCGCTCGTGCAGCCGGCCCACGCGCGCCGTCTCCTGCTTCGCCTGCGTCGTCGAGCCGTACGTGACGCAGATGATCCACCGCACGGTGCCCGTCAGTCGGCCTAGTGGATCCTCCCGGTAGCGCGAGAAGTCGTGAACGCCGGCCATCGCGCCGGGGTGGAGGGCTTGGATGAGCAGCGCGCGGATGCCGGCGACGAAGGTCGCGGTGCCGGCGTGGACCGTCCAGACCGCGCCACCGTCGGGAAAGTACCCGTCGTCGTCGCCCTCGGCGAGCTCACGCACCCACCGGGGCATGCCGTCCGGATCGCCCGAAAGCGCCGTGAGCAGCCGCGCGCGGAGAGAGGGACCGTTCATTGCTCCAGCGTGCCACGCCCGCTGGAAGTCCGGCGCAGGGGCGCCCCATCTCGAGCCTACGAGGGGTCCCTTACCGTGCCGACTCTTCGCTAGCGACGCCGGTGCCAGCGCCATCGCAGCTCGACGTCAGGGTCCGATGGTGGACCGTCGTTCGACCTCTCGAAGCCACGCATCGAAATCCATGAGTTTCACCCGACTTGCAGTGGACTCCTTGTGCGCGGCCCGCCAGCGCTCGACGACGTACATCGCATAGTCCACGTAGCCCGCTCCACGCTCAAGCCAGAGTCGATCGAAGGAAGCGAGCTTGCGACGATCCCCGCCGAGTAGCTCATGCAAGCCGAGCCCGGTAGCGGTTCCAAGTGCGTCCCGAACGCTTCGATGGAGATGCAAACCATAGGGCAACAAGTGTCGATGGACCTCGATAGTCCTCAGCGCGTGATCTATCGTTTTCGACCACTTCTTTTCGTTGCGTGAGAACTGGACCTTGCGCATTCGCCGGTGAAGCGGACGGAGCGCCTCCAGAATCTCGTCCGCGCCGGCTCGACGTCGTTCGCGGCCGTCACGCGCACGATCACGCCGTCCGCCGTGCAGCGCTTCCAAACCCACGCCAGCCAAAGAGCCCACCGTCGCCGCGATCACCTCGGACATCCCAACTCCTCCCCACCCGTGAACGGTTCGACGCAAGCCTGGCGCAATCCTCCGACATGGGGATTTGCCTTGCGGGCAGCATTGGTGCCTCCGCCGAGCCGAACGATAGCGGGTCGCTCAGCGGGCCGATGGGAGTTCGGGCGGGCTCCAGCGCCAGTCGTCTTGCGGGCGGGTCCACTCTTGTCGCTGCGGAGTCCATTCGCGGGCGACGTCGGTGAGCCAGATGGTGGAGTCGGGAGCCCAGCCGCCGATCACTGAACCGTATTCCTCGTCGATGTCGATCAACGTGGTGGCCGTGGACAGATACCCGAGCGTAGTGAGGTGCACGGCATCCCACCGCGCGGCGACGCGCTCCCAATCCGGGATCAGCCACCGCCCGTCACGTCCGGTAACCCGGAACCAGTCGTGTCGTCGGGACGCGGTGACCTCCATCGGGTACTCGCGGCAGAGGTCTGCCCATTCCTCCGGCGTCTGGATCTCGAGCGTCCGCCCCGCTCCGCGCACGGGGATGACCGTCGCGACCTCCCAGCCGAGGGAGTCTTCCACCAGCTCAAGAGCATCCGCCGGACTGCCCCGCGTCGCGAGAAGCGTCTGCGGTACCGACCACCAAGTGCCCGACAAGTTGGCGTGAGGGTCGCGGGGCCGCTCGCGTGCTGAGCGTTCCTCGTCCTCACGCTGGGCGCGGGTCCACTCGACCAGCACGGCTGAGGGATCCCGCACCAGTGGTTCGCTGTCGGCAAGCGGACGCCACTGCACTGCCCACTGTGCTGACCCGCACAGCGCGGCGAGGTCGGGCATCGCTGTAACCAAACGGTGCGCGACACGGCCGAGCACGTGCAGAACCGGCGGAAGCGTGGCGACGGTATCCGCGCCGTCGGGCTCCTGCCAGTAGCGCGCGAGATCGACCGACGCCTGCAGCGCCTCCCTCAGGATGTCTCCACGGATATGAGTCAGGTCGACATCGTCGATGAGCGCCGCGAGGTCATCGGCGCTGGACGTCGGATCAGGTTCCGGGTCGGAAGTATCCCCAATAAGACGGAGGAGCGTGCCCGGGTTCGGATCGAGCTCGTGGCCGAGCCAGAACAACGCAGTATGCACCGTCTCATCGGTGCGGGCGGCGTACTCCAGGCACATCCGGCGACCGCGCGGACCACGCAGCAGGGCATCCGCGAGATCGTCCACCGTCCCAGCTTGCCGGACAGTTGCGCATCTCCTCCACAACTGCCGGCTCGCATCAGTTGCGCTCCTTCAACGGTCCGTATACGGGCGCTGAACGGACGGGGGCCGGCTTGAGGGCCACGCCAGAACACATCGACGTCTGTTCGCTAGCGCACTGCACAGGTAACGCGGGCTACGGCTGCATCGTCAGGGTCGCCCCGCGATCTCGATCGTCTCGGGCAGCGTGTCTCCCGTTTCCGTTGCCACGCGGTGAGCAATGTCCCCGTCCACGAGGTACATACCTGCATTCGATCCGGTGATGAAGAAGTCGTTAGCTGCGTCACCGTCCAGCGTCGTCGGAGTCAGCCACAACGCGTACTCCTTGCCTGTTTCGAGGAGAGGCCGGGACGACGGATCCTGCCGGACAGCGACGCTGTCGCCGGCACTCACTGACTCAGCTTCTGGAGCGGTGGCTCCTAGCTGCGGAGACGTCGGCGCGCTCAATACATCGACGGTGGAGATCGTCGTTTCACCGTCGGTCCGCTGGTCGGTTACTGTGCCAATCACAATCGCCGTACTGTCGCTCGCGAGGCCATCGATGGAGTCGTAAAGCACCGCTCGACTGCCATCACCGTCGGTGACAGAGCTGGCTGCGCATCCAAGCTGCAGCAACAACAGCGTCATGGCGACCGCGGCTAACCCTGCCCTTCCCAGCGCTTCCGGCTTCCTTTCGTGGGAAGAGCGGACGGATGACGACCTGTCCAACCGACTCATGAGCTGAGCTTAGGACGACGGCACGTCTCGATAGTGCATCAGCTCGCTGACATCGCGCCGGTCGCTGAGGGCGGAAGCAGTGGTCGATACGGTGTGAGTCATGCAGCAGATGCCGCAGTTCCCGCCGGAGCGGCGCGTCATTCGTATGTTCCCTGACTACGGCCGGCGCTACCCTCTCTGGGAGAACTCGACACCGACGTGGGATGTCGGGTACACGACCACCCCCGAGACGTACGGGTTATCGACTGAGCTGGCCGAGGATCTCGAGGGATGGCAATCCTTCTTCGAGACGCACGCGGACCCGTTCGATGGGTGGGACAGCGAGCGCAACCTGCAGAAGTGGCTGCGCGACGGTGAGTGGCTGGCGCGACGCCTCCAGGAAGAGGTCCGGACGTTCGCTGACGTGCAGCGCGAGTTCGGCGAGCAGCGCACGTAGCCGATCCTCGGGCGCGCGGGTCCTGTGACGGGCAAATCGGTATCGACGCCGCACCGCCAGCGCACGGATGACCCGCCCGCACGAATGCCCGATGATCGAGCGCTAACTACGACACCCGACGTGAGTCCAGGCCCAGGCAGTCACGATCCAGACCCAACGCGGCCAGCCGAGCAAAACGAACAGCGATGCACGCCGGCATCGGGGGAGGAGGGCATCGGAATGCCTGCGAGGGACGGCCTGTCGGGGTGAATCCCGATCCACGCATCATCTTGACGACTCGCTTGATCTTCTCCACGGGAGCAGCGACCGCGTCAGATACCCTGACGCAGTGCTCACGCCAGTAGCCACACAGGAAATCGCCCAAACGACGGTTGAGTTAATCGCGAGCGGGTCGGACCGGGCGCGTGAGGAACAAGCTCGACGCACCATTTTCTACGACCTGGCGCGCGCCGAGGCGCGCGGATCCGACGGTCGGCTCTTCGTCACCGTCCCTTACCGAGACACGAGTCCTGCCATCGTTGCCGCCGATGGCACATACGTCGCGCTGTACACAAACCCGGGCGATGTCTCTACTGCTGTCTTCTACGGTGATGTGGCCGCGCTGACGGGTGACGAGTACGCGCGATACCTCAGTGGAGAGTTGCCCGGAGGTCTTGACGAAGACGAGCACGTCGGATGAGCGCGGACACCCCCGGCGTTGAGGCTGGCTCAGGGCCCTCACGGCGCGGCTTCATCATCGGAAGCGCCGTCGTATCCGCCGCGGCCCTCGGCGGGAGCTGGCTTTTCCCTGACCGCGCTCAGGCCGATGTCGTATGGGGCTTTCCGCTCGCCCGGTACATCACCCCGAGCTACGGGTTTGGGATGCGGAGTGGCCGCCTTCACGCGGGAATCGACTACCCGGATTCGTCGGGACCACCCGTGTACGCCGTGGCCGATGGTGTCATCAACAATGTTTCGACCCACGTCAACTACGGCCATTTCGTCGAGATCGAACACGACAACGGATGGTCTAGTTTTTACGCCCATCTGCGAGCTCAGTCGGTGTCGCGTGGCGTCCGCATCACCCGCGGAACGCAAGTCGGCCTCATGGGCAACACCGGAGCTTCGGAAGGCACTCACCTTCATCTCGAGATGCGCACGAGGCCCGGCGGGACCGCGTTTGACCCTGCTCCTTACGTCAATAACAACAGTCTGCTACCAGGCTCCAACCCCGCGCCGTCCCCTAGCCCAATGGAGGAAGTCGAAATGCAGACAGTGGTCTCTGCCCCTAACGGAACGGTCGTCCACATCAGCCCCGGTGCCAAGGTCAACTTCACCAACGTCGCTCAATACAACTCGTTCCGTGACCAGGTGAACTTCCTCCGCGCCCGTGGCGGTACGAACATGATGCCCATGCCGCCGCTAGAACAAGTCGCCACCGTCTCCTGGGAGACGTTCATCTTCCTCTGCAACATGCACGGGGTGAACCCGAACTGACGCCCACGTCACTGCGGAGCGTCGCGCGGAGGCGAGCGGACTGCTCCGGTCCAGCATTCGACAGGTGATGAACAAGGCGCTCGGGCCGGCGCTGGTGCACCGGCGCTCGACGGGATAATGGATGAATGTCCTCCTCTGTCGAACGCCGCTCCAACCCGTCTGCCTGGGCCGCGTTCTGGGTCGCGCTGGCCGGCCTCGTGCTCATGCCCATTCCGCTGTTCATCGGGTTGATTCTCGGCGGCGGCCTCTCGATCATCGCCGCAATCCTCGCCGTGATCGCCCTTCTCAAGGGGCTCGCGCGCAGCGGCAAGGGCATCGCGCCTGTCGTGTTCGCCGGGATCTTCATCGCGCTCACGTGGGGCGGTATCTCGATCGGCGGCGGCACCGTCTGGTAGGTCGGCGAGCGGTGGCTACCGCGGGGCGGCTGATCGGCTCGAGGGCGGCGAGCTCGCCTGCGGTGCGCTCGCTCTGCGTCAGCGCGGCCAGCAGGCGGCGACGCGTCGCGTCGTCGAGGGGCGTGGTCAGCGGGAGAGGAAGTTCTCGCGCGCGAGCGGCGCTACCTCCAGGTGCTCGGCATCGGCCGCCGACACCCACCGGAGCTCGGCGATCTCGGCTCCCACCTCCGGATGCTGCGACCCGATGTCGGCGCCGAACACCTCGGCGATCACCAGGAATCCCGGCTCGTTTGCCGCCGCGGCCGTGTAGGTGCCGAGCGCTCGCAGGTCATCCGGGCCCACCTGCACCCCGATCTCCTCCGCGAGTTCCCGGCGGAGCGTCTCGCTCGCCGACTCGCCCGGTTCGGGCTTGCCACCGGGCTGCATGAACGCGGAGGTGCCTTCTTTGCGCACGAGCAGCAGTCGATCCTCGGTATCGAGGATCACGGCCGCCGACACGTGGATGCGGCGGGGCTCCGGAGGAACGGGGGAGGAGTGCACCGTCGCACGGTAACAGCATCCACGCATCCCGTCGAAGTACCATCGGGTGTGCTTCCCGATACCTCTGCCCCTGCTCTGACCCCGAGCGGAATCGATCCGGCAGACCTGGAGACCACCCTCCGCGTCCTCGAGGGCATGGCGGGGCTGGACGCGACCCATCCCGACTTCATCGCCGTGCGGCAGGCGACCGCCCGGATGTTCAAGGCCGTGAAGAAGGAACGACGCCGCGAGATCCGCGAGGCCATCGCCCAGGCCGACCGCGAGGTCGTCGCCGCCACGGCGACGGGTGCCGCCGACCGGATCGACGACGAGACGCGCGGAATCCCGATCACCACCGCGACCACCGCGCCCACCGCCGGCACGCTGCTCAAGGCGCGCGGGTGCTACATCTGCAAGCAGCCGTACACGGTCGTCGACGCGTTCTACCACCAGCTGTGCCCCGCCTGCGCGGCGATGAGCCACCAGAAGCGCGAGGCGCGCACCGACCTCACCGGCAAGCGCGCGCTGCTCACCGGCGGCCGCGCGAAGATCGGCATGTACATCGCGCTGCGGCTTCTCCGCGACGGCGCGCACACCACCATCACGACGCGCTTCCCTCGCGACGCGGTGCGTCGCTTCAGCAGCCTCCCGGATGCGTCGGATTGGCTGCACCGCCTCAAGGTCGTCGGGATCGACCTGCGTGATCCGGCCCAGGTGATCGGGCTGGCCGACGACGTGGCGGCGGCCGGGACCCTCGACATCCTCATCAACAACGCGACCCAGACGGTTCGGCGCTCACCCGGCGCGTACCAGCCGCTCGTGGATGCGGAACTTGCTCCGCTCCCCGACGGGCCGCTCCCCGAACTCCTCACCTTCGGTCACACCAACGACCAGCACCCGCAGGCTCTCGAGCGCTCCGTCGCCGGGCATCCGATCCTCGCCGCCGCCGCAGCGCGCGCCGACGAATTGACCGAGCAGGCGATGGCGGCCGGCTCCAGCTCGCTCGAGCGCCTCGCGGCGGGAACCGCGATCGATGCCGGCGGGCTGATCCCCGACCTCCACGATGCGAACTCGTGGACCCAGCGCGTCGAGGAAGTCGACCCCCTGGAGATGCTCGAGGTGCAGCTGGCGAACACGACGGCGCCGTTCCTCCTGGTGTCCAAGCTCCGCCCGTCGCTCGCGGCGAGCCCCGCCCGGCGCACCTACATCGTGAACGTCAGTGCGATGGAGGGTGTTTTCGGCCGCGGGTACAAGGGTCCGGGGCATCCGCACACCAACATGGCCAAGGCCGCCGTGAACATGCTGACGCGCACCAGCGCGCGCGAGATGTTCGAGACCGACGGCATCCTCATGACCAGCGTCGATACCGGCTGGATCACCGACGAGCGCCCGCACCCGACCAAGGTGCGCCTGGCCGAAGAGGGCTTCCACGCCCCGCTCGACCTCGTCGACGGTGCCGCGCGCGTGTACGACCCGATCGTGCGGGGAGAAGCCGGCGAAGACGTGTTCGGGGTGTTCCTCAAGGACTACGCACCCGGCGCCTGGTGAACCTCCCCGCGCCGGGTCGCCGCGTCGTCGTGCGCTATCTGCTGCCGTCGGGACAGGCGACGGATGCGCTGGGCGAACTGCTGAGCGCCGACGCGTCGGTGGTCGTGGTCGACGGAAAGCGCGGCATCGAGCGCATCGCCGTGTCGGACATCATCGCCGCGAAGGAAGTGCCGCCGCCACCGGAGCCGCGCTTGCGCCGCGCGCCGCAGTAGACGCCGCGCGCCTCGGCCCGCTCTCCTGGCCTTCCGGAGGGCCGCTCCCCGCGTCGGCGTCTGGGACCGCGCGGCGAGCCAGGTACTGCGCGTGATAGATCTCCAGCGGCGGGATCACGGGAGAACCACCCCTTTACCGCCGACCATTCCTGCTTCCATGTCCCGGTGCGCCTGCACGATATCGTCCAGGGCGTAGACGCGGCCGATCGGGATCGTCGCACGGCCCTCGGCAACGGCATCCAGGAAGTCTTGGAGGGCCTTCGCCGACAGATCGGCGGCCTCCCCGGAGTACGCGGTGAGGCGCACGCCGTTGGGCAGCCACTCCATCGGATAGAACTCGCCGATGGTCCACTGGTCCGAGAGCATGCCGGTGAAACAGACCGTGCCCCCGCTGCGAACCGAGCGGAGGGTGTCTTTCAGGACATCGACCCCCACGAGCTCCACGGCGCCGTCCACGCCGTCCGGCGCGATCCGGCGTACCTGCGCGGCGACGTCGCCGTCATCGAGGAGGACGTGGTCGACGCCCACGCTCTCGAGCTGTGCTCGAGCGGCCTCGCGCCGCGTCGTCGCGAACACCGTCATTCCATGGAGCTTGGCGAGCACGGCCAGCGCCAGGCCGACCGACGACGTGCCGCCCCGGATGAGGATGCTGTCGCCCGGCCGCGCGTCGAGGCCCACAGTGAGCGAGCCGCTTGCCGTCTGCACCATCTCGGGCACGGCGCCCAGCGCCTCCCACGGCAGGTCGCTCTGGAACGGGATGACCTGGGCGGCGGGGACGACGACGAATTCCGCGTAGCCGCCGTCGAACTCGCGGCCCATCCCACCCATCATCGTCATCACCCGGGTTCCGGGCTCGAACTCGCCGCCGGGCGCGTCGGCCACGACGCCGGTCGCTTCGATCCCCGGGATCCGTGGAAAGGAGCCGGTGTAGGCGACCCCCTGGCGGAAGTGCAGCTCGGAGCGGTTCACGCCGAACGCGCGCACGCTGACCAGGACTTCGCCGGTGCGTGCCACGGGGCGCGGCACGGTGCGGACGTGCAGCACGTCGGGCGCTCCGGGCGCGTCCACGACCACGGCCCGCATCGTCCCGGTCATGCGTTCACCCCGTCCCGCGCGCGCTCGAGCCGGGCCTGCAGGATGAGGAGTGCTTCCCTGGCCGTATCGGCGGCCTCGGGGTCGAGGAGCTCGCGGAGCGTGTGCTCGCGCACCCGAGTCGCGTTCTCGTACGCGGCATCGCCGGCGTCGGTGAGCACCACGAGCGATGACCGACGGTCGACGGGATTGGGGCGCCGGATGATCAGCCCGCCACGCTCGAGCCGGTCGACGAGTTTGCTCGCGGCGCCCACGGTGATGCCGATGCTCTCGCTCACGTCCGCCACGCGCGCAGCGCCCGCGTGGCGATGGATCACGGTGAGCGCCTGCATCTGGGCCGCGCTGATCTGTCCCTCGCGGCGGAGCGCGGCCTCCACCGCGTCCCAGAGGGTCACCTCGTAGCGCAGAAGGGTGTCGAAGAAGTCCATGGAGGGGGCAACTGGATGCAGCGGAATTATATTCCTGGGAAGCTAAATCCGGTTCGTCCGTCGTGCGGGAGCATGGGGAGAGCAACTCTCCGCCCGGCCCACCAGGAAGGTCGACCATGCCCGACCCGCGCAGGCGCACGATCAGCGTCGGTACTCTCTCCCTCCGGCCCGCGGAGGTTCCCGAGCGGTGAGAGGTCGGTGCGGGCGGAACTGTCGTCGAGGCGTCGTGGGGAGACTGGGTGCGCCTGGCCAGGCGCGTGCTCGATGCCGATGCCCTGTCGCGGGATCTCGAGGCCCGGGGCGACGCGTGGGACCAGGGCCACGCGGCCGGCGTCATGGACGCCGGCGACGGCAGCACGCAGAATCCCTTCCGCTGACTCCGCGCGTGTCGCGGCGTCCCGGTGGGGTCAGTTCTTCCGTGCCCGCGCGGGCTTGTCCTCGCCGGACTTCGGCGGCATCGCGCCCACGTCGAGCCGCTCCTGACCCCCGCGGGTGGCCCATTCGTGCGTCAGACCGGATGCGGCGTGGTGGGACGCCCGGACCGCGCGGTTGTCGGCCCAGGAGTTGAGCACATGCCCGGCGTGACCGCGCACGTGCTCGAGCGTGACCGGCGGGAGCCCCGCGGCCTGGCGAGCATCTCGCGCGGTGATCAGCAGCTCCAGGATCTCGCGGTTCTTCGTGGGCGCTCCGGTCGACGTCTTCCAGCCCCGGCGCCGGTGGCCGTCCATCCACGACGAGTAGGTGTCGATCGCGTACTTCGAGTCGGCCTGCACCCGCAGGTTCGGTACATCGGCGTGGTACTGCAACGCGCGGAGGAGCGCCAGCAGCTCGCCGATGTTGTTCGTGCCCTCGGGCACCGACCCGGCTGCCCACTCGCCATCCATGCCGACCCACGCCCACCCGGCCGGTCCCGGGTTGCCCTTGCAGGCTCCGTCGGTGGCGACGATGTACTCCGGATCTGGGGGTGTGGAACTCTGTGGCACGTCCAAAATCCTTTCACGCCCAGGATCATTCACGTCCCGGTGTGCGATTCGGCATCCGCCGCATCGACCGCGGGAGACGGATCGGGGTCGGCCTCGCCCTCCGCCGAGGGCAGGGAGGGTGGGGCCGACGCGTATGCCGCAGACAGTCGGCGGTATGGCCGGGAGACGAAGGCCAGGAGCACCACGACCAGCAGAACGGAGCTCGCGGCGACGAATGCCAGCGCGATGCCGCGCGCCTCGCCCGGTCCGAGAAGCCAGCCGAGCGAGTCACGCCCGGGCTGCGTGTTCATGAACGGGATGAGCCAGAACTGCGCGAGCGGACCGATGATGAACGACGAGATCGGCGCGGCGGCCGACTCCATGCTCGCGGCGAACCCGAACACGCGCCCTTGCTTGTCGAAAGGGACCACGCGCTGGATGATCGTCTGCTCGGATGCCTCGGCGATCGGCATGAGACACATGAAGACGAGGATCCCGAGCGCGTAGACCCACCACCATTCCCGGATGGCGAACGTCATGCCCAGGACGGCGATCCCGACATTGACGAGGAGGAGGGTGCGCACCGGGTTCTTCCCGAGCCCGAATCGCGCCACGAGCCCGCCGCCCAGGATGAAGCCGACGCTCGAGATGCCGAGCACGATGCCCCACACCTCCACCGAGAACAGGGTGAGGCCGTAGGGGTCCATGAGCGCCATGAACACGCCGCCCACGAGGTTGTTGAAGGTCGAGAAGAGGATGAGCGCCAGGAGACCGGGCACCACGATGACGGCGGGGATGACCTCGCGGAAGCCGAAACCCTGGGGGGCCTCGCCCTCCACGTGCACGACGCCCCGCTCGGGGATGGGGACGAACAGGAGGTGGATGAGGGCGACTGCGGTGGCGACGATGGCGATGACGACGGTCCACCCCATGCCGAGGAGCCCAACCGAGAGTCCGGAGAAGACGCTCGTCACCATGAAGGCGATGCCCTGAACGGCGCCCACCAGCCCGTTCGCCCTGTCACGGCGGTCTGCCGGCACCAGGAGCGTCACGGTGGTCGACAGTGCGATGTTGCGGAGGTTCTCCACCACACCGCCGATGAGGATGACGCCGGCGAACACCCAGAACCAGGGCCCGCCCCAGTTCACCAGGACGCTCTCGGGGAACGACAGGTACAGCGCGCCGGCCAAGAGATAGGTCGACAGCGTCACGACGCTGGAGAGCACCATGACGGCCTTCTTCTTCAGGTGGTCGACGATGACTCCGAAGACCACGCCGAGCACGGCCACCAGAAGCATGTACGAGCCGCCGATGATGGCGGTCGCGAGCACCGAACGCGTCTCCAGATACGCCCAGAAGGTCAGCGCCCACCACAGGTAGCTCGACGTGACGTTCGCGACGGCGGTGTTGGCGAGCACCTGGTAGAACGCGCGCACCGTGCGCGGTCCTGGATGGATCTGCGCAGGCTCGTCGACCTTCCTCGAGGGGGAGACCTCTTCGGCCATGCGGGCTTCCTTCCGCGCGGCGGCTTCAGGACTGGAGGGGTACGCTCCATGTGGACGCCGTGCACATCGACGATGTTCACACCGTACACACCGACGTTGGGCGATGCAATGACGAGTTCCGACACGCGCACCTATCATCACGGCGACCTCCGACGTGCGCTGATCGAGGAAGGATTCCGGCGGGCACGCACGGGCGGCCCGGATGCGGTCACGCTCCGGGAGGTCACCCGCGCCGTCGGAGTCTCGCCCAACGCGGCGTATCGTCACTTCGCCGACCGGGGCGACCTGGTGCGAGCCGCTGCGGCGGAGGCGCAGTTCGCCCTGGCGGCGGCCATCACGGCACGAGTGGATGAGACGCCCCGCGGGATCGCGCCTGCCGAGGCGTCCATCGAACGACTCCGACGCATCGGATTGGCCTACATCGACTTCGCGCGGTCCGAGCGGGGCTGGTTCGAACTCGCCTTCGCCGTGCACGACGAGAAGCCCAGCGACGCCATCGTGACCCTCGGCGGCGAGGTGGTGGAGCCGTTCCGGCTGCTGCTGGACGCACTCGATGCGATGGTGCAGGCCGGGACGCTCGCGGTGGAACGCCGCCCGCATGCGGAGTGGGCCTGCTGGTCGGCGGTCCACGGCTTCGCCGACATCGCCGTCCATGGGCCGTTGCAGTGGCAGCCGCCGGCGGTGATCGACGCGCTCGCCGCGGCCGTCGTCGAGGCCGCCATCACGGGCGTGCGCGGCGAAGCGTCACCGATGCCGGGGGAGCCCGACCCTGCGGAGCGCTCGAGCGCGGCCGTGGCGCCGCTGTCGCCGGCTGGCTGAGCGGCCGTCAGCCGATCGGCCACTCCACGAGCACGAGAGTCTGCTTCGTGTCGGCGAGGGTCACCCAGCCGTCTCCGAAGAAGTAGGTGAGGCCGTAGCCGTTCTTATCGGGGGCGATGGCCGTTTCGGCGCTCTCGGTGACGTAGAAGCCCCCCTCGCCCTCTTCCCGGCGCCATCCCGACTGCACCAGCTCGCTCTGCGCCGCATCGGCTTCCGCGGGCTCGATCGGCGCCCATCCGTAGATCTGCACATGATCGGTGGCCACGGAGAAGTCGCCCCACCTGCACTCGATGCCGCCCGGCACCTCTTCGCCACCGATGCGGAACACCTCGGCCTGGGCGGTCCATCCGGCCTCTTCGAAGTCGGCGACCGTCGCCGCCGGGATGATCGTCTCGCACGTCGGCTCGTCCGGGTCGGCCGCCTCGCCCGATGACGTCGGGGCGGGGGAGGGGGGCGCCGTCGAGACGGGTGGCGGAGTGGTGGGTGTGACCTCGGGCGTCTGGGGAGCCGAGCAGGCGGCGAGGACCACGAGTGAGATGACGAGGGCGACGGAGGCCACCGGGCGCAGGATGTTCATTCGGCACTTTCAGCGGAGCGGGCGTCGGCGGCGTGCAGCACAGCGAGGAAGTCGGAGTGCAGAACGCCGTTGGTCGCCAAGGAGGAGCCCGCGGCGATGGAGTCGCTCCCATCGTACGAGCCGAACCGGCCTCCGGCCTCGATGACGATCGGGGCGAGCGCGGCGACGTCGTACTCCTTCACGTCGAACTCGGCCACCATCTCCAGCCGGCCCTCCGCCAGCCACATGTAGGGCAGCGCGTCGCCGTACCCCCGGTCGCGCCACACGGTTCGCGAGAGATCGAGCAGCGCGGGGAGGTGGCCCGCGTCATCCCACTGCTGGATGCTCTGGAAACTGATGCTCGCCCGGTCCAACGTCGCTACATCGGAGACGCGGATGCGGCGCTCACCGTCGGGGGAGTCGGTCCATGCTCCTGCGGCCTGGGCTGCCCACCACCGGCGACCCAGCGCCGGCTGGCTGACCACGCCCACGACCGGTTTCCCCTCGACCGCGAGAGCGATGAGGGTCGCCCACAGGGGGATGCCGCGCAGGTAGTTGTGCGTGCCGTCGATCGGATCGATGATCCATCGCCGCGCGCCGGACCCTGCGGACCCGAACTCCTCACCGAAGACGCCGTCATCGGGGCGTTCGGCCGCGAGCATGGCGCGGATCTCCCGTTCCGTGGCGAGGTCTGCTTCCGTGACGAACGAGGCGTCCGGTTTGACCGAGACATCGAGGCCGGCCGCGTCGAAGCGCGCCATCGACACGGCATCGGCGGCATCCGCCAGCCGGAGTGCGAGGGCGAGGTCGTCGGCGTAGGGACCGGTCAGCGAAGACCGTGCAGCGTCGGCAGGGGACACGTCGTCCAGGGTACAGGCGCCCGGGCGGGCGATTGGCGGCGTGACGGATCGGGATGGTAATGTGATCCCTCGGCCCGCCCGGTTCATCACGCCCCGGCGCCGCGCGCACCTCTAGCTCAATCGGCAGAGCAACTGACTCTTAATCAGTGGGTTCAGGGTTCAAGTCCCTGGGGGTGCACGGATCAGCCCCGGTAACTCTCGCCAGTTACCGGGGCTGTTTCACTTTCCGCCTGTCGTCCCGCGCAGCCCCGCGATCAGGCGTGGTCGAGGTCCGGGGGATCGACGATCTGCTGCTCTTCGTAGACGTCGTCGTCGTGCCGGTCTCCGGTCGTGTCGGCCGGGTCGGACGCATTCGGCTCAGGCGCCTCGCTCTCGGCGCCCCTGTCCGCTGATCCGCTCATCGCTGTCGTCCTCTCGTCGGTGATCCGCCACGATACTGCGCCGTCCCCGTGCGAGCGGGAGCCTTGACGAGCGAGGTGGGTCACTGCCCGGGTGCGGCCTCGATCGCGGCGAGCCACGCCAGCATGACAGCCTTCGAGTTGCCGTCGTCCACGCCGTCGGCGGGCAGGGTCCCGAGGGCCTCCGTGGCGGCGGCGTGCGGGTCGGGACCGCCCAACGCCGAATACATCAGCACGTACTCGCCCAGCGGGCCGCTGAACGCCTGGGGGCCGGCGTCGGACACGTTCGCGGCGACGCGGTCGGGGTCCTGCCCGAGATAATCCAGCGTGACGGGGGTCAGCGGCAGTACCTGGATGCCGAGGATCGCCGACGGTTCGGGACTGAACCACGTGGCGTAGTCGCGCTTGCCGCCCCACGTCAGCGACACGATGGGATGGGAGAACCCGTCGGCGAGGGTGACGGGGTCGGGCTCGAGCCACAGGGCGCGCGCGGCGGCCACTTCCGCCGACAGCAGCCACGCGGCAGTCTGTGCCAGCTCATCGTCCCCGCGGGTCTCGGCCCACAGCGCCAGGCCGTTCCATGCCGCGACCGCTTCGGAGCTGGACTCCTGGTTGTTCCCGTCGGCGAAGGGAGACAGCCCCGACGCCCACGAGTGCCCGCGGTACGGGTCGAACACGCGGAGGGGTGGCAGTGCGTCCGCCGCCGCGCCGGCGGCGATGTCGGCGGCGAGAGCGTCCATCACCGGTGCCAGTGCGTCGGCCTTGTCCGGCTGGGCGGAGACCAGGGCGGCGGAGGCCGACAGGAAGTACCCGTAGTGGAAGTGGTGATCGTTGCCCTCCTCCGAGCCGAAGGAGGGTGTCATCCCGATGACGCTCCGCAACGCGTCGTCGTAGACGAAGCAGCGACTGTCACGTTCGCGGCACCCATCGGCCTCCGCCCACGGGGCGAGCTCTGTCCACAACCGTTCTGCGACGCGTTCGGTCAGTGCGGTGTCACCGAGGTCGCGCGCGAGGGTGAGGAGCGCGCCGAGCCGGGCGAGGGCCTTGCCGCCGTAGTAGGTGTCGGCGGGGAGCGCGGGGGTGGCATCCAGATCCGTGCTGACTTGCGCCACGATGGCGGCGCGGGTGTCGCCGTCGATCCCGTCGAGATCGAACGACGCGCGCGGCGAGATCTCGGGCACCGTCCATGCCAGCTCCGTGCCGCGACACGCCTCCGCCTCGCCATAGGCGGTAGAGAAAGTGCCCAGCTCGCAGTCCGAACCCGCGTCGGCATGAGTGGGGAACGGCACGAGCACGGTGCTTTCCGTCCCGGTGTAGGTCACGCGTGTCGACGAATCCGTGCCGGTCGTGCCGGACTCCACGTCCACCGCCTCGATGGGCGCGTCCAGGGCGTCGGCCCACTCGGTCACCTCAGCACCTTCCGGTAGGGCGAACCACTGCGCATGACCCCCCTCGGGGACGATCAGCTTCTCACCGTCCCAGCGCGCACCGGCCGCCACGACCCCGAAGCTCGTTCCGTCTGTGGCGGCCGTCCACACGCCATCGCCGGCCGAGCGCAGCGGCTCGGCGGGAACCAGCGCGCTCTCGCGTGCGGCGGTGAAGCCCACGACGGGCGACCCCTCGGCGATGGTGACGTCGCCGACCGGAGCGTCGCCATCCGACCAGCGCAGGGTGACCGACACCGGATCTGCCCGCACCGCCGCGAAGCGGTCGGCGTCCAGCCCGACACGCAGGCCGGCGCCGAAGGAGGCGCCGATGGTCTTCTCCGTCGCATTCACCGTGGGCAGGTCGATGGTGAACGCGTCGTCGTCGGCGGCGAAGGCGATGGGGAACGGGTAGACCGGTTGCGGTTCCGCGCCGAAGATCAGGCCGGAGTACCAGCGGTTGGTCGGCGGGATGAGATCCTCGGCCAGGCGAGCGTCGCCGATGTCGGCCATGTTCTCCACCGGCAGCGCGGCGATCGACGCCGACGGCTGGGCGGCGACCGGGCCCGCTGCGGCCCCCTCCTCGGGGGGTGTCGCGGCGGTGCATCCGGTGAAGACGAGCGCCGCGCCGAGCGCCAGCGCCGTCAGCAGCCGGCGGGCGGTCACAGCCCGACCTTCCGCAGGAGATCGCGCACAGCATCCCCGACCCCGGCCAGAGGCCCGTCCTCGCGCAGCTGCAGCGTCGCCTGCACGGGGGTCCCGGCCTGGAACATGCCGGTGGCTCGCTTGTCAGCCAGCTCCGCGCTCTCGATCCGCACGGCAGACAGCGCCTGCCCGTCGACGGTCGTCACCTCGATACCGACGACCTCGCCCGCCAGCTCCGCCCGATTGGGCAGCAGCAGCTCGACGTCGCTTCCCTCGGCGATGCGCGCGTAATCCCGCGCCGAAAGCTCGAACTCCGCTTCCACGAACAGCGAAGAGTTCTCATCGACGGTCGCCAGCATGCCCCCGGCCTGGGCGAAGCCGCCTTGCGGGACGGCGATCTCCCGCACCGTGCCGTCCACTGTCGCCGCGATGGTCGAGGTGCCGTCGGCTGAGACGCCTGCCGCCAACGCCGGGTCGGCGACCTGGCCGGTGGCGATGTCGCGCTGCAGGTGCAGGCTCCGCACGTCGAAGAGCGGCTGGCCCACCGACACCTCGTCGCCCACCTCGACGTACTGCCGGGTCACGATGCCGCCGTAATCGGTGCCCACGGGGTAGCTCTCCGCGACGATCGTGGCGCTCGTGGAGAGAACGCGCTGCTGCCGCTGGTTGAAGACGACCGTGAAGGCGGCCACGAGGACGACCACGATCAGGATGCCGCCGGCCATCTTGAGCCGGTTCGCCCACGTCATCGCGCACCTCCCGCGGACACGAGGGTGGGTTCTTCGGTGGTGGGCTCCGTGCCGAGGGCAGCGAGGGGGAGCGGTCGCGCGACGATCGTCAGCGGCGCCGTCACAACCGGCGCCGCGGCGGAGGCCGTGCGTTGCTGCGGACGAGCCAGCGCGTGCGCTTCGCGGAGCGCCGTTACCAGGAAGGCCCCGAGGATCACGGTGTTGGTGGCATTCCAGGCCGTGGCGAGAGTGAGGGCGCCGTTGTCGATGTCGCGCCAGGCGGCCACGAGTGTCGTCAGCGCGAGGAAGACGAAGAACAGGGTCTGCGGGATCACGAAGTTGAAGGGCGAGCGGCGCGAGGAAGACCCGGTGACGTGCCATCCCACGTCGCGCCCCAGCAGAACGTTCCACAGCGCCTTGGCGTAGATCGGGAACGAGACCGTCGCCAGGGTCAGCGTCTCCCACCGGAACGAGCCCACGGCGAACCAGGCCAGCAGGATCTGCATGGCGTAGAACCCGCCGTAGTACAGCGCCCAGGTGAAAACGGTGGTCTCGAGGGTCATCGGCCGAAGGTCGAAGTAGATCTCGAGCGGGGGCACGAGCAGGAGCAGGAGCGGACAGATACCGGTGAGGTAGAAGGTCGCCGTCACCAGGTACTGGATGCGCTGATCCATCGTCAGCCGGCGTCGCAGGCTCAGCGGGTTGTGGCGCATGAGGATCTCGAAGCCC
The DNA here is from genome assembly GCF_057197625.1 of Microbacterium sp. Z6_144. Taxonomy (NCBI): domain Bacteria; kingdom Bacillati; phylum Actinomycetota; class Actinomycetes; order Micrococcales; family Microbacteriaceae; genus Microbacterium; species Microbacterium sp. Z6_144. The sequence goes on from NZ_JBXVPT010000001.1 coordinate 1,428,988, forward strand.
CCGGTCGCCCAGCGCAGTTGCTGCTTGCTGTACGCCTCGATGGTCTCGGGCGCCTCCCCGACCGCCAGGGCGTCGGGGAGGAAGACCGAACGCCACCCCTTCTCGTGCAGGAGGAGGGACGTCCACACGTCTTCGGATTTCGAATCGGTGTACATGCCGCCGACCTCATCGATCGCGGACCGGCGGAAGACGACGTTCGTCCCCACGCAGATCGCCGCGTTGAACCGGTTGCGCCCGGGCTGGACGAATCGGTAGAAGACGGTCTGCATGTACGCGGCTCCGCGCGCCACGACGGTGTGCAGATTTCCGTACACCTGCGGGGTCTGGACGAACGCGACGTCGTCGTGGACGAACAGCGGCATGGTCTGCAGCAGGAACGTCGGCACCGGGACGAAGTCGGCGTCGAAGATGGCGAAGAAATCGCCTTTCGCCAGCGTCAGGGCGTGGTTGATGTTCCCGGCCTTGGCCCCGTGAGAGCTGAGCCTGCGTACATAACGGGCGCCGGCGGCCTCGGCCAGAGCCCGCACGTCATCGGAGCGGCCGTCGTCGAGGACCCACGTGCGGTGCGCTCCCTGCAGCCCCACGGCGGCCGTGACCGTGCGCCGGACGGTGTCGAGGTCTTCGCCGTACACCGTCACGAGCACGTCGATCAGGACGGGACGCCCACCCAGGTGGATCCGGTCGTCGTCGCGGGCCAGACGTGGCAGGAGGTGCGCGGCGGCGTCGTGTGCGGCGTAGTCCCGGGGGTTGCGGCCGCTGGAGAGGATCGTCCACATGGACAGCAGCGCCTGCAATACGAGGACGGACTCGGCGACGATGATCATGACATACGGGAGCAGATCGCCGCGGCTGCCCGGGGCGAGCAGGAACCCCGAGTACGCCAGTACCCCGATGGTCGCGATCACGACGAGCAGGATCATGACCGGTGTCGGCTCCCCGCCCTTCTCCGGATGCTCCGGCGAGTGGCCGTGGCCGTGGCGGCGTTGGTGCGTGGATGAAATGCGTGCCATTGGGTTCCCTTCCCCATGGACGGCGGTGCCCCCACCCGCAGCGCCGTCGGCACGCATGGATCCCTACCCGGGTTTCGAGCCCCCAGAGCTCGAAACGGTTAGTCAATGCTGCGCGCCTCCTGCGTCGATTGGGTTCCCCACGTGTGAACGCTGCATGACGATCGCCTGAATCCGGCGTCCGCGGGCGCCCATACACGTGTGGCCGGACCCGACGGGTCCGGCCACACGAGGTTCAGCGGGCGCGGGCTAGGCGCCGGTGGTGGCGGGGACGGCCCCGGGCCGGTCCACCACGACGTGCTCGTTCGGAACGACGTGGGTCATGGTGAGACCGGAGACGTCGCGCGGGCCGTTGCTGCCGAGGTTCTGCAGGCGCTGCAGCTCCTCCTCGTTCAGCGTCTGGGATTGCAGCGGCGGGAGGTCCTTCACGTCGTCCACGGTGATACCGAGACCTTCGCCGACGCGGAGGCCGAGTTCATCGTCGACCATGAGGAAGTGCCACACCATCCGCTGCTGCACCTGCGGAGTCGCCTCGCTGATCAGCGTGACGAAGTTGTGGACCAGGTCGTCCTTCTCCCACTGCTCCATGAGCTGGTAGCGCTGACCCGCCTGCATGTAGTCGTTCGTGCGAGGAATGCGCGCGCGGGTGAGGCGCCCGCTGATCACAGGACCCTGCTCGTCCTTGGTCGCGTACTGCGCTTCGCGCAAGCCGCCCATGGTCGACGGCTCGTAGTTGACGTGCGGGTTCTGGCCTTCGCCGAGGTCGATGCCGTACGACATCTGACCGCCGCGCTGGTTGGTCGCCACCCGGGCATTCTTCGGGCTGTTCACCGGCAGTTGCAGGTAGTTCGGACCCACCCGGTACCGCTGGGTGTCGGAATAGGAGAACGTCCGACCGACCAGCATCTTGTCGTCGGAGAAGTCGAGCCCGTCTACCAGCACTCCGGTGCCGAACGCGATCTGCTCGTTCTGGTTGTGGTGGTCCGAGACGTTGCCGGTCAGCGTCATGGTTCCCACGAGCTTCGGCTCGAAGACGTTCTCGGGCCACACCTTGGTGTCATCGAGCGGATCGAAGTCCAGCTCGGGGTGCTCGTCGTCGCTCATGAGCTGCACGTAGAGGTCCCATTGGGGGTAATTGCCGGACTCGATGGCCTCGTAGATGTCCTTGGACGCGTGTCCGAGGTCGGTGGCCTGGATGTTCGCGGCATCCGCTTCGGTGAGGCTCTTCACCCCTGCACGCGGCAGCCAGTGGTACTTCACCAGCTTCGTCTCGCCCTGGGCGTTGAGCCACTTGTACGTGTTGACGCCGAACCCCTGCATCGTGCGGTAGTTGGCCGGGATTCCGCGCGGGCTGAACAGGTGCACCAGCATGTGCATGGCCTCGGGCGTCTGCGACATGAAGTCGAAGATCCGGGCCGGCTCCTGACGGAATGTCACAGGGTCGGGCTTGAGGGAGTGGATGACGTCGGGGAACTTGATGGCGTCACGGATGAAGAACACCGCGAGGTTGTTGCCCACCAGGTCCCAGTTGCCGTCCTCGGTGTAGAACTTCACGGCGAAGCCACGCGGATCCCGCGCGGTTTCCGAGGAGTCGCGCCCGCCGATGACGCTGGAGAGGCGGATCGCGAGGTCGGTCTTCTTGCCGGGCGTGTTGAAAATCTTCGCGCGCGTGTACTTCTCGATCGGCTCGTCGCCCCATTTGCCGGTGGCCTCGAAATGTCCGAACGCGACGAAACCGCGGGCGTGCACGACCCGCTCGGGGATGCGCTCGCGGTCGAAGTGGCTGATTTTCTCGAGGAACTGGTAGTTCTCCAGCGTGGCCGGGCCGCGGTCCCCGACGGTGCGCGAGTTCTGGTTGTCGTAGACGCTATGGCCCTGCCGGTTGGTCAGGATCGGGCGGTCTTCTTCGCTGGGTGCGGGCGGTTCGTTCGCGACATCGCTCATGGCGGGTCCTCTCGTTGGTTCCCTTCCAGCCTCCGCTGTCGGAGAGAGGGATCTACCCCCCTCGCAGACGATGTCACCGGGAGCTATAGTGCCCAGCCGCGCGGCCGCTGCGCGCAATCGTATGTACGGCGGGCGGGGGAGCATGGTGTACCGCTGCGTGGCCTGGTTGCATCCAGAGGCGCACACAACCAGTGCGCCGTTTCCTGGAGGAACTCAGTGGCTTACACCGAAACCGACCCCACCGCCAACGTCATGAGATTGCTGACGGGACTGGCCGACCCCCTGCTCCGCCCCGTGGAGGGCCTGCCGAAGGGTGCTCACGTGGTGCAGCTGGCCTCCGGCACCGGCGGCCTGAGCCTGACGTTGGCCCGTCGACGCCCGGATCTGCGGATCACGGCTATCGACATCGATCCGGCCGTACTGAACGCCGGACGTGCCGAGGCGGACCGGGACGGCCTCGGCGTCGACTTCCGCCTCATGTCCATGGCGGCGCTGGAGTTCGAGGACGCTAGCGTCGACGCGGTCATCTCCCGGATGGGTCTGTTCCTGCCGGGAACGGCCCCGTTCGCTGTGGCGGCGCAGGAGGCCGCGCGGATTCTGCGCTCTGGCGGGTCGTTGAGCATCGCCACGTGGAGCACCCTGGACGGCAGCCCCTACACCCGGATCGGTATCTCCGTGCTGCGCCGGATCCTCCCGGAAGGATCGGTTCCCGACATGGATGCGCCGTTCCGCGAGGTGGGCGAACCCGGCGTCTTCGAGGGGTTCCTCTCTGCAGCGGGCTTCCAGGATATCGAGGCCTCCTGGTCGCACTGGGACACGACGTATCCCGACTTCCGGTCGTGGTGGGAGTTCGACACCGGGTTCGGGCCACTCGCCGGGTTCTTCGGTGCCCTCGACGAGGACCAGCGCACCGCGGCGCGCCACCTCATGCTCAGTGAGATGGAGGAGCACCGGACCGCCTCGGGCGGCTACGCTCTGCCGTCGACGGCACGCTTCATCAGCGCTCGACGATGACGACCGCTCAGCTGCCGATAGTCCGGAAGCGGCCGGGCGGGATGCCGTACTCGCGCCGGAACGCGTGGCTGAGAGCGAATTCGGTGGAATAGCCGGTCCGGTGCGCGATCACGGCCAGCGGAGCGTCGGTTTCGCGGAGCAGACGGGCGGCGTAGGACAGTCGCCACGCGGTGAGATATCGCCTCGGCGGCTCACCGACGGCGGTCGTGAAGCGTTCGAGGAAGGTCGTCTTCGACAGGCGGGCGATGGCGCTGAGCTCCGGAACCGTCCAGGCGTGATCGGGGGCCGCATGAATGCGTTCGAGCACGTCCACGATCGCCGGGTCGGAGACACCCGCGACCTCGGCGCTGCGGTTGTCCGCCAGCCATTGGCGCAACAGGTGCGTCAAGACCAGGTCGAGCAGTGCCGGGCGGGTGACCCGCGCCCCGGGACCGGTATCGGCAAGGGTCGCCCGCACCAGCGTCAACAGCGGGCTCAGCTCCGGATAACGGTCATGGTCGGGGGAGATCGCGATCACCTCGGGGAGAGAACGCAAGAAGTGCGGCACCGGGCCATGCTGAAGCCGGTACGCGCCGCACAGGAAGGCGACGTCGGCCTCGGCCGGACCCGGAAAATCCTGCTTGGCCGCCGAGGGCGTCAATTCGCGCAGCGCGCGTGGCGCGTGGCTCAGGCCGTGTTCGGCTCCCGAGGGGGTGAAGACGACGTCACCGGGAGAGAGTCGCCGCGGCGCTGCGTCGGAGACGGCCAACCACGCATCGCCCTCCAGGACGAGGTGGAAGCCGCTGCCAGGAAAGGCGGGGTAGCGCCACCCCCACGCACCCGACTCCCGCACGGAGCATGCCTCCGCACGCCCGATCCGAACGCCGCGGAGCGCCTCACTAACCATGTCCACGCGCCAACGCTAACCCCGGTGGCGCGAGCCACGGGCGGCCGCGGGGGACGGGCGCCGGCTTGCGGCTAGGAGCGGAGGCGCTTCTTCAGGAGCTTCTGCTCCTTGCCCGAAACGGGGGAGTCGGAGGGGACGATGCCGCCTCGCCGTGCCCGGCGGGTGTCGACGACGGACCCGATGGCCAGGGCGAGCGAGATACCCCAGCTCACGAGGGCCAGCGCGGTGCGCCACGTGAAGACCTCGTTGCTGCGGAGGCTCCGCAGCAACGTCAGACCACCCGTGATCGCGGTCATGAGTCCGGTGCCGAAGAGGTACTTGCGCATAAGCCAACGCTAGCGGTGCGCGCGGGGCGCCACGGGCGGGCTTGACACGCGGGGCACCCGGGCGGCGAGCATCCCGCTGTTAGCCTGGGGTGACCCCCCACCGAGGAGCCCGCGTGACCCAGGCAGAGTTCGTCGTCGTCGCCAACCGACTTCCCGTGGACCGCATCGCGGACGCGGATGCCGCCGACGAAGACGCCTGGCGTCGGTCGCCCGGAGGCCTGGTCACCGCGCTCGAGCCGGTCATGCGCAAGGCCGAGGGGGCATGGGTGGGCTGGGCCGGCCAACCGGACCTGGACCTGGAGCCGTTCGAATTCGAGGGCACGCACCTCGTGCCCGTCACCCTGTCGGCCGACGACGTCGAGAACTACTACGAGGGGTTCTCCAACGAGACCATCTGGCCGCTCTATCACGACGTCATCGCCGCCCCGCGGTTCAAGCGGCAGTGGTGGGAGGCGTACGTCGCGGTGAACCAGCGGTTCGCGGATGCCGCAGCCGCCGTCGCCGCGGAGAACGCCATCGTGTGGGTGCAGGACTATCAACTCCAGCTGGTCCCGCGGATGCTGCGCGAGTCGCGGCCCGATCTGACCATCGGGTACTTCCACCACATCCCGTTCCCCGCCTACGGCCTCTATTCGCAGCTGCCGTGGCGGCGCCAGGTCCTGGAAGGACTTCTCGGCGCCGACGTGATCGGATTCCAGCGGGTGGCCGATGCGGGGAACTTCGCCCGCGCGGTCCGCCGACAGCTGCGGTACGAGACGAAGGCGTCGGGCATCTCGGTACCCGACAAAGCCGGCGGCACCCGCACCGCCCTGGCGAAGGCCTTCCCGATCTCCATCGACGCCGACTCCTATATCGAGCTCGCTCATCGTCCCGACATCCGTGCTCGGGCGGCGGAGATCCGGGAGAGCCTGGGGAACCCGAAGAAGATCCTCCTCGGCGTCGATCGGCTCGACTACACCAAGGGCATCCGGCACCGTCTCAAAGCGTTCGGGGAGCTGCTCGAGGACGGGCAGGTGAGCGTGGACGATGTCACCCTCGTCCAGGTCGCGAGCCCGAGTCGTGAGCGCGTCGAGGCGTACATCCAGCTGCGCGATGAGATCGAGCTGACCGTCGGGCGCATCAACGGCGACTACGACACGATGGGCCACACCGCGATCCGGTACCTCCACCAGGCGTACCCGCGCGAGGAGATGGTGGCCCTGTTCCTGGCCGCCGACGTGATGCTCGTCACGGCGCTCCGCGACGGGATGAACCTCGTGGCCAAGGAGTACGTCGCCAGCCGGGTGGACAACCGCGGCGTTCTCCTGCTCAGCGAGTTCGCGGGGGCCGCGGATGAGCTCGGCAGCGCCATCCTCATCAACCCGCATGACATCGACGGCTTGAAAGACGCGATCATGCGCGCGATCGCGATGCCGGGAGCCGAGCAGGGACGCAGGATGCGGGCACTGCGCCGGCGCGTGCGCGAGCACGACGTCGAGGACTGGTCGCAGGACTTCCTCGAGGCCCTCGCGGCGTTCCACCACGGCCCCTCTCCGGTGACGTCATGACCACCGTCGCCGAGGACACCCTGGCCCCCCTCGCCGCCACGCCACGCCTGCTGGTGGCCCTGGATTTCGACGGCACCCTCTCCCCGCTGGCCGACGAGCCGATGGACGCCCGGATGCTGCCGGCAGCGCGCCGCGCCGTCGAGAGGCTGGCCGCACTGCCCGACACGGTGGTGGCGCTGGTTTCCGGCCGCAGTCTCCGTGATCTGCGCATCATCGCGGAGCATGACGACACGTCGCGGTTGTGGCTCGCCGGCTCCCACGGCGCGGAGTACTGGCAGCCCGGCGTCGGCACGATCGAGTCGGCGGAGGACGCCGACGAGGTGGCGCGGCGTGATCGGCTGCGCGCCCTGGCCGAAGAGGCGACGCAGGGCCTCACCGGCGTCTGGATCGAACCGAAGACGTTCGGTGTCGGCGTCCACACGCGCCGGGCCGACGCGGCCACGGCGGCAGAGGCGAACAGGCTCGTCGACGAGATCGTCCGCGCCGAGGCGCCCGCCTGGCGCCGGCGCTCCGGCCACAACATCGTCGAGTACGCGTTCCGGCACGAGGGCAAGGACACCGCCGTGCGGACGCTGCGCGAGCGCACGGACTCCACCGCCGTGCTCTTCGCCGGCGACGACGTGACCGACGAGGACGCGCTGCGCTCGCTCGGACACGGTGACCTCGGCGTCCGCGTGGGCGCGGGGGAGACGGCGGCGACGGTGACCGTCGCGGACATCCCCGCCTTCGCCGATCTGCTCGACGTGCTCGCGGAGGCGAGAGCGGCGCGGCGGCAATAGACTTCGAGAATGCCCGACAGCACCATCGACATCAAGCCGCGCAGCCGCGTCGTGACCCATGGCATCGAAGCCACGACCTCCCGCGGAATGCTCCGCGGCGTGGGTATGGGCGACGAGGACTGGGACAAGCCCCAGATCGGCATCGCGTCCAGCTGGAACGAGATCACCCCCTGCAACCTGAGCCTCGACCGGCTCGCGCAGGGTGCCAAAGAGGGCGTCCACTCCGGCGGGGGATACCCGCTGCAGTTCGGGACGATCTCGGTCTCCGACGGCATCTCCATGGGCCACGAGGGCATGCATTTCTCTCTCGTGTCGCGCGAGGTGATCGCCGACTCGGTTGAGACCGTGATGATGGCCGAGCGCCTCGACGGCTCGGTGCTCCTCGCCGGCTGCGACAAGTCCATTCCCGGGATGCTGATGGCCAGCGCCCGCCTCGACCTGTCGAGCGTGTTCCTGTACGCGGGCTCGATCGCCCCGGGCTGGGTCAAGCTCTCGGACGGCACCGAGAAGGAGATCACGATCATCGACTCCTTCGAAGGAGTCGGTGCGTGCCTTGCGGGCCGGATGAGCGAGGCGGACCTCAAGCGCATCGAGTGCTCCTTCGCCCCCGGCGAGGGAGCGTGCGGCGGCATGTACACGGCCAACACGATGGCCTCCGTCGCCGAGGCGCTCGGGCTGAGCCTCCCCGGTTCCGCCGCGCCGCCGTCGGCCGACCGCCGACGCGACTACTTCGCGCACCGCTCCGGCGAAGCCGTCGTCAACCTCCTGCGCCTGGGCATCACGACGCGCGACATCCTCACGAAGGAGGCGTTCGAGAACGCCATCGCGCTGGCGATGGCCCTCGGCGGGTCCACCAACGTCGTCCTCCACCTCCTCGCCATCGCGCGGGAGGCCGAGGTGGAGCTGAACCTCCACGACTTCAACCGCATCGGTGACAAGGTCCCGCACGTGGCCGACATGAAGCCGTTCGGACAGTACGTCATGAACGATGTCGACCGGCACGGCGGCATCCCCGTCGTCATGAAGGCGATGCTCGACGAGGGGCTCCTGCACGGCGACGCGCTCACTGTCACCGGCAAGACGCTCGCCGAGAACCTCCGCGACCTCGACCCCGACCCGATCGACGGCACGGTCATCCACACCTTCGACAACCCCATCCACGCCACCGGCGGCATCACGATCCTCCACGGGTCGTTCGCCCCCGAGGGCGCCGTCGTCAAGACCGCCGGGTTCGACGCCGCCGTGTTCGAGGGCCCCGCGCGTGTCTTCGAGCGCGAACGGGCCGCGATGGACGCGCTCGAGGCCGGACAGATCGCCGCCGGCGATGTCGTCGTCATCCGCTACGAGGGGCCCAAGGGCGGTCCCGGCATGCGCGAGATGCTCGCCATCACCGCCGCCATCAAGGGCGCAGGCCTCGGAAAAGATGTACTACTGTTGACGGACGGTCGATTCTCCGGCGGCACAACCGGCCTCTGCATCGGCCACATAGCACCCGAAGCGGTGGACGCAGGTCCCATCGCCTTCGTGCGCGATGGTGATCTGATACGGGTCGATATCGCGGCTCGCACTCTCGACCTACTCGTCGACGAGGCCGAGCTGAGCTCCCGCCGTTCTGGCTGGGAGCCGCTTCCCCCGCGCTATACCCGTGGCGTCCTGGCCAAGTACTCCAAGCTCGTGCACTCCGCTGCGGAGGGCGCGGTCACGGGGTAACCGGCGTTCCCGTCATCCATCCCCGTCCCGAGGAATCACCATGCCCGCCGAATCCGCTCCGGCCGTTCCCCGACCACCCGCTCGCACCGCCGCAGCGCCCGTGCTCACGGGCGCGCAGGCGGTCGTCCGCTCCCTCGAGATGCTGGGGGTCACCGACGTGTTCGGCCTGCCCGGCGGCGCGATCATCGAGGTCTACGACCCGCTCATGGACACCTCCGAGGTGCGCCACATCCTGGTGCGCCACGAGCAGGGCGCCGGCCACGCGGCCGAAGGGTACGCCGCCGCCTCCGGGCGCGTGGGTGTGGCGATCGCCACGTCGGGACCGGGCGCGACCAACCTCGTGACCGCGATCGCCGACGCCTACATGGACTCCGTGCCGATCGTGTGCATCACCGGTCAGGTCTTCTCCACGCTGATGGGAACGGATGCGTTCCAGGAGGCCGACATCGTGGGCATCACGATGCCGATCACCAAGCATTCGATCCTCGTCAAGCGGGCCGAGGAGATCCCCTCGGCCATCGCGGCCGCCTTCGAGATCGCCGGCACGGGCCGTCCCGGCCCCGTCCTCGTGGACATCACCAAGGACGCCCAGCAGGCCAAGGCGCCCTTCATCTGGCCGCCCAAGATCGACCTGCCCGGCTACCGGCCGGTGACGAAGGCTCACGGCAAGCAGATCCAGGCCGCAGCTCAGCTTCTCGCCGGCGCGAAGAAGCCGGTGCTGTACGTCGGCGGCGGCGTCATCCGCTCGAAGGCGTCGCAGGAGTTGCTCACCTTCGCTGAGACCACCGGTACACCGGTCGTGACCACGCTGATGGCTCGGGGCGCGTTCCCCGATTCGCATCAGCAGCACCTCGGGATGCCCGGCATGCACGGCACCGTCCCGGCGGTGCTCGCCCTCCAGGAGTCCGACCTGCTGGTGTCGCTCGGGGCGCGGTTCGATGACCGGGTGACGGGCAAGGCGGCGCTTTTCGCCCCGAACGCCAAGGTTGTGCACGTCGACATCGACCCGGCCGAGATCTCCAAGATCCGCTCCGCCGACGTTCCGATCGTGGGGGATCTTCGCGATGTGCTCGTCGACCTGGATGCGGCGTACCGGGAGGCGCTGGGCACAGCGACTCCCGACACCGAGGAGTGGTGGGCCTACCTCGACGGGCTGCGGGCGGAGTTCCCGCTGGGGTACACCCAGCCGACCGACGGGCACATGTCGCCGCAGTACGTGATCCAGCGCATCGGAGAGCTCACCGGACCCGAGGCCGTCTACGCGGCCGGGGTCGGCCAGCACCAGATGTGGGCTGCCCAGTTCATCAAGTACGAGCGGCCGAACTCGTGGCTGAACTCCGGGGGAGCGGGGACCATGGGCTACGCCGTGCCCGCCGCGATGGGCGCCAAGGTCGCCGAACCCGACCGGGTGGTGTGGGCGATCGACGGCGACGGGTGCTTCCAGATGACCAACCAGGAGCTCGCCACCTGCGTCATCAACAACATTCCGATCAAGGTCGCCATCATCAACAACTCCTCCCTCGGCATGGTGCGTCAGTGGCAGACGCTGCTCTACAACGGCCGGCACTCCCACACCGACCTCAACACCGGCCACGGCACCGTCCGCATCCCCGACTTCGTCAAGCTCGCCGAGGCCTACGGCTGCCTCGCGCTGCGCGTGGAGAAGGAGGAGGACGTCGACGCGGCCATCCGGACGGCGCTGGAGACGAACGACCGCCCCGTCGTCATCGACTTCGTCGTGAGCGCCGACGCCATGGTGTGGCCCATGGTCCAGCAGGGGAAGAGCAACAGCCTCATCCAGTACGCCCGCGATCACGCGCCGACCTTCGACCAGGAGGGCTGAGAACATGCCGCACCATGTGCTGAGCCTCCTCGTGGAGGACAAACCCGGTCTGCTCACCCGCGTGGCGGGCCTGTTCGCCCGCCGCGGCTTCAATATCACCTCGCTCGCCGTGGGCGTCACCGAGATCCCCGGGCTGTCCCGGATCACGGTCGCCGTCGACGTCGAGGATCTTCCGCTGGAGCAGGTGACCAAGCAGCTGAACAAACTGATCAACGTCATCAAGATCGTCGAGCTCGACCCGGTGTCATCCGTGCAGCGCGAGCATATGCTGGTGAAAGTGCGCGCCGACAATGCCTCCCGATCACACGTGCTCGAGGTCGTGAACCTCTTCCGCGCGTCGGTGGTCGACTATGCGCCTGACGCCCTCGTGGTCGAGATCACCGGCGACCACGGCAAGGTGGAGGCCTTCCTCCGGGCGGTCGAACCGTTCGGGATCAAGGAGCTCGCCCAGTCCGGCCTCGTGGCGATCGGCCGCGGGGGTAAGAGCATCACCGAGCGCGTACTGCGTAACTAGCCCTCCGTTCGACCCCCCATCAAGGAGAACAACCCCATGGCAGAGATCTTCTACGACGACGACGCCGACCTCTCGATCATCCAGGGCAAGAAAGTCGCGATCGTCGGCTACGGCTCGCAGGGTCACGCGCACGCGCAGAACCTTCGCGATTCCGGCGTCGAGGTCGCCATCGCGCTGAAGGACGGCTCGAAGTCGGCGGCGAAGGCGCAGGAGGACGGGTTCGAGGTTCGCTCGGTCGCCGACGCCACCGCGTGGGCCGACCTCATCATGATCCTCGCGCCCGACCAGCATCAGCGGCACATCTACACCGAGAGCATCCGCGACAACCTGGCCCCCGGGAAGACCCTCGCCTTCGCGCACGGGTTCAACATCCGCTTCGGCTACATCGACGCGCCCGAGGGTGTCGACGTCATCCTCGTCGCTCCCAAGGCCCCCGGTCACACCGTGCGCCGCGAGTTCGTCGCCGGCCGCGGCATCCCCGACATCATCGCCGTCGAGCGCGACGCGTCGGGTACCGCGTGGGACACCGCGCTGTCGTACGCCAAGGCCATCGGCGGCACGCGCGCCGGTGTCATCCGTACGACCTTCACCGAGGAGACCGAGACCGACCTGTTCGGTGAGCAGGCCGTCCTCTGCGGCGGTGTCAGCCACCTGGTGCAGGCCGGATTCGAGACCCTCACCGAGGCCGGATACCAGCCCGAGATCGCGTACTTCGAGGTGCTGCACGAGCTGAAGCTCATCGTCGACCTCATGTGGGAGGGGGGCATCGCCAAGCAGCGCTGGTCGATCTCCGACACCGCCGAGTACGGCGACTACGTCTCCGGCCCGCGCGTCATCTCGCCGGCGGTGAAGGAGAGCATGCAGGGCATCCTCGCCGACATCCAGTCCGGCGCGTTCGCCAAGCGCTTCATCGCCGACCAGGACGCCGGGGCGCCCGAATTCCTCGCGCTGCGCGAGAAGGAGCAGAACCACCCCATCGAGGCCACCGGCAAGGAGCTGCGGTCGCTGTTCGCGTGGAAGCAGGCCGATTCGGATTACGTGGAGGGCTCGGCCGCGCGCTGACCTCTCCTGCATGGATGCCCCGGACCGTCACGGTCCGGGGCATCCGTCGTTCTCCGTCGCTATCGTGGGCGCATGCAGACCGACCCCGATGTACCCGCCTCGCTCGCACTGGACGAGTGGCTGGACCGCCTGGCCGAACCCACCGGGGCGCCCGGCGGAGGGTCGGCGGCCGGGGTGATGATGGCGCTGGCCGCCGCGCTCCTGCACATGGTGTGCGGGTACACGCGGGACGACCCGGAGGCGGATCGCGCGGCGGAGCGCGTTCGCGTGCTCCGCGCACAGTGCCTGGACGCCGCGTACCAGGACGGCATCCGCTCGGTCGCCCTGGGGGAGGCCCTGGCGGCCGAGGGCGCGGACCGGAGCGCCAACCTGCACGCGGCAGCCATTGCTGCGGCCGAATCCTCGGCGCGGCTCGCCGAGATCGGCATCGCTCTCGGTGGTGAACTCCGCGCGGTCGCCGTCGTGGGAAACCGCAATCTCGTGGCCGACACGGGCGTGGCGGGGGAGGCGTTGCGCGCGGGCCTGGGCGCGGCACTGATCAACCTCCGCGCCAATGTCCGCCTCGCCGAGGCCCATGCGGACGGCGATGCCGCCGACGGTCTCGACGCGCTCACGGGCGTGAGCGACCGCGGCGAGGCAGCCCGCGGTGAGGTGGATGCGGTGCTGGCGAGCCTTCCCCTGTCCTGACGTCGTCGGGCATTGGCGGAGGCCCCCGCGCGGATGCCGGCCCGCCGATACGCTGGGGGAGTGAGCAACGGACGCGACGACGACGCGCTGAGCTGGGATGGCGACGACGACCCGACGCTCGAGGCCCGCGCCCAGACCGCTGCAACTCCCGAACGGCGAAGCGATGAGCCCGACCTTCCGCCGGGGTTCACCCCCGTCGGACGGGGGAGCCGGCCGAGGCCCGCGCGGGGGTCGCGGCCGAAGAACCCGCCCCCCGCGGCGGCGCCGGCCCCGCTCGGCAACGCGGGGCTCGTGGGCGTCGGGATGGTCGCCGCCGCGTTCATCCTGTTCTCCGTGGGCTGGCTCATCGTCAGCTTCCGCCTGCGGGGAGTTGCGGGACTGCCCGTGCCGGAGGCGGCTCTCGTGGTCATCACCCTGGCCGCCGCTGCCGCGCCCCTGATCTGGTTCGCGGCCGTGTTCGCCCTCACCCGCCGCGCGAAGACCTGGGTGCGGTTCGCCTGGCTCCTCGCCGGGGTCGTGCTGCTCGTACCCTGGCCCTTCCTCGCCACCGGAGCCCTCGGATGACCGCCGACACCACACGCCCGGCCCGCGCACAGCCCGCGTGGAGCACGGTGGCGATCGCCGGGCTGTTCGGGCTGTTCTACGCCTACCTGGTGTGGAGCGCCGTCGACCTCCTCGTCCGCCAGGCAACCGGACCCCTGGGCCTCAACGGCTGGGGCTGGTTCGTCCAGATCCTCCCCATCGTGTTCCCGCTGGTCGCGTTCGGCGTCGCCTTCGCCCTGGGCTGGCGGCGCAGGGCGTGGGAGTTCGCACTGACCCTCCTGGCGGGGCTGGCCGTGGCGGCGGCGTTCTGGGTGAACATCCTCGCCTACGCGGTGACCTCCTTCGCGCTCTATGGCGGCTGACCCGCGGGCCGTCACACGGTCTCGGGCACTTCGGCGCCCGCGCTAGGCTGGTTGAGGCCTCGCCACGCCTCCCGAGGCGGGGGATCCCGGCGGCGCGGCTCCTCTGCCCGCGCGCCCGAAGGAATTGCCCTGTGACGAAGCCCGTCGTGCTCATCGCCGAAGAACTCTCGCCCGCGACCCTCGACGCACTCGGTCCCGACTTCGACGTGCGACACGTCGACGGCACCGACCGCTCGGCGCTGCTCGCCGCGCTCGTCGACGCGAACGCCATCCTCGTCCGCTCGGCGACGAAGGTGGATGCCGAAGCGATCGCCGCAGCTCCCGTGCTCAAGGTCGTGGCCCGCGCCGGCGTCGGACTCGACAACGTCGACATCAAGGCCGCGACGACCGCCGGTGTCATGGTGGTCAACGCTCCCACCTCGAACATCGTCTCGGCCGCCGAGCTCACGATCGGCCACATCCTGAGCCTTGCCCGCCGCATCCCGGCCGCCCACGCATCGCTGGCGGAGGGGAAATGGAAGCGCAGCGCCTTCACGGGCACCGAGCTGTTCGAGAAGACCGTCGGAATCGTGGGCCTCGGCCGCATCGGAGCGCTCATCGCCGCGCGCCTGCAGGCGTTCGACATGCGCGTGATCGCGTACGACCCCTACGTCACGAGCGCCCGCGCCCAGCAGCTGGGTGTGCAGCTGGTCACGCTCGACGAGCTGCTCGAGCAGGTCGACTTCCTCACCATCCACATGCCCAAGACCCCCGAGACCACCGGCATGATCGGCATCGATGAGATGCGCCGGATGAAGCGGAGCGCCTTCGTCGTGAACGTCGCCCGTGGTGGCCTGATCGACGAGGACGCGCTCTACAAGGCGCTCACGACCCACGAGATCGCCGGCGCCGGGCTGGATGTGTTCAGCACCGAGCCGCCCGCCGAAGACGGCCCCGCGCGCCGGCTGCTCGACCTCCCCAACGTCGTCGTCACCCCGCACCTGGGGGCCAGCACCGAGGAGGCGCAGGAGAAGGCCGGCGTCTCGGTCGCCCGGTCGGTGCGGCTGGCGCTCGGCGGGGAACTCGTCCCCGACGCGGTGAACGTCGCCGGTGGCGTGATCGACCCCTACGTGCGCCCCGGCATCGCGCTGGTGGAGAAGCTCGGCCAGATCTTCGCCTCCCTCGCCCACAGCCCGCTGACGAGCCTCGACGTCGAGGTGCACGGCGAACTCAGCCAGTACGACGTGAGCGTGCTCAAGCTCGCCGCGCTCAAGGGCGTGTTCACCAACATCGTCAGCGAGACCGTGTCCTACGTGAACGCGCCGCTGCTGGCCGAGCAGCGCGGCGTCGACGCGCGCCTCCTGGTGGACGAGGTCAGCGACGAGTACCGCAACGTCATCACGCTCCGGGGCGCGCTGGCCGACGGGTCGCAGCTGTCGGTGTCGGGAACGCTCACCGGCACGAAGCAGATCGAGAAGCTCGTCGGCATCAACGGGTACGCCGTCGAGCTGCCGATCGAGAAGCACCACATCGTGATGCTGTACACCGACCGCCCCGGCATCGTCGCGGTGTACGGGCAGCGCTTCGGTGAGGCCGGGATCAACATCGCCGGGATGCAGATCGCCCGGCAGGCCGCGGGCGGCCAGGCGTTGTCGGTGGTCACCGTGGACTCGCCGGTGCCCGACGACCTGCTCGAGCGCGTCCGCGCCGACATCGACGCCGCACTCTTCCGTCAGATCGAGATCACCGAGTCCTGACGCCGGTCACGCGTCGGGCCGCGTCGCGTCGCGCACGAGGTCGATGAGCGCGTCCAGCGCGGCGCCGGAGGGCACCGGCCCCGGGACGGACCCCACGGCGAGGGCGTTGTTGAAGTAGAGCCCGTCGCTGACGAGCAGCACCAGCTGCAATGCGGTCTCGTCGCGGGTGTCGGGTCGGATCGCGTCCTCCCACAGCTCGCGGACGCGGCGGAGCGCCGCGATCGCGGGCGCGCTGCCGTTCTGCGCGAGGCGCGAGGCGGCGACGATCGCGTTGTCGAGCGGCGTGCCGGTGTGCAGCGACGTGCGCATGAAGGCCGCGGCTGCACCTTCCGGCGACTCCTTGATGCGGCCGATGTCGTCGGCGGCCAGCGCCTCCAGTCGTTCGAGCAGTCCCGCTTCCAGTGCCTCCTTGGAGGCGAAGTGATAGAGGAGCCCGCCCTTGGACACCCCCGCTGCGCGCGCGGTGGCATCCATCGTCGCGGCGCGCTCGCCGTCGTCGGCAAGGATGCGGGCGAACGCGTCGAGGACGCTTTCGCGGGCGCGGGGTGGGCGGCTCATGGTCCGATCGTATCCGGGGGCGAGGAGCAGGGACACGTGTTACTATACCGGCTGGACGGTTTAGTTAGGCCCCGCGCACCCATGCTTCAGATGACACATCCCACCTCGAACGTACCCATCGTCCGCGCCGATTGGCGCGGGTGGGTGTCGCTGGTGGTCCTGATGCTGCCCGTGCTCCTGGTGTCGGTCGACAACACCGTGCTGAGCTTCGCACTGCCGGCGATCGCCCTCGACCTCGCGCCCACCAGCATCGAGCAGCTGTGGATCATCGACGCCTACCCGCTCGTGCTCGCCGGCCTGCTCGTGACGATGGGAACCCTCGGCGACCGGTTCGGGCGTCGGCGGATGCTGCTGCTGGGAGCCACCGGGTTCGGAGTCGTCTCCGCGCTGGCCGCCTTCGCCCCCACGGCCGCGCTCCTCATCACGGCACGGGCGCTCCTGGGCGTCTTCGGGGCGATGCTGATGCCCTCGACGCTGTCGCTTCTGCGGACGATCTTCCGCGACCGCGATCAGCGGCGGATCGCCATCGCCATCTGGGCGACGGGATTCTCGGCAGGCTCGGCCCTCGGCCCCATCGTCGGCGGGCTCCTGCTCGAGCACTTCACGTGGGGGTCGGTGTTCCTGCTGGCCGTCCCCGTGCTCATCCCTCTTCTCATCCTCGCTCCGTTGCTCGTTCCCGAGAGCCGCGACCCCAGCCCCGGCCGCATCGACCCGGTCAGCATCCTGCTGTCGCTGGGAACGATGGTCCCGATCGTCTACGGCATCAAGGAACTCGCCGTGCACGGACCGGTGAGCCTCGCGCCGTGGATGTTCGCGCTCGGCGCGGTCTTCGGGGTCCTCTTCGTCCGCCGGCAGCTGCGCCTGGAGACGCCGATGCTGGATATGAGCCTGTTCCGGCAGGGCAGCTTCTCGGGCGCCATCCTCGCCAATCTCCTGAGCGTCGTGGGCCTGGTCGGCTTCCTGTACTTCGTCGCCCAGCACCTGCAGCTGGTCGTCGGGCTCTCGCCCCTGGACGCGGGACTCGCGCTCGTCCCGGGGCTCGCCGCGATGATCGTGTCGGGTCTCCTCGTCGTTCCGATCGCCAAGCGCTACCCACCACGCATCGTGGTGCCCGTCGCCCTCCTGTTCGCGGTGGCCGCCTACCTCGTGGTGGCCTTCGCCACGGGCCACCTGCCGGCCCTCATCGGCGCTTTCGTGGCGCTGGGCATCGGGATCGGTGCGGCCGAGACCGTATCGAACGAGCTCATCCTCTCCAGCGCTCCCTCGGCGAAGGCCGGTGCCGCCAGCGCGGTGTCCGAGACGGCGTACGAACTCGGCGCGGTGCTCGGCACCGCGGTGCTCGGCGGCATCCTCACCGCGATGTACCGCGTGCAGCTCGTCATCCCGGAGGGCGTCCCGGAGGCAGCGGCGGATGCGGCGCGCGAGACACTTGCCGGTGCCGTTGCGGCGGCCGGATCGCTGCCGCCGGAACTCGGTGCGGCGCTGCACGACGCGGCGTCCCACGCATTCGACTCCGGAGTGGTCGTCACGGCCCTCATCGGCGCGGGGCTCATCGTCGTGGCCGGGGTGATCGCGGCCGCTAGCCTGGGGGGAACCCGAGGCGCGAAGACCTGACGCGCCCTTCCTTGCAAGGAGAAGCATGTCGCGCGTCGTGAAGCTCGCCGTCATCCCTGGTGACGGCATCGGCCCCGAGGTCATCCACGAGGCCGTGAAGGTGCTCGACGCCGTCACCGCCGGCGGGGACGTCACCTTCGAGCGCACGCCGTTCTCGCTCGGCGCCGGTCGCTACCTCGAGACCGGTGACACCCTGACCGACGCCGACCTCGCCGCCATCCGCGCGCATGACGCGATCCTCCTCGGCGCGGTCGGCGGCGTGCCGGGCGACCCGCGGCTCAAGGACGCCAACATCGAGCGCGGTCTGCTTCTCACGCTGCGCTTCGAGCTCGACCACTACGTGAATCTGCGTCCCTCCACGCTCTACCCCGGTGCGCCCGGCCCCCTCGCCGAGCCGGGCGACATCGACTTCGTCGTCGTCCGTGAGGGCACCGAAGGGCCCTACGTCGGCAATG
This sequence comes from Microbacterium sp. Z6_144, assembly GCF_057197625.1. Taxonomy (NCBI): domain Bacteria; kingdom Bacillati; phylum Actinomycetota; class Actinomycetes; order Micrococcales; family Microbacteriaceae; genus Microbacterium; species Microbacterium sp. Z6_144. The sequence continues at coordinate 1,447,575 of NZ_JBXVPT010000001.1, forward strand.
GCGGATCCATCCGCCGCGGCACCCCGCACGAGATCGCCAACGAGACATCCGTCAACACCGCCTTCGGGGTGGAGCGCGTCGTGCGCTACGCGTTCGACCTCGCCGAGCGGCGCCGGCAGAAGCTCACGCTCGTGCACAAGACCAACGTGCTCGTCCACGCCGGTGGCATCTGGAAACGCATCGTAGATGCCGTGGCGGCGGAGCATCCCGGCGTGGCCGTGGACTACCTGCACGTCGACGCGGCGACGATCTTCCTGGTCACGAACCCGGGCCGCTTCGACGTGATCGTCACCGACAACCTCTTCGGCGACATCCTCACCGACTTGGCCGGCGCGGTGACCGGTGGCATCGGCCTCGCCGCCTCGGGCAACATCAACCCCGATGGCGACTTCCCGTCGATGTTCGAGCCCGTCCACGGGTCGGCGCCCGACATCGCCGGGCAGCAGAAGGCCGACCCCACCGCCGCCATCCTGTCCGTCTCGCTCCTGCTCGATCACCTCGGGCTGCGTGCGGAGGCCGACCGCATCACCTCCGCGGTCGAGGAGGACATCGCCTCCCGGGGTGGCACCGCCCGCACCACCACCCAGATCGGGGACGCGATCCTCGCCCGGCTCCAGGCGTAGTCTGGACCCGCGCGAGCACTGCCGCCCTGCTCCCCGACCCGCCAGGACCAACATGACTCTCATCGACAGCGACCCCGACACCGGACTCGAGCCCCTCGACTTCGCCGTCACCCGAAACCTTGCCGCGAAATCTCCGGCCCAGCGCGAGGAGATCCTCGCAAGCCCCGGCTTCGGCACGTACTTCACCGACCACATGGTCGACATCTGCTGGTCGGTGCGCGGCGGATGGCACCGCCCCCGCGTCTCGCCGTACGGGCCGATCTCCCTCGACCCCGCCGCGGCCGTGCTGCACTACGGGCAGGAGGTCTTCGAGGGCATCAAGGCCTACCGTCACGCCGACGGATCGATCCACACCTTCCGGCCCGACCAGAACGCGCGGCGGATGCAGCGCAGTGCCCGGCGCCTCGCGCTCCCGGAGCTGCCGGCGACGTATTTCCTGCAGTCGCTGCGAGAGCTCGTCGCCGTGGACGGGGCGTGGGTGCCCTCCGGCGAGGACCAGAGCCTGTACCTGCGGCCCTTCATGTTCGCCAAGGAGGCGTTCCTGGGCGTCCGACCGGCGAACAAGGTGGCGTACTACCTGATCGCGAGCCCCGCGGGCGCCTACTTCAAGGGCGGCGTGAAGCCCGTGTCGATCTGGTTGAGCGAGGACTACGCGCGCGCCGGCCGCGGCGGCACGGGGGCGGCCAAGACCGGCGGCAACTACGCCTCGAGCCTGCTGCCGCAGTCCGAGGCGTACGAGCACGAGTGCGACCAGGTGGTCTTCCTCGACGAGAAGCGCAACGTCGAAGAACTCGGCGGGATGAACGTGGTCTTCGTCTTCAAGGACGGCACGATCGTCACACCCGAGTCGCCCAGCATCCTCGAGGGCATCACGCGCGACTCGCTCCTCCAGCTCGCGAAGGACCGCGGGCACAAGGTGCAGGGTCGGTCGGTCTCCCTCGACGAGTGGCGTGAGGGCGTCGCATCCGGTGACATCACCGAGGTGTTCGCGTGCGGCACCGCCGCCGTGGTGACGCCGATCGGCGTGCTCAAGGGCCGGGACTTCATCGACGTGCAGCCCACCGGCACCCTCGCGCTGGAGCTGCGCCAGGAGCTGACGGACATCCAGTACGGCCGCATCGAAGACCGCCACGGCTGGCTCACGCGCCTCGACGCCTGACCCCTCGCCGCCGCCGAACCGCGAGAATCCGTGGGCGCTGGGCCGGACGGGCAGGGGGAAGGCGAGGTCGGTAGGCTGGGCGGGTGAAGATCGCGCGGTTCAGCCACCAGGACGCCATCCGCTACGGCATCGTCGATGACGACGACCTGGTCGTGCTCGCCGGTGATCCGATGTTCGCGGGGTTCGAGCCGACGGGGGAGCGGGTGCCGATCGGTGACACCGCGCTGCTGGCGCCGGTCATCCCTCGCTCCAAGGTCGTCTGCGTGGGTCGCAACTACGCCGACCACGCCGCCGAGCTCGGTAACGACGTGCCCGCCGAGCCGCTGCTGTTCCTCAAGCCCAACACGGCCGTCATCGGGACCGGCGATGTCATCGTGCGCCCCCCGCAGTCGCAGAACACGCACTTCGAGGGCGAGCTTGCCGCCGTCATCGGCCGCATCGCCAAGAACGTCCCGGCCGAGCGCGCCCTCGACTACGTCTTCGGGTACACCGTCGCCAACGACGTCACCGCTCGCGACCTGCAGCGCAGCGACGGCCAGTGGTCGCGGGCGAAGGGGTTCGACACGTTCTGCCCGCTGGGCCCCGTCATCGAAACCGAGTTCGACGCCGCGTCCGCCACCGTCACGACCCGCCTCAACGGTGACGTGAAGCAGCAGGCGCCGCTGACCGACATGATCTTCTCGGTCGCCGACATAATCGCCTACGCCTCGGCCGCCTTCACGCTCCTCCCCGGCGACGTCATCCTCACCGGCACGCCGGCCGGCGTCGGCCCGTTCACCGCCGGTGACACCGTCGAGGTCGAGATCTCGGGCATCGGAGTGCTGCGCAATGCGGCACGCGATGCCTGAGACGGCGGTTCCCTCCACCGCCGACCTTCCCCGTATCCAGCGCCGCACCGTCGCGGTGCTTGCCGCCGCGCAGGTTCTCGGGGGCGTGGCCTTCGGCGCAACGCTGTCGATCGGCGTCCTGCTGGCCGCCGACGTCTCGGGCGACGAGTCCCTCGCGGGTCTGGCCACCGCTGCCATCACCTTCGGTACCGCGCTCGTCGCGATTCCCCTGGCAGCTCTCGCCCGGCGTCGGGGACGACGCCTGAGTCTGACGACAGGGATGCTTGTGGCCCTGGCCGGCGTCCTGCTGGTGTTCGCCGCCACGGCGGCCCGGGTCTTCCCGCTCCTGCTCGTCGCGTTCGCCCTCGTGGGGGCAGGCCAAGCGACGAACCTGCAGTCGCGGTTCGCCGCCACCGACCTCGCCCCCGACGCCTCCCGCGGGCGGGCGCTCTCGCTCGTGGTGTGGGCGACCACGATCGGGGTGGTGCTCGGGCCCAACCTGGTCGGACCGGGAGAGGAGCTGGGGGCCCTGCTCGGCCTGCCCCGACTCACGGGCCCCTACGTGTTCACGGTCGTCGCGCAGATCCTCGCCGTCGCGGTCTATCTGGTGGGGCTGCGGCCGGATCCGCTCCTCCTCGCCCAGAGGATCGCGGGCCGGGTCGCGGACGGTTCGCTTCCTGTCGCCGTCGCCCACCCCGACCGTCCGCGAGCAGCCCGGTTCGCGATCTTCGCGGTGGCCGCCGCCCACGCCGCGATGGTGGCGGTGATGGCCATGACGCCCGTGCACCTGATGCACCACGGAGCCACCCTGTCGGTCATCGGACTCACCATCAGCCTGCACGTGGCCGGGATGTACGCGCTCTCCCCGGTGTTCGGCGTCCTCTCCGACCGCGTGGGCCGCGGAGCCACCATCCTCGTGGGCCAAGCCCTCCTGGCCGCGTCGCTGATCCTCGCTGCCCTGTCGCCGGACAGCATGACGGCCGTCACCGTGGCGCTGGTGCTCCTCGGGCTCGGGTGGAGCGCGACGACCGTGGCCGGTTCGGCCCTGCTGACCGAGGCGTCCGCCGAGGACGTGCGCACGCGGCGTCAGGGTGTCAGCGACTTCACGATGAGCCTCGTGGGCGCGGCCGGCGCCGTGCTCGCCGGCCTCGTCCTCGGGTGGATCGGATACGGCGGGCTGGCGCTGGCCGCACTGGTCGTCGTCGTGGCGGTGTGCGTCGGGTTGCCGCTCTCCCGGACCGCGCGAACGGCCGGCAACGACCCAGCGCGCTGATCGCCCGCTCCACGTCATCCGTGGCGTTGAAGAGGCGGAAGGCCACCCGGGCCCGGCCGCGGCGCCCCGAGGCGATGATCCGGGCGGTGGAGAGGCGAGCAAGGTCCGCGCCGTCGGCATCGGGCCACGTCACGATCGCGGACTCCCGGGCCGGCGCGGGAAGGTCGAGGCCGCTCTGGAACGCCGCCGCCAGTCCCACGGTGTGACCCGCACAGGATCGCCGCGCCGTCGGGCACGGAGGCGGCGACCATCGACACCGCGACCGAGGTCTGCGACGCGAGGGCCACGTCGTCCGGGCGCACCCGCACGAGCCGGACGTAGGCGGCCCGGGCACGCTCTGTCGCTGCGGATGCGGCGGCCACGTCGGGGTGCCCGGACGCCGCCCGCTCGGGGTCGGACCGCACGGCCTCGACGGTGCCTCGCGGGGGGAGGCCCGTCGTGCACGCGGCGAGGTAGTCCCGTCCTCCGGTGAACTCGGCCTGCGCGCGGGCGAGGGGGTGCCACTCTGAAGCTCATAGCGGAGTCCTGGCGGCCCGGGGCGGCGGACTCGGCGGCGACTAGGATCGGTGGGATGCCTGCCACACCCGATCCCCGTACCACCACCGCCTCCGGCGCCGACGTCCGCGTCCGCTTCTGCCCGTCCCCCACGGGGCTGCCGCACGTCGGACTCATCCGCACGGCCCTGTTCAACTGGGCGTACGCGCGGCACAACGGCGGCAAGCTCGTCTTCCGGATCGAGGACACCGATGCGGCGCGCGACAGCGAGGAGAGCTATCAGCAGCTCCTCGATGCGCTGCGCTGGCTGCGCATCGACTGGGACGAGGGAGTCGAGGTCGGCGGTCCGCACGCCCCGTACCGGCAGTCGCAGCGGCACGACATCTACCGCGACGTGCTGGCGAAGCTCGTGGCATCCGGCGCGGTGTACGAGAGCTACTCCACCGCCGAGGAGATCGACGCGCGCAACGAGGCGAACGGCCGGGCCAAGCAGCTGGGCTACGACAACTACGACCGGACGCTCACCGACGAGCAGAAGGCCGCGTTCCGGGCCGAGGGCCGCGAGCCGGCCTGGCGCCTCCGGGTGCCCGACGAAGACCTCACCTATGTCGACCTCATCCGGGGCGAGGTGACGTTCCCCGCCGGCACGTTCCCCGACTTCGTGATCGTGCGGGCCGGGGGAGTGCCGCTCTACACCTTCGTGAATCCGGTGGATGACGCGCTCATGGGCATCACGCACGTGATCCGCGGTGAAGACCTCATGCCCTCGACCGCGCGCCAGCTCGCGCTGTACGGCGCGCTCATCGACGCGGGTGTCACCCAGGTCATCCCGCGGTTCGGCCACATGCCGCTCGTGCTGGGGGAGACCGGCAACAAGAAGCTGTCCAAGCGCGACCCCAAGGCCGACCTGTTCCTTCAGCGCGAGAAGGGCTTCGTCCACGAGGGGCTGCTGAACTACCTCGCCCTCCTGGGCTGGTCGATCGCGCCGGACCGCGACGTCTTCTCGCTCGAGGAGCTCGTCGCCGCCTTCGACATCGCCGACGTCAACCCGAACCCGGCGCGGTTCGACCAGACCAAGGCCGAGTCGATCAACGGCGACCACATCCGGATGCTGGAGCCCGCTGATTTCGCGGAGCGCATCGTGCACTACCTGGCTGAGGCGGGTCTCGTGCAGGTTCCGCCCACGCCCGACCAGCAGGCGCTCATCGACGCCGCCGCGCCCCTCGTGCAGGAGCGCGTCCAGCTGCTCGGACAGGTGCCCGGCATGCTGGGATTCCTCTTCGTCGACGACGTCTCCTACGAAGAGGACGCCCTCAAGTCGCTGCCCGCGAACGCGGCAGAGGTGCTCGTCGCCTCCGTCGGCGCACTCGAGCTCGTTCCCGAGGCGGAGTTCACCGCCGCCGCCGTGCAGCAGGCACTGTCCACCGCGCTGGTCGAGGAACTGGGGCTCAAGCCGCGCGTCGCCTTCGGCCCGCCGCGGGTGGCGCTCACCGGCCGTCGCGTGTCGCCGCCCCTGTTCGAGTCGATGGAACTCCTCGGCAAGGCGGCCAGCATCCGGCGCCTGGAGGCCCTGGTCCGGCACCTCGGGAGGTAGCCGCCGGTTTGGCGAGGGTCCCGCGGTCGTCTAGACTGGATCGTCGGCACGGCTTCGGTTGTGAACCGGTGGGGTATGGTGTAATTGGCAACACGGCGGTTTCTGGTACCGTTGTTCTTGGTTCGAGTCCAGGTACCCCAGCAAGATTCTCTGTGCGAGCGGCGCTCCTCTGCACCCGCCCCGGCGAATCAGTCTAGGAACCACACGGTCCGGTCGGTACTGGCATGTGCTTCTCCGCGTCGCTGCCCCCGGTTGGCAGCTCTCGTCACCGACGAGTAGAGCGGCCACAGGTGCTCAGCCGTCGCCTGCCGCGCGGCGCGCACGTCCCGCGATGCGACGGCGCGGACGATGTCTTCGTGCGTGGCGCGGGAGCGCTCGGCGGAGGCGGGGATCGCCAGTGACATGCGGCGGAAGTCCCGTAGACCGGGCACGAGCATCGCGTAGAGCTTCGCGATGAGCGCATTGCGGCCACTGTCGATCAAAGCGACGTGGAACGCCTCGTCGGTCGTGATGAGGGTGTCGATGCTGCGCGCCGCGATGTGCCGTGCCGACGCTTTTCGAAGCCGTGCGAGGTCGCCCGCGCTCGCCCGTTCGGCGGCGAGCCCGGCCGCCGTCGTCTCCAGGGACATGCGGGCCTCCAGCAGCTCCGTCACCTCGAACTCGTTCTCGATCGACCAGTGGACGAAGGCATGCACGGGTTCGAGACGGGTGCTTTCAACGACGAAGGTGCCCCGGCCCTTACGGACTTCGAGCACACCCATCGCCCGCAATTTCTGAATGGCCTCTCGCAGAGAGGTGCGACCGACGCCCATCTGACGCGCCAGTTCGGTCTCCATCGGCAACTGCTCGCCGGGCTTCAGCTGGCCGTCCGCCACCGCCTCGAGCAGGCGATCGGCGATCATCTCCGGGAGGGCACGTCCGTCTCGCAACTGCCCGGTGGAGATCACGCGGCACATGCTACACCGGCCATCCGAAAGACCCGCATGACGTGGAATGCGCGAGCTGGCGGGGTGACGGCCGCCGCGTTACGACTGTGTAAAACCAACGGTGCCGACTTGCCAGATGTCTGACAACAGACCTATCTTCTGAGAGTCGGTGCGTGCCGGCGCTGCCCGGAGAGAGGCGAGACGTGCGATTCGGAATCTTCATGCCGACGACGAACGACGGCTACATCCTCTCCAGCGCCTCGCCGACCTTCCAGCCGACGTATGAGCTGAACCGATCGGTCGCCGTCGACGCGGAGGAGCGCGGATTCTCGTTCGTGCTCGCCATGACGAAGTTCCGCGGCTACGGCGATGGAAGCGGCTTCTGGGATTACAGCGTCGATCCGATCGGGCTGGTCGCGGGCTTGGTCGAAGCCACCACGACGCTCGAGCTGTGGGGCTCGGTCGCTGCCCCCACGATTCACCCGGCGATGGCAGCGCGGATGGCCGCCACGCTCGACGATGCCAGCGGCGGCAGGTTCTCCCTGAACATCGTGGCCGGGTGGAATCAGGCCGAGTACGCGCAGATGGGGCTGTGGCCGGAGAACTACCATCACGACCGCTACCGGTACGCCCGGGAGTACATCACCGTGCTCCGCGGTCTGTGGTCCGACGGCAGGATGACCCTGGACGGCGAATTCTTCCGTCTCGACGACTGCCTCGTCCAGCCCACCCCGGCGCACGGAGTGAAGGTGATCGTGCCGGGGCAGTCACGCAATTCACTGGACCTGTCGGCCCAGCTGGCCGACATGAACTTCATCATGGGCGACCTCAGCGCCGTCGGCGCTGCGCGCCGCGACCTGCTCGAGGCCGCGGCGGTCGCCGGCCGCACGGTGGACAGCGCCTCGCTGTACGGCGTGATCACCGCCGCGACGGATGACGAGGCTCTCGCGGAGGCCCACGAGTACATGCGGTACACCGATCATCACGCCGCCGGCGGGCTCAAGAACGCCGCCGCGACCGATAAGCAGGGCCATGCGGTCGGCCGCTTCGCGACGCAGCAGGAGATCGAGCAGATCGAATTCGACCATCCCACCCGCGCGGCCGTCGTGCAGCGTCCGTGCTTCTTCCACCCGCACCTCGTGGGATCGTACGACCGTGTCGCGGCCTATCTGGGCGCGCTCGAGGACGAGGCAGGGGTCTCCAACGCGGTGCTGTCGTTCCCCGACTTCCGCACCGGACCTGCCACGTTCATGAATCACGTCGTGCCCCGGATGGCGAATGCCCGGGCTGCCGCGCGGGTGGGTGGCTGACATGGATCGTTCGCGCATCATCGTCACGGAGCAGCTCACCGCGCTCGCGCTGCCGATCGTGGTCACCCACGGCGGGGTCGACATGGAGCCCTCCGACCCGACCTACCGTGCTCTGGAGAGCGCCGGCGCCGCGGCCCAGGATCAGCGATTCGACGGCGGCATCGAAGCAGCCCTCGCCGCCGTCGCCGTCCTCGAAGACGACGAAGCCTTCAACTGCGGTTACGGGTCCGTGCTGACGCGGGCCGGCACCGTGGAGACCGATGGCGCCGTGTCGTGCGGTGCGACGGGAGCGGCCGTCGGCGTCGGCGCCGTGCCGGGGCTCCGTCATCCCGCCCGCCTCGCCTACCGCCTGATGCGGGAGGAGAACGCGGTCCTGCTGGTGGGTGGCCAGGCGGCCGAGTACGCCGCCGCGCTGGGGATGCCGGCGGACGATCTCGTGACGGAAGAGCAGCGCCTCGCGCTCGAGGCCTACACAGCCGATCCGACCCGCAGCGTCTTCACCGGCCGCGTCCCCAGCGAGACCGTCGGCTGCATCACGGTCGACGACGCAGGCCGGATCGCCAGCGCCTCCAGCACGGGTGGGTTGCTCGGGAAGCTCCCGGGACGGGTCGGCGACGCCTGCGTTGCCGGCGCGGGTTTCTGGACCGATGACCGGTTCGGCGTCCTGTGCTCGGGTTCGGGCGAGGCGGCGCTGGGCCGTGGCCTCGCACGGTCGGTGGCGGCCCGAGCGCGTGAGGTGGGACTCGCCGCCGCCGTGCAGCAGCAACTGGAGGCGATGATGACTTCTGGAACAACGACCTGCGCCATCGTCGCCGTCGACGCGGTCGGCGGGCAGGTCGTCACCGCCCACAACGGCGCAAGCTTCCCGGTCGTGGTGCGCAGCGCCGGGGTCTCCGCCCGGCTCGGCAGAGCCGGCCGTCCGTCCGGAGGCGATCGATGAGCGCCACACGGACAGCCCCCTCAGCGGCTGAGCGACTGGCCCCCGTGCGGCGCGGTGTCGAGGCAGCGCTCTCCGGCAAGGGGATCTTCATCGCGCTGGCGCTGATCTTGATCGTCGCGGCGATTCTTGCGCCCAACTTCTTCGCACCGGTGAACATCGGCAGCACGCTCCGGCGGGCCGCCATCCTCGGTCTCCTCACAGTGGGCCAGATGCTCGTGCTCATGGTGCGCGGCGTCGACCTGTCGGTCGCGGCGATGGTGGGGATCACCGGTGTCGCCCTGACCAACACGCCCGACATCGGCACCGGGATCGCGTTCGCGCTGGGCATCGCGATCGTGGTCGGCAGCGCCAACTCCTGGCTCGTCGTGCGGCGGGGGGTTCCTGCGTTCGTGGCGACATTCGGCATGGTCATGGTTCTCGAGGGCGCGAAGCTGCTGTGGACGCGAGGGGCGCTGAGCGGAGAATCCCCTCAGGGGCTGATCGATTTCGCCCGCGGTTCGCTCGGCCCGGTGCCGATGATCTTCCTCATCTGGATCATCGTGTCCGTCCTCGCGGCCTTCTGGACGAGCAGGACGGCATCCGGCCGCGACCTCGTCTTCTCCGGGGCGAGCCCCCGGATGGCGGCCCTCTCCGGAGTCGCTGTCGGCAGGCTGCAGTGGCTGGCCTTCACGCTGGCGGCCGTTCTGGCGGTCGTCGCCGGCGCCCTGCAGACCGGGTTCAGCGGGTACATCGACCGCAACATCGGCGTGGGGATGGAGCTGGACTCCATCACCGCCGCTCTCCTCGGCGGAGCGAGGTTCAAGGGGGGCGAAGGGTCGTTCGTCGCAGCGCTGGGTGGCGTGCTGGTGCTCAGCGCGCTGTTCACCCTCATCGTCGTGCTCGGCCTCCCGCCCGCACTCCAGAACGTCCTCAAGGGCGTAGTGCTGATCCTCGCCCTCACGCTCCACCTCCCCGAGCGCCGCCGATGAAACGGCGCTCTGCCAGCCGGCGACCTCGTTGCCCCTTCCCCCTGCACCACTCGGAGAGTCGCCCGGCTCTCTTGATCACGAGGAGATACTCATGACAGACATGCGATGGACGGCCGCTCGAAAGTGGCTGGCGATAACCGCGATCGGGGCGACGGCTCTGGGACTGGGGGGCTGCAACGCCCAGCAGGCACCGGCCGAACCCGCCGGCGCCGTGGAGTTCGAGATGGACGAGAACGGTCGTCCCGTGCTCGAGGACGCCTACTCGGCGCAGGTGACTGCGGCGGCGGGGGTCACGGTGGACACGAGCGCCTTCGTCGCGGATGCTCCCTATGACATCGCCGCGGTGGTTCAGGGTCCGACCAACGGTTGGGGCACCACCTTCGACGCCGTGATGAGAGACGCGTTCGAGAAGTCCGGCAAGGTCGGCAACCTGATGTACGTCCCGTGGGACTTCGTCACCGAGAACCAGGTGAAGGGCGTCGAGGACGCGATCGCCGCGGACGTCGACGCCATTCTGCTCACCTCGCTCTCCCGGGCGGGACTTGTCTCCGCCGTCGAGAGGGCGACCGAAGCAGGCATCCCCGTCGTCACGTGCCTCGCGGGTGTGCAGAGCGAGGCGTACACCGCCGAGGTCAGCCGCGACATCCCCATGATGGGATTCAGCACCGCCGACGAGATGGCCAAGCGGCTGGACGGCGAAGGCAAGGTCGTGATGCTGCACGGCATCGCCGGGGCCGACGCCGCCGAGTTCTGGAAGTCGGGGGCAGAAGCCGCGTTCTCGCAGTATCCCGGGATCGACATCGTGAGCGAGCAGTACGCCAACTGGTCGGCTGCCGAGGCGATGGACGTGATGCGCACGGTCATCGCCCAGACGCCGGACGTGGACGCGGTGTGGGTCGGTGGCCTCGAGATGGGACCCGCCGTGATCGAGGCCTATCAGGAGGCCGGTGTCGAGCTGCCGCTCATCGGCGGCACCAACCCGACCAACGGCTTCCTCCGGCTCGCCATCGAGGAGGACCTGGAGTTCTTCGTCGCGCCCTTCCCGGCCGCTGCCGCGCAGGAGTGCGTGAACACCGTATTCCAGGTTCTCGCGGGTGAGCCGGTGGCCAAGTACACCGACGTGATCGACGTCATGGAGGGCACGGCGCCGTACGACGAGTCGGAGGCGAAGACCTGGTACGAGCCGGACTTCAACGATGACTTCGTCGGCCCGAAGGTCGCCGACGACAGCGTCTACCTGGACGCCGGATTCGGCAAGTGATTCGTGGCGACCGGCGGGAGACCACCGTCTCCCGCCGGTCGCTCGGGAACGAGAGAACATGACCGGGACTGGACACGCCATCGAGTTGCGAGGCATCTCGAAGGCTTACGGCATTGTCCGCGCGCTGGACGACGTCTCGCTGCGGGTCGCGCCGGGTGAGGTGGCCGCCCTGATGGGTGAGAACGGGGCGGGGAAATCCACGCTCTTGAAAATCCTCACCGGCGTCGTTCGGCCGGACGCGGGCGAGATCCGCGTCTTCGGTCAGGAAGTGGACCCTCGCCGGCACTCGCCGAAGAACGCCCGCGACCTGGGCATCGCCATCGTCCACCAGGAGTTCTCCCTGATTCCCTCGCTGACGGTCGCCGAGAACATCTTCCTGGGGAGCGAGCGGCATCGGATGGGGGTTCTGGGGCGCGCGGAGATGAACGCCCGAAGTGCGGAACTCCTGGAGCGGGTGCACGCGAAGGTCTCGCCTCGTGCCCTGGTCGAGACGCTCGGCGTGGCAGAGGCCCAGCTGGTGGAGATCGCGAAGGCGTTGGCCAGTGACGTCACCGTGCTGGCGCTGGATGAACCGTCCGCCGTGCTCTCCGGCGAGGAGCTGGCCTCGCTCCTCCGTGTCATCCGCAAACTGGCCTCCGAGGGCGTCGCGGTGTTGTACGTGAGTCACCGCATCGAGGAGGTCTTCTCGCTCTGCACGACGTACGCGGTGCTGAAGGACGGCCGAAACAGCGGTGAGGGCGAACTCGCGGAAACGACCGCCGACGATCTGATCTCCATGATGGTCGGGCGCGAGATCACCCAGCTGTTCCCGACGGCGACGGTGTCGCCCGGCGCGCCCATCCTCGAGGCGCGGGGGCTGGAGATCGCGGGGCTGGCCGCGCCGGTGGATCTGACCTTGCGCGCGGGCGAGATCGTCGGCGTCGCCGGGCTGCAGGGGTCGGGTCGGTCCCGTCTCGCACGGGGCCTTTTCGGCGACGTCCCCCTGGTCGGCGGCGACCTGCGGATCGGCGGAAAGCCGGTGTCGCTGCGCGGCGCGCGTGATGCGATGCGCGCGCGGGTGGCGTACCTCCCGGAAGACCGCAAGGGCGCGGGCCTGGCCCTCGGCAAGTCGGTCGCGCACAACGTGTCCATGCTCTCCTGGCGCCGGCTGCGCAACAGGTTCGGTGCGATCAGCAGGAAGCAGGAGGCCGTCCTCGTCGCGGCGGCCATCGAGCGCCTCTCGATCCGAACGGCCACGGACGGCCGTGCCGCGGTGGGCGAGCTCTCGGGCGGGAACCAGCAGAAGGTCGTGATCGCGAAGTGGTTGGAGCTGCTTCCCGACGTGATCCTCTTCGACGAACCCACCCGCGGCGTCGATGTGGGGGCGAAGGAGCAGATCTACAGCATCCTGCGAACGCTCGCGGACAGTGGGAAGGCGATCCTGCTCATCTCGTCGGAGCTCATCGAGGTGCTCGGGCTCTCCGATCGCATCCTGGTGATGGCCGATGGGGAGATCGTCGGTGAACTGTCCGCCGAAGGCACCGGAGAGGAAGACATCATGCGGCTGATCTCGGCCCCCGGACCCGGTACGCAGGTGGCGTCATGAGGCGCTCGACACTGTCCGAACGGCTCGGCCGCGCCGCGGGCAACGGCGCCGTCGTGTGGGTGGTGGTGCTCGCGCTGGGCGTCGTCGCTCTCGTCTTCGCCGACCGCTTCGGCACGCCGAACAACCTCAACAGCGTGGCGCGGCAGGGCGCGGGGCTGAGCCTGGTGGCGCTGGCCCAGTTCCTCGCCGTCCTGATCGGGCGCGTGGACCTCTCCATCGCGGCCAACGCCAAACTCGCGTCCATCCTGGCGGCGATGGTCATGGGCGGCTCGGATGGGAACGTCGCTGCCGGAGTGGCCGTGGCGCTCCTCGCCGGGCTCGGTGTCGGCGCGCTGAACGCCCTGCTCGTGGTGCGGTTCAACGTGGAATCGTTCATCGCGACCCTCGCAACCGGGACGGTGCTGCAGGGTGTGGTGCTGTTCATCGCTCCCACCCCCACCGGCCAGGCCTCACCTGCGCTGACCGGCTTCTACAACGCGACGGTGGGCGGGGTCTACCTCATCGTCCTCCTCGTGATCCTGGTATGGGTCGCCGCGTGGTTCCTGCTGCGGCGAACCGTCTGGGGCGCCCGCGTGTACGCGGTCGGCGGCGACCCCACCGTCGCCGCGCTCAGTGGCGTGCGGGTGCGCACGGTGCAGACGTCCGCGCTGGTCGGCTCTGGTCTGCTCGGCGGGCTCGCCGGCCTGGTCTTCCTCGGGAGCACGGGAGTGGGCGACCCCAACGCGGCGAACGGACTGGAATTCATCACCCTCGCCATCGTCGTCATCGGCGGGGCGAGCCTGGCGGGCGGGCGCGGTCGCTTGATCGGTCTCCTGGGGGGTGTCGTGCTCTTCGCGCTCCTGGGAAACGTCTTCAACCTCATGCGGATCGAGGTCTGGTACCAGCAGCTCTTCCGCGGCCTGATCATCCTCTTCGCCGCGGCACTGTTCGCCAACAAGGTCGCCCATCCCCGTCGCCCCCGACGCCCGACCACAGTGAAAGAACCCGCACCGGCGGCGTGAGCCCACGGCTGCAGACCTCAACAAGGAGAGACATCATGGCAATGACGAGCAACGACGGCCGGGGCATGACCCCCGACGAGCTCAGCGAGTTCCTCACCACGGGCCGGCGGTTCGCCAAGATCGCGACGGTGAACGAAGACGGGTACCCCACCGTGAGCCCGGTCTGGTACACGTGGGACGGAGCATCCTTTCTCATCGTCAGCAAGGAGCGGACCGGGATGGTGAAGAACCTCCGACGGGACCCGCGCTGCGGCATCCTGATCGACAACCCCGAGTTGCCGTACAAGCGCGTCAGCGCGAAGGCGGACGTGGAGTTCCTCGGTGAAGACTTCGATTACATCGAGCCGATGAAGGAAATGATCCTGCGCTATCTCGGGCCCGAGGGCATGGAGTACGGCGAGAGCACCTTCCAGTTCCCGCGGGTGCCGTTCCGCGTGCACCCGGTGAAGATGACGAGCTGGAACGGTGGCGGCTTCGACCGCACCTTCACGAAGGACACCGTCTGGACGGACGCGAAGTGACCTCCGACCGGCTCGCCGGTAAACGCATCCTTCTGACCGGCGGCGGCTCGGGAATCTGCCTCGCCATCGCCCAGCGTTTCGCGGCGGAGGGAGCGACCGTCTCGGTCAGCGACATCAATCCCGAGGCGCGGAGCGTCGTCGAGGAGTCGGGAGCGCGGTTCTCCGTCGTGGACGTGGCCGACCCGGCGGCGGTTCAGGAGTGGGTGGACGCCGAAGCGGACACGCTCGGCGGCCTCGACGTGGTCGTGGCCGGGGCCGGGTACGAGCTCGTGGGAAAGGCGACGGAGATCTCCGTCGAGCAGTGGGATCACCACATGGCGGTCATGCTCCGTGGGCCGTTCGTCACGTTCAAGGCCGCACTGCCCCACGTCATCGACGGTGGGGGCGGCTCGCTGATCGCCCTGGGCTCTCAGCTCGCGTTCGCCGGGTTGACCGGCTTCACGTCGTATGTGCCCGCCAAGCACGGTGTGATCGGTCTCGTCCGGGTGCTGGCGATCGATTATGCCGAGCACGGCATTCGCGTGAACGCCCTCTGCCCCGGTCCGACCGACACGCCGCTCATCCGGCGACAGCTCGTGGGCGTCCCGAACCCCGAGGAGCTGTTGGCCACGTGGGAGGGCGACACCCTTCTGAACCGTCTCGGTCGTCCGGAAGAGATCGCCGCCGGCGCCGTCTTCCTCGCGAGCGACGAGTCCAGCTTCATGACGGGCTCCTCACTCATGATCGACGGCGGGTACACGGTTCGATGACCTACCCCGCAGGCGCCCCCACCGATCCAGAACGTCGCCACGGTCTCGTGCCGGACGGCCAGACCCGAGCGGGAGCAGAGACATGATCATCGACTTCCACACGCACGTCGATGAAGCACCCGCGTTCGGCTGGGTCGATCCGCCAGAGAAGATCGTCGGGCTGCTCGATGAGGCGGGCATCGACCGTGCGGTGATCATGACCTACACCGATCTCCCCGGCTCAAACCCCGATGCGCTCGACTACATCACCGATGCCGCGCGGCGATACCCGGATCGTCTCGTGCCCTTCGTGCGGGTGAACCCGAACTTCCAGGAGGAGATGCCCGGCCTCATCGCGCAGGCCGTTGCCGCGGGAGTCCGGGGGATCAAGACGCATCCCACCACGACCCTGGCGCATCCCGCCGGTGAGGCGACGATCGCGCTGCTCCGCATCGCCGCCGGCGCGGGACTGCCCGTGCTGTTCCACTGCGGAGACGACCCGTACACCACTCCGCAGGCTCTCGGGCTGGCCGCCGCCGCGGTTCCGGAGTGCGTCGTCGTCTTCGGCCACATGGGCGGCTACTTCCACGTGCGCGACGCCATCGCGACGGCGGAGCGGCTTCCGAACGTCGTCCTGGAGACCTCCGCGATGCCGCACCCCGAACTCATCGAGGTCGCCGTCGCCGCGGTGGGCGCAGAGCGGGTGGTGTTCGGCAGCGACGGGCCGGGGTGCAACCCGGCGCTGGAAGTGGCGAAGATCCGCCGTCTCGGGCTCACCCCAGAGGTGGAGAGCGCGATCCTGGGTGGAAACGCCGCCCGGCTACTCGGTCTGGAGAAAGCACGATGATCGACGCCGTGGTGATCATCGGCGACAACCTGTTCGGTCCGTCGCTCGACGTCGCACGGTGCCTCGACGAAGCGGTGGCAGCCGGCGTCGAAGCGGTCATCGCGGCGCCCGCACGCGGCCGCGATTACGCACTGCCACCCGCCAACGACAGGCTCCACCGGTCGGCCGCCGGGGAGGCCCGCATCCATCGGCTCGCCCGGGTGGACCCCAACCAGGGTGCGCAGGCGCTGCAGGAGCTCCGCCGCTGCGCGGAAGAGCTCGGCTGCGTCGGCGTCTATCTCGATCCGGACCACGAGGTGTTCCGCATCCAGGACGCCCAGCCCGTCGTGGCGCTGGCGGCTGAGCTCGGACTGCCTGTCGTGATCGTCGCCGGAGTGACGAACCGATCCGAACCGCTTCAGGTGCTGGACCTCGCGCGCGCGGTACCCGACGCCCAGCTGGTGCTCACCTCCGGCGGCCAGATCAACATCTCCGGGTTGAGCATGGTTGACGCCTGGGCGGCACTTCGAGGGGCCCCGAACATCTCCGTGCTTTCGAACGGGGAGTACCGGCAGGACTTCCTCGAGCAGATCGTCAGCGAGCTCGGACCCGAGCGGCTGCTGTTCGCCTCCTTCGCGCCCGGCTACGACCAGGCATTCGAAGTTGCGCGGATCCGCAACATGAAGATCGCTCCGCACGAGAGGGTGCTCGTCGAGGAGGACAACGCCGTCCGCGTGTTCCGCCTCCCGGCAGCCTCCGCACGCATCAGCAGGCACGCGCGGGATCACTGAGCGGGATGGGGTGCGCGGGCGCGCGTCATCCGGGCAGGTAGCCGCGATCCGCGCGGCGACCATAATGAAGCATGGACGCGACGGCGCTGGGTCCTGAGGAATCTCGGGAACTCGCGGCCCTGCGCCGCCGGGCCTATGGCCCGGACCCCGATATCGTCTCCGATCCGGCGGCGGTGGCACGGCTCGAGGCGCTCGAACGGGCGTCGCACCACCGGATGCTGCAGGACGGGGGGCCGGCTCCTTCGCCGCCGGACCGGCCGCCTGCCCCCGCGGCTCCCGCACCGGATGACCGGTCGGCCGGGGAGCCCGATGTCGTGAGGGCTGGCGCGCCCGGCGGCGCCGACAGCGGTGACGCTTCGGATGAGCTCCCGCCCGATGACCCGGCGGGCCAGGAGCGGCCGCTCACGGGCGCGCTTCTTCTCCGCGCGCGGGCGCTGCTTCGGCGACGCTGGGTCGGCGGGGCCGCGGCGATCGTGCTCGTGACATGCCTGGTGTGGGGTGTCACGCAGCTGTCGGCACCCCGCTCCGACAGCAGCCTCGGCCGCATCCCGGCGGGCGAGGAGGGCGAGCGGATCGCGCAGCAGGGATTCCTGGATGCCGCGGATGTCACCGTCCAGGAGGTGCAACGCTTCGAGGCGTACGAGCAGCTTCAGATCTGGCTGGTGCTGGCGACGACGGGGGAGCGGTGCCTCGTCATCGAGGCGGAGCGGTACGGCACCCTGGGGGTCAACTGCACGCCCGCCGGGCTCGACCCCCTCATCGATCTGCGGATCTGGCGCGGCATGCGCGCGAACGTGTTCGGCGACCTGCCGGCGAACACGTTCCTCCGCTTCGTGCACAACGGCGATCGCGTGCACGTGTGGGTCCGCGCGCCGGCACAGGGGAGCTGAGCCGCTCCCTGCGCCGAGAGCGTCAGATGTCGGCGCTGTCTCCCGGATCCAGGGCGAGGAACTGCCCACTGTGCTGCTCGGTCGCCCACTGCAGGCGGGCACGGCCCATGTCGCGCCCGGCGACGGAGAGGGTCATGTCGTGCGTGCCGAAGGCGCGGCGCGGCGCGACGGCGAGCACGAAGTCCATCGCCTCCCCGATCTTCAGCCACGGCGCTCCCACGGGCGCCGCGAGCAGCTGCACATCGGCTCCCTTCGGCACGGCATACGAGTCGCCCGGGTAGTAGAAGGCACCGTTGACGAGCACTCCGACGTTGTCGACGACGGGGATCGACTCGTGGATGACGGCGTGCCGGCCGCCGAAGAACTCGAGGCGGAACGGGTCGAGCTCGACGGTGTCGCCAGGAGCGACCACGGTGATGTCGTAGCCCGCTGCCGCGTGCGCGACCCCGGCCGGGGCGAAGATCGGCACGCCCCCCGTGGCCTTGAGGATGCGATCCAGCTGCTCGGCCGTCCAGTGATCGGGGTGCTCGTGCGTGACCACGATCCCGATGACGGTCCCCAGGTCGGTGAGGGGGGTGGTGAAAACCCCGGGATCGATGATGAGCTGCTTGCCTGACGCCTCGACGCGCAGCGTCGCGTGCTCGTACTTGGTCACTCGCATACCGGCGAGTCAACCGGTCCGCCGGCCCGACGGCAACCGCCCCCGGCATCGTGTGCGACGATTTGGCCGACCCGGAGAGGGCATGGCATAATCGAACGGTTGTCTGACGGCCCCATCGTATAGTGGCCTAGTACGCCGCCCTCTCACGGCGGTAACGCGGGTTCGAATCCCGCTGGGGTCACCAACACCGAAGAGTGCCTGTCCGTCTGGACGGGCACTCTTTCGTTGCCCACGCAAGAGGCCGGGGCGCAGGCGCACCCGGGGAAGGATGGCGACATGTCGAGCAACCCGTACGACTCTCGTCCCTGGCTCTCCTCCTACGCCGACGGCGTTCCCGCCGACATCCAGCCGCCCTCACAGACTCTGCCGGAGATGATGGCTGCCAGCATCGGCACCTTCCCCGGTCGCCCGGCGCTGGAGTTCTTCGGAGCGACGACCACGTACCGACAGCTCGGCGAGCTGATCGATCGTGCCGCGGAGGGGCTTCGACGCCTCGGCGTGCGGCGCGGCGACCGGGTCGCGCTCGTGTTGCCGAACTGCCCGCAGCACGTCATCGCCTTCTATGCCACGCTGCGGCTCGGCGCCATCGTGATCGAGCACAACCCGCTGTATACCGCTCGCGAATTGCGTCACCAGTTCGAAGATCACGGCTCGCGCTTCGCGATCGTATGGGACAAGGTCTACGACACCGTCGCGGGGTTCCCCTCCGATCTCGCTGTCGAGCGGATCGTCAGCGTCGACATGACCGAGGCGCTGCCCTTCGGCAAGCGCGCCGCCCTGCGTCTGCCGATTCCGAAGGCCCGCGAAGCGCGCGAGCGGATGACCAGCACCCCCAAGACGCGGCATCCCCACACCTGGCGGAGGCTCGTCGCCTCCCGGCGTCTCCCGCGGCGGGTGCCCGGACCTGCGCTCGACGACATCGCGCTGCTGCAGTACACCAGCGGGACGACGGGAACGCCGAAGGGAGCGATGCTCACGCACGCCAACCTCCGCGCGAACGCCATGCAGGGCCGAGCCTGGGTGCCCGGGCTCGTCGACGGGGAGGAGACGTTCTACGGGGTGCTGCCCCTCTTCCACGCCTACGGGATGACCCTGTGCCTCACCTTCGCGATGAGCATCGGCGCGAAGCTCGTGCTGTTCCCCACTTTCGACATCGAGCTCGTGACGGATGCGGCGAAGAAGAGCCCGCCGACGTTCCTTCCCGCCGTTCCCCCCATCTACGACCGGCTCGCACGCGCGGCGTCGCGCGGCACGATCGACCTCTCCAGCGTGCGGTTCGCGATCTCCGGAGCGATGAGCCTTCCGGTGGCGACCGTCCAGCGCTGGGAGGAGGCCACCGGTGGTCTCCTCGTGGAGGGCTACGGCATGACCGAGACTTCGCCGGTCGCCCTCGGTAACCCGATGGGGCCGACGCGCCGCCCCGGCACGGTCGGCGTGCCCTTCCCGAGCACGGAGATCCGGGTCGTGGACCCGGATGACCCGTCGGTGGACCGGCCTCTCGGGGAGACCGGCGAGCTGCTGCTGAGGGGCCCGCAGGTCTTCCAGGGCTACTGGCAGCGCCCGGGTGACACCGCCGCCACGTTGCTCGCCGACGGGTGGCTGCGTACCGGCGACATCGCCTCCGTGTCGCCGGACGGATTCGTCACGATCGTCGACCGGCTCAAGGAGCTGATCATCACCGGCGGATTCAACGTCTCCCCGACGGAGGTGGAGGACGCCCTCCGGACCCACCCCGACGTCGCGGAGGCGGCCGTCGTCGCCCTTCCCCGCTCGAGCGGAGGGGAGGAGGTGGCAGCTGCGGTGGTCTTGCGCGACGGCGCCCAGCTGGACGTCGAGGCGCTCCGCGACTACTCCCGCAAGCACCTCGCGGCCTACAAGGTGCCGCGGCGCATCGTCGCCGTCGACGACCTGCCGCGCTCGCTCATCGGCAAGGTGATGCGCCGAGAGGTACGCGAGCGTCTGCTCGCCGGCGACTGACCAGCGCGCGGCTATCGGCCGCAAGAGCCCCGCCGGTCGCGTACCGTGGAGGGGGAACGAGGAGGAGACGCCATGCGGATCGTGCAGTCATCCGATTGGCGGGATCAGATCCCGTTCGACGTGCCCACCCCCGCGGCCGATGCCGCGCCGGGCGAGGACACGCGGTGCTTCGCATGCGGCGCGGGGTCGGAGCCCCTGCCCCGCACCGAGTTGTGGGCGGTGAAGCATCGCCACCCGAACAACCACGCCGGTTACGTGCGCTTCTACTGCTCCGCACACACCCCTGCCGCGCCCGCCGCGCCTCCGGCGGCGGCGACGGCGCCGAGCCGCCCCGCCCGCCGCCCCGCCGGCCCCCGTGCCGCCCGCCCGGAGGCTGCCCCGCGCCGCCCCGCGCCGTCGGATACCGTGCGGGCGATGTGCCCGGAGTGCTACGTCGAGGTGTCGGCGACCGGCGAGTGCGGGATGTGCGGCCGCCAGGTCGCCTGATCCCGAGCCGGATTCACGCGTCCTCGACCCCCGCGCCGCGGGCGCGCGTGCGGCGGACGAGCCGGGCCACGCTCCACACGACGGCCCCGGCCGCGGCGAGCACAGCGAGCCAGGGCAGGAGGAAGCCGATGGCGATGACGAGCCCGTTGAGAGCTGCGACCAGCCCGTTCCATCCCGCCGCCACGCCGTCGGTGAACCCGGCGGGATCGGCCTGGACCGGGATCGACCGCGGCGCCACGTGGACGGTGAGGGTGGACATCTCGATTCGGCCGTCCAGTGATGCGAGCTGCTGGCGGTCGGATTCGAGGGCCGCCTGACGCTCCGAGAGCGCGCTCTCGGCCGCGAGGAGATCGGCCACATCCGCGGCCTGGGCCATGAGCTCGGTGAGCCGGGTGACGGATGCCTCGGCAGCCGCGACCCGAGCGCGCAGGTCGATGGCCTGGTCGGTGACGTCCTGGCGCGACACGGTCGACGAGGTCACATCCCCCACGTCCGACAGGCGTGCGATCGCCGCGTCCAGCTGATCGGCCGGAAGGCGGACGGTCACCGAGCCCCCGTCGCCGGGGATCGGCGCGGGGTACACCAGCACCTCGGAACCGTCCCCGACCTCGCCGACGGCGCGCCCGTCCGCGCCCACACTGAGGGACTCGACGTAACCGCCGCGCTCCTGGGCGTCCAGGGCGATCGCATCGGCCGCCGCCGCGACATCGTCGACGACGACGCTCGCCGAGCCGGTGGAGATCACGTCGCGCGGGCCCTCCGCGGCTGTGGTCTCGTCCGCGGCGCCGAGCTGCCCCTCCACCGCCGACTCGGGGATGAGTGCGATGCCGCCGTCTCGGGAACCGCTCATCGGTGCAACGGCCGAGTTCTCGCCGGCGGCGCCCGGGAGGGAGGACAGGACTGCGGGCGCGATCACCGCCGCGGCGACCACCACCGCCGCGGCGGCGCTGCCGATCGACCAACCGATTCGCCGGTGCCGGCGGTGCCGGCGTCGGTCGGCTTCGATGTCGGCGAACACGCGGCGCTCGATGACGCCGACGCGCTCGTCGCTGAGACGGGGGAGGACCGTCGGATCGAACTGGGTGGGGTTCATGCGTTCTCCGTCTCGGTCACGGCTGTCCGCACGCGCGTGCGGATGCGGGAGAGACGATTGCGTACGACACCGTGGCTCACGCCCAGGAGCTCCGCCGCTTCCTGATAGGCGTAGCCCTCTGCGGCGCACAGCCGGAAGATCTCCCGATCGAGGTCGCTCAGCCCTTCGACCTCGCGGAGTATCGCGTCGACGGTCAGGGCGTCCACGACCTCCTTCTCGATGTCGACCGGGGCCGGGATGCGGTCATCCAGATCGGCGGTTCGGCTGCGATCGCGGCGTCGCGCACGCAGGCGATTTGCCGCCTGCAGGCGGCAAATGGTCGCGAGCCACGGCAGGAGGGAGGCCCCCTGCAGCTGGAAGCCGGGCAGCTTCTGCCACGCCAGGACGAACGTCTCCTGCGCGACGTCCTCCGCATCGGGGCCGTCGTTCAGGAGGCGGTGAGCGATCCAGTAGACCGGTCGCACGTACGCCCGATACAGCGCGCGGAAGGCGAACTCCGATCCGCTGGCGGCGTGCGCCACCAGCGCCGCGTCGTCGACCTGCTCGTGGGCCATGTCGTTCCGTCCTCGCCCGCGCACCGTCGCGGCCGGATCATTGTCTCTCACCCAGGAGGTGTCCACCGGGACCGGATCGTCTCGGCGTCTCTTCGGCGGCTGCTGCGCCGCGGTAGACTGGACGGCGCGAGAGGGAGTATCCCGACAGCACGCATTCGTCATCACGGGCTCCTTCTGCGGCGTCCCGGTGCGTGCCGCGACCCCGGTCGCGGGGAGAGACTTTCGGCTCCTATACCCTCATCCTTCGAAAGGCCCCCATGGACCTGGAACTGCCGCTGTGGTTCGAGATCGGCTCCCTCGTCGTGCTGACGCTGATTCTGGTCGCCGACCTGCTGCTGATCCTGAAGCGGCCCCACATCCCCTCGACGCGGGAGTCGACCCTGTGGGTCGTCTTCTACGTCACGCTCGCACTCATCTTCGCGGCGCTCATGTGGGTCTTCGCCGGCGGTGAGTACGCCGGGCAGTTCATCGCCGGGTGGCTCACCGAATACAGCCTGTCGATCGACAACCTGTTCGTCTTCGTGCTGATCATGTCGCAGTTCTCCGTGCCGCGTCGCTACCAGCAGGAAGTGCTGATGGTGGGCATCATCATCGCGCTCGTCCTGCGCGGTGCGTTCATCCTGGTCGGGGCGGCCGTCATCGAGAACTTCAGCCCGATCTTCTACGCCTTCGGCGCGTTCCTCGTCTACACCGCGATCCGGCAGGCCTTCCCCGGCGGTGAACATGAGGATGAGGCCAAGCGGGAGAACTTCATCGTGCGTCTGCTGCGCCGCACCATCGATATCAGCGACGAGTACGACGGGTCGAAGATCCGCACGGTGGTGGGCGGAAAGAAGATGTGGACGCCCATGGTCATCGTCTTCGTGGCGATCGGGGTCACGGACCTGCTCTTCGCGATCGATTCGATTCCCGCGATCTTCGGTATCACCCAGAGCGCCTTCATCGTCTTCACGGCGAACATCTTCGCCCTGATGGGTCTGCGCCAGCTCTACTTCCTCCTCGGCGACCTCCTGGATCGTCTTCGCTACCTGCACTACGGCATCGCGTTCATCCTCGCCTTCATCGGCGTGAAGCTCATCCTCCACGCGATGCACGTCAACGAGCTGCCCTTCGTCAACGGCGGGGAGCACATCGAGTGGGCACCGGAGATCTCCACCGGCGCGTCGCTCGTCGTGATCGTCGCCGCGATGGCCGTCGCCACCATCGCGAGCCTTCTCGCCTCGGCGCGCGACCGTCGGGCGGCCACGGCCGTCGCGGCTGCCTCCCGGGTCGCCGCGGAGAAGGGCACCCCGCCGTCCGTCGAGGAGCCCTCGCCGGGGGAGAAGCGCGGGCACTGACCCGCCCGGAGCGAGGACCCCGGTTGTCGGACGATCGGGCCGGGCGCGGTGGTATCGTGGGGCCGTGCGGATCGCTCGCCTTCTCCTTAGCGGCCGCGGCGGGACCTCGTAACAGGCCTCTCTCGTCGCGGAGTTCGTCGCTGGCTTGATCTCACCCGAGGAGAACGGCAGAACCCATGGGCACTCCCCACCCCGTCATCACGTCCATCCCCGATCGTCCCCGCACCCTCGCGGAGAAGGTCTGGGACGACCATCTCGTCGTCAAGGGCGAGAACGGTGAACCCGACCTGATCTACATCGACCTGCACCTCGTGCACGAGGTGACCAGCCCCCAGGCCTTCGACGGTCTGCGCGCCGAGGGACGCCCGGTGCGGCGGCTGGACCTCACCATCGCGACGGAGGACCACAACACTCCGACCCTCGACATCGGGAAGCCGATCGCCGACCTCACCAGCCGCACGCAGATCCAGACGCTGCGCAACAACGCGGCGGAGTTCGGCATGCGGCTGCACTCCCTCGGCGACAAGGAGCAGGGGATCGTCCACGTGGTCGGGCCGCAGCTGGGCCTGACCATGCCGGGCATCACCGTCGTGTGCGGCGACAGTCACACCTCCACTCACGGCGCGTTCGGCGCGATGGCCTTCGGGATCGGGACGAGCGAGGTCGAGCACGTGCTGGCCACGCAGACCCTGCCCCTCAAGCCCTTCAAGACGATGGCGATCACCGTCGAGGGCGAACTGAAGCCCGGGGTCACCGCGAAGGACATCATCCTCGCCGTGATCGCCAAGATCGGCACCAACGGCGGCCAGGGCTACGTTCTGGAGTACCGCGGCTCCGCCATCCGCGCCCTCTCGATGGAGGGACGGATGACGATCTGCAACATGTCGATCGAAGCGGGCGCGCGCGCCGGCATGGTCGCACCGGATGAGACGACCTTCGCCTACCTCAAGGGCCGCCCGCACGCGCCAGAAGGTCAGGACTGGGAGGAGGCGGTCGCCTACTGGCGGACGCTCCCCAGCGACGACGGGGCCGTCTACGACGCCGAGGTCTTCCTCGACGCCGACGAGCTCGAGCCGTTCGTGACGTGGGGCACCAACCCCGGCCAGGGCGTCTCGCTCAGCGATGTGGTGCCCGACCCCGAGGCTCTCGCCGACGAAGGCGACAAGGCGGCCGCGCGCCGCGCGCTGGAGTACATGGACCTCACTCCCGGCACGCCTCTCAAGGACGTGCGCGTGGATGCGGTCTTCATGGGTTCGTGCACGAACAGCCGCATCGAAGACCTCCGCGCCTTCGCCTCCATCATCCGCGGGCGCACCAAGGCGGAGGGCGTCCGCGTGATGGTCGTCCCCGGTTCGGCGCGGGTGCGCCTCGAGGCGGAGGCTGAGGGCCTGGACAAGATCATCGAAGAATTCGGCGCCGAGTGGCGTTTCGCCGGGTGCTCGATGTGCCTGGGCATGAACCCCGACCAGCTCGCGCCGGGGGAGAGGTGCGCCTCGACGTCGAACCGCAACTTCGAGGGGCGTCAGGGCAAGGGCGGCCGCACGCACCTGGTCTCGCCGCTCGTGGCGGCCGCCACGGCGATCCGCGGGACGCTGTCGAGTCCGAGCGACCTGTCTCCCCTGCACGAGGCCGCGTCCATCCGAGCGGAGGCCTGACATGGACAAGTTCGTCACGCACACCGGTGTCGTCGCCCCTCTCAAGCGCTCGGGCGTCGACACCGACCAGATCATTCCGGCCGTCTACCTCAAGCGCGTCACCAAGACCGGTTTCGAAGACGCACTGTTCGCCAGCTGGCGGCAGGATCCCGACTTCGTCCTGAACCAGCCGGCGTTCTCGTCCGCATCGATCCTCGTCCCCGGCCCGAACTTCGGCACGGGATCCAGCCGGGAGCATGCGGTGTGGGCGCTTCGCGACTACGGCTTCCGCGTCGTGCTCAGCCCCCGGTTCGCCGACATCTTCCGCGGCAACTCCGGCAAGCAAGGCCTGGTCGCGGGCGTCATCTCCGACGACGACCTCGCGCGGATCTGGGCGGCCGTGGACGCGCAGCCGGGCGTTTCCATGACGGTCGACCTCGAGGCGCGCGAGGCGCGCCTGGGCGACCTCCGAGTCCCCTTCGACATCGACGATTACACTAGGTGGCGGCTTCTCGAGGGGCTCGACGACATCGGGCTCACGCTGCGTAACGAAGACAAGATCGCGCAGTTCGAGGCTCGCCGCGAGGCATGGCGACCGCGGACGCTGCCCGTTCGCTAAGCCCCGCCGGCCGCACCCGGGCCGGCGTGAAACCCCCTCGTCAACACCAAGTGAGGTCCACCGCATGAGAACACTCGTCCCCGACACCGGCGCCGCATACTCCGGCCCGGCAGGCGAATCCGGCGAAGTCCTCTCCATCCGTGGTGGACGACCGCTCACCGGTCGGGTCGAGGTCAAGGGCGCCAAGAACCTCGTCACGAAGGCGATGGTGGCCGCCCTCCTGGGAGAGACCCCGAGCATCCTCCGCGACGTGCCCGACATCAGCGACGTCCAGATCGTCCGCTCGCTGCTCGAGGTGCACGGCGTGCGCGTGGAGGACGGTGCGCAGGACGGCGAGATCCGGCTGGACCCGAGCGGCGCCGCCACCGCGCACTTCGAGGAGATCGACGCCTACGCCGGTTCCAGCCGCATCCCGATCCTCTTCTGCGGTCCCCTGCTGCATCTTCTCGGCGAGGCGCTCATCCCCGACCTGGGCGGCTGCCGCATCGGCGACCGGCCGATCAACTTCCACATGGACGCGCTGCGCGCCTTCGGCGCCGTCGTGGACAAGAGCTACGAGGGCATCCGCATCACCGCGCCCAACGGGCTGCACGGAGCGAAGATCGACCTGCCCTACCCGAGCGTCGGTGCCACCGAGCAGGTTCTGCTCACGGCCGTCCGGGCCAAGGGGATCACCGAGCTTCGCGGCGCCGCCATCGAGCCGGAGATCATGGACCTGATCGCGGTGCTGCAGAAGATGGGCGCGATCATCTCGTACGAGCCCAACCGCGTCATCCTGATCGAGGGCGTCGAGTCGCTGCGCGGGTACGACCACCGCGCGATCTTCGACCGCAACGAGGCGGCATCGTGGGCGTGCGCGGCTCTGGCCACCGACGGCGACATCTTCGTCGGCGGCGCCAAGCAGCAGGAGATGCTCACGTTCCTCAACGTCTTCCGCAAGGCCGGCGGATGGTTCGACGTGCGCGAGGACGGCATCCAGTTCCGCCGTGGGGGCGCGCTCAAGCCCGTCGTGGTGGAGACCGACGTCCACCCCGGCTTCATGACCGACTGGCAGCAGCCGCTCATCGTGGCGCTGACCCAGGCCCAGGGCACGTCGGTCGTGCACGAGACGGTGTACGAGAACCGCCTGGGCTTCACCGAGGCCCTCGTGCAGATGGGCGCCGACATCGTCGTGCACCCGCAGGGCATCGACAGCCCCGACCGTCGCGTGCCGCGGCGCTCGCTCGAACAGGCCGCGGTCATCAACGGCCCGACTCCGCTCCACGGCGCGGATGTCGTGGTTCCGGACCTCCGCGGCGGGTACAGCTACGTCATCGCGGCGCTGGCGGCCGAGGGCGAATCGGTGGTGCGCAACATCGGCATCATCCGCCGCGGCTACGAGAAGTTCCTCGCGAAGCTGGACGCGCTGGGCGCCGACTTCGACGTCATCGGATAGTCGTGGCACTCACCCGTCGCGCGTCGAGCGAGAAGACCCGGCCGAGCGCCTACTGGCTGCTGGGCGGCTTGATCGTTCCGGCTATCGGCGTCCTGGCCAAGATCGAGATCTCGGGGGAGGAGAACCTCCCGCAGGAGGGGGCATACGTCATCGCCCCCAACCACTACTCGGAGCTGGACCCCCTGATCGTCGCCGTCGCGGTGTGGCGGATGGGTCGCGCGCCGAGCTTCATGGCGAAGGAGAGTCTGTTCCGCGTCCCGGTGCTGGGTGCAGCGATGCGTGCGGCCAAGATGGTGCCCGTGGCGCGCACGTCCTCGGGGGCGTCGGCTCGCGAGACGATCCGCAACGCCGAGACTCTCGTGAAGACCGGGCGGGGTGTCGTCGTCTACCCCGAAGGCACGCTCACGCGCGATCCCGACATGTGGCCGATGCGGGGGAAGACCGGCGCTGTGCGTCTGGCGCTCGCGGGGGACCTTCCGGTGATCCCCATCGCGCACTGGGGCGTGCAGGAGATCATGCCCCGATACGGCAGGCTCCGTCTCTGGCCGCCCCGTCGCCGGGTGCGTCTGGTGGTGGGCGAACCGGTCGATCTCTCGGAGTTCCGCGCCCGCGGGGCCCAGCCGGCGGTGCTCGCCCAGGCCACCGCGGTGGTCATGGACCGGATCACCGAACTGCTCGAGACGCTCCGCGGCATCCCGGCTCCGGCCGATCGCTGGGACCCCGCCGTGCACGGGCAGACCGAGACGGGGCGCCTTGAGCCGTAGGCAGGATGCGGCGATGCCGCGCGTCGCGGTTCTGGGCGCCGGAAGCTGGGGCACGACCTTCGGGAAGGTGCTCGCCGACGGTGGCGCCCACGTGACCATGTGGTCGCGCCGTCCCGAGCAGGCGGAGGAGATCCGCCAGGCGCACCGGAACACCCAATACCTCCCTGGCATCAATCTGCCGCGGTCCCTCACCGCCACGTCGCACCTCGCCGAGGCCCTCGATGGCGTCGATCAGGTGTACCTGTCGGTGCCGAGTCAGGCCCTGCGTGAGAACCTGGAAGCGGTCCGGCCGCTGGTGTCGAACTCCGACGCTCCGATCGTCTCCCTGATGAAGGGCGTGGAGAAGCGGACCGGGCAGCGGATGAGCCAGGTGATCGAGGAGGAGCTGCAGTGCGATCCCGACCGGATCGCCGTGGCCTCCGGACCCAACCTGGCCCTGGAGATCGCGCGCGAGCAGCCCACAGCGGCGGTCATCTCCTCGACGAGCCAGGCCACCGCCGAGGCCGTCGCCCTGCGGGCGCGCAATCGGTATTTCCGCACCTTCGTGAACACCGACGTCATCGGCACCGAGTTCGGCGGCGTCCTGAAGAACCTCATCGCGGTGGCGATCGGCATCGTCGACGGTGTCGGGTACGGCGAGAACACGAAGGCGTCGATCATCACGCGAGGGCTGGTCGAGATGACCGATTTCGCCGTGGCGCAGGGCGCGCACCCCGAGACGCTGCAGGGTCTGGCCGGGCTGGGCGATCTCATCGCCACCTGCCAGTCGCCGCTCAGCCGCAACAACACCGCCGGGCGTCTGCTCGGCCAGGGCGTGAGCCTGCCGGATGTGGTCAAGCAGATGCAGCAGACGGCCGAGGGGCTCGCCTCCGTCGCGCCGATCCTGCAGCTGGCCCGTGCCGTGGGCGTGGAAATGCCGATCGTGGAGCAGGTCAAGATGGTGCTGGATGGCACCATGGACCCTCGCGACATCGCGCCCCACCTCACCACCGACGACGACAAGCCCACGGGCGAGAGGACGCAGAATGGACAAGCCGGCGGTCGTGGTGCTCTTTGGCGGTCGCTCCAGCGAGCACTCGATCAGCTCCGCGACGGCGGGCGGCGTCCTCCGGGCGATCGACCGTGACCGCTACCGGGTGATCCCGGTCGGGATCACCCGCGAGGGTGCGTTCGTCCTCGAAGACGACGACCCCGACAAGTTCGCGCTCGACGCGGCGCGGCTTCCCGAGGTCGTCGACAACGGCACCCGCATCCGCTGGCCGGAGTCGGCCGCGACGCGCGAGCTCACGCTGGTGGATGCTTCGGGGGAGCGGTCGCTCGGCGACGTGGACGTGGTCCTTCCCATCCTGCACGGGCGGTTCGGCGAGGACGGCACGGTCCAGGGGATGCTCGAGCTGCTGGGCGTGCCCTACGCCGGCGCGGGTGTGCTCATGTCGGCCCTCGGGATGGACAAGAACGTGGCGAAGACCGTGTTGGGTTCGGCCGGCGTGCCGGTCGTGCCGTGGGTGGCGGTCACACGCGCCGACCTCGCGCGCAACCGCGACCTCTGGGAGCGGCGGATCGCGTCGCTCGGCCTCCCCGTCTTCGTGAAACCGAACCGGGCCGGGTCGAGCGTGGGCGTCTCGAAGGTCACGTCGTGGGACGAGTTGCAGCCGGCGCTGGAGACCGCGTTCGCCGAGGATGGGCTGGTGCTCGTCGAACAGGCCGTGATCGGACGGGAACTGGAGTGCGGCGTCCTCCCCGCCCGTGATGGCGCGCCTCCCCGCGTGAGCGTGGCGGGGGAGATCGTCGTCACCGGGCGCGACTTCTACGACTTCGAGGCGAAATACCTCGACGCGCCGGGCATCGAGCTCGTGTGCCCGGCCGATCTCCACGACGGCGAACTCGCCGAGATGCAGCGCATCGCCGCGCGATCCTTCGAGGCCCTGGGGGGTGAGGGTCTCGCGCGGGTGGACTTCTTCTACACCGGCGCCGAGTTCTTCGTGAACGAGGTGAACACGATGCCGGGGTTCACGCCGATCTCCATGTTCCCGCGGTGCTGGATCGCGTCGGGGATGACGTATCCCGAGCTGGTGACCGAGCTGATCGAGGACGGCCTCTCCCGCGCCTGACCCCTCCGTCGACTCGCCAGCTTCCGTCGCGTTTTCGCTCAGAACGCGACGGATCCTGGCGACTGGACGGTCAGGTGCGGGGTGTGCAGGCCGCGCCCGTCGTGGCGAGCTCCCGGTCGAGGATGGGGGACAGGGCGCGCAGGGTGTCGGCGCTACCCACGACGTTGAAGTCCAGGTAGACCTCCACGGCGGGTGTGCGGCCGAAGGTCGTGAACCGGTAGCGGTTCTCCTCCCCCTCGGATTCGTCGATGATCCAGTCCACGCCCTCCACCGTCTCGCACCGGAGCGTCGAGGGCCCCGGCTCCTCGACCCCGCACGTGAGGATGATCGCCGCGGGAGAGCCCCACGCCCCCGTCGCCTGCGCGTCGGTCCAGCGCCGGTCCTGTCCCGCGACGGTCTCGGGAAGCCGCACGGACACCGCGGCGCACGCCGGGTCGTCGGCGTGCTCGGCGGCCTGGAGCGATACCGTCGCCGCGCAGGACGACATCCCCAGGGCGAGGAGGGCGGGGACGACCGCGGCGGCGAGAAGGCGGCGCAGGCGGGTCACACCTCCAGGCTAACCCGCCCGGTAGCGTGGGCGGTGTGGACCGGACAGTGGGCGCGACCAGCGAGGGCGAGCTCCTCCGCCGCATCCTGTCGCGCCTCCCGGCCTCGACGGCGCTGGTTGGGCCCGGCGACGATGCGGCGGTGATCGCGGCACCGGATGGGCGCGTGGTGGCCACCACCGACACGCTCGTGCACGGCCCGGACTTCCGGCTGGCGTGGTCTGACCCCTACCGCCTGGGGTGGAAGGCCGCCGCGGTCAACCTCGCCGACGTCGCCGCGATGGGTGCCCGGCCGACCGCGCTCCTGGTGGCACTGGCACTGCCGGATGCCACCCCGCTCGACTTCGTCGACGCCCTCGCGGACGGGCTGGCGGCCGCGTGCGCGCACCTCGCGCCGGGATGCGCGATCGAGGGTGGCGACCTCACCGTCTCGGACACGCTCACCATCGCGGTGACGGCTCTGGGCTCCCTGGACGGACGGGAGCCCGTCCGTCGCTCGGGGGCGCGCCCGGGCGACGAGGTGCGCATCATCGGCGACCTCGGAGTCGCCGCGCGCGGCCTCGCGGTGCTGTTCGACCGGTTCGTGGACGGCGACGGCGCGCCGGTCTGCGTCACCCCCGCACGCCTCGACGCCCTCGATGCCGGCGACGCCGAGGCGGTGGCGCGGCAGCTGGCCCCGATACCGCCGATCGCCGAGGGCGTCGCGGCCGCATCGAGCGGGGTCACGGCGATGATGGACGTGTCCGACGGCCTGGCGCTGGATGCTGTGCGCCTGGCGGACGCGTCCGGGGTCACGCTCGACCTGGACAGCGCTGCGCTCGGCGGCGACCCCCGAGCAGCCCTCGACGGCGGCGAAGACCACGCCCTGCTCCTGACCATCCCGCCCGGTTCCGAGAGCGTCGGGCGGCGGATCGGCGTCGTGCGCCCCCGCGGCTCCGCGCCGCTCACGCTCGATGGTGCACCCTACGCCGCGGGCGGAGGGTGGGACCCCTACCGCGACTGGGACGCCGGACGCGGCTGAGCCCACCACATCACGGTGTCGCCATAGGAGCGGGAGCGCAGCGGTTCCAGACCCGCCGCGGACCACGACGGCTCGGGCGAGCGGCGGCCGCGCTCCACGATCACCACGGCGTCGGCGCCCAGGTGCGGGACGAGTGCCTCGAGTGCGTCGGTCAGCTCCGTCTCCGGCAGGTCGTACGGCGGATCGACGAAGACCAGGTCGTACGGCCCGCGGCTGGTCGCGCGCAGGAACGTCGACACCGCGGTGCGGTGCACGCGGACCACGGTGCGCACTGCGGCGGTCCGGGTGACCGAGTCGGCGTTGCGGCGGATGACGGATGCTGCGCCGGAGGAGTTCTCGACGAGGTCGACGCTGATCGCGCCACGGCTGGCCGCCTCCAGCCCCAGGGCACCCGAACCCGCGTACAGGTCGGCGACGCGTGCGCCCTCGAGCAGATCCGCCGCATCCAGCGCACTGAACAGCGACTCGCGCACCCGGTCGCTGGTGGGTCGC
Source organism: Microbacterium sp. Z6_144 (assembly GCF_057197625.1). NCBI lineage: Bacteria > Bacillati > Actinomycetota > Actinomycetes > Micrococcales > Microbacteriaceae > Microbacterium > Microbacterium sp. Z6_144. Next base: position 1,480,022 of record NZ_JBXVPT010000001.1, read on the forward strand.
GTGCCGGCGGGCGGTACCGCGATTCCCATGCCGCCTGCGGCGCCGGCGATGATGCGTGTCATCGTCTCACCCTACAAAGCCCCGGCGCCGGTCGTGTCGCCGCGGGTGCCTAGACTCGGAGCATGCCCGGCCTCTCGCTCGCCTCGCGTCTGGACGGCGCCGTAGGCGGCAAGACCGCCGCCGCCTTCGAGCGGGCGTTCGGCATGACGACGGTGGGGGATCTGCTCACGCACTATCCCCGGCGCTACGCCACCCGGGGCGAACTGACTCCCATCGACTCCCTGCCGATCGGCGAACCGGTCACGATCGTGGCCGAGGTGGTCAGCGCCGGTGAGCGGCGCATGCAGAACCGCAAGGGTTCGATCCTCGAGGTCGTCATCAGCGACGGCGATGGCCGCCTGACGCTCACGTTCTTCAACCAGGCATGGCGCCTGAAGGACCTGCATCCCGGCCGTCGTGGCATCTTCTCCGGCAAGGTCGGCGAATACCGCGGCGCCACCCAGCTGTCGCATCCCGACTACGAACTCTTCGAAGACGTCGAGACGGCGCGGATGTCGGCCGAGGCGTACGCCCACGTGCCGATTCCCATCTATCCGGCGACCAGCACGGTTCCCAGCACCCTCGTGCAGAAGACCATCGCGCTCGTCCTGGATTCTCTCCAGCACGTCGACGACCCGCTCCCCGACGACCTGCGCACCCGGTACGGGCTGCTCGATGCGCGCACCGCGCTCGAGCACATCCACCGGCCGGATTCCGAGGACCAGGTGGGGCCGGCCGTGGCCACCCTGCGCATGCACGAGGCGTTCGTGCTGCAGGCGGCCCTGCTCCAGCAGCGCCAGTTCGTCCGGGCCCTCTCGGCCACCCAGCGCGCGGCGATCCCGGGTGGGCTTCTCGAGCGGTTCGACGCGGCGTTGCCGTTCGATCGAACGCCCGACCAGGTCACGGTGGGCGACCAGATCGCCGCAGACCTCGCGGGCGACTGGCCCATGAACCGGCTCGTGCAGGGCGAGGTCGGATCGGGAAAGACCCTCGTGGCGCTGCGCGCCATGCTGCAGGTCGCCGAATCCGGCGGGCAGTCCGCGCTCATCGCTCCGACCGAGGTTCTGGCCGGCCAGCACGTGCGCTCGATCGCGCGGATGCTGGGACCGCAGCTGGCGCCCGAGCTGATGCCGACGCTGCTGACCGGACAGCTCTCCGCCGCGGAGCGGAGGAAGGCCGCGCTCCGCGTGGCCTCGGGTCAGGCGCGCATCGTCGTGGGCACGCACGCGCTGCTGAGTTCGACCACGACGTTCGCCGACCTCGGCCTGGTCGTCGTGGACGAGCAGCACCGCTTCGGCGTCGAGCAGCGCGAAGCCCTGCGCGCGAAGGGGACGGCCCCGCACACCCTCGTGCTCACCGCGACCCCCATCCCGCGCACCGTGGCGATGACCGTCTTCGGAGACCTGGACGTCTCGACCATCCGCACGATGCCGGCCGGGCGCGCGGGGATCCAGACCTTCGTGGCACCCGTCGCGGAGAAACCGGGGTGGTTCGCCCGGGTGTGGGACCGCGTGGCCGAGGAGGTCGGTCAGGGGCGGCAGGCGTTCGTCGTCTGCGCCGCCATCGACGCCGATCAGGGGGTCGAAGACGACACGGCGGAGGAGATCGTGGCCGATGCGGGGGAGGCCCCCCGCACGCGATGGGGGGTCGTTCAGGTCGCCGACGTCCTGTCGCGGCATCCCGCCTTCACCGGCATCCGGATGGCGACTCTCCACGGCAGGATGCCCGCGGATGAGAAGGACGCCGTCATGCAGGCCTACGCGCGCGGCGACATCGACGTGCTCGTGGCAACGACCGTCGTGGAGGTGGGTGTGGACGTGCCCAACGCGTCCACCATGGTCATCCTCGAGGCCGACCGGTTCGGCGTCTCGCAGCTGCACCAGCTGCGAGGCCGCGTCGGTCGGGGCGGGGTGCCCGGGCTGTGCCTTCTGGTGACGGAGTCCTCGCCCGGCACGCCGGCGCGGGCGCGGGTGGAAGCGGTTGCGCGCACTGTGGACGGGTTCGAGCTCGCCGAAGTCGACCTGGAGCTCCGTGGCGAGGGAGATGTCCTGGGCGCCGCCCAGTCCGGCGCGCGGTCTTCGCTGCGCCTCCTCCGGGTCGTCGCCGACGCGGATCTGATCACGCAGGCCCGCGCCGCGGCCGATACGGTGATCGCCGAGGACCCGACCCTGGCACGCCACCCGGGGCTCGCTGCGGCCATCGATCGCCGGGTCGGCGCGGAGGAGCGCGCGGCACTGGCGAAGGGGTGAGCGGTCTCCCCGGTAGGCTGGGCCCATGAACAGCCGGATCGCGGTCGTCCCCGGGTCGTTCGACCCGCCGACGCTCGGTCACCTCGATGTGATCCGACGCGCTGCGGCGCTGTACGACGAGCTGCACGTCCTCGTGGTGCACAACCCCGGCAAGGAGGCGATGCTGCCGATCGCGCAGCGCCTTGCGCTGCTCGAGCAGTCCGTCGCCGAGAGCGGCATCGACGGCGCCCAGATCGTCGTGGCCTCCTGGACCATGGGACTGCTGGTGGACTACGCCACCGACGTCGGGGCGGGCGTGCTCGTCAAGGGCATCCGCTCTCAGGTGGACGTCGCGTACGAGACCCCGATGGCCATCGTCAATCGCCACCTCGCCCATGTCGAGACGGTCTTCCTCCTCCCCGACCCCGCTCACGCGCTCGTTTCCAGCTCTCTCGTGCGACAGGTCGCCGCTCTGGGCGGGGACGTGTCGCCGTTCGTCCCGCCGGCCGTCTCCCGGTTCCTCAACACCGGCGCCCGCGACTGAGCAACCCCGCCCGCCCGCAGCACGGGTACCATTGAGCACCGTGAGAAACCGACCTGGACCCTTCTCCGTGGCCGTCCGCGACATCGTTCGCCGCCCCGGAGAGATGCGCGAATTCGAGCTGGAGGTCCCCGCACCGGAGAAATGGGGCGAGGGACTCGTCTCCATCCCCGAGGGCGAGCCGATCGGCATCGACCTGCGAGTGGAATCGGTGCACGAGGGCATGCTCGTGTCCGGAATCGCGGATGCGACGTACTCCGGCGTCTGCGGACGTTGCCTCATCGACATCACGCAGCCCGTCGAAGTCGAGTTCCAGGAGCTTTTCGCGTATCCTGGGGATGAAGCGGAGGACTTCGAGGTTCGCGACGACCGTGTGGATCTGGAAAATCTCGTCCGAGACGCGATGGTTCTCGCGCTTCCGTTCCAGCCGGTGTGTCAGCCGGATTGCCCCGGCCTCGACCCGGCCACGGGTGAGCGAATGGCCAGAAGCACCGAGGAACGCCCGCAGGAAACCGTCGATCCTCGATGGGCCGCCCTGCAGCAATTCACCCCAGAGCCCGGCGATGACGCACCGCGCCACGATGTCCAGAACACAGGAAAGAGTTAGCCATGGCAGGTAACCCCCCGAAGCGGAAGGTATCCCGCTCCAACACCCGCTCGCGCCGCGCGCAGTGGAAGGCCAAGGCGACGGCCCTGGTCAAGACGATCGAGAACGGCAAGGTCGTCTACAGCCGTCCCCACCAGGCGAAGGTCGTCACTGACTCGCAGGGCACCGAGCTGTTCCTGGAGTACAAGGGCCGCAAGGTCGCAGACGTTTGACGTCGACGGCATCCGCCGTGACCGACGTATCTGAGCGCCACGCGCTCACCGACGAGCTCGGGGTCGACATCGACCCCGAGCTTCTGTCGCTGGCGCTCACACACCGCTCCTTTGCGTATGAGAACGGCGGCATCGCGCACAACGAGCGCCTGGAGTTCCTCGGGGACTCGGTGCTCGGCCAGGCCGTGACGGTGCGCCTGTTCACCCAGCATCCAGAGTTGGACGAGGGCGAATTGGCCAAGCGGCGCGCGAGCGTCGTCTCGACGGTCGCTCTGGCGGAGATCGCGCGTGCTGTCGGGCTGGGAGCGCACCTGCTGCTGGGACGCGGCGAAGACCTCACGGGTGGGCGCGACAAGGATTCCATCCTCGCCGACACCATGGAAGCCGTGATCGGCGCGACCTACCTGTCGGCGGGGCCCGAGGCGGCCACCGCGCTGGTCCTGCGGCTCACGGAGCCGCTGCTGGCCGATCCGGATCGATATGGTGCGGCGATGGATCCGAAGACGAGCCTCCAGGAACTCGCTGCCCGTCGCGGGATGTCGGCGCCGGCGTACGTGGTGGATGCACGCGGGCCCGACCACGACCGCCGATTCACGGCCACCGTGCGGGTGGGGGATCTCGCGGGCGTGGGCGAGGGATCCAGCAAGAAGCAGGCGGAGATGGCGGCCGCGCTCACGGCGTGGCGCGAACTCAGCGACGGTGCCTGAGCTTCCCGAAGTCGAGGTCGTCCGCTCCGGTCTCGAGCCGGCCGTCACCGGTGCCCGCATCGCCGGCGTCTCGGTGGTGGACGAGCGGGCGCTCACCCGCCACGACGCCCCGGGCGCCGCCTTCGAGGCCGCGCTCACCGGTCGGACGATCGAGGGCGCGGCGCGACGGGGCAAGTTCCTGTGGCTTCCGCTGACCGGGGGTTCCGACGCGCTGATCGCGCACCTGGGGATGAGCGGGCAGCTGCTGCTCCGCTCGCCCGGCACCGCCGCTGAGCGCCACGAGCGCATCCGGATCGAGCTGGAACACCCGGTGCACGGAGAGGTCGCCGTGGTCTTCGCCGACCAGCGAACGTTCGGCTCGCTCGCCATCGATGCGCTGATTCCGACGTCCGACGGTGCCCCGGGCGGGCAAGGGACCGCGCGCAGCGAGGTGCCGACCCAGGTGGCGCACATCGCCCGGGATCCCCTCGACCCCGCGTTCGATGACGCAGGGTTCCGCGCGGCGCTGGGCCGGAAGAACTCCGGGGTCAAACGCGTGCTCCTGGACCAGACGACGGTCAGCGGCATCGGCAACATCTACGCGGATGAGGCGCTGTGGGCCTCGCGGCTGCATCCGGAGACGCCCGCGAGCACCCTGTCCACCCGGGCCGCCCGACGGCTCCTCGCGGAGGTGCGCACCGTCCTGGAGAAGGCGCTGGCCGAGGGGGGAACGAGCTTCGACGCGCAGTACGTCAACGTCAACGGCCAGGCCGGCTACTTCGCCCACTCCCTCAACGCGTATGGCCGCACGGGGGAACCGTGTCCCCGATGCGGCCGGCCGATCGTACGCGTATCGTTCATGAACCGCTCGAGCCACTACTGCCCGCACTGCCAGAGGCCGCCCCACACGGCGTAGCGCTCACGCGGGGAGAACCTTCTTCCATGCGCCCTCGTAGGCGATGGGAGCGAACCCGATGGCCTCGTTGATGCTCAGCATCGGCCGGTTCTCCTCGGCGTTGTACGTGATCACCCGCGGCGAGTGCGGCGCGATCTCGCGCCAGGCCAGGAGCGCCGCGCACTTGACGAGCATGCCCAGCCGGTGCCCGCGGTGCCCTGAGAGCACGAGCGTGTCCTCCTGCATGGTGGCCCGTGCGGGGTCGCTGCCGATGACGAGTTCGTTGAACGCCACGAGATCACCGGAGTCGACGTGCTGAGCGGCGGTCACCAGCATCCGCCGGCCGGCGTCGAGGTAGACCTTCTCATGTCGCTCCAGGCGCCCGGCATCCCACACCTCCTCGTCGAACTCCAGCGCGGCGGCGGGTGCATCGGTGATCATCCGCGACTTCATCCAGGCGTAGCCGTCGACGAACTCCGGCGGCGTGGGTAGCTCCCACTGCACGATGCGATAACCGGCCGCCGCCGTGGTGGCCTCCTCGAGCAGACGCTGCAGGTGTGCGTCCAGCGCGGGATCGGTGAGATTCAGTGCGCTGTTGCGCTCGACCTGTTCGAGTGTGTACCCGTTCGCCAGGTAGAACCGGGCGGCGCGGTCGCGGGGGATGCTGCCGAAGCCCGTCGGGGGCTGGAGGCGGGGGCCGTCGTCGGCGGGATGCTCCGCCCACGACTGCAGCACGGTGCGTCCGTGGTCTCGCGCCGCGCGTTCCACCAGCCGGTAGGCGGCGGTGCCGATTCCGCGGCCCCAGGCCGAACGGCGCAGCTCGATGAGCCAGGAGGCGACGCGCGAGCCCTCCTCGAGCGGGATGTCGACGCCCACGCGGCCGACGACCTCACCGTCCCAGACCGCGAGCCACACGACGCGCAGCTCCGTCGGATCGGGGGCGTAGGCGGGAAGCACCTCGCGCGGCTCGAGGCGGAAATCGTCGTGTCCGGCGATCTCGGCGTACACGATGTTGCGGACGCGGACCATCTCGACGAAGTCGCCGGCGTCAGGCGATTGCACGGAGGCGGGAATGGACAGGGGGCGCAGCTCGAGGCCGGCAGGGGTGGTGCTCATGGGAGGTCCTTCGAGGGAGGGAGGGGGAGGGGATCGGCTGTGCGGGGTGGCCGTTCCGCGGCATCCGTGTGCAAAATTCAGGAGACACGCCGGGCGGGAGTACCGGAGAGGCGCCGAAGTGGCGGATTCTCCTGAGTTTTGAACGGCCGGGGCGTCGGTCTGCGGCCGGAGCATACCGCGGGGAGGGCGGGGGGAGGGGTGGCGCGGTGCGGAGCGCGGGGCAGCTGCGACGCGCGGCTTCGGACGACCTGTGAGGCTAGCGGCACTCCCGTCGGTCGGTCAAGCGTCCGTCGAGCAACCGCTGCAGCCCGACGCGTCGGCGCCCGCCTTGGGCGCGTCATCGGCACGGCATCGCGGGTCGCGGGTGCGACTCCGGTACCGTGAGGCAGTGAGAATGCCTGTCCGGAAGGCGTATCCATGCACCTGAAGAGCCTGACGATGAAGGGCTTCAAGTCGTTCGCGCAGCCGACGACGTTCGCCTTCGAGCCCGGCGTGACGTGCATCGTCGGTCCCAACGGGTCGGGCAAGTCCAACGTCGTGGATGCCCTCGCCTGGGTGATGGGCGAGCAGGGGGCCAAGACCCTGCGCGGCGGGAAGATGGAAGACGTCATCTTCGCCGGGACATCCACGCGCGGACCCCTCGGTCGCGCCGAGGTGCATCTGACGATCGACAACAGCGACGGCGCCCTGCCGATCGAGTACTCCGAGGTGACGATCAGTCGCACGCTGTTCCGCACCGGTGCCAGCGAATACGCCATCAACGGCGAGACGTGCCGTCTCCTGGACGTGCAGGAACTCCTGAGCGACTCGGGCCTGGGCCGCGAGATGCACGTCATCGTCGGCCAGGGGCGGCTGGACAACGTGCTCCAGGCCTCGCCGGAAGAGCGCCGCGGCTTCATCGAGGAGGCCGCCGGAATCCTCAAGCACCGCCGGCGCAAGGAGAAGACCCTCCGAAAGCTCGACGCGATGGAGGCCAACCTCACGCGCCTGAGCGATCTGGCCGGAGAGCTGCGACGCCAGCTGAAGCCCCTCGGACGGCAGGCCGAGATCGCGCGGGAGGCCGCGACGATCGCCGCGATCGTGCGCGACGCCAAGGCGCGCCTGTTCGCCGACGAGCTCGTCACCCTTCGCGCCCAGCTCGCCGACCACGCCCGCGCAGAGCACGAGCGTCACACCGAGCGGGTGGTGCTGCAGGATCAGGCGGAGAACCTCCGCGCGCGCGTGGAGCGTCTGGAGAACGACCAGCGTTCGGAGGCGGTCGACCGCGCGCGGGGGGTCGCCTTCTCGCTCGAGCAGGTGCAGGAGCGATTGCGGGGGTTGTACTCCCTCGCCGGTCAGCGCTTGGCGCTGCTGTCCGCCGACGAGGACGATTCCTCCGGGTTCGTTCCCACCGTCTCGCGCGGCATGATCGACGACGCTCGCGAGGAGATCGACGCGATCTCCTCGGGACTGGGGGATGCGCAGGATGCGGCAGCCCTCGCCTCGCGCGGCGTGATCCGGGCGCGAGCGGAGCTGGATGCGCTCGATGTCGACATCGCCGCCCAGAGCGCTCTCGTCTCCGAGCACGACATGCGGATCACGTCGCTGCGCGGAACGGCCGAGGCCGCCGCATCCGCCCTCGCGGCCGTCCGCACCGCAGTCGAGCGCCAACAGCGCGCCCTCGATGCGGCACTCGTCCGCCGCGCCGAGGCGGAAGCCGAGCGCGAAGGACTGGACCCCGAACTGGCTCCCGAGGAGTCTGCGGCCGAGCACGCCGCGGCATACGAGCGCGCGCAGCGCGAGGCCAACGACGCCGAGAGCACCGTCTCGGGGCTCCGTGACCGACTGCACGCGGCCGAGCGGGAGGTGGAAGCACTGACAGCGCAGACGACCGCGCTCGGTCGGGCGCTCGATGTGCGAAACGCCGCCGCCGAGCTCGTGGCCGGCGGAGGTGCGGGGGTCCGCGGTCTCGTCAGTGACGCGGTGAAGGTGCAGCCCGGTTTCGAGTCCGCGATCGCCGCGGCCCTGGGGCCGCTCGCCGAAGGCCTGCTCGTCGACACCCGGGACAGCGCCTTCGCCACGGCGGGGTTCGCGCGTGACGGCGACCTCGGCGTCGTGGACATCGTCACCGCCGACGACGTCCCCTCGACGTCGATCCCGATTCCCCCGATCCCCGGCGTCGTGTCGGCCGCGGAGGTGGTGACCGCTCCGGCAGGTGTCCGCGGCATCCTGGCCCGCGTGCTCGTCGCCGACGACCTCGCCGAGGCGCGCGCGGCTCTGACCGCCCTGGGCTCGGCGACCACGGAGTTCACGCTCGTCACCCGCGCCGGCGAGGTGGTCACCGCCTTCACGCTGCGCGCCGGCTCCGGAGCGGGACGCTCACGTCTGGAACTCGCCGCCGAACGCGATGCCGCCGCCGAGCGGCTGTCGGAGATGGTGGTCGTGGCCGACTCGCTCCGCGAGGCGCTCACCGATGCGGTCGCCGCGCACGATGCGGCGCGTCGGCGCGCACGGGAATCGCTCACCGCGCTGCGCGTACAGGATGCCGCGCTGGCCGCGCATGCCGAGAAGGTGAACCGCGCGACGGTGCGGCACGAGGCGGCCGTCGCCGAGTGCGAGCGGCTGGCCGCCGGTCTCGCGCAGGCGCAGGCGTCCGTGACCGATGCCGAGGCCGCCGAACGGGCCGCCGCCGAGGCGCTCGCCCGCGCGCGGGAGGCGCCGCGGCCGATGCTGGACGCCTCTGCCCGCGAGGGGATGCTCGCGGCGCTCGAGGAAGCGCGCGACGCGGAGATGCGCGCGCGACTGGAGGTGGAGACCCTCCGCGAGCGGGTGCGGGCGGGGGAGGCGCGGGTCGTTCAGCTCGAGCGGCAGCGCGAACGTGAACGCGCCGCGGCCGAGGAGGCGGCTCGCCGCGCCGTCGTGCGCCGGGCACAGCGCGACATCGCGGCGGAGGTCGCTGCGCAGCTGCCGGCCCTCCTCGATTCCGTCGACAGGTCGGTGACCCAGGCCCGGGTGGAACTGGCCACGGCCGAGTCGGCACGTACCGCCGTCACGGCGGAACTCGCCGCAGCCCGAGCACAGGATGCGGCGCTCCGCGAGCGGCTCGGAGCCCTCACCGAGAACGTTCACGGACTGGAGTTGCAGATCCACGAGAAGCGGCTGCACGTGACGAGTCTCCTCGAGCGCGTGCACTCGGAACTCGGCCTCGAAGAGGATATTCTCGTCGCAGAATATGGCCCGGATCAGCCCATCCCTGCGGACGGAGCGCCCGGCGACGACGAGGAACCGCCGACAGTGGCGTTCGACCGCGCAGCGCAACGGCGGCGGCTCGCCGACGCCGAGCGCAAGCTCGCACAGCTCGGCCGGGTGAACCCCCTCGCGCTGGAGGAGTTCGAGGCCCTCGAGCAGCGGCACGCGTTCCTCACCGAGCAGCTCGCCGATCTCGCGCAGACCCGCAAGGATCTGCTGACGATCATCGAAGAACTCGACGAGCGGATGCAGACGATCTTCCTGTCCGCGTTCGAGGACACCCGCCACGCGTTCACCGAGGTCTTCCCCATCCTCTTTCCCGGGGGTACCGGGAGCATCTCGCTGACCGACCCCGACTCTCCGCTGACGACGGGGATCGAGGTGTCCGTGCGGCCGGTGGGGAAGAAGATCGAGCGGCTGTCTCTGCTGTCCGGCGGGGAGCGATCTCTGGCGGCGGTGGCATTCCTGGTCGCGATCTTCAGCGCCCGCCCGAGCCCGTTCTACATCCTGGACGAGGTCGAGGCCGCGCTGGACGACGCCAACCTCGGGCGCCTCCTCGGCGTGTTCGAGCGCTTGCGCGAGAACAGCCAGCTGATCGTCATCACGCACCAGAAGCGCACGATGGAGATCGCCGACGCCCTCTACGGCGTGTCGATGCGTCAGGACGGTGTCTCCGCCGTGGTCGGCCAGCGGGTGGGCGATCGCGCGACGGCCTGAGCCCAGGCCCGTAGGCTGAAGACATGGCGGAGAATTCCTGGTCGCTCGGCCGCGCGTTGCGCGGGCTGTTCGTCAAGCCCACGATCGACGAGACGACGTGGGAAGACCTGGAGACCGCCCTCCTGACCGCCGATTTCGGCCCCGACATCACCGAACGCATCGTCGATGAGCTCCGGGACAAGGTCGACCGATACCGTACGACCGACCCGCGCGACCTTCAGCGGATGCTGCGCGAGACGCTCGAAGAGCACTTCGCGAAGTTCGACACCACGCTCCGCCTCACGGAGCGGCCCGCCGTCGTCCTGGTCGTGGGTGTCAACGGCGTCGGCAAGACCACCACGATCGGCAAGTTCGCGAAGTTCCTGCAGCGGTACGGCCGCTCCGTCGTCGTGGGCGCCGCCGACACGTTCCGCGCGGCCGCCGTGGACCAGCTAGCGACGTGGGCCGAGCGCGGGGGAGCCACCATCGTGCGTCCGCAGCACGAAGGCCAGGACCCGGCGTCGGTCGCCTTCCAGACGATCACGTACGCCAAGGAGACCGGCACCGAGATCGTCCTCGTCGACACGGCCGGACGCCTGCACACCAAGGGCGGCCTGATGGACGAGCTCGGCAAGATCCGGCGGGTCGTGGAGAAGCAGGCCCCGATCAGCGAGGTCCTACTTGTGCTGGATGCCACGACGGGCCAGAACGGCGTCATGCAGGCGCAGGCGTTCCTCGAGCACGCCGGGGTCACGGGGCTCGTCATCACGAAGCTCGACGGCTCGGCCAAGGGCGGGTTCATCCTCGCCGTGCAGGAGCGCACCGGCATCCCGGTCAAGCTGCTGGGTTCGGGCGAGGGGATCGGTGACCTCACCGGGTTCACCCCGCACGTCTTCGCCGCGTCCCTGGTCGACTGACCTCGCGACTATCGCACGAACGAAGGGACTGGTTTCATAGGGCCATGGCGATCGAGCACGACTTCTTCGGACTCCTCGAGTCGGGCCCGGACGGATCCATCTTCTGGTCGGAGAACGTCGAGCTCGGCGACCAGACCGTGACGGTCGATCTGACCGCGCCCGACCAGGACGACGTGTCGCAGGCGGCCCTGGATGTGGCAGCCTCCATGGTCTCGTCGCTGGAGGCGATCGATCACACCGCGCGCAACGCCATGGTGTCGGAACTGGATGACCGCACGAGCGAGGTCATCGAGTACATCCTCCAGCAGCAGCAGGTCCTCGGTGACGAGCTCGACGACCTCCTGGTGGATGTGTCCGGCGACGTGCAGGTCGATGTCATCCGCTCGTTGCAGCTGATGAGCATGACGATCCTCGCCGACGAACACGGCGGCACCGAGCCGTTCGCGGTGCTCGAGTACGCCCTGGACCCCGACGCCACCGACGATGTGCTCCTGGTGAACCTCGCCTCCGACGGGACGGTGCAGTCCGTCACCAGCGCCGACTGAGCCCCGGGGACATCCCGGCGGCGGTCAGACGGCCTGCGCGAACCCCGATTCACCCGCCGCGATCTCGGCGGCCAGGTGCGCCAGGTGCGGGGGGATGTCCCGGCCCATCGACCTCATCGACTGCGCCCAGAGGCGACCCGCGCGATACGACGAGCGCACCAGGGGACCGGCCAGCACCCCGAGGAATCCGATGCGCTCGGCCTCCTCCTTGAACGCGACGAACTCGTCCGGCGTGACCCAGCGAGCCACCGGGAGGTGACGCGGCGAGGGCCGCAGGTACTGCGTGATGGTGATGATGTCGGTTCCGGCCGCACGCAGGTCCTGCAGGGCCTGCACGACCTCCTCCGGCTCCTCGCCCATCCCGAGGATGAGGTTCGACTTGGTGATGAGCCCCGCGTTGCGAGCCCTGGTGAGCACCCCGAGGGAGCGTTCGTAGCGGAAGGCGGGCCGGATCCGCTTGAAGATCCGCGGGACGGTCTCCACATTGTGCGCGAACACCTCCGGCTGCGAGTCGAACACCTCGGCCAGGAGATCCGGCTTCCCGGAGAAGTCGGTCGCGAGGATCTCGACCCCGGTGCCGGGGTTCGCCTCATGGATGCGGCGGACGGTCTCCGCGTGCAGCCATGCCCCTTCATCGGGCAGGTCGTCGCGCGCCACCGCGGTGACGGTGGCATAGCGCAGCCGCATCCGCTGCACGCTTTCGCCGACGCGCCGCGGCTCGTCGGTGTCGTAGTCGGCGGGCCGGCCGGTGTCGATCTGGCAGAAGTCGCACCGGCGGGTGCACTGCGAACCGCCGACGAGGAAGGTGGCCTCGCGGTCCTCCCAGCACTCGTAAATGTTCGGGCAGCCCGCCTCCTGGCACACGGTGTGCAGGTCTTCGCTCTTCACGAGCGCGTGGAGAGCCGAGTACTCCGGGCCGGTCTTCGCTCGCGTCTTGATCCACTCCGGCTTGCGCTCGATGGGAGTCTGGGCGTTGCGCACCTCCAGGCGCAGCAGGCGGCGCCCGTCCGGGATGGTGGCGGTCATGCGGCGACCCCCGCGTACTCCTCGGTGAACACGCGGGTCACAGTGGCGGCGACGTCGGCCGGGGTGACGACGACTCCGGCCACCTCGCTGATCGTCGTGACGCCGGCATCCGCGATCCCGCAGGGAATGATGCGGGCGAACCCCGCCAGCGTGTTGTCGCAGTTGACCGCGAAGCCGTGCATGGTCACTCCCTTCTCGACCCGGACGCCGATGGCGGCGACCTTGTCCTCGGACAGGGGGCGGCGCACCCACACGCCGCTCCGCCCGTCGACCTGGTATCCGGCCACCCCGTGCCGGGCCAGTACGGCGATGAGTACGCGCTCCAGGCGCCGCACGTGCGCGACGACGTCGACCGGTTCGGCCAGGCGCAGGATGGGATAGCCCACGAGCTGCCCGGGCCCGTGCCACGTGATCTTCCCGCCGCGGTCGACGTCGATCACCGGCGTGCCGTCCGTGGGTCGCTCGTGGTCTGCGGTGCGCCGGCCGGCCGTGTACACCGGCTCGTGCTCGAGCAGGATCAGCGTGTCGGAGCGCCCGCCGGCCGCCACCTCGGCATGGATGCGGCGCTGCAGTGCCCACCCCTCGGCGTAGGGCACATAGGCGGGGGCCAGCCCGGCCCTCACGATGTCCAGCATCCGATCTCCTGTCGCGGGGGACATTTATGGATTGCGTCCAACAATACATCCGGGTGGATGATCCGGGCGGGCTAATCTGGGCACATGCCGACCGAGAACCGCGGCGGGCGCCCGAAGGCGTCGTCGCGCGAGACCCTCGCCGACGCCGCGTGCGAGTTGTTCCTCGAGCGCGGCTACGACTCCACGTCGGTGTCCGACATCACCACCCGCGCGGGGGTGAGCAGGTCGAGCTTCTTCAACTACTTCGCGACGAAGGGCGACGTCTTCTGGGCGGCGCTGGATGAGCGGATCCTGGCCCTCACAGCCCGACTGCGTGACGATGAGGCGGAGGGTACCGATGGGGTGAGGGCAGCCCTGGCCGGCCTGGCCGACGGCTTCCGGCCCGACAGCCTCGCGCTGGCCCTCGGGCAGGCCGAGACCATGGGCATCCGCGAGGAACTGCAGCGCGAGGCGGGGATCCGTCGCGCCCGCATCGCCGATGCGGTGTCCGAAAGGCTCCGCCGCGCGGGGGTGGAGCCCCTCAGGGCCGATGTGATCGGCGCGGCCTATGGCGGCGCGGTTCTCGCCGCCATATCGCGGTGGGCAGCGCTCGGTCCGGGCCGCACGGTGCTCGGCGACGTGCTCGCGCGGGCCCTTGACGTCGTGCCCGCGGCGACTCCCGGGCAGACCGGCGACGCGCTCGCGTAAACTTGCCGCATCATGGCTACCTTCGGCACGCTCTCCGATCGGCTCACCGAGACATTCCGCAACCTCCGCACCAAGGGCAAGCTGACGCCCGCAGACATCGACGGCACGGTGCGCGAGATCCGGCGTGCCCTGCTGGAGGCGGACGTCGCGCTGCCCGTCGTGAAGGACTTCACCGCGGCCGTGCGCGAGCGGGCACTGGGCGACGAGGTCAACCGCGCCCTCAACCCCGCGCAGCAGGTGGTGCAGATCGTCAACGAGGAGCTCGTCGGCATCCTCGGCGGGCAGCAGCGGCGCCTGCAGTTCGCGAAGAACCCGCCCACGGTGATCATGCTCGCCGGCCTCCAGGGGTCGGGGAAGACGACGTTCGCAGGCAAGCTCGCGCGCTCCCTGGAGAAGGAGGGGCACACCCCGCTCCTCGTCGCGGCGGACCTCCAGCGCCCCAACGCCGTGAACCAGCTCCAGGTCGTGGCCGCGCGTGCGGGGGCCGCGATCTACGCCCCGGAGCCCGGCAACGGCGTCGGCGACCCGGTCAAAGTCGCCCGCGACGGCGTGGAGCACGCCCGCCGTCAGCAGCACGACACCGTCATCATCGACACGGCGGGCCGGCTCGGCGTGGACGCCGAGCTGATGAAGCAGGCCGCGAACATCCGCTCCGCGACCAACCCGGACGAGGTCCTCTTCGTCATCGACGCGATGATCGGTCAGGATGCGGTCAACACCGCCAAGGCGTTCCAGGAGGGCGTCGACTTCACCGGGGTCGTCCTGTCCAAGCTCGACGGCGACGCGCGCGGCGGCGCGGCCCTGTCCGTCGCATCCGTCACCGGACGCCCCATCATCTACGCCTCCACGGGCGAGGGCCTGGACGACCTCGAGCCGTTCCACCCCGACCGCATGGCGTCGCGCATCCTCGACCTCGGCGACATCCTGACCCTCATCGAGCAGGCCCAGAGCGCGTTCGACGAGGAAGAGGCGATGAAGGTCGCCGAGAAGCTGGCGACGGAGACCTTCACGCTCGAGGACTTCCTCGAGCAGATGCAGCAGATGAAGAAGATGGGCTCCATGAAGAAGATGCTCGGGATGCTCCCGGGTATGGGCTCCATGAAGCAGCAGCTGGAGAATTTCGACGAGCGCGAACTCGACCGCACCGAGGCGATCATCCGCTCGATGACCCCGGGGGAGCGGCGCAACCCGAAGGTGCTCAACGGTTCCCGGCGCCTGCGCATCGCGCGCGGGTCGGGGATGACGGTCACCGACGTCAACTCGCTCGTGCAGCGGTTCGAGCAGGCGGCGAAGATGATGAAGACGATGGCGCGCGGCGGTGTGCCGAACATTCCCGGAATGGGCCCGGTGCCCGGCGCCCGCCCCGGCGCATCCGCCAAGCGCGGGAAGCAGCAGAAGGCCAAGGGGTCGCGTTCAGGCAACCCGGCCAAGCGTGCCGCGGAGAACGCCGGCATCGCCGCATCCGCCCCCGCCGCTCCCACCGGCTCGGGCTTCGGACTCGGCGGCCGCACGGGTGCCCCGGCCGGCGAGCCGAGCGAGGCCGACCTCGCCGAGCTCCAGAAGCTCCTCGGCCGCAGCTGACGCCGTCCCCCGCCGCGCACGGCCGGCTCGAGGGGTCAGGCGGGGAACGAGCGCAGGTGCTCGCGGAGCGTCGGACCGCTGCGGAACTCTCGGATCAGGTGCTGCACGACCTCACGGAGGTCGCCATCGGCGGCCTCGGCGACGGCGACCTGGCGGGCCGAGCTGCCCCCCGTGGCGAGGATGGTGTCCAGCGCCGCAAGTTCGCGCCCGCACTTCAGTTCCACGGCGATGTCGGTGACTTCGGCGATGGTTTCGCGGAGGTGCTCGACGACCGGCGCCTGCCGTCCCTCGGCGTCGACGATGATCCGCGCGTCCAGGCCATACCGCGCCGCACGCCACTTGTTCTCACGGACGTACCAGGGCGGGATACGCGGGATCGGGCGGCCCTCGTCAAGGTCGCGGGAGAACCGCTCGACGAGCGATTGAATGAGCGCGGCGACGGCAGCGAGCTCCGGGAGCGTCGACATCCCGTCGCACGCCCGCACTTCGATGGTGCCCCACCGGGGGGCCGGCCGGACGTCCCAGCGGATTTCTGTCGCATCGGCGATGACCCCGGTGCGCGTCATGTCGTCGATGTACGCCTCGTACTGGGCCCAGTTCTCCAGCTGCCACGGCAGTCCCGCCGTGGGGAGCTGCTGGAACACGAGTGCGCGGTTGGAGGCGTACCCGGTGCGCTCACCCGCCCAGAACGGGCTCGACGCCGACAGCGCCTGCAGGTGCGGCAGGTACACCGACAGGGCGTCGATGAGGGGGAAGACCTTGTTGACGTCCTCAACCCCCACGTGAACGTGGATGCCCCAGATCATCATGTTGCGGCCCCACCACTGGGTGCGCTCGATCAGCCTGTGGTACCGCGTCTTGTCGGTGACCTGCTGATCGAACCATTGCGCGAACGGGTGACTTCCCGCGCACAGCAGCTCCACGCCGCGGGGCTCGGTCTCGGTGCGCACGGCGGCGATCGCGTCGGCGATGTCGTCCACCGCCGCAGCCACCGTGTCGCCGACGCCGCTGGTCAGCTCGATGGTGTTGGTCAGGAGCTCCTGGGTGATGGTGAAGCGCTCGAGCTTCGTGCTCTCCTCGAGCGGCGGCACGATATCGGGCGCACGCGGCACGAGATCACCGCTCTCGCGGTCGGCGAGCATCAACTCCCACTCGATCCCGACCGACGAACGTGCAGAGGGCGCGAACGGGACCGTCATGGCGACAGTCTGACATGCGACGCCGCACGACCCTCCGTTTCGCCGCATCCGCAGATGTCTGGCAGAATAGAGGGCTGGACCGTGTGCTCGACCCTCTATCCAGCCTCGGTCCGACCATTTGAGCTTCCGCCGGATGCACACCCCACTCCGGCGACCAGTTCGTCACTTCCATATCACCAGGAGAATCGTGGCTGTCAAGATCCGTCTCAAGCGTCTCGGAAAGATCCGCGCGCCCTACTACCGCATCGTCGTCGCCGACTCGCGCACCAAGCGCGATGGTCGTGTCATCGAGGAGATCGGCAAGTACCACCCCACGGAGGAGCCCTCGTTCATCGAGGTCGACTCCGAGCGCGCACAGTACTGGCTCGGCGTCGGCGCGCAGCCGACCGAGCAGGTCGCCGCACTGCTGAAGCTCACTGGAGACTGGGGCCGCTTCAAGGGCGACAAGAACGCCGTCTCGACGGTCAAGGTCGCCGAGCCGAAGCAGCCGTTCGAGATCGACTCGACCAAGAAGTCCGTCGTGAAGCCCAAGGCGGAGAAGAAGGCCGCCGAGCCCGCCGCCGAGGACGCTGACGCCGCTTCGGCGTCCGACTCGGAGTAACCCGTTGCTGGCCGCCGCGCTCGAGCACGTCGTCAAGGGGATCGTCGATCACCCTGACGACGTGACCATCCACTCCAGCACGTCCCCGCGCGGGGACGTGCTGGAGGTACGCGTGCACCCGGACGACCGGGGACGCGTGATCGGGCGCGGCGGACGCACGGCCAAGGCGCTGCGCACCCTCATCTCGGCGCTCGCGGACGGTCGTCGCGTCCGCGTCGACGTCGCCGACGACTGATGTCGGACGCAGCACCGTCCCGTTCCCCGAAACCCGCGCGCACGCAGCTGCGCGTCGGGCGCCTGGTGAAGGCCCACGGGCTCAAGGGCGCCCTCAAGCTCGAGCTGTACACCGACGACCCGGACGGACGATTCGTGCCGGGCGCGACGTTCACCCTCCAGGTGCCGACCTCCTCGCCCTGGCACGGGAAGTCGCTCACCGTCCGCGAGTTCAAGTGGATGAACAGCCACGCCGTCGCCTTCTTCGAAGGGGTCGATGACCGCTCGTCCGCCGAGGAGCTCGTCCGCGCCATCCTCTGGATCGATGAGGATGCCGAGGCCGCTCCCGCGGAAGAGGACGCCTGGTACGACCACCAGCTGGTGGGAATGGACGTCGTCCGTGACGGAACCGTCGTGGGCCGCGTCGCGCGCGTGGACCACATGCCCGCGCAGGACCTCCTCATCGTGACGGCGGGGGAGCGCGAGGTGCTTGTCCCGTTCGTGAAGGCTCTCGTACCCGAGGTGGACGTCGTGGCAGGCCGCGTGGTCGTCACCCCTCCGCCCGGCCTGTTCGAAGACCTGCCCGGCGCGTCCGACGAGCCGGAGCCCGAGCTCGCTGAAACCGAACCGGTCGAGGAGTCCCCGACCGAGGACGATGGTTCCGCGCCGGGCGAGGACGGTCCGGCGCCGGACGAGGACGGTCCCGCGCCGGACGAGGACAGCGCTCGGGAGGACTGACGTGCGCATCGACGTCGTCTCGATCTTCCCCTCCTTCTTCGACGCGCTCGAGGTCTCCCTCCTCGGCAGGGCGCGAGGCGCCGGGCTTCTCGATATCCGCGTGCACGACCTCCGCGACTTCACTCACGACCGGCACCGCACGGTCGACGACACCCCGTACGGCGGCGGTGCCGGCATGGTCATGAAGCCCGAGCCGTGGGGCGAGGCGCTCGGCGACATCGCCGCCGGCGCCAGCGATCGTCCGGTGTTCATCTTCCCCTCCCCGGCGGGCGAGGTGTTCCGTCAGGCGACCGCCCGCGAACTGGCGCAACGGTCGCACCTCGTCTTCGGCTGCGGCCGCTACGAGGGCATCGACGAGCGCGTGTTCGCCGAGGCGGCCTCGCTCGGTGACGTGCGGCTCGTGAGCCTCGGCGACTACGTGCTCAACGGCGGCGAAGTGGCGGCCATGGCGATGATCGAGGCGATCGGCCGCCTCATCCCGGGCGTCGTCGGAAATCCCGAGAGCCTGGTGGAGGAGTCCCACGAGGATGGCCTCCTCGAATACCCCTCGTACACGAAGCCCGCGGTCTGGCGGGGCCGTGAAGTGCCGCCCGTCCTCCTCAGCGGCAACCACGGGGCGATCGCCGCGTGGCGGCGCGAGCAGCAGCTCGAGCGCACGCGCGAGCGGCGTCCCGACCTCCTGGCCGACTGACCCTGGCCGACTGACCCGACCCGTGGTGCAGTGTCGCCCAGGCCGGCGTGCCGGTCCCCGGTCACCCGTTCCGCGCCTGTTCCGCGGCATCCGTGTTCAAAACTCAGGAGACACGCCGGGCGGGAGGGCCCGAAAGGGGCCGAAGTGACGGATTCTCCTGAGTTTTGAACACCCGGGCGTCGGTCGCCGGACGGATGCCGCGGCTGGATGCGGCGGCACGGGCTGCCGCGGAGGCGTGCGGCGGAGCCACAGGGGTGCGGGGCGCGCCGGCCGATCCGCGGCATCCGTGTTCAAAACTCAGGAGACACGCCGGGCGGGGCGCCCGAAAGGGGCCGAAGTGACGGATTCTCCTGAGTTTGAACGGCCGGGCGTCGGTCGCCGGACGGATGCCGCGGCTGGATGCGGCGGCTCGGAGTGGTGCGCGGCAGCACCGCGACCGCGGCCGGAGGTCAGTCGACGCCGAGGAACGAGCGGTCGGTGAGGATGATCGGGCCGTCGTCGGTGATCGCGACGGTGTGCTCCGCGTGGGCCCCGCGCGAGCCGTCGGCGCCGCGGAGCGTCCATCCGTCGGGGTCGGTGACCAGCAGGTCGGTGGTCGCGAGGAACCACGGCTCGAGAGCCATCACGAGTCCGGCGCGCAGGGGATAGCCGCGCCCGGGCTTGCCGTCGTTGGGGACGTGCGGGTCGCCGTGCATGACCCGGCCGACGCCGTGCCCGCCGAAATCGGTGTTGATGGAGTAGCCGTCCCCGTGGGCGACCGCGGCGATCGCGGCGGAGATGTCGCCGATGCGGTTTCCGACGACGGCCGCCTCGATCGCCGCATCCAGAGCACGTTCGGTCGTGTCGATGAGCGCCAGGTCTTCATCTCGCGCCGTGCCGACGACGAACGAGACGGCGGAATCGGCCACCCACCCGTCGATGGACACCGCGAAATCCAGCGACACCAGATCGCCGTCGCGAAGGGCGTAGTCATGCGGCAGACCGTGGAGCACGGCGTCGTTCACCGACGTGCAGATCACCTTCCCGAACGGGCTCGCGCCGAAGGACGGGTGGTAGTCGATGTAGCAGGATTCCGCGCCGGCCCGTCGGATCAGCTCGTGGGCGCGACGGTCGATGGCGAGGAGGTTCGTCCCCACCTTGGTCTCGTCGCGCAGGGTCGCGAGGGTTTCCGCCACGAAGCGGCCGGCCGGCCGCATGGCCTCGATCTCCGCCGGTGTGCGCAACTCGATCATGGATGTCCTTCCGTCTCGTCCCATTGTCGCGGATGGCAACCGTGCGGGTGCGGTGCACGGCCAACCCGTGAGGATGCCGTGGGAACTCCGGGCTCTCCGGCACCAGCCCCGCGGGCGGCGTTAGCATCGGGGCATGTGGCTTCGTCGGGCGTTCTTCTGGTGGCTCTTTCCGGCCGCCGTGATTCTGCCGGTGTGGCTGCTCGCCGGATGGATCGCCTTCGACGCGGGCGGATGGGCCCTGCTGTGGGTGCTGTTCCTCGCCATACCGTCGGTGTTCTTCGGTCAGCTCGTCCTCGCCCTCCTCGTGCGGGCGCGCAGCAGTGTCCGCGCGACACGGGCGGTGTCCTGGTGGGACGTGGCCGGGTTCGGCGTATGGCACGCGCTCATCATCGCGACCGGACTGTTCAGCCCGACCTGGTTCGCGCCGGCGCTGATCCTCGCGGTGATCATCGCGGTCGCGCTGTTCTGGCTCGCCATCTGGCAGCTCTTGCGGGAAGCGAAGCTCGGAGCGCAGTCGCTGCTGCGCGCCGCCGACGGCACCGCCTACCTCTCGCCTCAGCATCCGCCGCACGCAGAACCCACGGACGCGCCCGTCATCGTGATCACGGAGCGCCCCGCCGGTTCGTGATGGTTTGGGACCACACCACATCCATGGCAGAATGGATGTTTGTGTCCTGACCGGCTCTGCCTCAGGGGAGTCCGCCGCGTTCGCGGCCTCGGGCACACCCGGAACCTACCAACCATCATGCGGTCGACCTGTGGCGGCCGCAGGAAGAGACGATCATGCAGATCCTCGATGCCGTCGACGCGGCTTCGCTCCGCTCCGACATTCCCCCCTTCGCCCCCGGCGACAACGTCAAGGTGCACGTGAACATCACCGAGGGCACGCGCTCGCGTATCCAGGTGTTCCAGGGCATCGTGCTCGGCCGCTCCGGCGACGGTGTCCGCGAGACCTTCACGGTTCGCAAGATCAGCTTCCAGGTGGGCGTGGAGCGCACCTTCCCGGTGCACAGCCCGGTGATCGACCACATCGAGGTCGTCACCCGTGGCGATGTCCGCCGCGCGAAGCTCTACTACCTCCGTGCCCTCCGCGGCAAGAAGGCCAAGATCAAGGAGAAGCGCGACCGCTGATCGCGCCTGTGAAGAACGCCCCGGCATCGCCCGGGGCGTTCTTCGTTCCCGGCGAAGTGCTGAGCCGATACCCGCCGTTCAGGCGAGGTGTGCGACGCTTGAACCGCGGTTCGCCTCGTTCGTGCGGGCCGGGCGAAGGATCCCCATGAGCAGCGAGCAGACCGCATCCGCCCCCGCGTCGACCGAAGGCCGCAGCAGCGCCGAGCGCCGTCGCCGGCGCGGGCTGCTGATCTTCCTCCGCGACGTGGTGGTCATCGTCGTCATCGCGCTGCTCGTGTCGTTCCTCGTGAAGACGTTCCTCGTCCGCTCGTTCTACATCCCGTCCACCTCGATGGCTCAGACGCTGCTGGTGGACGACCGCATCCTGGTCGATGAGATCACGCCTCGCTTCGGGGAGTACGAGCGCGGTGACATCGTGGTGTTCCGCGACCCCGGCGGGTGGCTGCCCCCGTCGCACGACCCTCCGCGACCCGGCATCGTGGAAGCCGGCGACTGGCTGCTGTCGCTCGTCGGATTGTCGGCTCCGGACAGCGACGACCACCTGATCAAGCGCGTGATCGGGCTCCCCGGCGACCACGTGGTGTGCTGCAACGCCCTCGGGCAGATCACGGTCAACGGTGTCCCGATCGACGAGACGGACTATCTGAATCTGCCCCCCGGGCGCTCGGCACCGGAGCCGATGGCTTACGACGTGGAAGTCGCGGCGGATTCCGTCTGGGTGCTCGGTGACAACCGCGACAGCTCACGGGATTCGCGCTACAACCAGGATCAGCCTGGGGAGGGGTTCGTCCCTCTCGAGAACGTCGTGGGCCGCGCGTTCCTCGTCACCTGGCCGATCGCGCGGTTCGGCGGGATCGACTTCCACCACGACGTGTTCGCGGGAATCCCCGCCGCCGAGGGTGCCCCGTGACGGTCGTCGAGCCACGACTGACCCTCGAGCGACGGCTGCTGAAAGAGCACCCGCTCGTGATCGCGTGCGACGAGGTCGGGCGCGGCGCACTGGCGGGCCCGGTCGCGGTCGGTGCGGCCGTGATCGACCCGGATCGTTCGCGCAAGCGGATCCCCGCGGGGCTTCGCGACTCCAAACTCGTCCCCGAGCCCAAGCGTGCCGACGTCGCGGCGCGCGCGTCGGCCTGGGTCGCCGCCAGCGCGGTGGGGTGGGCCGGTTCCGCGGAGATCGACGAGATCGGCATCATGCGTGCGCTGGGGCTTGCGGCGCTGCGGGCGATCGAGGATCTGCGTGCCCAGGGCGTCGTCCCGGAGAGCGCCATCGTGATCCTCGACGGCAACTACGACTACATCACGCCGGCCGGAGCGACCGGGCTCCGCGTGACGCCGGTGATCAAGGCCGACCGCGACTGCGCGAGCGCCGCCGCCGCATCCGTCATCGCGAAGGTCGCCCGCGACAGCCTGATGACCGGGCTGCACGATGAACTGCCCGCGTACCACTGGTGGCGGAACAAGGGGTACGCGAGCCCGGACCACCGCGAGGCCATCCGCTCCCACGGGATGAGCGCCCATCACCGGCAGTCGTGGTCGATCCTCGACGCGCCCACCCTCTTCTGATCTGCGGCTCGCCCGCGCCACCGCGCCACCGCGCGGCGGCACCCGTCGCCCTAGGATGGAAGCACCATGGATGACGATGTCTTCGAGGATTACGACCGCGAACTCGAGCTGGCGCTGTACCGCGAGTACCGCGACGTCGTCTCGCAGTTCCAGTACGTGATCGAGACCGAGCGCCGGTTCTACCTCGCCAACGAGGTCAACGTGGTGCGGCGAGACACCGAGCACGACTTCTACTTCGAGATCTCGATGACCGACGTCTGGGTGTGGGACATCTACCGGGCCGACCGCTTCGTCAAGTCGGTGCGGGTGCTCACGTTCAAAGACGTCAATGTCGAGGAGTTGTCGCGACGCGACTTCCAGCTGCCGGAAGAGCTGTCGCTCGACGGCTGACCCGGTCTCTCCTCCCCAGGCGGGGATTTCCGGGGCGCATCCCCCGGTGCAGATGTGCGGTGACCACGGCACCGAGCAGCCGGCCAGGCTGGCTGCATGGCAGAGAAAGACGACTTCGGTAGGGCCGGCGAGGAGCGGGCGGCGGCACACCTGCGCTCCGCGGGGTACACCATCGTGGACCGCAACTGGCGGTGCCCGCAGGGTGAGATCGACATCGTCGCGGTGCGCGGGAACGCCCTCGTCGTCGTCGAGGTCAAATCCCGCCGATCCCTGGCCTTCGGCCATCCGCTGGAGGCCATCGACGAGCGCAAGGGCGCGCGGCTGTGGCGTCTCGCGGTCGCATGGATGGCGGCGCATCCCGAGCAGGCTCGCGGCCGTCGCCTTCGGGTGGATGCGATAGCGCTCACCGGATCCGACGTGCCCACCGCGATCCTCGAGCATCTCGAGGACGCCCTGTGACCACCGCGCGGACGCTCTCGATCGCGCTGTCGGGGCTGAACGGCGCCGTGGTGGAGGTCGAGGCCGACCTGTCACCGCAGACTCCGGGGTTCCGCGTCATCGGCCTCCCCGACAAAGCCATCGGCGAGGCGGTGCAGCGCGTGACGAACGCGTGCGCGAACCGCAACGTGCCCGTTCCCCGCCGTCGCCTGACGGTGAACCTGTCCCCGGCGAGCCTTCCCAAGTACGGCTCGGGGTTCGATGTGGCGATCGCGGTGGCGGCACTCGCGACGGAGCGCGCCATGGATGCGGGCCGCCTGTCGTCGACCGTTCACATCGGGGAGCTCGGGCTCGACGGGCGGTTGCGGCCGCTCCCGGGCGTCCTCCCCGCCGTGCTGGCGGCCGCACGGGCGGGCGTGCCGCGCGTGGTCGTGCCGTTCGCGAACCTGCGGGAAGCCGAACTGGTCGATGGCATCGAGGTGCTCGGAGCGGCGTGCCTGGCCGAGGTGCTGCGCTGGCACGGGGCGGAGGTGGATGCGGCCGACCTCGACCCGGTCGCCGCTCCCTCCGAAGAGGTCGACGTCCCTGCGGACGAGACCCCCGACCTCGCCGACGTCATCGGACAGCCCGACGCCGTGGAGGCGCTCATCGTCGCGGCGGCGGGTGGGCACCACCTGCTGCTGAGCGGTCCTCCCGGGGCCGGCAAGACCATGCTGGCGCGAAGACTCCCCGGCATCCTCCCGCCCCTGGACGACGAGGCCGCGCTGACAGCGGCCTGCGTGCGCTCGCTCGCGGGCGCACCGGTCACGCGTCTCTCCCGCATCCCCCCGTGGGAGGCGCCGCATCACAGCGCCAGCGTGGGCGCACTCGTGGGCGGGGGCTCCCGCGTCGTGCGCCCCGGAGCGATCGCCCGGGCCAGCGGCGGCGTCCTCTTCCTCGACGAGGCCGGCGAGTTCGCGTCCTCGGCCCTGGACGCGCTGCGCCAGCCGCTGGAATCGGGCAGCATCGCGATCCACCGAGCCGGCGCCGAAGCGTCCTATCCCGCGCGCTTCCAACTGGTCATGGCCACGAACCCCTGCCCGTGCGGACAGTACGGCGTCCCCGGGGGAACGTGCGTGTGCCCACCGAACGCCATCCGCCGCTACCTCGGCCGCCTGTCCGGCCCCCTGCTCGACCGCATGGATATCGAGCTGTCTCTCCGCCGGGTCTCCGTCGCCCACCGCGACCCCGCGCCCTCGACGGCCACGAGCGCCTCCGCTCGCGAACGCGTGCGGGCGGCGCGCGAGCGGACGGCTGCCCGCCTCGCGGCGACGCCATGGCGGCGGAACGCCGATGTCCCCGGGACGTGGCTCCGGCAGGGGCCGATGGCGCCGCCCCCGATCGTGCGGCGACCGCTGGACGCCGCCCTGCACCGCGGCTCGCTCACACTGCGGGGGTACGACCGTGTGCTGCGGGTCGCGTGGACGCTGGCGGATCTCGCTGGGCGGGCCGCGGTGGATGTGGGCGACATCGGCCGTGCGCTTTTCCTCAAGCGGGGGATGACCGCGTGAGCGCGCTCGAGGTCTCACCCGAGATCGCCCATGGCGCGTTGCGCGACCTTCGAGGCTCGTCTGCCGATGCCCCGGACGCGTATGCGCGAGCGGTCTGGAGCGTGCTGACCGAGCCGGGCGACCGTGTGGCCGGAGACCTGATCGCCACCTTCGGCGCGGTCGAAGCGCTCCGACGGATGCTCGCCGGCTCGCCGCTGCGGGATGCGGAGATCCCGGCGCGGGAATTGGCGGCCGCACGCGACCGGTGGATGCCGCGGGCGGACCCCGCCCTCGTCTCCTCCGCCCTGGAGCGGGCCCGTCGAGCACGCGCGCGATTGGTCGTTCCCGGCGATTCCGATTGGCCCGCGCGCCTCCTCGACCTCGGCAGCCACGCGCCGCATGCGCTGTGGGTGCACGGTGATCTCGCCGCGATGACGCGCAAGCCGGCCGTCGCCATCGTCGGTGCCCGGGCGGCCACCGGCTACGGCGAGCATGTCGCGGCGGAGCTGGCCGCCGAACTCGCCGCTGACGGCATCGCGGTCGTCTCCGGCGCGGCATACGGCATCGACGGCGCTGCTCACCGGGCCGCCCTCGCGGCGGGGGGACTCACCGCCGCGCTCCTGGCCGGAGGCATCGACCGGCCCTATCCCTCCGGTCACGCCGACCTCTTGGCCCGGATCGCCCGGTCGGGAGTCGTCGCCAGCGAGACCCCCTGCGGCACCGCGCCCAGCAAGTGGCGCTTCCTGGCGCGCAACCGGCTCATCGCCGCGCTGTCGGACGCCACGGTCGTCGTGGAGGCGGGAACGCGCAGCGGATCGCTGAACACCGCGGCACACGCCGCATCACTCGGTCGCGCACTCGGTGCGGTTCCGGGCCCGGTGACCAGCGCCGCGTCGGCCGGGTGTCACCGCATCCTCCGCGACTACGACGGACGGTGCATCACCGGAGCCGACGACGTCCGGGAACTGATCGGTCTGCCGGTCACCTCCGCGGTCGTGGCGGCGGGCCGCACCGACGAGCTGACTCGGCTGCTGGACGCGGCGAGCACGCGCGTTCGCGCGGGGGCTGGCGAGCTCGCCCGACGCAGCGGTCTGGCCGTGGCGGAGGTGGAAGCCCTCATCGGGCTCGCGGTGCTCGATGGCGCACTGGTGGCCGACGGCGACGGGTGGCGCCGCGCACCGAGCCGGTGACGCGCCGGGAGAGCGACGCTCGCGGGCACTGGTTCGCGGCATCCTGGGGGAGTGCTGCTGCGTGCCGCGATCGACGCCTACCTCTCCCAACTGGCGGAGGTACGCCGGCTCGCGCCCGCCACCGTCCGCGCCTACCGCTCCGATCTGGACGACTTGCTCGCCACCGGCGGCGATATGCCGCTCGCGGAGGTGGATGTGGAGCACCTCCGGGAGTGGTCGTGGTCGGCCGCTCAGCGGGGGCAGGCGCGCAGCACCCTCGCACGGCGTACGGCTGCCGTGCGCGGACTCTTCCGCTGGGCACAGGAGGAGGGGCTCGTCCCGATCGATCCGACGCTGCGGCTGGTGACCCCCAAACGCGGGCGTGCGCTGCCGGCCGTCGCCACCGCCGATGCCCTTCGCGAGGTCCTGGACTCGCTCGCCTCCCACGCGGCCGACGGGGATCCGACCGCCCTCCGCGACTCTGCCGTGCTCGAGCTGCTCTACGGCGCGGGAGTGCGGGTCTCCGAGTTGTGCGGTCTCGATATCGATGACCTCGACCCGGGCCGGCGCACGGTCCGGGTGCTCGGCAAGGGATCCAAGGAGCGGGTCGTGCCCTACGGCGGCGGCGCCGCCCGTGCGCTGGAGGCGTACCTGGTGCGCGGCCGGCCAGCACTCGCCGCGCGGGCCGAGGACGCCGGCGCGGCGGTGTTCCTCGGCACCCGTGGGCGCCGACTCGGACCGCGTTCGGTGTACGACCTCGTCGCTCGCACCATCGGGCCGGTGGTGGGTTCGTCCGCGGTCGGTCCGCACGCCCTCCGTCACTCGGCCGCGACCCACCTGCTGGATGGCGGCGCCGACCTGCGCGCGGTGCAGGAGATCCTCGGCCATGCCAGCCTCGGCACGACCCAGATCTACACGCACGTGTCGAGCGAGCGGCTCACCGAGGCCTACCGCCTCGCCCACCCTCGCGCCTGAGCACCGTGACCTGTGGCCCTGTGCCGCGTCAGCCGAGGAGCGTAGCGTCGCTGGCATGCGCATACGGCGGACGGGTCCGGCGGTTCTCCTGGCAACGGCGGCGCTGCTCGCCGGATGCGCGGGGCAGCCGCCCGGGCCGAGCGCGACCGGAGAGCCTACCGACGGTGCGCCGTCGACGTCGGCGAGCGCGTCCCCGGGTCCGGAGTCATCGCCGACCGCGGGCGCAGCGCAGAACTGCGGGGGAGCCCCCATCGTGCTCACGGCCGGAGCATCCCCGCTCACCCTCACCGGCGACTGCCCGGACGTCCAGATCCGCGGCAACGACCTGCAGGTGAACCTGGTCGCCGCCGACATCGACGCCCTGACCCTCGCGGGAGACCGCATCGAAGTGTCTGTCCGCGAGGTGGATGCCGTCACCGTCGAGGGCAACGACACCGTCGTCACCGCCGACGAGATCGACGCGCTCGTGGTGGGCGGCGACCGCAACACCGTCACCGCCCCAGACTCCATCGACAGTGTCGTCGTCCGCGGCAACGCCAACACCGTGCGCGGACTCGACGACGAGGCAGTCGTGACCGACGAGGGCGACCGCAACGCGATCGAGTGAACCGGAATTCGAGGAGTTCTCGGCAATCGAGGGCGATACCGGGCCGGCGGCTCCTCGATCGGCGCGATCTCCTCGATTCGCGGGACGTCAGCAGCAGGGGAGCAGCACGGCGCGGGGGATTCCTCCGAGCAGCACGAGGGGGTTGAGGTATTCGCCGTGCAGGCGCACGCCGAAGTGCACGGTGCCCGGCTCGGCGTGTCCCCCGACGGACACCACCGCGACCTCCTCCCCGCGGGCCACCGCGTCACCGGGCCGCAGAACCGTCTCCACGGGCTCGAAGGTCGTCACCAAGCCGCCACCGTGGTCGATCGTGACGACACCCCGATCGACCACCGCTCCGGCGTAGGCGACCACCCCGTCTGCGGGCGAGTGCACCGGACCCGTGGCGGACAGGTCCACCCCGCGGTGCCCGGGACCGTAGGCGTGGGCCGGAGCGGCATAGGCGCGGGCCACGTGCACCGGTGTCACCGGCCAGACCCAGTCCGGGGATACGGGCGACGGCGCCGCGGGCGCGGCAGCCGAGATCACGGAGACGGCCAGGAGCAGGGCGGAAGAAAGCGGATGCCGCATGGCCCCAGCCTCGCCGCCCCCGGTGCCGACGAGGGGCACGCGAGGGAGGCGGTGGAGACGTCGGCCGACCGACCGCCTGGGGAGGAGCGGCTGGTACACTTGTGGGGCGCCCCGTCCGTCGGGGTGACTCCGCGTGTCCACAGCGCACCGCAGTTCTGTTGAACCGCATCGCGCGGCATTCCGCATCCACCGGTCTTCCGGGCATCCGCCCGGGAGCGGATGCGTGCCGGACACCAGGCTCGCCGCCCGACCGGGTCGGCGCGACACAACCGCAACCAGGCGCGCACGCGCCCAAAGAAGGAGAACGGCCATGGCCGTCGTCACCATTCGCCAGCTGCTGGACAGCGGCGTGCACTTCGGACACCAGACCCGCCGGTGGAACCCGAAAGTCAAGCGCTTCATCCTCACCGAGCGCAGCGGCATCCACATCATCGATCTGCAGCAGTCGCTGTCGTACATCGACAAGGCGTACGAGTTCGTCAAGGAGACCGTCGCCCACGGCGGCACGATCCTCTTCGTCGGCACCAAGAAGCAGGCCCAGGAAGTGCTCGCCGAGCAGGCGACGCGCGTCGGTCAGCCCTTCGTCAACCAGCGCTGGCTCGGTGGTCTTCTCACCAACTTCCAGACCATCTCCAAGCGTCTGGCCCGCATGAAGGAGCTCGAGGAGCTCGACTACGAGACCCCCGCCAACAGCGGCTTCACCAAGAAGGAGCTGCTGCTCAAGAAGCGCGAGCTCGACAAGCTGCACAAGTCCCTCGGCGGTATCCGCAACCTGCAGAAGACCCCTTCGGCGATCTGGGTGGTCGACGCCAAGCGCGAGCACCTCGCCATCGACGAGGCCAAGAAGCTCGGCATCCCGGTGATCGGGATCCTCGACACCAACGCCGACCCCGACGAGTTCCAGTACCCGATCCCCGGCAACGACGACGCGATCCGCTCGGTCAGCCTGCTGACCCGCATCATCGCCGACGCCGCCGCCGAGGGCCTCATCCAGCGTCACCAGCCCGCCGGCGATGCCGAGCAGGCCGCTGAGCCGCTGACCGAGTGGGAGCGCGAGCTGCTCGAGCAGAGCTCGCCCACGCAGGGTTCGGCCGAGACCGAGAAGGTCGCCGACGTCGCCGAGGCCACCGCCGAAGCGAGCGAGCTCGTCGCCGACGAGCAGGCGATCGAGGGCGAAGCCGCGACGGAGTCGGCCCCCGACGCCGAGGGCGCCGCGGCGATCGCCGACGCATCGGCCGAGCGCGCCGACGAGGCACCCGCCGAGGAGGCATCGGCCGAGAACGCCGACGAGGCACCGGCCGACGAGGCTCCTGCGAAGACCGACGCGTAACACGCGCCTTCCCTACAGACGAATTCCGTCGGCGAGGTCGTTCCAGACGGCCTCGCCGACGCTTCCCCCAGAACTCACCAGAACAAGGAGCCGCCATATGGCAAACTTCACGATCGCCGACATCAAGTCGCTGCGCGAGCAGCTCGGCACCGGCATGGTCGACACCAAGAAGGCGCTCGAAGAGGCCGACGGGGACGTCGAGAAGGCCGTCGAGATCCTGCGCCTGAAGGGCGCGAAGGGCAACGCCAAGCGTGCCGACCGCTCCACCAGCGAGGGACTCATCACCGCGCGGGAGCAGGACGGCAAGGCCACCCTGCTCGAGCTCGCGTGCGAGACCGACTTCGTGGCGAAGAACGACCGCTTCATCGCGCTCGCGGACAAGGTCGTCGAGGCCGCCGCCGCCGCGTCCGCCGACTCCGCCGAGGCGGCCCTGGCCGCTCCCGCCGGCGACCAGAGCGTCGACCAGCTCATCTCGGATGAGGCCGCGATCATCGGTGAGAAGGTCGAGCTTCGTCGGGTGCGCACCCTCACGGGCGAGCACTTCTCGGTCTACCTGCACAAGACCAGCAAGGACCTGCCCCCGCAGGTGGGTGTGGTCCTGGCGTATTCGGGCGAGGACCACGAGGCTGCGCGCAGCATCGCGCAGCACATCTCCTTCGCCAACCCGACGTACCTCTCGCGCGAGGACGTGCCCCAGGCCGACGTCGACAAGGAGCGCGAGATCGTCACCGAGATCTCCCGCAACGAGGGCAAGCCCGAGGCCGCCCTGCCGAAGATCGTCGAGGGCCGCGTCAACGCGTTCTTCAAGCAGGTCGCCCTCCTGGATCAGGACTACGCCAAGGACAACAAGGTGTCGGTGGCCCAGGTCGCCAAGGACGCCGGTATCACCATCACCGACTTCGCCCGCTTCAAGGTCGGCGCGTAGGGGGAAGGAGGGCCCGGGATGCACCGCATCCCGGGCCCTTTCCCGTGTCCGCCGGACTCGGGAGGATAGGTTGGGGTCCGACGAGAGGGATGACACGTGATCGATGAAGCGACCGGGCGCCGACGGGTCTTGCTGAAGCTTTCGGGCGAGGCGTTCGGTGGTGGCCAGCTGGGTGTGAACCCCGACGTGGTGAGCCAGATGGCCCGCGAGATCGCCGCGGCCGTGGACCGGGTGGAGGTCGCCGTCGTCGTCGGCGGGGGCAACTTCTTCCGCGGCGCCGAACTCAGCCAGCGCGGCATGGATCGCGGGCGCGCGGACTACATGGGGATGCTCGGCACCGTGATGAACGCCTTGGCGCTCCAGGACTTCCTCGAGCAGGCAGGCGCCGCCACCCGCGTGCAATCCGCCATCTCGATGACCCAGGTGGCCGAGCCCTACATTCCGCGCCGTGCCGAGCGTCACCTGGAGAAGGGCCGCGTCGTGATCTTCGGGGCGGGCGCGGGCCTGCCCTACTTCTCCACCGACACCGTCGCCGCCCAGCGAGCGCTGGAGATCGGGGCGACCGAGGTATTGGTGGCCAAGAACGGTGTGGACGGCGTGTACACCGCCGACCCGCGCAAAGACGCCACCGCCACACGCATCGACACCATCACGTACATGGACGCCCTGCAGCGCGGCCTCAAGGTGGTCGACTCGACCGCCTTCAGCCTCTGCATGGACAACGGCATGGACATGCGGGTGTTCGGGATGGAGCCGCAGGGAAACGTCACCCGCGCACTGCTGGGCGAATCCATCGGGACGCTCGTGAATGCGTGAACGGCGTTGTGCGCCCGCCGGACCGGGTGGGCTTGTCTAGACTGGGACGTCGAGCCCAACGAATGGAGTTCCTGTGATCGCCGATGTTCTGGCCGACGCTGAATCGCGAATGGACCGCGCCGTGGAAGC
Organism: Microbacterium sp. Z6_144; assembly: GCF_057197625.1. NCBI lineage: Bacteria > Bacillati > Actinomycetota > Actinomycetes > Micrococcales > Microbacteriaceae > Microbacterium > Microbacterium sp. Z6_144. Next base: position 1,511,910 of record NZ_JBXVPT010000001.1, read on the forward strand.
GGCGAAGGAGGACTTCGCCACCGTTCGCACCGGGCGCGCCAACCCTCAGCTGTTCCAGAAGGTGATGGTCGACTACTACGGATCGCCCACACCGCTCGCACAGCTCGCCTCCCTCAACACGCTCGAAGCCCGCACCCTCGTCGTGACCCCCTACGACAAGTCGGCGCTCAAGGCGATCGAGACGGCCATCCGCGAGATGCCGAACCTCGGGGCCAACCCGACGAACGACGGCACCCTGCTGCGCGTCACGATGCCCGAGCTCACCGCCGAGCGGCGCAAAGAGTTCGTCAAGCTCGTCCGCTCCAAGGGCGAGGACGCCAAGGTGCACGTGCGCGGCATCCGGCGGAAGTCCAAGGACGAGCTCGACGCGCTCAAGAGCGACGTCGGCGAGGACGAGCTCGGCCGGGCCGAGAAGGAGCTGGATGCGTTGACCAAGGCCCACGTCGACGCCATCGACGAGGCGCTCAAGCGCAAAGAGGCAGAGCTCCTCGAGGTCTAGGCCCCATGACCGATCCATCCGGCACGGACAGCGCGTCACCCCTTGACGCGCCGCTGTCCCGTCGTGACGCTTCCCGGGCGAGGCGCGCGCAGAGCGCGGCGGACGCCGGCGCGGGTCTTCAGCCGCGCATCCGCGCCGCGCGTTCGGAGTTCGAGAACCAGGTCGCGCACGCGCGGGCGGAGTTCGAGGAGGCCAACGCGCGCATCACGCAGCGCACCGGTCGGAACCTCATCCTGGCGATCGCCATCGGCCTGGCCATCGGTGCCGCCGTGCTCGCATCCCTGCTGTTCGTCAAGTGGATCTTCCTGATCTTCGCCATCGCCGCCTGCATCCTGGGGATGTTCGAGTTCACGCGGGCGTTGCAGGCATCGGGCCGCCGGATCGATCTCGTGCCCCAGGTGGTCGCCGGCACGTTGCTGCTGGTCTCCGGTTACTTCGCGACCCTGTGGCTGCACTGGGTCGCGACGCTCGCGTCGGTGGCCCTCGTGGTCGTGTGGCGACTGCTCGGCCAGATGCTCCGACGCGACGGGCGCACCTACGGCGCGGTTCTCACCGACGTGCTCGTGTCGGCGTTCATCCAGCTCTACGTGCCGTTCCTGGCCAGCCTGGCGATGGTGCTCCTCTCCCAGCCGCGCGGCGAGTGGTGGGTGCTCGCGTTCCTCATCGTGACCGTCGTCGCCGACACCGGGGCCTATGCCTCGGGCCTGACCTTCGGCCGCGGCGGCCGACACCTGATGGCGCCCCGCATCAGTCCCAAGAAGACCTGGGAGGGCTTCGCCGGGTCGGCGGTGGTCGCGCTCGCGGCCGGCGTCGTCCTCGCGCTGTACATGCTCGACCTGCCCTGGTGGGCGGGACTCATCTTCGGCGCGGCCATCCTGGGCACCGCCACCGCCGGCGACCTCGGCGAGTCGATGATCAAGCGCGACCTCGGCATCAAGGACATGAGCTCATGGCTTCCCGGTCACGGGGGCGTGCTGGACCGGCTGGATTCGATCCTGCCGTCGGCCACCGCCGCGCTGGCGCTCTACTATCTCCTGACCCCTCTGGCGGTGACATGACCATCGACGCCGAGCACGCCCGCACGGGGCACTCCGACGCGGGCGATCGCAACGCGGAAACGAGCGACGGCGAGGTGACGCGTGCGCCCTTCCCGGATGCTCCGCGGCGTCAGAAGGGCTACGAGAAGCGCGCCGTCGACGCGTTTCTGGCGCAGGCGCGGGCGGCGTTCGAATCCGATGACCCCGAAGCCCTCCGTTCGGCCGAAGTGCGGGCCGCGGCGTTCCCGCTCGTGCGTTCGGGCTATGCCGTCGCGCCGGTGGACGCGGCGCTCGGACGTATCGAGGACGCCTTCGCCGCGCGCGAGCGCGAGCAGGCCATGGGCCGGCGAGGCGCCCGTGCGTGGGTGGCGGACTCGCGCGCGACCGCGCAGGTGGTGCTCGACCGGCTGCTTCGACCGAAGGGCCGACGCTTCGACCGGGTGACCGTGCTCCGATACGGCTATCGGGTCGACGAGGTCGACCTCGTCGCCGAGAAGCTCGCCCGCTATCTGGCTGCAGGTGAGCCGGTGACCGTCGAGCAGGTCCGGGCCGTGGCGTTCCGGATGCAGCGCGGCGGGTATCGCGAAGCCCAGGTGGACGCGGTCCTGGACGCCGTCGTGGAGGTCATGCTCGCGGTCGCATGACCGCTCCACGGGGGATCCGTGGGCGATCCGTCGTCGTCCGGCGCATGACACGCGCGGCGGTCGACGGGTAGAATCAGGCGCATTGTGACCTCCGGCACCGAGATGACGCGCGCCAGCTCCGGACCGCTTGTCCGCAGGGCGCAGGGCGCCGCGGTCGACGTGATCCCGCCCGCCACTCCGCCGCGGCAGACGCCCCGGTGGTCGCGTCGCCGCGGGGTGCTCGCGGTGTTCGCCGGGCTCTCCGCTCTCGCGTTCGTCGCCGCCTCCGTGGTTCCCACCGGTGCTGCCCTGGCCGAGGTGGACCCCGGCCGCGTGTCCCTCTACGAGAGCGCTCTGGCCGACATCCAGAACTATGCGCTTCCGGCCGGCGGCATCACGCCGGCCGCGCTCGAGCGCAGCAGCTACTCCGTCTACGTCACCCCCAAGCCGACGCCGACGCCCACGCCGGCTGCGCGCACCACCTCGGCCCCGGCCACCTCCGGCGCCGGGTGGGCCCCGCCCTTCGTGGCGCCCGACCCGGGGACCGCGCAGGCGATCGCGTACGACCTGGTGCGCGCCCGCGGCTGGGGGGACGACCAGTTCGCCTGTCTGCGGGCGCTCTGGCAGAAGGAGTCGGGCTGGCGCGTGAACGCGTACAACTCCTCCAGCGGCGCATACGGAATCCCGCAGTCCCTTCCCGGCAGCAAGATGGCCAGTGCTGGAGCCGATTGGGAGACCAACCCGGCCACGCAGGTCACGTGGGGGCTGGGCTACATCAGCGGGCGCTACGGCGACCCGTGCGGCGCGTGGGCGAGCTCGCAGAGCCGCGGCTGGTACTGACCCGTGCCGCGCGCGAATCGACGGCGACCCGACCCGTCCGGCGACGACTCGCTGGCGCGCCTGATGGCGGGGTGGAAGCGCACGGAGACCCGTCGTGGCGCGGAGTGGTTCGTGCAACCGGTGCCGGCCGGTTCGGCGCAGAAGCCGTACCTGTGCCCCGGATGCGGCAAGACCGTCGAACCCGGAGTGGCACACGTGGTCGTGTGGCGAGCCGACGGGGTTCTCGGGGACGCCGCCGACCTGGCCGCGCGTCGGCATTGGCACACGTATTGCTGGAGGATCGGCTGACATGGAAATCCGCGGACCCGTCGAGCTCCCCGCGCGGCGGGAAGAGGTCGAACTGCACACCGACGACGGGCTGACGCTGGTCGGAGAGCTGGCGATGCCGGAGCGCAACGACCCCGTCGCCACCCTCGTCACGCTGCACCCGCTTCCCACCGCGGGGGGGTTCATGGACTCGCACATCCTGCGGAAGGCGGCATCGCGGTTGCCCGCTCTCGCCGACCTGGCCGTGCTCCGCTTCAACACCCGCGGCACGAGCTCCCCGCGGGGGACGAGCGAGGGCGCCTTCGACGACGGGGAGGCCGAGCGCCACGACGTGGCCGCAGCCGTGCGGTTCGCCGCCGACCGCGGCCTGCCGCATCCGTGGCTGCTCGGATGGTCCTTCGGCACGGAGCTGGCGCTCAAGTACGGCCTCGAGCACGATGTGGAGGGCGTGATCCTGCTGTCGCCGCCGCTGCACCGGACGACCGAGGAGGAGGTGGCTGCATGGGCGGGTGACGCGCGAGGATTCGTGGTGGTCGTCCCCGAGTTCGACGACTACCTGCGTCCCGCCGAGGCGGCCCAGCGCTTCGGACCGGTACCCCAGGCCCGGCTCATCCCGGTCGAGGACGGCAAGCACCTGTGGGTGGGGGAGAGCCAGACCCGCCGCGTGCTGTCGGAGATCGTCGGGGTGGTCAATCCCGCGGCGCTGCCGTTGCCGACCACGTGGGACGGCCCGCCTTCGTCCGCGTGAGGGTCACCGCTCGTTCTGCCGCGGGATGACCACCTGGCGGTAGATGATCAGGATGCTCGCGGCCACGGGGATGGCCACGAGCGCTCCCAGAAGACCCAGCAGCGAGCCGCCGGCCAGGGCTGCGATCACGACGACGGCGCCGGGGATGGCCACCGCACGGTTCATGATGCGCGGCGCGATCACGTAGGCCTCGATCTGCATGTAGATGAGGTAGTAGATCGCGGCGATGAGGGCGGTCGTGGGGGAGCTCAGTCCGAGACAGGTCAGGACGATCAGCGTGGACCCGGTGAGCGTGCCCACGAGCGGGATGAGTGAGAAGAAGAACGCGATGACGGCCAGCACCGCCGGGAAGGGCGCACCGATGATCGTCAGCAGGATCGCGCTGAGCACGCCGTTGATGACGCCGAGGCTTGCCTGACCGATCACGTAGTAGCCGACCGAGTCGGTGATCTGCTCGGCGAGATCGATGAATCGCGCCCGCTTGGACGCGGGGACGAGCTGGTAGACGGCGGCCTTCAGCGACGGCGTGGATGCGGTGAAGTAGATCGTCAGGATGAGCACGATGAACGCTCCGCCCAACCCGACGACCACGGCCCCGCCGACGGCGAAGATGCCGCTGCCGATGTTGGTGGAGATCTCGCCGAAGTCCAGCGACCCCCACCAGTCCTCGATATATCCCCAGACGACGTCGATGTCGAGCGCGGGGAAGACGGACTGGGCCCATTCCCGCGCGGCGGGCAGGGCGTCCTCCCAGTCGATGGTCCGCGTCGTCTCCTCGATCCGTTCCACCAGCTGGGCGATCTGGTCCACGATCACCGGAACGATCGTGAGGATGATGCCGGCGAAGATCCCCAGCACACCGAGGATCGTGATCAGCACAGCGGCCCAACGGCGGAGCTTGCGTCGCTCGAGCCACGAGATCACCGGATCCAGGCCGAGGGAGAGGAACAGCGCCGTCCCCACATAGAGCAGGATCGTCGACAGCGTCTGGACGCTGCTGATCAGCAGAAGACCGACGCCGACGCCGAGCGTCGCGACCAGTGCGACGCGGAACGGGTTGTGGATCTTCACGGCTCTCCTGTCCGGGGGCGGCCGACAGCCGCAATCTCTTCCGTCAGAATACGCATGCCGCGCCTCCAATCACGGGAGGGACTCCCTCCTGGGCAACTTTCAGGTCGTTCCCGCTAGTCTGAAATGTCGTATGCGTGGCCCGACCCGACGGGCCGCCATCGGGAAGGTTTGGATTTCGTGCGTTTCGTGTGGGCTGTCGTGGCGTTCATCCTTGCCGCGCTCATGATCGGCGCGGGCATCGCCTCGCGCACGGTCTTCGAGGCTCCGGAGGCGGGGAGTGCCGCTCTCCCCACCGCCGGGGATGAGGCATACACCCTGGTGGATGGGGCGGTGCTCAACATCCTCCCCGGGTCGCAGACGCTGACGGCGGAGGGTGACGGCACCGTCTTCGCCGCGTACGGCCGCACCGCTGATGTGCAGGCGTGGCTGTCGGATGTGCCGTACAACCACGTCACGGTCGGCACCGACGGCGAGTTGGACAGTGAGGTCGTCGAGCCGGAGGCGGTCGACCCTGCGGCGACGGCCGCTCCCACCGACGCCGACGCCGATGTCGCTGCCGCCGATGCCACTGCCGCCGAGCCGGCGGATGCCGCCACCGAAGCGACGGAAACACGCACCCCCGTGGGTTCGGACCTCTGGCTCGACGAATTCCAGCAGGAGCGACGGCTCTCCACGCCCTTGCAGCTCCCCGAGACCATGAGCGTCCTCCTCGCCTCGGACGGCACCGCGCCGGCCCCCTCCCAGGTCACGCTGACGTGGCCGGTCGAGCGGAGCACGCCCTGGGCGGGTCCGCTCATCGTGGGCGGCAGCGTCGTGCTGGTGATCGGCGTCATCCTCTACCTCCTCGGCATCCGTCATGCGCGGCGTTCCCGCGGGCCGCGTCGCAAGGGCCTCCCCATGCCCGTCACGGAGCCGATCGACGTGGCCGTGGAGGGCGCCGACAAGGGTGTGATCAGCGCCGGACGACGGCGCGCCCTGCCAGGACGTCGCTCGTTCACGGTGATCCCCGCGGTGGCGGTGTCGGCGCTGCTGTTCGCCGGCTGCTCCGCCGACGCGTGGCCCGACCTCGCCCCCTCGCCCACCCCGTCACCGACGGCATCGGTGATCGTCCCGGAGGGCCAGCAGTCGCCCGCGGTGACCGAGACGCAGGCCGAGCGCATCCTCACGCGGATCTCCAGCACCGTCGCCGAGGCGGATGCCGCGGTGGACCCGGAGCTCGCCGCCGCGCGGCTGGAGGGTCCGGCCCTCACCGAGCGGCAGACCAACTACACCCTGCGCGGCCAGCTGCCTGAGCAGACGGCGCTGGCGCCGATTCCGGACAGCCCGGTCGAGATCGTTCTGCCGCAGGCCTTCGACGGGTGGCCGCGCTCGTTCATGACCGTGGTGGAAAACCCCGACGATTCGACGGTGGCCCCTACGATCATGGTCATGACACAGGCCGATCCGTGGTCGGACTACAAGGCGCGCTTCATCGCCAGCCTCGAGGCCGCGACAACGCTTCCCGAGCTGCCGGCGGAGTACGTCGGCACGGTCCTGGCTCCGCCGGACTCGCCCTTCCTGCGGCTGCGTCCCGACGAGATCGCCGGTGCCTACTCCGACATCATCAACAACGCCGAGAACAGCCCATATTGGGGCGACTTCGACATGACCGGCGACCTGCTTCTGGCCAGCATCCGCCAGAACCAGCAGGAGCGTCTCGACCTGCTGAACCAGACCGGTGCGGAGACGTCGACACTGGAGTTCACCTCGGCCCCCGGGGTCACGGCGCCGCTCGCGCTCACGACCCAGGACGGAGGCGCCATCGTCGCCGTCGACGTCCACGAGAGCGACGAGGTCAAGCCGACCAACCCCGACGCGGTCATCCGGTTGCCGGAGAACCCCGCCGTCCGGGCGCTCACCGGTGTCGAGCAATCGGCCACCGGGTTCCGCACGACCTACAGCGACCAGCTGTTCTTCTACGTGCCGCTGGAGGGGACGAACGAACCGATCCGCCTCCTGGGCTACCGATCCAACATCCTGGAAGCGAAGGTGATCGAGTGAGCACTCCTCAGCCCGGCTCCGTCCTGCGTGGCGCCGTCGACCTGTCCACACTCCGAAACCGTCCGCAGGCGCCCGCCGCGCCCGCGACCACGGGTTCGGCCGCCCCCGCCCCCGGCGGGGGAACCGTGCCGTCGCTGGTCATGGACGTCACCGACGAGACCTTCGGGCAGGTGCTCGAGCTCTCCCGCACCGTCCCGGTGGTGGTCGACCTGTGGGCGGAGTGGTGCGGGCCGTGCAAGCAGCTCAGCCCCATCCTGGAGAAGGTCGTGACCGAGCTCGGCGGACGCCTCGTCCTGGCCAAGGTCGACGTCGATGCGAACCCGCAGCTGGCCCAGGGATTCCGCGCCCAGTCGATCCCGATGGTGGTCGCGCTCGTCGGCGGCCAGCCGGTGCCGCTGTTCACCGGCGCCGTCCCCGAGCAGCAGGTCCGCGAGGTGTTCGCGCAGCTCCTCCAGGTTGCGGCGCAGAACGGCGTGAGCGGCACGGTCACCGTCGCCGACACGGACGGCGCCGATGCTCCCGCCGATCCCGCTGAGGCGCCGCTTCCGCCGCTGCACGCAGAGGCGTTCGAGGCGATCGAGAGCGGCGACTACGCCCGCGCCATCGCCGCCTACGAGCAGGCGCTGGCGGAGAACCCCCGCGACGAGGATGCCCGGGCCGGGCTCGGCCAGGTACGGCTGCTCGACCGCATTCAGGGCGCCGACCTGCAGGCGGCCCGCGATGCGGCCGGCGCGGATCCCACAGATGTGGAGGCGCAGTTCGTCGTCGCCGACCTGGACCTCGCGGGCGGCCACGTCGAGGACGCGTTCGACCGCCTCCTCGACCTGTTCGCCGCCCTTTCGGGGGACGCGCGGCCCCCGGTGCGCGAACGGCTGCTCGACCTCTTCGGTCTCGTCGGAGACGCCGACCCGCGCGTCATCCGCGCCCGCAGCAGGCTCGCCTCGCTGCTCTTCTGACACGGGCCACCCGGCACCAACACCTCGGGCCGGCGAGAATCCCGCACTGCGCGGTGTTCTCGTCGGCCCGAGGTGTTCTCGCGAAGGCGATCAGCCCTTGCCGGTGGCAGGGAGGCGGGCGGCGTCTTTGCGGTGGTGCAGCCACAGCACGCCCAGTGGCGGGAGCGTCAGCACCGCACGGCCGTCCTCCTCGGCGCGGACGAGTCCGAGGTTTCCGATCCCCGAGCCGCCGTACTCGGAGGCGTCGGTGTTGAGGATCTCACGCCACACGCCCCCCTCGGTCAGCGTCAATTCGTATCCGGTGATGGGCTCGCCGGAGAAGTTGCACACCACTGCGACCGTGTTCCCGTGCCAGTCGCGCCGGGCGAAGGCGAGCACATTCGTGTTCCACGAGGGCCCACCCAGCCGGGTGAACGCCGCCCCGTCCGAGTCCCGCGACCACAGTGCCGCCTGCTCGACGTAGACGCGGTTCATCGCCCCGACGAAGTCGTGCAACTGCGCGTGCGACGGCTGCTCCAGCATCCACCAGTCCAGCCCGCGCCCCTCGGCCCACTCGGACATCTGTCCGAACTCCTGACCCATGAACAGCAGCTGCTTACCGGGGTGGCCCCACATGTACGCCAGGAACGCGCGCATGTTGGCGAGCTTCTGGGCGTGGTCGCCGGGCATCCGTCCGAACAGGCTCCCCTTGCCGTGCACGACCTCGTCGTGACTGATCGGCAGGACGAAGTTCTCGCTGAACGCGTAGACGAACGAGAACGCCAGCTCGCCCTCGTGGTGCGCGCGGTAGAGCGGGTCGCGCGCCATGTACTGGAGCGAGTCGTTCATCCAGCCCATGTTCCACTTCAGCCCGAAGCCGAGACCCGCGTGATCGGTGGATGCGGTGACACCGGGGAAGCTCGTGGACTCCTCGGCGATGATCGCGATACCGGGGTAGCGCTTGTACGCGGTGCCGTTGACCTCCTGCAGGAACCGGATCGCCTCGAGGTTCTCCCGCCCGCCGTACTGGTTCGGAGCCCACTCGCCGTCGTTGCGGGAGTAGTCCAGGTACAGCATCGAGGCGACGGCGTCCACGCGGAGGCCGTCGACATGGAACTCCTCCAGCCAGTACAGGGCATTGGCCACGAGGAAGTTGCGCACCTCGTTGCGCCCGTAGTCGAAGATCAGCGTGCCCCAGTCCTTGTGCTCGCCGCGCCGCGGGTCGGGGTGCTCGTAGAGAGGTTCGCCGTCGAAGCGGGCCAGGGCGAAGGCATCCTTGGGGAAGTGCCCCGGAACCCAGTCCATGATCACGCCGATGCCCGCCTGGTGGAGGCGGTCGATGAGGTAGCGGAGGTCGTCCGCCTCGCCGAACCGACTCGTCGGCGCGTAGTAGCCGGTGACCTGATAGCCCCAGGAGCCCCCGAACGGATGCTCGGAGAGGGGGAGGAACTCCACGTGCGTGAAGGCCTGCGCCGTGACGTACTCGATGAGCGGATCGGCCGCGTCGCGGTACGACAGCCCCGGACGCCAGGAGCCGAGGTGGATCTCGTAGATCGACATCGGGGAGGACAGCGGTGTGGTGCGCGCACGCTTGGCCATCCACGCGTCGTCCTCCCACACGTAGGTGGAGTGCGCGACGACGGATGCGGTGGCCGGAGGCTTCTCGGCGTACCGGGCCATCGGGTCGGCCTTCTGGATCCATCCGCCGCGGCGGGTGAGGATCTCGAACTTGTACGTCTCGCCGGCGCCGATCCCCGGGACGAACAGCTCCCACACGCCGCTTCCGCCCATGGAGCGCATGGCGTGGCCGGTGCCGTCCCAGCCGTTCATGTCGCCGATCACGCGGACCGCGCGCGCATCGGGGGCCCACACGGTGAACGCCACACCACGGGAGCCGTCGATCGTGCGCACGTGCGCACCGAGCACGCGCCACAGCTCTTCGTGACGGCCCTCGCCGATGAGGTGCAGATCCATCTCACCGATCACGGGAAGGTGCCGGTACGGGTCGTCGACGGTGTACTCGGAGCCGTCTTCGTAGGTCGCCGTCACCGTGTAGGCGCGCGGGTGGCGGGGGAGGGCGGCCTCCCAGATGCCCGCGCGGAGGTGCTCGAAGCGCACCTCGGTGCCGCCGGCGAGGTTCGCGACGACGGTGGTGGCCAGCGGCCGGCGGGTGCGGATCAGCCACGTCCCGTCGTCGGCGGTCTGGACGCCGAGAACGGCGTGCGGGTCGTGGTGGGTTCCGGCGGCGACGGCGTCCAGGAGGCCGGCATCGGGAGTGGTCACACCGGTCATCGGAGCTCCTTCACGTGCAGGATGTGCACCGGTTCGGTGAAGGCATCCAGGCGCACGTAGTTGTGATCGGTCCAGGTCCAGACGGCACCGGTGACGAGGTCCTCGACCTCGTACGGGGTGCCGGGCGCGATGCCCCAGACGGTGGTGTCGAGGTGGATCGTCGTGTGGCGCACGGAGTGCGGGTCGACGTTGGCGACGACGAGGATCGTGTCCGAGACCCCGGTCGGGGACAGCGCGGCATCCAGGTGCTTGGAGTAGACGAGGATGGCGTCGTCGTCGCTCCAGTGCACCGACAGGTTCCGCAGCTGCGCGAGCGCGGGATGCGCGCGGCGGGCGCTGTTGAGCATCCGGAGGTAGGGCGCGAGCGATTCCCCGCGCTCCTCGGCGCCCTCCCAATCGCGGAGCTTGTACTCGTACTTCTCGTTGTCGATGTTCTCCTCGGACCCCGGGCGGGCGACGTTCTCGAACAGTTCGTACCCGGCATAGACGCCGTATGTGGGGGCCGCGGTGGCGGCGAGGGCCGCGCGCACCTTGTAGGCGGCGTGGCCGCCGAACTGGAGGTACTCGGTGAGGATGTCGGGGGTGTTCACGAAGAGGTTCGGCCGGAGGAAGTCGTCCGTCTCGGTGGCGAGGGAGGTGAAGAATTCCGCCAGCTCCTCCTTGGTGTTCCGCCACGTGAAGTAGGTGTAGCTCTGCTGGAAGCCGGCCATCCCCAGGCCCTGCAGGGGCGCCGGACGGGTGAACGCCTCCGCGAGGAAGACGACATCGGGATGCTCCGCATTGACCGTGGCGATCAGCCACTCCCAGAACTGCAAGGGCTTGGTGTGCGGGTTGTCCACCCGGAAGATCTCCACGCCCTGGGCGATCCAGTGGCGGACGATCCGGAGCACTTCGGCGCGGATCCCCTCGGGGTCGTTGTCGAAGTTGATCGGATAGATGTCCTGGTACTTCTTCGGGGGGTTCTCCGCGTACGCGATCGAACCGTCGGGGAGGGTCGTGAACCACTCCGGGTGCGCCGTCACCCACGGATGATCGGGCGAGGCCTGCAGTGCCAGGTCGAGTGCGACCTCGAGGCCTTCGGCACGGGCCGCCCGGACGAACGCGCGGAAATCCGCGAGCGTCCCGAGGTCGGGGTGCACGGCGTCGTGACCGCCCGCGGACGATCCGATCGCCCACGGGGAACCCGGATCCTCCGGCCGTGGGTCGAGGGTGTTGTTGCGGCCCTTGCGGTTGGTCGTGCCGATCGGATGGATCGGCGGCAGGTAGAGCACGTCGAAACCCATCTGCGCGACGCCCGGTAGCCGACCGGCTGCCGTACCGAACGTCCCGGATTCGATCGTGCCGTCGTTCAGCGTGCGGGCGCCCTCGGAGCGGGGGAAGAATTCGTACCACGAGCCGACGCCGGCTCGCTGCCGCTCCACGAGCAGCTCCAGGTCGTCGCCGACCGACCCGAGGGTCGCCAGCGGTCGCTCGGCGAAGTACCCGGCGATCGTGGGGTCGCCGACGATGCCCAGGGCCGCCTCGTCGGTGATCGCAGGGTCGCGGAGGGCCGCTGCCGCGCTCTGGAGCGCGATACGCTCCGCGCGCGGTCGGTTCCTGTCCGCGACGGCGCGATCGAACAGCAGCGCACCGGTCTCCCGCATGAGCGCGGGGTCGACGCCGGCGGCGATCTTCACTTCGGCGGCGTGCTGCCAGGTGGCGAAGTCATCCGAGAAGGTCTCGAACCGGAAGCGCCAGATGCCCTGCTCGAGGGGCACGATGAGCGTCGACCACTGGTCGAGGCCGTTGTCCAGCGCCGACACACGGTGCAGCGACTCATCGCCGGAGGGGGAGAAGAGCCGGACGTGGACGCCGATGAGATCGTGCCCCTCCCGGAACGCCGTGACGGTGAACGGCACCGCCTCCTCGACGTAGGCCGATGGCCGGTACCGGCCGCCGGGCACGGACGGCCGGGGGGCGACGATCGGGAGGCGCGGTGTCACGGTGAGCGAGGCGGTGGAGACCGCCGGGCGCTCCGGGATGGCACTGCCGCTGCGCCACGGACGGGGAATCGGGGATCGCGTCTGAGGAGCCACGTGTCGAACTTACCGCGGGCGTCGCGGCCGACGCGGGAGCACCGCGGACGGTTGACAAGCGACCGGTGGTGCGATCAGTGGACGCGGAACAGGTGCATCGATGTGCCCGGCATGGTCACGACGTCGCCTGGTGCGTACGCGTTCGCGTCCGTATGCGGGCGTTCGTCCGCGCTGGACCAGAGCGAGACGAACCGCTCCGCGCCGGCGAGCTGCGGGAGGGTCACGTCCACAGGCGCCTCGATCCCGTGGACGGCGAGCAGGATGCGGTTGGGCGCCTCGTGCTCCGGGGTGGATGCGGCGACGTACTGCAGCGTCCGGTGAGCGGGGTTCGTCCATCGCTCGAGCGACATGGTCTCGCCGCTCTCGTCGAACCACTCCATGACTGAAGCCGAGGGGGTCCGCTCGCCCACACCGGCGAACCGTATCGGGCGCAGGGCCGGGTTGTCGCGGCGGAGCTGAAGGAGGCGCTGCGTGTGCGCGAAGAGATCGTCCTGCCAGGGCGCGTGCTGCCACGACAGCCAGGTCAGGGGCGAATCGTGGCAGTACGCGTTGTTGTTACCGCGCTGGGTGCGGCCGACCTCGTCCCCCGCGGTGAGCATCGGGATGCCGGCCGACAGCAGCAGCGTTCCGAGGAGATTGCGCATGGCCCTCCGGCGCGTGGCGAGGATCCGCTCGTCGTCGGTGCGCCCTTCGATCCCGTGGTTGAAGGATCGGTTCGTGTCCGCACCGTCGCGGCCTTGTTCCCCGTTGCCGAGGTTGTGCTTGACGTCGTAGGAGACCAGGTCGTGCAGCGTGAACCCGTCATGGGCCGTGACGAAGTTGACGCCGGCGAGGGGACCGCGCTCGGTGCCGAACGTGGTGGAGGAACCGGCAAGGCGGGTGGCCAACCCGCCGATACCCGCGGGGGACGTGTCGGCGCGGCGGGCGTAGTCGACGTCGCTGAGCCAGAAGTTGCGGACGTCGTCGCGATAGCGGTCGTTCCACTCGTGCCATCCGGTGCCGAAGTTGCCCGTCTGCCAGCCGCCCAACCCGACGTCCCACGGCTCGGCGATCTTCTTCACTCCCGCCAGCGCCGGGTCATCGATGATGGCGCGCAGGAGCGGATGGTCGGGGGTGAACACGTGTCCGGCGTCGCGTCCGAGCGTGGCGGCGAGGTCGAAGCGGAACCCGTCGACCTGCACGTCGTTCGCCCAGTAGCGGAGCGAATCCAGCACCAGTCGTGCGGCGGCATCGGTCGCGGTGTTGACGGCGTTGCCGCATCCGGTGACATCCACATACGTGCCGTCGTCGGTCTGCCGGTAGTAGGAGCGGTTGTCCAGTCCCCGCAGGCTCGTCCGCGGACCGCCGACCCCCTCCTCCGAGGTGTGGTTGTACACCACGTCGAGGATGACCTCCAGACCCGCCTCGTGGAGGAGGCGCACCATCCCCTTGAATTCGCGGAGCACGGCTTCGGGTCCTCCGCGCTGGCTCTCGGACGTGGCATACGCGGAGTGGGGCGTGAAGAAGTTGAGGGTGTTGTACCCCCAGTAGTTGGCGAGCCCGAGGTGGAGCAGGCGGGGCTCGGTCACGAACGCGTGGACGGGGAGCAGCTCGACGCTGGTGATCCCCAACCGGAGGAGATGGTCGATCATCGCGGGGTGCGCGAGCCCCGCGTACGTCCCGTGAAGGGCGGGCGGGACGCCCGGGTGCTTCTTGGTGAGGCCCTTCACGTGGCCTTCGTAGATGACGGTGCGATCCAGCGGCACGCCCGGTTTCGTCACGCCTCCCCAATCGAAGGACCCGTCGACCACGACGCCCCGGTGGTCGCCGTAGCCGCCGGTCACGATGCCGCGCGCGTAGGGATCCAGGAGGAGGGATTCGCGGTTGAACAGCTGGCCCGCGCCCACCGGGCCGTCGGCGCGCACCGCGTACCGGGCTCCCGGGCGGAGGAGCTCCGTCGTCACCGTCCACACGCCACCGCCGACGTCGGACAGCGGGAGGGCGGCCACCGCCCAGTCCAGGTCGGTGTCGTCGAAGATCACGAGTTCGATCGCGTCGGCATGGGCCGACCACACGCGCAGGGTTCCGCCGTCGGGACCCTGCCTGACCCCGAGGTCGTCCAAGGCGGCGCTCTCCACGCCCACCGGAGCGGGTCGTCGCGCAGGGGGGTCGAGCCGCTCCATGCGTTCTACAGTAGTTACGCCGTGGGTCGGGCGCGTTACGGCGGGAGGTGGCGATGTCGGTCTATCTGGACCATGCCGCGACGACGCCGCTTCGGGATGAGGCGCGCGACGCGTGGCTCGCGGCCGCATCCGTCGGCGGCAACGCGTCCTCGATCCACGGCGGCGGTCAGGCCGCCCGCCGCCTGCTCGAGGAGGCCCGCGAGCGCCTGGCGGCGGTGATCGGCAGCGACGCGGTGGAGGTGGTCTTCACCTCCGGCGGTACCGAATCGATCAACACGGCCGTCAAGGGCCTGTGGTGGGGACGCGGCGACCGCCCGGGCACCGTGGTCCTCCCCGACGGTGAGCACCACGCCACCCTGGACGCGATCGCGTGGCTGGTCGGACACGAGGGCGCGGTGCTCTCACGGGTCGCGCTGGATGCGGTGGGCCGGATCCGCCCCGACGCCTTCGGCGCCGCCGCACGGGATGCGGCCTTCGCCACCGCTCTGGTCGCCAACAACGAAGTCGGCACCGTCCAGGATGCCGCGGCGCTGGCCGCCGCATCCGCCGACGCGGGCGTGCCCCTGCACCTGGACGCCGTCTCGGCGTTCGGTCATGTGCCCATCGATTTCGCGGCGTGGCGGGGAAACGCCGCGGACGGTGCGGGGCTGGTGGCGCTGAGCTTGTCGGCGCACAAGGTCGGCGGACCGGTCGGTGTGGGGGCGCTCGTGGCGTCGCGTTCGGTGCGACTGGGGCCGCTCGTGCACGGCGGCGGCCAGCAGCGGGGCCTCCGGGCGGGAACCCAGGATGTGGCCGGAGCCGTTGCGTTCGCCGTGGCGGCCGAACTGGCCGAAGCGGAGCGGGAGGCGGAGGCCGCGCGTCTGTCGGCCCTGCGCGACACGCTCCTCCGGGGCATCCGGGAACGCGTGCCCGGCGCCGAGGTGCTGGGAGATCCGGTGGACCGGTTGCCCGGCAACGCGCACGTGCTGTTTCCGGATGCGGCGGGGGAGACGCTGCTGTTCCTCCTGGATCAGGCCGGGATCGCCGTCTCGACGGGATCGGCGTGCCAGGCCGGCGTCGCCGAACCGTCGCACGTCGTGCTGGCCCTCGGACGCACCGACCGAGAGGCGCGCTCGGTGCTCCGCCTGACGCTGGGGCGCACCTCCACCGACGACGATGTCGCGGCGTTCCTCGCGGCCCTTCCGGACGCGTACGCGCGCGCCGCATCGGCCGCCGCCCGCGCTCGCCGCTGATCCCTGGCCGCCGCCCGCGCTCGCCGCTGGCCCCTGGCCCCTGGCCGCTGACGCCCCGCCGGACACGTTCAAAATTCAGGAGACACGCCGAGGGGACGGGCCGGACGGGCCGGTACAGCGCCGAATCTCCTGAGTTTTGAACGGCAGCGGCCGAGATGATCCGGCCGCCGCCGGGCACGCCGGGAGCTGGCGGCGCACCCGGCGCCCGTACAGAGGTGCCGCTCGTAGACTGGGAGGCATGCGGATCCTGGCGGCGATGAGTGGTGGCGTCGACTCCGCCGTCGCGGCCGCGAGGGCCGTGGAGGCGGGACACGACGTCGTCGGCGTGCACCTGGCCCTCTCCCGCGCCGGGGGGACCCTTCGTGCCGGCAGCCGCGGATGCTGCACGATCGAGGACGCGATGGATGCGCGCCGCGCGGCCGATCGCCTCGGCATCCCGTTCTACGTGTGGGACTTCTCCGAGCGCTTCCGCGAAGACGTGATCGACGATTTCATCGCCGAGTACCGCGCGGGTCGCACACCCAACCCCTGCATGCGGTGCAACGAGCACATCAAGTTCGCCGCGCTCCTGGAGCGGGCGCTCGAGCTCGGTTTCGATGCGGTCTGTACCGGGCACTATGCCGCTCTGGTCGACGGGCCCGACGGCCGCGAGCTGCATCGGGCATCGGATGCGGCGAAGGACCAGTCCTACGTCCTCGGCGTCCTCACCGCCGAGCAGCTCGCGCACACCTACTTCCCCCTCGGGGACACGCCGTCCAAGGCCCTCGTGCGTGCCGAGGCCGAGGCGCGCGGCCTGACGGTCGCGCAGAAGCCCGACAGTCACGACATCTGCTTCATCCCCGACGGCGACACGCGGGGGTGGCTCGCCGAGAAGGTGGGCGCCGAACAGGGCGCCATCGTCGACCGCACCGGCGCCGTGGTCGGCTCTCACGAGGGCGCCGCCGCGTACACCGTGGGGCAGCGCCGCGGACTGCAGCTGGGCACGCCCGCTCCCGACGGCAAGCCCCGCTTCGTGCTCGAAGTGCGCCCGGTGAGCAACACGGTCGTCGTGGGGCCGAAGGAGGCCCTGGCCACCGCGGAGATCTCCGGCAGCCGGTACACGTGGGCGGGCCGCGCGCCCCGCGAAGGCGCCTTCGCGTGCCACGTGCAGATCCGGGCGCACGCCGATCCCGTGCCCGCACGGGCGGTGTGGGCCGACGGCACCCTGGCGGTGACGCCCGACGAGCCGTTCGATGGCGTGGCACCCGGGCAGACCGCGGTGCTGTATGACGGCACCCGCGTGATCGGTCAGTTCACGATCGACCGCACGGTTTCTGCGGTACCGGTTCCCGCCTGAGCCCGTGCCCCCGCCGGCGCGGTTCCCCTGCCGCCCGCGTTCGTCCGCCCGGCGGTGCCGGCCCGCGCCATCCATGTCTCACCAATTGCAGTGTGCGGGCCCGATTCCGGCGAATAGTGAGACATGTGGTGCCGGAAGTGAGACATGCGCAAGGGCGGGGTGGCGTCGGTGGCCCTCCCTAGACTGGCCGGGTGGCGAACGGTGACCAACTCCCCGACCTGACCCTCGACGAGGCGCGCGCGCAGGCGGCAGAGCTCACCACGCGCATCGTCGACGCGCGCGATGCCTACTACGGGCGTGATGCGGAGATCGTCGACGACGCCACTTATGACGAGTGGATGCGGCGGCTCGAGCAGATCGAGCGGCTCTATCCCGAACTCCAGGGGCAGGACAGCCCCACGCAGTCGGTGGGCGCCGCCGAGAGCACGATGTTCGCGCCGATCGAGCATGCCGAGCGGATGCTGAGCCTGGACAACGTCTTCAGCTCCGACGAACTGCGTGACTGGTGCGTGAAGACCGCGGCCTCCGCGGGCCGGCCGATCCGCTGGCTCACCGAGCTCAAGATCGACGGACTCGCGATCAGCCTGCGCTACGAGAACGGCGTCCTCACCTCCGCCGCCACCCGCGGGGACGGGCGCGTGGGCGAGGACGTCACCGGAAACGCGCTGCAGGTGGCAGGGATCCCGCAGCGCCTCTCCGGTACGGGCCACCCGCCGCTCGTGGAGGTGCGCGGGGAGGTGTTCATCCCGGTAGCGGCCTTCGACGAACTCAACGCTCTTCAGGCTCGCCTGCGTGAACGGGTCTTGGCGGACTCCCTCGCCCGCGGCGGCGACGAGGAGAAGGCGACCCGCAGCGCCGCTCGACGGTTCCCCGCCTTCGCGAACCCGCGCAATGCCGCCAGCGGCGGACTCCGGCAGCAGCTGGAGAAGAAAAGCGGACTGGAACTGGAGGCCGGGAGGGCTCGCCTGCAGTCGCTGCGGCTGTTCGTGCACGGCATCGGGGCGTGGCCGGCGCCCCCGGTGTCGTCGCAGAGCGAGGTGTACGGCCTGCTGGCGGAGTGGGGACTGCCGACGAGCCCCTATTTCCGCACCTCCGATGACATCGACGGCGTGCTGGAATTCGTCACCGAATACGGCGAGCACCGCCACGCCGTCGAGCATGAGATCGACGGCGTGGTGGTGAAGGTCGACGAGCTGGCGCTGCATGACGAGCTGGGCGCCACCAGTCGCGCGCCGCGCTGGGCGATCGCGTACAAGTACCCGCCGGAGCAGGTCAACACGAAGCTCCTGGACATCGTGGTGTCCGTGGGGCGCACCGGCCGCGCGACGCCGTTCGCCGTGATGGCCCCCGCCCGGGTCGCCGGCAGCGTCGTGCGCCAGGCCACGCTGCACAACCAGGACGTCGTCAAGGCCAAGGGAGTGCTCATCGGCGACACCGTGGTGCTGCGAAAAGCCGGTGATGTCATCCCCGAGGTGCTCGGCCCCGTCGTGGAACTGCGTGACGGCAGCGAACGCGCCTTCGTCATGCCCACCGAGTGCCCGGAATGCGGCTACCCGTTGAGCCCGGCGAAAGCGGGCGACATCGACCTGCGCTGCCCCAACACGCGGGCGTGCCCCGCTCAGGTGCGCGGACGGGTGGAGCACATCGGCTCGCGCGGCGCGCTCGACATCGAGGCGCTCGGCGAGGTGACCGCGGCCGCCCTGACCCAGCCGAGCGTGCCCGAGGAGCCCCCGCTGGAGACCGAGGCCGGGCTGTTCGACCTCACGCTCGACCAGCTCGTGCCGATCGAGGTGATCGTCCGCGACACCGAAACGGGCGAGCCGCGTGTGGATGAGAAGACCGGCGATCCCGTGCGGCGGGCGCCGTTCCGGCGCAATCCCAGTGCCGCGGAGAAGAAAACCGGCGCGACCGGACCGCAGCCGTCGGCGCAGGCGGTGACGCTCCTGGAGGAGCTGGAGAAGGCCAAGACCAAGGAGCTGTGGCGCTTCCTCGTGGCGCTGAACATCCGTCACGTCGGCCCGGTCGCTGCGCGCGCCCTCGCACAGTGGTTCGGGTCGGTCGATGCCATCCGCGCAGCCTCGCGGGACGAGCTCGCCGCCGTGGACGGCGTGGGCGGCATCATCGCGGATGCGGTGACCGACTGGTTCGCGGTGGACTGGCACCGGGAGATCGTCGAGCGCTGGACTGCGGCGGGCGCGCAACTGACGACGCCCGGCCACCCCGGGCCCGGAGCGGCGGCCGAGGGCGGCGGGGTCCTCGACGGGGTCACGGTGGTCGCCACCGGCTCGCTCGAGGGGTATACGCGCGAGGGCGCCCAGGAGGCGATCCTCCGCGCCGGCGGCAAGGCGGCATCCAGCGTCTCGAAGAAGACCGACTTCGTCGCCGCGGGACCGGGAGCGGGGTCGAAGCTCGGCAAGGCCGAGGAACTGGGCCTGCGCATCATCGACGCCGCTCAGTTCCACGTCCTCGTGACGGAAGGTCCCGCAGCGCTCGACGCGATCGCACCGGACGCGGGCTGACGGGCCGGACCCTTCGACGGCTCAGGGACCGGCCTCGGCGTTTCGGGGGACTGGCCGGGCCCTTCGACAGGCTCAGGGACCGGCCGGGGTGTAGCGGGGGAGGGAGTGGGTCGCTGAGCTTGTCGAAGCGTCCGACGTTGCCGCTCTAGAGTTCCGGCCGGCCCCTTCGACAGGCTCAGGGACCGGCCGGGAGCACGACGGGCCGGACGTGTCCGAGCGGCCGGCGTCAGCGACCGGAGGTGAGAGCGAGGAGCCTCTCCCGCACCTGGCGGCGCAGCACCTTGCCGATCATCGAACGCGGTAGTTCGTCCACGACGAAGATCCGCCGAGGCACCTTGTAGGCCGTGAGGATGCTGCGCGCGAACGTGCGGATGGCCTCCACGTCGATCTCGCCCTCGCCGTCGGCGACGACCGCGGCGACCACCTCTTCCCCGGAGTGGTCGCTGGGCAACCCGACGACGGCGACGTCCGCCACGTGGGGGTGCTGCCGCAGGGCCGACTCGACCTCGGTGGGGGCGACGTTGAATCCGCCCGTGATGATCAGCTCCTTGATGCGGTCGACGATGCGGACGAAACCCTCGTCGTCGATCGTGACGATGTCGCCGGTGCGGAACCACCCGTCGACGAAGACCTCCTCGCTCTCCTCGGGTTTGCCGTAGTAGCCGCTGAACACCTGCGGCCCGCGCACCAGGAGTTCGCCCCGTTCGCCCGGCGCAACGTCCACCCGCGGGTCCTCCGGGTCCACCACACGGCACTCGGTGCCCGGAATCGGGAGCCCGACGGTTCCCGGCTTGCGGTTGTCCGCGACGGGATTGGCCATGAGCACCGGCGAGCACTCGCTGAGGCCATACCCCTCGACGAGGTAGCCGCCCGACGCATCCTCGAACGGCACCACGAGCTCATGCGGGAGAGCCATTGCGCCCGAGATGGCGATCCCGGTGCCGGCGATCGGAATACCCTTCTCCCGCGATGCGGTCAGGAGGCGCTCGGCGATCGGAGGGACCAGCGGCAGGAACGTCGCCGGATGCTTCTTGGTCACGGCGAGCACGAGATCGGGATCGAAACGCGGGAACAGCACCAGTCGCGCGCCCATCGACATCGCGAACGTCAGGCACAGGGTCAGGCCGTACGCGTGGAACATGGGCAGCACCGCGTACACCACGCATCCCTCGCCGCGGCGGATCAACGGCACCCATGCCCGCACCTGGGCGGCATTGGCGAGCAGGTTGCGGTGGGTCAGTGCGGCGCCCTTGGGTGTGCCCGTGGTGCCGCTGGTGTACTGGATGATCGCGAGGTCGTCGGTCGCCGGCTGCGGGTAGCTCGCCGGGAGCGGCTCCGCGTGCAGCAGGTCCTCCCACGTCGTGGTCCCGGAGACCTTGGCGTGGAGAGCAGCACGCGATTCGCGGGCCCGTGCGATGGGCAGACGCAGCGCGGCGCGCGTGCGAAACGGCATGGCACGCGTCACGTCGATGGACACGAGGGTGTCCACGCGCAGGTCGTCGGGGAACTGCTGAACAGTGCCGACCACCTTGCTCCACACGATCGCGTGCTTGGCACCGTGATCCTCGAACTGCTTGCGCAGCTCACGAGGGGTGTAGAGCGGGTTGTGCTCCACGACCACGCCGCCCAGGCGCAGCACGGCGTAGAACGCCACGATGTGCTGCGGGCAGTTGGGCAGCACGATGGCGACGGGGTCGCCCGCGCGCACGCCCCGAGCGCGCAGGCCTGCCGCGGCGCGGGCGATCTGGTCCTCGAGCTCGCGGTAGGAGGTGGTGCGCCCGAAGAACTCCAGGGCCGGGGCATCCGGGTAGCCGCGCGCGGATGCTGTCACGATGTCGCCGAGTGATCCGGAGACCGGGTCGAGGTCCGCGGGCACACCCTCCGCGTAGCTGCGAATCCAGGGCCGCGGCGGATCGTAGGTCATCGTCATCCCGCCACCCTATTTCGTCCGCGGGGATCCCCCTCCGGGCGCGCGGGGGCGCCGAGCGTGCATCGGAGCGATCGCGGCCAGAACCTAGACTGGGAGCGTGTCTGAAATCACCCCCGATCTCGTGCGCCACCTCGGTGTGCTCGCCCGGATCCAGCTCAGCGACGAGGAGGTCGAGCGCCTCACCGGTCAGCTCGACGTGATCGTCGACAACATCGCGAAGGTGTCGGAGGTCGCCACCCCCGACGTCGTCGCGACCAGTCACCCGATCCCGCTGCAGAACGTGTTCCGCACCGACGTGCCGAGCGACGTGCTGAGCCTGGACGAGGTGCTGCAGAACGCCCCGGATGCGGCGGATAACCGCTTCCGCGTGACCGCGATCCTGGGGGAGGAGCAGTGACCGACGACCTCACGCGCCTGAGCGCGTCCGACCTCGCCGCGCGCCTGTCCTCCGGGGAGGTCTCCAGCGTGGAGGCCACACAGGCGCACCTCGACCGGATCGCCGCCGTCGACGGCGACCTGCACGCCTTCCTGCACGTCAACGCCCGAGCCCTCGACGTCGCCGCCGACATCGACCGCCGTCGCGCAGCCGGCGAGGAGCTCGGCCCGATCGCCGGCGTGCCGCTGGCCATCAAGGACGTGCTGGTCACGACCGACATGCCCTCCACGAGCGGGTCGAAGATCCTCGAGGGGTACCTCTCGCCGTACGATGCGACGGTCGTCGCGCGCTCTCGCGCGGCCGGCCTCGTGCCGGTGGGCAAGACGAACATGGACGAGTTCGCCATGGGGTCCTCCACCGAGCACTCCGCCTACGGCCCGACGCGCAACCCGTGGGACCGCGACCGGATCCCCGGCGGCTCCGGCGGCGGATCGGCGGCGGCGGTGGCCGCGTTCGAGGCGCCGCTGGCCCTCGGCTCCGACACGGGCGGCTCCATCCGCCAACCCGCGCACGTCACCGGAACGGTCGGGATGAAGCCGACCTACGGCGGTGTCAGCCGCTACGGCGCCATCGCGCTGGCCTCGAGCCTGGACCAGGTCGGGCCGGTCACGCGCACGGTGCTGGACGCGGGGCTCCTGCACGACGTCATCGCCGGACACGATCCGCACGATGCGACCTCGCTCACCGACTCGTGGCCGTCGTTCGCCGACGCCGCGCGCGACGGCGCCACCGGGGAGGTCCTGAAGGGACTGAAGGTCGGTGTCATCCGCGAACTCCCCGACAGCGGCTTCCAGGCGGGCGTGGCGTCGTCGTTCCGCGATGCGCTCGCGGCGATGGAGGCCCAGGGCGCCGAGATCGTCGAGGTCAGCGCGCCGCACTTCGAGTACGGAGTCGCCGCGTACTACCTGATCCTCCCGGCGGAGGCCTCCAGCAACCTGGCGAAGTTCGACTCGGTGCGGTTCGGGATGCGGGTCACCCCGCACGCCACTGCCACCGTGGAGGAGGTCATGGCCGCCACCCGCGACGCGGGCTTCGGCGACGAGGTCAAACGCCGCATCATCCTGGGCACCTACGCGCTGTCGGCCGGATACTACGACGCGTACTACGGCAGCGCCCAGAAGGTGCGCACCCTCATCCAGGGCGACTTCGACGCCGCCTTCGCGCAGGTGGACGTCATCGCGACGCCCTCGGCCCCGACGACGGCCTTCCGCTTCGGCGAGAAGATCGATGACCCGCTGCAGATGTACCTCAACGACGTCACGACGATCCCGGCGAACCTCGCCGGCGTGCCGGGGATCTCGATCCCCTCCGGCCTGGCTGCGGAGGACGGGCTGCCCGTCGGCATCCAATTCCTCGCTCCGGCGCGGGAGGATGCCCGCCTGTACCGCGTGGGCGCCGCTCTGGAGACGCTGCTCGTGAAGGAGTGGGGCGGTCCGCTGCTGGACCGCGCACCTGCCCTTCCACCAGCTCAGGGACCGAACGGAGGGAGCCGCTGATGGCGAAAGACACGCTGATGGGCTTCGATGAGGCACTGGAGCGGTTCGAGCCCGTGCTCGGCTTCGAGGTGCACGTCGAATTGAACACGCGCACGAAGATGTTCTCCGGAGCGCCGAACCCCGCCCACTCCGACAACCACGACGCTGCTCCCAACACCCTCGTCGCACCGGTGGACATGGGGCTCCCCGGTGCGCTGCCGGTGGTCAACGAGCAGGCGGTGCGGTTCTCGATCTCGCTCGGGCTCGCGCTGGGGTGCTCGATCGCTCCCTCCAGCCGCTTCGCTCGGAAGAACTACTTCTATCCCGACCTCGGCAAGAACTACCAGATCTCGCAGTACGACGAACCCATCGCCTTCGAGGGCTCCGTCGAGGTGGAGCTGCCCGACGGCACCCTCGTGACCGTGCCGATCGAGCGCGCCCACATGGAGGAGGATGCCGGCAAGCTGACCCACGTCGGCGGCTCGACCGGTCGGATCCAGGGCGCGGAGTACTCCCTCGTGGACTACAACCGTGCCGGTGTGCCGCTCGTGGAGATCGTCACCAAGCCGATCTTCGGCGCCGAGCATCGCGCACCCGAGATCGCCAAGGCCTACGTGCAGACGATCCGCGACATCGTCCTGTCCCTCGGCATCTCCGAGGCCCGGCTGGAGAGGGGCAACCTGCGCTGCGACGCGAACGTCTCCCTGCGTCCGCGCGGCCAGGAGAAGCTCGGCACGCGCACGGAGACGAAGAACGTCAACTCGATGCGATCGGTCGAGCGCGCGGTGCGGTACGAGATCCAGCGCCAGGCGGCGATCCTCGCCGCCGGCGGCACGATCATCCAGGAGACCCGTCACTGGCACGAGGACACCGGCACCACGTCGCCCGGCCGGCCCAAGTCGGACGCCGATGACTACCGGTACTTCCCCGAGCCCGACCTGCTCCCCGTCGCTCCTTCCGAGGAGCTCATCGAAGAACTCCGCGCGGCCCTGCCCGAGCCGCCGGCCGCCCGCCGCCGCCGGTTGCAGGGCGAGTGGGGCTTCGCCGACATCGACTTCCAGGGCGTCGTCAACGCGGGCCTGCTCGCGGAGGTCGGTGCCACGGTGGCTGCCGGCGCGTCGCCCGCCGCGGCGCGCAAGTGGTGGATGAGTGAGATCAGCCGCATCGCGAACGCCCAGAACCGTGAGGCGACCGACCTCGTCTCGCCGGAGAACGTCGCCGCCCTCCAGATGCTCGTCGACGCGGGCACGCTGACCGACAAGCTCGCCCGCCAGGTGCTCGAAGGCGTCATCGCCGGGGAGGGCACCCCGCAGGAGGTCGTGGATGCGCGCGGCCTGGCGGTCGTGTCCGACGACGGCGCGCTCCTGGCCGCCATCGACCAGGCCCTGGCGGCCCAGCCCGACGTGCTGGCGAAGATCCGCGACGGGAAGGTTCAGGCGGCCGGCGCCGTGATCGGCGCGGTCATGAAGGCCATGCGGGGCCAGGCCGACGCCGCGCGCGTGCGCGAACTCGTCCTCGAGCGCGCCGCGCAGTAGCCCGCGTCAGAAGAAACGCCCGCTCAGGAGTAGCCGGAGTCCTCCGGCCCTGATCCGGGCGTTCTTCCTGCGCCGGTGCGTCGCCGAGTGTCGGCGGCGGCGGGGAGAATGGATGCATGGGACGCGGTGACGGCACGGGGCGGATCGTCTCCGCCGACGGCGCCGACGACACCGGCGCGGGCATTCTGCACGTCGACATGGACGCCTTCTACGCGTCGGTCGAGGTGCTCGATGACCCCTCCCTCCGCGGGAAGCCGATCATCGTCGGAGCACCGGAGGGGCGGGGCGTGGTCTCCAGCGCATCGTACGAAGCCCGTCGCTTCGGGGTGCGCTCGGCGATGCCGGTGTCGCAGGCGCTCCGGCTGTGTCCCAGCGCCATTGTCGTCATGCCCCACTTCGACCGGTACACCGAGCTCTCCCGCCGCGTGATGGCGATCTTCCGCGACTTCACGCCGCTCGTGGAGCCCCTGTCGATCGACGAGGCGTTCCTCGACGTGCGCGGCGCGCGCCGACTGTGGGGGAGCCCGCGTCAGATCGCCCGGATGCTGCGTGAGCGTGTGCTCGACGAGACCGGCCTCACCTGCAGTGTGGGCGGGGCATCCACCAAGCACGTGGCGAAGATGGCCTCGACGATCAGCAAACCCGACGGCGTGCTCATCGTCGCCGCCGCCGACACCCTGAGCTTCCTCGCCGCCCGCCCGGTGCGCGCGCTGTGGGGGGTGGGACCGAAGGCTGCCGAGGCGCTCGAGGCGCGGGGTATCCGCACCGTCGCCGATGTGCTCGCCTCCCCGCGCCCGATGCTCGACCGCGCACTCGGGCCGGCGATGGGCGAGCGCGTGTGGCAGCTGGCTCATGGCATCGACACCCGTGAGGTCCACACCGAGCACGTGGAGAAGAGCATCGGCCACGAGGAGACCTTCGCCGACGACATCTCCGACACCCGCGTGCTGCACGTGGAGCTGCGCCGGCTCGCCGATCGGGTGGGCGCGCGACTGCGCCGCCAGGGGGTGGAGACGGCGACGGTGGCGCTCAAGGTGCGCTTCTCCGACTTCACGACCCTGAGCCGATCCCGCACGCTCGCCGAGCCCACCGCGGTGGGGCAGCGCATCGGGGAAGCGGCCATCGAGCTGTTCGACGGCATCGCGCGGCCGCTTCCCGTGCGGCTGGTGGGCGTGCGCGGAGAGAAGCTGCGCTCCGCCGCGGGGCCCCTCGGCCTGTGGGACGACGACGAGGAATGGCGTGCCGTGGAGGATGCGCTCGACGGAGCCGCCGCGCGCTTCGGGCGGGGGGCCGTGACCCGCGCAGCGCTCCTGGGCCCACGGCGCGACGGCGGCTCGTTACCGTCGCATCCGCTTCCCCCCGCGGGCGACTGACCCTGGGCAGGTGGAGTCGCGGACGGTACGGTGGAGCCATGCCCAACATCGCACTGGACCTCGGCTCGCAGGCTGCACAATTCGGCGTCACCGCCGCCTACGGAGAGCAGCAGGACGTCGACGGCGTGCGGCTCGTGCCCGTGGCCCTCACGTGGACCGGGTTCGGTGGCGGCGAGGATGAGGCCGGCAACGGCGGCGGTGGTGGCGGCGGCTACTCCGTCCCTGTGGGCGCGTACATCCGCCGCGGTGACGACCTGCGCTTCGAACCGAACGTCGTCGCGTTCCTCGCCGTCGCGATCCCCTTCGTGTGGGTCACCGGCCGCGCCCTGAGCCGTGTCATCCGAGCCCTCAAGAAGTAGGCCCGACCCGTTCGCCCAGGCCCTCGCCGCCGCCGTCGACGCGGTGGTGGAACAGGTTCGTGCCGTCGCGGCCGCCAACCCCGTGGTGCTCATCGACGGGCGCAGCGGAGCGGGCAAGACATCGTTCGCCCGGACTCTGGTCGCCCGCTGGCCGCAGCGGGGGAGGGTGCAGCTGGTCGCCCTGGACAGCCTGTACCCCGGGTGGGACGGGCTGGCCGAGGGCGTCGAATACGCGCGCACCTCCGTGCTCGTCCCGCACGCCCGAGGATTGGTCGGTGTCTGGCAGCGCTGGGACTGGGACGGGTCCGAACGCGCCGAGGCCCACGCGGTGGACCCCTCGCTGCCCTTGATCGTGGAAGGTTCCGGGCTCCTGACCCCCCGCACCGCGCTCCTGGGCGACGTGCGGGTGTGGCTCGACGCCCCGGAGCACTCCCGCCGCTCCCGGGCGCTGGAACGCGATGGCGACGGGTATCGGCCCTACTGGGGGCGGTGGGCGGCCCAAGAGGATGCGCACCTCGCCGCCGATGACCCGGTGGCGCAGGCGACGGTCACGGTCGCCCTGCCCTGAGGGCCTATCGCGCGGGGTGGCGCTACTGCACCGCGTGGTCGTGGACGGCCGATTCGAGCGTCGTGCCGTTCATCTCCACGTACAGGCGGTGCTCGGTGACCGACACGGTCAGGGCGTTCCGTCGTTCCAGCAGCGCCGCGGCGGCGTCGATGAAGCCGGGGTCGAAGCTGTGGAGGGTGATCGTGCCGGCATCGTGGATGCGCTTGCCAGCCCACGCAGCGGCCACCTTCGCGGGATCGCGGTGGGTGTAGACCTTCGTGCGGTCGGCGAGCTTGCTCCCGTAGTGCAGGCGCGCAGCATCCGGTGCTCCCACCTCGATCCAGGCGGTGAGGCGTCCGGTCGCATCGCGGACCAGGACGGCCGGTTCGTCGGTGGTGGAAATCCCTTCGCTGAAGGCGATTCCCTCTTCGAACTCGAGGCAGTACGCCAGCACGCGCGTCAGGAGAAACGGGGCGGTCTCGGACGGATGGCGCGCCACCCGCAGCGCGACATCCTCGTAGATCCCGCGGTCGACGTCGGCCAGTTGTACGGCGAAGCTGTGGACTGTCGCACCGGTGGCCATAACCGTCGAGCCTACCGGCAGGAGGCTGCTCAGCCGTTGTCGACGGCGGCCACGAGCGCCTCCAGGCGCTGCCCGAGCCAGTCGTAGAGCACGGCGCGGGGGTCATCGCCCGGGTCGTCGTCCTCACTCTCGATCCCCAGCCGGGAGGCCATCACGAGCCGGACCGCCGCGAGCGTGCGCAGCCAGGCCTGCGTCTCGTCTCCGTCGAGCGTCACCGCGAGCACCCGCAGGGCCGTGCGTTCGTCCAGGTCGTCGACGGCGGGAACGGGTCCGTGCTGTGCCAGCGTGCCGAGCACCGTGCGAGCGTCGCGCGCACGGCGGTCGAGCAGGTCGCCCGTGGTGAGCCGCCGGAAGTCTCCCGACGCCTCCTGGTCGTCGGGGTAGGCGTCGGGTGTCAGCCGAGCCACGGCCGGGTCGGGGGATGCGGTGGCCTCGGGGTCGTCGACGAGTTGGAGGAACTGGCCGGTGATCGCCGCGAGGTGGGCCACCTCGATGACCGTCAGCTCGAGCACCAGCAGGCGCCCCCCGGTCATTCGGGTGCCTTCCGCACGGTGGCCCACAGGCCGTAGTCGTGCATTGCGGAGGTGTGCAGTTCCATCTGCTCCCGAGGTCCCTCGGACACCACGGCATGTCCCTCGTGATGAACCGCCCGCATCAGCCGCGTCGCTTCGGCCACGGAGTACCCGAAGTACTCACGGAAGACGTGGACCACGTAACTCATGAGATTGACGGGGTCGTTCCATACGACGGTCTGCCACGGACGGTCGGCCTCGGCCGCGCGGTCCAGCCGCACGTCTTCGTCGAGCAGCGTGCCGCTCATGCCCACCCCAGTTCGTGCAGTCTCTCGTCGTCGATGCCGTAGAAGTGAGCGATCTCGTGGACGAGCGTGGTGTGCACCTCGTCGCGCAGTTCCTCGAGGGTGTCGCACACCGCCAGGTGCGACTCGCGATAGAGGATGATGCGGTCGGGCAATTCCCCTGCGCTGCCGTACCGGTCGCGCTCGGTCAGCGACCAGCCGTCGTACAGGCCCAGGAGGTCGAGGGAGCCGTCCTCCGGGCGGTCCTCCACGACGAAGACGACGTTGTCGAGCCCCCCGACCATGTCGTCCGGCAGCAGATCGAGCTCGTCGACGACGAGCTGCTCGAACCGTTCGGCATCCATGGTTGCGGGATCGAACTCGGTCATCGCCCCTCGCGGGACGTATTGGGGTGAGTAACGGGGCTCGAACCCGCGACATCGGCCACCACAAGGCCGCGCTCTACCAACTGAGCTATACCCACCATGCGCTCCGCGGCTGCGGAACAACCAGAATATTCTCTCATACCGAGAAGGGGTACGCCGACACCGCTGCTGCCGCCGCGGCGCGCGCGCCGTCGCTCGTCGGTCCGGGTTCCGGAACGAAGACCGCGGAGCGGTAATACGCGAGTTCTCGGATCGACTCGTGGATGTCGGCGAGGGCGCGGTGGCCGCCGTTCTTGGCCGGTGCGTGGATGTAGGCACGCGGGAACCACCGGCGGGAGAGCTCCTTGACGCTGGAGACATCGACGTTGCGGTAGTGCAACCATCGATCCACGCGGGGCATGTACTTCGCGAGGAACATGCGGTCGGTGCCGATCGTGTTGCCGGCCAGCGGCGCCTTCCCCTCGAGGGGAACGAAGCGCTGGATGTACTCCAGCGCCTGGAACTCCGCATCCGCCAGGGAGACGCCAGAGGGGATCTCCTCCAGCAGGCCCGAGGACCGATGCATGTTCGTGACGAACTCGCTCATGTTCGCCAGCGCGGACTCGTCTGGCTTGATGACGATCTGGAACCCGGCGTCGAGCACCGTGAGTTCGAAGTCGGTCACCACGACGGCGATCTCGACGAGTTCGTCGACGGCGAGGTCGAGTCCCGTCATCTCGCAGTCGATCCACACGAGGCGGTCGTTCTCGGAAGCTCCCACCATGCCGACCATCCTAACGACGGTGGGCGAGCCGGGCCGTGCACGCGTCCCCCAGGCACGATTCGAACGTGCGACAAACGGATTAGAAGGCCGCTGCTCTATCCACTGAGCTACTGGGGGTCGGCTCCCAGGTTACCGATGCGTGGGCGCGGGTGCACTGGTGCCCCCTGCGGATGCGGCGTACGGTCAAAGCGCACCAGGAAGGAAGCGACGATGACGGAAACGACCACGCGCCGACTCTGGGTGGCCTACGGACCGGCCGGGGCGGTCGGCAAGATCCAGAAGGACGCCGCGGGCTACACGGTTCAGATGGCGGGAGCCGCGACGCCGCTGGGGACATATCCCTCGATGGACATCGCCAAGCGCGCGCTGCAGTCGCACCTCAAGCCCGGCGCCGAGCCGCCCGAGTACCGCGAGCACTGAGCCCCCCGCATTCGGCGTCGTCAGCGTCCCCCGACAGGCGGCGCGGGGACGAGCGCCACGCCCCGGCGATCCGCGGGAACGTCGAAGAGCGGCAGCGCGACGTGCACGAGAGGTCCGATGCACAGGGCGAACACGACGGTGCCGATGCCCACGGTGCCGCCGAGCCACCAGCCGAGCACCAGGACGGTGCCCTCGACGCTGAGCCGGCACAGCCAGATGGGTGCCCCGAGGCGCGCGTGCAGCCCCGTCATGAGGCCGTCGCGGGGGCCGGGCCCGAAGTGGGCGCCGAGGTACAGCCCCGACGCGACGGCCACCGACAGCACGCCCAGCCCCAGCATCGAGACTCGTGCGAGGACGCTTTCCGGTTGCCCCACGACGGCGAGGGTGGCCTGGATGCTGGTTCCCACGAGCGCGATGTTCGCGAGCGTGCCGACGCCGGGGCGCTGGCGGAGCGGGATCCACGCCAGGAGCACCGCGGCGCCGAGCAGGTTCGTCACCCAGCCCACCCCCATGCCGGTGCGCCGTGACAGCCCCTCGGCCAGCACCGTCCACGGGTCGACGCCGAGCCCGGCGGCGACGGTCAGTGCGCACCCGAACCCGTACAGCACCAGGCCGACGAGCAGTTGCAGGACGCGGCGTGGCATGCATCCATCTCAGCGGGGGATTGGTCCTTTCGCCAGAGTCCAATTCCGCTACCGTGGCCTCCATGGACTCTCGGATCTCCGCTCGCGCCCTCGCCGCGGCCCTCGGTGGGTGGCGCAGCAGTGAACCGGTCTACGAAGCCCTCGCCGACGCCGTCCGCCTCCTCTGCCTCGACAACCGGCTCGCCGCGCACACCGCCCTGCCGGCGGAGCGGGAGCTTGCCACGGCGCTGGGCGTCAGCCGCACGACGGTCGCCGCGGCCTACCGCAGCCTGCGCGACACCCGCCACATCCGGAGCCTCCGCGGTTCGGGCAGCGTGACGCTTCCCCTGGCGCGCCGCGATCCCGGAATCCGGCCGGGGGTCGACGACGCCATCGACCTGCAGCAGGCGTCCCCGCCGGCGTGGCCGGGCCTGGCCGGTGTCTTCGCCGAGGTAGCCGCCACCGCCACGACCCTCGTCGCCCGGCGCGGCTACGACATCGTCGGCCATCTCGCCCTGCGCGACGCGGTCGCCGAGCGTTATCGGGTGCGGGGCATCCCCACGCGGGTCGACGAGATCCTCATCACCGCCGGTGCGCAGAGCGCGATCCACCTGCTGGCCTCGGTGCTGCTGGGACGCGCCGACCGCGTGCTCATCGAGACACCGACCTATCCTCACGCCGCCGATGCCTTCCGCCGCGCCGGTGCGCGCATGGTGGGGGTGCCGGTGACCACCGACGGGGGATGGGACCTCGACCGCGCGATGCAGGCGTTCGCGCGCACCCTTCCCGTCCTCGCGTATCTGATGCCGGCGTTTCAGAACCCCACCGGGCGGACGATGACGCCGGCCGAGGTCGAGACCTTCCGCGCTGCCGCCGAGCGGTCGGGCACCCTCGTGGTCATCGACGAGACCACCGCCGACCTCGCCATCGACGTCGACCGCTCCGATCCCTATGCGGGTGACGCGGGCGTGATCCGCATCGGATCCTTGGGCAAGACCGTGTGGGGTGGGCTGCGCGTGGGGTGGGTCAGGGCCCAGGCCGACACGATCCGACGTCTCGCAGCCGCACGTCCGATGCACGATCTGGGCACCCCCGATTTCGAGCAGGCGGTGGCGACGGCCGTCCTCCCGCGCATGGACGAGGTGATCGCGCAGCGGGCCGATCACCTCCGCGCCGGTCGCGATGCCCTGTCGGCGGCTCTGGCCGACCTCCTGCCGGAGTGGCGTGTGCCCCGTGTCGGCGGTGGGCTGGCGCTGTGGGTCGAGCTGGACGCGCCCCTCAGCTCGCCGCTGGTACTCGCGGCGCGCTCGCGCGGGCTCTATCTGTCGGCGGGCTCGCGCTTCGCCGTGGAGGGCGGACACGACCGCCACCTCCGCATCCCCTTCACCGGCCCCGCCGACGAACTGGTGCGGGCGGCGAGCATCCTGGCCGAGACCTGGCGCGATGTGCTGGCCGGTTCGCCGCTCAGCCGGGTCGAACACCTCGACGCCGTCGTGTAGCGCCCGCTCACCGCTGGTAACGCAGGCAGTCCAGGGCCTCGTCGGGGGTCCAGAACTCACCGAGACGGCGGAAGCTGCGCGACGCGGGGGAGAAGCGTTCGGCGGCATATCGCCACCCGCTCTCGGTCATGACGGAGTGGACGTGACCGACCACCCGGCCGGAGCGGTCGGTCACCCTCCATCGGCCGCGCGCGACGCGGCTCAGGCGCGCCCAGGAGGGCGCCTGCAGCTCGGGCGTGTCGGTCCAGATCATGCTTCCACGCTAAGCACCCCCTCCGACATCCACCGCGGTGCGGGTTGCGCGCGTAGCCTGGATGCGCGAGGTCGAGGAGGATGAATGGTCACGTTCGTGCTGGCAGGCGGGTGCTTCTGGTGCCTGGATGCGGCGTACCGCGCGCTTCGCGGCGTGACGGCGGTGGTCTCGGGCTACACCGGGGGAGTCACCGACGCCCCGACCTACGAGGAGGTGTGCTCCGGGCGCACCGGGCATGCCGAAGCGGTCGCGGTGACCTTCGACCCCGAGGAGATCTCGGCCGAGGTCATCCTGGACGCCTTCTTCACCATGCACGACCCGCGTCAGCTGAACCGTCAGGGCAACGACATCGGCACGCAGTACCGCAGCGCCATGTTCCCCGCGGATGACGAGCAGCGGGCGCTGTTCGAGGCGGCACGCGATCGGGCCACGTCGTGGTGGGACGGGGGCATCGTCACGACGATCGAGCCGCTCGGCGCGTTCTTCCCGGCCGAGGATGCCCACCAGGACTTCTTCGCCAAGAACCCCACGCAGGGGTACTGCCTCGCCGTGGCGCTCCCCAAGGTCAACAAGGTGCGTGCGCGCTTCGCGGACTATCTCGTCGACGTCTGATCCTCCTCCACAGCGACGCTCCGGGAGGCGGTGTCCCCAGGAGTGCGCTTCGCGCGGGTTCGCACGGCGGGATGCCGAGACGATGGTCGCAGCTCCGGTGTCCGACGGGCACGCGGTCACCGGAGCATCCGAAGAGAGGATGCGACATGACCGAAATCATCACCGTCACCGGCAACATCGCCACCGAGCCCGAGCAGCGGACCGTCTCGGAGGGGGTGCGCGTCACCTCGTTCCGCGTCGCGTCGCCCCATCGCCGGTACGACCGCGCGTCGGAGAAGTGGGTCGAGCAGTACACGAATTTCTTCACGGTGTCGGCTTTCCGCGGGCTGGGCGAGCATGCGTATGCGTCGCTGCACCGCGGCGACCGCGTCGTGGTCACCGGTCGGCTGCGGCTCCGCGACTGGGACAACGGCACGAGACGCGGCACCAGTGCAGAGATCGATGCGGACGCGATCGGGCACGACCTGTTGTGGGGGACCACGGCCTATCGGAAAACCGACGGCTCGGCGTCCGAAACCCCGTCGCAGGCCTCGGACCACCCCGGCGAGCGGGCCACCACGGGAGCCACGGACGAGAGCGGCTGGGCCATCCCCGCCGCGCCGCCGTCCCTCGTGGGGGCGGAGGCGGGGGCGTCCCGGCCGGGTGGGGGCGGGGACGACACTCCGTTCTGAAGCCCGCCTAGACTCGTGGC
Organism: Microbacterium sp. Z6_144; assembly: GCF_057197625.1. Taxonomy (NCBI): domain Bacteria; kingdom Bacillati; phylum Actinomycetota; class Actinomycetes; order Micrococcales; family Microbacteriaceae; genus Microbacterium; species Microbacterium sp. Z6_144. The sequence continues at coordinate 1,545,867 of NZ_JBXVPT010000001.1, forward strand.
GTGGCCCGAACGCTCATGCACCGGCGTGTCTTCGCGCTCCTGTCAGCGGTGATCGCCGTCGGGGTCGTGAGCGGGTGCGCGCCCGAGCCGGCGCCCACGCCCACGGCGTCACCCGATCCGGTGGTTTCGGCGGCGGCGCCCACCCCGACGGGGCCCATGCTGGCCCCCGAGGGCACGGCCGCGGACAACCTGCCCTACTTCACGGACATCGTGCGCTCGGTGTGGTCGGGGCCCGAGCAGGTGGCCGGACGCGCGTACGTCGATGCGCTCACCGCCGCCGGCTTCGACAAGGCGGCCATGCAGGTGACCCCCGACCAGACGACGGTGGGCAATGCGGCCGAGAGCATCCAGTTCTCGGTGCGGTGGGGCGAGGAATGCCTCATCGGGCAGGTCGGGCCGGCCACCGGCGAACCGGTCACCGCGGTCATGCCGGGGTTGCAGTCCGGCGGGTGTCTCGTGGGTAACACCCGCCCGATCGACTGGTGACGCGACGGCCCCGGGCCGCCGGACCGTAGACTGGACAGGTTATGGCGGAATATATCTACTCGATGGTGCGCGCCCGTAAGGCCGTGGGCGACAAGCTGATCCTGGACGACGTCACGATGGCGTTCCTCCCCGGCGCGAAGATCGGCATGGTGGGCCCGAACGGGGCCGGCAAGTCGACGATCCTCAAGATCATGGCCGGGATGGACGTGCCGTCCAACGGGGAGGCGAAGCTCAGTCCGGGGTACTCCGTCGGAATCCTCATGCAGGAGCCCGTGCTCGACGAGTCCAAGACCGTGCTGGAGAACATCCAGGACGGCGTCGCGATCAAGCCCAAGCTCGACCGCTTCAACGAGATCTCCGGCCTCATGGCCGATCCCGACGCCGACTTCGACACGCTGCTGGCCGAGATGGGCACGCTCCAGGAGGAGATCGACGCCGCCGACGGCTGGGACCTCGACTCGCAGCTGGAGCAGGCGATGGACGCGCTGCGCACCCCTCCGGGCGATGCCGCCGTCGCCCCGCTCTCCGGTGGTGAGAAGCGTCGCGTCGCGCTGGCGAAGCTGCTGCTGCAGAAGCCGGATCTGCTGCTCCTGGACGAGCCGACCAACCACCTCGACGCCGAGAGCGTGCAGTGGCTCGAGCAGCACCTCCAGGCCTACAAGGGTGCGGTCATCGCCGTCACGCACGACCGGTACTTCCTCGACCACGTCGCCCAGTGGATCGCCGAGGTCGACCGCGGCCGCCTGATCGGGTACGAGGGCAACTACTCGACGTACCTGGAGAAGAAGGCCGAGCGCCTGGACGTCCAGGGGAAGAAGGACGCCAAGCTCGCGAAGCGCCTGAAGGACGAACTCGAATGGGTTCGCAGCAGCGCGAAGGGCCGGCAGACCAAGTCGAAAGCGCGCCTGGCGCGGTACGAGGAGATGGCCGCGGAGGCCGATCGCACGCGCAAGCTCGACTTCGAGGAGATCCAGATCCCCCCGGGGCCGCGCCTGGGCAGCGTCGTCATCGAGGCGAAGAACCTCAAGAAGGGTTTCGACGGCCGCTCGCTCATCGACGGCCTGAGCTTCAGCCTTCCGCCGAACGGGATCGTCGGCGTCATCGGTCCGAACGGTGTCGGCAAGACGACGCTGTTCAAGACGATCGTCGGCCTCGAGCCGCTCGACGGCGGCGACCTGAAGATCGGCGAGACGGTGAAGATCAGCTACGTCGACCAGACGCGATCGAACATCGACCCGAACAAGTCGCTGTGGGAGGTGGTCTCCGACGGCCTGGACATCATCACGGTCGGCAAGATCGAGATCCCCTCGCGGGCGTACGTGTCGAAGTTCGGCTTCAAGGGGCCCGACCAGCAGAAGAAGGCAGGGGTACTCTCCGGTGGTGAGCGCAACCGGTTGAACCTCGCGCTCACCCTCAAGGAGGGCGGCAACCTGCTGCTCCTGGACGAGCCGACCAACGACCTGGACGTCGAGACGCTGTCGAGCCTGGAGAACGCGCTGCTGGAGTTCCCCGGATGCGCCGTGGTGATCACTCACGACCGGTGGTTCCTCGACCGCATCGCGACGCACATCCTGGCGTACGAGGGCACCGAGGACGCCCCCGACAAGTGGTACTGGTTCGAGGGCAACTTCGAGTCCTACGAGGCGAACAAGATCGAGCGCCTCGGACCGGATGCGGCCAACCCGCACCGCTCGACGTACCGCAAGCTCACGCGTGACTGACGGGCCGAGGCTTCACGTCCCCATCCACCTGCGGTGGGGCGACCTGGATGCGCTCGGGCACGTCAACAACACGTCGATGCTCAAGGTGCTCGAAGAAGCCCGGTTGCGCGCGTTCTGGCGGGGCGACGGCACCGATGCGGCGCTGCCCACCGCCGTGTTCGACATGGACGTCCTCGAGAACGGCGGACCGCGCGCGACGCTCATCGCCCGCCAGGAGATCGAGTACTACCGGCCCGTTCCGTACGGGCAACGGCCGCTGGATGTGCAGCTGTGGATCGGCCGCATCGGGGGGTCGAGCGCCGACGTGTGCTTCGAGGTGTACAGCCCGCTGGGGGTCGATCCGCCGGTGCTCTATGCGCGGGCGACCGCCGTCGTCGTGATCGTGGACACCGCCACCGGTCGTCCGATCCGCTGGAGCGACGAGGAGCGCGCGGCCTGGACGCCGTTCCTGGGCGACCCGATCGACTACCGGCGCCGCGGTCAGTCCTGAGGGACCCGCACCATGATCTCCTGCGCCACGCTCGCCGCCAGCACGCCGTCGCGCGTATAGATCCGTCCGGTGGCAAGGCCCCGCCCGCCGCGCGCGCTGGGGGACTCCTGCACGTACAGGAGCCACTCATCCACTCGCGCGTCGCGGTGCCACCACATCGCGTGGTCGAGGCTCGCGACCTTCAGCCCGGGGTGGGACCACGCGACCCCGTGAGCGCGGAGGATCGGCTCCTGGATGGTGAGGTCGCTGAGGTAGCCGAGGGCGGCGCGGTGCAGGAGGCGGTCATCCGGGAGGCGCCGGCGCGCTCTCATCCACACGGCCTGCCGAGGGGCGGCATCACCGTCGACCTCGAAGTAGATCGGCGACGGGATGTGCCGCAGGTCGACCGGCCGCTGGGCGAACACGTGCTTCGTCATCGGATGCTGCGCCTCGGGCCCGAGCGCGGGATCGGGGAGGTCTTCCGGTGCCGGTACGTCCGGCATCGGCTCCTGGTGGTCCACGCCGGGATCGTCGTCCTGGAACGAGGCGATCATGGAGAAGATCGGCACCCCTGCCTGAAACGCCTGCGTGCGGCGCGTGGAGAAGGACCGGCCGTCGTGGATGCGATCGACGGAGAACGTGATCGCGGAGTTCACGTCTCCGGGGCGGAGGAAGTAGCCGTGCATCGAGTGGATCATCCGGTCGGCCGGGAGCGTCCGTGCCGCGGCCACCACCGACTGCGAGAGCACCTGTCCGCCGTAGACCCGCCCATTGGGCATCGTGTGCGATGGTCCGGTGAAGATGTCCTCCGTGGTCCGGGCGCCGGCATCCTTCAGATCCAGCACGTGAAGCAGCGCTCCCACCGGATCGACCGCGTCCGACACTCGTCCTCCAGACTGGGGGTTTGCGCACCCGCCCTTGCTAGTTTAGGGCGGGTGTCCGCGCGCCTCGTCTTCCCCGATGCCCACGCGGCGGCCGACCTGCTGACGTTCGCGTCGCGAGCCGCTCCCCTCGGCGACGGTGCGGTGCGGCTGCGCGCGACCGGCGGGACGCTGGTGGTCACCTCCGCCCCGCTCGCGCCCCGCGGGCTGCTGGATGCCACCCCGACGGTGCTCGGGATGCGCGCGATGGCGGTCGATCCCGACCTCGTCTGCGATCTCATCGTGACCGCCGAGGCCCTCGCCCCGGCGCTGGACGACGCTGCCGCCATCGCCCTGCCCGAGACGGCGGTGTCCGCCGCCTGGGCGGGAGTCTCACCGCCCCGCAGCGGGTGGGAGCCTGCCGGCGAGCTGACGGCGTCGGTGCTGGCCGCCCGTGCGCAGTGGGGGATGGCGGCGGTCGCCGACCGTGTTCCCACCGACGCCGGGGAGGACGTCGTCCGCGCCGTCCGCGCTCAGGTGTGGGGCCCGCGCGACGAGGCTCTGTCGGACCTCCCGCTCGGGGTGGCGTTCGCGGCCTTCGCGCTGGGGTTCATCGCGGGGGAGGAGCAGGCCGTCCTCCGCACGGCCGGCCCCTGGACGCGGCTCACGCTGACCCGCGGGCATGTCCTCGTCCGCGGCCCCGTCCGCTCCGGACTGACAGCCGTGCGGCGTACCGGCCCCGCGTAACCCGCCCCAAGCCCGTCAGGCGTGAACGGCGCCGCAGGCGCGCGGCTGCAGGGCTACGCGACAGCAGCAGCGGCGGCGCGGCCGGCCGCACGGCCGGAGAAGAGGCACCCGCCGAGGAACGTGCCCTCGAGCGCCCGGTAGCCGTGCATTCCGCCGCCGCCGAAGCCGCTCGCCTCCCCGGCCGCGTACAGGCCGGGCACGGGTGAACCGCCCGCGGTGAGGACGCGCGCGGCCAGGTCGGTCTCCAAGCCGCCGAGCGACTTCCGCGTGAGGACGTGGAGCTTCACCGCGATGAGCGGCCCGGCGCCGGGGTCGAGGATGCGGTGGGGTGCCGCCGTGCGGATGATCCGGTCGCCGCGGAACGCCCGGGCCGACCTCAGCATCGCGATCTGCGCATCCTTCGTGAAGTCGTTCGCCATCTCGCGGTCGCGCGCCTCCAGCTCGGTCCGCACGCGTCCCGGGTCGAGGGTGTCACCGCCCGGGAGTTCCTGCATACCGGCGATGAGCGCATCCAGGTCGTCCCGCACGACGAAGTCCTCCCCGTGATCGAGGAACGCCTGCACCGGACCGCTCGCCCCCTTGCCGAGCCGCGAGCGCAGGAGCAGCCCGACGTCCTTCCCGGTGAGGTCGGGGTTCTGCTCGCTCCCGGAGAGGGTGAACTCCTTCTCCACGATGCGCGAGGACAGCACGAACCAGGAGTGGTCGTGTCCGGTGGCGCGCAGGTGCGCGAGCGTTCCGAGCGTGTCGAAGCCGGGGAACAGGGGCGAGGGCAGGCGCGACCCCGTGGCATCCAGCCACACCGACGACGGGCCGGGCAGGATGCGGATGCCGTGATCGGCCCACACCGGATCCCAGTTGCGGATTCCCTCCACGTAGTGCCACATGCGGTCGCCGTTGATCAGCCGTCCGCCGGCGGACGCGGCGATCGGGAGCATCGAGCCGTCGACGTAGGCGGGCACGCCGGCCACCATGGTGGCGGGCGGGGTGCCGAGCCTGGTCGGCCACTGCGCGCGCACCATGTCGTGATTGCCGCCGATTCCGCCGCTGGCGAGGATGGTCGCTCCCGCGGCGACCTGGAACGTGCCGATGACCTCACGAGAGGATGCCGCGCCACGGGGCGATCCGCTGGGGGCGAGGATGTCGCCGGCGACTCCCGTGACGATGCCGTCGGACGTGACCAGCTCGGTTACCCGATGACGGGGGAGGATCACCGCGCGGCCCTCGCGCTCTGCCTCCTCGACCGCGGCCTGGAACGGTGCCACGACCCCTGGCCCGGTGCCCCACGTGACATGGAAGCGCGGAACCGAGTTGCCCGGCCCCGTGGCGGTGTACCCGCCGCGCTCGGCCCACCCGACGATCGGGAAGAACCCGACGCCGAGCTCCTTCATCCACTCGCGCTTCTCACCGGCCGCGAACGCGAGGTAGGCCTCGGCCCATTCGCGCGGACGGGCGTCCTCGGGTCGGTCGAAACCCGCCGTTCCGAACCAGTCCTGACGGGCCAGCTCGATCGAGTCGGAGATCCCCATGCGGCGCTGCTCGGGCGAGTCGACGAAGAAGAGCCCGCCGAAGGACCACCACGCCTGCCCGCCCAGGTTCGTCCGGGGCTCCTGGTCGACGAAGGTGACGCGTTTGCCTGCCAGCAGTGCCTCACGGGCGGCGACGAGTCCGGCCAGGCCCCACCCGATGATCAGAACGTCGGTGTGGTGTGTTCGGCTGCTCAAGGCGACTCCCTCGTCGTCGTGCGGTCAGCGGCGGTCGTCCCCCGCCAGCGGAATCGCCGGTCGTCCGCCCTGCACAGCGGCGGCGTCGACCGAGTTCACCATCGCAGACGCCGCCCGGGAGAGGTAGTCCCACAGGGTGGCCTCGTGCAGCGGGGGAAGGGCCAGCTCGTCCACCGCGGTGCGCATGCAGCGGAGCCACCGGTCGCGCGCGTCCGCATCGACGGTGTAGGGCATGTGCCGCATCCGCAGCCGCGGGTGCCCGCGTGCCTCGCTGTAGGTGGTCGGGCCGCCCCAGTACTGCATCAAGAACAGCGTCAACCGCTCCTGCGCCGGCGCGAGGTCTTCCTCGGGGTACATGGGTTTGAGCACATCGTCGCGGGCCACCTCGCGATAGAAGATCTCCACCAGGCGACGGAAGACCGGCTCCCCGCCGATCTCGTCGTAGAACGCGAGCGGCTCGCTCATCCGGCTGGCTCCTCGGGCTTGTCGGTCGACTTCTTCTTCGGCGACCGGTTGGCGGGCGGTGTCTTGGGGCCGGGCGCGGAGGGAGAACCGACCGGAGCACCGTCTTCGGATGCCCCCGCCTCGCGCTTGCGGCGCGGTTTCCACACCGGACGCTCGGGCACGGGAACCGCGGTCGGCTTCGTCCGCGGCGGGTTCGCACCGCGCACCCGCTGCGCGCCCTCCAGCCCCGTGAGCACGATGGAGTTCAGCTGCGGAAGCTTCAGACCGAGCTCCTCCATCGCATGCTTGAGCCGCATCCGCAGTTCACGGGCGACGTCGTCCTTGGCGTTCGAGCGGGTCTTCAGGACGATGCGGATGACGAGAGCGTCGCCGCTGATCGACTCGAGGCCCCACACCTCGGGCTGCTCGATGACGCGGGTGCGCCACTTCGAGTCTTTGGTGAGCGACTGCCCGGCCTCGAGCATGGCGGCCTCCACCTGGGAGACGTCGGCATCGGCGGGCACGGTGAGGTCGATGATGACGCGCGACCACCCCTGCGACATGTTGCCGATGCGGGTGATCTCGCCGTTGCGGACGTACCAGAGGGTGCCGTTGACGTCGCGCACGTGCGTGATCCGCACGCTGACGTATTCGACCACGCCCGTGGCCAGCCCCAGGTCGACGACGTCGCCGATGCCGATCTGGTCTTCGGCGACGATGAAGATCCCGTTCAGGACATCCTTCACGATGTTCTGCGCGCCGAAGCCCAGGCCCGCGCCGATGGCGGCGGTGAGCAGCGTCAACGACGCCAGCACATCCGGGGCGATGATCCCGGCGATGAGCACGAGCGCCACGATGACGATCGCGACGTTGACGATGTTCTGCAGGATCGTTCCCAGCGTCCGCGTGCGCTGCACCAACCGGACCGCGGCGAGCGGCGAGCGGTCGAGGGCTTGGGTGTCGTCGACGTTCGCCCTGCCCTTCGCCCCGTTGACGATCCGGCTGACGACGCGGTGGATGACGAAGCGCAGTCCCCACGCGATCAGACCGCTCACGACGATCACGACGATCACGTTGAGGGCCCGGAAGCCGAGACGGACCGCCTCCTCACCGACTTCCGTCCACATGGCGGGATCGGTCATGTCCGGGAGCGAGGGCACGGCGAAGGAAACAGACATCTCAGCCATGCTAACGACGGATGCCTCGACGACGGCTGAGCGCCGAGGCATCCCATGCGCTACTCCGCGTCCCGGTCCTGCACCGACAGCGCACGCTCGACCCCGGCGAGGTTCTCGTGCACGAGGCGGCGGAGCGCTGGCGGTGCATCCGGGTGCTCGGACAGCCACGCCCGCGTCGCGTCGCGCAAGGCCACATCGGCCAGCGGCGCAGGGTAGAGGCCCACGATGAGGTACTGCGCGATCTGGTACGAGCGCGACTCCCACACCGGCAGCAGCATGTCGAAGTAGGGCTTCACGAAATCCGCGAGCGCGTCCACCGTCGCGGGGTGTACGAAGCCGGCGGCAGCCGCGCGCACGATCGTGTTGGGCGCGTCGTCGGTGGTGACGAGGGATTCCCACGCCGCACGCTTGGCGTCGGCTCCCGGGAGGGCGGCCTTCGCCTGCGCGGCGAACTCCCCGCCCTTGGCGGTGTTGTCGGCGGCCAGGGCGACGTCGATGTCTCCGACATCCACCAGGCCGCCCGCGGCCAGGGAGACCAGGAGCTGCCACGACAGGTCGGTGTCGACCTCGAGCCCCGCGAGCACCGTCTCGCCGTCGCGGAGGGCGCGGACGCGACCCCACTGCTCGGCGGTGGATGCGGCGGAGGCGAACGCCGTGACGAACTGCAGCTGGCTGTCGCTTCCCGGCTCGGCTCCCTGTGCGAGTGACCACAGGCTGTCGGCGACCCGTTCGCGCGTGGCATCCCGTGTCTCGGGGCTGACGTAGGCGTTGGCGGCGAGCTGGAGCTGCGCGAGGGTCGTCCGAACCGTGGTCGATTCGGTCTCCGACCCGATGTTGCTCAGCACCAGGTCGACGTAGTCGCTGGCGGAGGCTTCCGCATCGCGGGTCTGGTCCCATGCCGCACCCCACACGAGGGAGCGGGAGAGCGGGTCGCTGATGTCCTTGAGGTGCGCGATCGCCGTGCGCAGCGACCGGTCGTCGAGGCGGATCTTGGCGTACGCGAGGTCGCGGTCGTTCAGGAGCACCAGATCCGGGCGCTTCTGACCCTTCAGCTCCGGCACGTCGGTGCGATCGCCGTCGACATCGAGCTCGAGGTAGTGCACCTGCTCGAGCGCGCCGTCGGTGAGGGCGTAGAACCCGACCCCCAGGCGGTGCGGGCGGATGGTCGGGTAATCGGCGGGCGCGGTCTGCACGATCGCGAACCGGGAGATCGTCCCGTCGGAGGCTTCGTCGATCAGCGGCGACAGCGTGTTCACGCCGGCGGTCTCGAGCCACTTCTTCGACCAGCCGCCCAGCTCGCGTCCGCTGGTGCGCTCGAGTTCGGTCAGCAGATCATCGAGCTCTGTGTTGGACCACTCGTGCTTAGCGAAGTAGGCCGCGACCCCGGCGAAGAACTGCTCGATCCCCACCCATGCGGCCAGCTGCTTGAGGACCGAGCCGCCCTTGGCGTAGGTGATGCCGTCGAAGTTGACCTGGACATCCTCGAGGTCGTTGATCTCGGCGACGACGGGGTGCGTCGACGGCAGCTGGTCCTGCCGGTACGCCCACGTCTTCTCCATGGCGTTGAAGGTCGTCCACGCCTCGGTCCACTCGGTGGCCTCGGCCGTGGCGATGGTCGACGCCCACTCGGCGAACGACTCGTTCAGCCACAGACCGTTCCACCACTTCATCGTCACGAGGTCGCCGAACCACATGTGCGCGAGCTCGTGCAGGATCGTGACCACGCGCCGCTCGCGGATCGCGTCGGTGACCTTGCTGCGGAAGACGTAGGACTCGGTGAAGGTCACCGCGCCGGCGTTCTCCATCGCCCCGGCGTTGAACTCCGGGACGAACAGCTGGTCGTACTTGGCGAACGGGTAGGGATAGTCGAACTTCTCCTCGTAGTACGCGAACCCCTGTCGCGTCTTCTCGAAGACGTAGTCGGCGTCGAGGTACTGCCAGAGGCTCTTGCGTGCGTACACGCCGAGGGGGATGACGCGGCCGGAGGCGCTCGTCAACTCGGAGAACGTGGATTCGTATGGTCCCGCGATCAGCGCCGTGATGTACGAGGAGATGCGCGGGGTGGGCTCGAACACCCAGGTGGCCGTGCCGTCGCCGTGGCGCTGGGGATCGGGGGTAGGGGAGTTCGAGACGACCGACCACGGCTCGGGTGCCGTGACGGTGAACTGGAACGTCGCCTTGAGGTCGGGCTGCTCGAACACCGCGTACATGCGGCGCGAATCGGGCACCTCGAACTGCGAGTACAGGTACACCTCCCCGTCGACGGGGTCGACGAAGCGGTGGAGGCCCTCGCCGGTGTTGGTGTACAGGCACTCGGCTTCGATGACGAGCTCGTTCTCCGCCTGGAGGCCGCTGAGCGCGATGCGCGAGTCGGCGAACGCACTGGTCTCCACCGTCCGGCCGTTGAGGGTGATCCGGTGCACCTCGCGCGCGATGAGGTCGACGAAGGTGTCGGCACCCTCGGCGGCGCCGAATCGGATGACCGTTCGCGAACCGAACGTCTCGGCGCCGCGGGTCAGATCGAGGGCGACCTCGTACGAGTGCGTGTCGACGACGGCGCGGCGTTCCTGCGCTTCGAGGCGGGTGAGGTTCTCTCCAGGCACGTGCTAGCTCCCAGGGGTGTCAGGGCGGGATGTCGCGAACAGCGCTGCTGACGCCGGTGGCAACCGCCCCAGCCTAGCGTCGACGTGCGCGACCGACGAGGGCCCGGTGGACGGTGAGAGGATGGGAGGGTGTCCCACGAAGCCCCCCCACCGCCCCTTGAACCCGCCGAGGTTCCGTACGCCAGCCCTGCGGCGCGCAGTGGGCTGCCCTGGGTCGAGGAGCCCGTGTCCTATGACGCGATCCTTCTCGCCGGCTTCGGGGGACCGGAGGGGCAGGATGACGTCATCCCGTTCTTGCGCAATGTCACCCGTGGACGCGGTATCCCCGACGAACGGCTCGAGGAAGTGGCCCACCACTATCGCCACTTCGACGGTGTCAGCCCCATCAACGCGCAGAACCGTGCGCTGAAGGCCGCGCTGGAGGCCGAGATCGCCCGACGCGGCCTCGACCTGCCGGTGTACTGGGGCAACCGCAACTGGGGTCCGTATCTCGAGGAGGCGGTGCAGGATGCCTCGGCCGCCGGTGACACGACGCTCCTGGCCATCGCCACCAGCGCGTACAGCTCCTTCTCCAGCTGCCGGCAGTACCGCGAGGACTTCGCCCGAGTGCTCGAATCCACGGGCCTGGGCGAGACGGTCACGATCGACAAGGTGCGGCAGTTCTTCGACCACCCCGGCTTCGTCGCCACCTTCGTCGAGGGTGTGCGCACGGCGGTGGCGGGGTTCCTCGCCGAGGGAGTGCCCCCCGAGGCCATACGGGTGCTGTTCTCCACGCACTCCATCCCGCTCGCCGACGCCCAGCGTTCGGGGCCGCGGGACGTGGACTTCGGCGAGGGCGGCGCGTACGCCGCGCAGCATCGCGCGGTCGCGGAACTGGTGATGACAGAGGTCGCCGAGACGACCGCGGATGTCTCGTGGGAGCTCGTCTACCAATCACGCTCGGGCCCGCCGAGCCAGCCCTGGCTGGAGCCCGATGTCAACGACGTCATCGCCGGGCTTCCCCAGCAGGGCGTGAGCGCGGTGGCGATCGTGCCGCTCGGCTTCGTCAGCGACCACATGGAAGTGCTGTGGGATCTCGACACCGAGGCGATGGAGGCCGCTGCCGAGGCCGGTCTGCGTGCGGTCCGCACCCCGACGCCGGGGGTGGAACCGGCGTACGTGTCCGGGCTCGTCGACCTCATCCAGGAGCGGCTTCGCGGCACGCCCGCCGCCGACCGCCCGCACGCGACCTCTTTGGGGCCGTGGTTCGACGTCTGCCGGCCGGGATGCTGCGAGAACGTGCGGGCGGGGTTCAAGCCCGCTGCCGCCGGCGTCGCTCCTTAGGATGACTGGCATGCGCATCCACATCGCCACCGACCACGCGGGTCTGGATTTCTCCACGCACCTGCAGCACCACCTCGCTTCGCAGGGGCACGAGATCATCGACCACGGGCCGGTCGAGTACGACGCCGTCGATGACTATCCGGCGTTCTGCATCCGGGCGGCGCAGGCGGTCGTGCGCGATCAGGAGGACGGTATCGAAACGCTGGGCGTCGTCTTCGGCGGATCGGGAAACGGCGAGCAGATCGCCGCGAACAAGGTGCGCGGAGTGCGCGCAGCCCTGGTGTGGAGCATCGCGACGGCGGAACTGGCCCGCGAGCACAACGACGCGAACGTGATCGCGATCGGCGCCCGTCAGCACACCTTCGACGAGGCCGCCACATTCATCGATCGCTTCATCGCCACGCCCTTCTCCAACGAAGAACGGCACATGCGGCGCATCGCACAGATCGCCGCGTTCGAGCTGGACGGGGCGCTCGCTCCCGACCCGCGCGCGACCGTCGGGGGCCCCGACGTGCTCGCGGATGGTGACAGCTTCGATCCTGAGGCAGGCTGATGGCCTGCCTCAGGATCTTCGACGCTCTGCTGGTTCGACCGGGTGCAGGCTGATGGCCTGCCTCAGGATCTTCGACGCTCTGCTGGTTCGACCGGGTGCAGGCTGATGCCCGAAGGGCATTCCGTCCACCGCATCGCTCGCCAGTTCGACCGCAATTTCGTCGGGCGCCCGGTGGCGGCATCCAGCCCCCAGGGGCGGTTCGCCGAGGGCGCGTCGCTGCTCGACGGACGCGTCGCCCTCGCCGCCCGTGCGGTGGGAAAGCAGATGTTCCTCGAGTTCGAGGGCGACCTGTGGCTGCGCGTGCACCTCGGCCTGTACGGCGCGTGGGACTTCGCCGGCGAGATCCTCGTCGACCCCACGATCGCATCGGCCAACGGCCGGATGGGCCAGACCAACCAGCGCGGCACCGACCTCGACGAGGCCTCCGTGGCGGATGCTGCGCCGATCCTCGACAGCGCCGGGGAGAACTCGCTGTCCTCCATCGGAGCCCCGCGCAAGGCGCGCGGCCGCATCCGCATGTCCGAGCAGACCACCGGCATGCAGGAGGAGACCGAGTGGCCGCCTCCCGTGGTCGGCCAGGTGCGTCTGCGATTGCTCACCGACGTGACGTGCGCCGACCTCCGCGGCCCCACGGCGTGCGCCCTGCAGACGCCCGACGAGGTCGCCGCGTCGATCGCCAAGCTCGGCCCGGATCCGCTGGTGGACGGCGCCGCCGCAGGTGAGGAGCGGTTCGTCTCCGCCGTCCGCCGCAAGGCGACCCCGATCGGGCTCCTGCTGATGGATCAGTCGGTGGTCAGCGGCATCGGCAACGTGTACCGGGCTGAACTGCTCTTCCGCGCCCGGCAGAACCCGCACATCCCCGGACGCGACGTGCCGGAGGAGGTCGTGCGGGGACTCTGGCGCGACTGGGTGCGGCTGCTGACGATCGGTGTGGAGACCGGTCAGATGATGACGATGGACGACCTCGACCCCGACGCGTACCGACGCGCCATGGCGAGCCGCGACGACCGGCACTGGGTCTATCACCGCGCCGGGCTGCCCTGCCGGATCTGCGGCACCGCGATCGTGGTCGAGGAGGCCGCGGGCCGAAACCTGTACTGGTGCCCGAGCTGCCAGGCCTGAACCTCGGCGAGAAACGACGCTCCGGATGAGACGCACCGCCGCGCGTCGTGTCTCATCCGGAATGTCGTTTCTCGGGGCGGGTGCGCGCTGACCGTGGGGCGGCGAGCGCGCAAATAGGCTGGGGGCATGCGGCAGAACCCGAGCTCCGTGATGACGGATGACCCCACCGTTGCCGGGCGTGTCGGCGCATGATCGGCGAGCAGATCGGCACGCTCCGTGGCGTGCGTGTGGCCGGCGCCGGACGCGAAATGCTCGTGGACGACGAACCGGTCGATGTCTTCCTCGCCGGCGGTCGCATCCGCGACATCGCGCCCACCGGCGCTCTGCCGTCGGTCGGTGCCGTCATCGAGGGGGAGGGCGGGTGGCTCGTTCCCGGACTGTGGGACCATCACGTCCACGTGCTCCAGGCCGCGATGGTGGCGGTGCGCGTGCCGCTGAGGGAGACCGGCTCGGCAGCCGAAGCGGCAGCGGTCATGGGGGCGGCGCCGCAGACGGGGGGTCGCCGCGTCGGCACGGGCTTCCGCGACGCGTTCTGGCCGGATGCCCCGACCCTGGAGGTGCTCGATGCGCCCACCGGCGACGTCCCGACCTACCTGATCAACGCGGACGTGCACAGCGTGTGGCTGAACTCCGCCGCCCTCCGCCGTGAGGGTCTGCCGGCCGATGCCGCGGGCATGCTCCGCGAGGAGGACGCCTTCGAGATCTGCCGGCGATTGAACGCCGTGGATGCTGCGACCTCCGACCGCCACGTCGCCGCGATCGCCCAGGAAGCCGCCGCGCGCGGTGTCGTCGGGATCGTCGACCTGGACATGGCCTGGAACCACGCGGCGTGGGTACGTCGGGTCGCCGCGGGATTCGACCGCCTCCGGGTCTCGTACGGGATCTATCCCGAGCACCTCGACGCGGCCGTCGCGGAGGGACTGCGCACCGGCGACCCGGTGCCGGGGAGTACCTCCGGGCTGGTGCGCGTCGGGGGCCTGAAGGTGATCACGGACGGATCGCTCGGCACCCGCACAGCGGCGTGCTCCCACGCGTACCCGGACGGCGATCACGGCACCCTGACGGTGGGCGCGGAGGCGCTGCGGGAACTGATGACCCGCGCGACCGGCGCCGGCCTCGCCTGCGCCGTCCACGCGATCGGCGATGTCGCCAACACCTCCGCGCTGGACGCGTTCGCACTCACCGGCGCGACCGGTTCGATCGAGCACGCGCAGCTCGTCGCGCGTGCGGACATCCCGCGGTTCGCGCGCCTGGGGGTCGCGGCGAGCGTGCAGCCCGAGCACGCCCTGGATGATCGCGATCTGACCGACACGCTGTGGGCGGATCAGACGGCCCAGCCGTACCCGCTGCGCTCGCTCGCCGACGCCGGTGCCAATCTGCGATTCGGGTCGGACGCGCCGGTATCGCCGCTGGACCCGTGGGCGGCGATCGCGGGGGCCGTCTTCCGCACGCGAGGGGGCCGCGACCCGTGGCAGCTGTACGAGGGGATCGACGTGGACACCGCGCTGGCCGCATCCACGGCGGGCGGTTCCACCCGCGGCGCGCGCGTGGAACCGGGCGGTCTCGCCGACCTCGCCCTGTGCGAGGGCGACCCGCGGACGGTGGATGAGTCGGGGATGCGGGCGATGCGGGTGCGGGCGACGCTCCTGGCCGGGCGCGTCACGCACAGCGCGTGAGACGACGAAGCCCCCGGTGCGACCGGGGGCTTCGTACGGAAGGCGTTACGCGGCGAGGTGCGCGAACAGGAACCAGCGGTCCTTGTCGAGGCCCCGCTTGATCTCGATCGCGACGTCCTGCGTCGACAGGTCGAACTCGTCCAGTCCGTCGATCGCCGCCTGCAGCTCGACCAGCACGGCGTCGATGTCGGAGATGACGGCGCGGATGATGACGTCGGACGGGGCGAAGCCCGCCGGCACAGCGGTCTCCTTAGCCTTGGCCGCGACGGTCTGCAGCCGCGAGTCCACGGGAAGGCCGAGGGCGACGATGCGCTCGGCGGCGAGGTCGGCCCACTCCTGAGCGTGCGCGACGATCGTGTCCAGCAGCTCGTGCACGCCGACGAAGTTGGATCCGCGCACGTGCCAGTGCGCCTGCTTGCCGTTGACGACGAGGGCTTCGAGGCCGAGCACGACGGGGGAGAGGAACTGCGCGGTCGCGGCGGCCATCGTGGTGTCGGCGGTGGTGGCGGTCGGGGTCTCTACGTTGCTCATATGTCCTCCTCGGAGCCCCAGGGCGGGCCCACTGGCGTCAACGCTACTCAGCGCCCGACATTCCGCAAGCAAGCCAAGGCTCGGCTTACACCCGCGTGAACGCGCGGAAATCCCGGCACCGTGCGCCGGGTCGACTACCGTCGAGAGGTGCCCTCCGCCGATCCTGTTCCCGTGCCCCAGAATCTCGGCGAACCCGCCGAGGTGCGCCGCCGGTTGCCCGCCGACCGGTCGCCCGAGCACGCCGAACCGGCCCGCTTCCTGCCGCACGTGCAGGGGCTGCGCGCCATCGCGGTGCTGTTCGTGGTGCTCTACCACTTCTGGCCCGGGCGCCTCCCGGGCGGGTACGTGGGCGTGGACATCTTCTTCGTCATCTCCGGCTTCCTCATCACCGGCCACCTCATGCGCGAGCTCACCGCCACCGGCACGGTCCGGCTCGGTCAGTTCTGGGCGCGCCGGGCGCGGCGCCTGCTCCCGGCCTCGCTCCTCGTCCTCCTCTTCTGCGCGATCGCTGCGCTGTCGCCGTACCTGACGCCGACGTCCGCGCTCCCGAACGAGGTGCAGGAGATCCTCGCGTCGACGTTCTACGTGGAGAACTGGTTCCTCGCATTCACCTCGGCCGATTACCTCGGCCACGGGGGCGAACCCACCACCGTGCAGCACTACTGGTCGCTGTCGCTGGAGGAGCAGTTCTATGTGATGTGGCCGCTGCTGATGCTGCTGGCCGCATGGATGGCGGTGAAGTGGTTCCGCGGACGCACGGCCCGCACGGTGCTCGTCGTCCTCGGAGCGGTCTCCCTCGCCTCCTTCGTGTTCTGCGTCGTGTTCACCCTCACCGACCCGGCGCCGGCCTACTTCGTCACCTTCGGTCGGATGTGGCAGTTCGGTGTGGGCGCCATGCTCGCCCTCGTCCCGCTGCTGCGGGTGGAGCATCCGGTGATCAGCTTCGTTCTCGGCTGGGGCGGCATCCTCGTGCTGCTGTTCGTGGCGTTCCGCTTCGACGGTCAGACCCCGTTCCCCGGCTACGCCGCGGCGCTTCCCACCCTCGGGGCCGCCGCGATCATCGCCGCCTCCGCCACCCGGCGCTGGTGGTACCCGACGCGCATCCTGTCGCTGCGGCCCGCGCAGTTCGTCGGCAACATCTCGTACTCGCTGTACCTGTGGCACTGGCCGCTGATCGTCATCGCCCCGTCGGTGCCGTTCTGGGGCCTGACGATCTATCATCGCGTCGCGCTGCTCGTGCTGTGTTTCGTGCTCGCCTGGCTGACCAAGAGGTTCGTGGAGGATCCGGCCCGGTCGTGGCGTGCGCTGACATCGCGCCCGGCGCGGGTGACGCTGTGGTCGTCGCTGGCCGCGATGGTGCTGGTGGGGGCCGTGGCGGGGACGGCGTGGGCGGTGAACGCGCCGGCGTACCGTGACGGCGTGCAGGCGCTCGAGCAACTGCGCGACGACCCGCCCGCCTGCTTCGGGGCCGCCGCGGTGCTGGAGCCGCAGTGCGCGGCGACCGACTGGGAGGACACGATCCTGCCCTCCACCGGCTTCGCGGGTGTGGACCGCCCCGCGGACGAGCAGTGCTTCGTGCAGCTGAACAACGCGGAGGCCGTGTCGTGCGAGTTCGGTTCGGACGCACCGGATGCTCCCACCGTCGCGCTCGTCGGCGACAGCCACGCGTACCAGCTGCTGCCGACCTTCCAGCGCATCGCCGAGCGCGAGGGGTGGCGCCTGACGACGTTCTTCAAGGGTGCCTGCCCGTGGAACACCACGCCGCTGGCGACGCCCGGTGCGTTCGGGCAGGCCTGCACCCAGTGGCGGGACGAGGTCGGAGCCGAGTTGGAGCGCGCCGACGTGGACGCCGTCTTCACCGCGGCCCTCGCCACGACGCCGTATTCCTCTGCCGGGTACGACTCGTCGTACGAGGCGGCCGTGGCCGGGTACCGCGAGGCGTGGGCCACCATGACCGACCGGGGCATCCCGGTGATCACGGTGGTGGACAACCCCGTGTGGGAGACCGACCCGAACAAGTGCCTGCGCACGCGGGACGCCGCCACGTGCGACGCCCCGCGCGAGGACGTCCTGGTGGCCGATGACCCGCTCCGTGCGGCGGCGGAGGGGGCCGACGGGGTCACGCTGCTGGACTTCACCGATGTCTACTGCACCGACGACTCGTGCTCACCGGTCGTGGGCGGCGCGAACGTGTACCGGGATCAGGACCACCTGACCGTGACGTTCGCCGACACCCTGGCTCCCTGGATCACGGGGGCCGTCGCGGGCGCGCTCGCGTCGCCTCGCTAGGCTCGCACCATGACGATCGCCGCCGACGCCACCGTTCTCGCCCTCCCCGGCGCCGCCCCCGCGGTGGATGCTTCCGCCTTCGTCGCCCCCGGCGCGCGCGTGATCGGCGACGTGACGCTCGCCGGTGAGGCGAGCGTCTGGTACAACGCCGTGCTGCGGGCCGACAGCGCGCCGATCACCGTCGGCGCCGGGAGCAACCTGCAGGACAACGTGTCGGTACACGTGGATGCGGACTACCCGGTGCGAATCGGCGAGAACGTCTCCGTGGGACACAACGCCGTGGTGCACGGCTGCACGATCGGGGACGGTTCGCTCATCGGCATGGGAAGCGTCATCCTCTCCGGCGCCGTCATCGGGGCCGGCTGCCTCATCGCCGGCGGAGCGGTCGTGCTCGAGGGCGCGGTCATCCCCGACGGCTCCCTCGTGGCCGGTGTGCCCGCCAAAGTACGGCGTGAGCTGACGGCGCAGGAGCGGGCGCGCCTCCGGGCGAACGCCGACATCTACCGCGGCCACGTGCGCACCCATGCCGCCGCGGTGGACGCCGCATCGAGCGCGCCGTAACCTCGCGCCATGCGCATCGATTCGCTGCAGCCCGGCGAGGTCTTCGTCTTCGGTTCGAACGCGCCCGGCGCCCACGGCGGGGGAGCGGCACGCTTCGCGTACGACCGCTTCGGTGCGATCTGGGGCCAGTCCGAAGGGCTGCAGGGTCAGTCGTACGGCATCGACACGATGTCGGGCCTGCGGGTCTTCGAGGAGCAGGCCGCGAGGTTCCTCGACGTCGCCCGGCAGCATCCGGAGTTGCGGTTCCTCGTGACGGAGGTCGGATGCGGCATCGCCGGCTACACGCCCGATCAGGTCGCGGGCTTCTTCGCCGGCGCACCGGAGAACGTCGTCCTGCCGGAGAGCTTCGTCGCCGTGCTCGAGCGGGATTGACGGAGGTCGGAGGTTCTGACCTTCGTCGGAGCATCAGCCGGAGATCCTCCGACCTTCGTCCGATCCTCCGGCGGGAGCGGGACGCGCCGGGGCAGCGCTAAGCGGGGCTCGCCTCAGCCGCCGTGTAGGAGTACTCGACCGGGCCTGACAGAGGCCGGAGGTTCTGACCGTCGTCGGAGCATCAGCCGGAAATCCTCCGACCTTGGTGCGATCCTCCGACGTCATCCGCCGTGGCGGACTGGCCGATCGGCGTCAGCTGCGAGGGGGACCTCGATGACGATGCGTCCGTCCCGGATCTCGCCGGGCCGCTCACCCTCGCCCGGCGAGGGGACGGGTGCCGGGAGCTGCTGCCGGCTCTGCCAGTCCAGCCGCGCATCGTGCGCGGAGGGGTGGAACAGCGCGAAGACGTCCATGCTCTGACGCTAGGGCGCGGGCGCTCGGCGGCACATCATCCGATGGGACGATACCGACCGCCACCGTAGGGGGATGCGGCGCGCCGTGTGGCGGCGCACGCGAGATGTGGAGGGGATGACGGGAATCGAACCCGCACCATCAGTTTGGAAGACTGAGGCTCTACCATTGAGCTACATCCCCGCAACGGCTCACGCCGCAGCATCCCGAGTCTAACGGAACGCGAGACCACCCTCCGACCCGCGGCGCCTGCCGCGCACGGATGAATCGGATGCCGGGGTGGTGCGGCAGCCGGAGGGCGCTGTCAAGCCCGGGGTGCACAGACCCGCCACGGCCGGATCGACTAGACTTCGGGGGGATGTTCGTCGTGCGCGCACGTGCGCACCGCCCGGGGCGTAGCTCAGCTTGGTAGAGCGCCCGCTTTGGGAGCGGGAGGCCGCAGGTTCAAATCCTGTCGCCCCGACGAGATACCCCACGACCCAGACCTATGACCGCCGCTTCTGCGCGCGGACCAGCACGAGGAGAACGAAAAGGCATGGTCAACAGCACCGTCGAGAAGCTCAGCCCGACGCGGGTGAAGCTGCACATCACGGTCTCACCCGACGAGCTCAAGCCCAGCATCGCGCACGCGTACGAGCACATCGCGCAGGACGTGCAGATCCCCGGCTTCCGCAAGGGAAAGGTGCCGGCTCCGATCATCGACCAGCGCATCGGTCGCGGCGCGGTCATGGAGCACGCCGTCAACGAGGGACTGGACAAGTTCTACCGCGAGGCCGTCGAGGCCCAGAACCTGCGGGTGATCGGCCGTCCCAACGCCGAGATCGTCGAGCTGCCGGAGCTGAAGGACTACTCCGGCGACCTCATCGTCGACGTCGAGGTGGACGTGCGCCCCGAGTTCGACCTGCCCGCCTACGAGGGCATCACGGTCACTGTGGATGCGGTGGAGGTGGACGAGGCCGCGATCGACGAGGAGCTCGACCGCCTGCGCGGCCGCTTCGGCACGCTGGTGACCGTCGACCGCCCCGCCGCTACGGGTGACTTCGTCGAACTGAACCTCGTCGCCACGATCGACGGCGCCGAGATCGACCGCGCCGAAGGCGTGTCGTACGAAGTCGGCTCCGGCGAGCTGCTCGAGGGCATCGACGAGGCCATCGAGTCGCTGACCGCCGGCGAGGAGACCACGTTCCGTTCGAAGCTCGTCGGTGGCGACCACGCCGGCGAAGAGGCCGAGGTCGCCCTCGTCGTCACCGCCGTGAAGGAGCGCGAGCTCCCCGAGGCCGACGACGACTTCGCGCAGGTCGCGAGCGAGTTCGACACGATCGCGGAACTCCGCGAGAGCCTCAAGGACCGCGTCGGCCAGCAGTCCACCTTCACGCAGGGTTCGGCCGCGCGCGACAAGCTCGTGGACGAGCTCCTCGCGCAGGTGGAGATCCCCGTGCCGCCGCAGCTGATCGAAGACGAGGTGCGCACCCACCTCGAGAACGAGAACCGGCTCGAAGACGACGTGCACCGCGCCGAGGTGGCCGAGGCCAGCGAGAAGCAGTTCCGCACGCAGATGCTGCTGGACAAGGTCGCCGAAGAGGCGAACGTGCAGGTCTCCCAGGACGAGATGACCCAGTACCTCATCCAGTCGGCCGCGCAGTACGGCATGGCGCCGCAGGAGTTCGTCGACGCGCTGCAGCAGGGCAACCAGCTGCCCGCGATCATGGGCGAGGTCGCGCGCAACAAGGCCCTCGCCGTGGCGCTCGGCCGGGTGAACGTCGTCGACACCAACGGCAACCCGGTGGACCTCAGCGGCTTCGTGGCCGTCGAGGAGACCGAGTCGGACCCCGAGGACGAGGTCGTCGAGGAGGCCCAGGAGATCGCGGATGCGGCCGCCGAGGCCGACGAGGTGATCGAGGCCGAGGAGAAGCCGGCCAAGAAGAAGCGCGCCCCGGCGAAGAAGAAGGCCGACGCCGCCGAGTAAGACCCCTTTCCGGATGCCCCGGTCTCCGCGCACACGCGGGGCCGGGGCATCCGCCATTCACGGCGCTGGGGGCACGGCTGATCTGCCCACGGCGAACACGCGTACCGGGGTCAAATGGCGCCGGTAGATTCGAAGCCAGATCGAACGGAAACAGGAGCACACATGCCCGAACCCCTGGTCGCAACAAGCGTCTTCGACCGGCTGCTGAGAGACCGCATCATCTGGCTCGGCTCAGAAGTGCGCGACGACAACGCGAACGAGATCTGCGCCAAGATCCTTCTGCTGGCTGCCGAAGACTCCGAGAAGGACATCTACCTCTACATCAACTCGCCGGGCGGCTCCATCACCGCCGGCATGGCCATCTACGACACGATGCAGTTCGTCCCGAACGACATCGTGACCGTCGGCATCGGCATGGCCGCCTCGATGGGGCAGCTGCTGCTGACCAGCGGCACCAAGGGCAAGCGGTACATCACGCCGAACGCCCGCGTCCTGCTCCACCAGCCGCACGGCGGCTTCGGCGGCACCGCCAGCGACATCCAGACCCAGGCGCAGCTCATCCTCGACATGAAGAGGCGGCTCGCCGAGATCACCGCAGCTCAGACCGGCAAGCCGGTCGAGCAGATCAACGCCGACGGCGACCGTGACCGCTGGTTCAGCGCCCAGCAGGCGCTGGAGTACGGCTTCGTCGACCACATCCGCGAATCCGCGACCGACGTCATCGGTGGCGGCGGTACCGCCGACAGCGGACCGGCTGCCTGAGACCCGCGTCGAGAGAGTAAGGACATTCCCGATATGCAGACCCCCACTTTCGGCGGCGTGAACCCGCAGGCGCTGCAGTCGCCCGGCAGCCGGTACGTCCTCCCGCAGTTCGAGGAGCGTACGGCCTACGGCTACAAGCGTCAGGACCCGTACAACAAGCTGTTCGAGGACCGCGTCATCTTCCTGGGTGTCCAGGTCGACGATGCATCCGCGGACGACGTGATGGCGCAGCTCCTGGTTCTGGAGAGCCAGGACCCCGACCGCGACATCATCATGTACATCAACTCGCCGGGCGGATCCTTCACCGCGATGACCGCGATCTACGACACGATGCAGTACGTCTCGCCGCAGATCCAGACCGTCGTGCTCGGCCAGGCCGCTTCCGCGGCCGCGGTGCTGCTGGCTGCCGGCGCGCCGGGCAAGCGCCTGGCGCTTCCGAACGCCCGCATCCTGATCCACCAGCCTGCGATGGGCGAGGCCGGCCACGGCCAGGCCTCGGACATCGAGATCCAGGCGCAGGAGATCATGCGCATGCGCACCTGGCTGGAGGAGACGCTCGCGAAGCACTCCAACCGCACGCAGGAAGAGGTCAACAAGGACATCGACCGTGACAAGATCCTCTCCTCGGAGGAGGCCGTCACGTACGGACTGGTCGACCAGGTCCTCACGACCCGCAAGCGCACCCCGGCAGCCCTCACCCGCTGACCCGATCCGAAGCCCCCGTCGTACGTCGACGGGGGCTTCGGCGTTCCCGCGCACGGTGCGCTGATACGGGCCGTCCCAATACGCTCCGATGTCCGCTGCAGCGGTTAGGCTCGAACCACCCTGAACGACCGCCCTGTAGAGGAGAGCCGGATGGCACGCATCGGTGAGAGCGCCGACCTGTTCAAGTGCTCCTTCTGCGGAAAGAGCCAGAAGCAGGTCCAGCAGTTGATCGCCGGACCCGGCGTCTACATCTGCGACGAGTGCGTCGAGCTGTGCAACGAGATCATCGAGGAGCGGATGGCGGAGTCCTCCGCCGGTGTCGTCTCGGAGTTCGACCTTCCCAAGCCTCGCGAGATCTTCTCCTTCCTGGAGGAGTACGTGGTCGGGCAGGATGCCGCCAAGCGCGCCCTGTCAGTCGCGGTCTACAACCACTACAAGCGCATCCGTGCGCACGGCACCCTGCAGTCCGCGGAACAGCGCGCCGAGGACGTCGACATCGCCAAGAGCAACATCCTCCTGCTCGGCCCGACAGGGTGCGGCAAGACCTACCTGGCCCAGACGCTGGCCAAGCGCCTGAACGTCCCCTTCGCGGTCGCCGACGCGACGGCGCTCACCGAGGCAGGCTACGTCGGCGAGGACGTCGAGAACATCCTCCTCAAGCTCCTCCAGGCCGCGGATTTCGACACCAAGCGTGCCGAGACGGGCATCATCTACATCGACGAGGTCGACAAGATCGCCCGCAAGGCGGAGAACCCCTCCATCACCCGCGATGTCTCGGGCGAGGGCGTGCAGCAGGCGCTGCTGAAGATCCTCGAGGGCACGGTCGCCTCGGTGCCGCCCCAGGGTGGCCGCAAGCATCCTCATCAGGAGTTCATCCAGATCGACACGACGAACGTGCTGTTCATCGTGGCCGGCGCTTTCGCGGGCCTGGAGGACATCATCTCCTCGCGGGTCGGCAAGCACGGCGTCGGTTTCGGTGCGCCGCTCTACGACAAGGACGGCGACCAGAACCTCTTCGGAGAGGTGCTGCCGGAAGACCTGCACAAGTTCGGCCTCATCCCCGAGTTCATCGGGCGCCTTCCCGTCGTGGCGTCGGTACACCCCCTCGACCAGGACGCGCTCATGGAGATCCTCACCGGTCCCAAGAACGCGCTGGTCAAGCAGTACCAGCGGATGTTCGAGATCGACGGCGTGCAGCTCGAATTCGAGCAGGATGCGCTCCGCGCCATCGCCGACCTCGCCGTCGGGCGCAAGACCGGAGCCCGCGGGCTCCGCGCGATCCTCGAAGACGTGCTCGGGCCGATCATGTTCGACATCCCCTCCGCCGACGACGTGGCGAAGGTGATCATCACGCAGGCCTCCGTCGAGGAAGGCGCGACCCCCACGCTCGTGCTGCACCAGAAGCGCAAGACCGCCTGACCTTCGCGCCGCGATGTCGGCGGCTGCTCCTACCGTGTGAACACGACTCTCCGGAGGCGCCTGCCCGCACGCTACGGTAGGCGCCACCCGCGTCAGTCGGTCAGCCCGCGTCGTTCCAGGAGCGGCTCGATCTCCGCATCCCGCCCGCGGAAATCGCGGTACGCCTCGAGTGGGTCCTTGGAGCCACCGACGCCGAGCAACCGCGCGCGGAAGCGATCGCCGTTCTCGCGGCGGAGACCGCCGTTCTCCCGGAACCACTCGACGGTGTCGGCGTCGAGCACCTCGCTCCAGATGTACGAGTAGTACCCGGCGCTGTATCCGCCGGAGAACACGTGCTGGAAATACGAGGAGGCGTACCGCGGTGGAACGACCGGGTTGTCCAGGCCGATGTCGGCCAACGCCGCCTGCTCGAAGGTGCTCACATCGACGTCTGCGGACGCATCTCGCGCCGACAGTGCGTGCCACGCCTGGTCGATCCAGGACGCGGCGAGGTACTCGCTCGTCGCGAAGCCCTGATTGAACGCCTCCGACGCGTGCAGGCGTTCCACCACGTCGGCGGGCAGCGGCTCGCCCGAGTCCGCATGCCGGGCGTAGTTGGCGAGGATCTCCGGCTCGAAGATCCACATCTCGTTCACCTGACTGGGGAACTCGACGAAATCCCGGAATACGGCGGTTCCTCCGAAGTGCGGATACGTGACCCGGGCGAACAGCCCGTGCAGCGCGTGGCCGAACTCGTGGAAGAGGGTGGTCACCTCATCCAGGGTGAGGAGGGTCGGGGTTCCCGCCGCGGGCTTGGCGACGTTGAGGTTGTTGACGACGACCGGAGTCGTGCCGCGGAGGTCGGACTGCACGACGATGGAGTTCATCCACGCCCCGCCCCGCTTGGTCTCGCGCGTGTACAGGTCGAGGATGTACAACCCCAGCGACGAGCCGTCGGGCTCGAACACCTCGAACACACGGGCGTCCGGGTGGTACGCGGTCAGATCTGCCCGCTCGCGGAACCGGACGCCGTAGAGGCGCTCGGCCGCGAAGAAGACCCCGTCCGTGAGCACGCGTTCCGCCTCGAACCAGGGACGCAGCGCCGTGCGATCGAGGTCGTACTCCGCCGCGCGCACCTTCTCGGTGTAGAACGCCCAGTCGTGCGCCTCGAGGGTGAACGTACTCGGTTCGTGGTCGAGGAGCTCCTGCAGCTTCTGCTCCTCTCGCCGGGCGTTGCGGGCGGCGGGCACAGCGAGCCGGCGGAGCATCGCGTGGACGGCCTCGGGCGACCCTGCCGTCTGGTCGGCGGTGACGTAGGCGGCGTGGCTGGGGTATCCCAGCAGGTGCGCACGTTCCGCGCGCAGCCGTGCGATCTCTTGCAGCACGCCGCGGTTGTCGTTGGCATTGCCCCGGATGCCACGGGCGCGCGAGGCCTCGAGGAGCCGCCGGCGGCTCTCGCGGACGGTCAGGGCGGACAGATACGGATGGCCGGTGAACAGCGTCAGCGTGACGACGTACTTTCCGGGAAGTCCGCGATCGGCACCGGCTTGCGCGGCCGCGGAGAGCTCCCCGTCTGACAGGCCATCGAGTTCTGCGGCGTCGTCGAACACGACGGCGAGGTCGTTGGTGTCGGCCAGGAGGTTCTTCTCGAACGTCGTCGTCAGCACCGACAGGCGCCGGTTGATGTCCATGAGCTGCGACTTCTCGTCATCGCTCAGGCCTGCGCCGGCACGTGACATCTCCCGGAATCGGCGCTGCACGAGGTACCGCTGCTCGTCGGTGAGGTCGAGGTCGCCGAGGCCGTCGTGAATGGTCTGGATGCGGGCGAACAGGTCCGCATCGAGCGCGATGGAGTCCTGGTGCGCGGACATCAGCGGGGCGAGCGTCTCTTCGATGTCCTGGATCTCCACGCTCGCGTCCGCGGACGACACGGTGTAGAACGTGCGGGCGACGCGGTCCAGCATCTCACCGCTGTCCTCCAGGGCGCGCAGGGTGTTCTCGAACGTGGGCGGCTCAGCCGCTCCGGCGATCGCGTCCACCGCGGAGCGTTGTGCGGCCATGGCCTCCTGGAACGCCGGCAGATAGTCGTCGGCCCGAATGGCGGCGTAATCGGGGAGTCCGTGGGGCAGGCCGCTGGCCGTGAGGAGGAGGTTGGTGCGATCCATCCCGCCAGCGTAGCCAGACCCGGCCGCGTTCCCGGTGGCGGGTGCGCGCCGAACGGGAATGTGCAAGGGCGATGCAGAGCTTGTCTTGCATGCGAGTGCGCGCACGCATTCCGCTGACGGTATCACCGGAGGATCCTGACATGACTGCTCTCGCTGGCGACGGCCTGGGGCGAGACTTCGGCAAGCTTTGGACCGCAGCGGCCTTCAGCAATTTCGCGGACGGGGTGGGGCGCACCGCGGTGCCGTTGATCGCGACCACCCTCACGAGCGACCCGCTGATCATCTCCCTGTTCGGCGCCCTCGCCTTCCTGCCCTGGCTCGTGTTCGGCCTTCCCGCCGGCATGGTCGTCGACCGCTTCGATCGGCGGATGGTGATGGCCGCGGCGAATGGGCTGCGGGGCGCGGCCGCGCTGTGGCTGGCGGTTCTCGGAGCGACCGGCGACATGACGGTGGCCGCCCTGATGATCGGCACCCTTCTGTTCGGGGTCGGCGAGACGCTCTTCGACAACGCCACCAACGCCGTCGTCCCCAGCGTCGTTCGCCGCGATCAGCTCGAGCGCGCCAACGGGCGCATCCAGGCTGCGCAGGGCACGATCGACAATTTCGTGGCGACGCCCATGGCGGGAGTCCTGTACGCCGTCGCGCTCGCGCTGCCGCTGTGGTTCGGAGCGGCCGGATATCTCGTGCCGGTGGTCCTCGCCCTCTTCCTGCCGTTGACGGCCGCGCGACCGGTCCGCCAGGCCCCTTCGCTGCCCACGGCTGAATCGCCCTCGGCTGAACCGCCCTTGGTCCCGGGCGCGGTCCCTGCGCCCCCCGCGCGAGTCCCGACGCGCGACGCTCTCCGCTATCTCGCGCGGCACCGCTACCTCCGGGCCATGGTCGTGTTCGTCTCAGTCCTCGGTTCGGCGTTCAGCTTCGCGCAGGCGACGACGCTGCTGTACTTCCTCGACGAACAGGGGG
This sequence comes from Microbacterium sp. Z6_144, assembly GCF_057197625.1. NCBI lineage: Bacteria > Bacillati > Actinomycetota > Actinomycetes > Micrococcales > Microbacteriaceae > Microbacterium > Microbacterium sp. Z6_144. Next base: position 1,572,890 of record NZ_JBXVPT010000001.1, read on the forward strand.
TCGCCCCCGGGGCAATCGGGTTCGTCACGGCGGGCCTGGGAGTGGGCGCCATCCTCGGGTCGGTCCTCGCGGCATGGTTCGTGCGCCGCTTCGGCCGCGGCCCGGTCATGCTGGGCGCGAACCTCGTGGCCGTGGCGGGGATGACAGCGATCTGGCTGGCGCCAGGGGTGGTCGTCGCGGTCGTGTCCTTCGCCGTGTTCGCCTTCGCGGTGTCGCTCTGGAACGTCCCCTGGGCCGCCCTTCGACAGCAGATCGTGCCGCCGATGCTCTTCGGACGGGTGCTGGGGGTGATCCGAATGCTGACATGGGGACTCTTCCCCGTCGCCACCGTGCTCGGGGGCGTCGTGGCGCGCGTCGATCTGCGGCTGCCGTTCGTTGTCGCCGCCGCGGTGGTCCTCATCACGACGCTGGGCTCCGCCCGGCTCCTCATCCGCGGAACGCGGGAAGCCGGGGCCGAGGCCGGCGCCCCGGCGGTCGAGGACGACTAAGAGATGCCGGTGTCGTCGTCCTTGCGCACGACGACCTCGCCGTTCGGGTCGACCGTGACGATCACACCGGTGTCCAGTTCGGCGACGGGGCGGTGTTCCAGCCAGGTCAACGTCCAGCGCGGCGCGGGCTGGTGAGCGAGCTGGTCTGCCGGAAGCAGCCGCTCCACCGCCGCGATCTGTGCGTGCAGCGCCTCGGGCACGGCAGCGGGCGGAGTGTCGCCGAAGGTCCAACGGGTTCCGAGTTGCATCAGTTCTCCTGCGTGGCGAGTTGGATGTCGAGGACCGCCGTGGTGTCGGCATCCACGAACGTGAGGGAGGCGATGCGTCCGACGGCGCGGAGGTCGCCCTCCGCGAGACGCAACGCATCCGCGGACGGTCCCGCCAGGGTGATCGCATCCACCGGCGTCTTCTGCGAGACCTTGGCCTCGGTCTTGGCGCGGCGAATCCCGATCAACGCCTCGCCCACGGCGGCCAGCACCGCAGGGTCACCGGCCGTGCCCCCCGTCGTGGTCTGGTCGGGGGCGATCGGCTCCGGCCACGGGGCGGTGTGCACCGAACCGTCGTTGAACCACGACCAGGCTTCCTCCGCCGCGAAGGCCAGCACCGGGGCGAAGAGGCGCAGGAGCGTCGACAGCGCGAGACGGAGGGCCAGGGCCGCGGAGGCCTGGCCGACGTCGGTGCGGTCGTACGCACGCTCCTTGACCAGCTCGAGGTAGTCGTCGCAGAACGTCCAGAAGAACGACTCCGTCACCTCGAGGGCGCGGGCGTGGTCGTAGGCCTCCAGCGCCTTCGTCGCCTCGCGCACGACCCCGTCGAGGGTGGCCAGCATCGAGGCATCCAGCGCGTGGGTCACTTCCGCCCCCTCGGGGACGGGGAAGGACAGGACGAACTTGGCGGCGTTGAGCAGCTTGATGGCCAGACGTCGGCCGATCTTGATCTGCGTGGGATTCTGCGGATCGAACGCCGCATCGGTGCCGAGCCTGCTCGACGCCGCCCAGTAGCGGACCGCGTCGGAACCGTGCTGGACGAGGATGTCGGCCGGGGTGACCACGTTCCCCTTCGACTTCGACATCTTCTTGCGGTCGGGGTCGACGATGAAGCCGGAGATCGCCGCATCCGACCAGGGCGCCCTGCCGTCCTCCAGTGCGCTGCGCAGCAGGGTGGAGAAGAGCCACGTGCGGATGATGTCCTGGCCCTGCGGGCGAAGGTCGAACGGGGCGACGGTGTTCCACAGCTCCTCGTCCCGCTGCCATCCGCCGGCCAGCTGCGGCGTGAGGGACGACGTGGCCCACGTGTCGAAGATGTCGCGCTCGGCGTCGAACCCGCCCGGCACGCCGCGCTGGTCTTCGGTGTAGCCGGGGGGGACGTCGGTGGTGGGGTCGACCGGGAGTGCCGCGGCGTCGGGGGTCAGCACCCGGTGGTAGTCGCGGTCGCCGTTCTCGTCCAGGCCGTACCAGACCGGGATCGGAACCCCGAAGAAACGCTGGCGCGACACGAGCCAGTCGCCGGTGAGCCCGTTCGTCCAGTTCTCGTAGCGGACCCGCATGAAGTCGGGATGCCACGCGATCTCCTGGCCGAGCGCGATGAGACGCTCACGCAGTTCGGCATCGCGGGCGCCGTTGCGGAGGTACCACTGGCGCGTGGAGACGATCTCCAGCGGCCGGTCGCCCTTCTCGAAGAACTTCACCGCATGGGTGAAGGGCTTGGGGTCGCCGATCATGTCGCCGGATTCCTGCAGCAACTCCACGATGCGCTTCTTCGCACTGAACACGGTCTTGCCGGCCAGCTCCGCGTACGCGGCCTTCGCCGCATCCGTCTCGATCACCTCGGGGGCATCGGCGAGGACCCGGCCATCGCGGCCGATGATCGTGCGGTTGGGGAGGTCGAGTTCGCGCCACCAGATGATGTCGGTGACGTCACCGAAGGTGCAGATCATCGCGATGCCCGAGCCCTTGTCGGGCTGGGCGAGCGGGTGGGCGAGCACGGGCACTTCCACGTCGAACAGGGGCGTGCGCACGGTCGATCCGAAGAGCGCCTGGTAGCGCTCGTCGTCGGGGTGCGCCACGAGTGCGACGCACGCCGGCAGAAGCTCGGGGCGCGTGGTCTCGATGAAGACGTCTCCGTCCGCGCCGTGGAAGGCGAGGCGGTGGTAGGCGGCGGGCTGATCGCGATCCTCGAGCTCGGCCTGGGCGATCGCGGAACGGAAATCGACATCCCAGAGGGTCGGAGCCAGTGCCTGGTAGGCCTCGCCGCGCTCCAGGTTGCGCAGGAACGCCAGCTGGCTGCTGCGCATCGTCTCGTCGGAGATCGTGCGGTAGGTCTGGGTCCAGTCCACGCTCAGGCCGAGGGAGCGCCACAGCGCCTCGAAGGTCTTCTCGTCCTCGACCGTCAGGCGCTCGCACAGCTCGATGAAGTTGCGGCGGCTGATGGGCACCTGGTCGGCGGCCTTGCTCGACTTGTTGTCGCCTCCCTCGTAGGGCGGGGCGAAGCCCGCGTCGTACGGCAGGGACGGGTCGCAGCGCACCCCGTAATAGTTCTGCACGCGCCGCTCGGTGGGCAGGCCGTTGTCGTCCCACCCCATCGGATAGAACACGGTCTTGCCGCGCATGCGCTCGAAGCGCACCTTGACATCGGTGTGCGTGTAGCTGAAGACGTGGCCGATGTGGAGGCTCCCGGAGGCCGTCGGCGGCGGGGTGTCGACCGAGAAGACGCCCCCACGACCGGCCTCCACGGCGCGGGCCCTGTCGAACAGGTACGTGCCCTGCTGGGTCCACGCGGCATCCCACTTCTGCTCGAGACCCTCCAGGGCGGGCTTGTCGGGAATGTGCGCGTCGGTCACGGGAGGCTCCTCGATATGTGCGGCACCGTGTGAACGTGCCTGAGTGTGGGATCGCCTCGATTCTACCGTCCGCTCCGGACCCCCTCCGGCTCGCCCGGCCCCTGCGTCCCCGACTCGCGCCGGGGCCTGGGCGGGGTTTCGCGCCGGGGCCTGGGCCGCGGAAATCGAGGAGAACCCGAGGATCGAGGAGGCTCCGCCGCATCCGGATCCTCGGTTCCCGTGATCCCCTCGGAACGCGCGTCAGCGGGCGAGGTGCAACCCTTGCGCGACCGCGCGCATGACCAGACCCTGCACCTCGTGCCAGCGGTCGATGACCTGGATGTAGCCCACCCGGACGACGTGGTAGCCGAGGGTGGCCAGGAGCGCGTCGTGGGCGATGTCCTCTGCGCGCTGCTGGCCGACATGGTGCGCCCCGTCGATCTGCAGCACCAGCCGGTCGCCGATGAGGAAGTCCACTCGGTGCCCGGCGATCCAGGCCTGCGGCACGATCGGCAGATGGAGCCATCGGAGGCGCACCAGCACGAAGGTCTCCAGACCCGAGTCGCTGAACGGGGTCGCGACGTCGAGGATCTCGCGCGCTCGACCGGTGAAGGGGAGGCGGCGGAGCTGATGCAGATCGACCATCCCCGACTGGATCGCCGACTCCCAGGTCGCGAGCGCGCGTTCATACGGCTGGCAGGCGGCCACCAGCGCGAGCATGTTCTCCGCCGCATCGGTGAGGGAACCGGGTACACGCGGCACGATGGGTGTGGCCCAGTGCACGTGGGCGCCGCGGGCTCTCACGGCGCCGGCCGAGGCCGGTGCGGCGACGTGGTGCTCGTCTCCGTCGCGCAGCACCCACAGGCCGAGCCGGGCGGCGAGCGTGACGCACGTGAGGACGACACCGGCACGGGCCGCCGCGATGAGCACCGGATCGGCGTAGGGGAGGGCGACCCACCCGCCGCGGGGACGGATGAGCTGCCCGGAGGTGACGTGCTCGCGGATGCGGTACTCGCTCGCGCCCGCCCGACGCAGGTCCGTCGTGCGTACCACCCCGCCGCGCGCGACGACCCATCCGAGGACATCCATGCAGGGATCCTCGGCCGAAGAGTCGCAGAGCGTGCGCGGCTGAGGCGTGGCCGTGCACAACTCTCCGCGGAGGAGAGGTGGGGAGGGGGAGTGGTATCCGCGGATCATGGACTCGCCGGCCTCGAGTGCCCGCGGGAATCGAGGAGATCGCGGGAATTGAGGAGCGGATGCGGGTGGCCGCTCCTCAATTCGCGAGATCCCCTCGATACCCGCGGTCGCCTCGATCTGAGATCTCCTCGATCCGCGACATACCCGCGATGGCAGAGGGAATGCCGCCGGGACCGCCCGCGTTGTTCGACTGCGTCCACCAATCCGATACGGTGGACCCGCCGTCCCTTCCTTCGTCTCGAGGTCTTCATGCCCGCTCACCGACTGGGCAGGCTTGTTCCTGCCGCCGCTCTCACCCTCGTCGCCGCCATCGCGCTCAGCTCGTGCTCCGGCGGCGGCAGCGCCGACGACGACGGCGGCGGCGAGGTGGTGTGGGCGATCGAGGGCGCGAACCTGTCGGCCGGGCACATGGACCCGCAGACCAGCCAGCTCGATGTCTCCGCCATGATCCAGCGCTCCGTGCTGGACTCGCTGGTCTTCCAGGAAGCCGACGGGACCTTCTCGCCCTGGCTGGCCGAGGAGTGGGAGATCCAGGATGCCGGCGCCGCCTATGTGTTCACCCTCCGGGACGACGTCACCTTCCACGACGGCGAGCCCTTCGATGCCGCAGCGGTGAAGGCGAACTTCGACCGCATCGCCGACCCGGAGACGGCCTCCGCGCAGGCGGCGAGCATGCTGGGCGGCGAGTTCTACGCCGGCACCGAGGTGATCGACGACCGCACGGTGCGTGTGAGCTTCACGCAGCCGTACGCGCCGTTCCTGCAGGCGGCGAGCACATCCCTGCTCGGGTTCTACTCACCGGCGGTCCTCGAGGACGCCGCCGACCAGCTCAGGGCCGGCGGCCCCGGCGTCACCGTGGGGACCGGTCCGTTCGAGCTGACCGAGTACACCCCCGACCAGGAGCTCGTCTACACCCGAAATGACGACTACGCGTGGGGGCCGGACGGCCAGGATGCTGCGCCGTTCGAGACCCTGCGGGTCGAGATCCTCCCCGAGGCCGCCGTGCGCGCGGGGGTGGTGGAAAGCGGCGAGGCCGACCTGGCCAGCAACATCCCGCCGAACCTGGCCGCCGAGCTCCCCGACACGCTCACCGTCGACGCCAACGAGTATCCCGGGCTGCCTTACTCGCTCTACCTCAACGAGGCGTACGGGGTCTTCGCCGACGAGCGCGTGCGGCAGGCGTTCTCCCGTGCCATCGACGTCGACACCGCCGTCACCGAGATCTTCTACGGTCAGTTCCCGCGCGCGTGGAGCGTGCTCGGCTCCACGACCCCGGGGTACGACGCGTCGCTCGAGGGGACCTGGGAGTTCGACCCCGAGCGGGCGAACCAGCTCCTGGACGAGGCGGGATGGACCGGGCGGGATGCCGACGGCTACCGGACGAGGGACGGACAGCGGCTCTCGGCTCGCTGGATCGCCTGGACGCCGGTGCCCGATGATCGCGTCGCGCTGGCCAACGCCATCCAGTCCGACCTCAGGGACGTCGGCTTCGAGGTCGTCCGCGAAGTGCTCGAGCCCGGCGCCTACAACGAGCAGTACGAGCCCAGGACCTTCGACCTGACGGACTGGGGCTTCTCCGGCGTGGATCCCGACCTGCTGCGCAGCCACCTCCACACCGACGGCTTCCAGAACGCGTCGCAGGTGAGCGACCCCGCCGTGGACGCGCTCCTGCAGGAGGGTGTGGCATCCACGGATCAGGACGCGCGCAACGCGGTCTATGCGCAATTGCAGCAGTGGAACGCCCAGCACGTCGCGATCGTGCCGCTGTACAGCCCGTCGCTCATCACGGCGGTGGGCGAGACCATCTCCGGCCTGACCTACGATCTCTACGGGCGCCCGCTGTTCTATGACGTGACCGTCGGCTGACGCCGGCGCGCGGTCCTTCCTCACCCGGGCGCGGAGAGCAGATGGACGACGGCAACCGCACCCGCGTGGTGCTGGCGCGCCTGGGGAGCGCGGTCATCTCGGTGGTCGTGGTGCTCTGGGGGGCGGCGACCCTCGCCTTCCTGGCGTTCCGGGTCATCCCCGGCGACCCGGTCTCCGTGATGCTCGGGCCCCAGGCGCAGGTCAGCGACGCGGTCAGGCAGGGTATCCGCGAGGAACTGGGCCTGGACCGCCCGCCGATCGAGCAGTACCTCGGCTACCTCGCCGGACTGCTGCGCGGCGACCTCGGAGAGTCGTACCAGCTGCGGATGCCGGTGACCGAGGTGATCGGGCGGCAATTGGGTCCGACCCTCCAGCTGACGGCGACCGCGCTCGTCGTGGCGGCGATCGTGGCCTTCGCCGTCGTGCTCGTCGCCCGCAACCCGATCGCCCGGGGCATCGTCGCGACGGTGGAGCTGATCATCCTGTCGTCGCCGGTGTTCTGGATCGGGCTGCTGCTGCTGAGCGTGTTCGCGTTCGGCCTGGGGTGGTTCCCCGTATCCGGGTCGCGGAATCCGGCGACCATCGTGCTCCCCGCCGTGACGCTCGCGCTGCCGGTGGCGGCACTGCTGGGTCAGGTCCTCCGCGACGGGATCGAGTCGGCGGAGCGGCAGCCGTTCGCCACCACGGTGCGGGCGCGCGGGGCTGGCCCCACCTGGCTGACCGTGCGCCACTCGCTCCGCCATGGCTCGACGGGCGCCGTCACCCTCGCGGCCTACTTCGTCGGGTCGCTGCTGGGGGGCGCGGTGCTGGTGGAGACGGTCTTTGCCCGACCGGGCCTCGGCCGCGTGACGCTCGCGGCCATCTCCGACCGCGACCTCCCCGTGATCACGGGCATCATCCTCCTGAGCGCGGTCGTCTTCGTCGTGGTCACCCTGATCGTCGAACTGGTGTACCCGCTCCTGGATCCGCGGTTGCGCGACGCGCGCACCGATGCGGCTCGCACCCGGAGGGTGTCATGACCGGCGGTCGGCGCGTGCTGGTCGGTGTCGCCGTCGCGGTGCTCACGCTGGTGGGCCTGGTGGCCCTCGCCCCTCAGTTGTTCGCGACGCATGATCCGCTCCAGACCGAGGTGACGCAGGCGCTCCTCCCGCCGAGCAGCGACCACCTGTTCGGCACCGATCAGAGCGGCCGCGACGTGTATTCGCGCGTGGTGTACGGCGCGTCGCGCTCGGTGGGGATCGGACTGCTGGCCACGGCGTTCGCCTTGGCCGTGGGGCTGGTGGTGGGCTCCCTCTCCGGCGTCGCGCCGCGGCTCGTGGATGCGGTGGCGATGCGAGCGACCGACGTGCTGCTGGCGTTCCCCGAGTTCCTCATCGCCCTGGTGGTCGTTGCGATCCTCGGGCCGGGCCCCGCCAATGTCGCCGTCGCCGTCACCATCGCCGCGGTCCCGGTGTACGTGCGACTCGCGCGCGCCCAGACCCGGAGCCTGGGCACCGCCGAACACGTGGAGGCCGCCCGCATCCTCGGGGTGCCGGCGCCTGCCGCCTTCCTCCGCCACGTGGTACCGGGCGTGTTCGGGGCGCTGAGCGTCCTGGCGACGATCGGCATCGGCTCCAGCATCCTGGCCGCGGCGGGGCTGAGCTTCCTCGGTCTCGGGCCCACCGAGCCCACGCCGGAGTGGGGCCTGATGCTCTCCGGCGGGCGCAACGTGCTCGGCCAGGCGTGGTGGGTGGCGGTGTTCCCTGGTGCGGCGATCACCGTCACCGTGGTGGCGGCGACGGTGCTCGGCCGCGCCGTGCGGGCGCGCAGCGAGGGACGTCCGGCATGAGCGGTCTGCAGGTGCGGGGGCTCCGGGTGGCGTTCGGCGCGACGACCGTCGTGGATGGCGTCGACTTCGCCGTCGCGGCGGGGGAGTGCCTGGCGATCGTCGGTGAATCCGGCGCGGGCAAGTCGCTCACGGCGCGCGCACTCCTCGGCTTGGCTCCGGACGGCGCCGCCGTGACCGCGGACGAACTCGTGGTGGACGGCACCGACACCCGAGGATTCGACGACGCGCACTGGCGAAGGCTCCGCGGGGCGCGGATCGCTCTGGTGTCGCAGGACGCGCTGGTGTCGCTGGACCCGCTCCGGCGCATCGGGGCCGAGATCGAGGAGCCCCTGCGGCTGCATGAGCGAGGGATGCGCCGCGCCGCGCGCCGCGCGCGGACCCTCGCCCTCCTCGCCGACGTCGCCATGCCCGACCCGCAGCGCCGCGTGCGCCAGTACCCGCATGAGCTGTCCGGCGGCCAGCGCCAGCGGGCGCTCATCGCCTCCGCTCTCGCGGCGCAACCCGTCATCCTCGTCGCCGACGAGCCGACCACCGCGCTCGACGTCACGGTGCAGGCACGCGTCCTGGATCTGCTGCGCGGCATCGCCGACACGGGGGTGGCGGTCGTGCTCATCAGCCACGACCTCGCCGCCGTCCGCCGGGTCGCCGATCGGATCGCGGTCATGCGCGACGGCCGGTTCGTGGAGACCGGTCCGGCCGCAGCGGTGCTGGGGGAGCCCGAGCATCCCTACACTCAGGCGCTCGTGGCGGCCGCCCGCCACGACCCGCGCCCGGCATCGGCCCCCGCGGGCGCGCCGGTGCTGACGGTTCGGGGCGTATCCAAGGCGTTCGACCGTCCGGCCGTGAGCGACGTCTCCTTCGACCTGCACGCCGGGGAGACCCTCGCCGTGGTGGGGGAGTCGGGGTCGGGCAAGACCACCCTCGCCCGACTCGTGGTGGGTGCATCCCGCCCCGACGCCGGCGAGGTGCGCATCGGCGGTACGTCCTGGGGGAGCGGGCACGATCGTGCGCTCCGCCGTCGCGTGCAATTCGTCCACCAGAACCCCCTCGGCGCCTTCGACCCGCGGTGGACGGTCGGCAGGTCGCTGCGCGAAGCCCTCTCCGCCGGCGGGATGCCACGGCGCGAGCGCGCGGCCGCCGTCGCAGGCCTGCTGCGCGAGGTCGACCTCGATCCCGCGCTCGCCTCTCGCAGACCCGTGCAGCTTTCCGGCGGACAGCGGCAGCGGGCTGCGATCGCACGCGCGCTCGCGCCACGCCCCGACATCCTGGTGCTGGATGAGCCGGTGTCGGCCCTCGACCCGACCGTGCGCGAGCTGGTGCTCGCGCTGCTGCAGCGGCTGCAGGCCGAGCGGGGACTCAGCATGATGTTCATCTCCCATGACCTGGACGTCGTGGCATCCCTTGCCGACCAGGTTCTGGTCCTGCAGGACGGTGTCGTGGTCGAGGCCGGCGCCACCGGGTCGGTGTTCGCCGATCCGCGGCATCCCTTCACTCGCGAGCTGCTGGCGGCGCGGTAGCCCCGGGCGGGTAGACTCGTGGGCAAGAGCACCGATCCGGCCATCACCGGGGAGCTCTCGGAAGAACGGGGCACGAGCCCTCAGTAGAACCGAGCGGGTCAGGCCCGTCACAGCCGCAGTGAGAGTGGATTTCTCCGCCCCGCCGCAGGGGTGGAGGAGTCACGCGGGGTGGTACCGCGGCCCGGAACGGTCGTCCTCGCAGGGAGAACACGACCTGCTGGAGAGACATGACCTACCCGAAATCCGCGTTCGGACCCGCCGCCGACGCTTCGCCGAGCTCAGGGCAGGCGGGCGCCGCGCCTGTCGTGCCGAGCCCGCGGTTCCCTGCGATCGAGGACGACACGCTCGCGTTCTGGGCCGCGGACGACACCTTCCGCGCATCCATCGCGCAGCGAGAGGGCGCCGAGGAGTGGGTGTTCTACGACGGGCCTCCCTTCGCGAACGGCCTCCCGCACTACGGCCACCTCCTGACCGGTTACGCGAAAGACCTCTTCCCCCGCTTCCAGACGATGCGCGGCAAGAAGGTCGACCGCGTGTTCGGGTGGGACACGCACGGCCTTCCCGCTGAGCTCGAGGCGATGAAGCAGCTCGGGATCACCGAGAAGGACGACATCGAGCGCATGGGGGTGGCCACCTTCAACGCGAAGGCACGCTCATCGGTGCTGCAGTACACGCGCGACTGGGAGGAGTACGTCACGCGCCAGGCGCGCTGGGTCGACTTCGAGCGCGGCTACAAGACTCTCGACCCCACGTACATGGAGTCGGTGCTGTGGGCGTTCAAGAGCCTCCACGACAAGGGTCTGGCCTACGAGGGCTACCGCGTGCTGCCGTACTGCTGGCGCGATGAGACGCCGCTGTCCAGCCACGAACTCCGCATGGATGACGACGTCTACACCTCGCGCCAGGACCCGTCGGTCACGGTGACCTTCCCCCTGGTCGGGGCGAAGGCGGAGGTGCTGGGCCTCACCGGCGTCCGCGCCCTGGCATGGACGACCACGCCGTGGACGCTGCCGACCAACCTGGCGTTGGCCGTGGGCCCCGGCATCCGATACGTCGTGGTCCCCGGCGGCCCGGACGGCGCCGCCGACGTTCACCGCCCTTCGACAGGCTCAGCGACCGAGCAGGCCGACGACGCGATCGAGACGTCGGCGCACCGGTACCTGCTCGCCGAGGAGCTTCTGCCCGGCTACGCCAAAGATCTCGGGTACGCCTCCGCCGAGGATGCGGCAGGCGCCGTGCAGCAGACGGTCCTCGGCTCGGAGCTGGCGGGCGTCGCGTACGACCGCCTCTTCGACTACTACGCCGACGCCGACACGTGGGGCACCGGCGACGCGTGGCGCGTGCTGGTCGACGACTACGTCACGACCACCGACGGCACCGGCATCGTCCACCAGGCCCCCGCCTACGGCGAGGACGACAAGCGCCTCGCCGACGCCGCAGGCATCCCCACGATCCTGTCGCTGGACGACGGCGGACGGTTCCTCCCCGCTGTCGGCGATGTCGCCGGGATGCTGTGGATGGACGCGAACACGCCGCTCATCCGCCTCCTCCGCCAGAGCGGACGCCTGGTCCGCGAGGCCAGCTACGAGCACGCGTATCCGCACTGCTGGCGGTGCCGCAACCCGCTCATCTACAAGGCGGTGTCGAGCTGGTTCGTGCGCGTCACCGACATCAAGGACCGCATGATCGAGAACAACGCTCAGATCACGTGGGTTCCCGACAACGTCAAGGACGGTCAGTTCGGCAAGTGGCTCGAGGGAGCGCGGGACTGGTCGATCAGCCGCAACCGGTACTGGGGCTCGCCGATCCCGGTGTGGAAGAGCGACGATCCCGAGTACCCGCGCGTGGATGTCTACGGTTCGCTCGCCGACATCGAAGCCGACTTCGGCCGTCTGCCCCGCAACGCCGACGGCGAGGTCGACCTGCACCGCCCGTTCATCGACGAGCTGACGCGCCCGAACCCGGATGACCCGACCGGACGCAGCACGATGCGTCGCATCGAGGACGTGCTGGACGTGTGGTTCGACTCCGGGTCGATGCCGTTCGCCCAGGTGCACTATCCCTTCGAGAACCACGAGTGGTTCGAACAGCACGCACCGGCCGACTTCATCGTCGAGTACATCGGGCAGACGCGCGGCTGGTTCTACGTCATGCACGTGCTGTCGACCGCGCTGTTCGACCGGGCGGCGTTCAAGGCGGTGTCCGCGCACGGCATCGTGCTCGGCAACGACGGACAGAAGATGTCCAAGTCGCTGCGCAACTACCCCGACGTCCGCGAGGTGTTCGACCGCGACGGCTCCGACGCGATGCGGTGGTTCCTCATGTCGAGCTCGGTGCTCCGCGGCGGAAACCTCGTCGTCACGGAGGAGGGGATCCGCTCCGGCGTGCGGGAGTTCCTGCTGCCGCTGTGGAACGCGTGGTACTTCTTCGCGACCTACGCCAACGCAGCGACCGCCGACGGCTCTTCGACGGGCTCAGGGACCGGGGGGTACGAGGCCGAATGGCGCACCGATTCCACGGACGTCCTCGACCGCTACATCCTCGCGCTGACCGGAGAGCTCGTCCGTGGCGTGGCGGCCGATCTGGAGGGGCTCGACTCGACGACCGCGAGCGAACGGCTGCGGGACTTCGGCGAGGTGCTGACCAACTGGTACATCCGCCGCTCGCGCGACAGATTCTGGCTCGGTGTCCGCGAGGACGACCCGGCCTCCCGGGAGGCGTTCGACACGCTGTACACCGTCCTGGAGACCCTCACGAGAGTCGCGGCGCCGCTCCTGCCGCTCGTGACCGAGCGGATCTGGCAGGGCCTCACCGGCGGACGGAGCGTCCACCTGACGGACTGGCCGGACGCCGACGCCTTCGGGGCAGCCGAAGACATCCGCGCGGCGATGGATGCCGTCCGTGATGTCTCCAGCGCGGCCAACGCACTGCGGAAGAAGGAGGGCAAGCGGGTCCGGCTCCCGCTCCCGCGTCTGACGGTGGTCATCGAGAACGCGCACGCCCTCGCCCAGTTCGAGAACATCCTCGCCGACGAGCTCAACGTCAAACGCGTCGACCTGGTCGAACTGCAAGCCGGCACCGCCGCCGAGTACGGCATCACCCACCGGCTGACGGTGAACGCGCGTGCCGCGGGACCGCGTCTGGGAAAGCAGGTGCAGCAGGCCATCCAGGCCGCCCGATCGGGCGACTGGACCGAAGCCGACGGGGTGGTCAGCGCAGGTGGCATCGCACTGGAGCCGGGCGAGTACGACCTGGTGGTCCAGACCACCGGCCGGCCGGAGGGTGAAGCGCTTGCCGTGCTGCCCACGGGTGGGTTCGTGCTGCTGGACACCACCACGAACGAGGCACTCGAGGCCGAAGGGCTGGCCCGCGACGTGATCCGCGCGGTGCAGGACACCCGCAAGGCCGCCGGATTCGACGTCAGCGACCGCATTCGCCTCGTCCTGACCTTCGACGACCCGGCCGACGCGGCTGCCGTCACGACCGCCTTCGACGTGGCCGACATCGCCGGGGAGACCCTGGCCCGGGAGGCCTGCGTGGTCGCCGACGCCGCCACCGTCCTCGCCCGGGGAACACTGCGCTCCACCCCCGACGTTGAAGCGGAGCACACCGGTCGGTTCGCCGCGCGTGCGTACGCCAACGCAGGAGCGTTCCGCGTCGGGGTCACCCGGCTGGCGACGGAGGACAACGAATGAACGATCGCTCACGTGCCGACGCGGTGTACGCCGCCCTCCTCCAGCGGCAGGGGGAGCAGTGGGTGCAGCCGCGCGTGGAGCGCACTCGACGCGTGCTGGAACTGTTGGACGACCCGCAGCGCACGTACCGGGTCATCCATGTCACCGGCACCAACGGGAAGACGTCGACGAGCCGCATCATCGAGAGCCTCGTGCGTGCGCTGGGCCTGCGCACCGGGCTGTTCACGAGCCCCCACCTGGAGCGGTTCACCGAACGGATCATGATCGACGGCGAACCCGTCGCCGATGCCGCGGTCGCCGATGCGTGGGAGGAGATCACGCCGTTCGTCGACCTCGTCGACGCCGAGCTCGCCTCCGCCGGTGACGCGCCGCTGACGTTCTTCGAGCTGCTCACGGTGCTGGCGTTCGTCGTCGCCGCGGACGCGCCCGTGGACGTGCTCGTCCTGGAAGTGGGCATGGGCGGGTCGTGGGACTCGACCAACACCGCCGACGGGGACGTCGCCGTCTTCACACCCGTCGACCTCGACCACACCGATCGGCTGGGCGGAACGCTCGCGGAGATCGCGCGGGTGAAGTCGGGGATCATCAAGGACGGCGCCGCCGTGGTGTCGGCCCGGCAGGACCCGGCGGTCGTCGCGGTGCTGCGTGAAGCGGCCGCGGCGCGCGGCGCCACGCTCGCTTTCGAGGGGGAGGAGTTCGCCCTCGCCGAGCACCGGCTCGCCGTCGGCGGCCAGCAGATCTCGGTGCGCGGTCTCGCCGGCACCTACGCCGAGCAGTACCTGCCGCTGTACGGCGCACACCAGGCGGCGAACGCGGCTCTGGCCATCGCCGCGGTCGAGTCGCTCATCGGGGGCGCGACACAGCCGCTGACCGACGAGGTGGTGGGCGACGGACTCGGGCAGGTCACGTCTCCGGGTCGCCTGCAGCTGGTGGGGGCGCATCCCACCGTGGTCGTGGACGCCGCGCACAACCCGCACGGCGCCCGCGCACTCGTCACCGCCCTGCGGGAATCGTTCGATGTGGACGAGTGGGGCGTCGTGCTGGGTGTCCTCAGGGACAAGGATGCGGTGGGCATCATGGCGGCGCTGGCGCCGATCGCCGCCCACGTCTTCGCCACCGCACCGGATTCGGAGCGGGCGAGCGATCCCGACGCGATCGCGGATCTTGCCGAGGCGGCGGGGCTCGCGGTCACGGTGCACCCCGGCCTGGAAGACGCCGCGGACGCCGCACGGGAGTGGGCGGCGTCATCCGATCGCCGCGCGGTCGTGGTCGCCGGGTCCGTCGTGCTGGCCGGCGAGACCGTGCGGGTGTCGGAGATCGAGGGCTGGAAGGACGGGTGGCAGGCGTGACGCCGCGCGAGAGGCGCCCCAGGGGGGCGGCAGAATCCCTGGGTTCGGTCGTCCTCGGGTTCGAGTCGATCGTGGTGTTCCTCGGCGGTCTCGTCGTGTACGGCCTCCGGGCGCTGCCGCCGGGACTCGAACCGTGGTGGGGCGTGGTGGGTGGCACCGTGCTGGCGCTGCTCATGATCCTCACCGCGGGGATGCTGAGGCACCGCTGGGCGATCGCGCTGGGCTGGGTGCTGCAGCTCCTCCTCGCCCTCGGCGCGATCCTGCTTCCGGCGCTGGTGCTGGTCGCGCTCGTTTTCGGTGCCCTGTGGGCGTATGCGACGATCAAGGGGGCTGCGCTGGACCGACGCAACGCCGCCGCTGCCGCGCAGCGGGAAACCTCGAACGGAGAATGAACATGGCGACCGAAGAGACTCTCGTCCTGGTGAAGCCCGACGGGGTGGCCCGTGGCCTGACCGGTGCGATCCTCGCCCGGATCGAGGCGAAGGGCTACGCCCTGGTCGACATCCGTCTGGTGGAGCCGGACCGCGCGCGGCTCGAGCGGCACTACGCCGAGCACGAGGGCAAGCCGTTCTACGAGCCGCTGCTGGAGTTCATGATGTCCGGCCCCGCCGTCGCCATCCGCCTTGCCGGCAATCGCGTCATCGAGGGCTTCCGCTCGTTGGCCGGCACCACCGACCCGACCGCGGCGGCGCCCGGCACGATTCGCGGTGACTACGGTCGCGACTGGGGCCTGGCGGTCGCGCAGAACCTCGTCCACGGCAGCGACAGCCCGGAATCCGCCGCTCGTGAGCTGGGGCTCTGGTTCCCCTGACCCCCAGGCGGCCGCTGGCGTGACTACAGCGACTGGATGACGTGCAGCTGCAGCTCGGCGATGACGGCGATGACGGCGTAGCTGAGCACCGCCAGCAGCGGCAGCCACCCCATGAGGGTGCCGGCCGCGCGGCGTACGCCGGCGGGGGCGGGGACGATCCCGGTGCGCAGCACATGCAGGAGCACCGCGTAGAACGACGGGATCGTGACGACCCACGTCACCATGCACCACGGGCACAGCGTCCCCAGCGCGAAGATGCTCTGCCAGATCAGCCAGACCACGAACACGAACGCCCCCGCCATCCCGAGGGTGAACAGCCACCAGAACCAGCGGGCGAAGCGTGCACCGGCCAGGATCGCCACGCCGACGACGACGGGCGCCACCCATCCGGTCAGGCCCAGGATCGGGTTGGGGAATCCGAAGATGCTTCCTTGCCACGAGTCGAGGTTCGCCCGGCACTGGATGAGGACGCTGAAGTCGCACGATGCCGCCGCTCCCGGGTTCGCCAGCAGGTGCAGGCGCTCCATGGTGAGCGAGAACGCCGCCCACCAGCCGACCGCCCCGGCCAGGATCAGCCAGACGGCCAACGCGGTCGGGCGCGCGGGGGAGTGCGTGGTGCTCATGCGTCGGATTATGGCATCGCAGGCTGGACGAATTGTCGCCGCCCATCGGGGGAAAAAGCGGCCGGCTCGGAGCGGTGACTGCAGGAGGCGGCAGGAAGTGCGATAATGGAGGATGATGCACCGCGGCCGCGCCGCAACCGCATCACGACAGACTTCGGGCGATGGACGCCCTTCGCAGTACGCGCTTCGGGCCGACTGCAGACCGCGAGAGTTGGTGGCACCGCCGGGTGTGGCGCCGCATGAGTTCCGGGCGACGCGCGGCGTCGCCCACAGGGAGTAAGCCAGAGATGGCCGATGCAACAGAAAACCAGCCGGAAGCCTCGGACGAGACCGTCGACGCTCCGAACCTCACCGACCTGTCGCTTGCGGAGGCGGAAGCCGCCGCGGTGATCGAAGCAGTCGCTGCCGTCGAGGGGGATACGGGCGCCCCCGCGGCGCTCGGCCTGCCCGACGGGGATGACGCGGATGCCGCGCCCTCCGAGAGTGCGCCGCCCCCGGCGTTCGAGGAGTTCGCGCCCGCCGAGCCCGACGCGGCCGGATCCTCTGACGAGCCCCCCGCGGCGGCCGAGCCCGCCGCCCCTACGGGGCCGCCCACCGCGGTGTCGCTGGGTCTCCTGCCGGAGACCTTCGTGTCGACGGTGAGCACCGCGCTGCACTTCTACGCCCCCGAGGTCCCCGTGCTGCCGCCGTCCCTTCCGGTGGAAGAGGAGGTCAGCCTTCCCGCGAACGCGCGTCGGCGCAACCGCCGCCGCGGAGCGGGTGCGGACGAGCCGGGCGAGCAGGAGCAGCCGCCGGCACCGCGTCAGCGCACCGTCGAGTACATCACCGAGCCGCAGCGCATCAAGGGCTCCACGCGGCTGGAAGCCAAGAAGCAGCGCCGCCGCGACGGCCGCGAAGCCGGTCGTCGGCGACCCGTGGTGACCGAGGCCGAATTCCTCGCGCGCCGGGAATCCGTCGATCGCGTCATGGTGGTCCGCTCCAAGCACGGCCGCGTGCAGATCGCCGTCCTCGAGGACAACGTGCTCGTGGAGCACTACGTCGCGCGCAACCAGGACGCCTCGCTCATCGGCAACGTGTATCTCGGTCGCGTCCAGAACGTTCTGCCCAGCATGGAGGCGGCGTTCGTCGACATCGGCCGGGGCCGTAACGCGGTCCTCTACTCGGGCGAGGTCGATTGGGATGCGGCGGAGACCGGAAACCAGCCGCGCCGTATCGAACTGGCCCTCAAGTCCGGCGACCGCGTCCTCGTGCAGGTGACCAAGGACCCGGTCGGGCACAAGGGCGCCCGTCTCACGAGCCAGATCTCCCTTCCCGGTCGCTACCTCGTGTACGTACCCGGTGGCGCGATGAACGGGATCTCCCGCAAGCTCCCCGACACGGAGCGGGCGCGCTTGAAGAAGATCCTCAAGGAGGTGCTCCCCGAGTCCTCCGGCGTGATCGTGCGAACGGCGGCCGAGGGCGCCACCGAGGAGCAGCTGACGCGCGACGTGCAGCGGCTCACCGCGCAGTGGGAGCACATCTCGAAGCAGGTCGAGTCGATCCAGGCGCCCGCTCTCCTGCACTCCGAGCCCGACCTCCTGGTCAAGATCGTCCGTGACGTCTTCAACGAGGACTTCACCAAGATGCTCATCCAGGGAGAGGACGCCCAGCAGACGATCACGTCGTACCTGGCCGGCGTTGCCCCCGACCTTCTCGAGCGTGTCGAGTCCTACGACGCCGACGGCGATCCGTTCGACGAGTTCCGCGTCACCGAGCAGATCGAGAAGGCCCTCGACCGCAAGGTGTGGCTCCCCTCGGGCGGTTCCCTCGTGATCGACCGCACGGAGGCGATGACGGTGGTCGACGTCAACACGGGGAAGTTCGTCGGCTCCGGCGGCAACCTCGAGGAGACGGTCACCAAGAACAACCTCGAGGCCGCGGAGGAGATCGTCCGGCAGCTCCGGCTGCGAGACATCGGCGGCATCATCGTGGTCGACTTCATCGACATGGTCCTGGAGTCCAACCGCGATCTGGTGCTGCGTCGCCTCGTGGAGTGCTTGAGCCGCGACCGCACCAAGCACCAGGTCGCCGAGGTCACGTCCCTCGGCCTGGTGCAGATGACGCGGAAGAAGCTCGGCCTGGGGCTGCTCGAGACCTTCAGCGAGCCGTGCGAGGTATGTGCAGGACGCGGTGTCGTCGTGCACCACGACCCGGTCGTGAAGCACCGCTCCGGTGGCGCTGCCGCATCGAGCGGGTCGTCCAACCGGCGCGGACGCACCAACGGCAACGGCAACGGGAGTGGCAACGGCGGCTCCACCGGCACGCACGTCATCACCGAGGGCGTGAAGTCGGCCCTCGCGCAGATCGCCGCATCCACGATCCAGGCGGTCGTCGGCGGTGCCCCGGAAGCGCCGGCCGAACCGGCCGTGGCAGAGGAGGCGCCCGACGAGCAGATCGTCGAGGCCCCCGCGCGCAAGGCGCGCAAGAAGCGGCCGGACTCCGCGGCGAAGACGCAGCGCACGGAGAAGGACCTGCTGCTGGACTCCGTCCTGCAGGCCCTCCCCGAGCCGAAGGCACCGGGTCAGGGGCGCTCGCGTCGACGGGTCACCACGGCGGCTCTGAGCGGCACCCCCGTCCAGGCGGCCCAGGTAGACGAGTCCTGAGCGGTCAGCGGTTCCGGCGCCGATCGCGCGCCGGAACCCGCAGGCCCGACGCGAGGAGCCTGCGGACCAGTTCGTGCCCGTCGACGGACTGGGCGCCCCCCGCGACGAGCCGCTGGTGCTGGTCCTCGGGGACGTCGTAATGGTCGAGGTCGAACCCGCGGCGGGGGATGCCGTGCTGCCGCGCGAACGCGTGGAGCTCGTCCAGATCCGTGTCGCTGACCAGGTGCGCCCACAGCAGCCCATGCGCCGGCCACATCGGCTCGTCGATCAGGATCACCACGCCAGCGATCCTATTCGGAGGCCCTCGACACGCGGCGAAGCCCGCCGCTTTGCCACTCGTCCGGGCATCAGCTAAACTCGACCCTTGGTGCGTTGTGTTCGCCTCCTTCGTGGCGGCGATTTCGCGGTTCGTGGACAAGCCGGTCAACGGTGAGACGAAAAACCGCACCGAGTCTTCCGTCATCAGACAACTTGGAGCAGTGCGCTCCCGAATGAAACAGGTGTGAAGTGGTTTACGCAGTTGTGCGCGCCGGCGGCCGGCAGGAGAAGGTAGAGGTCGGCACGGTTGTCGTTCTCGACCGCCTCGCCGCGTCGGTGGGCGACAAGGTGCAGCTTCCCGCGGTGCTCCTCGTCGACGGCGACGCTGTCACGACCGACGCCGACAAGCTCGCGAAGGTGACCGTTACCGCCGAGGTCCTCGGTGAGGAGCGCGGTCCGAAGATCGTGATCCAGAAGTTCAAGAACAAGACCGGCTACAAGAAGCGCCAGGGGCACCGTCAGGACCTCACGCGCGTCAAGATCACCGGCATCAAGTAAGCCAGGGAGACGTAGAGATGGCACACAAGAAGGGCGCAAGCTCCACTCGGAACGGTCGCGACTCCAACGCCCAGCGACTGGGCGTCAAGCGCTTCGGTGGCCAGGTCGTCGGTGCAGGCGAGATCATCGTCCGCCAGCGCGGCACTCACTTCCACCCCGGCGCCAACGTGGGCCGCGGTGGCGACGACACGCTGTTCGCTCTGTCGGCCGGCGCGGTCGAGTTCGGCCGCAAGGGCGGCCGCAAGGTCGTCAACATCGTCGTCGCGGCGGAGTGACCCGGAGCATAGACACGGTTTCCCGAGGGGGTGGGCGTACGCCCACCCCCTCGCTCCGTTGCCCGCCCCCATCGCTTCGCCCCGCATCCGCCTCTCACGCACGAAGGGAACCCACATGGTCACGTTCATCGACCAGGTGACGCTGCACCTGCGCGCGGGCAAGGGCGGCAACGGTTGCGTCTCGGTCAAGCGCGAGAAGTTCAAGCCGCTCGCCGGCCCCGACGGCGGTAACGGCGGGCACGGCGGAGACGTCGTTCTGGTCGCCGACCCGCAGGTCACGACGCTGCTGTCCTACCATCACTCGCCGCACCGCTCCGCGGGCAACGGCGGCTTCGGGATGGGGGATCACCGCTCGGGTGCGCTCGGCGAGTCGCTGGAGCTTCCCGTGCCCGTCGGCACGGTCGTGAAGACGGCGGACGGCGAGACGCTCGTGGACATGATCACGCCGGGCATGCGGTTCGTCGCCGCCCCCGGTGGACAGGGCGGGCTCGGCAACGCCGCGCTGGCATCCACGAAGCGCAAGGCGCCCGGATTCGCTCTCCTCGGCACACCCGGGTGGGAGGGCGACCTCGTCCTCGAGCTCAAGACCGTGGCCGACGTCGCGTTGGTCGGATTCCCCTCCGCGGGCAAGTCGAGCCTCGTCGCCGCCGTCTCGGCGGCGCGGCCCAAGATCGCCGAGTACCCGTTCACCACGCTGCATCCCAACCTCGGCGTCATCCAGGCCGGTGACGTGCGCTTCACGATGGCCGACGTCCCGGGGCTCATCGAGGGAGCGAGCGAGGGGCGCGGGCTCGGCCTGGAGTTCCTCCGCCATGTCGAGCGCTGCACGGCTCTCGTGCACGTGCTGGACTGCGCCACCCTCGAGCCCGGTCGCGATCCGCTCACCGATCTCGACGTCATCCTCACCGAACTGGCCGCGTACCCCGTTCCCGAGGGGCAGATCCCGCTCCTCGAGCGACCGCAGCTGATCGCCCTGAACAAGGTGGATGTTCCGGAGGCGAAAGACCTCGCGGCCCTCGTCCGTCCCGACTTGGAAGCGCGCGGGTTCCGCGTGTTCGAGATCTCCACCGTGTCGCGCGCGGGTCTGCGCGAACTCACCTTCGCCCTCGGCGAGCTCATCGAGCAGCACCGGGCGGAGCTGGCTGCGGCGGAACCCGCCGAGCGCATCGTCATCCGCCCCCAGGGCTCCGACCGTGACTTCACCGTGCGCGTCGAGGGTGGCACCTACGGACCGGTGTACCGCATCCTGGGCGCGAAGCCCCTGCGGTGGGTGCAGCAGACCGACTTCCAGAACGACGAGGCCGTCGGTTACCTCGCCGATCGTCTCGAGCGCCTCGGCGTCGAAGACGAACTATTGCGCGTAGGCGCGACGCCCGGCGCCACCGTCGTCATCGGCGAAGGCGACGGGGTCGTCTTCGACTGGCAGCCCTCGCTCTCGTCGGCGGCCGAGCTCATGACCGCACCGCGCGGCACCGACCCTCGTCTGGATGAGAGCACCCGCCGCAACACGGCGCAGCGCCGCGCGCGCTACCACGAGCGGATGGACGCCAAGGCCGATGCGCGCGCCGAACTCGAGGCCGAGCGGCTGACGGGACGGGACGGACAGGGCGCATGACCGCGCTCACGCGCACCGACGTCCCCGGCGCGAACCGGGTCGTGGTGAAGGTCGGGTCCTCCTCGATCAGCGGCGACAACGCCCACCGCATCGACACGCTCGTGGAAGCTCTCGCGTCAGCGCACGCCCGGGGCACCGAGATCGTCCTGGTGTCGTCGGGGGCCATCGCCACGGCGCTGCCGTTCCTCGAACTCGCCGGTCGCCCGAGCGACCTCGCGACCCAGCAGGCGGCGGCGGCGGTCGGCCAGAACGTCCTGATGTGGCGCTACCAGACCTCGCTCGACCGCTTCGGGCTGCTCGCCGGCCAGGTGCTGCTGACGGCCGGAGATCTGGAGAACCGCACGCCCCGCTCGAACGCCCGCCGGGCCATGGAACGGCTGCTGGGGCTGCGCGTCCTCCCGATCGTCAACGAGAACGACACCGTGGCCACGCACGAGATCCGCTTCGGCGACAACGACCGTCTCGCGGCGCTGGTCGCCGAGCTCCTCGGTGCGGACGCCCTCATCCTGCTGAGTGACATCGAATGCCTGTACACGCGTCCGCCGGGGGAGCCGGGGTCACGCCCCATCCACACCGTCGAATTCGGCGACGATCTGCAGGGGTACCAGTTCGGGAGTGTCGTGGTGAACAGCGTCGGCACCGGGGGAGCGGCGACGAAAGTGTCGGCGGCCCGTCTGGCGGCGTCCTCCGGAGTCGGGGTGCTCGTCACCAGCGCCGACCTGGTGGGAGACGCTCTGGACGGTCGCGACATCGGCACCTGGTTCGCTCCCGACCCGCAGGCTGGCACCCCCGCGCCCACGGGCCCCGTCGGAACGGTCGCCACGCCCCGTCGGTAGACTGTGCGGATGACCATCGTCGCGACATCGGCCCGCGAGCGGATGCTGCTCGCCAAGGACGCGGCGCGCTCCATCGGCCTCCTCGACGGCGACCGCAAGCAGGAGATGCTCCGCGCCATCGCGGCGCGCCTGGAGGCGGATGCCGCACTGATCGTGGCCGCCAACGCGGAAGACCTCCAGCGTGGGCGTGACAGCTCGATCGGCGACGCTCTGCTGGACCGGCTGCGTCTGGACGAGCCGCGGGTGGCCGCCCTCGCCGCTGCGGTGCGGGACATCGCCGACCTTCCCGACCCGGTGGGCCGCGTGCTGGACGAACGCACCCTGCCCAACGGCCTGCGCCTGCAGAAGGTCACCGTTCCCTTCGGCGTGGTCGGCACGATCTACGAGGCACGCCCGAACGTGACCGTCGACATCGCCGCGCTCGCCCTGCGCTCGGGGAACGCCGTGGTGCTGCGCGGCGGCAGTGCCGCCGAGCAGACCAACGCCGCTCTCGTCCGCAGCATGAGGGCCGCCCTCGTGGAGTCGGGCGTCGATGCCGAAGCCGTACAGACGGTCGACGAGTTCGGACGCGAGGGTGCGCGCGCGCTGATGCAGGCGCGTGGCATCGTCGACGTCCTCATCCCCCGCGGCAGCGCACGGCTCATCCAGACGGTGGTCACGCAGTCGCAGGTGCCGGTCATCGAGACCGGCGCGGGCGTCGTCCACATCGTTCTCGACGCCAGCGCCCGGGCGGACTGGGCCCGCGACATCATCGTGAACGCCAAGGTGCAGCGTCCCAGTGTGTGCAACGCCGTGGAGACCGTGCTCGTGCACCGCGACGCGGCCGACCGCGTGCTGCCGGACGTTCTCAGCGCCCTGGAGGACGCCGGCGTCACCGTGCACGGCGATGACGCCGTGGTGCGCCTTCATCCCAGCGCCGTGCCCGCGACGGAGGAGGACTGGGCCGCCGAGTACCTGAGCCTGGACGTCGCCATCCGCGTGGTCGACGACCTCGACGATGCCCTCGCTCACATCCGCCGGTACTCGACCCACCACACCGAGTCGATCGTCACGGACGATGCCGGCAGCGCCGAGCGATTCCTCGCCGAGGTGGACTCGGCCGTCGTCATGGTGAACGCCTCGACCCGATTCACCGACGGCGGAGAGTTCGGCTTCGGTGCCGAGGTGGGCATCTCGACGCAGAAGCTCCACGCGCGCGGGCCCATGGGACTGGCCGAACTGACCAGCTCGAAGTGGCTGGCGCGCGGCGAAGGGCAGATCCGCGCATGAGCGCACTAAAATGGCAGGGCGCGTCGCGCTCGACCCGAACGGAGACCCGATGACCACCGCCACGTTGATCGCCCTCGCTGCTGCGGAGGCGGAGCACCATGGGAACGTCGCCCTGGAGACGTTCTGGTATGGCGCGGTGGCGCTGGCCGTCTTCGCGTTCCTGGGGATCGTGACGCTGTCGTATCGCAACGTGGCCAACCGCCACGCCCCCAAGGCGGAGGCCTACGCGCGCACCCACCCCGCCCCCACCCGCGAAGGACACGGCCACTAGGCCCACTGAATGTCGGGTGAACGCGCTCCGCGGATCGGGGTCATGGGTGGGACGTTCGATCCCATTCATCACGGTCACCTCGTCGCAGCCAGCGAGGTCGCCCAGAGCTTCGGGCTCGATGAGGTGATCTTCGTGCCGACGGGGATGCCGTGGCACAAGCAGGAGGTCACGGAGACCGAACATCGGTATCTGATGACGGTCATCGCGACGGCTGCCAATCCGCAGTTCACCGTGAGCCGAGTCGATATCGACCGGGTCGGGATCACCTACACGATCGACACGCTGCGTGATCTCAAGGCCCAGCGGCCCGGCGCCGAGCTGTTCTTCATCT
This sequence comes from Microbacterium sp. Z6_144, assembly GCF_057197625.1. Taxonomy (NCBI): domain Bacteria; kingdom Bacillati; phylum Actinomycetota; class Actinomycetes; order Micrococcales; family Microbacteriaceae; genus Microbacterium; species Microbacterium sp. Z6_144. Next base: position 1,597,137 of record NZ_JBXVPT010000001.1, read on the forward strand.
CCGGTGCGGACGCCGTGGCGCAGATTCTCAGTTGGAGGGACCATGATGAGTTGTGGGACCTCGCGCATTTCGTCGCGGTGTCACGGCCCGGCCACGTTCTGAGCACGGAAGGGCTGCCCACCAAAGACGTCAGCCAGCTCGAGATCCCTGCACTGGCGATCTCGTCGACCGACTGCCGGGACCGGGTGCGCCGCGGACACCCCGTGTGGTATCTCGTCCCCGACGGGGTCGTCCAGTACATCGCAAAGCACCACCTCTATCGGAGCAATGCATGACCACATCAGACCAGCCCGAGACGTCTCCGCTGACCCGCCGTCGCATCCGCGAGATCCGGGCGACCGGCGCCCATCCGATCATCCGGCCCTCCGTCGAGGAGGAGCCGGCGGACGCCGACATCGAGACGCCGACCCCCGAACCCACCGCCCCCGCGCCCACTCCACTTCCACGCGCTGCCGAGCCGGCTGCGGTGTCTCCCGCTCCGGCGCCCGATGCGTCGGTCGACCTGGGGATGGTCGCGCTGACGCGCCGTCAGGCGCGCGCTCAGGAGCGTATCCGCACTGCATCCGTCCCCGTGATCCACGCCGACGCCGTACCGTCCGCCTCGGCGTCCGCGGTGCCCTCCGCCACTGAGGTGCCCGTTGCCGCGGATGTGGAGGAACTGCTGGCTTCCCCGTCGCAAGACCGCGACGACGTGCCCGTGACGCCGGAGAACAGCGCCGAGCACTCTGCCGACGTAGAACTGCTCGAAGCGGAGCTGCAGGACGCGGAGCCGCAGGACACGGAGACGCACGACGCGGAGCCGCACGACGCGGAGCCGCAGGACGCGGAGACGCACGACGCGGAGCCGCGCGAGGCGGAGCCGGTGGAGGACGCGCCGCAGGACTCCCAGGCCGGGCCGCTCGAGGGCCTGGTCGCGCCGGCCGCCGACCGCGCACCCGTCGCCCCGCCCCTCGTGCACCCCGAGCTGGGCTCCGACCTCCTCGCCGGCCCGGTGCCCGCGGTCTCCATTCCGCCGTCTTTCGACCAGCTCATCGCCCGGGGCAGCTCGGGGACGGGGTCGGTGGCGACCCCGAACGCCCTGATCCTGTCGCAGACCCCGACCGCGGCACCGATGTCGCCCATCTCCTCGACCGGCGAGGTGCTCATCACCGGGTCGTTCGACCTGCCCGCTGGACTCGGGTCGGTCGGCCACGCGCACGGCACGACCGACGGCAAAGACCTCGACGCGGCGCTGATCGACGGCGAGCTGCCGCCGGCATCGTCGCCCACCCCGATCGCGGCGAGCGCCGCGATCAGTACCGCCCGCCACTCCGGCGAGGAGATCATCCGCCCCCCGGCGCCCGAGAAGGGCAACAAGCTCATGCTGGCGCTCGTGATCACCGCCGGCGTCCTCGCCCTTGCCCTTGTCGGCGTTCTCATCTTCGCCGTGACGACCGGAGTCTTCTGATGGCCGCCACCGATATCTCCCGCGTGATGCTCGACGTCGCCGCGCATGCCGCCGACGCGAAGGGAGGCGAGGATCTCGTCGCGCTGGATGTGTCGGAGCCACTTCCGCTCGTCGACATCTTCCTCATCGCCACCGGACGCAACGAACGCAATGTCGCCGCGATCGCCGACGAGATCGAGGCGAAGCTCCTCGAAGCGGGGCACAAGCGCCTGCGCCGTGAGGGACGCGCCGAGTCCCGCTGGATCCTGCTGGACTTCGGCGATCTCGTCGTGCACGTCTTCCACGAGCAGGAGCGCGTCTACTACGGGCTCGAGCGACTCTGGAAGGACTGCCCGCCGGTCCCGATCGACCTGCCCACGCACGCCGAGTAGCGCGCGTCGGCCGGAGTCACTGCAGGCAGAACTCGTTGCCCTCGGGGTCGCGCAGCTGCCAGTACCGCTCGGGCCACGGACCCCAGTCCTGCTCGACGAGGCGCACCACCTCGGCCCCCAGCGCGACGAGTCGATCCTTCTCGGCGTCCAGTACGTCGGGGGCGATCGGATGATGTCCATCCGGCCGGTCGGCGGTGACGTCGATGTGGAGACGGTTGCGCTGCGTCTTGGGCCCGTCCGCGTGATGGAAGAACATGCGGGGGCCGTTGCCCGTGGGGTCTTCCGCCAGACCGCGGTGGGAGAGATCCTCTTCGGTGAGGCCGTTGGTGAGCAGCGTGTCCCGCAGGTCACCGTGGAACTCGACAGGGGGGTACCCGAACACGCCCGACCAGAAGCGCGCGAGCGCGGGCGGGTCATCGGCGTAGAACACAATGTTTCCGAGCGACGGCATGACGGTTCCCTCCGTTGCGAGCACGATATCCGCCGCCTCCGACACCCGCCCCAGTTCGAGGGTGTGCGGGGAATGTAGTAGTCTTGCGTGGTTGCCTCATGAGGCAGCATCCGGGCCTGTGGCGCAGCTGGTAGCGCACCTGCATGGCATGCAGGGGGTCAGGGGTTCGAGTCCCCTCAGGTCCACCAAAAACACCCGGTGACGGGTAATTTCGGGGAAGAGTTAAGACCTCTCCGTGGCATCCGAGCGGCACTCACGGGCACTCCGTGAGTCCGCCCGGAGATTCCGAGAGGGATACCCGAAATGGCTCAATCGCAGCCCCGTTCCGCGCACCCGAAACGCAAGCGCCCTGCCGCGTGGGGAACCATCCGCCGGCGCGAGTCGGGCAAGTTCGAAGCGTTCTACCGGATGGAAGGGCGCACGATCCGAGCCCCTCGCCGGTTCGACAGCGACGCCGAGGCGCAGGCATGGCTCGCCACCGAACGTGCGGCGCACGTGACCGGAACGTGGATCGACCCTGAGCGCGTGTCTGTGGCCCCCGCTAGCGCCCCCGGCGTGCTGACACTCGCGAGCACGTTCGAGGCGCTGTGCGAAGCGCTGATCGCGGAAGAAGCCGCGTTCGCTGAGGCGCGGCCGGCCTACCTGCACGAACAGGCACGCCTGATCCGTCGCGTCATCGTGCCCACGCTCGGCGCGGTCCCGCTCGGCGCGGTGAAGCCGAGCCTGCTCGACGCCGCGTATCAGCAGTGGCACGCGCACCGCGCCCCACAGGCTCGCAACGCACTGGTAGCGCTGCGGAAGGTAGTCAAGCTCGGCAAGCGCCGCGACCTGTTCACGTTCGACATGGCCGACAGCATCCGCGTGCATCCCCGCACGGAAAAGGAGATCGTGACGCTAGAGCCGATGCAGCTCGCGCAGTTCCGGCGCACGGTCGAAGATTGGCGCGACCGCCCCGAGCGCTACGGACCGCAGCCGTCCCGGCTGCTGCTCGACGTGACAGACGTGATGCTGGCCACGTCGGCGCGCATCGGTGAAGCGCTCGGGCTGCGGGTGCAGGATGTCGATTTCGGGCACGCTCGCACCGTGGTAACGATCGCCGGAACGCTCATCGAAGGGCACGGCCAGCGCAAGCACTGGCAGCCGGCGACCAAGACCGAAGCGGGCATGCGGTCGATCATCGTCCCCGAGTGGGCGGTGCCGACTCTGGAACGGCTCACCATGGCGGCGAACCTGCACGGCACCGACTACCTGTTTCACACCAGCAGCGGCCTGCCCACCGGCTCGCACTCGGTACACCGCCAGCTGCGCGCCGTGCGGAACTGGGCGGGGCTGTCATCCGAGCTGGTGCCGCACGTGTTCCGCAAGACCGTGGCGACGACGATCGCTGACCACGAAAGCGGGGGACTGGACGCGGCAGCGCTCACGCTCGGGCACTCTCGCTCGCGGGTGACCGAACAGCACTACGCGAAGCGGCGCACGCTCGCACCGGACATGCGCGAAGCGCTGGCGTCGCTCGGGGAGGGCGCACGATGATCACACCCGAACTGACGGCCCGATTCACCTGCCCGGTGCCATGGTGTGAGGGACGCACCTGGACGCACGGCGGCGACGACGCCTTGCCCGACGAATGGCTGCACGAAAGCGTCAGCATCACGCTGCCCGGAGGCATGACCGTGCTGCGCCGAGCGACGGCACTCGATCCCGACCAGTGGACGCTGCGCACGTCAGAACATGCCGAAGTAGCCGAAGCGGCGTCACCGGGCCAGCTAGCCGCCCTGCTGGACGCCGCCGCCGCACAGCTGCGCCAGCTCGCCACCGACACGACAACATAACCACCCCCGGACAAAGCCCCCGCACAATCGCGTGCGGGGGCTTTTTCGCGTCCGCAACGCCTCGCGCGGATACGTGCTCGACAGCGACATGTCTAGGACATGTCACCAGTACCCCGCGCAGCTCGACGCCCCCGGCCCGCATCTCGCAGCTCGCCGCCCCGAGCGAGGATGCTCGCCCGAGCGCAGCTCGATGCCCGCCAGCCAGTAGCTCGCCGGCGCGGGTTGGGTCCACCCCGGCCGGCCGGTGACGCCGGCAGCAGTTCGCGCAGTTCGCCACGGCCAGCCGAGTGCGCCGACACCCCCGCGCAGCACCCCGAACCGGCCCCAGATCCATCGGCGGCAACCTGTTTTCGGGGTCAATTACCTGGACATACCTGCACGGCAGCGGCGTGTGCGGAATTGAGGCGCGCGCCGACACCCCCGCACCATTGACCGCAACAGCCCGCCCCGTACCGGAGAGGGACAGACACGACGCCCCGATGGAAGGAATACCACCATGAACGCCAGCCCGATCCCCGCCACCGCTCCCGCCCCCGAGGCGTGGCCCGATCTGCTCACCGTGGCCGAAGCCGCCGCCTACATCAACACGTCTGAGCGATTCGCACGCCGGCTGGTTTCTGACCGCCGCGTGCAGGTCGTCAAGCTCGGCAAGCACGTCCGCATCCCGCGCCCCGCGCTGGACGAGTACGTGGCAGCGAACACCCGAGAGCCGGTCTCGCCCCGCGCCTGAACGCTTCCAACAGACCCCACTACCTACCGAAAGGCCGGCGCGACGATGATCCCCAACCCGCGCGGCGCTCTGCGCGCCACTACGCCGGGCGACGCGGCTGCTCTCACGGACCCGCGCGATTCCGCCTTTCTCGACTGGGCGCTGGGGGAGGATGCTCACCCGGATGATCTCGGAGAGCTGCACCGCCGAGCGCTGCGCGACCGTGCGCGCCGCGCAATGGACGCCGACGCCGCAGCCGTCGCACGCGGCATCCCGGCCCGCAGCGACAGCCTCGAATGGCTCGCGCAGCAGCTCCCGGACGATCACCCGAACCGCGCCGCCGTGCGAGCCCTTGCGAAGCGAGCCGGAGTGCCCACCCGCGCGATCTCGCTGCGTGAGCGCAGAGCGGCGCTCGTCGCGGCGCGCGACCGAGCCAGCGCCGAGCTGCGCGCCATGGTCTCGGCTGCCGTCCCGCTCGCGCTGCGAGAGGCGCACGCCCGCGCCGCGACTGCTGCCCTGCGAGCTGCCCCCGTCTGGCGGTTGCCTCTCGCGCCCCGCGCCCCAGCGCCAGCCGGCCTGGTGTAAGCGCGAGCCCATCCCGCCGCACTCTGCGGCACAGGACTGCCGGCCATTTCCGGCACTAGACCGACGCATAGCGCCGGCTCGCGCCTCAGAGCGCCCTGCTCACACCCATAGGCACCCCCGCACCCCGCGCCTGCGCCGGTCTGTGTGACCCGAAACGGAACCAAACCGATGTCTACCTACAGCCCCCTTGGAAGCGCCAGCGCCCCCACAGCCGCCCTCCGCTGGTACGTGCTGCGCCGCGCAGACTGCGACCTACCGCCCGAGCTGCCCGAAGCGACACCCCTCGCCGCCAAGCTAGTGCAAGCCGTCTACTACGCGGTGACGCCCGAGATCCGCGCCGACATTCGCGCTGGTCGAAACTCGCGCCGTGTAGGACTCGCATTCGATCAGATCGACGCTCGCGCCCTGGTGCCGCTGCGCATGTCCCGCCGTGATCGCGGCCGAGGCATCGACTACCTGGTGAAGCTCGAAGCCTCGCGCGGAGGGGTGCTCTCGTGAGCGCCCTGCCTACACGCGACGACGCACTGCGCCTCGCAGCAGCCGGCTGGCCGGTGATCCCGCTGCGCGGCAAGATCCCGATGACCGCGCACGGCGTCAAGGACGCAACCACCGACCCTCAACAGATCGCGGCATGGTGGCCCGGCGGCGCACGGCGCAACGTCGGCGCACGCGTGCCTCGCTCGCTGCTGGTGCTCGATATCGACCCTCAGAACGGCGGCAGCCTCGCAGAGCTTGCGGATGCCGCAGGTGGGCAACTACCGCGCACACTCACCGTGCATTCCGGCCGTGGCACAGGGGGCCGTCACCTGTACTTCCTGAATCCGGGAAGGCCGCTGACCTCGACCCGCCTGCCGGCTGGCATCGACGTCAAGACCGAAACCGGCTACCTCGTCATGCCCCCGAGCCTGCACCCTGACACCGGGCAGCCCTACCGGTGGGAGGATGCACCCCCGGCACCGCTGCCCCCGGCCCTGCGCGAGCTGCTGCGGCCAGCCGAACCTCGTCGCTCGCCCCGCGCGACGCCGGCCAGCTCGACGCAGCACGCCAGCAGACTGAGCGGGCGCGCGGCGTACCTGGCGGCATTCGTACAGGACGCCCCGGAGGGCACGCGAAACGGGCGACTGTTCTGGGCGACCTGTCAGGCTATCCGGGACGGCCACGACGCACTGACTTTCGATCTGCTGGAAGGGGCAGCCGTCGCCGCGGGCCTGACGGAGACAGAAGCGACGCGCACGATCGCGAGCGCACGCCGAACGATGGGCGGCGCGTCGTGACGGTCCCTGCGGTTCCGGTGGCCGTCGAGCCGCTGCCCGATTCGGGGGCGGTGTGGATGAGCGAGCGGCCCGAGCTGATCGCACTGCGCTACGAAGCGCGCAGGCGCATTGCCTCGCCGTGGGCGCTGCTGGCTGCCGCTATCAGCCGATCCCTGCTCACGATCCCGTACCCGGTGCGCTATCGCTCTGCGCTGCACCCTGAGGGCACCCCGCTGAATCTCGCGCTGGCCCTGGTGGGCCGCTCAGGCGCGGGTAAGTCCACCGCGATCCGTGGCGCAGCTTGCGCCGTGATGTTCGAAGGGGAGGACGTGCCTGAGACCGCGCACGCGCGCAGCGGTGAAGCGATCGCGACCATGCTCGGGAAGGTCCACACGGAGAAGGGCGAAGATCCTCAGCTGACCTACGCCCGCCCGGATCACGCGGTGTGGCTGCACTGGGATGAAGTAGGCCAGCTCGCGCAGCAGGGTGACCGCACAGGCTCGACCATGCTCGAAACGATCAAGTCTGTGACCTCCGGGGAAACCATCGGCGGGCAGAACGCGAAGGGCGACGGCGTGACCATCCCGGCCGGCAGCTACAGGGCAGTGCTCACACTCGGCGTACAGCCGCGTCGGGCTGGGCCGCTGCTGGGTGACGGGGCCGTGGCCGGCGGTCTGTCAGCCCGGTTCGTGTGGCTGGTGGCGGAAGATCCCGAGGCGGCAGACGCCCCGCGCCCGAGCGCCGAACAGCCGCCCGTATACGTGCCCCTCTCGCAGTGGGACGGCGCGCGATACGTGGACGCCCTGCCCGAGATGGACGCGGCACACGAAGCGGACACCCGCGCCGCGCACCGGGGGGAGCGGGAGCCGATCAACAGCCGCGTGCTGCTGAACCGGGCGATCATTGCCATAGCGCTGGCGAACATGGCCGGGCGATCTCACCTGACGGCGGAGGATTGGCACCTGGCAGGCGCTGTGCTCGCTCACTCACTCGACACGCTCGATACGGTGGCCGAGGCGCTGGCCGAACCTGACGAGGGCCAGCAGCTGAGATCTCAGCGCGTGGAACACCGGATGCGGGAGCGGCTGAGCGAGATGCAAGCACAGGGCGTCCCGTTCTACGAAGCTCGCCGGAAGCTGTCCAGGGCGCAGGGTGACCACCTGACCGAGCTGCTGCACGCGGGGAAGTTTGCGCCATGGTGAGTGAGCGTGCTACGGTCGTGTTCACCGTGAGGGCCTTATAGGGGGGCCAGGGGGTTGGAGTATCTACAGGCAGTAGATCATGCCGCTGATAGGTGAGCAACGTGCTCCGCACCCCGAGAGCAACAGTGCGCCTCGCAGCGTCGAGTCGATAGACCGATGCTGCGGGGCGCATCATCGTGTGGCAGGTACTGTGGCGGTCGTGTGGCGGTCGTGTGGCGGTCGTGTGGCGACACGACGGATCAACAAAAGCCCTGGTCAAAAGGAGAAAACGCCGGATGGGCGGCGGTGTGGCGGGTGTGGCGCATACCGCCACGCGGGCGGACCCCGTTTTTCTGGGAGCGACCCTGGGACACCCCGCCCCAGTCTTCATTCTTACGGGAGGGGTTAGAAATATCCGGGGGATACGGCACACAGCGCGGGCGAGACACACCGCCCTTGAGGAATGTGCCCCGCGCCGTTCGAAGCTCGGCACCGCGCGTCGCGCAGCGAACCGCGGCGGCCGCTGCATCTTGGAGAGTACGTTCACCACGAGTGCAGCTCGCGGGGCAGCATCCCTCCTGCAGCGCGATGCCGGCAGCACGGCACGCGGTGTGCTCCGTCGGATGCCGGGCGCGTGTTGCGCGATCAACGTTTGCGATCTCGAATATCGTTTGCCGGGTGGAGCGAGCTAGATGAGACTGAGCAAAGTCACCCTAAAGCGGTTCAAGCAGTTCACTGACGACAAGGTGAAGCTGCGCGATGGACTCACGATCGTTGCCGGCGGCAACAACGCGGGCAAGTCCTCGTTGCTGCAGGCGCTGGCGGTCTGGGAGTTCTGCAAGGTGGCGACTGTTGCTGAGAAGGGCACAGATGCGCTCACGAAGGACGGGCTTGCCCCGCTCGGCTTAGGTGTGGGCGACGATGAGTTCTCTCCGATCAACGTTCCAACGCTGAATCACCTTTGGACGAATCTCAAGTCATCCAAAGTGCCGGGAGTCGACCCCGACGGCTACACGCTGGCGATCGGCTGCTGGTGGCCAGATCCAAGCGGCGACGAGAAACACCTTGAATTCTCCCTGTCGCTCGCAAACGATCGGCTCTTCGTGAAGGTGTCGTCGTCGAACCTAACCACACAGGATCGTGTCCCGGTGATCGCGTACCTACCACCCTTCGCAGGAATCTCAGCGCGCGAGGAACGCGCAACAGGCGCGATGCGCCGCCGGCGTATTGGGGAGGGACTCGCGGGCGCAGTGTTGAGAAACCTCCTGCTCGATATGCGACTCGCGAACCTCGCGAAACGCGACGAGCTTGCCGAGGGCAAGACACGCGTTCCGGACAAGGATCTCGCGAAGCTCCGTGAAGAGGATCCGTGGGAGTTGCTTCAGGGTACTTTGCGCGAGGTGTTCTCCGCCGAGATCGTGATGCCAGAGTTCAACGAGGAGTATCACTCCTACATCCAAGCGAATGTCGTGAAAGGCAAAGTCGACGGCTACAAGCTGACGCGCTACCCGAAGTACAAGCCGCGAGACTTGATGGTTGAAGGCAGCGGATTCCTCCAGTGGCTCAGCGTATATACGCTCGCCACTTCCCCCGCGATCGATGTGCTGCTGTTTGATGAGCCAGATGCACATTTGCATGCCGCGCTGCAGGCCCAAATGGTCGAGAGGCTCTCTGGCCTTGCGAGCCAGTTCGACAAGCAGGTGCTGCTTGCCACCCACTCTACGGAGATCATCAGGACCACCCCGCCGGCTGAGATCCTCGAAGTTCGGGGGCGCGCTACTCCGCGTTTCCGGTATCTCGCTGAGGACGAACAAAAGGTCGGTCTGATGGTGGGCATCGGAAGCGACTACGCGCCGCGAATTGATCGCGTTCGGAAGAACAAGCGTGTCCTCTTCTACGAGGGAAAGTCCGATCGGGATGTGCTGCGAACACTTGCCACCGTGTGCGGCATCACCTGGCCGGCAAACGTTGCAGAGTGGCAGACAAGCGACCACGTGAAGGAACGGAAGATCGTTTGGCGCTCCTTGCGTTCCGAGTTCGGCGACGTGCGGGCACTTAGTATCCGCGACCGCGACGACGAGCCAGCAGCAACAGTCGATGCCACGCTTCACGACAAGAGCAACGGTAGTGAGGATGGTTTCACCGCTCTGAAATGGCGCCGAAGGTACATAGAGTCGTACCTAATTTGGCCCGAAGCGATCGCGGCGGCGTCCGGCAAGAGCGTAGATGCGGTTAGGAGCGACCTCGATTCCGTGTTCGGCTTCGGCACGATTGACGGCAACTGGACAAAGTCCGATGCCGCAGACGCATTTCTCGATGCGCGCGCCAAGAGCGTACTAGGGCACTTCGGTGTCAAGGCTGCGAAGGTTGCTAAGAAGATGCCCGCGGACGCGATCTGTGAGGACATCAGGACATTCCTCACGGCGCTGCATGATCTCAGCACGTAGTACGCGGCGGGGTCTCGTTTCGGGCGCAGCCGCCCCCGCGCACGGCGGGCCGCGACGCGAGGGTCTGCGCGCCCGGAGGATCGGCACGCTAGGAGGATGCTGAGCCCGAGCGCAGCTCGACGCCACCACCAAGTAGCGCGACGCGACGCGCGCGTCCGCGGCATCACCCGCCGGGGCGATGCTCACCCCCAAGTGCCTGGTGGCGGTTTGCGATTCTCGAATGCCGGCGTGGCAAAGCTGTCAGCCTGAGCAGCGGCACTCACGGGGCACTCGATGGGCGACGGACGCGGCACTCGGCGGCACTCCGGTGCGGTAAACAGCGGTCCAGTGCGGCCAAAGATTGACTAAGCTAATGCCCGGTCGGAGGGCGGTTTGCCCCGAGATTTCAAGCAACCAGCCACGGGCACACAACGTGCAGGGGGTCAGGGGTTCGAGTCCCCTCAGGTCCACCGAAGTCTCTTGTGAGGCAGAACGTCCTCGCTCCCGGTCTGGGGAGCGAGGACGTTTTTCTTCCTCTGGAGACGTCTCCGCACCTCGCCATTCGGCGCACGGTGTCCGTGGGTCTTTCGGCCTTAGTGACGTGGTCTTCAGCGCCGTACGGTGGCCGCACAACGTGAGACCGACGAGCTCACACCGGAGGGCCACATGTGCACAGGAGCGAACTACACCACTCGGGATCACTACTTCGGGCGCAATCTCGATCTGGAGTTCTCCTACAACGAGACGGTCACCGTGACGCCGCGGAACTTCCCCTTCGAATTCCGTAAAGCGGCCGCGCTCCCGACCCACCACGCGATCATCGGGATGGCGACCATCGCGGACGGGTACCCGCTGTACTACGACGCGACGAACGAGAAGGGCCTGAGCATGGCCGGGCTGAACTTCCCGGACAACGCCGACTACAAGCCCGAGGCGCGGGACAAGACCAACATCACCCCGTTCGAGTTCATCCCGTGGATCCTCGGGCAGTTCGAGACCGTCGACGAGGTGAAGACGGCTCTGGCCGGGCTGAGCCTCGTGGAGATCAATTTCAGCGAGACCTTCCCGCTGTCGCCCTTGCACTGGATCATCTCCGACCGCAATCGGTCCCTCACGGTGGAAAGCGTCAAGGAGGGCCTTAAGGTGTACGACAACCCCATCGGCGTCCTCACCAACAACCCCACCTTCGACATCCAGTCGTTCAACCTCAACAACTTCATGCACCTGTCCAAGAACCCGCCGGAGGCGCACTTCTCCGACGAACTGGAGTTCGACGTCTACAGCCGTGGAATGGGAGCGATCGGCCTGCCCGGCGATCTGTCGTCGTCATCGCGTTTCGTCAAGGCCGCCTTCACGAAGCTGAATTCGGTCTCGGGGGATTCCGAGTCGGAATCGATCAGCCAGTTCTTCCAGATCCTGGGATCCGTCGCCCAGCAGCGAGGATGCGTCGAGGTGTCGCCCGGCAAATTCGAGATCACCATCTACTCCTCGTGCTGCAACACCGATCAGGGGATCTACTACTACACGACCTACGAGAACAGCCAGGTGACCGGGGTCGACATGCACCAGGAAGACCTCGACGGCAGCACGCTCGCCGATTACCCCCTCGTCAAAGGCCAGCAGATCCGCATGGCCAACTGACGGCCGGCTCAGGCGCCTGCGGGCTGACTTCGCCGCCGCGACCCGATGACGAACGCGAGCGCGAGGATCGCCGCCCCCAATGCGGCAAGCGGGATGGCAAGACGCCCGACCCCGAGCGCCGCGGCACCGACGATGGGTGCGAGCGCGATACCGAGATACATCGCCGTCGAGTACCAGGAGAGGGTGACCCCCGCCTCGGCGGGATTGGCGACCACCAGGAGATCCTGGATGCCGACCTGGGGACTCATCGCGACGACTCCCCAGATCGCGTAGATGAGGATCGCCCCGGGGAGGAAGGTGGTCGAGGTCTCGAGCACCACGTACACCACCGCCATCCCGAGAAGACCGATGATTGTGGCCCGTCGTCCGCCGATCCGGTCGACCATGCGTCCCCCGAGCCACGTGCCGAGGAGACTGGCGAGGCCGAAGGCGAGCAATGCGGCGGCCAGCAGGCTGTGCGAGGGTCCGAGAACCGGTGCCAGCACCTCCGCACTGAAGACGTACAGGACGTTGAACGAGAGCGTGACGCACACCATGGCCAGGAGCACGAGGAGGATGCGGCGGTCGGCGAGCACCGCCAAGCGGGCGCGCAGCGTCGCCCCCACCGCATCCGGGATACGCGTCAGGGTGAGCCCGATCACGACGGCGAGGACGACGGCGAGCCCCGCAATGATTCCCAGTGCGGTGCGCCATCCGACGGCGCTGGCGAGAGCCGCCCCGAGAGGCGACCCGAACGCGATCGCGCCCGAGAACCCGAACGTCACGATGGCGATCGCCGCGCCGCGGTGGCGGGGGTCGACGAGCGCGGGGGCGGCCGCCGTCGCCGGCGGAACGAGCGCGGCCCCGCCCAACGCCGCGACGATGCGCCCCGCGATGAAGATCTCGACGGTGCCCGCGACGGCCGTGATCGTGATGCCGATCGCCACGAGGGCCATCCCACCCGTGAGCAGTGCGCGTCGCGGCACACGCGCGAGGAAGGTCGCAACGAGCGGTGCCGCAACGGCCACGACGGCGGCATACCAGGTGATCGCGGTCGACACCACGGCCGTCGTCGCGCCGAAGGAGCGCGCGAGGTCGGGCAGGACGCCGGCGATCACGAAGGCGTTGGTGCCGACGGCGAACATCGCTCCCGCGAGAACCCAGAGCCGCACGAGGACCGACACAGGGATTCGCGACCCCGGGTACGATTGTTCGATGGGTGTCATACGGACAGCTTAGGGAAGAGTTCGACATCTATGGAACGATCGGAGTGACGAAATGCCGGAGTACCCCGTACCGGACATGACAGACGTCAGCATGGAGGGCGTGCTGAAGGCGCTCGGTGACCCGACCCGGCTCGCCATCGTCCGAATGCTTGCCGACGGCGACCCGCGCCCGAAGTCCGAGGTATGGGAAGCGTTCGCGACCTCGAAAGCCACCTGCGCGCACCACTTCAAGACCCTGCGCGAAGCCGGCCTCGTCGCCTACGAGGTACATGGCCGCACGCACGACATCCGGCTGCGCAAGCGCGAGCTCGAGCAGCGGTTCCCCGGGTTGGTCGACGCGGTGACAGATGCGGTGGGGGCCGACCGAGTCGGCTGGTCCGCGTGATCCGAGTCCTCCTCGCACCGTTCGCAGCGGCCGCGGTGCTGCTGGCCGCTGCCGGGCCGGGCGGGAATCCCGCGACCCATGACCTATCGCCCACCCCGGCGAGCGGCGGAGAGGTACGCGTCGCCGCCGCGCCGCTCGACGACTCGGCGGCCGACGCGCGGGCCGCCGCCCGCGTTGCGACGATGACGCTGCGCGAGAAGGCCGCGAGCGTCGTGATGGGCCACGTTCCGACCACCGATCCCGCCACGGCGGCCGCCTATCGCGACGCGAACGGGCTCGGCGCTTTCATCCTGATGGGTGCGAACGTCCCCGAGAACGAGGACGAGCTGCGCGCCCTGACCGCCGCCCTCACCCCCGAGCCGGCCTTCCCGACGCTGATCGCGATCGACCAGGAGGGCGGCGACGTGTCCCGGCTCCCATGGGATGGCTTCCCCGCGGCCCGCACACTGAAGGATGTCGCGCCCGACGCCGCGCGCGACGCGTTCGCCGCCCGCGCAGCGCTCGTGGATCGTGCCGGCATCTCGGTGAACTTCGGCATCGTGGCCGACGTGACCCCCGACCGCTCGATGTTCATCTTCCGCCGGGCGTTGGGGGCCGACCCCGCCGGCTCTGCCGAGCGAGTCGTCGCGGCCCTGACCGGCGAGGGGAGCCAGGCCGCGTCGACGCTGAAGCACTTCCCGGGCCACGGGGCCGCCCCGGGGGACTCGCACGCCGGGATTCCGGAAACGGACGAGACGCTCCAAGAGTGGCGCGCGAGCGATGCGGTGCCGTTCGCTGCGGGGATCGACGCGGGCGCCCCGCTGCTGATGTACGGACACCTCCGGTACACGGCCGTGGACTCCGTGCCGGCATCCCTGTCGCCCGAGTGGCACCGGATCGCCCGCGAGGAGCTGGGCTTCACGGGCGTCTCCGTCACGGACGACCTCGGGATGCTGCAGGCCTCGGGGGAACCCGGATTCGCCGATCCGGTTGCCAACGCCGTGGCGGCCCTGGCCGCCGGCAACGACCTCGTGCTGTCCGTGATGTTCACCACTGCAGACTCCGCGTCGCAGATCGTCGATGGAATCGTCGCGGCGGTGGAATCCGGGACGCTCCCCGCGGGCCGGCTGGACGAGGCGGCGACCCGCGTGGCGGCCCTCCGCCTCGAGCGTGCCGATGCGGGCGGGGGCTTCGTGCCCTGCCCGGCGTGCGACCCCGCGGGCTGATCAGCCCACGACCGCGAGGAGGCGTTCCCGCAGACCCGCCGCCCGTGCGGCGAAGCCGCGCTGCTGCCGCACGTACTCGGCCTTGCCATCGGGGGTCTCGATGGCGACCGGCGTGTACCCCCACGCGGTCAGATCGTAGGGGGAGGCGCGCATGTCCAGTTGCCGGATCTCGCGCGCGAGGGTGAAGCAGTCCAGAAGGAGCTCCCCGGGCACGAGGGGGCCGAGCTTGACCGCCCATCGGTACACATCCATCCCGGCGTGCAGGCACGCCGGCTGCTCGAACGATGCCTGGTGATCCCGGGAGAGCGCGTCGCGGTTGCGCGGCACGGCGTCCGGTGTGAAGAAGCGGAAGGCGTCGAAGTGCGTGCAGCGCAGGTCGTGCGACTCCACGACCTCGTCCGTACCGGCGGCACCCAGGCGCAGGGGAGCGGGATGGCGCACCTCGCTCGTGCGGTAGAGCATCGCCCACTCGTGGAGTCCGAAGCATCCGTACACCGGCGCCCGTCCCGCAGTCGAGCGCAGGAGGCCTTGGATGCCGCGAAGGAGCGATGCCCGCTCGGTGCGGAGGAGCTCGGCGTCGACCACTGCGCTGCCCGGTTCGTCCCCGGCCCGGTACCAGCGCCACGTGGTGCGCTCGGTGGCATCGCGCAGCTGGACGCCCGCCCCCGGGTGCCAGCGGCGCAGGAGCGCCGGCCGGTACGAGTAGTACGTGAAGAGGAAGTCATCGACCGGATGCGTCTCACCCCGGGCGGCCCGTTCGCGGCGACCGGCCGTCAACGCGTCGGCGCGCTCGGCATGCGCGCGTGCGCGCTCGTGCCACTCCTCGGCGTGGAGGACGGGGGGAGGAGCGAGGTCGACGGACACGTTCCGAGGATAGGCGAGGGTCACTCGTCGACGGGTTCGATGAGCTCCGGGCCGTTGTTGCGGACGTTGCCCACAGCCTTCGATACGACATGGTCTTCCAGTGCGTCGGCGACGGCGGGAGCCGCGTCGATCGCCGCATCCAGCACGTCACGGACGTTGTCGGTGGACGGGTCGAGCCACGCGTCGGCGTGATCGGGGTCCATGAACAGCGGCATGCGGTCGTGGATCGAGCCGAGGCGGCCGATCGAATCCCGTGTGAGGATCGTGAAGCTCAGCATCCATCGGTCGGGGTCGTCGTCGGGCAGGGCCGGGTTCTTCCACCACTCGTACAAGCCCGCGAAGAACATCGGAGAGCCCTCGGCGGGATGGATGAAGTGCGGCACCTTTCCCGAATCGGTGGCCTTCCACTCGTAGTAGCCGGACGCCGGGATCACGGCGCGACGCTTCTCCAGTGCACGACGGAACATCGGCTTGTCCTCGAGTTCTTCGCTCCGGGCGTTGAATGCCCGCGCGCCGACCTTCGGGTCTTTCGCCCATCCGGGCACCAGCCCCCATCGCGCGGGCTCCAGGCGGCGCGTTGGGGGCTCGGTCTTGGCGGAATCCAGCACGATCGCCGCGGTGTCCGTGGGGGCGATGTTGTACGACGGTGCGGGCAGGTTCTCGGCCTCGACATCCACCCGGAGCACCCCGACGAGCTCGGAACCGACGTTGGCCACGACGAATCGACCGCACATGCTTCCACCGTACGCGGTGGGGGCGACCTCAGGCGTGCGGGTCGCTCGAGATGATTCCCACGTCCTCGAGGCGCTCGAGGAGTCCGGCGCCGTCCGATTCGGTCACCCACGGCACGTTCGCCGCCGAGTGGTCGTCGACGACGGTCCGGCCACCGGCGAGGACGGCCTCGGCGGGGGAGAGGCGGCGGATGGCGACGGCGGCGACCGAGCCGGAGTTCTCGCTGGCGAACTTCGTGTAGATCTCGTCGTCGTGCTGTCCGTCATCACCCACCAGCAGCCAGCGGATCTGCGGGAACTCGGCCGCGAGGCGCTGCAGATTCGAGGCCTTGTGGTCGCGGCCGCTCCGGAACCAGCGGTCGTGCGTGGGGCCCCAGTCGGTGAGGAGGATCGACCCCGGCGGGAACAGGTGCCGGCGAAGGAAGCGGATGAGGGTGGGCGCCACGTTCCACGCTCCGGTGGAGAGGTAGAGCATCGGCGCGCCGGGGTTGTCCCGCGTCAGCCGTTCCAGCAGCACCGCCATCCCGGGCACGGGCTGGCGCGCGTGCTCGTCGACGACGAAGGAATTCCAGGCCGCGAGCAGCGGTCGCGGGAGGGCGGTCACCATGACGGTGTCGTCGACGTCGGAGACCACGCCGAATCGCACGTCGGAGGCCACGATGAACACGCGCGTCTCGGCGGGTTCGCTGCCCTCCACCGACATCGTCAGCGTCTGCCAGCCCGGGTCAAGACGTGCCGGCACGACGGTGTCGATGACGCCGCCCCGGTCGGCGACAACCTCGTGCGTGGTGCCCTGCACCGTGATGCGCACCTGCGCGTAACCGACGGGAACGGAGACGAAACTGCGCCAGCCCCGCACGCTCGCGTACTCGCCGGTGGCGTCTTTGCGCATCGGCGGGGCGATCAGCACGCGACCGAGCACGCGCACCCAGTCCTCGCCTCCGTAGCCGGGGAAACCGGCGACCTGCGGGCGCAGCCCTCGCCCCCGCGAGCGCCGTTCACGCCAGGCGTGCAGGCGGCGCTCCAGTCGGGCGAGCCAGAGGACCTTGGTGCGTTGCGGTTCGGCGGAGGACATTCCGTTCAGTGTTCCACGTCTTCGGGCTCGGATGCGTCCAGGTGGCGCCGCTCGACCTTCTCGATGAGCTTCTTGCCGACGAATACCAGGACGAGGAAGACGACGATGACGCCGACGAAGATGTAGCCCGCGAAGTGGATCCGGTCGGCCAGTTCGCGGTACGTGCCCGCGGCCAGCGCGGCCACGGTGATGTAGAGCGTGGCCCACACGACGCACGCCGGGGCGGTCCACGCGAGGAAGCGCCGATAGCTGTACCCGCTCATGCCCACCGTGAGCGGCACGAGGGAGTGCAGTACCGGGAGGAAGCGGGACAGGAAGATCGCCGGCCCCCCGCGCCGCCGTAGGTAGCGCTCCGAGCGCTGCCAGTTTGGCTCACCGATGCGCCTGCCCAACCGGGACGTACGGATGCGCGGCCCCAGGAACCGACCGAGGCCGAACCCGATGCTCTCCCCGACGAGCGCGCCGACCACCACCGAGATGCCGAGGGCGACAGCATCCCACGGGGACGAGATCGCGGTGCCGGCGACGATGACGACCGTGTCACCCGGGACGATGAGCCCGACCAGCACGCTGGTTTCGAGGAGGATCGCCAGCCCTGCCACGAGCGTGCGGAGAACCGGATCGACGCCCTGAACCGCATTCAGCAGGTCCGTGAGGATCTCGTTCACGGGACAGAGCCTAGAGGCGCCCGCCCCCTCTAGCCTGGGAGCGTGCCGCCGTCTTCCGTCGCCGTCGTGCTGCCGCGGTGGGGGGACCCCGCGGCGGTGTTCGGGCTGCTCGCCGCTTCCCACCCGCACGTGTTCTGGCTCGACGCCGGACCGGAGGCGCAGGAGGGCTGGAGCTGGGTCGGGTTCGGTGTCCCCGAGGCCGATCCCGCCCGGGTGCGTGCCGTGGAGACGACGCAGCATGCCGAGCGCTCCGAAGCCGGCCCATTCCGTGGCGGGTGGGTCGGCTGGATCGGTTACGAGCCCGGCGCGGCATCGGCGGGCGCGCCGGTGCACGCGGCGGACGAACCGGTACCCGCCGAACTGTGGCTCCGCGTGGACGAGGTCGTCGCGTTCGACCACGCGGCCCGGCGCACGTGGGTGATCGCGCCACCGGACCGGGCGGACGCTCTCGCGGCGCGGGTGGGCGCCGCGGTCGATGTCTCCTCGGCACCGGCCTCGGGACCGGAGAGGCGAACGGCGACGGCGCGGCACACCGCCCCGCAGTACGCCGAGCTCATCGACAGGTGCCGTGACAGCATCCGCGAGGGAGACGCGTATCAGCTGTGCCTCACGACACGGTTCACCGTCGCCGGCGCCGTCGACCCGCTCGCCGTATACGGGCGTCTGCGCACGGCTGCCCCCTCCCATCACGGGGGGCTCGTGCGTTCCGGCGCCGTGGCACTGGCCAGTGCCACCCCCGAGCGGTTCCTCGAGATCTCCGGCGGCACTGTCCGCACGCATCCGATCAAGGGCACCCGTCCGCGCGACGCCGATCCGGGGGTGGACCGCCGGCTCGTGGCGGAACTCCGGAACGACCCGAAGGAGCGCGCCGAGAACGTCATGATCGTCGACCTGATGCGCAACGATCTCTCACGGGTGTGCCGGCCGGGGAGCGTGGTCGTGGAGCGGTTGCTGGAGGTGGAGTCCTACCCGGCCGTCCACCAGCTGGTCAGTTCGATCGCGGGAACCCTGGAGCCCGGCACCACGGTCGGTGCCGTGCTGGATGCGACGTTCCCCGCCGGGAGCATGACCGGGGCGCCCAAGCTGTCGGCGATGACGATCCTGCATTCGCTGGAGGGCGCCCCCCGCGGGGTGTTCGCGGGATGCTTCGGGTGGGTGGGCGACGACGGAGCCGCCGATCTGGCAATGGTGATCCGCAGCGTCGTCACGCACCCCGGTGGTGCGTACGTCGGTGCGGGAGGCGGAATCACCTGGGGATCACGAGTGGATGCGGAAGTGGCCGAGGTCGCCCTCAAAGCCCGCGCACCGCTGGCCGCTCTGGGTGCGGAGCTGCCCCCCGACTGGGCGCGGCAGGGGTCCGGTAATCTGGGAGTGGCGCTCGCGAGGCGCCTTCCGACGCTCCAGATTGGCTCCTCCGTGTCCCAGACCACCACGCCTTCCACCGCCGCCGACAGCGGTGGATTCGATCCGCACGCGATCCAGCGGAAGTGGCAGGATCTCTGGGCCGAACGCGACCCGTTCCGCGCAGGGGGAGAGGACGATTCACGCCCACGCAAGTACGTGCTGGCGATGTTCCCGTACCCGTCGGGCGACCTCCACATGGGCCACGCCGAGAACTACCTGTACTCCGATATCGTCGCGCGGTTCTGGCGGCACCGCGGGTACAACGTCCTGAACCCCATCGGGTGGGACTCGTTCGGTCTGCCGGCCGAGAACGCCGCCATCCAGCGCGGTGCCGACCCGGTGAAGTGGACCTACGCCAACATCGCGCAGCAGAAGCAGAGCCTCCACGACTACGGAGTCTCCTTCGACTGGAGCCGCGTCCTGCACACCAGCGACCCGGAGTACTACCGCTGGAACCAGTGGCTGTTCCTCAAGCTCTACGAGCGAGGCCTGGCCTACCGCAAGGAGAGCCCGGTCAACTGGTGCCCCTTCGACCAGACGGTGCTCGCCAACGAGCAGGTCGTGGACGGACGCTGCGAGCGATGCGGCAACGAGGTCATCAAGAAGAAGCTCACGCAGTGGTACCTGAAGATCACCGACTACGCCGACCGGCTGCTGGATGACCTGAACCAGCTCGAGGGGTTCTGGCCGCAGAAGGTCATCCAGATGCAGCGCAACTGGATCGGCCGTTCCATCGGCGCCGACATCGAGTTCGAGATCGAGGGGCGCCCCGGTACGGTCTCGGTGTTCTCCACCCGCCCCGACACGCTCTACGGCGCGACTTTCTTCGTCGTGGCTCCCGACTCCGACCTCGCCGCCGAGCTGGTGGCGGATGCCTCGCCCGAGGCGCGGATGCGCTTCCAGGACTACCTGGACGGCGTCCGCAAGATCACCGACATCGACCGGCAGTCCAGCGACCGGCCCAAGACCGGTGTCTTCCTCGAGCGCTACGCGATCAACCCCGTCAACGGCGAGCGGCTGCCGATCTGGGCGGCGGACTACGTCCTCGCCGACTACGGGCACGGAGCGGTCATGGCCGTTCCCGCGCACGATCAGCGCGACCTCGACTTCGCCCGGGCCTTCGATCTGCCGGTGCGGGTCGTCGTCGACACCACGGCGCCGGTGACCGGCGCGATCCCGGTGATCGAGGTGGACGAGGACGGCGTGCCGATCGACCCGCTGCAGGGTCAGTTGGACGAGCTGGATCCGCGGCGGACGGGTGTGGCACTCACCGGCGAGGGGCGGATGATCAATTCCGGTCCGCTGGACGGGCTGTCCAAGCGCACCGCGATCGCCCGGGTCATCGACATCCTCCAGGCCAGCGGCCGCGGCCGTGCGGCCAAGACCTACCGCCTGCGCGACTGGCTCATCTCGCGCCAACGCTTCTGGGGCACGCCCATCCCGATGGTGCACGGCGAGGATGGCCGCATCATGCCGGTGCCCGAGGATCAACTGCCCGTTCGCCTGCCGGACGTCGAGGGCCTCGATCTGACGCCGAAGGGCACCTCGCCCCTGGGCGCGGCCACGGGCTGGGTCGAGACCGTCGACCCGGAGACCGGTGCACCCGCGCGACGCGACCCCGACACGATGGACACCTTCGTGGATTCGTCGTGGTACTACATGCGTTTCCTGTCACCGGGAGATGAGACCCAGCCGTTCTCCAGCCGCGAGGCCGACAAGTGGGGACCGGTCGACTTCTACATCGGCGGCGTCGAGCACGCGATCCTGCACCTGCTGTACGCGCGGTTCATCACCAAGGCCATGTTCGACATGGGCATGGTGGAGTTCACGGAGCCCTTCTCGAACCTCATCAACCAGGGCATGGTGATCCTGGGCGGGACCAAGATGTCCAAGAGCAAGGGCAACCTCGTGCTCTTCCAGGAGGAGCTCGACACCCACGGCGCCGACGCGCTGCGGGTCGCCCTGGCCTTTGCCGGCCCGGTGGAGGATGACAAGGACTGGGACGACGTGTCCACGACGGGGGCTGCGAAGTTCCTCGCCCGGGCGATGCGCGTCGCGAACGACGTCGACAGCAGCCCCGACGTCGTGTGGGCCGAGGGTGACGCATCCCTGCGCCGCGTGACGCATCGCCTCCTCGCCGACGCCCCCGGGCTGGTCGAGCAGACCAAGTTCAACGTCGTCGTCGCGCGCCTGATGGAGCTGGTCAACGCCACCCGCAAGGCGATCGACTCCGGGGCCGGTGCAAGCGATCCGGCGGTGCGGGAAGCGGCGGAGGTGACGGCCATGGTGCTCGACCTCTTCGCGCCCCACACGGCGGAGGAGATGTGGGCCGTGCTCGGCTACGAGCCGTTCGTCGGACTCGTGCCGTGGCGGTCGGCTGACCCCACCCTCCTCGTCGAGGAGACCGTCACCGCGAT
Organism: Microbacterium sp. Z6_144; assembly: GCF_057197625.1. Classification (NCBI taxonomy): domain Bacteria; kingdom Bacillati; phylum Actinomycetota; class Actinomycetes; order Micrococcales; family Microbacteriaceae; genus Microbacterium; species Microbacterium sp. Z6_144. The sequence goes on from NZ_JBXVPT010000001.1 coordinate 1,618,987, forward strand.
CGTGCAGGTGGACGGCAAGGTACGCGCCACCCTCGAGGTTCCGGCCCGGATCGACGCCGCAGCCCTGGAGGAGCTCGCTCGCTCCGACGTCAAGGTTCAGCGCGCTCTCGGCGACCGGGATGTCGTCCGGGCGGTCGTGAGGCCGCCGAAGGTCGTGAGCTTCTCCACGAAGTAGCCTCCTCCCCACCCGTCGTGCGGGAAGGCCCATCCACGGGACGCCGGAACGGGCCGCGGCCGCGGGGCCGCGACGCCTAGCGTGGCGCGGGTGGCTTCGGAATCCGAGGGAACCCGCGCCCGCCGCCGGATCGGGGCGGGCGCGGTCGTCGTGCTCGTTCTCGGTGCGTTCGCCCTCACGGTGGCCATCGGCATCCTTCGTGGATCGCCCGGCGCCGCCGAGACCGTGACCTCCGCGCCGGCGCCTTCCCCGGCTACCGCGCCGCCGACGACGGTCTACGTGCACGTGGCCGGGGCGGTCGCGGCGCCGGGCCTGTACGCGCTGCCCTCCGACGCGCGGGCGGTGGATGCCGTGGCCGCCGCGGGCGGTTTCGCGGCCGACGCGGACCGGGGCGCCGTGAACCTCGCCCGCACCGTGGCGGACGGGGAGCAGATCGTCGTGCCCGTCGTGGGAGCTGGCCCGCCATCGTCCGGGGCAGGGAGCAGCGTCCAGCCGGCGGGCGAGGGCGTCGTGGATCTCAACTCCGCGGATGCAGCGGCGTTGGAGGAGTTGCCCGGCATCGGGCCGGCACTGGCCGAGCGCATCCTGGCCTGGCGGGAGGAGAACGGGCGCTTCGCGAGCATCGAGGATCTGCTCGCGGTGCCGGGCATCGGTGAGAAGCTCCTGGCCGGGATGCGCGATCAGGTGCGCGTGTGAACGCGTCGCGACGCGGGCTTCGACTGGTTCCCGTGGCAGCGACGGCGTGGACGGCGGCCGCGGTCGCCGTTCTGCTGCCCGATTCGGCCGGTGCGGCCGCCGTGGCCTGCTGGTTCCTCGCCGTGGTCGCCGTCGCCGTCGCGGTGGTGCTTCGGCGCCCGCGGAGGTGGTTGGCCGTCGTGGCGGTCTGTTTCGGCGTCGCCGGGGGAGCGTGCGCGCACGTGGCCGGGGTGCAGCCCGCGCGTGAGGCGACGGGTGTCGTGGCGGGGCCCGGGGGTCGGTTCGTCGAGGTGGAGGCCACCGTGACCGGCCGCCTGGACCCCGGGCCCTCGGGCGACGTCTGGTTCGACGCCACGGCCCACCTCCTCCGTTCCGGCGCGCGAGGTGTGGCCGGTCATCTGCCCGTCCGCATCGGCGTCGCCGCCGACGACCGCGACGCCGCCACGCGCGGCGTGGATCTGGGCGCTCGCATCCGCGTGTCCGGTGCAGCGCTGACTCCCGACCCCGGAGACCGGGAGGTCGTGGTCGTCCGGGTCTCCTCGGGTATCGACGTCATCAGTGCCCCGACGGGTGTCTGGGAGCTGCTGTGGCGCCTGCGATCGGAGTTCGCGGCATCCGCTGCTCGCCTTCCCGGTCCGGGAGCCGCACTCATCCCCGGGCTCGCGGTGGGCGACACCGCGGCGGTGGGGACGGCGCTGGATGACGCGATGACCGACGCCTCGCTGTCACACCTCACCGCCGTCTCGGGCGCCAACTGTGCCATCGTCGTCGGGCTCGCGTTCGGGTGCGCGGCTCTCTGCGGTGCGCGGCGGGGAGTCCGCGTCGCGGTGGGGATGGGTGCTCTGACACTGTTCGTCCTCCTGGTCACCCCCGAGCCGAGCGTCGTGCGCGCCGCTGCGATGGCGTCGATCGCGATGCTGGCGCTGGCGCTCGGCCGCGCAGGTTCGGGAATCGCCGTTCTGAGCATCGCCGTCGCGGTCCTCCTGCTCTTGGATCCGTGGCTGGCGCTGGCGTGGGGGTTCGCGCTGTCGGTGGCGGCGACGGCGTCGCTGCTCGTCCTCGCCGGTCCGCTCGCGATGGCGCTGGGGCGAAGGATCCCACGTCCGCTGGCGCTGGCTGTCGCGGTGCCGTTGGCTGCGCAACTGGCCTGCGCCCCGCTCCTGATCCTCCTCGACCCGCACGTGCCGGTCCTCGGCGTGGTCGCCAACATGCTGGCAGGACCTGCCGCTCCGATGGCGACGGTAGTGGGGCTCTTCGCCTGCCTGGCTGCACCCTTTCCTGTCCTGCAGGAGGGGCTCGTCGCTCTCGCGTGGATCCCGGCGTCGTGGATCGCCGGCGTGGCCGAGACGATGGCGGGCATTCCCGCGCAGCGGGCACCGTGGCTGGAGGGAACCCTCGGGGTCGCGACGCTCGCGGTGCTGTGTGCCGCGGTCACCGCCGTCATCCTCATTCCGCGCGACGGCGTCCGCCGGTGGCTCGTGCTCCGATCCTCCGGATTCCTCGTGGTCGCCGTCGCAGGCGGGCTCGCTGCGGGCCAGGCGGCGCTGGTGAGCGTCGCGGCGCCGTGGACGGTTCCGGTGGGCTGGCAGGTCGCGATGTGCGACGTCGGTCAGGGCGATGCCGTCCTGATGCGTTCGGCCGGCGCGGTCGCGCTCATCGACACCGGACCCGACCCGGAGCCGTTGCAGACCTGCCTGGAGCGATTCGCCGTATCGCGCGTCGACCTGCTGATCCTGACGCACTTCGATGCCGATCACTCCGGGGGAGTCGAGGCACTGCTCGGGCGGGTGGAAACCGTCTGGCACGGGCCGCCGGATGCCGACGGCGCGCGGACGCTTGCGGCACTGCAGGAGAGCGGAGCGTCGCGACGACAGGTGTCCGCCGGCGACCACGGGTCGTTCGGCGACGCGGAAGTGCGCGTGCTCTGGCCCGCCGCATCCGTTCGTGAGCCCGGCAACGACGCGAGCGTCGCCATGGATGTGGACGGCGGGGGCCTGCCACGCAGTCTCCTCCTGGGAGACCTGTCGGAAGAGCCCCAGACGCGGATGCGCGGCGCGGCTCCGTTGAGCGGGTATGACATCGTGAAGGTCGCCCACCACGGGAGCGCCGACCAGGACCCGGCGCTGTACGACGCCGCCGGTGCGCACGTCGCCCTCATCCCCGTCGGACGGGGCAACGACTACGGCCACCCCCGCGAGACGCTGCTGGACATCCTCCGGGCGGAGGGCACGCGCATCGCGCGATCGGACACCGACGGAGCGGTCGCGGTGTGGCGGGAGGGGGAGGCGCTGCGACTGTGGCGCGAGCGCAGCGTCTCACCCGCTGGTTAGGCTGGAGACATGGCCCCGACACCCCGCCGCAGCGCGCCGGCGAAGACGCGCTCGGCGATTCCGCAGGTGTCGTGGCGTGATCCGCAGCCGGCACCGATCGTGCTCGTTTCGGGCCCGGAGGAAGTGTGCGCGGAGCGCGCGATCGCCGGTATCCGCGAGTACTTGAGGGCGGAGGACCCGAGCCTCGAAGTCAGCGATGTGCGCGCCGACGATTACGTCGCGGGAACACTTCTGGGAGTCAGCTCCCCGTCCCTGTTCGGTGAGCCGCGCCTGGTTCGCATCTCGGGCGTCGAACGCTGCTCCGACGTGTTCCTCGCCGAGGCCATCTCCTACCTCTCTCAGGTGCAGGAGGGGGCGACGGTCGTGCTGCGGCACACCGGTGCCAGCGTCCGCGGTAAGAAGCTCCTCGACGCCGTCCGCGCGGGTCAGGGTGGTGGCATCGAGATCGCGTGCCCGGCGATCAAGCGCGACTCCGACCGGTACGACTTCGCGGCGGGGGAGTTCTCCGCCGCACGCAAGCGGATCGCTCCCACGGCGCTGCGCGCGCTCGTCTCCGCGTTCGCGGATGATCTGACCGAGCTGGGCTCGGCCTGCCAGCAGCTCATCTCCGACGTTCCGGGCGACATCGACGACCGCATCGTCGAGCGCTACTACGGCGGCCGGGTGGAGACCTCGGCGTTCACCGTCGCCGACTTCGCCATCGCCGGACGCTACGGCGATGCGCTGCTAGCCTTGCGCCATGCGCTCGCCTCCGGCGCCGATCCGGTGCCGCTCGTGGCCGCGGTGGCGATGAAGCTGCGGACGATGGCACGCGTCGCCGGCAACCGAGAGCCGTCCGGGGCTCTCGCTGCCCGGCTGGGGATGAAGGACTGGCAGGTGGACCGGGCGCGGCGCGACCTCGTCGGATGGTCGCAGGTGACGCTGGGGATGGCGATTCAGGCCACCGCCCGTGCCGATGCCGAGGTGAAGGGCGCCTCGCGCGACCCGATCTTCGCGCTCGAGCGGATGATCACCGTCATCGCGACCCGCGCCCCGTTCGCCGCCTGACGAGCGAGCCGGGTACGCCGAAGGCCCGCCCCGCGAACGGGACGGGCCTTCGAAACGGTCTTAGAGAGCCGCGACCTGCTTGGCGATGGCCGACTTGCGGTTCGCCGCCTGGTTCTCGTGGATGACGCCCTTGCTCACAGCCTTGTCGAGCCGCTTGGTCGCCGTTGCGAGTGCCTTCTCCGCGGCGGCCTTGTCGCCGGCGGCGATGGCCTCGCGGGTGCGGCGCACCTCGGTCTTCAGCTGGCTCTTGACAGCCTTGTTGCGCGCACGCGCCTTTTCGTTGGTCTTGTTGCGCTTGATCTGCGACTTGATATTCGCCACGGTCGACGTCTTTCGTTCGGAGTGATCTGGTCAATGCCGCGTGACAGTAGAGGGGTGCCACGCAGCGGTCGTGAGGGGTGGGACCCACACGCAAGCCAATGACCGAGTCTATCAGTCTTGCTCGATGGTCGTGATCGCCAGGTTGAGGAGGGCGTTGAACACCTCCGGGCGCATGGCCGAAACCAGGTGCGTGGTGCGGGGGACGACGACGAGTTCGGCCTGGGGTGCGACCTTGCGGAAGAGCCGCTCGTTGATCCGCAACTGGTCGTATTGGCCGTTGATGAACCACAGCGGCACGCGGATGCGCTGGAGCGCTGCGAGCAGGTCGAGCACGGACAAGCTGGCCATGGCGCTGTCCTGGGCGTCGAACGCGTAACCGCCCGCGCCGAAGTCACCGGCGGTCTCGGCGGGAAGGGTCTTCCGCAGCATGTACTGCGTGATCCGCAGCCCTCGGCCGGGGAGGGCGTCGAAGCCGCGGGCCAGCGCCCGGTAGGTGGCCAGACCGATGCCGCGGGGGATGGCGGTGCAGGATGCCGCGATGAAGCCGTCGATCGGAGGCGTGTCCTGGGCCCCGGCGTACTCGATGCAGAGGAGTCCGCCCATCGAATGCCCCACCAGCAGGACGGGGCCATCCGTGGCGGCGGCGCGGACGGCGGCGTCGATCGTCTCGAACGCCCCGTCGAGGGTGAACGTCTCGGCCATCCTCGAGCCGTGACCGGGGAGGTCCACGGCTGTCGCAGGAGTACCGCGCTCTTCGAGGTAGGCGACCTGCGCGCGCCACATGGTCGCCGATGTCCGGATCCCGTGCACGAACACCACGTGGACCGACATGCCTCCACGATACGACGCGGCCCCGGCCTCTCCGCACGGGAGACCGGGGCCGCCTTGCACGCGTCAGCGCGACGCGGCGGTCCGGCGCCGGAGGACGAACGCCAGGCCGCCGGCCACCAGCAGGAACCCGCCCGCCAGGGCGACACCCCACGGCAGTTCCGCACCGGTGACCGCGAGGGCGCCGGATGGGAGGACGGTGACGCCGACCTGGATGGGGTCGAGTCCGGCTGTCGTGATGACCAGGCGGTGCGCGCCGAGGTCGAAGTCGGCGGGGATCGCGATCGAGAACGACGTGACGCCGGAGGCGTCGGCCGCGGGGATGCCGGTGACGATGATCGGGTCGCTGAACAGGGTCGCGGCGATCTGCCGCCCGGGGTCGAGGTCGCTGACGGTGACCCGCAGCACGCCGCCCTGTTCGACGCGACCGCCGTTGCTGAGCGTGACATCGGCCCAGTCGCGCCCGGTCTGCGGGCCCCCCGCCGGCGGGGTGCCGCCGGGGTCGACGGGCGTCGGCGGCGTCCCCGGGTTCTGACCCGGGTTGCCGACGGGGGACACGATCGCGCGACCGAGGGGCGCCGGGTCGACCACGTCGAACGCTTCGAAGTACGCCAGCGTCGCGTCGAGGTCGACCTGACCGGTGTCGGTGCGGTCGGTGCCCTCGGCGAAGGTGGTGAATCCGTCGCCGCCATTGGCGAGGAACGAGTTCGTCACGACCGTGAAGGTGTCCGTCGGAGCGATCGCCTCACCCTGATAGCTCATCGAGACCACCTGCCCGCTCCGCGGTGCGGCCTGCCCGGGAGGCGGGGCATCCTCGACGTACTCGTAGCTGAACCCGTCCGAGACCCCCAGGTGCAGCTTGGGCCGGTCGCCGGTCGCCTTCCACTGCTGCTGCAGGATCTCCTGGATCTGCGCGCCGGTGAGGGTGACCGTCACCAGGGTGTTGGCGAAGGGTTGTACGAGGGCCGCTTCCTTGTAGGTGACGATGCCGTCCTCGCCGCGGAGCAGGTCCGCTCGCAGGCCGCCCGGATTCATCAACGCGATCTGGGCCGGGATGCCCGCGAACTGCGGGTTGTCACTGGTGGCCCACAGGTACACGTCGGCGACCCAGTTCCCCATCGACGACTCCACCCCGCGGTCATCACCGGGCTTGGCGCCGCCGCGGAGGATGTCGCCACTGATCTCCCCGACCGGCACGGCACCGCGCACGTCGGCTTCGGCGACGTACGCGTCAACCGTCGCCTGGATGTCCGCGTCGGCGGGGTACGCGCCCTTCAAGGGGAAGGTGCTTCCATCGATGGAGACCAGTTCGTCGCGGACCCGGTCGTAGGCGATGTCGAGCTTGCCCATCGCCTTGCCGTACTCCGCCGCTTGAATCACGGGGCGGGTCTGACCCGCAGCCCCATCGACGGGTACGTCGCACGCGTAGGTCTGGTGCGTGTGCCCCGACACGATCGCGTCGATCTCCGCCGACGCGCCGGTCGCCAGCGCCCCGAACCCGGCCCGATCGGCCGCGAGGGCCGCGCAGTCGCCGGAGGTCGCGGCGCCGGAGTGGGTCAGCAGCACGATGACATCTACATCATCCCGGGCTGCCAGTGCGGCGGCGACCCGGTTGGCCGCTTCCAGCTGGTCCCCGAACTCAATGGTCGCGACCCCGGCGGGGTCGACCATCGTCGCCGTGTCCGGTGTCACCGTCCCGATGAACGCGACGCCCACACCGTCCTGCTCCTTGATCACGTACTCGGGAAGCACCGGGTCGGTGGTGCCCTTCGCGTACACGTTCGCGCCCAGTCCGTAGGCCTCACCGAGTGCACGCTGCCCGGCGGTGACATTCGCCGGGTCGGTGTTCCCGCCGAACCGCGGGAGCACACGGTTCACGAGGTCATCGAACCCCCGGTCGAACTCGTGATTACCCACCGCGCTCACGTCCAGCCCCGATGCCACCAGGGTGTCGATCGTGGGGTTGTCGTCCTGAATCAGCGACGTGAACGTCGATGCCCCGATGTTGTCACCGGACGACACGAACAAGGTGTTCGGATTCTCCGCCTCGTGCGCCTTCACGGCCCCGGCGATCACCGCAGCACCCGCCTCGTCACCGGACGGGTTCGCCTCCAGGCGACCATGGAAGTCGTTGATCGTCAGGATGTCGATCTCGACCGGTGCTTCCTCGGCGGCGAGGCCGACCGTGACCGGGTCGTGGTCCGATGAGCGGTGCGGGCCGGGCTCGTGGAAGAGGCTGCCGTGGTTGTTGTAGCGGCTGTACTCCAGCGCGACCGACTCGCCCGAGTTGATGTTCCAGATGTCGGCGCCGGTGGCGCGTGCGAGCGCCGCCTCGTTCAGCAGAACGTGGTCCAGTGAGCCCGAGAGTCCCTGGAACGAGTAGCTCGACTCGCCGAGGTCGAAGGCAGCCTCCGCGTCGGTGTAGCCCCCCGCGTAGAGCACCTGCAGCGGGTCCTCCTGGCCGTAGGAGTTGAAGTCTCCCGCCAGCACGACGGAGGCGGTGTCGCCCTGGATGTCGGTGACCCAGTCTCGCAGCGCGGTCGCCTGCGCCACGCGGGAAGCGTTCGATGCCCCCTGTCCATCACCGCTGTCCTCGTCGCCGGGGAGCGGTCCGGCCGATCCCTTCGACTTGAAGTGGTTCACGACGAACAGGAACGGGTCGCCTCCGGCGAGGGGCTCGAAGACCTGACCGATCGGCTCACGCGCGTTGCCGAACGCCTCGTCGCTCTCGCTCAGGGTACCCAGGGCGCGCGACGGTCCGACGGGTTCGACGAGCGCCGGCTGGTAGATGATCGCGTTGGTGATGAGGTCCTGCTCAGTGACGGGCGGCAGCTCCTCCGAGGATCGGACGTAGTCCCACGTGCCTGCTCCCGCGGCGTCGTTGAGTGCGTCCACGAGCGAGGCCGTGGCCTCGTCGGGCGTCTCGCCGAGCGCCGCGGAGTTCTCGATCTCCATCAGCCCGACGACGGAGGCGTCGAGGGTCGTGATGGCCGAGACGATCTTGTCCTGCTGACGCTCCAAGTCCGCCGCATCCCACGCGCCGCGCTGCAGGCATCCCTCGTCCACGTTGTTGCCGTTGCCGGTGCGGTCTACGAATGGTTCGCACGACGGGCCACTGTCGCCGAGCGTCGTGAAGTAGTTCAGGACGTTGAAGGATGCGACGCTCACAGCGCCGCCCACGCCGGTGGGAGCCGCCGTACGGGGATTCGAGAACTCCACACCGTCGCCGTCGCCCGAGCCGTCGCCGACCAGCGCGCGCGGGGGGTTGAGCTTCCATGCGCCGTTGCGCCAGTCGACGATGACGGGTTCGGCGAAGCGCGCCGCACCGCCGACGACCACCGGCTCCGTCAGAGACACGTACGGCGGGGTCAGCCCGCTGTTCGCGGCGCTCAGGAAGTTGGTCGACGCACCGTCGTCGAGCGTCACCGCGCGCGCAGCATTGTCGGCGGCGATCGCCGCCGCCTCGTCGCTGCCCGGGGTCGCGGCATCCGTCGGCTGGCGCAGCGGTTCGTCGCCGGCTGCGAGTCCGACCTCGCCGTACTGGTTGGTCGTGAAGGTGTTCGTGACGGTGAAGGAGCCCAGCGGCTGCACGAGCATCGACTCGAGCGCCTCCCGCTGGGCGTCATCGGTGGGCCACCCCACCGGGGCGGGCACAGGGTCGGCGGCGCCGGCGATGACCTGCGCGTTGCCGGGCCCGACGGTCAGCTCCGTCAGGCCGTTGAATTCGCTGACCACTCCGGTCACGCGGACGGTCTGCCCGAGCGCGACCTCCGAGACCGCCTGCGGCGCGAACACGAACACCGCGGTGGACGCGGTGTGCGTGGCGAGATCCAGCGCGCCGCCGGTGCCGGGGGTCTGAATCACGTAGCCGTTGAAACCGCCCGTGGGGTAGTGCGCCGTCACAACACCCTCGGTCGTCACGGTCTGACCCACGAGCGGACTCGACGGTCCTGTGCCCTGGATGCCGGCGATCGTCACGACCGCCGGGTCCGTCGGCGTGGGCTCAGGTGCGGGTTCGGTGGGTGTGGGGTCCGGGGTCGGCTCAGGGCTGGGTGCGGCGGCCCCCTGCGAGTTCCGCGGGGTGGGGGTGCCCGCGGTGAAGTCCGCCGCGTTGACGGCGGTGTTGGTGTGCGCCGCATCCCGCGAGACGCTCGTCGTGTTCGTCGTCCCCGTCGCGGGGGTGCCCGCCGCGGGAGTGGCGTTCGATCCCCACGCGACGTAGTCGACGACGTTCGCCGCATCCGGGCCGCTGACCGCCGTGGTGTCGGACGCGAGGGCCACCTTGCCCGCGGTGCCCCCGAGCGCCAGCGACCCGGTGGCGTCCGGCGTCGGCAGCGGCGTCGTGCCGCCGTCCCCCGCAGCGAGTTGAACGAGGAAGTGGCCGCCTGCGGCGATGGTGCCCGTCAGCGGGAACTGCTGGGAGAACGCGCCCGTGGCGGAGGCGTACTGCAGCGTCCAGCCCGTCAGCGCCGCCGGTGCGTCGCTGACGTTGACCAGCTCGACGAAGTCGTGGGTCAGGGTGGCGCCGTTGTTGCCGCCACCGCCGTACACCTCGTTGATGACCACCGGGGCATCCGGGCTCACCGCGGCCGTGGCGGGAACGCCGAGACCGACCGCGCCGAGCGACAGCGCGCCGACGAGCGCGGCCGACAGCAGGGAGCGGATCGTCCCCCTCCGGTGGGAGTCACGCAGAACCGGGACCGAGGGATGCGTCGTCACAGACTCTTCTCCGAGATTCTGAGCGCACGCGAGCATCGCGATGCGCCCGGGGTGGGCACCGTGGGGAGGTCGGGGGGACCTGCCTCCGATCATAGGGACGGCCGCGGACACCGGGTTTCCGGGGTGTGAACAGTCCGTTCCCGGCATCGAAATGATGCTCGTCGGCGGGTTGCCCGCGCCTGGGTTCGGAGATGGGCGGCGCCCCCTACGATGGCGGCATGCCGCACGTCTCCGCGCACATCGACGATATGCCGGGGTCGGGCGTACGCCGGATTCTGGAGATCGCGCTGCGGCGGCCTGGGACGATCATCCTGTCCGTCGGCGAGCCCGGGGAGGCCGTCGCGGAGCGGATCCGCGCGGCCGGCGCGCAGGCGTGGACGGATGGTGCGACCCGCTACACGCCCAACGGCGGCATCCGGCCGCTCCGCGAGGCGATCGTCGCCAAGCTCGCACGCGAGAACGGCCTGGATGTCGACGTCGAGCAGGTCTGGGTCACGGTCGGTGGAACGCAGGCGCTGCACCAGGCGATGACGCTCGTCCTCGCGGCCGGGGACGAGGTTCTCCTTCCCGATCCGGGTTACACCACCTTCACGATGAGCGCCCACATGCTGCAGGCGCGACCCGTGCCCTACCGGTTGGAAGCCGCGCGGGGCTTCGCCCCCGACTCCGACGCGCTCGAGCGGCTGGTCACGCCCCGCACCCGGGCGATCGTGATCAATTCGCCCTCGAACCCGCTCGGGGTGACCTACGCGCCCGAGCTCATCGCCGACCTCGTCGCGTTCGCCCGCCGGCACGACCTGTGGCTCATCAGCGACGAGGTGTACGAGCGATTCACGTGGGGATCCCCGCACGCCAGCGCGGCGACCTTCGACACCGACGGGCGCGTGCTCACGGTGTTCTCGACGTCGAAGACCTACGCCATGACCGGCGCGAGGGTCGGATGGCTCGTCACCCCGCCCGAGATGACCGAGGTGATGCTGCGCGTGCAGGAGGCGGCGATCAGCTGCGTCAACACCGCCGCGCAGTACGCGGCCCTGGCGGCGCTCTCCGGGCCGCAGGACGGCGTCGAGGAGGCCGGCGCGCACTACGCGGAAAACCTCCGAGCCGCCACAGCCGTGCTCGACGAGCGCGGATTCACGTATCTCGAGCCCAGCGGCGCCTTCTACCTCTGGATCGACATGTCCCACGCGACCGAGGGGAACGTCGCTGCGTGGTGCGAACGATTCCTCGACGAGCGTGGCGTCGCCGTCGCGCCGGGGTCGGCCTTCGGAGCATCCGGGGAGGGCTGGATCCGCGTGTGCGTCGCGAGCGACCGCGAGGAGCTCGTCGAGGGCGTCCGGCGTCTGCCCATGCCTGCCGCCGCGCGCCCGTAGAATCAAGGGGACATGTCACCCCTCGCCCTGCAGCCTCTCGCGCCGTCCGCGACCCCGCCCGAGCTGATCCGCAACTTCTGCATCATCGCCCACATCGACCACGGCAAGTCGACGCTGGCCGATCGGATGCTGGGGATCACCGGCATCGTCGCCGACCGCGACATGCGCGCGCAGTACCTCGACCGCATGGACATCGAGCGCGAGCGGGGCATCACGATCAAGAGCCAGGCGGTGCGCATGCCGTGGGCCCTCAGCCGGGGTGATGGCACGACCGAGACCTACGCGCTCAACATGATCGACACGCCCGGACACGTCGACTTCACCTACGAGGTGAGCCGGTCGCTCGCCGCCTGCGAGGGCGCTGTCCTGCTGGTGGATGCGGCGCAGGGGATCGAGGCGCAGACGCTCGCCAACCTCTACCTCGCGCTCGAGAACGACCTGCACATCATCCCGGTGCTCAACAAGATCGACCTGCCCGCCGCCGACCCCGACAAGTTCGCCGCCGAGCTCGCCGGCCTCATCGGCGGCGACCCCGACGACGTGCTGCGGGTCAGCGGGAAGACGGGGCAGGGTGTCGAGGAATTGCTCGACCGCATCGTCGCCGACATCCCGGCGCCCCAGGGCAAGCCCGAGGGCCCCGCCCGCGCGATGATCTTCGATTCGGTGTACGACGCCTACCGCGGCGTCGTCACCTACGTGCGCATGGTCGACGGCAAGCTCGGGCCGCGCGAACGCATCCAGATGATGTCGTCCAAGGCCACGCACGAGCTGCTGGAGATCGGCGTATCGAGCCCCGAACCCGTCCCCACCCAGGGACTGGGCGTGGGGGAGGTGGGCTACCTCATCACGGGTGTGAAGGACGTGCGCCAGTCCAAGGTCGGTGACACGATCACCACGCACCGCAAGCCCGCCACCGATGCACTCCCCGGCTACACCGACCCGAAGCCGATGGTGTTCTCGGGCATCTACCCGATCGACGGCAGCGACTACGCCGAGCTCCGCGAGGCGCTGGACAAGCTCAAGCTCTCCGACGCATCCCTGCAGTACGAGCCCGAGACCTCCGTCGCCCTCGGATTCGGGTTCCGTGCCGGGTTCCTCGGCCTGCTGCACCTCGAGATCATCACCGAACGCCTCTCGCGCGAGTTCGGCCTGGACCTCATCACGACCGCCCCATCGGTGACGTACGAGGTGACGACGGATACCGGCGAGACCGTGACGGTGACCAACCCGAGCGAGTACCCGGATGGCCGCGTGGCCTCGGTGTCCGAGCCGGTCGTGAAGGTCGGCATCCTGCTGCCCAAGGACTACGTCGGCACCGTCATGGAGCTCTGCCAGGGACGACGCGGAACGCTGCTGGGCATGGATTACCTCAGCGAGGACCGCGTCGAGCTGCGGTACACCATGCCGCTCGGGGAGATCGTGTTCGACTTCTTCGATCATCTGAAGAGTCGCACCCAGGGCTACGCGAGCCTCGACTACGAACCCGCCGGATCTCAGGAGGCCGACCTGGTCAAGGTCGACATCCTGCTCCAGGGCGAGAAGGTGGATGCGTTCAGCTCGATCGTGCACCGGGAGAAGGCCTACGCGTACGGCACGCTGATGACCGAGCGGCTGCGCAAGCTCATTCCGCGCCAGCAGTTCGAGGTGCCCATCCAGGCCGCCATCGGCGCGCGCATCATCGCCCGTGAGAACATCCGCGCGATCCGCAAGGACGTGCTCGCCAAGTGCTACGGCGGTGACATCACGCGCAAGCGCAAGCTCCTCGAGAAGCAGAAAGAGGGCAAGAAGCGCATGAAGATGGTCGGCCGGGTCGAGGTCCCCCAGGAGGCGTTCATCGCGGCGCTCTCCGGCGACGTCGACGGCAAGTAGCCGTTCCCCCTCCTCCGCACCCGAATCCCCGAGAATCCACCCGCGCGGCGAGAATCCCGCAGCCGGCCGGATTCTCGCCGGGCCACCGGATTCTCGCGGAGGCGATGGCGGCCGCGCGGCGGCTCGGGCGCAACGCACGGAAAGCCGAAGTACCCTGGACTCATGCGCCGTGGGACCTTTCGAGACGAGACGGTCGACTACGCCGCCGTGGGGGGCACGCAGGCGTCCGATCTGATGCAGTACCCGCCGGAGCGGTCGATTCCGGCCGAGGAGAGCTGGCGGATCGGGAGTGGCCAGGAGCGCTTCGCCGGGGCCAGCGAGGCGCTGCTGTCGTGGTCGGCGCAGCGTGAGGGCGGCCTCACGCTCACCGACGTGCGCCCCGCTCAGGGACCGATGTACACCGGCGTGGGGTATGACGCCGAGGGGAACCCGGTCGCTCCGAGCCGGCTCGAGACCGACCAGCACTTCGACGCCGACGGCACCCCGTTCGTCGCCCCCGGGACCACCGTGCGCCTGCGCGGTCGCGTGAACCGGATGAGCGCGGAAGGCGAGCTGCGCGTCATCTCCGTGATCGAGGAGCCACGACGGGTGGGGTTCACCCTCGGAACCGTCGGCGAATCCGTGGTCAGCGGGGAGGAGTTCTTCCTCCTGGAGTGGCGCGACAACGACGAGGTCTGGTTCACCGTCCGCGCCTTCGACGCCCCCGCCGCGCTCGTGTACCGCCTCTACCCGCGTCTCGTCCGCCACCGCCGGCGTGAGCTCTTCCAGCGATACCTGCGCGCCATCTCCCCGCTGTACGCGACGTCCCGCTGATGGGCGCTGCCCTTCCCCTCGGCGATCCCGCTCCCCTCGACGGGGCACTGCCCGCGGACATCCGTACCGATCCGGCCGTCGACTTCGGCGTGTATCTGCACGTGCCGTTCTGTCGTGTGCGCTGCGGCTACTGCGACTTCAACACCTACACCGCGTCCGAACTGCGCGGGGCGCGGCAGGACCAGTACGCCGACACGCTCGTGCGGGAGATCGACCAGTCCGTGGGCGTCCTCGCCGCGACGGGCCCGCTGCGGCCGGCCTCGACGATCTTCTTCGGCGGCGGCACACCGACGCTCCTGCCGCCCGGTGACCTGGCGCGGATGCTGGGGGGAGTGCGCCGGGCCTTCGGGGTGGCCGACGGAGCCGAAGTGACCGTCGAGGCCAATCCCGACACCGTGACCGATGCGGTCGCGAACGAGCTGGCATCGGCCGGGGTGACCCGGATGTCGATCGGCATGCAATCGACCCGCCCGCACGTCCTCGCGGCCCTCGATCGCACGCACAACCCGGCCAATGTCCGCACCGCGGTCGCCGCGGCCCGAGCCGCCGGGCTCGACGTCAGCGTCGATCTCATCTACGGCACCCCGGGCGAGTCGCTCGAGGACTGGCGGCTCTCGCTCGAGGAGGCGATCTCCCTCGAACCCGATCATCTCTCCGCGTACGCACTCATCGTCGAGGACGGCACGCGGCTCGCGCGGCAGATCCGGCGCGGCGAACTCGCCCAGCCCGACGACGATCTGCAAGCCGACATGTACGAGCTGGCCGACGATCTGCTCGGTGCCGCCGGACTCGAGTGGTACGAGGTCTCCAACTGGGCGCGCACCCCGCAGCACCGCTCCCGGCACAACCTCGCCTACTGGCGCGGCACCGACTGGTGGGGTTATGGCCCCGGTGCGCACAGCCATGTCGGCGGGATGCGGTGGTGGAATGTGCGCCACCCCGCCGCCTACGCGGCGCGGCTCTCGCAGGGGGCATCGCCCGCGGCCGGGCGCGAGCGTCCCGATGCCGAAGCGCAGCGGCTCGAGGCCGTGCTGCTGCGCTCGCGCATCCGCGAGGGGATCCCCGTCGCGGAGTTGCTCGCAGAGGGCCGGCACGCCGTCGCCGGGCTCGTGGCGGACGGCCTCGTCGAGGGCGCCGACGCCGTGCGCGGGCGCGTCGTGCTGACCAGGCGGGGCCGGCTCCTCGCCGACGCCGTCGTCCACACGCTCACCCAGTGAGCCTCAGGCTGAGATCCGGCCTCATCCGCTAGAATTGGCACTCAACGACAACGAGTGCCAACGGTCGCGGGGGAGGGGTGCCATGGTCACGGAACGCGGGCTCCAGGTGCTGCGAGCCATCGTGCAGGACTACGTCGATACGCATGAGCCGGTAGGCAGCAAGGCGATCGTCGATCGCCACGCCTTCGGGGTGTCTGCGGCCACCATCCGCAACGACATGGCGTTGCTGGAAGACGAAGACCTCATCGCCGCGCCGCACACATCGTCCGGACGCGTGCCCACCGACAAGGGGTACCGCGTCTTCGTCGACCACCTGGCGGACCTGCGGCCCCTCTCCCAGGCCCAGCGCGCGGCGATCGCGTCGTTCCTCGGCGACTCCGGAGATCTCGACGATCTGCTCGGGCGCACGGTGCGCGCCCTCACCCGGCTGACCGGGCAGGTGGCGATGGTGCAGTATCCGTCGTTCGCCACCGCGAATGTGACGCACGTCGAACTGGTGGGTCTCGGCGGTGGGCGGATGCTCGTGGTCGTCGTCACCGACACCGGACGTGTCACCCAGCGCATCGCCTTCTCCCGGGAAGAGCCGAGCGACGCCGATCTCGTGCAGCTGCGCGCTCGGATCGGAGCCCTGCTGGTCGGCCGATCGGTACGCGACGGCGCCGAACGACTGGGCGGGCTCCTCAGCGAAGCGCCGCCGACCGGTGGCGGCCTGGACGCGATGGCGTACCCGATCCTGCGTGTCCTCGCCGAAGAGCTCGAGGAATTCCGTCAGGACCGTCTGGTCATGGCTGGGGCGGCGACGCTGGCGCGCCGCGAATCCGACTTCCGTGGCAGCATCTACCCGCTCCTGGAGGCGATCGAGGAGCAGGTGACGCTGCTGCGCCTCATGAGTGAGATGGTCGCCGACGATCAAGGCCTGTCGGCGAGCATCGGGCGCGAGAACGAGCCGTTCGGGCTGCCCGAGGCATCCGTGCTCATCGGCCACTACGACGCGCCGGCCAGCGGCGCCCGCGTGGGCCTGCTCGGCCCCACGCGGATGGACTACCCCTCAAACCTCGCGGCGGTTCGCGCCGTCGCGCACTATCTGACCCGGATGCTCGAAGAGGACGAGAACGGCCGCTGAGGCGCATCCGGTCTTCGAACGGTCCCGCTGTACGCGGGCAGGAAGGCGATTGTGGCTGACCATTACGAGGTCCTCGGCGTCGCGCGCGACGCGTCTGCGGACGACATCAAGCGCGCCTACCGGCGGCTTGCGCGCGAACTCCACCCCGACGTCAACCCCGGCGAGGGTGCGGCCGAACGATTCAAACTCGTCACACACGCGTACGACGTGCTGAGCGATCCGGACCAGCGTCGCCGCTACGACATGGGCGGCGACTCGAACCCGTTCGGGGGTGCCGGGGGCGCGGCGGGGTTCGGCGGGTTCAGCGACATCTTCGAGACGTTCTTCGGCGGCGCCGGCGGCGGAGGCCGGGGCGGGCGTCCCCGGTCTCGCCGTGAGCGCGGTCAGGACGCCCTGGTGCGCGTCACGCTCGAGCTCGGCGATGTCGTGTTCGGAGTGCACCGCGACCTCGACGTCGACACGGCCGTGCTGTGCGAGACCTGCCAGGGGTCGTGCTGTCAGCCCGGTACGTCGGAGGTGACGTGCGACATCTGCCACGGCACCGGAAACGTGCAGCGCACCGTGCGGAGCCTCCTCGGCAACGTCGTCACCTCTCAGCCCTGTGCCACGTGCCAGGGTTACGGGACGACCATCCCGTACCCGTGCGCCACCTGCCAGGGGCAGGGACGCGTGCGCGCACGCCGCACGGTGTCCGTCGACATCCCGGCGGGGGTCGAGACCGGCCTGCGCCTGCAGATGCCCGGGTCGGGTGAGGTCGGCCCCGCGGGTGGCCCCAACGGAGATCTCTACCTGGAGATCAACGTCGCCCCGCACGAGGTGTTCAGCCGAGAGGGCGACGACCTTCTGGCGACCCTGGAGGTGTCGATGCCCGACGCGATCCTGGGCACGGAGACGAAGATCGAGGCGCTGGACGGCGAGGTCGAACTCGAGGTGCGCCCCGGTGTGCAGTCCGGCGACGTGCTCACGATCAAGGGCCGTGGCGTCACCCCGCTCCGGGGAACGCAGCGCGGCGACCTGCGCGTGGGCGTGCACGTGGTCACACCCACCCGGCTGGACGCGAAGGAACGGGCCCTGATCGAGGAGTTCGCGCGCCGCACCAAGTCGCCGTCTCCGCATCTGGCCGAATTCCACCAGGGACTGTTCTCGAAGCTGCGCGACCGCTTCCGGAACGGCTGAGCCGTGGCGCTGCACTTCCTGGCCGAGGGTGCCTCCGACGCGCAGCCCGGCGACGACGTGGTCCTCAGCGGCACCGAAGCGCATCACGCCGCGAACGTGCGGCGTCTGCGGGCGGGCGAGACGGTGACCGTCGGCGACGGGCGCGGCACGTGGCTCGAGGGCGCGGCCGCGGCGGTGTCGGCGCGGGAGGTCGTCGTGCGCGTGGCGACCCGGACCGAAGTCGCGGCGCCTTCACCGACCCTCACCCTCGTCCAGGCCCTCGCCAAGGGCGACCGGGACGAGCTGGCGGTGCAGGCGGCGACCGAGCTCGGCGTCGACCGCATCATCCCGTGGCAGGCCGAGCGCAGCATCTCGCGGTGGGACGGCAAGGTCGACAAGGCTCTCACCCGGTGGCGGACGATCGTGCGCGAGGCCGCCAAACAGGCCCATCGCGCGTGGCTTCCCGAGGTGGCTGACCCTGTCGACACAGCCGCACTGACCCGGATGACCGGGTCGATGCGGATGCTGGTGCTCGAACCCTCCGCATCCCGTGCGCTGACCGGCCTCGACCTGCGTGCCGGACAGCGTGATATCGCCGTGGTCGTCGGCCCGGAAGGCGGCGTCTCCCCGGCGGAGCTCAGTGCCCTCTCGACCGCGGGAGCGGAGCCGGTGCGGCTGGGGGCGACGATCCTGCGCACGTCGACGGCAGGCGCGGCCGCCCTGTCGGTGGCCAACGTCGCCCTGGGGCGCTGGTGATCGCCCGCCTGGGCGTGGTGCCCCGTCGATAGACTGGATGAATGACCGAACCGTCGATCTTCACGCGCATCCTCCAGGGCGAACTCTCCACGGAGATCATCGCGGAGACGGAGAACGCATTCGCGATCCGCGACATCGCCCCGCAGGCACCCGTGCACCTGCTCGTGATCCCCAAGACCGCCCAGTACCGCAACGTCGTGGAGCTGGCCGCCGGCGACCCCCAGCTGCTGGCCGAACTCGTGGGTCTTGCCAGCTCCGTGGCAGCGGAGAACGGCGGGGGTGACTTCCGGCTCGTGTTCAACACCGGTCCGGGCGCCGGGCAGACCGTCTTCCACGTCCACGCCCACGTGCTCGCGGGCGATCTCGATGAAAAGAGCCTCGGTGGCCGATGATTCCGGCATGATCGTCGACCGCGTGTACGCGGATGGCGTGGCGATGGTACAACTCCTGGGCCCCCAGGATCGGCTCCTCCGCGTCGTGGAGAAGGAACACCCCGACGTGGATGTGCTCGTCCGCGGCAACGAGATCACCCTGACCGGCCTCGCCGACGCCGTCGCCCGTGCGCGCGCTCTCGTGGATGAGCTGCTTGCCATGGCCAAGGCCGGGCAAGGTCTCGACCCCTCCGACGTGTCCAGCTCCAGCCGCATCCTGCGCTCCGCGGAGGACGCCGGCGGCGGGCCGCGGCCGTCGGAGGTGCTGGGGGAGGCGATCCTGTCGTCGCGCGGCAAGGTGATCCGGCCGAAGACGATGGGCCAGAAGGCGTACGTCGACGCCATCGAAGAGAACACGATCGTCTTCGGCATCGGCCCCGCCGGAACCGGGAAGACCTACCTCGCCATGGCGAAGGCCGTGCAGGCCCTCCAGCGCAAGGAGGTCAGCCGCATCATCCTGACCCGTCCCGCCGTCGAGGCAGGGGAGCGACTGGGGTTCCTTCCGGGAACCCTGACGGACAAGATCGACCCGTACCTGCGCCCGCTGTATGACGCGCTCAACGAGATGATGGACCCTGAGATCGTCCCCAAGCTCATGGCGAGCGGGACGATCGAAGTGGCGCCCCTGGCCTACATGCGCGGTCGCACGCTGAACGATTCGTTCGTCGTGCTGGATGAGGCGCAGAACACCACCCCCGAGCAGATGAAGATGTTCCTCACCCGTTTGGGGTTCGGCACTCGCATGGTGGTCACCGGCGACATCACCCAGGTCGATCTCCCGCAGGGCTCGTCGGGCCTGCGACTGGTCACCCGCATCCTGTCGCACGTCGACGACATCTTCTTCTCCTATCTCACCAGCGACGACGTGGTCCGCCACACCCTGGTGGGCCGCATCGTCGATGCCTACAGCGAGTACGACGAGAAGCGCCTCGTGACGCGTCGGGAGCGCGAGGAGGCGACGGAGTTCGCCAACCGCGCCGAGCGGCGCACGGGTCGCGCGCCGGCTCCGCGCGACCACCTGCCCAGGCGAGGACGCTCATGACGATCGAGATCAACAACGAGTCGGGCATGACCGTCGACGAGCAGGTGCTGCTGCGTCTGATGGAGTACAACCTCGAGGAACTGCATGTGAGCCCCGACGCCGACGTGGCGATCGTGCTCGTGGACGAGGGAGCGATGGAGGCCCTCCACGTGCAGTGGATGGATGAGCCCGGTCCCACCGACGTCTTGAGCTTCCCGATGGACGAGCTTCGCCCCGGCACCGAGGATGCGCCGACCCCGGCCGGGCTCCTCGGCGACATCGTGCTGTGCCCGCAGGTGGCCGAGGGTCAGGCCGTGACGGCGAAGCACTCCACCCAGGACGAACTCATCCTGCTGACCACCCACGGCCTCCTGCACCTCCTCGGATTCGACCACGCCGAACCGGAGGACGAGCGGGAGATGTTCTCGCTGCAGAAGGATCTGATCATCGGCTTCCAGTCGGCCGAGCGTCGCCGCCGCACATGACCGAAGCGCTTCTTCTTCTCGCCGCCCTCCTGCTGGTCGCCTTCGGTGGTCTCATGGTGGCCGTCGAAGCCGCCCTGGGCGTGACGTCCCGCTCCGACCTGGCCGATCTGGCCGATCTGGCCGCCGGAGGGCGCAGCGCGCTGTCTCTCCGACGCATCGCCGCCGATCCCGATGCCCACGCCAACGCGGTCTCCTTCATCCGGGTACTGGCGGAGACGACGGCCGCGGTGCTGGTGACCGCCGCCTTCGTCGTGCTGATCGACAACATCTGGTGGGCGGCCCTCGCGGCCGCGGTCATCATGACCGGGGTCTCGTTCGTCGCGGTGGGGGCGAGCCCCCGCGCGGTAGGTCGCCAGCACGCCCGCGCGCTGCTGCGCGCGACCGCCCCGGTCATCCGCGCCCTGCGGATCCTGCTGGGCCCCCTCGCGTACGCACTGGTCGCGTTGGGCAGCCGGGTGACGCCCGGCGTCGCACCCGGGTCGTCGTTCGCGTCGGAGGAGCAGCTGCTCAGCATCATCGACGAGGCGGCGGAGAACGAACTGATCGAGGAGGACGACCGCGAGCTCATCCACTCGGTGTTCGACTTCACCGACCGGTACGTGCGCGAGGTGATGGTGCCGCGCACCGACATGGTCTCGGTGGATGCGGCCGCCACGACCCGGCAGGCGCTGTCGCTCTTCCTGGAGAAGGGCATCTCGCGCATCCCCCTGATCGACGACGAGGCCGATGATGTCGTGGGGATGCTGTACCTGAAAGACCTCGTGCAGTTCGGCTTCCGCGACGAGCAGGGATGGCGCGACGCTCCGATCCGCCGCATCGCGCGACCGGCGGTGTTCGTGCCCGAATCCATGCGCGCCGAGACCCTTCTGCAGCAGATGAGACGCGACGCCGTCCACGTGTGCCTCGTCATCGACGAGTACGGCGGGGTGTCGGGGCTCGTCACGTTGGAAGACCTCATCGAAGAGCTCGTCGGCGATATCTCCGATGAGTACGATGCGCGATCGTCCGAGATCGCCGAACTCGAGCCGGGGCGCTTCCGCGTCAGCGCACGCCTCGGGCTCGATGAGGTCGGCGACCTGTTCGGCCTCGAGCTCGATGACGAAGAGGTGGACTCCATCGGCGGACTCCTGGGTAAGGCGCTCGGCCGCATCCCGCAGCCCGGCGCCACCGCCGAGTACGACGGACTCGTGATGACGGGCGGCGCCTCGCGCGGACGCGGGCGGGGGATTGCGACGGTCTTCGTCGAGCGCGCCGAGGAGCCGGAGATCGCCGATGAGGTGCCCGGACGACCGCGCACCGGAGAGATCCGCGTGCCACGGAAGGAAGAGCGCGATGAGTGAACCCCGATCCGGATTCGTCACGTTCGTGGGGCGGCCGAACGTGGGGAAATCCACGTTGACCAACGCCCTGGTCGGGGAGAAGGTCGCGATCACCAGCGACAAGCCGCAGACGACCCGCCGCGCCATCCGCGGCATCGTCAACCGGCCCGGCGGGCAGCTCGTGATCGTGGACACCCCGGGAATCCACCGCCCGCGCACGCTTCTCGGTCAGCGACTGAATGATCTCGTGGAACAGGTGCTGGGCGATGTCGACGTCATTGCGTTCTGCGTCCCCGCCACCGAGAAGGTCGGCCCCGGCGACCGCCGGATCGCGGAATCGCTCAGCAACTATCCGCGCGCGAGGAAAGTCGCCATCGTCACCAAGACCGACGCCGCCTCGCGGGAGCAGATCACCGAGCGTCTGCTGGAGGTCGACGCGTTGCGGGAGGACTGGCACGCGGTCATCCCGCTGTCGGCCCTCACCAACGATCAACTCGACGTGCTGGCCGACGAGCTGCTCCCGCTGATGCCGGAGGGTCCCGCGCTCTACGAGGAAGGCGTCGTCACCGACGAGTCGCTGGAGGACCGCATCGCCGAGATCATCCGCGAGGCCGCTCTCGAGGGAGTGCGCGACGAGCTTCCGCACTCGATCGCGGTCACGATCGAGGACATCTCCCAGCGCGACACCGGCTCGATGACCGACATCTTCGCCAACGTCGTCGTCGAGCGCGACAGCCAGAAGTCGATCATCATCGGGCACAAGGGCTCACGGCTACGCGACGTGGGCGCTCGGGCGCGGGCGCAGATCGAGCCTCTCGTGGGCACCAGGGTCTTCCTTCAGCTCCACGTGCGCGTGGCCAAGGAGTGGCAACGGGATCCGAAGCAGCTCGGCCGCCTGGGCTTCTAGCGCTCCAGCACCCGGGCGTAAGCCGAGACTCTGCTGTGCATGCTTCCTACCCGACTGTCCGTATGCGTACGATTTGGGACACACCGTCATCCGCCCTCCGACTCCGACGGCAGGCCGCTCGTCCGCCATGCCGACACGACGACTGTAAGGAACGACTATGGCAGCACAATCCCCCACCCCTATCCCCCTCGCCCCCCTCGCGGAAGCGATCGACGGCCGGCTCCTTGTGCCGGGCGACGCCGACTTCGAACAGGCCGCAGCCATCTGGAGCGCACATCCGGCGGTCAGACCGGCCGCGATCGCGATCGTCGCGAGCGCGACCGATGTGCAGCGCGTCCTCCAACTCACACCGGACGACGTCCCCCTCAGCGTTCGCGGACGGGGCCACGACTGGGCCGGACGGGCCATCGCCGACGGCGGGCTCGTCATCGATCTGTCGGCGCTGCGCGAGGTAACCGTAGACCCGCAGGCGCGGACAGCCCGGGTGCAGGGCGGTGCCACGCTGGGGGACGTCGTGGATGCCGCGGCGGCCCACGGCCTCGCTGTCGCTGTCGGACCCGTCAGCGAGGTGGGCTTCGCGGGTCTCGCGTTGGGCGGCGGCTACGGTCCGTATCTCGGGATCGCGGGCCTCGCAGCGGACAACATCCTCGCCGCCCAGGTCGTACTGGCCGACGGGCGTGTGGTGACAGCATCCGAGACCGCGGATGCCGACCTGCTCTGGGCGCTCCGTGGCGGCGGTGGGAACTTCGGCGTCGTCACCGAGCTGGAGGTGAGCCTGTTCGAGCTTCCTTCCGTGCTCGCCGGAATCGTCATGTTCCCCGCGGACCAACTGGAGCCGGTGCTCACCGGGCTGAACTCCCTGCTGCCCGAGATGCCCGACGAACTGGGGGTGCGGCCGACGATCGGGAGCGGCCCGGACGGCAGCTCTGCCTTGCTGCTGTCGCTGCTCTGGGCCGGCGACGCCGACCGCGGGCAGGACTGGGTCGAGAGGATCTCGGCTCTGGGAACCCCGGCGCTCGTCCAGGTCGACTCGACCACCCCGGCCCAAGCGGCGCACGCGCTGGACGGACTCTTCCCCGCGGGGCTGCATTACACCCTCCGAACCGTCTCTCTGCCGGGCTTCACACCGGAGATCTCCGCCGTGCTGGCCGACGCCGAGCGTCGCCGCACGTCGCCGTACAGCGCCGTCAACATCCATCACTTCCATGGAGCGGCGACCCGCATGCCGGCGGAGTCATCGGCGTGGGGGCTGCGTGAACCGCATTTCATGGCCGAGCTCATCGCCACCACGGGGGAGCGGGAGGGGCACGACGAGCAGGTCGCCTGGGTCGATGAGCTTCTCGAGCGACTTTCTCCGTACGCTCTCGATGCGGGCTACCCCAACCTTCTGGGCGACGAGGAGTCGGACCGGGCAGCGGCGAACTTCGGCGGCAACCTCGATCGGTTGCGGAGCGTGAAAGAGCGCGTGGATCCCGGCGGGCGTTTCATCGGCATCCCCACCGGTCTCCCACGCTGAGGCCCGACGCCCTGCGCCCGCGAGCAGCTCGATACCCGCCATCGAGGCGGCAGCCGAGCCGCTCGCGGGCGCACTCGCTCGCGCACCCCTGCTAGCATTCCGGTATGCGCTTCGGTGGGCTCCTTCTTCTTAGCCGCCGCGACGAGGCCTCGTTCTAAGGGCCTTCCTCGTCGCGGAGCTTCTCGTCGGCCCGACTCCTCGACAACCGGAAGCGACCCTCTCATGAAGAACACCCAGAAGCCGTCGGGGATGCCGACGCACAAGTACCGTCCGTTCCACGAGCAGATCCGCGTCGAACTGCCCGATCGCACGTGGCCGGATGCCCGGATCACGACCGCGCCCCGCTGGTGTGCGGTGGACCTGCGTGACGGAAACCAGGCGCTCATCGACCCGATGACCCCCGAGCGCAAACGCGTCATGTTCGAGCTGCTCGTTCGGCTGGGGTACAAGGAGATCGAGGTCGGCTTCCCCAGTGCGAGCCAGCTCGACTTCGACTTCGTCCGGCAGCTGATCGAGGAAGACCTGATCCCCGACGACGTCACCATCCAGGTGTTGACGCAGGCGCGTGAGCACCTGATCGCCCGCACGTACGAGTCGCTCGCCGGCGCCCAGCGCGCCATCGTGCACCTGTACAACTCAACGAGCGTCGTCCAGCGCGAGGTCGTGTTCCGCACCGACAAGCAGGGCATCATCGACATCGCGCTCGAGGGGGCGCGCCTGTGCCGGCAGTACGAGAAGACCGTCCCCGAGGCCGAGATCTTCTACGAGTACTCGCCGGAGAGTTACACCGGCACCGAGCTCGAGTTCGCCGTCGACATCTGCAACCAGGTGCTCGAGGTCTTCGAGCCCACCCCGGAGCGCAAGGTCATCATCAACCTGCCGGCGACGGTGGAGATGGCCACGCCCAACGTGTACGCCGACTCCATCGAGTGGATGTCGCGGAACCTGAACCACCGCGAGAACGTCATCCTGTCGCTGCATCCGCACAACGACCGCGGCACGGCCGTGGCCGCGGCCGAGCTGGGCTACATGGCAGGCGCCGACCGCATCGAGGGCTGCCTGTTCGGCAACGGGGAGCGCACCGGCAACGTCGACCTCGTCGCGCTCGGCGTGAACCTGCTGACGCAGGGCGTGGATCCGCAGATCGACTTCAGCGACATCGACCAGATCAAGCGCACCGTCGAGTACTGCAACCAGCTGCCCGTGCCCGAGCGCAGCCCGTGGGCAGGCGATCTGGTCTTCACCGCGTTCAGCGGGTCGCACCAGGACGCCATCAAGAAGGGTTTCGAGGCGATGGAGGCGCGCGCGCAGGCGGCCGGCGTCAGCATCGACGAGATCGAGTGGGCGGTGCCGTACCTGCCGGTCGACCCGAAGGACCTCGGCAGGTCGTACGAAGCCGTCATCCGCGTCAACTCGCAGTCGGGCAAGGGTGGCGTGGCGTACCTGTTGAAGAGCGATCACGCGCTGGATCTGCCGCGGCGACTGCAGATCGAGTTCTCCGGTGTCATCCAGGCCAAGACCGACGCGGACGGCGGCGAGGTCACGAGCGCGCAGATCTGGGACGTCTTCACGGACGAGTACCTCCCCACCTCCGTCGCGGACAACCGGTGGGGCCGGTTCGAGCTGGTCGGAACGCGAACCTCGAGCGATCTGAGCGGTGACGTCGAACTCAACATCCGCCTGCGCGACGGCGACGAGGTCGAGGAGGCCACCGGCCACGGCAACGGACCGATCGCGGCCTTCCTGGGCATCCTGCGCGAGCGGGGCTTGGACATCTCGCTTTACGACTATGTCGAGCACACCCTCAGCGCGGGCGGCGACGCTCAGGCGGCGGCGTACGTCGAACTCCAGGTCGACGACCAGCGCCTGTGGGGGGTCGGCATCGACGGCGACATCTCGACGGCGTCGCTCAAGGCCGTCGTCTCCGCCGTGAACCGCGCCATCCGCGCGCGCAGCGACTCGCCGACGCTCGCCGCCGTCTGACCCGTCGCGCCGCACCTCCGCGCGGGGCGACGGTGCGAGACAGGGGATTTCCGGCGAGACGCCCCGCGCCGCGGTCCGTCTGGGCCGGAATGTCGTTTCTCGGCGCGGCGGGGGCGGCGGGCGTGCGTGCGGGCGGGGTTACTCGGGGGAGTCGCCGGGGCGGATGACGGGGATCGCGGAGGTCTCCACGGCGACCTTGCGCCGGTGCAGCATCCGCTGTTCGGGGAGCGAGACGTCGAAGATCACGGCGAGGATCCGGATAACCGTGGTCACGACGACCCCCACGATCGCGGCGACGGGAAGAGGAGCGCCCACCTCAACGGCTATGACCAGGATGGCGCAGCCCGCCCCCGCCGCGACGGCGTAGAGGGAACCGACGTGCATGATCGCCACGGGCAGGCCCATCAGCATGTCGCGGAGCACCCCGCCGCCCACCGCGGAGCAGACGCCGACGAACACGGCCGGCACCGGAGGAAGGCCGAGTGCCAAAGCCTTGCTGGTGCCGAAGGCACCGAACAGACCGATGACGAGAGCGTCCAAGGCCACGATGACCTTGTTCAGCCGTGCGAAGATCCCCGCCAGCAGCATCCCGACCAGGGCAGCGCCCGCTGCCGTGAGGAGGTACCAGTTGCTCTGGAGCGTCGTGGGAACCGTCCCCAACAGGAGGTCGCGGATGAGGCCGCCCCCCATCCCCATCACGATGCCGATGATCGCGACCCCCAGCAGATCCAGCCGGGTGCGCCCCCGGAAGCCTGAGGCGAAGAGGGCGCCCTGAACGCCGCCGAGCCCCACGGCGGTGAGGTCGGCCCACAACGGGATGACGAGCATCTGGGAGTCCACGGTCCCATTCTGGCCGCGCGCGCCGACGACGGGGGAGCAACCCACGGCGGATAATGGGGGAGTGCCCACCTATCGCGACGAGGTCGTGGTCCTGCGTACCCACAAGCTGGGGGAAGCGGACCGCATCGTCACGATGCTCGGGCGGCGGCACGGAAAGATCCGGGCGGTCGCCAAGGGCGTTCGCCGCACCTCGTCGCGATTCGGCTCGCGGCTGGAACCGTTCATGGTCGCCGATGTGCTGCTGTACGAGGGCCGCTCGCTCGACATCGTGCAGCAGGCCGAGTCGCTCGGCGCGTACGGCGCCGACATCGTCACTCAGTACGACCGCTACACCACGGCGAACGCCATGGTGGAGACGGCGGACCGCCTGAACGAAGCCGAGGCCACGCCGCAGCAGTACCTGCTGCTGGTGGGCGGGCTGCGTGCCCTCGCGCGCGGCGAGCACGCGTCGCGCAGCGTGCTTGATTCCTACATGCTGCGCGCCATGGCGCTGTCGGGGTGGGCGCCCGGCCTGGATGAGTGCGCCCGGTGCGGCACGGCCGGCGAGCACGAGTCTTTCGTGGCGCAACTCGGCGGCATGGTGTGCGCGAACTGCGCGCCCGTGGGCTCCGCGCGCATCGCGCCTCCCACCGCCTCCCTCCTGCGGGCGCTGCTGCGCGGCGACTGGACGCAGGTTGATGACGCCGCCCCGGCCGCCACCTCGGCCGCATCCGGGCTCGTCGCGGCCTACGCGCAGTGGCACCTGGAACGCGGCATCCGCTCGCTCGCCCACGTGGAAACGGGACGATGACTCCCAAGCCCTACACGCATCGCGACGCGGTGCCGTTCCGGCCCCTCGACTGGACGGGGGAGTATCCGCCCGCGTTCGGCAAGGGTGCGGTTCCGGAGCACGTCGCCATCGTCATGGACGGCAACGGCCGGTGGGCCAATCGGCGCGGGCTCTCCCGTGTGGAAGGACACCGTGCCGGCGAGGCGTCCCTGCTCGACGTCGTCGCCGGGGCGATCCAGGCGGGGGTCAAGCACCTCTCGGTGTATGCCTTCTCCACGGAGAACTGGTCGCGGTCACCCGACGAGGTGCGGTTCCTGATGGGGTTCAACCGCGACGTGCTCCACCGCCGCCGCGATCAGCTCAATGAGTGGGGCGTACGGGTGCGCTGGGCCGGGCGCAAGCCGCGCCTGTGGGGCTCGGTCATCAAGGAGCTCCAGTTCGCCGAGCAGCTCACGGCGGGCAACGACGTGCTCACCCTGACCATGTGCGTGAACTACGGGGGCCGCATCGAGCTGGTCGATGCCATGCGCCGGATGGGCGAGGAGATCGCGGCGGGGCGGCTGAAGCCGTCGGCTATCAGCGAGAAGCTCGTGCGCCGTCACCTGTACCAGCCCGACATGCCCGACGTCGATCTCTTCGTCCGCTCCAGCGGTGAGCAGCGCGCGTCGAACTTCCTGCTGTGGGAGTCGGCCTATGCGGAGTACGTCTTCCTCGACACCCTGTGGCCCGATTTCCGGCGGACCCACCTCTGGGAGGCGATCGGTCTCTACCTCGACCGCGATCGCCGGTTCGGCGGCGCCGTGGATGCTCCGGGCACCTGACATCGCGCCCCCGCCCGCGCGCGATGCGTCTCGCATGCGCCGGGCGGAATGTGATCGGCCGGGGCGTGGTTGCACCCCGTGTGAGTGAACCCATCAAGATCGACGTGTGGAGCGACATCGCCTGCCCGTGGTGCTACATCGGCAAGCGCAATCTGGAGACGGGTCTGGCGGCGACCCCGGGCGACGATGATGCGCCGCAGGTGGAGGTGGAGTTCCACTCCTTCGAACTGTCCCCGGACACACCGCTCGATTTCGAGGGCAGCGAGGTCGATTACCTGGCCGAGCACAAGGGCATGTCCCGCGTGCAGGCCCAGCAGATGATGGAGCGGGTGACCGGCGTCGCCGCCGAGGCGGGCCTCGGGTACCGGTTCGACCTGCTCCACCACACGAACACGGTGAAGGCGCATGAGTTGCTGCACTTCGCGAAGGCACAGGGCCGCCAGCTCGAACTGGCCGAACGCCTCATGTCGGCCTACTTCATCGAAGGGCGCCACCTCGGACGCGACGACGAGCTCGTCTCGCTCGCCACCGACGTCGGGCTGGATGCGGGCGACGCTCGCGCGGCGCTGGCCTCGCACCACTACCTCCCCGACGTCCGGGCAGACCAGGACCAGGCCGCCGCCTACGGGATCACGGGCGTGCCGTTCTTCGTCATCGACGGCCAGTACGGCGTGAGCGGGGCGCAGCCGGCAGCGGCATTCACGGACATCGTGCGGAAGCTGTGGGCGGAGCGCACAGCTTCCGCGGCGGAGCCGGCGGCCGAGCCCGCACCGGTGGCCGCGGGCCGGGGATGACTCAGCGGGGGAGCGCGCCCTCGATGACGGAGACGATGGTGGGATCATCCGGGGTGACGTTCGGGCGGAACCGGTGGACATCACCCGAAGGCGTCACGACGAACTTCTCGAAGTTCCACAGGATCGGTCCGCGCTTTCCCTCCTGATCCTTGGCGCTCTTGAGCGCCTTGTACAGGGGAGCCGCGCGCGATCCGTTCACTCGGATCTTGTCGAGGATCGGAAAGGTGACGCCCCAGGTCGTCGAGCAGTACTCCAGGATCTCTTCCATGGAGCCCGGCTCCTGACCCATGAACTGGTTGCAGGGGAAGCCCAGCACCGTCAGACCCCGGTCGCCGTAGGTCCGCTGCAGCTCCTCGAGCTTCTCGTACTGCGGCGCGAGGCCACACCGGGACGCGACGTTGACGAGCAGCACGACTCCGTCGCCGTAATCGTCGAGGGTGGCCGTGCCCCCGTCGGCGGTGGTGAACGGGATGCCTCGCACGTCTGTGGACGTCGTCGTCATCTCCTCAGGTTATGCCCTCCTCGGGGCATGGCACCCCGTTCGTCTGGGAGAATATGGACGTGACTACCGCCCTCGCCCCGACGCGCCCGCTGCGCATCGGCCCCCTCGAGCTCGACGCTCCGGTCGTGCTGGCGCCGATGGCCGGAATCACCAACACCGCATTCCGGCGCCTGTGCCGCGAGTACGGCGCCGGACTCTACGTCAGCGAGATGATCACCACCCGCGCGCTGGTGGAGCGCAACGCCACGACGCTCCGGCTGATCCGCCACCACGAATCCGAGACGCCGCGCTCGATCCAGCTGTACGGCGTCGACCCCGCGACGGTGGAGGCGGCCGTCCGCATCCTCGTGGAGGAAGACCGGGCCGACCACATCGACCTGAACTTCGGATGTCCGGTGCCCAAGGTCACCCGCAAGGGAGGGGGCGCGGCGCTCCCGTGGAAGACCGACCTGTTCCGCGACATCGTCACCCGTGCGGTGCGCGCCGGTGGCGACATCCCGGTCACGGTGAAGATGCGCAAAGGCATCGACGACGACCACCTGACGTTCTTGGAAGCCGGACGCATCGCGGAGGACGCGGGGGTCGCCGCGGTCGCCCTGCACGCGCGGACGGCGTCGCAGTTCTACTCCGGCACTGCCGATTGGGCGGCGATCACCGCGCTCAAGGAGGCGGTCACGAGCATCCCCGTTCTCGGCAACGGCGACATATGGTCGGCGGAGGACGCCGTCCGCATGATGACCGAGACCGGATGCGACGGAGTGGTCGTGGGGCGCGGATGCCTCGGCCGGCCGTGGCTCTTCGGCGACCTCGCCCGGGCGCTGGCCGGCCCGTCGGCCACCGCCGGGACGGCTGCCGGCGCGCCGGTGGACGCGACCCTCGGTTTCGTCGCCCAGGCCTTCCGCCGGCACGCCGAGCTCCTCGTGGAGTTCTTCGAGGACGAGTCCCGTGGCTGCCGCGACATCCGCAAGCACGTCGCGTGGTACCTGAAGGGCTATCCCGTCGGCGGGGAGCTGCGCGCGCGCCTGGCCACGGTGTCCACCCTCGCCGAGATCGACGAGTTGCTCGCGCAGCTCGACGCGGATGCCCCCTACCCGGGGGCCGCGGCGGAGGGTCAGCGGGGACGCGCGGGAAGCCCCAAGCGGGCGGCTCTTCCGGACGGCTGGCTGCAGTCGCGAGAACTCGGCGACGCGGCCTCCCGTGACCTCGCCGAGGCGGAGCTCGATTCCAGTGGCGGGTGAAGTCGGGGTCGTCGGCGGCTCCGCTCGACCAGCCGGCTACGACGACGCCGACGCCGCGCGCGTCTCGTACGAGGAGCATCGCTCGCAGCGCGACGACTTCGCCCGCGATCGGGCGCGCGTGCTGCACTCGGCGGCCCTGCGGCGTCTCGCCGCCAAGACGCAGGTGCTGAGCCCCGCGAGCCCCGCCGATTTCGCGCGCAATCGCCTCACCCACTCTCTCGAAGTGGCTCAGGTCGGGCGCGAGCTCGCCACTGCGTTGCAACTCTCGCCCGACGTGGTCGACACCGCGTGCCTGAGCCACGACCTCGGTCACCCGCCGTTCGGCCACAACGGCGAGCGGGCGCTGAACGAGTGGGCCGAAGACATCGGCGGCTTCGAGGGCAACGCGCAGACCCTGCGCATCCTCACCCGGCTGGAGCCGAAGGCGGTCGACGCCGACGGGCGCAGCCACGGTCTCAATCTCACGCGTGCGAGTCTCGACGCGGCCTGCAAATACCCGTGGACGGCCGACCACCCCGTGCCCGATCCGGGGGGACGGTTAAAGTTCGGGGTGTATCCGGAGGACGAGGAGGTCTTCCGCTGGATGCGCGAGGGCGCTCCGGGGCGCGTGCGATGCGTGGAGGCGGAGGTCATGGATCTCTCCGACGACATCGCGTACTCGGTGCACGACTTCGAAGACGCGATCGTCAACCGTTACCTGGACCCGGCCCGCCTCGCCGACAACGGCGAGCACCGGGCGCTCCTCACGGCGATCCAGACGTGGGTCGGGTACGACTTCGCGCGCGACGAGCTGGAGGATGCGCTGTACCGGCTCATGCGCCTGCCGGAGTGGATCGGGAGCTTCGACGGCACCCGCCCCGCGTTGGCACGCCTGAAGAACCTCACGAGCGATCTCATCGGACGTTTCGCGCGCGCGGCGACCACCGCCACGCGCGAGGCCTACCCGTACGACACGCTCACGCGCTACCGTGCGCACGTGGTGGTGCCGCGCGTGATCGAGGCCGAGATGGCCGTGCTCAAGGGCATCATCGGCGCCACCGTCGTCTCGATCGAGGGGCGCCGATCCCTGTACAAGGAGCAGCGGCGCGTGCTGAAGCGTCTGGCGACAGCCCTGTGGGACCAGCCGGATGCGCTGGACGCGTTGCACGCGGCGGATTTCGCCGCGGCCGACGACGAGAGCGCGCGCAAGCGTGTCGTCGTCGACCAGGTCGCCAGTCTGACCGACCAGCTCGCCCTCGCGTGGCACAGCCGCCTCGTGGGCGAGGTGGACGCGGCGTCCATCGGCATCTGGGCGCCCGGATTCTCCGCGGCACCGGAGGTGGGGCCCTGATGGCCGGCCGCATCCGTCAGAGCGACATCGACGAGGTCAAAGCCCGCACGAACATCGGCGACGTCGTGGGGGAGCGGGTCGCGCTCAAGCAGGCCGGCGTCGGCTCCCTGAAGGGCCTCTGCCCGTTCCACGACGAGCGCAGCCCGAGTTTCCATGTTCGCCCGCAGGTGGGCTACTACCACTGCTTCGGATGCGGCGAATCCGGGGACGTCTACTCGTTCCTGCGCGCGATGGACCATGTCTCCTTCACCGAGGCGGTCGAGCGGCTGGCCGCGCGAGTGGGCTACACACTGCACTACGAGGACGGCGGTGCCGCGCCGGGGACGAGCGGCCGTTCGCGGCTCTACGCCGCCAACGCCGCCGCCGCCGAGTTCTACCGTGCCCGCCTGTCCGATCCCGACGCCGAGGCGGGCCGCCGGTTCCTGGGCGAACGGGGCTTCGACTCCGGAGCCGCCGCGCACTTCGGGGTCGGCTACGCGCCCAAGGGGTGGTCGGCGCTCACCGACCACCTGCTGGCCCAGAAGTTCACCCGGGAGGAGATCACACAGGCAGGACTGGTCTCCCAGGGGCAGCGCGGGGTCTACGACCGCTTCCGCGGGCGGCTCGTGTGGCCGATCAGGGACGTCACCGGCCAGGTCATCGGATTCGGCGCGCGCAAGCTCTACGACGACGACAACGGACCGAAGTACCTCAACACGCCCGAGACGCCCATCTACCGCAAGGCGCAGGTGCTGTACGGGCTGGACGTGGCCAAACGAGAGATCTCGCGGGAGCGCCGCGTCGTCGTGGTCGAGGGGTACACCGACGTCATGGCGTGCCATCTCGCGGGGGTCACCACCGCCGTGGCCACGTGCGGTACGGCCTTCGGCACCGATCACATCACGGTTCTGCGACGCGTCATGGGCGACGACTCCTCCTCGGGAGAGGTCGTGTTCACCTTCGACCCGGATGCAGCCGGTCAGAAGGCGGCGCTCCGCGCGTTCGGCGACGAGAAGCGCTTCGCCGCGCAGACCTACGTCGCCGTCGCGCCCGGAGGCCTGGACCCGTGCGACCTGCGCCTGGAACGCGGCGACGGGGCGGTGCGCGGGCTCCTGGATGCCAAGGTGCCCATGTACGAGTTCGTGATCGACTCCCGCCTGGCCGGCTTCGACCTGGCCACGGTCGAGGGACGGGCGGGGGCGCTGCGGGCCTCCGCTCCCATCGTCGCCGAGATCCGCGACCCGTCGCTGCGGCCCGGTTACACCCGTGTCCTGGCGCGCCGCCTGGGGCTGGACCTGCCCGAGGTGTCTTCGGCTGTCGAGCGTGCGGCCCGTGGTGCGGCCCGGGCCGCAGCATCCGAGCAGGCGACCACCGAGCGCGGCGCGGCGGCCACGGACGCACCGCCCGTCGAGGTGCGCGTGTCGATCGCGACCCTCTCGCGCGATCGCGACACCGCGCTGGAACGCGATTCGCTCATGGCCTTCCTGCAGTATGGGCATCGGGTGGACCCCGACATGCTCGCGCGAGCCCTCGCGGTGACGTTCCGCTCGCCCGCCCTGGAGGCGGTCCGGGCTGCCATCGCCGGTGCCATGGGCGCCGCACGCCCCGGGTGGGCCGCAGATGTCGTCGGGTCGGTGCGAGAACCCTTCCGCACGCTGGCCGCCGAGCTCCTCACGGCCGACTTCCCCGCCCGAGACGAGGAGCACGCCGTCGCATCGGCCAACGACCTCGCGCGGAGGCTGATCGCCCGATCGCTCGAGCGGCAGAAGACCGAGCTTCTCGGGGCGATCCAGCGGGTGTCCGCCGACTCCGAGGAGGGCCGCGGACTGCGCATCCGGCTGCGCGAGATCGACCGCGAGCGGCAGCGCCTCGTGGAGGCGCAGTAGCGCGGCGGGCGCCCGGCACGGCAGGATGAGGGGATGCGTCGCCTGACCGAAGCGGACACCGCCGTCCGCGCCGACGACCTCTCCGTCGCTCGGGCTGGCGTCCGCATCGTGGAGGGCGTCTCGATCGTCCTGCCCCGACGCGGGGTTCTCGCGGTGATGGGTCCGACCGGTGCGGGCAAATCCACGCTCGCATCGTTCCTCGCCGGACGCACCGATGACGGGATCACCGCCGTCGGCGGGTCTGCCCGGGTCGAGGGGATCGACGCCCGCAGGCCCGGCCGCGCGCGCCGGCAGCTGACGTACGTGGTGGGTCATATGCCGCAGCGCGCGGGTGCGGATCTGCCCTCGCGGCTGACGGTGTCCGAGGTGATCGGCGAGCCGATCACCAGTCGCGATCGTCACGTCAACGCGCGTGCGCTGGCGGTGCGGGTGGCCACGCTCCTGGATGAGATGCAGCTGCCCCTGGGTGCGGCGGCGAAGTACCCGTACGAACTGTCGGCCGGGATGCGTCAACGCGTCGCGCTCGCTCGCGCCCTCGTCACGGACCCGCGCTTGCTGGTGGCCGACGACCCCTATGCGAACCTCGACCTCGAGGTGCGGATGGCCGCGCGCGACGCGATCCTTCGCCGCCGGGACGGGTACGGGATGTCGACTCTGATCGTGACGAACGACGCCGAGGCCACGCGCGAACTGGGGGCGGATGTGCTGGTGCTCCGCGGCGGACATCCCGTCGCGTACGGCCGCGGGGCCGACGCACTGCTGTGGACGCCCGACGCAGCCGATCCGCGGCGCGCGGTGCCGCGCTGAGTGCGGAACACCTTCGATGCTTTGCTAGGATGGTGGGGTTGCGCGCGCAGCGCGGGACATATTCCTCGGTAGCTCAATTGGCAGAGCAATCGGCTGTTAACCGATAGGTTCTTGGTTCGAGTCCAAGCCGGGGAGCGAGAGTACCGCGTCATCTAACGTGGCTCTCACTTAAGGCCCGGGCTTCCACCCCGGGCCTTTCCTCTTGCCCCGTCGCCTCACTGCGCCGCGGCCGCGATCGATCGGGATAACCCCTCGTGTGTCCCTCTCAGTGCCGGGCTGGTTGCCCGGTACCCTGAGAACCGGCGGAAGGGGTGCGGCGCATGGGGGAACGCAAGGTGCGAACGAAGGGCATTCGGGTGCCGCGGCACGGGCACGCGTTCGTCGCCGTCACCGCGCGTGACGCGAACGGGTTCGTGCATCACTTCGACGAGATCGAGGCGCCGCTGGGCGCCCTCCACGAGGCCATCGCCATCTTGCAGTTGCAATCCACGGCCATGGAGGCTGCGCACCGCGACGCACACACCGCCTGACGCGAGGAGCGTTCAGGCGGCGCCGATGTCACGCTGCGCGCAGCGGGAGGATCTCCCCGGCTCGGGGCGACTCGTCGGCCGGATGCTCGACGAGCGCGATGACCCGGTTCGCCATGAACCGGGCAGACCGCACGGGCGTACCGCCACGGGTCACTTCCGACACCTCCACGAGGCCGCGACCGTGGGTCACGTCCAGCCGGCGCCCCGCCCGGCTCGCCTCAATCTCGTACGTGCGCGCCGCGCCGCCTCCGGCATCCACGACGATTTCTACTCGATCACCTTTCATGCGATCTCCTCTCTGGCTGTAAAACACGCCAGGTCAGCCCGGTATTCCGTCGCTTAGCGGAGGAGGGAGCCCTCGTGCTGCAGAAGGTCGGCGACGCCGTCGTAGACCGCGACAGCACCGGCGGCGAGCAGTTCGTCCCGGCCGGTGCCGCCGGTGAGGACGCCGATGCACCGGACGCCCGCGCGGCCGGCGGCCTCCACATCCCATACGGCGTCGCCGATCATCACGGCGTTCTCCGCTGACGTTCCTGCCCGTTCCAGCGCTACCTGCAGGATGTCGGGCGCCGGCTTGGCTGTCTCGGCGTCTTCGGCCGAGGTGACCACGTCGAGGGTGTCACCCATGTCCAGCACCCGCAGCAGCGGCTTCAACTCTTCCTCGGGGGCCGAGGTGGCAAGCACCACGGTGTGGCCACGCTCGGCGAGTTCTCTCAGCACCTCCCGCGCGCCCTCGAACGGGCGCAGCCGGTCGGACATGCCGGCGTAGATGCGCGCGTGCGCCTCCTTCGCGCGGGGGCCGACGCTTTCGGCCTGGTCGCCGAGGAGCTCGTCGAGGAGTATGGAGGAATCCATGCCGATGCCGCGGTGGATCCGCCAGGCATCCACGGGATGCCCCGCTTCCGTGAACGCGCGCGACCAGGCGTCTACGTGGAGGTAGTTGGAGTCGACGAGAGTCCCGTCGATGTCGAACAGGACGGTCTGGGGCATCGGCGTATCGGACATGCCGACAGCTAACCGTGCCGGTGCCGGCCGAGCGACGGGGTGGCGCACGCAGGCGGGATGTGACATGCACCTGGGTGGCGACCACCTCTGCCCTAGGCGTCGAGGTCGTCGACTCCGGGTAGCCACGACTGTCCGGGGCGCCCCCAGCCCCGTTTGCGGGCGATCTTCTGGGTGGTCTTCCAGTCGCTGTCGTCGAGGCGGTCGATGTACAGCACGCCGTCCAGGTGGTCGAACTCATGCTGCATGATGCGTGCCCGCCAGCCGGACACCTCGATGCGGACGGGCTGGCCGTCCAGGTCGGTGCCGGTCACGAGCACCTCCTCGGAGCGCCGCAGCGGGAACCGTTCGCCCGGGAACGACAGGCAACCCTCGGCCTCGTCTTCGGGATCGGGCGAACCCGGCTCCATCGGCCGCATCCACAACTCCGGATTGATCACCACGCCGCGCCAGGGCGCGCCGTCGTCGTCGCGATAGCTGTAGACGTAGAGACGCAGCGCGACGCCCACCTGCGGCGCGGCAAGCCCGACGCCGGGGGCGGCATCCATGGTCTCGAACATGTCGGCGACCAGTTGGCGGACCTCGTCGGTGATCTCGTCGACGCGGACGGCGGGAGCGTGGAGGACGGGGTCGCCCATGATGCGAATCGGAAGAACGGCCACGCCTTGAGCCTACCGACGGGCTCGGCCGGTTAGTGTCGAACCATGATCGGCGTGGACGTATCGCTGGGCGGTGTCACCGACGAACTCGTCGGCATTTTCGGCAATCCCCGGATCCTGCTCGGGATCCCGCTGGCGCTGCTGGGTGCGGTTTTCATGTCGTTCGGCGCGCAGTACCAGTACCGTGGCGTGGCCAAGGTGGAGCGTCTGTCCGGCCAGGCCGGCACGTCCGGTCTCAACGGCTCGCAGCTGCTCGGACTTCTGCGGCGACCGTCATGGGTGGTCGGCACGGTTATGCTCGCGCTGGCGATCATCTGCCAGCTCGCTGCGCTCTCGCTGGCACCCTTGATCCTCGTCCAGCCGCTGGGCGCGGTGGCCCTCGTCGTGACCACTCTGCTGAATTCGCGGCTGTCGGGCCACAGGCCGACCCGGCAGTCGATCATCGCGATCGTCGCCTGCATCGGTGGCATCTTCACCTTCGTCGTGATCGCAGCATTCTTCGCCACGGAGCATGCGGTCACGGTCCGCGAGTTGTTGATCATCCTCGCCATCCTCGCCGTCGTTCTGGTCGCGTTCGCGGTGTTGTGGGTGTGGCTGCGCAAGCGCATGCAGG
This sequence comes from Microbacterium sp. Z6_144, assembly GCF_057197625.1. Classification (NCBI taxonomy): domain Bacteria; kingdom Bacillati; phylum Actinomycetota; class Actinomycetes; order Micrococcales; family Microbacteriaceae; genus Microbacterium; species Microbacterium sp. Z6_144. The sequence goes on from NZ_JBXVPT010000001.1 coordinate 1,656,841, forward strand.
CGCTGTTCTACATCACAGCCGCGGGTGTGATCTACGGCTTCGTCGCGACCCTCGCAAAGGTTGTGATCAGCCGCATCCAGAGCGGCGACTTCGAGTGGTTGACTCTGCTGTGCGTCATCGCGATGCTGGCCGCCGTGGGAATCGGCGCGTACTTCGTGCAGACGGCGTACTCAGTCGGCCCGCCCGACCTCGTCATCGCCGGCCTCACCGTGATCGATCCGCTCGTCGCGGTCCTGATCGGTCTGCTGGTGCTCGGGGAGGCGTCGAGCGCGCCGCTGTGGGCCCTCATCGGATTCGCGATCGCCGGGGCGGTGGCGGTCTGGGGCGTCATTCAGCTGACCCGGCACCACCCCCAGATCGTGAGCGCCTCGCAGGATCTTCCCATTCCCCGTGGTGGCGGCGGCAAAGACCGACAGGGCTGATCGCGCCCATCGGTGCGCAGCCGGGCGGGTGTCGCCGGGCCCGGGCCGGTAGGCTCTAGGGCCAGGGGGCGGTGGCCAAGCTGGTGAAGGCAGCGGGCTCATAACCCGACGATCGTGGGTTCAAGTCCCACCCGCCCTACAAAAGATGCCCGGTTTCCGCGTCAGAACCGTCCCCGGCAGTTGCAGGCAATCGCGCACCCATGGACCGCGCATGTCATCGGCATGACACGAACACGTGGTTCCCGACCCCTCGGTCCTGGGTGGTCCGCGGTCGCGAAGGATGCCGGGTTCGGGCGCGGGCCGCATTCTGTACTGGCCGATATAGAATTACCCACGGACGGATCCACCGTTCTTCGTGTCGAAGGAGAAGACCGTGGGAAAACTCACTGGACAGACCGCATTGGTGACGGGCGGAACTGCGGGCATCGGACTCGCCACCGCGAAGCGATTCGTCGCCGAGGGCGCGAGCGTCATCATCACGGGGCGGCGCCCCGCCGAGCTGGAGCAAGTCGTGCGCGACCTCGGCCCCGCGGCGACGGGCGTCCAGACAGACGTCGCTGACCTCGAGCAGGTTGCTCGACTGTTCACCGCGCTCGCTCGTGACGGGCGGGAGATCGACGTGTTGTACGCGGGCGCCGGCGGGGGCGCGTTCGCAGCCCTGGGCGGCATAACCGCGGAACACTATTCGGATACGTTCGACAGCAATGTCCGCGGCACTCTCTTCACGGTGCAGGAGGCGCTTCCACTCCTCAAGGACGGCGCCCGCGTCATTCTCCTGGGATCCTCGGTGACGTTCGGGGGCACGCCGGCATTCGGCGTGTACGCGGCGTCCAAGGCGGCGGTTCGCTCGTTCGGCCGAACATGGGCGGCGGAACTGAAGGATCGCAAGATCAGAGTGAACACCCTCATCCCGGGCCCGACCAATACCCCGGGCCTTCGTGGGTTGGCTTCCAGTGAAGAGGAGGCGCCCGCGCTCCTGGAGTTCATCGCCGGTTCGGTGCCGATGGGCCGTCTCGCCGAGCCGGAGGAGATCGCGAATGCGGCGCTCTTCCTTGCGACGGATGAAAGCAGCTTCATGACGGGCGGAGAGCTCATCGTGGACGGGGGCGAGGTCCATATCTAACCCATGCAGAGTGCCCGGCCTCTCGATGGGGAGGCCGGGCACTCTGTGGGCCTCGGTGATCGTTCCTGCGTTTTATCCTGGACAGTATGAAAAACTCGGGCGAGGCGATCACATGGTGATGCGGGGGAGACCCCGGGAGTTCGACATGGACCACGCACTCGACCGAGCGATCGAAGTCTTTTGGCGGAACGGCTACGAGGGAACGACGTTGGATGATCTCACCAACGCCATGGGCATCACTCGGCCCAGCCTTTACGCGGCGTTCGGCAATAAGGAGAGCACCTTCAAGCGGGCGGTCTCGCGCTATGCAGAGGTCGACATGGCGTACGTCGGCGAGGCGCTTGCGGAGCGGACGGCGAGGGCGGTTGCGGAGCACTATCTGCGAAGCAACGTGGCTGCCATCACCACGCCGGGGCGGCCTGCCGGATGCCTGTCGATCCAGGGTGGGCTGTCGGGGAGACCGGAGGACGAGCCCATCGTGGCGTTTCTGAGCGACAGTCGTCGCGCAGGCGAGACAAGACTGGCCGAACGATTCGAACGAGCGATCGCCGAAGGAGATCTCTCCGAGGCCGAAGACCCCGCCGAACTGGCCAAATACCTGTCAACGGCATCAGCAGGGTTGGCGGTCCAGGCGGCCGGCGGCGCCTCCCGGGGGCAGCTCGCAGCGGTCGCAGAGCGCATGCTCCGTGCCTTTCCTGCATGACCCCTGCCGCCTTGCGCCCCCAGCCGGGTCTGCTAGCGGGGCGCCGATGGGCAGCCCGACGCCACCTCCCTCAGCGCGGAGGCGAAGGCGCTCACAGCGGGGGTCGGTTCCGTCTCGGTCACGACGAGCGTCGTCCGATCCATCTCCATTCCAGGATCGTTGACGCGCAGCCGCTTCACGCCTTGCGGCACGCTCTCCGCCACGAATCCCGGAAGGAGCGAGATGCCGAGTCCTGCGGCGACGAACCCTAACCGGGTCTGCCAGCTTCGAACCTGGTGAGCGATCCGCGGGTCGGGGAGAGTGGGCCAGGCGCCGAACTGCGGCTCGTTCTCGCTACCGGCGCCGACGATCCAGAGTTCGTCCGCGATGTCATCGATGTCGACCTCGTCCCGTGCGGCGAGCGGGTGCGCCGAGCCGACCGCGATGCCCATTCCCCCCAGTGGACCGATGGCCTCGGTCCGCAATCCGGTCAAATCGTATGCGGGCAGTCCATCGCCGACAGCCACCACCGCCACCTCGATCCGGCCCGCGCGCAGCCGTCGGAGTTGAACGGGGCTGCCCGATTCCCACAGCGCCACGGTCAGGGCCGGGTGCGTCCGTTGAGCGACGGCGATCGCGCGGGGGAGGAGAACGGCCGCAGCGGTCGGGTAGGCGCCGACGACGAGTCGGCCGGCGATGCGGTCGCGGAGGCCGGCTACCTCGAGCTCGGCCGCGGACACCTCGGCCAGGACGCGACGAGCATGACGGACCAGGGCTTCACCGATCGGGGTCAGCCGCACGCCGCGGGGCCGGCGTTCGAAGAGGGGCGCTGCGACGGCGTCCTCGGCCGCGCTGATCTGCCTCGACACCGCCGATTGCGTGTACCCGAGAGCCTCCGCCGCCGCGGTGAAAGACCCGCGCTGCGCGACCTCGACGAGCACGCGCAGGCCGGTCAGCGTCAGGTCGGACACGGGGGAACTCTAGTACCGGTCGCTGCTCGTCGAGGAGATGGAGAGCACAGTGGGTGCCCCAGCGGCTGCTGGCGGTCCGGCGGGGCACCCACTGTCGTCTCAGGGAGCCGGCCGGAACTCCGCGTCAGCGGCGTACGCAGCGTCCCGCCGCGCCTCGAGGGTCGCCAGGCGCGCCCGCACGGTGGAGGTCACTGCCTCGTACGCGTCGGAGTTGATGAGCAGGCGAAGAGGCGGGTCCTCCGAAAGCGCGGCCTCGATGGTGGCGTGGGCCACGCCCGACTGGCTGGCCGGCATGGTTTCGACCGGAATGGGCGGCACGTCGGCGGGGCCGCCGACGTACGGCTGGCTGACCGGAACCCTTTGCGCGGTGTCGTAGAAGGAGGTCCGGACCATTCCGGGCTCGACGAGAATCGTCTTGATCCCGAAGGGGGCGATCTCCGCCGCCACCGCCTCCAGGAATCCCTCCACCCCCCACTTCGTCGCGTGATAGATCGACAGCCCCGGGAAGGTGATGTGTCCGCCCATGCTCGACATCTGCACGAAGACGCCGCCGCCCTGGTCCCTCAGGTGCGGGACCGCTCGCTGGACGAGGTGGATCGAAGCGGTGAGATTGGTGGCGATCGCCCGCTCCACGTCGTCGTCGCTGAGGTCCTCCGCGACACCGTACAGACCGTAGCCGGCATTCGACACGACCACATCGATGCGCTCGTGGTCCGCGAAGGCGTTGCCGACCACCTCCTCCATCTGCGCTGTGTCGGTGACATCGAGGGCCTGTCTCCAGAGGCGGTCTCCATACGCGAGCGCGAGGTCGTCCAGTTGTTCGGGTCGGCGCAGCGTGGCGGCGACGCGGTCGCCGCGGGCGAGGATCTGCTCCGCGAGCTCCCGTCCGATTCCGCGCGAGGCGCCGGTGATGAACCAGGTCTTCATGGTGTGACTCCTTCGAACGTGAGTGCGGCCGTCGGGTCAGGCCCCGGTCGCAGCGTTGACAGCGCGGGTGGCCGCGTCCGGCGAGACGCGGAGGGCCTGGTACACGTCCTCCGTCGTGTCGGCGTGCAGCTCGAGCTCGTCACGGGCCAGTGCCGTGAAGAGCTCGGCGACCGCGTCTGCGGCAGACACTTTCGCGTCTGACTTCACTCCCGCGGAGAAGGGCGTGTCGACCAACGGGGCCATGAACTCGAAGACCTTGACGTGCGACCCGTTCTGCTCCAGTTGCAGCCGCACCGACTGGGTCAGCGAGTGGAGGGCCGCTTTGGTCGCGCTGTACGTCGGGTTGGTGATGTCCGGCGCGAACGCCACTGCTGACGTCGTGACGATGAGCGCGGGGTCCGGCTGTCTGTCCAGCAGCGGGACGAGTTCGCCGATCAAGCGGACAGCGGAAAGGTAGTTCGTCCGCATCTCGATTTCCGCATGCTCGACCATCTCCTGCACGTCATGGAACAGGCGATAGGTGTGGGTGACCGCGGCATTGAGCAGAACGGTGTCGAGATCGGAATGCTCGGTCGTGAGGAACGTGACGAGGTCGGCAAGCGCGGCGGCATCGGAGATGTCGGAGGCGAACGGGACGGCCCCGGGCAGCTTCTCCGCCTCACGCTGCAGGCGTTCGGCGTTGCGGGCCACCATCACGACGGCCGCACCCTCCCGGCTGAACCGCCGTGCGGCCTCCAGGCCCATCCCGGTCCCCGCGCCGGTGACGAGGACCTTCTTCCGATTCGTCTTCACGCTTCGTTCCCGTCCTTCTCGATGTCGGCTGCGAACAGCGGCCGGAGGGTAATGGTGGCGAGTGGCTCTTCGAGCAGCGGACGGGCCTCCTCGACACTGCCGTTGTCGACCGCGACCTGCTGATGACGCCGCGCATCCTCGACGGTCGCCCAGGTTTCGATGGCGTACAGCGTCGAGCGGTCGGAGTCGTCGGCGTACACGTCGTAGGTGATGACGCCCGGTTCTTCGGTCACAGCGCGGGCGGCGGTCTTCAGGCGCTGTGTCATCGCCTCTGCCGCCTCGGCGTCTCTCATCGCGAACCGCGTCAATAACACGACGGGCCCGCTCGCCCCCCGTGTCGATGGCCGGATGTGGGTCCGGGCATCGTTCTGGTCACGCGAACGGTCCATGCGAATCTCCAGCTCGTTCGGGTCCGTGGAGGGGCGCCTCCAATCTGGCTCTCCTCGGAATCCCGCACAAGCGAGGGTTTCGCACGCCAGACATGCGCAGACCGCATACCTCAGCGGGCGCCCGGCAGCGTCACCGGGCGGTGCGTCGCCGGCCGCAGGCGGGGCTCACGTCCACGCCGGGGTGGCGATCCCGATACTTCGCCGCTGAACTCCTGACCGCTGCGACAGCGGTCAGGGCATGGCATTGCCGATGTAGGAATACTTGACGAAGACCTCCGACGCGAGGCCGGCTTCCTCGAGGACGCCTTGCACGGCGCCCAGCATGTAGCGGGAATCCCACCCCATGTAGAGGTAGTGGTTCTCATCGAGCGCGTCCCACTGGCCGTTCCAGGACTGCGCCGCGTAGACCGGGCCGCCCCGTCGAGCGCTGAAGGCGATCACGGACTCCCGCGAGTCCGCCCACAGGCGCTTGAAGACCCGGTTGAAGAGGTACTTGACGTCGTAGACCTCCCAGTGCTCACCCCGGTACTCGACGTAGTCCCACTCGCGCTGCCATCCTCGCGGCCAGCCACGACGGCGCTTGGCATCCAGGATCGGCGTCAGGTCGTCGTCGTCGATGGCGACCACCGGGGGCTTGGCCCAAATGTCGAGGAACCGCTCGCTGAGAGCGGCGGAACGGGCCGAGATCGCGGCGGTGTTCCACGCATCGACATCGGCGAGCTCCCGGGCCAGGACCACGGAACTGCGCGGGTACACCGCATCCCGTTTCTCGGGGAAGGAGCGGTCGGCAGCCCTTTCGGCGAGCCCTTCCTCCAGGAGCGTGAGGTTACCCAGAGTCTTGGCGAGCGCGCGATGACTGTTCTGCTCGTCGTCGCTGTACTCCGACCAGGCACGTGTCCCGTCGCCGGTCCAGGCGTCGCCCGGGGCGAGCGGGAAGATGTACTCGAGTTCGAGGTCGGCGGGGTTGTCGACGTCGGCGAGACGGCTGAGCACGTAGGCCGGATGCGGCAGATCGCTGTACTTCAGCCCGACCCGCACGCGCTCGTCCGACGGAGTGATCCGCGAGATCGCTCGCTCGAGGGCGTCGTTGCCGGCCGCGCGGGCACGGCACAGGCGCGCGACCAGCCGCTCGTTGCTGAGACCGGACACCGTGCGGCGAAGGAGCAGCGCCTGCACGTACAGGATGGTGCGGAGGAGCTCGGCCTTCGGCAGCGACCCGGCGGTGAAGTCGCCATAGGCCTGCATGACCAGGGGGTACATCCCCCGTCCGAAGACGTTCAGATACTCCAGCTCGCGCGAGATCTCCGCATCCGAAGCGTGCGCAGGCTCCAGAAGCACCCGGTAGATCTCCGAGTACGCCTTCCACTCCGCCGCCGCCACAAGCAACTGCTCGCGCTCCAGCCGGGGGAACTCGGCGCGGAAGGCGTCGTAGACGCCGCGTTCGCCGACGCTGCTGACTTCGCGTCCCGTGCGCATGACGAGGTAGTGACGCCAGAACGCGGCGATGGACTGGCCCGTGTTCTGCTCGATGGGCAACCAGTACTCGTCTTCGATCTCGATCTGCTCCGCGTGCGTGAGACCCATCAGGACGTAGTTATGGATGAGCTCGTGGTCGCGCAGCGGCTCCCCGGTCGAGTTCAAGCTCTCGAAGATCTGCTGCGCGTTCGCGCCTGCACCGAGGGTGATCGCAACGTGCTCGAGCTTCTGCAGCCCTCGCCAGATGCGGGGGGCCTCCTCGAGGCTCACCTGGCTGCGGAAGAACGAGTAGTTGTCGTCGAAGCGAGAGTCGCGGTCGGCGCCGTCGCCATGCCGGTCGAGGACGACCGCTTCGAACAGGGCAGCCCACGCCCGGTGCGGGCGGAGCTTGGTGCGCGCGGGGTCGGCGGCGCGCACCAGCACGCGCTCCAGCTGCGCGGCGAGGTCGGCGTCGCTGGCTCGTACGGTGTGGTGAAGGGCCGCGACGAGGAGCATCAACGTCGTGATCCGCTGCTGGCCGTCGATGAGGACGAGCTCGGAGGCGCCGTCCGCGCCGTCGGTGTTGGCTGCGGAGAGGATCGAGCCGATGAAGTGCATCGTGCGGTCGTCGGCATCGGCGACGGCACGGATGTCGGCAAGGAGCTGTTCGCACCCGCCGATGTCCCAGCGGTACTGGCGCTGATACACCGGCACGACGATGTTCGTCTCGGGGGAGGAGAGCCAGCCCACCGTGTTGACCGCTTTGGCATCGACGTTCGTGGCGCTGACCATCATCCCGTTCCGACCTCCACCCGCGAGAAAGCCCGCGTGCTCTCCGAGGTCGGCGCACGAAAGCCCCGGAGAGTCTAACCGAGGCCGCCTGGGCGTTCGGGGCGCCGGGCCCTTCCCCGGCTCGCCTCCCCGGGAAGGATCGGGTGCCGCAGGTAGGCTTGCCTTACCAGGGCCTGGAAAAACGTACTGGCCCCCTACGGAAGGCATGACTCACCTCATGGGTTACATCAAGTCCGCCGCTCTCGAAGAGACCGGCTACGTCGTCCTCGACCGCTACAACCAGGAACTCGACCCCAAGGAGTGGCTGGACCTCGAGTACGTCGATTGGAAGTCGTCCGGTGACACCCGGTTCGCCCCGCTCGCGTCGAAAGACGGCGAGATCGAGTGCGGCGGGTTCTGGAGCGGAAAGACGCCCCGCACCGACAAGGACGGCATCTGGATTCCTTCTCAGGTCGAGAAGGCCCCGAACCTCGTTCGCCGGGCGCTGGAGCCGGGCGCCAACGTCGGCCGCTGCCGCATCATCGAGCTGCAGCCGAACACGTACGCCGACTGCCTGTACAACCTCCATCAGGATGACAACAACCGCCTGAACCCGGACGGCACGGGGTGGGTCGTGCGCGGCTTCTTCAACCTGACCGACGACAAGGACAGCTACTTCGTCTTGCGCGACAACCGCACCGACCCGAGCGTGGAATATCGGATCGCGCTTCCGGCCGGCGCGCAGCTCATCGTCGACACGCAGCGTCTGTGGCACGCCGCCACGCACCCCGGTGACGAGCCGCGCTACTGCCTCATCACCTCGTGGGAGTCGGGTCCGGAGCTCGACGCCTACATCGAGAAGCACAACGGCCGCCCCCGCGTGCCCAACTACGAGGTCTCCCAGGATCTCCTGGATGCAGGCCAGGCTGAGCAGACCCGCCGCCTCGCTGCCCGCGCGGCGGCCCTCGCCGCGCGTGGTCAGGTCGAGCAGACGGTCATGAGCGAGGCCTGAGCCTCGCCCGACAGATGAGAGGGGCGCTCCGGTCGGACCGGGGCGCCCCTCTCTCGTCTGCGGCGACCGCTGACGCGTCACCGGGTGAGGTGGGATGCTGCGGAGGCCGCTGCGATGATCGCCGCCATGTCGATCGGCTCCGTCGTGGGCAGCACCGCGCTGCCGGGAAACAGGGGGTCCTCGCCGGCCATGGGTAGCCGTGTGGCTCGGTACTGGTTCATGGCGATCTTTCGCGGGTCCCCGGGTGCCCGGGGACAACGGTTATGAGGTGCTCTTGCCGATGGTGATGCTCCGGGGGGATGCACCACCGGTGAGGGGGACGGTGACCTTCAGGACGCCCTTGTCGAAGTTCGCGGCGATCCCGTCCTCGTCCGCCTGCTCCGGAAGGAGGATGCTGCGGTAGAAGCTCGTGCTGCTCTCCCGGACGACGTACTTCTTGTCCTTGTCCTCCTCCTTCTCACGCCGCTCCGCTTGGATCACCAGGGCGCCCTGATCGACCGTGACGTTGATGTCCTTCTCCTCGAAGTTGGGGAGGTACGCATCCACGACCAGTGTCTTGTCACCCTCGGTGTAGACGTCGGTGGTGGGCAGCGTCGCGCGCGGGGAGGGCGACAGGTCATTGAAAAGCCCTCTGCGGAGGGCGTCGAGGCCCATGAAGGGGTCGAACTTCGTCACACTGCGAGCCATCGTCTCAGTCCTTTCACCGTGTGCAGAACGTGGTGAGCCCTGCCGCGCCACCGGTAGGTGGGCGCACCGCCACACTCCGCCTGAAGCCGTTCGGCGGGTAGTGTCTTTGGTCCTCCCACGGGCCACACCTCGACGCCGGGGCCGGGCGCAACCCTCGCGATCGACCTGAGCCGGGCGCCCTTGCGGGCCGATAGTGGGCGCCTGAGGATGAGCACCATGGCGCACCCCCCGCACCCGCCCCTCCTGGCGGGCATACCCGACCCCGCCCGAACGAGCTGCGCGGCACCTGCGCCCGCGACGGCCTGGTAGGTGAACGCCGGAAGGACCAAGGCCCCTGGCTCCCGCGTCGTCCGTCGCAGACAGTGGTGCTGTGCTCCGCATGCGCGGATGCGAACGATGCGAGTCGGGAGTGCGGGTGCGGTGGGAAGGCGACGGCGAAGCGCGGCACGACGCCGCGCAGTCGTGCGCGCAGCCGCCGACCACCGACATCTACACGGGGAGCGACGAGTCTCTCGTGATCGAGATCCACCTGCCCCATTTCCGGGAGCGGGAGATCACCGTGCGGGTCCACCACGGCGGAGTCGTGGTCGAGGCGGAGGAGCGGGAAGGCGAGCATCGGCACCGTCGCTACGTGACGCGGGAGTCGGCGGGGGAGTTGTATCACGCGATCTCCCTTCCCGACCACTTCGATCTCCGAGCGCTGGATGCCGTCTTCGCCGACGGCATCCTGCGGATCCGAGTGCCACTGGCCGGCGGCGCGGCGGCTCGTGACATCGCGGTCGGCTACAACGGCGACGCACCCCCGGCGTCCAGCCCGGTCCCTCAGGGGCCAGGACCTTTTGCTCTGGCCGAACCCGGCGAACGCGGCGGAAGGTGGGTCCACGGAAAGGACGCATGATGGACCCCAGCTACTCACTGCTCGTCGCCTGCTTCGACGACGAAGCGTCGGCGCAGGGTGATTTCGCGGAGATGAAGTCAGCCGACGACCTCAACGTGGTCGCCGCGGTGGTGCTCACGAGCGACCCGGGGGGCCGGGTCGAAGTGACAGAGCACGGAGGGAGGCTCGCTGTGTACGGCACTGCGCCTACGGCTGTCGCCGGCCTGGTGGTGGGCCTGTTCGCCCCGGGGCTCCTGCCCTCGGCGGGCGTCGGCGTACCCCTCGACGCGGACGCGGGCGCGGTCGACGAGAGCCACGAGGAGAAGCAGTTCGGGATGGACGCCGCGGAGTGGCTGCCGGCGGGGTCGTCCGCGATCGTCGCCGTCGTCGACGACGTCTACCTGCACCGCTCCGACGCAGGATTGCAGGGCGCGAGCAAGACCGCCAGCACGGCCATCGAAAAGGGCGCCTACGAGCGGGTGGTGGACGCGGTCCACAGCGGCGACGAGATGATCGTCGAGGCGATCCCAGTCACCTGCTGACCGCGCACATCGGCGCGGAGTGTGGAACGTGGCCGTCTCCGACGGCTTCGGCGCGCGTCCTTGTGATTCCGGCACCGGACGGCGATAATGGCGGCAGCACAACTGAAAACGCCGGTATCCCGGTCAGGTCGTAGGGGAAGACGTACCTGACGAAGGAGAGACGATGGCGAGCACGTTTTCGCGCGGGGTGATTCTGATTCACTCTGCGCCGCGCGCGTTGTGCCCACACCTCGAGTGGGCGGTGGGCCGCAGCCTGGGCCGCGCCGTGAACTTCGAGTGGACGGATCAGCCGGTACTCACCGGCGCCCGTCGGACGGAGTTCTACTGGGAGGGCCCGGTGGGAACCGGCGCCGCTCTGGCGACGTCGATCCGCGGGTGGGAGCACCTGCGGTTCGAAGTAACAGAGGACCCGACCCCGCGCAGCGACGGCGGACGCTGGATGCACACGCCCGGGCTCGGCATCCACTATGCCCAGACCGACTCCGCGGGAAACGTGGTGATCGGGGAGGACCGCCTCCGGTACGCGATGGAGGTGGCTGCCGGCGACCCCATGGAACTCCGCCACGAACTGGAGGTCGCCCTCGGCGCGGCGTGGGACGAGGAGCTCGAGCCGTTCCGCCACGCCAGCGACGACGCATCCGTGGTCTGGTTGCACAAAGTGGGGTGACCCGCAGGCTTCGGGCCGAGCGACGCGTGGGTACCGGACGCCGGTGAGTCTTCCCGGCGGCCGGGACATCGTGTCCTCGCCCGATATCACGAAGACCCCGCGCCCGAAGGCGCGGGGTCTTCGTGGTGAGGCGGGGTGTCAGACGCTCGCGAACGCCACCACGGCGTTGTGCCCGCCGAAACCGAAGGAGTTGCTGATGGCGAGGTGGTCTCCGCCGCCCAGTTCAACCGGTGTGCCGGTGATGGCGAAGGGCACGTCCGGATCCTGCTCGGTGAGGTTGATCGTCGGCGGTGCCACCCGGTCGCGCAGAGCGAGCACCGTGAAGATCGCCTCCAGCGCGCCGGTTCCGCCGAGCAGGTGACCCGTCGACGCCTTGGTCGCGGAAAGCGGGATGTCATCGACGCGAGACCCGAACACCAAGCGCAGCGCCTGGTACTCGTTCGGGTCACCCACCGGGGTGGAAGTGGCGTGCGCGTTGATGTGCGTGACGTCGTCCGGCGATGCATCCGCCATCTCGAGGGCCAGACGCACGGCCCGGGCTGCGCCATGGCCTTCCGGGTCGTTCGCAGTGATGTGGTAGGAATCGGCGGTGACGCCGCCGCCGACCAGCACGCCGTAGATCTGTGCGCCGCGTGCCCGGGCGTGCTCTTCCGTCTCGAGGATCAGCGCGGCGGCTCCCTCGGCCATCACGAAACCGTCGCGATCGATGCTGCCGGGACGCGATGCGGTCTCGGGCGAATCGTTGCGGCGCGACAGCGCCTGCATCGAGGAGAACGCGGCCAGGGTGATCGGGTGGATCGCCGACTCCGTCCCACCGGCGATCACGATGTCGGCATGGCCGGCGCGGAGATGCTCGAGGGCGTTGACGATCGACTCGGTACTGGAGGCGCACGCGCTGGCGACCGTGCGTGCATACGCGCGCGCGCCGAAGTGCAGGGAGAGGTTGCCGGCAGCGGCGTTGGGCATGAGCATGGGCACCGTCATCGGCATGACGCGGCGCGGGCCCTTCTCGCGCAGCGTGTCCCAGGCATCCAGCAGGGTCCAGACGCCGCCGATGCCGGTGGCGAAGTCCACACCGAGGCGCTCGGGGTCCACCTCGGGGCTCCCCGCGTCGGCCCAGGCCTCCATGGCGGCCACCAGAGCCAGCTGCGACGCGGGGTCCAGTCGCTTGGCGACGGGGCGTTCGAGCACACTGTCGGGGCGCACCATCGCCTCTGCCGCGAAGGTGACCGGGAGCTGGTACTCATCGACCCAGTCGTGCTCGAGGGTGTGCGCGCCGGATTCCCCGGCGAGCAGCGCGGACCAGCTCTCCGGTGCGGTCCCGCCGATGGGGGTGGACGCGCCGATGCCGGTGACGACGATGCGGGAGGTGCTCATATGAAGGATCCTCAGGGGGGAGCCGGTGGGGGCGAGCCCCCACCGGAGGAAACGGTTACGCCTGGTTCGACGTGATGTAGGTCACCGCGTCGCCGACGGTCTTGAGGTTCTTGACCTCGTCGTCGGGAATGGTCACACCGAACTTCTCCTCGGCGTTCACGACGATCGTCATCATCGAGATCGAATCGATGTCGAGGTCATCCGTGAAGGACTTCTCCAGCGCGACCTCGTCGGCCGAGATTCCGGTCTCGTCCGTGATCAGTTCGGCGAGTCCGGCGAGGACCTCGTCGTTGGTGAATGCCATGGGTTTCTCCTGTTCGTTCTTCGGGTTCGCGAGCCCCGCAGGGCCCTGTTCAGTCTAGGGTCCGGGTCGCGGGGGCTACGGGAGGACGACGACCTGCGCGCCGAAGACGAGTCCGGCTCCGAAGCCGATCTGCAGCACCAGGCCGCCGCTGACTTCGGGGTGCTCCTCGAGGAGGCGGTGCGTGGCCAGCGGGATCGACGCCGCGGACGTGTTGCCCGTCGTGGCGATGTCGCGGCCGATGACGACCGTGTCGGGAAGGCCGAGCTGCTTGGCGAACTCGTCGATGATGCGCATGTTGGCCTGGTGGGGCACGAACGCCGCGAGATCGGAGGCCTCGACGCCGGCGGCCTCGAGCGCCTGGCGCGCCACCTTGACCATCTCCCAGACGGCCCAGCGGAACACCGTGGGTCCCTCCTGGCGCAGGGTGGGCCAGGGGGCGAGGCCGTCGCGGAACTCGATGAGGGTGTGGTTCATGCCCACCGCGTCCGACTTCGACCCGTCGGAGCCCCAGACCGTGGGGCCGATCCCGGGCGTGTCGCTGGGGCCGATCACGACGGCGCCCGCCCCGTCGCCGAGGAGGAAGGAGATGCTGCGGTCGGTGGGGTCCACGATGTCGCTGAGCTTCTCGGCGCCGACCACGACCGCGTGGCGGATGATGCCCCCGCGGATGAGGGCGTCGGCCTGGGCGACGGCGTAGGCGAATCCCGCACAGGCGGCGTTGACGTCGTATGCGGCGGCGGGGGTGGCCCCGATCCGGTCTGCGACGATGGCCGACACCGACGGCGTCTGCTTGGGGTTGCTGACCGTGGCCACGATGACGGCGTCGATCTCAGACGCGGGGACCCCGGACCGCTCGATGGCCTCCGCCGCCGCATCGGCGGCGAGATCGATCGCCGAGGTGGTCGCCTCGGCGCGCACGCGCGTGATGATCCCCGTGCGCTGCTGAATCCACTCGTCGCTGGAGTCGATCGGCCCGACGAGGTCGTCGTTGGGCACGACCCGCTCGCCGCGGGCGGCACCGTAGGAGTAGATCCGGGTGTGCGCCGGACCCTGGGGCTGCGTGAGGACGGCGGTCATGCTGCCTCTCCCTTCAGCAGCGCAACGGCTGCAGCGATGTCGTCGGGTGTCTTCACCGCGACGGTGGGTGTGCCACGGAGGCCGCGCTTCGCGAGCCCCGTGAGGGCACCGGCGGGCGCGAGTTCGATGATGCCGGTGACGCCGTGCGCGCCGAACGACTCCATGCACAGGTCCCAGCGCACCGGGGAGGCCACCTGGGCGACGAGGAGGTCCAGGGCGGTACGGCCGTCCGAGACGACCGAGCCGTCGGCGTTCGTCCACAGGGTCGTGTCCGGGTGGGCGGGGGACAGGCCGTTCGCGGCGGAGCGCAGGGCCGCCACGGCGGGCTCCATGTAGCGGGTGTGGAAGGCGCCGGCCACCCGCAGGGGGATGACGCGGCTGCCCGCGACCGGCGTGTCGGCGAGTTCGGCCAATGCCGGCAGGCTCCCCGCCGCGACGATCTGTCCGCCGCCGTTGTGATTGGCCGGGGTGAGGTCGAGGTTCTGGAGGCGGGCGGTGACCTCGTCCGCGTCGCCGCCGACGATCGCGCTCATGCCGGTCTGTTCGAGAGCGGCAGCGTCCGCCATCGCCCGTCCGCGGAGGGCGACCAGGCGCATCCCCTCATCGTCCGAGAGCACCCCCGACGCCACGAGTGCGGCGATCTCGCCCACGGAGTGACCGGCGACGCCATCAGGGCGAGTGCCGGCGGACGCGGTCACGGTCGCCCACGACACCAGGCTCGCGGCGACGATGAGGGGCTGAGCGATCTTCGTGTCGCGGATCTGGTCGGCGTCCCACTGCGTACCGGCGGCCACGAGGTCGATTCCGGCCGCGTCCGAGTAGCGCTCGAGACGGTCGCGCGTCCCGTCCACCTCGAGCCAGGGAGCAAGGAAGCCGGGAGTCTGCGAACCCTGTCCGGGGAAGACGGCGATGATCATCGTTCCATCCTGTCAAGGATCGGAGGGCGACCTTCGGAGATCGCCGGACAAGAATCGGCAGAACCTTTGTGCCTAACCCACATCAGTGCGCCGCCCGACGCAGGGTGGTGGGGCGGCGACGGGTGGCGTCGGTGCCGATGGCGCCCAGGATGAGCGCGGTCTGGAGGATGAGTGCCTCGCGAGGACCGGTCGCATCCCACCCGATCACCTCCGACACCCGCTTGAGGCGGTAGCGGACGGTGTTGGGGTGGACGAACAGTTCGCGCGCGGTCGCTTCCAGCGACCGGCCATTGTCCAGGTAGCTCCACAGCGTCGAGACCAGGTCGGTGCTGTGGGTATGGAGCGGTCGGTAGATCCGCTCGACCAGGGTTTGCTTGGCCAGGGGATCGCCCGCCAGCGCCCGCTCGGGAAGCAGGTCGTCGGCATCGACGGGCCGGGGGGCGCCGCGCCAGGCGCTCGCCACCGCGAACCCGGCGAGGGCCGCACGGGCGCTCTGGCCGGCGTCGACGAGGGCGGGAACGGTCGGCCCCAGCACGAGGTGGCCTTCACCGAAGCCGGGTTCCAGTCGTCGGGCGATCTCGGGGAATGGCAGCTCCGGCGCAGCGTCCTCGGTACGGGCGGCCTGGGCCCGGCCGACGACCAGGACCAGGCGGATCCCCTGCACGCCGATGAGGACGTCCACGCCGAGCTTGCGTGCCGTGCGGCGCAACTGATCCACGTCCAGCTGTGGGGGAGTGGTACCCACGAGGACGGCGACCTCGCCATGGCCGTGCCAGCCGAGGGCGGCGATGCGGCTGGGGAGCTCCTCGTCGGCCTCCCCGGTGAGGATCGAGTCGACGACGAGCGCCTCCAGGCGCGCATCCCACAGGCCGCGTGCTTCGGCTGCGCGCGCGTAGACGTCGGCGGCGGCGAAGGCGACTTCGCGGGAGTACAGCAGGATCGCGTCGCGGACATTGCCGCTTCGCCCCTTGACGCGTTCCTCGGTCACCTCGACCGTCGCCCGGATCAGCTGCAGCGTCTGCTGCAGGCTGACGCTGCGCAGCAGCTCACGAGGCGCCGCGGCGAAGATGTCGGCGGCGATCCAGGGAGTGGACGTCGGGTCGTCGTACCACTGGATGAACGACGTGATCCCTGCCTGTGCCACCAGGCCCACCGCGGAGCGGCGGGCCGGTGGCATCTCGGCGTACCAGGGGAGCGACTCCTGCAGCCGGTTGATCGTCGCTGTAGCGAGATCGCCCGAAATACGACGCAACCACGCGAGCGTCTCGGCCTTGTCCGCCGGGGTGGCGCTGCGCGCGTCCATCCCGAGGTCAGCTCTCCCCGCCGGCGTTCCCACTCGTGCCGGCCGTCACATCGTGCAGACGGTACTTCTCGATGGCCTGCGCCGACAGCCCTGCGTCAACGGCCCCTTCGGCCGCCAGCGCCTGGAGCGTCTTGACCACGATGGAGGGGCCGTCGATGTTGAAGAACCGACGGGCCGCCGGACGGGTGTCGGAGAATCCGAAACCGTCGGCGCCGAGGGTGTGGAAGTTGTGCTGCACCCAGGGGCGGATCTGCTCCTGCACCGCGTGCTCGAAGTCGCTCACGGCGACGACCGGGCCGGGGGCTCCCGCGAGCTTGTCCGTGATGTACGCCGTCTTCGGCGCATCCTCGGGGCGGAGGAAGTTGTGCTCGTCGGCGGCCAGACCGTCGCGGCGCAGTTCACCCCACGAGGTGACCGACCACACGTCCGCTCCGACGCCCCAGTCCTCCCTGAGGAGCTTCTGCGCCTCGAGCGCCCACGGCACACCCACACCCGACGCAAGGATCTGCGCGCGCGCGCCGTCGCCCTCGCCGGCGGAGATGCGGTGGATGCCGCGGACGATCCCGTCGACATCCACACCCTCGGGCTCTACCGGCTGCACGATGGGCTCGTTGTACACCGTCAGGTAGTACATGACGTTCGGATCCGGGTGGTTGCCGCCATACATCCGCTCGATACCGGAGCGGACGATGTGGGCGATCTCGTACCCGTAGGCGGGGTCGTAGGTGACCACGGCGGGGTTGGTGGATGCCAGCAGCGGCGAGTGGCCGTCGGCGTGCTGCAGCCCCTCGCCGGTCAGCGTCGTGCGCCCGGCGGTGGCCCCGATCAGGAAGCCGCGCGCCATCTGGTCGCCGGCGGCCCACAGGGCATCGCCGGTGCGCTGGAACCCGAACATGGAGTAGAAGACGTAGACCGGGATGAGCGGCTCGCCGTGCGTCGCGTACGACGTGCCGGTCCCGGTGAAGGCGGCGAGGGCGCCCGCCTCGTTGATCCCCACGTGGATGATCTGGCCCTGCGGACTCTCCTTGTACGCCAGGAGCAGCTCGCGGTCGACGGAGGTGTAGTGCTGACCGTTGGGGTTGTAGATCTTCGCGGTCGGGAAGTAGGCGTCCATCCCGAAGGTGCGCGCTTCGTCGGGGATGATCGGCACGATGCGGTGGCCGAAGTCCTTCGCTCGCAGCAGGTCCTTGAGCAGACGCACGAAGGCCATGGTGGTGGCCACTTCCTGCGTGCCCGACCCCTTCTTCGGCAGCGCATACGCGTCGTCCCCGGGGAGGGTCAGCCCGACGTGGTGCGAGCGACGCTCGGGGAGGAAGCCGCCGAGTGACCGGCGCCGCTCCAGGAGATACTGGATCGTCTCGTCCTGCGCACCCGGGTTGTAGTACGGCGGAAGGTAGGGGTTCTCCTCGAGCTTGGCGTCGCTGATGGGGATGTGCATCGCGTCGCGGAAGAGCTTGAGGTCATCGAGGGTCATCTTCTTCATCTGGTGGGTCGCGTTGCGGCCCTCGAAATGCGGACCCAGACCGTAGCCCTTGATGGTCTTGGCGATGATGACGGTGGGCTGGCCCTTGTGCTCGACGGCGGCCTTGAAAGCCGCGTACACCTTCCGGTAGTCGTGGCCGCCGCGCTTGAGGTTCCAGATCTGCTCGTCGGTGTAGTCCTTGACGAGAGCGGCGGCGCGCTCGTCGCGGCCGAAGAAGTTCTCGCGGACGTACGCGCCGCTTTCGGCCTTGTAGGTCTGGTAGTCGCCGTCGGGCGTCACGTTCATGAGGTTCAGCAGTGCGCCGTCGGTGTCACGCTTGAGCAGGTCGTCCCACTCGCGGCCCCACACGACCTTGATGACGTTCCAGCCGGCACCCCGGAAGAAGCTCTCCAGCTCCTGGATGATCTTGCCGTTACCGCGCACCGGGCCGTCCAGGCGCTGCAGGTTCGCATTGACGATGAAAGTGAGGTTGTCCAGGCCCTCGTTGGCGGCGACCTGCAGCTGGCCGCGGCTTTCCACCTCATCCATCTCGCCGTCGCCGAGGAACGCCCAGACGTGCGAGTCACCGGCATCCTTGATGCCGCGGTTGGTGAGGTACTTGTTGGTCATCGCCTGGTAGATGGCGTTGATGGGGCCGAGCCCCATCGACACGGTCGGGAACTGCCAGAACTCCGACATCAGGCGCGGATGCGGGTAGGAGGGGATGCCGTTGGGCGCCGCGGACTTCTCCTGACGGAATCCGTCGAGCTGGGCTTCGCTGAGACGGCCCTCGAGGAATGCCCGTGCGTAGGTGCCGGGGGAGGCGTGGCCCTGGATGAAGATCTGGTCGCCGCCGGAGGGGTGATCGTGCCCGCGGAAGAAGTGGTTGAAGCCCACTTCGTAGAGGGCGGCGGATGACGCGTAGGTCGAGATGTGGCCGCCGACTCCGATTCCCGGCCGCTGTGCACGGTGGACGGTGATCGCGGCGTTCCAACGGACCCACGCACGGTAGCGGCGTTCGACCTCCTCGTCCCCGGGGAACTCGGGCTCGTTCTCGGGCGCGATGGTGTTGATGTAGTCGGTGGTGGGGACCATCGGCACGCCGAGGTGAAGGTCTTTGGAGGCCTTCAGCAGGCTCAGCATGATCTCGCGACCACGGCCGTGTCCCTTGGCCTTGACCAGCTGCTGGAGCGACTCCTGCCACTCGGCGGTCTCATCGGGGTCGCTGTCGAGCGCATCCTGCGAGTACGGATCCTGATCGTGAACAGTCACGGGAAGGCCTTTCTACGGCTGGCAGATCATGCCAGGGAATCGCCAAGGGTGCGCGCAAGGCGTTGTCCGCGGTGTACAACGCACCTCTCCCAGCCTAGCGAGTCGGGAGAGATCCGGACGGCATGGCCCGACACCGCGCACCGCTGACGGATCGCGCCGTGTCGCCCCTTTACCTGGCGGGTGGAGACCGGTAACGTCCTACGTGAGACGGAACCGAGTTCTGCCTCACGGAACATCACATCCGCGATAGACGAAGGTGTCCCCCGTGAACGAGAACGCAGTGGTCCTCGACGCCGACCGGCTGGCCGCTTGGGCCCGCGCGCTCCTGGAGTCGCTCGGTGCGCCGGCAGACACGGCGGACACCGTCGCGGGCTCGCTGGTCGAAGCCGACCTACGCGGTCACGATTCTCATGGAGTCCGTCGCCTCGCCCCGTACGCGCGCCTCATCCGGGAGGGCAAACTCGACCCCGCGGCCGCTCCCGTGGTGCTCGAGTCTTCGGCACCTGCCGCCGCGCGCATCGACGGGGCGAACGCGTTCGGGCAGGTGACCGCCCGCCTCGGAGCGGACGAGGCCGCCGACCGCGCTGCCCGTTACGGCATCGCGACCGCTGTGCTCAGCCGCTGCCAGCACGTGGGGCGGCTGGGGGAGTACGTCGAGCGGATGGCGGCGCGAGGTCTGGTCGGATTCGCACTCGCCAATGCAGACCCGACCGTCGCCGCGTGGGGTGGTCGCACCCGCCTGCTGGGCACCAATCCGCTCGCATGGGCCGTCCCGGGCGCGGGCGGTACCGCGCCCGTGGTCGTCGACTTCGCCACGTCGGCGACGGCCGAGGGGAAGCTCGCCGTCTCGGTGGCCAACAGTGCGCCGATCGCCGAGGGGCTCATCGTCGACTCCGAAGGCCGGAGCACCACCGACCCCCGGGATTTCTACGCGGGGGGCGCCCTCCTTCCGTTCGGCGGCCACAAGGGGTACGGACTGGGCCTCATCGCCGACATCGTCGCCGGGCTGCTGAGCGGGACGGGCAGCGGCAGTTCCGCGGGTTACGACGGAACGTTCGGCACCGTCCTGATCGCCCTGGATGTCGCGGCGTTCGTCGACGTGGACACCTTCTCCGCCGAGGTGGAACAGCTCCGCGAGCGCGTCCACGGGTCGGAACCCGCCGAAGGATCCTCCGGCATCCTGATGCCCGGCGAGCCCGAATGGAACACCCGCGGGCAGCGCCTCGCCTCCGGAATAACCATTGCCCCCGGCACGGTCGACGCGCTCGATCAACTCGCCGGCGAGCAGAACGTCTCCCCCCTGTCCACCCTCAACGAGGAGAACCGAGCATGAGCTCTTCACCCAGCGGCAATGCTGCCGCGACCGCGCCACGGACCACACCGACCAGCCCACGCGACCTGCGCCGTGTGGTCTTCGGATCCGTGGTCGGAACCGCACTGGAGTGGTACGACTTCTTCATCTACGGCACCGCGTCCGCGCTGGTGTTCGCGCCGCTGTTCTTCCCCGACAGCGACCCTGCGATCGGGGCGATCCTCGCTTTCGCCACCTTCGGCGTCGGGTTCGTCTTCCGCCCTCTCGGCGGCATCCTCTTCGGGCACATCGGCGACCGGATCGGGCGCCGCGCCACCCTGGTCATCACCACCCTCGTGATGGGGGTGTCCACCGGCGTCATCGGATTGCTTCCCACCTACGAGTCGGTCGGCCTGCTGGCCCCGCTCTTCCTCGTGATCCTCCGGGTCGCTCAGGGTCTGGGTGCCGGCGCGGAGTTCGGCGGAGCATCCACTCTGCTCGCCGAACACGCGCCGCACGCGAGGCGCGGGTTCTTCACGTCGTTCGCGCAGACCGGCGTGCAGATCGGGCTCCTGCTCGGCACCGTCGTCTTCTTGATCGTCGGCACGATGCCCGACGACGTGCTGCTGTCGTGGGGGTGGCGCATCCCGTTCCTGTTCAGCTTCGCGCTCATCGGCGTCGCCCTGTACGTGCGCCTGCGGGTGGAGGAGTCGCCGATCTTCCTCGAGATGCGCAAGACGCAGAAGATGGTCAAGCTGCCCGTCCTGGATGCGGTGCGCCAGTACCCGAAGAACATGCTCATCGGCATCGGCGCACACATCGCCGACACCGCCCTGGTCTACCTCTGCGCGACCTTCGTCGTGAGCTACGTCACCGGCACCCTGGGGCTCCCGCGGTCGACGGCCCTGACGGGCGTGATCATCTTCTCGGTGGTCGTGATCGCGTTGCAGCCGGTCTACGGCGCGCTCTCCGACCGCATCGGCCGAAAGCCCCTGAACCTCTTCAGCGTCATCTTCACGGCGGCTTTCGCCTTCCCGTTCTGGCTTCTCATCGAGACCGGCGAGCCCATCCTGATCTGGCTCGCGCTTCTGCTGGCCACGTCTCTCGGGCTTGCACCGATGATCGCGGTGCAGCCGGCGTTCTACGCCGAGCTGTTCGGCGCTCGGGTGCGTTACTCCGGGTTCGCGACGTCGCGGGAGATCGGTGCCGCCCTCGCCGGGTTCACGCCGCTTGTGGCCGCCGGGCTCCAGGCGCAACTCGGAGGGGAGCCGTGGCTGATCGCGGGGCTGTTCGTCTTCCTCTCCCTGGTCTCGCTCGTGGCGTTCGCCGCTGCGAAAGAGGGCAAGGACGTCGACATCGAGGACCTCGGACCGGGCGACCCCCAGCCGCGATGACGCCGTCACGGACGCAGGTGCACCTGGGGGCGGGTGCGTTCGCCCGCGCCCACACCTGGGTGGGCACCGCGCGTGCCGGGCAGGCGGGCGACCCCGACAGCTGGGGGGTGGTGGCCGTCGCGCAGCGATCCGAGGAAGTGATCGGATCGCTGCGCGACAACCACTGGGCGTACACGGTGGTGGAGGCCGATGCCGAGGGCGCCAGGGCGGAGCGGGTGGAGGTCGTGACCGGCGGCATCGTCGCCCGGCGTGAGCCGGAGGCGCTTCTCGCCGCCCTCGCCGACCGCCGCACGGAGGTCGTCACGATCACCGCCACCGAAGCGGGGTACCCGCGGACGCCCGACGGGGCACTCGACCGGAACGTCATCGCCGACGACCTGGACGATGGGGGCACGCGAAGCCTTATCGGGCAGGTCGTGGCCACCGCGCGCGAACGCGAGCGCACGGGAGCCGGAGCCGTCAGCTTCGTCGTGTGCGACAACATCCTCAACGGCGGCGAGGTGCTCCGCTCCCTCGCCGTGGAGTTCGCCGAGGCGCGCGGCGAGGCGCGCGCGGCCCAGTGGCTCGCGGAGAGCGCGGCGTTCCCCAACGCCGTCGTCGACCGGATCGTCCCCGCACCGACGGACGAGATCGTGCGCGAGGCGCAGCGCGCCACCGGTGCGGACGACGGGGCGCTGGTGGCCACGGAGCCCTTCTTCCGCTGGATCCTGCAGGACGACTTCGCCGCAGGCCGCCCGCGGTGGGAGCGCGCGGGCGCGCTGTTCGTGGACGACATCGCGCCGTGGCAGGCGGTCAAGCTGAACCTGGTGAATGCGCCGCACTCTCTCCTGGCCTACCTCGGCCTCCTCGTCGGCCACACCACCACGCACGCCGCCGTCGAGGATTCGGTGCTCCGCCGAGGGCTGGAGTCCGCTTTCGCGGACGACCTCATTCCCGCCATCCCCGAGAGTCCCGGCATCTCGCCCGCCGCCGAATCGGAATCATCCGTACGGCGCTTCGCCAACCCGCGCATCGACCACCGTCTCGACCAGATCGCCGCCGGGGGTGCCCATAAGCTCGCCCAACGTCTGGCCGCTCCGCTGGAATACGCCTCCGAGCGCGGGCGCGGCGGCCAGTGGCTCGCCCTTTGCCTCGCCGCTTGGGCGGAGTGCGCCACGCGCGGACTCGTGCGGGAGCCCGGCCTGCTCAGGCCCGGTACTCCGTTGGACCAGGCGCGGACGATCGTGGAAGCAGCGGGTCTGGACAACGCCGCCCCGGCCGCATTCATCGCCGCGGTGGCGGACAGACGGGACACACTTACGCGGTGGGGGGCGCATGCCGCCGTGACCGAACTGCTCGACCAAGGAGAATCATGACCGAGAACTCCGACCGCGTCGCGGTCATCACCGGCGGCGGGACGGGCATCGGCGCAGCGATCGCCGAGGGTCTTCACGCGGCGGGCTTCACGCGGCTCGTCATCACCTACAACGGCTCCGCCGACGCTGCTCAGCAGACGGTGAGCCGGCTCCAGGAGGCGGGGGCGCAGATCATCGCGGTACGCACCGATGTGCGTGACGACGCGCAGGTGCGGGAGTTGGCGAAGCGCTGCGAGGAGGAGTTCGGCCGCTGCGACGTGCTCGTCAACAACGCCGGCACGACGCGGTGGATCCCGATGGATGACCTCGACGCGCTGGACGAGGACACCTGGAGCGAACTGCTCAGCGTCAATGTCATCGCCGCCTTCCGCACCGCCCGTGCGTTCGCCGGTCTGCTGAGGGCCAGTGACGGCGTCATCATCAACATCGCCTCGATCTCCGCCTATCGCGGCATCGGGTCATCCATCCCCTACGGGGTCAGCAAGGCGGCGCTCCTCCAGCTGACGCGCACCCTGGCCGCCACCCTCGGTCCGGAGATCCGCGTGAATTCGGTATCGCCCGGCACCGTGTCGACGCGGTGGCAGCTCGATCACCATGGCGACGCCTTCGCCGAAATAGCCGCGCGCGAGCGCGCCGTCGCGCCGCTCGCGCGGACGCTCGGCCCGGAGGACGTGGCCGAGGCGGTCGTGGGTCTCGTCGGCGCACGAGGGGTGACCGGGGTCGATGTCATCGTCGACGGGGGCAAGCACGTAACGTACTGACACCGTTCTAGAGTGTCGGGGGAGGCAGTAGTGGACGATGGGCAGCGCGGCAACGCGACCTCCAAGGTGCTCGCCGTCCTCGAAGCCCTAGGCGATCACCGCCGATTCGCGGACCTGGTGAACGCCACCGGGTTGCCGAAATCGAGCGTGCACCGCATCCTGCAGGATCTGGTGCGATCGGGATTCTGCACCATCGACGACGCCGGCGGCTACCTGCCCGGCCCGAAACTGATGGGTCTGGCTGGGCGGGTGTTCGGTCGCCTGGACACCTTCTCCAGCGCCGATCCGGCTCTGGAGCGCCTGCGGGCTCGAACCGGGGCCACCGTCCATCTCGCGGTGCTCGCCGGCGACGAGGCTATTTACGTGCGCAAGCTCGAAGCCAGCAAGCCCTATCGGATGGCGTCGCGTATCGGAATGTCGATTCCGCTCCACTGCACCGCCATCGGCAAAGCGCTCCTGGCCGGTCTCCCGCGTCCGGACGTGCGAGAGATCGTGACCCGTACCGGGCAGGCCAAGCGCACCCCGAACACGCGCACCACGCTGGACGCGCTCGCCACGGATCTCGATGTCTCCGCGGGTCGCGGGTGGGCCCTCGACGACGAGGAGAACGAGATGGGGGTGGTGTGCGTCGGTGCTGCCGTGCGAGACGCGACGGGCCGCGTCGTCGCCGCCGTGAGCGTTTCCCAGCTGGTCAGCGACCTCGAGGAGATGCCGCCCGAGCTGGCCGGCCCGCTGGTCGCCCAAACGGCGCGGGAAGTATCCGAGAGCATCGGCTGGTCCTGAGCCCCGCGCTCACGACGCCGAGCGTGCCGCGGTCGCCGCGTGCTCCTGCGTCTCGGCCAGGGTCGGCAGGTGCCCGGTTCCGCCCTGCCCGCGCAGTGAGAGCGCCGCAGCGGCGCCCGCGAGCGTGATGACGTCCTCGTCGAGGGGGCCGCGTGACAGGCACGCCGCGAGCGTCCCGGCGAAGACGTCCCCGGCGCCTGTCGCGTCGACGATGACCGGAGCGGCCGAGGGCGGGACCCGGCGCACGCGCGTTCCATCGTGATAGAGCACGCCCGCCGCCCCCTGGGTGACGCAGACGTTGGCTGCTCCCAGTTCGAGGGCTCGCTCGGCGGCGGTGAGGGGATCATCGGTGTCCAGGAGGGCG
Organism: Microbacterium sp. Z6_144; assembly: GCF_057197625.1. Taxonomy (NCBI): domain Bacteria; kingdom Bacillati; phylum Actinomycetota; class Actinomycetes; order Micrococcales; family Microbacteriaceae; genus Microbacterium; species Microbacterium sp. Z6_144. The sequence continues at coordinate 1,681,818 of NZ_JBXVPT010000001.1, forward strand.
CCGCTGTCGGTGGGGCACGACGGGAGGACGAGATGACAGTGGGGTGCGATCGCCCGGAACGCCTCGCGTGCGGCGTCGACGCTCGTCAGGCGACGGCGGAAGTTGGGGTCGTAGATGACCCGGCCCCCGGCCTCCGAGACCTCCCGCACGGCGCGGAGAACCGTCGCCGCTGCCGACTCGGAGATCGCCATCGTGATGCCGCTGACCAGGAGCACCTTCACCTCGGACAGCACCAGCCGATCCAGGTCGCCCGGCGACAGCCGGGATGCCGCGGACCCGGCCCGCAGGTAGACGAAGTCGCGAGTGCCCTGCGGGTCTGCTCCGACGAGATAGGCCCCGGTGTGCTCCGAGGCCGCCATGACATGCCGGGTGTCGATGCCGAGGGCGCCCATGTACCGCCGGAGGCGACCGCTCACCTCGTCCTCGCCGAGGCGCGTGAGGACGGCGGTGTGCGCACCCGCGGCAGCCGCGGCGGCGGCAGAGTTGAGGGCATCACCCGAGAACGACAGCGAGAAGGTGTCTGCGGTGTCCAGTGGCGAGGCTGCGGACAGCTCCACCAGCGGCTCTCCGATGACGAGCACCTCGATGGCTCCGCTCATCGGTTCACGAGCCCCGATACCGCGTTCGGGTCGTCGGTGAGACGGCGGATGAGAGCGGACCCCACCCCGACGGCCACGGCCCCTGCCGCGAGCCACTCGTCCACCTCGTCCATCTCGATGCCGCCGGTCGGAACGATTCGCGACCCGGGGACCACGGCGAGCACGCTGCGCAGGTACTCCGGTCCGCCCACGTGTGCGGGGAAGAGCTTGGCGATCCCGCCCTCCAGCGCCGTGGCCAGTTCGGTCGGGGTGAATCCGCCCTCGATGAACGGGATGCCCCGCCCGGCCGCGATGGCGCGGACGTCGGGGGCCAGACGGGGTGAGACGAGGAAATCCGCCCCGGAGTCGAGCGCGGCCTCAGCGGTCTCCGCATCCACGACCGTGCCCAGGCCCAGCAGGATGTCCAGCGAGCGGAGTTCCTCCAGGGCGCTTCGCCACTCCGGGGTGGTGGCGGTGAGCTCGATGGTTCGAAGTCCGGCATCGGCCAGCAGTCGCGCATGGGCGACCGCTTGGGCGGCGTCTGCGGTCCTGAGCACGGGGAGCAACGGCGTCGTCGCCCACGCGGCCTCCAGCGCTCCGAACACGTTGGTTCCGTCAGGCGGGATGTCGTATCGTTCCACGAAACCAGCCTAGGACGCTTCGCGCGGCATGTCGACGGGGTGCCCATAGACTCGAAGGGCGGGCCTTTAGCTCAGCTGGTAGAGCGCCACGTTTACACCGTGGATGTCGTCGGTTCGATCCCGGCAGGGCCCACACCGCGATTTCCCGTCTTCTTCAGAGACCCTGACCGAGCGACCACAGCCGATCGGTCCGGCCCGAGATCGCCTCCGAGAACGCCGTCGCCTGAGCATCGGTCAACGATGCGACGTAGTCGAGGATCCCTCGCGCCTGCGACAGACGGTGCACCTCGTCGCCGGGCAGGCGCGTGTCCTCGTCGCTCTGTGCGCGTTCATACCCGTGGCGGGCGAGCTCGATGAGTTCGCGCAGACGCCGAGGCGCCCGGTCGCGATCGCGCTCGTCCTCCAGCCACTCGACGAGTGCATGGACCGAACGGGTGAGCACGCGGCCGAGCCCCCGCTGGTAGATCGTCAGGTCGGGTCTGCTCAGGACGAAGTGCTTGTGCACGAACTTCAAGACCTCCACGTGGTGCCAGGCCGTCGGCGACAACCGCACGGGGCCCGACCGCGCGTCCTCGGCCGTGGTCGCTACCACCGAGACTTCGAGGGCTCGGATCCAGCGGTCGGTGAATGTCGCAAGCTGGCGTTCGGCCGTCAGCGAGCCGTCGAACGGGCGCGCGAGGAGCTCTTCGACGAGCTCCCTGTGGACCGTCGCGACCGCGTCGTGGAAGGCATCGTCCTCCGCGATCCACGCGTCGTCGCGTCGCATCTTGCGTCGGACGCGCTCCAGGGCCGCCCCGTGGGCGGTGTCGCCACGGAGGTCTGCGGCATCCGCCCGTCGCCACTGGTCGGGCGCGGCCAACCAGCCGTCGAACTCCGCCGCGATCGGTGCATGGTTCAGGATGCCCGCGCGATAGAAGTCGTCGACGTCGTGCACGGAGTAGGCGATGTCATCGGCGATATCCATAACCGCGCCTTCGACGGACTGGCGGAGCGGTGGGATCGCGAGGTGGGAGCGGGCCTGCTCGAGGTCGGCCCCGTCGATGTCGTACGCCGAGTACTTGAAGATGCTCACGCCTCCGTCGGAGCGAGCTCTCATCCCGCGGGGGAGGCCGTGCTCTGCCCCTTGAGCGAGACGGACGGAGGGCGTCCAGGGATACTTCGCGGTGGCGGCCCGCACCGCCGCCGTGAGGTTGAGGCCCTGCGGAACGTGTTCGGTGACGTCGAGAGCCGTCAGGATGCGGTAGGTCTGGGCGTTGCCTTCGAAGCCGTCGCGAAGCCCGAGGTCCTCCCGGGCAACACGGTTGAGCACCGACTCGCCCAGATGACCGAACGGCGGATGTCCGAGATCGTGCGCGTGGGCAGCGCACTCCACGACGGTGACGTCGCAGATATCGTTCCCGCCCGTTCGGCGGGAACGGTCGTTGAGTTGCAACGCCACGGCACGGGCGATCGCACTCACCTTCAAGGTGTGCGTCAGGCGGTTGTGGACCGGTGCACCGGAGATCGACGGAGACACCACCTGCGTGACCGCGGACAGCCGGGAGAAATAGGGGGAGAACTGGATGCGCTGAAGATCCAGCGCGAACGGATCGCCGAGATTCCGGTCCTGCTCGGGGTGCACACGCCCCGTGGTGTTGTCGTCGGCGGTCATGGCCGGAAGTGTAGCCAGTCGCCTTGTGAAGGGAGGGGCGAGGCCGCGGCTCTCGGCGTGTCACGGGGCGGAGGTAGGTTGGTCGAGTGAACGCCGACCCTGCCGACCAGCGCCGATTGCTCGATCTCGCCGACCTCGATGTGCGCATCCGCCGCGCCGATGCGGCCCGGACCAATCCGCCGCAGGCCGCGCGCGTGCAGGAGCTGCTGGCCCAGCGCATGACGCACACGCAGGAGCTGAGCCGCCTCGCCGGCACCCGCGACGATCTCCGCGCCGAGCTGGCTCGGATCGAAGCGGATGTCGCCGTCGTGGATGCGCGGGCCGAACGCGACGCACAACGGCTGGCAACGAGCGCCAACGCCAAGGAGGCGCAGGGCCTGGAGAACGAGCTCGCCTCGCTCGCTCGCCGGAAGAGCGACCTCGAGGACGCGGAACTGTCGGTGATGGAACGCCTCGAAGCGGCGGACAGCGCCGTCGCTGCGGCGGAGAAGCTGATCACCGAGGTCAACGACGAGGGCGGCCGGCTGAGCGCCGAAGCGAAAGCCGCCGTCGCCGAGGCGACGCGCGACTTCGACACCGCTCAGCGCGACCGGGCCGCCATCGCCGGCGCTGTCCCGGCCGACCTGCTCGCGCTGTACGACCGCATCGCGACCCGGGGAACCGCCGCGGCGCTCCTTCTCCGCGGCACCTGCGAGTCGTGCCGGATGGTGCTCTCGGGCACCGATCTCAGCGCGGTGCGCCAGGCCGCGGCCACTGCTGTGGTGACCTGCCCTGAGTGCGGGGCGATCCTCGTGCGCACGGAGGAATCGGGTCTGTGACGACCCTCGTGGTCGAAGCCGACGGCGGCTCGCGCGGCAATCCGGGAGTGGCCGCAGGCGGTGCGGTCGTGATCGATGCCGAGGGCCGTGTCGTCTCCGAGCTCGGCGTCTACGTCGGCATCGCCAGCAACAACGTCGCCGAGTACAACGGGCTGCTCGCCGGCCTTGCTGCCGCCTATGACCGCGACCCGGACGCCACCGTGCACGTGCGGATGGATTCCAAGCTCGTCGTGGAGCAGATGACGGGGCGCTGGAAGGTGAAGCATCCCGCCATGCAGCAGCTGGTGCAGAAGGCGCACGCGATCGTGGCCGGCCGCCCCGTGACCTACGAATGGGTTCCGCGGCTCTCCAACGCCCGCGCCGACAAGGCGGCCAACGAGGCCATGGACCGCCGGGAGAGCTTCCGCCGCGACGTCGAGCCCGGTGGACAGGCCTGAGCCCGCCTGGGTCGTCCTCGCTCGCGCGGGCGACCGCATCGTCGCTGTCGAGCTGGCCGACAGTGGCGCGGAACAGCGGCGCAGCGAGGTCGACCAGGCCGGGCTGAGCAGCTGGGTGGCGGCGCGGGAGCGAGCGGACGCACCGCGATGGGTGTGGCACGACACCCCGGCGTGGTACGAGTCCCTCCTGGCCGCCGGGGTGCGGGTGGCCCGCGCACACGACCTGCGACTGACACACGCGATCCTGCGTGACGCCGCGGCGGTCACCGACGACGCCGACCTGCGCGCGGCGCGGGCATGGGATGCGCCGGTGGCCGAGCACCGCTCGGATGACGCCGCCCTCTTCGACATCGGTGAGCGCGCGGACGGTGTGCCCGGCGACCTCACCTCGGTGCTGGCGGAGTTCGCTCGCCAGCAGCACGCTCTGGCGCGTGCTCACACCCCCGGGCCTCTCCGCCTGCTGATCGCGGCGGAGTCCGCCGGCGCGCTGCTGGCGTGCGAGCTGCGCGCGGCCGGTCTTCCGTGGGACCCGGCGGAGCACGACGCGATTCTGCGGCGGATGCTGGGGGAGCGGACGGGCGGAGGGCTTCCCGAGCAGCTGCAGCGGCACGCGGACGATGTTCGGGCCGCGCTCGGAGACAGGGCGACGAGCCTCGACTCCCAGCCCAAGCTCCTGCGGGCTCTTCACCGTGCCGGCATCCTGGTGGAATCCACCAGCCGGTGGGAACTCCAGCGGCACGAGCATCCCGCCATCGCACCGCTGATCGAGTACAAGAAGCTGATGCGGTTGTACACCGCGAACGGATGGGCGTGGCTGGCGGAGTGGGTGCACGACGGGCGCTTCCGACCGGTCTACGTGCCGGCAGGAGTGGTGACCGGCCGGTGGGCGTCGTCCGGCGGGGGCGCCCTGCAGATCCCGCGCCAGCTGCGCGCGGCCGTCCGCGCCGATCCGGGGTGGTGCCTGGTCATCGCCGACGTCGCGCAGCTGGAGCCGCGGATTCTCGCTGCGATGGCCCGTGACACCGCTCTGGCGGAGGCGGCGCGCGGCCGGGATCTCTATGAGGGGATCGTGGCTCGTGGTGCGCTCGCCTCGCGTGCGGAGGCGAAGGTCGCGCTGCTCGGTGCCATGTACGGCGCCACCAGCGGCGACAGCGGACGCCTCGTGCCGCGCCTGCGCACAGCATTCCCGCGTGCCATGCGGTTGGTGGATGACGCCGCCCGCATCGGTGAGGACGGCGGGTCGGTCTCCACCTGGCTCGGCCGCACGTCGCCGTCGCCGTCGGGGGGATGGGCGCAGGCGCAGTCGCGGGCGACCGGTGCCGAGGCGAGCGAGGCCGACCAGGCGCAGGCCCGGCGGTCGGCGCGCGACCGAGGGAGGTTCACGCGCAACTTCGTCGTGCAGGGCACGGCCGCCGAGTGGGCCCTCGCGTGGCTCGCCGACCTGCGCGGCAGACTGGCGGCGCTTCCCGAGGTGGCCGAGGAGGACGGGGCGCCTCGATCTGGTCCGGGATTCGCCCGTCGCCCGCATCTGGCCTTCTACCTGCACGACGAGATCATCGTGCACACCCCCCTCGGATACGCCGATGAGGTCGCCACGTGCGTGACCGAGGCCGCCGCATCCGCGGGCCGTCTGCTGTTCGGTGACTTTCCGGTGGACTTCCCGTTGGACCTGCGCATCGCCGACAGCGCCGCGAAGGACTGAGCCTCGCACAGCGCACCCGGCTATAGTCGGCGGTGCGAATGGGTCGGCTGGACGGTCGCGTAGCGGGGTTTCCCGCGCCGAGGAACGTCCGGGCTCCACAGGGCAGGGCGGTGGGTAACACCCACCCGGAGCAATCCGCGAGACAGTGCCACAGAAAACAGACCGCCGCACCGGTCCCTCAGTTCATCGAAGGGTCGGCCGCGGTAAGGGTGAAACGGTGGTGTAAGAGACCACCGGGGCCGTGGTGACACGGCTCGCAAGGTAAACCTCGCCCGGAGCAAGGTCAGACAGAGGATGTTGACGCGGCTCGCCGAGTCCTCGGGTAGACCGCTGGAGCGGCACGGCAACGTGTCGCCGAGAGAGATGACCGTCCACGGAGCTTCGGCTCCCGGACAGAACCCGGCGTACAGGCCGGCCCATTCGCTTAGTTCGGTGAGGTCCGCACCTCGCCCCGGTCCGCCCCAACCGAGCCGGCGGGCACATGATCGGCTCTGGCTTCGGAGTACCTGGGCCCAGTACCGTCGTCCACATGCACGCCGCCGCCAAGGTCGCCGCCGGAGTCACGGTGCTCGTCGTCGGCGGCCTCGTCGCCCTCGCTGCGCCGACCGTATCGGCCGTCTACGCCGAGGCGTCGTCCTGGGCGATCTTCCAGCCGACGGAGGAGCCGAGCGAGGAACTGGCGACCGCGGGGGAGGACCTGCCCGGCAAGAGCATGACCGATGAGCTGGGCGACGGCTATGTGTACGTCGGGAACGGCACCGCGATCCCGAAGGGCAGTCCTGCCGGGTGCGAGGACCCGGAATGGCTCCACGTCGGCGGGATGAGCGCGAGCCTGAGCGGGGACCTGGTGGACCGAGGAGCACGCGACCTCGCCGCGGGCACCGCGGGCCTGGACGACGGCGGCCGGATCGTGACCTACACCGTCGCGCCCGGCGACGCGCTGTACGCCATCGGTGACCGGTTCTGCATCGCGAACGCGCTGGCCATCGCGATGCTCAACCACACTCGAATGATCCAGCCGGGTGAGGTGCTGCTGCTTCACCCGGACAGCTCGATCCCGTGGGTGCCATACTTCAGCCCGGACAACGCGCCCGCCGGATACCAGCAGATTCCCTACCAGCTCGCCGTCGAGGCGATGAGCGCTGCAGCCGCTGCAGGTGACATCGACACCATGCGCACGATCTTCGCCGACGGTCTGTCGGGCCTGTTCCCGAACCCGGCCCACGCCGACGTGATCGCGCAGGCGCTCGACGCGGGAGACCTGAACGTGCTGCGCCAGATGTTCGCGTAGCTCTCCAGAGACCACCGAAGCTCGCGGGCCTGCCGAACTCGGAAGACGGCCCTCGCCGAGGCCGGCGCTAGTTCGTCATCCCGGACCGGATCCAGTTCTGCATGCACCAGATGACGTTGTACAGGTTCAGGGGTGCACGGTCATAGGTGTCCCACCGCTGGCCCACCCGAGCCGTCCAGGCCGGGATGCGTCCGCAGCAGACGCGGTGCCCAAACAGGCGGAACAAAAGGTCGCAGAGCATGCCACGCACAGGGGTGTCCCCTTCGTCGTCGCCGCCCCCGGATGGGGCTAGCGTTGCCTGCTCATACCTCGATCGTAGAGCGGCCAACGCCGTGTGCGCCTCCTCGCCGTGAGGATCGCCTCCGCTACGCGCCGACCGCCGGCAGCGCCTCGGGCACCGCCAGTCCGAGCGCTGCGGCCCCGATGATGCCGGCGTTGTTGCGATGCACCGCCGGGATGATGGGGGCCTTCACCTTCAGCAGGTGCAAGAAGTCGTCCGCGTTCTTGGAGACCCCGCCGCCGACGATGATCAGATCGGGGCTGAAGAGGAACTCGACGTAGTCGTAGTACCACTGCAGGCGAGCGGCCCATTTCTCCCACGACAGGCCCTCGCGCTCCATCGCGGAGTAGGCGGCATACCCCTCGGCGTCGCGCTTGTGGTTCGCGCGCTGGAGGTGTCCGAGTTCGCTGTTCGGGATGAGCACGCCGTCGTAGATCATCGCGGAGCCGATCCCCGTGCCCAGCGTCGTGAGGATCACCAGGCCGTCGACATCCTTCGCCGCACCGAAGCGGACTTCCGCGATGCCGGCGACGTCGGCGTCGTTGGCGAAGTGGATGTCGCGGCCGAGCCCGTCCTCGAAGAACTTCTCGGCCTCGAAGCCGATCCACTTCTCCGACACGTTCGCCGCCGACAGGGTCCGCCCGTTCTTCACGATCGCCGGGAATGCGACCCCGAGCGCGAGCGAATCGTCGTCGGCGACCCCCAGCCGGTCGAGCACCTCGGTGACGGCGGCCAGGACGTCTGTCGGCTCGGCACCGGCGGGCGTCGGCACCTTTATGCGGTCGCTGACCAGCTCACCGGCCTCGAGGTCCACCACCCCCGCCTTGATGCCGGTTCCGCCGATGTCCACTCCGACCGCGCGCGACGCCTTGGATGCCATGCGTCCAGCCTATCCAGCGTCGCGGCGCGCATCAGTAGGATCGAATGTGGCACCGGCCGATCCGGGGCGCACGCGAACGCAGGGAGTCACGGTGAGCGGCGACAGCGAAAAGTACTGGTACAACCTCACGACCGGTTCGGTCGAGCGCGGGTTCGCGTCTCCGGCGGTTGACCGTGCGGGCCCGTTCGACACGGCCGAGGAGGCCGCGCGAGCGCCCGAGCTGTTCAAGGAACGGGCGCGCGCGTGGAGCGAGGACGAGGCGCGAGACGACACTTGGGGCGCCGAAGGCTCCCGGAACTAGTCCGGGAACGAAGGGGAGACATGGACAAGCAGCGGGACTTCGTACTGCGCACGATCGAGGAGCGCGGCGTGAAGTTCGTGCGCCTGTGGTTCACAGACGTCATCGGCACACTCAAATCCGTCGCCATCGCGCCGGCCGAGGTGGAGGGCGCCTTCGCCGAGGGGCTCGGATTCGACGGATCGGCGATCGAGGGGCTGACCCGGTCGTACGAGTCGGACCTGCTCGCCCACCCCGACCCCACGACCTTCCAGATCCTGCCGTGGCGGGGAGAGATCGACCCCACCGCGCGCATGTTCTGCGACATCACCACGCCCGACGGCGCACCGGCAGTCGCCGACCCGCGGCATGTGCTGAAGCGGACGCTGGCCAAAGCGGCCGACGCCGGGTTCACGTTCTACACCCACCCCGAGATCGAGTTCTACCTGCTGAAGTCCTCCACCGTCGGACCCGACGGCCGGCCCGAGCCGGTGGACTCCGCCGGCTACTTCGACAACGTCCCCGGCGGTACCGCGCACGACTTCCGTCGGCGTTCGGTGCGGATGCTGGAGGACCTCGGCATCTCCGTGGAGTACAGCCACCACGAGGGCGGTCCGGGACAGAACGAGATCGACCTGCGGTACGCCGACGCGCTGACCACCGCCGACAACATCATGACCTTCCGCACGGTGATCAAAGAGGTCGCCATCGAGCAGGGCGTGTACGCGACGTTCATGCCGAAGCCCCTCAGCGGTCAGCCCGGCAGCGGCATGCACACGCATATGTCGCTGTTCGAGGGCGACCTGAACGCCTTCTATCAGGAGGGTGCGCAGTACCAGCTGTCCAAGGTCGGCCGTCACTTCATCGCCGGTCTGCTGCGTCACGCCAACGAGATCTCGGCGGTGACGAATCAATTCGTCAACTCCTACAAGCGGCTGTGGGGCGGCGACGAGGCACCGAGCTTCATCTGCTGGGGCCACAACAACCGCTCGGCCCTCGTGCGCGTTCCGCTGTACAAGCCGAACAAGGGCCAGTCCTCACGCGTGGAGTACAGGGCGCTGGACTCGGCGGCCAATCCCTACCTCGCCTACGCGCTCATGCTCTCGGCCGGGCTCAAGGGCATCGAAGAGGAGTACGAACTCCCCGCCGAGGCCGAAGACAACGTCTGGTCGCTCTCCGACGCCGAACGCCGTGCTCTGGGGTACGCGCCGCTTCCGCAGAGCCTGGATGACGCGCTGGGGTACATGGAGGAGTCCGAGCTGGTCGCCGAGACGCTCGGCGAGCAGGTCTTCAACTACGTGCTGCTCAACAAGCGCCGCGAATGGCAGGAGTACCGCTCGCAGGTGACGCCGTTCGAGCTTCGCAGCAACCTCGAGATGCTCTGACGCAGGCCGGCGATGACGTCGGGGGAACGCACCGGTGCGCTCACAGCGCTCGCCCGCCGCGGATTCACCCGGCTGGGTGAGGCCGACGAGTTCCTCGCGGAACTCTCGGACGAGGTCGGTCGGAGCCGCGACGAGCTCGCCGACATGGCGTCGCTGGGGGCCGACCCCGACGGTGCACTGAGTGCCGTCGTGCGCATCGCCCGGCGCGACGCGGATGCCGTGCGCGCGCTCGCGGCGGACGCACAAGGGTGGCCGGCGCTCTGGCGACTGGTGGGCGCATCCACGGGTTTCGCGAACTTCTACCAGCGGCATCCCGACGAGCTCGCGCATCTGCGGGGGGCAGGCGACCACCTGCCGGATGAGGGCGAGCTTCGCGACGGGATGCTGGCGGCCGTCGGCGCCGCGGAGGGTTTCGCCGCATCGGGAGCCGACGAGTCGTGGGTGGCGCTTCGGGTGGCGTACCGCCGCGCGCTGGCGCGGATCGCGGCGTTCGACCTCTCGCAGCCCGATCCCGCCGACGTCGTCGACGAGGTGGCCGCGCGACTGGCCGATGCCGCCGGCGCCGCCCTGGAAGCCTCGCTCGCCGTCGCCCGGGCCCGCGTGGCGGGGGCCGGCGGCTCCCCGGCGCTTTTCCCCCGCGCGCAGGTGGCGGCCTCGCGGCTGGCGATCGTGGCAATGGGGAAGGCCGGAGCACGGGAGCTGAACTACGTCAGCGACGTGGACGTGATCTTCGTCGGGGGAACCTCGGATGAGGCGACCGTTGCCGAATCGCGGGCGATCGACATCGCCACCCGCCTCGCGGTGCAGACGATGCGCGGCATCTCCGGTCCGGAGATCGAACCCCCGCTGTGGGAGGTCGACCCGAACCTCCGGCCCGAGGGGAAGCAGGGTGCGCTCGTCCGATCCCTCGCCTCGCACCTGACCTACTACGACCGGTGGGCGAAGAGTTGGGAGTTCCAGGCCCTCCTGAAGGCGCGCCCCATCGCCGGTGACACCGCCCTCGGCGACGAATACGTCGGGGCCGTGCAACCCAAGGTCTGGACCAGTGCCGCCCGCGAGAACTTCGTCGACAGCGTGCAGCGGATGCGCGAACGCGTCACCGACAACATCCCCGCCGACGAGGTCGCCCGTCAGGTGAAGCTCGGTCCGGGCGGAATCCGTGACGTCGAATTCACCGTGCAGCTCCTGCAGCTGGTGCACGGGCTCACCGACGACCGCATCCGGCAGCGCGGCACGCTCCAGGCCCTCGATGCGCTGGTCGCCGAGGGCTACATCGGACGCGCGGAGGCGGGGGCGTTCGCGACGGATTACCGGCTGCTCCGGGTGATCGAGCACCGTCTTCAGCTGCGCGGCCTGCGCCGGACCCACCTCATGCCGTCGCGCCCGGACGAGCTGCGGGTGCTCGCGCGGGCCACGCGCATCGCCGATAGCGGCGAGGGCGTGCAGGAGCGCTGGGAGGCGATCAAGCGCGAGGTCCGCGACATCCACGTGCGGCTCTTCTACCGGCCGCTGTTGAGTGCGGTCGCGGGACTGGGCGAGGAGGAACGCACGCTCTCGCCGGAGCAGGCGCACGACCGCCTGGCGGCCATCGGGTTCCGCGATCCGGCCGGGGCGCTGCGTCACATCGCCGCCCTCACGACCGGGCTGAGCAGGAAGGCGACGATCCAGCGCCACCTCATGCCGATCATGATCCGGTGGTTCGCCGAGGGCGTCGATCCCGACTACGGGCTCCTCGCCTTCCGGCGCATCAGTGAGCGCCTGGGCGACACGCCCTGGTTCCTGCGGATGCTGCGGGATTCCGCGGGTGCGGCGGAACGGCTCACCCGCCTCCTTTCGGGGTCGCGGTACGTCGGCGAGCTCATGGAGTGGATCCCCGAGTCGGCCGCGTGGCTCGACGACGACGCGCTCCTCCGCCCGCGTAGCGGTATCGCCCTCCAGGAGGAGGCCCGGGCCATCCAGACCCGGCACACCTCGATCGAGGACGCGATGCGCTCGGTGCGCACCCTGCGCCGGCGGGAGATGCTCCGAACGGCCATGGCGGCCGTGCTCGGCGTGCTGACCATCGACGAGTTGGCCGGTGCCCTCACCACGATCACGGAGGCGACCATCCAGGCGACCCTCCGTGCCGTGTGGCGCGAGGTCGTGCCGCCCGAGGACGAGACACTGGATTTCGCGGTGATCGGCATGGGCCGCTTCGGCGGCCGCGAGCTCGGGTTCGGCTCCGACGCCGACGTGATGTACGTGTACCGGGCCAACGGCGTCGACCCGCAGCGCGCCCACGAGTTGTCGCTCCAGCTGGTGGCGGGGCTGCGCAGATACTCCGAGGATCATCGCCTGCCGCTGGATCTGGATGCGGGTCTGCGCCCGGAAGGACGCAACGGTCCGATGGCGCGCTCGCTGGAGGCCTACGCCGAGTACTACCGGCGCTGGTCCCTCTCGTGGGAGGCGCAGGCGCTCCTGCGCGCCCGGGGTGTGGCCGGGAGCGTCACGCTGATCGCGGAGTTCACCGCCCTCGCCGATGAGGTGCGCTACCCCGCGCAGGTCGACCCCCATGGCCTCCGTGAGATCAAGCGCATCAAAGCGCGCGTGGAGAACGAGCGCCTCCCGCAGGGCGCCGACCCGGCGCGGCACTTGAAGCTCGGCCCTGGGTCGCTCAGCGACGTCGAGTGGCTGGTGCAGATCCTGCAGCTGCAGCACGCCCACGCGGTGCCGGCCATGCGCACCACGTCCACGCTCGATGCGCTGGAGGCGGCCCGCCAGGCCGGGCTGGTGGGCGACCCCGAGGCGGCGCGGCTGGTGGCCGCGTGGCGCCTGGCGAGCCGCCTGCGCTCTGCCGCGACACTGCTGTCGTGGCAGACGAGCGACGTGCTCCCCGTCGATCGCGCCAAGCTCGACGGCATCGGGCGGATCCTGGAGTATCCGCCCCGCTCGGCGACGCAGATCGAGGAGGACTACCTCGCCACCACGCGCCGCGCGCGACGGGTCTTCGAGAAGCTGTTCTATGGCTGACGCGCACGAACGCCGAGCGGTCATCGCCGGCGCCAGCGGTTTCGTGGGTCAGGCGCTCAGCCGGTCGCTCACCGCCCGCGGCTACCGGGTCCAGACGATCGGTCGCCGCGGCGACGCCGTGTGGGGGGAGCAGGAGCGACTGGCCGCGCTGGTCGACGGTGCGGACATCCTCATCAACCTCGCCGGCAGATCGGTGAATTGCCGCTATACCGACGCGAACCGCTACGAGATCCTCCGGTCGCGGGTGCAGACGACCCGCGACCTCCGTGAAGCGGTGGGCGCTGCCACCCGACCGCCGCGGGTATGGCTGAACGCGTCCACCGCGACGATCTACCGGCACGCTCTCGACCGGCCGAACACCGAGCGCGGGGGAGAGGTGGGCACCGGATTCTCCGTGGATGTCGCCACCGCGTGGGAGCGGGAGTTCTTCGCGGGACTGCTGCCGGAGACCCGGCGCGTCGCGCTGCGGATGGCGATCGTGCTCGGCAATGGGCCGGCCACGCGGACGCTGCTACGGCTCGCCCGCACCGGACTGGGCGGCCCGCAACGGGACGGATGGTGGTTCCCGCACAGGCGATATCGCGGCATCGGCCTCTCCCGCAGCGGTGACGGGCAGCCACCGAACCGCCGCACCCGCGGCCGCCAGATGTTCAGCTGGATCCACCTCGACGACGTGCTCGCCGCCGTGCATTTCCTGGTGCAGCACGACGAGATCTCCGGGCCGGTGAACCTCGCAAGTCCGCATCCGGTCGACAACCGTGCGCTGATGCGGACGCTCCGTCGTGCCGTGGGAATGCCCGTCGGTCTTCCCGCCTACCGGTGGATGCTGGAGCCGGCGATGTGGGCGCTGCGGACCGAGCCCGAACTGGTGCTCAAGAGCCGCTGGGTGCTGCCCCAGAGGCTCACGGACGCCGGTTTCACCTTCCAGCATCCGTTCCTCGACGACGCGGTCGCGGATCTGGTGAGGCGCTGAGCCTTACGCAGCGCGGTCGAGTGCTGCCGGAATCAGCGACGACCATGCCTCGGGTGCCTCCGCGGCGGGCGCGGCGGGGAGCGTCCCCGTGCCGTCCGGGTGGGGGATGGCGGCGAGCAGGTCGCGTGTGTACGGGTGCACGGGGTCGGACCAGACCAGCGGCGTCGGACCGGACTCCACGATGCGGCCCCGGTACATCACCGCGACACGGTCGGCCATGAGCCGCACCACCGACAGGTCGTGCGAGATGAACAGCATCCCCGCTCCCGACTCCAGGCAGAGGGTGCGCATCATCCCGGCCACCGATGCCTGCGCCGAGGCGTCGAGGGCGGAGATGGGCTCGTCCGCGACGATGAGGTCGGGCCGGGCCGCCAGGGCGCGGGCGATCGCCACGCGCTGACGCTGCCCGCCGGAGAGCTGGTGCGGATAGCGGGTTGCGAAGGATGCGGTCAGGCCCACCGCCTCGAGCCACTCCTCCGGGCGGGGGGAGGACACGCCGCGGATGCGCGCCGCCCGGGCGCCGTCGGCGATCTGCTGCGCGACGCGCGTGCGCGGGTTCAGCGACGAGTTGGGGTCTTGGAAGACCATCTGGATGGCCGTCAGAGCGCTGGGTCGCGTACGCAAGCCGAGCGGCGGCACCGAGGCGCCGCGGTACGACACGGTGCCTGCGCGGGGGCGCTCCATGCCTACGACGGCTCTCGCGGTCGACGACTTGCCGCAGCCGCTCTCGCCGACCAGCGCCAGAACCTCGCCGGCGGCGATGCGCAACGACACACCGTCCACCGCGCGCACGGCCGCGCGGCCGCCGTACTCCACGACCAGGTTGTCGACGTCCAGGATCGGTCCCGTCATCGGTCGTCCTCTCCCGTGATCCGGATGTCCACGAGCGGCTCCTGCGCGTCGGGCATGGCAGCCAGCAGCTCGCGCGTGTAGTGGTGCCGAGGCGCGGTGAACACCTGCGCCCGCGTTCCCCATTCGACGATGCGCCCGTCGCGCATGACGGCGACATCATCGGCGACGGCGCTCATGACGCCGAGGTCGTGGGTGACCAGCAGCACGGCGAGATCCCGCTCGGTGGCGAGGTCGCGCAGCAGGTGGAGGACCCCCGCCTGCACGGTCACGTCCAGCGCGGTCGTGGGCTCGTCGGCGAGCAGCACCTCGGGGTCGCACGCCAGCGCGATGGCGATGGCGACACGCTGGCGCTGACCGCCGGAGAACTGGTGGGGGAATTTCTTCAGCGCCGCATCCGGCTCCGGGACCCGGACGCGATCGAGCAGTTCGGCGGCCCGTGTCCGGGCCTGGGCGCGGGAGAGCCCGAGGTGGGTGCGCATGACGTCGGTCAGCTGGGCACCCACGGTCAGCTGGGGGTGCAGGCTCGCCGACGGGTCCTGGAACACCATCCCGATCCGCCGGCCGCGCACGGAGCGGTACCGCCGCCGCGGCATGCCGACGAGCTCCTCGTCTCCGAGCCGGATCGAGCCCGATGCCGTGCCGGCGGCGGGGAGCAATCCGAGCACGGCCAGTGCGGTCATGCTCTTGCCCGACCCCGATTCGCCAGCCAGGCCCTGGATCGCGCCCGGGCGCAGCGTGAGGTCGATGCCGCGCACCACCTCGGTGCGTGCGCCGCGTGGGCCGAGCTCGACCCGCAGATCGCTGATCGTCAGGGCGTTCACCGCACCGCCTCCTTCGCACCGGAGGGGGCGGTGCCCACAGCATCCGGCGTCGCGCTCTCGGCGGGGCGCTCCCGGGCCGCGAGGGGGTCGAGGGCGTCCCGCAGCGAGTCGCCGATGAAGTTGAACGCCATCACGACCGTGAGGATCGCCAGGCCCGGGAAGAGTCCCAGCCACCAGGCGTCGATGTGCTGCATGGCGGCGGAGATCATCGCGCCCCACTCCGGGGTGGGCGGCTGCGCCCCCAGCCCCAGGAACGACAGCCCGGAGAGCAGAAGGATCGCCGTTCCGATGTCGAGGGCGGCCAGCACCAGCACCGGGCCGCCGATGTTGGGCAGGATGTCCACGCGGAGCGACCGCAGCGGCGAGTAACCCAGGAGGCGACCGGCGACGACGTAGTTCTGGTTCCGCAGGCTCAGCACGAGCGAACGCGTGATGCGGGCGTACTGCGGCCACGCGACGATGATGCCGGCGATCACCGCGTTCATGATCGACGGGCCGAGGGCCGCGGCGATCACCATCGCGAGGATCACGGTCGGGAACGCCATCACCATGTCGGTGACCCGCATGAGCACCTCGTCCACCCAGCCGCCGACGTATCCGGCGACCGCGCCGAGGATCGTGCCGATGAGCATCGCGCACACGACGAGCACAAGCGCGAGGGGGATCGTGGTCTGAGCCCCGGCGATGAGGCGCGAGAACACGTCGCGGCCGTTCGCGTCGGTTCCCATGATGGCCTCGCCGTTGGGGGCGGTCAGGCGCGGCAGTTCCTGCGCGAGCGGGTCGTAGGGCGAGATCCACGGCGCGAGCAGCGCCACGATGATCCACCCGGCGGCGATGACGACGCCGATCACCGCCAACGGGGTGCGCCACGCCGCGGGGAGGCGTCGTCGACGCCTGGGCGCGACGCTCACCGGAAGCAACAGGTTCATGACAGCCTCACCCGGGGGTCCAGCGCGCCGTACAGGATGTCGATCACGAGGTTGATGACGAGATAGATCACGCCGATGACCAGGCCGACGCCGGTGACGGCGAGCAGGTCCAGGCCCTTGGCGGCGTTGTACGCATACGTGCCCAGCCCGGGCCACGCGAACACGGCTTCGACGAGCACGGTGCCCGACAGCAGCGTGCCGAACGCGATCCCCACCATCGTGAGGATGGGAAGTGCCGCCCCGCGCAGCACGTAGCCGAACACGACGCGGGTGCCGGTCAGTCCCTTGGCTCGGGCTGCGCGCGCGTAATCGGCGTCGAGGACTTCGAGGACCGATGTGCGGATGAAGCGGGTCAGCAGCGCGATCGTGAACAGGCTGAGGACGAGCACCGGGAGTGCCAGATGACTGACGGCGTCGAAGAACCCGACCGAGTCCCCATTGAGGAGGAAGTCGATCGTGTAGAAGCCCGTGACGCCGGGTGGGGGAGTGATGGTGGGCGACAGTCGGCCCGAGCCGCGCACCCAGCCCAGTTCGAGGAAGAAGAAGTTGTACGCGAGGATCGCCATCCAGAAGGTCGGGATGCTCAGTCCCACGAGCGAGACCACGCGCACCACCTGGTCTGTCGCCTTGCCGCGGCGGTACGCGGCGAGTGTGCCGAGGACGATGGCCACGCCGAGGCTCAGGATGATCGCGTAGAACGCGACCTCACCCGTGGCTGGGACGGCCTTGGCCAGGTCGGCGGCGACGGGGCGGCCCGTGCTGATCGAGGTTCCCAGATCGCCCTGCAGGAGGTTGCCGAGATACAGCACGAAGCGCTCAGGCACCGACTTATCGAGCCCGTACTTGGCCTCGTATGCCGCGACCGTGGCCGGGTTGGAAGAAGCGCCCTCACCCAGCGCGGCACGTACCGGATCGCCCGGCACCATCACGGTGAGCAGGAACGTGACCAGCACGACGCCGAGCAGGAGGATGACGGAGGTGCCCGCTCGCCGCACCAGGAACCGGGCCAGCGAATGCCGGCCTGCTCCGATGCGACGAGCGGGCGAGGTGGACGACGTCACGTCACTGTGCGGGGGCGAGCGCCGTGAGGTCGAGCGTCCAGGTCGGGTTGTACGTCAGGCCGGTGACGGAGTCGTCGCTGGCGATGTTGTTACCCGGAACGATCAGCGGCACGAACGGGCCCGCCTCCTGCATGGCGGCGGCGAACGAGCTGAAGGCCTGCTCGCGCTCGTCGACGGAGGTGGCGTTGCGGGCCGTTGTCACGAGCTCCGCGATCTCGGCGGCTGCCTCAGCATCCCATCCGGCGCGGAGGCCCACCTTCTCGCCAGGGCCGAACGGCAGGAACGAGGAGGAGTCGGCGTAGTCGGGGCCCCAGTACCACATCGAGAAGGCGCCCGTGCCATTGACGTACGGGTCGATCTCGGTGGCGAAGGGGGCGGGAGCGAGTTCGACGGTGATGCCGACAGCCTTCAGCTGCTCCTGCACCCGCTCGGCGACCGGGGTGAACTCCACGCCACCGACCGGGTTGTCGTTCGGGAACTGCAGCGTCACCGTCTCGCCGGCGTAGCCGGACTCTGCCAGAGCGGCCTGCGCCTGTTCCAGATCCTGGGTGACGCCGTCCTCCACCGCACCGGCGAACATCGGCGGGATGACGCCGGTTGCCTGCGCGGCGCCGGCGCCGGCGAGCTCGAGGATCTTGTCGTAGTCGAGCGCGTAGCGCACCGCCTCAGCGAACTCGGGGCTGGCGGTGGCGGGAGCGACCTCGGGGTTCTGATTGATCAGGAGGAAGATCGTCTCAGCCGACGGCACCGAGTCGACCACGAAACCGTCGTCGAGACCCTCGACCTGGTCGCCGCTGAGGTCCACGGCGACGTTCGAGTCCCCGCCCTTCAGGTTGATCAGCTGGGTGGCGCTCTCGGTCACGTTGCGCACGACGATCTTGTCGTACTCGGCCGAGGCGGGGCCGTTGTACTCGGGGTTCTCCACCAGAACGACCTGGGTCGTCAGGTCGAGCGACTCCAGAAGGTACGGGCCCGACCCCGCCGACGCGCCGTCCAGGAACGACTGAGCCGCGTCGCTGGGGTCCGTCGTGCCGCCGTTGGCCTCGACCTCTTCGGCGTTGAGGATGGACAGCGACGGGTTGGTCACGATCGCCGGAAGCTGCAGCGAGGGCTCCTCTGTCGTGAGCACGACGGTGGTGTCGTCGACCTTCTCGACCGTGATGCCGGCCATGAGGAAGTTCGCCTTCGAATCGGTCATGCCCGCGACGCGGTTCAGGGAGAACACCACGTCGTCCGCGGTCACCGGGGAACCGTCCGAGAAGACGCGGTCCTCATCCAGCGTGAAGGTGAACTCCGTCGCCTCCTCGTTCTGCTCCATCGTCGCCAGAGACGGCTGCGGAGTGGTGTCGTCGCCCGTGAGCGTCAGCAGCGTGTCATACACCGCGTGCAGCACCATGTTGCCCGTGGGCACGTAGTTGCGGCCCGGGTCGCCGGTCTCGAGCGAGAAGGCGGTGTCGACGACGAGCGTGGCGGATGCGTCGTCGCCCGCGGAGCCGTTGTCGGCCGAGTTCCCGCCGGAGCAGCCGGCGAGGGCGAGAGCGGCTACCGCGATGAGCGCTGCGGCGGCACGGGGGTGGGGTCGGGCCACGGTGGGTCCTCCTGGGTCGGGTGCTGGACACCTCGAGACTGTCCAGGAGCTTTTCGGGCACTGTATCCGACAATACCCGCCCCCCTTCCACGTTCCGTTGACCAGCGGGAAGCGTGCGGGCATTATGTCCAATATGAGCGAACCGCGCACGGATCCGGCTGGACGATCAGCCGTGCAGATCGACAAAATCGGCTATGACATCCTCAGCGAGCTGCGACGTGACGGTCGTGTTTCGATTGCCGCACTGGCGGCATCCGTGGGAATTTCGCGCGCCAGCGCCTACAGCCGGGTGGAGGCCCTCACGCGGGCCGGGGTGATCACCGGGTACGCGGCCCGCGTCGATCCCGCGAGGGCCGGCCTCGGGGTGTGCGCGCTGGTGTTCTGCTCGGTGCATCCGCAGAGCTGGGAGGAGTTCTTCGCTGCCGTCCGCGGGCTGCCGGAGGTGGAGTCGGCCAAGATCACCACCGGCGAGCACGACATCATGCTCCTCGTGCGCAGCGTCGACGTCGAAGGCATCCATTCGCTCGTGGTGGGTGGTATCGGCTCGCTGCCGCAGGTGGCCCGGGTGGAGACCGTCCTGATCCTCAACGAGGTGTTCGAGCGACCGTACGTGCTGCCCACCGACATCCCCGCGCGCGAGCAGGTGCTCCCCGAGCGCGGGTTGATGCGCTTCGTTGCGACGAGCACCGACCGGCCCGCCGGCTGAACGCTCAGAGCTGGATGCAGATGCTCTCGTGGGCGACGTCGCCCACCGCGAAGCTCTCGACGAGCCGCATCCGGCCGTCGTCGTCGAGCTCGATGCGGCTGTCCGCGCTGCCACGGACCACGGAGCCATCGGCTACCAGTGCATGGGCGAAGGAGATTCCGACGATGTCGCCCTCGACACCGCCGACGAAGCGCCCCTCGGTGACGGTGTCGCCGGTGTATTCGCCCCAGACGAGCCGGCCGTCCTGGTGGTAGGTGAAGGTGGTGGGGGACTGGGGGTCGACGACGCTGGCGGTGGAGGACACCATTGCGAAGCGGAGTCCGTCGAGGTCGATCACGGAGGGAGACACCCCACGAGTATCGCCCGAGTCGGGCGACCGCTGTCAAACCGAAGGACCGAGCCCGCACGGGAGGACGCCATCCCGGCGAACGATGGTCCGGGGCGTGGCTCCCCGTGGAGCGGGCCTGATGACGCCTCACGCGACGCGAGTACCCGGTCGCACCTTTCCGTGATCGTTCACCTCGACGACACGGTCACGTTACGCGTGGACGGGAGCGTGGGGGCGTTCGATCCCCCCACCCCCCAAGGAGAACAACAATGCGTACTCGCACGCTCACGCTGGCCACCGCGGCCGGCATCGTCGGGCTGTCGCTCGTCGCCGCCCCGGCCCTCGCCTCCCCGGCCCTCGCCGCCCAGCCGGAGAAGGTCTCGGTCATCACCACGGCTCACCGCGGCGCCATGGCCTACGCGCCGGAGAACACGCTCGCCGCGTTCGAGGTCGGGATCCGGCAGGCGGCAACCTGGATCGAGTCGGATGTGCAGCTCAGCAAGGACGGCGTGGCCGTTCTGATGCACGACACCACCTTGAACCGCACCACGAACGTCGAGGAGGTCTTCCCCGACCGCGCGCCGTGGAACGTCGTGGACTTCACACTGGAGGAGATCAAGCAGCTCGATGCCGGGTCTTGGTTCGGCGAGGAGTTCGCCGGCGAGCCGGTCCCCACGCTCGCGGAGATGGTGAAGCAGGTGCGGTCGAGCCGCTCGGGCATCATCATGGAGCTCAAGGCACCCGAGCGGTACCCGGGTGTCGAGCAGGTGGTCGCCGACGTCTTCGACTCGTTCCCCGGCTACCTCACATCCGCCGTCGCGAGCGAGCGTCTCGCGGTGCAGAGCTTCAACTGGGAGTCGATGGCGACCTTCACCGAGCTGCTGCCTGAGGTGCCGGTGGGCCTCCTGGGCACGGTGCCCGTCGCCGACCTCGCCACATTCGGCCAGTGGGCTGACCAGGTCAACCCCAATTACGGTGCCGTGACGGCCGACTACGTCGACGCGGTGCACGAGGCCGGCATGGTCATCAACCCCTACACGGTCAATGAGGCCGCCGATATGGCGCGCCTGCTCGACTACGGTGTCGACGGGATCATTACCAACCGTCCCGACGTGCTGGAAGACCTGCTCGCCCAGCGCAACCGCGAGAAGCGCTAACGATCCTCCGCTTGCGGGCAGCACCGCACATTGTCGCGGATGTTCTCGGAAGCCGAAACTCCTCCGAACTCCCGTGCCGGCGACGGGAGTTCGGAGGAGTGGAGCCTGTCGGAGTCGCTACACCCCGAAGTACAGCTCGTACTCGAACGGGTGCGGACGCTGGGCGATCGGCTGGATCTCGTTCTCGATCTTGTACTCGATCCAGGTCTCGATGAGCTCCTCGGTGAAGACGCCACCGGCGAGAAGGAACTCGTGGTCGGCGCGGAGGGCCTCGAGCGAGTCCAGCAGCGAGTTCGGAACCTGGGGGATGCCCTTGGCCTCCTCGGCCGGCAGCTCGTACAGGTCCTTGTCCACCGGCTCGTGGGGCTCGATGCGGTTGTTGATGCCGTCGATGCCCGCCATCAGCTGCGCCGCGAAGGCGAGGTACGGGTTGCCCGAGGCATCCGGAGCGCGGAACTCGATGCGCTTGGCCTTGGGGTTGGAGCCCGTGATCGGGATGCGGATGGCCGCCGAGCGGTTGCCCGCCGAGTACACCAGGTTCACCGGCGCCTCGAAGCCCTTCACCAGACGGTGGTAGCTGTTCAGCGTCGGGTTGGTGAAGGCCAGGATGGCGGGGGCGTGGGCGAGGATGCCGCCGATGTACCAGCGCGCGAGATCCGAGAGGCCGGCGTAGCCGGTCTCGTCGTAGAACAGCGGCGTGCCGTCGTTCCACAGCGACTGGTGGGTGTGCATGCCCGAACCGTTGTCACCGAACAGCGGCTTGGGCATGAAGGTTGCGACCTTGCCCCACTCGAGCGCCGTGTTCTTCACGATGTACTTGAACTTCAAGATGTCGTCGGCGGCGTGCACCATCGTGTCGAAGCGGTAGTTGATCTCCGCCTGACCGCCCGTGCCCACCTCGTGGTGCGCGCGCTCGAGGATGAGACCGGCATCGATGAGCTTGAGGCTGATGTCGTCGCGCAGGTCGGCCTGCTTGTCGACGGGGGAGACGGGGAAGTAGCCGCCCTTGTAGGGCGTCTTGTTGGCCAGGTTGCCGCCTTCTTCGGCGCGTCCGGTGTTCCACGCGCCTTCCTCGGAGTCCACCGCGTAGAAGCTCGTGTTCTGCTTCACCTCGTAGCGGACGTCGTCGAAGATGTAGAACTCCGCCTCCGGGGCGAAGTAGGCGGTGTCGGCGATGCCGGTGGAGGCGAGGTACTTCTCAGCCTTCTTGGCGACCTGACGCGGGTCCTTCGAGTAGATCTCGCCGTTGCGCGGGTTGTAGATGTCGAAGACCATGATGAGCGTCTTGGCCTCGCGGAACGGGTCGAGGTAGGCCGTGGTCACATCCGGGATGAGCTGCATGTCGGACTCGTGGATGTTCGCGAACCCGCGGATCGAGGAGCCGTCGAACAGCTGCCCGACGGTGAAGAAGTCTTCGTCGACGGTGGAGGCGGGGATGTTGAAGTGCTGCTGCACGCCCGGGAGATCCGTGAACCGGATGTCGAGGAATTTGACGTCCTCGTCCTGGATGAACTTCAGCACCTCGGATGAATCTTTGAACATGTGAAGACTCCAGAGGTAGGGCATCGGGATACGCCAAGCCTGCCAGGGCTGACCCGTCGAACCTACCCAGAGGGCATTGCCCGGCAGTGTCTCCTATGTTTCCGGCATGTTACGCGTGCGTCATTAGGCTGAGGAAATGCCCGAGGAATTTCCCGCCGACTCCTATCCCGGTGAGCGATTGGGGCTTCCCGCGCAGGGCAGCGGGAGCCTTGCGACGCTCGGCAGACGAGTGGGCGCCCTCATCGTGGACTGGGCGTGCGCGGTCGTCATCTCGATCGCGTTCTTCGCTTACGACCCCCTCGCCACCACGGTGATCTTCGTGATCGTGCAGATCCTGTTCATCCCCACGATCGGCGGCAGCCCCGGCCACCGCCTCTTCGGGATGCGGGTGCAGCGCGTCGGCGGAGGATGGCCCGGGCTGTGGCGACCGGTCGTCCGCACGGTCCTTCTCGTCCTGGTCATCCCGGCGGTGATCTGGGATGCCGACAACCGCGGTCTTCACGACAAGGCAGCCGGCACCGTACTGGTGCGGGCCTGACCCGTCAGCAGGCTCAGCAGCCGCCTGTACCCGGGCGGCGGGATGCGTGGATCAGCGGGGACGCGGCGCGCGCACCTTCGTCGGGTCCACGCCCTTGGGGATCGGGAGTGACGTCACCGACTGCGACACCGAGTCGATGCGCTTCATGACGGCGGCCATCGTCGCACGGTCGATCTTCTTGGGCAGCGACTTGATCGTCGCGGCAAGCTTTCCGATCGGGACCTCGCCCTCACCGTGCCCGACATACAAGACGGTCACCGGAACCCCCGACGCGACGCGCTGCACCTTCGAGCGCTCGTCGTTCACGAGTCGAGTGAGACGGCCGCGGGCGCCTTCGCCGATGATGACGACACCGCCGCGGCCCACCGCACGGTAGACGGCCTCCTGCGTCCGGGGGTTCACGCCGACCGGCATGTCCGAGGCACTCCAGCTGCGGCCGAGACCGGTCGACAGGACGTGGCCGGCCGCGCCGGGCATGCCGTCGATCTTCTTGTACATGGCCTTGGTCGACAGGCGCGTCATGGTGATCATCGCGCCCAGGATGCCGGCCATCAGGCCGGTGACGGCCCACAGGATGACGCTCCACACGGCCACCGGCTGGATCAGGAAACCGATCAGGATGCCGAGCCCGATGCCGGCCAGCACGATGCCGATCAGGGCGAAAGGAAGCCAGCGGTAGGCCTCGCGCGTGAACCGGAAGAGGGTACGAAGCTGCGAGAAGAAGCCGGGGCGCTTCTCGGGGGCGGAACTGCGGGCGGCCATGCCTCGATTCTAGCTTCCGCGTCCGCATCATCCGTCCTGCACAACCGATCTTCGCGCGGCGTTGTCCCCGGTTCCGCCGTGCAGCAGCACACGAACCCATCCGTACGACGATGGTGGACGTGTGCGATCACCCGCCATCCCGTCCGCCTACACGGCGTATCCCGGCATCCGCGCGGTCGGGCCGCCCGAGGCCCCGTTCGAGGGAACCCTGGCCCGGTCGCCCGACGGCGGGACGGTTCTCCTCGTCGACCGCACCCTGCTGAGTGACTGGCCGGCCTGGCGCACGCCGCCCGGCACCCACGTGCTCGCGCCGCTGGAGGTGGTGCGCCGGCCCGACGGGCACGACATCGTCCTTCCCGCGGTGGCCGATCGGCTCGATCGGCTGATCGCCCGCCGACGGAGCGCGGGAGCGCCCCTCTCGGACGGTGAAGCGCTCACGGTGGGCGTCAGCGTGCTGCGCGGGCTGGTCTCCGCACTGTCGGGGGAGCTGGAGAGCGTCACCGCGTCGTGGTGGGTCACCGCCGAAGGGATGCCGGTTCTCGTCTGCGGCCCCGGAGACACCGACGCCACGCGGGCCTCGGTACACATCGTGGAGATGCTCGTGCATGACGTACGCGGCGCCACCCTGCGCGACGCGCTGGCCGAGGTGCACGGCGCACTGACGGAGTCGAGGGTCCTGCCACGCCATGCCGAGCGCTACGAGGACGCCCTGTTCGCCGCCGCCGACCCGGAACCGCTCATGACGGAGGTGATCGGCCCGGTTCGGGCGCGAAGGGAGGTGCCGCCGGAGGAGGCAGGCGCCCCCGAGAGCGAAGAACCGCGCCGCACCTGGTGGAGCGGTCTCGCCTTCGCCGCCGACGCGGGACTGAGCGATGCGGTCTCCGACGTCCTGCACCGACTACGGGTGCGCGGCAAGCGCCCGGGTCGCGGCAGGCTCCGCCCGGTCCTCTGGGCGGGCGGCTTGGCGACCGTTGTCCTGGTGGTGGGGCTGAGCTGGCCCGACGCCTCGGGCTCGACAGCGGCCATCGGTGCGGAGGCCGCCCCGGCATCTGCCGCGCCGTCGCCCGTGCCGGAGACGCCCGCCCCGGGCGCATCGATCCCGCCGGAAGCCGGTCCGGTCGACGCATCCGAGGCGCTGCGGCTCCTGCTGGAGACGCGCGAATCGTGCGCGGACGCGCAGTGCCGCGCCACCTCCCAGGAGGATGCCGACAAGGAGCTCCCCGGCGGCGCCATCGATGCGCCGGAGCGCTCGATCGCGCTGCTGGACGACTTCGGCGGGATCGCGGTGCTGCGGGTGGATGCCCCGCAAGCACCCTCGCAGCTCGTGACCGTTGTCACGACCCCCGAGGGGTGGCGGATCCGCGACGCCTTCGATGTCGCGGATCCGCCTGCCTGATCAGATGCCGAGGTTGCCCTCGAACTGGGCAGCCTCGAGGCGGGACTTGACGGCGGAGAGGAACCGCGCCGCGTCCGCCCCGTCGACCACGCGGTGGTCGTAGGACAGCGCCAGGTACACGTACGACCGCACGGAGATCGCGTCCTTGCCGTCGACGCTCACGATGCCGGGTCGCTTCACGACGATTCCCGTACCGAGGATCGCCGACTGGGGCAGGAACACCAGGGGAGTGTCGAACAAGGCGCCGCGCGACCCGGTGTTGGTGACGGTGAAGGTGCCTCCGGCAAGCTCATCCGGCTTCAGCTTGTTGTTACGGGTGCGTGCGGCGAGGTCGGCGATTTCATGTGCGACCTGCGCGAGATTCTTCGTGCCTGCATCGCGCACCACAGGGGTCAGCAGTCCACGCTCGGTGTCCACTGCGATGGAGATGTTCTCCGTCGGCGGGTACACGATGCTCTCGCCGTCCACCGTGGAGTTGATGACGGGGTACGCCTGCAGCGCCTCGGCGGCGGCCAGCACGAAGAAGGGGAGGAACGACAGCTTGTCGCCCGTCTTCTCCTGGAACTCCGCCTTGACCCGGTCGCGGTACGACGCCAGCTTCGTGACATCCACCTCGACCACCGTCGTGAGCTGAGCGGTCGCCTGCATCGATGCGACCGCGCGCTCGGCGAGCACCTTCCGCAGGCGAGACATCGGCTGCGTCGTACCGCGCAACGGCGACACCTCGAGAGCGGCCGGCGCGGGGGCAGCCGGCGCGGCAGCGGGTTCCTGAGCGGGCGCCTGCGCGGCAGCCTCGGCGGCCTTCAGCACGTCTTCCTTGCGGATGCGGCCACCCACGCCGGTACCGGTCACTGTCGACAGGTCGACACCCTGCTGCTGCGCGAGGCGACGCACGAGCGGCGTGACGTAGGTGATCTCATCGTTGGATGCGGCGAGGGGCTCCGACGACGTCGCCGGGGGCTCGGGAGCCGGAGTCGATGCGGGGGGCGTCGGTGCGGGCTTCTCCGGCTCGGCGGGCGCCTCGGCCGGGGCGGCTTCGGCGGGGGCTGCGTCGGGCTGCGGTTGCGCGGGTGCCTGGTCGGCCTCAGCCGGCTTGTCGACCGACGGCGCCTCCGGTGCGGTCTCCGCGGCGGGAGCCGGTGCGGATCCACTGCCGATGCGGGCGAGTGCCGCGCCCACCGCCACGGTCTCGTCCTCGGCGACGAGCACTTCCTGCAGGACACCGGCCACCGGCGACGGGATCTCGGTGTCGACCTTGTCGGTGGAGATCTCCAGGAGCGGTTCGTCCACGGCGACCTCGTCGCCGACCTGCTTCAGCCAGCGGGTAACGGTGCCTTCGGTGACGCTCTCACCCAGCTCGGGGAGCACGACCTCGCGGCTCTCGCCGCCACTCTGCGCGGGCTGCTCGGCTGCCGGCGCGGGCTGCTCCGCTGCAGGCTGCTCGGCTGCCGGGGCGGGCTGCTCGGCGGCAGGTGCGGGCGCCGCAGCCGCGGGGGCTGCGGCCTCGGCGGGTGCGGCTTCTGTGGCCGGTGCGTCGTCGCTCGACGCGCCGGAGCCATCGCCGATCTTCGCGAGCACGGCGCCGACCTCGACGGTTTCGTCCTCCTGGACGAGGATCTCTTCGATCACTCCGCTGACGGGCGACGGGATCTCGGTGTCGACCTTGTCGGTCGAGATCTCCAGCAGGCCCTCGTCCTCCTGGATCGTGTCACCGACCTTCTTGAGCCAGCGGGTGACCGTTCCCTCGGTGACGCTCTCACCGAGCGCGGGGAGGACGACGGAAGTGCTCATGAGTTTGTCTCCTTCAGAAGCGGATTCGTATCTAGCTTAGTGACGCGCCGCGCGCCTCAGAGCGTGTGCAGCGGCGAGCCCGCCAGAGCGAGGAATGCTTCCCCGAGCGCTTCGCTCTGTGTGGGGTGCGCGTGGATGTACGGAGCCACGTCTTCGGGGTGCGCTTCCCAGCCCACCACGAGCTGCGCTTCGGTGATGAGTTCGCCCACGCGATCGCCGACGAGGTGCACTCCGACGACCGGTCCATCCTTGAGCCGGATGACCTTGGCGACGCCCGACGTGCCGAGGATTTCGCTCCGGGCGTTGCCGGCGAGGTTGTATTCGGTCACCACGACCGCGTCCGCGCCGTGCTGCTCCGCGGCCTGCACCTGCGTCCACCCGACGGACGCCACCTCGGGGTGGGAGTAGGTCACCCTCGGGATGTGGTGTTCGGGCACGCGCACCGGCGCTCGCCCGGCGATCTCCTCGGCGACGAAGATTCCCTGCTGGAAGCTGCGGTGCGCCAACTGCAGTCCCGCAACGACATCGCCGACGGCCCACACATGGGCGGCATCGGTGCGCAGGCGCTCGTCGGTGCGCACGAAGCCGCGCTCCAGCACGACACCGCCTTCCTCCAAGCCCAGTCCCGCGCTGGCGGGCCCACGGCCGACCGCGACGAGGAGGTAATCGGCATCAAGGGCCGTGCCGTCTTCCAGCTGCACCGTCACCGACTCCGACGTCTGGGATGCGGAGGAGAACCGGGTGCCCAGGCGG
The DNA here is from genome assembly GCF_057197625.1 of Microbacterium sp. Z6_144. Classification (NCBI taxonomy): domain Bacteria; kingdom Bacillati; phylum Actinomycetota; class Actinomycetes; order Micrococcales; family Microbacteriaceae; genus Microbacterium; species Microbacterium sp. Z6_144. The sequence goes on from NZ_JBXVPT010000001.1 coordinate 1,709,964, forward strand.
AAGTCGATGCCGCGCTTCCGGTAAGCCCGCTCGAGCATCTTGCTGGAGGTGGCGTCCTCCGCGGGGACCAGGTGGTCGAGGGCCTCGATGATCGTCACTTCGGCTCCGAACGAGCGCCAGACACTCGCGAACTCGACACCGATCACGCCCCCGCCGAGCACCAGGACCCGGCCGGGGATCTCGTCCAGCTCGAGGGCCTGCTCGCTGGTGATCACGCGACCGCCGATGTCGAGGCCGGGAAGGGTCCTGCTATACGAGCCGGTCGCGATGACGACGTCCGTTCCGCGGTACACGTCTTCCCCGACGCGGACGGCGGGCCCCTCTTCCAGACGCCCCTCGCCGGAGACGACGGTGATGCCGCGCGCGGAGAGGAGCCCCTCGAGTCCGCGATGCTTCTTACTCACGATGCCTTCGCGATACGCCCGCACGGCGAGGGGGTCGATCCCGTCCAGGCTCGCGCGCACGCCCACCGCGGCGGCATCGCGCGCGGTGTCGGCCACCTCGGCCGAGTGCAGGAGCGCCTTCGTCGGGATGCACCCACGGTGCAGGCAGGTGCCCCCCACCTTGTCCTTCTCCACGATCACCACGGAAGATCCGAGCTCGGCCGCCCGAAGGGCTGCGGCGTAGCCTCCGCTCCCGCCACCGAGGATCACCAGGTCGGCGGTGTGCAGGGTCATGCCGTGGCCTCCACGGTGAGCAGTTCGATCAACGCGCGAACCGTCGCGCCCGTCACGCCCTTGTCGGTGAATCCGTGCGGGGCACCCTTGTTCATACCAACCCCGGCGATGTCCAGGTGCACCCACGGGATGCGCGGGGCATCATCGGCATCCGAGGTGCGCCCGACGAAATGCCGCAGGAACAGGCCCGCGAACAGCGAGCCACCGGCGGGGTCGCCCATCTTGGCGTTCTGAAGGTCGGCGATGGGGGAGTCCAGGTCGTCGACCATGTGGTCGGGGAGGGGGAGCGGCCAGGCCGGCTCATCCACGCGGGCGGCGGCCTCGAGGTACCGCGCCACCGCTTCCTCGTCGCCCATCACGCCGGCATGGCGCGTTCCCAGCGCCACCGTGATCGCCCCGGTCAGGGTGGCGACGTCGACGAGAAGGTCGGGGCGTTCGCGGCTGGCCGCGGCCAATCCGTCCGCCAGCACCACCCGCCCCTCCGCGTCCGTGTTGAGCACCTCGACCGTCGTGCCGTCGAGCGTCCGCACCACGTCGCCCGGACGCGTCGCCCGGCCCGACGGCATGTTGTCCGCGATGCACATCCACGCGGTCACGCGGACGGGGAGGCGCAGCATGGCGGCCGCACGGACCACCGCGAGCACGGTCGCGGCGCCGCACATGTCGTACTTCATCCCCACCATGGAGGCGGCGGGCTTGAGCGAGAGCCCACCCGTGTCGAAGGTGATGCCCTTGCCGACGAGGGCCACGGTGCGCTCGGCACCCTCGGGGGAGTAGTCGAGCTTCACCAGGCGCGGCGGCCGGTCCGATCCCTGGCCGACGGCGAGGATGCCGCCATATCCGCCTTCGCGGAGGGCGTCCTCATCCAGGACGGTCACGGTCACGGGCAGGTCGGCGACCGATTCGGCTGCCCGCTCGGCCAGGTCTGCCGGTCCGAGCCATTCCGCCGGAGTGGTGACCAGATCCTTCACGAGCGCGACGGCGTCGGCAATGGCGGTCACCGCCTCGAGGTCGGCGGTCTCCGGCTCGCTGGAGACCGAGACCACGACCTCTGCGGCTCGCGAGGGGGGAGCCGTGCTCTTGTAACCGGCGAAGCGGTAGCCCCCCAGGGCTGCGCCCTCGGCAAGCGCCCGCCACGCCGCATCCGGCGTGGACGGCGCGCCGAGCGCCACGCGAGCGAACCCGGTGAGCTGGCGGATGCCGGTGCCCGCAGCAGCCCGTAGCGCGGCGGGCTGCGGGTCGGAGCCCGCTCCGGCGACGGCCACCGGGGTGGCCGCATCGGGAACGGCGACGCGCTGGAACGAACCGGAGGTGCCGGTGAATCCCACCGCGGCAAGGGTCTCGCGGAGCCCCGGCCAGCCCGGAATCTCGACACCCTCCTCCAGTGACGGCAGGACGAGGAGGACGGCGTCGGCGGGAATCTCGTGCAGGGGTGCGCTGCTGTGAGACACAGAGGGGAACGGCATGCGTCCCATCCTAGGTTCGCGTGTTCGCTGTGAGCGGGACCGGTCCCGGCGCCTCCTGGGGCGATGCGCTCGTAGAGTTGACGTATGCCCTTCCCCGCGTCGCTGTTCGACCGCGCCGTCTCGGCGCCGCCGGTGCCGTCCGGGCTCCCCCTGGTCATCGCACTCACCGGCTTCACCGATGCCGGCTCTGCCGTCTCGCGGCTGATCGATTACTTCCGCGACGATCTGCAGCCCACCCCCTTGTTCGTCTTCTCGAACGACGTGCTGCTGGACTACCGTGCCCGGCGTCCGATCATCTCCTTCGATCAGGACCACCTGACCGGTTACCGTCCTCCGCGTCTGGAGCTGTCGCTCGCGCACGATGCCCTGGGGCAGCCGTTCGTGCTGCTCGCCGGGTACGAGCCCGACTTCGCCTGGGACGCCTTCGCCGAGGCGATCCTCGAACTCAGCGGTGCTTTGCAGGTGTCGTCGGTGACGTGGGTTCACGCCATCCCGATGCCCGTTCCGCACACGCGTCCGATCGGCACGACCGTCAGCGGTACCCGCGGCGACCTCGTCGAAGCCCACTCGGTATGGCGCCCGCACACGCGCGTGCCGGCCACCGTGGGGCACCTCCTGGAGTACCGGTTCGCAGAGGCCGGCGCGAAGGTCGCGGGGTTCGTTCTCCTGATTCCGCACTACCTCGGCGACACGGAGTATCCGGCCGCTGCTCTCGCCGGCATGGACAGCATCACGGTGGCGACCGGGCTGGTCTTCGACGGCGACACGGTCCGCGAGGAGAACCGCGAGTACCTCGAGAAGGTGCAGGAACAGGTCGCCGGCAGCGACGAGCTCACCCGCATGCTCGAGGGGCTCGAGGAGCGCTACGACTCCTACATGGCCGGTTCCACGCACGCGACCCCCATCATCCACACGGGGGATCTGCCGAGCGCTGATGAGCTGGCAGCCGAACTCGAGCGGTTCCTCGCGAGCCGTCCCGGCGGGGACGAGGACAAGCGCGGCGGCCCCAGCCTCGGCTGACCCGGGAATACCGGCCCGGGCCCTCGCGTTCTCTCTGGTGTATTCTCTGCGCGCGTCAGGCCGCTGGAGAAGGTATGAGACAATAGAGGACCTGACCCGTTGTCGGTCGTCGGAGGAAGCACCAGCTTCTCGCCGCCGACTTGACAAGGGTCTTACTAGTGTCCGAGAACGACCGGTGGCCGTGGAACGCGTTCCCCCGGTGAAAGGCGAAACGTGGCAGGCACGAACACCAAGACCCGCTCCCGCAGCGGCGAGGACACCGAAGTCGAGACGGTCGAGGCGACCGCCCCGGTAGCGTCGAAGAAGACGCCCGCGAAGAAGGCTGCACCCAAAGGCAAGGCCAAGGCCTCCCCGGCCAAGGCCGCCAAGGGTACGTCCAGCAATGACGACACCGACGAAGAGGTGGACGAGGTCGAGCTGGACGTCGTGATCGAAGACACCGACGAGGTGTCGACCGACGACGTCGTCGACGCCGACGAGGAGACCCCGGATGCTGCCCCCGCAGCGAAGGTCGCGCCCGAGGCCGCCGACGACGAGGACGACGAGGACGCCACCAAGCCCGCGTTCAGCGAGCCCCTCCCCACCGGCGCGATCGTCATCTCCTCGACCGACGAAGACGACGTACCGGTCTACTCCGCCCAGATCACCGGCGCGACGGCCGACCCCGTCAAGGACTACCTGAAGCAGATCGGCAAGGTGCCGCTGCTGAACGCGGCCGAAGAGGTCGAGTTGGCGATGCGGATCGAAGCCGGTCTGTTCGCCGAGGAGAAGCTCTCGCACATGTCGGCGGCGGAGAAGACCAACCAGCTCGGGCTCGACCTCCAGTGGGTCGCCCGCGATGGTCAGCGCGCAAAGTCGCACCTTCTCGGTGCGAACCTCCGACTCGTGGTCTCGCTCGCCAAGCGCTACACCGGTCGCGGCATGCAGTTCCTGGATCTCATCCAGGAGGGCAACCTGGGCCTCATCCGCGCGGTCGAGAAGTTCGACTACACGAAGGGCTTCAAGTTCTCCACGTACGCCACGTGGTGGATCCGTCAGGCGATCACGCGCGCCATGGCCGACCAGGCCCGCACCATCCGCATCCCGGTGCACATGGTCGAGGTCATCAACAAGCTCGCTCGGGTTCAGCGGCAGATGCTGCAGGACCTGGGTCGCGAGCCCACGCCCGAAGAGCTCAGCCGCGAACTCGATATGACCCCCGAGAAGGTCATCGAGGTGCAGAAGTACGGTCGCGAGCCGATCTCCCTGCACACGCCCCTGGGCGAGGACGGCGACAGCGAGTTCGGCGACCTCATCGAAGACACCGAGGCGGTCGTCCCCGCGGACGCCGTCGGGTTCACGATGCTGCAGCGCCAGCTGGAGTCGCTTCTGGACTCGCTCTCCGAGCGCGAGGCGGGCGTCATCCGCATGCGCTTCGGTCTCGGTGACGGCCAGCCCAAGACGCTGGACCAGATCGGCGACACGTTCGGCGTGACCCGCGAGCGGATCCGTCAGATCGAGTCCAAGACGATGGCGAAGCTGCGTCACCCGAGCCGTTCGCAGTCGCTCCGCGACTACCTCGAGTGAGCGGTCCGGCTCATGACCGCTGAGGCCAATGCCGGCAAGGCGTTGACGGTCACCGTCGACGGAGCGACGTACGCCCGCATCCCGATCCGTACGCGGGTCGTGATGCCGGGCGACGAGCTCGACCCGTTCATCCGCGAGTACGCGACCGACGTCGTCCAGCCGGGTGACATCTTCTTCGTGACGGAGAAGATCGTCGCCATCACGCAGGGCCGGTCGTATCTCGTGGAAGACATCCACCCGCGCCGACTCGCGCTGTTCCTGTCGCGCTTCGTGGTGCGGACGCCCTACGGCATCGGCCTGGGCATGCCCGAGACGATGGAGATGGCGCTGCGCGAGTGCGGGGTTCCCCGCATCCTGTTCGCGGCTGCCGTCTCGGCCGTGACGAAGGCATTCGGCCGGAAGGGCGACTTCTACCGGATCGCCGGCGACAAGGCCCGCGCCATCGACGGTCCCACCAGCGGCACGATCCCGCCGTACAACAAGGCGGTCGTGCTCGGTCCGGATAAGCCGCGCGAGGTCGCCCAACATCTTAAGTCGCTGCTCGGCGGGGTGGCGGAGGTCGCCGTGGTCGACATCAACGACCTGGGTGGGAACATCCTCGGTTCGACGCTGGACAAGGCGGGCGAACGCCGCCTCGTGGCGATCCTCAAGGACAACCCGCTCGGCCAGGGACACGAGTCGACGCCTCTCGGCGTCGTCCGCGCGCTCTGACGCTGTGACGCTGGGTTCCCAGCGGCGCTGAGCCGCCCCAACGAGGAAGGGCACGTATGAGTCTTGGTCGCGCCAGCGCGACGATCGCAGCGGGGACGCTCACGTCCCGGGTCACCGGGCTGCTGCGCACGATCGTGCTCGTGGTCGCGATCAACTCGTTCGGGCAGGCACCGGACGCCTTCGCGATCGCGAATCAACTGCCCAACAGCATCTACATGGTGATCTCGGCGGGCGTCCTGACCGGCGTGATCGTGCCCCAGGTGGTGCGGATCAGCGCTCAGCGCGACGGAGGGCACGACTTCCTCGCCAAGCTGCTCACCCTCGGCGCACTCATCATGGGCGTCGTGACCGTAGCGGCGACGGCCTGCGCTCCACTGCTGATCGACCTGTACTCGAACTTCCAGTCGCCGCAGCAGTATGCCCTGGCCACCCAGTTCGCGTACTGGTGCATCCCGCAGCTCTTCTTCTACGGGATGTTCGCGCTGCTCGGCGAGATCCTGAACGCTCGCAAGATCTTCGCGCCGTACGCCTGGGCGCCGATCGTCAACAACTTCGTCTCGATCGCCGGCTTCGTGGTCTTCATCATGCTGTTCGGGCAGAACCGCAACACGCTCGACGGTTGGAACAGCTCGATGGTGATGACCCTCGCGGGTACGGCGACCCTGGGCGTCATCGCACAGCTGGTGGTGCTGGTGTTCTTCTGGCGCAAGGCCGGCATCCCGCTGCGGCTGGATTTCCGCTGGCGCGGCATGGGTCTCAGCCACATGGGCAAGCTCGCGACGTGGACCTTCCTGACCACTCTCATCGGCCAGGCGGTCGGAATCGTGCAGTCGCTCACGGTGACGACGGCCTCGACCGCCGCGGGAGACAACGCTTCGGCGGCGGCCTCCCAGTACGCCTGGCTCGTGTACATGCTGCCGTACTCGATGATCATCCTCGCCATCGGGACGCCTTACTTCACGCGCATCAGCGAGCACTCCGCCGCCGGTCGGCACACCGAGCTGCGCGCCGACGTCGGGCAGTCGATTCGGGTCCTGGGCCTGTTCACCGTCATCGCCGTCGCCGCGGTGTCGGCCGCAGCGGTGCCCGCGTCGCGCGTGTTCACGCACAGCCCCGAGGAAGCGGGCGCGATGGCGCCCGTGCTGATCGCCTACCTCGTGAGCCTGATCCCGATGGGCGTGCTGTTCATCATCCAGCGCACGTTCTACGCCTACGGTGACGCGCGCACCCCGTTCGTGTTCACGATGGTGCAGGGAGCACTCGTCCTGACCGGGACCCTCGCCGTCGCCGCGACCGTTTCGGTCGGCTATCTGGCGGCCGCCGTCGCGCTCGTGCAGTCGCTGGTGGGCATCGTCCAGACGATCATCGCGATCGTGCTGCTCCGACGCAAGCTCGGACCACTCGGCCTCGGCGCCACGTGGTGGGGACTCGCGCGGTTCATTGTCGCGGCGATACCTGCCGGTGCCGCAGGGTGGGGCGTCTTCGTGCTCAGCGGGGGAGTGGGCGGCTGGATGCTCGAGGGCATGCTCCAGGGAGCGCTGGGAGCCGCCCTCATCGGAGTGGTCAGCGTCCTGGTGTATGTCGGCCTCCTGGCGCTGCTGCGCGCGCCGGAGCTGAAGGTCGCCGTCGACACCATCCGCCGCCGTCGCGCCTGATCGTGCCCAGGACGGCGGGGCTGGCCCGAACCGGGCCGCTCAGCGCCGGTTGTCGACGATCTCGGCGCCGATGGCGTCGCGGTAGCGGTGCAGCAATCCCGTGCGGATGCCGGAGGCCGAAGGCTTCATCTGGAACACACTGGAGTTGTGGTTGGCCTCGATGAGTGCCGGCCCGTCGGGTGTGATCGCGATGTCCCAGCCGACGTAAGGCACGGTCGGCAGGCGAGCCGCTGCCGCGGCGATCATGCTCACGACCTCGGGGTAGAACGGCACCCGCACGCCCCTGATCGCGGCGCCGGAGATCGGATGCCTGTGGTAGATGTTCGATTGCTTGTCGACGCCGGGATACAGCGCGACACCGTCATCGTCGAGCATCGTGAACATCCCGCCTGAGGCGAAGTTGTCGATCACGGCGCCGTTGCCGATCCGCAGCACAGAGGCGATCACGTGCAGCTCGCCGTGCGGGTCGCGGTAGGTGATCATGCGGACGGTGTTGACGCTGTCCGGATAGACGGCGTTGAGGTCATCGTGCTGCGTCAGGACCTGTTCGAGCAGCGTCTGGTCCTTCTCGACCCGCTCCGCTCGCCACGCGGCGACATCGGCGATGTCGGCGGTGTCGAAGATCGCTATCCCGGCACCGCCCTCGCCCGCAGCCGGTTTGGCGATCACGCGCTGGTGACGGCCGAGGAACGCCGAGAGTTCGTCCTCGGTCGCGACCTTCGCATCGATCCATTCACGACCGACCAGATCGGCGAAATCGGTCAGGAACCGAGCCTTGTCCCCCAGGATGACCTTCGAGTCCGGGCCGTTGAGGGTCTTGTTCAGACGGAAGGCCTTCGGGTGCGTCATCCAGGTCGCCCGCTCGCGCGCGTTCAGGATGCGGATGTCCCACACGACGTAGTCGCGGAATCCCATCTCGTAGCGGACGGAGCACCACAGCATGTCGGCGATGATCACCGGGAGAGGGGCCTTCGAAACGCGCTTCACCTGACGGGCGAGTTCGATCAGCTGCGTAGGATCCAGTCGCCGTGCCCGGTCGAAAAGATACCGAACGCGTAGGCGCTTCTGGTCCACCCCGCCAGGCTAGCACGCGGCTCCCCGGGGCCGGGACGGGGCGAGCGACTACCATGGGACGCCGGACCGTCCACCTCGAAAGGGTCGTTTTGTCTCAAGACGTCGCGCTCAGAGCGCGCCTGAAGTATGTCCTGAAGCGGCTGAGATCGTTCGACATCAGGCGGGTGTGGTCCTTCGCGTCACAGATCGCGAAGGAGCAGGGCACGTGGGCCCCGCGCACCTTCGTCGACATGCTCGTGTGGGCCGCCTTCCACGACACCGCCTACATCGACTACTACGAGGCGGACTTCGCGCTGCTCAGCAGGGCTGAGCGCAAGACCTTCATGACCTCGCTGATCCAGCACCACCTCGCGCAGGCGCTGAACGATCGCACCGATGCGCTGCAGTTCGAGAACAAGCTCACGTTTAACCGCCGTTTCGCCGACTATCTCGGTCGCGACTGGCTGGACCTCGACGAGGTGGATGCCGACGGCCTTCGCGCCTTCGCGGAGAAGAACCCCGTGTTCATCGCGAAGACGCCCGTCGGTCGCGAGGGCAAGGGCGTCTTCCGCTACGACGCGGCCGAGGTCGAGGACTGGAATACGTTCCGCGACGAACTGCGCGCCAAGGGCCAGCGGCTCATCGAGCAGCGCATCGTGCAGCATCCCTATCTCGCCGAGTACTGCGAGGGCACGGTCAACACCACCCGCGTCACCACGTTCTTCGACGGCGAGAAGGTGCATGTCCTGATGGCTGCGCAGAAGTTCGGCCGCGGCGCTGTGAGCGACCAGTTCACCTGGGGCGGCTTCTTCACGATGATCGACGAGAACGGTCGTTCCTTCGGCCCCGGCCACACCGGCAAGCACAAGTCCCGGTACGAGACGCACCCGGATTCGGGCAAGTCCATCGTGGATTTCGAGGTGCCGATGTGGGATGAGGTCGTGGATCTCGTCACGCGAGCGGCCCGAGAGATCCCGACCGTGCCGTACATCGGGTGGGATGTCGCCGTCACCCCGGACGGCCCGGTGCTCATCGAAGGGAACTGGACGCCCGGGCTGTACGAGACCCGGGTGAGCGCCACCGGCATCCGCACCGGCAGTCGCGCCCGGCACCGCCCGGTGATCGAGGCCAGCCGGAAGTGACGGCGTCCGGCAGCCTCCCGCGCGCGGTGATCTCGCGCAGCGCGCTGCGCGCGTCGGCGCGTGCGGCGGTGGATGCCGGCGGCACGGTCGCCGACCTGCGTGCCGACGCCTTCGGACACGGCGTGCGCGAGGCGGCCCACGTCATCCAGTCGGCCGGCGTCTCACGGGTCGTCGTGGATGAGGTGTCGCTCGCGCCCCTGCGGGGCGCCGGCATCGACGCCGTGAGCGATGGGGTGCCCGACATCGATAGCAACCTGCTGTACGGCCTGCCAGGTTCAGGACACGTGCCGGCGATGGTCCTGACCGGTCGGATGCTCTCGCGGAAGCTGCTGCGCGCAGGGGAGGCGGTGTCCTACGGGTACACGCACAGGGCCGAGCGCGACACCACGATCGCGCTGGTGACGGGCGGATACGCACAGGGGATCGTGCGGGCGCTCGGCAACAGCGCATCTGTCGGCATCGGCGCGGCGCTGCGGCCGATCGTCGGGCGCGTCGCCATGGACGTGTGCGTGATCGACCTGCAGACGCACGACGCTCCGGAGGGCCCGGATGTCGTGTATTTCGGAGCAGGACCGGCGGTGGACGGACTCTCCGCGTGGGCACGGGCTACCGGTCTACGGATGACCGAACTGGTCGCCGTCGCCGGCGCGAAGGCGGTGCGCGAATGGACCCACTGACGGTCCCCGTCCTGGAGCTCTCCGCGTCACAGCTGATCCGGAACGTGTCGCTGGTCAGCACGCACATCGCACCGTCCGCCCTGATGCTGGCCATGAAGGACGACGCCTACGGACACGGCGTCGAATGGGTGCTGGATGCTCTGGCCGACCACGGGGCACTGACCCGTTTCGGCAGCTACGACGTCGAAACGGGGGAGCGCATCCGGGCTCGCAGGCCGCACGGCCGCGTGTTCGCGTGGGCGACCTCGACGGACGAGGAGGTCGCGCGGGGGTTGGATGCCGGCCTCGAGTTCGGCATCGGCGGTGACGACTACCTGCGACGCGTGGTCTCGATCGCGCGGGCCAGCGGCCGTACGGCGGTCGCCCACCTGAAGATCGACACCGGTCTGCACCGCAACGGCGTCCGCCCGGAGGACTGGCCGGCGTTCGTGGCCGAGGCCGCCCGCGCGCAGGATTCCGGCGCCCTCCGAGTAGTCGGCATCTGGAGCCACCTGGCGGAGGCCAGCGACGGCGAGGACGACGCGGCGGCGGCCGAGTTCCGCCATGCGCTCGGCGTGTTGCGTCGGGCAGGCATCGACCCGGAAGACATCCATCTGACCGCATCCGCGGCGTCGTGGTGGCGTCCGGAGCTGCGCGGCACCGTCTGCCGCATCGGCGCGTTCTGCTACGGCATCCGCTCGGCCGATGGTCCTCAGATCCCCGGCATCCGTCCCGTGGCCGCCCTCCGAGCACGCGTGATCGGCGTGCGCGGCAACCGCGTCGACGTCGCCATCGGCGCGCTGCACGGTCTGCCGTCGACGCTCACGGGTGCGTCTATCGGCACCCCCCAGGGGGCCCGCGAGGTGCTCCACATCGGCGACCACCGCACGACGGTCGCGTCATGGGCCGATGCGGCCGTCGGCGACATGGTCACCGTCTTCGGTCGTGGCGAGCAGGGCGAATCTGATGCGACGGCCCTCGCCGTACGGATCGACACGGTCGGCGAAGAGATCGTCACACGACTGACCCCGTCGGTGAGACGGGTCGCAACCGCCTGAAAACGGCGGAGTCGCGACCCGTCTTATGAGCGGATCGCGGCTCGAAACGACTCGGTCGTCGTCAGACCGACTCGCTGAGGCGAGCGGTCTCGTCGTGCCACGAGGTGGCGATGCTGCGCAGCTTCTCCTCGTACTTGCGTCCGTGGTGCGCGCAGAACAGCAGCTCGCTGCCATTCACCTCTGCGGCGATGTACGCCTGTGCCCCGCACGAGTCACACCGATCAGCGGCGGTGAGACGGTATTCGAGGACGGCGCCGTTGTCGGTCGGTGTCGAAAGCGTATTCATATCGGTACCCTCCTCCGGTGCTCGCGGTGCTTCGGTCACCTCATACAACCACGGGGCTCCACCCACGATGCCCGCATGCCCCCGCATTTCGCTCAGCGCGTACGGCGGCCCTCCGGTGCCGTGTGTCTGCAGTCCCACGCCTCCGCGCGCGGTTATCGTGGGAAATTGTGATCGCCGAGTACTCTGCCCACCACCTTCAGGTGCTTGAAGGGCTCGAAGCGGTCCGCAAGCGCCCCGGAATGTACATCGGTTCGACCGACTCCCGTGGTCTCATGCACTGCCTGTGGGAGATCATCGACAACTCCGTCGACGAGGCGCTGGGCGGCCACGGCAGCCGCATCGACATCGTGCTCCACACCGACGGCAGCGTGGAGGTGCGCGACCGCGCCCGCGGGATCCCCGTCGACATCGAACCGCGCACCGGGCTCTCCGGCGTCGAGGTGGTCTTCACGAAGCTGCACGCCGGGGGCAAGTTCGGCGGCGGCTCGTACGCCGCATCCGGCGGTCTCCACGGTGTCGGAGCATCCGTCGTGAATGCCCTGTCGGAGCGCCTCGACGTCGAGGTCGACCGCGGCGGCAAGACCTACGCGATGTCGTTCCATCGCGGTGAGCCGGGAATCTTCGCCGGGCCGTCGCCGGATTCGCCGTTCACCCCGTTCGACAACAGCAGCGAACTGCGCGTCGTGGGGAAGGCCCCCAAGGGGGTCACCGGAACGCGCATCCGCTACTGGGCCGACCGGCAGATCTTCACCAAGGACGCCGCCTTCGGGCTCGACGAGCTCGAGCAGCGCGTGCGCCAGACGGCGTTCCTGGTTCCGGGGCTGGAGCTGGTCGTCCGCGACGAACGCACCGCAGAGCCGGTCGACACGACCTATCGCTACGACGGCGGGATCTCCGAGTTCGCCGAATACCTCGCCCCCGACTCCGGCCTCACCGACACGTGGCGCCTGACCGGCTCCGGCACGTTCACGGAGACGGTGCCCGTGCTCCAGCCGACCGGTGCCATGGTGCCCACCGAGGTGGAACGCACCTGCGAGGTCGACGTGGCCCTGCGGTGGGGCACGGGCTACGACACGGTGATGCGCTCGTTCGTCAACATCATCGCGACTCCCAAGGGCGGCACGCACCAGCAGGGCTTCGAGCAGGGGCTCATGAAGACCCTCCGCACCCAGGTCGAACAGAACGCCCGTCGCCTGAAGGTGGGCAACGACAAGCTGGACAAGGACGACATCCTCGCCGGCCTCACCGCCGTGCTGAACGTCCGCCTTCCCGAACCGCAGTTCGAGGGGCAGACGAAGGAGATCCTCGGCACACCCGCGGTGCGCCAGATCGTCTCGTCGGTCGTCACGAAAGAGCTCGCCGCCCGGTTCGCCTCGACCAAGCGCGACGACAAGGCGCAGACGGCCCTCCTCCTGGACAAGGTCGTCTCCGAGATGAAGTCGCGCATCTCGGCGCGCACCCACAAGGAGACGCAGCGCCGCAAGAACGCGCTGGAGTCGTCGTCGCTTCCGGCGAAGCTCGTCGATTGCCGCTCGAACGACGTCTCCGACTCCGAGCTGTTCATCGTCGAGGGAGACTCCGCCCTGGGCACCGCCAAGCTCGCGCGCAACAGCGAATACCAGGCGCTGCTGCCCATCCGCGGCAAGATTCTGAACGTGCAGAAGGCCTCGGTCAGCGACATGCTGTCCAACGCCGAGTGCGCCTCGATCATCCAGGTGATCGGTGCCGGATCCGGACGCTCCTTCGATCTCGACGCCGCGCGCTACGGCAAGATCATCCTGATGAGCGACGCCGATGTCGACGGCGCGCACATCCGGACGCTGCTGCTGACGCTGTTCTTCCGGTACATGCGACCGCTCGTGGAAGCCGGGCGCGTCTTCGCCGCGGTTCCGCCGCTGCATCGCGTGGTGGTCATGAACCCCGGCACGAAGCCGAACGAGACGATCTACACGTACAGCGAGCAGGAGCTGCACGCCCTGCTCACCAAGCTCACCAAGGCGGGCAAGCGCTGGCAAGAGCCGGTGCAGCGCTACAAGGGGCTGGGGGAGATGGATGCCGACCAGCTGGCGACCACCACGATGGACCGCGCCGGCCGCTCGCTCCGCCGGGTGCGCGTCGAGCACGCCGAAGTGGCCGCGAGCGTGTTCGAGCTGCTGATGGGCAACGACGTGGCGCCGCGGCGCGAGTTCATCGTCGAGGCCAGCGACCGGCTCGCGCGCGAGCGCATCGACGCCTGACCCGCGCGGCCTTCGACACGCTCAGGCACCGCCCTGCGTCACCCGCGCGCCGTGGCCCGGGCGGACCCTTCGACACGCTCAGGGACCGCCCTGTGCGACGTGCTGCCGCTCGGTCGCTGAGCTCGTAGAAGCGTCCGAGCCCCCGCACGCGGTCGCCCGCCGGGGGTTCCTCGAGAATCCATGTGCCCGACGAGGATGCCGCAGGCCGCCGGATTCTCGCCGCGCAGTTGGATTCTCGCGGTTCAGGCGGTTCAGGCGGTCGAGGCGGTCGACGCGTCAGCGGACCGTCGTGCCGACGGCGCCGATCACGCCGTCGACGGGTGACCCGGAGGCGTCGCGCTTCGCCCCGGAGGGCGGCAGCTGGCGCACGGCACCGTCGGGCCCGACCGCACGCGGGTCGGAACCGACCCACGCGACAGTGAGCACGTCTTCGCCGCGGAGGAACCGGTGGGCTCGCACGCCGCCCGTGCCGCGCCCCTTGGCCGGGTACTCGGTGAACGCCGAAACCTTCGCGCTGCCCGCGTCGGTGCCGGGGATCGCGGCGCTGGAACCGGCGACGGTGATGACGACGGCATCGAACGCGGATGCCCCGACGACGGAGAAGCCGATCGCCTCGACCCCGTCGGTCAGGCGCATCCCGGCCATGCCGCCCGCCGCACGCCCCTGGGGACGAACGGACGAGGCGTCGAACCGCAGCAGCTGGGCGTCGGCGGCGACGAAGACGAGCTCTGCGCCGTCGGTTGCCGGCGCCGCTCCGATCACCCGGTCGCCCTCGCGGAGGGCGATGACCGACACGTCGTGCTTGTTCGCCGGCAACTCGGTCGCCGCGACGCGCTTGACCACGCCCTGGGCCGTGCCCAGCGCGATCGGGGGATCGGCCACCAGGGGCACGACGGCGACGACGTGCTCTCCACCGGAGAGCCCGAGGTACTGGTCGGCTCGCGTGCCGGCGGCCAGCTGCACGGCGTTGCCGGGAACGGAGGGCAGATCGACGGGGGAGAACCGGATGAGGCGCCCCGCGCTGGTGACGGCGCCGACGTCGCCGCGGGTCGTGGTGTCGACGGCCGAGCGGATCGCGTCGTGCTTGGACCGCCGGGCCGGCGTGACGATGCCCTCGTTCGGCGCGTCGGGGGAGCGTTCGGCGCGCACCATCCGGCCCGTCGCCGACAGGAAGACGCGGCAGGGGGCGTCCGCGATCTGCAGATCGGCGGCGGCCGCCGACCCCCGCGAGGAGCGCGGAGTGACCGGGCCGCCGTTGAGGAGCAGGGTGCGGCGGGGCGTGCCGAGCGCGTCCGAGGTGGCTTCCAGCTCCCGCGCGACCTGAGCGCGCAGCAGCGCGGGATCGCCGAGCAACTCGACGAGCGCGGCGATCTCGGCCTTGAGGGAGTCGCGCTCAGCCTCCAGCTCGATGCGCGAGAACTTCGTCAGACGTCGAAGACGCAGCTCCAGGATGTACTCGGCCTGCAGCTGGCTCAGGTCGAAGACGTCCATCAGTCGCCCACGGGCCTGCTCGCCGTCATCCGAGGCGCGGATGACCTGGATGACCTCGTCGATGTCGAGGATCGCGATGAGCAGGCCCTCGACGAGGTGCAGCCGCTCGCGGCGACGAGCGAGCCGGTATTCGCTCCGGCGGGTGACCACCCGGATGCGGTGGTCCAGGTACACCCGCAGCAGCTCCCGCAGCCCGAGCGTCTGCGGCTGACCGTCGACGAGTGCGACGTTGTTGATGCCGAAGGAGTCCTCCATCGGCGTGAGTCGGTAGAGCTGCTCGAGCACCGCGCTCGGATCGAACCCGGTCTTGATGCCGATCACCAGGCGCAGCCCATGGTTGCGATCGGTCAGGTCGGTGACGTCCGCGATCCCGGTGAGCTTCTTGCTCGTGACGGCGTCCTTGATCTTCTCGATCACCCGCTCGGGGCCGACGAGGTAGGGCAGCTCGGTCACGACGAGGCCGGTGCGGCGGGGCCCGAGAGGCTCGACCGACACCTTCGCCCGGGTGCGGAAGGATCCGCGCCCGTTGGCGTACGCGTCGCGGATGCCGTCCAGTCCGACGATGATGCCGCCGGAGGGGAGGTCGGGCCCGGGGACGAACTCCATGAGCTCTTCGAGCGTGGCCTCGGGGTTCTGCAGAAGGTGCACCGCGGCAGCGACCACCTCGATGAGGTTGTGGGGTGCCATGTTCGTGGCCATACCGACGGCGATGCCGGAGGCGCCGTTGACGAGCAGGTTCGGGAAGGCCGCCGGCAGCACCTCGGGCTGCTGGAACTGTCCGTCGTAGTTCGGGATGAAGTCGACGACGTCCTCGTCGAGGTCTGCGGTCAGAGCCAGCGCGGGAGGCGCCAGGCGTGCTTCGGTGTAGCGCGGCGCAGCGGGGCCGTCATCGAGCGAGCCGAAGTTGCCGTGCCCGTCCACGAGCGGCACCCGGAGCGAGAAGGACTGGGCGAGGCGCACCAGCGCGTCGTAGATGGGCGCGTCACCGTGCGGGTGGAGCTTTCCCATGACCTCGCCGACGACGCGGGCGCTCTTGACGTGGCCGCGATCGGGCCGCAGCCCCATCTCCGCCATCTGGTACAGGATGCGGCGCTGCACGGGTTTGAGGCCGTCTCGGGCGTCGGGAAGCGCCCGCGAGTAGATCACCGAGTACGCGTACTCGAGGAACGACCCCTGCATCTCGGCGGAGAGGTCGACGTCTTCGATGCGTTCTTCGACGGCAGGGGAGGGGCGGGAAGAGGGCATGTCCGTTGGGCCTCGGGTCGGCGGTGTCGGTCGCGGCGGTTGCGCCTGGACGCAGGGCCGCTCGCCTGTGCGAGACTGACCCGGATGTCCCTCAGCCTACCGGCGTACCCGCCACGCGCCCGGAGCCTCACCGGCGTGCTGACCGATGTGGTGGCCGCCCTGGAAGGCGGCTCCGACACGCTGCCGCCGGCGCGAAGCGCCATCGTCTTCGTCCTCGACGGGCTCGGCGCGCACAACCTGGCTGCCCGGCGCGGGCACGCCCGGTTCCTGTCTTCGCTCGCCTCGCGGTCCGCGGTCGCCCGCACCGTGTTCCCCTCGACGACGGCGGCGGCTCTCACGAGCCTGCTCACCGGAACCGATCCGGGGCAGCACGGGATCGTCGGGTACAAGGTGCGCATCCCGGGCACCGATGCCGCCCCGAACCAGCTCCGCGGGTGGGAGACCGACGGACTCGACCCGCTGACGTGGCAGCGGTCCCGCCCGATCCTCGAGCGCGAGGCCGCAGGGGGACGCCGCACCTTCGTCGTCTCGCGGCCCGAGTATCGGGGGACGGGGTTCACCGAAGCGACGCTGCGGGGAGCGGAGATCCTCGGGATCGAGGATCTCGTCGAGCGGGTGGAAGCCGCCGCGCGGCTGACGGCGGAGCATCCCGGCGCCCTGGTCTACCTCTACGCCCCCGACCTCGACAGCGTCGGCCACCGACACGGCTGGGAGTCCGATCAGTGGTCATCCGCGCTGGAACGGGTGGATGCCGCCGTCCAGCGTTTGTCCGACGTACTCCACCCCGCCACCGGGGCGCTCGTCACGGCCGATCACGGCATGGTCGACGTCCCTGCGCACCGGCGACTGCTGTTCGGGGCCGATTCCCCCCTCTGGGACGGGGTCGCCGTCGTCGGGGGAGAGCCGAGGATGCTGCACCTCTACGCCGACCCCGGCCGGGAAGCCGACGTCCACGCGGCCTGGCAGGCCGCCGAGTCGGGCCGGGCGTGGGTGTTCTCGCGCGAGGAGGCCCTGGAGGCGGGTGTGTTCGGCGCTGTCGACCCGGCGGTGCGCGAACGCATCGGCGACGTGCTGGTCGCCGCGCGCGCGGGAGTGGCCTACTACGACGACCGCGAGGTCGAGAAGGGGGCCCAGCGCATGGTGGGCCAGCACGGCTCGCTCACGATCGAGGAGCGCATCGTGCCGCTCCTGCGGCTGGGCGCCTTCGCCTGACGCGTCAGTTCTCGTCGCCGCGGGCGCCGAAGACGATCTCGTCCCACGACGGCATCGACGTGCGCCCCTTGCGGCGGCCGCCTCCTCCTTCGGACGGGGCGGATCCCGACGGTGCAGAATCCGGCTGAGAGGCTGGTTCGTCGTACCCGGGCTCGAGCGCATCGAACAGCGCGACCGGCGCGGAGGGGCGTCGTGATTCCGCTTCGGAGTCGGTGCCGGGCAGCGGCTCGCGCTGGCCGCGCCGCCGGCGCAGCGCCTCGAGCAGGTCGGCCGTCTCCGTCGAGGTCACCGGCGCCTCCGGCGCACGCTTGGCCCCGTCGGCGACCGACCCCGCGAACGGCGAGTCGGGCAACGGTTCTGTGTCGTTTTCCATCCGGCGCGGGCCGAAGGCGCCGCTGTCGAAGCGCGTGTCGTCCTTGGCGAGCGGAACGTCCAGAGCCCGCAGGCGCGGGATGAGCCCGTCCGGGAGTGAGCCCTGCCGCGACAGCTGGATCGCGTCGGCGTTCTGCGGCGACAGCGTGCTCCGGCGCGGGTCGAAGCCCCAGCGGGCATCGTGGTCGATGGAGTTGGCGGTGAACTCGAGCTTGACGATCCAGCCGGTCGATTCCTTCCAGCTGGTCCAGCGCTCACCGGTTGCGTGCGCCTCGGCGAGCTTGGCGCGCACCGCGGCTCCGAAGGTCACGTGCTCGTGCTCCAGCTCACCGCCGAGAAGCACCGGCACGGCGAGGGCCTGCCCCGCGATGTGCTCGCGCTCTGCCAGGACGGGCCGCTCGAACTTCACCACGTCCTCGAGGCGGGCGCCCATGAGCGCGGCCACCTCCTGCGCCGACATTCCGGCTCGGATATGGGCCTGCACTTCGCGCGGGCTCGGCCGAGGGCCCCGTTCTTCTGCGGTCCGTTCGCGACGCGCGCGGCGCATTTCGCCGCGCAGCACCTCATCGACGGCGAGCGTGAACCGCTCGCCGGAGTCCGTCGCCAGGACCAGGAGGTTCTCCTCGGTGCCGATGACTTTGAGCTGTTCCATGCGAAACACCCCTTCGATCTGCGGTCAGCGCCCATGCTGACACAGGCGCCGCCCGCCACCGGGAATATCGCGGGCGCGCCGCGCGTTTCGCCCATATCCCGAACCACCCCGGTGCCCCAGCCCCCCGCGTATTTGCTAATCGCCGGTGGGTCATGCAAACTGTGGCCGCCCGATCGGGCGAAGGCACCCCCTGATTTATCCGAAAGAAGAGACGTTCACGCATGGCCACCGATTACGACGCACCCCGCAAGACCGAGGACGACAGCGAGTCGATCGAGGCCCTGAAGGAGCGCGTGCCGGACAAGACGTCGGGTGCGATCGACGTTGAAGACGCCGACAACCCTTCAGGCTTCGAACTTCCGGGTGCGGATCTTTCCGACCTCGAACTCGATGTCGTCGTCCTCCCCCCGCAGGAGGACGAATTCACCTGTTCCAACTGCTTCCTCGTGAAGCACCGCTCGCAGCTCGACCACGAGGCCGGCTCCGGCCCTATCTGCGTGGAGTGCGCGGCCTGACCTGAGCGCGGCGGATCGCCGCCGCCAGCCGATCCGGCGTGCGCGTGGAGATCACCCACGCCGGAATGGGATCGTCGGGGTCGGTCACGGGAACCGTGACGACCCCGTCGATCCCGCCTCGCAGCAGCATCCATGACCGCCCGTCCAGGCGCGCCCCACGCGCTTGGCGGGCGTCCTCGCCCGTCACCGCGACGGGCTCTCCGAGAAACTCCGCGTCGATGTGCGCCCGTCCCGCGTGCAGGACCCCGTCCCGGATCTCCACCACGGGAGACAGGGCGATGAGAGCGGCCACGACGCCGACGCCGACCACCGCACCGGCGATCAGCGCGACCGTCTGGTCGATGGGTGCGAGAACGAGGGCCGCCATCGGACCGCACACGGCGGCGGCCGCCAACGCCCACAGGGATGGGCTCAGCCGCTCGCGATAGGTGATTGGGTCGCGGATGCTGCACCTTCCCATCTGCATTACCCTCGTGGGGTGACCGATACCGTCGACGTGCCCATTATCGCCGCCGCGGCTCCCGTGTTCGCGCACCCCGGCGATGCCGGAGCGGATCTGATGGCTGCCGAGGCCGTTCGCCTCGAGCCGGGAGAGCGCGCCCTGGTGGCCACGGGTGTGCGCATCGCGCTCCCGGACGGTCACGTCGCCTTCGTCGTTCCGCGAAGCGGCTTGGCCGCCAAGCACGGGATCACGATCGTCAACGCCCCCGGCACCGTCGACGCGGGGTACCGCGGCGAGATCAAGGTCGCGCTGCTGAACACCGACGCCCGCGAGGCCTTCGACGTCGCGGTGGGAGATCGCATCGCGCAGCTCATCGTGATGCCCGTGCCCCCCGTCCGCTTCCTCCCCGTCGACACCCTTCCCGACAGCGCTCGGGGCGAGGGCGGATTCGGGTCGACGGGTTATTCGAACCAGCAAGGGAGCCGGGCATGACCGATCTGCCCCCGCAGACACCTGCCGCCAAGGAGTCGCCCAACGACCGCGCGGTCACCGGCCCCTTCGACGAGTCCGAGGCCAACCCCGTCCGCCCCTACATCGACCTGGGGGGCATCAAGGTGCTTCCGCGGGAGGGTCTGAACCTCCGCCTGGAGGTCGAGGAGCAGACCAAGCGCATCGTGGCCGTCGGACTCGACTACGCCGATTCCACGCTGCAGGTGCAGCCGTTCGCGGCACCGCGCACCACCGGCCTGTGGACCGAGACACGCGAGCAGATCCGTCAGCAGGTACGTCAGCAGGGTGGCCGCGTCGAGGAACGAGAAGGTCCCCTCGGCCCGGAGCTCCTCGCCGAGGTGCCCGTGGTCGCCGGGGCGGAGGGCGCCAGCAAGCGCCTCGCCCGCTTCGTCGGTGTGGACGGACCGCGCTGGTTCCTGCGCGGCGTCATCGGGGGAGCAGCTACCGGCGATACGGATGCGGCGGCCAAGGTCGAAGACCTTTTCCGCTCGATCGTCGTGGTGCGCGGCACGGCGCCCATGCCCCCTCGCGATCTCATTCCGCTCAAAATGCCCGCGACACCGGGCAGCGCGTGAGCGATCCCGACGCCCCGCGGGCCACGCCGCCGGACGCCGCGCGCACCTCGGGCACGCCGGAGGTGCCGCCGCCCGCCTCCGAGGCACTGGGAGCGGCGCTGGGCGCCGCAGCCCGCCGCGCGGGGCTCGACCCTGCGGCAGGCTCCTCCACCGGTGCGGCCGTATGGACCGCGATGGGCGGCTGGCGCGGCATCCTCGAATCGGTCCTGCCGAGCCTCGCGTTCGTGATCCTGTTCACGCTCACCTACGACCAGGCCACCGAGCAGGGGAACCTCTGGGTGAGCCTGGGCGTATCGGTCGGCATCGCGGTGGTGTTCACCGTGCTGCGTCTGGTGCAGCGATCCCCGGCCAGCGCCGCCATCGGCGGGCTTCTGGCGACCGCCGCGGCGGCCGCGCTCACCCTGCTCACCGGTCGCGGCCAGGACAACTTCGTCTTCGGATTCTTCACGAACGGCGCCTACGGGGCCGCGTTCCTCATCTCCGCCCTCGTCGGGTGGCCGCTGATCGGCCTGGCCGTCGGTTTCCTCATGAACGAGGGGACGCAGTGGCGGCGCAACGCCCGCAAGCGTCGCGTGTTCTTCTGGCTCTCCATCGCATGGGCGGCGCTGTTCGCCGCGCGCCTGGTGGTGCAGTTGCCCCTGTACTTCGCCGAGAACGTCACGGCGCTCGGAACCCTCAAGATCCTGATGGGCCTGCCGCTGTTCGCGCCGCTCCTGGCCGTCACATGGCTCGCCGTGCGCGCGCTCTACCCGTCGCGCGAGACCTGATACATTTATCTTGACATCGAGATAAATTCTCGCGTCTTCCCGGTTAGGGCAACCTTCCTAGCCGCCGCCGGATACGGCGGGGAAGATGAGAGAGCGGGCCCGGCCCGTATTCGCCGACGAAGGAGACGATCGTGTCCACGGTTGACAGCTTCGGTGCCAAGAGCACCCTGACGGTCGGCAGCACCGACTACGAGATCTACCGGATCGACACCGTCGCCGGGTACGAGAAGCTCCCCTTCAGCCTCAAGGTCCTCCTGGAGAACCTGCTGCGCACGGAGGATGGCGCCAACGTCACGAGCGGACAGATCCAGGCCCTCGGATCGTGGGATGCTGCGGCCGAACCCGACACCGAGATCCAGTTCACTCCCGCCCGCGTGGTCATGCAGGACTTCACCGGCGTCCCGTGCATCGTCGACCTCGCCACCATGCGCGAGGCCGTGGCCGCGCTCGGGGGAGACCCGTCGCGGATCAATCCGCTCTCGCCCGCCGAGATGGTCATCGACCACTCGGTGATCGCCGATCTGTTCGGGTCGGAGAACGCCCTCGAGCGCAACGTCGAGATCGAGTACGAGCGCAACGGCGAGCGGTACCAGTTCCTCCGCTGGGGGCAGGGCGCCTTCGACGACTTCAAGGTCGTCCCCCCGGGGACCGGCATCGTGCACCAGGTGAACATCGAGCACCTCGCGAAGGTCGTGTACGACCGCACCGTCGACGGCGTGCTCCGCGCCTACCCCGACACGTGCGTGGGCACCGACTCGCACACCACCATGGTCAACGGCCTGGGCGTCCTCGGGTGGGGCGTGGGCGGCATCGAGGCCGAGGCGGCCATGCTCGGCCAGCCCGTGTCGATGCTCATCCCGAAGGTCGTGGGATTCAAGCTCTCCGGCTCGATCCCGATGGCCGTCACCGCGACCGATGTCGTGCTGACGATCACCGACATGCTGCGCAAGCACGGCGTCGTGGGCAAGTTCGTGGAGTTCTACGGTGAGGGCGTGGCCTCCGTGCCACTGGCCAACCGCGCCACCATCGGCAACATGAGCCCCGAGTTCGGCTCGACCGCCGCGATCTTCCCGATCGACGACGTCACCCTCGATTACCTGCGTCTGACCGGACGCAGCGACGAGCAGGTGGCACTGGTCGAGGCCTACGCCAAGGAGCAGCACCTGTGGCACGACCCGGCGACCGAGCCGGTGTTCAGCGAGTACATGGAGCTCGACCTCTCCACGGTCGTCCCCTCCATCGCCGGGCCGAAGCGCCCGCAGGACCGCATCGAGCTGTCGCGCTCCAAGGAGCAGTTCGAGCACGACCTCCTCGACTACGCCGACCCGAGCGCGCACACCGCGGTGGATGCGGCGGTGGAGGCCACGTTCCCTGCCTCCGACCCGCTCGGCTTCACGCCCCAGGACGAGACGAGCCAGGGCGAGCCGCCCACCGAGGTCACCCACCAGCACGAGCACGCAGCAGCATCGCTGGACCACGCCCCCTCGGCGGTGTCGAAGCCGACCCCCGTCACCCTCGAGGGTGGCGAGTCCTTCATGCTCGACCACGGCGCCGTCACGATCGCGGCCATCACGTCGTGCACCAACACCTCCAACCCGTCGGTCATGCTCGCGGCGGGCCTGCTCGCCCGCAACGCGGTGAAGAAGGGCCTCAAGGCGAAGCCGTGGGTCAAGACCACGCTCGCGCCGGGATCGAAGGTCGTCACCGACTACTACGAGAAGGCCGGCCTCACCAAGGACCTCGAAGACCTCGGTTTCTACACCGTCGGCTACGGCTGCACGACGTGCATCGGAAACTCGGGGCCGCTCATCGAAGAGGTCTCCGCGGCCATCAACGACAACGATCTCGCCGTCACCGCGGTGCTCTCCGGTAACCGGAACTTCGAGGGCCGCATCAACCCCGACGTGAAGATGAACTACCTGGCCTCGCCGCCCCTGGTCATCGCCTACTCGCTCGCCGGGTCGATGAACTTCGACTTCGAGACCGATCCGCTGGGCACCGACTCCGACGGCAACGACGTGTTCCTCAAGGACATCTGGCCGGATGCTGCCGAGGTGCAGGCGACGATCGACTCGTCCATCAACGAGGAGATGTTCACGCGTCAGTACGCGACCGTCTTCGATGGCGACGAGCGCTGGCAGAACCTTCCCACCCCGACCGGCGACGTGTTCGAGTGGGACGAGTCGTCCACCTACGTGCGGAAGCCCCCGTACTTCGACGGCATGACCATGGAGCTCACTCCGGTGCGCGACATCACCGGTGCCCGGGTCATGGCCGCTCTCGGCGACTCCGTCACCACCGACCACATCAGCCCGGCCGGCAACATCAAGGTCGACAGCCCCGCGGGGCGCTACCTCGCCGAGCACGGCGTCGAGCGCAAGGACTTCAACTCCTACGGATCGCGCCGTGGCAACCACGAGGTGATGATCCGCGGCACGTTCGCGAACATCCGCCTCAAGAACGAGCTGGTGCGCGCCGTCAACGACGGGGCGATCGTCGAGGGCGGTTACACCCGCGACTTCACGCAGCCGGGCGGACCGCAGTCGTTCATCTACGACGCGTGCCAGAACTACGCCGCACAGGACACCCCGCTGGTGGTCTTCGGTGGCAAGGAGTACGGCTCCGGTTCATCCCGTGACTGGGCCGCCAAGGGCACGAGCCTCCTCGGCGTGAAGGCCGTGATCACGGAGAGCTTCGAGCGCATCCACCGGTCGAACCTCATCGGCATGGGCGTCGTTCCGCTGCAGTTCCCGGCGGGAGAGAGCTGGTCATCGCTCGGGCTGGACGGCACGGAGATCGTCTCCATCCACGGCCTCGAGCAGCTCAACGACGGCGTCACGCCCAAGACCGTGCGCGTCACCGCCGAGCCGAGCGAGTTCTCGGCGGAGGGCAAGCAGACCGTCGAGTTCGACGCGATCGTCCGCATTGACACGCCCGGTGAAGCGGACTACTACCGCAACGGCGGCATCCTGCAGTACGTGCTGCGCTCTCTGGTCTGAGGCCGATCAGCACCAGCGGCCCGCGGGGAGACACCCCCGCGGGCCGCTACTGTGTGCGGCACCCACACACGGCGAGCTGATTGCGCGCGTGCAGACACCGTCCAGTACCGCCCGGCTAAACTCGACAGCACGGCGCCCAGGCGCCCCGACCGGCCGAAGAGGGGTCTCATGGAGCTGCTGCCGACAATTCGGACTCCGCGCGACATCGACGCGCTGAGCCTTAGCCAGCTGCAGCAGCTCGCCGCCGAGATCCGTGCGTTCCTGGTGGAGAACGTCTCCCGCACCGGCGGCCACCTGGGTCCGAATCTCGGTGTCGTGGAGCTGACCATCGCCCTGCACCGCATTTTCGATTCCCCGGCCGACCCGATCATCTTCGACACGGGCCACCAGTCCTACGTCCACAAGCTGCTCACGGGCCGGCAGGACTTCTCCAGTCTCCGCTCGCGCGGAGGCCTCGCCGGCTACCCGCAGCGGTCGGAGAGCCCGCACGACGTCGTGGAGTCCTCCCACGCGTCGAGCTCCCTCAGCTGGGCCGACGGCATCTCCCGCGCATTCAGCCGCACCGGTCGGCGCGACCGGCACGTCGTCGCCGTCGTCGGCGATGGCGCGCTGACGGGGGGAATGACGTGGGAGGCGCTCAACAACATCAGCGACGACAACGATCGCAACCTCGTCATCGTCGTCAACGACAACGGCCGCTCGTACGCGCCGACCATCGGCGGGATGGCGCGCTATCTGAACCGCGTGCGCACCAACGACGCGTACCGCACGCTGCACCGCGGATCGGATTCGCTGTTCCGGCGCCTGGGTCCCGCGGCGCGTGCGCTGTACCGCGGGGTGCGCGGTGGCACGCACGGGTTCCTCTCGCGCTTCGTCAACAACGCCGCGCTGTATTCGAACCTCGACATCAAGTATCTGGGCCCGGTCGACGGCCACGACCTCAAGGTGCTGATGGAGACACTCGAGCTGGCCAAGTCCTACGGCGCTCCCGTCATCGTCCACACGATCACGGAGAAGGGCCGCGGCTACGCGCCGGCGCTCAGTGACGAGGCCGACCAGTTCCATGCGGTGGGACGCATCGACCCGGTGACGGGGGAGCCGCTGTCCCTCAGCGGCGGAGACGACTGGACCGACGTGTTCGCGCGGGAGCTCACCGAGATCGGCGCCGAGCGCGAGGACGTCATCGCGATGACTGCGGCGATGCTGCGCCCGACGGGTTTGCAGTTGTTCGCGGAGCGGTTCCCTGAGCGGGTGTACGACGTGGGCATCGCCGAGCAGCACGCCGTCGCGTCGGCCGCGGGACTGGCCTTCGGCGGACTGCACCCCGTCGTGGCGATGTACGCCACCTTCATGAACCGCGCTGTCGATCAGATGCTGATGGATGTGGGACTCCACGGTGCCGGGGTGACCTTCGCGCTCGACCGCGCCGGAGTGACAGGACCCGATGGCCCCAGTCACCACGGCATCTGGGACCTGGCGATGCTGCAGCTCGTGCCGCACATCCGCATCGCCGCGCCCCGCGACGCGGCGCGCCTCCGCGAGGAGCTGCGCGAGGCGGTGGGTGTGGATGACGCGCCGACGGTGGTGCGCTACCCGAAGGGCAAAGCCGCCCCCGACCTTCCCGCGATCGAACGGCTGCCGGACGGCGTCGACGTCCTGGTCCGGCCTGAGGCGGAGGACGTCCTCCTCATCGGGATCGGGCCGATGGCGCATGTCGCGGTCGACGTCGCCGACCGGCTGCGGGCACAGGGCATCGGGGCCACGGTGGTCGACCCGCGCTGGGTGATCCCGGTCCAGCCGTCGATTGTTGCGCTGGCCGGCCGTCACCGCCTCGTCATCACGATCGAAGACGGCATCCGTGTCGGCGGCGTCGGCACTCGCATCCGCCAGGTGCTGCGCGAGGCCGGCATCGACACCGCCGTGGACGAGCTCGGTGTGCCGGATGAGTACATCCCGCATGCCTCTCGCGACGAGATCCTCGAGGACGCGGGCCTGACACCGGCGAAGATCGCGCAGGATGTGGTGTCGCAGGTGCTCGGCACCCGCATCCCCGTCGCCCGCCCGACGGAGCAGCAGCCGGCCTGGCTCGTGGACGTCGCCGCCCGTCGCGACGACCAGGATCGCTGACTGCAGCCCGAACCCGCACGAGCGCGAAGAGGGCGGCCCCACAGGGAGCCGCCCTCTTCTGCCTGCTGCCGTCAGGCGCCGATGCCGCGGATGGGCGGGTGGTGGAACGTGTCGCCGAACGCCCGCTCCGATGCGCCCTCCCGGTCGAGGTACGGCGAGGCCCCGCCGTCGATGAACGGCCAGCCGGCGCCCAGGATGAGGCACAGGTCGATGTCTTCGACCGCGGGCACCACGCCCTCGTCGAGCATGATCTTGATCTCCTCCGCCAACCCCTCCTGCACACGGCGCAGGATGACGTCGGCCGAGGCGGGGGATGAGCCGACCGCCGGCTTGAGAAGCTTCTCTGCGGCCCTGGTCCAGCCGGTCACGCGGCCGCCCTTGTCCTTCTCCACCACGGTGGGCAGCTCGGCCAGGGTGTGGAAATTCTCGTTCGCGTAGAACCGGTCAGGGAAGGCGCGCACCATCGTGTCCTGCACATGGGCGGCGACCTTCCAGCCGACCAGGTCGATGAGCTGGAACGGCCCCATCGGCAGACCCAGCGGAGCGAACGCCTTCTCCACGTCCACGATGGGGGTGCCCTCATACAGGGCACGCGCCGCTTCGCCCATGACCTTGGCCAGCAGGCGGTTCACGACGAAACCGGGTGAGTCGGCGGTGAGCACGGCGTTCTTGCCGAGGTTCTTGGCAACGACGAACGCCGTCGACAGTGCGGCATCCGACGTGCTCGGGGTGCGCACGATCTCGATCAGGGGCATGACGGCGACCGGGTTGAAGAAGTGGAAGCCGACCAGGCGCTCGGGGTGCGCGAGGTTCGCACCGATCGCCTCGACCGACAGTGAGGACGTGTTCGTCGCGAGGATCGCGTCGTCGGCCACCAGGGATTCGATCTCGGCGAAGACCTGCTGCTTGACGCCGACCTCCTCGAACACCGCCTCGATGACGAAATCACAGTCGGCGTACTCGCTCTTGTCGGTCGTTCCGCGCACGAGGGCCCGCAGGCGGTTCGCACCGTCGGAGTCGAGTCGCCCCTTCGCCTCGAGCTTGCCGATCTCCTCGTGGATGTGGGCCACGCCCTTGTCCACCCGCGCCTGGTCGAGGTCGGTGATGAGCACGGGGACCTGCAGCTTGCGCACGAACAGCAGCGCGAACTGACTGGCCATGAGACCGGCCCCGATGATCCCGACCTTCGTCACCTTCTTCGCCAGCGCCTTGTCCGGGGCGCCCACGGGTCGCTTCGCGCGCTTCTGCACGAGGTCGAAGGCGTACATGGATGCGGCGAACTGGTCGCCCACGATGAGGTCTGCCAGCGCCTCGTCTTCGCGTGCGAAACCGTCCGCCTTCGTGCCGCTGCGAGCTTTGTCGAGCAGATCCAGTGCGACGTAGGGCGAACGGGGGACGGTGCCGATGCGGCTTTCGAGCATGCCGCGCGCCATCTTGATCGCGATGGGCCACTTGGTGAGGCGCTCGATCTTGCCGGGCTCGTTCTTGCGCGTGACCTTGATCGCGCCGGTCAGCACGCCGTCGGCGAAGCGCAGCGAATCCTCGAGGTAGTTCGAGGCGGGGAAGATGGCGTCCATGATCCCCAGGTCGAACGCCTGCTTCGGCTTGAGCGTCCGGTTCTGCTTGAGCGGGTTGGAGATGACCACCTCGAGGGCATTCTCGATGCCGATGAGGTTCGGCAGGAGGTACGCCCCGCCCCAGCCGGGGATGATGCCCAGGAAGACCTCCGGCAGCGCGATCGCGGCGGCCGAGGCATCCACGGTGCGGTACGTGGAGTTCAGCGCGATCTCGAGGCCGCCGCCGAGAGCGAGGCCGTTCACGAACGCGAACGAGGGAACGCCCAGCTCGGAGAGCGAGCCGAGCACCTGGTGTCCGCGCTGTGCGATGAGCCGCGCGACATCCTTCGACGGCAGGTTGGCCACCTCGGAGAGGTCGGCTCCCGCTGCCAGGATGTACTGCTTCCCGGTGATGGCGACCGCGTGGATCTCGCCGGCAGAGGCGCGTGCCTTCAGCTGGGCGAGCGTGGCGCCGAGCTCTGCCAGCGTCGCCGGACCAAGCGTGTTGGGGCGCGTGTGGTCACGACCGTTGTCGAGGGTGATCAGGGCGAGCACCCTGCCCGAGGCGAGCCGGATGTCGCGCACACGCGAGTGCGTGATGACCTCATCGGCGGACAGGGACTCCAGGACGGTGAAATCGATGTCGTCGTAGTTGGTCATTGGCGCTTACTTCCGCTTCTTTCCGTTGAAGTAGGGGTTCTCCCAGATGACGGAGCCGCCCTGGCCGAGGCCGACGCACATGGCCGTCAGGCCGTAGCGCACGTCCGGGCGCTCCCGGAACTGGGAGGCGAGCTGGATCATGAGACGCACACCGGACGCCGCGAGGGGGTGTCCGACGGCGATCGCGCCGCCCCAGGGGTTCACGCGCGGGTCGTCGTCGGCGATGCCGAAGTGGTCCAGCAGGGAGAGCACCTGGATCGCGAACGCCTCGTTCAGTTCGAACAGCCCGATGTCATCGATCGTGAGGCCGGCCTTGCGCAACGCCTTCTCGGTGGAGGGGATCGGACCGATCCCCATGATCTCCGGCTGGACACCGGCGAAACCGAACGAGACCATGCGCATCTTGGGCTTCAGCCCGAGTTCCTTGACGGCGTCTCCGCCGGCCAGGAGGGAGATGGTCGCGCCGTCGGTCAGCGGCGACGAGGTACCCGCCGTCACGCGCCCGTGCGGGCGGAACGGCGTCTTGAGCGTCGCAAGGCCCTCCATCGTCGTCTCGGGACGGCGGCCCTCGTCCTCGGTGGCCAGGCCCCACGCGCCCTCGGCATCCTTGACGGCGACGGAGACGAGGTCGGGCTGGATCTTGCCGGCCTCGTACGCCGCCTGCAGCTTGTGCTGGCTCAGCATCCCGTAGCGGTCGGCGCGCTCCTTCGTCAGGTGCGGGAAGCGGTCGTGGATGCGCTCAGCCGTGACACCCATGTTCAGCGCGCCGGGGTCGACGAGCTTCTCCGCGACGAACCGCGGGTTCGGGTCGGAGTTGGCCCCGATCGGATGACGGCCCATGTGCTCGACACCGCCGGCCAGAGCCACGTCGTACTGACCGAAGCCGATCGAGGCTCCCATCGTGGACACCGCGGTCATCGCGCCCGCGCACATCCGGTCGATGGCCAGGCCCGGCACGGTCATCGGCAGCCCCGCGAGGATCGCTGCCGTCCGTCCCAGGGTCAGACCCTGGTCACCGGTCTGCGATGTCGCAGCAATGGCCACGTCGTCGATGCGGTCCTTCGGAACGGCGTCGTTGCGCTCCATCAGCCCGATGATCGCCTTGACGATGAGGTCATCGGCGCGGGTGTTCCAGTACATGCCTTTTTCGCCGGCGCGTCCGAACGGGGTGCGCATGCCATCGACGAAGAAGACGTCCGAGATCTCGGCCACTCTGCCTCCAAAAGTAGGGATGCCGCCAGCCTAGGAGGGGCCCCGCGGCGCCCCGAATCGGTTGGATCGAACCTACGAAGCGTCCGCCGCGGCCTCCTCCGGCTCGTTGACGGAATCAACAAAGGCATCGGCGATTAGCTGTGCGGTCTGCTCAATCTGCCAGGGCCGGGCCCCGAGCTCCCGCAGGGCGAGGCCGATCTCCTCAGCGGTGAGTTCCCGCGGGGGAGCCCACGCGAGGCGCCGCAGCGACTCCGGCGTCAGCAGGTTCTCCGTCGGCATGCCCAGCTCTTCCGCGCGCGCCTCCACCACCGGACGCACCGCCCGCAGGCGCGCGTCGGCTTCCGGGTTGCGATCGGCCCACGCGCGCGGTGGCGGAAGGGAGTCCGAGGGCACGCGGTCGGGCGGGAGCTCGGTCGCGGCACGCCCCTCCACGATGGCGTTCCACCACCGGTCGATCTGCGAGCGACTGGCCCGACCGTTGAACTCCTTGATGCTCGCGAGTTCCTGCTTGGACTGCGGATCGCCGAGTACGGCGGCCACGAGCGACCGATCCGGGACGAGGCGCCCAGGCGCGACATCCTGGTCGCGCGCGAAGTCCTCGCGCGCCTGCCACAGAGATCGGGCGACGGCGAGAGCGCGACGCCCGCGCACGGCGTGCAGCCCGCTGAGACGCCGCCAGGGGTCCTCCCGAGGCGGCTTGGGCGTGCGCTCGCGCACCGCTGCGAACTCCTGGGCGGCATACTCGGTTTTGCCCTGCTCGGCGAGCTGAGCCACGAGCGCATCGCGCACGTCGACGAGGTGCGCCACGTCCAGCGCCGCGTACTCGAGCCACGACTGCGGCAGCGGACGGGTCGACCAGTCGGCGGCGGAGTGCGCCTTGGCGAGGGAGATGCCGAGAGTCGACTCCACGACGGCGCCGAGGCCGACGCGCTCGTGTCCGAGCAGGCGTGCGGCCAGCTCGGTGTCGAAGATCTCGCTGGGGTCAAGGCCCCGCTCGCGGAGTGACGGCAGGTCCTGGCTCGCGGCGTGGAAGACCCATTCCGCATCACTGATCGCCTCTTGCAGAGGCGAGAAGTCCTCGATCTCGGACGGGTCGAACAGATAGATCCCAGCCCCCCGGCGGAAGACCTGGATGAGGTAGGCGCGTTGCGAGTAGCGGAAGCCCGAAGCCCGCTCGACGTCGACGGCCACGGGCCCGGTTCCGTTACGAAGCGCGGCGACAGCCGCCGAGAACCCGTCCGCGTCGGCGATCACGGCATATTCAGTCACCTACAGACCTCCGCGCGCCGAACACGGCGATTCCCTCTGAGCCCGGCGGTAGACCGGCCAGCATGCATACGAGCTCCGCCCATGCTTGCACGTGCGGCCCGAACGAACCCTGTGGGGTCCAGGACGCACGCAATTCGATCTGCGCGCCGTCGCCCTGGGCCGCGAGCGACCCGAAGCCCTTCGACAGCGTCTTGGTCGCCGTCCCCGACGCCGAGTGGTACACCGCACCGCGAGATGCCAGTGCGTCGGTCAGCCATGACCACGCGACATCCGCCAGCAGCGGGTCGGTGCCGATCTCCGTCTCCAGGGGCGCCTGCGCGAAGCACACGATGCGCCAGGCCCCTTCCCACGGCTCGGGCTCGTCGGGGTCGTGGAGGAGGATGAAGCGCCCCGTGCCGTACGGCGAGTCGGTGACTCCGTCCTCCGGGCGCACGTCACCGGCCAGCGCGAGGGCGTCGGGTGCGAGGCCTGCGGGCGCGGGGATCTCCCGGACGGCGAAGTCGGAGCGGAACGCGAGGGATCGCAGTTCTTCGGCTGCGTGCGCGAACGCCGACGAAGACCCGTCGGGAGGAAGGTCGGTCACGGCGACAGACTAGAGTGAGGCCTCGATGAACGCCTCCAGGCGCGCCGCGAGCCCCGGCGCCTCACCCCGGTACGCGGGCGTCCTCCGCACCTCGATCGCGCTGGCGGCGCTATCGCTCGGCGTTGTGGCCACCGCGATCGGGGCGATCTCGCTGCGGGTCGCCCGTCGAGTGGTCACCCCGGCCACACGCGTGCCCGATACCCGCATCGTCGACTTGGACACGGCCGCGCAGACCATCACGCTCGAGCGCAGCCCCGACACCGAGTTGCCCGGCCGCTACGGGCTGTTCACGACCGGCACGCTGCCCTACGTCAAGCTCGGTTCGGTGCTCTCCGAAGACGCGCGCACCGTCAAACGCAAGCTGCTGACGCACGTGAGCATCGGGGCTCGCCTGTCTCCGGATGCGTCGTTCAGCGGCTGGTACTTCGATCGTCCGGAAGACCTGCAGCTGCCGTTTCGGAGTGAACTGATCGGCGCCTCGGTCGGGCCGTGCCCCGCGTGGATCTTCCCGGCGGCCGAGGAATCGGACCTGTGGGTCATCCAGGTGCACGGCCGCGGCACGACGCGCGCCGAGGGCCTGCGCGCCGTGGCGCTCTTCCACTCGCTCGGCTACACCTCGATGCTGGTGTCGTATCGCAACGACGGAGAGGCCCCGCGCAGCCGGACCGGGACCTACACCCTGGGCGCCACCGAGTGGCGCGACGTGGATGCGGCGATCGGGTACGCGCGCCGTGCCGGCGCGCGCCGCGTGGTGGTGATGGGCTGGTCCATGGGCGGGGCCATCGCGCTCCAGGTGGAACTGAACTCGCCCCACCAGGACGTCATCGTCGGACTGATTCTGGAGTCGCCAGTGGTCGACTGGCGCGTCGTGCTCGGGTATCAGGCCCGTCAGCTGCGCCTCCCGGCTCCCGTGACCGGACTCGCGCTGAGCGCGCTGGGGTCGGAATGGGCAGCTCCTGTCGCCCGCACCGGGACGGCGATTCCGTTCGACCGTCTCGACGGCGTCGCGCGCGCGGCCGAGCTGCACCACCCGATCCTCCTGCTGCACAGCGATGACGACGGGTTCGTGCCCTCCGACGCATCCCACCTGCTGGCCGCCGCGCGACCCGATCTCGTGGAGATGCACACCTTCTCCGTCGCGCGGCACACCAAGCTGTGGAACTACGACCAGGAACGGTGGTCCACCGCGATCACGGAGTGGTTGCGCCGCCAGGGGCTGACGTCCGAGGGCGCAGACGCAGATAGCTGAACGCCGCCTCGTCGACGAGCATCCCGACCACGTCGGTGTCCAGCCGAGCCGCGACGGGCAGGAAGGGCGTGCTGGCCGCCTCCAGCACGGGAGCGACGGTAACGCAGTATTCGTCGATCGCCCCGGCGGCGGCGAAGCGTTCGGCCAGTGACGGCCCGCCCTCGCAGACGACCCGTCCCATTCCGCGGGCCGCCAACGCCTCGACGATCGCCTGCGGGTGCAGGTCGCCGGCATCGCCGGGGACAGGCACAACCACGGCCTCGGAGACATCTGCTCGCGCGCGCACCTCATCCGCTCGGCCGGCGGGGCACACGAGAAGCACCCGGTCGGCGGCGCCCGTGAGGCGGTGACCGGCCAGATCGCCGCTCGACGTCACGATCGCCAGCCGGGCGAGGCGAGGAACCTGGTATCCCTCGGCTCGCACGGTGGCCGCCCCCACGACCACGACGTCCGCATGCGCACGGATGATTCCGAGCAGCGCCCGGTCGGTCGGGCTGGTGAGGGTGTTGCTCGTGCCGTCCGCGCCGGCTGCGGCGCCGGTGAGGGAGGTGATCATGTTCAGACGCACGTAGCGGGAATCGTCCCGCGCGTACACCGACTCGAGCCAGGCGCGGCCGTCGGCGTCGGAGATATCGTGGTCGCCCGAGGCGGAGGGGACGACCTCCCTCACCCGCATGTCAGGCCGCGCGCTTGGCGCGCACCTGGCGCTTGGCGCGCAGCAGCATTCCGGTCATCCCCGCGATGCGGAGGGGGCTGACCGCACGGGTGAGCCCGATGCTCCGGGGGAAGTCGTCCGGAATCGCGAGCACCTCGTCCGCGCTGAGCCCGCTCATGCCCTGCACGAGGATGCTGGCGAATCCGCGGGTGGTCGGCGCCTCGGCGGGCGCGGTGGCGTGCATCGCGACGCGATCGTCGGCGTCCACGTCCACCACGATGTACACGGGCGACTGGCACTCCACGACCCGTTCGCACATCTCCGGGTGCCCGTCGTACTGCGCGGGGACGGACGGCAGCTCCTGCGAATACTCGAGCAGCAGCTGAAGCCGGTCCGGCTCCTCGAGTTCGAGGAACTCGTCACGGATGGCGGCCAGCGGTGC
This sequence comes from Microbacterium sp. Z6_144, assembly GCF_057197625.1. NCBI lineage: Bacteria > Bacillati > Actinomycetota > Actinomycetes > Micrococcales > Microbacteriaceae > Microbacterium > Microbacterium sp. Z6_144. The sequence goes on from NZ_JBXVPT010000001.1 coordinate 1,744,024, forward strand.
GGGAAGGGCGGTTTCGGACATCCCCGCTATCATCCCACGCTCCGCATGGTGGCGGACGGGATCGCCGTCACGCCACGGCCTCGTCGACGGTCACGGCGCCTGCCGCAGCGCCCCCGGCTCGCTCCCGGTGGCGATGGGCACGCGCACAGCGCTGCCCCATTCGGTCCACGAGCCGTCGTAGTTGCGCACGTTCTCGAACCCGAGGAGGTGCCGGAGCACGAACCACGTGTGGCTGGAGCGCTCACCGATGCGGCAGTACGCCACAATCGAGTCGCTGTCCGTCAGCCCTGCGTCTTCGCGGTAGATCTTGTCGAGTTCTGCGCGCGGCTTGAATCCGCCGTCCGCGGCCACGGCCTTGGCCCACGGCACGTTCTGCGCGGTCGGGATGTGACCGGCCCGCAGAGCGCCCTCTTCGGGGTACGCCGGCGCCGTAGTCCGCTCGCCGGAGTACTCCTCGGGGCTGCGGACATCGACCAGCGGCTGGCCGAGGTGGGCGAGCACGTCCTCCTTGTAGGCCCGCAGCAGCGCGTCGTTGCGCTCGACCACCGGGTAGTCGGTGGGGGCGGGGGCGGGCGCGTCGGTGGTGATCGGGCGTCCTTCGGCGATCCACTTGTCGCGTCCGCCGTCCAGGAGCCGCACGTCCTCGTGACCGAACAGCGAGAAGACCCACAGCGCGTAGGCGGCCCACCAGTTGTTCTTGTCTCCGTAGATGACGACGGTGTCGTCGCGGGAGATGCCCTTGCGGCTCATGAGTTCGGCGAAGCCCGCGCCGTCGATGTAGTCGCGCACGACGGGGTCGTTCAGTTCGGTGTGCCAGTCGACCTTGACCGCACCCGGGATGTGGCCGATCTCGTAGAGGAGGACGTCTTCGTCGGATTCCACCACCGCCAGGCCGGGCTCGCCCAGGTGCGCCTCGAGCCATTCGCCGGTGACCAGCCGCCCGGGCGCGGCGTACTCGGCGAACTTCTCGGACGTGGTGTCGAACTCGACGGTCATGGTGGCTCCTCGGGCGGGACGGTGGGTGGTTCGGCGTAGGCTGGACACGCCTCCTTCGACTCTAGATCCGCTCCGGGGGGCGCGCTCCACGTTCTTAAGACGGCGACACAGGACGGCGAATGACCTCGACAGGCACCTCCACCGCGACCGGGATCGTCCATCTGGCGGATCGGACTCCCGAAGTGACCGGCTCGGACATGGTCGCAGCGCTGGTCCCCCCGCCCCAGTTCGACCAGGCGACGTTCGACTCGTACCGCGCTGACGACGCCTACCCGTCGCAGCGGGAGGCGAAGGAGACGTTGATGGCGTTCTCCGGCGCGGGAGCGCCCGCGGCCCGCGGCGGATTCTTCCGCCGCGCCAAGAAGGCGCCGCAGACGAAGCCCGGGGTGTACCTGGACGGCGGGTTCGGCGTCGGCAAGACGCACCTGCTGGCATCGATCTACCACGCCCTGCCGGCTCGCCGGAAGTACTTCGGCTCGTTCATCGAGTACACGGCCTTGGTGGGGGCGCTGGGTTACCAGAACACCGTCGAACTGTTCCGCGGCGCCGACCTCCTCTGCATCGACGAGTTCGAGTTGGACGACCCGGGCGACACCATGGTGATGACGCGGATGCTGGGGGAGCTGGTCTCCTCGGGGACCCGTCTGGCCGCGACATCCAACACCCCGCCCAACGCGCTCGGGGAGGGACGGTTCGCCGCGCAGGACTTCCTGCGCGAAATCCACGCGATGGCGTCCAGTTTCGACACGATGCGCATCGACGGCACCGACTACCGCCAGCGCGCGATCGACGGCACGGCCGTCGTGCGCACCCCCGACGAGTACGCGGCCGAGCTCGAGGCGGCCAGCGCGACCGGTGTCGCGTCCGACGACGAGTTCGCCGCTCTGGTCTCCCACCTCGCGCGCGTGCATCCCTCGCGGTTCATCCGTCTCCTCGACGACGTCACCCTGATCGGGATCCGCGACGTCACCGTGCTGGAGGACCAATCGGCCGCGCTCCGCCTCGTCGCGTTCATCGACCGCGCCTACGACGCGCAGATCCCGCTCCGGGCCACCGGCGTCCCGCTGAACGCGGTTTTCGGTGCTGAGATGCTCGCGGGCGGCTACCGCAAGAAGTACCTTCGCGCGATCTCGCGTCTGGTCGCCCTGACCCACGCGTGAGTCCGGCCGGTCAAGGATCCGGGTGATCCTCGGGGTGCGCCGAAACACGATGTTTACCCGCACGCGCTGCCCGTAACACGCCGGAAACAGCGCACGGAAGGCGGTGGTAACCCGCGGTGGGGACACTGGGGGCACCCGACGCGACACCTGCGTCCCTGCAGAGAGGTTCTCTCCAAGATGGATCAAGGCAACACAGCATTCATCCTGATAGCGGCAGCACTCGTCCTGTTGATGACCCCAGGACTCGCGTTCTTCTACGGCGGCCTGGTCAAGGCCAAGAGCGTCATCAGCATGATGATGATGAGCTTCGGGGCGATGGGCCTCATCGGCGTGATCTGGGTCCTCTACGGCTACGCCATCGCCTTCCCCGGAGCTGAGGGGATCATCGCACCCTGGTCGATCGATTGGTCGGCTCTCGGCCTGTCGAGCCTGCTGGAGACTCCGGAGGACGCGGCCTACCCGCCGCTGGCCTTCGTCGCCTTCCAGGCCACCTTCGCCATCATCACCGTCGCACTCGTCTCGGGCGCCATCGCCGACCGCGCCAAGTTCGGGGCGTGGATGGTCTTCGCCGCGCTGTGGGCCACGATCGTCTACTTCCCCGTCGCCAGCTGGGTGTTCAACTTCGGCCTGGGTGACGATGGCTCCTTCGCCTACGGCGGCTGGATCACCTACGGGATGCAGGAGTGGTTCGGCGTCGGCGCGATCGACTTCGCCGGTGGCACGGCCGTCCACATCAACGCCGGCGCCGCAGCCCTCGCCCTCGCGCTGGTGCTCGGCAAGCGCGTCGGGTTCCAGAAGGGCGTGCACGTCCCGCACAACCCGCCGTTCGTCCTCCTCGGTGCCGGCCTGCTCTGGTTCGGATGGTTCGGCTTCAACGCCGGCTCCGAGCTCGCCGCCGACGGCACCGCCGCGCTCGCCTTCGTCAACACGATCGCCGCTCCCGCTGCCGCTCTGCTGGCCTGGCTCCTGGTCGAGAAGCTCAAGGATGGCAAGCCGACGTCGGTGGGTGCCGCATCCGGTGCCGTCGCGGGCCTCGTCGCCATCACGCCGGCCTGCGCGTCGCTGACGCCGTTCTGGGCGATCGTGCTGGGCCTGATCGCCGGCGCCGCGTGCGCCCTCGCGGTGGAGCTGAAGTACCGGTGGGGCTTCGATGACTCGCTGGACGTGGTGGGCATCCACCTCGTCGGTGGTCTGATCGGAACCCTCTACCTGGGCTTCTTCGCCAACGGCACCGGCCTGGTCTACAGCGGCGAGTTCACGCAGCTGCTCGTGCAGGCCATCGCCGCCATCGCGGTTCTCGTCTACTCCTTCGTCCTGGCCTACATCATCGGCTTCGCGATCGAGAAGACCATGGGCTTCCGCGTGAAGAACGAGGACGAGGTCGCCGGCATCGACACCATCGTCCACGGTGAAGCGGGATACGTTCTGGCCGACAGCCGGGACTGACCCACACCGTCCGAAGGGGCGTCGCGGAGTGATCCGCGGCGCCCCTTCGCCGTGCCTGCACGCTCGCTAAGGTGTGCGTGTGCCGTCTCGACTGGTCTCCGCGCTCACCCGTCTCCTCCGCCCTTCGACGCGGCGCGCCGTGGGGCCGAAGCCGGCTTCAGGTGGCGACCCCGGAGGGTCGGGCACGACCGCCACAGTGGAGCTGGTGCCACCAGGCGCGCAGGGCCTGGTCATCGCCTACGCCCCTGATGCGGACGGTGCGCCGGACGCGGGCGAGATCGTGTGGACCTGGGTTCCCTACGAGGAGCGCGACGGTCGCGGCAAGGATCGCCCCGTGCTCGTCATCGGACGGCAGAGCCCCGACCGCGTCTACGCCGTTCGCCTCACGAGCACCGCGCATGACGGCTCTGCCGACTACGTGGCGCTCGGCCCGGGGGAGTGGGACGCCCGGCACCGGCCCTCCTGGGTGGACATCAGCCAGCTCTACAGCGTGCACGAGCACGGCATGCGTCGCGAAGCATCCGCCCTCGACGCCGCCCGCTTCGCGCGCGTGGCGGAGGGTCTGCGTCGTCGGTACGGCTGGCGCACCGGCGCCTGAGCGCGTTCCGCAAGGTATCCGCGATGCTTCCTGAAGTAACCCTGAAGACGCCCAAATGAGCGCCAGCTGACCGCTAGCGTTGCAAATGCGTTCGGGCCACTGGGGAGTGGCGAGAACGGCAAAGACGGACTGCCGAATGCACGCAATCGGATTCGAACCGCCTGGGGGTTGCGGGAGAAGCTGAGCGCGTGCGGCAGACCGAGCTGTGACCGGGGTGACCCGGGAACAACCAAGCCCCCGGCCGACATCCGCAAGGATGCCAGCCGGGGGCTTCACTACGTATGCCGGGGCCGGATATGGTCGCCGCATGAGCGCTGCCGTCGCCGAGCCGTCCACTCACCGCCGCCGCCGCGTCAGCCGGACGCTCATCCTGTCGCTGGGGATCTTCATCATCCCGTTCGCGCTCGTGCTCGCATGCAACAGCTGGGGGCCCCTCACCGAGGACACAGCGGTTCGAATGGCGTTCGCCGCTGTCGCCGGCCGGACCATCGCAATCCTCGCCGCCGCCGCCGCACTCGGCGTCACACTCTGGGAGAGGCGATGGCGGCAAGTCCCGCTGTTTGCGTTCGTCGCTGTCCTGGTGGCCTTCTACGCGCTCGGCGGTATGGCCTCTGACGGCGAGCTTCTGCTGACCCGCCTCGAACTGGTTGCGGAGGTCGACCGACTCAACCAGTGAGCCTGATAGCTGGCGGTTCTGGCGGCGACGCGCGGGTTCAACCTGCGGATACTCGGTGGTGGGCGATACCGGACTCGAACCGATGACCTCTTCCGTGTGAAGGAAGCGCGCTACCAACTGCGCCAATCGCCCGTCGGCCCCGCAGGGCCGTGGTCGATATTACCGGATGCCGCGTCCGCCGCTGACCGCGTGGCCCGGCGACACGCTCGGGGCGTGCTGGTTTGAAGGAGGGGTCGGGATGGGATAAAGTCATTCGAGTGCCCGGGGAAACCTGGATACGCGGATGTAGCGCAGTTGGTAGCGCACAACCTTGCCAAGGTTGGGGTCGCGAGTTCGAGTCTCGTCATCCGCTCGAGTGGATCGCCACCCGGGGAAACCCGAAAGCCGATCACGACACGTGGGTCGAACCACACACGGTGGCGTGGCCGAGCGGCTAGGCACCGGCCTGCAAAGCCGTTTACACGGGTTCGAATCCCGTCGCCACCTCCACTCACACAACTGAACAGCCTTCTTAGGCGCGATTGGCGCAGCGGTAGCGCGCTTCCCTGACACGGAAGAGGTCACTGGTTCGATCCCAGTATCGCGCACAACAAAACCCCCGGATTTCCGGGGGTTTTCTGCGTTGTCGGCGTGCGTCCGCCCCCCGGTTCGGGGCAGCGCTGGTGAAGATCACACGCTCCTTATCGCGCGCGGCGCGTGGTTGGGCTACCTTCAGGTTCAGGCCGCCACCGCGAACAACCTGTCGCGAGAGGGCCCTCCACGTCATGGTGGCTCATCGCTCCCGGGAGCGATGAGCCACACCCAGTGCTAGCCGTATGCAGCCTTCGACCGACCACTGAAACAGGAATCGAAATGGGTGAACTTCTGACGAGTGAGGCGGGTGTCTACCTGGCGTCTCTCGTCTTCGGCATCGGTCTGGGCCTCCTCATCAAGGCGGAGTCCCGCCGGGCGTGGGTGGGCTTCGTTCTGGTCTTTGTCGTCTTCCTCGCTCTGATCTGGCCGTACCTTACGCAGGCGGTGTGGGCTGGCCCACTGTTCGTTGTCGCGCTAGGTGTCACGGCATTGTTGTCCGCCGTGGCGGAGCATGGGTCCAGCCCATTGCCGGTCGGCGAACCGTACTGGCGAAAGGTCCTCCTCCTCTTCATCCACGGCCGGAAGGTGAGGGCCGCGGCGAGATCTGAGCGTCAGGAAGACCTCTAGGGAGCCTCAGCGCTCCGCAATGGCACGGCTGACACACCAAGCTGAGCCGACCACGTCCCTCCGGATGCGGCGTCGCGGTCACCGCAGGTACGCGTCGACGACGAGAGGGCCGCGGATGTCGCGGAGGGTGTCCACGACGCGATCGACGCCGCGCTGCCCGAGCGCGTTCAGCTGCAGGTCGTAGGGGCCGAGCTTCTCCAGCTTCCCCGTCCGGATGCGCACGACCTCCCATCCCGCGGTGCGCAGCAGCCGATCCTTCCTCCGGTCGGACTGCTCGCGAGCGCCGACGTGCTCGAGCCCGTGGCGGCCGGTGCTGTCGTACTCCACGGCGATGTGCAGCTCCGGGAGGAGGATGTCGGGCCAGACCTCGAGGTGCTCGAAGAAGGGTCGCGCGGTGCGGACCGCGTTGAGCCCTGGGGTGAGAGCGAGGCGCGCGAACAGTTCGGCACGCAGGCGTGCTTCAACGGCCGACGCGGGTTTCGGTGCGCATTCGCTCACGAACGCATCACCGGCGGGCAGCTCCGGCGTCTTCGCGCAGAGCACTCTCTTCGCCTTGGGCGGCCGGGGCGGGGAGTCCGGCGTTCGGACGGGCACGGGCCTGGCCAGCGCGGCGCAGTCCGGGCACCAGGCCGACCGGCGGCGTTCCCGCCCCGGCCGGCAGCGCTGCTCGGCGGGCGTCGCGGCGAATCGGTGACCGGCATCGCACTCCCAGCACAGCAGCACATCGGCGGCCGGAGGGATCTGCGTGAGAGTGATCCCGGCGTTCAGGTCGGGGTGGTACTGCCGGATCAACATCGGGTAGGGCGCCCATGCCTCGCAATACGTCCCCACCGGATAGGGCACGTCGGCGCCCTTGGAGAGCTGCCGACGCGCCCACCACAGCTCGACGCGCTCCGCCATGCGCGTGACCATAACGCCAACCACCCCCAGGCACGCGGCTCCGGCTCGACGTCGCCGCAGACGCTTCGGGATGCGGTGGCCATGTCGTCGCTCACACCTAGGGTCGGGGTGGCAGGAGGCAGGGCGGTGGGGACGAATCGGCGATACGCGCATCGCGTCGACGCGCGCATGGATGACCGCATCCTCGAGCGCGTCTCACGCGATGGGCCGCTGCAGACGCTGTCTCAGGGGGAGCTGGAACTCGACCGGCATCCGCTCACCATCACGCCGATCCCCGAACCCGTGCGGGCGTGGGTGCGCTTCGGCGACAGCCCGGTGCGGGTGGATGCCGAGGCCCTGCGATGGACGCCGCGGGCCATCGGCATCCGGTTCCGGGTGGGCGAGACGCAGATGCGGACGTGGGTATGGGCCTCGGCGGTCGAACGCCCGGCCGGCTCGAACCCGCCGGCCTGAGAGCGAGATTCGTTTCACACGGGCGGTTCAGCGCCACGGCCGGGTTCGCCTCGCGGCCGGGTTCGCCTCACGCGCGTCGGCCGCGAACGGTGAGCACGCCGAGACCGACGATGACCAGGAGCAGGATGACCGCGAGCCCGCCCATTGCGGCGAGCGGGGTGACCACGAGGGTGGCCACGCCGATTCCCACCGCGGGCACGCTCAGTCCGAGGTAGGAGACCAGGAAGAGCCCCGCGAGCGCCTCGCCCCGCCTCTCCGAGGCCGCCCCCGCCGATACCGTGCCGACCGCGGCGGTGAAGAGCATGCCGGCGCCCGCACCGGAGAGGATGCCGCCGACGAGGAAGGCCGGCAGGCTGACGGCCGCCATTCCGACGACGAGCACGACGAGGCCGGCCGCGAGGGCGGCGAGTCCATAGAGCCGTCGGCTCGCGAGCGCCATCCGGGTCGTCGCGGTCTGGGCCACCGCAGCAGTGGCGAAGACGACGAAGACGACGCCTCCCGCCACCGCGCGGGACGACTCATCCAGAGACCCGGCGATGAACCCCGGCGCGACCGAGGTGAAGAGTCCGAGCAGGGCGAACGCGACGAATCCCGAGGCCAGCGCGCCCAGGAACGCCACGCGATCACCGTGCTGCGCGCTCACCCGCTGCGGACGGTAGCGCGGCTTCACGAGGCGCTCCTCGACCGTCTCGGGGGTGAGCAGCACCCCGATGACGCTGAGCACGAGCAAGACGGCGAAGACCACGTACGGCGTGGTCAAGGGGGCGTCGACGTACTGTGCGAGCAGGCCCGCGATGAGCGGCCCCGAGCCGATGCCACCGAGGTTGGCGGCCGTCGAGACGATCTCGAAGCGGCGCTTGGACGCATCGGGCCGGTGCTTCGCGTGCAGGTCGTGCAGGTGCGCCGTCGCGGTGGCGGTCAGCATCCCGATCCCGAGTCCCGAGAGGAGGCGGGCGACGAGGATCGCCCACAAGTCCGGAACCGTGAGGAAGAGGACGGCAGCGGCCAACTCCAGCGCGAGGGCGGGAAGGAGGATCTTCTTCCGCCCGACCCAGTCGGAGACATGTCCGGCGAGGATCAGGCTGACGATGACCCCCACCCCGTACGCCGCGAAGATGATCGTGATCGTGAACGTGGAGAACCCGTCGCGCTCCTGGTACAGGGGATACAGCGGCGCAGGCACGGCCGAGAACGCCATCGCCACGAAGAACGCGAACGCGATCATCCAGAACCCGGCGTGATGGCGCACGTGCGTACGCGTCCGTCGGTGGAGGGCAGGGTGGATCGGGACGGGTGCGGTGGCAGCGGACACGCGGGGCTCCAGAAAAGTGGTGGGATCACCAGCCTGCGCTTCGGTTCCGATCAAGTCCAACGCCTAATCCCGGTGAGGATGATCGCGATCGGCGATAATTGACGAATGGAGTTACGCCACCTGGAGTATTTCGTCGCCGTCGCCGAGGAGCGCAGCTTCACCCGGGGCGCGGCGCGGGTGCACGTCGTGCAGTCGGCGGTCTCAGCGGCGATCAAGTCGCTGGAGAAAGAGCTGGGCGCGGTGCTGCTGGAGCGCAGCACCAAGCGCGTGGAGCTCACGGAGGCCGGGGCAGCACTCCTCGTGGAGGCGCGCAAGACCCTGCAGGCTGCCGCAGATGCGCGGGATGCGGTCGGCGCTGTGCAGGGCGGAATCCGCGGCACCGTCCGGATCGGGACGATGACGTCGGTCGGGATCGTCGATCTGGCTGCCATCCTCGGGCGGTTCCGTGTGCGGCACCCTCACGTCTCGGTGCAGGTGACGGCGGCACCGAGCGGGGGTTCGCAGGGGCTCGTCGAAGCCCTGGGGGAGAGGCGACTCGACCTCGCACTCGTGTCGATGCCCGGAGGTCGCCCGGCCTCGATCGAGCTGGTCGATGTCGCCCGGGTACCGATCGACCTCATCGTGCCGACCGGGCACGCGCTGGCGGCGCACGGCTCCGCGCGGCTCGGCGACCTCGCTGGTCTCGACTTCATCGACTCTCCCGTCGGCTACGGCAATCGCACGCTGGTCGATCGGGCCTTCAGCGACGCCGGAGTGTCCCGCCGGGTGACCATCGAGGTCGCGGACGTGGGGACCATCAGCGACTTCGTCGGGCATGGGCTCGGAATCGCCCTGCTCCCGCGGTTCGCCATCCGCGCCGACGCGGCGGTGAGCACTGTTCCCCTCCTCGACGCCGAACTCCTGTGGCCGATGTCGCTCGCCAGTCCGGCAGATCGTCGTCCAAGCGCGGCAGCGGCGGCCCTGATCGAGCTCATCCGAGAAACGCTCGCCGACACCCGCTGAGGGCTGCATCCCTCTCCGACGCGCACGCGCTTCGCGGCGCCGCCGGGTCTGGCAGAGTCGTGGGGGGTACACGCGTGCCCCCCAGACCCCGAACGGAACCCCCGATGCGCAAGCCGATGATCCCGACGCTCACTCTTCTCGCCGCCGCGGCTGTCTTCGCGTTGACCGGATGCGGCGGACCCGCCGAACCGAGCCCGACCCCGACGCCGAGCACGTCGGCCAGCCAGGAGCCCACGACGGAGAGCTCGGCGCCCGCCGCCGGGGAGCAGACCGTCGAGGAGGCATGCCTCATCGCGAACGACACCATGGCGTCGGTCCAGGAGGACGTGAACGCCGCGCTCACCGATCCGTCGGACCAGGCCGCCGTGATGTCAGCGCTGGAAACCATCGAGACCGGCCTCGGCGACGCCGCGGGGCAGATCACGAATAACGAGGTGGGAACGGCCCTCAGCGCCTTCCAGGCTCAGTTCGCGTCCTTCGCCGATCAGCTGGTGGCCCTGCAGTCAGGCACACCGACCGAGGAGCAGGTCGCCGCAATGCAGACGGCCGCCGCCGACCTGCAGACATCCGCGGAGGGCATGCGCGACATCTGCGGCTGAGCGGCGATGCGGGTGCTCACTCCGCGTCGTCGGGCCGGTCGGTGGCGCCCCAGGGCTGCTCCCAGCGGTAGGTGACGTCCTCGTCCACCGCGTCGCTGCGCGAGGCGGGGTCGATGGAGAGGAACAGCGCCGTGCCACGCAACCGGTACGCCAGGGCGTTGACCCCCATCCGAGCGCCGCGCACAGGTCGCGTACGGCGCCGTGAACGTCCAGCCACAGCGTCACACCCGGCGTCCACGGCCCCCGCACACATCGCGCCGGTGCGGACGCGATCACCCGCGCCGCGGGTTCCGGACGGTGACGTCACCGCCCAGTACCACGGCAGCCGACCAGACCGCCGAGGCGCCCTCTCAGCCCTTCACGGCCCCCGACGTGAGCCCCTGGACGATGTACTTGCTGGCGAAGGCGAACAGCACCATGGTCGGGATGATCGTCAGCACGGCGGCGGCGGTCATCGAACCCCAGTCGATGTTGTAACTGGTGATGAACCCGTTCAGCGCCGTCGGCACCGTCTTGTTCGCGTCCGATGTCAGCAGCGTGACGGACAGGAACAACTCGTTCCAGCAGCTGACGAAGTTGAAGATGAACGCGGCGACGATCCCCGGGGTCATGACGGGCACGATCACCCGGAACAGCGCCGTGATGCGGCTGCATCCGTCGATCATGGCGGCTTCTTCCAGGGCGTCGGGAACGTTCTCGAAGAACCCGCGCAGCAGGATCGTGGAGAACGGTATGCACATGGCGATGTACACCAGCACGAGTCCCGTCCGGTCGTTGACGAGGTTCAGGTCGACCATCAGCTGGTAGAGCGGACCGAGTGCGATGAAGCCGGGGATCATCTGGGTGACGAGGAAGGCCATCAGCACCGTCGTCTTCGCACGGAACTCGAAGCGGGCCAGGATGTACCCCGACAACAGCGAGATCAGAGTGACCAGTATCGCGGCCACGACGGACACGATGATGCTGTTGAGCAGGTACGTGCCGAAATTCGACACCCGGAACAGGTTCTCGAAGTTCTCGAACGAGAACGTCTGCGGCCAGTACTCCACCGGAAAGGCGTAGATGTCGTTGCGGGGCTTCAGCGCCGTCACGACGATCCAGTAGAGGGGGAAGAGGGTGATGACCAACCAGATCCCCAGCGCCACGAAGCGCACGATCTTGCTGGTCCGGGACTGTGTGGTGATCACCGGGAGACCTCCTTCTTCTCCCGCGTCGCCAGCAGGTAGAACACCGCGAAGATCGCGAGGACGAGCATGACGATCAGGCCCAGGGCACTGGCGCGCCCGAACTCTCCCTGCTGTGTGGTGGCGATCATGTAGCTCGTGACGATGTGCGTGCGACCCCCGGGACCCCCGGCGGTCATCCCGAAGATGAGATCCGGGAAGTTGAAGATCCAGATCGTTCGCAACAGCACGGTCAGCGCCAAGGTGGTGCGGATGTAGGGGATGGTGACGTTCCAGAAGACGCGCAGCTTCCCCGCACCGTCCAGCGCCGCCGCCTCGTAGAGCTCATCGGGCACCGACTGCAACGCGGCGAGGATCATGATGGCGAAGAAGGTGACGCCGTACCAGACGTTGGCGATGATCACCGCGGGCATCGCCAGCGCCGGCGTCGCCAGCCAGGGCAGCGGACTGTCGACCAGGCCCGACCGCATCAGCAGGTCGTTGATGACGCCGAACTCGCTGTTGAACATCCAGCGGAAGAGGATGCCGATGAGAAAGCCCGAGATCGCCCACGGGAAGAACACCAGCGCCTGGTACACACCGCGGAAACGGAACTTGCGCCGCATCCACAGGGCGAGTGCGAAGCCGATCACGAACTGCGGCACGATCGACCCGACGACCCAGACGATCGTGTTGCCGACGGTGTTGTAGAACAGCGGGTCGGACAGGACGGCGCGGAAGTTCTCCAGGCCGGTCCAGGGCTGCTCGGTGACGTTGTAGATCGTCCAGGTGCGGAATGCCCCGAGGCTGCCGGAGACCATCGGGTAGTAGGTGAAGACGGCGACGAACAGGAATGCGGGCGCCAGGAACAGAGCGATCGTCCCCGCGCGGCGGCGCGTGAACGCCCGCCGCCGCGAACCGCGATCACCCGAGGGGCGCTCGGGAGCGGCGTCCGCGGGGGGACGCCGCTCCCGGAGTGTGTCGACCACGCGTGTCAGCTCTCGGACGCGTACTTCTCAGACCAGAAGACATCCCACCCGGCCAGCAGGTCCTCCGTGGTGAGGTCACCGAGCAGCACCGACTGCAGTTCCCGGTCGGCCTTCTCTTCCCACTCGGTCCACCACGCGACGCCACGCGGCTGGATGACGGTCATGTACGTGTCCGGCTGCTCGTTCATCGCGACGTACGTGGCCCACGGTCCCTCGCTGAAGAACGGGTCGTCCTGCGCCGAGGTCACGATCGGAATGAGCGAGTTGCCCTTCGCGAAGGTGAGGGGAGCCTCGCCGGAGGAGAGGAACTTCACCAGCTCGACGGCTTCTTCCTTGTGCTCGCTGCTCTCGGCGACACCCCATCCGGCCGAGGCGAGCGGCTGTGCCGCCTTGCCGGAGGGTCCGACCAGCAGCGGCGTGGTGCTCCACTGGTCTTCGGTGAGTGTCGAGTCGTCGCGGATCGTCGCGATGACCTCGGGATCCTGCAACAGGAACGCCGTCGAGCCGGACGCGAAGCCCTGCACCATCTCCGGGTAACCCCACGCGATCGACGAGGGCGGGGAACCGGTCTGGAAGAGCTGCACATAGTCGTCCATCGCCTGCTGCGCCTCGGGCGTCGAGAAGACCGTGGACCCGTCCTCGAGAAGGAACGCGCTCTCCGGGTCGATCAGGTCCGCTGCGTAGGCGGTGATGATGGCGGCGGCGTTGGAGGCACCGTTCGTACCGCCGCGGAACGCGTAGCCGTACGTGTTCGACGACGGGTCGTTGATGGCCGCGGCCATCTCGATCATGTCCTCCCAGCTGTGGGGCGGCTCGTCGAAGCCTGCCTCGGCGATGAGGTCGGTGCGGTAGAAGAGGCTCAGCCCGTAGAAGCCATAGGGGATCAGATAGGTCGGACCCCCCTCGTTGGCGAAGGAGGCGGCGTTCGGGGTGAGTTCGTCCCAGCCCTCCCAGTCCTCGAGGTCGGCGCTCATGTCGTAGATCCAGTCGTTGGCCGTGAACGGGCCCACGGTCGAGTCCTGCACCTCGAGCACGTCGACGCCGTCGCCCGCCTGCAGCATCTGCTGCACGGTGGTGAGGGCCTGCTCGTTCGGGGGCGAGACGAGTTCCACGGTGACTCCGGGGTTCTCCTCCTCGAACTGCGTGATGAGCTCTCCGAGAATCTCCTGCCGTACCGGGTTGGTCAGCGTCTCGACCATGCGCAGGTTGACCGTGTCATCTCCGGACGACCCCGAGCATCCTGTCAGGGCCAGGGCACTGGCCGCGGTGACGGCTATCGCCGCACTCATCCGCTTATTCATCTGTTCCTCCGATTGTCGTTAGGGCTTCGTTGCACTCAAGGGTTGATCGCCGTGTCACGGCGATCGGCGGGTTAAGACGGGGAGAGATCGGCCACGGCCTGCTCGAGGCTGCCACCGGTGGCGGTTCTGGCCTGGTGGCCGGCGGCGATGACGGGCACGCCGCGCTCGATGAAGCGGGCGTAGTCGTCCGCGGTGTTGTACACGTGAGCGGACAGGCGCAGGAACCCGCGGCCTCCCCACGAGGTGATCGCCGTCTCGAAGCCGAGGCGGGCGAGGGCGGCCGACAGTACGTGCGCGTCGCTCGCGCTGGCCACGAGACCGGGCGGCAGGGCGACGAGGCGCATCATCGGCGCGGGGGCGGCGACGTCCACGGCAGCGGATTCATCCACGGCCTCTTCCAGGGCGGCGGCGACGCTCGCCTGCGCCTCGGTGGCGAGCCGGGTCGCGTAGTCGCGCACCTGATCCCAGCCGAACTCCTCTTCGACGAGGTGAAGGGCGTGCGGCGCGGCGAGGTAGGAGGTGAGGTCGACGGTTCCCTGCGTGTCGAAGCGCATCGGGAAGGGATGCGGCGCGCCCCACGAGTCGATGATCGGGAAGAGCGCGTCCGAGATGCGCGGCGACGCGACGAGCGCCGCCGTGCCGCGGGGGGCGCAGGCCCACTTGTGCAGGTTTCCGATCCAGTAGTCGACGTCTTCGTCGTCCGCGGGCCTGTGCAGCATCCCTGGGGCGTGCGCGGCGTCCACCAGGAGCGGAACGCCGTGCCCGCGCAACCGACGGGCGATGTCGCCCACGGGGAACACCCGGGCGGTGGCGGATGAGATCTGATCCACGATGACGAGCGCTGTGCGCTCGGAGAGGGCGTCCACCAGCGCGTCCGTGACGTCGTCGTCCGATGCCTCCAGGGGGATGGACACTTCGGTCACGACGCCGGCGGCCCGCCGGGCGGTGCGCTCGGCCGCCATCCGAACGGCCCCGTAGGCGTGATCCGTGACGAGGATCTCGGCTCCGCGCGGCAGGTCGAGGGATTGGAGCACGACGGACACCCCGGCGCTGGCATTGGGCACGAGCGCCGTCTGCTCGGGATTCGTACCCAGGAACTCCGCGATGCTCTGGCGCGCTTCCCCCACGCGAGTCGGCAGGCGGGTGAACCATCGGCCCGGCGCGGCGTTCATGAGCCGGATCAGCGCCAGCTGGTGGTCTGTGGTGGCCGTCGGGACGGCGCCGTACGACCCGTGATTCAGATGGACGGCGTCCCTGTCGAGCGGCCACAGGTCACGCGCCGGCACGCCGCTCGCCGACAGCGGCCCGTCAAGCGCCACCAGCGGGTCGGGCTTCATCACATGCACCGCACTTTCACAAGTCATAAGACCTCAGGGGTCTCACGCAAACATTAGGGCGACGGAGCTGACCGTGTAAACCGCTGCTTTCGGCCATATCGAACTTCAGTGCCAATTTGACATAGGGCTAGTCATCTGATGACTATCGCCGGAGACTGGCTGTGAGCACCGCAGAGAGGTTGCCCATGACAGTGATGATGACGGCCCTCAACGGGCTTCGGCAGATGATCTCGTCCGGCTCGCTCGCGCCCGGGCAGCAGTTCCCGCCCGAGGCAGAGCTCTGCCGCGAACTCGACGTGTCCCGCAGCTCCCTGCGCGAGGCGGTCCGGGTCCTGGCCACCCTCGGCGTCATCGAGGTGCGGCACGGATCCGGAACCTATGTGTCGCGGCTGAACCCCGCCGACATCATCCGCGGGTTCTCGTTGACGGTCGACCTCCTCCCACTCGAGGGGCTGCTGCAGCTCTTCGAGATCCGGCGGGCGTTGGAGGGAAACGCCGCGGCGCAGGCTGCAGCCCGCGGCCCGGACGATCTCGTCGCGCGCCTGTCCCAGCTGTGCGACGAGATGGAGGTCAGCGCCGACGGTGATGTCATCGCGGAGCTGGACGACGCGTTCCACCAAGCCATCTGCATGGCGGCGGGCAACCCGACGGTGACCTCTCTCATCAGCGTCGTCCGCTCGCGTGGACGTCACTACCGGATCTTCGATTCCGGACCCGCCGCGCCCGCCAAGCGGGCCAGTGACGAGGGGCACCGCGCCATCGTCGAAGCCCTCGCGCGGCGCGATCCCGCGGCGGCCACGGCGGCGGCGGCCTCCCACGTCGCCCGAACGGAGTACTGGCTCTCGCGCCTGCAGCCCGCCCCGGAGACGTGACGCACCTCGGCGTCGATTCGCCCGGCGCACGGCGGTAGACTCGCGCCATGGAACCCCGGATGCTGCGTGCCCCTGGCGCTGCCGCATCCGCGCGTGCCGAAAAGCGAACGTCCGGCGCCTGAGCGGGCGGGGCGCACGTGCGCCCGAAGCTGAGACATTCCCCGGCGCGGGCACCCGATGAGTGGCCCGGTAGCCTTGATCCGAGCCACCCCAGGAGAGTCCCTTGACTGATGCCGCCTCTGCGCCGGATGTGTCCTATCCCGCCGACGGGTTCGCCCTGTTCCCCGACCGCTCCGTCGTCGCTCTGCGCGTCAACGGCGAGCTGAAAGACCTCGCCACGGTCGTGACGGCCTCGGATGAGGTCGAACCGGTGACCATCGGCAGTCCTGACGGGCTCGCGATCCTCCGCCACTCCACGGCGCACGTGCTGGCCCAGGCGGTGCAGCGCATCGATCCCCAGGCGAACCTGGGGATCGGGCCGCCGATCACCGACGGGTTCTACTACGACTTCGCCGTCACCGAGCCGTTCGCGCCCGAGAGCCTCAAGGCCATCAAGAAGGAGATGGAGCGCATCGTCCGCGAAGGACAGCGCTTCATCCGCCGTGTGGTGACCGATGACGAAGCGCGCGCGGAACTCGCCGGCGAACCGTTCAAGCTCGAACTCATCGGCCTGAAGGGCGGGTCATCCGCCGCCGAGGGCGCGGACGTGGAGGTGGGCGGCACCGAGCTGACCATCTACGACAACGTCAACCGCGAGGGCGAGACCGTGTGGAAGGACCTCTGCCGCGGCCCTCACGTGCCGAGCACGCGCATGATCGGCAACGGGTGGGATCTGACCCGCGTCGCCGGAGCCTATTGGCGCGGCAGTGAGAAGAACCCGCAGCTGCAGCGCATCTACGGCACCGCGTGGCCGACCAAGGACGAGTTGCGCGCCTATCAGCACCGTCTCGAAGAGGCGGGCAAGCGCGATCACCGCAAGCTCGGCAAGGAGCTCGACCTCTTCTCCTTCCCCGACGAGATCGGCTCCGGCCTGTCTGTGTGGCATCCCAAGGGCGGGGTGGTCCGCGGCGAGATGGAGCAGCACGCACGACGCCGCCACATCCAGGGCGGTTACACCTACGTGTACACGCCGCACATCTCCAAGCAGGACCTCTTCCTGCAGTCGAACCACCTCGTCACGTACAAGGAGGGCATGTTCCCGCCCATCACCTTGGACGAGGAGCGCGACGCGGCGGGGGAGATCACGAAGCAGGGCGTCGACTACTACCTCAAGCCGATGAACTGCCCGATGCACATCCTCATCTACAAGGAACGCGCACGCAGTTACCGCGACCTGCCCATGCGCCTCGCCGAGAACGGGACGGTCTACCGCAACGAGCTCTCGGGTGCGCTGCACGGCCTCACTCGCGTCCGGGGGTTCACGCAGGACGATTCGCACCTGTTCGTCACCCCCGACCAGCTCGAGGCGGAGACCACCCGCGTGCTCGAGTTCGTCATCTCGATGCTGCGCGACTTCGGTCTGGACGACTTCGAACTCGAGCTGTCGATGCGCGACGACGAGAAGTCGAAGTGGATCGGCACCGACGAGTTCTGGGAGTACTCGACCGGCGCGCTGCGGAACGTGGCTCACTCGAGTGGCCTCAAGGTGACCGAGGTGCCGGGGGAGGCGGCCTTCTACGGGCCGAAGATCGACCTGAAGACCAAGGACGCCATCGGACGCACGTGGCAGCTGTCGACCGTTCAGGTCGACGTCAACCTGCCGGAGCGCTTCGACCTGGAGTACACCGGACCGGACGGTGAGAAGCACCGCCCGATCATGATCCACCGCGCCCTCTTCGGTTCGATCGAGCGGTTCTTCGCGATCCTGCTCGAGCACTACGCCGGCGCGTTCCCGGTGTGGTTGGCCCCCGTCCAGGCGGTGGGCATCCCCGTCGCCGACGAGTACGCCGACTATCTCGGGGACATCGTCGATCGCCTTCGCACCGATGGCGTGCGTGCCGAACTCGACCACAGCGACGACCGCATGCAGAAGAAGATCCGCACGCACACCACCCACAAGGTGCCGCTTCTGCTCATCGCCGGTGAGCAGGACCGCGCCGCCGGTACGGTGTCGTTCCGCTTCCGTGACGGAAGCCAGGAGAACGGTGTGCCGGTCGACGATGCGGTCCGCCGCATCCGCGAGGCCATCGACACGCACGCGCTCGTGAACACCGCGGAGGACCTCGCGTGAGCACGACGCCGGATGACGACGGGCGGCTCGTGGCTGCCGCCGAGTTGCCCGGCGTGCCCGACGAGTTCCAGCGGCTGTGGACACCGCATCGGATGGCGTACATCCAGGCGGGCCCGGAGCCGCTGCGCGAGGTCTGCCCCTTCGATGAGGCGCCGCTCAAGAGCGACGAAGACGGCCTGATCGTCGCGCGCGGGAAGACCGCGTACGCGCTCTTGAACCTGTTTCCGTACAACTCGGGGCACCTTCTGATCTGCCCGTACCGCCACATCGCGACGTACGACGAGGCGACGACGGAGGAGGTGGCCGAGATCGGCGCGATGACGCAGACCGCGATGCGCGTGCTGCGGTCGGTGTCGCGGTGCGACGGGTTCAACATCGGTATGAACCAGGGTGCGGTCGCCGGCGCCGGCGTCGCCGCCCACCTGCATCAGCACGTCGTGCCGCGGTGGGCGACGGATGCGAACTTCTTTCCGATCATCGCCAAGACCAAGGCGCTGCCGCAGCTGCTCGGAGAGGTCCGCCAAGCCGTCGCCGACGCCTGGCCCACCCCTGACCCAGTCGCGTAGGGTCCCTTCGACAAGCTCAGGGACCGGTCTGCGCTGAGGCCCTCGGCGCACCCGGTCGCTGAGCCCCTGGACGAACCCGGTCGCTGAGCCTGTCGAAGCGCCCGGAGCCACGGACCGCGTGGGGTCCCTTCGATGAGCCGGGGGCGAGTCGGGGGGTGGGGTTAGCGTGAGGGCATGAGCTCCCTCTCGCCCCGCCGCACGCGTGCCGCCGGCCTTCTCGTCCTCGCCGCGGCCGCGGCCCTCGGCGTCTCCGCGTGCACGGCCGTCCAGCCC
This sequence comes from Microbacterium sp. Z6_144, assembly GCF_057197625.1. Classification (NCBI taxonomy): domain Bacteria; kingdom Bacillati; phylum Actinomycetota; class Actinomycetes; order Micrococcales; family Microbacteriaceae; genus Microbacterium; species Microbacterium sp. Z6_144. Next base: position 1,763,097 of record NZ_JBXVPT010000001.1, read on the forward strand.
GCTCCAGAGCCCTCGGACACGCGGGAGCCGGTGGCGGAGGAGACGGCCCCGGCGACGGCCACCTCGGCACCCGCCGCCGACGCCCTGGCCGAGCGCGACGAGTTCTTCGCCGCACAGGGACAGCCCAGCGATGGCTCGCTCCCCACCCCGCAGACGCCCGAGCAGCAGGAGTTTCTCGCGCAGCAGCGTGCCTACATCGAATCCCAGGGCGGCACGTGGGACGAGGTCTACGACGGGGTCGCCCTCGCCGTGACGCTCGACGCCTGCGAGACGTCGATCCTCAACGGCCACGAGGTCGACGCCGAGACCGCGCGCATGCACATCGACAGCTCCCCGCTGATCACGGAGATCGCCGGTGGAGACCCCGCCGCCACCCAGGGGCTGGCGAGCATCATGGTCTTCGGCACCGCGTTCATCTGCCCCACCGACGCGCCCCAGTGGGAGGCCGCGTTCGACACCCTGTACGGCTGAGGCTCAGCGCACCTGCCGCACGGTGAACTGCATCCGCGGGTGCGCGTAGGCCTCCTGCGACTCGACGAGCTGCAGTTCCCGCTCTCCGGAATCGAGCGTGCGCTGGAGCAGGTCGAACACGCTGGATGCGGTGCGCGCGAGGGCGTCCGCGGCATCCCGGGTGCGCACGTAGTGTGCCGTGAAGAGCGCGGCGGTCACGTCGCCCGACCCGTTCGCCTTCATCGGCAGCAGCGGCGTCTGCACGATCCATGCGCCCGCGTCATCGGCTACGAGCATCTCGATGGTGTCGGGCTCGCGGTCGGGGCGCTCCACGCTCGTGACGAGGATCGTCCGCGGTCCCATCGCGCGCGCCGCGTCCACCGAGGCGAGTGTGGACTCCAGCGTGTCGGGCTCGGTGCCGGTGAGAAAGCCCAACTCGAACTGGTTCGGCGTGATGATGTCGGCCACCGGCACCACGCGCTCGCGCAGCAGTTCCGGGATGGCCGGGGCCACGAAGCATCCCGACTTGGCGTTTCCCATCACCGGGTCGCACGCGTAGAGCGCCTCCGGGTTCGCGGCCTTCACGCGGCGCACGGCATCGACGATGACGTCTCCGATGCCCTCGCCGCCCTGGTACCCCGAGAGGACGGCGTCGATCTGCGGGAACACGCCCCGCTCCTCGACACCGGTGATCACCGCGGCGACATCGGACGGGTCGATCAGCGGGCCCCGCCAGGCGCCGTACCCGGTGTGGTTGGAGAAGTTCACGGTGTACACCGGCAGCACGTCGACGCCGATCCGCTGGAGCGGGAAAACAGCAGCCGAATTGCCGACGTGGCCGTACGCGACGGCGGACTGGATGGAGAGAATCTTCACGGGAACATCATCCTCTGGATGGGGACGCGGCGCGCGCGGCAGCGGCGAGGTCACTCGCCAGCGTCGCGGCCGAGCCGTCGTCGAGATCGTGCACGGTCAGTCGTAGGTGGGTGCTGACACGGCCGGGGGAGAGCGAGAACTCGTCGCCGGTGCGGGCGAGCCAGCCGCGGCGCATGAGTTGCTCGGAGACCGCCCGGGCCGGCGCCTGCACGTCGACCCACAGATTCAGCCCGTCTCCGGCCTCGCACGCGATGCCGTGCGCGCGCAGCCGCGCGGCGAACGCTCTGTTGCGCTCGGCGTAGTGCTCGGCCGCGCGCTCGATGGCCGCCGAGACGTCGGGGTCGGTCACCTGAGCGTGCGTCAGTCGCTGCAGGAGATGGCTGACCCACGTGGTCCCGGGTCGTAGCCGCAGCGCGAGCTGCTCCGCCGTCTCCGGGTCGGTCGCCGTCACGGCCAGGCACATGTCGGGACCCAGGAACTTCGACACCGATCGCACGAGCGCCCAGCGCCGGTGACCGGGACCGATCAGCGACGTGTAGGGCCGCCGCGAGAGCATCGCGTAGTGATCGTCCTCGATGACGAGGACGTAGGGATGCTCTGCCAGCACGCCGCGGAGTTCTTCCGCGCGCTGCGGTGACAGACTCGCCCCCGTCGGGTTCTGCGCGCGCGGCGTGCACAGAACGGCCCGCGCGCCGGCGTCCACGGCGGCACGGAGGCCCTCGACGGTCATCCCCTCCTCGTCCACGGGTACGGCCACGGGGCGGTAGCCACCGACGCGCACCGTGTGCATCGCCGAGAGGAAGCAGGGGTCTTCCAGCGCCACCGCGTCATCGCGGGTCAGCGCTTGCGACAGCAGGCGCTCCACCGCATCCACCGCGCCGTTCGTGACGGTCACCCGGAGGTCTTCCGGCAACAGGTCGGCCGCGAGCCATCCTGCGGCCCACTTCTCCAGGTCGGCGTCGACGACCGGCTCGCCGTACAGCACCGGGCGGCCGACGATGCGGCTCAGCGCCGGCGTCGGGTCGGGGATGAGCGCGGGGTCGGGGTTTCCCGTACCCACGTCGCGCAGCACGGTGTCGGCGGCGAAACCCTCCTGCGCGATGGGGCCGGGGTCGGCGATGCGGGTCCCACCGCGCCCCCGCGTCACGGCGATGCCGGCGGAGACCAGCAGCCGGTAGGCGGCGACCGCCGTGTTGCGGTTGACACCGAGTTCGGCGGCGAGGGTGCGAACGGGAGGAAGCGCATCGCCGGCGCGGAGTGACCCGCGCTCGCGCAGGCCGCGGATGCTCTCGGCGATGTCGGCCGCCGACCTCCCGGCGATCTGCGTGTCCATGCGTGTCCTCCGGTACTGATCCTAAGACGTGGAACATGCTATTTTCTGGCCTAGGTCAATCAGCGTCCCGCGGCACCCGGCCGCTCCAGGACAGGGCCCCTCGAAAGGATCTCGTCGTGAGCTCGATCGGAACCTCGCGCGTGAAGCGCGGACTGGCGGAGATGTTGAAGGGCGGCGTCATCATGGACGTCGTCACCGCCGACCAGGCGAAAATCGCCGAAGACGCCGGCGCGGTCGCCGTCATGGCGCTCGAGCGGGTACCCGCCGACATCCGCGCGCAGGGCGGCGTCGCACGGATGAGCGACCCCGACCTCATCGGCCAGATCATCGCCTCGGTATCCATCCCGGTGATGGCGAAGGCGCGCATCGGCCACTTCGTGGAGGCGCAGGTGCTCCAGGAGCTCGGCGTGGACTACATCGACGAGTCGGAGGTGCTCTCGCCCGCCGACTACGTCAACCACATCGACAAGTGGGGCTTCACGGTTCCGTTCGTCTGCGGCGCGACGAACCTCGGCGAGGCGCTCCGACGCATCACCGAAGGCGCGGCGATGATCCGGTCCAAGGGCGAGGCGGGCACCGGCGACGTGTCGGAGGCGACCAAGCACATCCGCACGATCACGGGCGAGATCAACAAACTGCGCTCGATGACCAAGGACGAGCTCTACGTCGCAGCGAAGGAACTGCAGGCGCCGTACGAGCTGGTGGCCGAGATCGCCGAGACCGGCGCCCTGCCCGTGGTCCTCTTCACCGCGGGAGGCGTGGCCACGCCCGCGGACGCGGCACTCATGATGCAGCTCGGCGCAGACGGCGTGTTCGTCGGATCCGGCATCTTCAAGGCGGGAAACCCCGCTCAGCGCGCGGCGGCCATCGTCCGCGCCACGACGTTCTTCGACGACCCGTCGGTCATCGCCGACGTGTCGAGGGGACTCGGCGAGGCCATGGTCGGCATCAACGTCGCCGACCTGGCCGCACCCCACCGCCTGGCCACGCGCGGCTGGTAACGGTGGCGCACCGGCCTCGCGTCGGCGTCCTCGCGCTGCAGGGCGACGTCCGCGAGCACACCCGCGTCCTGACCGGCCTGGGCGCAGATGTCGCACTCGTGCGCCGGCCCGAGGAACTCTCCGTCGTCGACGGCCTGGTCATCCCCGGCGGGGAATCGAGCGTCATCGACAAGCTGTCGCGCACCTTCGGGATGCAGCAGCCCATTCGCGACGCCATCGCCGGAGGCATGCCGGTATACGGCACCTGCGCCGGACTGATCCTCCTCGCCGACCGGATCACCGGCGGGATCGCCGGGCAGGAGACCTTCGGCGGACTGGACGTCGTGGTCGCGCGGAACGCCTTCGGGAGTCAGGTCGAGTCGTTCGAGACCGATCTGGACGTGCAAGGGTTCAACGGGGCCGTCCATGCCGCCTTCATCCGTGCGCCGATCGTCGAGCGGGTGGGGGAGCGGGCGCGTCCGATCGCCGCCCTTCCCGACGGCCGAGTGGTGGCCGTGGAGCAGGGTGTTCTCCTCGGGACGGCATTCCACCCGGAGGTGTCGGGGGAGACCCGGTTCCATGAGCGGTTCCTCGTGCACGTCCGGGCGCGCGGATGACGTCGGCGGCGCGTCCTAGGCTCGCGGCATGACCGAGTGGGCGGTGCTGCTGCGCGGCGTCAACGTGGGCGGGATCACGGTGCGCAGCGCCGACCTGCGCGAGACCCTCGAGGATCTCGAACTCTCCGGGGTCCGCACGATCCTCGCCAGCGGCAACGCGACGTTCACGAGCAGCGACCGACCGAGCGAGCGCGACACGCTGAAGAGGCGGGTCGAACGGGCGCTCCGCGACCGGTTCGCGTATGAGGCCTGGGTGCTGCTGTTCACCCGCCCGGCGCTCGCCGCGGCCGCGGAGGACTTCCCGTTCGACGCGACCGACGACGCCCGGCAGCCGTGGCTGCTCTTCTGCGCGGATGACGCGACGCGCGACGAGCTCGTCGCCGCCGCCGCATCCCTCGATTCCGCCATCGACCCCGTCGCCGGCGGCCCCGGCGTCGTCTACTGGAACCCCCCGAAAGGCTCCAGCACCGATACGGCGTTCGCGAAACTCATCGCCAAGCGCACCTATAAGGAGCGCACGACGAACCGGAACCTCCGAACAGTGCTCAAGATCCTCGCGTGAGCGCCACCAGACGCGTGAACGCCTCGAGAGTGCGTTCGATGTCGTCCTGCGTCGTCACCCACGACGACATCGAGCAGCGCAGCACCGCATGCCCCGCCCACACCGCTCCGGTCACAGCGGCGGTTCCCTCCGCGAGGATCGCCGCTCCGAGCGCCCGGGTGTCCGCGTCATCGTCGAGGCGGAACATCACCTGCGTGTAGGCAACGTCATTCATGATCGTCACGCCGGGGATGCGGCGAAGCCCGGCCTCCAGCGCACGCGCGCGGGTGTGCAGTCGCTCGACCAGGTCAGCCACCCCCGACCGGCCGAGGCTCCGCAGCGCGGCCCACACCGGAACGCCGCGCGCGCGGCGCGACAGCTCAGGGGTGACATCCCACGGGTCGAGACTCGAGTACATGAGGTAGTCGCCGCCGGTGCGGAACACCGCGATCGAGTCGGCGGGATTCCGCACGATCGCCATGCCGCAGTCGTACGGCACGTTCAGGGTCTTATGCGCGTCGGTCGTCCATGAGTCCGCATCGGTCATGCCCGCGGTCAGGTGCGCCAGCGCAGGGGATGCTGCCGCCCACGCCCCGAACGCACCATCCACATGCACCCAGGCGTCGCGCGCTCGTGCCAGGGGGATGAGTTCCGCGAAGGGGTCGAACGCGCCGGAGTGCACCTCCCCGGCCTGCACGCAGACGACCACGGGGTCACCGCCGCACAGCGTGAGCGACTGCTCGAGCCCATCCGGCAGCATCCGACCCTGGTCGTCCCCGGCGGCCACGACGATGTCGTCCTCGCCGATGCCGAGGAACCGCGCGGCGCGATCGACCGAGCCGTGCCGGTCTGCGCCGACGACCAGGCGCACCCGCGGCGCACCATGCACACCGTGCCGGGCGATATCCCATCCCCGCCGCCGCAGCACGGCGGCGCGGGCGGCGGCCAGGCAGACGAAGTTCGACATCTGTGCGCCGGTAACGAACCCGACGGAAGCGCCCGGCGGCAGCCCCAGGAGGTCGAGGATCCACTCGCCTGCCACGCGCTCGAGGGCGACCGTCGCCGTCGTCATCGTGCTCGATCCGGAGTTCTGATCCCACGTCGACACGAGCCAGTCGGCCGCGAGAGCTGCCGGCAGCGTGCCACCGATGACGAAGCCGAAGAACCGGCCGCCGGGGATGGCGACCAGCCCCGGCTCGGCCCCCTCCGCCAGGTCGGTGACGACGGCCGCGGGCGGCATCCCTTCGTCCGGGAGGGCGCCCCCGAATCGGGCGAGCATGTCGTCGAGGGTCGCCCGAGGCCACACCGCCCGCTCGGGCAGGCTCGCCAGGAAGGCGGAGGCCGCTGCGTGCGCGGCGTGCAACGCTTCATCGCGTTCGTCCACGCCGACAGTGTGGACCCACCTCGCCCGGGCAGCAAGACCCGTCCCCGCGGCCCCGGCCGCCGCATCCCCGCCGCATCCGCCGAGTGCACGACCTCCTGCCGAGCGCACGGCGTATCGGCGCAGAAACCCCGTGCGCTCGGCAGGAACCCGTGCAGTCGACGACTCGCCGGGACCCGCGACCCGGGCCGAGGACACCGCGTGTGTGCGAGGCGAGAGGGCCCACGCGTAGAATTGGCTCCATGTCCGGCCACTCCAAGTGGGCGACCACCAAGCACAAGAAAGCCGTCATCGACTCTCGCCGTGCCAAGTCGTTCGCCAAGCTCATCAAGAACATCGAGGTCGCCGCCAAGATGGGCGGCGCCGATCTCGCGGGAAACCCCACGCTGTACGACGCCGTACAGAAGGCGAAGAAGACCTCCGTCCCCAACGACAACATCGACCGCGCCATCAAGCGCGGTGCCGGAATCGGCGGCGAAGCGGTCGAGTACACCTCGATCATGTATGAGGGCTACGGCCCGAACGGCGTGGCGCTCATGATCGAGTGTCTGACCGACAACAAGAACCGCGCGGCCGCGGAGGTGCGCACGGCGCTGAGCCGCAACGGCGGGAACCTCGCCGATCCCGGGAGCGTCGCGTACAACTTCACCCGCAAGGGCGTGATCGTCGTCTCCGGCGAGGCCACCAGCGAGGACGACATCATGATGGCGGTGCTGGACGCCGGCGCGGAGGAAGTCGAGCCCCACGGCGACGGATTCGCCGTCGTCACGGAGGCCTCCGACCTGGTGACGGTGCGCACAGCTCTGCAGGACGCGGGAATCGACTACGAGTCGGCAGACGTCGAGTTCGTCCCGAACCTCAAGGTCGAGATCGACGCCGACACCGCCCGGAAGGTCTTCCGCCTCATCGACGCCCTCGAAGACAGCGACGACGTGCAGAACGTCTTCAGCAACTTCGACCTCACGTCCGACGTGCAGGCCGAGCTCGAAGAAGACGACTGAGCAGGCGCGCCTGCCACCCGCCGTCTTCCCCCGCGCTTAGCGTGGGGGAGTGACCTCCCGCCCGTCCCTCCGCGTGCTCGGCGTCGACCCGGGGCTGACCCGGTGCGGCGTGGGGATCGTGGACGTCGCACCCGACCGCTCGGCACGACTCGTGCATGTCGGCGTCATCCGATCCGCCCCCGACCTGCCGATCGAACTCCGGCTCGCGGCGATCGCCGCGGGCCTCCGCGAGGTGCTCGATGCGCATTCGCCCGATGTCGTGGCTGTCGAGCGGGTGTTCGCCCAGGACAACCTGCACACGGTCATGGGAACGGCGCAGGCCAGCGGCATCGCCCTCATGCTGGCAGGCGAACGCGGGCTCCGCGCGGCCACCCACACCCCGAGCGAGGTGAAGGCCGCGGTGACCGGCTACGGCTCCGCCGACAAACGACAGGTGCAGACGATGGTGGCGCGCGTGCTGCGCCTGGACGAGCTCCCGCAACCCGCGGATGCGGCGGACGCCCTCGCCCTGGCCCTCTGCCACGCCTGGCGATCCGGACCGGGAAGCGCGTCGACGACGACCGGTGCCCTCACCCCCGCCCAGAAGGCCTGGCGCGACGCGGAGCAGCGCACCGTGCGTGTCGGTCGAACAAAGATGCGAACCCGCCCGTAGGCTCGCTGCATGATCTCCTCCGTCACCGGCACGGTCGCGCACGTCGACGACGACGCGATCGTCGTCGTCGTGGGTGGGGTCGGCTTCACGGTCGCCGTCGTCCCGCAGTTGGCTCGCGCGTCGGCCATCGGCTCCGACATCCATCTGCACACCACCCTCATCGTCCGCGAAGACGCCCTGTCGCTCTTCGGATTCGAAACCCGCGAGGAGCTCCTCGTGTTCGGCCAGCTCCTGAGCGTGACCGGCGTGGGTCCGAAGTCGGCCCTCGGCGTGCTGTCGTCCCTCACCGTGCCGCAGATCGCCGAGGCCGTGACGGCAGACGACGACGCGCCGTTCCGGCGCGTGTCGGGGATCGGCCCGAAGACGGCGAAACTCATCGTCGTGCAGTTGGCGGGCAAGCTCCTCGCGCCGCGCACCGCCGCACCCGCCACCGCACGCCCGAGCGGTACCGTCCCGGCGCAGGTCGCCCAGGCCCTGGTCGGGCTGGGCTGGTCGGAGCGAGTCGCGATCGAGGCGGTCGCGAGCGTGTCCGACGGAGCATCCGACACCGACCGCGCGTCGGTTCAGGCGCTCCTGCGCCTGACGCTCGGGATGCTGGGACCTGCGCGCAGGGAGCCCGCCGGTGGTTGACGTGCATGACGCCGGGACGCCGGAGGACGACAGCGAACTCGCGATCGAGGGAGCGCTGCGGCCCACGTCGCTCGCCGACTTCGTCGGCCAGCACAAGGTGCGCGGGCAGCTGCAGTTGCTGCTGGACGCCGCCCGCATCCAGCAGCGTTCCCCCGACCACATCCTGCTCTCCGGCCCTCCGGGGCTGGGCAAGACCACCCTGGCGATGATCGTCGCCCATGAGAGCAACCGCCCGCTGCGACTGTCCAGCGGCCCCGCGATCCAGCACGCTGGCGACCTGGCCGCCCTGCTGTCGAGCCTCACACCGGGGGAGGTGCTCTTCATCGACGAGGTGCACCGGATGGCCCGTTCGGCCGAGGAGATGCTGTACCTGGCGATGGAGGATTTCCGCATCGACATCATGGTCGGCAAGGGCGCCGGCGCCACCAGCATCCCGCTCGATCTGGCGCCCTTCACCCTGGTGGGCGCAACCACCCGCTCGGGCCTCCTGCCCAATCCGCTGCGCGATCGCTTCGGGTTCACGGCACACCTGGAGTACTACGAGCCCGCCGAGCTGGAGCGGGTTGTGGAGCGTTCGTCGGCGATGCTCGGCGTCCCGCTCCCTCCGCGCGCCCGCGCCGAGATCGCCCAGCGCTCCCGGGGCACACCCCGCATCGCGAACCGGCTGCTCCGCCGCGTGCGCGACTACCTGGTCGTCCACGACGCCCTGGATGCCGACCTGGCAGCGGTGGGCGCCGCGCTCGACCTGTACGACGTGGACTCGATCGGTCTGGACCGCCTCGATCGCGCGGTGCTGGACGCTCTCGTGCGGAGGTTTCGCGGCGGCCCGGTGGGGCTGTCGACCCTGGCCGTGGCCGTCGGCGAGGAGGCGGAGACCATCGAATCGGTGGTGGAGCCCTACCTCGTCCGCATCGGTTTCATGGGCCGAACGCCCCGCGGTCGTGTCGCGACCCCGGCTGCTGCCGCGCATCTGGGAGTGCGCGCGGACGACGGTGCGCTTCGACTGCATGACCTATAATCGCTGAAGGCTATCGCCGCCCTCTTCCCTCCTCGAAGGCAGTGCCGCAGCGGCGCGCCGAAACCGAAAGGTGCCCCGACTCATGGAACTTGCGGAATTCTTCGCCAATTACGGGCTCATCATCCTGCTCGTACTCCTCCTGGTCTTCATGTTCTGGAGCTCCCGCCGCCGGATGCAGAAGCAGAAAGAGGAGCAGGAGGCCAAGGCACGCCAGACCGTTCCCGGCGCCGAGGTCCTCCTCCAGGGCGGCCTGTACGGCACGATCGTCGAGTACGACGCCGACGACCTGGACAAGCCCGCTCGCGTCGAGATCGCTCCGGGCGTCGAGATCAAGGTGCACAGCCAGGCCGTGCTGCGCATCGTGAACCCCACCGAGGGCTTCGTCACCGAGGACGACTTCATCGAGTCCGAGGAGAGCGAGGCCGAGTACATCGCCGGCGTTGCCGACCGTGACATCACCTCGATCAGTGACGACCAGAAGCGCTCGCACGACCTCGACGGCGAGTCCAAGGACAAGCCCCAGGCCTGATCCCCCCGTTCGCCGTACAGAGAGCCGAATACGTGGCGCCTTCCACCCCCGTTCGCCATGCCTGGCGCGCCCTGACCGGACTCGTGGCCATCACGGCCATCCTGTTCGGGATCAACGCGCTGGGCGTGTACGTCTTCCAGCAGAGTTCGTGGACTCCCGAACTCGCACTGGACCTTCAGGGCGGCACGCAGATCGTCCTGGAGGCCCAGGCGGCAGAGGGCGCCGAGCCGTCGGCTGAGCAGATGCAGCAGGCGGTGACGATCATCCGCCAGCGCGTGGATGCGACGGGCGTCGGCGAAGCGGACATCACCACCGAAGGTGGCCGCAACATCGTCGTGCAGATCCCCGGGGAAGCAGACGCCGAGACGCGCGAGCGCATCGAGGCGACCGCGCAGTTGCAACTCCGAGCCGTGCTGTTCGCGGGCGCGCCGGCCACCACCTTCGTGGGGGAGGACGGCGAAGAGACCCCGTACCCCTCCGCCGACCCCGCCCTGCCGGCCACCCCGACCGTGGCGCCGACCAACGGCAGCGACCAGGCGTGGATCACCCCGGCGCTGCAGTCGCAGTTCCTCGCCTACGACTGCGCGGATCCGGCCAACGACCCGGCCAACGCGCCGGCGGACCAGCCGCTGATCACGTGCGACGCCGAGCAGACGGTCAAGTACATCCTCGGCCCCGTGGAACTGGACGGCACCTCGATCGACGACGCCACGAACGGCGTCGACCCCAACAACGGCCGCTGGGTGGTCAACCTCAACTTCAACGACGAGGGCACGCGCGTCTTCGGCGACATCAGCGAGCGCATGTTCGGCGCGACGCCGCCGCTGGATCAGTTCGCCTTCGTGCTGGACGGCTCGGTGCTCTCCGCGCCGCAGATGAACGGCGTCATCCTCGACGGCAACCCGTCGATCAGCGGGTCCTTCGACCAGGAAACCTCGCAGGTCCTGGCCGACCAGCTGAAGTACGGCGCCCTCCCGCTGAGCTTCGTCGTCGTCAGCTCCGACACCATCTCGGCGACCCTCGGGTCGCAGCAGCTGCAGATCGGTCTCATCGCCGGCCTCATCGGGCTCGCCCTCGTCGCGATCTACTCGCTCGTGGTCTACCGCGCCCTCGGCTCGGTCATCATCGCCTCGCTCGCGGTGATGGCGGTGCTGACCTACGTGACGCTGTGCATCCTGGCGTGGCGGATGGGCTTCCGCCTGTCCCTGGCGGGCGTGGCGGGCCTGATCGTCACCATCGGCTTCACCGCCGACTCGTTCATCGTCTACTTCGAGCGCATCCGCGACGAACTCCGCGACGGCAAGTCGATCACGAGCGCCGTCGAAGACGGGTGGGCGCGCGCCAAGCGCACGATCTACATCTCGAAGTCGATCAACATCCTCGCCGCCGTGGTGCTGTACATCCTCGCCGACGCCACGGTGAAGGGTTTCGCCTTCACCCTCGGGCTGACGACGGCCATCGACATCCTCATCTTCATCCTGTTCACCCACCCGGTGATGCAGCTGCTCGCCCGCACCCGGTTCTTCGGCTCGGGGCACCCGCTCTCCGGCATGGACCCGCAGGCGCTCGGCGCGGTGTACCGCGGCCGCGCGGAGTTCCGTGCGCCGGTCACCACCGACCGAGGACGCTCGGCGCGGTCGCGTGGTGAGGCGCAGCGGCGTCAGACGATCGCCGAGCGCAAGCAGGCCGAACGGGCCGCATCCCAGGGAGCGAGCGGCGATACGCTCACCGCCGTGAAGAAGGGCGACGACTGATGCGCACCATGGGTCAGCTCGGCAACGACCTCTACACCGGCAAGACGTCGTTCCCCTTCGTCGGGCGACGCCGGCTGTGGTTCATCATCGCCGCCATCCTCGTGATCGGCTCGGCGCTGGTGCCCCTCATCCGGCCCGTCCAGCTCTCGATCGAGTTCACGGGCGGTTCGCAGTTCACCGTGTCGGGTCTGACCGCACCCGACCAGACGCTGGCATCCGAAGCCGTGCAGACCGTGGTCCCCGAGGCGGTCTCGCGCGTCACCACGGTCGGCGACTCCGCCGTCCGCGTCCAGACCGATCAGATGAGCGCCGACGAGACCGACCAGGTCTCGGCCGCCCTCGCCGACGTCTACGGCGTGTCGACGTCGGAGGTCACCGCGTCCTTCATCGGTCCGAGCTGGGGCGCCGACGTCACGCGGCAGTCGCTGTGGGGCCTGGCGATCTTCCTCGCGCTGACCTTCCTCATCCTCGCGCTGTACTTCCGCACGTGGAAGATGTCGGTCGCCGCCATCGTCGGACTCGTCGACGTCCTGATCATCACCGTCGGCGTGTATGCGCTGGCCGGGTTGGAGATCTCCCCGGCCGCGGTCATCGGGTTCCTCACGATCCTGTCGTATTCGCTGTACGACACCACCGTCGTCTTCGACAAGGTTCGCGAGAACACCAGGGACGACGGCGAGATCTCCGGGCGCACCTTCGGGGAGTCGGTCAACCTCGCGGTGAACCAGACGCTCATCCGCTCCATCAACACGACCGTCGTGGCGGTGCTCCCCGTGGGCGCGATCCTGTTCATCGGCGCGATCTGGTTCGACGCGCGCACGCTCAGCGACATCTCGCTGTCGATCTTCGTCGGGACCATCGTCGCGGCATACTCGACGCTGTTCGTCGCCGCCCCGCTGTTCTCCCTCCTCCGCGAGAACGAACCGGCGATCAAGCAGCGCGACGCGCGGGTGCTCCAGGCTCGCGAGCGCGCCGGCGCGCCGGTCTGAGCGCGTCGGCGCGGGCGTAGGATGATCGCGACCAAACGAACAGAGGAGGTGCCCGGATGACGGAAACAGCGCCTCCGGTCGCCCAGACCTCGTCGCTCCGCCGTCTCGTGCCGCGGATCTTCTCCCGCTCCGCCAAGCGCGACGGCGTCGATCAGCTCCTCCGCACGGTACGCACGCACCATCCCAAGGGCGACCTCGGGATCATCGAGCGGGCCTACGCCGTGGCCGACACCCAGCACGCCGGTCAGAAGCGTCAGAGCGGCGAGCCGTACATCACGCACCCGCTCGCGGTGGCGCAGATCCTCGCAGACCTCGGGCTCGGTCCGAAGGCGATCGCGGCAGCGCTCCTCCACGACACCGTCGAAGACACCGGGTACCCGCTCGACGAGCTCGCGGCGGAGTTCGGCGACGAGGTGGCGATGCTCGTTGACGGCGTCACCAAGCTCGACAAGGTCAAATACGGCGAGAGCGCACAGGCCGAGACCGTCCGCAAGATGATCGTCGCCATGTCGCGCGACATCCGTGTTCTCGTCATCAAGCTCGCCGACCGTCTCCACAACGCGCGCACCTGGGGTTTCGTGCCCCCGGAGAAGGCGGCGAAGAAAGCCACCGAGACGCTCGAGATCTACGCGCCGCTCGCGCATCGCCTCGGCATCCAGGCGATCAAGTCGGAGCTGGAGGAGCTCTCGTTCGCGGTGCTGCATCCCAAGCTGTACGCCGAGATCGAGAGCCTCGTCAAGCAGCGCACCCCCCAGCGCGAACAGTACGTGCAGAACGTGATCGCCTCCGTCGACGCCGACCTGCGGGAACTCCGGATCCGCGGCCGCGTGATGGGCCGCCCGAAGCAGCTGTACTCCGTGTACCAGAAGATGGTCGTGCGCGGTCGTGAGTTCGATGACATCTACGACCTCATCGGCATCCGCGTCCTCGTGAGCACGGTCCGCGACTGCTACGCCGTGCTCGGTGCCATCCACGCACGATGGACTCCGCTGCCGGGCCGCTTCAAGGACTACATCGCCACGCCCAAGTTCAACCTCTACCAGTCGCTGCACACCACCGTGATCGGCCCCGGCGGCCGCACCGTGGAGATCCAGATCCGCACGCACGAGATGAACCAGCAGGCCGAGTACGGCGTCGCCGCGCACTGGAAGTACAAGGAACGGATGAACGGCGGCAAGGCCGACGGCAAGTCGGCTGACACCGACATGGCCTGGCTCGCGCATATCTCCGACTGGCAGGCCGAGACCGCCGACCCGGGCGAGTTCCTGGACGCGCTGCGTTTCGAGATCGGCGCCAAAGAGGTCTACGTGTTCACGCCGAAGGGGCGCGTCATCGGACTCCCCGCCGGTGCGACCCCGGTCGACTTCGCGTACGCGGTGCACACCGAGATCGGCCACCGCACCATGGGTGCGAAGGTCAACGGGCGCCTGGTGCCGCTGGAGTCGACCTTGACCAGCGGCGACGTCGTGGAGGTCTTCACCTCGAAGAATCCCGACGCCGGTCCCAGTCAGGACTGGCTGGGTTTCGTCCAGAGCACGCGCGCCCGCAACAAGATCCGCGGGTGGTTCACGAAGGAGCGCCGAGAAGAGGCGATCGAGCAGGGCAAGGAGTCCATCGCGCGGGCGATGCGCCGGCAGAACCTGCCGCTGCAGAAGCTGATGAGCCAGGACTCCTTCACCGAGGTCGCCCATCAGCTGCGCTACGAGGACGTCTCGGCGCTGTACGCGGCCGTCGGCGAGGGGCACGTCTCCACGCAATCGGTGATCGAGAAGGTCACCGCGCTCGTCAGCGCCGCCGAGGACACCTCCACCGGCCCGATCGAGCTGCCCCAGGTGGGCCGGAGCCGCGCGCCGCGCGGCGGCGACTCCGGCGTGCTCGTGCGGGGCGCGCCCGACATCCTCGTCAAGCTCGCCAAGTGCTGCACGCCCGTTCCCGGCGACGCCATCATCGGGTTCGTCACACGCGGCAGCGGTGTCTCCGTCCACCGCGCGGACTGCACCAACGTCAAGTCGCTCGAGGCCGACCCCGAGCGGATGATCGAGGTCGAGTGGGCCCCGACGTCCAAGAGCGTCTTCCTCGTGCAGATCCAGGTCGAGGCCCTCGACCGTTCAGGGCTGCTCAGCGACGTGACCCGCGTGCTCAGCGAGCACCACGTGAACATCCTCTCCGCGACCGTGCAGACCAACAACGACCGGCTCGCCCTCAGCCGCTTCGTCTTCGAGATGGGCGACACGGTGCACCTGGACCGGGTGCTCAACGCGGTGCGGCGGATCGACGCGGTCTACGACGTCTACCGCGTCACCTCGTCCTGAATCGCCGCGAGCAGCGCCTCCGCACGCCGCCGATGGGGGATGCGGTCGCGCCGGGCGAACCACGACGCCGCCTCGTCGGCGATGCCCGGGTCGCGGTGCACCCATGACCGCAGCGCGGTCTCGTGAGGCGCGCCGGGCGTGCGGGCGAGATCGGCGGCGGTGCGGGCGCGCGTGGTCACCCAGACGCTTCCGGCCTGCAGCAGATCCTCGGGGGCGACGCACGGATCGTGGTAGATCAGGCGCCGGTCGATGATGTGGTGCAGCCGTCGCGGCACGGCCCGCTGCGCACTGTGCCGGAGCGGCGGCTGGTCGATGCCGCCGAGGACCCACGCCGCACTCACGTGCGACGCCGCGAGACAGTCGCCGAGCATCCGCGCCAGGCTCGCGGCGCGCAGCGCGACCGACTCGACGATGTCGGCGGGCACGAAACCCTCGCCGAGGGCGATGAGGTCACCGTCCAGGCACGCCGCCGTGAGCTCGGCCTGAGAGAGCCGGCCGCCGGCGAAGTACACGAAGGGCGAGGTCATCCCCGCAGTCTCACCCACGCGCGTCGGCGCGCACGCCGGGCCCGACGGACTGTGGACAACCGGTTTTGCTTCCGAGCGGGGGAGGGCGGGTCAGCCCCCGACGGCCCGGAGCCACGTACGCCGCGCCTCGAGGGCGTCGGCGGCCTCCTTGACGGCACGCGCGTCGCCGCGCGACTGCGCATCGGCGAGTTCGGCTTCGAGCTTCTCGATCGCCTCCGTCAGCTGGCGCGTCATGTCGTTGGCGCGGGCCTTGGTCTCGGGGTTGTTGCGCTTCCACTCGGTTTCTTCACGGGTGCGAACGCTCTGCTCGATCTTGCGCAGGTCGTCATCCAGCCCGCGTTCGACGTCACGGGGATGCACACGGCCGATGTCGTCCCAGCGACGCTGCACGTTCGTCAGCAGCGACCGGGCGCGGGTGAGGTCACGCTCGTCCACGATCGGCGCTGCCTCGACCAGCAGGGCGCGCTTGGCCTCGATCTTCTCTTTGGAGGCCTCGGTGTCGGCGGCTTCCCGTTCGGCTCGTGCGCCGTACAGGGCGTCGCCGGCGGCCTTGAAGCGGGCCCAGAGGGCATCGTCGAGCTTCTTGCCGGCCCGGCCGGACGCCTTCCACTCGTCGAGCAGGTCGCGGTAGGCGCCGATGCCGTCCTCGCCGCGGGGGGCGAGGGCTTCCGCGCGCTCGACCAGACGGGTCTTGGTGTCGCGCGCGGCCTTGTGCGTCTGGTCGAGGCTCGCGTAGAACTCCCGGCGGTGCCGATCAACCGTCGACCGCGCGTCGCGGAAGCGGCGCCACAGCTGCTGGCCCACCGAGCGCGGCAGGCGAGGGCCGTTCTGCTGGTGGGACTGCCAGCGGTCGAACAGCGCGGTCAACTCGGTGGATGCCTGCTTCCACTGGACGGTCTCGGGGTCGCGGGCGGCCAGAGCCTCGGCCGCTTCGACGATCGCCGTGCGCTCACGGACGGCCTCCTCGACCGCCTCCTTGGCCGCGGCCGATTCGGCCTCGGTCGCCTCGGCCAGCTTCTCGGTGAGGGCGTCGATGCGGGTTCGAAGGTTCTCGAGGTCGCCGACGGCGGCGGCATCCACGGTGCGCGCGCGCAGGGTCTTGGCGGTCGAGCGGAGGTCGGCTGCCGGAGCACCACCCCGTCGCACGCGTGCCTCGAGGAGCGTCACTTCGCTGGCGAGGTCGGTGAACTTGCGCTGGAAGTAGGCGAGCGCCTCTTCCGGGGTGCCGTCGGGGTATTGCCCCACGACACGCCAGGTCTCGCCCTCGCGGACCGACACCGTGCCGTCGTCATCGACGCGGCCCCACGCCGTCTGCAGATCGCGGCTCGTCTCGGCGGTCTCGGCGTCGGGAGTCTCGGCGGTCTCGCTGTCGGAAGTCTCGGCGGTCTCGGCGTCGGGAGTCCCGGCGGTCTCGCTGTCGGAAGTCTCGGCGCTCTCGATCTCGGCGGTCTCGCTGTCGGAAGTCTCGACGATCTCGGCGGTCTCGATCTCGGCGGTCTCGATCTCGGCGGTCGCGGCGTCGGAAGTCTCGGCGTCAGAAGTATCGGCGTCGGCAGTCACGGAATGCACCTCATCGCGGCTCGGGCCGCCTCGGTTGGGGACGGGGACGAGCCTAGTACCTGACCCGGTCACGGCGCAGGGCACCGACCGAGTCGTTATGGAGCGGGCGGGGGAGTGTCGGTAGGCGCCGGAGTCTCGGCCGGCGCCGGCGGGGTCGATGGCGCAGGAGACGTCGTCGGGCTGGGACTGGAAGCCGGCGAGGGCTCGGGGGCGCCGGGGCCGGCGGTGAAGTACGCGACCTGTCCTCCGATGGCGGCGAGGATGACGAGCCCGCCGACCACGCCCGCGAGCACATTGTCGCGTCGTCTGCGGCGCGACTGCCCCTCGTGCAGCTCTCGGCGCGCCTGATAAACCCGCGCGCGTTCCCGTGCTTCGCGCGTGTCGCGTCCCTTGCCGCCAGCGGCCACCGCATCCTCCTCGGCCCGGTGATCCCGGGCGCGAAGCATCCTACGCAGCCGCGACGCCAACGGCCAAAAGCGCGACCGCGATGTCGGCGTGCACGGATAGCCTGGGGGAGTGACCTCTCCCGCCGCACTCTTCCGGGGGCAGACCCCCCTCGCGGTGCGGATGCGACCGACCTCTCTGGACGAAGTGGCCGGTCAAGGCCATCTGCTCCGCCCCGGTTCGCCCCTGGTCGCGCTGGCGTCCTCCGACGGGAGCGCGTCCGCGTCGTCGGTGTCGGTCATCCTGTGGGGGCCGCCCGGCACCGGCAAGACGACCCTCGCGCAGGCGATCGCCCGCTCTTCGGGAAGGCGATTCGTCGAACTGTCCGCCGTGACGGCGGGCGTGAAGGATGTCCGCGAGGTGATGCAGGAAGCCCTGAACCAGCGCGACCTGTACGGACAGTCCACGATCCTGTTCCTCGACGAGATCCACCGCTTCACCAAGGCCCAGCAGGACGCGCTTCTGCCCGGGGTGGAGAACGGATGGATCGTGCTCATCGCCGCGACGACGGAGAACCCCTCGTTCTCCGTGATCTCTCCGCTGCTGTCGCGGTCGCTCCTGCTGACCCTCCGGCCGCTCGGCGACGACGACCTCGGACTCCTCATCGACCGGGCCGTCGCCGACCCCCGCGGGCTGGACGGCGCGGTGACGCTCGAGCCCGAGGCCCGCGCCGCGCTCGTGCGGCTGGCCTCCGGCGACGCCCGCCGAGCACTGACGGCCCTCGAGGCGGCCGCATCCGTCGCCGCCGACGATGCCGAGGATGCGGCGCCGCCGGTCGTGAGCGCCGACCACATCGCGCAGGCCGTCGACCGCGCGCTGCTGCGCTATGACCGGCAGGGCGACGAGCACTACGACGTCATCAGCGCATTCATCAAGTCCATCCGCGGTTCCGACGTGGATGCTGCGATCCACTACCTCGCGCGCATGATCGAGGCGGGCGAGGACCCGCGCTTCATCGCCCGGCGGCTGGTCATCTCGGCCGCCGAAGACATCGGGCTCGCCGACCCGCAGGCCCTGCAGATCGCGGTGGCCGCCGCCGACGCCGTCGCCTTCATCGGGATGCCGGAGGGCCGGATCCCGCTGGCCGAGGCGACGGCGTACCTGGCGACGACGGCCAAGTCGAACGCGGCCTACAACGCGATCAACGCGGCGATCGCCGATATCAAATCGGGCGGCTTCGGACGGGTGCCGGTGCACCTGCGCGACGCGCACTACCCCGGCGCGAAGCGACTCAGCCACGGCAAGGGGTATCAGTACCCGCATGACAGCGACATCGGGATCGCGACGCAGCAGTACCTGCCCGACGAGTTGCGGGGGCGGCGCTACTACGAACCGACGAACCACGGACAGGAACGCGATGTGGCGGCGCGCCTGGAGAAGATCCGCCGCATCCTCGACGGGCAGTGACGCCTGCCTGCCCGGAAACGGGCCGCGGGGGGCCTCTGTTAGACTGGATCGGCTCGAAACAGAGTTTTCGGGCATCCCCCTCTTCCTGAACCACCGTACGGTGCGCCCCGGCGTGCGAACCGGACGGGCGGAAGGGGTTGATACGTCCGTGAGCCGCGAAGTGCGCGGCCACGTATTCGGAAGGAACTCTTCGTGGCAACGAAGTCCCAGGACCGCCGTAAGGTCCGCCTGTCGCGGGCGCTCGGCATCGCGCTGACCCCCAAGGCAGCCAAGTACCTCGAAAAGCGCCCGTACGCTCCGGGTGAGCACGGTCGCACCAAGCGCAAGCAGGACAGCGACTACGCCGTCCGTCTGCGCGAGAAGCAGCGTCTGCGCGAGCAGTACGGCATCCGCGAGAAGCAGCTGCGCATCGCCTTCAACGAGGCCCGCCGCGTCGACGGCCTGACCGGTGAGAACCTGGTCGAGCTGCTGGAGATGCGACTGGATGCCATCGTGGTCCGCTCGGGTCTCGCCCGCACGACCGCTCAGGCGCGCCAGCTCGTGGTGCACCGCCACATCCTCGTCGACGGCCAGCTCGTGGACCGCCCGTCCTTCCGCGTGAAGCCGGGCCAGGTCGTGCACGTCAAGCCCAAGAGCGAGGGCCTCGAGCCCTTCCAGGTCGCCGCCGCCGGTGGGCATGCGGACGTGCTGCCCCCCGTTCCCGGCTACCTCGAAGTCGAGCTCGACAAGCTGCAGGCACGCCTCGTGCGTCGCCCGAAGCGTGCAGAGGTGCCCGTCACGTGTGACGTGCAGCTCGTCGTCGAGTACTACGCGGCGCGCTAAGCGACGCGGTACAGCACGCACGAAGGGCGTCGGGCTATCCCGGCGCCCTTCGTCGTATGCCGTCTACGATGAAGGGATGCCGCACGCGCGGCCCCGATCCGAGGAAGTGACGATCGTGAAGAACCTGCTCTGGTTTCTGCTCGGCATCACCGGCGGCGTCGTCGCCGCCCACTTCGTGAACCGTGACCCCCGCGGGCACCAGGTGCTCGCGCAGGTCGACGCCCGCATCAGCGAGTTCACCGACCGGATGGGCTCGGCCTACCGCGAGCAGGAGGCCCGCTTCGCCGGTCCGCTGTCCGAGGTCAAGGAAGCGGCCGCAACCGCCGTGAGCACCGCGAGGGATGCCGCCGCCTCTGTGGTCGAGGCCGCCAAGGACGTGGCCACCTCGACCGCGGCCGCGGCCACCGACACCGTCGATGCCGCGACGCAGGACGCGACCGACACCTCGGATGCCCCCGCGGACGACGCATCCGCTCGCCCGACCGCCGCACCGGCCTCCGACATCCCGACGCCCGCCGAGGTCGCCGCAGCTCACCCGGCGCCCGAGGGCGCCCCCACGGCCACACCCCGAACCTCCGACTGACCCCCACCTCCGCCACCCGCCCGGCTCGGCCGGGCCGGATGACCGCGCCTCTCGAAAGACCCGATACATGAAGACCGCTGAGATCGCCCAGCGCTACCTCGATTACTTCGAGAAGAACGACCACACCATCGTCCCGTCGGCATCGCTCGTCACCGACGATCCGTCGCTGCTGTTCACCGTCGCCGGGATGGTCCCCTTCATCCCTTACCTGACCGGGGTGGTTCCTGCTCCCTTCCAGCGGGCGGCGGACGTGCAGAAGTGCATCCGTACGAACGACATCGAGGAGGTGGGCCACACGGCCCGCCACGGCACGTTCTTCCAGATGCTCGGCAACTGGTCGTTCGGCGACTACTTCAAGGAAGGCGCCATCTCCTACGCGTGGGAGCTGCTGACCTCGTCGGAGGCCGACGGCGGCCTCGGTTTCGCCGAGCGCGACCTGTGGGTCACGGTCTATCAGGACGACGACGAGGCCGCGGAGCTGTGGCAGAAGGTCGCCGGGCTCCCGGTGGAGCGCATCCAGCGCCTCGGCCGCGAGGACAACTACTGGTCGACCGGTCAGCCCGGCCCCGCAGGCCCATGCTCGGAGATCTACTTCGACCGCGGCCCGGCGTACGGCCGCGACGGTGGACCGGCGGTGGATGACAACCGCTTCACCGAGATCTGGAACCTCGTGTTCATGCAGTACGCGATCAACAACGTGCGCTCCAAGATCGACTTCGACATCATCGGCGATCTGCCGGCGAAGAACATCGACACCGGGATGGGCCTCGAGCGCGTCGCCTTCATCAAGCAGGGCGTCGACAACATGTACGAGACCGACCAGGTGCGACCGGTCCTGGACCGTGCCGTGGAGCTCTCCGGCCGGCGGTACGGTGCCGACCCCGAAGACGACGTGCGCTTCCGCGTCATCGCCGACCACGTCCGCTCCTCGCTCATGCTGCTGTCGGACGGCGTCACCCCCGCCAACGACGGCCGCGGCTACATCCTGCGCCGGCTGATGCGCCGAAGCGTGCGCGCGATGCGTCTGCTGGGCGTGGATGCTCCGAGCTTCCCCGAGCTGTTCGCCGCATCCCGCGACGCGATGAAGGACGCCTATCCGGTGGTGGAGACCGACTGGCAGCGGATCTCGCAGTACGCCGTCGCGGAGGAGGAGACTTTCCTGCGCACCCTCGCGTCGGGGTCCACGATTCTGGACCTCGCCGTCGAAGACACCAAGAAGACCGGCGGGACGACGCTCTCGGGTCCCGAGGCGTTCCTGCTGCACGACACCTACGGGTTCCCGATCGACCTGACACTCGAGATCGCCGAGGAGGCCGGCCTCTCCGTCGACCGCACCGCCTTCGACAGCCTCATGCTCGAGCAGCGCAACCGGGCCAAGGCCGACGCGAAGTCGCGCAAGCGCACGATCGCCGACCAGAGCGTCTACAGCGCCTTCCGCGCTCACGGCGAGACCGTCTTCACCGGGTACACCGACCTGGAGACGGAATCCCGCGTGCTCGGGGTGCTCGTGGACGGCGTATCGGTCGACCGCGCCCGCGCGGGGCAGGTCGCCGAGGTCATCCTCGCCGAGACGGCGCTGTACGCCGAGTCCGGCGGCCAGGTGGCCGACAAGGGCGTCATCGTCGGCCCGGGGTACGAGCTGGACGTCCTCGACGTGCAGAAGCCCGTGCCGGGGCTGGTCAGCCACACCGTGCAGGTCGCCACCGGCGAGGTCGCGGTGGGGGAGACGGCCACGACCGTGGTGAATGCCGCGAACCGGCGCGCCGCGCGGCAGGCGCACTCGGCCACGCACCTCGTGCACGCGGCCCTCCGCGACACGCTGGGCAAGACCGCCACCCAGGCCGGCTCGCTCAACCGGGCGGGCTACCTCCGCTTCGACTTCTCGTGGGGTCAGTCGCTGTCGCCCGAGACCCGGTCGGAGATCGAGGAGATCGCCAACAACGCCGTGCGCGACAACCTCGAGGTGACCACCCGCGTGCTTCCGCTGGATCAGGCCCGGGAGCTCGGCGCCATGGCGCTGTTCGGCGAGAAGTACGGCAACACCGTGCGGATGGTCGATATCGGCGGCCCGTGGTCGCGCGAGCTGTGCGCCGGAACCCACGTCTCCTCGAGCGCCGAGATCGGGCTCATCAACCTCGTGGGCGAGTCGTCGGTCGGAGCATCCAACCGCCGCGTCGAGGCACTCGTGGGCCTGGATGCGTTCCGCGACCTCGCCGCGGAGCGCGCGATCGTGTCGCAGCTGACCTCCTCGCTGAAGACGCCCCGCGACCAGTTGCCCGCTCGGATCGCGGAACTCACGGCCAACCTCAAGGCCGCCGAGAAGCGCATCGCCCAGTACGAGGCGCGCGCGCTGGCCGACCGCGTCCCGCAGCTGACCGGCACGGCCGCGAGCGCCGGCCGCGTACGCGTGGTGGCGCAGTCGCTCGGCGCGGTCGCATCCGCCGACGACGTCCGTTCGCTCGCTCTGCAGGTGCGCGACCGGATGGGCGACGGCCCCGCCGTCGTCGCCCTCGGTGCGACGCTCGGCGACCGGGTGACCGTGGTCGTGGCCACCAACGACGCCGCCCGTGCGGTGGGGGCGAAGGCGGGCACGCTCGCCCGGGCGGCCGCTGCCCGCCTCGGCGGCGGCGGCGGCGGTCGCGACGACGTGGCCCAGGGCGGCGGCACGGATGCGGCGGCCCTTCCGGGCGCGCTGGACGCCGTGGTCGCGGAGCTGGCGACGACGGGGGAGTGACCGCCATCCGCCGCGGCATCCGGCTCGGAATCGACGTGGGCAAGGCCCGGGTCGGTGTCGCCCGCAGCGATCCGGATGGACTGCTCGCGGTGCCGGTGGAGACGGTTGCGCGATCGGAGAAGACGATCGCGCGGTTGTTGGAGCTCGCCGCCGAGTACGAGGCGGTGGAGTTCGCGGTGGGATTGCCGACGAGTCTGAGCGGTGCCGATACCCTCTCCACCGCCGACGCGCGGGGCTTCGCGGCGGAGCTTGCCGCCGCATCCGCGACGCCCGTGCGCCTCGTGGATGAGCGGCTGAGCACGGTGACCGCGCACGACGTGCTGCGATCTGCCGGGCGTTCCCAGCGTCGGTCTCGTAGCATTGTGGACCAAGTCGCCGCTGTGGTGCTGCTGCAGCAGGCACTCGACGTCGAGAGGCGCTCCGGCAACCCGGCCGGGGCAGCCGTACCTTCGGGACAGGAGCCCGCCTGATATGCCCGACAACACGTCCGGATTCGACGACCCGTTCGCCGATCTCTACTCGAAGCTTCCCGATTCGCGCCGCCGCGAGTCCGACGCGGGATCGTCCACGCCGACGCCCGCGTCCACGCCGACGCCCGCGTCCACGCCGACGTCCCGGCGCGCCGCACGCTCTGTCCGTGGCAGCGATACACCCGACGGCGCGCCTGCGGCGGTGCACCCGTCCGACCCCGTCGGTGAGCTCGAGCGCGTCGGCGCTCGCGAGCCGGCGCGCGTGGGCGCGTCGGCGCACGCCTCGCGCGCGGCGGAGCCTGCCCGTCGCGCCTCCTCCGGCACGCTGGAAGACCTCTTCACCGGCGCCCGCACCGCCGACGACCTCGGCACCCCGCCGCCGCGCCCGAACAAGCGCCGCCGCACGGGCGGATGGATCGCCCTCATCGTCGTGCTCGCGCTCATCGGGGGCGTTGTGGGCGGCGGCGTGTGGGCCTGGAACACCTTCGGTGAGCGGATCGAGGGCTTCTTCGCCGGCAGCAGCGCCGACGACTTCGAGGCCGGTCAGGCGCACGGGGAGGCGCAGCTCACGGTCGCGGCCGGAGACACGGGTGTGCCGGTCTCGCAGAAGCTGTACGACGCCGGCGTCACCAAGACCCCGACGTCCCTCTACGACTACATGGTGGAGAACTCGGTGGCTTTCACGTTCCAGCCCGGCGTGTACCGCCTGCAGCTGGAGATGACGTCACCGGCCGTGCTCGAGGCCCTCCGCGACCCCGCCAACAAGCTCGAGAACACCGCGCAACTGCCGGAGGGTCTCACCGTGCAGCAGTCGATCGAGGCGATCTCCGAGCAGATGGGGATGCCGCTGGAAGACCTGGAGGCCGCCGTGGCCGATCCGTCGGCGTACGACGTCGCCGCCGACTCGCTCGAGGGCTGGCTGTTCCCGGCCACCTACACGTTCGACCCGGGGATGACCGCCACCGACGTCGTCGCACGGATGGTGGATCGCGCGGTCGAGTCGCTGGACGCCGCCGGCGTGCCCGCCGAGGAGCGGCAGCGCGTCCTCACGGTCGCCTCGATCATCCAGCGTGAGGCGAGATCCGAGGAGGACTTCTTCCGGGTCTCCCGCGTCATCCAGAACCGGCTCGACCAGGGCATGCAGCTGCAGATGGATTCCACCGCGCAATACGGCTACGGAGAGCTGCATGAGGGCTCGGCGAGCACATCGGGCGAAGCGCAGTTCGACGACAACCCGTGGAACACCTACGTGGTCGACGGACTCCCGGCGGGGCCGATCGCCAACCCGGGAGACCAGGCCATCGACGCCGCCATGCACCCGGCGGAGGGCCCGTGGCTCTTCTTCGTGACCGTGAACCTGGACACCGGTGAGACGGTCTTCACGACCACTGCCGATGAGCATCAGCAGGCCGTGGACCAGTGGATCGAGTGGTGTCAGGACCACCCCGACTCGGGATGCTGACGGGTACGCGCCTGGCGGTCTGGGGCGACCCGATCCAGCACAGCCGGTCGCCGCGCCTGCACGCGGCGGCGTACCGCGCCCTCGGTCTCGACTGGGGGTACGGTCGCCGGCGCGTCGGCGAGGACGACTTCGACACCGCCCTCGCGGCGCTCGACAGCACATGGCGGGGGCTGTCCCTCACGATGCCGCTGAAGACGGCCGCCGCGCGCGCAGCCGCGTCGATGGATCGCCCCGCAGCCCTCACCGGCGCGGTGAACACCCTGCTCCTCGGCGAAGAGACGCGAGGGTTCAACACCGACGTCGGCGGACTCGTGGGTGCCCTCACCGAGCGGGGCGTGGCGGAGGTCGTCACCGGTCGAGTACTCGGCGCCGGTGCGACGGCCACGTCGGCGCTCGTCGCCCTGTCGGAGCTGGGCGCGCGTCGGGTGGAGATCGTGGCGCGCCGCCCCGGCGCCGTCGCGCGACTGACCGGCCTCGGCGCCGACCTCGGCGTGGTCGTGACATCGACCGGCTTCGACGACGGCCGGCTCGCCGACGTCGATGTCACGGTGGCGACCCTTCCGGGTGGGACCGACATCGGGGCGGCGGCCGAGCGGTTCGCCGCCACCGGCGGGACGCTCGTCGACGTCGTGTACGGCGACTGGCCCACGCCTCTCGGGAGGGCGTGGGAGGTGGCGGGGCGAACGGCGTGCTCCGGGCTCGGGATGCTGCTGCACCAGGCCCTGCTGCAGGTGCGCATCTTCGTCTCCGGCGACCCGCGGGCGACCCTCCCGGACGAGCCCGCCGTGCTGGCGGCCATGCGCCAGGCCGTCATGGGAGACTAGGGCAATGCTCCGCGTGCTCACGGCCGGCGAATCGCACGGCCCCGAACTCGTCGCCATCATGGAGGGTCTTCCCGCCGGTGTGCCGATCTCGTCTTCCGCGATCCGCGCCGACCTGGCGCGTCGCAAGCTCGGCTACGGCCGGGGCTCGCGGATGAAGTTCGAGGAGGACGAGCTCACGATCTCCTCGGGCGTCCGGCACGGCCTGAGTCTGGGCAGCCCGATCGCCCTGCGCATCGGCAACACCGAATGGCCCAAGTGGGTCGAGGTCATGAGCGCGGAGCCGGTCGAGCTCACCGAGAAGTCCCGCGGACGTGGTGCGCCGTTGACCCGCCCCCGCCCCGGGCACGCAGATCTCGTCGGCATGCAGAAGTACGACTTCGACGAAGCCCGCCCCGTCCTGGAACGAGCCAGCGCCCGCGAGACCGCAGCCCGGGTCGCGCTCGGCGCCCTGGCACGCGCGTTCCTCTCCGAACTCGGCATCCGCCTGGTCAGCCACACCCTCTCGATCGGTCCGATCCGCGTGCCCGAGGGCGCTCCGCTCCCCGCGCCCGACGACGTGGACGCGCTCGACGCCGATCCGCTCCGCTGCTTCGACGCTCCGACGAGCGCGCGGATGGTCGCGGAGGTCGACGACGCCCGCAAGGACGGTGACACCCTCGGCGGTGTCGTCGAAGTGCTCGCGTACGGTCTGCCCCCGGGTCTCGGGTCGCACGTCCACTGGGACCGCCGACTGGACGGCAAGCTCGCCCAGGCGCTGATGAGCATCCAGGCGATCAAGGGCGTCGAGGTCGGAGACGGCTTCCTCACCACCACGCGACGGGGCTCCCAGGCGCACGATGAGCTCTTCGCCACCCCCGAGGGCATCGCCCGCGCCACCGATCGCGCCGGCGGCACCGAGGGCGGGATGTCCACCGGCACAGTCCTGCGTGTGCGAGCGGGCATGAAGCCGATCGCCACCGTCCCGCATGCACTGCGCACGATCGACGTGGAGACGGGTGAGGCCGCGGCAGCCCACCATCAGCGGTCCGACGTCTGCGCGGTGCCCGCCGCGGGAGTCGTGGCCGAGGCCATGACGGCGGTCGTGCTGGCCGAGGCGGTCCTGGAGAAGTTCGGCGGTGACAGCGTCGGCGAGACGCGTCGCAACCTGCTGTCCTACCTCGATGCCGTCTCCGCGTCGCTGCCGACGACACCCGCCAGCGACGCCACGCTGGCCGCCTCCGATGGCGCACTCTGACACCATCGCCCTCATCGGCCCGATGGGGGCGGGCAAATCCAGCATCGGCCGTCGCGTGGCCGCGCAGCTCGATCTCGGCTTCACCGACACCGACTCGGTCCTCGCGCGTACCCACGCCCCCGTCCCGGCCCTGTTCGCCGAGCACGGGGAGGACGGCTTCCGCGTCCTGGAGCGCGAGGTCGTCCGCGAAAGCCTCGGCTCCGGCGGCGTCGTGTCGCTCGGCGGGGGAGCGGTGCTCCATCCCGACACCCGCGCCGACCTCGCCGCCTGTCGCGTGGTCTACCTCACCGTCGAGCCGGACGTCGTGATCCGCCGCATCCGCGACGGGTCACGCCCGCTGCTCAGCGGCGATGATGCGCTCGGCCGATGGACCGAGATCTTCCAGAGCCGCCGCCCCCTGTACGAGACGCTGGCCGATGTGACCTTCGACACGTCGCGCGGCCCGCTGCAGGATGTCGTCGACGATGTCGCCCGCTGGGCGCGCGCCTCCACCCCGACCGGATCGAGCCCCGCATGAGCACCACGACCATCCCCGTCACCGGCGCCACGGCGTACGACGTGACCGTCGGCCACGGCCTCGTCGCCTCGCTGGGCGAGGTCCTGCCCGCCGCCGCGCGCAAGGTGCTCATCGTTCACCCGCCGACGCTCGCCGAGCGTGCCGAGCAGCTGCGACAGGTGCTCCTGGCCGATCGCGAGGTGCTCCTGGCGGAGATTCCGGACGCCGAGCAGGGCAAACGCGTCGAGGTGGCGGCATTCTGCTGGCAGATTCTCGGGCAGGCCGATTTCACCCGGACCGACGTGATCGTGGGATTCGGCGGGGGAGCGGTCACCGACCTCGCCGGCTTCGTCGCCGCCACGTGGCTGCGCGGGGTCGCCCTCGTGCAGGTGCCCACGACCGTCCTCGGGATGGTGGATGCCGCCGTGGGCGGGAAGACCGGCATCAACACGGCCGAGGGGAAGAACCTCGTCGGTGCGTTCTGGCCCCCGACGGCCGTGGTGTGCGACCTCGATCTGCTCGACTCCCTGTCGCCCAACGAGCGGGTCGCCGGATACGCGGAGGTCGTCAAGGCCGGGTTCATCTGGCACCCCGAGATCCTGGATCTCATCGAGGCCGACCCCGTCGCCGTCGTCGACCCGCGCAGCGAGGCCTTCCGGCGCACCCTGGAGCTCGCCATCGACATGAAGGCCCGCGTGGTCGGCGAGGACCTCCGTGAGGCGGGTCTTCGCGAAGTGCTCAACTACGGTCACACGCTGGGACACGCGATCGAGCACGCCGAGCGGTACCGGTGGCGCCACGGCGCCGCGATCTCGGTCGGCATGGTCTTCGCCGCAGAGCTCTCCCGCCTCGCCGGGCGGCTTCCCGATGCGATCGTTCAGCGGCACCGCGACATCCTCGGCGCCCTCGGCTTGCCGATGACCTACCGCGGGGGAGCGTGGCCGCAGCTGCTGGCCACCATGCAGCGCGACAAGAAGAGCCGCGGCGGGATGCTGCGCTTCATCGTCCTGGACGACCTCGCCCGCCCCACCGTGCTGCAGGCACCCGACGAGTCGCTGCTGTTCGCCGCCTATCAGGAGGTCGCCGCCTAGCGCCGCGTCCCAGCGCCGAGAAACGACGATGCGGACGAGAAATGCCGCGCCGCGTCCCGTCTCGTCCGCATCGTCGTTTCTCGGGCCGCTGGTAGTGTGCAGCGGTGACGACCGCCCGCCGCCTGCTCCTGGTCAACGGCCCCAACCTCAACCTGCTCGGCACGCGGGAACCGGAGATCTACGGCACCGCGACCCTCGCCGACGTGGAACAGGTCACCGCCGACGCCGCCGCCGAGCGCGGCTTCGACGTGCGTGCGGTCCAGAGCAACCACGAGGGCGTTCTCATCGACGCCATCCATGACGCGCGCGAGGACTGCGCCGGGATCGTCATCAACGCCGGCGGCTACACCCACACCTCCGTGGCGCTTCGCGATGCGCTGTCGGGCGTGGCACTGCCGGTGGCCGAAGTGCACATCTCCGACCTGTCGGCCCGCGAGCCGTTCCGCCAGCACTCCTACATCGCCGATGTCGCCGTCGTCCACGTGAGCGGCGAAGGGGTTCCCGGCTACGCGCGAGCCGTCGCGCTCCTGTGCGACATCATCGCCGGTCAGGCCGAGGGCTGACGCCCCGGCGAGGCACACGCCATCCCGTAGAATGCTGTCGGGCCGTCTTCGGCCCGGCTCCCCGACGAATGGACCTTCTTTTCCCATGGCCTCCACCGCAGACATCAGGAACGGCGTCGTCCTCAGCATCGACGGACAGCTGTGGAACGTCATCGAGTTCCAGCACGTCAAGCCCGGCAAGGGCGGCGCCTTCGTGCGCACCAAGCTCAAGAACGTCGTCACCGGCAAGACGGTGGACCGCACCTACAACGCCGGCGCCAAGATCGAGATCGAAAACGTCGACCGCCGCGACTTCACGTACCTGTACAACGACGGCGAAGCCTTCGTGTTCATGGACGTCGAGGACTACGACCAGCTGACCGTCCCCGCCAGCGTCGTGGGCAACGCCTCCAACTTCCTGCTGGAGAACCAGCAGGTGCAGATCGCGCTCAACAACGGCAACCCGCTCTACGTCGAGCTGCCCGCATCCGTCGTGCTGGAGATCACCTACACCGAGCCCGGCCTCCAGGGAGACCGCTCGTCGGCGGGTACGAAGCCCGCCACCGTCGAAACGGGCTACGAGATCCAGGTGCCGCTGTTCCTGGAGACGGGCACGAAGGTCAAGGTCGACACGCGCACGGGCGACTACCTCGGCCGCGTCAACTGACGTGGCGTCGATTCGATGAGTGCGCGCACGAAGGCGCGCAAGCGCGCCCTGGACATCCTGTTCTCCGCCGATGTGCGCGGCGAAGACCTCCCCACCGTCCTCGCCGCTGAGGCCAAGCGAGCGGCCAACGAGCCGGCGCGCGAGGCCTCATGGCTCTACGCGCGGGAGATCGTCGACGGCGTGATCGACAACTACGACGAGATCGACGAGCAGATCACGACGTTCGCGAAGGACTGGTCCCTCGCACGGATGCCTGCGGTCGACCGCGCACTGCTGCGGATCGGTGCGTGGGAGATCCTCTACAACGACGCCGTCCCCGCGGCCGTAGCCATCGACGAGGCGGTCGAACTGGCCAAGGAGTTCTCCACCGACGACTCCGGCCCGTTCGTGCACGGCGTGCTCGGCCGGATCGCCCGCGCCGGCTGAGGGCGGCGACCGACGTCGGAAGCCTCGGAGAGGATGAGGCGATGTCGTCCTGGCGGAATCTGATCCCGGACCCCGGCGACGCGGAGCGCCCGCCGCTGGCGCTCGGCGTCGAGCTGCGCCAGCGCGACGCGTACGATCCGGCGCGATGGGACCCCCGCGGGATCTCGGCCGTCACCCCGCGCTCCCTCGCCCAGCGGCAGGACGACCTCTCCCTCGCCGTCCGCCCGCTGACGGCCGGCACGCGCGGCGCATGGATCAAGGGCGACGTCTCGTGGGACGTCGTCCGCCGGTTCCCCGATCGCTTCCGTCCCGCACAGGCACGCTGGTTCACCGAGCTCCAGGCCCTCGCCTCCTCGCCACGCCTGACGGGCGCCTTCTCGACCGCTCCCGACTGGATCCCGCTCGACCCGGTGACCTCCCCGCACCTGTGGCCGCATCTGAGGATCGCGGCAACGCACGGCATCGCACTGGTCGCGACGCACCCGCAGCAGCAGGTGACCCTCGCCGACGACGCGCAGGTCTCCGTGCTCCTCGCTGCCGCCCCGGACGGGGGCCTGCACCTCCGCGCCCGTGTGAGCCTTCCGGGGGGCGACGTGGATGCGGCCACGGTGCGTCCGCTCGGATCCTCCGGCATCTACTCCTTCACCCTCGACCGCGACCCGATCCCCGTGGTGCTCGCGCCGGGACGCCTTCCCGACCCACTGCCGGCGCTGCTGGGGTCGGCCGGGATCGTGGTGCCGGCAGAGGAGACCGCGGAGTTCCTCCGCGATCTGTACCCGGTACTGGCCCGGCGCACCCCGGTGGCAGCCGAGCCCGGCCTCGTCCTTCCGTCGCTGGAGCGCCCCACGCTCCGGGTCGCCGTCGCGTATCGGCCGGGGCACACGGTCGCCTACGACATGTGGTGGGTCCGTCCCGGGCTGCATCCGGTCCGTTTCCTCCCCGCCGACGACGGTGGCGAGCGCGACGACGCCCACGGTGGCGAGCGCGACGACGTCCACGGTGACGGTGACGAGGGCGAGCGCGACGCACGCCGGATCGCCGAGTTGGTGCGTGCGACATGGACGCGCACGACGTCCCTCGCGTTCGCCGGAGCCGCCACGCTGAAAGGCGCCGACGCGGCGGAGTTCTCGGCGAGCGTCCTGCCCGTCCTGGAAGCGGTGGAGGGCGTCCGCGTGGAGACCACCGGGAACCGTCCGGCGTACCGCGAGCTGGCCGGTGACCCCGCCATCACCGTCACGACGGTGGAGAGCCCCGACCCCGACTGGTTCGACCTGGGGATCATCGTGACCATCGACGGGCGCTCGATCCCGTTCCGCCCGCTGTTCGCGGCGCTGGCCCGGGGGCGCGGCCGGATGATGCTCTCGGACGGCGCCTACTTCTCGCTGCGGCATCCGGCGCTGGACCGGCTCAAGGATCTGCTGGAGGAGGCGGCGGCCCTCGCCGAATGGGAGACCGGTCCTCGCATCGCGCGCACGCAGATCAGCCTGTGGGACGACTTCGAAGACCTCGCCGACCAGGCCGAGCCGGTCCTCGCGTGGCGCCGGCTGGTAGAAGGGCTCCGCGACGCCGGCGCGGTGGAGCTCCTCCCGCCGCCCGCCGGCCTCCGCGCGCAGCTCCGGCCCTATCAGCAGGCGGGCTTCAGCTGGCTCGCCTTCCTGTGGCGCCACCGCCTCGGTGGGATCCTCGCCGACGACATGGGACTCGGAAAGACGCTTCAGGCGCTCGCGCTCGTCGCGCACGCCCGCGCCGAGGGCGAACGACGGCCGTTCCTCGTCGTCGCTCCCACCTCCGTGCTCCCGACCTGGGCCGAGGAGGCCGCGCGGTTCATCCCGCACCTGACGGTGCGCACGGTCGGCGCGACACGCGGTCGCACAGGGGCTCGCGTCGCCGACATCGCCGCGGACGCCGACCTCCTCGTCACGTCCTACGCCGTCCTGCGCCTGGATGCGGAGGACTTCGCCGCCCAGGAGTGGGCGGGGGTGCTGCTGGATGAGGCGCAGTTCGTGAAGAACCCGCGGACCAAACTCCATCAGGCCGTCGCCGCGCTGCGCTCGGACGTGCGGGTGGCGATCACCGGCACGCCGTTGGAGAACAGCCTGACCGACCTGTGGGCGCTCCTCTCGCTGACCGCGCCCGGGCTCCTCCCGTCGGCGCGACGGTTCCGCGAGGAGTACGTCCGTCCCATCGAACGCGCACCCGAGGCGGCGAACACCGATCTGGCGGTCGCTTCCGCGACCCGTCACCGCGCCGAGCGTCTCGAACGGCTCCGCCGCCGCATCCGCCCTTTCCTGCTGCGCAGAACCAAGGAACTGGTCGCCCCCGACCTGCCGCCCCGCCAGGAGCAGGACGTTCACGTCGAGCTCGCGCCGGCGCACCGGGCGCTGTACGACGCGGTGCTCCAGCGCGAGCGGCAGAAGGTACTGGGCCTCCTGGACGACCTCGACCGCCACCGCATGGTGGTCTTCCGCTCGCTCACGCTCCTCCGCCTGCTCAGCCTCGCCCCGGGCCTCGTATCCGCCGGCGACGCGCACATCGGTTCCGCGAAGCTCGATGCGCTGCTGGACCGGCTCGCCGAGGTCGTCGCCGAGGGTCACCGTGCCCTGGTGTTCAGCCAGTTCACCTCGTTCCTCGCTCTCGCGGCGGCGCGCCTGGATGCTGCGGGCATCGCCTACGCGTCTCTGGACGGGTCGACCACCCGCAGGGGAGAGGTGGTGGACGCCTTCCGCACGGGGGACGCACCGGTGTTCCTCATCAGCCTCAAGGCGGGCGGTTTCGGACTCACCCTCACCGAGGCCGACTACGTCTTCGTGCTGGATCCTTGGTGGAACCCGGCGGCGGAGGCCCAGGCGGTGGATCGCACGCACCGGATCGGCCAGACCCGGAGCGTCTTCGTCTACCGGCTCCTCTCGGCGGGGACGATCGAGGAGAAGGTCGGCGCGCTGCAGCGGCGGAAGTCGGAGCTGTTCCGCTCGGTGCTGGACGAGTCCGACGCGCTCGCTCAGCCCCTCGACGCCGACGACATCCGCGGCCTCCTCGAACCCCGATCGGTTTCCCCGGCCCGCCCACCGGACGTCCAGGCACGCCCCGCGTAGACTCGATGGGTTCGAGAGGAGATGGGAGCGACATGCGGATCACGGGCCTGGGCCACGCGGGGATGTTCATCGAGACGGCCGGCGGCAGCATCCTCTGCGACCCCGTTCTCGGGCCGAGCTTCTTCGGCTCCTGGTTCCCCTTCCCGGACAATCGCGGGCTCGACTGGGAACGCTTCGGAAAAGCCGACTTCCTCTACATCTCGCACCGTCATCGCGACCACTTCGACCCGGCGCTGCTGGAGAAGTACGTCTCGAAGGACATCCGCGTACTGCTGCCGGACTATCCGACGGACGACCTCGAGCGAGACCTCCGCGCGCTCGGCTACGACAACATCATCTACACGCACACCGGCGAGGTGTTGCAGTACGGCGAACTGAAGCTCATGGTCACGCCGCTGCGTGCCCCCAGCGACGGACCCATCGGCGACTCGTCCCTCAGCGTGGACGACGGCACGGCCAGCATCCTGAACCAGAACGACTCGCACCCGCTCGATCTGGAGAAGCTGCTGAGCTTCAGCAAACCGGACGCGTACTTCACGCAGGTATCCGGTGCGATCTGGTGGCCGATGGTCTACGACCTGCCGCTGGAGGCGAAGCAGAACTTCGCGCAGCTCAAGCGCGACGCGCAGAACAAGCGGGCCATGTACTACATCGAGAAGGTCGACGCCGAGCACGTCTTCCCCATGGCCGGGCCGCCGATGTTCCTGCGCGAGGAGCTCTTCCGCTACAACGGGGTCGGCCAGGAAAACGATTCGATCTTCACCGACCAGCGCCAGTTCCTCGAGCACATGGCCCAGCAGCGCCCCGGGCAGAAGGGCTACCTGTTCCTTCCCGGCACGCAGGTCGACGTTCGGGGCAGCGCCGTCGAGGTGACGCAGACGCTCTTCAGCGACGCGGAGATCGACCGGATCTTCGGCGACAAGTGGGCCTACCTCGCCGAGCAGAGCGACACGCGCCAGGACGAGATCCGCGCCGAGGAGGCCTCCCGCGCCGAGGTGCTGCCGCCGGCGGAGATGCTCGCGGCCATCAAGGAGTGGTGGGAGCCGCTCCTGCGCCGCGCCCGCACCATCCGCAACGGTGTGGGGGGAGCGGTGCGCTTCCGCATCGGCGACCTCGACATGGTGGTCGACTTCCCCAAGGCCAAGGTGCGGGAGTACGCGGGGGAGGAGTGCATCTACTGGTACACGATCCCCGCCGATCTCGTGTCGACGAACATCCGCGACCACGAGATCGACTGGTCGAACTCGATCTTCCTGTCCATGCAGTTCGAAGTGGGCCGCAGCGGCAAGTTCAACGAGTTCCTCACCACGTTCCTGAAGTGCCTGTCGCGCGACCGCATCGAGTACGTGGAGAACTGGTACTCCGAGCAGTCCGACCAGACCGAAGACATCCAGCTCGACGAGTGGGTCGTGCAGCGCCGCTGCCCGCACCTGCGCGCCGACCTTTCCAAGACCGGCAAGATCGAGGACGGCGTGCTCACGTGCAGCCTCCACGACTGGAAGTGGGACCTGACCTCGGGCAAGTGCCTGACGACCCAGGGCCACCCCATCCGCTCGTCCCAGGCCGAGCCGGCCGCCGCGGCCCCCGCCGCCTGACCCACCCGCCGCCGCGTCCGCGTCCCCCCGCGTCCGCGTCCGGGTCCCCGCCCGGGTCACCGCGGATCCGCGTCACCCGCGTCCGCATCCGCGACACTGCACGCAGCCGACGAGACCGCGACATAAAGCCGCGGTCTCGTCGCGGGGCTGCAGTATCGCGGGGGTGGGGCGGCGGGCGCGGGCTGGGCGCGGGTCGGGCGCGCGGGCGCGGTAGGGTGGGGGACGACGAGCAACCTTTAACACCGTCCTGTGAGGCGGAGAAGGGAGCGGCATGAGCATGCGCACCGTGCTGCACGAGGCAGACATCGCCCGAGCATTGACTCGGATCTCCCACGAGATCCTCGAGTCCAACCGCGGGCCGGAGGGCCTGGTGATCCTGGGGATCCCGA
The DNA here is from genome assembly GCF_057197625.1 of Microbacterium sp. Z6_144. Classification (NCBI taxonomy): domain Bacteria; kingdom Bacillati; phylum Actinomycetota; class Actinomycetes; order Micrococcales; family Microbacteriaceae; genus Microbacterium; species Microbacterium sp. Z6_144. The sequence continues at coordinate 1,798,525 of NZ_JBXVPT010000001.1, forward strand.
CGCGCGGCGTTCCGCTGGCCCAGCGCATCGCGTCCCTGGTCAGCGACTTCAGCGGCGTGCAGGTGCCGGTCGGGGCGCTGGACGTCACGATGTACCGCGACGACCTGCACCGCAACCCCACCCGCGCCCCGCACCCCACGCAGATCCCGCCCGGCGGCATCGACGGCAAGACCGTCGTGCTCGTGGACGACGTGCTGTTCTCCGGTCGCAGCATCCGCGCCGCCCTCGACGCCCTGCAAGACATCGGCCGCCCCGCCGCCGTGCGCCTGGCCGCGCTCGTTGACCGCGGCCACCGCGAGCTTCCGATCCGGCCCGACTTCGTGGGCAAGAACCTGCCGAGCTCCCGCGAGGAGCGCGTCTTCGTGCGCCTGGCCGAGACCGACGGCGCCGAGTCCGTCACCATCGAAGGGAACTGAGCGGATGCAGCATCTGCTCGACACGCAGACCCTCGGGTACGACGACGCGCTCCGCATCCTCGACGTGGCCGAGGACATGTCCGACACCCAGCGCCGCGAGGTGCGGAAGCTCCCGACCCTCCGCGGCAAGACGGTCGTGAACCTCTTCTTCGAAGACTCCACGCGCACGCGGATCTCGTTCGAGGCCGCGGCCAAGCGGCTCTCGGCCGACGTCATCAACTTCTCCGCCAAGGGCTCCAGCGTCTCCAAGGGCGAGTCGCTCCAGGACACCGCCCAGACGCTGCAGGCGATGGGCGCGGATGCGGTGGTCATCCGCCACGGCGCCTCCGGTGCGCCCCGCACCCTCGCCACGAGCGGCTGGATCAGCGCGGGTGTGATCAACGCCGGCGACGGCACCCACGAGCACCCGACCCAGGCGCTGCTGGACGCCTTCACGATCCGCAAGCGCACGCACGGCGACGCCAGCCGCGGCCGCGACCTCGCCGGGCTCCGCGTCACGATCGTCGGCGATGTCCTGCACTCCCGCGTGGCCCGGTCCAACGTGTGGCTGCTGACCACCCTCGGTGCGGAGGTGACGCTCGTCGCCCCGCCCACCCTCGTGCCGCAGGACATGTCGCGCTGGCCCGTGCGCGTGCTGTTCGATCTGGATGAGGCGATCGCGCAGGCTCCCGACGCGCTGATGATGCTGCGCATCCAGCTGGAGCGGATGAATGCCGCGTATTTCCCCACTGAGCGGGAGTATTCCCGCCGGTGGGGACTGGATGCGCGGCGGCTGGCGTCGCTGCCGCCCGGTAGCATTGTCATGCACCCCGGACCCATGAACCGGGGTCTGGAGATCTCCGCCGAAGCCGCCGATTCCGATCGCTCGACGGTGCTCGAGCAGGTCGCGAACGGCGTGTCCGTGCGGATGGCCGTGCTGTACCTGCTGCTGGCAGGCGAGCGCGCCGCAAGCGAACGAGAGGACGACCGATGACAGACACCTTCGTCCTCACCGGCGCCGCCATCGACGGGGGCGCGACCGCCGACCTCGTCATCGCCGACGGCGTGATCACCGAGGTCGGCACCGGCCTGACCCGCGCCGGCGCGACGGTGATCGACGCGGACGGGCTCATCGCCCTCCCCGGGCTCGTCGATCTGCACAGCCATCTGCGCGAACCCGGGTACGAGGCATCCGAGACGATCCTCACCGGGTCGCGCGCCGCCGCGGCGGGCGGGTTCACGACGGTCTTCGCGATGCCGAACACCTCGCCCGTGGCCGACACGGCCGGAGTCGTGGAGCAGGAACTGGCGCTCGGTGAGGCCGCCGGCTACGTGTCGGTGCAGCCGATCGGCGCGGTCACCGTCGGGCAGAAGGGCGAACGCCTGGCCGAACTGGGCGCCATGGCCGATTCCCGCGCCCGCGTGCGCGTCTTCAGCGACGACGGATTCTGCGTGTGGGACCCGCTGATCATGCGCCGAGCACTGGAGTACGTGAAGGCCTTCGACGGCGTCGTCGCCCAGCACGCGCAGGATCCGCGCCTGACCGAGGGCGCGCAGATGAACGAGGGCGCCGTCTCCGCGGAATTGGGCCTGGCCGGGTGGCCGGCCGTCGCCGAGGAGTCGATCATCGCCCGCGACGTCCTCCTCGCCGAGCACGTCGGGTCGCGCCTGCACGTGTGCCACCTCTCCACCGCCGGATCGGTCGACATCATCCGCTGGGCCAAGAAGCGCGGCGTCGACGTGACCGCCGAGGTCACCCCGCACCACCTCCTCCTCACGGACGAGCTCGTGCGCGGTTACGACCCGCGCTTCAAGGTCAACCCGCCGCTGCGGCGCGAGGAGGACGTGATGGCCGTCCGCGCGGGCCTGGCCGACGGCACGATCGACATCGTCGCCACCGACCACGCCCCGCATCCCGCCGAGGCCAAGGCGTGCGAATGGCCGGCCGCGGCCAACGGCATGGTGGGCCTGGAGAGCGCCCTGCGCGTCGTGCAACTCGCGATGGTCGACACCGGCCTGCTCACGTGGGCGGATGTCGCGCGGGTGATGTCGCGCGTGCCGGCCCGCATCGGACGACGTGCCGATGCCGGAACGCCGCTGGCGGCGGGGCAGCCGGCCTCTCTGACGCTGTACGACCCGCGCCCGCACCGCACCTTCGGCCGCGACGACCTGCATGGGCGCAGCACCAACTCGCCGTACCTGGGACGCGAACTTCCCGGGGAGGTGCGCTGGACGTTCTACGCCGGCACTCCCACGGTCGGCGACGGTCGCGTTCTGGATACGCCGGGGGTGCACTCGTGAGCCGTGAAGGCGCGCTGACGATCATGATCGGCGTGGCCGTCCTCGCCCTCGCGCTGCTGGTGTGGGCGTGGATGCGGCGTACGCGCCGCGACGCCGGCTTGGCGGCGCCGATCGGCGAGGCGCCCGGCGGCGCGGCGGTGCTCGGGACCTTCCCGGGACTGTACGTCGCCACCACGCGCGCCGGCCAGCCGCTGGAGCGCCTCGCGATCCGCGGGCTCGGCTTCCGGTCGCGCGCCGACATCACGGTGACCGACGCGGGCGTCATCCTCGATCTCCCAGGCCAGCCCCGGATGTTTCTTCCCACCGACCGCATCGTCGACGCCGCGCAGGCCACCGTCGCCATCGACCGCGTCGTCGAGCGCGACGGGCTGGCGCGCGTGTCGTGGCAGATCGACGACGACACCATCGTGGACACCTATCTCCGGCCTCAGGATGCGTCCGCACGCACCCTCACCGACACCATCCGCTCCCTTCTGCCGACAGGAAACGCATGACCTCCCGTCTTTCTCTAGACCCCGCCGTCCTAGTCCTCGAGGACGGCACCCGCTACCCCGGGCGCGCGTACGGCGCCCGCGGCACGACGCTCGGCGAAGTCGTCTTCGCCACCGGCATGACCGGCTACCAGGAGACCCTCACCGACCCCTCCTACGCCGGGCAGATCGTGCTGCAGACCGCCCCGCACATCGGCAACACCGGCATGAATGCCGAAGACACCGAGTCGCGCCGCATCTGGGTCTCGGGGTACATCGTGCGCGACCCTTCCCGCGTCGTGTCGAACTGGCGCGCGGAGGAGTCCCTCGATGACGCGCTCGTCTCCGACGGGGTCGTGGGGATCAGCGGCATCGACACCCGCGCGGTGACCCGTCGCATCCGATCGACCGGCAGTATGCGCGGCGGCATCTTCTCCGGAGACGCGGCAGCCATCGACCCGGCCGAGCAGGTGCGCATCGTGCAGGACGCGCCCGAGATGTCCGGCCGCAACCTCTCCAGCGAGGTGTCGGTCCCTGCAGCACAGGTGACGCCGGCGGTGGGGGAGCGGATCGGCAACCTCGCCGTGCTCGACCTGGGTGTCAAGCAGTCCACGATCGATAACCTCGCCGCGCGCGGGTTCGATGTGCACGTGCTCCCGCAGGACGTCACGATCGCGGAGGTGCGCGCGCTAGAACCGGTCGCGGTGTTCTACTCCAACGGACCGGGCGACCCGGCCGCCTCCGACGAGCACGTCGAGCTGCTGCGAGCGGTGCTGGATGACCGGGTGCCCTTCTTCGGCATCTGCTTCGGCAACCAGCTCCTCGGGCGCGCCCTCGGGTTCGGCACCTACAAGCTGCCCTTCGGCCACCGCGGCATCAACCAGCCGGTGCTGGACAAGAGCACCGGGCGCGTGGAGATCACCGCGCACAACCACGGCTTCGCCGTCGATGCGCCGCTGGACGGCCCCACCGACAGCCCGAGCGGCTACGGGCGGGTCGAGGTGAGCCACGTCGGCCTCAACGACCAGGTCGTCGAGGGGCTGCGAGCACTGGACATCCCGGCGTTCTCCGTGCAGTACCACCCCGAAGCGGCCGCCGGCCCCCACGACGCCAACTACCTCTTCGACCGCTTCGCCGAGATGGTCCGCGACGACCTGAGCAAGAAAGCAACCAATGCCTAAGCGCGACGACATCCGCTCCGTCCTGGTCATCGGCTCCGGCCCGATCGTCATCGGTCAGGCCGCCGAATTCGACTACTCCGGCACCCAGGCGTGCCGGGTCCTCCGCGAAGAGGGCGTGCGAGTCATCCTGGTCAACCCGAACCCGGCGACGATCATGACCGACCCCGACTTCGCCGACGCCACCTACATCGAGCCCATCACGTGGGAGGTCATCGAGACGATCGTCGCCAAGGAGCGCCCCGACGCGATCCTGCCGACCCTGGGCGGGCAGACGGCGCTCAACGCCGCCATTCAGCTCCACAACCACGGCATCCTCGAGAAGTACGACGTCGAGCTGATCGGGGCGAATTTCGAGGCGATCAACAAGGGCGAGGATCGTCAGATCTTCAAGCAGCTCGTCATCGACGCCGGGGCGGATGTCGCGGCCTCCCGGATCGCGCACACGATGGACGAGGTGCTCGCTGCCGCCGACGAACTGGGCTACCCGCTCGTCGTGCGCCCCTCCTTCACGATGGGCGGACTCGGCTCCGGCTTCGCCTATGACGAGAAGGACCTCCGCCGCATAGCCGGCGCGGGCCTTCATGACTCGCCCACGCACGAGGTGCTCCTGGAGGAGTCGATCCTCGGGTGGAAGGAGTACGAGCTCGAACTCATGCGCGACACGGCCGACAACACCGTCGTGGTGTGCTCGATCGAGAACGTCGACCCGGTCGGCGTCCACACGGGCGACTCGATCACCGTCGCCCCCGCCCTGACCCTCACCGACCGCGAGTACCAGAAGCTCCGCGACATCGGCATCGACATCATCCGCGCGGTGGGCGTGGACACCGGAGGGTGCAACATCCAGTTCGCCGTCGACCCCGCCAGCGGCCGCATCATCGTCATCGAGATGAACCCGCGGGTCTCGCGCTCCTCGGCGCTGGCCTCCAAGGCCACGGGCTTCCCGATCGCGAAGATCGCCGCGAAGCTCGCGATCGGCTACCGGCTGGATGAGATCCCCAACGACATCACGAAGGTGACGCCGGCAAGCTTCGAGCCGACGCTGGACTACGTCGTCGTGAAGGTACCGAGGTTCAACTTCGAGAAGTTCCCCGCCGCCGACACGACCCTCACGACGACCATGAAGTCCGTCGGCGAGGCCATGGCGATCGGACGCAACTACACCACCGCGCTGCAGAAGGCGCTGCGCTCCCTCGAGAAGCGCGGATCGAGCTTCCACTGGGGCGACGAGGAGCGCTCGATGGAGGAGCTCCTCGAGGTCGCGAAGACCCCCACCGACGGCCGCATCGTCGTGCTGCAGCAGGCCCTGCGCAAGGGCGCGACGATCGAGCAGGCCTTCGAGGCCACCGCGATCGACCCCTGGTTCCTCGATCAGATCGTGCTGATCAACGAGGTCGCCGAGACGGTGCGCACGGCGGACGAACTGGATGCCGACACCCTGCGCCTGGCGAAGGAGCACGGCTTCAGCGACGTGCAGATCGCGCAGCTGCGCGGCGACACCGAGACCGAGGTCCGGGGCGTCCGCACGGCGCTGGGCGTCCGCCCGGTCTACAAGACCGTCGACACGTGCGCCGGCGAATTCCCCGCCCTCACGCCCTACCACTACTCCAGCTACGACGTGGAGACGGAGGTCGCCCCGTCGGAGCGCACCAAGGTCGTCATCATCGGCTCCGGCCCTAACCGCATCGGTCAGGGCGTCGAGTTCGACTACTCGTGCGTGCACGCGTCGTTCGCGCTGTCGGACGCCGGGTACGAGACCATCATGGTCAACTGCAACCCGGAGACCGTCTCCACCGACTACGACACGTCCGATCGCCTGTACTTCGAGCCGCTCACCCTGGAGGACGTGCTCGAGGTGCTCCACGCCGAATCCGCCTCGGGCGAGATCCTCGGCGTCATCTGCCAGCTCGGCGGACAGACGCCGCTGGGGCTGGCCCGCGGGATCGAGGCCGCCGGCTACCGCATCCTCGGCACGAGCCCGGCCGCGATCGACCTCGCCGAGGAACGCGAGCAGTTCTCGCGCGTCCTGGACGAGGCGGGCCTCGTCGCCCCCCGCAGCGGCACGGCCGTGGACGTGGACGGCGCCGTCATCATCGCCGAAGAGGTCGGCTATCCCGTGCTGGTGCGCCCGAGCTTCGTGCTCGGCGGGCGCGGCATGGAGATCGTGTACGACTCGGCGAGCCTCCGCGACTACTTCGTCCGGATCGCCGACCAGGCCATCATCGGCCCCGGCATGCCGCTGCTGGTCGACCGCTTCCTCGACGACGCCATCGAGCTGGACGTGGACGCGCTGTACGACGGGTCGGAGCTGTACATCGGCGGGGTCATGGAGCACCTCGAGGAGGCCGGCATCCACTCCGGCGACTCCAGCTGCACCCTCCCGCCGATCTCCCTCGGCCGCGCCGACATCGACCGGGTGCGCGTGGCGACGCTCGCGATCGCCGAGGGCGTGGGGGTGCGCGGCCTCCTGAACGTGCAGTTCGCGATCTCGGCCGGGGTGCTCTACGTCATCGAGGCCAACCCGCGCGCGAGCCGCACCGTGCCGTTCGTGTCGAAGGCCCTCGGCATCCCGCTCGCGAAGGCGGCGAGCCGCATCATGGCCGGGTCCACGATCGCCGAGCTCAAGGCCGAGGGGATGCTGCCGCCCCGTGACGGCTCGCGGGTGCCGCTGGACGCCCCGGTCGCCGTGAAGGAGGCGGTGCTGCCGTTCAAGCGGTTCCGCACGAAGGACGGGCAGATCGTCGACTCCGTGCTCGGCCCCGAGATGCGCTCCACGGGAGAGGTCATGGGTATCGACCGCGACTTCCCGACCGCCTTCGCCAAGAGCCAGGAGGCCGCGTACGGCGGCATGCCGCTGGAGGGCACGGTGTTCATCTCCGTCGCCGACGCCGACAAGCGCGCGGTCATCCTGCCCGCCCACCGCCTGCAGGAACTCGGGTTCTCGCTGGTGGCCACCGAGGGCACAGCCGAGATCCTCGCCCGCAACGGCATCACCGTCACCGTCGTCAACAAGTACTCCGCGACGCAGGCCTCGGGTGAGACGAACATCGTCGACCTCATCAACACCGGCGAGATCGACATGATCGTGAACACCCCGAGCGGGGGCCTCGCCCGCGCCGACGGATACGAGATCCGCGCCGCGGCCGTCGCCGCCGACAAGGCGTTGTTCACGACGATGGCCGTGCTGGGAGCCGCCGTCAGCGCCCTCGGGGTTCTGCGCGAAGGCTTCCGCGTGCGGAGCCTCCAGGAGTACGCCGCGGATCGGGCAGAACGCTCGTGAGCGCGAGCTTCGGTTCGCGCCTGCGCGCGGCGCGCGACACCTATGGCCCGCTGTGCGTGGGGATCGACCCGCACGAGCACCTGCTGGACGGGTGGGGGATGGATGCCACGGCGGCCGCGGCACGCGAGTTCGGGCTGCGCGTCGTGGACGCGGCGGCGGGACGGGTCGGCATCGTCAAGCCGCAGGTGGCCTTCTTCGAGCGCTACGGCTCGGCGGGGTTCGCGGCCCTGGAGGACGTCCTCCGGGCGGCCCGTGACGCCGGGCTCATCGTCATCGCCGACGCCAAACGCGGCGACATCGGCTCCACCATGGACGGCTACGCCGCCGCGTGGCTCACGGCGGGAGCGCCGCTGGAGGCCGATGCGCTGACCGTCAGCCCCTACGTCGGCGTCGAGGCCCTCACCGGCACGCTCCGCCAGGCCGTCGCTGAGGGCAAGGGCGTCTTCGTCCTGGCCGCCACCAGCAACCCCGAAGCGCGCGAACTGCAGCGGGCTGACGTCGACGACGACACCGTGTCGGCGCTCGTGGTCGACCAGGTGACCGCGTTCAACGCCGCGACGACGCCCGAGGGGGAGTGGGGAAGCATCGGCGTCGTCATCGGCGCGACCGTCGACCTCGTCGCCGCGGGCCTGGGCCTGGGGACCGAACATCCCGTCGCGCCGATCCTGGCGCCCGGGTTCGGCGCGCAGGGTGCTCGTCCGCAAGACCTCCCGAGCCTGTTCGGACCGCGTTCTGCGGCGGTGCTGGCCAGCGAGAGCCGCAGCATCCTCTCGGCGGGCCCCGCCGGCCTCGCGGAGCGCATCGACGAACGGTCGGCGCTCTACCGGGAGGCGATCGATGTCTGACGCCCGCCGTCCACCCGAGGTCGACCGCGCCGCAGCCTCCCGGCGCGCGGTGGCGGCGCGGCGCGAGCGCGCGGCGCTGAAAAGGGATGTCACCACCCGGGTGATCACGCCGCAGGAGCTGCTGCGCCGGGCCCTCGCCGAACCGGACTCCGCTGCCGGTGCGATGCGCGTACCGGAGTTCCTCACCGCCATCCCGGCGATCGGGGAGGGGAAGCGCGACCGCATCCTCACCGACCTGGCGATCTCGCCGGTCAAGCGCCTGGGCGGGCTCGGGGCCCGTCAGCGGCGCGCGCTGCAGGAGTTCCTGGACACCCGGTGGCCCGAGCCGAAGCCCCGCCCGGGCCGGAGCCGCCTCATCGTGCTGGCCGGTCCCACCGCCGTGGGCAAGGGCACGGTCGCCGCGCACATCAAGGAGCACCACCCCGACATCCATCTGTCGGTGTCGGCGACGACGCGCCCGCCGCGGCCGGGCGAGGTCGACGGTGAGCACTACTACTTCGTCGACGACGCCGAGTTCGACCGGCTGGTGGAGACCGGCGCGCTGCTGGAGCACGCGACGGTGCACAACCGGTACCGCTACGGAACGCCGCGCGAGCCGATCGAGAAGGTGCTCGCCGACGGCGGCACGGCACTCCTGGAGATCGATCTGCAGGGGGCGCGGCAGGTGCGCGCCGCCGACCCGTCGGCGCTGCTGGTGTTCCTCCTGCCTCCGAGCTGGGACGAGCTGGTGAACCGCCTGGTCGGACGCGGCACGGAGGACGCCGAGGAACGTGCGCGGCGTCTGCGGACTGCCCGCACCGAGCTCGCTGCCCAGAACGAGTTCGACTACCACGTGGTCAACGACGACGTCGCCTCCGCGGCGGAGCAGGTCGTCGCCGTCGCGCGCTGAGCCCCCGCGCGGCCGAGGCGTCGCCACCTTGGCCGCGCCGTGATGATCACCTCGGCGAAGGTCGCAGCCACCTGCCGCGGCTCAGCCACTCCAGCGGGCCGATCGGGCTCCTGCTCTGCAGCAGGGCTGCCACGGTGAACATCACCGCGAGGATCGCAGCCGAGACGACGATCGCGCCGTGCACGTCGAGATCTCCGAACGGGCGGATCAGCACCAGCAGGAGCACGTGCAGGACGTACATCGTCAGCGACATCCGCCCGAGCATACCGAGCGGCGCCAGCAGCCTCTGCCCGCGCTCACGGACCAGGAGCAGAGCACCGGTCAGCAGGATCGCGCTGCCGACGGCGCTGATGATCCACAGGGGCATCTGGCCGTGGGCGGCTGCGGTCAGAAGGAGCCCCCAGCCTTCTTGGCAGTCGCCCGCCAGCGCATCGACGGCCAGCGGAAGGATCGTGGCCACCGCGCCTGCGGTGACCATGCGCTCAGGCACGCGGTGGTCCGACAGGTTCAACCGCCCCACGATCATTCCGACCACGAACGGCACCAGCCAGATCACGAGCGGGTAGGGGCCGCTCAAGAGGACGGCGTGCAACGGATTGTCGTTCGCGACGAATTGACGCACCGTAGCCGCGCCTGAGATGCGCTCGCTGAGGAGCAGCGTCGGGCCGCTGATTGCGAGCACCGATGCGAACACGATGAGCACTCGGGTGGAGAGCCCGCGCAGGAGGAGGGCGACCACGAACGCGGCAGCGTAGACGGGCAGGATGATGTTGATGTCGTGAGGCAGGGGCAGCAGCGCGGCACCCAGGACCAGCAGGACCGCCACGCGCCACAGCACGATCCGCGTCTGGATCCCGCGCTGCAGCGCCAGGGTCATGCCGATTCCCGCCACCACGACGAACAGCACGGAAGCACGGCCCGCCGGCAGCATGTACAGCTCGTACAGCAGAACGTCGCTGGGGGTCGGATGGACATTCACCAGAAGCATCCCGATCACCGCGAGCCCTCGGACCGCGTCGATCGCCGACATCCTCGTTCGATGCCCCTGCCGGTGCCACCGCTCTTGGACGTCCATTTCGAGATGCACGGCCACAGTGAAAGCGGCGACCCTGCGTGTCGACCTTGCGCGATCTGTGAAACGGGTGCGTCTCGCGCTTCTACCGGGGAATTCGCAGGCGGGCCCATCTCAGGGCGGTTATCTTCCGTCGATGGCCTCCTCACGCGCACCGGTTCTCGCGGTGCTTTCGATCCTCGCCCTGGCGCTGTCGGGCTGCACCGCCGCCGCGCCGCAGTCCACCCCGACGCCGATGACCACCGCGCCACCAGAACCCACGCCCACGGCAACGCCCTCGGCGGCGCCCGCGCTGGGCGCGGGCGGCGTGAGCGCCGGGCATCCCCTGTCGGCTGAGGCCGGACGCGATGTCCTCGCGGCGGGTGGGACGGCGCTGGACGCGGCCGTTGCGGCCGCGTTCGCCGACGCGGTCGTCCAGCCCTTCGCGTCCGGCATCGGCGGCGGCGGCAACGCGGTCGTCGTCGATGGGGATCAGGTGGTCAACGTCGACTTCCGCGAGACTCTGCGCATGTCGGGACGCATGCCCTCGAGCCTCACGGGGATCCCCGGATTCGTCGCAGGCATGGCAGACCTGCACGCGAACGGGGGCGTGCTGCCGTGGGCGGACGTCCTCGAACCCGCCGTTCGGCTCGCCGAGGAGGGCGCCGTGGTGACCGCGTACGTGGCGTCCTACCTCGCGAAGGCGCCGACCGCCGACCTTCGCGTGCGCGAGGGAGACGTGCTGGTCCAGCCTGAGCTCGCCGCGACGCTCCGCACGCTGCAGTCCGAAGGCCCCGCCGCCTTCTACACGGGTTCGCTCGTCCTGGCTCTCACCGGGGTCGACGGGATCGACGCCGAATCCCTCGCCGCGTACCGCGTTCAGCGCACCGACCCTCCGCGCGGCCCGTTCGCCGGGTACGAGGTCGTCTCCGCGTCGCCCGCGCTGGCGGGCGCCGCGCTCATCCAGCAGCTGCAGATCGCCGAAGCGCGGGGGATCGGCGACGTCCCGGCCGGATCCGCGGCGTTCGCCGATGCGCAGACGCGGGCCTGGCGGGTCGCGGAACAGTCCGTGCGCGCCTTCAGCGACCCGGCGTTCGGTCCGGTTCCCACCGACCACCTGACCGATCCCGCGGCGAACGCCGCTCTGGCCGCCGCACCCGCCGCCGCGTCGGCCATCGCGTCGGGTCCGGATGCGACGGGCAATACCACGCACATCTCCGTGGTCGACCCCGATGGCCGCGCGGTCTCCATGACCAACACGATCATGGACTTCTGGGGCTCGGGCACCCGGGTCGGCGGATTCTTCCTCAACAATCAGCTGATCCGATTCGGGCAGACGCCCGATCCGGCTCGCGCGGGCGCACGCCCGGTGAGCTGGTCGACTCCGACGATCCTGTTGGACGACGAAGGGCGCGTGGCCCTCGTCGTCGGCTCGCCCGGGGGACGGCAGATCCTCAACGCGGTCGCCCAGGTCACGACGCTGTGGGCGCTGCACAGGCTCCCCCTCGACCAGGCGGTGCAGAGCGGGCGATTCCACGGCGAACCGGACGGCTCCATCACGACGGAGGACGCCGCGCTCGCCGCGGACCTGCGGGCGCTGGGTTACTCAGCGACCTCGGTCGGGCGACAAGCGCGGTTCGGGTCGGTTCAGGCGCTCGCCGTCGACTGGAACACCCGTACCGTGCATGGTCACGCCGACGACCGTCGCACCGCGGGATTCGCCCTCCTCGAACAGGGCGGATGACACGCCGGCTCCCAACCGGGCACGGTACACTGGGGGGACGCTTCGGCGCCGATCGCGCCGCTTCACTGCGCGACGACCGTCGCTTAATCAGGAGGTTTCGCCATGGCCGGAACGAACCAGGGCATCATCGATCCCCCCATCGACAGCCTGCTCGAGAAGGTGGACTCCAAGTACCAGCTCGTCATCTACGCATCCAAGCGGGCGCGTCAGATCAACGACTACTACTCGGACCTGCACGAGGGCAACCTGTTCGACAACGTCGGCCCCCTCGTGGACTCGACCGTCGAGGACAAGCCCCTCACCATCGCGCTGCACGAGATCCACGAAGACAAGCTGCGCCTGCGTCACGTCGAGTGACCTCGCGCGGGGCATGAGTCGCCCCGGACGGGCGTTTCGCCACGCTGACGTTCGCTCAGCCGGTGTCCGCCCTCCGGGGCATACTCGTGTCCGTTCCACTCACCCGAATCAGCTTCTGCCCCCGAGGGAGCATGCATGACCGAGCTTCGGCTGTTCACGTCCGAGTCCGTCACCGAGGGGCACCCCGACAAGATCTGCGACCAGATCTCCGACAGCATCCTCGACGCCATCCTCACCGAAGACCCGACGGGCCGCGTCGCGGTGGAGACGCTCGTGACCACGGGTCTCGTGCACGTGGCGGGGGAGGTCTCCACCCGGGCGTACGTCGAGATCCCCGCGATCGTGCGGGACGTCGTCAACCGCATCGGCTACACCTCGAGCGACACCGGCTTCGACGGGGAGTCGTGCGGGGTCAGCGTATCGATCGGCGCGCAGTCCTCCGACATCGCCGCGGGCGTCAATCGCGCCTTCGAGCAGCGCGAGCGCGGGTCGATCGACCCGCGGGACGAGCAGGGCGCGGGCGACCAGGGCATCATGTTCGGCTTCGCCACCACCGAGACCCCTCAGCTCATGCCGATGGCCAGCTGGACGGCGCACCGCATGGCCGAGCGCCTGGCGGCAGTCCGGCGCGACGGGCGGCTGCCGTTCCTCCGCCCCGACGGGAAGACGCAGATCACCCTCGGCTACGACGGTCAGACGCCGCGCACCGTGGAGTCGGTCGTGCTCTCCACCCAGCACCACCCGGACATCTCCCAGGAAGACCTGCGCGAGCGCGTGCGGGCGGAGGTCATCGACCCCGTGCTGGCCGACACGGGCTTGGACCTGCCGGATGTGAAGTACTACATCAACCCGGCCGGCCCCTTCGTCGTGGGCGGACCGAAGGGCGACGCCGGGCTCACCGGCCGCAAGATCATCATCGACACGTACGGGGGAGCGGCCCGCCACGGCGGGGGAGCGTTCAGCGGCAAGGATCCCTCCAAGGTCGACCGCTCCGCCGCGTACGCGATGCGCTGGGTCGCCAAGAACGCCGTCGCGGCGGGCCTGGCCGACCGTCTCGAGGTGCAGGTGGCCTACGCCATCGGCAAGGCGAGCCCGGTGGGGTTGTACGTCGAGAGCTTCGGCACGGGCCGCATCGACGACGAGGCGATCACACGAGCGATCCTGGATGTCTTCGATCTCCGCCCCAAGGCGATCATCGACTCCCTCGACCTGCTCCGCCCCATCTACGCGCAGACGGCCGCGTACGGGCACTTCGGCCGCGAGCTCCCCGACTTCACGTGGGAGCGCACCGACCGCGTCGACGAGCTGCGTGCCGCCGCCGGGATGTGACGTGACCGCGCTCGGCGGGCCGGCCGGATGACCACCCGGCGCGTGGCGCGCGTGCTGCTGGATTCGCCGCTGCCGCAGCTGGACCGCCTGTTCGACTACGCGATCCCCGGCGACGCGGACGTTGCCCCCGGCGTCCGCGTCCGCGTGCCGCTGCGCTCGGCCGGGCGGATCATCGACGGCTACGTCGTGGAGATCGACGACGAGGACGACGGCGACCGGCCGCTGTCGGAGATCGACGCGGTGGTCTCCCCGGTCCGCGTACTGCCCGCCCCGCTCTACGCTCTCGCGCGACGCGTGGCCGACCGCGCGGCGGGGTCGGCCGCCGACATCCTGCGCCTCACGATCCCCAAACGCATGGTGCGGGCGGAGAAGGCGTGGCTGGCCGCCGACGCCCCGGTCGCCGCCGCACCGGACGCGGACGCCCTCGCCCGCGCCGACCTCGCCCTCGGCGAGTATCCCGGCCTGGTCGCCGGCATCGCCGCGGGCGAACGCATGGCCGTGGATGCACCGCCACGACCTTCTCGCACCATCGCGGCCGGTGCGTGGGCGGTGCTCCTGGCCGCCGCCGCCGCCCGCACCCTGTCGGAGGGGCGGAGCGCCATCCTCGTCGTGCCCGACTACCGCGACCAGGCCGAGCTCGAACGGGCACTGGCGGCCTTCGTCTCCGCCGAGGCGGTCGTCCGCGACGATGCCGACCAGTCGGGCCCGGCGCGGTACGCGCAGTTCCTGCGCATGCTCGACGATGCACCGTGCATCGTGATCGGGCGCCGCTCGGCGGTGTACGCGCCGGTTCGCGCAGGACTCGTCGCCGTGTGGGACGACGGCGACCCGCTGCTGTCGGAACCGCTCAGCCCCGGTGTGCACGCTCGCGACGCGGCCCTCGTGCGGCAGGAGCTGGAAGGCTCCGCCCTGCTGCTGGCCGGGCACACGCGCACCACCGACGTGCAGCGTCTGGTGGAGGTGCGCTGGGTGCGGGAGATCACCGCGAGCCGGCGCGCGTCGCCCCGCGTCGTCCTCAGCGCGATGCGCGAGGGCGAACGAGGATCCCGCGTTCCCTCTGCGGCGTTCCAGGCGGCCCGGGATGCGGTCGCGCACGGGCCGGTGCTCATCCAGGTCTCCCGCCCCGGGTACGCCCCGTCGCTGGTGTGCGGGGAGTGCCGCCGCCCCGCCCGCTGTGCGTTCTGCGCCGGGCCGCTGCGCGCTGCGCGCCCCGGGGCCACGCCCACCTGCGCGTGGTGCGGACGCAGCGCCCACGGGTGGGTGTGCCCGCACTGCGAGGCGAAGACCGTACGGATGGCCTCCTCGGGCAGCGAGCGCACGGCCGACGAGCTGGGCCGTGCCTTCCCGGGGGTGCGGGTGATCGTCTCCGACGGTGCGCATCCCGTCGCCGAGGTCGACGGGAGGCCCGCGCTGGTCGTGGCCACGCGGGGTGCCGAGCCCTTCGCCCCGGGCGGATACGCCGCGGTGGTCCTGCTGGACGGCGAGCGGATGCTGATGTCCGAGGCTCTGCACATCGGCGAGGACTGCCTGCGGTGGTGGTCCAACGCGGCCGCCCAGGCCTCCCCGGGGGCGCCCGTGCACCTGGTGGGGGTGACCGGCCCGGTCGCCCGGGCACTGGCGACGTGGACTCAGCCCTCCTACGCGCGGGGGGAGCTGGCAGAGCGGGCGCCGCTGCACATGCCTCCCGCGTCCCGGCTGGCCTCGGTGGAGGGTCCGCCGAAGGCCGTCGACACCGCGCTCGACCGGCTCCGCGCCGACGTCCCCGATCTCGTTGCCGACGCGATCCTCGGCCCCGTCATCCGCACCGCCGACGCCGACGCGCCCGCCGCCCGCGCTCTCGTGCGGTTCGACTACGCGGCGGGGCGCGCCGTGGCCGAGAGCCTGCGGGCGAGCGTCATCGCCGATGCCGTCCAGGCGCGTGCCCGTGCGCGCGGCAAAGGCACACGTGCCCGCAATACACTCAGAGTCCGGTTCGACATCCCCGAGCCGGACCTGTGAGGAGAACCATGCGCCTCGTCTTCGCCGGCACGCCTGCGGCGGCCGTCCCTTCCCTGCGCGCCCTCGCGGCCGGGCCGCACGACGTCGTCGCGGTGCTCACGCGGACGGACGCACCGCTCGGCCGTAAACGCGTCCTCACGCCATCGCCGGTGGCTCAGACCGCCGTCGAGCTGGGCCTCCCCGTCGTGAAGGCCGACCGTCTCGACGACGAGGTCACCGGCACGGTGACCGAGCTCGCCCCTGATCTCGGCGTGATCGTGGCGTACGGCGCGCTCGTGCGCGAACCGCTGCTCTCCGCGCCCGCGCACGGCTGGATCAACCTGCATTTCTCCCTCCTGCCGCGCTGGCGAGGTGCCGCTCCCGTGCAGCGTGCGCTGCTCGCCGGTGACGACACACTGGGTGCCAGCGTGTTCCAACTCGTCCCGGAGCTGGACGCGGGTCCCGTGTTCGCGGAGGAGCCCTTCCCCGCGGCGGAGGCGACCGCCGGCGAGGCGCTCGATGCCCTCGCCTCCTCGGGCGCGAGCCTCCTCGCCCGCGTCGTGGACGACATCGCCGCGGGACGCGCGACCGCGGTGCCGCAGGCGGGGGAGCCGACCTTCGCCCCCAAGCTCACCCTCGCCGACGGCGTCATCGATTGGACCGCGGACGCGGCCGCGGTGCTCGCCCGCATCCGTGGAGCCACCCCTGAGCCGGGTGCGCACACGACCGTGGACGGTGCGCGGGTGAAGGTCGCGCGGGCATCCTCACCGCCCGCCGACGTGCCGCCCCTCCCGGCCGGTGACATCGCGCTGGTGGACCGGCGGGTGCTGGTGGGAACCGGCACCGACCCGGTCGAACTGATCACCGTCCAGCCCGCCGGACGCGGCGCCATGGCCGCTCCCGACTGGTGGCGCGGGCTGCGCGCAGACCGGCCGAGGGCGGGAGCGTGAGCGTGCAGAAAGCGCGGCAGGTCGCCTACGACGTGCTGCGCGCCGTCGATGAGGCTGACGCGTACGCCAACCTGCTCCTGCCGCACGCGATCCAGCGCGCCGGATTGGACACGAAGGATGCGGCGCTGGCGACGGAGCTGACCTACGGCACGCTCCGGCGCCGCGGGACCTACGACGCCGTCATCGCCCTGGCCGCCGACCGCCCCGCCGACGACATCGATCCTCCGGTGCGCGACGCGCTGCGGCTGGGGGTCCACCAGCTCCTCTCCACGCGAGTGGCGTCCCACGCCGCCGTCAACGAATCCGTGGAGCTCATCCGCCGCGTCGCCGGGCGCGGCCCCGCCGGATTCGGCAACGCGGTCCTCCGCCGCGTGGCCCGCGACACCCCCGGGACCTGGCTCGCGCGGGTGAGCGAGGCCGCGCGCTCCAACGACGAGCGGATCTCGCTGGCCTCGTCGCATCCGGTGTGGATCGTGCGGGCGCTCCGGCGTGCCCTCGCCGCCGAGGGCCGCGCCGACGAGCTCGGCGACCTTCTCCTGGCCGACAACGACGCCCCGCGGGTGACGCTGGCGGCGCTCCCGGGCCTGGCGGACGTGCCCCGCGACGCCCCGGTCGGCCGCTACTCGCCCTACGCCTATCCGTTGGCCGGAGGCGACCCGGAGGCGACCGTCAGCGGGAGTGGCGGCGCCATCCGCGTCCAGGATGAGGGGTCGCAGCTGGCTGCCCTCGCTCTCAGCCGTGCCACCCCGGTGCAGGCGGGGGAGCGGTGGCTCGATCTGTGCGCGGGGCCGGGGGGTAAGACCGCGCTGCTGGCAGCCGAAGCGCTCGCCACCGGCGCGTCCCTGGAGGCCAACGAGGTCGCACCGGCCCGGGCAGAGCTCGTGCGCCGCGCCGTCGCCGGCATCCCGCTGGACGTGCCCGTGTCGGAGGAGGACGGCCGTGTCCGCGCCGCATCCGCGCCCGGCTCCTACGACCGGATCCTCGTGGACGCGCCGTGCACGGGCATCGGCGCCCTCCGGCGTCGTCCGGAGGCGCGGTGGCGGAAGAGCCCCGCCGATGTGCCCGGGCTCGCCGCCCTCCAGCGTGAGCTGGTCCTCGCCGCCGTCACTGGCCTCAAGCCCGGGGGCATCGTCGCGTACGTCACGTGCTCGCCGCACCTCGCCGAGACGGCCGGAGTTCTCGCCGACGTCCGCCGCGAGCTCGGCGACACCGTCGAGGAACTCGACGCGCGAGAGGTGCTCCGGGCGATCTCCCGCTCGCCGATCGAGCTGCCGGAGCAGACCGACGGATCGGGTCGCGCGCAGCTGTGGCCGCACCGCCACGGCACCGACGCGATGTCGATCGCGCTCCTGCGCAAGACGGCCGGATGAGCGCTGGTCATAATGGAGCCGTGGCCCCTCCCCGCGACTCCGGCGATATCGTCCGGATCAACCCCAGCATCCTCGCCGCCGACTTCGTGAACATGCAGTCGGAGCTGGCGCGCATCTCCGGGGCCGACTTCGTGCACGTGGACGTCATGGACAACCACTTCGTCCCGAACCTCACGTTCGGCCCGCAGATGGTGGGCCGCATCCAGGACACCAGCCCCGTGCCGCTGGACGTGCACCTCATGATCGACGAGCCCGAGCGTTGGGCACCGGCGTACGCGGAGCTCGGGGCAGCGTCCGTGACGTTCCATCTCGAAGCATCCGCCGAGCCGGTCACCCTCGCCCGGCGTCTGCGTGACATCGGGGCGCGCGCCGGCGTCGCGATCAAACCCGACACCCCCGGCGAGGGTCTGCTGGAAGTCCTCGACGAGTTCGACCAGGTCCTCGTGATGACCGTCGAGCCCGGGTTCGGGGGACAGTCCTTCCGCCCGGAGACGATGCCGAAACTCCGCGCGCTCGTCGACGAGGCGCGCCGTCGCGGGTCGTCGGTGTGGTTCCAGGTCGACGGCGGCATCTCCGAATCCACGATCGCCGAGGCCGCCGAGGCCGGAGCGGACACGTTCGTCGCGGGTTCCGCGGTGTTCGGCTCGGGCGACCCGGATGCGGCGATCGCGCACCTGCGCTCCCTCGCACGCCGCCACTATTCGGTGGCCTGACCCGGCGGCCGCCCGAGGTTCGATACCCTGGCTGAGTGAAGACGTTCGACGCCCTGTTCGCCGAGCTGAGTGCGAAGGCGATCGAGCGCCCTGCCGGCTCAGGCACTGTCGCGCAGTTGGACGCCGGAATCCACACCATCGGCAAGAAGGTCGTGGAAGAGGCCGCCGAGGTGTGGATGGCTGCGGAGTACGAGTCCGACGCCGCGACCGCCGAGGAGATCTCCCAGCTGCTGTACCACCTGCAGGTGCTCATGCTCGCGAAGGGGCTCAGCCTCGAGGACGTCTACCGACATCTCTGAGCGACCCACCCGCCCGTTCGCCGCCCCACACGAAAGCCCCGCCATGCTGCGCATCGCCGTGCCGAACAAGGGCTCGCTCGCCGAGACCGCCTCCGAGATGCTCTCCGAGGCCGGATACACCGGCCGGCGAGACCCCAAGGACCTCCACGTGATCGACCCCGCCAACGAGGTCGAGTTCTTCTACCTGCGCCCCCGCGACATCGCCACCTACGTCGGCTCGGGCGCGCTGGATGTCGGCATCACCGGCCGCGACCTGCTGCTGGATGCCCGCATGCCCGGCGCCCGTGAGATCGAGGCACTGGGTTTCGCCGACTCGACGTTCCGCTTCGCCGCGCCGGCCGGGCGCTTCACCGAACTCACCGACCTCGAAGGCGTCCGCGTGGCCACGGCCTACCCGGGCCTCGTCGACGCCTTCCTCGATGAGCGCGGGATCGCCGTGGATCTGGTGCCGCTGGACGGTGCCGTCGAATCCGCCGTGCAGCTGGGCGTGGCCGATGCCGTCGCCGACGTGGTCTCGACGGGCACGACGCTGCGCCAAGCGGGCCTGGAGGTCTTCGGGCCGGCGCTGCTGCAGTCCGAGGCGGTGCTCATCGCCGGGCCGCACGATGTGGACGGCACCGATACCCTTCTCCGGCGCCTGCGCGGTGTGCTCGTGGCCCGCCGCTACGTGCTCATCGACTACGACCTGCCTGCGCGTCTGGTCGATGACGCGGTGGCGGTGGCGCCGGGCATCGAGTCGCCCACGATCTCGCCGCTGCGCGACCCCGAGTGGGTGGCGGTGCGAGTCATGAGCCCGCGCCGCGGCGTCAACCAGGTGATGGACGCGCTGTACGCGATCGGTGCGCGCGCCATCCTGGTGACCGAGATCCACGCGGCACGCCTGTGACGAAGGGGTGGTGACGATGTCTCTCGCACGCCGTGTCATCCCGTGCCTCGACGTCGCCGGCGGGCGCGTGGTCAAGGGAGTGAACTTCGAGAACCTCCGCGACATGGGCGACCCGGTCGAGCTCGCGCGGCTGTACTTCGACCAGGGCGCCGACGAGATCACCTTCCTCGACGTGACCGCCACGGTCGACCAGCGGGCCACCACCTACGACGTCGTGCGGCGGACGGCCGAAGAGGTGTTCATTCCGCTCACCGTCGGCGGGGGCGTGCGCACGGTCGACGACGTCGCGCGGCTGCTCGCGGTGGGAGCCGACAAGATCGGGGTGAACTCCGCCGCGATCGCGCGTCCGGCCCTCCTGAACGAGATCGCCGACCGGTTCGGCGCCCAGGTGCTCGTGCTGTCGCTGGACGTCAAGCGCTCCCCGGCGACGGAATCCGGATTCGTCGTGACCACCCACGGCGGCCGGACCGAGACGACGCTGGATGCTCTGGCCTGGGCCGCGGAAGCGATCGAACGGGGAGCGGGGGAGCTGCTGGTGAACTCCATCGACGCCGACGGGACGAAAGAGGGGTTCGACCTGGAGCTGGTCTCCCTCATGCGCGAGGTCGCCCGCGTCCCCGTCATCGCCTCTGGCGGTGCCGGTGCCGTCGAGCACTTCGCCCCCGCGATCCGCGCGGGAGCCGACGCCGTCCTGGCGGCCTCGGTGTTCCACTCCGGCATGCTCTCCGTCGGCGACGTCAAGGCGGCCCTCCGGGCCGACGGGATCGAGGTGCGCGCATGAGCGAGAGCGTCGAGGAGCGGATCGCGCGGGTGGCGTTCACCCCCGAGGGGCTCGCGCCCGCGATCATCCAGGAGCACGACACCGGTGAGGTGCTGATGCTCGGCTGGATGGATGCCGAAGCCCTGCGCCGCACCCTCACCAGCGGTCGGGTCACCTTCTGGTCGCGCTCGCGACAGGAGTACTGGCGCAAGGGCGACACCTCCGGCAACATCCAGCTCGTTCGCGGAGCCCGCCTGGACTGCGACGGCGACGCCCTGCTCATCCGGGTCGAGCAGGTAGGCCCGGCCTGTCACACGGGAACGCGCACCTGCTTCGACGCGGACGACCTCGACCCCGTGACCGACGCCACGCGATGATCCGCCGCGCACGCCTGCTCGCTGTCGTCACGACCCTGGCCGCCGGCGCGATCGGCGTGATCTCGGGCACCCAGACCTGGTTCGCCGTGGTGCTCTCGGACGGCGCGAGCGCACCTCTCCTGGTGCCGGGGACGGCCGCCCTGCCCGTGCTGACTCCGCTCAGCCTCGCGGTGCTCGCCCTCGGCGCGGCCCTGTCGATCGTGGGCACGGTGGTGCGCGTGATCTTCGGCGCCCTGGGCCTGTGCCTCGCCGTCGTCCTGGCGTGGTTCACCGCCCCCCTCGCGTTCGCTCCTCCGGTATCGGCGGTGGCCTCCACCGTCACGGCGGCCACCGGGATCGCCGGGGTGGACGCCGTCTCGGGGCTGGTCGACAACATCGGGTCGACCCCGTGGCCGTGGGTCACGCTCGTCGCCGAGGTGTTGCTTGCCCTCGTCAGTGCCTTCGTCCTCGTCACCGCCCGTCGATGGCGCGGGGGAGCGGACCGCCGGTACCGGACGGCGCCGGATGCGGCGGGATCGCGCCCGGCCGACGCGGTCGACTCCTGGGACGACCTCTCGCGAGGCGACGACCCGACACGCTGACGGGGCCGACGCGCTGACGGGGCCGACGCGGTGACGGGGCCGCGGCGGTGATTCGGAGCCGACGGGGTCACCGATAGACTGGACACCGCACACGACACGTCGTGCCCGCCCCGAAGGAGACCCATGAGCAGCAACATCGGCGACCCCGGCCACGGACACTCGCCGGCCGCGTGGACGGCCGTGACGATCATGCTCGTCGCCGTCACGATCGGAACCACCGCGTTCTTCTTCGACGCCCAGTGGCTGGTGTGGGCCTCCGCCGGTCTGCTGGTGGTCGGTCTGCTCGTGGGCTGGGGCATGTCCCGCGCCGGATATGGCGTGGGCGGCGCGAAAACCGTCGCGAAAGAACATTGAGCACGGGTTCCGAGCGAGCGCCGAGCCGGAACTTGCTGGCCGACCTCACGGCCGGCGCGGTGGAAGACGCCGCGGAACGCGCGCTGAGCCGGCCGCTGGCGCAGGTCGAACGGACCGCCCTCAGCCAGGTGCCCGCGCGCGACGCGCTCACCGCCCTGGCCCCGGCCGACCGGGTCAAGATCATCGCCGAAGTGAAGCGGGCGAGCCCCTCGCGCGGTGACCTCGCCGAGATCCCCGATCCTGCCCGCCAGGCCTCGCTCTACGAGGAGGGCGGCGCGTCAGTGATCTCCGTGCTGACCGAGGGGCGTCGCTTCAAGGGAAGCCTCGCCGACCTCGAGGCGGTCAAGGATGCCGTCTCCCTCCCGGTACTGCGCAAGGACTTCATCGCCACCCCGTACCAGGTGCTCGAGGCGCGGGCCGCCGGCGCCGACCTCGTCCTGCTCATCGTCGCCGCTCTCGAGCAGCGCGTACTGGCAGAGCTCCACGCCCTCGTCCTCGACCTGGGCATGACTCCGCTCGTGGAAACGCACTCCGCCGTCGAGGTCGCGCGGGCCTCCGACCTCGGCGCGCGCCTCGTCGGCGTCAACGCCCGTGACCTGTCGACCTTCGAGCTGGACCGCGACCTGTTCGGGCGGCTCGCGGACTCCCTCCCCGCCGACGCGGTCAAGGTCGCCGAGTCCGCCGTGCTGAGCCCCGCGGACGTCGCACACTACCGCGCGGCCGGCGCCGACGCGGTGCTCGTGGGGGAGGCGCTGGTCACCGGCGACCCCGTGGCGACGCTCCGCGGATTCCTCGCCGCCGCCTCGAACCACCCGTCCGCCGGCCCCAGGGGGACGATGTGAGCCTTCGTGCAGAATCCGGTCCGTTCTTCGGCGATTTCGGCGGGCGTTTCATGCCGGAATCCCTCATCGCGGCGATCGACGAACTCACGGCGGAGTACGAGTCGGCCATGGCCGACCCCGCCTTCCACGACGAGCTCGATCACCTGCTGCGCAGCTACGCCGGCCGCCCGTCTCCCATCACCGAGGTGCCGCGCTTCGCCGCGCACGCCGGCGGCGCACGCGTCTTCCTCAAGCGGGAGGACCTCAACCACACCGGCTCGCACAAGATCAACAACGTGCTCGGCCAGGCTCTGCTGACCCGGCGGCTCGGGAAGACGCGCGTGATCGCCGAAACCGGCGCGGGGCAGCACGGGGTCGCCACGGCGACGGCCGCGGCGCTGTTCGGCTTCGCGTGCACGATCTACATGGGCGAGGTCGACACCGAGCGCCAGGCGTTGAATGTCGCGCGCATGCGCCTCCTCGGTGCCGAGGTCATCCCCGTCCGCACGGGCTCACGCACCCTCAAGGACGCCATCAACGACGCCTACCGCGACTGGGTCGCGAGCGTCGAGACCACCAACTACATCTTCGGCACCGCCGCCGGCCCCCACCCGTTCCCCGCCATGGTGCGCGATTTCCAGAAGGTCATCGGCGAGGAAGCGCGCGCGCAGCTCCTGGACGAGGCCGGGCGGCTCCCCGACGCCGTCTTCGCGTGCGTGGGGGGCGGATCCAACGCGATCGGCATGTTCGATGCTTTCCTCGACGACGCCGACGTGCGCCTCTACGGCGTGGAGGCCGCCGGGGACGGGGTGGACACCCCCCGCCACGCGGCATCCATCGAACGGGGCCGCCCGGGCGTTCTGCACGGCGCCCGCACGTTCGTGCTGCAGGACGAGGACGGCCAGACGACGGAGTCGCACTCGATCTCGGCGGGACTCGATTACCCCGGCGTGGGACCGGAGCACGCGTGGCTGTCATCGATCGGCCGCGCCGAGTACATCCCGGCCACGGACGATGAGGCCATGCAGGCGCTGAGGCTGCTGTCGGAGACCGAGGGCATCATCCCCGCGATCGAGTCTGCACACGCCCTCGCCGGGGCGTTGCGGATCGGCCGGGAGCTGGGCCCCGACGCCGTGATCGCCGTCTGCCTCTCCGGACGCGGCGACAAGGACATGGACACCGCCGCGCGCTATTTCGAGCTGTACGACGCGCAGCAGGCCGAGATCGTGAACGTACCGCCGGCCGACGACGCCGCCAGCGGAGAGGGCGTGGAGCTGTGACCTCGCGCGTGGCTGCGGCCATCGATGCCGCCCACGCCGAGGGGCGCGGGGCCTTCGTGGGGTATCTTCCCGCCGGGTTCCCCGACCTGCGCACCGGCATCGAAGCGGCGGTGACCCTGGCGGAGAACGGCGCGGACGTGCTGGAGATCGGCCCGCCCTACAGCGACCCCGTCATGGACGGTGCGATCATCCAGGAGGCCACGCAGGCGGCGCTGGCCGGTGGTTTCCGCCTGCCCGATCTCTTCCCCGCGATCGCGGAGATCACGAGCCGCGTGGATGTGCCCGTGCTGGTGATGACGTACTGGAACCCCGTGCTGCAGTACGGCGTGGACCGGTACGCCGACGACCTCCTCGCCGCCGGCGGCGCGGGGCTCATCACGCCCGACATCACCCCCGAATCGGCGGAGGACTGGATCGCCGCGAGCAGGCGAACGGGCCTGGACCGCGTGTTCCTGGCTGCGCCCACCTCGAGCGACGAGCGCCTGGAGATGATCGCCGCCGCATCCACCGGCTTCGTCTACACCGTCTCGACCATGGGCATCACCGGCGAGCGTGCACAGCTGGATGCTGCCGCCCGTACGCTCGTCGGACGGTTGCGCGCGCACGGCGCCGAGCGCGCGTGCGTGGGCATCGGCATCTCCACTCCCGACCAGGTGAGCGCCGTCCTCGACTACGCCGACGGGGCCATCGTCGGCACCGCCCTGGTCCGCGCCCTGCGCGACAACGGCCTGGACGGCCTGGCCGAGACGGCCCGCGCCCTCTCGGCCGGCACCGCCCGCTGACGCGGACCTTCCCGCGGCACGCTTAGACTCGGTCGCATGACGTTCGCCTCCTCGAGCGCCCTCAGTGGCGTGCTCGGCAGCATCCCGAGCCCCGAGATCAGCTTCATCGATCTGGGCCCGGTGCGCATCCACTTCTACGCCCTGTGCATCATCGCCGGAATCATCGCGGCGACCCTGCTCACCAACGCGCGCCTGACCCGCCGCGGGGCCGAGCCGTGGATCGTCATCGACATCGCGCTGCTGGCCGTGCCGCTCGCGATCATCGGCGCGCGGATCTACCACGTGCTCACCCACCCCGGGTTCTACTTCGGGGAGGGCGCCGACATCTGGGCCGTCTTCCGCATCTGGGAGGGCGGCATCGCGATCTACGGTGCGCTCATCGGCGGCGCCGTCGGCGCGTGGCTCGGATGCCGCTGGACGGGGATCCGATTCTGGACCCTCGCCGACGCGATCGCGCCGGGACTGCTCCTCGCGCAGGCCCTGGGTCGGTTCGGCAACTGGTTCAACCAGGAACTGTTCGGCGTTCCCACCGACCTACCGTGGGGGCTGGAGATCGACAGCGACAACGCCGCGTTCCCCGCCGGGCTCGAGCCCGGCACCCTGTTCCACCCCACCTTCCTGTACGAGGTGATCTGGAACCTTCTGGGAGTCGCCGTGCTCCTGTGGGCAGGGCGACGGTTCCGCCTGCAGTGGGGACGCCTGTTCGCGGTCTACCTCATCTGGTACAGCGCGGGGCGCATCGTGTGGGAGTCGATCCGGATCGACCCCAGCGAGATCTACTTCGGCCTCCGCACCAACGTGTGGGCAGCGATCGCCGGCGTGATCCTGGGGCTGGTGATCTTCTTCGTCCAGCGGCGCCGTCATCCCGGCCTCGAACCGTCGCCGTACGTGCCCGGTCGGCAAGCTCAGGGCAAAGCGGCTGTACAATCGACCGACCCCAACGACTTCGTCGACGTGAGCGAGCCGCCCGCGACGGAGACCCGCGTCGGCACTGCCACAAGCACCACCGCCACGAGTTAGGAAACACCTGGGCCGACGTCGTCCCATCTTGAGCATCAACGTGAGGACGGTTGGTATGGCTTCGAGCCCCCGTTCCGGCACCGTCGGAGGAGCTCTGCCTCCCCGGCAGGGCATGTACAACCCGGCGTTCGAGAAGGACGCCTGCGGCCTGGCGATGGTCGCGACCCTGCGCGGTGAGCCGGGTCACGACATCATCGACCTCGCTCTGACGGCGCTGCGCAACCTCGAGCACCGCGGCGCGATCGGCTCCGACGCGGGAACCGGCGACGGCGCCGGCATCCTGACGCAGATGCCCGACGCCTTCCTGCGCGAGGTCGTCGACTTCGACCTGCCGCCGGTGGGGGAGTATGCCGCCGGCATGGCCTTCCTGCCGCTGGATGCGCAAGAGCGCGCCGCGCAGAAGGCCGGGATCGAGCAGCTCGCCCAGAGCGAGAACCTCGTCATCCTCGGCTGGCGCGAGGTCCCCGTCGACGCCGATCACCTCGGCAAGCTCGCCTTCCAGGCGCGGCCCGCGTTCGAGCAGCTGTTCGTCTCCCGCCCCGCCGTCGGCGACGCCCCGGCGCTGTCGGGGATCGCCCTGGATCGCCGGGTGTTCCGTCTCCGCAAGCGCGCGGGACATGAGCTGAACGCGTACTTCGTGTCGCTGTCCAGCCGCACGCTCGGCTACAAGGGCATGGTCACCACGCTCCAGCTCGAGCCGTTCTACCCCGATCTGCAGGACGAGCGGTTCGCGTCGGAGCTCGCCGTGGTGCACTCGCGGTACTCCACGAACACGTTCCCGTCGTGGCCGCTCGCGCAGCCTCTGCGCATGCTCGCACACAACGGCGAGATCAACACCGTCAACGGAAACCGCAACTGG
This sequence comes from Microbacterium sp. Z6_144, assembly GCF_057197625.1. Lineage (NCBI taxonomy): Bacteria > Bacillati > Actinomycetota > Actinomycetes > Micrococcales > Microbacteriaceae > Microbacterium > Microbacterium sp. Z6_144. The sequence continues at coordinate 1,825,396 of NZ_JBXVPT010000001.1, forward strand.
ATGCGCGCCCGCCAGTCGCAGCTCGAGTCCGAGCTGCTGGGCGACATCTCGCCGCTGCTGCCGATCTGCACGACAGGGGCCAGTGACTCTGCCTCCTTCGACGAGGTCCTCGAGCTCCTCACCCTCACCGGGCGGAGTCTCCCGCACGCGATGATGATGATGGTCCCGGAGGCGTACGAGAAGCAGCCCGACATGGACGGGCAGCTGCGGGCGTTCTACGAATACCACTCGATGCAGATGGAGCCGTGGGACGGCCCCGCCGCCCTCATCTTCACCGACGGCACGCTCGTCGGCGCCACGCTCGACCGCAACGGCCTGCGCCCGGGCCGCTGGACCGAGACGACCGACGGTCTCATCGTGATCGGCAGCGAGACGGGGGTGCTCGATTTCGAGCCGGCCCGCATCAAGCGGCGGGGGCGCCTGCGCCCCGGACGGATGTTCCTCGTCGACACCGCGCAGCAGCGGATCATCGAGGACGAAGAGATCAAGGCCGACCTCGCCGGGATGCAGCCGTGGCAGGAGTGGCTGGATGCGGGGCGCGTGCAGCTGAGCGAGCTGCCCGAGCGCGAGCACATCGTGCACCCGATCGCCTCGATCACGCGCCGCCAGCGCACGTTCGGCTACACCGAGGAGGAGGTGCGGATCCTTCTCACCCCCATGGGCCAGACCGGCGCCGAACCTCTGGGCGCCATGGGAAGCGACACGCCTGTCGCCGTCCTGAGCGAGCGACCCCGCCTGCTGTTCGACTACTTCGTGCAGCAATTCGCGCAGGTGACGAACCCGCCGCTGGACTCGATCCGTGAAGAGGTCGTGACCTCGCTCAGCCTCGGTCTCGGCCCTGAGCGCAACCTGCTGGACTGGGGCCCCGATCACACGCGCGTCGTCACCCTGGACTTCCCGGTCATCGACAACGACGAGCTCGCGAAGCTCCAGAACATCGACAAGGCGCTTCCCGGGCGGCGCTCCGTCACGATCAGGGGTCTTTATCACTTCGATCAGGGACGCCGCGCGCTCGAAAAGCGTCTCGACGCCATCTGCGCCGAGGCCGACGAGGCGATCGCGGACGGCGCGGAATTCATCATCCTGAGCGACCGCGACTCGAACAAGGACCAGGTCCCGATTCCGTCGCTTCTGCTCCTCTCCGCGGTGCACCACCACCTCATCCGGCGGCAGAACCGCTTGAAGGTGGGCATCGTGGTCGAGGCCGGTGATGTACGCGAAGTCCACCACGTCGCGACGCTGCTGGGGTACGGCGCATCCGCGGTGAACCCCTACCTCGCCATGGAGACCGTGGAATACCTCGTGCGCGCGGGCTTCATCACCGGGATCTCCCCCGAGAAGGCCGTCAAGAACCTCATCTACGCCCTGGGCAAGGGCGTGCTGAAGATCATGTCGAAGATGGGAATCTCGACGGTGTCGTCCTACGCCGGAGCGCAGGTCTTCGAGGCCGTCGGGCTGTCGGAGGAGTTCGTCGAGAAGTACTTCACCGGCACCGAGACCAAGCTCGGCGGCATCGGCATCCAGCAGGTCGCCGCGGAGAACCAGGCCCGCCACGACTTCGCCTATCCCGAGGATGAGGCGGTGCGCGCGCACGAGCGGCTGTGGACCGGCGGCGAGTACCAGTGGCGCCGCGACGGCTCCCCGCACCTGTTCAACCCCGACACGGTCTTCCGGCTGCAGCACGCGACGCGGGAGCGCCGGTACGACATCTTCCGCGAGTACACGCGGCTGGTCGATGACCAGGCGCACGAGTTGAAGACCCTCCGCGGGCTGTTCCACCTCCGCACCGACGCGCGCCCCGCCGTGCCGATCGACGAGGTCGAGCCGATCTCGTCGATCGTGAAGCGCTTCTCCACCGGGGCGATGAGCTACGGCTCGATCTCGAAGGAGGCGCACGAGACGCTCGCCATCGCGATGAACCGGATCGGCGGGAAGTCCAACACGGGCGAGGGCGGCGAGGACGTCGACCGGCTCCTGGACCCGGAGCGCCGCAGCGCGATCAAGCAGGTCGCCTCGGGCCGGTTCGGGGTCACGAGCCTGTACCTCACGCAGGCCGACGACATCCAGATCAAGCTGGCCCAGGGCGCCAAGCCCGGCGAAGGCGGCCAGCTGCCGCCGGCGAAGGTGTACCCGTGGGTCGCCCGCACACGCCACGCGACGGCCGGCGTCGGCCTCATCTCGCCCCCGCCGCACCACGACATCTACTCGATCGAAGACCTCAAGCAGCTGATCTTCGACCTCAAGCGCGCCAACCCCAGCGCTCGCATCCACACCAAGCTCGTGAGCCAGTCGGGCATCGGCGCCGTCGCCGCCGGCGTCGCCAAGGCGCTGTCGGACGTCATCCTCGTCTCCGGTCACGACGGCGGAACCGGTGCCAGCCCGCTCAACTCGCTCAAGCACGCCGGCACCCCGTGGGAACTGGGCCTGGCCGAGACGCAGCAGACGCTCATGCTCAACGGCATGCGCGATCGTGTCGTCGTGCAGGTCGACGGACAGCTCAAGACCGGCCGCGACGTCATCATCGGCGCGCTCCTGGGCGCGGAGGAGTTCGGCTTCGCGACCGCACCGCTGGTGGTCTCCGGCTGCGTCATGATGCGCGTGTGCCACCTCGACACCTGCCCGGTGGGAGTGGCGACGCAGAACCCCGTCCTGCGCGCCCGGTTCACCGGCAAGCCGGAGTTCGTCGTGAACTTCATGGAGTTCATCGCCACGGAGGTGCGCGAGTACCTCGCCGCCCTCGGGTTCCGCTCGCTGGAGGAGGCGATCGGCCACGCCGAACTCCTCGACATCGACGGGGCGATCGAGCACTGGAAGGCCGGCGGGCTGGATCTCAGCCCGATCCTGGAGGGTCCTCGGTTCGCCGACGACGAGCCGCGACGCTCGCTGCGCCCCCAGAAGCACGAACTGGACGAGCACTTCGACGTCGCCCTCATCGAGCGCGCGCAGGACGTCATCGCGCACGGGGGGACGGTGTCGATCGAGATGCCCATCCGCAACACCGCGCGCGCCGTGGGCACGATGCTCGGGCACCGCGTCACCCGTGCGCACGGCGAGAACGGGCTGACCGCCGGGTCGATCGACGTGTCGCTGACCGGTTCGGCCGGGCAGTCCTTCGGGGCGTTCATGCCCGCCGGCATCACGCTGCGTCTGGAGGGCGACTCCAACGACTATGTCGGTAAGGGGCTCTCCGGCGGCAAGATCGTCATCCGGCCCCCGCGGGCGTCGACCTTCGCCGCATCCGAGAACGTGATCGCCGGGAACGTGATCGGCTACGGCGCCACTCAGGGCTCGATGTTCCTCAGCGGCGCCGTGGGGGAGCGGTTCTTCGTCCGCAACTCCGGGGCGACCGCCGTCGTCGAAGGTGTCGGCGACCACGCTCTGGAGTACATGACCGGTGGTCTCGCGGTGATCCTGGGTGCGACCGGACGCAACTTCGGCGCCGGGATGTCCGGCGGAACCGCCTACGTGTACAAGCTCGACCGCGCGCTGGTCAACCGCGAGGCGCTCGCCTCCGGCGAACTGGTCCTCGGACCCCTCGGATCGGGGGATGCGGAGATCCTCCGCGACCTGCTCGCCGAGCACGTCGCCGAAACCGGATCCGCTCTCGCGCAGCGGCTGCTGGAGGAATTCGACGTCGAGTCGGAGAACTTCGTCCGCGTCGTGCCGCGGGATTACGCCGCGGTGCTGGAAACGCGTCGGGCAGCGCTGGACGAGGGACTCGACCCGGACGGCGACGTCGTCTGGAACCGCATCATGGAGGTGACCGGTGGCTGACCCGAAGGGTTTTCTCAAGACCACGCAGCGCGAACTGCCACCACGGCGACCCGTGCCCGTGCGCATCATGGACTACAAAGAGGTCTACGAGGCCGCGGACCCCGCGATGGTCCGGCGCCAGGCGGGCCGCTGTATGGACTGCGGCATCCCGTTCTGTCACAAGGGCTGCCCCCTCGGGAACCTCATCCCCGAGTGGAACGACCTCATGTGGCGCGGCGAGGGTCGCGCAGCCATCGAGCGCCTGCATGCCACGAACAACTTCCCCGAGTTCACCGGGCGCCTGTGCCCCGCCCCGTGCGAGAGCTCGTGCGTGCTGGGCATCAACCAGCCCGCGGTCACGATCAAGCAGGTCGAGGTCTCGATCATCGACGAGGCCTTCTCCCACGGCTGGGTCGAGCCCGAGCCTCCCCAGCGCCTGACGGGCAAGACCGTCGCGGTGGTCGGATCGGGACCGGCCGGCCTCGCCGCCGCCCAGCAGCTGACGCGCGCCGGGCACACCGTGGCGGTGTACGAGCGCGAGGACCGCATCGGCGGACTTCTGCGCTACGGCATCCCCGATTTCAAGATGGAGAAGCGCCACCTCGAGGCCCGACTGCGGCAGATGCGCGACGAGGGCACGCGATTCCGCGCCGGCGTCGAGATCGGCGTGGACATCTCCTGGGCAGACCTCCGCAACCGCTACGACGCGGTCGTCGTCGCCATCGGCGCCACCGTGCCGCGCGACCTGCCCATCCCGGGACGGGACTTCGCGGGAGTGCACTTCGCGATGGAGTACCTCGTGGAGTCGAACAAGGCCGTCGCCGGCGACCAGGTGCCCTCCCAGATCAGCGCGCACGGCAAGCACGTCATCGTCCTCGGCGGCGGTGACACCGGCGCCGACTGCATCGGCACCGCACACCGACAGGGCGCGCTCAGCGTCACCAACCTCGCGATCGGCCAGCAGCCGCCCGAGGTGCGTCCCTCGCACCAGCCGTGGCCGATGACCCCCACCCTGTTCGAGATGTCCACGGCGCACGAGGAGGGTGGCGAGCGCACCTACCTCGCCTCGACGGTGGAGTTCCTCAGCGACGGCGCCGGCGAAGTGCGGGCGCTGCGGGTCGCCGAGACCGAGTTCCTCGACGGACGACGCGTGCCCAAGAGCGGAACCGAGCGCGAGATCCCGGCGGACCTCGTGCTCATCGCCCTGGGCTTCACCGGCCCCGAGCGCACGCTGCTGGAAGAGCAGCTGGGCGCGCAGTTCACCGGGCGCGGCATCGTCGAGCGCGACGACACCTATGCGACGACCGCTCCGGGCGTGTTCGTGGCGGGCGACGCGGGCCGTGGCCAGTCGCTCATCGTGTGGGCGATCGCCGAGGGTCGCGCCGCTGCCGCGGAGGTCGATCGCTTCCTGATGGGCACCACCGCGCTGCCGTCTCCGGTGCGCCCGGTCGATGTCGCGATCGGCTTGCAGCCCGCGTAGGCTTGCCGAGGCCGCCCGGCCACCCTCCCCTTCTTCCTCCTGGAGATCACACACAGTGAGACGCGCCAAGATCGTCGCCACCTTGGGCCCCGCGACCTCGTCGTACGAGATGGTTCGCGCCATCATCGACGCCGGGGTGGACGTGGCCCGCCTGAACCTCAGCCACGGCGACTACTCCGTCCACGAGGCGAACTTCGCCAACGTGCGGAAGGCGGCGGATGACGCGGGCAAGCCCGTCGCCATCCTGGTGGACCTGCAGGGGCCGAAGATCCGGCTGGGTCGCTTCGAGAACGGCCCGTACGATCTGGCGCCGGGCGACATCTTCCGGATCACGGTCGACGACGTGATCGGCACGAAGGATCTCGTCTCCACGACGTTCAAGGGCCTGCCCCAGGACGTGAAGGCCGGCGACTTCCTCCTCATCGACGACGGCAAGGTGCGGGTGCGCGTCATCGCCGCGGACGACACCACGGTCACGACCGAGGTGGTCGTGGGCGGCCCCGTGTCCAACAACAAGGGCATCAACCTTCCCGGCGTCGCCGTGAACGTTCCCGCGCTCAGCGCGAAGGACGAGGCGGACCTCCGCTGGGGTCTGCGGATCGGGGCCGACCTCATCGCGCTGTCCTTCGTCCGCTCCGCCGCGGACGCCGACCGGGCGCGCGACATCATGGGGGAGGAGGGACGCCACGTCCCGATCATCGCCAAGATCGAGAAGCCGCAGGCCGTCGACAACCTCGAGAGCATCATCGACGCCTTCGACGGGATCATGGTCGCCCGCGGCGACCTCGGCGTCGAGCTCCCCCTGGAGGCGGTTCCCATCGTGCAGAAGCGCGCCGTGGAGCTGGCGCGCCGGATGGCCAAGCCCGTCATCGTCGCGACGCAGATGCTCGAGTCGATGATCTCCAGCCCCGTCCCCACGCGTGCCGAGACCAGTGACGTCGCCAACGCCGTGCTGGACGGCGCGGACGCGGTCATGCTGTCCGGCGAGACGAGTGTCGGCGAATACCCGGTGACCGTCGTGGAGACCATGGCGCGGATCGTCGCCTCCACCGAGGAGCACGGGCTCGAGCGCATCCTGCCGTTGACGAACAAGCCGCGCACGCAGGGCGGGGCGATCACCCTGGCCGCGGTCGAGGTCGCCGACTTCGTCGGAGCGAAGTTCCTGTGCGTGTTCACCGAGTCCGGCGATTCGGCACGGCGCCTGGCGCGCCTGCGCTCGATGATCCCGATGCTCGCCTTCACCCCCGAGCCCGGCATCCGCCGGCGTCTCGCTCTCACGTGGGGCGTACGCGCGACCCTCGTGGAGCACGTGTCGCACACCGACCGCATGTTCATCCAGGTCGACGACTACCTCCTCGGACGCGACCTGGCCAAGGTCGGCGACAAGGTGGTCGTGATCTCCGGATCCCCTCCCGGGATCGCCGGCTCGACCAACGACCTGCGCGTGCACCTCGTGGGCGACGCCGTGCACGGCGCCGCTCCCATCTACCAGGCCGACCTCTGACGTCCCGCGCGCGAGCGCGTCGCGGTTGAGGAGGCGTTCGGGCGCGTGCGCTAGGGTCGATCGGACGTGCAGGCCGGTGTGGCGGAATGGCAGACGCGGGGCACTCAAAATGCTCTGTCCGCAAGGGCGTGTGGGTTCGAATCCCACCACCGGCACGAACTCTTTCCCCCGAGTCGGCGGGAACCTGACCCCCCAGTTCTAGGATGGACACGTGACCGAGCAAGAACCCCCCGCCGCATCCGCCCCTCGCCGCGTCGTCGTGGCCGAGGACGAGTCGCTGATCCGCCTCGATATCGTGGAGATCCTCCGCGATAACGGGTACGACGTGGTCGGCGAGGCAGGTGACGGCGAGACCGCCGTGCAGCTGGCCACCGAGCTGCGCCCGGACCTCGTGATCATGGACGTGAAGATGCCGCAGCTGGACGGAATCAGCGCCGCCGAGCGACTGAGCAAGAACCACATCGCACCCGTCGTGCTCCTCACCGCGTTCAGCCAGAAGGAGCTCGTCGAGCGAGCGAGCGAGGCCGGGGCGCTGGCGTATGTCGTCAAGCCCTTCACGCCCAACGACCTGCTTCCCGCGATCGAGATCGCGCTGGCCCGTCACGAGCAGATCATCACGCTCGAAGCCGAGGTCGCCGACATGGTCGAGCGCTTCGAGACGCGTAAGCTCGTCGACCGCGCGAAGGGCCTCCTCAACGAGAAGATGGGTCTCACCGAGCCGGAGGCGTTCCGCTGGATCCAGAAGGCGTCGATGGACCGCCGCCTGACCATGCAGGACGTCGCCAAGGCCATCATCGAGCAGCTGGCCCCGAAGAAGTCCTGACCGGCGCCCGCGGCGACCGGCTGCGGGGCGTCACGCGCCCGGCGCATCCTTGAGGTGGTTGGTGATGCGCACGGTCGAGCATCGCCGGCCCTGCTCGTCGGTGACGACGATCTCGTGCACGGTGAGCGACCGTCCGAGGTGGATCGGCGTGCACACGCCCGTCACCACCCCGGAGGTGGCCGACCGCGTATGCGTGGCGTTGATGTCCACGCCCACGGCGAGGCGGCCCGGTCCCGCGTAGAGGTTCGCCGCCATCGACCCGAGCGACTCACCCAGCACGACATAGGCGCCGCCGTGGAGGAGCCCCACCGGCTGCGTGTTGCCCTCGACGGGCATCGTCGCCACGGCGCGGTCGACGGAGAACTCGACCCACTGGATGCCCATTTTCTCCGCCAGCGCGCCCATGCCCCGCTGGATCGCCCAGTCGACTCCGGATGCGGCGTGGGGGGGAGTGGTCGTCATCGTCGCCTTCGTCTCGAGCGGGAAATGATGTCCGCTCCCGTCGTTAGGCTGAACAGGTGACGGACTCCGCAAAGCCTACCCTTCTCGTCGTCGACGGCCATTCGCTCGCCTACCGGGCGTTCTTCGCGCTGCCCGTCGACAACTTCTCCACGAAGGACGGGCAGCACACCAACGGCATCTACGGCTTCCTGTCGATGCTGGTGAACCTGATCAAGGCCGAGAAGCCCACGCACATCGCCGTCGCGTTCGACATGGCCCGGCACTCGTTCCGCACCGATCAGTACCCCGAGTACAAGGCGAACCGGTCCGAGACGCCGAGCGAGTTCAAGGGGCAGATCCCCATCCTTCAGGACTGCCTGGCCGCCATGAGCATCCCGGTGCTGCAGAAGGAAGGCATCGAAGCCGACGATATCCTCGCCACCCTCGCCACCCAGGGCGCAGCCGAGGGCTTCCACGTGCTGGTGTGCTCGGGCGACCGCGACACCATCCAGCTGGTCACCGACGACGTGACGCTCCTGTACCCCAACGTGCAGGGCGTGTCTCAGCTGAAGCGCTACGACCCGGCCGCCGTCGTGGAGAAGTACGGGCTGCCGCCGGCGCAGTACCCCGAGATCGCCGCCCTCGTGGGGGAGACGAGCGACAACCTCCCCGGTGTGCCCAAGGTCGGCGAGAAGACCGCGGTGAAGTGGCTGACCCAGTACGGGTCGCTCGAGGCCCTCCTCGACAACGCCGACAAGGTCACCGGGGTCGTCGGCAACAACCTGCGGGAGCACCTGGACGACGTGCGCCGCAACCGCACGCTGAACCGGCTGCTGCGAGACGTCGAGCTGCCGGTCACGCCCGCCGACCTGGTCGTACGTCCCATCGACGCTCAGGCGGTCCGCGACATCTTCGCCCGCCTGGAATTCCGGACGCTCCTCCCGCGCGTGTTCGAAGCCGCGGGCGCCGACGCGACCGGTTCGGACGCCAGCATCCCCGTCGCCGAGGCGCCGGCCGCCGCCGAATCCGATCCTGCCGCCCTGGCCGCGTTCGCCGAATCCGCCGACGGCGAGGTGGGCGTCACGCTCGTCCTCGCCGGCGGGGTCCCGACGCGCGTCGGGCTGGCCACCGCATCCGGCGCGGTCGAAGCAGACTGGACGCCGGGGGTTCGCGACGCCCTCGCGAACTGGTTCGCATCGGACCGGCCGAAGACCTTCGCCGACGCCAAGCCGCAGGTGAAGGCGCTGCTGCGCGACGGGATCGAGGTCGGCGGCCTCGCGCTGGACGTCATCCTCGCCGGCTGGCTCCTTCGCCCCAGCTTCCCCGACAAGACGCTCGCCGACCTCGTCGCGCGCTACCTCGGTGAGAAGCTGCCCGAGGCCGACCCCACCCAGCTCGTCCCCGAGACCGAAGGGGCCACCCCCGGACAGATCTCCTGGTTCCTGCTGCGGGTCGCCGACGCGCTCCGAGCCGAGCTGCCCGCACCGGTCGCCACCGTGCTCACCGACATCGAGCTGCCCACCCTGACGGCGCTCGCGGCGATGGAGCTGGCCGGCGTGGCGGTCTCGCATGACAAGCTCTCGACGTTCTCCGGCGAACTGGCCGCCCGGGCCGAAGGCCTCGCGCAGGAGGCGTACGCCGCGATCGGCCGCGAGGTGAACCTCGGCTCACCCAAGCAGCTCCAGGAGGTCCTCTTCGACGAGCTGGAGCTTCCGAAGACCCGCAAGACCAAGTCGGGGTACTCCACGGATGCGGCAGCCCTCGCCGATCTGCAGGAGACCCACCCGCATCCGTTCCTCGCGCTTCTCCTCCAGCACCGCGAGGCCACCAAGCTCCGGCAGATCATCGAGTCGCTGGACGTCGCGATCGACGACACCGGCCGCATCCACACCACCTACCTGCAGACCGGCAGCCAGACCGGGCGGCTCTCCAGCACCGACCCGAACCTGCAGAACATCCCGATCCGCAACGAGGAGAGCACCCGCATCCGTGCCGCCTTCGAAGTCGGTGAGGGGTACGAGACGCTCCTGACGGCGGACTACTCGCAGATCGAGATGCGCATCATGGCGCACCTGTCCGGTGACCCCGGCCTCATCGAGGCCTTCAACTCCGGGGAAGACCTGCACCGCTTCGTGGGTGCCCGCGTGTTCGGCGTCGCCCCGGAAGAGGTCACCCCCGCGATGCGGACGAAGGTGAAGGCGATGTCGTACGGCCTCGTCTACGGGCTCTCGGCATTCGGCCTGTCCAAGCAGCTGCGCATCGAGCAGACCGAGGCCCGCGAACTCATGATGGAGTACTTCGCCCGGTTCGGGGCGGTGCGCGACTATCTGCGCACATCGGTGGAGAAGGCGCGCGTCGACGGGTACACCGAGACGATCTTCGGACGGCGGCGCCCGTTCCCCGACCTGGTCAGCCCCAACCGCGTGCTGCGCGAGAATGCCGAGCGCGCGGCCCTGAACGCCCCCATCCAGGGAAGCGCGGCCGACATCATGAAGATCGCGCTCTTCCACATCCACCACGACCTGGCCGCCGCCGACCTGCGTTCGCGCGTGCTGCTGCAGATCCACGACGAGCTCGTGCTCGAGGTCGCACCGGGGGAGTGGGATGCTGCGGAGCGGATCGTCCGCACCCGGATGGGCGACGCGGCCGAGCTGACGGTGCCGCTGGACGTGCAGATCGGCCGCGGTCCCGACTGGTCCGTCGCGGGCCACTGACGCCGCCTGCGCCGCGGGCTTGGTCGCGCGGCGGGGGCGTCCGTAGGCTCGACGTATGACGAACGTATCCCGCACTCCTACGTCGATCGACCAGATCGCCGATGCGTGGGTGGACACCCTCGCCGAACTCGAGCCGACCGCCGCCACCTACATCGGCCGCTCCGAGTACAACGACCGGTTCGGGGACTATTCGCCGGCCGGGCACGATCGGATGGCCTCGGCCGTGCGCGACACGCTCAGTGCCCTCGAGGCGGCCGAACCGGCCGACGAGATCGACGAGGTGACGAAGGCCGACCTCGCGCGGGAACTGCGCCTCAGCCTGGACCTGTACGACGCGCGCTGGCACCTGCGCGACCTCAACGTCATCGCCTCGCCCGCCCAGGACATCCGCATGGTGTTCGACCTGATGCCCACCGCGACGGCGGACGACTGGGCGGTCATCTCCACGCGCCTGAAGGCTCTGCCCGCCGCCCTCGAGGGATACACCGCGACCCTCCGGGAGGGGATCGCCCAGGGCATCGTCCCCGCCCGCCGGCAGGTGCGCGAAGTGGCGACGCAGATCGGCCGCTACACCGCCGACAGCGGGTTCTTCGCCCAGTTCGCCGCCGACGCCGCACCGGCGCAGGGCCAGCTTCCCGCATCCCTCGCGCGCGAGCTCGCCGACCACGCCAACGCCGCACGGGTCGCGTACGGCCAGCTGGGATCCTTCCTCACGAGCGAGCTCGGCCCGGCAGCCGGCGACAGGGACGCCGTCGGGCGCGAGCTGTACGCACTGCACTCCCGCCGCTTCCTCGGCGCGACGATCGACCTGGATGAGACGTACGAGTGGGGCGTCGAGGAGCTCGCGCGCATGGTCGCCGAGCAGGAGTCCATCGCGAACGAGATCCTCCCCGGTGCGAGCGTGGAAGAGGCCGTCGCGCACCTCGAGGCCGACCCCGCGCGCCGTCTCCACGGCACCGATGCACTGCAGGAGTGGATGCAGACCACCAGCGACCGCGCGATCGAGCAGCTGGGAGCGACGCACTTCGACATCCCCGACCCCATCCGCCGGCTGGAGTGCATGATCGCGCCCACGCGGGAAGGCGGGATCTACTACACCGGCCCCACCGACGACTTCTCGCGCCCCGGGCGCATGTGGTGGTCGGTGCCGGAGGGCGTCGACGACTTCGACACCTGGCGCGAGCTGACCACCGTGTACCACGAGGGCGTCCCCGGGCACCACCTCCAGGTCGCCCAGGCGGTCTACAACCGCGCGCAGCTGAACTCGTGGCGGCGCCTTCTGGCGGGGACGTCGGGGCACGCCGAGGGCTGGGCGCTGTACGCCGAGCGCCTGATGCAGTCGATCGGGTTCCTCGATGACCCGGCCGACCGGCTCGGCATGCTGGACGGCCAGCGGATGCGTGCCGCCCGGGTGGTGCTCGACATCGGCGTGCACCTGGAGAAGCCGCGCCTGGACGGCGAGGGCACGTGGGATCACGCGTACGCGTTGGAGTTCATGCTGCGCAACGTCAACATGCCCGAGGAGTTCGTCCGCTTCGAGGTCAACCGCTACCTCGGGTGGCCGGGCCAGGCGCCCGCGTACAAGGTCGGTCAGCGCATCTGGGAGCAGATCCGCGACGGGTACGCCGAGGCACAGGGCGACGCCTTCGACATCAAGGTGTTCCACAAGCAGGCGCTGGACCTCGGGGGAGTGGGCCTGGATACGCTGCGGGAAGCGCTCCTGCCCTGACGCGGCCTCAGGCGGGGAGGTCGGGCGCCAGCAGGCGCGCGACCTCCCCGTCGGTCGTCTGCGGGAAGCGGGCGTAGAACTGCCCGACCGCGCGGAAGTCGCGCGGTCGGTGCGGACACACGAAGGCGTCGGCGACGCCTTCCTCCGGCGCCCAGTCATAGGGCGCGACCGGGACGGCCAGGACGACCTCGCCGGCACCCCGGCGGCGTACCGCGCGGCACGCGGCCCGCGCCGTCGACCCGGTCGCAATCCCGTCGTCGACCACGATCGCAACGCGACCGGTCAGGTCGATCCCCGGCGACGGGTACGCCGCCGTCCGCCGCGCAAGCTCTGCGCGCTCGGCCTCCTCCACCCGCTCCAATTCGGCGGGCGTCGTACCGCTGAGCCGCAGCGCCCGCTCCGAGACGACCCGCACGTTCTCGGCGATCGCCCCCACGGCGAGCTCGGCGTTGCCGTGCGCCCCGAGCTTGCGCACCGGGACCCGATCGAGCGGCCAGCCGCGCGCCGACGCGACGACGGCCGCGACGACGACACCGCCCCGCGGGATGCCGAGCACGACCGCATCCCGCCCCCGCCACGGGCGGAGGGATGCCGCGAGCTGCGTGCCTGCGTCGACCCGGTCGGCGAACAACGCCATGCCGCGAGGATACTCTGGCCGCTCCGGCCGCCCTCGTCCGCACGCGTTCACCGGGGCGGAATATCAACGGACACGGGGCCGTTGCATGCGACTGAATAAAAAGACGGGAGGCGCTCATGAGCGCACAGCAGGTGGAACTCGGCCTCGACACGTTCGGAGACGTCGCGATCGCCACCGGCGGGTCACGATCCAGCGACGCCGAAACCATCCGGGACGTCGTGGAGCAGGCCGTTCGCGCCGACGAGGTGGGTCTGTCGTTCTTCGGGGTGGGGGAGCACCACCGTCCGGAATTCGCGGTGTCGAGCCCGGAGATCGTCCTGGCCGCCGCGGCGGCCCGCACCGAACGCATCCATCTCGGCACCGCCGTGACGGTGCTGTCCTCGGATGATCCCGTGCGAGTGTACGAGCGATTCGCGACGCTGGATGCGGTGTCCCGCGGGCGGGCGGAGGTCATCCTCGGGCGGGGGTCGTTCATCGAGTCGTTCCCGCTGTTCGGCTACGACCTCGCCGACTACGAGGTGCTGTTCGACGAGAAGCTCGCGCTGTTCCGGCAGCTTCTGGATGAGAGGCCGGTGACCTGGTCGGGAACGACCCGCGCCGCGCTCGACGGCGCCGACGTGTATCCCAAGACGGAATCGGGGCTCACCGCGTGGGTGGGCGTGGGGGGGAGCCCCGAATCCGTCGTCCGCGCCGCGCGACACGGGTTCGCTCTGATGCTCGCGATCATCGGCGGACCGGCCCACCGGTTCCGCCCGTTGGTGGATCTGTACCACCGCGCGCTGGACTCGTTCGAGCGCGGTCGGCTCCCCGTCGGCGTCCATTCGCCCGGGCACGTCGCCGACACCGACGCCGAGGCGTGGGAGCAGGCCTACCCGGGCGTAGAGCACAACTACACCGTCATCGGACGTGAGCGGGGGTGGCCGGCCTACAACCGTCTCCGGTTCCAGCACGACGTCGGTCCGGACGGATCGATGTACGTGGGGTCTCCCGAGACGGTGGCGCGCAAGATCGCCGACACCGTCCGCACGCTCGGCGCCGACCGGTTCGACATGAAGATCGGCACCGGCGGACTGCCCCAGGAACAGGTGCTCCACAGCATCGAGTTGTACGGCACGCGCGTTCTGCCCCTGGTCCACGACATGCTTGCGGAAACCGCCTGACCGGCGCCGCGCGTACGAGAACGCGCGTGCGACCCGACACCCCTCCCGCGCTCTCTAACATGGCGTCATGACCGACGCGGCCACGACCTCGCCCACCACTGTGTCGGAGCGCCTCGACCGGCTGCCCCTCGGCCGCGGCCACATGCGTGTGCTGACCGGATCGGGGATCGGCTGGGCCCTGGACGCCATGGACGTCGGGCTCATCTCCTTCGTGATCGCCGTGCTCGCGCAGCAGTGGTCGCTGCAACCGGGGCAGACGGCATGGATCGCATCGGCGGGATTCGTCGGCCTGGCTGTCGGCGCCACCATCGGCGGACTCCTCGCGGACCGTTTCGGGAGGCGCCAGGTGTTCGCGGTGACCCTCCTGATCTACGGGGTCGCTACCGGCGCGAGCGCCCTGGCCGGCGGGCTCGCCGTGCTCATCGTGCTGCGCTTCGTGGTCGGCCTCGGGCTCGGCGCTGAGCTTCCGGTGGCCTCCACCTACGTGAGCGAGTTCGCGCCCGCGCGGATCCGCGGCAGGCTCATCGTGATCCTGGAGGCGTTCTGGGCGGTGGGATGGACCGCGTCGGCGCTGATCGGCTACTTCGTCATCCCGGCGTCGGCCGACGGATGGCGATGGGCGTTCGCGCTGGGCGCGGTCCCGGCCGTCTACGCGCTCGTCGTGCGCTGGGGCCTTCCCGAGTCCCCCCGCTGGCTCGCACGCCAGGGCCGTTCCGCGGAGGCGGAGCGCATCCTGACGGCCTTCGAAGGCGGCGCCGGCAGGGGAGAGGCAGCGGCTTCGCCGGCACCTCCCACGCCGGCATCGGCCGCGCCGCCATCGGCCGCTCGAGCGGGGGAGCGCCTGGCCACCCTGTGGTCGCGCGAATTCCGGCTCCGCACCGCGAGCCTGTGGATCGTGTGGTTCTGCGTCAACTTCTCGTACTACGGAGCGTTCATCTGGATTCCCACGATCCTCGTCGCGTCCGGGTACGACCTCGTCCGCTCGTTCGGCTTCACGCTGATCATCACCCTCGCACAGCTCCCCGGATACGCGGTCGCTGCCTGGCTCATCGAGGTGTGGGGACGCCGCGCAACGCTGGCGGCGTTCCTCGCCGGCTCCGCCGTGTCGGCCGTCCTGTTCGGTACCGCGACGAGTGAGGGAATGGTCATCCTCACCGGCATGGCCCTGTCCTTCTTCAACCTGGGCGCCTGGGGAGCTCTCTACGCCGTATCGCCGGAGACCTATCCCACGTCCGTGCGCGCAACCGGAAGCGGATGGGCAGCCGGAGTGGGACGCATCGCGTCGATCATCGCGCCGCTCGCGGTGCCGCCCCTGCTCGCCGCCGGCGGCGCGCCGGTCCTGTTCATCGTCTTCGCCGGCTTCTTCGCGGTGGCCGTTGTCGCGACGTGGGGTCTCGCCGACCGGCGGGGGCGCGCGCTGGACGAGCGGTGAGGTCCTCGCCCCCGCGACCCGTAGGGTAGCGGGGTGGCATCCGTACGCTTGGTCTCCATCGGCGACTCCTTCACCGAGGGGGTGGGCGATGAGCTGCCGGACGGGACCGTCCGCGGATGGGCCGACCTCGTTGCCCAGCAGTGGGCGACGGCGATCGACGAGCCGATCGAGTACGCCAATCTCGCCATCAGGGGCAAACTCGTGTGGCCGATAATCCGCGAGCAGCTCGAGCCCGCCCTCGCACTGAAGCCCACGCACCTGTCGTTCAACGGCGGCGGCAATGACATGATCCGCCCGCGCCCGGACATCCCGCGCATCGCCGACGCCTTCACCACGGTGCTGCGCCGCTGCGACGAAGAAGGCGTCCGCCTCATCCTGCTCTCGGGGGCGAATCCATCCGCGCAACTGCCGCTCGGCCGCATGGTGCAGCGGCGCGGCGACGCACTCTCAGCCGCCGTCGACGGCCGCCTCGAGGAGTGGCCGGACGTCGCGCGCGCGCTGAACTGGCCTGACCGCGAGCTGTCGTCTCCCGCGTATTGGGCGGTGGATCGGCTGCACATGAACACGCGCGGTCACCATCGCGTCGCAGCCCGCGTCCTCGAAGCTCTCGGTCTGGACGTACCCGCCGGGTGGTGGTCGCTTCCCGACACGATGCAGGAACGCCTTGCCGGCGCCGCCTACTACCGCACGCACGTGGGGCCGTGGGTGCGTCGTCGCCTCACCGGCACCTCCTCCGGAGACGGCCGCACGGCGAAATTCCCCACTCCGGTGACCGTCACGCCGGCCTCCGCGTGACACGGTAGACCAGCTCGGCGAACTGCCCGGCCCGCCGCACGGACTCCAGATGAAGACGTTCAGGGCCGATCCGGCGGGGGAGGAGCGGCTTTCCTGCCGGCAGAAGAGCCGGCGCCACCGACAGACGGATCTCATCCAGGTGGCCCGCGTCGTCGAACTGACCGACGAGGTCGCCGCCGCCGACGAGCCAGATGACACCGTCGCCGGCGGCGTCGGCGACCTCCGGCCAGAAGGAGGCGACATCACCCTGCACGAACCGGATGTCGGCTCCGGCAGGCACCGCCAGGTCGCGGTGCGTGACGACGAAGCAGGGGAGTGCTCCGTAGGACTCCGCCCACATGCCGGGCCGTTCGTGCTCCTCCATGTTCAGGACCCACTCGTACGTGGCCGCGCCCATCACGAACGCACCCACCGTCGCCAGGAACGACGCCATGTCGTTCTCGGCGTCATCGGCGCCGGGCACGGCGAACAGCCACGCGAGCGAATCGTTCTCGTCCGCCAGGAAGCCATTGAGCGTGACGGCCGTGTGAAAGACGGTGGCACCCATGCGTCGAGACTAGGCGGCGCCGGCGACACCCATGGAACCGGTTCCATAACAGGTCCGGGGGACCGGCCGGATGTCAAGCCCTCAGGACCCCTCCACGCGTGAGACCATCATGGGACCGCGGCACCGTGCCGCAAGGACGTCGCACGTGTCCGGCGTCCGGAAAGGGGAGAGCCATGAGCATCGGAGCAGGAATCGCGCTGTTCGTCATCGGAGCCATCCTGGCGTTCGCCGTGAACGTGCAGCTCGATGTCATCAACCTCGACCTCATCGGTTACATCCTCATGGGTGCCGGCGTCGTCGTCTTCGTGATCGGACTCGTGCTGATGATGCGCCGCCGGTCCAGCGACACTGTCACGCGCACCGCCGTCGACCCGGCCGCGGGCGAGCGCGTCACCCGTCAGTCCACGCGCACCAGCGGCGACGACGTCGTCTGACGCCACGTGCGCGCTCCTCGGTGGAGGAGCGGTCAAACTGACATAAGCAACGATCACACTGACATAAGCAACGAGCAAACTGACATAATGTGCATTATCGGCAATTGCTCCGGGTGGGCGGGAGGCGCACGATGACAGGTGTCATCGATCCTCCCGCCGTCCCCGCCGACGGCGCTGTCCTGGGCGAACGCTATCGCCTGGAGACAGTCATCGGGCGCGGCGGATACGCCAGTGTGTACCGAGCCACCGACGAGCGTCTCGAGCGCTCGGTCGCCCTGAAGATCTTCGCGGCCAACGCCACCGGAGAATCCGACAGCGCACGCGTCGCCTCCGAGACCCGCGTGCTGGCGTCCCTCACCCACCCGTCGCTGGTCACGCTCTTCGACGCCCGCTTGGACGAGGACCCGCCGTACCTCGTCATGGAGCTCATCGAGGGGCCGACCCTCACGCAGCGCCTCACCGAGGGCCCGGTGGACCCGGTTCTGACCGCCACGTTCGCGGCGCACCTGGCCGAGGCTCTGCACGTCATCCACGCGCGCGGCATCGTCCACCGCGACCTCAAACCCTCCAACGTGCTGCTGCGTCCGGCGCCGCTGCCGTTCGAGCCCCCGCGCGCCACGCTGGCCGACTTCGGCATCGCATACCTCATCGACTCCGCCCGCGTCACGGCCACCGGGACGCTCATCGGCACTGCGGCGTACCTGAGCCCCGAGCAGGCCCGCGGCGCACCACCCGCACCCGCCGCCGACATCTACTCCCTGGGTCTCGTGCTGCTCGAGGCGATCACGGGGCGTCGGGCCTACGCACAGAACACGCCGCACGAGGCGCTCGTGGCTCGGCTCCTCCGCGCGCCGGAGATCCCCTCGACGCTGCCGGAAGGATGGCGCAGGCTCCTCGGGGCGATGACGTCGATGGACGCCGCCGAACGGCCCGATGCTCACGCCGTCCGGCGCGCCGCCCTCCTCCTCCAGACCGAGCCCGCCGCGGCACGGTACGACCCCGCGGGGATCACCATGCCCGACGGTGCGGCGATCACCATGCCCGACGGTGCGGCGATCACCATGCCCGCTGCCACCGGCGCCTCGACCTCGGATCGCCCTACGGTGGAGCTGCGCCCCGCCGCGCCCACGGCCATCCTGTCGGACACGCCGGGCGACCCGGCACCTGCGTCCCGGTCGCATCGCGGCTGGTGGATCGGTCTCGGCGCCGTGGTCCTGGCCGCCGCGATCGGGCTGGTGTTCGCGCTGATGGTGCTGCCCGGAGGGTCTCCGACCCCCGATCCCACTCTCCCGGCGCTCCCCGAGCCCCTGGGCGAGCATCTTCGCCGGCTCCTCGAGCAGGTGCGGCCGTGAACCGGCGCACCCCGGCCCTCGTCGGCCTCGCCGTGGCCGCATCCCTCGCGCTCGCCGGATGCGCGAGCACTCCCCCGTCCGAACCGGATCTGCGCACCCTCGTGGTGGCGGCCGCCGATTCCGCCGCCGCGGGCGACCTGACCGGGGCATCCGCATCGATCGACGAGATCGAGACACAGGTGGCGGCCGAGCAGACCGCCGGCGATCTGACAGCCCAGGAGGCCGAGGCGATCCTCGAGACGATCTCGCTCATCCGAGCCGAGCTGGCCGCACTCGCGCCCCCCTCGGCGCCGACGCCCCAGCCCGAGCAGCCCGCCGAACAGGCCCCGCAAGAGCCGCTCCCCGTCGACGACACTCCCGTCGAGGCCCCCGTCGACGACACCCCCGTCGAGACCCCGGTCGACTCCCCCGACGGCGAAGACAGCGGCAACGACGGCGGGGGCCCGGAGGAGAAGAAAGACAAAGAGAAGGACAAGGAGAAGGGCCCCGGCGGCGGCAAGGGGAACGAGGGAAGCGGCCCGGGCCCGGGCAAAGGCAAGTCGCACGGGTGAGGCCCCCTAAGCTCGTTCCGTGACGACGCGCCCCCGCCCCTCGCTTCCCCCGCGCGCGCACGCATGACCGGCGTTCTCACCGGCTTCGCCGTCGTGGGCCTGGCGGTGGTTGTCGGCTACGTCCTGGGCCGGACCGACCTGCTGGGTGCGGCGGGCCAGCGCGTGCTGAGCCGCCTCACCTTCTTCGTCCTCTCGCCGTTCCTGCTGTTCGTCATCCTGGCCGGCGCCGACGTGCAGACCCTCTTCTCGGCCCTGCTGCCGGTGTCGGCGCTCACCGCCCTGGCGATGTTCGCCGTCTACGCGCTGATCGGTGCGCTCGTACTGCGGCGAGGGCTCGGCGAGACCGTGGTGGGTTCGTTCTCCAGCGGTTACGTCAACGCCAACAACATCGGCATACCGCTGTCGCTGTACATCCTCGGCGACGCCGCCTACTCGGCTCCCGTCGTGCTCTTCCAGCTCCTCGTCTTCATGCCGGTCACCCTCGCGCTGCTGGATGCGGCCACCGCGGGCACCCGGTCGTGGCGGCGCATCGCCGCTCAGACCGTGAGAAATCCGATGCTGTGGGGTGCCGCCCTCGGAGTGCTCGTCGCACTCAGCGGACTCGAACTGCCGCCCATCGTGCTCGATCCCCTCTCCCTCCTCGCCGACGCGTGCATCCCCGTCATGCTCATCGCCTACGGGATGACGCTGCATGGCCAGCGGGTCCTCACGGCCGCCGGTCGGCGGGTGGATGTCCTCCTGGCGTCGGCGTTGAAGCTCGTGGCGATGCCGCTGGTGGCGTGGCTTCTGGCAACCGCGTTCAGCCTCTCCCCCGAGCAGACGCGGATCGTCGTCGTGCTCGCCGCCCTGCCGACGGCGCAGAACGCCTTCCTGTTCTCTCAGCGCTACGGCGTCGGCGAGATCATCGCCCGCGACACCATCTTCGTCACGACCCTCGGCTGCATCCCCGTCCTGTTCCTCGCCGCGGCGCTCCTGCACTGATCCGACCGGGTCCAAGGTCCCTCGTCTCCTCCCGCCCTGTGCCCTACAGTGGGCCCCGGGCGGCACTCAGCCTGCTCCCAGGAAGGCAGACGCCATGTCCGTGGACCAGTCGTTCGCGCGCGGTGCCCTCACGACGATCCGGACGGCGCTCGGGGTCTCGGGCGCGCTGTCCCTCATCGTCGGGCTCCTCATCGTCTTCTGGCCGGGGCGCACGGCCGAAGTCGCGGTCGCCATCATCGCGGTGTGGGCGGTCGCGGCCGGTCTGGTGTATGCCGGGGTGGGCATATTGGTCCGCGTGTTCTCCGGCTGGGTCCGCGTCGGCTATGTCGTCCTGGGTGCCCTGTTCGTGATCGCCGGGGTGGTGGCGCTGGTCAACCTCGCGGCCGCCACCGTCGGCTTCACCATCGTCCTCGGGGTGATCGTGGGAGCCCTGTGGATCGTGGAGGGGATCGTGACGCTGACGACCCTGGGCGCGTCGGGGTCGAAGGGCTGGGCGATCTTCTCGGGCGTCCTCAGCATCGTCGCCGGCCTCATCCTGTTGTTCACGCCGATGTACGTGGGGCTGCTGTGGGTGTTCCTCGGCATCGCGCTGATCGTCCTCGGCATCGTCGGGATCGTGCGTGCGGTCACCATCGGGCGGGGCATCGTCTGACGGCGCTCCTCAAGCGGGCAGGTATCGCCGCCACCAGTCCAGGATGGCGGTGAACCGCTCGACGCGATGCCGCGGCTGACCTGCTCGCGAGAGTTCGTGGTTCTCGCCGGGGAAGATGAGCATCTCCGCCTCGGTCCCCTGACGCTTCAGCGCGGTGTAGTACCGCGTGGCCTGCTCCAGCGGGCACCGGAAGTCGAGCTCGGAGTGGATCACGAAGGTCGGTGTCGTGACACGATCCACCACCGCGAGCGGGCTCTGCGCGCGCACCGCGTCCGGGTCGGTGCCGACGTACTCGTCGCCGAAGAAGCTGCCGATGTCGCTCGTGCCCTGGAATGACACCGGATCGAGGAACCCGCGCTCTACGATCGCGCCGGCGAACCGCGTGTCGTGCGCGATGACCCACGCCGTCATGTAACCGCCGTACGAGCCGCCCATGACACCCACGCGCTCGGCATCCAGGCGGGCGTCCGCGACCAGCGCCCCGTCGAAGAAGTCCATGATGTCGGTGTAGTCGACGGTGCCCATCGCGCCCCGGATGGCGCGGCCGTGGGCGCGTCCGTACCCGGCGCTGCCGCGCGGGTTGCAGTAGACCACGGCGTACCCGGCGTCCACGAGCACCTGGGTCTCGTCGAAGACGTGCACCCCGTAGGTCGCGTACGGTCCGCCGTGGATCTGCAGGATCACCGGGAAGGGTCCCTCGCCCTCGGGCACGGCCACCCAGCCATGGACGGGGTAGCCGTCCCGGCCCGGAACCTCCCGCTCCTGCGGGGTGGTGATGCCCGTCTCCCCCAGTGCGCGGCCGAAGTGCGTGAGGACGCGCGCGGGCGCGCCGGGCTCGAGCAGCACCAGCTCGCCGTACGAGTCCGGGGTGCTGACGGATGCGACGATCCGCTGCCCGGCGGCCGCCACCCCGCTCGCCCCGACGTCGCCGCCGAGCAGCTCAGAGACCGTTCCGTCCCTCGTGACACGGAGGATCCGCATGCGGCCGCGGGTGCGGTCCTGCACCAGCACGTCGTCGCCGACCGGGGTGGCCCGGCTGCCGACCTCGCCCAGGTCGATCGTCTCGGGCTCGGTGAGAAGATGCGGACCAGCCGGCCCCAGCATCCACAGGGCGACGCCGGGGGCCACGAAGTCGGTCCCGCGCGGCCCCACGTCGTTCGCGAGGAGGAACACGGTGCCGTCATCGGCGACCGCCACGTCGCCGACCGAGAGGTTGGCGGACCTGGGGAGCACCTCCCGCATCCCCCCGCCGTCGACGGCGACGGCCACGACGCGGCTGCGGAGGTCACGGATGTCGTGCTCGATCACGTCCGGCACGACGAGGATCTCCCGGCCGTCGGAGGTCCACACGGCGCCGTGCCAGCTCGCCGGTCCCTCGGTGAGGGCGACGGCCTCCGCAGCCACCACGGTGGTCGTCGGCTGGTCCTCCCCCTCGGCCAGCACGCGCGAGGCCGGCTCATAGAACGGCTCGCCGTCCACGGCGGGCGCGTCGATGAGGAAGAGCTGGGCGGGCCGATCGGCGAGGTAGCCCAGGCCGTCGGCCTGCCAGCGGACGCCGGTGATGTGCCGGGGCGCCTCGGCGGCGGCGTCGAGGCCCTTGACGGTGCCGTACCGGCCCGGCTCGGCGATCCGCGCCGTGTACGCGATCCGCGTGCCGTCGGGTGACCACGCGAAGTCCTCCACACCGGAGGGGGCGTCGGTGGCCTGCACGGGTTCCCCTCCCCCGGCTCCGACGACGAACACCTGCGTGCGGCCCTGGGCATCGGCGCGCAGGAAGGCGACGTGCGCGTCATCGCGGGTGAGTGCCGGGCTCGCGTCGGCGGTGCCGCGCGTGAACCGGCGCGGCTTTCCCCCGGGAAGGTCGATCCGCCACAGTTGCCCGACATTGCGGTTGGCCGCGACATCCGGGCGCGACGTGGCGAACACCGCGAACGAACCGTCGCTCGCGATGGCGGGCCGGCCCACCCGGACCAGTGCGTCGATGTCCGTCGGGCGCATGCTCACTCGGGTTCGAAGGACGAGGTGTCGCCGATGAGACGCGTGTTGTCAGCCGGTATCGGCTCGATCGCCGCGCGCGCGACCTCGGCGGCGAACTCCGCGACGTTGTAGAGCCGCCCCGCCGACTCGCGGCGCGTGGCGATGGCTCCGGGGTTCGCGCGCTCGAGCAGGGTCGCCGTGATGGTCCCCTCGATCATGTCTCCCGAGACCACGACGAATCCGATGCCGCGCTCGGCGAGCTCGGGGATGAACTCGCGCAGGGCGTCCTCCCCGGCACGCTTGGACAGGGCGACCGGCTCGTACTCCGGCATCGTGGGGGTGGTCCGGATGAAGTGGGCCTGGTGGCTCGTGACGAACACCACGCGGGCGCCGTCCCCGAGGAGCGGCAGAGCCGCCTCGAGGACCCGCACCTGCGCGTCGCGGTTCAGCTGGAGCGCGTAGTCCTCGCCCATCCCCGCCTCCATGCCGCCGGACGCATTGAGCACGAGCACATCGAGGGCTCCGAACGCCCGCTCCACCTCCGAGGCCATCGCCTCGACGGAGGCGGGATCGGTGAGGTCTGCTCCCACCACCAGCACCTGCACCCCGAGGCTGCGGAGCTCCGTGGCGAGCTTCTCGGCGCGGGGCGCCTTGTTGCGGTAGTTGATCACGACGTTCGCACCGGCCTCGGCGAGGTAGCGCGCGGTGTCCGCGCCGATCCCGCGGGACGACCCTGTGACGAGGGCGGTCTTGCCGCGAAGCGAGTCGGGCGGGAGAATCTGGGACACGGGGAGCTCCTGAAGTCGGCGGTTTCCTGCACCGCGGCGGCCGTTCGCGCGGGCTGTTCGACCCTACCAATCCGTGCTCGCGCACGACCGTGCGTGGGACCGTCTGCGGGCAAGGAGGCGCACCATGGAGCTGCTCCAGACCATCGGCCAGTGGGCATGGATCGGATGGGTGGTGCTCATGCTGATCTTCCTGGTCGTGGAGATGCTCACCCTCGACCTGACCTTCCTGATGCTGTCGGTCGGCGGACTGGCCGGCCTCGGCGCCGATCTCCTCGGCGCCCCGCTCTGGCTGCAGGTGATCGTGGCCGCCGGCGTCGCGGCGGTCCTGCTGTTCGCCCTCCGGCCCCCGTTGCTGCGACGACTCCACCGCGCATCCGACGCGAGCCCGTCGAACATGGAGGCGCTCCTGGGCCTGGAGGGCCGGGTGCTCGCCACCGTCACGACCGTCACCGGTCAGGTGAAGCTCGCCAACGGCGACGTCTGGACGGCACGCAGCGACGCACGGGGTGAGATCGAGCCGGGCACGCCGGTGCGCGTCGCGCGGATCGACGGCGCGACCGCGTACGTCCACCCCCGACCTGAGGAGGTCCCCGAATGACCGCACAAGAGGTCATCCCGGCCGTCATCGGCTGGGCGCTGGCGGTCGCCGTCCTGGTCTTCGTCGTGGTGGTGCTCTTCCGCGCCATCCGCATCATCCCGCAGGCCAGGGCGGGGGTGGTGGAGCGTCTCGGCCGCTATCACAAGACGCTCCAGCCGGGCCTGAACCTCCTCGTCCCCTTCATCGACCGCGTCCGTCCGCTCATCGACATGCGCGAGCAGGTGGTCTCCTTCCCCCCGCAGCCGGTCATCACCGAAGACAACCTCGTCGTCTCGATCGACACCGTCGTCTACTTCCAGGTGACCGACGCACGGGCCGCCACCTACGAGATCGCCAACTACCTCGGTGCGGTGGAGCAGTTGACCACCACGACGCTGCGCAACGTCGTCGGCGGGCTGAACCTCGAAGAGGCGCTCACCAGCCGAGACAACATCAACGGCCAGCTGCGCGTGGTGCTGGATGAGGCAACCGGCAAATGGGGCATCCGCGTCGGCCGCGTGGAGCTCAAGGCCATCGACCCACCGCACTCCATCCAGGATTCGATGGAGAAGCAGATGCGCGCCGAGCGCGACCGGCGGGCGGCGATCCTCACGGCCGAGGGATCCAAGCAGTCGCAGATCCTGGAGGCCGAGGGCCGCAGGCAGGCCGAGATCCTCCGAGCCGAAGGCGACAAGCAGGCCGCCGTGCTGCGCGCGCAGGGAGAGTCCGAAGCGATCCAGATGGTCTTCTCCGCGATCCACGCCGGAGACCCGGACGAGAAGCTCCTGGCTTACCAGTACCTGCAGACCCTCCCGAAGATCAGCGAGAGCCCGTCGAGCAAGCTGTGGATCATCCCGAGCGAACTGACGGAGGCCCTGAAGGGGATCGGGGACGCCTTCGGCGGGCGGCAGAGCGGAGCGGATCTCCGCCGTTCGCCGCGTACTCCCCCGCCCCGAAGCGGCGGAGCGGACGAGGCCGTCGAGGCCGCGCGCGAAGCGGCCGCAGCGGCCGATGACATCGCGGCGCAGGCGCGCTCCACGATGCCCGCCGGGTCGGGCGATCTCGGCGGGGCGTGAATCGTCGTGACCCATCCCTACCTCCGCGGCACCCGAACGCCGCGGATCCTCGCTCACCGAGGACTGCTCACCGCGGATGCTGCCGCCTCCGGCGTCGTGGACAATTCCTTCGCGGCCGTGGCGGCGGCTCACGCCACGGGGGTGGAGTACATAGAGTCGGACTGCCACCTCACCTCCGATGGCGTCGTGGTGCTCCTGCACGACGAGGATCTGACCCGCGTGGCCCACGATCCCCGCCGCGTGGCGGAGGTGGCCCTGCCCGAACTGATGGAGATGCTCGCGGAGCGAGGCGGGCTGCTCACGCTCGAGCAGGCGCTGGAGTCGTTCCCGACGTTGCGGTTCAACCTCGACGTGAAGGTCGCCGGTACGGAGGATGCGGTCGGACGTCTGGTCGCCCCGCACGCCGAGCGGGTGCTGCTCACGAGCTTCTCGGACGCGCGTCGCCGTGCCGCGCTCGCCGCCGCCGAACGGGCCGGTGCCCCGATCCTCCCGGCGACCGCACCCGGATCCCGCGTGCTCGCACAGCTTCTCGCGGCGCTCGCCGTACGCAGCCGCCGCGGCGTGGATGCCGCGCTGCGCGGAGTGGACGCCCTGCAGATTCCGGAGCGGCACCGCGGGAGACGGGTCCTCACTCCCCGCCTGATCGACGCCGCCCACGCGAGGGACGTGGAGGTCCATGTCTGGACCGTGAACGACCTGTCGGACATGGAGCGTCTGCTCGCGACCGGTGTGGACGGCCTCGTGACCGATCGCGCCGATGTGGCGCTGACGCTCGTCGCGTGACCGCTCCCGCTGAGCATCCTCTGTGAATGCGCGACGACGCGCGCCCGTTCGGATGGATCGCCCAGGTCAGAACGTTATACCTGGACAGCGACGAGAGGACCATAAAATGGCAGACCGCAGTCTGCGCGGAGTCCGACTCGGCGCCCAGAGCCTACAAAGCGAAGAGGGCGTCGTGTTCCACGACCGCGCACAGCACATCTACACCTGCACGTCCTGTGGACGTGACACGACACTGACGTTCGCCGCCGACGCGGAAGTACCCCCGTCCTGGGAGTGCCGCACGTGCGGCGCCGAGGCGCTGCTTCGCATCGGTGAGGGCACCGCCACCGTCGACCACAGCGAAGACAAGGCCGCCCGCACGCACTGGGACATGCTCCTGGAGCGGCGCACGATGCCCGAGCTGGAAGAGCTTCTCGAAGAGCGTCTCGCCTACATCCGCGCGCGCCGCGGTGGCGGAGATGCCACGGAAAAGATCTCAGCCTGAGTCCAGGCACCACCGACGCCGGCCCCGTTTCGGGGTCGGCGTCGTCGTGTCTCCGCCGGTGTTCCGCTCCCCGGCGAGGTCATCGGTGGTGGGCCACCCGCTGACGTGACCGGAGCGTGGCGGCGACGCCGAGGGCGGCGAGGGCGAGCACACTCCCCCACCCGATGATCGCCTGCAGGGCGGATCCGAGGACCACGGCGGGCGTCAGCCCCTCCCGCAGCGGCACCTCGGTGAGCATGGTGCCCGCCTCACCCGCCGGGAGAGCGTCGATGACGCTGCCGTCCGGGGCGATCACCTGACTCGTGCCGACCGTGGAGATGTTTACCACCGCCCGCCCCGTCTCGATGGCCCGCATCCGTGCGAAGGCCAGCTGCTGAAGGTTCTCGTCCGTATCGCGGAAGTCGGCGTTGTTCGTCTGGAAGACGTAGAGCTGAGCGCCCTCGCGCGCGCCGTCCCACAGCACGTCGTCGTAGATGACGTCGAAGCAGATCGCCAGGCCGATGGCGATCCCGCCGAGATCGACCACCGGCGGGTTGGTCCCCGGCGAGTATTCCCGACCGATGAGACCGACGAGGTCGGGCGCGACCGCCTGGAAGAACCACCGGTCGGGCACATACTCGCCGAAGGGCACCGGATGCGTCTTGTCGTGGAGCTGCGGGGCGTCTTCGCCCGCGGTCCACAGCATCGAGGTGTTGAAGACGTCGTCGCCACGGGCCGTGGCGGCGTTGACCAGCAACGGCGCGCCGACGCGTTCGGCCAGAGCGTCCAGCGTGCGCTCCGTTCCCGCGTTCGTCAGGGGGTCGGCATCCACGCCCCCCTCCGGCCAGACCAGGAGATCCAGCTCCTCGCCGAACAGCGGCGACGTCGCTTCCAGCTGCGCGTTGAGGACGTCTCCCGGTCCGCGCGGGTCGAAGTACCCCGTCGGTCCGTTCCCCTGGACGCTTCCTACCCGGAGCGTCCCGGCCGCCGCGGTCGGGAAGGAGGGGACGGCGACGAGGACGACGGCCAGCGCCACGGCGGGGAGGGCCGTCCGCACATCGCGGAACCGCCCGATCCGGGCCCATTCCAGCACCGCCGCGGCGAAGGCGACCATGAGGAAGGTCAGCCCGGTCACACCGACCCAGGACGTGAGCGAGCCCAGGGGGCTTTCGGACTGGGTCATCCCGATGCGCCCCCATGGGAATCCCGTGTACGGCCACGAGCCCATCACGAGCTCGCGCATCGTCCACAGACCGGCCACGAGCACCGGCAGGAGGAGCAGACGCGACCACCGCCCCGGGAGGACCCGCGGAAGCCACCGGTACGCGAGGGTGATCGGCACGGAGCCCACCGCCCAGAACACGGTCTCTGCCCCGGCCAGACCGAACCACGGGATGACCCCGAGGTAGCGGGTGGTCCACGAGACGTGGACGAACCAGAAGGCGGCGCCGAAGACGGCTCCCACCAGCAGCGCACCGCCGACGCTCCGGCCGATCAGCGACGCGAGGGCGAACGCGACTCCGACGAACGCGAGGGGCCACCAGCCGATGTCGGGGAAGGCCGCATCCAGCGCGAGACCGCCCACGCCCGCCGTGAGCACCGCTGCCCACAGCGGCAGCAGCGGGAGGGGGGCGGGCACGGATTCGACCATAGCTTCGGGATGCTGACTACCGGCTGTGTCACACGGTGGAGTAGGCCACGATGCCCCGGCGCACGCCGTCCAGCGCGCGGCGGGCCACCGTTGCTACGGGGGCGTCGGCGACCAGCGACAGCTGGTCGAGCAGGTCGATGGTCTGCTTGGCCCAGCGCACGAAGTCGCCCGCCGCCATATCGGCGTCGGCGAGCACCCGGTCAAGCGGTGCGCCGCGGGTCCACTGGTGCATGGCGCTGGCCAGCCCCGCCGCGATCGGCTCGGTGCCGGGGAGCCGGTGCTCGCGCTCGAGGTCGTCGAGCTCCTGCCACAGCGTCTGGGTGGCATCCAGCGCGGGACGGAACGCGCCGCGCGGCAGCCCGTACTCCCCCGGGCCGGCGTCGTCGCGGCGCGGCTCGTAGACCAGCGAGCACGCGATCGCCGCGAGGGCCGGGGCATCCAGTCCGGTCCACAGGCCACGGCGAAGCGATTCGGCCACAAGCAGGTCGCGTTCGCCGTAGATGCGCCGCATCGTCCGTCCGGCGGGCGTGAGGTGCGTGGCGCCGTCCTCATCCACCGCGACGTACTGCAGTTCGGTGAGAACGTCCACGACCCGATCGAAGATGCGGGCGACCGTGCCGGTGCGGGTCTGGATCTGCGCGCGGATCTTGTCGGTCGTGCGCTTGAGCTTCCAGTACCGCTCGCCCCACCGCGCGTGGTTCTCCCGGTCGGGGCACGAGTGGGCCGGGTGCCGCAGCATCCGCTTGCGCAGCGACGCGATCTCGCGCAGGCGCTGCTCGCGGGTGGCACGGGATGCCGTCGCGTCGCGGCGGTTCAGCTTCTCGGCTTCGGAGAGGTCGCGGCGGATGGCGGAGTACTCGCGGAAGTCCCCGCGGTCGCACGTCATCGCCTTCTCGTACCCCGCGAGGGATTCTTCGTTCTCGCGCACCTGGCGGGCGAGGCCGACCACGGACCGGTCGGCCTGGAACTGCGCGAACGACGACTCCAGGATTTCGCGCGAGCGTGGCCGGCCGAACTGGTCGAGGAGGTTCACGGCCATGTTGTAGGTCGGGCGGAAGCTCGAGTTCAACGGGTAGGTGCGGCGCGAGGCGAGAGCCGCGACCGCCTGCGGGTCGAGACCTTCGGTCCACTGGATGACGGCGTGACCTTCGACGTCGATGCCGCGGCGACCGGCGCGGCCGGTGATCTGCGTGTACTCCCCCGACGTGATCGCCACCCGGGCTTCGCCGTTGAACTTCTCCAGCTTTTCCAGCACCACGGTGCGGGCCGGCATGTTGATGCCCAGCGCGAGGGTCTCGGTCGCGAAGACGGCTTTAACGAGCTTGCGCTGGAAGAGGTACTCGACGACCTCCTTGAAGGCCGGGAGGAGCCCCGCGTGGTGGGCGGCGACGCCCCGCTCGAGGTTCTCCCGCCACTCCCAGAACCCCAGCACCGCCAGGTCCTCGTCACGGAGAGTCCGCGTGCGCTCCTCGACGATCTCGCGGATCTCCCGGCGCTCCTCCTCCGTGGTCAGCCGCAGTTTCGCCCGGCGCATCTGCTGCACCGCCGCATCGCACCCGGCCCGGCTGAAGATGAAGAAGATCGCCGGGAGCAGGTTGGCGCGTTCGAGGAGCCCGACGACCTCCGGGCGGTCGAGACGTTCGACGCGCTGGACGTTGGCCGAGCGCACCGGACGCTGTCCGCCCCGCGGCGGGCGCCGGCCGTGCGGCGCGGAGCCGGTCTGCTGTGCCGACCGGTAGGACTGCGCCCGCCGGTTGTTCTCGTACGTCGACCCCGACCCCGACCGGATCCGCATCAGCTCCTGGTTGACCTGTGCGGTGGCGACACCCGCGCGGTCGTCGAACAGCGGGAGCAGGTCGCCCCGGACGAGCACATGCTGCTCGAGCGGCACCGGACGCACCTCCGACACGATCACCTGCGTGTCGCCGCGCACCGTGTCGAGCCAGTCGCCGAACTCCTCGGCGTTGGACACCGTCGCCGAGAGCGAGACGAGCCGCACCGAGGGCGGGAGGTGCAGGATGACCTCTTCCCACACGGGGCCGCGGAATCGGTCGGCGAGATAGTGCACCTCGTCCATCACGACGTAGCGGAGGCCCCGCAGCGCCGAGGAATCGGCGTAGAGCATGTTGCGGAGCACCTCCGTGGTCATCACCACGATCCGCGCCGACGCGTTGATGTTGGTGTCGCCGGTGAGAAGGCCCACCTCGTCGGCGCCGTAGACCTCGACCAGTTCGCGGAACTTCTGGTTCGACAGCGCCTTCATGGGCGTGGTGTAGAACGCCTTCTCCCCCGGCTCGTTCATCGCCAGGTGCACCGCGAACTCGCCCACGATGGTCTTCCCCGCACCCGTGGGGGCGGCGACGAGAACGCTCCGGCCCTCTTCGAGAGCCTGACATGCGGCGATCTGGAACTCGTCGAGGTCGAACCGCTGGGCGGCGGCGAACGCGGTGGTGAGGGGATGCTGCGCGCGCTGGGAGGCGCGGGCGAATCGTTCGGCGGGACTCGGGGTGCTCATGGCGTCGCCTCCGGCGGCAGGAGGGCGGCATCACGGCGACGACGGCGGCGGTCGAAGAGAAGGGACAGTCCCGCGGCGGCGAAGAAGAGCACGACGAGGATGCCCGCCAGCATCAGCATGCTGATGACGTCGGCCGCGGGGGTGGCGAGGGCGGCGAAGATGGTCGCCACCAGCACGGCCACGCGCCATCCCTTCAGGATCGCCTTGCCACTCATGACGCCGGCGAGGTTCAGGGCGACGAGGAAGACGGGCAGCACGAAGGCGACGCCGATGACGATCAGCAGCTTGAACACGAAGTCGTAGTAGGTGACGGCGGTGAACAGCTGGGCGCCCTGATCGGGCACGAACGTGGCCATCAGTTCGATGATGTGCGGCATGATGACCACGCCCACCACGCACCCCCCGAAGAACAGCGGCACGGCGGCGGCGACGAAGCCGACCGTGTATCGGGTCTCTTTACCGGTGAGGCCCGGCATGATGAACGCCCAGATCTGCCACAGCCAGACGGGCGCGGACAGCAGCAGGCCGATCGCGAAGGCGATCCGCATCCGCATGTCGAACGCGGAGGTGACGGTGTCGAAGTTCAGGGCGACCAGGTCGGTGCCCCGGTCGGCGGCGACGGTGCGGATGGGCTCGGTGAGCACGTCGATCACGCCGTCGGTGATGAAGAACGCGACGACCATGCCCACCAGCAGCGCCGCCGCGGCGATCATCAGTCGCCTCCGCAGCTCGACCAGATGCTGGCCGAGCGACATGCGTCGATCACCCCGTCGCGGTGTGCCGGGCTGTTCTCCCACCCGTGGCGGATCGGTCGTGACCACGACCGGTCAGGAAGACGAGTTGGGCGTCCCGCCGGGCCGGTCCGCGGTGCTGTTCGTCGCCGTGGGCGCGCCGGGACGATCGGAAGTGCCCGTCTCCACGGCGTCCTCCCGCTTCATTTCCTTGATCTCGCCGCGGAACACGCGGGCCGACTGGCCCATGCTCTTGGCGAGGGCGGGCAGCTTGGCCGCGCCGAACAGAAGCAGGATGACAGCGAGGACGATCAGCAGGTGCCATCCGGTGAAGTTGCCGAGCATGAGATCTCCTCGAGGATTACGGGATTCCCCCAGTGTAACTCCCGGGCCGCCGCGGCGGTCCTAGCGCGGCGACGCGGCTGCTATGCCTCGGAGCGGTACTGGGCGAGCCCGGCCTGCGCCCAGGATGCGGCGGCGCTGCGCGCGGCGGGCGGATCGAGGATCTCCACCTCACCCCCGCGTCGGGCGGCGAGGCGTTTGAGGCTGTGCTCGTCGGCCACCTGCAGGACCGCCGTCGTCGTGCCGCCGGCCGTCTCCGTGCGGGCACGGTCCAGGTAGTCCCCGATGAGCGGTGCGATGGCCGAGGGGAAGCGAATACGCACCACGACGTCGTTCTCGCCGGGCTGGAACAGGTCGGGAACCGGCTCGGCCCCGTGGGTGATCGGGATCTCCGTCAGGGTGAGGTCGCTCACGCGCTCGAGATGGAACGTGCGCATCGCCCGGCGCAGGTGGCACCACCCCTGCAGATACCACGAGCCGTTCGCGATGTGCACCTTGACCGGGTCGACGGTGCGCGTCGTGGCGGCCGCATCCGGCGGTTTGTAGGTGAACGACACCGCGACGCGCGAGCGCAGGGCCTCGTCGACCACGTCGCGCACGTCGTCGACCGGTCCTGTCGCCACGATCACGTCGGCCGGAGCCGCCGACGCGCCGCGCGCCAGCTTGGCGAGAAGTCCCGTGATGAGTTCGTTCGTGCCGGCTCCGGGCAGCGTCCGTGCCAGCTGGAGACCGGCGAGCAGGGCGGCCGCCTCGCGCGCGGTGAGGCGGGGAGAGCGTTCGAGACCGACGCTGTTGGTGATCGAGATGACATCGCGCGAGTCCAGGAGGTCCCAGTCGATGTCGAACAGGTCGTTCGGCAGCTGCCAGAACCCGCCGTCGCCGGGCAGGCCGATGACCGTGAGCTTCTCCACCAAGACCCGCATCTGTTCGGGGGTCACCTCGAACTCGTCGGCCGCCTCGACGATCGACACCTCGCCCTTGCCGATGAGGTAGGGCACGAGCTGCAGCATGAGCGCGGCGCGGTCGGTGGCCAGCATCGGCTTACGCGCCGTCATGCGACGCCTCCGTGCAGCGCCAGGGTCGCTTCCAGGCGGCGGACGACCTGCTCGCGAAGCTCCGCCGGTTCGACGACCCGCACCTCGGGTCCGTAGGAGGCGAGCTCCTCGGCGAAGACATGGA
This sequence comes from Microbacterium sp. Z6_144, assembly GCF_057197625.1. NCBI lineage: Bacteria > Bacillati > Actinomycetota > Actinomycetes > Micrococcales > Microbacteriaceae > Microbacterium > Microbacterium sp. Z6_144. The sequence continues at coordinate 1,858,463 of NZ_JBXVPT010000001.1, forward strand.
CGTCGACGTACGGCACCCGGATGCCCTGGTCGGCGGGGGTCGCCCGTCGCTGCAGCCTCAGCGCGGCCTCGGTACCGGGGTGCACCTCCAGCAGCGCGGTCTGGGAGGCCGCGACCGCCTGCAGACCCGACAGTGCCTTCTCCCCCGCGCCCTCGCGCTGGGTCGCGTCGAAGCGTTCCCGAGTGAGCTCCACCTCGCCCACGATGCGGGAGAGGAGGAACGTGCGCTCGGCGTCGATGTTCACGTCGTAGCCGAACACGTGCCAGCGCGCCTCGTACTCCACCAGCGCGAGCGGGCGCACACGACGCGAGCGCGGGGCGGTGTCGCCGGGCCGGAGGTACGGGAAGGTGACGACGCGGCTCTGCTCGATCGCGGCCTGGAGAGCCGGGAACGCCGGATCGCGCAGGCTGATCCGCGGGGCGTAGCCGATGATCGGCTCGTCCACGGGGATGCCGAGGGCCCGGATCTTGCGGAGGCCGCTGCGGGCATCGACCGACATCGACTGCGAGCCCCAGACGCTCCCGGCGATGTTCAGCAGCGCGACCTCGGCCGGGGTGAAGGTGATGTCGGCCGGCAGGGCGTACTCGGCGGTGGGCACCCGGTAGCGCGCCTCGCGCAGGTCGTCCGGATCGGCGTAGTCGCCGATCGTGTCGATCGGCACTCCGAGCCCGCGCAGGCTCTCCTTGTCGCGCTCGAACATCTTCTCCAGCGCATCCTTGGATGCGCCGCCTTCGGCCTGCTCGCGGTAGCCGGCCACCGACGACAGGATGGTGTCCTTGGTCAGTCCCTGCTCGGTGGCCATGAGCGCGACGACGAGGTTCACCAGACGCTCCTCAGGAGCGTTCTTCACCGGTCGCGTAGGCACCCTCACATCCTACGTTCGCCCCTGCCGGGGCAGGAGCAGCCACCCGGGGCGTCAGCCGTCGATGCCGAGCAGATCGATCACGTAGATCAGGGAGGACCCGCCGGGGATGGCGCCCTGGGACTCGTCGCCGAACGCCTCGCCCGGAGGGACCACCACGAGCACCTGCGAGCCGACGGTCTGGCCTTCCAGGGCCGAGACCACCGCGGGGGGAAGGGTCTCCGGCGACACCTCCGCCGGCGTGGAATCCCACGTCGTGTCGAAGACCTCGCCGGTCTGCCACACGACGCCGGTGTAGTGGGCGCGGGCGACGTCGTCGGCGGTCAGCTCCGGGCCGTCCCCGCGCGTGATCACCTCGACCACGACATCGGCGGGCGGCGTGGCGTCGGGCACGATGATGCCCGGTCGCCCGTCGGGCGCGCGCACGACGGTGGGGAGGCCATGGCCCTCGGTGAACTGGTCGGCGCCTTCGGCTTTGGGCAGGTAGACCTTCCGCACGTCGACCACGGCGACCGCCGACTCGTCCTCGCCGAGCCCGATGCTCTGCGCTGCGCCTTCGGCGAGGTCGTCGGGCGCGAGGCCCACGACCAGCCGCGAACCCTCCGTGACGCAGTCGAGCGCGCTCACCAGCCCCGGGAATCCCTGCAACCACTCGGACAGCGTGAACACCCGGGTCAGATCGCCGCTGTACGGAGTGGCGATCACGGATTCGCCGGTATCTCCCCCGGCGACGGTGATGTCGAGCACGACCAGTTGATCCTCGTCGACGATCTCGGTGCCGTCGCCTTGTTCGAGCACCTTCGATGCGGTGGAGCCGACGCGGAAGGGGGTGCGGACGTCCACCGTGGGCTCGCCGTCACCCGAGCCGGAGACCTCCACGGCGTCGAGGGCGGAAGCGTTGCGCATGGTCGGGTTGCACGACTCGTCCGGTGTCCCCGAGCATCCGACGAGACCGACGGCGAGGAGGGTCGTGGCGGCCAGGAGAGCGGGAGTTCTACGCACCGCAACAGTCTAGGGGGTGGGTTCCTCGGCGCCCCGCTCGCCCGCCTGCCGCACTCCTTCGGCGGCACGCTGGGCCTCCCGCACGCGCTTACGCAGGTTCTTGTCGGTGATCTCCCGGTCTCCGACGGCTCCGGGCGTCCACAGCTCGACATCGTCATCGCCGTAGCTGCTCTTGGATGCGCGCCGTTTGACCTCCGGCGGCACCGCCCCCGGCGCGAGCCGCCGCGCGGTGAGGAGGAACCCGGTGTGGGCGACCATCCGGTGGTCGGGACGCACGGCGAGGCCCTCGACATGCCAGCCGCGCACCATCGTCTCGCTCGCATCCGGGTCGGTGAACAGGCCCGTGGCGCGGATGAACTCGGCAACCCGGCTGAGCTGGGTGGCGGTCGCGACGTAGCAGAGCACCACCCCGCCGGGGGTCAGCGCGTCGGCGACGACGTCGATGCACTCCCACGGGGCGAGCATGTCGAGCACCACGCGGTCCACCGAGCCGGCAGCCACGGATCCGGGGAGCTGTTCGACCAGATCCCCCACGATCAGCTGCCACGTCGACGGCTGGGCGCCCAGGTACGTCTCGACGTTCGCGCGCGCCACCTCGGCGAACTCCTCGCGGCGCTCGAAGGAGACCAGCCGCCCGCTCGGCCCGATCGCGCGGAGGAGCCACAGGGCGAGCGCGCCGGAACCGACCCCCGCTTCCACGACCACGGAGCCGGGGAAGATGTCGGCCTGCGCCAGGATCTGGGCGGCATCCTTCGGGTAGACGATCGCCGCTCCCCGCGGCATGGACATGACGAAGTCGCGCAGCAGCGGACGGAGGGCGAGGTACTCGTGGCCGGCGCTGTTGGTCACGACGCTGCCATCCGGCTGACCGACGAGACTCGCGTGCGGAAGCACGCCGTTGTGGGTGTGCAACTCTCCGCCCTCGCGCAGGGTGATCGTGTGCAGGCGCCCCTTCGGGCCGGTGAGCTGCACGCGGTCGCCGATGCGGAACGGGCCGCTCAGGTGCGGGATCTCGCTCATCGGGCCGCCTCCTGACCGACCGCGTGTGCGGCGTGGAGCGCGCGGAGGTCGTCCGTGGTGCGGCCCTCCAGGCTCGGCCACAGGGCGTGCGCGCCGACACCGGTCAACGACAGCATCAGGGGCACCCCGAGGGACACGGCGCCGCTGGCCAGGGCAGCGCGCAGGCCGTTGGGCGAGTCCTCGATCGCGACGGTGTCGGCGGGATCCACGCCGAGCGCGGCGCACGCCTGCAGGTACGCATCGGGGTAGGGCTTGGGCCGTGTCGTGTCATCGCCCGCGACGACGACGTCGAAGGCATCGAAGTCGATCAGATCCACCACGCTCGTGGCCATGCGCCGCATCGACATCGTCACGAGTGCGGTCTTCACTCCCTGGGCCTTCAGATCGGCCAGCAGCTCTCGGGCTCCGGGCCGGAACGGCACCCCGGTGGAGGCCAGGCGCGCCATGACGCCGTCGGTGAGGTGATCGATGATGTCGGGCACGCTCATCCGCACTCCCGCGTCCTGGAAGATCCGCGCGGAATCCTCGAGCCCCATCCCCACCAGGCGCAGTGCCTGCTCGTGCGACCACGTCCCGCCGAAGCTCTCCACGAGCGGGGTCTCGGCCGCCATCCAGTACGGCTCGGTGTCCACGAGGGTGCCGTCCATGTCCCACAGGACGGCGGCGGGCAGGGGCGAAGTCATCCGTCCATCGTATCGAGGAGGGATGGGGGTCCCCCACCCGGTCCGGCCCGCCCGGCGCGCGATGCGCCTATCCTGGAGGGATCGCGTGGCAGGGCTGAGGAGGTTGCGTGGACGCACTGGGTCGCCGGGTTCTGGTCACCGCGTTCGACGGCTGGAACGACGCGGGCGAGGCCGCCTCGGCCGCGGTGACGCTTCTGCGCGAGCAGGGCGGGTACGAGCCGGTGTTCTCCGTCGACCCCGAGCTGTACTTCGACTACCAGTACACGCGGCCGCACATCGTCACCGACGGCGAAGGCCACCGCACGCTGCGCTGGCCGGCGGCGACGCTGTACAAGCCCGCTCAGCCCTCCCGGAGCGGAACGCAGCTGTGGCTGCTCACCGGGGCAGAACCGGCGCGAGCGTGGCAGGCCTTCGCGAACGAGCTGGTCGACATCGCGCTGCGCGAAGACATCACCGGGATCGTCTCGCTCGGCTCGATGATGTCGGACGTGCCGCACACCCGCCCCATCTCGGTCTTCGCCGGGAGCGAGAACGAGCGCCTCCGCGATGAGCTGTCGCTCGAGCGCAGCAGCTACGAAGGCCCCGTCGGAATCCTCAGCGTGCTGTCGGCTGCCGCGGATGCCGCGGGCATCCCCTCCGCGAGCCTGTGGGCCAGCGTGCCGCACTACGTGGCCGGTCACACGCCCTCGCCCAAGGCGACGCTCGCGCTGCTGGACCGGCTCGAAGACCTCACCGGCGCGGAGGTGCCGCGCGGCGACCTGGCCAGCGAAGCGGCCGCGTGGGAGGCGTCCATCGACGCCGCCGCAGCGGATGACGAGGAGATGACGGAGTACATCCACCAGCTCGAGCGCACCCGCGACACGTGGGACTCCCCCGAAGCATCCGGCGACGCCATCGCGCAGGAGTTCGAGCGCTACCTGCGGCGCCGCACCGATGGGCCCGGCAAGCCCGGCCGCGACGAGCCGCCCCGCCGCTGATCCGATTCGTCGCGGAGCCGGCGCGTCGCTGAGCCGGCGCGTCAGTACGGCTGGAGCACGTTCGTGGCCAGCAGCACCATCAGCACGACGCCCAGCACCACGCGGTAGATCACGAAGGGCAGGAAGCTCCGCCGCCTGATGTACTGCATGAGGAAGGCGATGACGGCCAGCCCCACCCCGAACGCCACGACGGTGGCGATCCCGGTCTCCGCCAGGTTGTACGGTCCGCCCGGCGACTCGAAGCTCTGCAGGAGCTCGTAGAAGCCGCTGCCGAAAACGGCGGGCACGGCCAGGAGGAACGCATACTCCGCTGCGGCGGGGCGGGTGTACCCCAGCGCGAGACCCAGGGTCGTCGTGGCCCCCGAGCGCGACACGCCCGGGACCAGGGCGAGCGCCTGGGCGAAGCCGTAGGCGATGCCGTGCGGGTAGGTCAGGGTGTCGAGCTCCCGGTTGCGCCTGCCCCAGCGGTCGGCGGCCCCCAGCAGCAGGCCGAAGACGATGAGCACGATGGCGACGAGCCAGAGGTTGCGGAAGGTGTCGCGGATGACGTCCTGGAACACGAACCCCAGCACGCCGATCGGGATGGTCCCGATGATGATGAGCCACCCCATCCGGGCGTCCGGGTCGTTGCGGGGCACCCGGCCGGCCAGTGACTGGGCCCAGCGGGAGATGATCCGCACGATGGTGCCCCAGAAGTACACGAGCACCGCCAGCTCGGTGCCGATCTGGGTGATCGCGGTGAACGTCGCGCCGGGGTCGGTGGCCGAAGGCAGGATCTCACCGACGATACGCAGGTGCGCGCTCGAGGAGATCGGCAGGAACTCCGTCAGTCCCTGCACGAGCCCCAGGATGATGGCCTCGAGAACGTGCATGCGCGCCTTTCAGTAAGTCCGCAGGAGATCGGTGAGCACGCGCCGGCCGAATTCGAGAGCGTCCACGGGCACCCGCTCGTCCACGCCGTGGAACATGCCGGTGAAGTCGAGGTCGGCCGGCAGCCGCAGGGGCGCGAATCCGTAGCCGGAGATGCCGAGGCCGGCCAGCGCCTTGTTGTCGGTGCCGGCGCCCAGGAGGTACGGCAGCACGGGCACGCCCGGGTCGGCGCGGTCCAGTGCCGCCACCATCGCGTCCACGAGGTCGCCGGCGAACGGCACCTCGAGGCCGATGTCGCGGTGGACCAGCTCCACCTCGACCCCGGGCCCGACGATCTCGGAGATCTGTGCGAGGACGGCATCCTCCGTCCCCGGCAGGGCGCGGACATCCACCAGCGCCTCCGCGCGGTCGGGGATGACGTTGTGCTTGTACCCGGCCGTGAGCCCGGTGGGGTTCGCGGTGGTACGCAGCGTCGAGCGCAGGAATGCCGCGGCGGCGCCCGTGCGCTCGGCGAGGGCGTCGGGGTCGGCGCGGTCGCCGCCGGTGAGGTCGGCCAGAGCGTCGAGGAACTGGGTGGTCGTGTCGGTCAGCCGTACCGGCCACGGCGTCCGCCCGAGGGCTGCGACGGCTTCCGCGAGGGCGGTGATGGCATTGTCGGGGTGCACGCGGCTGCCGTGCCCGGCGCGACCTCGCGCGACGAGCTTGATCCAGATGAGCGCCTTCTCCCCCACCTGGAGCAGGTACGCGCGGCGATCGCCGATCGGGATGGAGTACCCGCCGACCTCGCTGATGGCCTCCGTCGCGCCGGCGAACCATTCGGGGCGGTCGCGCACGACCAGTCCGGAACCCTCGATCCCCCCGTTCTCCTCGTCGGCGAAGAACGTCAGCACGAGGTCGCGTTCGGGCTGGCCGCCGGAACGGAGGATGTCGGCGACGGACGTGAGGATCATCGCGTTCATGTTCTTCATGTCCACCGCGCCGCGGCCCCACAGGAGCCCGTCACGGATCTCACCGGCGAACGGGTCGACGCTCCAGTCCTCCGCGATCGCGGGGACCACGTCGAGGTGCCCGTGCAGCACGAGCGCGGGCTTGTGCGCATCACGTCCCGGCACGCGCGCCATCACGTTGGTACGGCGCGGGATGGGCTCGTAGTACTCGGGCCGCAGTCCGAGCGTCTCCAGATAGGCGCCGACGTACTCGGCCGCCTCACGCTCGCCCTCGGCGCGGCCGCCGCCGTAGTTCGACGTATCGAAGCGGATCAGTTCGGAGGCGATTCGGGCGACTTCGGGGTAGTCGGACGAGCTCGGTGCCATGCCGACTACGCTACCGGTCGCGCGAGTCCGCCCCGTGTTGCGCCGGGGCCCCTCCTCGAGCGCCGTCGGTCCCCGAGGGGGGACGGGCGATTATCGACGCCCTGCGCCGACGTGCTAATCTCGATCTTCGGTTGCGAAACCGATACACCCATGCGCGGGTGGCGGAATAGGTAGACGCGCTAGCTTGAGGTGCTAGTGCCCGTATAGGGCGTGGGGGTTCAAGTCCCCCCTCGCGCACAGAACGAAAAGGGTCCCGATAGGGGCCCTTTTCGCATTCCCCCGCGCCGGGGCGACCGGCCGGGAGGGCCGGCGTGCAGGGGTGGTTTCCCGGATCGCGGCGGGCGGATAGCGTCGATGGCGGCGGGCCCCGTTCCCGGCGCGCCTGTCGCGTGCGGCAGAGCACCACCGGAAGGAGCATCGTGTCCGTTCTCGAGCCCAGCCTCATCCCCGTCTACGACGAGGTCGTCCGCCGCAACCCCGGGGAGGCGGAGTTCCACCAGGCCGTGCGCGAGGTGTTCGAAAGCCTCGCTCCCGTCGTGGCGAAGCATCCGCAGTACGCCGACGACGAGATCATCCGCCGGCTGTGCGAGCCCGAGCGCCAGATCATCTTCCGCGTGCCGTGGACCGATGACGCGGGGCGCGTGCAGTTGAACCGCGGGTTCCGCGTGGAGTTCAACTCCGCGCTCGGCCCCTACAAGGGCGGCCTCCGCTTCCACCCGAGCGTGTACCTGGGCATCGTGAAGTTCCTCGGGTTCGAGCAGATCTTCAAGAACGCCCTCACCGGCATGCCCATCGGCGGCGGGAAGGGCGGCAGCGACTTCGACCCCAAGGGCCGCTCGAACGGCGAGATCATGCGGTTCTGCCAGTCGTTCATGACCGAGCTGTACCGCCACCTCGGCGAGCACACCGATGTCCCCGCCGGCGACATCGGGGTCGGCGGCCGCGAGATCGGCTACCTGTTCGGTCAGTACAAGCGCATCACGAATCGTTACGAGTCGGGCGTTCTCACCGGCAAGGGCCTCACGTGGGGCGGATCGCAGGTGCGCACCGAGGCGACCGGCTACGGCGTGGTGTTCTTCGTCGACGAGATGCTGCGCGGTGCCGGCGACGGTCTGGAGGGCAAGCGCGTCGTCGTGTCGGGCTCGGGGAACGTCGCCATCTACGCGATCGAGAAGGTGCACCAGCTCGGGGGCACGGTCATCGCGTGCTCGGATTCCGCCGGATTCGTCATGGATGAGGGCGGCATCGATCTCGATCTGCTGAAGGAGATCAAGAACGCCCGGCGCGGACGCATGAGCGACTACGCCGACGAGCGCCCCGGCGCGCAGTTCGTCGCCGGCGGATCGATCTGGGACGTGCCGTGCGATATCGCGCTCCCGTGTGCGACGCAGAACGAGTTGGACGCCGACGGCGCTCGGGCCCTGGCCCGCGGCGGGTGCCGCATCGTGGCCGAGGGCGCCAACATGCCCACGACCCCGGCGGCGATCCGGGCGCTGCGTGAGGCCGGCGTGCAGTTCGCGCCGGGTAAGGCCGTGAACGCCGGTGGTGTGGCCACGAGTGCGCTCGAAATGCAGCAGAACGCCTCGCGCGACTCGTGGACGTTCGCGCACACGGAGGAGCGGCTCGAGCAGATCATGCGCTCCATCCACGACCGGTGCCTCGAGACCGCGGACGAGTACGGCGTCCCGGGCGACTACGTCGCCGGAGCGAACATCTCCGCGTTCATCCACGTCGCCGACGCGATGCTCGCGCTCGGGCACATCTGACCGGCGGTCAGCCGAGGCTCACGCCGAAGGCGAGTCCGACGAGGTAGGTCACGGCGGCGGCGCCGTAGCCGATCAGCAGCTGACGCAGCGCGCGGCGGAGCGGGGATGCTCCGGAGAGGAGGCCCACCGTCGCGCCCGTGCCGAGCAGCGCCACGCCCACCAGCACGAGGGCCACGGCGACGGCGGCCAGTCCGGAAAGCCCGAAGATCCACGGCAGGACGGGGATGATCGCGCCGGAGGCGAAGAAGAGGAAGCTGGAGGACGCTGCGCGCCAGGCGCTGCCGACGATCTCGTGCGCATCGCCCGGTTCGGGTTCCCCGGCGCGCACGGCTCCGCGGCCGGACACCTGCGCTGCCGAGACGATGCGGCGCGCGCGGTCCAGGGACTCGTCGACGGGGAGTCCGCGCGTGCGGTAGACCAGCGCGAGCTCGTTGGCGTCGAGGTCGAGGTGCGGCAACGCGTCGTCGGCGTACTCGTTCGGTTCGGTGGCCTGGAGCAGCTCCCGCTGCGACCGCACGGAGACGAACTCGCCCGCGCCCATCGAGAGCGCACCGGCGAGGAGCCCGGCGATTCCGCTGAACAGGACGAACCCGGGCGCCACCCCGGTCGCGCCGATCCCCATCACCAGCGCGAGGCTGGAGACGAGTCCGTCGTTCGCGCCGAAGACCGCCGCGCGGAAGGTGCCGGAGAGCCGGCGGCGGCCCCGGGCGGCGAGCCCCCGCACGACCTCGTGATGCACCTTCTCGTCCGCGGCCATCGCGGCCGTCGCGTACGGCTCGTCGTCGTACGGCGAGCGTCCCTCGGCGTTCTGGGCGAGGGCGAGGACGAACAGCCATCCGAACCGGCGCGCCATCCAGGTCAGTACGCGAGTGCCCGCGCCCGGGCGCGGCAGGCGCGGGAGCTCGTCCCCGAGCAGATCGAGCCAGTGCGCGGCATGTCGGTCCTCGGCCTCGGCGAGGGCCAGGAGGATCGCCCGCTCCTCGCCGCTCCGACGCGTGGCGAGCTCCCGGTACACGCGGGCCTCGGCACGCTCATCGACGAGGTAGCGCGCCCATCGGCGACGGTCTCGGTCGGTGGGTGCGGCGGGCGCGCGGGTCACGAAGGCTCCGTTCGGGGTGGGATGCTTCCACGCTATCCATGCGCACCCGGCTGTCCGCTGCCGGGGCCGGAACTGCCAGCATTTCGGGGATCCGAAGCGCCCAGGACGGCGGGAGACGGCGCGCCCCTGGTGTCACGAGTGGACGCGCCTGCGCAGCACGTCGATGCGGGCCTGCAGTTGCGCCACGGTGGCGTGCGAGACGGCCGGGCCCCCACACACCCTCCGCAACTCCGCGTGGACCAGTCCGTGCGCTTCGCCCGTCTGCCGCGCATACAGACCGACGAGGCTGTTGAGGAGCTGCCGCTGCTCTTTGAGGGTGCGGTGCAGCGGCTGCGGCAGGGTCGCCTCGGCGGGTTCGGCTGTCGTCTCGGGCGACGAGCGCGACTCCCGCGCCTCGCGAGACGTGCGGTGACGCGACTGGCGTGACACGCGCGACATCAGCACCTCGTGAACCTGGTCGGGCTCCAGGAGCCCGGGGATTCCGAGGAACTCCTCCTCCTCCGGGGTGCCCGGCAGCGCCAGCTGACCGAAGTCCTTGCCGTCGTACATCACCCGGTCGAAGTGGGCGCGGGACCCCAGCGCCTGGAAGGCGAACTCCTCGGTGAGGCCGTCGGATGCCTTCTCCTCACGCTCGGCGGCGTCCATGAGGTCTTCTTCGGCGTTCCACTGGTCGTCGTCGGAATCGCGGTCCAGAGCGTGGTCGCGCTGACGCTCCAGCTCGCCGGCGAGGGCGAGGAGGATCGGCACGTTGGGGAGGAACACGCTCGCCGTTTCGCCGCGCCGCCGCGCCCGCACGAAGCGCCCGATCGCCTGGGCGAAGTACAGCGGGGTGGCGGCGGACGTGGCGTACACGCCCACCGCGAGGCGAGGCACGTCCACCCCCTCCGACACCATGCGCACCGCCACCATCCATCGGCTGGTGCTCTGGGAGAACTGCTCGATGCGCGTGGAGGCCTCGGCTTCGTCGGAGAGGACGACGGTGGGCGGCTCGCCGGTGAGGTCGGCGAGGATCGCGGCGTAGGCGCGCGCGGCGGTCTGGTCGGTGGCGATGACGAGGCCGCCGGCGTCGGGGATGTGCTCGCGCACCTCCGTGAGGCGCCGATCGGCCGAGCGGAGCACCGCGGGGATCCACTCGCCGTGGGAATCCAGCGCGGTACGCCACGCCTGGGCGGTGATGTCCTTGGTGTTGTCCTGGCCGAGCTGGGCTTCCATCTCGTCGCCGGCCTTCGTCCGCCACCGCATCTGCCCGGCGTAGACGAGGAACAGGACGGGGCGCACGACGCCGTCTTCCAGCGCCCGGCGGTACCCGTACGCGTAGTCGGTGCGCGAGACCCGGATGCCCTTCCCGTCGGGGTGGTACTCGACGAAGGGGATCGGGGCCGTGTCACTGCGGAAGGGGGTGCCCGACAGGAGCAGCCGGCGGGTGGCGCGGCTGTACGCCTCGCGCAGCGCATCGCCCCAGCTGAGTGCGTCGCCGCCATGGTGCACCTCGTCGAGGATCACGAGGGTGCGCGCATCGAGCGTCAGGCGGTGATGCACGGATGCCTTGACGGCGACCTGCGCGTAGGTGACGGCGACCCCGTGGTACTGCCGGGAGGGTGCCGCATGCCGGTTGCTGAACGACGGGTCCAGCCGGATGCCGACGCGGGCCGCCGCATCCGCCCACTGGGTCTTCAGGTGCTCCGTGGGGGCGACCACCACGATCCGATCGACGACGCCCCGCCGCACGAGCTCGCTCGCCAGGCGCAGCGCGAACGTCGTCTTGCCGGCGCCGGGGGTGGCCGCAGCGAGGAAGTCGCGCGGGCCCTTCCCCACGCCGTCCGGGCCGTCGAGGCCGAAGTAGGTGTCGAGGGCTTCGGCCTGCCACGCACGCAGGCGCTGGGCCGTTCCCCACGGCGCGCGTTGCGGATAGGTCGGTGAGAGGTGTTCGGCCGCGAAGCTGCCGAAGTGCGCCTCGTTCCCCAGGGGATTCTCGGGGGTGAGGACCGGGTCTTCGTCCACGTTTCCTCCCCTCTCCGATCGACGCGACTCACTACCCTAGGCGATGCCGCCGACCTCTCCGCCCGGGTGGGAGGGGTAGCCGGTGGCCCGGGTGGGAGGGGTAGCCTGTCGCCCGGAGGAACGATGACGACAGACCCCGACGTCCCCGACCACGCCCCCTTCACCACGCACCCCGGAGCCCACCCCTGGCGCCGCTACGTCGCGATCGGCGACTCCTTCACCGAGGGCGTCGGCGACCCCGAACCCGGCTCCCCCGGCGAATTCCGCGGCTGGGCCGACCGGGTCGCCGAGGTGCTCGCCGCCCAGGCCGACGACTTCGCGTACGCCAACCTCGCGGTGCGCGGAAAACTCATCGCGCAGATCGCTGCGGACCAGATCGAGCCGGCCCTCGCGCTTCGTCCCGACCTCATCACCCTCTCCGCCGGTGGGAACGACGTCATCCGCCCGGGCACCGATCCGGATGCCGTCGCCCAGCAGTTCGAAGACGCCGTGGTGCGCCTCACCCGCGACGGGGCGACGCTGGTGGTGTTCACCGGCATCGACACGAACTTCACGCCCGTGTTCCGCGGCATCCGCGGCAAGGTCGCGATCTACAACGAGAACGTCCGCGCGATCGCCGAGACCTACGGCTGCGTCGTGGCCGACCAGTGGGGTCTGAAGGTGGTGCAGGACATGCGGTTCTTCACCGACGACCGGTTGCACTACAACTCCCTCGGGCACCATGAGGTCGCGCGCATGGTGCTGCGCGCCCTGAACGTCCCGAACGACCTGCAGCCGATGCAGCCCGACCCGCTCCCCAGGACCACGTGGCGGGCCGCCCGCGCCCACGATCTCGTGTGGGCGCGCGAGCACCTCATGCCATGGGTGCTCCGGCGCCTGCGTCACAAGTCCTCGGGCGACCTCGTCACGCCCAAACGCCCCGAGCCGCTTCCGGTCGTCGCCGCTGCTGCTGCCGCCGCAGCCGCCCTGGCCCACGGGGCGGATGAGGCGGAGGCGGAGGAGGCCGCGCGTGCGGCCGCCGCCGCGGCCGGGGCTTCTGACGCGACCACCGAGGACCCGCACCCCCGGGCTAGTGACGCAGGGCCCAGAGGGCGACGGCCGATGCCGCCGCGACGTTGAGGGAATCCACTCCCCCGGCCATCGGGATGGTCACGATCGTGTCCGCCGCCGCGAGCGCCCGACGGCTCAGGCCGTCGCCTTCGGCGCCGAGGAGGAGCGCCACGCGGCCGGGGCGGGAGGCGGCGAATTCGTCCAGGGGCACCGCTGTGTCCGACAGGGCGAGCGCGGCCAGGTGCAGCCCGGCCTCGTGCAGCAGCGGGCCCGCCGCATCCCATTCGGGAAGACGCGTCCACGGCACCTGGAACACCGTCCCCATACTGACGCGGACGCTCCGGCGGTAGAGCGGGTCGGCGCACCGCGGCGTGACCAGCACGGCATCGGCCCCCAACGCCGCGACGCTGCGGAAGGCGGCTCCGACATTGGTGTGATCGACGATGTCTTCGAGCACGACCACGAGGCGCGCACCGGCGACCACCTCGGCCACCGGCCTGAGGGCGGGCCGGTGCATCGCCGCCAGCACGCCACGGTGCACCGCGTAACCGGTCACCCGCGCCGCGATCTCCTCCGAGACCACGTACACCGGCGCATCCCCGGCACCCTCGACCGTGGACATCAGCTCCTGCGCGTCGTGGATCCACTTCTCCTGCACCAGCAGCGACCGCGGCCGGTGACCGGCGGCGAGGGCACGCGCGAGCACTTTTGCCGACTCGGCGATGTAGAGCCCCTCGGCCGGTTCCCGCACGCGGCGGAGGGCGACGTCGGTGAGGTCGCGGTAGTCGCCCAGCCGCGGGTCGGCGGCATCCGTGATCTCGATCGTGCGCATGTTCTCACTCTGCCAGCAGGGCGGCGGCCCGCCGGCGCACGCCTACACTCGGAGGCGGAGGTGGGCCCGTGGCTGCTGTGTTCGCGCAGGATGCTGCGACGTCGGCTGCGCTCGGCCGTGCGGTGGACGCTCTGGCCGGACGCCGCCTCGCGATCCTCACGGGCGCGGGGGTGTCCACCGACTCGGGAATCCCCGACTACCGCGGCGCGGGCGCGCCGGTGCGCACCCCGATGACCGCGCAGCAGTTCCTCGCCGGCGAGGACGCTCGACGCCGCTACTGGGTGGGCAGCCATCTGGGGTGGCGCACCTTCGCCGGGGCACAGCCCAACGCCGGTCATGCCGCCATCGCGGACCTCGAGCGCTCGGGCGTGGCGACGGGCGTCATCACGCAGAACGTCGACGGGCTGCACATCCGCGCGGGCAGCCGCCGGGTGGTGGAACTCCACGGCACGATGCGGCGCGTGTTCTGCACGCACTGCGGCCAGGTGTTCGACCGGCGCGACCTCGCCGAGCGGATCGAGGCGGACAACCCGTGGCTGCGGGTGGATCAGGACCTGCCACTCGGACCGGACGGCGACGTCCGCCCCGAGACCGTGGAGGGCTTCCGCATTCCCGCCTGCACGGTGTGCGGGGGGACCTTGAAGCCGGATGTGGTGTTCTTCGGGGAGTTCATCCCCGCGGAGAAGTTCCGGGAGGCCGAGCAGCTGTTGCACGCCAGCGGTGCCCTGGTCGTGGCGGGGTCCTCCCTCGTCGTGAACTCGGGGATGCGTCTGGTCGAGCGGGCGCGGCGGCGCCGCATCCCCGTGGTGATCATCAACCGCGGCGAGACCCGCGCCGACGCGCGCGCGACGGTCAAGATCGACGCCGGCACGAGCGAGGTGCTCACCGCCCTCCGCGCGGCCCTCACCGCCGACCCGGCCCCTGACCCCGGTTAAACTCGTGCGGTGACGCTCCTCACCCTCATCCGCCACGGCGAGACCGACTGGAACCGTGACGGACGCGTCCAGGGCGCGACCGACATCCCCCTCAACGACACCGGCCGCGCTCAGGCACGGGAGGCGGGGATGCTGCTGGCCGGGCACCGCGACACCGACACCCCGCTCGTCGTGGTCTCCAGTGATCTCTCGCGGGCCGCCGAGACCGCCGACATCATCGCCGACGTCCTGGGCGTCGCCGCTCCCTCGCGCTATCCGGGGCTCCGCGAGCGGGCGTACGGCGACGCGGAGGGGCTGACCGCCGCCGAATTCCACGAGCGCTGGGGCACCTGGCACGGCGCGGAGGTGCCCGGCGCCGAGGCGTGGCCCGACGTCCGCGAGCGCGCGGTGCGCGCCATCCGCGAGGTGGTGCGCGACGCGCGGATCGCCACGGCACCGCGTGCGCCGGAGGTCGTCGCCGTCGCCCACGGCGCCCTCATCCGCCAGGTCATCCGTCACGCCAGCGGCGAGGAACTGCCACCCGAGGGCGAGCGCCTCCCCAACGGATCGGCGCACACGTTCCTCGTCGAACGCGACCACATCCGGCTGCTGTCCTACGTCGGCGCGGCGTAGAACGCACGCGGCACCGGAGGCGCGGCACCGCGACCCGGGGCGTGCTCAGAGTCGTGAGCGCTCCAGGATGCGCCGGGCGTGGACGAGCACGGGTTCGTCGACCATCCGGCCCTCGTAGCGGAACACCCCGCCCGCGTTCTCCGCGGCGCGGAGCACCCCCTCCGCCCACGCGACGCTGGCGGCATCGGGAAGATAGGCCGCGCGGATGATGGCCGCCTGGGACGGGTGGATGCACGCGGTCGCACCGAACCCGGAGGCGGCGGCGTCCTCGGCTTCTGCCCGGAGCCCCGCGACGTCGGCGATGTCGAGGTGGACGGCATCGATGGCCGCCTTGCCGTTCGCCCGGGCGGCCAGGAGCACCCGCGACCGGGCGTAGCGAGCCACGTCGCGGTACCGGCCGCTCCCGTCGCGGCTGGACGTGCCGCCGAGACTCGCCACGAGGTCTTCCGCCCCCCACATGAGGGCCACGACCCGGTCGGAGGCGGCGAGTGCCTCCGCCTCGGCGACCCCCTTCGCCGTCTCGCACAGCGCGACGATGCGGAAGCGGGGGTCAAGCGCCCGCAGTGCCGGCACCGACTCGCTCTTGGCGAGCATGACCGTGCGGAAATCGGTCTGCGAGAGAGTCGCCAGGTCGGCCACGAACGCGTCGGTTCCCGGCGCCGATACGCGCACGATGGTGCGGTCGGGATCGAGGTCGGCGTCGATGAGCGCACCACGAGCGGCGGTCTTGTCTCCCGGGGCGACGGCGTCCTCGAGGTCGAGGATCACCCCGTCGGCGCGGGCGGCGGCCTTCGCGTAGCGCTCGGGACGGTCGGCCGGGCAGAAGAGCAGCGCGGGTCCGAGCGTGAACCCGCTCACGGTCGGCCCTCCGCATCCTCGCGCCACATCAGGACCGTGCGCGTCGCGGTGGCCACGACCGTGTCGAGCTGCGAGCGGCCGGTGTGCCGCATCGTCACGATGCCCTGCCCCGGTCGTGAGGCCGACGGGCGCGCCGCGAGGATCTCGGTGTCGGTGTAGAGCGTGTCGTCGGGAAACAGCGGCGCGGGGAACGCGATGTCCGCCAGTCCCAGCTGGGCCACGAGAGTTCCCTGCGTGAGCTGGTCCACCGACGCACCGACCATCGTGGCCAGGGTCCACAGGGAGTTCACGAGCGGCCGTCCGAACGGCTGGGTCGCCGCATACGCGGCGTCCACGTGCAGCGCCTGCGGATTGGCGGTCAGGGAGGAGAAGAGGATGTTGTCGGCCTGTGTCACCGTCCGGCCGGGGCGATGGAGGTACCGTGCTCCGACCTGGAACTCCTCGAACCACAGGCCACGTTGCACGATGCCGCTCACGTCATCACGCTACCCGGTCAGGCCCAGCGCGCGGGAGATGACCAGCAGCTGCACCTCCGTCGTGCCCTCGCCGATCTCGAGGATCTTCGAGTCGCGGTAGTGCCGTGCCACCGGGTACTCATTCATGAAGCCGTTGCCGCCGAACACCTGGGTGGCATCGCGCGCATTGTCCATCGCGGCCTCTCCTGCGACGAGCTTGGCGATGGCGGCCTCCTCCTTGAACCGCTCCCCCACGTCGCGCAGGCGCGCGGCGTGCAGCCACGCCAGACGCGCCGTGTGCACGCGGGCGCGCATGCGGGCGAGGAGGAACTGGATGGACTGCCGTGACGACAGTCGCTCGCCGAAGACAGTGCGGCTCTTGGCGTAGTCGACGGCCGCCTCCAGGCATCCCTCCGCAGCGCCCGTGGCCAGCGCGGCGATCGCGATCCGCCCCTCGTCGAGGATGTGGAGGAAGTTCGCGTAGCCGCGGCCGCGCTCGCCGAGGAGGTTGCCCTCGGGCACGCGCGCGCCGGTGAAGGCGAGCGGATGCGTGTCGGAGGCGTGCCAGCCCACCTTGTCGTAGCCCGGTCCCACGACGAATCCGGGGGTGCCGTGGGGAACGATGATGGTCGAGATCTCCGGGCGACCGTCGGCGCCGCGGCCGGTCACCGCGGTGACCGTGACGAACCGCGTGATGGCGGTGCCCGAGTTGGTGATGAACTGCTTCGTGCCGTCGATCACCCACTCGCCGTCCTCCAGCCGCGCGGTCGTGCGCGTCGCGCCCGCATCGCTCCCGGCTTCGGGTTCGGTCAGACCGAACCCGGCCAGTGCGCGGCCGGCGAGCAGGTCGGGGAGAAGGTCGGCTCGCTGCGCGTCGGTGCCGAAGCGGAAGACCGGCATGGCCCCGAGGCTCACCCCGGCCTCGAGGGTGATGGCGATGGATTGGTCCACACGCCCGAGCGCTTCGAGTGCGACGCAGAGTGCGGCATAGTCGCCGCCCTGGCCGCCGACCTCTTCGGGGAAGGGCAATCCGAACAGCCCCAGATCGCCCATCTGGGCGACGATGTCCAGCGGCAGGGTCGCCGTGCGGTCGGCCTCGTACGACCGAGGCGCCACGACCTCATCGGCGAAGGCGCGGACCATTCCGGCGAGCTCGCGCTCGTCCCCGGTGAGTCCGACGGTCAGGGTGTTAGTGCGCACGGCGCTCCTCCTCGGCATGGGGTTCGACGTCGGCCACGCTCTGGTCGCGGGCAACGGACGCCCCGACGGCGACCCGCAGGCGCGCGATCCCGTCGCGGGGGGCGGTGAGGGTGTGTTCCATCTTCATGGCCTCGATGGTCAGCATCCGGTCACCGGCGGCCACGCGCTCGCCGTCGGCGACGTGGAGGGCGACCACGGTTCCCGGCAGGGGCGCGTCCAGCGAGGGAGCGATAGCCGCCGATGCGTGACCCTCGAGCCGGCGCATCGTCGCCTCGCGTCGCGAGACCGGTACGACCCGCACCGTCGACCCGGCGTCGTGCACCCACACGCCCTGCCCCGCCTCCCGGGCGATGACGGCGCGGGGGGATGCGGCCGTCTCGCCGCCGACGGCGACCATGCCGGCAGCGGTGTCGAAGACCGTGTCGGTGACGCGGCGCCCGCCGCCCGTCCGCCAGCCGTCCCCGCGTGCCCACAGTTCCCCGCGAGGAGGCGCGAGCGCGTCGCGCGCGGCGGCGAGGACCGCCTCCGACGGCGGGCCCGGTGCGGCAGGCGGCAGGCGGTCCAGCAGCCCGGTATCGAGGTCGCCGCGACGCACCCGCTCGTCGGCGAGCACCGTCCGCAGGTAGGCGATGTTGGTCTCCACACCCAGGAGCACGGTGTCTGCGAGGGCGGCATCCAGCCGCGCCAGGGCACTTCCCCGATCGGGGCCACCGGCGATCACCTTCGCCACGAGCGGGTCGTAGTCCACGCCCACGCTGCTGCCCGTCTCCACCGCACCGTCGGTACGGGCCCCTGGCGCCGATCGCCACACGAGCACGTCACCGGTGGCGGGGAGGAAGCCGCGTTCAGGACTCTCCGCGTAGACGCGGGCCTCGATCGCCCACCCCCGGATCCTCACGTCCTCCTGGCCGAACGGCAGCGGCCGGCCCGCCGCGATCTGCACCTGCTGCTCGACGAGGTCGAGTCCGGTGACCAGCTCCGTGACCGGATGCTCCACCTGCAGGCGCGTGTTCATCTCGAGGAAGAAGAAGTCGTCGGGGCGCTCTCCCGAGACGAGGAACTCGACGGTTCCGGCGCCCCGATACTGCACGCTGGCCGCCGCCGCACAGGCTGCCGCTCCCAGGCGCTCGCGCAATGCCGGACCGACGACCGGTGACGGCGCCTCCTCGATCACCTTCTGGTGGCGTCGCTGCAGAGTGCACTCCCGTTCGCCCAGATGCACGACGGTGCCGGCCGCGTCGCCCAGCACCTGCACCTCGATGTGGCGGGGCGCGGAGATGAACCGCTCGAGCAGCAGCGTGTCGTCGCCGAACGCCGCCGCAGCCACCCGCCGCGCCGTCGCGAGCGCGGACGCGAGGTCTCCGGCGTCGCGGACGACCTCCATGCCCTTGCCGCCCCCGCCGGCCGACGGCTTCACGATCAGCGGGTAGCCCACCTCGGCCGCCCGCTCGGCGATCTCGGCGTCGCTCATCCCCTCCGCTCCGAAGCCCGGAACGATGGGGACCCCGGATGCGGCGACGTGATCGCGCGCGCGGATCTTGTCGCCCATGACCTCGATCGCGCGCTCCCCCGGACCGATGAAGACCAGGCCGGCGTCCTGGCACGCGCGGGCGAAGGCGGCGTTCTCGGAGAGGAATCCGTAGCCGGGGTGGATCGCCTGCGCCCCCGTCGCCCGTGCGGCGGCGAGGATCGCCTCGGAGTCGAGGTACGACGATCGCGCCGCGGCCGGGCCGATGCGCACCGCGACGTCGGCCTCGCACACGTGGGGCTCGCCCGCGTCGGCGTCGCTGTAGACGGCCACCGAGCGGATTCCGAGGCGCCGGAGTGTCCGCAGGATGCGCCGCGCGATCTCCCCGCGGTTCGCCACGAGTACGGTGTCGAACCCTTCGACAGGCTCAGGGACCACCCTTCCGACAGGCTCAGAGGTCGGGTGCACTCTCATGGCGCTCACATCCGGAAGACGCCGAAGCGCGGGTCGGGAAGCGGGGAACGTGAGACGACCTCGAGGGCGAGGCCGATCACGGTGCGGGTGTCGGCGGGGTCGAGGATTCCGTCGTCCCACAGCCGCGCGGTGGCGTAGTACGGGTCGCCCTGCGCGTCGTAGCGCTCGCGGATCGGGGCGCGGAACGCCTCCTCGTCCTGGGCGGACCACTCCTGACCCCGCGCGTCGAGCTGATCGCGCTTGACCGTGCCCAGCACCGCGGCCGCCTGGGGCCCGCCCATCACGGAGATGCGGGCGGCCGGCCAGGTCCACAGGAATCGCGGGTCGTACGCCCTGCCGCACATCGCATAGTTGCCGGCCCCGAAGGATCCGCCGATGATGACGGTGAGCTTGGGCACGCGGGTCGTGGCGACGGCGGTGACCATCTTGGCCCCGTCCTTGGCGATGCCTCCCGCCTCGGCATCCTTCCCCACCATGAATCCGGAGATGTTCTGCAGGAACAGCAGCGGGATGCCCCGCTGGTCGCACAGTTCGATGAAGTGCGCGGTCTTCAGCGCCGATTCGCTGAAGAGCACGCCGTTGTTCGCCACGATGCCCACAGGGTGCCCGTGGATCCGCGCGAACGCGGTGACGACCGTGGTGGCGTACTCCCGCTTGAACTCGTGCACCGACCCGGCGTCCACGAGCCGGTCGAGGACGGCGTGGACGTCGTAGGGCTGGGCCACGTCGACCGGTACGACGTCGTAGAGGGTGGTGGGGTCGGCCACCGGCGGAACGGATGCGACGACTTCCCACGCTCGGGGAGGGGGCGGCGGAAGCGTCGCGACGATGTCGCGCACGATCTCCAGCGCGTGCTCGTCGCTCTCGGCCAGGTGGTCGACCACCCCGGAGCGGCGCGCGTGCACCTCACCTCCGCCGAGCTCTTCGGGCGTGACGGTCTCGCCGATCGCGGCCTTCACCAGGGGTGGTCCGCCGAGGAAGATCGTCCCCTGCCCCCGCACGATCACGCTCTCATCGCTCATGGCCGGGACGTACGCGCCCCCGGCCGTGCACGAGCCCAGGACGGCTGCGATCTGCGGGACGCCGGCGGCCGACAGATGCGCCTGGTTCCGGAAGATCCGGCCGAAGTGATCGCGGTCGGGGAACACCTCATCCTGCAGGGGCAGATACGCGCCGCCCGAATCGACGAGGTACACGCACGGGAGGCGGTTGTCGCGGGCGATCTCCTGCGCGCGCAGATGCTTCTTCACGGTGAGGGGGAAGTACGCGCCACCCTTGACGGTCGCATCGTTGGCGACGACCATCACGAGCCGCCCGTGCACCAGCCCGATGCCCGCAATGACGCCGGCTGAGGGCGCATCGCCGTCGTACATTCCTTCCGCGGCGAGCGGCGCGACCTCGAGGAACGGGCTCCCCTCATCCAGCAGCCGATCCACCCGGTCGCGAGCGAGGAGTTTTCCGCGCGCGACGTGGCGCTCGCGGGAGTTCTCCGGTCCGCCCAGGGCGACCTCGGCGAGACGCCGACGGAGGCGTTCGGCCAGCTCGGCCTGCGTCGGGCCGGTATCGGTCGTGGTCATCAGCGCAGCAGCATCGCGCGGCCGGGGGCGCGGAGCACCCCGGCGACGTCGGTGAGGAAGCGGGCGGCTTCGACACCATCGGCGAGCCGGTGGTCGAAGGACAGGGTGAGGGTGACCACGTCGCGGAGGGCGACGGCGTCCTCGTGCTCCCATGGTCGACGCCGCACAGCGCCGACGGCCAGGATGCCGGCCTCCCCCGGATTCAGGATCGGTGTTCCCCCGTCCACCCCGAAGACGCCCACGTTCGTGATCGTGAAGGTGCCGCCGGTCAGCTGCGCGGGTGAGAGCGTGCCGGCGCGGGCGGTGGTGACGATCTCCCCGATCGCGTCGGCGAGGTCGACCAGGCTCAGCGTCTCCGCATCCGGGAGGTTCGGCACGACCAGGCCGCGGTCGCTCGCGACGGCGATGCCCAGGTTGACGTAGGACGGCTGGAGGATCTCGCCGGCCTCCTCGTCCCAGCGCGAACCGAGCACGGGGGTACGCCCCAGTGCGAGGCAGACCGCCTTCGCGACCACCGTGAGGATGCCGATGCGATGCCCGTCCAGCGCGCGGTCGTGCGCCAGCTCGTCGAGGAGCCGCAGCGTCTCGGTGACGTCGATCGTCACGAACGTGGCCGCGTGCGGCGCCGTGAAGGCGCTTCGCACCATCGCGGCGGCCGTGTGCTTGCGGACGCCCCGGATCGGGATGCGGGTGACCCGCGTGTCGCCGACGGCCCCCGGTTGCCCGCCGCTCGGCAGAGGGCTTTGACCCGCGGGGAGAGGCCGGACCGCGGCCTCGACATCCGCCCGCGTGATGGGCCGATCCTCCACTCCGAGCGAGTCGAGGTCGACCCCCAGGCTCTTTGCGAGCCGGCGGACGGGAGGGGTCGACCGCGGGCGTTGCCGGTCGCCCTCGCCGCGGGTGGGAACCGGGTCCGGCGCGAGGGGTGCACGTCCGCGCCGGGCCCGGCGGTGCGGACGGGCACCGGAGCGTCCGACGGCACCGTACCCGACGAGGGTCGCCTGCCGCGCGCCGGCGTTCTCCGGCGCGTCGCCGGGCGAGGCCGTCGGGGATTCCACCGCCGCGGGGGTGGCCTGCTCGACGGCGGGTGGGGCGGGCATCTCGGCGGCGGGACCCTCCGGCGACGCGTCATCCCCCGCGATCGCGAAGGTCACCAGCGGCGCACCGACCTCGATCGTGTCGCCGGGGTCGGCGTGGAGGCGATGCACGGCTCCCGCGTAGGGCGAGGGCAGTTCGACGACGGCCTTGGCCGTCTCCATCTCGGCGATGGTCTGGTTCAGCGCGACCTCCTCGCCCTCGGCGACGAGCCACTGCACCAGCTCGGCGTCGGTGAGGCCCTCGCCGAGGTCGGGGAGGCGGAATTCCTGAATCATCACCGCACCTCCCGCAGGTCGCGCGGGCGGTCGAGCACCCGGTCGACCGCGTCGAGGATGCGGTCGAGGTCGGGGAGATGGTGACGCTCGAGCTTCGCCGGCGGATACGGGATGTCGTGGCCCGTCACCCGCCGCGGGGCGGCTTCGAGGTAGTCGAAGCAGCGCTCGGTGATGCTGGCCACCAACTCCGCTCCGACCCCGGCCTCACGGGCCGCCTCGTGGCTGACCACGGCACGGCCGGTCTTGCGCACCGAGGCGGTGACGGTGCCGTAGTCCACCGGAGAGATCGAGCGCAGGTCGATCACCTCGATGGAGACGCCCTCGTCCTCCGCGGCGACCGCGGCGTCCAGTGCGACCGGCACCTGGGCGCCGTAGGTCACCAGGGTGACATCCGTGCCCTCCCGGACGACGCGCGCGAGCCCCATCGGGGGCTCATCGGCCAGATCGAGCTCGAGGTCGACCTCGCCCTTGGTGTGGTAGAGCCGCTTGGGTTCGAAGAAGACCACCGGATCGTCGCTTGCGATGGCCTGGCGCAGCAGCACGTAGGCATCGCGCGGATCGGATGCGGCCACCACGCGCAGCCCCGCGGTGTGCACGAAGTACGCCTCCGGCGACTCCGAGTGATGCTCGGCGGCGCCGATGCCCCCGGCCCACGGGATGCGGATGGTGAGGGGCATCGTCACCGCGCCGCGGGTGCGGTAGTGGAGCTTGGCGACCTGGCAGACGATCTGGTCGAACGCGGGATAGACGAAACCGTCGAACTGGATCTCCACCACGGGCCGATAGCCGCGATAGGCCAGTCCCACGGCGGTGCCCATGATGCCCGCCTCGGCCAGGGGGGTGTCCACCACGCGCTGGGCGCCGAACCGATCGAGCAGGCCGTCGGTCACGCGGAAGACTCCGCCGAGCTTCCCGATGTCCTCGCCCATCACGAGCACCCGGGGGTCGTCCTCCATCGCAGAGCGCAGGCCCGCGTTCACGGCCTGCGCGAGAGTCAGCGTGGTCATGAGCCCACCTCCGTGTCGGCGAATCCGGCGAGGTACGCCTCGTAGTCGCGGCGCTGCTCGGCCAGCCCCGAGTGCGGCTCGGCGTACACCGTGTCGAGCACCTCCAACGCCGGGCGCGTCCGTGCCCCGATGCAGGCCGCGCGCACCTCCGCGGCCAGCGCGTCGGCTGCCGCGGCGACCTCGGCCACGGCGGCATCGTCCAGGACGCCCTCGGCGCGCAGGTACGCCTCGAAGCGGGTGATCGGATCGCGTCGCGCCCACGCCTCCACCTCGGCCGCGTCGCGGTACCGCGTGGGGTCGTCGGCGGTGGTGTGCGGTCCCATCCGGTAGGTCACCGCCTCGATGAACGTCGGCCCGTCGCCTCGGCGGGCGCGCTCGCGCGCCCAGGTCATCGCTGCGTAGCAGGCCAGAACGTCGTTGCCGTCCACCCGCACGCTCGGAACGCCGAATCCGGGGGCGCGCGCTGCCAGCGGCACCCGGGACTGCACGTCGACCGGTTCGGAGATGGCCCACTGATTGTTCGAGCACACGAACACCACCGGCGCCTGGTACGACGCGGAGAACACCAGCGCCTCGCTGACGTCGCCCTGGCTGGTCGCGCCGTCGCCGAAGTAGGCGACTGCGATCTCATCGGCCCGGTCGCGCTGGATCCCCATCGCGTAGCCGGTGGCGTGCAGCGAGTGCGCGCCGATGATGATCTGCATCGGGGCCATGCGGAGCCGCACGGTGTCGTAGGCGGCGTGGGCCTCGCCGCGCCACGCCAGGATGAACTCCGACGGCCGTCCGCCGCGGGCCAGGAGGACGCCGGTCTCCCGGTAGCTGGGGAAGATCATGTCGGTGCCGGCCAGGGCGTGCGTCGTGCCCACCTGCACGGCCTCCTGGCCGCGGGCCGGGGGCCACAGGCCGAGCTGGCCCTGTCGTTGCAGGGCGAAGCCCTCGGCATCGACGCGGCGAGTGAAGACCATGTCGCGGTAAAGGGTGCGCAGGAGCGCCGGATCGGGATCCCCCAGCCACGGGTCCAAGGCGGGGTCGGGCACACGCTGGCCGTGGGGGGTGAGCAGCCGCGCCGCGTCGTCCCCAGTCAGGGCGAGGTCGGCGGCAGGGGTAGGAGCGGGCACCATTGTCAGTCCTCCAGGTCGGCCCTCGGCCCTCGTGGGGCCGGGGAGCGTCCGGCGCCGGCAGCGTCGCCGAACACCGCGACCATACGTCCGCCGCGCACCTAGCTCAAGGCTCCCGCGCAGTATTGAGCAGGTTGCGCTACTTCGCCGGTTCTTGGCTGCTAGGGTTGCGCATCATGTCTCATCTGGATGCTGTCGACCTCGACCTCCTCCGCGCCCTCGCGGATGACCCGCGCGCCACGGTCGTCGCCCTGGCCGATCGCCTGGGCATGTCGCGCAACACGGTTCAGGCGCGCATGGCCCGTCTGGAGCGGACCGAGGTGCTGCTGTCGTACGAGCGCTCTCTCTCCCCCGCCGCCATGGGCTTCCCGATCGAGGCGTTCATCCACGTGACCGTGCGACAGGCCGAACTCCCCCGCATCCGCGCCGAACTCGAGCAGATCCCCGAGATCCTCCAGGCGCACGGCATGAGCGGACAGATCGATCTCGTGGCTCGCGTGGCGTGCCGCGACACCCAGCATCTGTTCGACGTCGATGCGCGGATCCTCGCGGTCGACGGAGTCGAGCGCACCGAGACCTCCCTCGTGATGCGGGAGATCATCCCCTATCGCGTCGGCCCGCTCATGGAGCTGGCACGGCGGGAGCGGTAGCGACCTCCCGCGGGACGGCTGCCGGGTCTGCCCGGACGAGGACGACGCCGGCGAGGATCAGGACTCCGCCGGCTGCTTGGACGAGCGTGGGGGCTTCGCCCAGCAGCATCCACGCGAAGATCATCGCGAAGAGCACCTCGGTCAATCCCACGAACGAGGCCAGCCGTGCCCCGATGCGCGGCACGGCGAGGATGCCGAGGCCGTAGCCGAACGCCGTCGCCACGAGAGCGACCCACGCGATCGAGACGAACCACGGCATGCTCGCACCCAGGACATCGGTGGTCACGGCGGGCGCGACGAAGGGCAGGACGCCGACCAGGCACAACACGCCCGTCAGCACGGCGCCCACGATCAACCCACCGGCTGCCAGAGCGACCGGCGGCATCGCCGCGGTGGTGCGCTCGGCGAGGGCGAAGTACGCCGCCAGGCACACCGCGGCGCCGAGGGCCAGCAGCATCCCGATCGGATCGAATGCCGCGCCGGTGAGGTCGATCACGAAGACGAGTCCGACCACGGCCACCGCCGTGCCGCCCAGCACGAGAGCGGACGGGCGCCGACGCGTGCGCATCCACACCCAGGCCACCAGGAGGACGGGGGCGATGTACTGCACGAGCAGGGCGATGGCCACCGGCATCCGCTGCATCGCGGAGAAGAAGAACAGCTGGCAGCCCGCGACGCCGGTCAGGCCGAAGCCGACGATGAGCGCCCCGTGCCGCCGCACGATGCTGCGGTCGCGGACGAACGCCCGGATCAGCCACGGGGAGAGCAGGAGGGCAGCGCCCCCCATGCGCAGGAGGAGCGCGGCACCCACCGACCACCCAGCCTCCAGGAGCGGCTTGACCACCGGACCGCTCGAGGCGAACCCCAGGGCCGAGGCGAGTCCGATGACCACGCCGGCGGTACGCGACGTGACGGCGAGCGGGTGTGCGATCGTCGCGGTCATGCGGTCACCTGTCAGGAGTGTTCGGTCGGTACACTTGTGACACTACTCAGGGGAACGTCAGGAGTCAACGTGGTATTCATCCATGACACGCAGATGTCGCTCACGGCAGCAGTCCTCCTTGTCAACACGCTCCCCGACACCTCGTCCGCGGGGGTGGACGCCCTGACGACGGTGGACGATCTCAACCGGTTCCTCCACGGGCAGCCCTACAGCGGCCGGATCGACCGGGACGCCGAGGAGCTCGCGGAGGTGCGCGGCATCCGCCGCCGGCTGCACGAGCTGTGGCAGGTCGACCGCGACGGGGCGGTACCGCTGGTGAACGCGATGCTCGTCGATGGCCGGGCCCTCCCCCAGCTCGTGACCCACGACGGAGTCGAGGAGTGGCACATCCATGCCACCGACGGCGACGCTCCTCTGCACACCCGCATCCTCGTCGAGACCGCGATGGCCTTCATCGACGTCATCCGCGCCGACGAGTACGGGCGGGTGCGCGTGTGCTCCGCGGACGACTGCCGCTCGGTCTACATCGACTACTCGCGCAACGGGTCCAAGCGCTACTGCGACACGGGCAACTGCGGCAACCGCATGAACGTCAACGCGTATCGGCGCCGGAAGGCTCGAGAAAGCGCCTGATGGCGTCGGCGGCCTGCGCCGGCGTCTCGTAGTGGATGAGGTGTCCCACGTCGGCGATCTCGACCAGCTCCGCACGCGGGAAGAGCGTGGCCAGCCGCCGCTCCGCCTCGATCGGGGTGATGTCGTCGCGGACGGCGGCGACCAGAAGCACCGGCTGAGTGATGCGCGGCGCGAATTCGCGCACGTCGTGCGACACCGACGTGAGGAACGCCTGGTGCAGCACATCGCGGTCGGAGAACCGGGAGAAGTAGAGGTCGTGCTGCTCGTGCACGAAGCGGCGGAGGCTCCGGTCCTTCGTCTTGGCCATGGCGAGGCTCATGACACGCACGATGACGCGGTTGCGCAGGAGCGCCTCGCCGATCCGGCGAGGGAGGCGCGCACCGGCCCAGTAGTAGAGGACCGCCAGCCGCGTGAGGACGCCGCGGGGTCCTTCCAGCGCCGGAGCGCCGATGGGGTTCACCAGCACCAGAGCGGGGGTGCCGAGACCGCCGGCCACGGCTGCCGCCGACACGATCGAGCCGAACGAATGCCCGAGGATGACGGCCCCCGGGGCGACCGCGCCCGCGAAGGCGGCGAGCCACTCCGCGTACAGCGCGAGGTCGTGTCTCCGGCCGGGGATCGGGGCCGTCTCGCCGAACCCGGGGAGGTCGGGTGAGAGGACGCGGACGCCGGGCAGGTGCGCGATCACCGGCTCCAGGCCGTGGTGCTCGCCGCGGAAGCCGTGCACGGCGATCACGGTGGTCACCGCATCCGCATCGCCGTAGGTCCAGTACGCCGTCGTTCCGCCGAGCACCTCCGCCTCGCGCCGCTCGACGGCGACGCGGGACAGCAGCGGGGCGTAGGGATTCGGCATCCCTCGAGTCTACGGAGTGCGGCCTTGCGGGCCCGTCCGTGCGCCTCTCCGGCGATGTCGGATGCCGCGCATAGCGTGTGGGGCATGCACCGCACGGAGCGACCCGAGCCGCTTCCGCTGTTCCAGGCCCCGGAGTGGACGCGCGTCATCGGGGTGTTCGACCTCGAGACCACCGGTGTGGACGTGGCGCGCGACCGCATCGTCACCGCGCACGTCGGGGTGCTCGACGCCGACGGCGCGGTGCTGACCGCCCGCGACTGGCTCGCCGACCCTGGGGTCGCGATCCCCGACGGCGCCGCCGCCATCCACGGCATCTCCACCGAGCACGCCCGCACGCACGGGCGCGATGCCGCGGCCGTGGTCGCTGAGGTGGTCGAAGCCCTTGCAGGAGTGTTCGCCGCGGGCATCCCTGTCGTCGCCTACAACGCGCCGTACGACTTCTCCCTCCTCAAGCACGAGGCGCTCCGCCACGGGGTGACCCCGCTGGCGTCGCCCTCGCCCGTCATCGACCCGCTCGTGGTCGACAAGCGGTACGACCGCTACCGGCGCGGCAAGCGGACGCTCTCGGTGGTCGCAGAGCACTACGCCGTCCGCCTGGACGGCGCCCACGAGGCATCCGCCGACGCCGTCGCGGCCGGCCGGGTGGCGCTCGCCCTGGCCGAGCGGTTCGCCGCGTGGCTGCCCCCCACGCTCGAGGAGCTGCACACGCGGCAGATCGGGTGGGCGCGATCGCAGGCCGAGAGCCTCACGGAGTACTTCGTGCAGATCGGCCGCCTAGACCCCGACGACAGCCTCGACGGCCGCTGGCCCATCCGCTGACCTCTCGCGTCCCGTCCGTCCCCCGCCCCGTCCCCCGCCGAGAAACGACGATCCGGACGAGAAACGGCGCGGCGCGGCGTTTCTCGTCCGGGATGTTGTTTCTCGATGCGGGCGGGAACGACGAAGGCCCCGCCGAAGCGGGGCCTTCGAGGAGCGGAGCTTACTTGCCGCCGAAGTTCTTGAAGCGCTGGTTGAACTTCTCGACGCGACCGGCCGAGTCCAT
Source organism: Microbacterium sp. Z6_144 (assembly GCF_057197625.1). NCBI lineage: Bacteria > Bacillati > Actinomycetota > Actinomycetes > Micrococcales > Microbacteriaceae > Microbacterium > Microbacterium sp. Z6_144. Next base: position 1,887,136 of record NZ_JBXVPT010000001.1, read on the forward strand.
GATGCGCTGCTTGCCCGTGTAGAACGGGTGCGAGGCGGAGGAGATCTCCACGTCGATGACGGGGTACTCGACGCCGTCCAGCTCGATGGTCTTGGCGCTCGACACGGTCGAACGGGTGAGGAACGTCTCGCCCGAGCCGAGGTCGCGGAACACGACGGCGCGGTACTCGGGGTGGGTGTCAGTCTTCATGCGGAATCCTTGCGGTTGGGCGTGGTCCATCAGGACCGGGAAAGTCTGCAGTGCCTGCGGCACCAACCACCTACTCTACCAGCCCCGGCTCGGGGGCTGGAACAGTCAGGATGCGGCGCGCGCGGCGTAGCGACCGCCGTCTTCGTTCAGCACGATCCGGGTGCCGAAGGTGGCGGTGAGGTTCTCCGCCGTGAGCGCCGACGGGATCGGGCCCGCCGCGACGACAGCGCCGTCGCGCAGCAGCAGGACGTGGGTGAATCCGACCGGGATCTCCTCGACATGGTGGGTGACCATCACCATCGCCGGCGTGGTCGGCGCCTGCGCGTAGCCGGCCAGAAGGGTGAGAAGTTCCTCGCGGGCGCCCAGATCGAGGCTGGCGGTCGGCTCGTCCAACAGCAGCAGTTCGGGGTCGGTCATCACGGCGCGTGCGATCTGCACGCGCTTCTGCTCGCCGTCCGACAGCGTTCCGAACGTGCGATCGGCGAGGTGATCCAGGCGCCACTCGCTCAGCACGCGCAGCGCGCGCCGCTCGTCGATGTCCTCGTACTCCTCGCGCCAGCGACCCATCACCGAGTACGCGGCGGTGAGCACCACGTCCAGCACCGTCTCCTCCGGCGGCACGCGGCGCGCCATCGCGGAGGAGGCGAAGCCGATGCGCGGACGCAGCTCGAACACGTCGGTGCGCCCGAGCCGCTCGCCGAGGATCGTCACCGTTCCCGACGTGGGATGAATCAGGGTGTCGGCGAGCTGGAGCACCGTGGTCTTCCCGGCGCCGTTGGGTCCGAGGATCACCCAGCGTTCGTCGTCGGATACCGTCCAGTCCAGGTGCGCGACGATGTCGCGGGCGTTCCGGCGGACGACGACGTCGGAGAACTCCAGGACCTCAGGCATGGGCCCAGCCTATCGGCCGGTGCCGGCCAGACCGGCGTACAGCGCGGCCGTCTGCTCGGCGATCCGCGCCCAGCTGAACTCCTCCGCGGCGCGCCGGCGCCCCGCCTGGCCGTACTCGGCCGCGCGCGCCGGATCGGTCACGACCTCCGTCAGCACGCGCGCGAGGTCGTCGACGAAGCGCTGCGGATCGACCGGGGTCCCTGTACCGTCCTGAACCTGCTCGATGGGGACGAGGCGTCCGGTGACCCCGTCGGCGACGACCTCGGGGATGCCGCCGGTCGCGGTGCCCACGACGGCGGCGCCGCACGCCATGGCCTCGAGGTTCACGATGCCCAGCGGTTCGTACACCGACGGGCACACGAACGTCGTGGCTGCGGTCAGGATCGCCGAGAGCTCGTTGCGCGGGAGGAGCCGGTCGATCCAGACGACCCCCTCGCGGGTGGCCTGCAGCCCGCGGACGAGCTCCTGCACCTCGGCGAGGATCTGCGGGGTGTCCGGTGCCCCGGCGCAGAGCACCAGCTGCACCTCCGGTGGCAGCTGCTCGGCCGCGCGCAGGAGGTACGGGAGGCCCTTCTGCCGCGTGATGCGTCCGACGAACACCACCGAGGGGCGGGCGGGATCGATTCCCGCTTCCGCGAGGAACGCCGCATCCTCCACCGGATGCCACGCCTCGGTGTCGATGCCGTTGTAGATCACGTGCACCTTGGCGGGATCGAGCGCGGGGTAACTCCGCAGGATGTCGGTGCGCATCCCCTCGCTCACCGCGACGATGGCGGCGGCGCCCTCGTAGGCGGTCTTCTCGATGTAGCTGGAGACGGCGTAGCCGCCGCCGAGCTGCTCGGCCTTCCACGGCCGCAGCGGCTCCAGGCTGTGCGCGGTGACCACGTGCGGGATGCCGTGGAGGAGGGAGGCGAGGTGCCCGGCGAAGTTCGCGTACCAGGTGTGGCTGTGCACGACGTCCGCCCCGGCGACATCAGCGACGATCTCGAGGTCGGTGCCCAGGGTCTGGATCGCACCGTTGGCCGTAGCCAGCTCGGCCGGAACCGCGTAGGCGCTGGTGCCCTCCTCGTCACGCGCGGCACCGAAGGCGCGGACGCGCACCTCGATGGAGAGACGCAGCGCGCGCACCAGCTCCGTCACGTGCACACCGGCCCCGCCATAGATCTCGGGGGGGTATTCCTTGGTCACGATGTCGACGCGCATGAGGGAACGGTAGTACAGGTGTCAAGGGCGCGTGGGCGGGTGGTTCCCTCGCAGCACGCACCCTAGGGTTGGTTCATGCCAGCAGCGCCGAAGGTCTTCGGAATCATCCTCGCCGGGGGCGAGGGAAAGCGACTCATGCCCCTCACGGCCGACCGGGCCAAGCCCGCGGTGCCCTTCGGCGGACAGTATCGGCTCATCGACTTCGCGATCTCGAACCTGATCAATTCCGGTTTGCAGCAGCTGGTGGTGCTCACCCAGTACAAGTCGCACAGCCTCGACCGGCACATCTCGCAGACGTGGCGGATGTCGCCGATGCTCGGCTCGTATGTCGCGTCGGTGCCGGCGCAGCAGCGCCTGGGTAAGCGGTGGTTCTCCGGCTCGGCCGACGCCATCCTGCAGAGCCTGAACCTCCTGAACGACGAGAAGCCCGACATCGTCATGGTGATCGGCGCCGACCACGTGTACCGCATGGACTTCGGTCAGATGCTGGAGGCGCACATCGCATCCGGCGCGCGCGCGACGGTCGCCGGCATCCGCCAGCCGATCTCCCTGGCGAACCAGTTCGGCGTGATCGACGTCGATCCCAAGGACAACATCCGCATCCGCGACTTCCTGGAGAAGCCCCAGAATCCGACGGGGCTCTCGGATGCTCCGCACGAGGTGCTCGCGTCGATGGGCAACTACATCTTCGACGCCGATGCCCTCATCGAGGCCGTGCAGGTGGACGGCGAATCCCCCACGTCCAACCACGACATGGGCGGGGACATCGTCCCCTACTTCGTCGAGCGAGGCGAAGCCGCCGTGTACGACTTCAAGCGCAACGACGTGCCCGGTTCGACCCCGCGCGACCGCGCCTACTGGCGCGACGTGGGAACGATCGACTCGTTCTACGACGCGCACGCCGACCTGATCGCGACGCTGCCGATCTTCAACCTGTACAACACCGCGTGGCCGATCTTCTCGCAGACCGTCAATTCGCCGCCGGCGAAGTTCGTGCGCGACTCGGTGGGCCGCATCGGCAACGCGATCGACTCGATCGTGTCGCTCGGTTCGGTGCTGTCCGGCACGCATCTCGAGCGCAGCGTCGTGGGCCCGTGGACCCTCGCCGGCGGCGGATCGACGATCACCGATTCCGTGCTGTTCGACCACGTGCACGTGGGAGCGGGGGCGCGGGTGCACCGCGCGATCCTCGACAAGAACGTCGTGCTCGCCGACGGTGCCACCGTCGGGGTGGACCGGGAGCGCGACATCGCGCGCGGCTTCACCGTCACCGACACCGGCATCACCGTCGTCGGGAAGGGCGTCCGCGTCGACGCCTGACGACTCGGATCGGATGCGGGGGGCGGGTCAGACGCCGACGCGCTGGAACGCGTCGAGGCTGATGCCCTGCTCGAGGATGAGCTTCGACCACTCGCGGGCGGTGTGGAGGCTGTGGTCCCGGTAGTTTCCGCAGCTGAACGCGTCGACGCCGGGGATGTCGGCCTCCGTCGCCTCCTCGGCGATGAACCGCAGGCTATCGCGCAAGGCCGCGACGAGCTCCGGCAGGGGCGGTTCGCCCCACGCGATGAGGTGGAACCCGGTGCGGCAGCCGAACGGGGAGATGTCGATGAGACCCTCCATCCGGTCGCGCAGGAGGCTGGCGAGCATGTGCTCGATCGTGTGGATACCGGCGGTGGGGATCTCCCCCTCGTTCGGCTGGACGAAGCGCACGTCGAAGTTCGAGATGACGTCGCCGCGCAGGCCCTGCTCCGTGCCGATGAGACGGACGTAGGGCGCCTTCACGGCGGTGTGGTCCAGGGTGAAGCTCTCGACGTCGGCCATGGCGGATTCTCCTCGGGTGGCGAAGCGGGCGTCGCGCGCGCGACCTTCCGAGCCTACGACGCCGGGCAGTCGCCGGCTCCCGGATGACGCCGTGAGGCACGCTAGGGTCGAGGCCGTGCCCGACGCCACCCGCCTGCTCGTCGTTCTCGACGCCGACTCCACCCTCCTCCGCAACGAGGTCATCGAGCTCATCGCCGATGAGGCGGGCCGGGGCGCGGAGGTGGCTGCGGCCACGGAGGCGGCGATGCGGGGCGAGGTCGACTTCGCCGAGAGCCTCCGTGCGCGCGTCTGTGAGCTGCGCGCAGTGCCGGTATCGGCGTTCGCTCGGGTGATCTCGCGGGTCGAGCCGACGCCCGGCGTGCGGGAGCTCGTCGCCGCTGTGCACGACCGCGGCGGCATCGTGGGAGTGGTCTCCGGAGGCTTCCACGAGGTGCTGGACGAGATCGCGCCGCGTCTGGGCGTGGATCGCTGGCGCGCGAACCGTCTGGAGGCCGACGGCGGCGTGCTCACCGGACGCGTCTCCGGCCCGATCATCGACGGGGCGGGGAAGGCCGCGACGCTGCGCGAATGGGCCGATGAGCTCGGCGTCCCGCTCCAGCGGACGATCGCCGTCGGTGACGGAGCGAACGACCTCCTCATGCTCGCCGCCGCCGGGCTCGGCATCGCCTTCAACGCCAAGCCGGCCGTCCGCGAGCGCGCCGACCTCGTCATCGGTCCCGTCGACCTCGCGCAGGTGATCGCGCTCCTGCCGTGATCGTGTCGGAGGCCCGGCGTAGCGTGCGGTCATGGACGTCATCCTCGTACCCGGTCTCTGGCTGGACGCCTCCACCTGGGACACCGTCATCCCCGCGGTGGAGGCGGCCGGTCATACCGCTCACCCGCTGACCATGCCCGGCATGGGCGAGCCCGCCGACAGCTCGTCCGAGATCGGCATCGCCGACTGGGTGGCGGCGGTCGTCGCAGAGATCGACCGTCTTTCCGGGCCCATCGCGCTCGTCGGTCATTCCGGCGGTGGCAACGTGGTGTGGGGCGCCGCGGACGCGAGGGCCGACCGCGTGGCGCGCGTGGTGTTCGTGGACACCTTCCCTCCTGCCGACGGCGGATCCATCTGGGAGTTTCCGATCATCGACGGCGTCATCCCCTTCCCCGGGTGGGACACGTTCGAGGACGCCGAGGTGGGCGACCTGGACGAGGCGACGAGAGCGGCGGCCGCCTCCCGGACCCTGTCCGTTCCGGCGCGCGTGCCGACCGACCCGATCCGCCTGACCGACACCCGCCGGTATGCGGTGCCGGCGACGATCCTGACCGGCACGATGCCCGCGGCCGACCTCCGAGAGATCATCGCCGCAGCGCCCGGCTGGGCCGCCGACCTCGCCGCCCTCCAGGACCTCGAGATCGTGGAACTGCAGTCCGGCCACTGGCCGCAGCTCTCGCAGCCGGCCGAGCTGGCTCGCCTCTTGGCCGCCGCCCTGCGGTGACCGACCTGCGGTGACCGACCCGGGTTCGGCGGGGTGTCAGTGCCCCATGCCGAGGCCGCCGTCGACCGGGATGACGGCGCCCGCGATGTAGGCGGCGTCATCGGAGGCGAGCCACGTCACGACGCCGGCGACCTCGTCGGTGGTCGCGAAACGTCCGACGGGAACCCGCCCCTTGTACTCCGCCTGGGTGGCTTCGGGCAGTTCGGCCGTCATGTCGGTCTCGATGAATCCCGGCGCCACGACGTTGGCCGTGATGCCGCGCCCACCCAGTTCGCGCGTCAGCGAGCGCGCGAAGCCGACGAGCCCGCTCTTGGAGGCGGCGTAGTTGATCTGTCCGGCGGAGCCCAGGAGACCCACGACGCTGGAGATGAGGATGACGCGGCCCCACCGGGCACGCAGCATCCCCTTCGACGCACGCTTGACGACGCGGAACGCTCCACCGAGGTTCGTCGCGATCACCGAGTCGAAGTCCTCTTCGCTCATGCGCAGGAGCAGCGTGTCCTTCGTGATGCCGGCGTTGGCGACGACGATCTCCACGGGACCGAGCGTGGCCTCGATCTCCCGGAAGGCCGCGTCGACGGCTGCGGCATCGGTGACGTCGGCGCGGACGGTCAGGGTGCCCATCGGCCCGTCGCCCGAGCGCGCGGTGACGGCCACGCGGTATCCTTCCGCGACGAACCGCTCGGCGATCGCACGGCCGATGCCGCGGTTTCCACCGGTGACGAGCACGACGCGATCGGTCGCCATGAGCACGCTCCATTCCAGGCGAGGGGATGAGACGGCCCCAGCCTAGGCGAGCGGGAGGAGCCGCGTTTGACACCACGACGACGGCGCTGGGACTCTGGGAGCATTCGAGCAGAAAGGGGCCCGCCGTGAGCGACCCCACTTCACCCTCCCCCGACGACACCGCGGCGATCCCGCCGGTTCCGCCTCCGCCTCCCGCCGTCCCGCCGTACGCCGCTGCCACCGGGGCCGCACCCGCCGGGGCCGCACCCGCCGCGCCGCAGAGCTACGCCTCGCTCCCGGCGCACCCCACCCCGCAGGGCTACCCGGCGCCGCAGGGGTACGGCCCGCCTCCCTACCCGGCGCCGCAGGGGTACGGCCCGCCGGCGGGTTATGCGCAGCCGTCGCCGTACGCGGGAGCGGCCTACCCGCAGCGCAAGACCGACGCGCTCGCCATCGCATCGCTCGTGTGCGCGATCGGTGGCATCGTCTTCTCCTGGACGATCGTCCTCGGGCTCGCGTCGATCGCCGCCGTCATCCTCGGCCACCTCTCCCTCAAGCGCCTGAAGACCTCGAACGACGCCGGTTACGGCATGGCGATGGCCGGCACCATCATCGGATGGGTGGGGGTCGGAATCCTGATCCTGCTCGTCATCTTCGCCGTCGTCCTTCCGATCCTCCTGCTCCTGGGCATCTTGGGCGCCGCGACGACGTACAGTTCCTGAGCCTTCGTCCCGGGTGCCCGGCGTAGTCTGGGAGGACCGTGAAATCCTCCTCCCGCGCGCTCTCCGCGACGTCGCTGCCCCGCGCTCCCCGCGACGACGCCGGCTCGCGGTTTGCCAAGTACATGATCACGATGGGCATCCGGCTCGCGTGCATCCTGGGCATGGTCCTCATCACGCCCCACGGGTGGTACACCTGGGTGCTGGCGATCGGGGCGATCTTCCTCCCCTACATCGCGGTGGTGATCGCGAACGTCGGCCAGGACACGCGCCGCACGGTCGCCGAGCACCCCGAGCGCGCGCTCACCGAACCGGCTGCGGCCTCCGCGCCGCCGGCTCCCGCCCCCAGCGTGATCCGCATCTCCGAGAGCACGGCACCGGACCAGGGACGGCGCACGCCATGACGGCGGATTGCTCCCGAGCAGGATGCCGCGACGCGGCCTCCTGGCGGATCACGTGGCGGAACCCCCGCATCCACACCGCCGACCGGCGGAAGGAGTGGGTGGCGTGCGACGCGCACGTGACCTACCTCCGCGACTTCCTGGCCGCGCGCGACTTCCCGCTCGAGGTCGCTCCGCTCTCCACGGCCGAGGTGACGTCGTGAGCCGCCGGGACGCCCCGGCCGCGGTGCGGTGGACGGCCTACGTCGCAGTCGCCATCGTGTTCGCGATCGCCTGCGGGTTCCTCTCGAACTGGCAGTTCGCCCGCAACGAGGAACGAGCCCGCCAGCTCGCCCTCGTCGAGGCCAACTACGACCAGAGCCCCGTGCCGCTGGACGCCGTGCTCTCCCCCGGCGGAGAACTCGACCCCTCGGACGAGTGGACGCCCGTGGAGGTCACCGGGCGCTACCTCCCGGACGCGCAGCAACTCGTCCGCAACCGCCCGCACGGAGGCACGGCGGCCTTCGAGGTGCTCGTTCCCTTCCGCCTCGACGACGGGCGCACGCTCCTGGTGAACCGCGGCTGGGTGCCCCCGGGAACCGACCAGCCCGATCCCGACGTGGTCCCGCCACCCCCGGCCGGCGATGCGACCGTGATCGTGCGGCTCCGGCCCGGCGAGCCGCTGCCCACCTCGGGCCGCACCGCCGGCGAGGGTCAGGTGCCCACCATCCACCTCCCGCTCATCGCGGAGCGAACCGCGCAACCGTCACTGGAAACCGGCGCCTACGGGATGCTCGTGTCCGAGGATCCCGCGCCGGCGACGGCTCCCGAGGCGGTCGCCTCTCCGTCCGAGGATCCCGGTCCGCACCTGTCCTACGCCGTGCAATGGATCCTGTTCGCCGTCATGGGCTTCAGCTTCATCATCTACATCCTCGTGACCGAGCGTCGTCACGCGCGCGAGGACGCCGAGGCGCGGCGTCCTCGCCGCCGCGACCGCGACGCCGAGGCCGAGGACGCGCTGCTGGACGCCTGAGCCGCTCCGGTATCGTCCGCCGGTACCCACATCGGCCGAGGCCGGCGAATCAGGCCAGGGCGATCAGGTCGGCGTAGTCGCGACCCCAGATGTCTTCCACGCCGTCGGGCAGGATGAGCACGCGTTCGGGGTTGAGGGCCTCGACGGCGCCCTCGTCGTGGGAGACCAGCACCACGGCGCCCTCATAGTGCGCCAGGGCACCGAGGATCTCTTCGCGGGACGCCGGGTCGAGGTTGTTCGTGGGCTCGTCCAGGAGCAGCATGTTCGCCGACGACACCACGAGCGTGGCCAGCGACAGCCGCGTCTTCTCGCCTCCGGAGAGCACGCCGGCGGGCTTGAGCACGTCATCGCCGGTGAACAGGAACGACCCGAGCACCTTGCGGGCGTCGGTCGCGGTGATGTCCGGCGCTGCCGACATCATGTTCTCCAGCACCGACCGGTTCACGTCGAGGTTCTCGTGCTCCTGTGCGTAGTAGCCGATCTTCAAGCCGTACCCCGGCTCGATCACGCCGGTGTCGGGCTTGTCCACCCCCGCGAGCATGCGCAGGAGCGTCGTCTTGCCGGCGCCGTTGAGCCCGAGGATGACCACGCGGGACCCGCGGTCGATGGCGAGGTCCACGTCGGTGAAGATCTCCAGCGACCCGTACGACTTCGACAGCCCCCGTGCCATCAGCGGAGTCTTGCCGCACGGCGCAGGTTTGGGGAAGCGGAGCTTGGCGACGCGTTCCTCCTGGCGGACGTCGTCGAGGCCGGCGAGCATCTTCTCGGCGCGCGCGACCATCTGGTGGGCTGCGGCCGCCTTGGACGCCTTGGCACCGAAACGAGCGGCCTGCTGCTGCAGCACGGTCGCCTTCTTCTCGACGTTGGTGCGCTCCTTCTTGCGGCGCTCCTCGTCCGCCACCCGCTGACGCAGGTAGTTCTTCCAGTTCATGTTGTAGACGTCGATCACCTGACGGTTCGCGTCGAGGTAGAACACGCGGTTGACCGTCTCGCCGACGAGTTCCACGTCGTGGCTGATCACGATCAGCCCGCCCTTGTAGCCCTTGAGGAACTCGCGCAGCCACATCACGCTGTCGGCGTCGAGGTGGTTGGTCGGCTCGTCGAGGATCATCGTCTGCGCGTCCGAGAACAGGATGCGCGCCAGTTCGATGCGGCGTCGCTGGCCGCCCGAGAGGGTCTTGAGCGGCTGGTCGAGGATCCGGTCGGGAAGCGACAGGTTGTGCGCGATGGAGGCGGCCTCGGCTTCGGCCGCGTAGCCCCCCAGGGCCTCGAAGCGCTCGGTGAGGTTCCCGTACCGCCGCATCGCCCGTGCCGCGACATCGACGTCGTCGTCGGCCATCTGCAGCGACGCCTCGTGCATCCCGATCGCGAGGGAACCCAGGCCCCGCGCGTCGAGGATGCGGGTGCGCGCGAGCATCTCCGGATCGCCCGACCGCGGGTCCTGCGGCAGATAGCCCAGTTCGCCGGATCGGTCGACGCGCCCCTCGCTGGGCTGCAGGTCGCCTGCCAGCACCTTCGTCAACGTGGTCTTGCCGGCGCCGTTGCGTCCGACCAGACCGATCTTGTCGCCGTCGGACACGCGGAACGACACGTCCGACATGAGGACGCGGGCGCCCACGCGGATCTGAAGGTCGTGCACGGCGAGCACAGCGGATGTCCGATCTATCAGCAGGAGGGGGTTCGAGGTGGCCGATGGCCAGCCCCCTAGTATAAGCCGCCGCGCCCGCCCAGCCTTCCCAGGACCGGGGGCCATCCGCCGCGCGGACCGTCCCCGATTTCTCGTCGTCGAGCGATCGGAGTCGCGGCGAACGCGCAGAGGTGCATAAACTAAGGCCACCCTTACCTAACTTCGAGGAGATCCCCGTGCCCCGCATCCGCACTGCCGCCGCCCTCGCGGCCGGAGCCGCCCTCGTGCTCACCGGCTGTTCCACCGCGAGCCAGACCTCCGACGCCGGGGATTCCGCCGGCAACGGCGACGTGTTCCCGGTGACGATCGAGCACGCTTTCGGCGAGACGGTCATCGAATCCGCCCCCGAACGCGTCGCCACGGTGGCGTGGGGCAACCACGAGGTTCCCCTCGCACTGGGAGTGGTCCCGGTCGGGATGGAGAAGGCCACGTGGGGCGATGACGACAACGATGGCGTCCTCCCCTGGGTCGAAGAGCGCCTCGAAGAGCTCGACGCCGAGACTCCCGTGCTCTTCGACGGCGGGGACAGCATCGACTTCGAGGCGGTCAATGACACGCAGCCGGACGTCATCCTCGCCTCCTACTCGGGCCTGACCCAGGAGGACTACGACACCCTCTCCAAGATCGCTCCGGTCGTGGCGTACCCCGAGGTCGCGTGGGGCACCTCTTACCAGGACATGATCCGCCTGAACTCGACGGCGCTCGGTCTCGCGGAGGAGGGCGAGGCGCTGATCGACGACCTCGAGGCGGAGGTGGATGCGGCGCTCGAGGAATACCCCGCGCTGGCTGAGGGCACAGCCCTCTTCTCGTACCTGGATCCGACCGATCTGAGCCAGATCGGCTTCTACACCAGCCACGACACGCGTCCCGGGTTCCTGGCCGACCACGGAATGCCCCTGCCGAGCATCGTCGAGGAGGAGTCTGCGGGCACGGAGGAGTTCTACGTGACCGTCAGCGCCGAGGAGGCCGACCGCTTCGCGGATGTCGACGTCTTCGTGACCTACGGCGACCCCGACGGCGAGCTCGTCGCCCAGCTGCAGGCCGACCCCCTCCTCTCGCAGATCCCCGCCATCGCCGAGGGACGCATCGCGGTGCTCGAAGACAGCACCCCGCTGGCGGCGTCGGCCAACCCGACCCCGCTGTCGATTCCGTGGGGCGTGCGGGACTACTTCGCCGTGCTCTCGGCCCCGCTCGGCTGAGACCGATGACCCTCCTCCAGCGGCAGGCGTCGCTGCCGGACACCGCACTCCTGCGGCGTCCGGCAGCGGTACGTCTGTTGTGGCTCGGCGCCCTCGTGGTGGCCCTGCTGCTGCTGGTGGTCGCGTCCGTCGCGTTCGGCACCCGTACGGTGTCGCTCGCGGAGATCTGGGGCGGGCTCACCGGCACCTCCGCCGGCGTCGGCGAGGGCGCCGTGGTCGCGCGTCTTCCGCGGACAGTGCTCGGGATCCTCGTCGGTGCCGCGCTGGCACTGTCGGGGATGACGATGCAGGCGGTCACGCGCAACCCGCTGGCCGACCCCGGCATCCTCGGGGTGTCCGGGGGTGCGGCCCTGGCCGTGGTGATCGGAATCGCCTTCTTCGGGCTGTCGAATCCCTACGGCTATCTCGCATTCGCCACCGTGGGAGCCGCGGCCGCGGCCGTCTTCGTCTACGCGGTGGGTTCTCTCGGCCGGGGCGGAGCCACCCCGCTCAAGCTCGCCCTCGCGGGCGCGTCCATCACCGCCGCATCCATGTCTCTCGTCAGCGCGATCCTGCTCCCCCGGGTCGACCTCCTCGAGACGTTCCGGTTCTGGCAGATCGGTGGCATCGGCGGCGCCACGTGGGACCGGATCGGCGTCGTCCTGCCCGCCCTCGCGCTCGGCGCCCTCGTGTGCGTCTTCACTTCCCGGGGGATGAACTCGCTCGCGCTCGGCGACGACATGGCCACGGGGCTCGGTGAGCGCGTGGCCCGTACGCGTCTGATCGCCTCGTCCGGCGCCGTTCTCCTCTGCGCCGCCGCGACGGCGATCGCCGGGCCGATCGCCTTCGTGGGGCTTGTCATTCCTCACCTGTGCCGCCTGCTCGTGGGAACCGACCACCGCTGGTTGCTCCCTTACTGCGCCCTCGCCGGCGCGAGTCTCCTCCTCCTCGCCGACGTGGTCGGGCGCGTCGTCGCCCGGCCCTCCGAGATCGAGGTGGGCATCATCACGGCTCTCATCGGCGCACCGGTGTTCATCGCGATCGTGCGGCGCCAGAAGGTGCGGGAACTGTGAGCGTCGCGGTCGTCCTCGCGGGGCGGCGGGCTCGCATGCGACGGCACGCCGCCGTCACGGTGGTGCTCGCCGCCCTCTGCGTGGGGTTGTTCGTGGTCAGCCTCATGGTCGGCCGCACGTTCTACGACCTGTCGGATGTCGTGCGTGTCGTCCTCGGCGAGACGGTGCCCGGCGCGTCCTTCACGGTCGGCGAGCTCCGCCTCCCCCGGGCGGTCCTGGCGATCCTCTCGGGCCTCGCGTTCGGCGTCGGGGGCGTCATCTTCCAGACGATGCTGCGCAATCCTCTGGCCGCGCCCGACATCATCGGCATCACGTCCGGTGCCAGCGCTGCCGCGGTGGTGGCGATCGTGCTCCTCTCGCTGAACCAGACCGCGGTGTCCTTCTTCGCCCTCGGCGGCGCTCTGGTCACCGCGACCGCGATCTACCTCCTCTCCCATCGCGGCGGCTTCGCCGGCACCCGTCTCATCCTCATCGGCATCGGGGTGGCCGCGATGCTCGACAGCGTCGTGACGTACGTGCTGTCACGGGCGGCCGCGTGGGACCTGCAGACCGCGATGCAGTGGCTCACCGGCAGTCTCAACGGCGCGTCATGGGGCTCGATCGCGCCGCTGATGATCGCCACCCTCGTCCTCGTCCCCGTGCTCCTCGGCAGCGGCCGCGACCTGGGGGTGCTGCGTCTGGGCGATGACTCCGCCACCGCGCTCGGCGTCTCCGTGCACCGCACCCGGGTACTCCTGCTGATCGGCGCGGTGGCGCTCCTGGCCTTCGCGACCGCCGCCGCGGGGCCGATCGCGTTCGTGGCCTTCATGGCGGGGCCCATTGCGGCGCGCATCGTCGGCCCCGGAGCATCCCTCATCGTTCCGGCCGGACTGGTCGGAGTCGTCCTCGTCCTCGCCGCCGACCTCATCGGACAGTTCGGCTTCGACAATCGCTACCCCGTCGGTGTCATCACCGGCGTCCTCGGGGCCCCCTACCTCGTCTATCTGCTCATCCGGACCAACCGCTCGGGAGGCTCCCTGTGACCGTGTCACACCAACTCGCCGCCGAGGACGTGACCCTGGCGTACGGTGACCGCGTGATCGTGGAGGGTCTGGACCTCATCATCCCGCCCGGCCGCATCACGGCCATCGTCGGCGCCAACGGCTGCGGCAAGTCGACGCTGCTGCGCGCCCTCGCCCGCCTCCTCCGCCCCCGGCAGGGATCCGTGGTCCTCGACGGGAAGGCCGTGCACACCCGCCCGTCGCGCGAGGTCGCCCGCACCCTCGGCCTGCTCCCGCAGAGCCCGATCGCCCCCGAAGGGATCGCCGTCGCCGACCTCGTCGGGCGGGGGCGTCATCCGCATCAGAAACCCCTCGCGCGGTGGAACACCCGGGACTACGAGGTGGTCGCGCAGTCGCTCGAGGCCACGGGTATCGCCGATCTCGCCGACCGCGCCGTCGACGAACTCTCCGGCGGACAGCGCCAGCGGGTCTGGATCGCGATGGCGCTCGCGCAGGAGACGGACATCCTCCTGCTGGATGAGCCGACGACGTTCCTGGATGTCGCCCACCAGATCGACGTCCTCGACCTCATCACCGACCTCAACCGCGATCGCGGCACCACGACCGTGATGGTCCTGCACGACATCAACCTGGCGGCCCGCTACGCGGACCACGTGTTCGCGATGTCCGACGGCGAGGTGGTCGCCGGCGGCCCACCGGCCGAGGTCATCACGAGCGACCTCATCCGTGACGTGTTCGGCCTGGAGTCTCTCGTGGTTCCCGACCCCGTCTCCGGCACCCCCCTCGTCCTCCCCCGCGGCCGCCACCACGCCACCGCCGTCTGAAACGGATCCCATGACTGTGAGCACCGTCGCCACCAATCGCTTCTTCCACGCGCGCGTTCAGGCGATCACCGACGTCACCCCCAGCTTCCGCCGCTTCACCTTCGCCGGCCCCGATCTCGCCGACTACGGCGACCCGGGGCTCGATCAGCGGATCAAGATCGTGTTCCCGACCGAGGTCGCCGGCATCCACGCCATGCCGACCGACGAGGACTGGTACACGCGGTGGCGGGCGCTCGAGCAGGCAGCCCGACCGCCGTTCCGCACGTACACGACGCGCGCCGTGCGCAACGACGTCTCGGAAGTCGACGTCGACATGGTCGCGCACGAGGTCCTCGGTCCGGCTTCGGCGTGGATCGATCGCGCCACGATCGGCGATGAGGTGCTGATCTTCGCGCCCACCACGGCGCACACCGGCGTGAGCTTCGGCATCGACTTCGTCCCGCCCGCGGCCACGGGGTCCTACCTCCTGGCCGGGGACGAGACGGCGGCGCCCGCGATCTCGGTGATCCTGGAGCACCTGCCGCCGACGGCCCGTGGGGTGGTCGTGCTGGAGGTTCCCGATGCGAGGGACGCCGCCTATCTCCCGCGGCATCCCGGATTCAGCTATCGCGTCGCCGCGCGTGGCTCGGCCCCCCGGCACGCGCACCTCAAAGCCGCTGTCGTGGCCGCCGCGGCAGAGCTCATCCCTCCCGGCCACGGTGCCGAGGTCGAGGAGGTCGACGTCGACGAAGGCATCCTGTGGGAGGTCCCCCGCACCGCCAAGGGCGGTGCGGCGCTCAAGAGCGCACCCCTGTACGCGTGGCTGGCGGGCGAAGCCGGCGCGATCAAGACCCTGCGCCGGCACCTCGTCGCAGAGCATGGGGTCGACCGCCGCGCGGTGGCCTTCATGGGCTACTGGCGCGAGGGTCGCGCGGAGAGCTGACCGGAGAGCGGGGCGCTCGCCCCGCCGAAGCAGATCCGCGAGCAACCGACGGGACCAAGGTCCCTGGTCCCCGGTGGACCGAGGACCGACGATGAGTTATGGCTCCCCCCGCCACGTCCCCCTCCTCTGTCCTCGCCGCGGCCGGCGCCATTGCTCTCGGCTGCCTCCTCGTGGTCGGATCGCTTCCGGCCGGAGCAGCGCCGGGCGACCCGATCGGCCCGATCAACCCGGTCACCCAGCCTGTGAACGGGTCGCCGGCGAACGGCAACTTCCTGGTCTTCGTGGAAGACGACGTCGCACTCGACGGCGATGAGGCGGAGGGAACCGTGGCCGCCGGAGGCGATCTCTCGTTCTCCTCGGGGTACAACATCTTCGGCGGCCGACCGACCGTGACGGCGCCGGGCGACGCCCAGCACATCGCGCTGTACGTCGGCGGGGGCATCACCTGGGATCCGGACGGCCAGATTCTTCGCATCCTCCAAGGGGGCTACGTGAAGGTGGCGGATACCACCACCTACCTCGCGCTGGACACGGACAGCAACGGCGCTGCCGCCCCCCTCCGTGTGGTGGAGCCGGGCGCCTCCTACGACTCGACACCCCGCATCGAAAGCGTCGTCACGCAACCCGCCGCCTCGGTGGGCGAGCCTGTGCCCTCGGACGTGCTCGACATCGCAAGCGCCTACGAGCTGTACCGGGACACCTCCGCCACCCTGGGCACGTGCGCGACCACGGTGACACTGCTCCAGCGAGACGACGGGCAGCCGGCCACGCGCCCGGTGCCCGCCGGGGGGAACGTTCGGGCGCCCCTCGTCTCCGGAGTGACGAATGTGCTCTCTTTCACCGCAGAGGAGTTCGCCGGGCTCGGTGAGCTCGTCATCGATCCCGCGCCCAGCAGCACGACACCGCTGCTGGTCAACATCACGGGCGATTTCAACGGCGAGATTCCGGGTATGCCGGGCCTCAGCGGCGCTTCGGCGCCCTACACCCTCTGGAACTTCGTCGACGCGACGAGCGTGCTCGTCACAGGCGGAGACAGTCTGCGCGGCACGATCTACGCTCCGCGCGCACAGCTGAACTGGCAGGTCACGCAGAATATCGAGGGCAACGTGATCGCTGCGTCGTTCATTCACGGCGGCGTTGCAGGCCGCGGGCCGCGCGAGGTGCACGACTTCCCGTTCGCGACCACTCTGTCGTGCGTCGAAGCGGGGCCAACGCCGACGCCAACCCCAACCCCGACGCCCACGCCCACGCCCACGCCCACTCCCACTCCGACTCCGACTCCGACCAGCACAGCCCCCACGCCCGCTGAGCCCACCGCGACTCCCGGCGGGAGCGCGTCGGGTCCCCTGACGCCGGATCCGTCCATCAGCACACTCCCGGCGACGGGAGGCAACGCTTCCGGTGGCGCCGTGCTCTGGCCTCTGGGGGCACTGCTCATCGCGGGGGGCGGGACATTCCTCGCGGCAGCACGCCGCCGTCGCAAGGTCTAGCGCGAGAGGCGCCCGCCGTCACGTCCGCTCGCGCGCGCGACCCAGACGAAGCCCCGGCACGAGCGCGAACACCGCCAGGGCGGCCGCGATCGCGAAGACCGCGGGGAAACCCAGCCCCGTGCCGGTCAGTGCGGTGAAGACCAGGCCCATCACGGCGATCGTCATGGCCGTTCCGAGCGAGTCGGAGATCGACAGCGCCGAGGAGTGGAAGCCCTGATCGTGCGGCGCGGAGTAGGCGAGGGTCAAGACCGTCAGGCGGGGATACATCAGCCCCATCCCGCCGCCGGCGAACGCCCACCCCGCGATCAGCAGCGCGGGGTGGACGTGAAGGAGCGCCGTGAGGAACGCCGTGACGGTCGCGGTGGTGAGCATGGCCGTACCGATCACGGCGATGCGCGTGTTCCCGAGGCGATCTCCGATCCGCCCCTGGATCTCCGCCGCGGTGGCCCACGACAGCGCGGCCGCGGTGAGAGCCAGCCCTGCCCACGTGGGCGAGAACCCGTACTCGTCGATCAGCAGGTACGGGATGTAGACCTCGGCGCCGAAGAGCGCTCCGGCGATCAGCCCGCGCATCAGCACGACGCTGGGGAGCCCCCGCCCCAGAAGCAGCGTCCGGGCGGGGAGGAGAGGACGCACCGCCAGGCCGATGACGACGACGGACCCGATCACTCCCGCCCACGACAGTGCGCCGAGCTGACCCGAGAGTCCGAGAGCCAGGGCCCCCAGCGCGACTGCGGCCGCGCACGCCAGCCGCGGACCGACGCGCTGCGTCGCGGGGTGGTCCGTTCCCAGCGGCTGCCCGTGCAGCCGTGCGACGACCATGGCGAAAGCGACGACCGTGAGCGCCGCGACGCCGAGGAAGACCCACCGCCAGTGCAGGAACTCCGCGACGGCGCCGGCGAGGAAGGGCCCGACCAGCGACGGAACCACCCATGCCGCCGAGAACGCCGCGAACACGCGTCCGTGGAGCATCGGCGGGTACATGCGCGCGACGACGACGTACAGTGCCACGGTCTGTCCCCCCGTGCCCAGCCCCTGGATCAGACGGCCGACGACAAGCACTTCCATCGTCGCGGCGAGCCCGGCGATGACCAGTCCCACGACGAAGAGCACCACCGCGGTGGTCAACGGGGCGAGGACTCCGCCGCGGTCGCACCACGCCCCGACAGCGACCATCCCGATGACGCTGGTGGCCAACGTGCCGGAGAAGGCAACGGCGTACAGGGCGTCGCCGTCGAGGTCGGCACTGACAACCGGCATCACGGTGGTCACGGCGAGTGACTGGATGGCCGCGAGGAAGATGAGCGCGACGGCCCCCGCGGTGACCCAGACGAATGGAGCTCCCCAGACCCCCGTCCTCGCCGACGTGTTCCCGCTCACGCCCTGGCCAAAGCGCCGATGCGCTCCATGGCCTCGCGGAGGACCTCCGGCGAGCAGCCGAAATTCACCCGCACCCGGCCGGCGCCCTCGTTCCCGAACATCGGACCGTGGTGGAGCGCGACGCGGGCCTCCCGCCGGATGTGCACGGCGGGGTTCTCGCCCCACCCGTACGCCGACAGGTCGATCCATGCGAGGAATCCGGCATCCGGAACCCGGTAGACCGCCTCGGGCAGCTGCTCGGCGAGCAGGTCCGCGAGTAGGCGCCGGTTCTCATCGAGTGCGGCCAGCTGCGCGTCCAGCCAGGCGTCGCTTTCGGGTGCGAACGCCGCGACGGATGCCAGGGCGCCGAAGTGTCCCGTGCGCCACTCCACCTCGGCAGGGAGCGCGCGGATCACCCCGGCGTGCTCGTCGGACGCGGCCACCATCAGTGCGCACTTCAGCCCCGCGAGATTGAAGGCCTTGCTCGCGCTGACGAGCGCGAAGCCGACGCGTGCCGCGTCATCGGACGCCGACAGGAACGGCGTGAAGACGACGCCCGGTTGGGTCAGCGGCGCGTGGATCTCGTCGCTGACGACGATGGCGCCGTGCCGGGCCGCGATGCTCGCGAGCTCCGCCAGATCCCCGCGCCCGTGCACGGTCCCGGTGGGGTTGTGGGGGTTGCACAGCAGCACCACGCGGGCGCCATCGGCCAGTGCTCGCTCGATTCCCGCGAGATCCAGCCGCCACCCGTCCTCGCCCCGGTGGAGCGGGACGCGTTCCACGACTCCCCCTGCCTCGGGGACGCCGTCGTAGAAGGGCGGGTACACCGGCGGGGTGACCACGACCCGGTCGCCGGGACTGATCACCGCGCGCAGCACCTCGACGAGCCCCATCATGACGTCGCACGTCGACCGCATGCGGGCGGGGTCGGGGTTCCAGCCGAACCGGCGCTGAGCGAACCCCGCGTACGCCACGCGCAGCCCCGGGTCGGGGGGCGTGTAGCCGGTGTCACCGCGCTGCACGGCTTCAGTCAGCACCCGCGTGATGGCGGGGGCGAGCGGGTAGTCCGTCTCGGCGACGAAGAGGGGCAGGACGTCGTCGGGGTAGGTGCGCCACTTCGCACTCGACCGTTCGCGCAGGAGATCGATCGGCAGGGCCTTCAGGGGGGTGACGCTCACCCGACGAGCCTACGACAGGAGCTCGGAGTCCTCGGATGCGGACAGACCGCCCCCCGCGAACGGTCCACTCTCGCGGGGGCGTCGTCAGATGGCGAAACCGAGCGCGCGCATCATGTCGCGCCCGTCATCGGTGATCCGCTCGGGACCCCACGGCGGCATCCACACCCAGTTGATGCGGAAGCGCTCGACGACGCCATCCAGGGCCTGAGCCGTCTGCTCCTCGAGCACGTCCGTGAGCGGGCAGCCGGCCGAGGTCAGGGTCATGTGGATGACAAGCGCGTCGTTCTCGTCGTCCCACGCGAGGTCGTAGATGAGCCCGAGGTCGACGACGTTGATCCCCAGCTCGGGGTCCATGACGTCCTTGAGCGACTCGGTGACCTCGTCGTACTTGTCGGGAGCGAGTGTTGCGGTCATGTAACGATCCTAAGCTCCGAGACGCCCTCAGGCGTCGACCGACGTTCCGGCTTCGGTGATGAAGCGGTCGTAGCCCTCTTCCTCGAGCCGGTCGGCGAGCTCCGGGCCGCCCTCCTCCACGATGCGACCGCTGACGATGACGTGCACGAAGTCGGGGCGGATGTAGCGGAGGATGCGGGTGTAGTGCGTGATGAGCAGCACCCCGAGGTCGCTGGAAGACTTGGCGCGGTTCACGCCCTCCGACACGATCTTCAGCGCGTCGACGTCGAGGCCCGAGTCGGTCTCATCGAGCACCGCGATCTTCGGCCGGAGGAGCTCCAGCTGCAGGATCTCGTGCCGCTTCTTCTCGCCGCCGGAGAAGCCCTCGTTGACGTTGCGCTGGGCGAACTTCGGGTCCATGCGCAGGTTCGTCATGGCGTGCTTCACGTCTTTGGTCCATGCGCGGATGCTGGGAGCTTCGCCGTCGATCGCCGTCTTGGCGGTGCGGAGGAAGTTCGTCACCGTCACTCCGGGGATCTCCACCGGGTACTGCATCGCGAGGAAGAGGCCGGCGCGGGCGCGCTCGTCGACTGTCATGGCCAACACGTCTTCGCCGTCCAGCGTGATCGTGCCGGAGGTGACGGTGTACTTGGGATGCCCGGCGATCGTGTAGGCGAGCGTCGATTTTCCGGAGCCGTTGGGGCCCATGATCGCGTGGGTCTCCCCCGTGCCGATCGTCAGCGTGACGCCGTTGAGGATGGGCGTGGTGCCTGCATCCGTCTCGACCGTCACGTGGAGGTCGCGGATTTCGAGGACAGACATTCAGACTTCCTTCGTTCGGGTGGGGTCGATGAGCACGTCATCGCCGTCGATCTCGACGACGTAGACGGGCACCGGCTCGAAAGCCGGCAGGTTCAGGGGGTGTCCGGTGCGCAGCGAGAACGACGAACCGTGCGCCCAGCACTCCAGCGTGTCGCCTTCCACGAAGCCCTCGGCGAGGGACACGTCGCCGTGCGTGCAGGTGTCGCCGATCGCGTGCACCTCGCCGTCGGAGTCGAGGACGACCGCGATGGGAACGCCGTCGACCTCCACGCGCAGCGGAGTATCCGCTTCCAGAGCGCTGAGGGCGCACACGCGTGCGGCGCTCACAGGGCGTCTCCTTCGGCCAGCTCGCGTTCGATCTCGGCGGTGAGTTCGTCCTCCAGGTCGGGGACGCCGACGCGCTGGACGATTTCGCTGAGGAAGCCCAGCACCACCAGGCGCCGTGCTTCGTGCTCGCCGATGCCCCGCGCCTGCAGGTAGAACAGCTGCTCGTCGTCGAAACGTCCGGTCGCACTCGCGTGGCCGGCGCCGAGGATGTCTCCGGTTTCGATCTCCAGGTTCGGGATGGAGTCGGCCCTGGCACCGTCGGTGAGGACGAGATTGCGGTTGGCCTCGTACGAGTCGGTGCCCACCGCATCCCGGCCGATGAGGACATCGCCGATCCAGACGCTGCGCGCACTGACGCCCTGGAGAGCCCCCTTGTAGAGCACGTCGCCGACGGTGTGCGCGCCCTTGTGGTGCAGGTACACCTGCGATTCGAAGTGCTGCCCGGCGTCGGCGAAGGAGAGCCCGAACAGGCGCCCCTCGGCACCCGACCCGGCCAGTTCGACCGACGGATTGACGCGGACGACCCCGCCGCCCAGGGTCACGACGCCGTGGGTGAGCTTGGCGTCGCGGTCGACGCGCGCCTGGTGGGCGGCCGCGTGGACGGCGTCGTCGTTCCAGCGCTGCACCGTCAGCACGGTGAGCTGAGCTCCGTCGCGGACGATGATCTCCACGTTCTGCGCGTACTGGGCAGACCCCGTGTGGTACAGCACGACCGTCGCGCGGGAATTCGGCTGCGCCTCGACGACCACATGAGAGGATCCGAAGCCATCGACACGCTCGCCGACGAGGTCGACGCGGAGCGGTTCGGCCAGTTCCTCGTTCGCGGGGATGCGGATGTGGATCCCCTCGGCGGCGCGCTGCCACGCGATGGCGGCGGGGAGGTCTTCGGGGCGGAAGAACTCACCGCGCACGTCGGTGCCCGCCCGGAGGTACGCGGCGGCATTTCCGGCCGCCACGCGCACCGCGGAGGGTCCATCGGCGGGGGCGAGGACGCCCTGCATCCGCTCGATCGGCGTGTGCTTCCAGTTCACCTCGCGGCCCGTGGGCATCCCGAAGTCGGCCGGGTCGAAGGACCAGGGCCGTTCGGAACGGGTCTGAATGGGCGCGGAGGGCGCGTCCGCCCGGCCCCATCCTCCGTCGGTGTGCGCTCGGCTTCCCGGCAGGGGGGTGGTGGTGGTCGTCATTTAGCCGACGGATCCTTCCATGCCCATCTCGATGAGCTTGTTCAATTCGAGGGCGTATTCCATGGGCAGTTCACGCGCGATCGGCTCGATGAACCCGCGCACGATCATCGCCATGGCTTCGTCCTCGGGCATGCCGCGGGACTGCAGGTAGAAGAGCTGCTCTTCGCTGACCTTGGAGACCGTGGCCTCGTGCCCGAGCTGGACGTCATCCACGCGGATGTCGATGGCCGGATAGGTGTCGCTGCGGGAGATCGAATCCACCAGCAGCGCGTCGCAGCGCACCGTGTTGGCGGAGTGGTGGGCATTGGCGTCCACGCGGACCTCGCCGCGATAGCCGGCCCGCCCGCCGCCGCGCGCGATCGACTTCGAGACGATCGAGGACTGCGTGTACGGCGCCATGTGGACCATCTTCGCGCCGGCGTCCTGGTGCTGACCGGGGCCCGCGAAAGCCACCGACAGGGTCTCGCCCTTGGCATGCTCGCCGACGAGGAAGATCGACGGGTACTTCATCGTGACCTTGGAGCCGATGTTGCCGTCGACCCACTCCATGGTCGCGCCCTCGTGGGCGACCGCGCGCTTGGTGACGAGGTTGTAGACGTTGTTCGACCAGTTCTGGATCGTCGTGTACCGAACGCGGGCGTTCTTCTTCACGATGATCTCGACCACGGCCGAGTGCAGCGAGTCGCTCTTGTAGATCGGGGCGGTGCAGCCCTCGATGTAATGCACGTACGAGCCCTCGTCGGCGATGATCAGCGTCCGCTCGAACTGACCCATGTTCTCGGTGTTGATGCGGAAGTACGCCTGCAGCGGGATCTCGACGTGCACGCCCGGGGGAACGTAGACGAACGAGCCGCCCGACCACACCGACGTGTTCAACGCCGCGAACTTGTTGTCGCCGGCGGGGATGACCGATCCGAAGTACTCCTCGAAGAACTCGGGGTGCTCGCGCAGGGCCGTGTCGGTGTCCATGAAGATGACGCCCTGGGCCTCGAGCTGCTCGTTGATCTGGTGGTAGACGACCTCGGACTCGTACTGGGCGGCCACGCCGGAGACGAGTCGCTGACGCTCGGCCTCGGGGATGCCGAGGCGCTCGTACGTGTTGCGAATGTCCTCGGGGAGGTCTTCCCAGGTCTGCGCCTGCTTCTCGGTGGAGCGCACGAAGTACTTGATGTTCTCGAAGTCGATGCCGCTGAGGTCGGCGCCCCACGTCGGCATCGGCTTGCGCTCGAACAGTTGCAGGCCCTTGAGACGGGTCTTCAGCATCCACTCCGGCTCGGCCTTGAGCGCCGAGATGTCGCGTACGACGGCCTCACTGAGACCGCGTCTCGCGCTGGCGCCCGCAGCGTCGGCGTCGTGCCATCCGAATTCGTAGACCCCGAGGCTCTCGAGTTCGGGTCGGTCGATCAAGACATCAGTCATGTCGGTCACTCTCCTCTCGAGCCGCAACGGTTTCATCCGCTCCGGCATTCCACGTCCTCCGTGGAGTTCCGGAGGGGGGACGCCGCTGGTGGGCCCGCTCAGTGGCGCGAATCACGCGCCTAGACTGTCAGTGGTGCGAAATGCGCAAGCGTCGCATCCCGAACCCCTTGATTCTACAGGTTCCGGCCCTTCCCCGGGGCCGCCGCCGACTCGTCGGCCGCGGCCGGGAGAACCGTCCAGGAGGCGACCCCCATGTCCGTGCAGACCCCCGCGCCGATCCGCACCCGAGACACGCGGAGACTGCGGGAGCGGCTCCCGGCAACGGTGGACCGCCGCGTCATCGCCGCGGCGTGGGCGACCCTGATCGTGCAGGTCGGCATCGTCGCCACGGGCGGACTCGTGCGCCTCACGGGCTCCGGCCTCGGCTGCCCGACGTGGCCGCGGTGCACTGCGGAATCCCTGATCCCCACCGAGGCGATGGGGATCCACGGTGCCATCGAGTTCGGCAACCGCCTGCTGACCTTCGTGCTCGTGGCCGTGGCGATCGTGACGTTCGTCCTGGTGTTCCGGATGCGGCGCACCCGGCGCGACCTGTTCTGGCTCGCGCTGATCATCGGGCTGTACGTGCCGCTGCAGGCGATCATCGGCGGCATCACGGTACTCACGAACCTCAACCCCTACGTCGTGGGCCTCCACTACTTCGCCTCGGTGGTGCTGGTCGCCCTCTCCGCCGTGTTCGTCGCCCGCGTGTACCGGAGCCCCGGCCCCCACGTCCGCGCCGTGCCCACGTGGTACGCCGGGCTGACCCACCTCACGAGCGCGCTCGTGCTGGTCACGGTGGTCGTCGGCATCCTCGTGACCGGCTCGGGCCCGCACGCGGGCGATGGCGGGGCGGCCCGCAACGGCCTGAACCCCGAGTTCATGCAGCACGTGCACGCCTGGCCGGCGTACGCGCTGGTGGCGGCGACGGTGATCCTCTTCCTCGGCGCCGGGCAGACCCCGAGCCGGTTGCGGCTGCGGCTGTGGGTCGGACTCCTGCTCGCGGTGGAGGTCGCGCAGATCGTCGTGGGACTGTGGCAGGCCCGCACCGGGCTCCCGATCGTGCTCGTGAACATCCACATGGTGCTCGCGGTGCTCTCGGTCGCGGCCATGACCGCGGTGGTCATGCACCTTCGGCTTCCGGCGGGCGAATCGGCCTCCTCATAGGTGATTCATCGGCCCCGCGGAGGCGATGTGCGGGGCGATAGGCCAAGCTGGAGGGATGCCGCGGCCGACCGTGCCCGGAAACCTCTAGGAGTACATCCGTTATGACCTCTCGCCCCAGCCTTGTCCGCAGCATCCCGTTCTGGATTCTCCTGGCCGGATCGCTCGTCCTCACAGGCGTCGGCGCATGGCTCGTCCTCGACCGCCTCGAGCGCATCGAGTCCGCGATCGTCAGCCAGTCCGCCGAGGCCACGATCGAGGTCTACGTCGGTCAGCCCGCCGTCCTGGCCGCCGCGATGATCCTGGGCGCCGGACTCGTCGGTCTGCTTCTGACGCTGGCCGTCGCCGCCTTGAGCACCCTGCGCCCCCGCCCGGCCGCCGAGGAGGTCGAGTCGATCGACTGGACCGCCGACGAGGACACCGCCCCCGCGCCCGAGTACAGCGCCAGCGGCGCCGCATCCACCGCGCCCGCCGCATCCACCACCGCACCCCCCGCGTACGTCGCCCCGGCCGTGCACGCCGACCCGGCCCTGCACGCCGACCCGGTCATCGCCGAGGACCCCGACGTCGAGACCCCCAGCACCGCGACGCCGCCCACGAACGCGCGCGACTGACACGAAAAACAACGATCCCGCCGAGAAACAGCGCGACGCGCTCCGTCTCGGCGGGATCGTCGTTTCTCGGCGACGGGTGCCGCGTCAGAAGGGCAGCAGCGGGTCGACCGCGATGGCGACGAAGAGCAGCGTCAGGTACGTGATCGACGCGTGGAACACGCGC
This sequence comes from Microbacterium sp. Z6_144, assembly GCF_057197625.1. NCBI lineage: Bacteria > Bacillati > Actinomycetota > Actinomycetes > Micrococcales > Microbacteriaceae > Microbacterium > Microbacterium sp. Z6_144. The sequence continues at coordinate 1,912,413 of NZ_JBXVPT010000001.1, forward strand.
ATGGGCCGCGTCTCCGTACCCCGCACGGCGCGCGAGTACAGGCGGTGCGATTCATAGACGAACCAGCCGCCGAACACCAGCGACGACACCGTGTAGACCAGGCCCATCGAGGCGACCGGGATGAGCAGGAGCGAGCACGCGACCGTCGCCCAGGCGTACAGGATGACCTGCAGACCCACCTGCGAGCCGCTGCGGGTCGCGCCGAGCATCGGCACATCGACCCCCTCGTACTGGTCCTTGTACTTCATCGACAGGGGCCAGTAGTGCGGCGGGGTCCACAGGAACACGAGCAGGAAGAGGATGAGCGCCGACCAGCTGAGCGTCCCGGTCACCGCAGACCAGCCGATGAGCACCGGGAAGCACCCCGCGATGCCGCCCCACACGATGTTCTGCTCGGTGCGGCGCTTGAGCAGCATCGTGTAGATGACGACGTAGAAGAAGATGGCGGCGGCCGAGAGCGCGGCAGCGACCCAGTTCGTGGTCACCAGCAGCCACACCGTGGATGCGGCGGCGAGCACCCACGCGAAGACCAGGGCACCGCGCGGGGAGACTTCCCCGGTCACCAGCGGGCGGTTCTCGGTGCGCTGCATGTGCGCATCGATGTCGCGGTCCAGGTACATGTTGAACGCCGCCGCGGATCCGGCACTCATCGATCCGCCGATGACCGTGGCCAGGACCAGCCACAGGTTCGGCAGCCCGTTCGCGGCGAGGATCATCACCGGGACGGTCGTGACCAGCAGCAGTTCCAGCACGCGGGGCTTGGTGAGGGCGACGTACGCGCGGACAGTGCGGCGCACCGAGCGGTGGGCGGTCGGCAACGGCGTATTCGTCGTCGTAGAGATGTCCATCGCCCCCTGTGTCGCACGCCGTTCGGGTGCCCTCCAGTCTAGGCCATGGTGGTACGGCCGCCGTTCCCGAGCCGTCATCGCCGGCCCCGTGGGTGGCCGCCTTCGCTATGCTGAAAACGAAGCGCGCCCAGCGCATCCTCCCCCTGACCCTCGTGGATCGAGGCCCCGGATCGCATGCGGCTGGGCGCCGGATCAGAAAGGCGACCGGGTGTCGGACTTGCAATGGGATGAGATCGATCGACGTGCGGTGGACACCGCCCGAGTGCTGGCGGCGGACGCCGTGGAGAAGGTGGGTAACGGCCATCCCGGCACAGCGATGAGCCTGGCGCCGGCGGCGTACCTCCTGTACCAGCGGGTGATGCACCACGACCCTGCCGACACGCACTGGCCGGGGCGCGACCGCTTCGTCCTGTCCGCGGGACATTCCTCGCTCACCCAGTACGTGCAGCTGTACCTGGGCGGGTTCGGACTGGAGCTGTCCGACCTGCAGGAGCTGCGCACGTGGGGCTCGAAGACCCCCGGGCACCCCGAGTACGGCCACACCGACGGCGTGGAGATGACGACCGGCCCGCTGGGCCAGGGCTTGTCCTCCTCGGTGGGCTTCGCCTACGCGGCTCGTTACGAGCGCGGCCTGTTCGACCCGGATGCTCCGCAGGGCGAGAGCCCCTTCGACCACTTCGTGTACGTCGTCGCGTCCGACGGCGACCTCGAGGAGGGCGTCACCAGCGAAGCGTCGTCACTGGCCGGACACCAGGGGCTCGGCAACCTCGTCGTGATCTACGACTCCAACCAGATCTCGATCGAGGACGACACCAACGTCGCTTTCACCGAGGATGTCGCGAAGCGCTATGAGGCCTACGGCTGGCACGTGCAGACGGTCGACTGGAAGAAGAGCGGCGAGTACGTCGAAGACGTGCACGAGCTGTACGACGCGATCGAGGCCGCGAAGGGCGAGACCGACAAGCCGTCGATCATCGTCCTCAAGACCATCATCGGCTGGCCCTCCCCCGGCAAGCAGAACAGCGGCAAGATCCACGGGTCGGCTCTCGGCGCCGACGAGCTCCGCGCCACCAAGGAGGTGCTCGGCTTCGACCCCGAGCAGAACTTCGCCGTCGCCGATGATGTGATCGCGCACACCCGCTCGCTCGTCGAACGCGGCGAGGCGGACAAAGCCGCGTGGCAGGAGAAGTTCGACGCCTGGGCCGCGGCCAACCCCGAGCGCAAGGCGCTGTGGGACCGCCTGCAGTCCCGCGAGCTTCCCGCCGACATCGCCGACGCCCTCCCCGCCTTCGAGTCGGGCAAGGAGGTCTCCACGCGTGCCGCCTCCGGCACGGTCCTCAACGCCCTCGCCGCCGAGCTTCCCGAGCTGTGGGGCGGTTCTGCCGACCTCGCCGAATCGAACCTCACCACGATCAAGGATGCCCCCTCCTTCATCCCCGAGCGGTGGTCCACCCACGAGTGGGACGGCACGCCGTACGGGCGCGTGCTGCACTTCGGGATCCGCGAGCACGCCATGGGCTCGATCCTCAACGGCATCGTCCTGCACGGTCCGACCCGCCCGTTCGGCGGGACGTTCCTCATCTTCAGCGACTACATGCGCCCGCCGGTGCGTCTGGCCGCCCTGATGAACATCCCGACGGTGTTCGTGTGGACGCACGATTCCATCGCCCTCGGCGAGGACGGCCCCACCCACCAGCCGATCGAGCAGCTCGCCGCCCTCCGCGCCATCCCGAACTTCACGCTGGTGCGTCCCGCGGATGCGAACGAGACGGCCGTGGCGTGGCTGGAGATCCTCCGCCGCACCGGGGGCCCTGCCGGCCTGGCGCTGACCCGCCAGAACATCCCGGTGTTCCCGCGCGGTGAGGGCGCCGCATCCGGTGATACCTTCGCGTCGGCGGAGTCCGTCGCCCGCGGCGCCTACGTGCTGGTGGATGCCCCGGACGGCACGCCGGACGTCATCCTCATCGGCACCGGGTCCGAGGTGCAGGTGGCCGTCGCCGCGCGCGAGCAGCTCGCCGCGGAGGGCGTGAACGCCCGCGTCGTGTCGGCCCCCTCGCTGGAGTGGTTCGACGAGCAGGATGCGCAGTACCGCGAGTCGGTGCTGCCGTCCTCGGTGCGCGCACGCGTGTCCGTCGAGGCGGGCATCGCCCTGCCGTGGCGCGGCATCGTCGGGGACTCCGGCCGGTCGGTCTCGATCGAGCACTTCGGCGCATCCGCCGATTACAAGACCCTGTTCCAGAAGTTCGGCATCACCGCCGAGGCCGTCGTCGAGGCAGCGCGCGAGAGCATCGCGGCCGCCGGCGCGGCTGCGAAATAAGCACAAGGAGAACTGTCATGAGCACCCCCACCGCCCGCCTCGTCGCCGAGGGCGTGAGCATCTGGCTCGACGACCTGTCGCGCCAGCGCATCCTCACCGGCAACCTGGCCGACCTCATCGCCACGCGCAACGTCAGCGGGGTCACCACGAACCCGACCATCTTCGCCGGCGCCCTCTCCCAGGGCGAGGCGTACGAGGCTCAGGTGCGTCAGCTCGCGGCCAAGAACGCCTCCGTCGACGACGCGATCTTCGAGATCACCACGGACGACGTCCGCGCGGCCTCCGATGTCTTCGCACCGGTGTTCGCCCAGACCGGCGGTGTCGACGGGCGCGTGTCGATCGAGGTCTCCCCTGAGCTGGCGCACGACACCGAGGCCACCATCGCCCAGGCGAAAGAGCTCGCCGCAGCCGTCGACCGCCCGAACGTGCTGATCAAGATCCCCGCCACCAAGGCCGGCCTTCCCGCCATCACCGAGGTGATCGGCGCGGGGATCTCCGTCAACGTCACGCTGATCTTCAGCCTGGAGCGTTACGCCGAGGTGATCGACGCGTACCTCACCGGGGTGGAGATGGCCCAGGCCGCGGGCCACGACATCACCACGCTGCAATCGGTCGCCTCGTTCTTCGTCTCCCGCGTCGACACCGAGGTGGACAACCGGCTCGACGCCGTCGGCACCGCCGAGGCCACCGCGCTCAAGGGCCAGGCAGGACTCGCCAACGCGCGTCTGGCGTACGAGCTGTACGAGCAGAAGTTCGCCGAGCCGCGCGCCACCGCGCTCCTGGAGGCAGGCGCCACCGTGCAGCGCCCGCTGTGGGCGTCGACCGGCGTGAAGAACCCGGATCTCCCCGACACGCTCTACGTGACCGAACTGGTCGCGCGCGGCGTCGTGAACACGATGCCGGAGAAGACGCTCGAGGCGACCTTCGACCACGGCGTGATCGAGGGCGACACGGTGACCGGCAGCTACGACGCGTCGCGTGAGGTCTTCGCGAATCTCGCCGACGCGGGCGTCGACTTCGCCGACATCACTCAGGTGCTCGAGGACGAGGGCGTGGAGAAGTTCATCGCCTCGTGGCACGAGCTGCAGGAAACCGTCTCGAAGGCGCTGGAGGCCGGCACCGCGGAGGCCGCTTCGTGAGCTTCGAGATCCATGTCTCCGGGCGTCCCAAAGAGCTCGTGGACACGATCGTCCCTGGGTTGGCGGCATCCCTCGTCGCCTCCGGCATCACCGCCGGCGATGCGACCCTGTGGGGCGCGGCCGCCGAACCCGAGGCGTCCCGTCGCCTGGGGTGGGTACAGGCCGTGTCGAACTCGCGCCCCCTCGTGCCGGAGATCGAAGCCCTCCGGGCTGAGCTCGTGGCGCAGGGCCTGACTCGCGTCGTCCTGACGGGTATGGGCGGGTCATCCTTGGCTCCCGAGGTCATCGCCCAGACCGGCGGCGTGCCGCTGGTGATCCTCGACTCCACCTCCCCCGGCCAGGTGCTCGCTGCGATCGACGGCGATCCCGAGGCGGGGGGACTCGAGCGCGCCGTGCTCGTCGTCTCGTCGAAGTCGGGCTCGACCATCGAGACGGATTCCGTCAAGCGGGCGTTCGAAGCCGCGTTCGGTGATCTCGGCATCGACCCGGCGTCGCGCATCATCGTCGTCACCGACCCCGGCTCCCCGCTGGAGGAGTCCGCCCGGGCCGACGGCTACCGGGTCTTCGCCGCCGACCCCGAGGTGGGCGGACGCTACTCGGCTCTGACGGCCTTCGGACTGGTGCCGGCGGGCCTGGCCGGCGTCGACATCGCCGAGCTGCTCGACGAGGCCGAGGCGACGCTCCTGGAGGTGGCCATCGACGGCCCGGACAACCCGGCGCTCGTTCTGGCTGCTGCCATCGCGGGCGGAGACCCTCGCCGCGACAAGCTGGGTCTCGTCTCCGATGGCACCCACATCCGCGGACTTCCCGACTGGATCGAGCAGCTCGTCGCCGAGTCGACGGGCAAGAGCGGCACCGGGATCCTCCCCGTGGTGCTGCTCCCCGTCTCCCCGGAGGTGGAGGAACCACCCGCCGACCTGCAGATCGTCCGCTTCGTCGACGATGCCGAGCACTTCCGCCTCTTCGAGAGCCACTTCGATGAGATCCTCGTGAGCGGCTCGCTCGGCGCCCAGTTCATCGTGTGGGAGTACGCCACCGCGATCGCCGGGCGGATGCTGGGGATCAACCCCTTCGACCAGCCCGATGTCGAATCCGCCAAGGACGCCGCGCGCGCCTTGCTGGATGCGAGCCCCGCCCCGTCCGCTCCCGCCTTCACGACCGACGGCGTCGAAGTCCGGGTCAGCCACCCCGCTCTCGGCGCAGCCGGGACGCTGGCCGGCGTGCTGGATGCGTTATGGGCGAGCATCCCGGCCGACGGCTACGTGGCCATCCAGGCCTACGTGAACCGGCTGGCGCTCCCCCAGCTGCAGGGGCTGCGCGAACTCGTCGCCGCCGACTCGGGCCGTCCGACCACCTTCGGCTGGGGTCCCCGGTTCCTCCACTCCACGGGGCAGTACCACAAGGGCGGCCCCGCGACGGGGGTCTTCCTGCAGATCATCGAGCAGTCGGAGGTCGACCTGGAAATTCCTGGGCGCCCTTTCACGTTCGGATCACTGATCCAGGCGCAGGCCGCCGGTGACGCGACCGTCTTGGCCGAAGGCCACGAACGCCCGGTCGTGACTGTGACATTGACCGATCCGCAGGTCGAAGTGCTCTCGCTCTTCGAAGCTGCTCAGTAAGGCGAGGAATGACCGTAGAGATCTCGCGGGGACACAACCCGCTCCGAGACCCGGATGACCGGCGTCTCAGCCGCATCGCCGGACCCAGCGCCCTGGTGATCTTCGGGGTCACCGGAGACTTGGCGCGCAAGAAGCTCATGCCGGCGGTGTACGACCTCGCCAACCGTGGCCTCCTTCCCCCCGGCTTCGCCCTCGTCGGGTTCGCCCGCCGCGACTGGGAGGACCAGGACTTCGCTCAGGTCGTCCACGACGCGGTCAAGCAGTACGCGCGCACCGAGTTCCGCGACGAGACGTGGAAGGAGCTCCTCGAAGGCATCCGCTTCGTGCCGGGCGAGTTCGACGACCCTGAGGCCTTCCGTCGCCTGCGGGAGACGGTCGAGACGCTCGACGTCGAACGGGGCACGCTCGGCAACCACGCCTATTACCTCTCGATCCCGCCGAAGGCCTTCCCCGTCGTCGCTCAGCAGCTGAAGGCGTCCGGACTCGTCGGCGATAACGCCGACGACGAGACGGGCTGGCGCCGCGTCGTCATCGAGAAGCCGTTCGGGCACGACCTGGCCTCCGCGCGCGAGCTCAACGCGGCGCTGGAGACGGCGTTCCCGGCCGACTCGATCTTCCGCATCGACCACTACCTCGGCAAGGAGACGGTCCAGAACATCCTGGCGCTGCGCTTCGCGAACGAGCTGTACGAGCCGATCTGGAACCGCAACTACGTCGATCACGTGCAGATCACGATGGCCGAGGACATCGGGGTCGGGGGGCGGGCCGGCTACTACGACGGTATCGGCGCCGCGCGCGACGTCATCCAGAACCACCTGCTGCAGCTGATGGCGCTCACCGCGATGGAAGAGCCCATCAGCTTCGACGCGAAGAACCTCCGCGCCGAGAAGGAGAAGGTTCTCGCCGCCGTCCGCCTTCCCGAAGACCTCTCCCACGCGACCGCCCGCGGCCAGTACGCCGGCGGATGGCAGGGCGGGGAGCAGGTCAACGGCTTCCTCCACGAGGATGGCATGGACCCCGCCTCGACGACGGAGACGTACGCCGCCATCAAGCTCGAGGTCAACACGCGCCGCTGGTCGGGTGTGCCGTTCTACCTGCGCACGGGCAAGCGACTGGGCCGGCGGGTCACCGAGGTGGCCGTCGTTTTCAAGCGCGCGCCGCAGCTGCTGTTCAGCCGCAGCCAGACCGAAGAACTCGGCCAGAACGCGCTCGTCATCCGGGTGCAGCCCGATGAGGGTGTCACGATCCGGTTCGGCTCGAAGGTCCCCGGCGACGGCACGCAGGTGCGCGACGTGACGATGGACTTCGGCTACGGGCACGCCTTCACCGAGGCGAGCCCCGAGGCGTACGAACGTCTCATCCTCGATGTGCTCCTGGGCGACCCGCCGCTGTTCCCGCGGCACGAGGAGGTCGAGCTGAGCTGGAAGATCCTCGATCCGATCGAGCGCTTCTGGGCGGAGCAGGGCGGCGCACTCGAGCAGTACTCCCCTGGGTCGTGGGGTCCGGCATCCGCCGACGAACTCCTCGCCCGCGACGGCCGCAGCTGGAGGCGCCCGTGATCATCGACCTGCCCGACACCACAGTCAGCAAGATCTCCAAGGCGCTCGTCAATGTGCGCGAAGAAGGCGGCGCGGTCGCCCTGGGGCGCGTGCTGACCCTCATCATCGTGACGCACCACGGCGCAGAGGAAGCGGCCATCGAGGCCGCGAACGACGCGTCGCGGGAGCATCCCATGCGCGTCATCGTGCTGCTGATCAATGACGAGGACGACACACCGCGGTTGAACGCGGAGATCCGTGTCGGCGGCGACGCCGGCGCCAGCGAAGTGGTCGTGCTGCGCGTCTTCGGCGAAGCCGGGTCCAACGCCGAGAGTCTGGTCACGGGCCTGCTGCTGCCGGATGCCCCGGTGGTGGCGTGGTGGCCGGCCGATCCGCCGGACTCGCCGGCGCACTCGGAGGTGGGGCATATCGCCCAGCGCCGTATCACCGACGCGTCGAACCAGCCCGACCCCGCGGCGTGGGTGGACGGTCTCGGCAGCCACTACTCCCCCGGTGACACCGACTTCGCGTGGACGCGTCTGACGCGCTGGCGCGAGCAGCTGGCCGCCGTTCTCGACCAGCCGCCCTACGAGCCGGTCACCGCCGTCGAGGTGCGCGGTGCAGCCGACTCGCCGTCGACGGTGCTGCTGGCCGCGTGGTTGCGCCTGAAGCTGGGCGTCCCGGTGGATTCGGCCTACCTGCCCACCGACGAGTGGGCCAGCGGCATCAAGAGCGTGCGGCTGACCCGATCGAGCGGCGACACGCTCCTGGAGCGGCCCACGCCCGGCGTGGCCATCCTCACCCAGCCGGGCCAGCCCGTGCACGAGCTGGCCTTCCCGCGCCGGACGCTGCGCGAGTGCCTCGCCGAGGAGCTGAGGCGCCTGGATCCCGATGAGCTGTACGGTCGGGTCATCACCGAGGGCCTGGAGCTCCTGGCCCGCACCGACAGGAGCGACCGTGGCTGACTCGGGCACGGAAAAACGCGTCGTGATCAGCGACGATGCGGGCTCGCTGGCGGCGTCGGTCGCCCGCCGCCTGATCGACCGCGTGAAGAAGCAGGTCGACAACGGCAAGACCGTCCACATCTGCCTCACCGGCGGATCGATGGGCGGCGGCGTCCTCCGCGCCGCGGCCGAGGACCGCCGCACGGCGCGCATCGACTGGTCGAACGTCCACTTCTGGTGGGGTGACGAACGCTGGGTTCCGCGCGATTCGGACGACCGCAACGAGAAGCAGGCACGCGACGCGTTCCTGGATGCGCTCGACATCCCCGCCGCGAACATCCACCCGATGGCCTCCAGCGATGAGACCCTGGACCTCGACGCCGCGGCCGGGGCGTACGCCGACGAGCTGGCTCAGTTCGCGCCGTCGGACCGCACCGAGACGGGCCCTTGGCCGACCTTCGACATCTGCTTCCTGGGTGTGGGACCCGACGGGCATATCGCGTCGCTGTTCCCCGACCGCCCCGAGATCCAGGTCACCGATCGGGCGACCGTGCCCGTCCGCGACTCACCGAAGCCGCCGCCCGAGCGCATCTCGCTCACCCGCCCGGTGATCAACTCGTCCAAGCGGGTGTGGATGGTGCTGGCAGGACCGGACAAGGCATCGGCGCTCGGACTCGCACTTGCCGGTGCCAGCTACGTCAGCGTGCCGGCCGCCGGCGCGAAAGGCCGCAAGCGCACCATCCTCTTCGTGGACGAAGCAGCCGCGGCCCAGGTTCCGCCGCAGCTCATCGACCGCGAATACTGACGCGGGGGCGGCGCGGGCCTATTGGCCGCGGCGCTCGCGCAGCGACTGCAGGGCGTCGTCGAGGAGGGCTTCGGCCTCTTCCTCGGTGCGACGCTCCTTCACGTACGCCAGGTGCGTCTTGTACGGCTCGTTCTTCGCCAGCGCGGGCGGGTTCTCCTGATCGCGTCCGGCCGGAAGGCCGGAGTGCGGGGAGTCGATGGTCTCGGGGATCTCGTCCTCGGGGATGCCGGCGGCGAAGTAGCGCACCGTCTCGTTTCCGAGCGCGTCCCAGTAGGACACCGCCACGCGGTCGGCGTGGTAGCCGTGGTCCTGTTCGCCCATCGGGCCCGCGCCTACGCGCGTGCCCCGGATCGCGTTGCCGCCTGTCGCCATGTGTCAGAGTCCCTGGAACTTGGTGATGAGCCCCAGCGACACGATGGAAACGAACCACGCGAGCGCCAGGATGATGGTGAACCGGTTGAGGTTGCGCTCGGCCAGCCCCGACGAGCCCAGCGCGGAGGTCATACCGCCGCCGAACATGTCGGAGAGCCCGCCACCACGCCCCTTGTGGAGCAGGATCAGCAGGGTCAGCAGGAGGCTGGTGATGCCCAGCAGAACCTGCAGGACGAACTCGATGATCTGCACTGTGGATAGCCTTTCGTGGCGACCCTCCCCGGCCGCACAAGGGTCAAGTATACGGGCCGTGGCCACCCGCGCTCGAAGGAGGGCTAGACGCCGACGTGCTTCTGGTAGCGGACGATGGCGGCGAACTCGTCGACGACGAGGCTCGCCCCGCCCACCAGGGCGCCGTCCACGTCGGGCTCGCGCATGAAGCTCGCGATGTTGCCCGACTTGACCGACCCGCCATAAAGGACGCGGGTGCGTGCCGCTGCATCCGCGCCGAGCTTGTCGGCGACGACCTGCCGCAGCTTCGCGCACACGTCCTGCGCCTGGTCGGGCGTCGCCGCCTGCCCGGATCCGATCGCCCACACCGGCTCATAGGCCACGACGATGTCCGCTTCCGCCGGCACACCCTCCAGTGCTACCTGCAGCTGGCCCACCGGAACGGCGCTCGCGCCGAAGGTCTCCAGATCTTCGGAGGTCTCACCGACGCAGATGACCGGGACGATGCCGTGGCGGAGCGCGGCCTGCACCTTCTGGCCGACGATCTCATCGCTCTCGGCGTGGTACTGACGCCGCTCGGAATGGCCGACGATGACGTACCGCACGTCGAGCTTCGCGAGGAACTGCCCGGAGATCTCGCCCGTGTAGGCGCCGGAGTCCTGCGTCGACAGGTCCTGGGCGCCGAGGCCGAACGGGATCTTGTCGGCGTCCACGAGGGTCTGCACCGTGCGGAGGTCGGTGTAGGGCGGGAAGACCGCGACCTCCACGCTGCCGTTGTCGTGCTTGGCCTCCTTGAGCGTCCAGTGCAGCTTCTGCACGAATGCGACAGCCTGCAGGTGGTCGAGGTTCATCTTCCAGTTGCCGGCGATGAACGGGGTGCGGGTGGTTATGACCATCCGAGGACCTCCAGTCCGGGGAGCTTCTTGCCTTCGAGGAACTCCAGGCTGGCTCCGCCGCCGGTGGAGATGTGACCGAACTGGTCATCGCTGAATCCGAGCCGGCGGACCGCCGCGGCGGAGTCACCGCCGCCGACCACGCTGAGGCCGTCGACCTCCGTGAGCGCCTGCGCGACGGCACGCGTGCCGGCCGCGAACGGCGCCATCTCGAACACGCCCATGGGGCCGTTCCAGAACACGGTGCGGCTTTCCCGCACCGCGGCGGCGAAGGTCTCCGCGGTCTTCGGGCCGATGTCCAGGCCGAGGCCTGCCGCACCGAAGGCGGTGTCCTCGAGCGCGGTGGCATCGGTGACGACGTGCTCCGCATCGGCCGAGAAGGATGCCGCGACCACCGCGTCCACGGGGAGGACGATGTCCACCCCGCGCTCCGCGGCATCCGTGAGGTACTTCTTCACGGTGTCGATCTGGTCCTTCTCCAGCAGGCTCGCGCCGACCGAGTACCCCTGCGCGGCGAGGAAGGTGAACATCATCCCGCCGCCGATGAGGAGGCGGTCCACACGCGGCAGCAGGTGTGCGATGACGCCCAGCTTGTCGCTCACCTTCGACCCACCCAGGACGACCGTGTACGGACGCTCGGGGCGCTCGGTGAGGCGGTCCAGGACGTCGAGCTCCGCCTCGATCAGCAGGCCCGCCGCCGACGGCAGGATCTCGGCGAGGTCGTAGACGCTCGCCTGCTTTCGGTGCACCACCCCGAAGCCGTCCGAGACGAGCGCGTCACCGAGTTCGGCGAGTTGCGCGGCGAAGGCGCGGCGCTCGGCGTCGTCCTTCGCGGTCTCGCCCGGGTTGAACCGCAGGTTCTCGAGGACCGCGATGTCGCCGTCCTCGAGGGCCTCCACTGCCTCGTGGGCGGACTCGCCCACCGTGTCCCGTGCGAACGCGACCGGCTTGCCGAGCAGCTCGGACAGACGCTGGGCGACGGGCGCGAGGCTGTACTTCGCCTCGGGAGCCCCCTGGGGACGGCCGAGGTGCGAGCACACCACGACGCGCGCGCCGGCGTTGATGAGGGCATTGAGCGTGGGCAGCGACGCACGCACGCGGCCGTCGTCCGTGATGACCCCGTCCCCGAGGGGAACGTTCAGGTCACAACGGACGATGACGCGCTTGCCTGCGAGCGACCCCAGAGAGGCGAGGGTGCGCAGAGCCATGATCCGGCCTTACAGGCGCTCGGCGACGTATACGGTCAGGTCGACCAGGCGGCTGGAGTAGCCCCACTCGTTGTCGTACCAGGCGGAGAGCTTGACCTCGTTGCCGAGGACGCGCAGCAGGCCCGCATCGAAGATGGCCGAGTGCGGGTCGGTGACGATGTCGCTGGAGACGATCTCGTCCTCGGTGTACTTGAGGATGCCCTTCAGCGGACCGGCGGCGGCGGCCTTGTAGGCCTCCTTGACCTCTTCGACGGTGACCGGTCGCGAGGCGACGACGGTCAGGTCGGTGATCGAGCCGGTGGGAACGGGTACGCGCAGCGCGAAGCCGTCCAGCTTGCCCTGGAGCTCGGGCAGCACGAGGCCGAGGGCCTTCGCGGCACCCGTGGAGGTGGGGACGATGTTGATGGCGGCGGCACGCGCGCGGCGCAGGTCGCTGTGCGGGCCGTCCTGCAGGTTCTGGTCGGCCGTGTACGCGTGCACCGTGGTCATGAGGCCCCGCTCGATGCCGAAGGCGTCGTTGAAGACCTTGGCCAGCGGCGCGAGGCAGTTCGTGGTGCACGAGGCGTTGGAGATGATGTGCATCGTGGCGGGGTCGTAGGTCTCCTCATTCACGCCCATGACGAACGTGCCGTCCTCGCCGGTGGCGGGGGCGGAGATGAGGACCTTCTTGGCACCGGCGTCGATGTGCTTGCGCGCCAGCTCCGCCTTGGTGAAACGGCCGGTCGATTCGATCACGATGTCGACGCCGAGCTCGCCCCACGGGAGGTTGGCGGGGTCGCGCTCCTCGAAGACGCGGAACGACTTGCCGTTGACGGTGATGGAGTTCTCGTCGAACGAGACGTCGGCGTCGAGGCGACCGGTCACCGAGTCGTACTTCAGCAGGTGCGCCAGGGTCTTGTTGTCGGTGAGGTCGTTGACCGCGACGATTTCGAGGTCGGCACCCTGTGCGAGCGCCGCGCGGAAGTAGTTGCGTCCGATCCGGCCGAAGCCGTTGATCCCGATCTTGACGGTCACGGAGTCACTCCTGAATGTTGGTGCGCTTTTGCGCTCTGATGAGGGTTTTCCAGGGGACGACGGGCGTCCCGGCGGGGGTCCCGCCGGGACGCCACCGTCGCTTACGACAGTACCAGCAGACCCGCCGTCTTCTGGCGGGCGGTGGCGAAGCGCTCCTGCGCGTTCGCCCAGTTCGCGACGTTCCAGAACGCCTTGACGTAGTCGGCTCGCACGTTCTTGTAGTCGAGGTAGTACGCGTGCTCCCACACATCCAGGAGGAGGAGCGGGACCGTCGCCGCGGCGATCTGGCCCTGCTGGTCGAAGATCTGCTGGATGACGAGGTTCTCCCCGATCGAGTCCCAGAACAGACCCGCCCAGCCCGAACCCTGCACGCCCAGGGCGGCAGCGGTGAAGTGCGCCTGGAACTTGTCGAACGATCCGAACGCGTCGTCGATGGCGGCCGCGAGGTCACCGGTGGGCTTGTCGCCACCGTCCGGAGACAGGTTGGTCCAGAAGATCGAGTGGTTGACGTGGCCGCCGAGGTTGAAGGAGAGGTCCTTGGTCAGCTTGTTGACGTTCGCGAGGTTGCCGGTCTCGCGGGCCTCCGCGAGCTGCTCGAGGGCGGTGTTGGCCCCGGTCACGTACGTCTGGTGGTGCTTGTCGTGATGCAGCTGCATGATCGTCGCACTGATGTGCGGCTCCAGCGCGGCGTAGTCATAAGGGAGGTCGGGCAACGAATACTTCGCCAATGTTCTCTTCTTCCGTTCGGCGCGCGCCGATACCTCGGCGCAGCGAGGATGACGTGTTCATCCTACTGAGCGGCAACACGCGCGCACCCGGGTTGCTTCCCCACGTGGCGCGCGCTATCGGCGGAGCTCAGTCCTCGGCGCCGGCGGGGACGGCCGACTCGGTGTCGGGGAGCCCCAGAACCTCGGCCTTCTTGTCGGCCATGGCCAGAAGGCGGCGGATGCGACCGGCCACCGCATCCTTCGTCAGCGGGGGGTCGGCGTGGTGGCCGAGTTCGTCCAGGCTCGCGTCGCGGTGCGCGAGACGGAGTTCGCCGGCCTCGCGGAGGTGCTCGGGCACCTCGTCGCCGAGGATCTCCATGGCCCTCTCCACGCGCGCACACGCGGCGACGGCGGCCTGAGCCGAGCGGCGGAGGTTGGCGTCGTCGAAGTTCACCAGCCGGTTCACTCCCGCGCGCACCTCGCGGCGCTGCCGCAGCTGGTCCCACTCGGCAGCCGTCCGCCGCGCACCCATCTCCGCCAGAGTCGTCCGGATCGCCTCGCCGTCGCGGACGACCACGCGCGGCACGCCGCGCACCTCGCGCGCCTTCGCCGGTACGCCGATGCGATGGGCAGCGCCGACGAGGGCCATGGCGGCCTCGGGCGAGGGACACGCGATCTCCAGCGACGCCGATCGGCCGGGCTCGCTGAGTGAGCCGGCGGCGAGGAACGCGCCGCGCCACACGGCCGCGAGGTCGCCTCTCGATCCGGTCGTGAGCTTGTTGGGAAGGCCGCGGACGGGACGGCGACGCTGGTCGAGCAGTCCCGTCTGACGCGCGAGGGTCTCCCCCGCCTCGATGACGCGCACCGCATAGTGGCCGCCGGCGCGTCCACCCGATCCCTGCACGTGCACGAGTTCGGGGCGCACGCCGTACAGCTCCATGAGGTCGCGCGCGACGCGACGGGCGAGTTGCTCGGAGTCGAGCTCCGCCTCGACGGCAACGCGGTTCGCGATGGAGTGCAGCCCCCCGGAGAAGCGCAGCAGAGCCGTCAGCTCGGCGATTCGTGCCGTCGGCCGCGGGTCGCGGACGGTGGTCAGCTCGGCCTTCGCGTCGGCGGTCAGCGGCACAATTCTCCTCGGGACGGCGGGTGGGGGACGACGTTACAGCCTACTCGCGGCCTCGCGTCTCAGACGACCGGGCTTATTCGCGGCCGAGATCGCGATGCGCGACCCGGACGGCGACGCCGGGGGTCGACCGCAGCCGCTCGGCCAGTTCGCGCGCCATCACGACGGAGCGATGGCGTCCCCCGGTGCACCCGATCGCGACGACCGAATGCCGCTTGTTCTCCCGCTGGTATCCCTCCAGCACCGGGCGGAGGGCTGCGGCGTAGGCGTCGAGGAACTCCTGGGCGCCGGGCTGGGCGAGTACCTCGTCACGCACCGGGGCGTCCTCGCCGCTGAGGGCGCGCAGGTCGTCCTTCCAGTACGGGTTCGGCAGGAACCGCATGTCGGCGACCATGTCCACGTCGGTGGGGAGCCCGTACTTGAACCCGAAGCTCATGAGCGTCACGGTGTGCCGGGCGGCGCCCTGCTCGCTGAAGAGCTCGACGGCCCGGGTCGTGAGCTGGTGGATGTTGGTGGCCGAGGTGTCGATGAGCACGTCGGCCGACTCCCGGACGCCCGCGAGCTGCTCGCGCTCACGACGGATGCCGTCGAGGATCGTGCCCTCGCCCTGCAGCGGATGCGGCCGCCGCACCGCCTCGAAGCGTCGGACGAGCACGTCGTCGGCAGCATCCAGGAACACCAGACGCACCTGGCGGCCGGCACGGATCGCCTCCATGACGTCGGGCAGATCGGCGAAGAGTTCGCGACCGCGCACATCGACCACGACGGCGACGCGGGGAACGGCGCCGCCGGCCAGTTCGGTCAGCTCCAGCAGCGGCCGCAGCATCTGGGGCGGAAGGTTGTCGACGACGTACCAGTCGAGATCTTCCAGGGCGTTGGCGACGGTGGTGCGGCCGGCACCGGACATGCCGGTGACGATCAGCACTTCGCCGCGATCGCGGTGTGCTTGATCGGTCATGACCACCCCCGTGACCCCAGCCTATCGAGCCAGGTGCGTGTGAACCGACTCCGCGAGCTTCGGCCCGATCCCCGGCAGCTGGGTGATCTCCTCTGGTGTGGCTTCGCGCAGCGCCGTCACCGACCCGAAATGCCTCAGGAGCGCCTTGATACGCGCGTCGCCGAGCCCCGGCACCTCGGCCAGCACGCTGGAGATGTCGCGCTTGCGACGCTTGCGCTGATGGGTGATCGCGAACCGGTGGGCCTCGTCGCGGAGGCGCTGCAGCAGGTACAGCGCCTCGCTCGTGCGCGGCAGGATGACGGGGAAGTCCTCCCCCGGCAGCCACACCTCCTCGAGGCGCTTGGCGATGCCGCACAGGGCGATCTCCTCGTGGCCGGAGTCGGCGAGGGCGCGGGCGGCGGCCTCCACCTGCGGCTTCCCGCCGTCGACCACCAGCAGCTGCGGCGGGTAGGCGAAGCGCGGACGCTTGCGGGCCGTCACGACCTCCGCCTCGGGGTCTGTGACGATGTCCGCCCCCGGATCGACGACGACGGCGCCGCGCGCGCCCGCGGAAGCGTCCGGCTCGTCTCCGCCCTGGGACTCGGGGCGGTCGAGGTAGGCCAGGCGCCGGGTGAGGACCTGGTACAGCGAATCGGTGTCGTCGGTGGTCTCGGGCACCCCGAACGAGCGGTACTGGTCTTTGCGCGGCAGGCCGTCTTCGAAGACCACCATCGATGCCACGACGTTCGTGCCCGACAGGTGCGACACGTCGTAGCACTCGATGCGCAGCGGTGCCTCGGCGAGGTCGAGAGCCTCCTGCAGGTCGGACAGCGCCTGGGTGCGGGCGACGTAGTCGCTCGTCCGCCGGGTCTTGTGCAGCATCAGCGCCTGCTGGGCGTTGAGTGTGGCCGTCTTCATCAGCTCGGCCTTGCGCCCGCGCTGGGCGACCTGGATCGTGACGTTCTTGCCGCGGCGTTCGCGCATCCAGTCTTCGAGCTCGGCGGCGTCGTCGGGAAGCGAGGGGACGAGCACCTGCCGCGGGATGTCCCCGGCGGCGGCATCGCCGTAGGTGCGCTGCAGCACCTGGTCGACCAGTTCGGCGCCGGAGATGTCGATCTCCTTCTCGATCGTCGTCGCGCGGACACCGCGCACGCGTCCGCCGCGGATGACGAAGTGCTGCACCGCGGCGGCGAGTTCGTCCTCCGCGATGCCGAACAGGTCCGCGTCGGTGTCGGGCGCGAGCACGAGCGCGCTCTTGTTCAGTACCGCGTCGATGGCTTGCAGCTTGTCTCGGTAGACGGCGGCCGACTCGTAGTCCATCGCGGCCGAGGCCTCCCGCATCCGCGCGGTGAGGGTCTTGCGGAAACGCTGGTCGCCGCCGGCCATGAACGCGACGAAGTCGTCGACGATCGCGCGGTGCTCCTCGATCGTGACCTTCATCGAGCAGGGCCCGCCGCAGCGTCCGATCTGTCCGGGGAAGCACGGACGCCCGCTCTGCATCGCCTTCTTGTACGACGCGTCACTGCACGTGCGGATCGGGAAGACCTTGATCATCAGGTCGATCGTGTCGTGCACGGCCCAGACCTTGGGATACGGGCCGAAGTACTTGGCCCCGGGGATGCGCCGGTTGCGGGTCACGATCACCCGGGGCGCCTCGTCGGCGAGCGTGATCGCCATGAACGGGTACGACTTGTCGTCGCGATAGCGGACGTTGAAGGGCGGATCGAATTCCTTGATCCACATGTACTCCAGCTGCAGCGAGTCGACGTCGCTGGCCACGACCGTCCACTCCACGGATGCGGCGGTCGTCACCATGCGCCGC
Source organism: Microbacterium sp. Z6_144 (assembly GCF_057197625.1). Lineage (NCBI taxonomy): Bacteria > Bacillati > Actinomycetota > Actinomycetes > Micrococcales > Microbacteriaceae > Microbacterium > Microbacterium sp. Z6_144. The sequence goes on from NZ_JBXVPT010000001.1 coordinate 1,929,930, forward strand.
GTCCGCTCGTGGAGCGACCTGAGGGGGGCGAAGTAGTTGGACAGCCGCGCGCGGAGGTTCTTGGCCTTCCCGACGTAGAGCACGCGACCATCGGCGTCGCGGAACCGGTAGACGCCGGGGTTGGTGGGGATCTCGCCGGGCTTCGGGCGGTAGGGAAGCTGCGACATCCGTTCTCGGGATGCCACGCTCAGCCCGCCTTGCGCTCGAGCTCCGGCTCGCGTCTGCGGATGGGCTCGGCGAGCGAACGACCCGCCAGCACTTCGGCGAGGAACACGCCGGTGTAGCTGGCCTCGACGCGCGCGACCTGCTCGGGCGTGCCGGTCGCGACGATCGTGCCGCCTCCGGAGCCGCCCTCGGGTCCGAGGTCGATGACCCAGTCCGCCGATTTGATGACGTCGAGGTTGTGCTCGATGACGATGACCGTGTTGCCCTTTTCCACGAGACCGTTCAGCACGTGCAGGAGCAGCGAGACGTCTTCGAAGTGCAGACCGGTGGTCGGCTCGTCGAGCACGTAGATCGAACGGCCGTTGCTGCGGCGCTGGAGCTCGGTGGCGAGCTTCACGCGCTGCGCCTCGCCGCCGGACAGCGTCGTGGCCGACTGGCCCAGCCGGACATACCCGAGGCCCACGTCCACGAGGGTCTTCAGGTAGCGGTGGATGGCCTGGATCGGCTCGAAGAAGTCGGCGGCCTCGGAGATCGGCATCTCCAGCACCTCGGCGATGTTCTTGCCCTTGTAGTGCACGGCGAGCGTGTCGCGGTTGTACCGCTTGCCGTGGCACACCTCGCAGTCGACGTACACGTCGGGGAGGAAGTTCATCTCGATCTTGATCGTGCCGTCGCCCGAGCACGCCTCGCAGCGCCCGCCCTTGACGTTGAAGCTGAACCGGCCGGCCTGGTAGCCGCGCACCTTCGCTTCGGGGGTATCGCTGAAGAGCGTCCGGATGCGGTCGAAGACCCCCGTATAGGTCGCCGGGTTCGATCGCGGCGTGCGGCCGATGGGCGCCTGGTCCACGTGCACGACCTTGTCGAGGTTGTCGAGGCCCGTCACACGGGTGTGCTTGCCGGGGACGCGGCGCGCTCCGTTCAGGCGTGAGGCGAGGACTTCGTAGAGGATGCCGTTGACCAGCGACGACTTGCCCGAGCCGCTCACCCCGGTGACGGCGGTGAGGACGCCCAGGGGGAAGTCGACGGTGACGTTCTTCAGGTTGTTCTCGCGCGCCCCCACGACCGTGATCTGGCGCTTCTTGTCGATCCGTCGGCGCTTGGGCGGCGTGGCGATGGCGCGGCGGCCCGACAGGTAGGCGCCGGTCAGCGACCGCTCATCCGTCAGCAGCCCGGACAGCGGTCCGGAGTGCACGACGTTGCCGCCGTCCACGCCCGCGCGGGGGCCGATGTCGACGACCCAGTCGGCGGCGTGGATGGTCTCCTCGTCGTGCTCGACCACGATGAGGGTGTTGCCGAGGTCGCGGAGCTTGATGAGCGTCTCGATGAGGCGGCGGTTGTCGCGCTGGTGCAGCCCGATCGAGGGCTCGTCCAGGACGTACAGGACTCCGGTGAGTCCCGACCCGATCTGCGTGGCGAGCCGGATGCGCTGGGCTTCGCCGCCGGAGAGCGTCGCGGCGGCGCGGCCGAGGCTCAGATAGTTGAGACCGACCTGGATGAGGAAGTCCAGCCGCGCGCGGATCTCCCGGAGGACCGCCGCGGCGATGTGCGCCTCGCGGTCGGTCAGTTCGAGCTGCGCGAAGTACTCCTGCGCCTCGGCGAGGCTCAGGCGCGACGCATCCGCGATGGAGTGGCCGTGAACGTGCACCGCGAGCACCTCGGGCTTCAGGCGGTCGCCGTTGCACGCCGGGCACGGCACTTCGCGGAGGAACTCCGACCAGCGCTGACGCTGCGTGTCGGACTCGGCCTGCAGATACTGGCGCTCGATGTAGGGAACCACACCCTCGAAGCCGGACGTGTACCGCATCTCGCGGCCGTAGCGGTTCTTCCACTTCACGGTGACGTTGTAGTTCTCACCACGCAGCACGGCCTCTTTGACCGCCACAGGCAGCTTCTTCCACGGCGTGTCGAGGGAGAACTTCAGGTCGCGCGCGAGCCCCTCGAGGAGCCGCTCGTAGTACTGGAACAGCCCCTTGCCCTGCGTCGTCCACGGGATGATGACACCGTCGCGGATGGAGAGTTCCTCGTCACCGAGCATCAGCTCGACGTCCACCGACATGCGGGTGCCCAGGCCCGAGCAGGTCGGGCACGCGCCGAACGGGGCGTTGAACGAGAATGTCCGCGGCTCGATCTCGGTGAGCTGGATCGCGTGCCCGTTGGGGCAGGAGAGCTTCTCCGAGAAGGACTGCCACGCGGCATCCCCCTCCTCGTCGACGAAGTTCACCTGCATGATGCCGCCGGCAAGGCCCAGTGCCGTCTCGACCGAGTCGGTGACGCGTCCCAGGATGTCGGGGGCGGCGACGAGACGGTCGACGACCACGGCGATGTCGTGCTTGTAGCTCTTCTTCAGCGCCGGCGGCTCGGCCAGCTGGACGAGTTCGCCGTCGACGACGGCGCGCGCGTACCCCTTGGCGCTGAGTTCCTTGAAGAGATCGACGAACTCGCCCTTCTTCTGCGTCACGACCGGCGCGACGATCTGGAAGCGCGTGCGCTCGGGCAGCTCCATGAGCTGGTCGGCGATCTGCTGCACCGTCTGACGCTGGATCTGCGCACCGCACTCGGGACAGTGCGGCACTCCGATCCGCGCCCACAGCAGACGCATGTAGTCGTGGATCTCGGTGATCGTGCCCACGGTCGAGCGCGGGTTGCGGTTGGTCGACTTCTGGTCGATCGAGACCGCCGGGCTGAGGCCCTCGATGAAGTCGACGTCGGGCCGGTCGACCTGGCCGAGGAATTGCCGGGCGTACGCGCTCAGCGACTCGACGTAGCGTCGCTGGCCCTCGGCGAAGATGGTGTCGAACGCCAGGCTCGACTTCCCCGATCCGGACAAGCCGGTGAAGACGACGAGAGCATCGCGGGGGATGTCGAGGTCGACATCCTTCAGATTGTGGACGCGCGCACCGCGAACACTGAGCTTTCCGCTGGTGTTTCCGGGCAGGACGGCAGGAACGATGGGCACCCGTCAAGTTTAGGCGGGGGTTCTGACACCGGCTTCAGGTTCGCGACGAGCGCATCCCGCTCCGGCGGGCGGCGGCCCACGTTGCACGCAGCGTGTCGAGCGCCAACACTGGGGAGCATGGCACGAAAAGATGCGGGACGCCGTCCGCTGCGCGAGCGCGTCCGTGAAGCCGGCGGGTGGTACACCTACCTGAACACCCGGCTCATCCGCATCGCGGGGCCGGCTTCGGTCGGACCCTACGAGACCACTCCCGAACCCGAGCGCTCCGAGCGGGCATGCCCGCTGTGCGGGAAGGCCATGTCGGCGCACACCTTCGACCGCACCGGCCCGAAGCCCCTCATGCACTGCCCCTGACCCGCTCCCCGTGTACCGCGGCGGTTAACGGCGAGCGGGTCAGGCGTGTCCGGCGCGCTCCATGGCTCGCAGCTCCTTCTTGAGGTCCTGCACCTCGTCGCGCAGACGCCCGGCCAGTTCGAACTTCAGCTCCGCGGCGGCGGCGAGCATCTGATCGCTCAGGTCGGCGATGGTCGCCTCCAGCTGCTCGGCGCCCTCCGCCGCGATGCCCGTGCGGCGCAGCTGCGGCGTGGGCGACTTGCCCTTGCCGTTCTTCGACGCCGCCGCATCGCGACGCGAGAGCAGCTGCTTGGTGTCGCTCGCCTCACGGGCGAGCACGTCGGTGATGTCGGCGATCTTCTTCCTCAGCGGCTGCGGGTCGATGCCGTGCTCGAGGTTGTACGCCACCTGCTTCTCACGGCGACGATCGGTCTCTTCGATCGCCTTGGCCATCGAGTCGGTGATCCTGTCGGCGTACATGTGCACCTCACCCGACACGTTGCGCGCCGCGCGCCCGATGGTCTGGATGAGCGACGTGCCGCTGCGCAGGAACCCCTCCTTGTCGGCGTCGAGGATGGCGACGAGCGAGACCTCCGGCAGGTCCAGGCCTTCGCGCAGGAGGTTGATGCCGACGAGGACGTCGTAGACACCCGCACGCAGCTCGGTGAGGAGCTCGACGCGGCGGAGCGTGTCGACGTCGGAGTGCAGGTACCGCACCCGCACCCCGTGCTCGCCGAGGAAGTCGGTGAGCTCCTCGGCCATCTTCTTCGTCAGCGTCGTCACCAGCACGCGCTCGTCGCGGCTCGCCCGCACCCGGATCTGCTCCAGCAGGTCGTCAATCTGTCCCTTCGAGGGCTTCACGATGATCTGCGGGTCGACGAGGCCCGTCGGACGGATGATCTGCTCGACGACGCCGTCGGCGATGCCCATCTCGTAGCGTCCCGGTGTGGCCGAGAGGTACACCGTCTGCCCCACGCGGTTCTTGAACTCGTCCCATCGCAACGGCCGGTTGTCCATGGCGCTGGGCAGGCGGAATCCGTGCTCGACGAGCGTGCGCTTGCGCGAGGCGTCGCCCTCGTACATCGCCCCGATCTGCGGCACCGTGACGTGCGACTCGTCGATGACCATGAGGAAGTCGTCGGGGAAGAAGTCCAGGAGCGTGTGCGGTGGGTCGCCCGGACCGCGGCCGTCGAGGTGGCGGGAGTAGTTCTCGATGCCCGAGCAGAAGCCCAGCTGCTGCAGCATCTCGAGGTCGAAGGTGGTCCGCATGCGCAGGCGCTGGGCTTCCAGGAGCTTCCCCTGCGACTCGAGCTCCTTCAGCCGCTCGGCCAGCTCGTGCTCGATCGTGCCGATGGCGCGCTTGACGGTGTCGGTGCCGGCCGCGTAGTGCGTCGCGGGGAAGATCGGGATGGCCTCCATCCGCTGCAGCACGTCGCCGGTGAGCGGGTGCAGCATGTAGAGGGCTTCGATCTCGTCACCGAACATCTCGATGCGGATCGCGAACTCCTCGTACACCGGGATGATCTCGATCGTGTCGCCGCGCACGCGGAAGTTGCCGCGGGAGAAGTCCACGTCGTTGCGGTTGTACTGCATCGCGATGAACTTGCGGATGAGGGTGTCGCGGTCGTAACGCTCCCCCACCTGCAGCGCGACCATGGCGCGCAGGTACTCCTCGGGCGACCCGAGTCCGTAGATGCACGAGACGGTGGAGACCACGATGACATCGCGGCGGGACAGGAGCGAGTTGGTCGTGGAGTGCCGCAGCCGCTCCACCTCGGCGTTGACCGAGGAGTCCTTCTCGATGAAGGTGTCGGTCTGCGGGACGTACGCCTCGGGCTGGTAGTAGTCGTAGTACGACACGAAGTACTCGACGGCGTTGTTCGGCATCAGCTCACGGAACTCGTTCGCCAACTGCGCCGCGAGGGTCTTGTTGTGCGCGAGCACGAGCGTGGGGCGCTGGACCTGCTCGACCAGCCAGGCCGTCGTGGCCGACTTCCCGGTTCCGGTGGCGCCCAGCAGCACCACGTCGGTCTCTCCCGCGTTGATCCTCGCCGCCAGCTCCGCGATGGCCTGCGGCTGGTCGCCGGACGGCTGGTACTCGCTGACGACCTCGAACGGACGGACGGATCGGGTGGCCTGCATGCTTCCAGCGTAGGCCGACCGTCCGACGCCGAGGGCGAGCGTTCGCCGACCGCGGATGCCGCGTCAGCCGGTGAGGCGCTCCCACAGCCGGTCGGCCTGGCGGAGGGTCTCTTCGAGCGATCCGGACGTGTCGATGACCTCGTCCGCGAGCGCGAGCCGCTCCTCGTCCGGCACCTGCGACGCGATCCGCGCGCGCGCGTCGGCCTCGCTCATACCGCGCTCGGCCACGAGCCGCCGCACCCGGGTCTCGGTCGGCGCATGCGCCACGACGACGACGTCCCACGGATCGGCCGCCCGCGCCTCGGCCAGGAGCGGGACGTCGTACACGACCACCGCGCGCGGGTCGGCGGTCATCGCATCCGCGAAACGCCGCTCGGATTCGACGCGCACGGCCGGGTGGACGATGTGGTTGAGCACGGCCAGACTCTCGGCGTCGCCGAACACCCTCGCGCCGAGGGCGGGCCGGTCCAGCGATCCGTCCGGCCGGATGACCTCGGCGCCGAACGCACGCTCGATCTGGGCGAGCACGGGTGAGCCCGGCTGCTGCACGTCGCGGACGATCTGGTCGGCGTCGACGATGACCGCGCCGTGGTGGGCCAGTCGCCGCGCGATCGTGGACTTGCCCGAGGCGATGCCGCCGGTCAGTGCGATCAAAGGCATCTCCCGAGCATGGCACGCCTCCGCCCGGCGGCGCCCGCACCGCTTACCCCTGCGCTGACGATGGAGGGGTGTATTACGATCTCAGATGTCCGCCCGCACCCCGACGTCGGCGGAGTACCGAGGTAACGGATGTCGAACCCGCGCGTGGCGGTCATCATCGAAGACGACGCCGATATCCGCACGCTGATCTCGACCGTCCTGTCCGGGTCCGGTTTCGACGTCCACACCGCCTCCGCGGGCCTCGAGGGCATCGAACTCGTCCGCGAGTACGCCCCGGCCGTGACGACGCTGGATGTCAGCATGCCCGGCATCGACGGATTCGAGACGGCTCGACGCATCCGGGCCTTCAGCGACACCCGCATTCTCATGGTGACCGCGCGCGCCGACGAGGACCATGCCCGCCAGGGCCGCGAGGCCGGTGCGGATGACTACATCACCAAGCCGTTCCGCCCGCGCGAGCTCCGCGCGCGCGTCCAGGCCGCCCTGGGCGAGGAGTGACCGGGTCCGTCATCCTTCGGCGAGGATGACGGATGCGTCGTGGCTGGAGGCCGAGCGCTTCGCGGCGTCCTTGGCAGCGTCCGCCAGCGCGTCGAAGTCGTAGCCCACCTGGTCGGTCAGCGCGACCCCCACCGACACCACGGGGAGCACCGAGAGGCTGAGCTCGGCCATGTCATCCAGCACACGGCGATGGATGATGCTCGCGGTACGACGCACATCCGCGAACGAGGTCGTGAGGAATGCGGCCAGCAATGTCGTGCGGCCCGCCTCGCCGACGATCGCGGCACTCGGCGCGTGGCGGCGCACTCCGCTCCGCCACGCCGCGGCGACCGCCTCGGCCTCGCTCGGCCCGAAGGCGGTCGCAATGCGCACGAGGTCCTCGACGCCGACGGCGATGATGCACATCGTCTCCTTCTTGAGGCGCGCGGTGTCCAGGATCGCGGAGGTGAGAGCCCGGAAGGACTCCGGCAGCAGCACGCCGTCGTGGGCGACGTGCAGCGTGACGGTGTCGCGCTGCCCGCGCAGGTTGGACTCCCCTGCCCGCAGGACGGACGTGGTCACCACTGTCGCGATGGTGAGGACGATGGTGAGCAACGACGCCGCGATCGTGCCGAACCAGGTCTGGAACAGGTCGCTCTCGGACCCTGCGATGAGGAACACCGCGGTGCGCACGATGAACCACACCGCCTCGATGAAGAGGACGACGGTCAACCCGATCGCGCTCCACTGCGTGGCCAGCGCACCGCGCCGCGTCTCCACGGCGCCGACCGCTGCGAAGACGGCATTCCCGAGGAAGGTCGCCACGGCACCGGCCCAGTCGCCGCCATCGGGGCCGGCCAGCAGGGCCGAGAGGATCACGACCGTGACACCGGCAGCCAGGGCGATGCCGCTCACTCGGAGACTGCGGCCGTTGAAGGCGCGGCAGCCGAGCCAGAGGAACCCCGCGGTCGCCACGAAAGCACCGTTGCCGAGGGCGACGGCCACGAAGGCTCCCGGCTCCACGGACCAGACGAGGTAGCTCATCACGCTGAGGATCCCGGCCAGGAAAGCGATGGCCCACAGCCGCCCGGCTGCGCCCTCTTTGCGTAGCAGCGTTTCGACGAGGTAGAAGACGCCCGACACGACGATCACCAGCGCCGTGACCAGACTGACGGTGAAGGGATCCAAGATGATCATTCGTCGTCCTCCTCGAACGCGACGGGCAACCGGACGGTGAACGTGGCGCCCTTGCCCGACTGGGTCTGCACGAAGATCTCGCCGTGGTGTGCCCGGGCGATATCGCGGCTGATGGCCAGGCCCAGGCCCGAGCCGTGCGTCGTGGAGTTGCGCACGGCGTCCGACCGGAAGAACCGCTCGAACAGGTGCGGCTGCTCCTCGGCGGAGATGCCGGGGCCCTCATCGCTCACGGTGATCCACACATGCACCCCGTCGCCGCTGATGCCCGCGTGCACGATGCCGCCGTCGTAGTTGTACTTGACGGCGTTGGAGAGCAGGTTGTCCATGACCTGGCGGATGCGGTGGGGGTCGACGGCGGCCACGACCGAGCCCATGGCGGTGGTGTCGATCGTGATGTGCCGCTCGGCGGCACGCGGCGCGATGGACTCGACGGCGGAGGCGAGAATGACGGAGACATCGACGGGCTCGGGATGGATGAGGAGTTTCACTCCCTGGCGGGAGGAGGCCGAGATGGCCAGGATGTCGGCGACGAGCTCGAGCAGGCGCCCGGCGTTGCGCTCGGCGACCTCGAGGTCGCGGCGCGTCTGCTCGGCAAGCCCCGGCCTGTCCAGCGCCAGCTCCAGGTAGCCGATGATCGACGTCAGGGGCGTGCGCAGCTCATGTGAGACGGATGCCACGAGATCTTCGCGCGCACGCAGCGCCTGCTCCTCGTTCGTGACGTCGCGCGACACCACGATCGATCCCGCGGGCGATCCGTCCAGGTCGGTGAGCCGCCGGGCGGTGATCATCAGCGCGCGACGCCCCTCCCCGGGGAGCCCGTACCAGACGAGCTCGTTCTCGAACGTCTCTCCTCGGCGGGCGCGCGACAGCGGCGCCTCCCACGGTTCCAACCGCCGCGTGCCGTCGGCGGCGAAGGCGGGGACCTCCTCGCCGCTCCACGCCGAGCGTCCTTGAAGAACCGCATGCGCCTGGTTGGTCACCACCAGTTCGCCGGAGGGTGTGATGCGCGTCACACCGAAATCGACCGCGTCCAGCACCTCGGTGACGATGTCCTCCTGGCGCCGCGCCCGGTCGACCGAACGCCGGAGATGCGCCGACTGCTTCTCGAGCAACTCGCGCTGCACATCCGCGCGGCGGGTGAACAGCGCGACCAGCCACCCGAGGGCGGCGAGCACCATGGGCAGGAGGAAGGTCGACGCGGAGACGCGCCCGACCGAATCCAGCCAGATGAGCACCACCAACAGCGCCGTGATCACGATCGTGGAGGTGATGACCCCGGCGAATCCGAACACGGCGGCGACCCAGATCGCCGGGAACACCCACAGCAGGCCCAGTCCGGCAGTGGGAGCCCCGTCGCGGATGAAGGCGACCGCGATGATGTCGATGACGGGCAGGATGCCGGCGGCCCAGAACGGCAGCCGCTTCCAGGGCACGAGCACCGCCGCCGCAGCAGCCAGATAGACGATCCCGAATCCGATCACATAGGTGGTGGGCTGGGTCACCTCGTCCAGCAGCAGAGCGACCACGCTCACCACGAGTGTGACGCCCGCCAGAAGGGCCTGATTCAGCAGCACCGTGCGGTCGCGGGTGCTGTCCTCGCCGCGAGCACGGAGCTCGTTGTCGGACAGCCGGGCCATGGGGATGACAGTAGCGCCCCGCGGACAGCGGCGCCCGCAGCACAATACGTAGTGTTTTACGTAGGTGCCCGGTTCTCTCCTGCGTCGGCGGTGCCTACCGTTGAGGCCATGAGTCTGACAACGGACACCGCCTACGACCTCACGGCCCTGCTGGCGAACTACCGCCGCTTCTGGCAGGGATGGGGAATGGAGGGGTCGGTCACCGGCCCGCTTCAGATCTACCGCAGCGGCGCGCAGTACCCGCGCCTGAACGGGATCACCCACAACGAGATGCCCCCGGATGAGGTCGTCGGAGACGTCCGGCGGCGGATGACGGGCGTCCCCTGGATCTGGGAAGTCACGGACCAGTCCCACCCTCGGACGCGCGAGACGCTGAGTACTCTCGGCGCACCGCACTACGGCACGAGCACCGTCATGGCGATGGATCTCACCCGCTCCTCGGCCTACTCCGCTCCGAACGCGCCGACGGGCATCATCGAGTGGGAGCGCACCGGCGAGGCCGCGGAGTGGGTGCGGGCGTACGCCGCGCCGATGGAGGTGCCCGACGCCGTCATCCCGCAGATCGCGGCGCTGGACCCGGCGCGCAGGTACGACGAGGACCGGCTGATCCGATACGGGTACGTCGCCGACGGGGCCATCCGCGCGACCGTCGAGATGCTGATCACCGGGGACCTCGCCGGGATCTACCTCGTCGCGACCCAGGCGGCCTACCGGCGGCGCGGCGCGGCGACCGCTGTCGTGGCCGCTGCCGTATCCCGAGCGCGTGAAGAGGGCCTTGCCCAGGTCACCCTGCAGTCCAACGAGATGGCCATCGCCGTGTACCGCCGGATGGGCTTCGAGGCGGTGAGCGAGATCCAGATGTTCGGGCCGCCGGCCACCTGACACCTCGCCCACGCGTCAGCCCCGGTGCGCGAGTGCGTCGCTCTGCCAGCGGGCCCACAGCGTCCACGGGTCTCCGGCACCCGCGCCGAGCACCGCGATGTGCGCGGTGAGGGTGCCGGAGAGCCGGAACCACTCCGTGCCGGGGTAGCGGTCCACGGCGAACTCGACGTGGCGCCGGGCCTCGAGGCTCCGGTCGCCGCGTTCGAACGCGAGGAGCTCGTCGTGGCGGATCGCCGCCAGCCGCCGGCGGGGGTTCGCCGTGGTGCCGATCTTCACCCGGTCGGTGTAGCGGAGGTAGTAGACGACGTCCACACGCGGCGGCGGGAGGTCGTCGTCGGGCACGTCGCCGTGCCGCCACTCGCACGCCGCGCACTGCCAGCCGCTCGGCCATCGGACACCCAGACGTGACGCGCACACGAGGCACGGCGAGGGCAGCAGGTCGGTGACGCCGTGCTCGCGGGCGTCCCACTCCCCCGCCACCGCGTAGTGCCGGGCGCACAGCGCGAGCGGCGCGTCGGCGTCGACGGCAGCGCCGCATCCGTCGACCAGGCACGTCCTTCGCATCCGCCGAGCGTACGGCCCGGCGCCGACACGGCTGTCCCCCATACGGTCTACAGACACGCGGATGAGTGCCGCTTAGGCTCGAAGAGCGTCGTCGGATACCCCCCACCGAACAGATGCGAGCAAGTATGGATGACCTGCTGCTGTCGATCCTTTTGTTGGTCGCCGGCATCGGGCTCGTCATCGGGATCGCGCGCGTGCCCCCCGCGCGCGCGATCCCGATGACGGCCTCCTCCCGTCCTGTTCCGCCGCCCGCGCGCGACGCCCTCGCTGACGGGGCCGGGCCGCGCGTCAGCGTCCCGGCAGGCCGGTGAGGGCGTCGCGCCACAGGTCGCGGAGGCGCCGGTTCGGTTCCGGTGCGACGCGATTTCCCGAGCGGAACTGATACCGCCAGGCCACCTCCGGGACGACGGCCTCCAGGATGTCGCGCGGCACGCGGTCCTCCTCGACGACGAGCGTGTCGAACGCCACATCGACGAAGCGGGCCGTGCGGCGGGCGTCGGCGAAATGCACGTCCTCGTACGGATGCGTCAGCACCGTGCCATGGCCGATGAGTCCGTGGGAGCCGCCCTGGCGGAGGAACCAGGCATCCGTGCCGGGCTCGACCTCGCGCCGGGATCCGACCGACCATTGCGTGACATACGGGGTACCGGCCGCGACGCCCGTCACCACGGCAGCGTAAGAGCCGGGCCACTCATCCCACAGGCTCGGATTCCATCCCAGGATGATGCCCGCGTCGACCCAGTAGTCGGATGCCTCGGCCATGCGCCGACCCTAACGCGATGTCGGGCCGACGGCGGTCAGGCCCCGCCCGCGGAGAACTCCCGCCGCCAGAGCACCGGCCACCACACAGGTCGCGATGACGGCGGCGAGGAACGCTTCCCACCCCGAGTCGGCGAACACCCATCCGAGCGCCCATCCGAGGGCGCTTGATCCGCCGTAGTAGCCCAGGTAGTACAGCGACGATGCCTGGGCTCGCGTGTCGGGGCGTGCCGCGGCGGGGGCCCAGCCCGAGGCCACCGCGTGCGCGCCGAAGAAGCCGGCCGTGAACACCACGAGCCCGACCAGCAGCACCGGCACGGCCGGCACCAGCATCACGAGCAGCCCCAGGATGCTGAGAGCGATGGATGCCAGGAGCACCGGGAGCCGCCCGTGCCGCGTGGCGAGCACACCCGCCCAGGGCGAGGACGCCGTACCGGCCAGGTACGCGAGGAAGAGCAGGGTGACGATCCATGCGGGCAGCGCGAAGGGCGGCGCCGTGAGGTGGAATCCGAGGTAGTTGTAGATCGCGACGAAACCGCCCATGAGCAGGAAGGCCAGCGCATAAAGCGTGAGCTGCACCGGCGAGCGGAGGTTCAGCCCGAGTCGGGCGGCGATGCGCGGCCCGGGGTCGGGGGCGTGCCGGTGCGGCACGAACCCGCGCGCCCTCGGCACGAGCCAGAGGAACAGCACGGCCGCCGCCGCGCACAGCCCGGCAACGGCCCACAGGCCCGCGCGCCACTCGGTGAGGTCGGCGACGGGACCCGAAACGAGCCGCCCGGCGAGCCCGCCCACGGTGGTGCCCGCGATGTAGCTGCCGGCCGCGGCTGCGGCGTGGCCCGCATCCACCTCCTCGCTGAGGTACGCCAGCGCCACCGCCGGCACCGCGCCGAGCGCGGCGCCCTCGACGAGACGGATGGCCAGGAACAGCCCGATGTCGCCCGCCAGCGGTGCCGCGATGCCGAGCGCCGTGGCGGCGAGGATGCCGATCCCCATGGCGGCGACCCGGCCGATGCGGTCGGCGACCATCGACCACGGGATGACCGCCAGCGCCAGGCCCAGCGTGCACGCGGAGATCGACAGTGCGGCGGTGGCGGGTGCGATGCCGAGGTCGTCGGAGATCATGGGCAGCACCGCCTGCGGCGAGTACAGCTGCGCGAACGTCGCGACGCCGGCGAAGAAGAGACCGGCGAGGAGCCGACGGTAGACGCGGCTTCCTGGCAGGTGTCCGGTGAAGCCGCTCACTCCCCCACGCTAGGGGATCCGCGAGCCGGCCGAGATCCGCCGCCCCGCGATCCGCTCACGATGCCCGGCACGCCGGCTCAGGGGCCCCGATCGTCGGGGGCGACGTGGCCCCAGCGGTGGGCGAGGATGACGGCGTGCACGCGGTCACGGGCGGCGATCTTCGCCAGAACGCGTCCCACGTGGGTCTTCACCGTCGATTCGCTGAGGAACAGCGACTGTGCGATCTCGGCGTTCGTGAGGCCCCGCCCGATCGCGCGGAAGACCTCGTTCTCGCGTTCGGTGAGGAGCGTCGCGGGATCGGGACCGGCGGGTGTCCCCGGCATCCGCGAGGCGACGTGGTCCAGGAGCCGGCGCGTGACGCGCGGCGCGAGCACCGCGTCTCCGCCGTGGACCGAGCGGATGGCGGCAGTCAGGTCGGCGCGCTGCACGTCCTTCAGGAGGAATCCGCTCGCGCCGGCCTGGATGGCTCCGAAGGCGTACTCGTCGAGGTCGAAGGTGGTGAGGACGAGCACCCTCGCCCGCGGTTCGGCCTGGACGATCCGCTCGGTCGCCGCGATGCCGTCCACGCCGGGCATCCGCACGTCCATGAGGATGACGTCGGGCCTCAGCCGGGCCGCCTGGGCGATGGCCGCCTCGCCCTGGGCCGCCTCCCCGACGACGATCATGTCGGGTTCTGCCTCCAGCACGAGGCGGAATCCGACGCGGATGAGCTCCTGGTCGTCGACCAGAAGGATGCGGATGGGGTCGCTCATGCGCGTGCCTCCCCGCGCGCCGAGAACTCGGCGGGCACATCCCGCGCGTCGGCGGCAGCCGCGGGGAGCACGGCGTGAAGCTCCCACGTGCCGTCGCGGGTGAGCTCGGACGTCACGCTCCCCCCGACGTGCGCCGCCCGTTCGATCAGGCCCTGGATGCCGAATCCTCCCGCCCCCCTGGGTCGCGAAGCACCGTCGTTCCGCACTGTCACGTGCACCTCCGCATCCGCGTAGTCGATCCGCACCTCGATGCCCGTCGCATCGGGGGCGTGCCGCATGGCATTGGTCACGCCCTCCTGCACGATCCGCCCGATCGCGAAGCGCACGGCGTCCGACCCGGAGGGCGATCCCGTGACGGCGAGCGTCACGGGGAAACCCGCGCGCTGGGCGGCGGCCACCGTGGCCTCGGCGGCCACGGGCTCCATGGGGGCGAGCGGGGCGTCCGGGGCGCTCTCCCGAAGCACCCCGAGCATGGCTCGCATCTCCGTCAGCGCCTCGCGTGCGGTGGCGGCTGCCGCATCCATGGCACTGCGCGCCCGCTCGCGGTCGGGCGTCGCCGCCGCGCCTTCGGACAGGGCGACGACCACGGTGAGCGAGTGCGAGACGATGTCGTGCATCTCGCGCGCGATCCGCGCCCGCTCGGCCGCTGCGGCCAGGCGCGACTGCTGGTCGCGTTCCACGAGGAGCTGGCGCGACCGGGCGAGCACCGCCTCGAGGTATCGCTTCCGGTTGCCGACGTTGACGCCGATGAGCGAACCGATGAGTCCGAGCACCGCTTCCGCGATGACCGCGGTGCTCGCCGTCTGGAGGGTGAGGCTGCCGCTGCCCACCAGAGCGAGCCCCAGGAGGCCGAGCGTTCCGATGGCGATGCCGTACCCGACCCAGCACGCGCGGGACGAGCGGTAGACCGCCAGCGAATAGGTGGCGACGAGCACGAGAGGGCTGCCGCTGGTGGGATCGAACAGCAGAAAGGTCGCGGCGCTGACGAACCACGCGGCGAAGACGAGGGTCGGTTGTCTCCTGCGCGACAACAGCAGGACGGATGCCGCGGCGACCGCCGCCAGCGGGATCGCGGATGCCCAGGGCAGGTCGACGGCCGACTCTCCGTCCCGCAGATCGGCCGGCTGGAACGGCGCCGCGGGAAGGAGCGAAAGCACCAGGCAGATCAGGGCGATCAGGATGTCGGCGACGAGCGGATGGCGCGCCCAGAACTGCCGGATCAGCCCCGGCGCGCGCGGCAGCCGCAGTTCCTCCTCGGCGGGCGAGGAGGAACGGCGGCTGCGCGGGCTCGGCACGGCGTCGACTTTACGCGTCGCGCATCCGGAGCACCGCCCAGGCGGCGAGGAGCCCCGCGACAGCCCATCCGCACAGCGTGACCAGTGCCGCGGTGGCGCTCAGCCCGGTGTCGGGAAGCGGCAGGATGAGGCTTTGCGACGCCGCCGACGGCAGGTACGCGCTCAGATCGGTCAGCCACTGCCACGCCGTGGGGTCGAACGCGGGGAAGATGCCCACGATGATCGGCAGGACGAACAGGAGAGCGATCGTGGCCGCGATCGCGCCGGCGCCGCTGCGCAGGAGGAACCCCAATGCCGCCCCGATGAGGGCGAAGATCGCCATCGAGAACGCCGCCGCCAGGAGCGGCAGGAACGATTCGTCCGCCGCGCCCCACGCGATCCCATTGCCTCTCGGCTCGAGGATCGGAGTAATCGCGAGGGCTGCGCCGACGAAGATCACGAGGGATGCCGCGAACATCAGCCCGGCGACGACGACGGCCTTCGCCGCGAGCACCGACGCGCGGCTCGGGTCGGCGGTGAGGGTGGACCGGATCATCCCGGTGGAGTACTCGCCCGTCACCGCGATCACCCCGAGGATGCCGGCGAGCAGCATCGTGAACTGGACGGGCAGGACGACCGCCTGGATGCCGGCGAACCCCGGACCGTCCACCGCCAGCGCGATGAGCACGGCGATCCCGATCGTGAGCAAGGCCACGATGCCGATCGACCACCAGGTCGATCGCAGGGTGGACAGTTTGATCCACTCGCTGCGGAGCGCCCGGGGGAAGGTGAGCCGGTAGGGGCTCGTCCGGAGCCGCGGCGATGCCGATGTCACGGATGCGGTGGTCATGCCATCTCCTTCGTCCGGTACTCGACCGATTCGCCGGTCAGGGCGAGGTAGGCCTCTTCCAGGGACCCGGTGGTCGGGGTCAGTTCGTGAAGCGCAATGCCGCGTTCGGCGGCGAGGTCGCCGATGCGGGCGGCCGGGAGCCCATGGATGTCGAGCGAGTCGGGGCTCGTCGTGACGACCTCGACTCCCTGCCCGGAGACGGCCGCCGCCAGCTCGGTCGCGCGCGGCGTGCGCACCCGGACGGCCGCGGTGGTCCAGGCCCGAACGAGCTCCTGCAGCGGGGCATCCGCCAGCACCTTTCCCCGTCCGAGCACGATGACGTGGTCGGCCGTCTGCGCCATCTCGCTCATGAGGTGGCTGGAGAGCAGCACGGTGCGCCCTTCGGCGGCGATGCGGCGCACGAACTGCCGCACCCACCGCACGCCCTCGGGGTCGAGTCCGTTGACGGGCTCGTCGAGGATGAGCGTGTGCGGGTCGCCGAGGAGCGCCGCGGCCAAGCCGAGCCGCTGGCCCATGCCGAGCGAGAAACTGCCGGCGCGCTTCCCGGCGACCGAACCGATGCCCGTGAGCTCCACCACCTCGTCGACACGGGACGCGGGGATGCCGTGGGTCGCTGCCATGGCGCGCAGATGGTTCCTCGCCGTGCGGCCGGTGTGCACCGCCTTGGCGTCGAGGAGCGCCCCGACCTCGGTGAGCGGCGCGCGCAGGCGCCGGTAGTCGCTGCCGTTGACGGTGCTGTGGCCGGACGTCGGCCGGTCAAGGCCCACGATCATGCGCATCGTCGTGGATTTGCCCGCGCCGTTGGGGCCGAGGAACCCCGTGACCTTGCCCGGGCTGACCGTGAACGACACGTCGTCCACGGCCGTCTTGTGTCCGTACCTCTTCGTGAGGCCTTCCGCTGTGATCATGTCTCCGACGCTACGGATGGCCCCTGCCCGCCCACATCCCCCTGCGGTGCCATCGTGCGGTGCCCCGGCCGGCACCGTCGGCTGACACCCGGTCGCCGGCCGGGGTCAGAGGCGGTCGGAAGCGCGCTCCAGGGCGTCGGCGAACCCATGGCGGGCGAACCGCTCTCCGATGAGGAGGTGGGTCGCAGCGTCGGGGTGGAGGGCGTCGGGGAGGGGATGCGCCTGCGCATCCTCCTCGCCGTAGAGCCGGAGTCCGTCGACGTAGTGCAGGTGGCGGTCGGAACGGCGTCGCTCCGTCACGATGCGCGCGAGCTCCGCCCGGATCACGGTCAGGGTGAGCTTCCCCGCGGCCCGCTCCGCCGGGTCGCCCGTCGCGATGAAACGCACCTCGCCCTGCGCCAGCGCCTCCGGGTCGAAGGCCCCCGGGCCCGGCGTGTCCTCGTGGATCGCGCAGAAGATGGGCGAGACGACGACGATCGGTGTGCGGGGATGGCCGTCGCGGATCGTGTCGAGGAAGCCGTGCACCGCCGGGCCGAAAGCGCGCAGCCGCATCACATCCGTGTTGACCACATTGATGCCGAGCTTGAGGCTGATCACGTCCGCGGGGGTGTCGCGCATCACGCGCGCGACGAAGGGATCCATCAGCGCGCTTCCGCCGAACCCCAGATTGACCAGCTCGACTCCCGCGATACGCGCGGCGACTGCGGGCCAGATCCCCGTCGGCCGGGTGGCGTTGGAGCCCTGGCTGATGGAGCTGCCGTGGTGGACCCAGACGGGCCGCGTGTCCTCCGCCGGGAGGACGGGCGCATCGGCGCGGAGCTCGAGGAGTTCGACCGTCTCGTTGTGCGGGAGCCACAGTTCCACGGCTTTCTCCCCGGCGGGCAGGTCTCCGAACCGAGCGGTGCTCGCCGGGCCCTCCTGGGTGGAGCGCGCGCCGGTGGCCATGTCGATCACGGTGGTGATCCCGTCGGAGGTCGTGGACCAGGCGGCCGGGCGGCCGTCCACCACCAGGTCGACGACCCCGTCGGGGCGCGCCGGGAGTCCGGCATACGCCACACGCCTGCGGCGCACGTCCAGTTCGATGGCCGTCGCGGTGGTGCGGAAGACCAGTCGGACGCCGGAGGGCTGGGACTGCACCATGGCGAGCTGGGCATCGGATGCTTCGGCCCGGGCCCACGCGGGCAGCCGGTGCGGCAGCAGCCCGTGCTCGGTGCGTTCGAGCTCGGCCGCGCCCCGCACCAGCCCCTCGTCGAGGGGTACCACGCGCAGATCGTTGAGGGTCATCGTTCTCCCGGGGTCGTGTGCCACGCCGCCGGGCCCTGCGAAAGGAGCCCGTCGAGCGCGTCGATGATGTGCACCCAGCTCTCCTCGGGAGCCGGGGCGGTGTGGGCGAAGCTGCCGCTCATCTCGAGGGTGATGAAGCCGCGCGTCGTGCTCCCCAGCAGGCGGACGGCATGGACGGTCGCGCCGGGATCCAGCCCGTACCCGCGCAGGACCGCCTCGGCGAGGCGGGCATGGCGGGGGCCGGCGCTGGACGCCGCGGTCTCGCCATCCACGGTCGCCAGCATCGCTGCGAACCGGCCGGGGTGTTCCCGCGCATAGTCGCGGTAGG
Source organism: Microbacterium sp. Z6_144 (assembly GCF_057197625.1). Classification (NCBI taxonomy): domain Bacteria; kingdom Bacillati; phylum Actinomycetota; class Actinomycetes; order Micrococcales; family Microbacteriaceae; genus Microbacterium; species Microbacterium sp. Z6_144. The sequence continues at coordinate 1,948,340 of NZ_JBXVPT010000001.1, forward strand.
CGTTCATCAGCGCGGCGATCGCGTCACGGCGCGATAGACCCGCCACCGCCTCGGCCGCGCGGTCGGCGAGTTCTTCGAGGGCCAGGAGCGTGATGCGGACGCTGAGATCGCCGGTGCTGAGGATGTGCGAGTAGAGGCTCGCCGTCTGGACGCCGAGCCTCCGCGCGACCGCCGCGACCGTCACCCGGTCGAAGCCGAACTCGTCGGCGAGCTCCGCGCCCGTGCGGACGATGCGGTCGACCGTCACGCCCGCTCGTGCCATCGCCCGCTCTCCCATCCGGTAAACCTACAGCCTTTAGGTTATCACCAATGTGGCGTAGGTAGGCAAGCGCCCTGCCGACCGCGACAGGGCCTGCGCGTCGAACAGGGCGTGAGGCGACGGGGAAACGAAAAGCGGGCCGGAACCCGAAGGTTCCGGCCCGCTTTAGGTGGAGCGTTACATCAGTGCTGGATCAGCGACCCGAGAGCTTCTCGCGCAGAGCGGCGAGAGCGGCGTCGTCGGCCAGGGTGCCGGCCGAGGCCGACTCCGAGGAGTACGAGCCTCCGCCACCGGTCGATGCCGGAGCATCCGCGCTCGGGGCCGGAGCGTTCGCCTCGGCCTCGAGGGCCTTGGCGACGGCGGCCTTGTGGGCCTCCCAGCGAGCCTGGGCAGCGGCGTACTCCTGCTCCCACTTCTCCCGCTGCTCGTCGAATCCTTCGAGCCACGCGTTGGTCTCCGAGTCGAAGCCCTCGGGGTACTTGTACTCCCCGCGCTCGTCGTACTCGGTGGCCATGCCGTAGAGGGCCGGGTCGAACTCGGTGCCGAACGGGTCGACCGACTCGTTCGCCTGCTTGAGCGAGAGCGAGATGCGGCGACGCTCGAGGTCGATGTCGATGATCTTGACGAAGACCTCTTCGCCGACCGACACGACCTGCTCGGCGAGCTCGACGTGGCGGCCCGACAGCTCGGAGATGTGCACGAGGCCCTCGATGCCGTCTGCGACGCGAACGAACGCACCGAACGGAACGAGCTTGGTGACCTTGCCCGGTGCGATCTGGCCGATCGCGTGGGTGCGGGCGAAGACCTGCCACGGGTCTTCCTGCGTCGCCTTCAGCGACAGGGAGACACGCTCGCGGTCCAGGTCGACCTCGAGGATCTCGACGGTGACCTCCTGGCCGACCTCGACAACCTCGGACGCGTGCTCGATGTGCTTCCACGACAGCTCGGAGACGTGCACGAGGCCGTCCACGCCACCCAGGTCGACGAACGCACCGAAGTTGACGATCGAGGAGACCGTGCCCTTGCGGACCTGGCCCTTGTGCAGGTTGTTGAGGAAGTTCGAGCGCGACTCGGACTGCGTCTGCTCCAGCAGAGCGCGGCGCGAGAGAACCACGTTGTTGCGGTTCTTGTCGAGCTCGAGGATCTTCGCCTCGATCTCCTGGCCGAGGTACGGCGTGAGGTCGCGGACGCGGCGCAGCTCGATGAGCGATGCCGGCAGGAAGCCACGGAGGCCGATGTCGACGATGAGGCCACCCTTGACGACCTCGATCACGGAGCCGGTGACAACACCGTCGGTCTCCTTGATCTTCTCCACGTCGCCCCAGGCGCGCTCGTACTGCGCACGCTTCTTGGACAGGATGAGGCGGCCTTCCTTGTCCTCCTTCTGGAGAACCAGCGCCTCGACGTGGTCGCCGACCTTGACGACCTCATTGGGGTCAACGTCGTGCTTGATGGAAAGTTCGCGCGAGGGGATAACGCCCTCGGTCTTGTAACCGACGTCGAGGAGCACCTCGTCGCGGTCGATCTTCACGACGGTGCCTTCGATGAGGTCGCCGTCGTTGAAGAACTTCAGGGTCAGTTCGACCGCGGCCAGGAAGTCTTCAGCAGAGCCGATGTCGTTGATCGCGACCTGCTTGGTGGCCGGGGCGGTCGTTGCGGTAGTCATGTAGTGGGTTGTCCTAGTTGGGTTTGTGTCGGGCTTCTGCTCGTGCCTCTTCCCGGTTGAGGATGAGGCATTCCGCAGCCATACGATCGTTGAGCGGGAACGCTCAGCAACCGAGACGAAACGGCGCGAGCCGAAGCGAAGCGGATTGATTTCGTGCGGTGTCACCCAAGCCGGGGCCTGGACGTGCGGAACGAGCCACACGAGTGACACTCAAGACTAGCAAACGCTGGCGGGGTGCGAAATGTTCCCTCCACCCCCGAGCTCAGCAGCGCGCAAGGGTGCGTTCCAGTACGTGCCGTTCGGCGGTGCTGATACCCAGTTCCCACGCGGCGAGCACGGCGGTGTAGTCGTGGGCGTACTCGCAATGCGATGCCTCAGACGGCGGCAGCCAGTCCGCGGGCCCCGAGCTGCCCTTCGACTGGTTCACCGCGCCCGCGGTCGCCCGCAGATTGTCCGGGTCGTTCGCGAACGCGATCCGCTCCTGTTCGCTCCAGAACTCCGCACCGTGCCGCCAGGCCCACGCGAGCGGCACGAGATGGTCGATCTGGACGAGCACCGATGTGTCCGCGCCCGACACGAACTCGACCTGCTCGCCGGTATAAGGGTCCACCAGGATGCCGGAGAGCACCTTGCATCCGTTCGTGCCGACCTTGAGGACCGCATCGTGAAGATCCCGCCGCAGCACGTCATTGCGGGTGTCGCACCCGTTGCGATCGTGGTCGTGCCATGCCCGTCCGAAAGACTCCCGGTAGTAGCGGGCGATGGACTGCCCCGACACCGTCTCCAGCGCGGCGAGAGCGTCGAGGGCTTCCGCGGCCTCCGCACGCGTGTCCGCGAGCGCCACGGTGTCTGCCGGCGCCGCGGTGTCTGCCGGCGCCGCGGTGGAGCCGGGAGCCGAGTGCGGCGCCCACAACGGTGCGACCACCACGACCGCCAGACTCACGACGAGAATCGCGAACAGCGCCGTCAAGCCGCCCCGGATCGGCTGTGCCCGGCGGCCGCGTGAGACGCGCCTCTTCGACGTCACTGCGCTCTGCTCACTGCGCTCTGCTCACTGCGCTCTGCCGATCACTCGCACCATCATGGCGTGAACGCACGCCCCGACGCTGTACTCACGCGGCGCGGAAGACGGGAACCCGGCGCTCCGGTTGGACGACGTAGCGCCGACCGAGGGGTGAGGTCCATTCGATCGCTCCGCCGCCGTCGACCTGGCGTACGTGCCATCCGCCGTGGTGCTTGATCGTGTGGTGCCCTTGGCAGAGCGGGGCGAGATTGGACAGCTCCGTTGCACCGCCGTCTTCCCACGCGACCTGATGATCGATCTGACATCGGGAGGCCGGAAGTGCGCACCCGGGGCCCATACATCGGCCTGCCCGCCAGCGGGCGAGTTCTTGCAGAGCGCCGGGCGGTCGGTACTTCGTGCGTCCGACGGAGAGCACCATCCCGGTTTCGGGGTGCGTGAGGATCCGCATCCACCCGTCGGCCGTGCCGACCAGTTCCCGTGCCCCTTCGATCGGGATGGGCCCGACCCCCTCCACCATGGCCGGCTCGCTCCGGGCGGCCAGTTCGTCATTCAGGAGGGCGAGAGCGGGGACCGTGACGGCCACCGTCGCCCGGATGCCCTGGGCAGCGTCGGGATGTGCCGCCACCGCGCCATCGATGAGGAGATCGCCCACCACGTCGGCCCGGAGCTGATCGAGCGTGCGTTCCTCGCCCTCCTCGGCGGCAAGAATCTTCGCCATGGCGGTGACTCGTTCGTGCACCGCGTGCGCCTCGACGGCCGGGAGGTGGATGAGCAGCCACGCCATCCCGTCGGCCGACGGCTCGATCACGACTCGCCGAGTCGCGATCGCGTCACGATGACGCTCCGCCAAGGTCGCCGCGCGGACGGTCTCGACCAGTCTGCGCAGCAACCGGCGGAACGTGCCGAGAGGATGCGCCTCGGCCAACTCGACCGCGATGGGGACCACTTCCTCCCGCAGCGCCGGCTCGACCGTGTCGACCAGCTCCACGAACACCTCCGCGTGCCGCTCGGTGGTCTGCGCCCGGGAGAGCGACGCGAGCATCGCGGGGTACCGGGCCACGAGGCCCTCGGCGGTGATCAGCAGCCGGTCGGCGGCATGCTCGGTCATCTGCAACGCCACAGCCAGCTCCAGGCGCAGCGACCGCTCGATGATCTCCGGCGACGCTCCGCGGAACGTCGTCGCCTCCGTCAGCGCCTCACGGTGCATCGCCTCGACACGCTCGAAGCGCTGCGCGGCGAACACCGACATCATCGTCGACACCTCGGTCACCAGGTCGATCGGGTCGAGCTCGTCGGGGAGGCCGGGGGCTTCGTGCCACAGCGCCTCGCCGTCCACGCCGGAGTACTCCAGCGGGTCAAGGCGGTCTGTGGTCATGGGAAAAGACTAGAACATACCTCCGACATTCCCCGCGCCGCCGAGCGGAACCACCCCGGGGCGAGGGCGCGAGCAGAGGCGTCGCAACGGTGAGCCGCTCACCGCCACTCCTCTCGCGTGACGGGCAGCGCCCACTCGCCGCCGCCGCGACGGGCCCGGGCCATGAGGGCGAGCTGACCAGGCCGGTCCATCACGTGGAGGAGGCAGGGGCCGACCTCGCGCTCCCACGCCGCGGCGAAGGCCTCCGCATCCCCGCGCCGACGGCCGATCACGGCGGGAACGGAGAGGAAGTGCCTCGGGCGTTCGCGTCGATCGGCCCGCCTCAGCACCGCACGAACAACGCCCGTACGGCCGCCGCTCCCGGTCTCGATCAGGAAGCGCGGGGTCCGCACGACACCGAACAGCTCGGTCAGCGCGGCGGCGAACGTGTGCTGATCGGCCAGCGCGGCGGTCGGCGCCTCGATCGCGATGGGGACGAAAGCGCCCTGCGGTTCGCCCTCCGACACCGCGGCCGACACGTCCGTATCGGCGACGCGTCCGGCCCGGCGGAGGGCCTCCCACACGACCGTGCCGATCCGGCGGTAGGTCTCGGCGGCATCCCCGGACTGCGCGCGCGTTTGGAGCCACGCTCGCGCGAGAGGCGGCGCCGTGATGAGCCCGAGGGCGAGCGCCACCGCTCCGGCGATGATCCCTGCTTCGGGAGCCGCCAGGACGAATCCGACCAGCGGAACGCCTGTCGAGCCGAGCGCGGTGGCCGCCGCCACGCCCCCGAACGCGCCGCCCAGCGCGCGGGAGGCCGGCGCGCTCGTGCGGAACACCGGCTGCTGGTGCCACCGCGGCACGAGAGCGCTCACGCTTTCCCGATCGTCGTACTCCTCCCCGATCCGCCACGCACCGCGGGTGACCGACCGCGCCGGAACCTCCTGCAGACCGTTCAGGGCATCCACGGATGCCGCCGGATGCTTCGCGCGCACGCCCTCCAGCGCCACGCATTGCGCTGCGGTGAGGGCGATGGACAGCCCCCGTACGACGCGCGACGGCTCGTCGGCGTCGAGGCCCCACAGCCGTGCGTGCTTGCGGCGGAGCCGGTTCAGGTCGGGTTGCGTCTGCAGGGGGAAGGCCGGCGGAAGGAGCGCGGTGACCGTCCAGTTGTGCGCGACCTTCTCCGGCCACGACGGGTCGAGCCGCAAGGTGCGCCCGCGCAGCTGCTGGGTCGCCGATGCCGTCGCGACCGCGGTCAGATCGATCAGGGTGTGAACGGCCGGGCAGTCCCAGCCCTCGCCGAAGAGTCCCCGCGTTCCCACCACGACCTGCACCGTTCCGCGCACGAGGAGTGCGGATGCGGCGCGCACGAGCCCCGCCGATCCGGCGCCCGGCGCGTGCACCTCTGACAGGTGCGGCGCCTCGAGCACCGGCGCCGCCGCCACCGGGACGCCCAGCAGCTCTTCGAGCGCGGGAACGAGCACGTCGGCGTCACGCGTGGCGATGCGCGTGCGCGTGCCGGTGACGAGGATCGGCCGCACACCCGCGGTGGCCGCATCCGCGACCAGGACGGCGAACGTGCGGAGCGCGTCGGCGGTGCCGACGAGCCCGCCGTGCGTGTTGCCGTGCTCGGCGAAGTCGGTCAGGACGAGGGCCCGCAATCCCTCCCCGCCCAGAGCCTCGCGCTCGAGGCGGAGGATGTCGCACGCGGCGTAGTCCTTCGCGAGCGAGGATGCGAGCATCGTGTCGACCGGGTCGCGCGTGCGGCGCACCCCCCGGTCGGTGAGGGCATAGCCGAAGTCGGCCAGGGTGCGCCGGATGCGCTCCCATCTCGGCTGTTCGGCGGGATGGGGCAGCAGGCGATCCAGTGCGAAACGGGCGAGCAGTCGCAACGACTCGTCGGTGGTCGGGGGGCGCCGCGCGACATCGGGCAGCCGCGCGACGAGCGGATGCTGCGGAGCCACCGTGGCGAGCATCGCGGCCGCCGCCTCAGACCCCGCGAAATCATCGGCGAACGCAGCGCCCAGGCCCACGTCCACGGAGTCGGCCTCGGAGAGGTGCGGCGGCGGCTCGAGCTCGGACCGGCCGGCATGCGGCTCGGATTCGGGCTGAAGGCGGTCGACGAGGAATCGCAGGCCGGTGTCGTGCGCGAAGGTCGCACGGAGGAGCGCGGCGAGACCCTCGGCGTGCGCGGCGAGGAAGGCGAGCTCGTCGCCGGTGGGCTCGACGAAGCGGACGAGGTCGCGGTAGGGAGCGAGGTTTCCCTCTCGCACCACCGCCGGAACCGGCACCTCGTAGTCGACCTCGCCGAGGAGCGCCGTGTAGTTGTCGTACTCGTCGGCGTCGTCCGGCGAGGGGAGGGTCGCGGTGAGCCCGATGAGCAGTGGGGCCCCGCCCGCGGCCCGCAGCCGGGCGACGAGGGCGGCGATCACGACCGCCCAGTGGTCGAGCAGATGATGGCACTCGTCGAGGACGATCGTCTCCACCCCCTCGGCGACGAGCCGGTCGATGAGCGCCAGGGCGTTGGGATGCAACGTCGACGCGAGCACGTCGGCGTCCTCCCGCACCACCCGTCGGCGCAGAGTCCGTGCCCGGCTCGCGATGCCGCGCCGGTAGACCTTCGGGTTGCCGGCCTCGAGCTCGTCGAGCCACCTCCCCGCCGCATCCGAGGAGAGCCCGTCGGTTTCGAGCTCGTCGCGCCAGCGCGCGCGGGCGAGCCCCGCGAAGGGAGTGGCCGCGTCCAGCACGCTGAGGGCCTGATAGGTCAGGGCGGTGAGGTCGCCGGGGCGCTCGGGATCCTCAGAGACCCCGACCGGGTGGGGGGCCAGGGATGCTCCGGCCCGAGCCCACTGCCCCCGGATCGTCGTCGTCGGAGCGAAGACGACCGTGCGGCGCCCTCGGCGCGCGGCGAGAAGGAGCCCGAGCAGGGTCTTGCCGGAACCGGGTGGGGCGACGATGTGCAGCGGCGAACCGGCATCCACGTCGACGCGTTCCAGCACGTCGGCCTGATAACGGCGAAGGCGGCCGGAGAATCGCCACGACGCGAGCGGGGTCGGTGTCGCGGACGGCATCCGTTCAGCCTAGGAGGCATGCTTGATCCAGCACTCGCGCCCGAACCCGATCGGGCGCGTCGAATGCCGTCATCCGCCGTGCCTCTGAGCCGGCCGATGCGGGGAGGCCGAACGATGACCATGGATCTGCGGTGGCTGACCGCGCCCGAAGCAGAAGTCGCTGCCGCGATGGCGGCCGTGCGTCACGATTCGCGACCGACGTGGGTCCCCACCCGGCGCACGGTGCTCGTGCACGTGAATCACTGCCTCATCCTCTGGTACCTCTGCATCGCCTTCATGATCATCGGGGTACGGGTGGATTCCTATCAGGACGGGGAGACCCGCGGAGCGGATGTCGTCGGACTCCTGGTGATCATCGCGCTGCTGGCGGCGTGGCTGTACGGCAGCCACTGGCTGCGCCGCTGGGCGGCCCTCCCGCCCTCGCCCCGCGCACGACTGAAGAACTGGCGGCGCGACCTCACCGCTCTCGCCAACGGGTTCGTGCCGCGCCCGAGTACGGTAGCGACCTTCTCCGCACTGATCACCCCGGCGACCCGGGGCGTGAACGTGTATCCGCGATTCGTCGCCCCCGGCGTGGAGTTCGGCACCCTCGCTCACCGCCGCGCCCGCTCGACCCGATGGCACTACATCGCCGTCCGGCTGCCCGCGCCGCTGCCGCATCTGATCCTGGACGCGACCTCGAACGACGGTGCGCGCAGCGACCTCCCCGTCGCCGTCGGCCGGAGCCAGCGGCTCTCCCTCGAGGGCGACTTCGACCGCTGGTTCCGTGCCTACTCCCCCGCCGCGTACGGCGCCGACGCTCTGTACGTCCTCACTCCCGACGTGATGGCTGCCCTGATCGACGACGCGAGCGGCTACAACGTGGAGATCGTCGACGACACGCTCGTCTTCTTCGCGTCGCCGGTCGACTTCAGCGCCCCCGCTCATTGGGAGTCGGTCGGCGCTGCGCTGACCAGCGTCGTCCCGCGCGTCATGTCCACGGCGCGCCAATACGTCGACGAGCGGGTTCCCGGTCAGGAGGTGCCCCGCGCGCTCGTCGCGCTGCGGGCCGCGCGCGACGAGCCGGACGTCGTCTGGGTTCCACCGACGCCGCGCATCGGTTCCGACGGCCGGCGGCTCGACATCCGCGACCCCAACCGCGGGGTGTGGCCGATCATCGGCGCGATCGGGTGGTTCGCGCTGCTCATCTTCCTGTACGCCGTACCCGGGATCTTCGCGTTCGCCGGGTTCATGTCGGTCGTCGACGGACGGTGACCTGACGCCCTGCCGCCCTCAGTCCCCGAGCCCCGGCCAGACGCCCTGCTTACCCGGCGCGAGGATGCCGGCCGGGTCGAGCGCATCCTTGAGGCGGCCGTGCAGCCTCCCGAGGGCGCGATCGTTCCAGCCGAACGATGCGGCGATGTCGTCCATGAAGGCGAGGTGTCCGCGATACTCGCCATACCCGTCGCGCGCCAGGTCTGCGATCAATCCGTGCACGAGGGCGCGGCCGCGCGCCACCTGCTCGGCGTCGTCGCGGTCGTAGAGCACCTCGGTGACATGGACGATCGAGCGCCCCGCCGCCGTGAACGCCCCGCAGTAGTCGAATCCGGCGGCCTCGAAGCGTTCGCGGAGGCGGGAGACCTGGGCGAGGGCCTCCGTCCCGTCGAGGGGCAGGACCGGGGCGAAGGAGACGTGCCCGCCGCGACCCCCGAACCAGAAGGACAGCTTCTCGGCGTACATGTCCGGGATGCCGGCCTTGATGCGATGGCCGTACGCGATGTCCTCGGGCCCGGCATCCCCCGCGTATCTCGTCACCGTGACGCGGCTGCCCGGGATCGCCGCGAAGGCCCGCTCGACCACCCCGATGCGGGCATCGAGCATTTCGGCGTGGTCGTAGAGCGCGAAGGTCATGTTCCAGCGGCCGACACCGTAGCGCTCCATGATCCGTTCGTGCACGCCGGGTGCCAGGATGCCGCGGTCTTCCTGCCACGCGCTGCGGGGACCGGAGAACGCGGCCGCACCCAGCGGGTCACCGATGACGACCGTGCTCTGGATCGTGCCGTCGAGCTTCAGCGGACGCATCGCATCGATCAGCGGTGCCAGATCGTCGAATCCGTCCACGGCCACGTCGACCGCGGCCCACGCCTCGGGCTTCGGCATCAACCACAGACCCATCTTGGTGACGATGCCGAGGTTGGATTGGAAGAAGAGTCCGTCCACGGCGGGGCCGAAGCCGGGCTTGTAGAGCTGCCACGTCCTGCTGCCCTCCATCGCGCCCATGCCGGTGCGGACGACTTCCCCGTCGGGCAGGACGACCTCCAATCCGCACACCTGGGCGGAGTGCTCCCCGTACGCGGTGTATCCCAGCCCGCGCTCCAGCGCGTTGCCGATGACACTCCCCCACGACAGGTCGGGGGCTGACGTCCAGAACGGAGCACCGCTGTCGCGCACGGCGGTGTAGAGGTCGGAGAACCGCACCCCGGGCTCGACCAGCACCGTACCGCTCACGCCGTCGATGTCCAGCACGCGGTCCATGCGGGACAGATCGACGACCACACTGCCGCTCATCCGAGGGCTCCGGCCGCCGTATCCGTTGTTGCGGCCCTGCGAGATCGGCCACAGCGTGACCCCGGTCTCCGTCGCGAGCCGTGCCAGGGCACTGACCTCCTCGACCGTCGCCGGCCGCACGACGAGGCTCGTGCGGAACTCGTCCGGGTCCCCGACCGGAAACGGGTCGGAATAGTGCTCGAGCGCGTCGTCACCGAGGACGTGCGCCGCACCGAGCAGCGCGCCGACGGCGGCACGGAAAGCAGGAAGACCAGCGACCACGGGGCACTCCTCATCGAATGTATATAGGAACTACAACCGCCTACCGTAGCGGGTGGCGGTGACCATCCGGCGGGCCCCGCGCCCCCGCGCTGCGGTGGCGCGGGGGGCCGGTGACGACCCGCGCATCGACGCCCGCGGCTGGCCGAATAGGCTCCGGATCGGCCTTTCCCCGGACGCGATCCGACCACACCACCCAGGTAACGCCCAGGTAACGACTGCCAAGCTTGGGGTTTTATGTCCGCATGACGCGGACGCGAGGCGCCGATTCATCGGCGTGGACCCCTTATACGGAACCGGTTTCATGCGCCCGAACACATCATCCGTCTCCACCCGCCGTACCCGCCGTCAGGCCGAACGCCGCACGCGCCGCCGCCCGGTTCTCGTCGTCGGGAGCCTTGTCCTCGCCGCCGCCTGCACGGTCGGAATGACCGGCACGGTGCCTGTCCCCCAGGCCGCCGCAGCCACCCCCTCGCCCGCCGGCACCTACGCTCTCGCCTCCTTCGGCGCGGCGATGGAGATTCAGCCCGCCGCTCCCGAGCTCGTCGAGGCGCAGGATGCGGTCGCCGCCGCCGGCGCTTCCGTTGAGGCCGCGGCCACCGTGCAGGCCGACATCGCCGCCTCAGGCCTCGACATCGGTCAGCCCGACACGTCGGTCGACACTGCATCGCTCGAGGCCGCAGCCGACCGACTCGAGGGCGCCCACGTCCTCCCCGTTCCCCTCATGCCGGCGCTCACCGAGGATGTTGCCGAGCTCGTCGCATCCGTCGACATCCGCGTCGCCGAGCTGCGAGGCGGCCTCGAGGGCGCGATCCAGAAGAAGGCCGAAGAAGAGGCCGCGGAGAAGGCGCGCATCGAAGCAGAGGCGGCCGCTGCGGCAGCCGCTGCCGCAGCGGCGAAGGCGGCGAAGCCGTCCACGGGCGGTGGTGGCGGCAGCAGCAGCCCCGCCGGCTCCGGCGGCACAGCGCCGCTCCCGGCCGTGCCCGCCGGTACGGGCGACAACAGCCCCGCGGGCGCTCAGGCGACCGCCCGTGGCATGGTCGCCGCTCGCGGGTGGGGCGAGGATCAGTTCAACTGCCTCGTGTCGCTGTGGAGCAAGGAGTCGGGCTGGCGTGTGAACGCGTCGAACTCCTCCAGCGGCGCCTACGGCATCCCCCAGGCACTCCCCGGCAGCAAGATGGCCTCGGCCGGTGCCGACTGGCAGACCAACGCCGGCACGCAGATCTCGTGGGGCCTCGGGTACATCTCCGGCCGCTACGGCACGCCGTGCGGCGCGTGGGAGCAGTCGGTCCGCGTCGGCTGGTACTAAGGCCGTGTCACCGGCTGTCGCAGGATGGTTTTGAGCTTCGCCGGAGCGGTACGGCGGGGGTCGCTCAGGTAGATCTCGTGATGGCGGCCGCTCATCTGCAGCCCATGGCTCGGGATGAATTCGTCGTGCATCGCCGCGAGCACCGGCCCCTCGTCCTCGTAGGAGCCGACGTGGAGGATCTGGACACACCGGCCCTCGGCCACCGTGTCGACACGCAGTCGCTCGAGAAGCGGAGCATCCCCTGCCGCGTCGAGCGCGCGAACGACGTCGTCGTCGGAGACCCAATCGGGCACGAGATTGAGAAGCATCCAGTTCCACTGCGACTTGTCGCGTGCGGAGGTGAAGGCCTCCCTGTCGTCGGCCCACCAGAGCGCCTCGAGCGGCGGGACCACGTAGTCGCGATCGAGCTCACGCTTGCTGAGGAACTTCAGCTTGTACGCGACGGGGTAGATCGTCTCCAGGGCGGCGCGATACTCCGCGGCGGTGTTCGGGTCGCCGGCCCCTTCCAGGGTGAGGTACCGCAGCGGGGGCATGTCGACGATCTCGAAAGTGCGCTGGGCGCCGTATCCGGCGATCTCCTTCTTGAGATCCACTGTGGTCACGCGACCAGCATGGCCGATGCCGGCCCACCATGTGGTGAGGAGCCGACGGAAGTCAGTCGAAGCCGCGGCGGCCGGCGAACCCCGCGAAGAGCGCGTAGAGCAGGGGCACGACCGACACGGCCATGAGCACCGACCCGAAGACCGCCTCTTCCGGGCGCAGCAGGATGCCGCCGATCAGCAGCCCTGCGAACAGCACGGCCGCGAGCACGCGGCGCCCGAGACGCTCGAGCGCGCGGATTCGCCGCTCGATCCGCGGGGATTGCGCCGAGAGCCGTCCCTCCTCTATCCGCGTGATCACCTCATCGACCCGGCGCGGCAGCCGCATCATCGTGCCGGCCGCCGATGCCGCCTCTGCCGCGAAGCCCTGAACGACGTTGCCGCTCTCTTCGCGGATCAAGCGATCGGCATAGGGCTCGACGGCATCCCAGACGTTGAAGGCCGGGTCCAGCGAGCTGCACATCCCGGACGTCAACGACATGGCGCGGATGATGAGGAGGAAGTTCTCCGGCAGCTGGAACGGCAGCGACCGCAGCACGTCGCCGAACTCCGTCGCGAAGGCGCGGAACTCCCGCGGATCCACCTGCTGAAGTTCGGCGAACCCCATCCCGCCGAACCGGGCGAACACCGCAGTCAGGGCGCGTTCGAGTTCGGCGTTGTCGGCTGACGGCAGCAGGGCGCCGACGTCCTGGATCGCAGCGACCAGACCGCGGCCGTCGCGCGATGCCGCCGCGATGATCGCCTTTCGCAGACCGCCGCGGAGGTTGTCGGGAACCTCGCCCATCATCCCGAAGTCGATGAAGGTGAAGCGCCATGCGCGCCCGCCGTCGTCGGCCATGCCGAGCGGCGTGACGAAGATGTTGCCCGGATGCGGGTCGGCGTGGAAGAAGCCGTGCGCGAAGACCTGCTCGAACATGACCGCGGCGAACTGCGCGGCGACCTCGGACGGATCGATCCCGGCAGCGCGAAGCCCCTCCCGGTCGTTGATCTTGATCGCGGTGACATCCTGCAGCGTCAGCACCCGCCTGGTCGTCCGCTCCCACACCACCTCGGGCACGGCGACGCGGCCGTCGCCGGCGAACGAAGCGGCGAACCTCTCCGCATTCGCGGCCTCGTGGAGGTAGTCGACCTCCTCGAAGCTCGTGGCGGCGAACTCTTCGACCAGCGCCGGCATGTCCACTCGGTCGGCCACCGCCTTCACCCGGGTGAGCCACTGCCCCACGCGGCGCAGGGCGCGCAGGTCGACGTCGATGACCTGGTCGATCCCGGGCCGCTGGATCTTCAGGACCACCGCGGCGAGCCCCGTGTCGGCGGCATCCGCCTCGGCGAGCCGCGCCCGATGCGCCTGGCCGAGGGATGCAGCGGCCAACGGCGCCGGATCCACGAACGCGAACGCCCGCTCGAGCGGCACGCCCAATTCGGACTCGGCGAGCTCGCGGATCGCCGGGAACGGCACCGGCGGTACCTCATCCTGAAGCCCCTGCAACTCGCTCGTGATCTCCGGGGGCAGGACGTCCAGCCGCGAGGACATGAACTGTCCGACCTTGATCATGAGTCCGCCGAGATCCACCGCCAGCACGTGGAAACGCCGCGCGATGCGCTGCAGTCGGGTCGCCCGGCCGCGCGCGGCCAGCCGGGCGAACCCGATGCGAGGCAGGAAGAGCTCGTACCACCACGACTGCACCAGGTATCGGGCCGCGAACCGCATGATGCGGCGATAGCGGGCGCGCATCGCGTAGGCGTCAGTCGCCGAACTCCCCTGACGCCCGTGGGCAGGCAGGGGGCCGGACGCGGACAACCTCAGCCCTGAGCGAGGATGGAGAAGAGCTTCCGACGTGCCTCATTCAGCACGGCGACGGCTTCCTTCACCTGCTCCTGGCTGCCCGAGCGACCCACCTGTGCGGCCGCCTGGGCGAGATCCATGCCCGCCTTGGCCAGCGTCGAGTGACGCCCGCCCTCGCGCGCACCCGAGGTCTCCCAGGGTGCGGACTTGTCGGTCTCGGCGCCGGCGACGATACGTCCCTCGTCGGTGAGCGAATAGGTCTTCCGACCACCCGACTCCTCGGCGTCGATGAGTCCCTCGTCGGCGAGGAGCTGCAGCGTGGGGTACACCGAACCGGGGCTCGGCTTCCAGCTGCCGCCGCTGCGCTCTTCGATCTCGGAAATGATCTGGTAGCCGTGCATCGGCTTCTCGGCGAGGAGCGCGAGGACCGCCGCGCGCACGTCGCCGCGCTGCATCCGCGTGCTGGGCTTGGGCATGAAGGACTTGCTGAACTGCTCCATCGCGTCCCACAGCCCGTTGATCGGCCAACCGGCGCCGGAGCCCGAACTGGAACCCGAACCCGTGCTCGGACGGCCTGCGCCGCCGAATCCGCCGAACGCGTCGCCCATGAATGAACCGCTCATGATGACCTCCCTGTGCCGAGCACGAACGGCTCGACGATACATAACGATATATCGCTCATGCCCGGCCGAACCGGTTCTGCGGTGAACTACCAGGTTGGGCGGGGACGTTCCCGTCTTTGCGGGCTGCGGTGGCTCTCGCCGTCACAGCGCCCTGCGGCCGAGACGGCTCAGAGATCGCTGAAGTCATTGGCGGGCGCCTGAATCTCACTGACTATGTCGCCCTCCAGGCCGAGCAGGAGGAATTCGACGCCCGTTTCCCCGGGGTTGGTCAGCGACTCGGTACCGGGCACCTCGACCGCCCCGATGCCCAGCCAGTCCGCGATTCCGTCACCGTCCTCGTCATAGGAGTCCCATGCTCCCGCGGTCATGGCCTCGGCCCGAGTGGAGCCCACCGTGATCCCCTCGGCGGTTTGCACGTGGGCTCCACCGAGAGTGGCCGATCGCACCCAGACGTTCACCCGATCACCGGAGACACTCACATCGACGTCGTCCCACTCATAACGCGTTCCCATGCTCGTGCCGTTGCCCCACGGGTCTTCGATGTCACTCACCGCGGGCGCGGCGTCGACCAGTGAGCCGACGAACGCGACGATCTCGTCGCCATCGTCGAAAGCGACGCCGGTTCCGCCAGCGGGGTCAGCGAAGCCATCGAGCGTGATGGTGACAACCGGTGCGGGCGTGGACGCGGTGGGACTGGGGGCGGCCGGCGCCGCCGGGCTCGCCGCCGACGGCGGCGGCTGCTCGGCAACCGGAGCGGCGCAGCCGGTCAGAAGGAGGGCCGCCGTCAACAGTGCGATCGCGCGAGGGCGTGACATGACCAGACTGTACTGCCCCCGACTGCCCCGCGCATCCTTCCCCCGTCCACACCGTGCTTCCCCTACCCTGTGGATATGCCGAACAGCTGGGAAGACGTCCGCCCGTATCTCGTCCGGGGCGCCGTCGCCCATGTGGCGACACTGCTGCCCGACGGCTCACCGCACTCGGTGCCGGTGTGGGTCGACGTCGAAGGCGACAGGGTCGCGTTCTTCTCCCTCGCCGGCTCTCGCAAGGACAAGAATCTGCGCGCCGACCCTCGCGTCGCACTCTCGATCACGCACCCGGACAATCCGCTCGACATGGCGACCGTCCGCGGCCGTATGGTCGAGCGGATCGACGGGGATGCGGCGATGGAGATCGTCGACCGGATCGCACGTCTCTACACCGGCAAGGACCACGCCTACCGCTCGGGCTATGCCGTGTTCCTCATCCAGCCCGAGGTGTGCTGGGCGCACGACTACACCGCCGAGTAGCGCGCGTCCGCGTGGCCCGCATCGGCTCGAGCGACCTCGACGTCGTCCCCCTCGCCCTCGGTGGCAACGTGTTCGGTTGGACCGCCGACCGCGACGCCTCTTTCGCCGTGCTCGACGCCTTCCACGCGGGCGGCGGCGACTTCCTCGACACCGCAGACGGATATAGCGCGTGGGTCAGCGGGCACTCCGGTGGCGAGAGCGAGACGCTCATCGGCGAATGGCTCGCCGCCCGGAAACCCCGCGATCTGGTGGTCGCGACGAAGGTGAGCAGCCACCCCGATTTCCGAGGACTCTCCCCGAAGAACGTCCGCGCGGCCGCCGAAGCGTCGTTGACGCGGCTGGGGCTGGACACCATCGACCTGTACTACGCACACTTCGATGACGCCGACACTCCGCTCGAAGAGACGGTCGCCGCCTTCAACGACCTCGTCACGGACGGCCTGGTGCGCTATACGGCGGTGTCGAATTACTCAGCCGACCGCATCCGCTCCTGGATCTCACTCGCCCAGGCCGCCGGCGGGGCCGTCCCCGTCGCCATCCAGCCGCGCTACAACCTCGTACACCGAGGCGATGTCGAGACGCACGTCATTCCGATCGCCGAGGAGTTCGGAATGACACTCGTGCCGTACCCCGCCCTGGCGACCGGCTTCCTCACCGGCAAGTACCGGTCCCCCGATGCCGCAGGACAATCGCCGCGCGCGGGCGGCGCGTCGCAGTACGCCACACCTCAAGGACTGGCGATCATCGATGCGCTCGAGGAGATCGGCCACGACCATGACGTCGCGATCGCGAGCATCGCCCTGGCGTGGCTCCGGCAGCAGCCGACCGTCGCGGCGCCCATCGCCAGCGCATCCAGGCCGGAGCAGGTCGGCGACCTGCTTGCGAGCCTGCGGGTGGAGCTCACCGCCGACGAGGTCACACGGTTGAACGACATCTCGAACCCTGCGGCATAGCCGAGCACTCCGATCCGCGGGCCGGTATCCGCGTGCCGGCTCCCTGCCGCTGCCGAGCTCTGCCCTGCCGGGTGATTCTCAGTACCAGTTGACGGCCTGCGACTTGCCCCACGCCGCGCACGGGCTCCCGTAGGCGCGATCGATGTAATCCAGCCCCCACGCGATCTGCGTGGCGGCGCTGGTCTGCCAGTCGGCGCCGGCGCTGGCCATCTTGCTGCCGGGGAGCGACTGCGGGATGCCGGTGGCCCCACTCGACGCGTTGTACGCCTGGTAGTTCCAGTTGGACTCCTTCTCCCACAGCGACGCCAGACACGAGAACTGGTCGCCGCCCCAGCCGAAGCGCTCGGCGGCCATCTGCTGTGCCAGCGCCTTCGCGCCGGCCGGAGTGTTGGCCGCAGCGCGGAGGTCCGCCTGCCGCTGCGCCTCGGCGGTGGCTGCGGCCTCCGCCTGCCGCTGGGCCTCGGCGGCAGCCTCCTCCGCCGCCTTCTGAGTGCGCGCCGCTTCCAGAGCGGCGCGCACTTCTGCCGTGCGCTCGTCGACGATGCGCGTCTGCGCTTCGGCGTCTTCGGCCACCTGCGGGAAGAGCAGCGCCGGGACGATCCCCGCGGCCGACAGCCGCCCGATCGCAGAGCGCAACGCTTCCGTGTCCACCGAGGCGGAAGCGTCTCCGACACTGAGCCCCGAGCCGGCGACCTCCGTCGTGACGGCCGTCGCCCGGGCGACCGCGGCCTCGGCGTTGGCCAGGGTGAGCTGGGCGTCGGCGGTGCTCATGCTGAGAGGCTGGAGCAGCGCCACAGACTCCGCGACGAAGACGTTCGTCTCGTTCTCCCGGATGACCGACTCGCCCACCTGCTCGGCGGCGGCGGCTGCCACGCCGGTCGTTCCGACGACAGCGAGCGCGGCCCCCGCGCAGGCCGTGGCGATCGCGGCGAAGCGGCGGGAGGAACGGTGGGATGGCGTGACGGTGCGAACTGCAGGCATGACGAACGTACGTCCTTGAGGGATCGGCGCCGGCGTGGCGCAAGGCGTCTTCGGGTAAGACACCAAGCCTCAAGTCTGCGCGCCCCACCCTGGACGAACCCTCCGTACGCCCCAGACCTCCGCCTGGGCGCGCTCGCGGCGGGTCAGGGGCGCTGAGACCGGTAGTACGCGAGCAGCGCCTTCGTGGATGCATCCTGCGCCTCGAGCGCGGCGGCATCCCCCTCGATCGCGGGGGCGATCTGGAGGGCGAGCTGCTTGCCGAGTTCGACCCCCCACTGGTCGAAGGAGTTGATGCCCCAGATCGTGCCCTGCGTGAAGGTGATGTGCTCGTACAGCGCGATGAGCTGCCCGAGCACCGACGGGGTCAGCGCCGGTCCGAAGATCGACGTGGTCGGGCGGTTGCCCGGGAACGTGCGCGCCGCCACCAGCGCGCCGCTCGTCCCCTCCGCCTCGACCTCCTCGGCAGTCTTGCCGAACGCCAGTGCCTTCGTCTGTGCGAGGAAGTTCGCCAGGAACAGCCCGTGCACGTCACGGCCGTCGTCCTCCAGCGGATACGCCGGGTTCGCGAAGGCGATGAAGTCGCCGGGGATGAGACGTGTTCCCTGGTGGATGAGCTGGTAGAACGCGTGCTGTCCGTTCGTGCCGGGTTCACCCCAGAACACCTCGCCGGTGTCCGTGGTCACCGGCGTGCCGTCCCAGCGCACCGACTTGCCGTTGGACTCCATCGTCAGCTGCTGCAGGTATGCGGGGAAGCGGTTCAGCTGCTGCGCGTAGGGCAGAACGGCGTGCGACTGTGCACCGAGGAAGTTCGTGTACCAGACATTCAGGAGCCCCATGAGGACGGGGACGTTCTGCGCGAGCGGCGTGGATGCCACGTGCTCGTCGACCGTGTGGAAGCCCGCGAGCAGCTCGCGGAACGCGTCGGGTCCGAGCGTGATGGCCAGCGAGAGGCCGATGGCGGAGTCGACGGAGTACCGACCGCCGACCCAGTCCCAGAACCCGAACGCGTTGGCCGGATCGATCCCGAACTCGGCGACCTTGTCGAGGGCGGTAGAAACCGCGACGAAGTGGCTGGCCACAGCGTCGGTGCGGGATGCGTCGGAATCGTCGATCGCACCGCGCTCGGCGAGCCGCGCCCAGAGCCAGTCGCGCGCGAGACGCGCGTTGGTGAGGGTCTCCAACGTCGTGAACGTCTTCGAGGCGACCACGAACAGGGTGGTCTCGGGATCCAGGCCCTCGGTCTTCTGCGCCGCATCCGTCGGATCGATGTTGGAGACGAAGCGCGCCTCGATTCCGGCGTCCGCGTAGGGCTTCAGGGCCTCGTAGACCATCACGGGGCCGAGATCCGAGCCGCCGATGCCGATGTTGACGACGTGCGTGACCTTCTTGCCGGTGATCCCGCGCCACCGGCCCGACCGCACGCCTTCGGCGAACTCCGACATCCGCCCGAGCACCTCGTGCACGTCCGAATCGATGTGCTGGCCGTCGACGACGAGCTCGGGTTCGGCATGGCCGGGCCGCCGCAGCGCCGTGTGCAGCACCGCGCGGTCCTCGCTGGTGTTGAGGTGCACGCCCCGCAGCATGGCGGCGTACCGCTCGGCGACACCGGTCTCTTCGGCCAGCTTCACGAGGGAGGCGAGGATCTCGTCGGTGACGAGGTTCTTCGACAGGTCGACGTGCAGATCGCCGAGCGTGTGCGTCATCCGCTGGACGCGGCTCGGATCGAGCGCGAACCACGCGCGGAGATCCGGCGCGAAGGTCTCGCGAGCGGCGGTCAGCTCGCGCCAGGCGGACGTGGACGTGGGGTCGACAGGAGCGGTCACCCCTCCACGCTAGCGAGGTCTGAGCATCCTGGCTCCGTCGTCGCCGGTCGGCGTGCTAACGCGGCGCCATCACGTACTTATGATTGCATAATCATACCCGGCGTAGACTCATGCCATGACCGCCATGCCCGGAGCCGACGACCTCGCCGCCCTCGCCGACGTCGTCCTGGATCTCGCGCACCGGCTGGACATCCGCAACCCCGCACTGCGCGACGTCGTCCCGCTCACCGGCACCGAGATCGCGGTCCTCCGCGAAGTTCACCGCACCCCGGGCACCACCCCGAGTCAGGTCGCGGAGGTGACCGGACTGGCTCGCAGCAACGTGAGCACGGCCATCCGCACCCTCGAGACCGGCGGACTCGTCATCCGCCGGCAGACGCCGGATGACGCCCGCTCCGTGACTCTCGTCGCCACGCGCAAGGCGCAGACCAGCATCGCGCGGATCAACGCCTACTGGGCCGCCCGTCTCGCGGAGGCGCCGGCGGACGCGGTCAGCCGCGCGGTGGCGGCAGTGGAGGCGCTCCGCGAAGTGGCGAACTCACTCGACCAGGGGTGACGCCCGGGTCTCCCCCGAGCGGTCAGACGATCTCGCGCAGCGCGAGGGGCAGTTCTGCGACGAGCTCGCGGGCGAGAAACCCGAGCCCCAGTCGCTCGGTGAGGCGGTCGCCCGCACGCCCGTGCACCCACGTGCCCCACACCGCCGCGTGCGCGAGGTCGGTGCCGCGCGCGACGAAGCCGGTGACCGCGCCGGAGAGAACGTCGCCGCTGCCCGATGTCGCAAGACCGGGGCCGCCGGTGCCGACCTGCCACGACGCACCGTCCGGTCCGGCCACCGTGTCGTAGCAGGTGACGACCGCGCGATACTGGCGAGCGACCTCGTGCACATCCGCTGCCAGATCGTCGCTCGCGTCGCGCGGCTCGGGTGCGCCCTCCAGGAGAAGCGCCAGCTCTTCCCGATTCGGGGTGAGGACGAGACCGTCGGGCAGGCGCGCCCGATCGATGCGCGGAAGCACGCCCAGGGCGTATGCATCCAGCACGAGGCAGCGCGGGCCGGCATCGGCCACGGCCAGCAGCGTGTCGGCTGTCTCATCGGCATCGTCGAAGCCCGGTCCGACGAGCACGGCGTCGGCGGCGGCGAGCTTGTCGCGCGCGGCGGAATCGAACGGGTCCGTCGCCTTCTCGGGCAGTGTGAGGATGGCCGCTTCGGGCAGGACGGTGCCCAGCTGCACGCTCACGGTGCCCGGTGCGTAGACGCCCACCCGGCCCGCGCCCACCCGCAACGTCGCCTCCGCGGCAAGGATCACTCCCCCGGGCGTACGCCGCGATCCGCCGATCACGATGACGTCGCCCCGCGATTTCTTGTCGGCGCCGGGGTCCGGAAGACCCCACTCCTTCAGCAGCTCCGGCGTCACCGTCTGGGCGGCGCCGGATGCGGCGGAGGCTGCCGCATCCGACGGCTGGGGTTCACTCGGCGCGGACATCGGAGCCCCCCGGGTGGACTGCGTCCGTATCGGCTGCGTGCGGGGAGTCCTCGTGCGCCTCTCCTGGACCCGCCTCGAGATCGGGCGCGCCCTCGTGCACGGTGACGTCGGCGCCTTCCTCGCGGAGATGGCTCACATCGGCGAAGGACGACACCTGCCACCCCGAATCCGTCGAATCCAGTCGCGTGATCGAGGCGTTGAGCACCGGGTTGGCGGCGGCGAACTCGAGGAGTTCCTCCTCCTGCAAGCTCATCAGGAGTGACGTGATCAATGTCACGACCGCGTCATGGGCGACGATCAGCGCGGACTCCTCCGGACGGGCGAACAGGTCGCCGAGGAACGACCGCAGTCGGAGCGCCACGTCGGCCCATGACTCCCCGCCGGGCGGCCGGTGGTAGTACTTGCCCAGGTGGCGGCGGCGCTCGGCCTCTTCGGGATACCGCCGGACCACACCGATGGTCGTCAAGAGGTCGAGGATCCCCAGTTCGCGGTCGCGGAGGCGTTCATCGAGGCCGACGACGGCGGGGTTCTCCCCGAGCGCGATGGCGAGCGTCTCGCGTGCACGGAAGTAGGGCGAGACCCAGTAGGTCGCGATCTCGTCGCGGTGCTCCCCCACCCACACGCCGAGGGCGCGCGCCTGGTCCTCCCCCGTGGGAGACAGCGGGACGTCGGAGTCCCGGATGTCCAGCGGGATGCGTTCGAGACCTTCCCGTTCGGCGCGTGTCGCAGCGACATTTCCCACACTCTCGCCGTGGCGCGCGAGCCACAGAGTTCTCATCGGCATTCGCCCATCGTAGAAGTGCCTGGGCGATCGCGAGCGGGGGTTGCGCTCGCCTGTCAGGGCGGACCGACCCGACGAATTACCCGCTAGACAGACAAACCAACTAGTTGGTAATGTGCTGGCATGAACGCAATCGCCTTGCAAGCCGCCGAGTACGGCGCGCCCCTTACCCCCGTTTCCATCCCGCGTCGCGCGCTTCGGCCGGACGACCTGGAGGTTGCGGTCACCTACTGCGGCGTCTGCCACAGTGATCTCCACGCGCTGCACACGAGCCCAGACGAGGGCGGGACCTTCCCGCTCGTTCCCGGCCATGAGTTCGTCGGCGAGGTGGTCGCCGTCGGCCCGGAGGTGACGAACTTCCGCGTCGGCGACTTCGTGGCCGTGGGCAACATCGTCGACTCGTGCGGCGTCTGCCGCATGTGCCGCGCCGGCCAGGAGAACTTCTGCGAGCAGGTCGCGACGCTCACCTACGGCGGACGCGACCGCGTGGACGGAACGATCACCGCGGGCGCGTACTCCACTCGGTACGTCGTTCGCGAGCATTTCGCCTACCGTCTGCCGGACAACCTCGACCCTGCGGCCGTTGCGCCGCTCATGTGCGCGGGAATCACCGTGTGGGAGCCGCTGCGGATCGCCGGGGTGGGGCCCGGCACGCGCCTGGGGGTCGTGGGGCTCGGCGGCCTCGGCCACCTCGCGGTCAAGCTCGGCAAGGCCCTCGGAGCCGAAGTGACCGTGTTCACCAGGTCGGCGAGCAAGACCGAGGACGCACTCGCGCTCGGCGCATCGCACGTCGTCGTGTCCACGGATGCCGACGCCATGCGCGCGCGGCTGAGCTCGCTCGACGTCATTCTCGACACCGTCTCCGCCGATCACGACCTCGCACCGTATCTGCACGTCCTGGACCTCGACGGCACCCTGTTCTCCCTCGGGTATCTGGGTCCCGTCACGGTGGAGACGGTGGATCTCGTCTACGGGCACAAGAAGCTCAGCTCGTCCGGCGGCAGCGGGCACCGCTACACCCAGGACCTCCTGGACTTCTGCTCCGAACACGGTGTCGTTGCCGACGTGGAGGTGGTTCCCGCGTCCGGAATCGCCCAAGCACTCGACCGGCTCGGACGAAACGACGTCCACTACCGGTTCGTGCTGGATCTGCGGGACCTCGACGAGAGCACGATCCTCGCCTGACGCGCTACGGCTCCTCCGCAAGCGGCACGCGGAGGAGCCGGTCGTCGTCCCCGCCGGGTGAGCCGCGACCGTCGGTGTTGTTGGTGAGAAGCCACAGATCGGTTCCGACGACGACGGCATCCCGCATCCGGCCGTACTCCCCGCCCCACAGGGCCGTCGGCTCGCCGGAGAGCACGCCGCCGTCCACATCCAGCATCCAGATGCGCTCCCCCCGCAGCCCGGCGACGAACAGCGTGCGCCCGGTGGCGGCCAATCCACTGGGGCTCGCCTCGGACGGCGCCCACGTGACGGCGGGATCGAGGAATTCGGGATCGTCCGCGATGCCCTCGTGCGCCGGCCAGCCGTAGTTGCCACCCGGCTCGATGCGATTGAGTTCGTCGACGGCGTTCTGCCCGAACTCGCTGGCCCACATCGTGCCGTCGGCCGTCCACGCGATGCCCTGCACGTTGCGGTGACCGAGCGAGTACACGGCCGAGTCGAACGGGTTGCCCGGTGCCGGTTCGCCCTCGGGGGTGAGCCGCAGGATCTTGCCGGCGAGGGATGCGGCGTCCTGCGCCGCGTCGCGCAACCCGGCGTCACCGGTGGCCACGTAGAGGAATCCGTCGGGGCCGAACGCGATGCGTCCGCCGTTGTGATTGCCCGCGCGCGGGATGCCGTCGATCACGATCTCCGCAGGCCCCAGCGTCCGGCTCCCGGCGGCCCCGGTCAGGGTCATCCGCACGACCCGGTTGTCGTCGGTGGTGCCGTGGTAGGCGTAGAGCCACGTGGAGGCGTCCCCCTCCCACACCGCCATGCCGTGGAGTCCGCCCTCACCGCCGGCCGCGACGCCGGGCACCGTGCCGACCTCGCCGGTGCGCCCGTCGGCCGCGACCTCGACCACGGTGCCCGCGTTCCGCTGGCTGACGAGCTGGGTCCCATCGGCCAACGGGATGACCGACCACGGCGCCTCGAGGCGCGTCGCCACCACGCTCGGCTCCCCGGCCGGGCGGTGGGTGGCGCCCGGTGCACCCGTGGGGGCGGTGTCCGTCGCCGACGGGACGGCGGATGCGGTCGAGGGGGGCGCTGCGCCACTGTCGGAGGTGGAGCATCCGGCCAGCACGAGCGCACCCGCGATCACGGCGGCCCATCGTGCGGTCCTGGCCATGGCGGTCCTCCTTCGCGGGCCCGGGCTTCCACCCTCGGCGGGAACGCGGCGCAACACAAGGGACACGGTGCTGCACCTGCGGACACGGGGCTGCAGCTCCCGACCCGGTGCTTCACCTTCCGGCCGTTCAAAACTCAGGAGAATCGGGCCATACGGCGGCTTTCCGGGTCCTCCGTTCGGCGTGTCTCCTGAGTTTTGAACGGAAAACTCGGGGCGGACCGTCCGGCGGGGGTGATCAGGCGGCGTCGAACACCCAGCCCCCGACGATCTCCGAGCTGAACGGCACCGAGTACGCCATGAGCGCGCCGGCCTGCGCATCACGGAAGAGGCGCTGGATCGGCGAGGTCACGAGATACCCGCCGCCGCCGCCGACACGCACCGCGGTGGCCGCCGCACGCTTGGCGACCTCGTTCGCGAGCATCTTCGTCTCCGTCGCGGCCGGCATCGCCTCCGGCGACCCGGCGTCCGCCAGCCACGCCGAACGCTCGGCCATCAAGGACGCCGCGGTCACCTCGGCCCACACGGTGCCGGTCTCCTGCCGCACCCAGGCGGCATCGGAGAGGCTCCCTCCGCCCCGGGTGTTCTTCGCCGCGACGGCGAGGGCGTCGAGGGCCGCCTCGGCGATGCCGATCGACAGGAACGCGAACCCGACGGTGATGAGGTTCGCGTAGGTCGGCGCCGGCGGTCCGCAGAGACGCCCACGGTGCAGTGGCGTGTGATCGAACAGGATGGTGCGGCTCCGCGTGGCCCGCATCCCCATGGTCTCCTCGATCGGCGGGAATGACACGGTGTCATCGACGGTGACGCCGAAGAAGGCCGGACCACCCTCGACGCGCGCGTTCAGGAAGAGGTGGTCGGCGACCTCCGAGCCCGACACGAACAGCTTGCGGCCCGAGAGCGACCACCCCCCGCCCGACGGCTCGGCGTCCTGCTGAGACGACAGGAAGTAGTTGCCCCCGGCCGGCTCCGACAGCGCATTGGCGAACCGGCGCCCCGCGCGGAGCTCCGCCGCGAAGAACTCCGCCTCCTCCTCGCCCGACAGGGTCACCAGGGCGTGGGCCGCCCCGATGTGCATGAGCCACACGGTCGCTGCGGCCGGATGCGCCGCCGCGAGCGTGCGCACCACCTCGCCGAGCGTGGCGTACGACAGCGCCTCGCCGCCGTGCGCGCGCGGCAGGAACGCCGCATCCAGGCCACTGTCTCCCAGCGCGCGCAAATGCTCGATCGGAAGGCGTGCGGCACGGTCATCGTCGGCGGCGGTCTCGGCGAAACCCGCGGCGAGGGCAGCGACGGTATCGACCCAGTGCTGTTCGGCCTCGGGGACGACAACGGGAGAAGAGCGGCGGAGCATGGGAGTCCTTTCGGGGTGGCGGAGTGTGTCGGGTGCGCGCGGTGCCGGTCAGGCCGGGCGGAGCGCCGCCGCGCGGCGGCGCAGCTGCGCACGGGAGGTGAGGATGAGCACGACGAGGGTCACGACGTAGGGCAGGGTCGCATAGATCTCACTCGGCAGCTGGATGCTGGTGGACTGCGACAGCAGCGAGAAGCTCTGCAGGAACCCGAACAGCACGGCGCCGAGGGTGATCCCGACCGGCGTCATCCGGCCCATGATCACGATTGCGAGCACGATGTATCCGCGGCCGGCGGTCATGTGCGGCGTGAAGGCGCCGATGGAAGCGAGCGCGATCGCCCCACCCGCGACCCCCGCCAGTGCTCCGCCGATGAGGAGCGAGCGAGCACCGACCGTGTGCGGGCGTACGCCCCGCAGCGCCGCCGAGGCGGGGTCGGCGCCGACGGAGCGCACCTGCAGACCGAACCTCGTGAAGCGCATCACCGCCCACGCGGCGACCAGCAGGAGGGCGGCGCCGTAGACGAACGGGCTCTGCCCGAACAGCGCCGGTCCGATGAGCGGGATGTCTGCGAGTGGCCCGAGGTCGATGCGTCCGAGCGTGCTCACGCTCACGTTCGTCTGCCCCGCCGGCACCCACACCTGGTAGAGGTAGGTCGACAATCCGAGCCCGAGCATCGTGATCGCCAGGCCCACGACGATCTCGTTCGCTTTGAGGGCGTAGACGAGCGAGTTCATCAGCACGGCGAGGAGGAGCCCCGTGACTCCGGCGGCGAGGACACCCGCCCACGGGCCGAGGATGCTCGCGGCGAAGACCCCCGAGAACGCGCCGAGGATCATCATCCCCTCGATGCCGAGGTTGAGCCGGCCGGCGCGTTCGACGAAGCCTTCGCCGATACCGGCGATCACGAGCGGCGCGGCCAGCGCCAGCGTGCCGGCGAGGATCGACGCCCACAGCTCGAGGGTCATCCCTTCGCCCCTTCCTCGATGACCGGCACGTCCGCCGCACCGACCGCCGCGGCGTCCTCGATGACCGGTTCACCCGAGGCGGCGCTCGCCGAGGCGATCTCGTCGGAAGCGAACGCACCGTCGTCCGGCGCGGGGGTGGGCGCGGGATGCGCGGGAGCGACGAGGCCCGGGCGGGAGGCGGCGATGACGGCGACACCCAGCAGGAGGACCCCCTTGATGACCTCGGCGATCGAGGACGGGATGGTGCCGGTGGCCGACTGCATGCCCATGGCCCCGACTGTCAGGGCGGAGAAGAAGACCGCGGCCGCAGCGATGCCGATCGGCAGGAGCCCGCCGAGAAGCGCGACCGCGAGCCCGGAGAACCCGACGCCGCCGGAGACGGACGCCAGGAGCCGGTCGTTCACGCCCGCGACCTGCATCCAGCCGACGACGCCGGCACCCGCCCCGGAGACGAGCATCGTCGCGTACAGCGTGCGGGCGCGCGTCGCGCCCAGGCGTCGGGCGAGGGCGGGCCGCTCGGCGAAGACCCCGATGCGGGTGGCGTGCCGGGTGCGGCGCCACCATTCGAAGACTCCGACGGCGACCAGGACGAGGAGGATGCCGACGTGAGCACGGGTGCCGGGGAGGAGGTCGGGAAGTGAGGCCGCGTCGGGCAGGCGTTCGCTCTGCGGTGTCGCGGTGTCGTCGGGACTGGCCAGCCACGTGCGAAGCGTCCAGCCCAGGAAACCGGTCGCGACGTAGTTGAGCAGGAGCGTGGAGAGGATGACGTTGACGTGCCAGCGCTCGGCCAGCCACGCCGGGAGAAGCGCGAAGGCCGCGCCCCCGACCGCGCCGGCCACGATTCCCACGAGCCAGAACAGCGGTGCGGGCGCCGAGTCGCCGAGCAGCGACCGCAGGCCCAGGATCGCGGCGGTCGCGGTGACCGCGCCGATCGTGACCTGGCCCTCCGCACCCACGGAGAAGACCCCGGCGCGCAGGGCGGGAACGAGGGTGAGCGCGACGATCGCCACGGGCACCGCACCGACGAGGAGTTCGCCCACCCGGTAGGGCGAACTCGAGACGCCCTCCACCAGTCCCCGCAGCCCCACGAGCGGATCGGCGCCGGCGAAGAGGATGAGGGCGGTGGCCACCGCCAGCACCCCCGCGACGACGGCGGCGGTGAGCGTGAGGGAGCGCATCCGCGTCATGTCCGAGCCTCGTCGTGCGCGTGCCCGCAGGGATCCACGGGGCCGGGAAGGAGCACGTCCACGAACTGCTGAGTGGCGGCATCGATGAGACCGAGTTCGGTCACCCCGAGGTCGGGCACGACGTACAAGCCGACGAAGGACAGGATGATGTACGGCGACGCGATGGTGCAGCCGAGCTCGTGGGTCGCGGCGTGGCCGGCGGCGAGCGCGGCGGCGGTCTCCTCCCAGGGGGCCGCACTCATCATTCCGCCCACCGGCAGCGGCACCCGCGCACGCACCTCGCCGTCGGCGACCGTGACGAACCCGCCGCCCATCCGGCCGAGCTCCTCCACCGCGAAGCGCATGTCGGCGTCGCTCGCGCCGACGACGGAGACGTTCATGTTCGGGCAGTTCATCGTGATGGCCACAGCGCCGCGGCGCAGCCCGAATCCGCGCACGAACCCGATGCCGGTGAGCGCCTCCCCGTGGTGCCGGTCCACCACGGCGATCTTCAGGACATCCCGCGACGGATCGGACATCACCTCGCCGTCCACGACGTCGAGGTCGGCGGTGAACGCGCGCTTGAAGTACCCCCGGTACATCTCCATCGCTCGCACCGACACGCGTTCGGCGCTGCCGGGAGCACGGACGGCGAACAGGTCTGCGGGAAGCTCGGAGGGCAGGTGGACGGTGCCGAGCGTCCATTCCGGAATGGTGTCGGTGTTCTCGAACAGCGCCACGCCGTCGCGCGCCACCACCTCGCCGGCGACGAGGACGACGCTCGGGCGGACCTCGGCGAGGTCGGGGATGATCTGGAGGTCGGCCAGGCGCGAGGGCGCGATGACGCCGATCGCCTGGTCGAGCCGGTAGTAGAGCGCCGGCTGAGTGGTGGCGATGCGATAGGCCAGTTGCGGGTCGACGCCGAACCGGATGGCCTGGCGCACGTGGTGATCGATGTGCCCCTCCCGGTGCAGGTCGAGGGCGTGCTTGTCGTCCGCGCAGAAACTCATCGACCGCAGCGCCGGGGCGATCGCGTCGACATCGGCGAACAGCGGCACGGTGTTGTCTGTCAGCGATGAGCCCATGACCGTGATCCGGGCCCCGAGGCGCACCCGTTCCAGCACCTCATCCACCGTCGCGGCGTTGTGGTCGTCGCCGACACCGGCGGCGAGGTATCCCCACAGCGACTCGCGCGTCTGGGCGGCGGTGTGACCCGTGATGCGTCGCCCGCTCGCGAGCGCCTCGCGGAATCGCCCCGTGGAGACGTCCCCGTAGTCGAACGGATTGCTCTCGCCCAGGGTGACGGTGACATCATCGTGCAGCCGTGCCCGGACGGTCTCCTCCGGGATGACCGCGCCGCCGCGCTCGAGGGCGAACGAGCCCGGCGTGGCCGGCGACACCTGCTGGAACACGTGCAGCGGAGTGCCGGTGCGCAGGGTGAAATCCATCCCGCGCGCGCCCCACACGTTCGCCGATCCGTTGGGGTCGGTCAGCACGGTCGTCGTCCCGCGGGGCACCGACAGCCGCGCGAGCTCCCCGGGAGTGAGGTTGGTGTACTCGATGTGAAGGTGCGTGTCGATGAACCCGGGAACCACGTGGCATCCGGTCGCATCGATCTCGCTCCTTGCCGTGGCGACATGCCCCCACGGGGTCAGTGCTGCGATGTGACGGCCGGCGATGACGACATCCACGTCGAGCCACTCCTCGGTGCCTGGCGACTGGACCTGCCCACCGCGGACGATGAGGTCGGGTTCGGCGTCGCCTGCGGCGACCGCGCGGAGCCGACCGAGCTCAGCGGCGGTGGGCAGAAGGTCGGTCAGTTCTGTCATGAGTGCTCCTCGGCGTGGATGTCGAGCCCCGCCATCGCCTCGCCCACACGCGCGGTCGAGGCCTGGGCTGCGGGAATGTCAGCGGCGACGCGTCCGGCGTAAAGCACGAGGATGCGGTCGGCGAGGGTGCGGATCTCCTCGAGGTCGTGAGAGGCGACCACCACCGCCGCTCCCCCCTCGGCGGCGGCGATGAGCCGGTCCCGGATGGCCTGCGCCGCACGGAGATCGAGACCCTGCGTCGGGCCGTAGGCGAGCACCGCGCGCGGGGCACCCGTCCCCGTACCCGGCCACACGCGACCCAGCTCCCGGGCGACGAGGAGTTTCTGCTGGTTGCCACCGGACAGGCCGCCCGCGGCGAGGGCCGGGGCCGCGGGGCGCACATCGAACCCGCGCAACCGCGCCTGCGCATCGGCCTCCGCGGGGCGCGGCCCGCGCGTCCCGCGGGCGGACTCGTAAAGCCCGAGCGTGGCGCCCAGCGGCATCGCGGGCACCAGGGCCTCCGCGCGCTCCTCCGGGATCCACGCGACGCCCCTCTGCAGGAGCGCGTGCGCGTCGAGCCCCCGGTCACCGTCGAACTCCACTGTTCCGGCGGTCGGCGCCCGGAGCCCCGCGAGCACCTCGAGGAGCGTGTTCTGTCCGCTGCCGGCCACACCGGCCACCCCCACGATCTCGCCCGCGCGCACGGTGAGCGACACGTCGGACAGCGACGCATCCGCCTCGGAAGCTGCGGCGATGCCGCGTGCGACGATCACCGGCTTCCCCGGTCGCCGGGCCGCGCGGGGAGCCGGCTCTGGGAGGGCTCCCACCATGAGGCGGGCGATCTCGGTTGCGGCGAGTCCGCGCGCCGGCCCCGAGTGCACGCGGCGGCCGTGCGAGAGCACGGTCACCTCGTCGGCGACGGCACGGACCTCCTCCAGCCGGTGCGTGATCAGCACCACCGCCAGACCCAGATCGCACAGTCGCCGCAGGTGCTCGAAGAGCCCGCCGACCTCGAGGGGTCCGAGACTGGCCGTCGGCTCGTCGAGGATGAGCGTCGTCGCCCCCTCGGCCAGGGCCACGACGATCTCGCCGAGCTGGCGATGGGCCTGGCTGAGGCGAGCGGTCGGAGCGTCCAGGTCGACGGCGACGCCCGCGCGGCTCAGCGTGTCTGCCAGGAGGGCGCGTGCCGGGCGGCGCCGTGCGATCCGGCGAGGTCCGGCGAGAAGGAAGTTGTCGACGAGACTCAACTCACCGACGAGGCTGAGTTGCTGCGGCACCATGTTGACCCCGCGCGCCTTCCCGTCGGCGCGATCACGCGGGGCGAACGGATCGCCGCCCAGACTCATGCTCCCGGCGCTGGGCATCTCGATTCCGGCCAGGATCTTGGCGAGCGTCGACTTGCCCGCTCCGTTCTCGCCGACGAGGGCGTGGACGGCGCCCGGGCGGACGACGATATCGACGCTGTCGAGAGCCCGGACAGCGCCGAAGGTCTTGGAGACCGACCGGGCGACCAATGCCGCCCGGTCGGTCTCGACGAACGGGACGGTCATCGGGGAATGGTCACGCTTCCGTCGGCGATCCCGGTGACGAGCTCCTCGACCTTGGTGGCGACGTCCGCGGCGACCGTACCGTCGACGTCATTGATCTCCTGGTAGACGATGCCGCCGTTGGCAAGCGTCGAGACGACGCCCTGACCGCCGAAGCCGCCGTCGCCGACCGCCTCGACCCACGCCTTGAGGATGGGGTACATGTCCAGGTCGACCGTCGACACGTTCGTCGCGAGCGCCTCTTCGCCGGCCGCCGGGGAGACGCCGACCGAGAGCACACGGGCGCCGGATGCGGCGGCCCCGACACCGGCGGCGATCCCGTCACCCGTCGTGTAGATGAGCTCGGCACCTTGACCGATGAGGCCCGTCGTCGCGGATGCGGCGGCCTCGGCGTCGTCGAAGCTCCCCGCGTACACCACGGGAAGCAGCGTCGCCTCGGGGTTGGCGGCGGCCACGCCCTGCTGGAAGAACTCATCGGTGGCGACGACGAAGTCGAGTTCGAGGCTCTCCACGCGGCCGATCGGGCTGACCCCGGTCGCGCCCGCGATGTAGCCGGAGAGGTAGCCGACCTGCGACGAGTCGTAGGTCCAGGTCTCGACGTTGTCGGTGTGGCGTTCGAGGATGTCGGGCCCGCCCGAGGCGGTGAAGGCGATGTCGGGGAAGTCCTCCGCGACGGCGAAGATCGCGTCGCCGAGCTCGATCCCGTGGCCGATGATGAGGTCGAATCCCTGGCTCGCGAAGTCCGCGATGACCGGTTCGCTCGTGGCCGGGTCGGCCATCTGTTCGCGCAGCTCGTACTCGATCAGCCCCTCCTCCTCCAGCTGGGCGAGTGCGTCGGCGAGGGCCTGGTTGAAGGCGCCGTCGTTGGCGTGACCCGGGGTCAGCGCGCCGACGCGGATCACGTCGTCGTCACCGCCGGTGCCCCCGCTAGTGGTTGCGGTGCCGGCGCAGCCGGCGAGAGCGAAGACGGTCGTGGCCGCGAGGGCGACGAGGAAGGGGCGGGTGCGCATGGGCGGGGTCCTTTCGGGGTTCGGAAGTCGGGTGCGAGTCAGGGGACGGACACGGTGAAGCCGGGGGCGAGCGTTGCCCCGACGAACGCGGCACTGTCCGCGGACCAGTGCGCCAGCACGGCGCCGGTTCGGCGGTCGAAGCACGGGTCCAGGCGCACGGCGGCGGGCGGAGCATCCGGATGCAGCGCCTCGTCGTCGACGCAGAGCACCGCGCCGCCGGCGAAGTCGCGAGGCGTGGCGGTCTCGGGCAGCCGGCCCTCGCGCGCCAGAGCGACCAGGGCGGCGGTGGCGAGGAACCCGCGCAGCTGCGTGTCGTGGTCGCACAGCGACGACGTCTTGGGACACCCGGTGAGCCAGGTCACGGATCCGTCGGGGGTGACGCGCACTCGGCTTCGCTGCGTCCCGAGCGCCGCGTCCCCCTGCGCCACCGCCTCGATACGGACGGAGAAGGCGTCGCCGGCGCGCCGGATGCTGATGCGCTCGGTGTAGAGCGGCTCGGACTTGGAGCCGTCCACCGTGTACGCGTCGGGCCACGCGGCCACGATGGGCGCCAGCGGGACGTTCCCGTCGCTCGCCCCAGCGGCCCCGGCGGCCACCGCGGCGATCCCGAGCGCCCCCAGGCCGCCTACGGCCAGGGCGATCAGGGTGCGACGGCGTCCACCGGGGCGGCGGCTCATGCGGCGACACCCTCCGCGACGGCGGCGAGCTCGGCGTGCAGGGAGGCCTGGGTGTCGGGATCGGCGAAGGACGCGTCGATGGATCGCGCGGCGAAACCGACCAGGTCGGCGTATCCGAAGCCGAACTGCTCGGCCGCCACCGCCCAGTCGCTCTCCAGCGTGGAGCCCAGCGGAGCGGGGTCGTCGGTGTTGAGGGTGACCGCGACGCCGGCGGCGAGAAGGCGCGGCAACGGGTGCTCCGGCCACGAGCCGTAGATGCCGAGCGTCAGGTTGGAGCGCGGGCACACCCCGAGGCTCACCCCATTGGCGATGAGGTGCTCCAGCAGCGCCGGATCTTCGATCGCCCGCACGCCGTGGTCGATGCGCTCGGCACCCAGGAGGTCGACCGCATCCCACACCCCTTCCGGGCCGCTGGACTCCCCCGCGTGGACCGTACGATGCAGGCCCGCGGCAGCCGCCGCGGCGAATGCCGAGCGGAACTTCTCGCCGGTGCGGCCGGTGACCTTCTCGTCGCCGTCCACCGACAGCGCGACCACCCGTCGGGGGCGGTTCGCCGCGAGGGCGGCGACGATGTCGTCCGCCTCACCGGAGCTCTGCGCACGCAGAAGCGAGTACGCGATGTTCACCGTGCACAACCCGTCCTGCTGCGCCTCGTCCAGACCTGCGGCCATCGCGTCGAGGAGGTCGAGTTCGCGTCCACGCCACGCACTCCAGTGGGTGGGGTTCACGATGACGTCGCTGTACCGGATGCCCGACGCACTCTGCCGGGCCGCGAACGCGTACGCGACCCGCGCCGCCTGGTCGGGCGTGCGGACGAGACCGCACTGCCAGTCGAGGAACCGGAGGAATCCGGTGAGCCCACCCGACCCCGCCGCGGCACCGCCGCCGGTGGTCACATCGGGCGCCGTATACGCATGGTGGGTCGAGATGTCGAAGAGGGTCGCGGCCGGCCCCGGCAGAGCAACGCCGTTCTCCTTCGCGAGCGACAGCAGGTCGAAAAGAGAGAAGGTCCCCTCCAGGTGCACGTGGACCTCGGCCTTGGGCAGGGCTCGGATCACGCTCTCGTCGATGCGCGGCGGTGCGGGGTGGGACATGGCGCTCTCTCGGTCGGGTGCTCGGGATAGTCGAACGCTAATTGCCAGCCCCAACTTGTTGACAAGTGGACGCTGTATCTTTCGAAGGCCGTAACACGGGCGTAATCCCGCCTGACGATTGTGCGGGACCGATCGCTACCGTGGAAATTCGGACGTAGTACTTGTTCACAAGGAGACCTGGATGACCCAGAAACTGTCGGATGCCGACCTCGGGAACCTGCGCGAGAGCCTGCGGGTGGCCCAGCGCGCACGGGAGGCGGGAACGCACCCGTTCGGGTCGCTGGTGGTCAGCGCCGACGGGCGGATCGTCGCAGCCTTCGGCAACAACTCTCTCCCTCCGGACGGTGACCCCACTCAGCACGCGGAACTTCAGGCGGTCGCCGCGGCCTTCCGTGTACTCGGGGCCGACGGCATGGCCGGGACGACGCTGTTCACGAGCGCGGAACCGTGCGCGATGTGCGCGGGGGCGGCCTACTGGTGCGGCATCGATCGCGTCGTGTATGCGCTGTCCGAGCGTCGGCTCCTCGAGCTCACCGGCGACCACCCGGAGAATCCGACGTTCTCCCTCCCCTGCCGCGAGGTATTCGCACGCGGGCAGCGGGATGTCACCGTGATCGGGCCACTTCTGGAGGACGAGGCCGCCCAGGCGCACATCGGTTTCTGGAACTAGGAACGCACCGAGCCGCCCCAGGGCGGGCGCACCGTGCGCACGAGCGAGTACGACACGATGTCCGGCGCGTGGTACTCGATGCTGTGCATGAGCCGGCGACCGCTCGCGCCGATCCCGACGATCTCGAACGTCATGACCGGCGTGCCGGCGGGTCGCTCGAAGAGCTCCGAGAGCTCCGGGTCCAGCGCCGCGACGCCGGGGGTGGACACCTCCCAGATGACCGGTTCGCCCCAGATGAGGGCGGCGACGGTGAAAACCGACTCGTCGGGGTCGCACGGATCATCGCCGTCCAGGGGGACGGTGTCGTCGGCGATCATCGCCACCGCGCCGTCGGCACGCCACCGCTTTCGCACGCGGAGCGCCGACATGGTGGCCGGCAGCTCCATCAGGGCGCCGATGTCGGCGCCCAGCTCTGCGCGGTGCGAGGCGAGCGTCTCCACCGACGCATCGAAGCCCAGACGGTCGAGCAGCTCGGTGTGCTCGAACTGCTCCTCCAGCCGCACGCTGAGGCGCAGCGCGATCGGGTCGACCGTGGTCACCGACCCCTGTCGGCGGCGGAGGATCCCGAGCGCCTCGAGGCCGGCCATCGCGTTGCGCAGCTGCTGGCGCGAACATCCCAGCCGGGCCGCCAGTTCCAGTTCGCCCGGAAGCGGCGTGCGGCCGGCGGCGGCCTCCCGCACGAAGCGCAGGAGCTCGTGCTGGATGCGAAGGCTCTCGCCCTCGCTGCGCGGTCGGGGCAACGGCAGGTACGTCACATCCGCCCTCCGGTCGGATCGGATTCGGCCGCCCTCACGCTAGCGCACGCAGGACGCCTGCCAGGGTCGAGGTGCGCGTCAGAGCCCGACGAGTTCCGCGCTGCGCTCCCACAGCTTCTTCGCCAGCACCGGGTCATCGGCGGCCGGGTTGGTGCGGGCGACACGGTTGCGGGCGTAATACCGTCCGGGCTCCCAGTCCAGACCCGGCTTGCCCAGCGCGAGCCACGTCAGGCGCGACCCGCCGACCTCCGAGGAGACCAGGAACCGCCTCATCACGGGATTGTTGTACATCAGCCCCCACGCGCCGGTGGAGGCGGCGGCGAACCCGCTGGCGACCCCGCCGGGGTGAAATGCCACCGCGTTCACTCCGGCATCCCCGTATCGGCGCTGCAGCTCCTTGGTGAACAGGACGTTGGCGAGCTTGGCATTGCCGTACGCCGTGCTGGCGGTGTAGCGCTGCTCACCCTGCAGGTCGTCGATGTCGAAGCGCGCGAGCGTACGCGCGGCGACGCTGGAGGTCTGGATCACCGCCGCCGAACTCTCCGCCAACCGGTCCAGGAGCAGGTTCGTGAGGAGGAACGCCCCGAGGTGGTTCACCTGAAAGGTCACCTCGAACCCGTCCGAGGTCACGCTCCGGGTCTCGCCGAAGATCCCGCCGGCGTTGTTGGCCAGGACGTCGATGCGCGGATAGGTCCCGAGAAGCGTCGCGGCGAGGTCGCGTACCTGCGACAGCTCGCTGTAGTCGGCCACGTGCCACGGGGCGCCGATCCGGCGGGCGACGGAGCTCGTCCTGACGGGATCGCGCCCGACCACCACGACCCGCTCGCCCGCGTCCTGCAGTTGAGCGGCCGCCGCCGCGCCGATGCCGTCGCTGGCTCCGGTGATCACGATGGTGCGGGGCACGGGATCTCCTTCGATTCGGACTCGGACGGCGCGGCCCGCTGCGAACGGCGATCGATCCTGTCAGAGGTTGAACTTCTCGTTCTCCCCCTCCATGCGCTCGCCGGTCACCTTGTGCGTGATGAACGCGACGACGCTCGCCACCCGGCCGCCCGGGCTGTCCCAGTACTCGCCGCTGTGGGTGTCGATCTTCAGCAGCACGACGTCGGGGTCTTCCGGGCCGTCCGGGAACCACGCTTCCAGCCCCGCGTTCCATTGCTCTCGCAGCTTTGCGTCGTCCTCGACGACGTGGGCCGTTCCCGACAGCGACAGCCACGCGTCGTTCGAGCTGAAGGAGACGCCTACGGTGGCGTCGAGGCCGATGTGCTCCACTGCCGAGGCATCACGGCTGATCACGAACCAGAGGTCGCCGTCGAACTCGGTCTCCTGCACCGTCAGAGGGTGGGCGACGAGCTTGCCGTCTGCCGTGCGGGTGGTCACCATCGCGAAACGGAATTTCTTCAGCAGTTCGTTGAGCTTGGCAAGCTCCGAAGGATCAGCGGTCATGGGATTTCCTCTCGAGAACGGACACCCCCATGCAACCGCCGCGCACCCGCTCGAAGCGAGGCGTTGACAGGCCCGAAGATCCATGCGGCGGATCGCACGGGAGAGCCCCCTGCCTCCGGCCGCCACAACCCCCTGGACGGACCACCGCCGCTCGCGAAGACTCGACGGACACGTCGAAGGCGCCCCCGTGCGCCGAGAAAGGATCACCGTGGCAGCGAACGTCGCCGAGCAGCTCGTCCAGCAGCTCATCGATGCCGGAGTGAAGCGCATCTACGGGATCGTCGGAGACTC
The DNA here is from genome assembly GCF_057197625.1 of Microbacterium sp. Z6_144. Classification (NCBI taxonomy): domain Bacteria; kingdom Bacillati; phylum Actinomycetota; class Actinomycetes; order Micrococcales; family Microbacteriaceae; genus Microbacterium; species Microbacterium sp. Z6_144. Next base: position 1,985,251 of record NZ_JBXVPT010000001.1, read on the forward strand.
CCTCAACCCGGTGGTCGACGCGGTGCGGCGGACGGGGGGTTCGGCCCACGGCGGGATCGACTGGATCCACGTGCGCCACGAGGAGGCCGCCGCGTTCGCCGCGGCCGCCGAGGCCCAGCTCACCGGGGAGCTCGCCGTCTGCGCAGGCAGCTGCGGGCCGGGAAACCTCCACCTCATCAACGGTCTCTACGACGCGCACCGCTCGGGCGCGCCGGTCCTGGCGATCGCCAGCCACATCCCCACGGTGGAGATCGGGTCGGACTACTTCCAGGAGACGCATCCCGAGCGCCTGTTCACCGAGTGCTCGAACTATTGCGAACTCGTGTCGACGGCGGAGCAGTCACCGCGCGTGGTCAACTCCGCCATCCGCCACGCCACCGGAGGATCGGGTGTGGCCGTGGTGGTTCTCCCGGGCGACCTCGCCGCCGACAAAGCCGCCGGGACCTTCCCGCCCTTCGTCCCGGCGCGCCCCGGCCGGGTCGCCCCCGCCGCCGCCGACGTCGAGACGCTGGCGGCCGCGATCGGGAAAGCGAAGAAGATCGCGCTGTTCGCCGGGGAGGGCGTCCGCGACGCACGCGACCAGGTGCTCGCCTTCGCGGGCCACCTCCAGGCGCCGATGGGTCACACCCTGCGGAGCAAGCAGTGGATCCAGTACGACAACCCGTTCGACGTGGGGATGTCGGGGCTCCTCGGATATGGCGGCATCGACCGCGCCATGCAGCAGGCGGACCTGCTGCTGCTGCTGGGCACCGACTTCCCCTACGGCCAGTTCTTCCCCGACGCCGGCGACGTGACGATTGCGCAGATCGACGAGGACGCCACCCGCCTCGGGCGACGCGCAGCCGTGACGCACCCCATCCACGGGGATGTCGGCCTCACCCTCGAGGCCCTGCAGGCGCGGCTGCCCGCCCGCAGCGACCGCACGTTCCTCGAGGAGACGCTGAAGCGCCACCGCACGGCGATGAGGGACGCGGTCGCGTCCTACACCGACTCGGATGCGGTGCCCATCCACCCCGAGCGCGCCATGACCGCGATCGACCGGGCCGCCGCATCCGACGCCGTCTTCACCGCCGACACCGGGATGGGTAACGTCTGGCAGGCGCGCTACGTCACGCCCACCGCGGACCGTCGGCTGCTGGCGTCGTTCCGGCACGGCTCGATGGCCAACGCGCTCCCCCAGGCCATCGGCGCGCAGATCGCCTACCCCGACCGACAGGTGATCGCCATCGCCGGCGACGGCGGACTGTCCATGCTCCTCGGCGAACTCATCACCGCCGCCGCGTACCGGCTGCCCATCAACGTCTTCGTGTTCAACAACTCCACGCTCGGCATGGTCAAACTCGAAATGCTCGTCAACGGGTACCCCGATTTCGGGGTGGACGTCCCGATGGTCGATTTCGCTGCGCTCGCTCAGAGTCTCGGGTTCCTCACCCAGCGCGTGACCGATCCGGGTGACCTGGATGCGGCGATCGCGACCTCGCTCGGACACGCCGGACCCTCGTTGGTGGACATCGTGACCGACCCCGATGCTCTCTCCATGCCGGCGACGATCACCGCGGAGCAGGTGACCGGATTCGGCCTGTCCATGACCAAGCTCGTACTCGGAGCCGAGCATTCCGGCGGCGTCCGTCAGGTGATCGAGACCGCCAAGACCAACATCAAGCACCTTCGGGGGCTGTAAAGCGGGCGGCCGTCGAAGAGGGGCCGCGGAGGCGGCAGCGGCCTAGAGCTCGGCGCTCTCCTCGCCCGGCACGGGCGTCTGCTGGTACAGCGCGAGCCGCCACCGGCCCTCGGTCCGCACGTAGACGCTCGACATGAGCGCATCGAACGGCGGACCGCCGGAGGCGCGGAACGCCCGGCCCCGGTAGATGAAGGCCGCCGCATCCGCCCCCATCTCCACGAGACGCTCGTCGGTGATCTGGTACGCCGACCACGCCGGTGCGTCATCGAGGGAGGCCACCACGGCGTCGCGATCGAGCACCGAGCCGTCGGCGAGCACCATGACCGCGTTGTCGGTCATGATCGAGCCGTAGAACTCCCCGCCGGTCCCGTCCGACAGGGCGGTCCACCCGGCATGTTCCAGGCGCAGCAGTTCGGAGACGTCGAAGCCCATGCCGCCAGTCTCCGGGCGGGCGGGCAGAGGCGCAACCAGTGGCCCCGGGTCACGCGCTGTCGGTCGGCGCGGGCGGCGGCAGGGGAAGCTCGCGCTCCGGATCCCACGGCTCCGCCCAGCCGAGGCGGTCGAAGAGCGCGTCCAGCAGCATCCCGGTGAAGCCCCACACCAGATGCGCACCCTCCGAGTGCGGCACGAGGAACGCAGGACCGCGCCACTCCGAGCCGTCCCGCCGGAACACCGTCACCCCGCGGTTGGCCGGGTCGAGCAGGTCGGCGACCGGCGCGCGGAACACGGCGGCCGATTCCGCGTCGTCGACGACCCGCACCGGGGACGGTTGCCGCCACCACCCCACGACAGGGGTGACCACGTGGCGGGAGTACTCGAGCGGCACGGGTGCGAGCGTCCCAAGGACCTCGACCCCGGCGGGATCCAGCCCCGTCTCCTCCTCCGCCTCACGCAGCGCGGCCGCGACCGGGTTCTCATCGTCAGGATCCACGCGTCCTCCCGGAAAGGCGACCTGACCGGGGTGAGAGCGAAGCGTGGCGGCCCGCGCCAGGAGGAGGACGTCGAGGTCGCGGGAGACGGCGCGGGCCTGCGCGTCGTGCTCGCTCGCCCGGGCGTCGAGCACGCCGAACAGGATCAGCACGGCCGCTGCGCGGGCGTTCGCTCCGGCGTCGGGGGCGGGGGGCACGAAGGAGCGCCCTTCCTCATCGACCCCACCGGTCTCGGCGAGCGCGGCCAGCTGCGATCGGGCGTTTCGCAGAGCGGAGTCGACGGCCATTTCCCCAGGGTACGCCGACGGCCGGACAGGGGCGCCGAGGTCGCTCCTCCGCGACGGGATCCCCCCGGCTCGCGGACGGGGCCGTCCGACGGGCGAAATATCGGGAGACGGCCGGATGTTGCCCGAAAGGGGAGGTGGCCATGGCACACACACCGACGATCGGGTTCGAGCTGTACTCGACGTCCTTCTGCGGCGCGTGCCGGCAGACGCGAACGGTGCTCGAGCGAGCCCGGCAGCTCGTCCCGGGCGTTACCGTCTCCGAGCACGATGTCGCCTTCGAGCCCGACCTCGCCGAGGAACGCGGCATCGTGTCGACACCGACGGTGATCGTGCGCGATGGCGCGGGGGTGGAGCTGGCGCGTGCGAGCGGCGTTCCGAGCCTGGACCACATCCTCGTCGCCGCGGCACGCGCGATCGACGCCGAGGCGGGCTGACTCACGGGGCCCTGCCAGCTTCGCGGGACCAAAACAGCCGGGCCCGTCGTTGTCCTCCGTGGACGCCGCAGCCAGCGGCGTCATCGAGGAGGAATCGTGAACGACGAGTACCGCACCACCCCCGAGGCGCTGAGCCGCCTCACCCCCACCCAGTACCACGTGACGCAGGAGGCCGGCACGGAGCCGCCGTTCCGCAACCGGTACTGGGACCACCACGAGGCCGGCATCTACGTCGACGTGGTCTCCGGCGAGCCGCTGTTCTCGTCGACCGACAAATTCGACAGCGGCACGGGCTGGCCGAGTTTCACCCGACCGATCGCTGTGGCCGCCGTGACGGAGGAGACCGACCGTACGCTGTGGATGACCCGCACCGAGGTTCGCTCGGCGGCCGCCGGCAGCCACCTCGGGCACGTGTTCGACGACGGCCCGCACGAGGCCGGCGGGCTACGGTACTGCATGAACTCCGCCGCACTGCGCTTCGTTCCGCTCGACGACCTCGAGTCCCAGGGGTACGGCGCCTACCGCACGCTTTTCACCGACACGAAGGAGAACCCATCATGACCACCGACACCGGAGCCGTCACCCGCATCCCCGGCGCGGAGACCGCCGTCCTCGCCGGCGGCTGCTTCTGGGGCATGGAGGACCTCATCCGCCGCCAGCCCGGCGTCCTGCAGACCCGCGTCGGCTACAGCGGCGGCAGCAACGAGCACGCGACGTACCGCAACCACCCCGGTCACGCGGAGGCCGTCGAGATCGTCTTCGATCCCGCCCAGACCACGTACCGCGACATCCTCGCGTTCTTCTTCCAGATCCACGACCCGTCGACGCTGAACCGACAGGGCAACGACGTGGGCACCAGCTACCGCTCGGCGATCTTCCCGCAGAGTCCGGAGCAGGAGCGCGTCGCGCGCGACACGATCGCCGACGTGGATGCCTCGGGGCTGTGGCCGGGCGAGGCCGTGACCACGATGGAGCCGGCCGGTCCGTTCTGGGAGGCCGAGCCCGAGCACCAGGACTACCTGATCAAGTACCCCAACGGGTACACGTGCCACTTCCCGCGTGCCGGTTGGGTGCTGCCCCGCCGCGCCGAGGCGAGCGCTACCGTCTGACCCTCCCTCGCCCGCTCCTGCGTGGGGCGGGCGAGAGGATGGGCGCGCGGCGGCACGGAGCACGCGACGGACGGATCCGGACGCACCGGCCGGGACGGGTGTGCATCGCCGCGTCCCGGGCCACACTGGATCGCATGAGCGACAGTGCCGAGCGGGCGTGGGTGCTGCACGTGGACCTCGACCAGTTCATCGCGGCCGTCGAGGTGCTCCGCCGGCCGGAACTGGCCGGCAAGCCGGTGATCGTCGGCGGCCGTGGCGACCCGGCGGAGCGGGCGGTGGTGTCCACCGCCTCGTATGAAGCACGCGCGTTCGGTGTCGGATCGGGGATGCCGTTGCGCCTGGCCGCCCGGAAGGTGCCCGACGCCGTGATCCTCCCGGTCGACGCGCCCGCCTACACGGCGGCCTCCGAGGAGGTCATGGCCACGCTGCGCGCACAGCCCCGGGCCGTCGTGCAGGTGCTCGGCTGGGACGAGGCCTTCGTCGGGATTGCGACGGATGATCCGGAAGCATACGCCCGCGCCATCCAGGCGGCCGTGCTCGAGCGGACGCAGCTGCACTGCAGCGTCGGCATCGGCGACACGCTGGTGCGCGCCAAGGTGGCAACCGGTTTCGGCAAACCCCGGGGCGTCTTCCGTCTCACCGCCGACAACTGGCTGGAGGTGATGGGAGACCGGCCCACGATCGACCTGTGGGGGGTCGGCACGAAGGTCTCACGGCGTCTGGAAACCCTCGGCATCCGCACGGTGACCCAGCTCGCGGCCGCCGACGAGGCACCGCTCGTCGCCGAGTTCGGGCCACGCATGGGCCCGTGGTACCGCCAGCTGGGCCGCGGCGACGGGGCCGCCGTCGTGGATGACACGCCCTGGGTGGCTCGCGGACACGGGCGCGAGACGACGTTCCAGCAGAACGTCGCCGACCCCGACGCGATAGAACAGGCAGCCCGTGACCTCGCCGCGCAGGTGCTCGACGATGTCGCCGCCGAGGGCCGGCCGGTCGTCGGGGTGGGGCTGAAGGTGCGGTACGCGCCCTTCACCACGAAGACGTTCACGCGCAAGGTGGCGACGACCTTCGACCGGGGGGTGGTGCTCGAGGAGATCCTCCGGCTGGTGGCGAAGATCGAGCCCGACCGGCCGCTCCGACTCCTCGGGGTCCGAGCGGAGATGGAGATGCCCGACGGTGCGCGCGAGGGCCACACGCCCACGCGCGGCGGGTGGTAGGGCCGAGAACCCGTGCGCCGCGCCGGCGCTCAGGGCACGTCGTCGAGGGCGAGGGGGTCGACGCCGCCGTCGTGCAGAAGGAACTGGGCACGCAGGTGCATGCCGACCTCGCGGCATCCGCCCGCCAGCGCCCTCGCCCACTCCCGGTCATCGGCGGTGGGCGTCGCGTCACCCGTGCGCTCCCACACCAGCACCGCCTGGCTCGCCTCCACGATCTCGGCGATCATCGTCAGGCGATGGGCGAGCACGAGCGAGGCGGGAAGGGTGCCGAGGTCGGCCGTCTCGGACGGCTCGTACGGGTCTCCCGGCAGCTCGGCCCCGGGCATCAGCGGACCCACCACGCGGTGATCGTCATCGAGGAAGATGAGCCACAGCTGGCGACGGATGGCCTCTTTCAACAGGCCGTCGAGCCATCGCTGCAGGTCGGAGTCGGTCGGCAGTGGTCGGTGGGCGGGAGGTGTCGTGTGCGTCATCCCTCCACCGTCCCTCCGTCGCGGAGTCCCCGCGCCCCGGACGAGCACGGCGGTGGATGAGCACGGGCGGTCGCCGCCTGGGGAGGAGAGACCGATCCGCGGTCAGCGGGAGGATTCGGCGGCCGCCCGGACTCCCGACTCCGATGCCGATCGCACTGCCGACGCATCCGGGGCCATCTTCGGGCACGCTTCGCCGGGCTCGATGATCCGCTCGTAGTGCCACATCTCGTTGGCGTACACCTGGCACAGTCCGTACTGCGCGCCGTGCTGGCTGAGCCAGGACTGCGCGTCGACCGGGACGATATCGATCGCCTCCCCCGTGACATGCGCGGACTCCTCGGGGGCGGCGACGAACTGTCGTGCCACCTCTTCGCTGCCGTAGGTCTCGACGGCGGTGTCGAGCAGCCAGTCCTGGTAGGCGGCGCTGCGCCATCCGCTCGTGACTTCGAAGGGCACCCCCGCCAGGGCTGCGTCCGCTGCCGCCTCCCTCATCGCGTGCAGGAGCTCCGGCTCGAGGTTCGCGATGGCGGGATGCTCGTCGCTGAGCGAGATCGCCGCGCCCTCGGGGATGAGGCCGTCGCGGATGTCCGGTGTGAAGGGTGTCGTCGCGAACGACGCGGTCAATCCGGTCGCGAGGATCAGCAGCGCCGCCACGATGGCGGCGAGGCACGCGCCTGCCGCAATGAAGGTCGCCGGACGGATGCGGGGGACGGGGGTGCTGGCGATCGGCATGGCAGCCATCCCACGGGGGCGAGCGTTGCCGCGGCGTATGCCGGTCGTCATACACCCGCGATATGTCGACCCACTTAGCATGGGGGCGTGCGCGTGCTGATTGTCGAAGACGAGTTGTACCTCGCCGAAGCGATCCGCGACGGACTGCGCCTGGAGGCGATCGCCGCCGACATCGCGGGTGACGGCGACACCGCGCTCGAGCAGCTCGCCGTCAACACGTACGACGTGGTCGTGCTCGACCGCGACATTCCGGGGCCGAACGGCGACGAGATCGCCCGCGGTCTGGTGGACGAACCCTCGAGCCCCCGCGTGCTCATGCTCACTGCGGCCGACCGCCTCGACGACAAGGCCTCCGGCTTCGAAAGCGGTGCCGACGACTACCTCACCAAGCCGTTCGCGCTGCGCGAGCTGGTGCTGCGCATCCGCGCTCTGGGCCGCCGCCCGGCGGCGGGCACTCCCCCGGTCGTCGAGGTCGGCGGGGTACGGCTGGACCGGTTCCGTCGGGAGGTCTTCCGTGACGAGCGCTATGTCGGGCTGACGCGCAAGCAGTTCGCCGTCCTCGACGTACTCATGACAGCCGGTGGCGGGGTGGTCAGCGCCGAAGACCTGCTCGAGCGCGCGTGGGATGAGAACGCCGACCCCTTCACCAACGCCGTCCGCATCACGATCTCGACCCTGCGCAAGCGCCTCGGCGAACCCTGGGTGATCGAGACGGTCCCCGGCGTCGGCTACCGGATGACCCCGTGACTCGGCCACGGCCGCGCGGGGTCCCCGTTCGCATCAAGCTCGCGCTGACCTACGCCGGCTTCCTCGTGGTCGCGGGCATGGCGCTCTTCGCGGTCGGGTTCCTCCTCCTGCGGTACATTCCCGAGGGCAACCTCCTGCTTGCCAACGGTAACGACTACGCACCGCGGCGCCGCGACCTCATCGACGTCTTCGTCCGTTACGCCTGGTGGGCGGTCGCCGGGCTCGTGGTGTTCGGTCTCGTCGGCGGCTGGGTGCTGGCCGGGCTCATCCTGCGTCCGCTCGATCGCATCGCCGACGCTGCGCGGCAGGCGCGGGACGGGCGCCTGGACCTGCGCCTCCACCTCCCCGGCCGCGGCGACGAACTCACCGACCTCGCCGACACGCTGGACGCGCTGCTGGATCGGGTGCAGGGCACGATCGACGAGGAACGTCGCTTCGCGGCGAACGCCTCGCACGAACTGCGCACGCCCCACGCGATCATCCGCACGATGGTCGAGGTCGCCCAAGCCGATCCCTCCGGACGTGATGTCGACGTGCTCCTGCAGCGCATCGCCCGAACGAACGAGCGCGCCGTCGCAACCACCGAAGCTCTCCTCGACCTAGCCCGAGCCGGCCACGGCGGGGCGCTCCGCACCGAAGCGATCGACCTGGCCGATGTCGTCCGCGCCGCCGTCGAGGACGTACACGCCGATGTGGCGGGACGGGGCATCCATCTGCAGCCGGACATCACCTCCTGCACGGTGACGGGAAACGCCGCGCTGCTCAGGCAGTTGGTGTGGAACCTGCTGCATAACGCGATCGTCCACAACGTCGACGGAGGCTGGATCGACGTGCACCTCAGGCGGTGCGAGCTCGTGGTCGCCAACAGCGGAGAGGTGCACGCCACCGACGTGGCCGCGACACTGACGGAACCGTTCGTCCGCGGCGCCGGCCGCTCCCGCGGGGCCGGCGGACACGACGGCGCCGGTCTCGGGCTCGCGATCGTCGCCGCGATCGTTCGGGCCCACTCCGGGGGGCTCACGGTGAGGGCGCGCCCCGACGGCGGTCTTCAGGTGCGGGTGACGCTGCCCCGGTGAGCCCGGGCGACAACGACCACCAGCGTCCGGACCGCGGTCACCGCGACCGCACCGAACGCGCCGCCCGCTGTGTTCCACAGGACATCGGCCGCATCGGGGATGCGCCCGGGGATCAAGGCCTGCACGTACTCGACCGCCGCGGACACACCCAGGCCGGCAAGAACGGCGAGCGGCCACAGCCGGCGGGGCAGAACGAGCGCGGCGGCGGCCCCGAGCGGCACGAACATGGCCATGTTCATCAGCCGCTCGGTCTCGGCGTAGCCGGCTCCTGCGAACAGCGGCATCGTGACCGCATCCGCCCACTCGAGGAACGCCGCCCGCGCCGGGCCGACGAACATCTGCGGCGCGAGGGTGAGCGCTGCCACGAGAAGCAGCGCGAGTGAGGCCAGAAGACCGCGGGAGAGGTGACGCATGCTCCCAGTTCAGCGCGGCCGACGTTGTGTCAGCGTATGCGAATCAGGCCCTCACCCCTGAGCGAGACGGGCGACGTCGTCCCACTCCTGCCACGTCTGGAGCCGGGACTCGTAGTCGCGACGCGCGACGGACAGGGGGGCGGCTCCGAAGAACACGCGCAGCGGCGGCTCCTCCGCATCCACGATCCTCAGGATGGCCTGCGCCGATGCGGTCGGATCGCCGGGGGCCTGGGCGGCGCGCTGCTGCGCGCGACGCTCGCGGGCCGCGTCGTAGGCGGGAAGCGGGTCGGAGTGGCGCGAACTCGGGCCCGCCCAGTCGGTCGCGAACCCGCCCGGCTCGACGATCGTGACCTTGATACCGAACTCGGCCACTTCCAGCGCGAGGGCCTGCGAGAACCCCTCGAGCGCCCACTTCGACGCGTGGTACGCGCTCAGGTTGGCGAACGCCGAGATGCCGCCGATCGATGACACCTGGATGATGTGGCCCGATCCCTGCTCGCGCATGAGCGGCACCGCCGCCTGCGACACCCAGACGGCACCGAACAGGTTCGTCTCCATCTGGTCGCGGAGGTCTTTCTCGCTGAGCTCCTCGGCCATTCCGAAGTGACCGTACCCGGCGTTGTTGATGACGACATCGAGGCGGCCGAAGTGCTCGTACGCCGTCTGCACGGCGGCGAAATCGGCCGCGCGATCGGTCACGTCCAGCGCGATCGGCAGCAGGGCGTCCCCGAATCGCTCGACCAGGTCATCCAGCGACGCGACGTCGCGCGCTGTCGCGGCTACGCGATCGCCACGCTCGAGCGCTGCCGTCGCCCACTCCCGCCCGAAGCCGCGAGAGGTGCCGGTGATGAACCACGTCTTCTGTGCCATACCGAGCACGATAGCGCCGGGCGCGGGTGACGGATGCGGCCAGAAGTCGAATATGCGTACAACCCCCTGCGTTCGCGCGCAGGACGGCCGGGTCAGTCGTTCTCGTCGCCCTCTGCGCTTGGCGTGGCCTCGCCGTCGGTGCCTCCGGCATGGTTCTCTGCGGCGGCAGCGTCTTCGCGCACCTCGTCAGAGACCGCATCCGTGGGCGGCGCGTCGTCGGAGTGTGCGTCGTCCGCGTCGCGGCCGTGGCTGGTGTCGCTCATGAGGGTTCCTTCCGTCCTCTCCAGCCTCGTCACCGCGCGCCCGGCGACAACCCCCTGGACATCGGCACCCCGCGCAGCGTACGGAGATCGATGAGGCCCTCCGGAGGCTGAGCTCCGGCGTTGGTCAGGGCTGGATGATGACGACCTTGCCGCCGCCGTTCTCGGCCAGGGTGTGCGCCTCGACGATGTCGGCCAAGGAGACCTCGTAGTCGACGCGGGGCGTGTAAAGCCCGTCCCGCCCGAGCGCGGCGGCGTACCGCAGGAGTGCCGAGTCGTTGCGCGAGCTGACGGACGTGGCGCCGAGTTGCGCAGCCCCCTCGTGATCGATGACGGTGACGACCTGGGAGGCCACCCCGACGATGCTCACCAGATCCGGCAGCGTGTCGGACGGGGCCGAGTGCAGGGCTGCGTCCACACCGTCGGGCGCGAGGGCGGCCACCCGCTCAGCCAGGCCCGGGCCATACGTCGTCGGAAGAACACCGAGCGACTCGAGGTGCGGATGGTTGCTCTCGCGGCCCGTGCCGATGACGGTGGCGCCGGCAGCGAGGGCGAACGCTGCGGCGGCGGTGCCGACGGCACCGGACGCGCCCTCGATGAGCAACGTCTTGCCGTTCAGGTCACCCAGCGCGTCGATGACGGCCGCGGCAGTGGTGGACGCGAGTCCTGCGGCGGCGGCCTGCGCCGTCGACCATGTCTCAGGGACGCTGCTCCATGCGGTCAGAACCGCGTACTCGGCCGTGGTGTCGCTGACCCCGCCCAGGCCGAACACGACGTCACCGACCTGCGTGTCTGTCACACCCGCACCGACTTCGTCGACGACGCCGACCGCATCCCGGCCGGGGATGGCAGGCAGGGGCACGGGCAAGGCCTGCGCGAGGTGACCGGCGCGCAGCACCACGTCGACAGGATTCACGCTCGTCGCATGCACCTTGATCCGAACCAAACCCTCGCCGGCGTGGGGTTCCGGCGCGTCCTCGATGACGAGGACGTCGGGGGCTCCGTACGAGTGGAAGCGGGCAGCGCGCATAAGGGTTCTGCTTTCTGGTGAGCACGACGCAGCATTACTTGCCGCGGAAACTAATGCTACCCCCAGAATTCCTTTCCGCGGCAAGCAAAGGTACTCTGTGATCATGACCGCCGCAGATCACCTCTCTCCACAGCAGGACCGGACGTGGTCGCTGCTGGTAGGCGTCATGATGTGGCTTCCGGCGGAACTGGATGCCTACCTGGAGCGGTCAGCCCATCTGAGCCACGCCGAGTACGGGGTGCTGCGCTCCTTGTCCGCCAGCGAGGACCGGGAAATCCACATGAGCCACCTGGCTGCCACGGCCAGCGTGACACCGTCGCACCTGTCGCGGATCGTCGGCCGGCTGGAGAAACGCACCCTCCTCACCCGGAGCACGGACCCCGCGGACGCGCGCAAGACCCGGGCGAGGTTGACGCAACCGGGGGCGCGCCTGGTGGCCGAGGTAGAGCCCGGATACGCCGCCGAAGTGCGCGCTCGAGTGTTCGCGCTTCTCGAGGACCGGCAGGTCGAGCAGCTGGAGGACCTTGCCGAAACGATCCTCACGCCGCTGCGAAGTGAGTGCGTAGCCGCCTTGCCACCGCGAGCAGCCCGCGAGGGCGTGAGAAGCGCGTCATGACGCCCTGAGACGGGGTACCGGCTGGGGCCGGGGGTGTCAACCGTGCGGACCCCGACCGAGGCAGCACCTAGCGTGAGGGTGCGACCGGCGACCCCGGTTCGGTCTGCATCCTGACCGAGGAGGCGACGTGACCCGAGTATCCGTCGTCATCCCCGTCAAGAACGACGATGCCGAGCTTCGCCGGTGCCTTCGCGCTCTGGCGGTGCAGACCCGCGTACCCGACGAAGTGATCGTCGTCGACAACGGCTCGTCCGACTCTTCCGCCGCCGTGGCTGCCGAGGCCGGAGCGCGCGTGCTGCGCTGCGAGCGCCCAGGAATTCCCGCCGCCAGCGCCCGCGGGTACGACGCCGCACGCGGTGACATCGTGCTGCGCCTGGACGCGGACTGCATGCCGGCGGTCACCTGGGTGCAGGTCATGACCTCGGCGTTCGAGCGCCGTCCGGATGTCGCCGCGTTCACCGGAGGTGCCCGGTTCCTCGACGGGCCGCGCGTGTTGCGCGTACCGCTGGCAGCCCTGTATCTGGGCGCGTATGCCGCCGTCGCGGTCCCGGCACTCGGGCACCTCCCGCTCTACGGATCCAACATGGGGTTCCGCCGTGACGCTTGGCGCGGCGCCCGCCGGGCGATACACCTGTCGACAGAGGTGCACGACGATTTCGACCTCGCTTTCCACATCGGCCTCCGTCACCGCATCCGGTACCTCCCCCACGCGGCGATGGGCGTGTCGATGCGGCCGTTCGGCCATGCGGGTGCGTTCGCGCGCCGCACCGCGCGCGGTGTGCTCAGCGTCGTGGTGCACTGGCCGGGCGACTTCCCGCCGGTGCGGTGGGTGCATCTCGCGATGCGCCGCGCCGTCGATCGGAACCGGCACGGAGGGGGCGCCCATGCGCATCGGTGAGGCGCTGGTGGGCCCGGCCAGCCCGCCCGAGATCTCGATCATGACCTTCAACGTCCTTCGTGCCCGGAAGGCCTCGCCGGGATGGAAGGACCGGCGCGACCGCGTCGCGGCGCTGCTCCGACGGGAAGGCCCGACCATCCTCGGCGCGCAAGAAGTGCTCCCTCACCAGGTGGGCGTGCTGCGCGACGCGCTCGGCGGCACCTACCGGTCGGTCGGGCGCGGTCGCGATGCCGACGGCGGCGGCGAGGGTTGCCCGATCTTCTTCGACGCGAGCCGGCTGGAGCTGCTCGACTGGGAGCAGACGTCCCTGTCGACCCGGCCGGAAACGGCGGGCACGCGGGCGTGGGGATCACTGTTCCCCCGCGTTCTCACTCGCGCCGAACTCCTCGACCGCGCCACCGGCGTGCGGTTCACCGCCCTGAACACGCACCTCGATGTGCTTTCGCCGCTGGCTCGCCGACGCGCCGCGGAGATCATCGCCGCTCGTGCGGGAGAGGGGCCGGCCGTGGTCACGGGCGACTTCAACGCCGGTCCCACATCCCCGGCTCGGCGCATCCTGGTCGCATCCGGACTCGCCGACGCCTGGGCCGTCGCCGGTGAGTACCTGACCCGCGAATGGGCGACGTACGCACGCCGCCGTCGTCCCCGCTCGGGAGGCCCGCGCATCGACGCCATCCATGTCCGCGGGTGCGATGTCCTGCGGGTCGGAATCGACGCGCGACCGGTACGCGGCGGTTGGCCGTCGGATCATCTCCCCGTCCAGGCGGTCGTCCGGATGCGGGAGGACCGCGCGTGATCGAACGTTTCCTGCGTCGACCGTCCACCGTCGGCGACTGGATCGCCGACGCGATCCGGGTGGTGGGGGTGATCAGCGTCCTGGTCGCCGGCGTCGGGTGGTCCGCCGTCGACGCGGGCATCCTCGCCTTCGCGCTCCCCGCCCTCGTCCTCCCCCGCTTCCTCGGCGTGCGTGCCGCCTTCGACATCATCTTCGGTCTCTCGGTGCTGGTGGCGGCGTGGAGCAACGTGCTGGACCTCTACCGCACGATGCCGGGCTGGGATCTCTTCGTGCACTTCGAGTGCACGGGCGTCATCGCCCTCATGCTCTATCTCCTCGCCGGGCGCCTCGACATCATCCGCGACGCCCTGGACGCGAGAGCGCCCGCCCGCATCCCGCTCCTGCTGGTTCCGCTGACAGGCCTGGCCATCAGCGCGGTGTGGGAGATGATCGAATGGGCCGGCTACACCTTCATCACCGACGACATCTTCGTCGCCTACGTCGACACGATCGGGGACATGGCCGCCGGAGGGCTGGGCTCCCTCGCAGCCGGGGCGATCGCCTGCCGCGTGCGTCTCATCCGGCGCGACGATCGGGCGGAAAGCGCGGTGCACGCGGACGCCGTCGGCTGACCTGCGCCGCGAAACGACCCACCGGGCGCCCGGCGTCAGTCGAGGGTCAGATCCACCTGGATCTCCGCCGCGAGCCGTTCCAGTTGCGCCCGCACGTCCTCCAGTCCCACCTCGGCGGGAACGAGAGCGGCGATCGAGGCTTCGAACAGCCGCCCGCCCGACATCGCGGCATCCCGGGTCTCCGTCGTCATCCGTTCGATGCTGAGCCCCTGACCGGTGAGGGCGGCCGAGATGTCGCGCACGATCCCCGGATGGTCGTTGCCGATCACCTGCACGGCGACGTGCCGGGATGCGGCCGGGACGCCGGATCCGGCGGCCGGGACCGCGACGGTGACGAGGCCCTCGATCGCGTTGAGGGCGTTGCTGAGCGCCTCGGCGCGCGCCGCGGGGACGGACACTTCGACGATCCCGGCGAAGGCGCCGGACAGTTCGGCCAGCTGGCTGTTCTCCCAGTTGCCGTCATGGGCATCGACCACGCCGGCCACCGCAGCGACGATGCCGGCACGGTCGTCTCCGACGAGGGTGAGGATGAGGGTGGTCATGCCGTCAGCGTACTCAGGTGGCGCTCGCACCCGCAGGAGGGTCGACGGAGGCGGTGGCGCCTCGAGAAGGCAGGAGGTAGACACGAACCATGACACCCACCAGCGACAGGCTCGCCGCCAGATCGGTCGAGTGGTTCCTGCAGCCTCGAGGCGCGGCCGATTGAGCATGTGGGTCGGATGGATCGAATTCGACCTGCTGCTCGGCGACGTATCCTCGCTCAAGCAGAAGCGCAGCGTCGTGCGGCCCATCGTCGCGGACCTCAGCCGCCGTACCGAGGCGTCGGCCGCGGAGACCGGAGCGCACGACCTGCACCGCCGCGCCGAGATCGGCGTCGCTGTCGTCGCGGGCGACGCCGCCCACGTCCGGGATGTCCTCGACCGCGCGGAACGCGCGATGGCGGAGCATCCGGAGGTGACGCTGCTGTCCGCCCGCCGGGGACTGTCCTCCAGCGACGACTGACGCGCGTCTACGCGCAGGCGACGCAGAGGTCGGCCATCGGCCGCACCTCCATGCGCTCCTCGGGGATCCGGCGGCCGCAGCGCGCGCACACACCGTAGGAGCCGTCCGCGACGCGGCGGAGCGCCGCATCGATCTCGGCGAGCTCGGCGATGGCGCCGCGGCGGAGAGCATCCACCCGCGTCCACTCCCCCGACAGGGTCGACCCTTCCGGATCGTGCTCGTCGTCGGCGGTGCCGTCTGCACGGTCGCGCAGGAGGTCGCGCTCATCGGCGTCCAGGCGCGCCAGTCGCGCCGACACCTCGGCGCGCAGACGTTCCAGATCGGGCATGTTCCCACGCTACGCCCCTCGCCGCGCGGTCGGCCGACGCGGGCGTCGTCGCGCTCGCCCCCGCATCGAGGTATCAACGATCCCTGGTTGGCGCGCCCGGGAGCGAGGAGGATGACCCCATGCAGCAACTGGCTGAGTTTCTCCGCAACCGTCGCGAGGCGTTGCAGCCCGAAGACGTGGGTCTGCCACGCGGGCCGCGCCGGCGGACACCGGGGCTGCGCCGTGAGGAGGTCGCTGCGCTGGCGGGCATGTCGACGGACTACCTCAACCGGCTGGAGCAGGCGCGCGGACCGCAGCCCTCCGAGCAGATGCTCACCGCACTCGCGCGGGCGCTGCACCTCGAGCGCACCGAGCGCGACCATCTCTTCCGTCTGGCCGGGCACGCCGCGCCCGAGCGGGAGGGCATCTCCACCCACGTCTCGACCGGGATGCTGCGGATCCTCGAGCGTCTCACCGACACCCCGGCACAGGTGGTCAACGAACTCGGAGAGACCCTCGCGCAGACCGAGCCTGCGCGGGCGCTCCTCGGTGATGCCCGGCAATTGACGGGGATGCGGCGCTCGACGGTGTTCCGCTGGTTCACCGAGCCGGAATCACGAGACATCTATGCGCGCGCCGATCACGAGCTGCGCGGTCGCACCTTCGTTGCGGAACTGCGCGCGGTGTACACCCGCACCGGCGAACGCTCCCGCGCCGGCGCGATCGTGGCGGAACTGCTCCGCCGGAGCTCCGAGTTCGCTGCCATCTGGGCTCAGCACGAGGTTGCGGAGAAGCATCCGACGACCAAGCGCTTCGCGCACCCGGACGTGGGCGAGATGACGCTGCACTGTCAGACGCTGCTCGACACCGAAACATGCCATCGATTGCTCGTGTTCACGGCAACCCCCGGCACCGAGGACGCGGAGAAGCTCGCGCTGCTGCGGGTCATCGGCACCCAGCTCTCGACGCGCTGAGCCGGCGGGGCCGCCCGACGCCGCAGGCAACCCCCTGCCTGCGACGAGCCTGCCTGTCAGACTCGTACCATGCGCATCCCGGCCACCTTCCGAGCGCCCCGGAGGGGGCCGCTCCTGCAGGTGGTCAAGATGGCCGTTGCGACGATCGCGGCGTGGCTGGTCGCCGGGTGGCTCGTGCAGGGACCGCCGCCCGTCTTCGCCGCGATCGCGGCTCTCCTCGTCGTGCAGCCGAGCCTGAACCAGTCGTTCACCAAGGCCATCGAGCGCAGCGTCGGCGTGATCGTGGGCGTGCTCATCGCTTCGGCCCTGGGCATCGCGCTGGGATCGCACACCTGGGTGATCCTCCTGTCCACCGCCGTGGCCCTCCTGGCGGCGTGGGCACTGAAGATGACGCCGGGAACGACCAACCAGGTCGCCATCAGTGCCGTCCTCGTCCTCGCCCTCGGCACGGCCACACCCGGCTACGCCGTCGATCGGGTTCTGGAGACCCTGATCGGTGCGGTGATGGGGTTCCTGGTCAACCTGGCGGTGGTTCCCCCGGTGGCCGTCACGCCGGCCCGCGAGAAGACCCACGCGCTCGTCCTCGAGACCGCCGATGCGCTCGACCGTCTCGCCGACGCCCTCGTCACGCCCCAGTCGCGCGATCAGCTGGAGGAGCTGCTCCTGACCGCGCGACTGCTGCGTCCCATGCGCGACGCCGCGGAGGCGTCGATCGGGGATGCCGCCGACTCGCTCACCTTCAACCCGCGCGGACGTCGCCTGCGCGCGGACCTTGCCCGCGTCCAAGAACTGCTCGACGCGTTCACGCCGATCCTCACGCAGGTCATCGGGATGACGCGGGCCGTGTACGACCGCTATGACGCGACGATCGCCGGCGAACCCTCCGTGCAGGCGATCGCGGAGCAGTTGCACCGCGCCGCACACGACGCGCGGCTGCGCGTGTGGGAGGTGCGCGATGAGGCAGCGACGTCGGAGCCGCCGGCGCTCACCCGGCCGCTGCAGGTGGCCACCCCGTCGGCCGACCACTGGGTGCTGGTCGGCTCGCTGCTGATGGATCTGAACCGCATCCACGAGAGCCTCGGCGAGCGCTGAGCACCTGCCGGCGTCAGCGGCCGAGCGCCTCCGCGATGGGCTCATCCCCCGAGCCGAACCGCAGAAAGCGGCCCACGGTCCGATCATCGGCCAGAGCCGCCACGATCACGGCGGCCACGTCGGCCCGCGGGACGGCACCGTCCCCCTCCGGGTCGATCTCGATCCGACCGGTCGGGGGATCGAGGGTCAGCGTGCCCGGTCCCAGGATGGTCCAGTCCAGACCACTCGCCCGCAGATGGTCGTCGGCGGCGAGCTTCGCGTCGGCGTAGGCGAAGAAGGGGTCGTCGGGGTCGATGCCGTGACCCGGTGACGAGCCGATCCACGAGACCATGACGTACCGGCGGACGCCCGCGGCCTTGGCCGCATCCATGGTGCGCACCGCCGCGTCGCGGTCGACGGCGTAGGTGCGGGCGGCGCTCCCCCCGCCGGCTCCGGCGGACCACACGATCGCGTCGAAGCCCGCGAACGTTTCGCGGAGCGCGGCGCCGTGGCTGCTCTCCAGGTCGAGGACGAGCGGCTCCGCCCCGGTCGCGGCGATCTCGTCGGCGTGGTCGGGGTTGCGGATCGCCGACGTCACGTCGTCGCCCCGCGCCACCAGGAGGGGAGCGAGCAGGAGGCCCACCTTCCCGTGGCCGCCCAGGATGAGTACCCGCATCAGTTCTTCCCCACCCACTCGAAACGCAGCGTGGTCACCAGCGCGCTGCCGGCGGGGTGGATCGTGCCCACTGCCCCGTCTCTGGGGGCGCGGAGCAGATGGGTCGGAATCGCGGAATCGGTCACATCCACACGTTAGGGCGTCACCGACGGATGCAGCGAGGGCTTGACGCGCTCACACGACGGAGGGAAGCCGCTCGGAGGCGATCGCCGCCGCAACCGCACGCCCCGCGCGGTTGGCTCCTATCGTCGACGCGGACGGCCCGTAACCGATGAAGAACACGCGCGGGTCATCGAGCGAGCGCCCCTGCCCCACACGGAACCCTCCCTGGGGCGTGCGCAGCTTCAGCGGCGCGAGGTGCTCCAGTGCCGGCCGGAACCCCGTGGCCCACAGGATCGCGTCCACCTCGAGCAGCGACCCGTCGGGCATCCGGACGCCGTTCTCTTCGATCCGCGTGAACATCGGGAGCCGGTTCAAGACCCCGCGCTCCTGAGCGCGACGCGCCCACGGCGTCCAGTGCATTCCCGTGACCGAGATGACGCTTCCCGGTGGGAGCCCCTGGCGCACGCGCTCCTCGACTCCGGCGATCGCGGCGACGCGCGCCGGGACGTCGAAGTCGCCCTCGATCCACTCGGGTTCCCGCCGCGTCATCCAGAAGGTCGTCGCGACATGCGAGATCTCCTCGAGCAGCTGCACGCCCGAGATGCCGGCGCCTACGACGATCACGCGCTGCCCGGCGAACTCCTCGGCGGACACATAGTCGGCGGTGTGCAGCTGACGGCCGCGGAACCTCTCCTGTCCGGGGTAGTGAGGCCAGAAGGGCCGCGTCCAGGTCCCGGTGGCGTTCACGATGTAACGCACGGCCCATGTGCCCGAGTCGGTTTCGACCACGAGGCGCCCGTGCGGGTCGGCGTCGGCGGCCCGCACCGCGGTGACGGTGACCGGTCGCTGGACGTCGAGTTCGAACCGATCCTCGTACTCCGCGAAGTAGGGCGGGAGGGCGTCGCGCGCTCGCGAGCGCGGGTCGGCCGGGGGCACCGGGAAGCCCGGAAGCTCGTGGATGCCGTTCACCGTGGCCATGCGCAGGGACGGCCAGCGGTGCTGCCAGGCGCCGCCGGGGGCGGCGTTGGCATCGAGCACGACGAAGGTTCCCTTCGCCTCCGGTGTGCTCTGCGATACCGGCAGGAACCCGCGACGGCGCAGGTGGTAGCCCGCCGAGAGACCGGCCTGACCTGCGCCGAGGACGGCGACGTCCGCTTCCCGGGGCTGGTCGGACGTCATGGACGGGAGAACCTGCGGGGAGCCGCGGCTATTCCGCCGAGACGTCGCCGTCCAGGTACAGCCAGCGGCCCCCACGCCGGGCGAATCGGCTGCGCTCCTGCAGCACGCCGCGTCCGCCGGAGTCGCGCCAGTGCGCGCGGAACTCCACCGTCTCCTCGCGGTCCGTGGTCTCCTCGCCGTCCGTCGACTCGTCGCCGTCCGCGGTCTCCTCGCCGTCCGTGGTCCCTTTGCCGTCCGCCGTCGCGGCCGCGTCGAGGATCTCCAGCCGCTCCCATGTCAGCGCCGCATCGAGCGAGACGGTCTCGGGCCGGGTTCGCGGGTGCCACGTGCGCCGCAGATGCGCTGCATCCCCGATCCGGAACGCGGTGAAGCGCGAACGCATGAGCCGCTCGGGCGAGGGGGCCGCCTGTCCGGCCAGCAACGGCCCGCAGCACGCGGTGAACGACCTGCCGCTTCCGCACGGGCATGCCGCATCCTCGGGAGGGATCGAGGCGGCGGCACCGAAGGACATCCCGCCACCCTAACCCGGGCAGGTCGCGCCGGCCGGGCGGTCCTCTCCTCCCCCGCGGCGGTCGTCGCGCAGCTTCCCACAGCCCGGGCGCGGACGGGATAAGGTCCGGCCCGCGGTCCGTAGCATGGGCGCACCCGGCGACAAGGAGCAGCATGACCGATCCGCAGAACCCGTGGGGCGGCGCGGCGAGCGCGACCCCGCCGAGCGCTCCGCCGCTCGTCATGCAGCAGCCCTACCCCGGTGCGCCGCCCACCCTGGCTCCGGCCGCGACGGGATGGGCTGGGACAGGGCCGGCGGATGACGGGGACGGGACGGTCCGCTCCGGGCTCGCCGCGACGGCACTCGTCCTCGGCATCCTCTGCGTCGTGTGCGCGGTGATCCCGTTCCTGGGGACGATCCTCATCGCACCGCTCGTGGTGGCGACCCTGACCTGCGCGGTCATCGCGATGAACCGCCCCGGAGCTTCCCGCGCGCTCCCCGTCATAGCGCTGGTGCTCGCCCTCGCCGGGGTGCTGGTCACCGCCGCGTCATCCGTGGGACGCTCCGCGCCCGCACGGTGGCCGTGGGAGGCCGACCGCTCCGCCGAACTCCCCGCGCCACCCGGCGCCCCGGGTGCCGCCGAGCCGGACCCGGCCGAACCCCCACTGCTGGGCGTGGTGGGCCTGGACGGCAGCGGGACGTCACGCGCGGATGCACTGCCCTACGGCACCTCCGTGACGGTCGTGGATGAGAACACCGGCGACGAGGTGTGGAGCATCACGGTCGGTGCACCCCAGGACGCCACCGCCGCGGTCTCCGACGCACCGGGCGCCGACGCGGACAACGGCGGCTATGTCGCGGTCCCCCTCGAACTCACCAACCTCAGCGATACGCCGATCGACCCGTCGCGCGATTACGAGTACACGCTCTATGCCTGGCTGCTCACCGGCGACGGGGGCCGCGCCGACCCGACCTACGTGGCAGAGGAGGCGGGTTACCGCGGGAGCTTCGATCTCGACGAGGTGGCCCCCGGCGACACCGTGGAGTACTTCGAAGTCTTCGATGTGGCACCCACGGTCACCGGCAGCGGGTTCCTCGTGCTGGAGCTTCCCGAGGGAGGCGAGATCTTCTGGGGACCGGCGCAGTGAGCCTCAGCCGTCGGCGGATTCGCGGGCGACGTGCAGCGGCCGGGTGCCGCGCGTCAGGACGTGCCGCGGGCGTTGTAGACGAGGACGTCGGACTTCCCGTACTCGGCGAACACGGCGACCGCCTCATCCCGGCGCACACCGGTGACGACCTGGATGCCGCGTGCCTCGAACTGGGCCGCCCAGTCATCGACGACCGGTCCTTCGTCGAATCCGCTGAGGGCCTCCAGCTCGGGGCCGTCGCCGGCGATGACGAGGGAGCGGACGCCGCTCCACATCGTGGCGCCGTAACACATCACGCATGGGCGCCAGTTGACCACCAGCTGCAGGTTCGCATCCGAGGCGCCGAGGTCCCAGCGCTCCACCGCCGTCTGGGCCAGGCTGATCGCGGTCACCTCGGCGTGCATCGAGCTGAGGCCGGAGCTGAGCACGACGTTCACCCCGGCCGACACCAGGCGACCGCTGTCGGCCTCGACGACGATCGCGGCGAACGGGCCGCCGTTCCCGGCTCGCCAGTTGCGGTCGGCGAGTTCATTGACGAGATCCATGCGGTCCTCGAGCGACGGCAGCATCTCGGGCAGGTTCGGGAAATCGGACAGGATCCACTCCGGCAGCGTTGCGGAGAAGGAGGTGGCAAGAGTCATGCCGCCATTGTGTCGGATCCATGTTTCCGCCCTGCTACGCACGATCTCGCCGACGGGATGTCGCTGTGGATAACGGATGCGCTCGACCGACCCCGCTCGTAGCCTGGTGCCATGCTCGCCCGAGTCGCCCGCGCCATCGCCGTCGTCCTGCTGGCCGGCGCTGCGATGACCGGATGTGCCGGAACGCCCGAACCGCAAGCGAGCACCCCGGCGCCCCTGACGGACGAGGAGGCGTTCGCCGCGGCGGAGGAGACCTACCGCGCCTACGTCGATGCGTTGAACCAGGTGGATCTGAGCGACCCCACCACCTTCGAGCCCGTGTACGCCCTCACCACCGGAGACTTAAACGCGCAGGACCGGCGAAACTTCTCGGAATGGCACGCGGACGGCCTCTCCATCGAGGGAGACGCGGTCGTTGCCGGGCTACAGCCCGTGGAAATCTCACAGCGGTCTAGCCAGATCGATATTGTCCTTGAGGCCTGTTACGACGTCTCGACGGTTGACGTGGTTACTCCTGAGGGGGCTTCTCTCGTGGACGAGGAAAGACCTGCCGTCCAGCCCCTACGCATCACGGCTGTACGACCCCAAGGCGACGCTCTGCTGATCGCGTCGATCGAGCCCGCGCAGGAGTTGAGATGTTAGGAGCACTTCTGGCGACGGCTCTGGTCGCTGGAGGCGCCATGGGCTATACCGGGTCGGCGTGCAACTCGGCTCAAATCTTAGTTTCTGCATGCGTATCTAACTCCGGCACCGGGGTCGACATCGTCGGGGAGCGGAACGAGCCCGGCCGGAACAACGGCGGGGCCGGCACCGGGCGCAGGTCCGGTGGGGGCACGGGCCCCGCGGACGCAAACTCCAGCCCGGCGACGCAACCGGCGCGGGCCGACGGGTGCACCGAGGTCCCCGCCCGGACCGGCACGTTCCTGGTGTGTCCCGCAGAAGCCGAGGAGGAAGAGGTCGCTCCCGGGATCCCGGCGGTGACCGCGCGCGACCTCGCGAGCTTCGCCCCCGCGGGCCCGGCGCTGGGCAGTGAGCCCGAGGGCGTCGGTGTCGTCGGAATGCCCGCCAACTTCGTCGCCTCGGCGTCGGCGCAGACCACGGGCGGCACCCTCTTCGGCCGACCGGTGACGGTGCAGTTCACCCCGGCCGCCTTCGTCTTCGATTACGGCGATGGTTCCACCGCGCGCTCGGCGTCGGGCGGAGCATCCTGGCGCGACCTGGGCCAGGCGCAGTTCACGCCCACGCCGACCAGCCACTCCTACGCCGAACGCGGCACGTACGACGTCTCGGTCACGATCGAGTACACCGCGGCGGTCGACTTCGGCACGGGGTGGTTCCCGGTCCGCGGCGTCGTCACAGCCACCACGGCCGGCTATCCGGTCGAGATCTTCGAGGTGCGCACCGCACTCGTCGACAAGACGTGCGCCGAGAATCCCACCGGCCCCGGCTGCTGACGCCCCCCCGTATCGAGGAGATCTCGGGAATCGAGGATCCCACCGGCCGATCGGGTCCTCGATCCGCGAGATCTCCTCTGATTCATGCGACGGATGCTCGCGGACACCGCCTCGGTGTACCGCAGCTGCTTCTAGTCTTCCGACGACGCCGCTGGCGCCGGTCCCACCTGGGCCGGCCTTTCTCCACGCAGCCGCAGGGCGTTCCCCGCATAGGTGACAGCGAGCGCTCCGAAAAAGAGCAGGATCGCAGCTCCCGCGAGGATCCCGAAACTGCTGCCCCCGTGGGGGATTCGTAAGATCAGGATGGCCGCGCCGGCGGAGGCGGCAACCGCGTTGAGAATCGCCTGGCCGACGGCCAGTCGGAAGCTGGTGGTCTTCATCGCGAACATTCCGTCAATGTACCGCCCGTTCGACGAGCAGTAGCCTGTCGATGTGTCCCCGCGTCCAGACAAGTTGCTTCTGCTCGACACCGCCTCCCTCTACTTCCGAGCGTTCTACGGCGTGCCCGATACGGTGCGCTCCCCCGACGGGACGCCGGTGAACGCGGTCCGGGGGCTGCTCGACATCATCGCGAAGCTGGTCACGACCTACCACCCGACCCACGTGGTGGCGTGCTGGGACGATGACTGGCGCCCGCAGTGGCGAGTCGATCTCATTCCGAGCTACAAGACGCACCGCGTCGCCGAAGTCGTCGCCGACGCACCGGATGTGGAAGTGGTACCCGACCCGCTGGAGGCGCAGATCCCCGTCATCCGGGAGGCCCTCGCCATCCTCGGGATCCCCGTCGTAGGCGCCCCCGAGCACGAAGCCGACGACGTCATCGGCACGCTCGCGACGCGCGCCGACATCCCGGTCGACATCGTCACCGGCGACCGTGACCTTTTCCAGCTCATCGATGACGAGCGCGAGGTCCGCGTGGTGTACACGGCGCGCGGCATGAGCAACCTCGAAGTCGTCACCGATGCCACCGTCGTCGCGAAGTACGGCGTGCATGCGCCGCAGTACGCCGACTTCGCCGCGCTCCGCGGCGACGCCTCCGACGGGCTGCCCGGTGTCGCCGGCATCGGGGAGAAGTCGGCCGCCACCCTCCTCACCGCCCACGGCGATCTCGCCGGCATCGTCGCTGCCGCCGAGGCCGGCGAGGGGATGACCGCGGGCCAGCGCGCGAAGATGCTCGCGGGCTCGGCGTACCTGGCCGTCGCCCCGACGGTCGTCGAAGTGGTGCGTGACCTCGACCTGCCGCCCGTGGACGCCCGCCTGCCCGGTGTGGACGCCGAACGCCGTGCGGCAGCCGAAGAGCTCGCAGAGCGGTGGAACCTCGGGTCCTCCATGACCCGCGTCCTCGACGCCCTGACCTGATCAGCGCGGCATCCACCGGCGCGGCATCCATCGGTGCGGCCAAGGTGCGCAAAACTCAGGAGATTCCGGCATTTTCGGGCCCCACAGCGCCCTCCGCCCGGCGTGTCTCCTGAGTTTTGAACGCCCGTCCTCCGCGACGGCCCCCGCCACACACCCCCACCGACCAACGGCACATCGCCGGCATCCATCCGCAGCCCATCGCCGCGCCGGCGGGCCACGCGCCCCTCGGCCGCCGTCGCTGCGCCGGGACCTCCCCCGCGGCCGAGGTGCGCAAAACTCAGGAGATTCGGGCATTCTCGGGGCCCACAGCACCCGCCGCTCGGCGTGTCTCCTGAGTTTTGAACACCGCCGGGGCCGCGACGCCCGCCGGCGCGGCCGTCAGCGGGCGCGACGCACGCCCGCCGGCGCGGCCCTCAGCGGGCGCGACGCACGGCGGAGAACGCGGCCGCCAGCAGCACGGTGTACACCGCCGCGGCGATCACGAGCACGATCAGCGCGCCGGTCCAGTCGCCGCTGAATTCCCGCATCGCCCCCAGCACCGGACCGGCCATCGCACCGATGGCGTAGCCGCCGCCCTGGACGAAGGCCGACATGCCTGCTGCCTCGCTGTCCGAGCGGGCCACTTGGACGAGCACGCTGAAGACCGCCACGAATCCGCCCGAGTGCCCGATGGCGCCGATCGACAGCCACAGCACCATCAGCGACGGGGCCGCGAGCACGCCGACGGTGAGGGCGAGCCAGCTCCCGCTGATCACCACGACCGTCACCCACGGCGGAGCCACTCGCGTCAACAGCGGCACCACGAACGCTCCCACGATGCCGACGCCCTGGAAGATCGAGGCGAGGGCACCGGCTGCCGTGCGGTCCAGCGCCAACAGGTCGCCGGAGAGCACGGGAAGCCAAGTGGTAAACCCGAAGTAGATGAAGGTCTGGAACGCGAAGGTCGCCAAGAGGAGCCACGGCACGGGTCGCCGCAGGAACGATGCGCTGCGCGTGCTGATCACCGGCATGGGTCCCGTGAGCGTGCGCGGGTCGATGTCCTCGATGGCGCCGGCGCGTGCCGGGCGCGCCCCGGAATACCGCTCGTCGATGTCGATTCCCGCGCGGCGCCAGCGCGCGAGGTGCGCGCCCCACAACGCGATACCGGCGATGGTCAGCACCGACCACAGCAGCAGGGCGAGGGGCCACCCCACGAGGGATGCCAGCGGCGCCGTCAGCAGCGAGGTGAGGAGAGACCCGGCGTTGAGCATCGCGACATACGCGGCGGTCAGCAGACTCACCCGCCCGGGGGGCACGTCGCGCCGGATGATGACGGGGATGACGACGTTGCCGACCGTGATGGCCGCGCCGATGACGACCGTTCCGACCAGCATCCACCCGAAGGTCGGTAGAGCGCGCACCGCCGTTCCCACCAGCACCCCGGTGAGCGAGATCAGGAGCGCCAGTTCCGGGCCCGCACGACGGATCACGAACGCGGCGACCGGCGTGAGGATCGCGAACATGAGCACCGGCGCGGTCGTCAGCAGCGCGACCGTCGTGGCCCCCAGGCCGAGATCCTGCTCGATGTCGCGCAGCACGGGGGTCGGAGCCACGATCGGGCCACGCAGGCTCAGTGCGGCTACCAGGACTCCCGCGATGAGCAGCCACGGGAGGGGCCTGCCGAGGGCACCCCCACGTGGCGAGGTCATCACCCCAGTCTACGAGCGGCTCACCGCCTGCGTCCCAGCCATTCCCGCAGCTTCGCCAACGGCCAGGTCGTGACGATCCGGTCGGCCGGGATGCCGGCCCGCTCGGCTCGCGCGGCGCCGTAGTCCAGCAGAGACAGCTGACCGGGCGCGTGGGCATCGGAGTCGATGGAGAAGAGGCACCCCTTCTCCATCGCGATCGCGATCAGCTCGTCCGGAGGATCCTGCCGCTCGGGCCGTGAGTTGATCTCCACGGCGACGCCGTGCGCCGCGCATGCCTTGAACACCGCGTGCGGGTCGAGGTCGGAGGGCGGCCGTGTGCCGCGTGAACCCTCCACCAGGCGACCGGTGACGTGCCCGAGCACGTCGACGTGCGGGCCCGACACGGCGGCGACCAGACGTCGCGTCATCGGCGCACGCTCCATCCGCAGCAGCGAGTGCACCGACGCCACCACGACGTCCAGCTCGTCCAGGAGGGCGTCCTCCTGGTCGAGGGAGCCATCCTCGAGGATGTCGACCTCGATGCCGCTGAGGAGGGTGAAGCCGTCGCCGCTCATCCCCGGGACGACCTCGAGCTGGGCGCGCAGTCGCTCAGGGGAGAGCCCGTTGGCCACGCGCAGGCGCGGCGAGTGATCGGTGAGCGCGAGGTATTCGTGCCCGAGGCGGCGGGCGGCATCCACCATCGCCTGAATGGGGGTGAGTCCGTCCGACCACTCGCTGTGGCTGTGCAGGTCGCCGCGGAGGGCCGCGCGCAGCTCGGACGGCCCGGCGACGCCGGCCTTCTCCCTCAGCGACGCCAGGTACTCCGGCACGTCGCCGGCCAGCGCCTGCTGGATGACGGTGAACGTCGAGTCCCCGATCCCCTTCCGCCGCCGCAGCCCAGGGTCGCGCAGCTGCGCGTCATCCAGCCCGGCGATGGCATCGGCCGCCGAGCGGAACGCCTTGGACTTGTAGCGGCTGGAGCGCTCGCGCTCGAGGAGGTACGCGATCTCGGTCAGGGCGTCCAGCGGATCCATGCCTCAGCCCGCCAGCTCCTGCGAGGTCGCCGCCCATGCTTCCAGCTTCGCGGCCGCGCGGCCGTCGTCCACCGCCGCGGCGGCCTCCCCACGCGCCTCGGCCAGTCGCTCCACGATGGGACGCTGCACCTCGCCCGGGTCGCGGAACAGCCGGTACGCCACGATGCCGGCGGCGGCGTTGAGCAGGACGATGTCGCGGACTGGTCCGGAGTCGCCGGCGAGCACCCGACGGACCACGCCGGCGTTGTGTTGCGGGTCGCCGCCGAGGAGGTCGTCCATGTCGGCGAGGGGGATGCCGAGGTCCCGCGGGTCGAGGTCGTGCTCGTGCACGTCGCCCAGGCTGATCTCCCACAGACGGCTGTGCCCCGTGGTGGTCAGCTCGTCCAGGCCGTCATCGCCGCGGAACACCAGCGCTGTGGCACCGCGGGTGCGGAACACGCCCGTGATCAGCGGCACGCGGTCCAAATGAGCGACACCGACCGCGTTGGCTTCCGCGCGCGCCGGGTTGCACAGCGGGCCGAGGAAGTTGAACACCGTGGGAACACCCAGCTCCGCCCGGGTGGCCCCCGCGTGCCGGAACCCGGGGTGGAAGGCCGCCGCGAAGGCGAAGGTGATCCCCGTGCGAGCGAGCGTCTCCGCCACCGCATCCGGAGCGAGGGTGAGGTCGATGCCCAGCGCGGAGAGCACATCGGACGATCCCGACTGGGAGCTCGCGGCACGGTTGCCGTGCTTGACGACGGGCACACCGGCTCCGGCGGCGACGATGGCGGCCATGCTGGAGACGTTGACGGTCCCGTACCGATCGCCCCCGGTGCCGACGATGTCGAGGACGCCCGCCGGGACCGGGAGCGGGAGGGCGGCCTCCAGGATCGCGTCGCGGAAGCCGACGATCTCGTCCACCGTCTCGCCCTTGGCGCGCAGGGCGATGAGGAAGCCCGCGAGCTGCGAGGGCGTCGCCTCGCCCTGCATGATGCGTCGCATCGCCCACGTGGATTCCGACACGCTGAGGTCTTCCCCGCCCAGGAGGCTCGTCAGGATCTCGGGCCACGCATACCGCTCCGCCATCCTGCGATCCTATCGAGCGGCAACGCCCCGACCGCGGGCGCATTCAGGGACGACCCGTGGTGAACCTGCGGCCGATTCTGAGGCGTCGCTTATCTCGACGGCAGGTCGATCGGGCACGGCGGTGCCAAAACCTGGGACGGGAATCGGCCATAATGGGGAGCGTGACGACGCCAGCGACATACCCCCAGGCTTTCAGGTCCGTGAAACGGCCCGATCCGGTCGCGGTCGGCACCATTGTCTGGCTCGGCAGCGAAGTCATGTTCTTCGCCGGCCTCTTCGCGATCTACTTCACGCTGCGCAGCACCTCTCCGGAGCTGTGGGCCGAGGAGACCCAGCTGCTGAACGTCCCCTACGCGACGGTCAACACGATCATCCTCGTGCTGTCGTCCGTGACGTGCCAGATGGGTGTCTTCGCCGCCGAGCGCTTCCAGCCGTACCGCACGGGCGCGAGCCCGCTGAAGTGGGGCATGGTCGAGTGGTTCTATCTCACCTTCGCCCTGGGCGCGATCTTCGTGTCCGGCCAGGTGTGGGAGTACGCCCAGCTCGTCGCGGAGGGCATGCCCATCACGGCGAACCCGTACGCGTCGGCGTTCTACCTGACCACCGGCTTCCACGCCCTGCACGTCACCGGCGGCCTGATCGCCTTCCTCCTGGTGATCGGCCGCGCGTACGCCGTCAAGAACTTCGGGCGCAAGGAGATGACCACCTCGATCGTGGTGTCGTACTACTGGCACTTCGTCGACGTGGTCTGGATCGCGCTGTTCCTCGTCATCTACTTCCTGAAATAGAGCGGAGCTCCACCTCGACATGGCACGTGAGAAGAAGCGACGCTCGTCCGGCCGCCGGAGCCCCCTGGCCGCCGCGGCACTGATCGGCATCGGCCTGCTCGTCACCGGCGGCCTCTACGCGGGTGCGACCGCGGCGATCGCCGCAACCGAAGACGACTCCCCCACCGCATCCACCCTCACCGTGGAAGACGGCCAGAAGCTGTTCCAAGCCAACTGCGCCACCTGCCACGGCATGGATCTGCAGGGCACCGAGAACGGCCCGTCCCTCTACGGGGTCGGCGAGCTGTCGGTGCACTTCCAGGTCTCCACCGGCCGTATGCCTCTCCAGGCGCAGGCCCCCCAGGCCCCGCAGAAGCCGGTGCAGTTCACCGAGGACCAGATCGCCGCGATGGCTGCCTACGTGCAGTCGACCTCGGTCGGTCCGACGTTCCCCGATGAGGAGGTGCTGGACGGAGAGGGCGACGTCGCCGAGGGCGCCGAGCTCTTCCGCATCAACTGCGCGATGTGCCACAACGTCGCCGGTGCCGGTGGTGCGCTCACGGAGGGCAAGTACGCCCCGGGGCTTCACACCACCTCTCCGCTGAACATGTACGGGGCGATGGTCACCGGCCCGCAGAACATGCCGGTCTTCAACGACTTGAACCTCACCCTCGAGGACAAGCGCGACATCATCTCCTACCTGGTCTTCCTGCAGGAGAACGAGTCGCCCGGTGGCTACGCGCTCGGTTCACTCGGACCGGTCGCCGAGGGATTGTTCATCTGGATCTTCGGTATCGGCTCGCTCATCGCGCTGACCGTGTGGATCACGGCGAAATCCAACTGATAGACGCTTAACGGCATTCCGGAACGTACGAGGAGCAGCATGGCACACGAGGACGACGCGCTCGAGCACGGGAGGGCTTCCTGGAAGCCGTCTTCGGGGCTCGCGGTCGCGGTGACAGACCCCGTGAGGAATCCGGAGCTCCCGCCGCACCGTGAGCGAGTGACGGACAAGGACCCCAAGGCGATGCGCCGTGCCGTGCGCACGGTCTACACGCTGTTCTACCTCTCGGTCGCAGCGAGCATCTGGGCGGTCGCGGCATACATGCTGTTCCCGATCGAGTCGGGTTCGCTGGTGGACATCCGCTACAACAACCTCTTCATCGGGCTCGGCATCGCGCTGGCGCTGCTGGCGATCGGCATCGGCGCCATCCACTGGTCCAAGGCGATCATGTCCGACAAGGAGTACATCGAGCCCCGCCACGCGACGCGCGGCCGCGACGACACGCGCGCCGCGGCGGTGCAGGTCTTCGCCGCCGCCAACGAGGAGTCCGGATTCGGGCGCCGGACGATGATCCGCAACTCGCTGTTCGCCGCGCTGGCGGCATCGATCCTGCCGGGCATCACCCTCTTCCGCGGGCTGGCACCGGAGAACACCCCGGAGCACCCGCACGCGGGCGACCCGGTGTACCTCCTCAGCCACACGATGTGGAAAGAGGGCTCGCGTCTCGCTCAGGACCCCTCGGGCCGCCCCATCCGCGCGGCCGAAGTCACCCTGGGATCGGCCTTCCACGTCATCCCCGAAGAACTCGCCGGCGTGAGCCACCACGATGGGTACCTCGAGGAGAAGGCGAAGGCGATCGTCCTGCTCATGCGTCTTCTGCCCGAGGATTTGAACGAGCCCGAGGACAAGAAGGACTGGTCCTACGACGGCATCGTCGCCTACTCCAAGGTGTGCACGCACGTCGGATGCCCCGTCGCGCTCTACGAGCAGCACACCCACCACCTGCTCTGCCCTTGCCACCAGTCGCAGTTCGACGTCGCCAACGGTGCGGCCGTCATCTTCGGCCCCGCCGCCCGTCCCCTGCCGCAGCTTCCGATCACGGTCGACGACGAGGGATACCTCGTCGCCCGCAGTGACTTCCACGAGCCCGTCGGCCCCAGCTTCTGGGAGCGCCATTGAGCACCACGACTCATCCCACGGACAACGTCACCACCGAGCCGGCGAATCATCCCGCACCGGGGAATGCCGGACGCGACGGAAAGCCGCTCGGCGGACGGTTCGTCGGCGCTGCCGCGAACTACCTCGACGAGCGAACCAGCATCTCGGGCATCGTCAAGGAGCTCGGTCGCAAGATCTTCCCTGACCACTGGTCCTTCATGCTCGGCGAGATCGCTCTGTGGAGCTTCGTCGTCGTCCTGCTGTCGGGCACCTTCCTGACGTTCTTCTTCGAGGCGTCGATGGTGGAGACGCACTACGACGGCGCCTACGCGCCCATGCGGGGCGTCGCGATGTCGGCGGCGCTGGAATCCACGCTGCACATCTCGTTCGACCTGCGTGGCGGCCTGCTGGTCCGCCAGATCCACCACTGGGCCGCGCTCGTGTTCGTCGCCGGTATCGGCGTGCACATGCTCCGCGTGTTCTTCACCGGCGCGTTCCGCAAGCCGCGGGAACTGAACTGGGTGGTCGGCTTC
Source organism: Microbacterium sp. Z6_144 (assembly GCF_057197625.1). Classification (NCBI taxonomy): domain Bacteria; kingdom Bacillati; phylum Actinomycetota; class Actinomycetes; order Micrococcales; family Microbacteriaceae; genus Microbacterium; species Microbacterium sp. Z6_144. Next base: position 2,016,841 of record NZ_JBXVPT010000001.1, read on the forward strand.
ATCCTCTTCATCCTCGCCCTGGCCGAAGGATTCACCGGCTACTCCCTGCCCGACGACCTGCTGTCGGGCAACGGCCTGCGCATCATCGACGGCATGGTCAAGGGCATCCCGGTGGCCGGAACGTGGATCTCGTTCCTGCTGTTCGGCGGCGAGTTCCCCGGTTCGGTGATCGTCGGTCGCCTCTACACGCTGCACATCCTGCTGCTGCCGGCGATCCTGGTCGCCCTGCTCGTGGTGCACCTGATGCTCATGATCATCAACAAGCACACGCAGTTCGCCGGCCCTGCACGCACCAACGACAACGTCGTGGGCTACCCGATCATGCCGGTGTACATGTCGAAGATGGGCGGGTTCTTCTTCATCACGTTCGGCGTGATCGTGCTCGTCGCTTCGCTGTTCACGATCAACCCGATCTGGAACTACGGTCCCTACGATCCTTCTCCGGTCTCCGCGGGCACCCAGCCGGACTGGTACATCGGGTTCGCCGACGGCGCCCTGCGCCTGGTACCGCCGTACCTCGAGTTCGTCCTGTGGGATCGCACGTGGTCGTGGAACATCCTCATCCCGCTGGCCGTGCTCGGCGTGTTCATCGTGCTCGTCCTGATCTACCCCTTCATCGAGGCGTGGATCACCGGCGACAAGCGCGAGCACCACATCGCGCAGCGTCCGCGCAACGCTCCGACCCGCACCGCGATCGGCGCCGCCGGCGTCACCTTCTACGCGGTGCTGTGGGCTGCGGCGTCCTCGGACATCATCGCCACGCACTTCTGGCTCACGATGGAAGGCGTCATCCACGCCCTGCAGGCGCTGCTGATCGTCGGCCCGATCGTGGCCTACTTCGTCACCAAGCGCATCTGTCTCGCCCTGCAGAAGAAGGACCGCGAGATCCTCCTGCACGGCTACGAGTCCGGCCGGATCGTGCGCCTCCCCGGCGGGGAGTACATCGAGGTCCACCAGCCGGTCGACGAGTACGACCGCTGGAAGCTCGTCGACTCGGAGAACATCTACGCCCCGCTGGTCGTGCGTCCCAACGCTCAGGGACGCATCCCCTGGCATGAGCACGTACGGGCCGCGTTCTCGCGCTGGTTCTTCGAGGACCGCCTCGCCCCGCTCACGCAGGCGGAACTGGATGCGGCGGCCGCGCACCAGCACCACGAGCTCGACCACGTCACGCACGTGGCCGAGGACGAGCTCGAGGCCTCCGATCAGCGCGCCATCGGGGAAGGCCGCCCCGTGGCCGCCCCCCACGACGAGCGAGCGGAAATGGAGATGCCCTCTCCGAAGGGACTGGAGGAGCGCAATCGTCCCACGGGAGAAGACAAGCCGCAGTGACGCGGTGAGATGAAACGCGGGATGCCCGGTCCGCCCCGCGGACCGCGCATCCCGCGTTTCTGGCAGGATTCGCGCGACCGACGGCTCTCTCAGGTTCCGCGCGACGACACGTCTCCCGTAGCCTGATGCCATGACCGACCGTGCCGCGTACTTCCGTGCCCGCCTCGCCGCCGAGACCGACCCGTCCGACGTGTACGCCGCGCAGAAGGCGGGTGACGCGTTCGTCCTCGTGGATGTGCGGGGGCAGGATGCGTGGGCGCAGGGACGCATCCCTGGGGCCGTCCACATGCCTACCGGCAGATCGCCGAGCGGGCGCCGCGGGAGCTCGATCCGGCGGTGCCGGTCGTCGTGTACTGCTGGAGCCCCGGGTGCAACGCCGGCGTGAAGGGCGCACTCGAGTTCGCCCAGCTCGGCTATGACGTCAGGGAGATGATCGGCGGATACGAATACTGGGTGCGGGAAGGGCAGCCGTCCGAGGGTGACGACGGACCACTGAGCCGCACCTTCGATCCCCTCGTCATGGTGGTGCACTCCCCCGCACTCTCGTCGTAGCGGCGCCCCGCGGCGCTGTCCACCCCGTGTCACCGACCCGGGGCTGCAGCCGAGGCTGGGACCATGACCGTTCCTGCATCCGCCCGCCGCCCGACGACGCCGCGTCCTTCGTGGGCATCACGCGCTGACCGGTCGTCACAGAACGCCTGGTCGGGCGCGTTGTTCGGTGTCGGCCTGATCGCGTTCGTCGACGAAGCCGTGTTTCATCAGTTGCTGCACTGGCACCACTTCTACGACCGCAGTACCACCGACATCGGCCTGGTCTCCGACGGCCTCTTCCATGCATTCAGTTGGTTCGCGACGATCGGCGGACTCTTCCTCCTGACAGACCTCCGTCGCCGTAACGCCCTGTGGGCGACGCGGTGGGCCGGCGGCGTGCTGGTAGGAGCCGGCGCCTTCCAGCTGTATGACGGGCTGCTCCAGCACAAGGTATGGCGCATCCACCAGATCCGCTACGTCGAGGACCTCCTGCCGTACGACCTCACCTGGAACATCTCGGCGGCCCTTGTCCTGATCGCGGGGATCGTGGTCGTAGCGCGAACCGGCCGACGCCGCGCCCTCGCGTACGCGGAGGCGGCGTGAGCGAGGCCGTCACCGCGCACGTCCATGCCGGCGGCGGAACCGGGTTCCTCGATGTGCTGCTCGTCGCTCTGTCGGCGTTCGCGGTGACGATCTACCTCACCGCGGCTCTCGCGACGCGACGAAGAGGCCGGGAGTGGCCGATCTGGCGCGTGCTCGCGTGGGTCACAGGCGTGACTCTCGCTGCACTCTCCGTCACGGGCCCGGTGGCGGCGGCAGCCCGGAACGACTTCGTCGTGCACATGTGGGGGCACCTGGCTGCGGGAATGGCCGCTCCCGTTCTGCTGGTGCTCGCAGCCCCCGTCACACTGGCCTTGCGGTCTCTGCCGCTCACCCCGGCGCGACGGCTGTCACGGATGCTGCGCTCCTGGCCGGCCCGCCTCGTCTCCGAGCCCCTCCTCGCCGCGGTGCTCAGCGCGGGCGGCCTGTGGGTGCTCTACCTCACTCCCCTGTTCCCCGCGATGCACGGCGATCCGCTCCTGAACATGGTGGTGCACGCTCACCTCCTTGCCGCCGGTTACCTCTTCACCGCGGCTGTGATCGGCCGAGATCCTCGCCCGCACCGCGCGCGCCGCACCGTGCTCGCCGCGGTGCTCATGGCGGCGATCGCCTCGCACGCCGTGCTCGCGAAATACCTCTACGCGTATCCCCCCGAGGGGGTTCCCGTGGCCCAAGCCCGGGAGGGAGCGCAGCTGATGTACTACGCGGGCGCCTGGGTGGAGGTGGCGATCATCGTCATCTTCTGCGCCGACTGGTACCGCGCCGCGGGCCGCCGGATCGGCACGACGGCTCAGGCCGTCTCGACGTCTTCGGCGAAATAGCGTGCGGCCGACCCGGAGAACACCGGCGGAGAGGCCTCGGAGTCGTCCTCGATGATGTCGCACACCACCGCCGTCACGTTGTCGAGGGAGCCGGCCTCGAGCGCGAACGCGACGAGGTCGGCGGCAGCCTGGCGCGGGCTCTCCCCCGCGCCCAGCAGCGCGGCCACCTCTGGCTCAGGGATGTAATCGGTCACTCCGTCGCTGCAGAGCAGCCAGCGGTCGCCGGCGAGAGCCGTGCGCTCGCTGACGGAGACCACATCGTTCTCGCCACCGCCGAGGGAAGCCGTGATGATGTTGCGTCGCGGGTGAGTCGAGGCCGCTTCCGGCGCGAGCAGACCGTGGTCCACGAGCGCCTGCACGTACGAGTCATCCCGTGTCTCCCGGGTGAACCACCCGTCACGCAGCAGGTACCCCCGTGAGTCGCCGCTGTGCGCCACGAGCATCGAGCCGCTGTGCGCCACGAAGAGACCGGTGAAGGTCGTCGACATGCCCTGCAGTGACGGATCGCGCACCACATGGGCCCGGAGGTCCCAATTGGCCTCGCGGATGCGGACGAGCAACGCCTCCGCATCGGACGCGCCCGGCGCCCCGGCCACGAGGCGGTGGACGAGGGCTGCCGAGGCCAGGTCGCCCGACGGCCCACCACCGACGCCGTCGGCCACCGCCGCGCCCCAGGACGCAGTGAAGGCGGCGTCCTGGTTCGTCGAACGGTGCGGCCCGATGTCGGACACCGCAGCCGCTCTCAGTCGGATCGGCACTCGCCGCTCAGCGCGCGAAATATCCGCGATAGTACTCGAACACCCAGCCGACGATGGCGACGACGAAGATGCTGAGCCCGATGGGCATCATCCAGGTGCCCACGGCGAGACCGATCATTGCGATCGCCGCCGAGAACGCGAGCACGATGGGCCACCACGACCACGGGCTGAACTCGCCGATCTCCGGGTCACCGTCGTCGATGTCGGCGGTGAGGGTGTCTTCGGGCAGCTCCCCGCCCTGTGCGCGGTGGACGCGCTGGACGTAGAACGCGATCAGCGCCGACATCAGTGCCGCGAAGATCAGGGCGATCGTGCCGACCCATTCGATGCGGGTGACGACATCGCCGGAGTAGAAGATGATCGCCCATACCGTGTAGACGATCCCGACGATCAGGAAGAAGACCGACAGCAGCCACCACAGGTTCGCGTTGGCGCGCATTACTTGACCTCCCCCTCGGCGGCGTCGACGACCGGTGCGTCGGGCGCGTCCTTGGCCGGGCCCACACCGACCGGGATGCCGGCCTCGGGGTGGTTCAGGTCGAACGCGGGGCGCTCACTGCGGATGCGCGGAATCGACGTGAAGTTGTGGCGGGGCGGCGGCGACGAGGTCGCCCACTCCAGGGAGCCGCCGTAGCCCCACGGGTCGTTGACCGTGATCCTCGGCGCCTTGCGCGCCGTGATCCACACGTTCAGCAGGAACGGGATCATCGAAGCACCGAGGATCATCGCACCCACGGTGGAGACCTGGTTCTCCCACGTCCAATTGTCCTGCGGCGAGTAGTCCGCGTAGCGGCGCACCATGCCGTCCACGCCCAGCCAGTGCTGGATGAGGAAGGTCATGTGGAAGCCGATGAACAGCATCCAGAAGTGCACGTAGCCGAGCCGCTCGTTCAGCATCCGCCCCGTCCACTTCGGCCACCAGAAGTAGAACCCGGCGAACATCGCGAACACGACCGTGCCGAACACGACGTAGTGGAAGTGGGCCACCACGAAGTACGAGTCGGACAGGTGGAAGTCCAGCGGCGGTGAGGCGAGGATGACGCCGGTGAGGCCGCCGAAGACGAACGAGATCAGGAAGCCGAGGGCGAAGACCATCGGAGTTTCGAAGGTCACCGACCCGCGCCACATCGTGCCGATCCAGTTGAAGATCTTCACCCCGGTCGGAACGGCGATGAGCATCGTCATCAGGGCGAAGAAGGGCAGCAGCACCGCACCGGTGACGTACATGTGGTGCGCCCACACCGACACCGACAGGGCCGCGATCGCGATCGTGGCGTAGACCAGCGTCTTGTACCCGAAGATCGGCTTCCGGCTGAAGACGGGGAAGATCTCCGACACGATGCCGAAGAACGGCAGCGCGATGATGTACACCTCGGGGTGACCGAAGAACCAGAACAGGTGCTGCCACAGCAGCACGCCGCCGGCAGCGGGGTCGTAGATGTGCGACCCGAGCACGCGGTCGCTGGCGGCGGCCAGGATGGCGGCGGCCAGCACGGGGAAGGCCAGCAGGATCAGGATGCTGGTGATCAGCGTGTTCCACGTGAAGATCGGCATCCGCCACATGGTCATGCCGGGCGCGCGCATCGTGAGGATCGTGGTGATGAAGTTCACGGCACCCAGGATCGTGCCGAAACCGCTCATGCCGAGGCCCAGCATCCAGAGGTTTCCCCCGACGCCTGGCGAGAAGCTGGCATTGGCGAGCGGCTGATAGGCGAACCAACCGAATCCGGCAGCACCAGCGGGGGTCAGGAAGCCGGAGATCGCGATGAGCGAGCCGAACAGGAACAGCCAGAAGGCGAAAGCGTTCAGTCGCGGGAAGGCGACGTCGGGAGCACCGATCTGCAGCGGGAGGATCGCATTGGCGAAGCCGGCGAACAGCGGCGTCGCGAACATCAGCAGCATGATCGTGCCGTGCATGGTGAACAGCTGGTTGTACTGCTCCTTGGTCGGCAGGATCTGCATGCCCGGCTCGAACAGCTCGGCGCGGATGATCAGCGCCATCACGCCACCGAGCATGAAGAACATCACCGAGGAGATGAGGTACAGGTAACCGATCGTCTTGTGGTCGGTGGAGGTGATCCACTTCACGACGATGTTGCCCTTGTGCTCGACGCGGGACGTGGTCAGCAGCGCCGCCTGGCGGGGCGGGATCGTCGTCGGGCGGCCGGGCGCCGATTCCTTCGGCGGAAGCGTGGTGGTCATGCTCGCTTAACCTTCCTCGGCGCGGCCGAACCCGGTGTTGCCCCGGAGTCGGTCATAGGCCTCGTCGATGTCACCGGTCTGTCCCGAGGCGCGGAGCGTGTCGAGGTAGTCCTCGTACTCCGCGTCGCTGACGACCTTGACGTTGAACAGCATGGCGGAGTGGTACTCGCCGCACAGTTCGGCGCACTTGCCGGCGTAGGTGCCCTCGCGGGTGGGCGTGAACGACCAGTAGTTGTCGCGCCCGATGTACATGTCCTTCTTGTACAGGAAGTCGATGACCCAGAAGGAGTGCGCGACATCGCGCGACTGCAGCTCGATCTGCACCGTCCTGTCCACCGGCAGGTAGAGGGTGGGCAGCGCGTCCTGGTCGACGGTGCCGTCGCCCTCGGGCACGGCCTGCACGCCCATGGTCCACACGGCGTCGGAGGCGTCCTCGGCCTCGCCGTTGTACTGGAAGTCCCATGCCCACTGCTTGCCGTAGGCGGTGATCGACACCTCGGGGTCTTCGTACTGGTCCTCGAGGATGTCCTGGTCGCGCGCGGTGAAGGCGAAGAATCCGACGACGAGGATCAGCGGCACGACCGTGTAGAAGATCTCGATCGGCATGTTGTAGCGCAGCTGCACCGGAAGGCCCGACTGGCCTTTACGACGGCGGTACGCGATGGCGGCCCAGAGCATGAGCCCCCAGGTGACCAGGCCCACGACCAGAAGCACGATCCAGGAGTTGACCCACAGCCCGGCGACCATGTCGACGCGGTTCGTGGTGGGGACGCCGTCTTCCTGGAACCCCGGCAGGTAGCCGTGGAGCTGGGTCGGGCTGCAGCCGGCGAGCACTGCTGCCGTGGCGATCCCAACCGGAAGGAAGGCCCAGCGGAGGCGGCGTTTCGAGGGCACGGTGCACCTTTCCGGACGTGAATGTTGCTCGTTCAGTCTAGGGCAAGCTCTCATGCTTCTCAGGACAACCGCTCAGCCGCGAAAACGCGAAAACCCGCGGGACGAGGCGAAAGTCGCTCGCGTACCGCGGGTTCTGGCGTGTCGGTCCGGGCTCGGCCCGGGCCGCGTCAGATCAGTGGAAGCTGTCGCCGCAGGCGCAGCTGCCGGCAGCGTTGGGGTTGTCGATCGTGAACCCCTGCTCCGAGATGGTGTCCTTGAAGTCGATGGTCGCCCCGTCCAGGTACGGCACGCTCATGTCGTCGACGATGACCTCGACGCCGCCGAAGTCGACGGCCTTGTCACCATCGAGGTAGCGCTCGTCGAAGTAGAGCTGGTAGATGAGCCCGGAGCATCCGCCGGGCTGCACGGCCACGCGGAGACGGAGGTCGTCGCGCCCTTCCTGGTCGAGAAGGTTCTTGATCTTCAGAGCGGCGGCGTCGGTGAGCCCGACCCCGTGCTCGCGGACGGTCTGGTCGGTGGACAGCGCGGTGTCGGTCATGACATCCCCCTCTTCATCGGAGCGCGTCGCGGTTCGGACACGATGATTCTACGCCGCCCGGCGCGAGCGCGCCCCGCCGCCGCATCCGCGCGTCTCACACGGTGCGCGCGTCGAGGCTCTCCAGGAGCAGCGCCTCGGCGGCCACCGCGTGCCGGAAGGTGTCCAGGTGCAGCGACTCATTCGGGCTGTGTGCACGCGAGTTGGGGTCTTCCACGCCCGTGACGAGGATCTGGGCTTCGGGGAATTCGCGGACGAGGTCGGCGATGAAGGGGATCGACCCGCCGACACCGACGTCGATGCTCGGGACGCCGTACCCCTCTTCGAAGGCCCGGCGCACGTCCTCGACGGCCCACCCGCCGGTGTCGACGAGGAAGCCGTCGCCGCAGTCGACGTCGGAGAAGGTCAGCTCGGCACCGAAGGGCGCGCGCTCTCGCAGGTGCGCCTGAATCGCCTCGAACGCCTCGACGGCGGGTTGGCCGGGCGCCACGCGGGCGCTCACCACGACCGTGATCTCGGGCGCCAGGGTGTTGGATGCGGCGGCAACGCTGGTCGCGTCGATGCCGGTGACCGTGATCGAGGGCTGGTTCCAGATGCGACTGAGGATCGCGTCGCGTCCGATGGGCGTGACGCCCTCGAGCAGCCCGGCTTCGCCCCGCAACGTCTCCTCGGTGTACTCGGGGGTCGCCGCATCCCGGATCGAAAGTCCCGGCACGGCGACCGCGCCCTCGTCGTCCCACAGGGTCGCGAGGAGCTTCACGGTCGCGAGCATGGCGTCGGGCGCCGCTCCCCCGAACATCCCGGAGTGCGACGCGTGGTCGAGGGTCCGCACCCGCAGGGTGAAGCGGGCATTCCCCCGGAGCGACACCGTGAGACCCGGGGTGCGCTCGTCCCAGTTGCCCGAGTCGGCCACGACGATCGCGTCCGCGCGCAGCGCGTCGGCGTTGTCGGCGAGGAACTGGCCGAATGAGCGCGAGCCGTACTCCTCCTCACCCTCGATGAACACGGCGACACCGAGGTCGACGTCCCGCCCGAGCGCCTCGATCAGCGCGCGAAGAGCCGCGACATGAGCCATGACCCCGGCCTTGTCATCGGCGGCCCCGCGGCCGTACAGACGGCCGTCGCGCACGGTCGGCTCGAAGGGGGGCGTCTCCCACAGCGCCTCGTCGCCGGCGGGCTGCACGTCGTGGTGGGCGTACAGCAGGACCGTGGGCCGGCCGTTGCGGGCGGCGCGGGTGGCCAGGACGGCCGGTTGCCCGTGCTCGTCGGTGCCGGGGATCGCGGCGGTCTTCACCTCGACGCTGTCGAAGAACTCCAGTCCGCGGAAGAGTTCCGCCACCGCCTCGGCGCTGCGGGCGATCTGCGCCTGGTCGAAGGCGGGCCACGCGACGGAGGGGATGCGCACGAGGGACCCGAGATCGGCCAGTGCGGAGGGGATCACGGATGCTGCGGCTGCGCGCACAGCATCTCTGCGGGAGTGTTCGGGGGTCATGCGAGTAATCTTAGAGAGCCCCATCCACTGTCTGCCGAGGTTCCCCGTGGCCAAGACCCCCGTCCCCGCGTCCAACGACGCCCCCGTCGACCCTGCCCGTTCGGGCAAGGGACGTGCGACTCCGACGCGTGCCGAGCGGGAGGCCGCACGCAAGCGCCCGCTCGTCGCTGACACCAAGGAGGCGAAGGCCCGCGCTCGCGCCGAGCTGGCAGCGCGCCGCGAGAAGGCGCGGCTGGGGATGGCGGCCGGGGACGACCGCTACCTGCCGGTGCGCGACAAGGGTCCGCAGCGGCGCTTCGCGCGTGACTTCGTCGACTCGGGCTGGCACCTGGGCGAGGGCGTCATGCCCTTCATGGTGCTCGTGATCGTGGCGACCATCATCCCCGTGCCGATGTTCCAGTACTGGGCGTTCGTCGCCCTGTGGATCTTCGTCCTCTTCGTCATCGGCGACATGATCATCACGTCGATCCGCGTCAAGCGCGCCGCCCGGGAGAAGTTCGGTGCCGACCGCATGGAGAAGGGCCTCGGGTGGTACTCCGCCATGCGGACGGTCCAGATGCGCTTCATGCGTCTCCCCAAGCCGCAGGTCAAGCGCGGCCAGCACCCCGCCTGACCGCCCGGGCCGCCCGCGGCCCGACCGCGAGACTGCACGCTGCCGACGAGGCAGCGGCATTATGTCGCACTCTCGTCGGCAGGCTGCGGTCTCGCGGACCCGAGTCGTGCGTGGAGCGGAGGGGCGTCGTGCGTGGAGCGGAGGGGCGTCAGAGGCCGCGGTTGATCTGGCGGGCCCAGAGCGGGCCGCGGTACAGGAACGCGGTGTAGCCCTGCACGAGGGTCGCGCCGGCGTCCAGGCGCTCCCGCACATCGGCGGCGGTCTCGACCCCGCCGGCGGAGATGACGACGAACTCCGGCGGCACCACGGCGCGCACGAGGCGCAGCACGGCCATCGCGCGCAGCTTCAGCGGGGCGCCGGACAGGCCACCCTCCCCCGCCGCCGCGACGATCGCCGGCGGCGTGCGCAGACCCTCGCGCGAGATCGTGGTGTTCGTGGCGATGAGCCCCGCGAGTCCCAGGTCCACGGCGAGGCGGGCGATCGCCTGCACCTCATCGTCGTCGAGGTCGGGTGAGATCTTCACCAGCAGGGGGGTCGACCCCGCGGCATCCCGCACCGCCGTCAGCAGGGGGCGCAACGTGTCGAGCGCCTGGAGCCCGCGGAGACCCGGCGTGTTCGGTGACGAGACGTTCACCCCGAGATAGTCGGCCAGCGGCGCGAGCAGCCGCGTGCTGCGGACGTAGTCGGCGGTGGCCTCTGCGACTTCGACCACGCGACTCTTGCCGATGTTCACCCCGATGACCGGGCGGATGCGCCGCCGCCGCAGCCGCTCGAGGCGCCGGGCCGCAGCCTCGGCCCCGCCGTTGTTGAACCCCATCCGGTTCACCACGGCGCGGTCGGCGACGAGGCGGAAGAGCCGGGGGCGAGGGTTGCCCGGCTGCGGGATCGCGGTGACCGTGCCGACCTCGACGTGCCCGAAGCCGAGAGCGTGAAGCCCCGGCACCATCCGCACGTCCTTGTCGAAACCCGCGGCGACGCCGAAGGGCGAGTCGAACGTCTCGCCCAGCGCCTCGATGCGCAGCCCTGGGCGGGGTGCGGTGAAGCGCCGAGCCACCCATGAGAACGGGGGGACTCCCAGGAGGCGGATGACCGGGACGGCCAGGTGGTGCGCACGTTCGGGGTCGATCCGCGACAGTACGAGGCGGAAAAGCAGCGGGTACATCCCCGCCAGCCTAGGCCCCCCGGGACGGAGCGCTACTCTGCGACGCCGGCCGGTTCGTCGGCGGCTCGGCGGGCGGAGTGATCGGCGCGCAGCAGCCCGATCGCGGACTCGAAGTCTTCGAGCGATTCGAACCCCTGGTAGACGCTCGCGAAGCGGAGGTAGGCGACCTCGTCCAGCTCGCGCAGCGGCCCGAGGATCGCCAGGCCGATCTCGTTCGCCTCGATCTGCGAGGCGCCGGTCTGACGCACGGTCTCCTCGACGCTCTGCGCCAGCATCGCCAGGTCGGCCTCGGTGACCGGTCGGCCCTGACAGGCCTTCCGCACTCCCGCCATCACCTTCTCGCGGCTGAAGGGCTCGATGACGCCGGAGCGCTTGATGATGTTGAGACTGGCCGTCTCCACGGTCGAGAAGCGGCCCCCGCACTCGGGGCACTGACGGCGGCGACGGATGCTGAGACCGTCGTCGCTCGTGCGGGAATCGATGACGCGGGAGTCGGGGTGGCGACAGAACGGGCAGTGCATGGCATCGACAGACTACGCGACGACGTCAGTCCTCGCGCGGTTCCTGGGCCTGCCGGGGGGCGAAACGCGCCACGACCGCCTCGCCGTGCGCGGGCAGCGCCTCCGCCTCGGCGAGGGCCACGATCCCTTCGCGCACCGCTGCCAGGGCGTCGCGGTCGTATTCGATCACCTGCTGCGGGCGCAGGAACGTCGCCGCTGAGAGCCCCGCGGCGTATCGCGCCTGCCCGCCCGTGGGCAGCACGTGGTTGCTTCCGGCCAGGTAGTCGCCGAGGCTCACGGGCGAGTAGGGCCCCACGAAGACGGCGCCGGCGTGGACGAACAACTCGGGGCGGGGGTCGGCCAGGTGCAGTTCGAGGTGTTCCGGGGCGTAGGCATTGCTGAACGCGGCGGCGCCGTCCAGATCGTCCACCAGGACGATGGCGGACTGCGGACCGGTCAGCGCTGCGCGCACCCGCGCGGTGTGACGGGTCTGCGCCGCGCGCTCGGCCACCGCATCCGCCACGGCCGCTGCCATCGCGGGCGACTCGGTCACCAGGACCGCGGAGGCCTGCTCGTCGTGTTCGGCCTGGCTCACGAGGTCGGCGGCGACCAGCACCGGATCGGCGCTGTCGTCGGCGACGACGAGGATCTCGGTCGCGCCGGCCTCGGCGTCCGTGCCCACCCGACCGGCGACGGCGCGTTTGGCGGCCGCGACGAAGTTGTTGCCGGGCCCGGTGACGACATCGACCGGCTCCAGCCCCAGGGAGGCCACCCCGTACGCGAACGCGCCGATGGCCCCGGCGCCGCCCATCGCGTAGACCTCGGTGATGCCCAGCAGGTGCGCCGCGGCGAGGATGACGGGGTGCACACGCCCGTCGAACTCGCGCTGCGGCGGCGAGGCCAGCGCGACCTCCCCCACCCCGGCGACCTGGGCGGGCACCACGTTCATCACGACGCTCGAGGGGTAGACCGCCTTCCCCCCGGGCACGTACACGCCCACCCGGCGCACCGGTTGCCACCGCTGGGTGACGAGCGCCCCGGGGCCGAGGTGGGTCGTCACCGGCGGCGGCACCTGCGCCGCGGAGGCATCCCGGACGCGGCGGATGGCTTCTTCCAGCGCCGCGCGCACGGCCGGGCTCAGCGAAGCGGCGGCCTCGGACAGCTGCTCCGCCGGGACGCGCACGTCGTGGCCGGAGACCCTATCGAACCGCTCGGCTTGCTCGCGCAACGCCGTCTCGCCGCGCTGTGCCACGTCGGCAACGATCGCCGCGGCCGTCGTGAGAGCCTCGTCACGGGCCGCGACGGCACGCGGGACGGCGTCGAGGAGATCGGCCGTCGTCAGATTCCGACCGCGCAGGTCGATGGTGCGGAGCATCCGTCCAGGCTACCGGCGGCTCAGCCGCGCGTGACCCCGGTCACGTCGTGGAGGTAGCCCACCCGGCCGTCCTCGTGGCGGATGACGAAGACCTCACCGCGGTCCTCGATCACCAGCGCCCACGCGGTGGGACCGATGCGGAACAGCGGGTTGCCGTAGTCGTCGACCACGTCGCGCTCGACGGGAACGAGCGCCCAGAACGCCTGCACCTGCGGCGGAGCGGCCTGCGCGGAGGTGACGGTCTCGTCCGCCATCGACCACTCGCGCGTCTGCGGCTCCTGCGCGGCAGGCTCCTGCGCGGCAGGCTCCTCGCGGAGAGGGGCGAAGACGTCCGTGTCGTACGAACCGGTGTCACCGGACGTACCGGCGGGCGAGGGGGCCGGTGAGGCGGAACCGGTGCCGTACGCACCGGTGCCGTACGCACCGGTGTCGTAGGCCGTGGTCTGCGGTGCCCCGGAGGGGACGGCTGCGGCCTCGACGGGAGCAGGGGCAGCGGCAGGCGCAGGCCGCTCGCGCGCGGGGCGCTGGGTCACCGGCCGGACGGGGCGGGCATTGCGGTGCGCGGGCGTTTCGCGACGGCCCTGGAAGTCCTGCTCCAGCACCGGGATGATCGGCGCGAAGACGGTCAGCACGACGCCGGCGAGCATGAGCACGACTTCGACCCACACCACCCAGGAGCGGGTCCAGAACCCGGTCTCCATCACGATCGCGATCGTCTCCCACAGCTCGGTGAGCCAGACCAGCGCCGCCACGGAGAAGGCGACCGAGGCGAACTGGTCGATGGCGAGGGACCCCACTCGGCGAATGCCCTCGGGAGAGAGGCGACGGAGGACCAGGAGGAACACGGCGACGGTCGGCAGGCCGATCGTCGCGATCCAGGACAGGCCCGACACCCACACGTTGTCGCCACCGAAGAGCGGCCGCGCGTTGCCCTCCACGATGTTGAGCGGGAAGAACGAGACGATGAAGGCCACGAGCCAGACGCCCACGAGGGCGACCTCGCGGATCGAGAACGGACCCACGCCGTACTGCGGCGGGGTCTCCTGCTCGGAGGCGGTCGGAGCCTCGTCGTGCTCGGCGGCGGTGCGAGCCGCGTCGTGCTCGGCGGCGGTGCGAGCCGCGTCGTCGGCAGCGGGGGCGCGGGCGATGGTGGTGTCGTCCAGTTCGGCGTCAGTCACGATGTTCCTCTCAAGGGGGCGGGGACGATCCTACCGAGGGTCGCCGACGCATCCCAGGCAGGCGCCGGTGCATTGACAGGGCTTACGCAGATCCGGCACATCAGCCAAGGCAGTTCGGGCCGAGCAGACCCTTGAGCTCGCCGTACAGATCGGCGGTCACCCGCACGGGATGCGGGACGTCGAACACCTTCGCGGTGCCGCCCTTGTGGAGTTTGAGCGTCACCTCGGTGTCGCCGCGGTGACGGTGCAGAGTCTGGAGAAGCTCGCTCACGAGGTCTTCGCTGGCGCGTTGCTCGGGCATCAACAGCACCAGCGGGCCCGAGTCATCCATCGACCCCAGATCCGGCGAGAACGCCGACTGGGCGTGCAGGTTCAGACCGTCATCGCGCCGGGACACCCTGCCGCGGACCACGAGGATGGCGTCGGCCTGCAGGACCGGGGAGAACTCCTGGTAGGTCTTCCCCATGAACATCACGGTGACCTCGCCGTTGAAGTCTTCGACGGTGATCATGCCGTAGGGGTTGCCGCTCTGCTTGGCGACGCGGTGCTGCACGCTGGTGACCAGTCCCGCGATGGTGACCTGGTCGCCGTCCTGCACGTCGTCGGACGAGAGCAGGTCGTGGATGCTGGTGGACGCGTGCTTGGCGAGGGAGACCTCGAGGCCGGCCAGCGGGTGGTCGGAGACGTAGAGACCGAGCATCTCGCGCTCGAAGGCGAGCTTGTCCTTCTTGGTCCACTCCGGCCGGTCGGGCACCTTGGCGTCCAGCTGCGGTTCGTCCCACAGCGAGTCGAAGTCGAAACCGACCTCGCCGTTGGCCTCCCGCCGCTTGTCGAGCACGGCCCCCTCGGTCGCGTCCTCGTGGATCTCCAGAAGCGCCCGGCGCGTCGCCCCGAGCGAGTCGAAAGCGCCGGCCTTGATGAGCGATTCCACCGTGCGCTTGTTCGCCACGTGTAACGGCGCCTTGGCCAAGAAGTCATGGAACGAGGTGAAGGCGACCGCCTGCCGCGCCGCGACGATCCCGTCGACGACGTTCGCACCGACGTTGCGTACCGCGCCGAGGCCGAAGCGGATGTCTTCTCCGACGGCGGCGAAATACCGGATCGACTGGTTCACGTCGGGTGGGAGCACCTGGATCCCCATGCGGCGGCACTCGTTCAGGTAGACCGCCATCTTGTCCTTGGAGTCGCCGACGCTGGTGAGCAGCGCCGCCATGTACTCGGCGGGATAGTGGGACTTCAGATAGGCCGTCCAGTAGGAGACCAGTCCGTACGCCGCGGAGTGCGCCTTGTTGAAGGCGTAGTCGGAGAACGGGAGGAGGATGTCCCACAGAGCCTTGATCGCCGCTTCCCCGAAGCCGCGCTCCACCATGCCGCCGTGGAAGCCCTCGTACTGCTTGTCCAGCTCCGACTTCTTCTTCTTGCCCATCGCGCGACGGAGAATGTCGGCCTGGCCGAGCGAGAACCCCGCCACCCGCTGGGCGATGGCCATCACCTGCTCCTGATAGATGATCAGGCCGTGGGTGGCCTCGAGGATCTCCTTGAGCGGCTCTTCGAGCTCGGGATGGATCGGCGTGATCTCCTGCTGGCCGTTCTTGCGCAGCGCGTAGTTGATGTGGGAGTTCGCCCCCATGGGCCCGGGGCGGTACAGCGCGATGACGGCCGAGATGTCTTCGAAGTTGTCGGGCTTCATCAACCGCAGGAGCGACCGCATCGGGCCGCCGTCGAGCTGGAACACCCCGAGCGTGTCACCGCGGGAGAGCAGTTCATAGGAGTCCGCGTCGTCGAGCGGGAGGTCTTCCAGGACGAGCTTCTCGCCGCGGTTGGCCTCGATGTTGTCGACGGCGTCGTTGATGATCGTGAGGTTGCGAAGCCCGAGGAAGTCCATCTTGATGAGGCCGAGGGACTCGCACGCGGGATAGTCGAACTGCGTGACGATCTGGCCGTCCTGCTCGCGGCGCATGATCGGGATGATGTCGATGAGCGGTTCGCTCGACATGATCACGCCCGCCGCGTGCACACCCCACTGACGCTTGAGGTTCTCGAGGCCGACGGCGGTGTCGAAGACCGTCTTGGCTTCGGTGTCGGTCTCGATGAGGGTCCGGAACTCCGCGGCCTCCTTGAAGCGCGGGTGCTCCTTGTCGAACATGCCGTCCAGCGGCATGTCTTTCCCCATCACGGCCGGGGGCATCGCCTTGGTGAGCTTCTCCCCCATGCTGAACGGGAAACCCAGCACGCGGCCGGCATCCTTGAGGGCCTGCTTCGCCTTGATCGTGCCGTAGGTCACGATCTGCGCGACGCGTTCGTCGCCGTACTTCTCGGTGACGTACTGGATGACCTCGCCGCGGCGACGGTCGTCGAAGTCGACGTCGAAGTCGGGCATCGACACGCGATCGGGGTTGAGGAAGCGCTCGAAGATGAGGCCGTGCCGCAGCGGATCGAGGTCGGTGATCCGCATCGCGTAGGCAGCCATCGACCCGGCCCCCGAGCCACGGCCGGGGCCGACCCGGATGCCGTGGTCCTTGGCCCAGTTGATGAAGTCGGCGACCACGAGGAAGTAACCGGGGAAGCCCATCTGCGTGATGACGCCGGTCTCGTATTCGGCCTGCGTGCGCACCTCGGCGGGGATGCCGTCGGGGTAACGGAACTCCAGCCCCTTCTCGACCTCCTTGATGAACCACGACTCCTCGGTCTCTCCGGCCGGGACCGGGAAGCGGGGCATGTAGTTCGCGGAGGTGTTGAACTCGACGTCGCAGCGCTCGGCGATCAGCAGTGTGTTGTCGCAGGCCTCCGGGTGGTCGCGGAAGATCTGCCGCATCTCGGCGGGAGACTTCACGTAGTACCCGTCGCCGTCGAACTTGAACCGCTTGGGGTCGTCCAGCGTGGACCCCGACTGCACGCACAGAAGCGCCGCGTGGCTCGTGGCGTCGTGCTGGTGGGTGTAGTGCAGGTCGTTGGTGCCGACGAGCGGGATGTTCAGGTCTTTGGCGATCTTCAGGAGATCGCTCATGACCCGACGCTCGATCGACAGCCCGTGATCCATGATCTCGGCGAAGTAGTTCTCCTTGCCGAAGATGTCCTGGAACTCGGCCGCCGCGGCACGCGCCGCGTCGTACTGGCCGAGCCGCAGCCGCGTCTGCACCTCCCCTGAGGGGCAACCGGTGGTCGCGATGAGCCCCTTCGAGTAGGTCTGCAGCAGCTCGCGGTCCATGCGCGGCTTGAAGTAGTAGCCCTCGATCGAGGCCCTGCTGGAGAGGCGGAAGAGGTTGTGCATCCCCTCGGTGGTCTCGGACAGCAGGGTCATGTGCGTGTAGGCGCCCGAACCCGAGACGTCGTCGTTGCTCTGCTCGGGCGTGCCCCAGCGCACGCGCGCCTTGTCTGCGCGGTGGGTACCCGGGGTCACGTACGCCTCGATGCCGATGATCGGCTTGATTCCGGCATCCTTCGCGGTCTTGTAGAACTCGTACGCCGCGAACGTGTTGCCGTGATCGGTCACCGCGATCGCCGGCATGCCCTGCCGGACGGCCTCCTGGACCATCGGGCCGATACGCGCGGCGCCGTCGAGCATCGAGTACTCGCTGTGGACATGCAGGTGAGCGAAGGAGTCGGATGCCACGCATCGAGTCTACGAGCGCCCTCGGACACGGGCTGCTCCGCAACGCGCTCGCCGCGCGCGCGCATTGTCCCTGCGTCGTGTTACGGGCAGCGACGCGTTCTTCAGTGACCGGTTACGGTTTCGTGACGCCCGACCGGCGAACATAACGGTCTGGTCACGTTTCCGCAGAGGGGCGCTGCGGGGACATCGGCGCCCCGGCGCGGCGTTATGAATTGGTTATGGAATTATTACGAAATGCGCCCCCCGCGCGGCCACATCGACGCACTGTCCCCCGCAGGATCACCGCCGCGGCCATCGCCGTCGGCATCGCCGCCACGCTCGTGGCACCGGCCACGGCTGCCACCGCCGCGCCCGTGCCCGCACCCACCCCCATCGTCGGAACGTCGACGCAGCCGGTTTTCGAGTACGCCGAAGCGATCCGTGAGCGCGTGTACATCCCCGTCGAGGGCGTCGACCAGGACCGCGACGGGGTGACCGACCGCACGGCCATCGACATCGTCCGTCCGGACGTGGACCCCGCGACGCTCGCGGTACCCGCCATCATCGACCCCAGCCCGTACTTCACCACCGTCGGGCGCGGTAACGAATCGCAGAAGCTGTCGGATCAGGACGGCGACGGCGTGACCGATCTGTTCCCGCTGTTCTACGACAACTACTTCGTCCCCCGCGGGTACGCCGTCATCCACGCACAGATGAACGGCACGGGGTTCTCCACCGGCTGCCCCCTGCACGGCGGCTCCGGCGACATCGCGAGCATGAAGGTCGTCATCGACTGGCTGCAGGGCCGCGTCCCCGGATTCGACGCCGCGGGCGACCCCGTCACCGCCGACTGGCACAACGGCCGGGCGGGCATGATCGGCAAGTCCTACGACGGCACCCTCGCCAACGGCGTCGCCGCCACCGGCGTCGACGGGCTCTCGACGATCGTCCCGATCGATGCCATCAGCGAGTGGTACCGCTACTCGCGGACCAACGGCATCCGGCACAACACCGACTATCCCGCGAGCCTGTCGAGCAACGTCACGAACGAGGATCGTCGCGCGGTGTGCGCGCCGACCCGGGACGAGATGAACGCGATCGACGGCGACGAGACCGGCGACATCAACGCGTTCTGGCAGGAGCGCGACTACCGCGCCGACGCGGACAAGGTGCGCGCGTCCGTGTTCGCCGTGCACGGCCTGAATGACGACAACGTGCGGATGAGTCAATTCGCCGAGTACTGGGACGCCCTGGGCGCCAGCGACGTCCCGCGGAAGGTATGGCTGCCGCGCGTGGGTCACGTCGATCCGTTCGACTTCCGCCGCGAGGTATGGGTCGACACGCTGCACCGCTGGTTCGACTACTGGCTGTACGGCCTGGAGAACGGCATCATGTCGGAGCCGCAGTCCACGGTCGAATCCGACCCCGCCGTCTACCTGGACGAGGTCTCCTGGCCCGCGCCGGGTGCCGAGCAGGTCGATGTCCATGTCACCGGGCAGCCGGGGACGGAAGGCTCGCTCGCCCTGGCGCCGACGGAGGGAGCGACCACCATCGCCTTCACCGGCCCCGGCAACAGCCCGAACGAAACCGCGCTGATCACCGGCCCCGAGGGTCAGCAGTCCTCCCGGCTGGTCATGCTGTCCGAGCCGCTCGAACAGGACCTGCGCATCTCCGGCACCCCCACCGTCCGCCTCGACGCGTCGCTGAGCCAGGAGCAGACGAATCTCGGCGCGCTGCTGGTCGACTACAGCACCGCCGCCCGGACACCCCGTGGCACCGGGGACGGAGTGCAGAACCTCGCCACGCGCACCTGCTGGGGTGGCGCCAGCGCGTTCGACAACGCGTGCTACCTCGAGGTGGAGCGACGGTCGGCCACCACCGATTTCTGGCGCGTCTCACGCGGCGTGCTGGACTCATCCAACCGCGACACCCTGGTCGACGGCCAGGCGACGCCGGTGGTCCCCGGGCAGATGTACGGATTCGACTGGACGCTGGAGCCGTACGACTACACGTTCCGCGCCGGCAGCCGCATCGGCCTGGTCCTGACGACCAACATGTCCGGGTTCGTCGCAGGATCCCCGGGAGCCACCGTCACGATCGACGCGACGAGCAGTTCCCTCGTTCTGCCGGTGGTCGGCGGCCTCGACGCCGCCGCACGCTCGGGCGCGTTCGGAGCTCCGGCGCCGGTCACCCTGAGCTTCGACGTCGGCGGTCAGGGGACGGCACCAGCCGCCCAAGAGGTCGCGTACGGCAGCGCGCCGACGGCCCCGGCCGACCCGACCGCCGACGGCCTGGGCTTCGGCGGCTGGTACGCGGATGCCGCGCTCACCACGCCGTTCGACTTCTCGTCGCCGCTGACGGCCAGCACCACCGCCTATGCGCGGTGGCTCACCGTCGCCGAACGCATCGCGTCGATCGAACTCGAGATGAGCGCCCCGTCGGTGCCGCAGGGCGGCACTCTGACGGCGACGGTCGAGGGCTTCGACGCCGACGGCGAGAGCCTCGGTGATGTCACGTCGTTGGCGGTTCTCACCAGTTCCGTGGCGACGGATGTCTTCTCGGGGAACACGGTCAGCTTCCCGCAGGCGAGCCCGCACACGATCACGGCGACGGTGAACGGCCTGACCTCGAGCGTCACCGTGGAGGTCATCCCCGCGGACACCCCGGTGACGGACGAGCGTGAGGGCGGCGTGGGAGCCATCGCGTCCGGTCTCGCCGCCACCGGCGGCGGAGCGCTCGCGCTCGTCGGCCTCACCGCCGCCGCCGCGCTGCTCGTCGTCGGAGCCGTGCTCCTGACGGCGCGCCGGAGGCGACGCCTGAGCTGAGCCGGATCGGGGGTGGGGACCGGCTCGGTCCCCACCCCCGCTACCGTGGACGCATGGCCACCCCCGAATTCGTCCTGTCCCTGCGCGAGAAGATCGGGCAAGCCCCGCTCCCCCTCGTCGGGGTCACGGCCGTCGTGTTCCGCGACGAGAAGGTGCTGCTGGGCAAGCGCACCGACAACGGTCGGTGGGCGCCGGTCTCGGGCATCGTCGAACCGGGCGAGGAACCCGCCGACACCGCGGTACGGGAATGCCTCGAAGAGGCAGGAGTCGTCGTCCGCGCCACCCGCCTGGCCCTCGTCCACCAGATCCCCCGCATGACTTACGCCAACGGCGACCAGGTCGACTACCTCGATCTCGTGTTCCGCTGCGACTGGATCTCGGGTGAGCCGCATCCCGCCGACGGCGAGGTGACCGAGGTCGGCTTCTACGGCCTGGGCGAGCTGACCGATGTCGCCCACGAGCACGTCCGCCGGATCGCCCTGGCGATGGCCGAGGACGACCCGGCGACCTTCTCCGGCGGCCGCTAGCGCGGATGCGCGGCCCGCGGTCGGAGGATCGCATCGAGGTCGGAGCATCCACCCGTCATCCTCCGACGACGGTGCCGTCCTCCGACGCGCGAGCCGCCGGCGACGGGGCGGATGCGCGGGCCGCGGGCGCTACGGAGTCCGACGCATCCGCACCCGAGGAAAACCGCCAGCTGGGACACGGGGCGCCGCGAGGGTGCCGCGGCCTTCTGGAACAGCCGCTTCCTCCCGACATAGGCCATCGTGAGGTCGACCTTCTCGTCGCAACCACGTCGAACGACCTCGCGGCGCGTACGTCCACGGTTGATCGCCGTGTGCCGCCTTCCCCGACACTGTCCCCACCGAGGTCGGAGGATGCTGCGCGCGTCGGAGGATGCGCGCAGGATCCTCCGACGAAGGCGAAATGCTCCGACGAAGCGGAACGCCCAGACGCGGTCAGTCGGCGCGGAGGATCTCCAGGGCGCGGGCCAGGTCGGCGGGATACTCGGAGGTGAACGTCGACCACTCCCCCGTCTCGGGGTGTGCGAAGGACAGCTGGCGGGCGTGCAGCCACTGGCGGGTGAGGCCGAGGCGGGCCGACAGCGTCGGGTCGGCCCCGTAGAGGGGGTCGCCCACACAGGGATGCCGGTGCGCGGCCATGTGGACGCGGATCTGGTGCGTCCGCCCCGTCTCGAGGTGGATCTCCAGCAGGGAAGCGCCGGGAAACGCCTCGAGGGTCTCGTAGTGGGTGACGGAGTCCTTGCCGGCGGGCGTCACGGCGAACTTCCACGAGTGCGTGGGATGACGACCGATCGGCGCATCGATCGTGCCGGCGAGGGGATCGGGGTGGCCCTGCACGACGGCGTGGTAGATCTTCTCCACCTCGCGTTCCTTGAACGCCCGCTTGAGGACGGTGTAGGCGTGCTCGGTCTTCGCCACCACCATGAGCCCGCTCGTCCCGACGTCCAGACGATGCACGATCCCGCGCCGCTCGGCGGCGCCGCTGGTGGAGATGCGGAACCCGGCCCCCGCCAGTGCGCCGAGCACCGTGGGCCCCTCCCAGCCCATCGACGGATGCGCCGCCACCCCCGAGGGCTTGTCCACCACGACGATGTCGTCGTCGTCGTACACGATGCCGAGGCCCGGCACCTCGACGGGCACGATCTCGGGTTCGCGTTTGGCCGTCCACGTCACCTGGAGCCACGCGCCGCCGTGCAGCCGGTCGGACTTGCCGACCGTCCGTCCGTCCTGCTCGACGCCCCCCGCGTCGGCCACCTCCGCGGCGAAGGTGCGGGAGAATCCGAGCATCTTGGCCAGCGCGGCATCCACCCGGGTGCCGTCGAGCCCGTCGGGGACGGGAAGACTCCGTGACTCCGTCATCAGCGCGGCGTCGGCCCGGGGTCGGTCTGATCGGCGACCGCGCCCGGCTCCTCGTCATCCCGGACGGCGTCATCCCCGGCGGCGTCATCCCCGGCGGCGTCATCCCCGGCGGCGGCACGGGTCTCCCGCGTGCCGTCCAGGCGCAGCCCGATGAGGACGAGCAGCGCCACGGCGATCATCATCGTGACGATGAAGATGTCGGCGACGTTGTAGATGGCCGGCATCATCCAGGGCGTGGAGATGAAATCCACCACGTGTCCTACGGGGAATCCCGGTGACCGCAGCAGCCGGTCGGTGAGGTTCCCGAGGACGCCGCCCAGGAGCAGTCCGAGGGTCACCGCCCACGCGCGGGAGGTCACGCGTGTCACGGCGAGCCAGACGATGACGACGGCGACGACGGCCAGCGCGATCGTGAAGACCCACGTGACACCCTGCCCGAGCGAGAACGCCGCGCCGGGGTTTCGCACCAGGTAGAACTGCAGGAACTCGCCGAGCACGGGAACCGGCTCCTCGGGAGGCAGGTTCGCAATGGCGAGGTACTTCGTGAACTGGTCGGCGGCCAGCACCGTCACCGCGAGGATCGCGATGAGGATGCCGGCCGCCGCCTTATGCAGGGGTGCTCGGCTGCGCACCGAGCGGGCCTAGAGCCCGATCGCCGAGACCGGGGTGGATCCGGACGGCGTTGCGGTCGTATCGAGGTCGCGGAGCTTGCCCTCGATGTAGCTGCGCAGCTGTGCGCGGTAGTCGCGCTCGAACGCGTTCAGCTCGGAGATGCGGCCCTCCAGCGCGACGCGCTCCTTCTCCAGGCGCGCGATCTCGTCGCGGCCCTTCGCCTCGGCCTCGGCCAGGATGGCCGCCGCGCGGGACTGGGCTTCGGAGATGAGCTGGTCGCGCTGCGCCTTGCCCTCGGCGACGTGCTCGTCGTGCAGGCGCTGGGCCAGCTCGATGATGCCCGCCGACGTCGAGGCCGGGTCCGCGGAGGAGACGGGTGCGGCCACCGGGGTGGGCGCGGGGACGTCGGTGACGACCGGCTCGGCCGGTGCTTCCGCGCGCGGCTCGGCGACGGGCTGCTCACCGGACTCATAGGCGGCGAGCCGGGCCTTCAGCTCCTCGTTCTCGGCGAGGGCCTTACGCCACTCGACGACGATCTCGTCGAGGAAGTCGTCCACCTCGTCCGGGTCGAAGCCTTCCTTGAACCGGACGTGCTGAAACTGCTTGGTGACGACGTCATCAGGGGTCAATGGCATGGTGATTCCTCTTTCGAGAGCTGGTCTCGGGCCGGGGTTCTGACGGCGCTCCGGGCCGTGCGTGCTTCGAGCAAGCATAGTCGGCGGCTCCGCAGGCTGTCGAAGCCTTGCGGTCGAGCCGGGGGTCGGTCAGCCTCCGGCGATCGAGCGCGTGATCCCCAGCAGGAGGAAGCACAGCAGCATCGTCAACGCGAAGGCGAAGTCGATGGCGACGGGCCCCACACGCAAGGGCGGGATGAAGCGACGGAAGAGCCGGATCGGCGGGTCGGTCACCGTATAGACGACCTCGGCCGCGATCAGTGCCCCACCGCGCGGTCGCCACGACCGGTTGAACATCGGGATGTATTCGAGCACGAGTCGCACGAGCAGCACGATGACGTACAGGAAGAGCAGCCCGTTGAGGATCGTGGCGACCAGGCGCAGCACGTCCACGGTCGGTTACGGCTGAGCGAACGCGACGGACTCGGGGTCCCCCTGCGCAAGCGCACCGTCGCCGGATACGGCGATGTTCTCCGGGGACAGCAGGAACACCTTGCTCGTGACCCGCTCGATCCGCCCGTACAGCCCCATGGACAGGCCGCTGGCGAAATCGATCAGGCGGCGCGCGTCGGCGTCGCTCATCTGCGACAGGTTGATGATGACCGGAACGCCCTCGCGGAAGTTCTCGGCGATCACCTGCGCGTCGCGGTACTGCTTGGGGTGCACCGTCAGGATCTCGCTGATCGGGCCCGGGGTCGGCTGACGCACCACCGAGGGGCGGTGGATCGGCGTCACCGGTGCGGCCTTCTCGACAGCCTGCGGTTTGCGGCTCGAAGGCTGCGTCGCCGGCTCGTCGAAGGCTTCCTCTTCGTCAGCGAGGCCCAGGTACACCATGGTCTTTTTGAGCGGGTTCGACATCGCATCCTCCGTTCGCTCGTCTGTTCCGAGGCTATCCGCGCACGGGCCTCGGGCCCGTGATTGCCGAGCCGATCCGCAGGTGTGTCGCGCCCATTGCGATCGCTTCGGGGAAATCTCCGGTCATCCCGGCCGAGATCCACGTCGCCTCCGGTGCCACGCTGCGCACGGCGTCCGCTGCGGCACGCAGCCGCGAGAAGGCGCGCTCGGGCTCCTCGTCCAGCGGAGCGACGGCCATGACCCCCCGGACGCGCAGGGTAGGCAGCGCAGCCACGTGTTCGGCCAAGCCGAGGACCGCCGCCGGCTCGACACCGCCGCGACCGGGATCGTCGGTCAGGTTCACCTGCACGAGCACGTCCAGGACGTCCGCCGGGTCCGGGGCCGCCGCATCCAGGGCGTCGGCCAGCCGCGCACGGTCGATCGAGTGCACCGCCGATGCCACGGCACGGATGGCCCGGGCCTTGTTGGTCTGCGCCTGCCCGATGAAGTGCCACCGCAGGTCGGTCAGCGCCGTCCAGTCGGCCGCCTTCGCCGTCAGCTCCTGCTGACGGTTCTCCCCCACGTCTCGCACGCCCAGCGCGTACAGGTCGCGCACGAGGGCGGCCGGGTGGAACTTCGTCACGACGATGCGAGTGATCTCCGCGGGATCGCGCCCGGCGGCCCGGGCGGATGCGGCGATCCGCTCATCGACGGCGGCCAGACGGTCGGCCAGTTCGCGGTCCACGATTCCTCCCGGAAACGCTGTGGCGGGCCCGGGGCATGCCGGACCCGCCACCGCTGTTGAGGACTCCTACTTCAGGAAGTCGGGGATGTCCAGGTCGTCGTCGCCGAATGCCGAGTCGTAGGCAGGCTCGGGATGGCGGGCAGCGACCGGCACCGACTCGCGCACGCGCTCCTCCTCGGCGACCGGCGCCGAGGGCGTGGTCTCCTCGGTGGGCAGCGGCAGGGGCGGGAGGACGGGCGTTGCCGGCCGCTGGGCAGCACCCACGGCATCCAGACGCAGCGACGGCTCTCCGCCGTCGAAGCCTGCCGCGATGACCGTGACCCGCACCTCGTCGCCGAGAGTGTCGTCGATCACCGTTCCGAAGATGATGTTGGCCTCGGGATGCGCGGCCTCCTTCACCAGCTGCGCGGCGTCGTTGATCTCGAAGATGCCGAGGTTCGAGCCGCCCTGGATCGACAGCAGGACGCCGTGGGCGCCCTCGATCGACGCCTCCAGCAGCGGGGACTCGACCGCCAGTTCGGCGGCCTTGATCGCGCGATCGGCGCCGCGCGCGGAGCCGATGCCCATGAGCGCGGATCCCGCACCCTGCATGACCGACTTGACGTCGGCGAAGTCGAGGTTGATGAGACCCGGCGTAGTGATGAGGTCGGTGATGCCCTGCACACCGGCCAGGAGCACCTGGTCGGCCGTGGCGAAGGCCTCGATCATCGAGATGCCGCGGTCGCTGATCTCCAGGAGCCGGTCGTTCGGCACCACGATGAGGGTGTCGACCTCTTCCTTGAGCTTGGAGACGCCGGTCTCGGCCTGCTGCTGGCGGCGACGCCCCTCGAAGGAGAAGGGCTTCGTGACGACACCGATGGTCAGCGCGCCGATCGACTTGGCGATGCGTGCGACGACCGGTGCGCCACCGGTGCCCGTGCCACCGCCCTCGCCGGCCGTGACGAACACCATGTCGGCGCCGGCCAATGCCTCTTCGATGTCTTCCGCGTGGTCCTCTGCGGCGCGGCGACCCACCTCGGGGTCGGCGCCGGCACCGAGGCCGCGCGTGAGTTCCCGTCCGACGTCGAGCTTGACGTCGGCGTCGCTCATGAGCAGCGCCTGAGCGTCCGTGTTGATCGCAATGAACTCCACGCCGCGCAGGCCGAGCTCGATCATGCGGTTGACGGCGTTGACGCCACCACCGCCGACTCCCACGACCTTGATCACGGCGAGGTAGTTCTGGTTCTGGCTCATGCCGGCCTCCATATCCCGAACCTTAAACCTCATCTAGAGGGTTAAAGAATTGCTGGGTATGCAATTCCTGATTCCGAACGTAGGTGGCGGACGCGGCGTCAGCCGGAGCGACGCGGCGTGTCGCCACAACCCGCGGATAAAGCGTCAGCGCACCACGATGGCCGACGGGGAGGAGACGTCGTACACGCTCGTGTCGGCAGGCGGACGGCCCTGCATCGCGCGCTCCAGGGTGAGGGCCTTGAGAGCGGATCGGTCGGCGCTCCCCCACACGACCGTCGTCTCGGTCGCGCCCAGGGTCAGCGTGACGTCATCGGCCGTGGTGGCCGAGACCGCCGTCACCTGCATCCGGATCGCGTCGGGCAGCGACCGCATGACCCGCCCCGCCGCCTGGAACGCCGCCGACCCCACGCCGCCGGTGATGGTGAGCACCGGCTGACCCGGTGGCGCCGAGGGGGTCGTCGACAGCGCGACGCCCGCGGCATCCACGACCGTGTAGCCGGCGGCGGATCCGATCGCCCCCACCGGGGTGCGTTCGACGATACGTACGACGAGGTCGTGCGGCGGGCGCGCCTCGAGCGTGTAGGACTCCACGAGCGGGAAGCGCACGAGCGCGGCCTTCACGGCACTGTCGTCCACGAGCGGGAGCGGCGTGCCGAGCTGGTCGTCGAGGGCCTCCGCGACGGCGTTCGCATCCAGCGTGCTCGTCCCGGCGACCTCGATGCGCTCCACGGCGAACAGCGGACTGTAGGCGGCACCCACCGTGCCCAGGACGAGCAGCGCCACCGCCGCGGCGGCACCGATCCACAGCATCCGCCGGCGGCGCTGGCGCACCGTGAACCGGCGCACCTCGGCGCGGAGCGCCCGCCGGCGGGCACGGGAGGCGCGCCACACGTCGCGCAGACCGAGTCGGTCAGGGGTTCCGGCGTCCTCCGGAGCGGTCGGCGCGGACGGGCGGGCGGGGCTCCACCGCTCCTCGCCCGGAAGGAGCGGGATGACCGGGGCGGTGGGTTCGCGCGCGGCGGCCGGCTTCTCGGTGGTCCGTCGGGCGGGCGACGATTCCGCGGGCGGCGGCGGCAGGGGGCTCGGCCGGCGCATCCGCGTCACTCCTCGGCGATCTCGGCGGTGCGCGAGAGCGCCTCGAGCACCTGCGGGATGATGAGGTTCACGTTGCCGCAGCCGAGGGTGATGACGTAGTCGCCGCCGCGCGCCACCGCCGCGGTGTAGTCGGCGGCCTCCTGCCAGTCCGCGACGAAGTGGACGTGGTCGGGATCGCGGAAGGCACCGCTGACCAGTTCTCCGGTGACACCGGGTACCGGATCTTCGCGGGCGCCGTACACGTCCAGCACGACGGTGTGATCGGCGTACGACTCCAGCACCTCGGCGAACTCGCGGTACATCGCCTGAGTGCGCGAGTAGGTGTGCGGCTGGTGCAGGGCGATGATGCGGCCGTCGCCGATGACGGTACGGGCGGCCGCGAGGGCGGCGGCGACCTCGGTCGGATGGTGCGCGTAATCGTCGTACACGCTCACCCCGCGCCGGACGTCGTGCAGCTCGAACCGCCGCGCGGTGCCCCCGAACCCGGAGACCGCTCGGGCCGCCGCAGCGACGTCGTACCCGAGCGTGACCAGCACCGCGACGGCGCCCGCGGCGTTGACGGCGTTGTGCGCGCCGGGAACCCGCAACTGCAACGGAACGGTCGTGCCGGCGGTCGTGAGGGTGAAGGAGACGGGTCCGTCGGTGCGGATGTCGGCCACGCGGACGTCGGCGGAAGCATCCAGCCCGAACGTGATGACGCGAGGGTGCGACAGGCGTGCGCGCACGCGCTGCGCGCCGGGGTCATCGGCCGAGATCACCACCGCCTCGCGCGCCCGGTCGGCGAACTGCGCGAAGGCGGCATCGAACGCGTCGAACGAGCCGTAGTGGTCGAGGTGGTCGGGATCGACGTTCGTGATCAGCGCGACCGCCGTGTCGTAGAGCAGGAACGTGCCATCGGATTCGTCGGCCTCGATCACGACCAGATCGTCGGAGCCGGTCGCGCTGGAGGCGTCGTAGTCGGCGATCACCCCGCCGTTGACGAACGTCGGGTCGGCGTCGAGGGCGCGCAGGCCCGTGACGATCATGCCGGTGGAGGTCGTCTTGCCGTGGGCACCGGCGACCGACACGAGCCGGCGTCCGCCGATGAGCCAGTGCAGCGCCTGCGACCGGTGGATCACGGCGAGCCCGCGCTGTTTGGCGGTGACGAACTCGGGGTTCTCCGGCCAGATGGCGCCGGTGTGGACGACCGTGTCGGCGTCGCCCAGATGAGCGGCGTCGTGACCGACGTGCACGGTCGCCCCGAGGCTCTCCAGGGCACGCAGCCCGGGGCTGTCGGCGCGGTCGGACCCCGACACGCGGATACCGCGCTCGAGGAACATGCGCGCCAGCCCCGACATCCCCGAGCCGCCGATGCCGATGAAGTGGGCGGCTTCGATGTTCTCGGGGATGGGCAGGCTCAAGTCGGGTCGAATCATGACCCGATCATCCTAGGTCGGCGTTCCTGGGCGTCGGCCCCGGCGCGCGGAGGCACCGTCGCTCCGGCCCGCAAGGGCCTCGTCGATCAGGTCGATGACGTTCTGCGTTCCGGTGCGCGTGCCGGCGGAGGCCGCCGCATCCCGCATCGCCCGCCGTGCGCCGGCATCCTGCAGCAGCGGGACCAGTTCTGCCCGCACGCGGTCGGGCGTGAGTTCCGCGTCGGGGATGATGCGGGCAGCTCCCGCGCGGACGGCGGCGGCGGCGTTGAGGCGCTGCTCGCCGTTGCCGACGGCGTAGGGCACGTAGACGGCGGGGATCCCGAGCGCGCTGACCTCGCTGACGGTCGCCGCCCCCGACCGCGACACGATGACGTCGGCGAGGGCGTAGGCCAGATCCATCCGGTCGACGTAGCGGACGACGGCGTAACCGGGCGCGCCGGGATCGGGGAGGTCGGACCGCTCGCCGGTGACGTGCAGCAGCTGCCAGCCGGCGGCGAGGACGTCCTGCCACGAGCCGCCGAAGGCTTCGTTGAGCCGCTGGGCGCCCAGCGAGCCGCCGAAGACGAGGAGCGTGGGGCGACCGGCGTCGAGCCCGAAGTGCTCGGCCGCCGCGGAGCGGGAGGCCGCGGCATCGAGGTCGACGATCTCGCGGCGCAGCGGCATCCCGACGACGCGTGCGCCCCGGAGCGGCGTGCCGGCGAACGCCACGCCCACGGCGGCCGCGCCGCGAGCGCCGAGCACGTTCGCGAGGCCCGGTCTGGCGTTGGCCTCGTGCACCACGACCGGCACGCCCGCGCGCCGGGCGGCGACGTAGGCGGGGGCCGACGCGTAGCCGCCGAATCCCGTGACCACGTCCACCTCGCGGTCGCGCAGGTGGGCGCGCACCTGCGCGATGGCGCGGCGGAAGCGGACCGGGAACATCGCCGCGGCGCGGTCGGGGCGACGCGGGAAGGGGACCTTGTCGACGACGAGCAGCTCGTAGCCGCGCAGTGGGACGAGGCGTGACTCCAGGCCCTCGCGCGTGCCCAGCACGTACACGGCGGCGTCGGGGTCGCGCTCACGCAGGCCGTCGGCCACGGCGAGCAGCGGGTTGACGTGGCCGGCCGTGCCGCCGCCGGCGAGGAGGTAGGTCGTCACCATCCGACCCTAACAACCGCCGCCTGTGCGTTCCTGCCTGACCCCGCACCCGCACCACGTACCGTACTCAGTCTGAACCGCGCAGGCGGAGCGCTCGGCCGCAGGAACACGCGGACTCGTCCCGCACCCAGTGCCGTTCAGACTGAGTACGGTACGGGGGCAGCGCGGCAGCGGGCCCGGATGGGGAGGGCGACAGCGTCAGCGGACGCGGACGGGGAGGCTGCGGGCGAACGAGAGCAGCACGCCGCACGCGATCAGCACCGAAAGCAGGCTCGTGCCTCCCTGGGACATGAAGGGCAGCGGAACGCCCAGCACCGGGAACACCCGCAGGACGACGCCGATGTTGATGAGCGCCTGCCCGACGATCCAGATGGAGATGGCACCGGCGACGATCCGCACGAAAGGGTCGTGGGTCTTCCGCACGATGTGGAAGGCGCCCACCGCGAACAGCGCGAACAGGGCCAGCACCACGGCGCAGCCGATGAGACCCAGCTCCTCCCCGACGATGGCGAAGATGTAGTCGTTCGCCGCCGCGGGGAGCCAGTCGTACTTCTCCTTCGAGTTCCCCAGCCCCAGTCCGAAGATGCCGCCCGACGCCAGACCCCACACGCCGTGCAGCGACTGGTAGCAGGTGTCGTAGTAGCAGTCGAGCGAGCCGGCGTTGACGAAGCTCATGATGCGCGCCATGCGGTTCGGGCTGCTCACGGCGAAGAAGACCACGGCGATCACGGCGGCCAGAGCGGGCAGGATGAAGATCCGCAGCTTCACGCCCGAGAAGAATAGGGCTGCGAGCACGATGAGCACGAGGATCATCGCGG
The DNA here is from genome assembly GCF_057197625.1 of Microbacterium sp. Z6_144. Classification (NCBI taxonomy): domain Bacteria; kingdom Bacillati; phylum Actinomycetota; class Actinomycetes; order Micrococcales; family Microbacteriaceae; genus Microbacterium; species Microbacterium sp. Z6_144. Next base: position 2,047,697 of record NZ_JBXVPT010000001.1, read on the forward strand.
TGCCGAGGTCCCGTCCGGCCAGGACCGTCGCGATGACCATGATCGCGACCGGGACGATCGGGATGAAGACGTGGCTCCACGACGTGAGAAGGGTGCGCTTGCGGTACATCACCGCCCCCATCCACAGCGCCAGTGCGATCTTGAGGAACTCCGCGGGCTGGAATTGGAAGCCGGCGATCGAGACCCAGTTACGGTTTCCGTACGACTCGATGCCGAGCCCGGGCACGAACACGAGAAGCTGGAAGACGGTCGCGCCGATGAGGGCCGGCCACGCGATCCTGCGGAGGAACGTCACCGGGAATCGGCTGATGACGAACATCAGCGGGATGCCCAGCACCGCGAAGACGCCCTGTTTGATCACATGCTCGAACGGGTTCTGCGCCCCTCCGAGCGCCGACGTCGCCGACAGCACCATGATGAGCCCGAACCCGGTGAGCAGGAGCGCGGTGGAGGCGATGAGGAGGAATTCGCTCGGCACCGGTGCGAAGACCCGTCCGAGCGACACCTTCGCGGCGAGACCGCGACGAGAGGGGTCGGCAGGGTCAGGCGCCTGGGTCGGGGGCGGTGTCGTCGTGGTCACGCGGTTCCCCCTTCCCTGCCGGCGGGCGGCCGGCGATACGTTCGTTCACCGCATCGGCGAATCGCCTGCCGCGGTCGGCGTAGGAGGAGAACTGGTCGAAGGATGCCGCCGCCGGTGCCAGCAGCACCACGTCTCCGTCGCGAGCGACGTCCATCGCCAGGTCGACGACCCGTGCCATGACGTTCTCAGTCTCTGCGGGGTCGACCTCGAACACCGGCACCCCGGGCGCGTGTCGCGCGAACGCGTCCAGCACGGCGCCGCGCTCGACGCCGATCACGATCGCGGCCTTGGCCGCCGCACCGCGCCCGGCCACGAGCGGGGCGATGTCGACGCCCTTGAGGAGTCCTCCCACCACCCACAGCGCACCGGGGAACGCTGCGAGCGAGGATGCCGCGGCATGCGGATTCGTCGCCTTCGAGTCGTCCACCCACGTCACGCCGTCGTGCACGGCGACCACCTGGATGCGGTGCGGGTCGAGCGTGAACGACGCCAGTGCCGAGCGGATGGCCGCGGGCGCGACATCCCGGGAGCGAGCCAGGGCGCTGGCGGCGAGGACGTTCGAGACGATGTGCGCAGCGCCGAGCCCTGCCGCGGCGAGGTCGGCGACCGTGGTGAGCTCCAGAGCCGAGGTGCGCCGCTCCTGGAGGAACGCGCGGTCGACGAGGATGCCGTCCACCACGCCGAGGTCGCTGGGTCCCGGAACGCCGAGGTCGAATCCGATCGCCCGCGCGCCCTCGACGACGTCGGCTTCTTCGACCATCTCCCGCGTCGCGGCATCGGCCTTGTTGTAGACGCACGCGACGCGCACGTTCTGGTACACGACGGCCTTGGCCGCACGGTACGCCGCGAACGAGCCGTGCCACTCGAGGTGGTCGTCGGCGAGGTTGAGGCACACCGATGCGTACGGCGACAGCGGGTCGGGTCCGCTCTGCCGCCCGAGGTACCAGAGCTGGTGGCTGGAGAGCTCGACCACCAGCACGTCGAAGCCGGCGGGGTCGCGGACGGCGTCGAGCACCGGCACGCCGATGTTGCCCACCGGGGCAGCGCGCAGCCCGCCGGCTGCGAGCATCGACGCCGTCAGCCGGGTCGTGGTCGTCTTGCCGTTGGTGCCGGTGATCAGCATCCAGTCCGCCGGCGTGCCGTCGGGGCGCAGCACCTTGTCGCGGACGCGCCACGCCAGTTCCACGTCGCCCCACAGCGCCGTGCCGGTGTCCTGGGTCCACGCGACCACCGGATGCTGCGGCGAGAACCCCGGCGAGGCGACGACCACGTCGGGGGCGAAGGCGACCAGCTCCTCCGGCACCGAGGAGAGGGCGCCGGTCCACAACCGCGCCCCGATCACCGGGAGGAGCCGCTCGTACTCGTCGTCGACGGACTCGGTGAAGACGAAGACGACGGCCCCGAGCTCGGCGAGAGTGTCGGCGACGGAGAATCCGGTGACCGACATGCCCAGCACTGCGACGCGCAGGCCGCGCCAGTCGGCATGCCAGCTGGTGAGGGTGTCCAGGCGCTCGGCGCTCATGCCCGCGACAGCCACTCGACGTAGAAGAATCCGACGCCGGAGACGGCGAGCAGGCCCGCGATGATCCACATCCGCACCACGATGGTGACCTCGGACCAGCCGCGCATCTCGAGGTGGTGATGCAGGGGGCTCATCAGGAAGAGCCGTTTGCCGCGCGTGATCTTGAAGTACGCGCGCTGCAGGATGACCGACCCGGACGCGATGACGTAGACGCCTGCGACGAGAACCATCAGAAGCTCGGTGCGGGTGAGGATCGCCATCGCGGCGATCACGCCGCCGATGGCCATGGAGCCCACGTCGCCCATGAAGATCTTCGCCTTGGGCGCGTTCCACCACAGGAATCCGACGAGCGCGCCCACGAAGGCCGCCGAGATGATGGCGAGGTCGAACGGATCACGGGTGCCGTAGCAGGCGGGTTGCACGGCCTCTGCGACGTTCGTGCAGACCTGCTGCACCTGCCAGAAGGCGATGAGGCTGTACGCGCCGACGACGAAGATGCCCGAGCCTGCCGCGAGGCCGTCCAGCCCGTCGGTGACGTTGACGGAGTTGGAGGTGGCGACCCCGATGAGCGAGACCCACGCGAGGTAGAGGAGCCAGCCGATGACGGGGCCGAGGGCGAACAGCCACAGCAGCGGGACGTCGCGGAACACGGAGATGTAGGCGGATGCGGGGGTTTGCCCCGCCCGGTTGGGGAAGTTCAGGGCGACGATGCCGAACGGCACGGTCACGATCACCTGCCCGACGATCTTCCGCCAGCCGGTGAGGCCGAGGCTGCGCTGCCGTCGGACCTTCATGTAGTCGTCGATGAAGCCGACGGCGCCGAACCCGACCATCATCCAGATCACGAGCCAGCCGGAGATGGTGGGCGGGTTGTTGCCGGTGAAAGAACCGACGAGGTAGCCGACGATCGTGCCGAGGATGAAGATCGTGCCGCCCATCGTGGGCGTGCCGCGCTTGGCGCCGTGGGAGGGGTTGCGGATGTCTTCGGGCGTGCGGATCACCTGACCCCAGCCCCACTTGCGGAACAGCCGCAGGAAGACGGGGGTGAGGAAGAGCGTGAACGCCAGGGAGATCGCCGCGGCAGTCAGGAGGGATCTCACGAGAACGATTCTCCCAGACGATCGCCGAGGAACCGGAGGCCCGCGGAGTTGGAGCTCTTCACCAGCACGCGGTCACCGTCGCGCAGTTCGCCGAGGAGGTAGTCGTATGCCGCGTCGGCGTCCGGGAAGAACACCGCCTCGCCGTCCCACGAGCCCTGAGAGATCGCCTCCAGGTACATCCGTCGCGCGTCGGAGCCGACGACGACGATGCGCTGGATGCCCAGGCGCACCGCGAGGAGGCCGATGCGGTCGTGCTCGTCGCCGGAGTACTCCCCCAGTTCGCTCATGGCGCCGAGGACGGCGACGGTGCGCTCGTGGGGTGCGGTGATCTGCGCGAGGGTGCGGAGGGCTGCGGCCATCGAGTCGGGACTGGCGTTGTACGCGTCGTTGAGGATGCGGACACGGTCCGAACCCAGCGGCTGCATGCGCCAGCGCTCGGCGATCTCGACCGTCTCGACGCGGGCGATCGCGTCGGCGGCGGTGACCCCGAGCGCGGTGGCGGCGGCGATGGCGGCGAGGGCGTTCATCACGTGGTGCTCGCCGAGGACCTGGAGGCGAAGGGGCATCGCCACGCCGTCCACGACGAGGTCGGCCCGGGTGCCCCTCGCGCCGACCTCCACGTCGATCGCGCGGACCTCGGCGCCGGGGCCGCGTCCGAACCAGCGCACCGACACGTCGCCCTCGGCGGCGATCGGCGCCATCGCGCTCACCCGCGGATCGTCGGCGTTGAGGACGGCGAGTCCGCCCGGGCGGACGGCGCGGACGAGTTCGGATTTCGCCGCGAACGTGGCCTCGATGCCGCCGAATCCGCCGGCGTGCGCCATTCCGACCATGAGCACCACGCCGATGTCGGGGGTGACGAGGCCGGCCAACCGGGCGATCTCCCCGGGGCCGCTCGCCCCGAACTCGCTCACGAGGAACCGGGTGCGCTCGCTCACGCGCAGCATCGTCAGGGGGGCGCCGACGGAGTTGTTGAACGAGGCGCGCGGGGCGACGGTCTCCCCTTCGCCGTCGAGGATGCGGGCGAGAAGGTTCTTCGTGGTCGTCTTGCCGTTGGACCCGGTGATCCCGACGATGCGCAGGTCTCCGCGCTCGCGGACGCGGGCGACGACTTCGCGCGCCAGGTCGGCGAGGGCGGCCACCGCATCCGGGACCACCACCTGTGTGACGGCGGCATCGACCGGGTGCTCGACGACCGCGAGGGCGGCGCCGCGCGCGACCGCCGCATCCACGAATTGATGCCCGTCGGTGGTCTCGCCGGGCTTGGCGACGAAGATTCCGCCCGGCTCGATCAGCCGGGAATCGGTGTCGACGGCGCCGGAGACGACCGTCTCGGGGGTGTCGGATCCGGCGAGACGGAGGACGCCGCCGACGGCGTCCGTGAGCTGTGTGAGGGTGAGGGTGATCATGGTGTGTGCGGCGGAGCGTCAGCCGAACTTGGGCAGTTCGGGAGTGGCGGAGCCCGACGGCATGACGCGGTAGGTCTTGAGAACCTGCGTCATCGCCTTCTGGAACGCCGGCGCGTTGGCCGCAGACGACTTTACCGTCGCGGGCTCGTCGAGAGTGACCGCGACGACGTACTGCGGGTCCTCGGCGGGAGCGAAGCCGATCATCGTCGTGTAGTACGCACCCGCTTTGTAGCCGCCGGCGCCGTCGGGTTTCTCACCCGTTCCGGTCTTCACCGCCAGGCGGTAGCCGGGGATCTCGATCTGCTTGGACAGGGTTCCCTGCGCGGCGACGTTCTCCAGCATCAGGGAGACCTCGTCGGCGGCCTTCTCGCCCACCACCTGCTGCCCGGTGGCGTCGGGCACGTCCGTCACCGTGCCGTCGGCGCGCGTGCACCCCTCCACGAGCGACAGCGGCATGCGCACGCCGCCGTTCGCGAGCGTCTGGTATGCGTTCACGAGTTCGGGAACCGTCGTGGTGAGGCCCTGCCCGAAGTTCACGTTGTAGTAGGTCTGGTTGTCCCACTGGTCGAACGGGCGCAGCTCGCCCTTGGCCTTCTTGTCGCCGTTGAAGTCGATGGCCGAGCCGCTGCCGATGCCGAAACTCTTCAGGTAGTCGTAGCGCGTCTGAGCGTTGACGGTGTCGCCGAACTTCGAGATGCCGACGTTGGACGAATCGATCAGCACCCCGGTGAGCGTGTACGTGTTCGTGGGGTGGACGAACGGGTCGCGCACGCTCGCGCCGTTGGGGAACGACTCCTTCGTGGCGGCGGTGACGGTGGACGAGGGGGTGGCCCCGCCCGCGTCGATCGCGATCGCCGCGGTGAGCGCCTTGAACGTGGAACCGGGTTCGAAGGACCCGCTGAAGATGCGGCTGTACCGGTCGTCGTCCTCGGCGCCGTCGACGTGGTTGGGGTCGACCGTGGGGTACTCCGCCATCGCGCGGACCTTGCCGGTGTCGACCTCGGCGACGGTGATCGTTCCCGACTGCGCGCCGGTGTTCTGCACCTGCTCGGCGATCAGCTGCTGCAGGTACCACTCGAGGTCGCGGTTGATCGTCAGCTGCAGCGTCCCCCCGTCCACGGCGGGCTCCTCCACCGCCGTGCCCGGAATCGTGACGCCGTCCTTGCCGCGCTGCCACCGCAGCAGCCCGTCGGTGGCGCTCAGGCAGTCGTTCTGGGCCTGCTCGAGACCCGCGAGGGGCTGGCCGTCGGTTCCCACGAAGCCGATGAGGTTGCCCGCAACGGCCCCGTCGGGATACATCCGCGACGGGTGGGGAACGAACGTGAGGAACGGGATGCCCAGGTCGGCGAGGGCCCGGTACTGCTCTGTCGTGAGACCGCGCTGGAGGTAGGCGAACCTGTTCTCGGGATCCTCGGCCAGGGCGTCCGGAACGATCTTCTCCACCTCCGCTGCCTCCTGGCCGGTCACGCCGGCCAGGAGGACGGCGATCTCGGCCCACGTGACCTCCACGCGCTCGCCGTTCGGGTCTGTCCGCTTCACGCCCTGCTGCGCGAGGTAGGGGTCCAGCTGCGCGTCGTACAGCAGGATGCTGCCGGCCAGGGTCGCGCCGGTCTCATCGACGATGGCTCCGCGGGTGCCGTGGAGCTTGCGCTCGGCGGCGAAGCCGAGCGAGAGGGAGTCGTCGATGTGCTCGCGGGCGTTGACGACCTGGATGTCCACCAGGCGCACCACGAAGCCGACGAGCACCGCGAGGACCACCGCGAGGGCGACCACCGTGCGGCGTCGGGGGCTTCTCGTGCTGCGTGTGGTCATGGGGCTATCGTGTCGCGGGAGTGGGCAGGCCGTCGGTGATCGGCGGGGGTGTCGTCGAACCGGTGCCGTCGGCGGCCGTCCCGGCTTCGGCGCCGTCCTCGACCACGAGCGGAGCGCCCTGGATGGTCGCCTCCGGTGCGGTGATCAGCGGCGTGTCGGTGATGAGCGCGTTCTGCACGGCGCCACGGTTCAGAGCATCCACCGCCGACGTTCCGGCGGCGGCGTGGCCTGCCCCGATGATCGCTCCGTCGCTGAGGCGGAGGTAGGAGGGCGATTCGTTGATCACCATGCCCAGCGCCGCGGCGTTGGCGGCGAGGTACTGCGGGGAGTTGAGTCCGGCGACGTCGTCGGCGAGGATCTGCTTCTCGTACGTGAGGTCGCGCTGCTGCTGCGTCAGCGCGGCCATCTCGTACGTCCCCTGGGTCGTGAGGATCGACAGTCCCATCTGCGCGAGGGCGATCGCGACGGCACCGGCGACGGAGATGATCCCGTAGGCCAGTTTCGGGCGGCGGCGGCGAACGGGCTCCTGAACGACGTGCAGCCGTCGAGACGGCGGCGTCTGCGCGGGCCGCCGGAGCGGGACCGCGGTGGCGAGATCGGTCATGCCGCCTCCCTGATCCGCTCGGCGGCGCGCAGGCGCACGGGGGTGGCACGCGGGTTGCGGGCGCGTTCGTCGTCGGAGGCGAGTTCGGCGCCCTTCACCAGGAGCCGGAAGCGCGGTGCGTGTTCGGGGAGCTCGACGGGGAGGCCCGCCGGTGCCGTCGAACGGCTGGCCTCGGCCAGCACCCGCTTGACGAACCGGTCTTCGAGCGACTGGTAGGACAGGACGACGATGCGCCCACCGACCCCCAGGAGATCGAGCGCCGCGGGCAGGGCCCGATCGAGCGCTGCCAGCTCGCCGTTGACCTCGATGCGCAGCGCCTGGAACACCCGTTTGGCGGGATGCCCGGCGTTCTGCAGGGCGGCCGGGGTGGCCGCCGACAGAATCTCCACGAGCCGGCCCGAGCGCACGATGGGCTCCTCGGCTCGCGCGGCGATGATGGCGCGCGCGTAGCGGCCGGCGAGCTTCTCCTCGCCGTACCGCTCGAAGATTCGACGCAGGTCGCCCTCGCCGTAGGTCGCGAGAACGTCCGCTGCGGTGATTCCCGCGCTCTGGTCCATGCGCATGTCCAGCGGAGCATCCTTCGCGTAGGCGAATCCCCGGTCGGCGACATCCAGCTGCAGCGAGGAGACACCGAGATCGAACAGGATGCCGTCGACGCGGTCGACGCCGACCCCGGCGACCGCCGCGGCGATGCCGTCGTAGACGGTGTGGACGAGCGTGACGCGGTCACCGAACGGCGCGAGCCGCTCCCCCGCGATCCGCAGCGCATCCGTGTCGCGGTCGAGGCCGATCATCCGCAGCTGCGGGAAGCGCTCGAGGAAGGCCTCGGAGTGGCCGCCCATGCCGAGCGTCGCGTCGACGAAGACGGCACCGGGGCGGCCCAGGGCAGGGGCGAGCAGCTCGAGGCAGCGCTCGAGGAGGACGGGAGTGTGGATGTCGCGGGAGTCCATGATGCAGGGGCCTCGGCCCCGAGCTCTGATCCCCATCCGCTTCGACCTGGCGCCGGGGAAGTGCGTCAGGGCGAGCGGCTGGGAATCACAGCCGGGGGTCAGAACAAGCCCGGGATCACCTCCTGCTCCATCTCGGCGTACGTCTCTTCGTTGCTCTCGGCGTAGGCGGTCCACGCGTCGGCGTTCCAGATCTCCGCGTGTGCGCCGACGCCGGTGACGACGAGGTCGCGCTCGAGCGCTGCGTATGACCGCAGTGCCGGCGGGATCGTGATGCGGTTCTGGCTATCGGGCTTCTCCGCGCTGGCGGCGGACAAGAACATGCGCAGGAAGTCACGCGCCTGCTTGTTGTTCAACGGCGCTTCGCGGATGCGCTCGTGCACCCGCTCGAACTCCGTCGTGCTGAACACGTACAGGCAGCGCTCCTGTCCGCGGGTGACGACCACGCCTGCACCGAGGTCGTCGCGGAACTTCGCCGGGAGGATGACGCGGCCCTTGTCGTCGAGCTTGGGGTTGTGCGTGCCGAGCAGCATCCGTACACCCCCTCCGTCCGGCCCTGCGAAGTGACTCCACTTTACTCCACTCTCCTCCACTTAACCATCACAATCCACCCCAGCGCGGGCTTTTTCCCCGTCGAGCGGCAAATTCCCCGCGGAGCGGGCGCGGGAGCGCACAAAAAAAGCACCGACTCCGCAGAGTCGGTGCTTGTGTCGTGCGGGCTGCCCGCCCGGTCAGATGCGGGTCAGCGCCCTTCTTGGCGGCGGTCCCAGCGGTCGTTCATGCGATCCATGAAAGAGGAGCCGGTCGCCTGAGCGGGGCGGGGGCGCGAAGTGGAGGACGCGGGAGGTGCGGCGCCGCGCAGGGGGGTCACGGCGAGGATGACGCCGCCGAGCATGAGGGCGAACCCCACGACGCCGACCACGATGCCGGGGGGGTTCATGCCGACCGTCACGCCGAAGATGAGGCCGCCGAGGCCCAGGAGGACGAGGATCGTGCCGTAGACGATGTTGCGGTAGCTGAGCGCACGCACGGGTGCCGTGACGACGTCGGCGTCGTTGCGCATGAGATGGCGTTCCATCTCGTCCAGCAGGCGCTGCTCCTGTTCGGAGAGTGGCATGGAACCCCCTCGGTGTATCTTGGCGTCGATTCTACGCGCGCGGTGAGTTACTAGGCTAGGCCCGTGTCGCCCTCCCCGGATCCCATCGAGGCTGTTTCCCAGCGTCTGAGCACCTTCATCGCGGATCGACGGGCCGAGGCCGGCGACCTCGGCGACGAAGCCCTTCTCCTCATCGAGGCCGCCGCCCACGCGGTGGAAGGCGGCAAGCGACTTCGCGCCCGCTTCTGTCTCACCGGATGGCGCGCCGTCGCCTTCCCGCGGCACGGCGACCCCGTCCCGGCCGCCGCCATCGGCGCGGCCGCCGCCCTCGAGATCTTCCACGCCGCCGCACTGGTGCACGACGACCTCATCGACAACTCCGACACCCGCCGCGGCCGTCCCTCCGCGCACCGCGGTCTCGAGGCCGCGCACGCGAGCCGGCAGTGGCACGGCGACGCCGCCTCGTTCGGCCGTTCGGGTGCCATCCTCCTGGGCGACCTCCTCGTGGCGTGGAGCGACGATCTGCTCGAGGAGGCGATCGCCTCCCTCCCGCCCGGACGCGCCGCCGCCACCCGTGCGGCGTACGCGCGGATGCGCCGCGACGTCACGGTCGGGCAGTTCCTCGATGTGGCCGAGGAGTCGGCCTTCACGAGCCAGCCGGATGTCGCGCACGCCGACCGCGCTCTGCGGGTGGCGTCGCTGAAGTCGGCGCGCTACAGCATCCAGCAGCCCCTGTTGATCGGGGCGGCCCTGGCCGGCGCCGATGCCGCGCAGGATGCCGCGCTGTCGGCGTTCGGGCATCCGGTCGGCATGGCGTTCCAGCTGCGGGACGACGTGCTGGGGGTGTTCGGTGACGCCTCCGTCACCGGCAAGCCCTCGGGGGACGACCTGCGGGAGGGCAAGCGCACGGTGCTCGTCGCCTACGCGCGGGAGGCGCTCTCGCCGGGCGCGCGTCAGGTGTTCGATGAGCTTCTGGGCGACCGCGGGCTGGACGAGGGACAGATCGCCTCGCTGCAGCGCACCATCGCCGAGACGGGTGCCCTTCAGCGCACCGAGGACCTGATCGCCACCTTCGCCCGCGAGGCGGATCGGGCGCTGTCGGGCGCGCACCTGGACAACGCCGCCGTCGGCGAGTTGCGCGAACTGGCACGCGCGGCCACGACGCGCTCGTCCTGACCTGCTGCGGACTCAGGCGAGGGTCTGGGCGACCCGTCGCACCTCAGCCTTGCGCCCCGCGCGAAGCGCCTCCAGGGGCGCGACACCGATCGACTCCTCCGGCGTCAGCAGCCAGTCGATGGCCTCGTCGTCGCTGAAACCTGCGTCATGCAGCACGATCGCCGTCCCGCGCAGGGACGACAGTGGCTGACCGTCGACGAGGAACAGCGCCGGGACCTTGATCGGCCCCTCACGGCGAGAAGCGATGAGGTGGTGCTCGTCGATGAGCCGCCGGACGCGGCCCAGTGGTTCGCCCAGCGCGTCGACGAGTTCGGGGAGGGTCAGCCACGTGGTTTCGAGGGGGGTACCGGTCACCATTTCACTATCTCACCCCGTCCGCGCCGTCCTCCGCTTTCTCCGCTCCGCGCGCGGTTTCCTGCGTCTCATTCACGCGGCGTCCGCGCTCGCGGTGTCACAGTTTTCACAGCAGTCACAGTGGTTGACATCATTAACACATCCGTGACAGCGTGACCGCAGTCGAGAAACGGAGCATCCCATGCGACATTCCGGGCGAATCCCCCGCGTCCGCTCGTTGGCCTCCGGTCTGCCGCTGGCACTGGCCGGGTCCATCGCGCTCGCGCTCACTCCCGAATCCGCGCACGCGGTCGCGCCGCCGTCCGCGCCGGAGCCCGCGCGTTCGGGCGACTCCCCCGGCCCTGTCACCGCCCCCACGGGAAAGGCCAGGGCCGCGCACGCCGCCCCGCTGGCACTGTCAGCGCCGGCCGAGTACGTCGTCCAGGCCGGCGACACCATCAGCAGCATTGCCGGCCGCCACGGGCTCCGCACCGGCGACGTGCTCAGGTCGAACGGCCTGAGCTGGTCGTCGATCATCTACCCCGGTCAGGTGCTGCGACTGGCCGCTTCCGCCGCCGCCCCGGCGGCCCCGGCGGCGGCCGCCCCCGCGCCCGCCGCACCCAGCGCCGCGCACACGGTGCGAGCGGGTGACACGGTGAGTGCGATCGCCTCCGCCCACGGGGTGAGCACGCAGGCGGTCCTCGATGCCAACGGCCTGACGCGGGCATCGATCATCTACCCCGGGCAGACCCTGGCGCTCCCGGCACCGGTCCTCTCCGCTGCGCCGGCCGCGTCATCCACGCCTGCTGCCCCTGCCGCCGGGCTCGACGCGGAGCAGACCGCCAACGCCCAGACGATCATCCGCGTCGGGCGCGAGGTCGGGGTGTCCGACCGGGGCATCGTCATCGCCCTGGGCACCGCGATGCAGGAGTCGTGGTTGCGCAACCTCGACGGGGGAGACCGCGACTCGCTCGGGCTCTTCCAGCAGCGCCCGAGCACCGGATGGGGAACGGCCGCCGAGATCCTCGACCCCGTCCGATCCACCCGTGCGTTCTTCGGCGGGGCCGGCGACCCCAACGGCGGCAACACCCGCGGGCTCCTGGACATCCCCGGGTGGGAGACGATGGCCTACGCCGACGCAGCGCAAGCCGTTCAGATCTCCGCATTCCCCGACCGATATGCCCAGTGGGAGCAGCCGGCCACGGTGTGGCTGGCCGCGCTGGGCTGACGCCGGGAATCCGCCGGGAACGACTGGGTAACGCCGGTGAGGCGCTCCCGGGGCTCGCACAGCCTCCTCCGTAGACTCTCCCCGTGAGCACGACTCAGGCCGACCCGCTGATCGGACGTCTCGTCGACGGCCGATACCGGGTTCGCGCGCGCATCGCGCGGGGCGGGATGGCGACCGTGTACGTCGCGACCGACCTCCGCCTGGAGCGCCGGATCGCGCTCAAGGTCATGCACGGGCACCTCAGCGACGACGCCGTGTTCCAGAGCCGCTTCATCCAGGAGGCCCGCTCCGCCGCGCGCCTGGCCGACCCGCACGTGGTGAACGTGTTCGACCAGGGCCAGGACGGCGACATGGCCTACCTCGTCATGGAATACCTGCCCGGCATCACGCTGCGCGAGCTCATGCGCGAGCACCGCCGGCTCACCGTTCCGCAGACGGTGACGATCATGGATGCGGTGCTCTCGGGCCTGGCAGCGGCCCACCGCGCCGGGATCGTCCACCGCGACGTCAAGCCCGAGAACGTCCTCCTCGCCGAGGACGGCCGGATCAAGATCGGCGACTTCGGCCTCGCACGAGCAACCACGGCCAACACCGCCTCCGGCCAGATGCTCATGGGCACGATCGCCTACCTCGCCCCCGAGCTCGTCACCCGCGGCACAGCCGACGCCCGCAGCGACATCTATTCGCTCGGCATCATGCTCTACGAGATGCTCACCGGCGAGCAGCCCTACAAGGGCGAGCAGCCGATGCAGATCGCCTTCCAGCACGCGACGGACTCCGTGCCCCGGCCGAGCGTGAAGAACCCCGGCGTCCCCGAGCAGCTCGACGAGCTCGTCCTGTGGGCCACCGAGAAGGTGCCCGACGATCGTCCGCTCGACGCCGGCGTCATGCTCGCCCGCCTCCGCGAGATCGAGCGCGAGCTCGGCGTCGCGCCCCAGGTCGCCCGCGCCGTCGCGGTCGGGACCACGGCGACCGAGGATGAGGTGGATTCCCGCGAGCTCACCAAGGTGCTGCCGCACACCGTCGTCAGCGCACCGACGGCGGTGGAAGAATCCGACAACGGCGCGCGCCTGCGTGCGCGGACGAAGCGCCGGTCGGCGAAGGGCGGATGGCTGTTCGTGCTCGTGCTTCTGCTGGCCGGGCTCGCCGGCGGCGCGGGATGGTGGTTCGGTTCGGGCCCCGGGTCCCTCGTGGTCGTCACGGACGTCTCGGACGGGACCTTCGCCGACGCGCAGGCCCGGCTGGCCGAAGACACGCTCGTCGCCGTCGAGGAGGGCGTCTACAACCTCGAGGTCCCCGCCGGCACGGTCGTCACCACCGACCCGCCGGCCGGCTCCCGCGTCGACCGCGAGACGAGCGTGACCGTGCTGGTCTCCCTCGGACCGCGGCCGCAGACGGTGGAGCCGGTGTCCGGGATGACGGCCGAGCAGGCCCGCGGCATCCTCACCGGCGTCAATCTCGTCGTGAGCGAACCGGATCAGGCCGAATTCACCGATGCGCCCGCGGGGTCCGTCATCGGCGCGACGTTGACCCCCCGGGCCGGCGAACCCGCCGACTGCTCACAGGGATGCGAGGCCCACGAGGGCGACACGATGTCGCTGCTGGTGTCCCTCGGCCCGGTGCCCGACGTCTCCGGTGTCAGCGTCGACCGTGCCACGGAGCGGTTGACCGACGTCGGCCTCGAGGTCTCCGGCGACCGCCCGTCGGACTACAGCAACTCGATCGCCGAGGGGGATGTCATCGGCATCCTGGATCGCGAGGAGGGCGGCAACTGGCGCCCCGGCGACGCCGTGACGCTGCTCGTGTCGGAGGGTCCTCGCCCGATCGAGGTGCCCGACGTGGTGGGCAGCACGGTCGCGGATGCGATGAACACGCTGCGCCGCGCCGGCTTCGAGCCCGGCACGGCCCTCCCCGAACTGGTGTGGGGCATCTTCACCGTCAACCGCACCGACCCCGAGGCCGGGACATCCCACCGCCCCGGCACCGCGGTGCGGGTCTTCGCCACCGGTTGACCTCGGCCGGGCCGCGGGAGCTGTCCGCGGCGCGCACGGGCTCCGCGGTGTCGTCAGAGCCTTTCGAGCTCCTCGGCGACCAGGAAGGCGAGCTCGAGGCTCTGCATGTGGTTCAGGCGCGGGTCGCACAGGCTCTCGTAGCGGGTCGCCAGGGTGGCCTCGTCGATCCGCTCCGAGCCGCCCAGGCACTCCGTCACGTCGTCGCCGGTGAGTTCGACGTGGATGCCGCCGGGGAAGGTCCCCACGGCGCGGTGCGCCTCGAAGAACCCGCGCACCTCGTCCACCACGTCGTCGAAGCGGCGCGTCTTGTAGCCGGTCGGCGTCGTGATGCCGTTGCCGTGCATCGGGTCGGTCACCCACAGCGGGGTCGCGCCGGAAGCCTTCACGGCCTCCAGGAGCGGCGGAAGCGCGTCCCGGATCTGTCCGGCGCCCATGCGCGTGATGAACGTCAGACGCCCGGGCTCGCGCTCGGGGTCGAGCTTGTCGATGAGCGCCAGCGCGGTCTCCGGCGTCGTGCTGGGGCCGAGCTTGACGCCGATGGGGTTGCGGATGCGGGAGAAGTAATCCACGTGCGCTCCGTCGAGGTCACGCGTGCGCTCCCCGATCCAGACGAAGTGCGCCGAGGTGTTGTAGGGCGTCCCGGTGCGCGAATCGATCCGCGTCATGGGCCGCTCGTAGTCCATCAGCAGGCCCTCATGGCCGGTGTAGAACTCCACGCGCCGCAGCTCGTCGAAGTCGGCGCCGGCGGCCTCCATGAACTTCATGGCGCGGTCGATCTCCGACGCCAGTCGCTCGTACCGCTGGTTCGCGGGGTTGGAGGCGAAGCCCCTGTTCCAGCTGTGCACTTCGCGGAGGTCGGCGAAGCCTCCCTGGGTGAAGGCGCGGACGAGGTTCAGGGTCGACGCGGCGGTGTGGTAGCCCTTCAACAGGCGTGCGGGGTCGGCTTTACGGGATTCCTCCGTGAAGTCGTACCCGTTGACGATGTCTCCGCGGTACGCCGGCAGCGTCACGTCTCCGCGCGTCTCGGTGTCGCTCGAGCGGGGCTTGGCGAACTGTCCCGCCATGCGGCCCATCTTCACGATCGGCATCGAGGCGCCGTAGGTCAGCACGACGGCCATCTGCAGAAGCGTCTTGACCCGGTTGCGGATCTCATCGGCCGTCGCACCGGCGAACGTCTCGGCGCAGTCACCGCCCTGGAGGAGGAAAGCCTCTCCGGACGCGGCCCGGGCGAGGCGTTCGCGCAGCAGATCGACCTCACCGGCGAACACCAGCGGGGGTAGGCTCGCGATCTCCGCGGATGCCGCGGCCACCGCATCGGCGTCATACCACTGGGGCTGCTGCTTGATGGGCAGAGTGCGCCAGTGATCGAGGCCGTCGAGGTGCTGAAGCATCCTCGAAGTCTATCGGCGCGGGGAGTCCCCGGTGCTCCCGCGGGACGCCAGGAGGCGGTCCTTGACCGTGGAGGCGTAGACGTCCTCGTACTCCTGCTCGCCCAGCCGCTGGAGTGCCACCGTGATCTCGTCGGTGACCGACCGCAGGATGTAGCGGTCGCTTTCCATGCCGGCGAAGCGCGAGAAGTCCAGGGGCTCTCCGATGACGACCCCCACGCGTCCGATCCGCGGGATGCGCGTGCCGATCGGCTGGATCGTGTCGGTGTCGACCATGACCACCGGCACCACGGGGACATGGGCTTCCAGCGCCATCCGGGCGATCCCGGTACGCCCGCGGTAGAGCTTGCCGTCGGGGCTCCGCGTGCCCTCGGGGTAGATGCCCAGGAGCTCGCCGCGGCCGAGGACGCGCAGGCCCGTGTTCAAAGACGCCTCGGAGGCCTTGCCGCCGGTGCGGTCGATCGGGATCTGACCGGTGGCCTTGAGGAACCCGCGCGTCGCCCAGCCTTTGATGCCTTTGCCGGTGAAGTAGTCGCTCTTGGCCAGGAACGCCATCCGGCGGTCGATCATGAGGGGGAGGAAGACCGAGTCGGCGAAGGACAGGTGGTTGCTGGCGAGGATGGCCGCGCCCTCGGTGGGGACGTTGCGGCGACCCACGATCCAGGGGCGGAAGACCGCCTTGAGGAACGGCCCGATCACGACGTACTTCATCAGCCAATAGAACATGCTCAGCCGTCCCTGCCCGCGAGATCGGCGACACCGATGACCCCGGCGTCGTTGCCCAATTGCGCCACCGCGAACTCCGCGACCGGGCGGTCGCCGAATCCGGGGAGCGATGTCTCGTAGGCGATCCGCACCGGCTCGAGGAGCACATCGCCCAGCTGGGCGACTCCCCCGCCGATGACGAACACCTCGGGGTCGAGCACGGCCTGGAACCCGCCGCACGCCTCCCCCAGGGCGGTGGCCACCCGGCGGAGCGCTTCCAGCGCACCGGGGTCGCCGGCCAGCACGAGACGCGAGATCTCCGACCCGTGGATGGTGCCGTCCACGTCCCGTGCGTCCGCCAGGGCCTGCCCGATCCCGCCCTGAGTCGCCAGCGACGACGCCTCCCGCTGGAGCGCCCGCCCGGACGCATACTGCTCGAGGCATCCGTTCTGTCCGCAGCCGCACGGGAGTCCGTTGCGGGCGAACCGGATGTGGCCGAGCTCGCCGCCAATGCCGTGCCCTCCGCGGTACAGCTTTCCTTCCGCCACGACCGCCCCGCCGACGCCCGTGCCCATCGTGAGCATCACCATGTCCGATCGCCCCCGCGCGGCCCCGAAGCGGAACTCGCCCCATCCGGCGGCATTGGCGTCGTTCTCGATCGAGACGCGCGTGCCCAGCCGCGCCTCCAGTACGGCGCGCAGCGGCTCGTTCCGCCAGGCGATGTTCGGGGCGTGGATGACCGTGGCACGGGTGCGGTCGATGAACCCGGCGGCTGCCACGCCGATCGCGGAGACGTCGTGGCGCGAGCGCAAGGCGTCGGCCATCGCGACGACGGCGTCCACCAGCGCATCCACATCCACCGGGGTGTCCACACGGAGCTTCTCGATGACGCCGCCCGCGGCGTCGACGACGGCCCCGGCGATCTTCGTCCCGCCGATGTCGATCCCGACGTTGAGCACCGTGCTCCCTCCCCGCCGACGACCGACGACGGCGCCTGAAAGTCTAGTCACGCGGCAGGTACCCACGAAGGGTCCCCGCGTCCCGATACACTCAAGTATCGGAAGGCTGTTCTTCCCGGTACCGAAGGAGTTGCCGTGATTCAATTCGATGTCCCTGTGGTCGTGCCCGCCGACCCGAGTGCGAACATCTCAGACCTGCTCGCCGAGCGCGCCGCCGGCACGCCCGACCGCCCGCTTTTCGCGGTTCCGGACGGCCCTGGTTGGCGTGACGTGACCGCGGCGGAGTTCCAGCGCCAGGTGATCGACCTCGCGAAGGGTTTCGTCGCCGCCGGAATCCAGCCCGGCGACAAGGTCGCCTTCCTCGCCCGCACCACGTACGACTGGACGCTGGTGGACTTCGCGCTCTTCTACGCGGGGGCCGTGATGGTGCCCGTCTACGAGACGAGCTCGCCCGCGCAGATCCACTGGATGCTGTCGGATTCGGGGGCCATCGCCGTCATCGTGGAATCCCCCGACCATTCCGCACGACTGGACGAGGTGCGCGCCGACCTGCCGCTCGTCCGCGACGTGTGGGGGATGCACCTGGGCGATCTCGACAAGCTCAGCAGGGCCGGCGCATCCGTCGATGAGGCCGAGATCCAGCGCCGCCGCAGCCTCGCCCAGGGCGACGACATCGCGACGTTGATCTATACGTCGGGGTCCACCGGTCGCCCGAAGGGGTGCGTGCTGACCCACAGCAACTTCGTCGAGCTCTCGCGGAACGCCGCCAAGGCACTCCATGAGGTCGTGGCGCCCGGCGCCTCCACCCTGCTGTTCATCACGACCGCGCACGTGTTCGCGCGCTTCATCTCGATCCTTTCCGTTCACGCGGGGGTGAAGGTGGGGCATCAGCCCGACACCAAGCAGTTGCTCCCCGCGCTCGGATCGTTCAAGCCGACGTTCCTCCTCGCGGTGCCACGAGTGTTCGAGAAGGTGTACAACTCCGCCGAGCAGAAGGCCGAGGCCGGCGGCCGGGGCAAGATCTTCCGGTCCGCGGCGCATGTGGCCGTGGAGCACTCCAAGCTCCTGCAGGAGGGCAAGAAGGTTCCGCTCGGCCTGACGCTCCGGTTCCGGCTCTTCGATCGCCTGGTGTACTCGAAGCTGCGTGCCGCCATGGGCGGGCGCGTGCAGTACGCCGTGTCGGGTTCGGCACCGTTGGGCGAGCGTCTCGGCCACTTCTTCCACAGCCTGGGCGTGGTGATCCTGGAGGGCTACGGCCTCACCGAGACCACCGCCCCCGCGACGGTGAACCTCCCGACCAAGTCCAAGATCGGCTCGGTCGGACCGGCGGTGCCCGGGGTGGGCGTCCGCCTCGCCGACGACGGCGAGATCGAGGTGCGCGGGATCAACGTCTTCAAGGAGTACTGGCGCAATCCCGAGGCGACGGCCGCGGCGTTCGACGGTGACTGGTTCAAGACCGGCGATATCGGCGCGTTCGACGGCGAGGGCTTCCTCACCATCACCGGGCGGAAGAAGGAGATCCTCGTCACCGCCGGCGGGAAGAACGTCGCGCCGGCGGCGCTGGAGGATCCCATCCGCGCCAACCCGATCATCGGGCAGGTCGTGGTGGTCGGCGACCAGAAGCCCTTCATCTCGGCGCTGATCACGCTCGACTCCGAGATGCTCCCGGCATGGCTGGCCAACAACGGGCTCTCAGCGGACATGACGCTCGCCGACGCCGCGCGCCACGAGGCGGTCCACGCGACCGTCCAGCGTGCCATCGACGAGGCCAACGCCCACGTGTCCCGGGCCGAGTCGATCCGGAAGTTCACGATCCTCCCGATCGAGTGGACCGAGGCGAGCGGTCACCTCACGCCCAAGCTCAGCATCAAGCGGAGCGTCATCATGACCGACTTCGCCGCCGAGGTCGAGGAGATCTACGCCGCGCCGGTGACCACGAGCAACGTCACGCTCCCCTGACGCATCCCGCGCCCGCCGCGAGAAACCACATCCGGGTCGAGAAACCCCGCGTCGCGGGGTGTCTCGCCCGAGATGTGGTTTCTCGCGTGTGGGGCGGGTCAGAACCAGGCGCTCTCGCGGATCTCGCGCATCGCCTGGCGACGCACGTCGGCCGGCAGACGCTGGACGAACAGCATCCCGTCGAGGTGGTCGGTCTCGTGCTGGAGGGCCTGGGCCATGAGCCCCTCCCCCTCGAGGATCAGCTCCTCGCCGTCGAGGTCCATCCCGACGACCTTCGCGTACGGATGGCGCGGAGCATCGTGCCACACGCCGGGGATGGAGAGGCACCCCTCCGCCGTCGGCACGAGGTCGCCGTCGGTCTCGACGAGCACGGGGTTCAGGACGTAGCCGATGTCACCATCGATGTTGTAGCTGAAGGCCCGCAAGCCGACGCCGATCTGTGGCGCGGCGACCCCCGCGCGGCCCGGAGGCTCCACGGTGTCCAGGAGATCGCGGACGAGCGCGCGGACGCCGTCGTCGATGTCGGTGATGAGGGCGCTGGGCGCGCGGAGGACGGGGTCGCCGAAGAGGCGGATGCTGCGGACAGTCATCGCCTCACGCGGCCTGACCGGGGTCGCGCAAGCCTTCGACGACCGCGGCGGCCAGCCGGCGCGCGGCCTGCCGGGTGCCGGGCTGAAGGTCGCGGAACGTGATGTGGCTGCCCGAGCCGATCAACGGGTCGTACGGCATCCGCACCACGGAGCGCACGCGCGTGCGGAAGTGCGCCTCGAGCTCGTCCTCGTTCACGAGCGGGGGGCCGGGTCGAGCGCTGTTGAGCACCACCACGGCGCTGCGCACCTGGTCGGAGTATCCGTTGGTCTCCAGCCACGTGAGGGTCTCGGACGCGAGCCGCGCCTCGTCCACGCTCAGCCCCGCGACGATGACGAGTTCATCGGCCATCTCGAGGGTGGCGCCCATGACCGAGTGCACGATGCCGGTGCCGGTGTCGGTCAGGACGATCGAATAGTAGTGGGCGGCGACGGCGGCCACGTCGTGGTAGTCGCGGTCGCTGAAGGCCTCGGACACCCGCGGGTCGGAATCGGAGGCCAGGACATCCAGGCGCGTGGTGTCACGCGCGACGATCGTGGAGATGTCGTTGAAGCCCGTGACCTCGCCGCGCACGCGGGCCAGGTCTCGCACGGTGCGCCCGCGGGCGCCTCCGATGCGGTCGGCGAGCGTCCCGCGATCGGGGTTCGCATCGATGGCGATGACGCGGTCATCCCGCGCCGACGCCAGCGCCATGCCGAGGAGCGTCGTGATGGTCGTCTTGCCCACCCCGCCCTTGCGCGAGAGCACCGGGACGAAGCGCGCTCCGCCCGGCAGCGGCGCGCTGATGCGCACATCCAGCTGCTTGCGTGCACGGGCCTTGCGGCTGTCGCCGAGGTTGATGCGGTGGCGGGAGAGGGAGTACACCAGCTGCTGCCACAGCCCCTCCGGCTCCGCACCGCTGATCTGACCGCGGTCGAGCAGCCGGTCGGCCGTCAGTAGGTCGGGGGTCTCCCGGCTCGCGTCGAACTCGCCCAGGCGCTTGGACGCGAGATCCAGTTCGGGTTGCGGGGGGTGGACCCGCTCGACAGCGTGCGCGCGCTCACCGCGACCGTGCTCGTCGGAGTGATGAGCGGCTCGGCGGCTGGAGGGGACGACCCCGGTCAGCGGAACGGGGTCGCCCACCGGGATCGAGCCGGTCGCGCGCGCCACGGGCACCGCAGTGGTGTCGGAACCGGTGGGCGCCGTCTCAGCCGGCATGCCCGCGGCGGGCGACGTGGATTCCTCGTCCGCGGCGGGCTCGTCGATGACCTCGTCGGCGTCGTGGATGTCGCCGGTCGGCGTGTACGACTCGGGGGCGTGCTCGAGGATGATGTCGCCGGTCGCGATCTCCTCGACCGCGACGTCGTCGACCGCTTCGTCCTCGGCGAGGTTGTCATCGTCGACCGGAAGAGACAGGCTCACGCGCGCCGTACGGGCTCCGAGGATGCCGATGCCGGCCGTGTCGAGGCTGCCGGCATCGGTCAGCATGCCGTGCTCGGTCTCTTCGTCGGGCGTCTCGTCGTGTCGATCGGGCGTCACAGCAGGTCTCCAAACGGGGTCGGGCGCGCCGCGCCCATCCCCCCAGGTTACTGCGAGGGGCGGATGACGACCAAAAGGTCCCCCGCGTCCACATGCCGGGTCGAGTCGATGACAAGCCGCTCCACGACGCCGTCCAGGGGGCTGGTGATGGCGGCCTCCATCTTCATCGCCTCGATCGAGGCGACCGGCTGTCCCGCTGCCACGGTGTCGCCGACGGCCGTCTTGACCGTCACGACCCCGGAGAAGGGGGCTGCGACCTGACCGGGCTTGGAGGTGTCCGCGCGCTCCGCCGCGCGGGTCTCCACCGCGATCGATCGATCGCGGACGAAGACCGGTCGCAGCTGGCCGTTCAGCGTCGTCATGACCGTGCGCATGCCCTTGTCGTCGGCTTCCCCGATCGCCTCGAGGCCTACGAACAGCTGCACCCCGCGCTCGATCTCCACCACGTGCTCGGCGCCGGGCATGAGGCCGTAGAGGTAATCGGCCGTGTCGAGAGCGCTGAGATCGCCGTAGTTCTCCCGGGCCTCGGCGTACGCCTGGGTCGGCGCGGGGAAAAGCAGCCGGTTGAGTCGGTCGCGTCGCCTGGGCGAATCCGCCGCCAGCTCCCCGGCATCCTCCTCGGTCAGTGGCGTCACGCCGATCTTCACGTCGCGACCGGCGAGGACCTTCGTCCGGAACGGCTCCGGCCAGCCGCCGGGAAGGTCGCCGAGCTCCCCCGCCATGAAGCCCACGACCGAGTCGGGGACGTCGTACTTCTCCGGGTGGGCGGCGAAGTCGGCCGGATCGGCCTTGACGGCGGCGAGGTGGAGGGCGAGGTCTCCCACGACCTTCGACGACGGCGTGACCTTCGGGACGCGGCCGAGGATGTCGTTGGCGGCCGCGTACATGTCTTCGATCAGCTCGAAGTCGTCGGCGAGACCGAGCGCGATGGCCTGCTGGCGGAGGTTGGAAAGCTGCCCGCCCGGGATCTCGTGCCGGTACACCCGCCCGGTGGGGCCGGGAAGGCCCGACTCGAACGGGCGGTAGAGGTGCCGGACGGCCTCCCAGTACGGCTCCAGATCCGACACGGCGCGAAGATCGAGCCCGGTGTCGCGCTCGGTGTGCGCGAGCGCGGCGACCAGCGCGGACAGGGACGGCTGGCTCGTCGTCCCCGACATCGGCGCGGACGCCGCATCCACCGCATCCGCGCCCGCCGCCGAGGCGGCCAGGAGCGTGGCGAGCTGCCCGCCCGCGGTGTCGTGGGTGTGGACGTGGACGGGCAGATCGAACCGGTCGCGCAGCGCCGCGACCAGCCGCGTCGCCGCGGCCGGCCGGAGCAGCCCCGCCATGTCTTTGATCGCCAGCACGTGGGCGCCGGCATCCACGATCTGCTCGGCCAGACGCAGGTAGTAGTCCAGCGTGTACAGCGTCTCGTCCGGGTCGAGCAGGTCGCCGGTGTAGCAGACGGCCACCTCCGCGACCGAACGCCCCGTCGCGAGCACGGCGTCGATGGCCGGACGCATCTGCGACACGTCGTTGAGCGCGTCGAAGATGCGGAAGATGTCGATGCCGCTGGCGGATGCCTCGGCCACGAAGGCGTCGGTCACCTCGGTCGGGTACGGCGTGTACCCGACGGTGTTGCGGCCGCGCAGGAGCATCTGGACGGCGATGTTCGGCAGAGCGGTGCGCAGCGCATCGAGGCGCTCCCACGGGTCTTCGGCGAGGAATCGCAGCGCGACGTCGTAGGTGGCTCCGCCCCACGCCTCCACCGACAGAAGCTGCGGCGTGAGCCGTGCCACGTACGGGGCGACGGTGACCAGGTCCTTCGTGCGCACCCGCGTGGCCAGCAACGACTGGTGCGCGTCGCGGAACGTCGTCTCGGTGACGGCGAGGGCCGTCTGCTCTCGCAGCGCCCGCGCGAACCCGGCGGGGCCGAGCTCGTCCAGGCGCTGGCGGGAACCGGCCGGCGCGGGTGTCAGAAGGTCGAGCGCGGGGAGCTTGAGCCTCGGGTTCACCGTCACCGGGTTCTCCCCGTTCGGGCGGTTCACCGTGGCGTCGACGAGCCAGCTGAGGATCTTCGTGCCCCGGTCCTTCGACTCCCGGCCGCGCAGCAGTTCCGGGCGCTCGTCGATGAACGACGTGCTCACATCGCCGGCGAGGAAGGCGGGGTCATCCAGCACCGCCTGCAGGAACGGGATGTTGGTCGAGACCCCGCGGATGCGGAACTCCGCCAGTGCCCGCCGGGCGCGCGCGACGGCCGCGGGGAAGTCACGTCCGCGGCAGGTCAGCTTGGCCAGCATCGAGTCGAAGTGCGGGCTGATCTGCGAACCGGCCGCCGTCGTCCCGCCGTCCAGCCGGATGCCGGCGCCGCCGGGCGAGCGGTACGTCGTGATCTTGCCGGTGTCGGGACGGAACCCGTGCGAGGGGTCTTCCGTGGTGAGCCGGCACTGCAGCGCGGCGCCCCGCAGTCGGATCTCGTTCTGGGCGAGGTGCAGCTCGTCGAGCGTCTCCCCCGCGGCGATGCGCATCTGCGACTGGACGAGGTCGACGTCGGTGACCTCTTCGGTGACGGTGTGCTCCACCTGGATGCGGGGGTTCATCTCGATGAAGACGACCTCGCCGGTGCGGGGACCGGCCGTCTCCAGGAGGAATTCCACCGTGCCGGCGTTCTGGTAGCCGATCGATTCGGCGAACGCGACCGCGTAGCGGTGCAGGGCGGTGCGGATGTCGTCGGACAGGTTGGGTGCCGGCGCGATCTCGATGACCTTCTGATGACGCCGCTGCAGCGAGCAGTCGCGCTCGAACAGGTGCACGGTGTGCCCGGTGCGGTCGGCGAGGATCTGCACCTCGATGTGACGGGGCCGCTGCACGGCCTGCTCCAAGAACATCCGCGCGTCGCCGAAGGCGCTCTGCGCTTCGCGCATGGCCTCCGCCAGTGCGGGGGCGAGCTCTCCCCGGGACTCGACGCGCCGCATGCCGCGCCCGCCGCCGCCGGCGACCGCCTTGGCGAACAACGGGAAGCCGATGTCCTCGGCCTGTGCCACCAGCGCGTCGACGTCGTCGGAGGCGCCCGTGGAGCGGAGGACCGGGACCCCCGCGGAGGTGGCGTGCTCCTTGGCGGTGACCTTGTTGCCGGCCATCTCCAGCACAGGGGCGGGCGGGCCGATGAAGGCGATGCCGTTGGCCGCCGCGCGCTCGGCGAGGTCGGGGTTCTCCGAGAGGAAGCCGTACCCGGGGTAGATCGCGTCCGCACCGCTTTCGCGGGCGACGCGGATGATCTCGTCCACATCGAGGTACGCCCGGACCGGGTGGCCCCGTTCGCCGATCTGGTAGGCCTCATCCGCCTTCAGCCGGTGCAGCGAGAAGCGATCCTCATAGGGATAGACGGCGACCGTTCGGGCGCCGACCTCGTACGCGGCTCGAAAAGCACGGATGGCGATCTCGCCGCGGTTGGCGACCAGGATCTTCTTGAACATGCGCACCTCACGGTGGTGGTGGCCGGAATGTGCTCACAGCTTATGGGACGGTAACGTAGACGATTGTGCACGTACTCTCCGTCAGCTCCCTCAAGGGCGGCGTAGGCAAGACCACCGTCACACTCGGGCTTGCCTCCGCGGCTTTCGCGCGCGGCGTGCGCACCCTCGTCGTCGATCTCGACCCGCAATCGGACGTTTCCACGGGGATGGACATCCAGGTAGCGGGGCGTTTGAACGTCGCGGATGTCCTCGCCAATCCCCGGGAGAAGGTGGTGCGTCAGGCCATCACCAGCAGCGGCTGGGCGAAGGTGCACCCCGGCACGATCGACGTGCTCATCGGCAGCCCGTCCGCGATCAACTTCGACGGCCCACATCCGAGTGTGCGCGACGTCTGGAAGCTGGAAGAGGCCCTCGCCACGATCGAGGCCGACTACGACCTCGTCCTCATCGACTGCGCTCCGTCGCTGAACGCCCTCACGCGTACCGCGTGGGCCGCGAGCGACCGGGTCATCGTCGTCACCGAACCCGGATTGTTCTCGGTCGCCGCCGCCGACCGCGCGCTGCGCGCGATCGAGGAGATCCGCCGCGGCCTGTCCCCCCGTCTCCAGCCGCTCGGGGTGGTCGTCAACCGCGTGCGTCCCCAGTCGATCGAGCACCAGTTCCGTATCAAGGAGCTGCGCGACATGTTCGGCCCGCTCGTCCTGAACCCGCAGCTGCCCGAGCGCACGTCGCTGCAGCAGGCGCAGGGCGCCGCCAAGCCCCTCCACGTATGGCCCGGCGACTCGGCCCAGGAGCTGGCCGCGGACTTCGATGCGCTACTGGACCGCGTGATGCGCACCGGCCGCATCCCGGTTCCCGGCGACGCCGCCAGCGTCTGATCGCCGCGGCGCACTCCGATCAGTCCCCTCCGCCCGACTCCGGACAGATGCACGTCGGACGTTCCCCAATCCCGGGAGATCGGGAATCCGGGACGGTTCCGGGAGCCTAGGCGCTGCGCTTGACCCGACGAGCGGCGAGCTCGTCGACCGGGTCGGGTACGGTCGCGTCGAACTCCACGAGCGTGGACTCGACCTCGCGGAGCACCTTGCCCACGGCGATGCCGAAGACGCCCTGACCGCGGCTGACCAGGTCGATCACCTCGTCGTTGGAGGTGCACAGGTAGACCGATGCGCCATCGCTCATGAGGGTCGTCCCGGCGAGGTCGCGGATGCCGGCGGCACGGAGCTGATCCACGGCGGTGCGGATCTGCTGCAGGGAGATGCCGGTGTCCAGCAGCCGCTTGACGAGCTTGAGAACCAGGATGTCGCGGAAGCCGTACAGCCGCTGGGATCCGGACCCGGTCGCACCGCGCACGGTGGGCTCGACGAGCTCGGTGCGGGCCCAGTAGTCGAGCTGGCGATACGTGATCCCCGCGGCCCGAGCGGCGACGGCGCCGCGGTAGCCGACCTCGTCATCCATCGCGGGCAACCCATCGGTGAAGAGAAGATCCGAGACGAACCGAGGTTCGCCGACAGCTTCATCAGCGGTCATGCCGGAAACCTCCTCACCGAATTGGATAGCTCCACGCTAGATGAGCGAGGGGTCCCGGGCAACGACATCCCCGGCGCGGCGTGTCGAGCGATCACGACATGATGCGTTCGATGGCGTCGCGCACGAAGACGGCTCGGACGTCCTCCAGGCGCTTGGCGAGCTCGGGCGCCAGCTCGCTCGCACGGGCGCGCGACGCGGCATCCGTCCGCCGCATCAGCGTCGCCAGCGCCGACTCGATGAGCGCGGCCTCGCGCTCGGCGCTCTGGCGCAGTGAACGCAGATGGCGCGGCTCGATCCCATGCCGGTCCAGCGCCACCAGCGCGCGCAGCAAGGCCACGGTCTGGTCGGTGTAGGACTCCGCCGCGGCGATCACACCCGTGCTGATCGCGTCATTGAGCAGCTGCGGAGCCGCACCGGCAGCGGCCAGCAGCTCGGGGCGCCGATAGCGACGCGCCGCCGGCACGATCGAGGGGACCGCGTTGGGCGGTGACGGGTCGCGCCCAGCATCGAGCTCGCCGAGGTAGTCGCGGATGACGTTCAGGGGCAGGTAGTGATCGCGCTGCAGGGTCAGTGCCAGCCGGAGCCGATCGAGGTCGTCCGCGCAGAATTTGCGGTACCCGGAGTCGGTCCGCGTGGGCGTGACGATGCCCTGAACCTCGAGGAAACGCAGTTTGCTGGAAGTGAGGGAGGGAAACTCCGGCGTCAGCCGGGCGAGGACCTGACCGATGCTGAGAAGTCCCGCGGACGAAGAGGATCGACCGCGGGCAGAGGCGGCGGGCATCAGGCGTCGGCGACCAGCGGGAGATCCGCCGGCGAGACGAAGAAGGTGAGCCGGAATTTTCCGATCCGCACCTCGGCGCCGTTGGTCAGCGCGGTGCGGTCGACCCGTTCCCCGTTCACGTAGGTGCCGTTCAGGGACCGTTGATCGACGATGTCGAAACGCGGCGTCTCGCGGATGATCTCGGCGTGGCGGCGCGACACGGTCACGTCGTCGAAGAAGATGTCGGCCTCGGGGTGGCGCCCCACCGTGGTCACATCGGTGTCGAGCAGGTAGCGCGCACCCGCGGTCGGCCCGGAACGGACGATCAGCAGCGCGGCGCCCGAAGGCAGGGCGCCGATCGCCTCGACCTCGGCTTCGTTGAGTTCGCTTCCGAACGGCACGAAGGACAGATCGGCGTCGTGGCCGAAGGTCTGCGTGGTGTCATGTGAGCGCGCTTGCGGCGTACCGTCATCGGCGTCACGCCGGATCTCGCCCGGCTCGGGTCGACGTGTTTCGTCCACGAGTCCTCCTTCCGCGTCCACACTATCCGATCGCCCGGGTGTCACCAGGTCCGTCCCCAGGGCGGGCGAGAGGGAGTGTTGCGCTGTGTAACGGCGTCGGGAGCGCCGTGTGTCGTCTCCGCCTAGCCTGGCGGGACTTCGAACCTACTGACAAGGAGTCCGCCGTGTCGAGCCCGTCCCCCCGCCGCCCGCCCCTCGAGGTGAGGGAGCGGGCGGCGTGCAGGTGCGTGGCCGGTGATGCGTGCTCCTCGTTCGCTCCCGGGCACGCGCTGCACCTCATCCAGGCGCGCCTGGCGGCGGCGACGCCGTCGGAGTGGGTCGACGCGCTGGTGGCCGCCGTCGATGCCGGCGCCGGTGAGGTGGAGCTGCGGGCGGTGGCCGACGGCACGCCTTTCACCGTGTGGCACGCCGCACCGCTCGGCCTCACCGTCGGGGAGCCCGTGACGCTGCACTCCCGTTATGCGGTGCTCGCGACCCGCGGGCGGCGCCTGAACGTCGCACGGCTCGGCTGAGCGCCCGCGGGGGCGCGGTCAGGCCGCGGCCATCATCGAGTCCCTGAGCGCCATGCACGCGTCGATGCAGGCGCGGCACGCCTGAGCGCACATGTCGCACACCACGTGATGCGGGGCGTGCTCGAGGCACTCCTCCTCGCACACCTGGCACATCGCGATGCATGCGTCGAGCATCGCCATCATCGCCGCCGGAGTGGTGCCCTGCATCCGCAGCAGCGTGCGCATCATCGTGTTGCACATGTCCGCGCAGTTCATGCAGGCCGGCGCACACGAGAGCATCTGCGTCGCGCACACGGTGCACGCCTGCTCGCACGCCGCACACGCGTCCAGGCACGCCTGCAGCACCTCCATGTCCATCGTGTCCATGCCGGGCATCGACATCCCGTCGGCCGACATCACGTCCATCATCCGAGCATCCATTGCGCGCCTCCGTGTTCTCCGGCGGCGGGCAGGACCGCCCGCCTGCCCGTCATGGTAGGGCGCCGGACCGTCGCGCAGAAGCCCCAGTTAGGCTCGGAACGTGATCACCGCGCAGCTCCGAATCCGTCCCGCCGCCGCTCTCGTGGCCGCTGCCGTGCTGGCCGTCGTCCTGCTGGGGGCGTTCGCCTCCCCCGCTGCCGCCCACGACGAGCTGCTCTCCAGCGACCCCGGGGCCGACGCCGCCGTGGATGCCCTCCCCGAGACCGTGACCCTCACCTTCAGCGGCGAGCTGCTCGGCGGCGAGGACGCGAACGAGGTGCAGGTGACGGATGCGGCGGGGGCGACGCTGAGCGAGGGGCCCGCGGTCGTGGACGGAACCACGCTCACCCAGACCCTCGCCGGTGAGGCCAGCGGCAGCATCCAGGTGCTGTGGCGGGTGGTGTCCGGCGACGGCCATCCCATCTCCGGCGAGTTCGCCTTCACCGTCACCGGCTCGCCCGAGCCGACCGCTTCGCCGAGCGAGAGCGCCGCCACCGCGGAGCCGCGCGAGACCGCGACCCCCAGCGCCGCGCCGGAGCCGTCGGCAACGCCCGCTGACGCCCCGGCCGAGGATGCCGCCGCTCCGCTGCCGTGGATCATCGGGGTGGTCGTCCTGCTGCTCGTCATCGCCCTCGTGCTCTACCTCCTCGTGGTGCGTCCACGGCGCAACCGAGCCGTCTCCGACCCCTCCGCCGACCGATAGGCTGGGAGTCATGCCTCACTACGACGTCGTCATCCTTGGCGCGGGTCCCGGCGGTTACGTCGCGGCGGTCCGCAGTGCTCAGCTCGGCCTTTCGGTCGCGGTCATCGAAGAGAAGTACTGGGGCGGTGTCTGCCTCAACGTGGGCTGCATCCCCTCCAAGGCGCTTCTGCGCAACGCCGACCTGGCGCACACCTTCCACGCGAAGGCCGACCTCTTCGGCATCTCCGGAGACGTCACGTTCGACTTCGGCGCGGCGTGGGATCGCAGCCGCAAGGTCGCGGACGGCCACGTCAAGGGCATCCACTACCTGATGAAGAAGAACAAGGTCACCGAGTACGACGGCCGCGGCACCTTCGTCGACGCGAACTCGATCGATGTGGCCAAGGCCGACGGCGCAGTCGAGCGCGTCACCTTCGACAACGCGATCATCGCCACCGGCTCCACCGTCCGGCTCCTGCCCGGTGTGACCCTCAGCGAGAACGTCGTGACGTACGAGGAGCAGATCCTCAACCGCGAGTTGCCCGAATCGATGGTCATCGTGGGCGCCGGCGCAATCGGCATGGAGTTCGCCTACGTGCTGACCAACTACGGCGTCAAGGTCACGATCATCGAATTCCTCGACCGGGCCCTCCCCAACGAGGATGCCGAGGTCTCCAAGGAGATCCAGAAGCAGTACAAGGGTTATGGCGTCGACATCCTCACCTCGACCAAGGTCGAGACCGTCGTCGACTCCGGTGACAAGGTCACCGTCACCTACACCGGCAAGGACGGCGCCGCCGGCTCGATCGAGGCCGACCGCGTGCTCATGTCGATCGGCTTCGCGCCGCGCGTGGAGGGCTTCGGCCTGGAGAGCACCGGCGTGAAGCTCACCGAGCGCGGCGCCATCGGCATCGACGACTACATGCGCACGAACGTGCCGCACATCTACGCGATCGGTGACGTCACCGCGAAGCTCCAGCTGGCGCACGTCGCCGAGGCGCAGGGTGTCGTGGCGGCCGAGACCATCGGCAAGGCCGAGACCATGACGCTGGGCGACTACCGGATGATGCCGCGGGCGACCTTCTGCACCCCGCAGGTGGCGTCGTTCGGCCTCACCGAGCAGCAGGCCCGGGATGCCGGCCACGAGATCAAGGTCGCGAAGTTCCCCTTCAGCGCCAACGGCAAGGCCAACGGCCTGGGCGAGCCCGTCGGGTTCGTCAAGCTCATCGCCGACGCCGAGCACCTCGAACTCCTCGGCGGTCACCTCATCGGCCCCGACGTCTCCGAGCTTCTGCCCGAGCTGACGCTGGCGCAGAAGTGGGACCTCACCGCGGTCGAACTGGCCCGGAACGTCCACACCCACCCGACGCTGTCGGAGGCGCTTCAGGAAGCGTTCCACGGCCTCGCCGGGCACATGATCAACATCTGACGCGCCCGGTCGCCGCTCTCCGCGCGACCGGACAGCAGACCTGCGGCGCCGCCCCGTCCGAAGCCGGGGGCGGCGCCGTGGCGTTTCACACGCAGTCGAGTCGCCGGAAAACGTCGGGTTGCGGGCGAAACCGCGCGTTTGTTGGCGACTCGACGGGTCAGTGGCCGAGCGTGCGGGCGAGCTTCGAATCGGATGCGGCGGGGCGGCCGCCGGCGGCAGCGACCGCGGCGTCCACGGCCACGAAGAATGCGTCGCGCCAGGCCCGATCGGCGGGGGCGGCGGGGCCGAGTTCGACCTCCCACTCGCGCCACCGGGTCTCTCGGCCCGCTCGTTCGTCCAGCGCCCGGACGCGGTCGTCGACGAATTCCGCCACGAGTTCCCCGTCCGCATCCCGCAGCGCGTACGCGGTGCGCGTGTTGCGGACGCGCGCCAGCGGGGCCAGCGGCGGCGCCGCCCACGCCGCGATCGCGGCGATCAGCCCCTCGGGGGGAACGGGGTCGCCGTCCGAGTCATCCAGCGGCCACTGCCATTCGTGGCGGCCGTCCGGGGCCGACACCTTCACGTGCCATCCCGCGTCGGGGCCGCCGGATCGGCGCCGCACCGCGACGTGGGCTCGCGCGAGCGCGGCGTCAGGGGTGTCGAGGTAGCGCGCGTCCAGCTCGCGTACCTC
Organism: Microbacterium sp. Z6_144; assembly: GCF_057197625.1. NCBI lineage: Bacteria > Bacillati > Actinomycetota > Actinomycetes > Micrococcales > Microbacteriaceae > Microbacterium > Microbacterium sp. Z6_144. Next base: position 2,078,651 of record NZ_JBXVPT010000001.1, read on the forward strand.
CGGTGCCCCGACCCGCACCACCCCCGGCAGAGCCGACCAGTCCGGAAGCGCGGTGTGCGCATCGACGTCGTACTTGCGCTCGACCTCGACGGAGCGGTGCGGCTCGGCGGCCTCGGTCACCCCAGGCGTCCATCCTCATTCGGGTTGATGTCCTCGGTCTCCTCGGCGTAACGGTAGGTCGCCCGCGTAGGACCGTCGTCATCGCCGGTGTTCTCGAACTCGCCCTCGCGGCGGTAGACCAGCTGGCCCTCGCCGTAGGGCACGATCAGGGTGTCGTCGTCGTTGTCGTCGTCGAGGGGAAGAACCTGGCCGTCCAGCGGCCCTCCGGTCAATCGTGCGATAGCCATTCCGACAGCGTAGCCCCCACCCGTCGACCACCGCGGGCCGGCCTCCGGGTCACTTAGACTCGCTGGGGTGAAGGCCCTGCGTACGTTCACCGTCCGGCCCGTGCTCGCCGAGCCGCTCGCTCCGCTGGACCGCCTCGCATCCAACTGGCGATGGTCCTGGAGCCGTGGCACGCATGCGCTGTTCGCGTCGATGGACGGGCAGCTGTGGCAGCAGGTGGGCGAGAACCCGTCCCGGATGCTGGGGGCTCTCGGCCAGTCGAGGTTGGACGAGCTCGCCGGCGACGAGAACTTCACCTCGCGTGTCCGCGAGGAGGACGAGCGCCTGCAGGCGTACCTGACCGGCGACCGCTGGTTCCAGAGCCTGCCCGAGCCCAGACCCCGCTCGATCGCGTACTTCTCCCCCGAGTTCGGGGTCGACGGCTCTCTCCCGCAGTACTCCGGCGGCCTCGGCATCCTCGCCGGCGATCACCTCAAGAGCGCGTCCGACCTCGGCGTTCCGCTCACCGGCGTGGGGCTGTTCTACCGCGCGGGATACTTCCGCCAGTCCATCGGCGAAGACGGCTGGCAGCGGGAGAGCTATCCGGTGCTCGATCCCTACGGCCTGGGCCTGACGCTCCTGCGGGAATCCGACGACTCGCCGGTCGAGGTCTCCTTGACTGTCACCGGCGGCCGCACCCTGTTCGCACGCATCTGGGTCGCCGACATCGGGCGCGTGCCGCTCCTGCTCATGGATTCGGAGACCCCCTCCAACCCGGAAGACCTCCGCCGCGTCACCGACCGCCTGTACGGCGGAAGCGGGGAGCACCGTCTCCTGCAGGAGCTGCTGCTCGGGGTGGGCGGCGTCCGGGCCGTCCGGGCGTGGACCCGGGTCACCGGCCGCGACGAGCCGGAGGTCTACCACACCAACGAGGGCCACGCGGGCTTCCAGGGGCTCGAGCGCATGTCGGAGCTCATCAGCGGGGCGGGCCTGTCCTTCGACGCCGCGCTGGCGCAGGTCCGCGCATCCACCGTCTTCACCACGCACACCCCCGTCCCCGCCGGTATCGACCGCTTCCCCCGCGGGCTCGTCGCCGAGTACCTCGCGACGGGCCTCCTGCCCGGGCTCGACACGGAACGCGCACTCGCGCTCGCGGGCGAGGGGTACGCCGGCGGCGACGGCGACGTCTTCAACATGGCCGTCCTCGGACTGCACCTCGGGCAACACGCCAATGGCGTGTCGGCGCTCCACGGCAAGGTCAGCCGATCGATGTTCGGGGCGCTCTGGCCGGGAGTGGACACCGACGAAGTGCCCATCGGGTCGATCACCAACGGCGTCCACGGCCCCACGTGGGTGCACCCGGCTCTGAAGGGCCTCAGCGAGCGGGCGTTCGGCGACGCGCTGACGACCGAGCACGACTGGCGCGACGGCGCGCTGGTCTCGGACGGGGAGCTGTGGGCGGTGCGCGCCGAGATGAAGCACGAACTCATCGCCGAGGCGCGGCGACGCCTGTCCGAGGCGGCGGGGTCGACGGCCGGAGCCTGGGCCGGGGAGGTCCTGGACCCCGGGGTCCTCACGATCGGATTCGCCCGGCGGGTGCCCACCTACAAGCGGCTCACCCTCATGCTGCGCGACCCCGAGCGGCTCACGCGGCTTCTCACCGACCCCGAGCGACCGGTGCAGATCGTGATCGGCGGCAAGTCGCATCCGGCCGATGACTCGGGCAAGCAGCTCATCCAGCAGCTCGTGCGCTTCAGCCGCGACCCCCGGGTGCGCGGGCGCATCGTGTTCCTGCCCGACTACGACATCACCCTGGCCAAGACGCTGTACCCGGGATGCGACGTGTGGCTGAACAACCCGCTCCGCCCGCTGGAGGCGTGCGGCACCTCGGGCATGAAAGCCGCGCTCAACGGTGCGCTGAACCTGTCGGTGCTCGATGGCTGGTGGGACGAGTGGTACGACGGCCGCAACGGCTGGGCGATCCCCACCGCCGACAGCGCCACGAGCGACGAGGAGCGCGACGACCTGGAGTCCGCGGCCCTTTACGACCTCATCGAGCATCAGCTCATCCCGGCGTACTACGAGCGCGAGGGCGGGATCCCGCGGGCGTGGCTGGATCGCGTGCGCCACACGATGACGGACCTCGGGGCGAAGGCGACGAGCGACCGGATGGTGCGGGAGTACGTCACCGACCTCTACGCGCCCGCCTCCGTCCACGCCCGCGCCCTGACGGCCGACGGGTACGCCGCAGCCGCCGAGCTCGCCGCGTACCTCACCCGCGTGCGCGCGGGCTGGTCTGCCGTCCGGGTGCTGAGCGTGGATGCCACGGGAATCTCCCAGCAGGCGCACGCCGGCAACCGACTGGGGGTGCGCGCCGAGGTGGAGCTGGGCGCGCTGGCTCCGGAGGATGTGGCGGTGCAACTCGTGTCGGGCCGCGCCGACCCGGACGGCGAGCTGACCGGTGAGCGCGCGATCCTCGCGCTCACGCCCGGCGAGAGGGGGAACGGCGGTCCGACCGTCTTCGAAGGGGTCCTCGACCTCGACGTGACCGGCCCCTTCGGCTACACCGTCCGCGCCGTGGCGCACCATCCGCACCTCGTCTCGGCCGTCGAGCCGGGCCTGGTGACCTTCGCGTCGTGACCGTGGTGACGCAACGCCCCTTCGTCCTTCTCGCCACGCGCGCGGAGGACGACCCCGCCGACGAGGAGTACGCGCTGTTCCTGCGCTACAGCGGACTGCGTGCCGACCAGCTGCAGCGTGTGCGGCTGGAGGCGGGACCGCTCCCTCCCCTGGACCTGGACGCGATCTCGGGGATCTTCGTCGGCGGCAGCCCCTTCAACGCGTCCGACCCCGTCGCGCGGAAGTCCGCCGTCCAGCAGCGCGTGGAAGCCGAATTCGCCGCCCTGCTGCCGGAGGTCGTGGCGCGTGATATCCCCTTCCTCGGCGCCTGCTACGGCGTCGGCACGCTGGGGACGCACCTGGGCGCGGCGATCGACGGCCGGTACGCCGAGCCCATCAGCATCGTGCCGGTCTCGCTCACCGACGCCGGGGCGGACGACCCCCTGCTGTCCGGGATGCCGCGCACGTTCGACGCGTTCGTCGGACACAAGGAATCGATCAGCTCGCTGCCGCCTGAGGCCGTGCTGCTGGCGTCGTCGCCGGGATGCCCCGTGCAGATGTTCCGGGTGGGAGAGAACGTCTACGCCACCCAGTTCCACCCCGAGCTGGATGTCGACGGCATCACGACACGCATCCGCGCGTACGCCGGGTACGGCTACTTCCCCCCGGACGAGATGGATGCCACCCTGGCGGCTGTCCGGCGTGTGCGCGTCACCGAGCCCGGCCGCATTCTGCGCCGGTTCGTGGAGCGTTACGCCCGCTGAGTGCGGGGTACGCGCACGACCGGAACCGGTCCGGTCACGGCCGGTCTGGTGCGCGCCAGAGCGGGCTCAAGGCCAAGCTCGACCAGCCGCAGGTCGCCGGCCAGCCGCGGACCGCGGCCGCGGACGAGGCCGGCCTTGACGGCGCCGAAGGTGACGGTCGTATCCGCGGGGAGCACCGTGTCGTCGGCGTCACCGTCGTCGGGATGCAGGCCGCTGGGCAGGTCGACAGCGATCACCGTCGTGCCGCCCGCGCGGATCACCGGGAGGAGCGACTCGACCACGGCGCGGGCCACACCGCGCAGGCGCGGGTCGGCGGAGGCGCCGATGCCGAGGATGCCGTCGAGCACGAGGGCATAGGTCGCCGGTTCCCGGCACACCTCCCCCGCCGCTCGCAGTTCGGCGCCGGCGCTCATCGCGGCGGCCAGTGCCTCCCGGTGGACCCGGTCGGAGGTGAGGACCACGTCCACGGGTTGGCCCGGTGACGCGACCTCCGCGGCGGCGTACAGGGCGTCGCCCCCGTTGTCACCGCTTCCCGCCAGCACCAGCACCCGGCCCGGCGCCTGCGCCAGCCGCTCGCGCACGACCTCGGCGAGGGCGGAGGCGGCCTCCCGCATGAGAGGCTCGCCGGCGGCGAGCAGCGGCGCCTCGGCAGCACGGACCGCAGCGGCGGTGTAGGCGGGGACGAGCGCGCGCTCAGGCATTCTCGCGTTCTTTCGCCTCCGCCTCGCGTGCGGCGCGCAACTCGTCGGACATGGCTTGCACCGAGCGCTCGGCGCGGCGCACCCGGAACTGCGCGAGAGTGCTGGCGCCGTGGCGCGCGCCCACGCGGTCCTCGTCCTCCTCCGTGCCGATGACGATGTACGCCGAAGCGATCAGGATGACCTGGCTCGACAGATTGAGCCACAACAGGAGGGCGATGAGGGAGGCGAACGAGGCCAGCAGCGGATTGTTGGACGCTCCGCCGACGAAGAAGCCCGACAGCTGCTGAAGCACGGTCAGGCCGAACCCGCCCAGCATCGCGCCGGTCCACAGCGTCCGCGCCCGAGGACGTACGCCGGACAGCAGACGGAAGGATGCCGCGACCACGACCGTGTCCAGCGCGAAGACCACCAGCGCCGACACGAGCCACGCGACGAACCCGAGCGCGGGAGAGCCCCCCGGGATGCCCAGCCAGCCGGTCAGCAGCGTGAGTCCGGCGGTGGCGAGGAACGTGGTCGCCGCCGCCGCGGCCAGGCCGGCACCGATGCCGATGGCCAGGAGGAGATTGCGGAGGATGACCCAGACGAACAGGATGTCGTCGGTGGCGATGCCGGCGATCGAGCGCAGCGCCGAGCGCAGCGATCCCACCGCGCCGATGGCCGCGCCGACGAGCGCGACGACCGAGATGGCGCCGGCGATGCTGAGACCGGCAGGCTCCGGGAGCTTGTCGAGGTCGACCAGCTCCAGGAGCCCCGGGATGGCCGCGTCCAGCGCGCCGACGAGGGCGCGCCACGCCTCGCGGTTGCCCGCGAGCCATAGCGCCGCGACCGAGAACCCGAGGAGCACCCCGGCGAACAACGCGAAGAGGGTTCGGTAGGTGACCGAGTCGGCGAGCATGGGTCCGCGCGCCCTGGTGTACAGCAAAGCAGCGCGCACCGGGCGACGCGCGAGCGCCCAGGCCGTGACGCGGGACAGCACCGTGCTCGACATATCGTCAGGCTATCGGCTGGCCCGTCCGGGATCCGGGGGTTGACGCCCGACCGGCCGGCCGTCAGTCCGCGCCGAGCGAGGGCAGAAGGGCCGCGATGATCGCGAACCAGGCCCCGCCCAGCATCCACGGCCCGAAGGGGATCGCCGTCGCCGCCCGCGCCCTCCGCGCGACCATCAGGAAGAGCGCGTAGAACCCGGCGAGGAGGAACCCCGCCAGCGCGCCGGTGAGCACGGCGTCCCACCCGATGAACCCCAGGTAGGCGCCCACCACTCCGGCCAGCTTGACGTCTCCCCCGCCCATGGCGGCGGAGCGGAGCATCCGCAGCACCAGGTAGAAGGCGAACAGGGCCAGCGCACCCCCGGCGGCGACGAGAAGGCGGTCCGCAGCGCCGGAGGTGAGAGCGGAACCGGTCAGCAGCACGGTGGCGACCGGGTATCCCGGAAGGACATACCGATCGGGCAGCCGGTGGGTGCGCGCGTCCAGGACCGCGAGGACGACCGACTGCACGGCGAAGAAGCCGTACGCGGCGAGCGCGCATCCCACGGCGATCCCGGTGGCAGGCGTCATCTCAGCCGTCGAGGATGTCGAGCCGTACGGTCAGGGGGCCGCCGTCCACGAGGCCCTCCGCCACGCGGACGGCGCGCTTGAGCGGGAGCGAGTAGATGCCCGAGGAACCCGGGAAGATCGAGGTGCGCCACGTCGTCGTCCCGACCGTGGCCTCCACGCGCACCGCGCCGAAGCCCCGCGCGAAGGGCTCCATGATCTCCCGGATGTCGGCACTCAGCTCCTCCGGGACCTCCGCGAAATACCATGCCGAGTCCTCACGCGCGTTCCAGCGATACACCTCGGAGTCGAACTCGATCTGCATCGTCACCTCTTCCGGTCCTCGGTGGGCGCGCCGTCCGCGGGCCAGGAGATGCGGGCGGCATCCAGCGGGTGCGCTTCGTGGGATTCCCGTGCGCGGTGCCACGGCGCACCGGTCGGCCAGCTGGCGGCGAAGGTGGGGACGACCCGCCACACGCGCCTCAGGAGCGCGGAGGGGCGCGCGAACGGGCGGGCGGAGACCGGCATGCGCAGGTGCGGGTCGTATCGGACGCCGTCGGCCGGGCGGAGGTGGATGGTCAGGTCGAGGTCGTCGTGGATGCGGGGGTTGGTGCGGTCGACCTCGTCGCGCACCCGCGCCCACACGCTCGAGCGCATCGCGAAGTTCGATCCGAAGACCAGCGGGATTCCCAGCCACTGCCGCACCCAGTAGGTTCCGCCCCCGATGTACCAGTGGGCGCCGAGGTAGTTCACGAGCGGTGTGGAGCCGTAGAACTCCGCGCCGCCGGTGAGAACGCCCAGGTGGGGGTCGGCGACGAAGGACTGCACGATGCGCGAGACCCAGTCGGGATGCGGCCGCGAGTCGGCGTCCACGCGTGCGATGAGATCGAACCCGAGCGCTTCGTCGTAGCCGCGCGCGGCGGCGGGCCAGATACCCACGAGCGGTTCCGACACGACGCGCGCGCCGTGGCGCCGGCCGACGTCGCCGGAGCCGTCGGTGCTGGCGTTGTCGACGACGATGACCTCGTCGGGCCGACGGGTCTGGGCAGCCAGGGCCCGGAGGCACGCGTCCAGGAACGACGCGTCGTTACGGCACGGGATGACCACGGCGATACGCGGGACCAGGGACACGCGGCCTACGCTACTCGCGGGTTCCCCGGCCCCGCGGCCCGGGCACCGGCGGCTGGGGAGAGCGGCTCACTCCGCCCGCACCGACAGGCGGAACAGGATGCGGGCGACCTCGTATCGCGTGCGGCCCACCGGCGTGCGCGGGTCGTACCCGAGCACGCGGGTGAGGGCGTCGTGGCGCGCCTGCAGGGTGGAGTGGTGCATGCCCATCGCCACCGCGGCCGCCCGCACGCTCTCGGCGTGGGCGAGCGTGTCGAGCATCGATCGACTGTGGGGGTCGAGGCCGGCCAGGACGGCGACATCCGGGTGCGTTCGGCCGGCGGCGTGGGCGGCGAGGACGGCGTCCAGCAGCACTCCGTACTCGGCGGCGTCGATCACGGGCGTCGCGTCGTCGGAGAGCCGGTACGCCACCAGCGCCGACTCCCATGATCGGGGCAGGTCCAGGACCGCTCCCGGAGCTCCCCTTCCCCCGCGGGGGAGCGCAGCCGTGCCGCGGGAGACGGTGGCACGCACGACGCCGTACCGGGTCGCGACCAGCCGGGACGGCCCGGTGGGAGTGACCTCCGGGGATGTCGCGAGCACGCACAGGGCGCCCGGGTCCAATCGGAGCCGCGTCGCGGCGGCCTCGCGGTCGGCCGGGGCGCGCGCGGCATCGAGCACCGCCTCGACGGCATCGTCGGGTGCTGCCACTCGGCGGGCGCGCACCGACGCGACGCCCAGCCCCCACCGTTCCAGGACCAGCTGGTCGTTGATGTGCCGCTCGCCGTCCCGCTCCAGCCAGATCCGGGCCGACTCGTCCACCCAGAGCGTCAGCCAGCCGCTGGCCGGATCGGCGTCGACAGGGTCTGCCAGGCGCCTCCCGGACGCATCGACGCGGATGACCCTGCCGGAGGCCTGAAGCCCGGCGACCGCGCCGGACAGTGCCGCCGCCCCCCGCACGAGGGTCTCGAGGTTGACCCCGCCCGCCACGAGGGCGTCGAAGTAGGAGATCACCCTGAAGCTCTCGCTCACGGTGGGATCGAGTGACGTGACCCGGCCCATCAGCTCCTGCATGCTCGGCTCCCTCGCGCGCGCCCGCGTTCATCCTGCCACGCCGGCCGAACGGGGCAGGTCAATACTCCAGGAGCCGGTGCACCCAGCGGTCGCGTGCGTCGCGCATCTGCTGTGACAGAGCGGCCTGCGGCGCGTACCCCTCGAAGCCGTGGTACCCCCCGGGCCACACGTGGAGCTCGGCTTCCCCGCCCGCCGCCCAGATGGCACTGGCGTAGGCCACATCCTCGTCGCGGAACACCTCGGCACTTCCGCAGTCGATGAAAGCCGGGGGGAGGCCCGAGAGGTCGGTGGCCCGCGCGGGGGCGGCGTAGATGGAGACATCCGCGGTGCCCCGCCGGTCGCCCAGGAGGGCGGTCCACCCGGTGCGGTTGCTGCCACGATCCCAGACGCCCACCCCGTCGATCTGCAGCGTGGAGGAACTGCGATCGCGATCGTCGAGCATGGGGTACATCAGAAGCTGGCCGAGGAGCGGCCGGTCGCCGCGGTCGCGCATGAGGAGCGTCACTCCCGCCGCGAGCCCGCCCCCCGCGCTGGCGCCGACGAGGAGGATTCGCTCGGGATCGGCGCCCAGCTCGCTGGCGTTGTCACGGAGCCAGCGAACGCCGGCGTAGGAGTCCTCGACCGGATACGGGTCGGGGAACTCCGGCGCGAGGCGGTACTCGAACGAGACGGCCACCGCGTCGTAGCGGTGCAGCCAGTCGAAGAGCGCCGCGACCCCCGACCAGCGGTCACCCACGATCATGCCGCCCCCGTGCAGGTACGCGATCGCCGGGCCGCCGCGGCGCCGGCCGCGCGCCTCGAGGACGGTGGCGACCAGCGATGCGCCGTCGAGGCCGGGCACGCGCACATCCCGCGTGACCAGTCCTGCGGCATGGGCCATCTCGGCCGTCACGCGCACCCGCGGGTTGCGGCGCATCGTCTCGATCATGTCCGGGGTGACCGTCTGCGGCACGCCGTCGGCGAGCGCGGTGAGGGCCGCCTCGAGTTCGGGGTCGAACGGGGGCCGGGCGATCCGCGGACCGCTCCCGGTCCTGTCCGTGGTGCCGATGTGTTCCATTGCGCTCTCTCACCCGGGTCTCGTCGGTGCGACCGCCACCATCCTGCCGGTATCGCCGACCCCTCCGCACCGCCATCTGGCGCGCCGGCGGGCACGAACTGCCCGCCACCCGGCGGGGCGCGGCGATCGTCCGCGGTCATACGGTGGCGTGCGTCGAGAGCCGACGAGGGCTTTCGTCCGAAGGGATGACCATGAGCACTGCCGCAGGGGTCGACACGTCGACGACCGATCCCACCGTCCGCCGCCGCCGGGCGATCCGAGGAGCCTTCTGGGGGTTCCTCGTCGACTCCTTCGACATCTACCTCCCCTCGATCGCTCTGCTGCCGGCGATGATCTACTTCACCCAGGGCATGGACGCGGGGCAGACGGCGGTGGTCACCGGCTTCACGCTCGCCACCACGCTTTTCGGTCGTCCGATCGGTGCGTTCCTCTTCGGTCACCTCGCCGACAAGCTCGGGCGTAAGCGCGTCGGGGCGATCTCGATGTACGGGTTCGGTCTCATCACGCTCCTGATCGCGTGCCTTCCCGGCGCCGAGCAGATCGGCAGCGTCGCGGCGATCACCCTTCTCCTCCTCCTCCGCTTCGTCGACGGGATCTTCCTCGGCGGCGAGTACACCGCGGCCACGCCCATGGCGATCGAGTACGCGAAGGTGTCACGGCGCGGTTTCATCGGCGGTTTCGTCCAGAGCGCCTCGACGATCGGCTACCTCGCGATCGCGGTGTTCACCTTCCTCGCCCTGCAGATCTCCCCCGCCGGCGACATCGACTCGCCCTACGTGCAGTGGGGCTGGCGGATCCCGTTCGTCATCGGCGCGATCTTCGCGTGGGTCGTCGCGCGGTACCTCCGCAACGACGTGGAGGAGTCGGTCATCTGGATCGAGGCAGAGAAGGCCAAGAACCCGATCCGCGAGATGCTCGGACGCACGCACATCACCGCGTTCATCCAGGTGTTCGTCCTGATGACCGGGGTGTTCTTCATGGTGAACATGGTGGGCTCGGTCATCCCCCAGCTGCTGCTGGCCCGCGAGGGGTTCACCGCGACCGATCTGACCCTGAGCATCATCTTCGCCAACATCATCGTCCCGTTCGCGTACATGCTCTCCGGGCGCCTCAGCGACACCTTCGGGCGCAAGCCCGTCCTGCTGTTCGCGGGGAGCCTCGTCCTGGTCGTGATGTCGGGGCTGTTCCTCGTCCTCGGCAGCGACATCCAGATCCCCTTCTTCGGGCTGGTCGCGATCGTGTTCTTCGTGCAGTGCGTCAACGGCTTCACGATCGGCACCCTGCCCTCGTACATCAACGAGCGTTTCCCCACCCGTATCCGCTCCTCCGGCTGGGGCATCGGATACTCCCTCGCCGTCGTGATCCCCGGCTTCTTCGCCGCCTACCAGGCGGGACTGTCGACCCTCATGCCGCTGAGTCTGACGCCGGTCGTGCTGACGGTTGTCGCCGGCGTTTTGATCATCGTGAGCGTCGCGGTCTCGCCGGAGACCCGCGGAGTCGACCTCTCCAGCGACGCGGCCGTCCGCTCGCCCAGGGAAGAGGAGCAGGCGAAGGCCTGATATCGGCCGAGACCGTGCGCCGCTGCCGGCAGGCGGTCCCTGCTCAGCGGATGACGACGGGGGTTCCCACGGGCAGCTGCCCGAGGCGGTCGATGGCCTCCGGCGCGAGCCGGATGCAGCCGTTGGAGATCGCGCCCGATCGGGCGTCGTGGTAGTGGAACGCCGTGACGGCGACCGGGACGCCCCCGAAGCCGTCGAGGGTGGGCGACTGGACGGAGAGGTACACCAGCGGATGACCCCGCGTGTAGGCGAGCGCCGCTTCCGTGCGGACCATCATGACGAACGAGCGGCCACGGGGCGTGGGAGTCGCCTCCGTTCCCCAGGCGAAGTCGTCGGCCACGCGTTCGCGGGCTCCGTCAGCCGTGACGATGTCCAGGGTGCGGGCGCCGAGGTCGACCTCGATCGTCGCCTGCGCAGCGGTGAACTCGACGTCCTGGGCTCGCACCCACCCGGTCAGCTGCGCCGGGTTGCCCGTCGACGGCAACGCGGCTCGACCGGTGAGCAGCACATGCACCCAATGCTCCTGCCGCTCGATCACGGGAACCGTCGTACCGTCGTAGTGGTGGTCCCGCGGAAGCGCGGCGACCGGCTCCCCGGTCGGATCGGCGAAGACCGGGACCCGCTCGGCGGTCGCGCGCGCCAGCTCGCCGGTGAGGGGCCCGTACGGATCGGCGTCCACCGGGAGGCCCGGGATGACGGCGTACACGTCGACCTGCGGCAACGGATCCAGCGCGTATGCCGTGGTGTTGGCGGGGAATCCGGATGGCGTCGGAGTCGTCGTCGCACGCGGTGACGGCGCGATGCTCGGAGCCGGCGGCGCCGGCGGCGCGGTCGCCGCCGGAGTCGACGTGCCACCTCGGTCGGCGAGGACGCACACGGCGACACCACCGCCGGCGACGAGGACGGCGGCGACGGCCATCGCGACGCCGCGGGCAGCGCGGGGTGCGGGGCGGCGGAGATCGGTCACTCCCCCATGGTCGGCCTCCGCGCCGCGCGGGGCAAGCGCCGTTGACTACTCCGGCTACTCCGGCTACCCCAGCTACTCCGGCGCGATCGTCAGGCGCGAGATCCGGCCGTCCGTCAGTTCGAACGTCATCGGCCCGGTGCCGTTGTAGCCGTCGCCGCTGACGGTGAGGGTCACCACGAAGGAACCGGTGCCCGTGCCGGGGGCGATGTCCACCAGGGAGAAGTGCGCCCGCTTGCCGATGTTGTCGGTCTGGTTCCACTGCGCGACGCCGTCGCGTCCGCGGAAGACCCGGCCCCAATCCGACAGCACGGCGTCATCGGTGAACGCGGCGAGGAACCCCTCCGCGTCGCCGGCGTTGGTGGCGTCGACGAACGCGGCGATCGCGGGGGGTACGGGGGTGTCTGCCATGGGAGATCCTTCCGGATGAGGGGTGCTGACCACAGCGTGCCCCCTCCCGGGGGTCGGCGGCAACCGTCGGGGCTCGGGTCGACGGACCGGGGGGCGCGGCGCAGCGTCCTGTTCTTCCGGACAGGGCGGACTGATCCCGCGGCCGGGGTGCCGGCCGATGCGAAGGCAGATGCTGGTGTCATGACCGAGAACACCACCTCCCCCGCCCCCGCCTCCTCCCCCGCCGAGGGGCGCCCCCAGCGCCGCGGCCGGATCGTGCTGGCCAGCGCGGCCGCCGCTGCCCTCGTCGTCGGCGCGTTCGCCTTCGGCGCCGCGGCGCGCAGCACCCCCGCCGATGCCGAGCGCGAGAGGCTCGAGCAGCGTCTGCAATCCATCGTGGACGCCGGTTACCCCGCCGCGCAGGCCGCCATCACCCACCCCGACGGCACCAGCATCGAGGTGCTGGTCGGCGACGGCGACCTGGATTCGGACCGCGACACCCCGCAGGACGGCGAGGTGCGCGTCGGCAGCAACACCAAGATGTTCGTCGCGACGGTCGTGATGCAGCTCGTCGAGGAGGGTCTGGTCTCCCTCGACGAACCGATCGACACCTACCTGCCCGGCGTGATCGCCGGCGAAGGCATCGACGGGACGGCCATCACCGTGCGGAACCTCCTGCAGCACACCGCCGGCCTCGCCGAGAACGCCGAGGAGTTCGCCCTGGACGCCTTCGGGTCGCAGGAGCTCTACGTCTCGGCGCGTGACATGGTGGACATCGGTCTCTCCCAGCCGGCCAACTTCGCCCCCGGCGAGCGCTTCGACTACAGCAACACGAACTATTTCGTCCTCGGTCTCCTCATCGAGCGCGTCACACAGCGCGCCCTCTGGGAGCAGATCGACGAGCGGATCGTGCAGCCGCTGGAGCTGGAGCACACCTACCTCCCCGGACCGGCCGAGCGCGAGCTGCGCGGCGACCACATCGAGGGGTACCACGCCGATTTCCCCGGAGAGCTGCGGGAGATCACCGACCTCGACACCTCGACGGCATGGTCCGCCGGCGCGCTGGTGTCCACCCCGACCGAGGTGAATCTCTTCATGCAGGCGCTGCTCCGCGGCGACCTCGTGAGCGAGGAGAGCCTGGCGCTCATGCAGCAGACGGTCCCGGCGCCCGACCCCTTCCACCCGGACAACGCGTACGGCCTCGGCCTGCAGAGCTTCTCGCTCGATGACGGCGGCCTGGCCTGGGGACACGGGGGCGACATCCAGGGGATGCAGACGCGCAACGCCGTGGCCCCCGACGGAACCGCCGTCACCATCGCCGTCAGCGCGCTCCCGTGGGCGATCGCCGACCCGGAGGCGGAAGAGCCGCTGGAGGAGAAGTACCAGGTCATCTTCGACGTGCTGGACGAGACGCTGGCGGATCAGTGATCCGCTCCGATCAGACGACGGGTGTCGGCGCGACTGCGCGCCGGCACCCGTCGTGGTTGACTCTGACCATGTCCGAGCCCGCGGCACCTCCCCCCGCATCGGGGTGGCGGGTCGCGGTTGTGCCCGTGCTGGTCCTCGCCGTCGCGGTGGGGTACGTCGGGGTGGACTTCGCCGGCAGCTTCGATGACCCGGTGATCTCGCCGGTCCCGCCCGTCGCCCACGCCGCCATGGTGGCGCTCCAGGCCCTCGCCCTGGTCTCACGCACACGCTTTCCGGTTGCCGCCCTGGCCGCGGTCGTCGGTTTGGATGCGGCGATCCTCGCCACCAGCGGCGGAGAGCTGGGGATCGGGGCGCTCGCGGTCCTCTTTGCGACCTACGCCGTGTGGCGGCGGTTGCGGTGGCCCGCCTCCCTCGTCCCGGTCGGGGTCGCCGCGGCCGCGACCGTCGCCGTCGGTGCCGTCGCGATGACGCTGGCCGGCATGCCCGCAGCCGCCATCGTCATTGCGAGCATGTCGCGGATCGTCGTTCTCTACGGGTTACCCGTCGCCGCCGCCGAATACGTCGGCAACAGGGAGCAGCTCGCTCTCGCGCATCGCGAGCGGGCCCTGTTCCTCGAGCGCGAGCGCCGCGAGAGGGCCGAACGTGCACTGCGCAGCGAACGAACCGCGCTGGCCCGCGAACTCCACGACGTGGCCGGCCACCACCTTTCCGGCATCATCGTCTCGGCGCAGGCGGCGTCGGCACTGACCCGGACCGATCCGGAACGCGCGCGCGAGATGCTCGCCGCCGTCCAGGCCGACGCCCGCACCGCCCTGACCGACCTGCGCCGAACCGTCGGACTGCTGCGCGAGGACGACGGGGCGGGGGCGGGGCCTCAGGCGCCCGCCGAACCACCGTCGCTCTCCCGCATCCCCGCCCTGATCACCCAGGCCCGGGAGTCGGGCCGCAGCGTGGACCTGGTCGTCGAGGGTGAGTCGCCGCCGCTCGGGCCGCTCGCCGAGACGGCGGCCTACCGGATGGTTCAGGAGTCGCTGGCCAACGCTGCGCGCCACGCTCCCGGCGCCGCATCCGAGGTGCGGGTGGAGGCCGGTGCGGATGCCGTCCGCATCGTCGTGCGCAACGAGCCGAGCGATCAGGCGCCACCCCGCGATGTCACCGCACGCTCGGACGGGTACGGCCTGGCCGGCATGCGGGAGCGTGCCGAACTGATCGGGGCGCGACTGAGCACCGGCGCGCAACCGGACGGCGGGTGGCGGAACGAACTCGTCATCCCGCGACCACCAGAGAGGAACGCCGGATGATCCGAGTGCTCATCGCCGACGACCAGTCCATCGTGCGGGCCGGGCTTTCGGTCATCATCGGGGCCGAGGACGACCTCGAGGTCGTCGGCGAAGCGGCCGACGGGGCCGAGGCGATCGCGATGGCCCGGATGCTGCATCCCGACGTCGTGTGCATGGACATCCGGATGCCGGGAACGGACGGGATCGCCGCGACCCGGGCGATCACCAGCGACCCCGCACTGTCCACCGACGTGCTGGTGCTCACGACCTTCGACATCGACGAAGACGTCTTCGCCGCGCTGGAAGCGGGAGCTGCCGGGTTCCTGCTCAAGGGGGCCGACGAGGCGGCACTGCTGGGAGCCATCCGCTCCGTGGCCGCGGGCGACGGGACGCTCGATCAGCGACTGACCCGCCGCATCCTGAAGGAGTTCACCGAGCGGCGGCCCGGAGTCGCATCCCGCAGCGGCGGAGCGACCGCGGTGGCGCTGACCGAGCGCGAACTCGACGTCCTGCGGCTGCTGGCCGAGGGGCTGTCGAACGCGGAGATCGGCGAGCGGCTGTTCGTCGAAACCACGACCGTGAAGTACCACCTGGCGCAGATCCTGCAGAAGACGGGCTCCCGCGACCGCCTGCAGGCCGTGCTGTGGGGGATCCGCACGGGCGTGGTCCCGATCGGCTGACGCGGCGTTGACGGGCGCTGCGAGCGGTGGCCGGACTTCAGGAGAGGATGCCCGCGGCCCGGGCCGGTTCGGCGTACGCCGTCGCCAGCGACGCGACGGTGTCGTGCGCGTTCAGTCCGCTCGGGTGCGGGACGACCCACGTCGGGACACCCGCGATCTCGTTGCTTTGCCGCCCCACCGACGCGCGGGGGTATCCGAACGCCTGCCGGTAGGCCGTCACGCCTAGGACGGCGATGACGCGCGGCTGCCAGCGCTGCACGTCCACGGCCACGCGCTCCGCGCCGTCCCGCAGTTCGTCCCGGGTCAGCTCGTCGGCGCGGGAGGTGGCCCGGCGGACGAGCGCCGAGATCCCGATCCCGGCGTCGAGGATCATCCGCCGGTCCTCGACGCTCAACGGCTCGGAGAAGGCGGGAAGGCGGGGCAGGATGCCCGCCGCCACCAGCGCCGGGTAGAACCGATTGCCCGGATGGGCGAACGGCGTTCCGGTCGCCGCGGTCCACAGACTCGGGTTGATGCCCACGAAGAGGAGCTTCGGATGCTCCGGCACGAGGTCGGGGATGGTGGCGCCCCGGAACGACTCCAGTTCTGCGCGGGTGAACCGCATGTCACCAGTGCGGGTGGATGTCCGCCCGCAGGCGCTCGTCGTACACGCGATGTACGGCCGCGTCGAAGCCGCTGAGATCGACGTCGGACAGGACGGCCGCCGCATCCGCGTTCTTCTCCGCCTGTGCGACGCTGCGGGCTCCCGGGATGACGCTCGTGACGCCGGGCTGGGAGGCGATCCACGCGAGGGTGGCGGCCGGGAGGGACACCCCCTCCGGGAGCGCCTGGGTCAATTCCGCAACGGCGGCAAGGCCGACCTCGAAATCGACGCCCGAGAAGGTCTCGCCGCGGTCGAAGGACTCACCGTGCCGGTTGAAGGCGCGGTGATCGTCGGCGGCGAACGTCGTGTCGGCGGTGTACTTGCCCGACAGCAGACCGGACGCCAGTGGCACCCGAGCGAAGATCGCCACTCCGGCCGCGCGCGCGGCGGGGAGCACCTCATCCAGCGGCTTCAACCGGAACGGGTTGAAGATGATCTGGACGTTCGTCACGTTCGGCCGTGCGATGGCGGCGAGGGCCTGCGCCGTCGTCTCCACCGATACGCCGTAGGCGGCGATGGTGCCGTCGGCCACGAGCGCGTCCAGCGCGTCGTACGTCGCGTCGCTCTCGATCACCTCGGTGGGCGGGCAGTGCAACTGCACGAGATCGAGCGTGTCCGTGCCGAGGTTGCGGCGCGAACGGTCCGCCCAGGCGCGGAAGTTCTCCGGCGTGTAGTTCTCCGGCGTCTGCTCCACCCGGCGTCCGAACTTGGTCGCGACGAAGATGTCCGCTCCGGGATGCTCCGCGAGGTAGGCCCCGATGAACCTCTCGCTGCGTCCATCCCCGTACACATCTGCGGTATCGAACAGGGTCACGCCGCGATCCGCCGCCGTGGTGAGGATGGCGCGGGCCGCATCATCGGTGACCTCACCCCAGTCGGCCCCGAGTTGCCAGGTGCCCAGGCCGATGGCCGAGACGGTGCGGCCGGTGCGGCCGAGTTCGCGCTGCTGCATGATGTTCCCTCCGAGCCGGGCACACGGCCCGCCGCTACGACAATGCCACGGATCTCTTCGCGACGGGACCCGACCTGGGGCCGGGCACCTCACCGCATCTGGTCGCGTCAGCGCCGCCACAGCCGCGCTGATGCCTCGGCCGCCGCGCGGTCGTGGATCTCCTGCCAGTTGCGGCCTCCCCGGGCGAACGCGACAAGCACGCGCCGGGGAACGTCGTTCTCGGAAACCGGATCGTCCAGCCAGGAGCAGCGCCGCACGTGAACGAGGTCGACGCGCGCTGCCTCGGCGCTGCCGTCGTAACGCCAGGGTCCTCCGAGGCGCCCGAGCCAGAAGAGGCCGTCGACGTCCCGGGTCCACACGAAGGCGCCATTGGGGACAGCAGCGAATCGCTCGAGGCGGCGCGCCATCCGCTCATCGTGGTGGGCAGCCAGGCCGGCGGTCGCCTCCCCGAGCGACTCCGGCTGCGATGCCAGGATCCCACCGAGGCCGCACAGATCTTCCGAAAGCGCGCGCTCCACCGCTGCACCGTCCGGCACGTCGTCGTTCCGCGACCGCATCGGAGCGCGGAACGCGCGGGGGAACTCGGTCACGGATGTCATCCTCGCAGGCCCCGTCGCGCCGGACGCACCTGTCGTCGGGGCCTCAGGGGAGGCCGCGCGTCATGACGGAGGTAGGTCCTCTGGTCCTGCCGTGGACCGCCGACAGCTGCTGACCGACTCATCGCGAACCGGTCAGTCGTGCCATCCGAGCTCGCGTCCGATGGCGTGGACTGCCGCGAGCTGTCGAATGTTGAAGTCCACGCCGAGCTGGTTGGGGATAGTGACGAGAACGGTGTCCGCAGCGGACAGTGCCACATCGTGTCGGAGGCGTTCGACGAGATCTTCGGGCTCACCGATGAATGAGGCGCCATACCGGTAGGCCGTGCCCTTGAGGACACCGATCCCCTCGTCCCGGTCGAGGCTCGTGCCGAAGTAGGCCCGGCTCTCCTCGTCGACGAGCGGAACGATGCTGCGAACGACGGTGACCCGGGGGCTCCACGACCACCCGTGCGTCCGCCACGCATTCCGAAAACCTTCGATCTGTTCGAGTTGGAGCTCGCTGAACGGGATGCCCTTCTCATCGATGATCAGTGTCGAGCTCATGAGCCCCAACCCCTGCTCCGCCGCCCAGAGCGCGGTGTTGAGATTGCCGGCACCCCACTGAACGCGCTCATGCAGGGTCGAGGACTGTGGGCTCACCGGCAGACGGCCGAAGCCGGCGCCATGCTCCGGGTTCGGGGCGGCGATCGCCGCTCCCCGGATGGCGGCCAGCGCCTGCTTCGTGTGCTCCCGCGCCATCTCCCCGGGCTCCTGACCCGCTGCGGGAACGTGGCCGAAGTGCCGGTAGCCGCGGTCGGCCGCCTCGGGCGAGCCGCGTCCGACGCCGAGTTGCACACGCCCTCCGGAGAGCAGATCCAGCGACGCTGCCTGCTCGGCGAAATAGAGCGGGGACTCGTAACGCATGTCGATGACACCGGTGCCGACGTCGAGCTGCCTGGTGCGTGCGGCAATGGTGGCCAGCAGCGGGAAGGGCGAGGACTGCTGCTCCGCGAAGTGGTGCACCCGGAAGTAGGCACCCCTAATGCCGATCTCCTCGGCGGCGACGGCGAGATCGACAGACTGCGAGAGCGACTCACCGGCCGATCTCACACGCGAACCCATCCCCTGACTCCAATACCCGAACGACAGGAATCCGATCTTCTTCACGCCACTCCTTGATTACCCGTAACTTGACGATTCAAGTAGAACCTAGGTCGTACAACTTGAACAATCAAGTCAACTGTGCGACATTGGCGTGGAGGGGGAAGCATGAGCCACCGGCCGCCATTGAGCCACGACGAAGAATCCGCGTGGACCCAGCTGCACATCATCGCGCAGTGCCTCCCGACCGTCATGGAGCAACAGCTGCGACGCGACGCGGGTCTGGGCTACTACGAGTACGCCGTGCTCCTGACCCTGCACCGTCAACCGGACCACTCCACGCCGATGAACGAGCTCAGCGCGATCACGGCCGGCTCGCTCTCTCGCCTCTCCCACACCATCACGCGAATGACGGAGCGCGGGCTCGTCACTCGGGAACGCCGCGGCACGAACCGGCACGTCGCTCTCACCGAGACCGGGCGTCGCACCTTCCTCGCCGCCGCAGCCGGACATATGGACCAAATCCGGGAGCAGGTGCTCGACCACATCCCCCCGGACATGATCGCGTTGCTCGGCGAGATCCTCCGCCCTGTCGCCGAGCAACTCCGCGGGACAGTGCCGCGCGGCTGACGCCGGCGCCTGGTCCGCCCCACCCGGTGCGGGCACCCCCAGAGGAGCGGCAGCGAACCGGGGGACGGTTCACCAGCCCCCGGCTACGACCCGCAGTGCCTCCATCTCGACCACCAATACCTCACCGACGCCGCCACCCTCGGCCCATCCCGGGCCGCCCGCCCTATGGAGTACTCGTGACCCGTTCCTCTGTCCTCGGTCGTCTCGCGGCCTGCGCCGTCGCCGTCACCGCGTCGGGGGCGATGGCTCTCGCCGGATGCTCCGCATCCGGACCGGCGACGGAGCCGACCGCCTCCGCCCCGGCGGCGACCGCGATCGCACCGCCCGATACCTCTGCGGCCTTCACCGAACTCGAGTCGCGATTCGACGCGCGGGTGGGCGTCTACGCCCTCGACACCGGAACGGGCGCGGAAGTGGCGTGGCGCGATGACGAGCGCTTCGCCTATGCGTCGACGGTGAAGGCGATCGCAGCCGCAGCCGTACTCGACCAGCGGGGCGTCGAGGGCCTCGAGGAGGACGTGCGGATCACCGCCGACGTCCTCCTCCCCCACTCACCGGTCACCGAGCAGCGGGTCGGTGAGACGATGACCCTCGCTGAGATCGCCGAGGCTGCCGTGACCCGCAGCGACAACGCCGCAGGAAACTACCTCTTCGACGCCCTCGGCGGCCCCCAGGCACTCGACGCCGCGCTCGCCGAGCTCGGCGACGACGTGACGACCGTGTCACGCGACGAGCCCGAACTGAACGAAGCCGCCCCCGGCGACGACCGTGACACGACCACACCGCGCGCCTTCGCCGAGAACCTGCACGAGTACGTTCTCGGCGACACGCTGACCGACGACGAAGAAGCACTCCTGGCCGGGTGGCTCACCAGCACGCAGACCGGCGACACGCTCGTGCGCGCCAACCTGCCCCGCGACTGGGTCGTCGGAGACAAGTCCGGCGCCGGCAGCTACGCCAGCCGCGGTGATATCGCGGTCATCTGGCCCACGGAGGGCGCACCGATCGTGATCGCCGTCTTGTCGGGACGCGACACGCAGGACGCCGAGTACGACGACCGGCTCGTTGCGGAGGCCGCCGAGGTCGCCGTCTCGGCCTTGAGGTGAACCGCGGTACCGCGGTTCCGGTCAGCGCTCCGCGTCGACCAGCAGGTCGCCCGGCGTCCGCTCCGGCGCCGATGCGGAGGCGAGGAGCGCCAGCTTCTCGGCCGCGACGGTTCCCGCATCCGCGTGATAGACGACGAGCATCAGGCCCTGGGTCCCGCCGATGCTGAGGCGCTCGCGGTTGAGGGCCAGCTCGCCGACCTGAGGGTGGACGATCCGGATGAGAGTCCCGCGCTGTCCTCGCACCTCGTGCCGGGCCCAGAGCTCGCGGAACAGCGCGCTGCCCCGGGACAGCTCGCCCACCAGAGCGATGAAACGGGGATCATCGACCGCCGTGCCGGCGGACTGCCGCAGATTCGCGATCAAGCACTCCGCCAGGTCTGCCCAGTCGGGCTGCAGAGCCTGCTCGGAGGGGTCGAGGAACATATCCTTCAGCTGGTTCCCGCCCGGTGCGAGGCGCGGATTCAGCACCGTGGCGAGTGGGTTGGCGGCCAGGACATCGAAATACCGCCCCTCGATGAAGGCGGGCTGAACCAGCGAATCGAGGAGCTTGAGCGCGCTGGGCGGCACGGTCTCCGTGGGCGCAGGGCGTCGATGGAGCCGCGGCGCCTCGGCGCCCAGCGCCAGGAGGTGGGCGACGTGCTCGTCATCGAGGCGGAGCACCCGGGCGATCGACTCGAGGACCTGCGCCGAGGGGTTGCGATCGCGTCCTCGCTCCAGGCGCAGGTAATAGTCCGCGCTGATGCCGGCGAGCATGGCGACTTCCTCCCGCCGCAGGCCCGGCACCCGCCGTCTGCCGACCTCCGGGATCCCCGCCTGCCGCGGCGTCACGAGCTCCCGCCGCGCACGCAGGTAGGCACCCAGCGGGTTGTTCGTCTCGTTCGCGCTCTGCATGGGATACTCAACCGGCCGGGCGGACGGATTATTTCGGGCTGTCGCGCTACGACGCCACGCGGCGTGACGAATGCGGTTCCCGCCCCGTGGCGGGAGCGGGCAGCGCACTCACGCCTCGGAGTCGGATCGGCGGAGTCCTCGGAGCAGGAGAGCGACCATGCGGCGCGGGTCGTAGCGCGCGTCGGCGTCGCTCCCCACGCACAGGTTGCCGATCGCGCGCATCACCTCGTACGCGTCCGCGTCCGCACTGATCTGGCCCGCCTTCTCCGCCGCTGCCAGCATGTCGGCGAAGACGGGCACGAGCCGCTCGAGGAAGTGCTCGTGCAGCCGCTGGAATCGGGCGTCGTCCGACCCCAGCGCGTCGGCCAGCCCGTGTTTGGTGACGAGGAAGTCGACGAACTGGTCCACCCACGCCTCCAGCGCGACCAGGGGTGACCGTTCCGAGGCCAGCAGCCGGGGGCCCGCGACTGCGCAGTCCTCGACTTGATGGCCGTACACCGCGATGACGAGGTCGGTGCGGGTCGGGAAGTGCCGGTAGATCGTGCCCAGGCCGACACCCGCCGCGCCGGCGATCTCCCGGATCGGCGCATCGACGCCGGAGGTCGCGAAGACGGTGGCGGCGGCGACGAGCACCCGCTGCTCGTTGCGCATCGCGTCGGTGCGACGCGCGCGGGGTGCCGAGGTGGGCGTCATCGGCTGAGTCATCGAACTTCTTCCTGTCTCTTGACAATGCGGAACATTGTTCCGTAACGTTACCGGAACACAGATCCGCTACCACTCTACTCGTGCGGCGTTCTCTGTCACCTCGCTCATCACTCACTACCCGGAGAGGCTCACGTCGATGACCTACACCAGCTACACCCGAACCCCGATCCCCGCATCCCCCGTGCTCTCGCTCGCACCGGTGACGATCTCCACGCCGGATCGCGTGAAAGACCTGGAGGTGCGCGTGTCCGCACCCGTCGACGGCACGGACCTGCCCATCGTCCTGCTGTCGCACGGACACGGGCCGGCGAACTTCCTGTCGTCGCTCTACGGGTACGGCCCCGTCGCCAACTTCCTCGCCGCGCACGGGTTCGTGGTCATCCAGCCCACGCACCTCGACTCGGCCACGCTCGGTCTGCGCGAGTCCGACGACCCGGAAGCTCCTCTGTTCTGGCGCTCGCGCGCCACGGACATGTCGCGCATCCTCGATCACCTCGACGCGATCGAGGCCGCGTTGCCGGGGCTCGCCGGACGTACCGACCGGGACAAGACCGCGATCGTCGGCCACTCGATGGGCGGTTTCACGGCCAACCTGTTGCTGGGCGCCCGCACGATCGATCCTGCCGATGGCTCCGTGGTCGATCTCACCGAGCCGCGTTTCGCGGCCGGGGTCGTGATGTCGGCGCCAGGGCGCGGAGGCGACTCGCTGAGCGATTACGCGCGCGAGCACTACCCGGTCTTCACGGGCTCAGAGTTCTCGCACATGAGCACGCCCGCTCTGCTGATCGCCGGCGCGGACGACGCCTCGGAGCACCTGACGGTGCGCGGGCCCGACTGGTACACCGACCCCTACACGCTCTCCCCCGGGCGTAAGGCGCTGGTCCAGCTCTTCGGTGCCGGCCACAGCCTGGGTGGAGTCCCGGGATACGACGCCGCCGAATCGGCGGATGAGAACCCCGAACTGGTCGACGCCGTCGAGTGGCTCACGTGGGCGTTCCTTCGGACCGAGCTGGGCCTCGACGAGAACGCGTGGACGGTGGCGAGCGAGTCCTTCTCCGGCGCCGCCACTCCGCTCGGACGCCTCGAGTCGAAGTAGCGTCCGATGTCCCCGGTCTCTCGCCACCGGGGACATCGAGGCAGGATGAAGGGGTGACCGAACGGCATATCCGGGAAGCGCTCCCCTCGGACGACACCTCGGTGCTGATGCTCATGACGGAGTACATGACGTGGGCGTTGGCGACGTTCGAGAGCACGTACGGGTTCTCCATGGAGGGCGAGGCGGAACACACCCCCGCGTCGTTGCACCGCTTCCGCCGTCCCCGCGGGCTGCTCGCGCTGGCAGAGGTCGACGGGATGCCCGCCGGAGTGGGAGCGGTGCGGGCGCTGAATCCCGGTGTGGTCGAGATCAAACGGATGTACGTGCGTCCCGAGCACCGCGGCGTACACCTCGGATCTCGGATGCTGGACTGGCTGCTCGATGGCTCCCGCGATCACTTCCAGGCGCAGATCATCCGGCTGGATAGCAACCGCTTCATGGGCGACGCCCACCGACTCTACGAATCCCGAGGCTTCGTCGAGCGAGCACCGTACGACGAGACCGACATCCCACCCGACCTCCGGCACCTCTGGCGGTTCTACGAGCGCTCCCTGGCGTAGTCCAAGGCGCTCACGCGGCCGCGTCGGCGGGCGCCGCCATTCCTCGGGGTTCGGGGGTGTACGGCGTCCAGGCGGGTTCTCGGAGGGGGGGACAGTGTTCAGCAGTCGGATGGTTGGCGATGTCGATCATTCGATCGAGAGCATCCCGCGCCGCGGCGAGGTCTGCCATCGCGGTGGTGATGCGGTCACGTTCGGCCGCCATCAGCTCGAGCGCTTCGGGAGAAGCGTGCCCGGCTTCGATGCAGGGCAGGAGCTTGCGGATGGTGCGGCTGGGCAGGCCTGCGGTGAAGAGCTGCTGGATCAGGCGGACGCGTTCGACGGCCGAGTCGGGGTAGGTGCGCTGGCCGCTGAAGGTGCGGTCCGAGGCGAGCAGGCCTTGCTCTTCGTAGTAGCGGAGGGCTCTGGTGCTCACGCCTGCCCTTCGCGCGACCTCTCCTATGCGCACGTGCGTCCTCCCTCTCATCCCGCCTCGGCGGACCGCCCACTTGACCTTGACGCCAACGTGAAGGATTAGCGTAGCCGCCGGCGTGCCCACCCCGGACCGCTGAACGAAAATAAGCACACAGGAGCACCGCACACATGAACGTCACCCCTCAGATCGCTCTCGTCACCGGCGCCAACCGCGGTATCGGTCGGCAGTTCGTTCTCGAACTGCTCGAGCGAGGGGCGAGCAAGGTCTACGCGACGGCTCGCCGGCCCGAGAGCCTCGACTTCGACGACGCCCGCGTGGTGCCGCTCCGCCTCGATCTGTTGGACCACGAGTCCATCGTCGCTGCCGCGGAGGCCGCCCCGGACGTGTCCCTTCTCATCAACAACGCCGGCATCAGCACCGGTACCCCGCTCGTCACGGGCGATCTGAGCATGATCCACCGCGAGATGGACACGCATTTCTGGGGCACGCTCGCCACGATCCGCGCGTTCAGCCCGATCCTGGCGGACAACGGCGGAGGAGCGATCGTGAACGTCCTCTCTGCAATGTCCTGGTTCGCCGCGCCCGGCGCAGGCGCCTACGCGGCAGGGAAGGCCGCCGCGTGGAATATGACCAACGCCGTCCGCCTGGAACTGGCCGCTCAGGAAACGCACGTCCTGGGGGTGCTCCTCGCCACAGCGGACACCGACATGATGGCCGGATACGAGGGCCCGCTGATGCACCCTCGGGACGTGGCTCGCGCGACGCTCGACGGTCTGGCCGCGGGGTCGATCGAGGTTGTCGTCGACGACTGGACCGCCATGGTGAAGGGATCACTCTCCGGTGACCAAGCCGCGTTCTACGTGAGGATCACCGAACTCCTCGGCGCGTAGGCGTCTCCCGGACGACTTCGCGGCGCCGCATCCACGACCCGGGGCGCCGCTGAGCAGGCGCCGGTGAAGTCAGGCTCACATTGGGGTCGAGCGCCCCTACTGGGGTCAGGCCACCAGTGACACGCTGCAGAGAGGGCGAGGATCCCCTCGTCCTCTCACTGGAGGTCACCATGACGCAGTCGACAACCGACCACGAAGTCCGTACTTCGAGAAAGCGCCCCTTGATCTGGTGGGTCGGCTTGCTCGCGATCGTCGCCGGCATCGTGATGATCGTGACCGGCGGGGTGGTGTGGGGTGTGGTGAGCTCCCAACTCGCCGACCAGCGCATCACTGTCGCCGACGACGCGTCGTTCCTCGCCGGCGCGGAGGTCAGGGGCCCGCTCACTGCGCTGGCTCAGGCAGACATCATCAACGTGCATGCCACGGAGATGGCCGACGGGAAGACGTACGCCGAGCTCGATCGGGACGACCCCCTCCGCGACACGGTGATGAACGCCTCCTTCCTGCGCGCATCGCTTTTCACCTCCGTCGTGTCGTTCGGCGTGGCCCTGTTCGCGATGGGCGCGGGTCTCGTCTTCGCTCTGCTCGGTTGGGCCGTCATGAGGCTCAGCACCACCCGCTACTGAGCGCGATCAGAACGCGAAACCGGGCCGGGGTCCCTCTCGGAGCCCTCGGCTCTTCACGGACATGCAGAAGGCCCGGAACCTCTTGTGAGATTCCGGGCCTCTTCCGGTCGGGATGACAGGATTTGAACCTGCGACCCCTTGACCCCCAGTCAAGTGCGCTACCAAGCTGCGCCACATCCCGGTGCCCGCGAGCGGACAACTCCCCCATCTTAGCCCGTCCATTCGGCCGCCGCGAACGCGGCGCGGACACTTCAGCGTCGTTGTCCACGAGCCCCGGCACACTCGAACGAATGTCCGAGGTTGGTGATTCCATAGAGGCATGGACAACCCGGTGGACCCGCTCCTGGAGACCACGACCGCTCTGCGGGCGGCGTGGGGCGCGGCGAGTTCCGCCCACGGAGATGCGCGCGCGATGACTGCGGCGGATCTGCTCGACATGAACGAGCGGATCGCCGCAATCCGACGCCAGCTCGACGGCCTGCACACACAGGTCGCAGCCGAGATGGCGGCCCGGTCGCGCCCCGAGCTCGGCAAGGACGGCCTCGCCCGGCAGGCCGGATTCCGCACCCCCGCCAAGCTGATCGCCGCGAGTACCGGTGGCCACGTCGGCGACGCCGTCCGGCTCATCCAGGTCGGCGAGGCCACACGCGAACGCAGCCTCCTTTCGGGCGAGTCGGCTCCCCCGCGGCATCCCGAGGTCGCACGTGCGGTAAGCACCGGCGCGATCAGCGTCGCAGCGGCCTCCGCGATCACCGGGATGCTGGATCGCATCGCGCTCCGCGTCGACATGGCCACATGGACCGAAGCCGAACGAGCCCTGGTCGGCCAGGCGCCGCTCCTCTCGCTCGAAGAACTGCAAGCCGTGCTGCGCCGTGCCGAGGCACACCTCGACCCCGACGGGCTCGAGCCGGCCACCGACGAGATGCACGGCGAACGGTCGTTGAAGATCGGGCACGACGCCTCCGGTATGACCGTGCTGACCGCGCGGCTCGACCCGGAGAGCGCGGCGCCCGTGGTCGCTGCGATCGATGCGATCGTCACGGCACAGCTCCGAACGTCGCGGGGACACAACACCCCGGACGGGGTCGTGCTCGAGGACGGTTCCGCACCCGTCGCGGCGGAGTCCCGATCGCTGCCGCAGCTCCGCGCCGACGCCCTGGCCGCGATCTGCCGCCACGCGATCGGATGCGACTCCCACGTCGTGCCCGGGCCGTCGGCATCGGTCATCGTGCGCATGGATCTCGATCACCTCACCACCGGTACCGGCATCGCGACCATCGACGGGATCGAACAGCCCATCGACGCGGGCGCCGCCCGCCGTCTCGCCGCCGCGGCGAACATCATCCCCTGCGTCCTCGGCACCGACAGCGAGGTCCTCGACTTCGGGCGAAGCCGGCGGCACTTCACGAAGGCGCAACGCCGAGCACTCGTCGAACGGGACGGCGGATGCGCCTTCTGCCACCTTCCCCCCGCCTACGCCGAAGCGCACCACATCCTCTGGTGGCTGCGAGACGACGGACCCACCGACCTCGACAACGGGATCCTCCTCTGCACGGCATGCCACCACCGGGTGCACGCAGAAGGATGGGAGATCCGGATCGAAACGCCACCGGGTTCCCCGCCATCCGCCGGCGCCGTCTGGTTCATCCCACCCGCGCACATCGATCCCGACCGCACGCCACGCTTGGGCGGGCGAAGACGCTTCGACCCCCTCGCCTTCATCCTCGCCGCCTGAGCCGATCGGGATGTCCCCGCCCGCGATTACCCTTCCGATATGAGCATCGAGATCCTCCCCGCAACCGCCGAACGGTTCGACGATGCCGAGCACGCCCTGACCGGCGGCGGCGACGGTCCGTCGTGTCAGTGCCAGTGGTGGATGATCCCGGCCGCCGAGTTCCGCACCGCCACGCGCGAGCAGAAGACCGACATGCTGCGCATCGAGACGGCGGGCGACCGGTCCCCGGGGCTGGTCGCCTACGTCGACGGGGGCCCCGCAGGCTGGGTGCGCGTCGGGCCGCGCACAGCGCAACCCCGTCTCCTGCGTACTCGGATACTCATTGCCAACACACCCGAGCCGTTGGATGACCCGTCGGTGTGGGCGGTCTCCTGCTTTGCGATCCGCAAAGAGCACCGCGGCGCCGGCCTCATGCGGAAGCTTCTGGATGCCGCCGTCGCCCACGCCCGAAGCGCCGGCGCTCGCGTCCTAGAGGCTTACCCGTTCGACCCCTCCGTGAATAAGCGCCCGTCCAACGACCTCTACCGCGGCGTGCTGTCGGTGTTCACCGCGGCCGGGTTCGACGTCGTGGCACGGCCCAGTGACGACCGCGCCCTCGTGTCGCTCACCCTCCGCGAGTGACGCGGCGGGCCGCATCCGCCTCCACGGCCACCATCACCCCGGTCATCACGACCGCCGCGGCCGCAAGCGAAGCGCCCCGGTCCCGGGCGTCGTGGGGGCAACTACACTCGTTCGAATGCGCGACCTGGAAATCATCACCGCCGCAGAGACCCGCGAGATCAACACGCTTCTGAGCCTGTTGAGTTCCGGCACACAACAGACGCGTGATGCGCTCGGCATGACCGCCGTCCAACTCCCGAGCGGAGTGGCTGTCACGGCGCTCGGGAAGGACCCGGGCGGGTTCTGGAATCGAGTGCTCGGTCTCGGCCTGTTCGAGCCCGCCACACCGGAGGCGACGGATGCTGCCATGCAGGTTCTGGCGCAGAGCACCGCAGACGTGGCCAGGGTCCAAGTGGTACCCGAACTGCTCACCGACGAGTGGGACGACATCGCCGCGCACCATCGACTTCGCCGATCGGGGGCGTGGTACAAGCTCGGGCTGCAACTCTCGCAGTTCGATGCATCGCCATCGGGTCCCCCGGTTCGACAGTTCCGGGGCGACGAAGTCGACGAGGGAGCACGCCTCCTCGGTGGCGCGTTCGGTTGGTCCGACGAGGTCGTCGACGCGGTCTACAGCTCCCCGGTCCGGTCGGGGGCACTTCTCGGTTACGGCGCCTTCGATGGCGACCGGATGATCGCCGCTGCCGCTGTCGCAGTCGACGGCCCCACCGCGCACATGTACGGCGCGGCCACATTGCCCGAGTATCAGAGGAGGGGCGCTCAGACGGCGCTCATCGCTGCCCGCGCGGTGGCGGCCCGGGAGGCAGGCTGTGAGCTGGCGATCGCCGAAACGTGGGTACCCGAGACCGAGGGAGGCAACCCGTCGCTCAACAACATGATGCGTTCCGGCTTCGAGGTGCTGTATCAGCGCGACAACTGGGTGTGGGAGCGCTCGAAGGACGCACCCGGCGCCGAGGCGTGACGACGCTCATCGACGACGGTGATGTGCGGCCGGCGTCGAGGATCGCGCGATGACGGGCGGTTCGGCCCGCGTCGACGCGTGGCTGTGGGCCGTGCGCGTCTACAAGACACGATCGATCGCCACGACCGCCTGCCGGGCAGGGCACGTGCGCGTCAACGGCGAGCGAGCCAAGGCCTCGGTGCAGGTGCGCCCCGGAGACGAGTTGCGGGTGCGCGTCGCCGGATTCGACCGCATCCTGGTCGTTCGTGAACCGATCGCCAAGCGCGTGAGCGCTGCGCAGGCAGCACTCGCCGCGGAGGATCGGACGCCTCCCCCGCCGCCACGCGAGAGCATCCCCGCGTTCGCGGTGCGCGACCGCGGTGCGGGGAGGCCCACCAAGCGCGAGCGGCGCGAGATCGATCGCCTGCGCGGATCCTGACTCAGCCGAGCAGCTCGAGCAGCCAGCCCGCGCCGCGGGTGGATGCCCCGAGAGCCTCCACGCGCTCCCGCAGTCCGCGGTCACTGGTGACGACGATCGCCTGATCCGGATGCGGCAGCGCGGCGGTCTGCCGGACGATCTCGTCATCGCCCTCGCCGGGCGCTGCAACCACCCTGACCCCCGCCCACTCCGACGCCGCACTCCGTGCAGCCCCCTCCACGACCGCCACCAGGGACGGGAACCATCGCGTCGCGCTGAGACCGAGCGCCTCGGCGTCGACGCCCGTGGCGGCCAGGACGTCGAGCCGTTCCAGCAGGCGCCCTGCCGCGCCCGCCCGGTCACGCCACCAGCCGTCGGGAACCGAACCCATGACGTTCGCGACGTCCACGACGATCGTCGGGCGGATGTCCAGCGCTCCGCGGAGAGCCGGCCACGACGCCGCGAAACCCGGATGCAACGGCAGCTGATCCACGTCAGCGATCGGCACCCACGCCAGCGCGCGGCTCTCCGGGTCGCTGATGACGGGCTCGAACGGTTCGATGACATCGCCGACGAGAGTGGTATAGCTCCACACGTCCAGGTCGAGCACGCTCACGAATCGCGGCACCACCGATCCGCCGGGGACCCCGGCTTCTTCCGCCGCCTCACGCAGCGCGGCCGCGCCGGCCGACTCGTCCTCGTGCCGGGCACCCCCTGGGAGGCCCCACGTGTCACCGAAATGGCTCCACGCCACCCGATGCTGCAGCAGCACTCCGCGCTCCGGGTCGACGGCGAGGAGCCCCGCGGCGCCGAAGCGCCCCCAGTACCGCTCGCCGGAGGCGGCGACCACCCACGCGTCGCCGGGGTCGCGCGGACCCGACGGGCGGCGCGGCTCCCCTGGGCGGGGCGGCTGATTGCTCACGCTCCCAGCCTGTCATAGCGCTGACGGGTCGAGTCGCCGACATCCGCGCGGCGGCGGCGAAAAAGCCGACGGATGCTGGCGACCCGACCCCTCGTTCACCAGCGCAGGACGCCGGCTTCGTCGTGGAACGTTCCGGTCGGGCCGTCCTCGCCGAGGGTGGCCCACTGGACGATGAACCGCGCCGTCTCCTCGACCGGCCGCCCGACTCCGAACGCCGCGGTCATGTCCGTGGCCGTCGTGCCCGGCTCGATCGCATTGAACTTGATGCCGGGGTGAGCCTTGGCGTACTGCACCATGAGCATCGTCGCCGCGGCCTTCGACGCCGAGTACAGCACGATCGCGAAGCCCGACTCCACCCGGTCGGGGTTGTTCACGGCCCAGAAGGAGCCGAGGCTGCTCGAGAGGGCGACGACGTTCGGGTTCGACGAGCGCTCCAGGAGCGGCAGTGCCGCCTCGGTGACCCGGACGATCCCCACCGCGTTCGTGTCGAACGAGCGCTGCGCGGCAACGCTGTGACGCTCCAGATCCTGAACACCGGCGTTGTGCACGAGAACATCGAGGCGTCCTTCGGCTGCCTCGATGACAGCCATCGCGGCGTCCACGGATTCGTCGTCGGTCACATCGAGGTGCACGTACTTCGCGCCGACGCTCGCAGCGGCCTGCTCCCCGCGATCCGCGTCGCGCGCGCCGATGTAGACGGTGTGGCCCATCTCACGCAGCTGCTTGGCGGTCTCGAATCCGATGCCTCGGTTGGCGCCGGTGATCAATATGACGGTCATCTCTGTCCTCCCGGGCGGTTCGATCGAACCGCCCGTTGAGACGCTAAGCGACGCGCCGCCGGCGAGTCAGAGCCCTCTCGACACGGGGGTCTGACGGGACCCCCGTTCCGGTCAGCGCTGGCGACGCTCGCGGATCCGCATGTTCAGGACGATCGGCGTGCCCTCGAAGCCGTAGATCTCCCGCAGGCGCCGCTGGATGAACCGGCGGTAGCCCGGGTCGAGGAACCCGGTCGTGAACAGGACGAACGTGGGCGGACGGGTGGAGGCCTGCGTGCCGAAGAGGATGCGGGGCTGCTTGCCGCCGCGCAGGGGGTGCGGGTGCTCGGCGACGAGTTCGGAGAGGAACGCGTTGAACTTCCCGGTGGGGATGCGCTGGTCCCACGAGTTCAGGGCCGTGTCCAGGGCGGGCACGAGCCGGTCGAGGTGCCGGCCGGTGCGGGCGGAGATGTTCACCCGCGGCGCCCAGGCGACGTGGGCCAGATCCTGTTCGATCTCGCGCTCGAGGTACCGGCGCCGGTCCTGGTTCTCGAGCTCCGGCGTGTTGAGCAGATCCCACTTGTTGAACGCGAGCACCAGGGCGCGCCCCGATTCGAGGACGAGGTCGATGATGCGCACGTCCTGCTCGCTGAGGGGCTGCGAGATGTCCAGCACGACGACGGCGACTTCGGCCTTCTCCAGCGCGGTCGCGGTGCGCAGCGACGCGTAGAAGTCGGCCCCCTGCTGCAGGTGCACGCGCCGGCGGATGCCGGCGGTGTCGACGAAGCGCCACAGCCGTCCGCCGAGCTCGACGACCTCGTCCACGGGGTCGCGGGTGGTTCCGGCGAGCTCGTTGACGACGACGCGCTCCTGGCCTGCCGCCTTGTTCAGCAGCGACGATTTGCCGACGTTCGGACGACCGAGGATCGCCACCCGGCGCGGTCCGCCGATCTCGTGCTTGGCGATGGCGGAGACCTCCGGCAGCACCTTCATGAGCGCATCGAGCAGATCCGCCACTCCGCGCCCGTGGATCGCCGAGACCGGGTACGGCTCACCGAGGCCGAGGTTCCACAGCGCTGCGGCCTCGGGCTCCTGGCGTGCGTCGTCGATCTTGTTCGCCACGAGGAACACCGGCTTGCCGCTGCGACGTAGGAGTTTGACGACGTGCTCGTCGGTGGAGGTGGCGCCCACGCGCGCATCCACGACGAACAGCACGACGTCGGCGAGGTCGATGGCCACTTCGGCCTGCAGCGCGACGGAGCGGTCGATGCCGCGCGCGTCGGGTTCCCACCCTCCGGTGTCCACCAGCGAGAAGCGGCGGTCCATCCATTCGGCCCGGTAGGTCACCCGGTCACGCGTCACGCCCGGGGTGTCCTCCACGACCGCCTCTCGGCGACCGAGGATGCGGTTCACCAGGGCCGACTTGCCCACGTTGGGGCGTCCGACGATCGCCACCACCGGCAGCGCGGGCAGGAATTCGATCCCGTCACCGCCCTCGGCGAGCCCCGCCAGGAGCGCGGCGTCCTCGTCATCCAGCTCGAAATCATCGAGGCTGGCCCGAAGAGCCGCAGCCCGCTGCTCGGCGAGCGTCTCATCGAGCTCGTCCATCTTCTCGGCGAGCTGGTCGGGACCGGCGTCGTATTCGTCTTCAGCGCCCATCGAGGGCTCCCCTCGTGCGTTCGATCGCCGTGAGAACGGCGTCGACGGTTTGTGCGAAATCCAGGTCGCTCGAATCGACGACCTCCACGCCGGGGGCGGCGGTGAGGAAGTCGACGACAGCGGAGTCGGTGGCGTCGCGGCGATGCAATGCCGCCGCGACGGAGGCGGCGTCCTGGGTGGTCAGTTCGGCGCTGCGGCGCGCGGCGCGGATCTCGGGGGCCGCCGTCAGCAGCAGTCGCACGGGTGCGTCCGGGGCGACGACGGTGGTGATGTCGCGTCCCTCGACCACCACGCCGGGACGGCCCGACTCGGCGATGAGTCGCCGGAAGAGCGCGTTCACGGCGTGCCGCACGGCGGCGATGCGCGCAACGCCGCTCACGGCGTCGGTCACGCGCGGCTCACGGATAGCGCTGGTGACATCGCGATCGCCCACGCGCACCCAGTAGTCGTCGGGGGCGAGCGAGATGGCGAAGTCGAAGTCGCCGAACACGTCGAGGACGGCGGAGGCATCCGACGTGTCGGCGCCGTGGTCCAGCGCGTGCCATGCCAGGGCGCGGTAGGCCGCGCCCGTGTCGAGGTAGCCGAAGCCGAGTCGACGGGCGGCTTCTTTCGAGACGCTCGATTTCCCGCTGCCCGCGGGGCCGTCGATCGCGATGATCGTGGGGTCAGTCATGGGTGCTCGCAATCCGCCAACCGCGGGCGGTCAGGCCATCGGTGGCGCGGCGCACCGCGTCGGGGACGACGCTGATCTCGGCCAGGCCGAACTGCGCACCCGGGGAGTGTTCGAGGCGAAGGTCTTCGACGTTGACGGCCAGCTCCCCCAGTTCGCCGAAGAGACGGCCGAGCTGCCCGGGGCTGTCGTCGACCATCACGACGAAGGACTCGAAGCGGCGGTTCTGGCCGTGCTTGCCGGGAAGACGCTCGACTCCCTCGTTGCCGCGGCGGATGAGGTCGGCCACCGCGCGGCGTGCCCCCGGGGCATCCGGTGCCCGCAGCGCACCGGCGACGGCCGTGAGGTCGCCGGCGAGCGCGTCGAGGACATCGACCACGGGAGCGGCGTTGGCGCCGAGGATCTGAACCCACAGTTCGGGGGCGGATGCGGCGATGCGCGTGGTGTCGCGCACCCCCTGACCGGCCAGTCCCAGTGCGGCATCGGGAGCATCGACGAAGCGACCGGCAAGGAGGCTCGCCACCAGCTGCGGGACGTGGGAGACGAGCGCGACCGAGCGATCGTGCTCGTCCGGCGACATCTCCACGGGTACCGCGCCGAGTTCCAGCGCCAGGCTCTCCACGAGCGCGAGGTCTTCGAGCGGCGTCTCGCCGTCGCGACACACGACCCACGGCCGGCCGACGAACAGATCGGCACGGGCGGAGATCGCGCCGCCGCGTTCGCGTCCGGCCAGTGGGTGCGAGCCGATGTAGTGGGTGAGGTCGACACCGCGCGCGCGCAGCTC
The DNA here is from genome assembly GCF_057197625.1 of Microbacterium sp. Z6_144. NCBI lineage: Bacteria > Bacillati > Actinomycetota > Actinomycetes > Micrococcales > Microbacteriaceae > Microbacterium > Microbacterium sp. Z6_144. Next base: position 2,112,824 of record NZ_JBXVPT010000001.1, read on the forward strand.
GTGCAGGGGCTGCAGCTTGACGCTGGCGACGTCGGTGACCACGACCCCCGGGTGGTCGGCGAGCTCACGGGCGATGACGTCGGCGGTCACGTCCGGCGGCACGGCCACGACGATCAGCGCCGGCGCGTCGTCGGGGTGCGCGGGCCGGCCGGCGCCGTAATCGACGGCCAGGCGCAGCTGCGCGGGAGACGCGTCGTCGAGCGCGACATCGACACCGCGTGCGGCGAGGGCGTGCCCGATGCTCGCACCCAGGAGTCCTGCTCCGACGATCCGCACCGTCCCTCGAACACGCGGGGCCAGCGGGGCGGCCGCGCGCGCGGAAGAAGTCTCTGAATCGCTCACGGGGTTTCGTCTGGTGCGCCCTCGCGACGCGAGAGGGTCAGCAGCGCACCACGTTCCACCTTAGTCAACTCGCGCGCCCGCCCGACCGGGAGGCTTCCCAGGTGCAGCGGGCCGAACTGGCGGCGCACCAGTTCGACGACGGGATGCCCCACCTCGGCCATCATGCGGCGCACGATCCGGTTGCGCCCGGAGTGCAGCGTCAGTTCGACGAGACTCGACTCGCCGGACGCGTCCAGAAGCCGGGCCTTGTCCGCAGCGATGGGGCCGTCTTCCAACTCGATACCGCGGGTCAACCGTGCGATGGTCTGCGCGGTGACGCGCCCGTCCACCTTGGCGATGTACACCTTCGTGACCCCGAACGAGGGGTGCGCGAGCACGTGGGCGAGGTCGCCGTCGTTGGTGAGGACGAGCAGGCCGCTGGTGTCGGCGTCGAGGCGGCCGACGTTGTACAGACGTTCGCTCCATTCCTCGGTGAACCGGCGGAGGTCGGGGCGGCCGTGCTCGTCCTTCATGGTGCTCACCACACCGGTCGGCTTGTTGAGCATGACGTAGCGCTTGTCGGTGTCCAGCTGCACGGCGACACCGTCGACGTCGATGAGGTCCACGTCGGGGTCGACGCGGCTGCCGAGCTCGGTGACGACCGTGCCGTTGACGCGCACCCGGCCCTCGACGATGAGCTGTTCGGAGACGCGGCGGGATGCGACGCCGGCGTTGGCCAGCGCCTTCTGCAGTCGAACGCCCTCGGTGTCGCGCGGCTCGCTCATCGCACCCCCTCCAGGTCGAAACCCTCGGACCCGTCATCCAGGAGCGGCGAGATGTGCGGCAGCTCGTCGAGCGAGTTGATGCCGAGGTTGCCCAGAAGCGCCTCGGTCGTGCCGTAGTGGATGGCCCCCGTTTCCGGGTCGGTGAACACCTCCGTGATGAGGCCGCGGGCCAAGAGCGTGCGCACGACGGAGTCGACGTTGACGGCGCGGATCGATGCGACCTGTCCCCGCGTGACGGGCTGCTTGTACGCGATCACCGCGAGAGTCTCCAGCGCCGCCTGGGACAGGCGCGAGGGAGCCTGCGTGTTGACGAACTCCGACACGAGGTCATCGAACTCGGCGCGCACGTACATCCGCCACCCCCCGCCGACCTCCCGCAACTCGAAGCCGCGACGCGGGCCGGAGGCGTTCCCGTCGTAATCATCGACCAGGGACTCCACCGCTTGGCGCACGGCCGCGACCGGCGCGCCCACCGCGGCGGCGAGACTCACGAGGCTCTGCGGCTCTTCGACGATCAGCAGAATGGCCTCCAGCCGCCGGGCGACGTCGGTTTCTTCCCCCGTGCGTGTCGACGTGTCATCGGTCATAGTCGGCTCCCAGGGTCGCGAGGTTCTCCTCCGACCACCGTTCGGCGGTCCAGCGGAGGGTGAGTTCCCCGAGCGGTTCGAGCTGCTCGAACGTCAGCGCCGCGTGGCGATACAGCTCGAGCACGGAGAGGAAGCGGGCCACGACGACTCCGGTCTGCGTCACCCCGGCGATGAGGTCGCGAAACGACAGGACGCCGGCGCTGCGGAGGAGGGTGACGACGACCGCGGCCTGTTCCCGGATGCTCACCAGCGGGGCATGCAGATGGTCAAGGCCCACACGCGGGATCTCCTTGGGCGCGAAGGCGAGCAGGGCCAGCGCGGCGAAGTCGTCGGGGCTGAGCGTCCAGACCAGGTCGGGGGCGGCGTTGCGGTACTTCTCATCCAGTCGCACGGCGCGCACGTGCCGGCGGTCTTCCGCCTGGAGGCGGTGGGCGAACCATGCCGAGACCTCCTTGAAGGCGCGGTACTGCAGCAGCCGCGCGAACAGCAGGTCGCGGGCTTCGAGCAGGGCAACGGATTCGGCGTCCACGAGCTCGCCCTGCGGCAGGAGCCCGGCGACCTTCATGTCCAGGAGCGTGGCGGCCACGACGAGGAACTCCGAGGCTTCGTCCAGCTGCGCGTCAGGTCCCAGTGCCCGCAGGTAGCCGATGAACTCGTCGGTGACGGCGCTGAGCGCCACCTCGGTGATGTCGAGCTCGCGCTGCGAGATGAGGGAGAGGAGCAGGTCGAACGGGCCGTCGAACACCGGCAGCGAGACGCGGAACCCTTCGACATCGCTCAGGGACCGCCCTTCCGTCCCCTCGTCGGTCGGCGGAGCCTCGTCAGGCGACGGCGCCACGGGCGACCAGCTCCCGCGCCAGGCGCAGGTACGCCTGTGCGGCCGCGTGCTCGGGCGCGAATTCGGTGATCGGCACACCCGAGACCGACGCGTCGGGGAACTTCACGGTACGGCCGATGACCGTTTCCAGAACGTCGTCGCCGAACGCCTCGACGACGCGCTCGAGAACCTCGCGCGAATGCAGCGTCCGCGGGTCGTACATGGTGGCGAGCACGCCGTCGAGCATGATCGCGGGGTTCAGCCGGTCGCGCACCTTGTCGATGGTCTCCACAAGGAGCGCGACGCCGCGGAGCGCGAAGAACTCGCATTCCAGCGGGATGACCACGCCGTGGCTTGCCGTGAGGGCGTTGACGGTGAGGAGCCCGAGCGACGGCTGGCAGTCGATGAGGATCACGTCGTACTCGGGGGCGACATGGCGCAGCACCCGGGCGAGGATGGTCTCCCGGGCCACCTCGTTGACGAGGTGCACCTCGGCGGCGGACAGATCGATGTTGGCGGGGATGACGTCCAGGCCCTCGACCGAGGTGTGCACGATCGTGTCGTGCGGGTCGCGCTTGGTGTCCAGCAGCAGGTCGTAGATGGTCGGGATCTCGTGCGTCTGGATGCCCAGACCTGCGGACAGCGCACCCTGCGGGTCGAAGTCGATCGCCAGGACCTTGCGGCCGTAGCCGGCGAGGGCTGCGGCGAGGTTGATGGTCGTCGTGGTCTTGCCCACGCCGCCCTTCTGGTTGCACAGCGCGATGATGCGCGCCGGCCCATGTCCGTCCAGCTTCGGGGGCGTCGGGAAGCCGTGGTAGGGACGACCCGTCGGGCCGAGGATGACCTCGTCCCGGGCCGCTGCGGCTTTCGCCTTGCCCTTGGTCGCGCTGCCCGCCACAGACTCTCCTGACCTTGCCATAATCTCCCCCGATTCTAACCGGCCGATGGCCCTGTCCCCTGGACGCGCGCCGCATCCGCATGATCCCGGCGCTCGACCGCGGTGACGCCGCGTCAGCGGGCGCGGGGGTGCGACGTGGCGTACACGTCGCGCAGCGCGTCGACGCTCACGTGCGTGTAGATCTGGGTGGTCGCCACCGAGGCATGTCCGAGCAGCTCCTGAACCACCCGCACGTCGGCGCCCCCCTGCAGCAGATGCGTCGCGAACGAGTGGCGGAGGGTATGCGGGGACACGTGCGCCGACAGCCCCGCGCGCTCGGCGGCGCTCTGGAGGATGAGCCACGCGCTCTGGCGTGACAGCGGTGCGCCGCGCACCCCGAGGAACAGCCGCGGAGACGACGACCCGCGACGGGAGAGCTCGGGCCGCACGCGGGTCAGGTAGGCGTCGACCGCGGCCCGGGCGTAGGAGCCGACCGGCACGATGCGCTCCTTCGAGCCCTTGCCCCGCACGCGCAGCACATCGCCGTGCGCGAGGTCGTCGACATCCAGCTGCACGATCTCCGACACGCGTGCGCCGGTGGCGTACAGCAGTTCGAGGAGAGCCCGGTCGCGGATGCCGGCGATGTCGGCGGCGGCGGCCTCCTGCGGCTCGGGGCCCGACGCGTTCAGAAGCTGCGTGACCTGGTCGATGGTGAGCGCCTTCGGGAGGCGCTGTGCCGCCTTCGGTGGGCGCAGCCGGCCCGACGGGTCCTCCGCCGCGATCCCCTCACGGGCGAGGAAGCGGTGCAGCCCGCGCACCGACGACTGCAGCCGCGCGATGCTGGATGCTGCCGGCGGCGGCTGAGTGGAAGCCCGCTCCGCCGCGAAGCGGGCCACCAGCCCCGGATTCACCGCATCCGAGTCGTCCACGCCGTGCTCGCCGAGCCACGCCAGGTAGCCGGCGAGGTCGCGGCGGTAGGCGGCCACGGTGTGCTCGGACAGGCCGCGCTCGAGCGAGATGTGCCGCAGGTACGCGTCGACCGCGCGCGACAGGCGCACGTCACCGTCCCGTCGGGTCGCCCGCCTCGCGGCGCAAGACCTCGGCCGCGGCGAGTACGCCTGTGGCGAGGATGCCGTTGGTCAGGCGCCCCTCCAGCACCCCGCTGACCGCGTCGGCCAGCGGAATACGCGCCACGCGCATGTCGGCTTCCTCATCCGCGCGGGCGAACGCCTGCGGAGCATCCGACAGTCCCCGCGCCAGGAACAGGTGCACCGTCTCGTCGTTGCCGCCGGGGCTCGTACGCAGAGACGCGAGGGGCTGCCACCGGGAGGCGACGAGGTCGACCTCTTCGGCGAGTTCGCGCTTCGCGGTCTCCAGCGGCGGCTCACCGGCGACATCGAGCAGGCCCGCGGGGATCTCCCAGTCGCGGAGGCGCAGCGGATGGCGGTACTGCTGGATCAGCACCACGTTCTCGTCGTCGTCGATCGCCACGATCGCCGACGCGCCGGGGTGCTCGACGTACTGGCGGACGATCTCGCCGTCGCCGTAGCGCACGGTGTCCGATCGCACGTTCCACACGGCCCCGCGGTAGACGACCTCGCTCGAGACGACCTCGGGCTCGAGGGGCTCGTCGCGCAGCGCCTCCTCGCCGGCGGTCATGCCTGCTCCACATCGAACAGTTCGCTGGCACGGTGGCGCTCCAGCGCCGCACCGATGAGCCCGCGGAACAGCGGATGCGGCTCCGTCGGGCGGGAACGCAGCTCGGGGTGCGCCTGCGTGGCGATGTAGTACGGGTGCACCTCGCGCGGGAGTTCGACGTACTCCACCAGGCCCAGCTCGGGGTTCACTCCGGAGAAGACCAAGCCGGCTTCGGCGAGCTGATCCCGGTAGGCGTTGTTGACCTCGTAGCGGTGGCGGTGGCGCTCGGACACCCGGGGCGTCCCGTAGACCTCCTCGGCGATCGACCCGGCGAGCAGGTCCGCGGGATAGAGGCCCAGTCGCATCGTGCCGCCCAGATCGCCCCGGTCGAGGATGTCGATCTGCTCGGCCATCGTCGCCACGATCGGGTTGGCGGTGTCGGGGTCGAATTCGCTGGACGAGGCGTCCTCGATGCCGGCGACGTTACGCGCGTACTCGATGACGATGCACTGCAGGCCGAGGCAGATGCCCAGGGTCGGGATGCCCTGCTCCCGGGCGAAGCGCAGCGCGCCGAGCTTGCCCTCGATCCCCCGGATCCCGAAACCGCCCGGGATGACGATGCCGTCCAGGGCGCCGAGCGCCTTGGCCGCGCCATCCGGCGTCTCACACAGGTCGGAGGGGATCCACGTGATGTTCACATGGGTCTCCTCGCCGAATCCACCGGCCTTGAGCGCCTCGGTGACCGACAGATACGCATCGGGGAGGTCGATGTACTTGCCGACGAGTCCGATGGTCACCTCGTGCTTGGGATTGTGCACGGCCTGCAGCACGCGCTCCCAGCGCGACCAGTCCACCTCGTCGGCCTTACCGATCCCCAGCGACTGGACGATGTAGTCGTCGAGTCCCTGCTCGTGGAGCATCGTGGGGATGTCGTAGATGCTCGGCACGTCCACCGCGTTGACGACCGCGGCCTCGTCGACGTCGCACATGAGGGCGATCTTTCGCTTGTTCGACTCGGTGACCGGGCGGTCGCTGCGCAGCACGAGGGCGTCGGGCTGGATTCCGATGGAGCGCAGCGTCGCGACGGAGTGCTGCGTGGGCTTGGTCTTCTGCTCGCCCGAGGCTCCCATGAACGGCACGAGCGACACGTGCACGAAGAACACATTGTTCCGGCCGAGCTCATGGCGGATCTGGCGGGCGGATTCGATGAAGGGCTGGGACTCGATGTCGCCCACCGTGCCGCCGATCTCGGTGATGATGACGTCGGGCCGTGGCTCCTCGGTGGCCTGCAGCCGCATCCGCCGTTTGATCTCGTCGGTGATGTGCGGGATCACCTGCACGGTGTCGCCGAGGTACTCGCCCCGTCGCTCGCGCGCGATCACCTGCGAGTAGATCTGACCCGTGGTCACGTTCGCGGCCTGGCTCAGGTTGATGTCGAGGAAGCGCTCGTAGTGTCCGATATCGAGGTCGGTCTCCGCGCCGTCGTCGGTGACGAAGACCTCGCCGTGCTGGAACGGGTTCATCGTGCCCGGATCGACGTTCAGATACGGATCGAGTTTCTGCATCACGACACGCAGGCCGCGGGCGGTGAGAAGGTTGCCGAGGCTGGCCGCCGTCAGGCCCTTCCCGAGAGACGAAACGACACCGCCCGTCACGAAAATGTGCTTGGTGGTGTCGTTCGGATGTCCCGCGTCTGAAGTCTGCATCACGGGCTTCGATCCTATCAGCCGGCTACCGGTAAGACTCCGCCGCGGCGCGTGCGGAACTGGTTCCCTGCAGTCTGCCAGCATCCGGGCGTTCTCATGGTCTCCGCCGAGTGACGAACGCATTCCAGCCGGCCAGCACGACGGCGATGCCCGCGGGGATGCCGAGCAGGATCAGAAGGGGGTCCTCCCCCACCGCATCGGCTGTGCGCCATACGGAGATGACGACCGCCGCGGCGGCGAACCAGGGCGGAAGCCACCGCACGACGTCTCGGAGCAGGCCGGGGCGCTTCACGCGCTCCAAGCCCCCGCCCCGCAGGATGAGGCCGAACAGCGCCGTGCCCGCGGCCAGGGCCGACAACGCGAGGGCGATCACCGTCGGGGCGACGCGCGCGGTCTCCGCCACCCACCAGGAACGGCGGTCCACATCGACGAAGGTCCCGGGAGGGAACACCAGGTGGACCCCGATGTCCTCGTTGGCCTCCGTGGGCCAGTATCCGTCGGACTCCACCGCCATCTGCCAGCCGTCACCGACATCGCCTCCCGCTCCGCCCCGCTCCAGTGCACGCACGACGGCCTCGCCGCCGCTGCGTCCGGCCAGCCATCCGCTGGCATCGGACGCTTCCCCGGCCAGCGCCGCGGGGATGCGCACAGACAGCGAGACCCTTTCCAGCGTGTGCTCCGGCTGCCACGACCACGCCCACTCCCACCCCTCGTTCAGCGCGGTCCACAACACCTCCTCGGACCACTGGCCGCCCCGCTGCACGGGCACAGCCGCATTCGCGAGGATGTAGTCGATCGTCACGACATGCTCGCCGCCCCAATGGCGTGTCAGGGCCGTCTGCAGAAAGGCCATCCCCTGCTCGCGGCGCACCTGGAACGGCACGGGTTCGCCGTCCACGGCGACCGCCGAGACCTCCAATGCCATGTCGTGGCCGGACACCACGTCGCGCCACTGCCGCATCACCTGGGGCAGGAGATCGCGGTCGTCATCGATGAACACCGCGAGCGTCTCCGTCACCGAGACGCGGGCCTTGCCGGCGGCGGTCCGCTCCACCTCGGCATCGGCGGTGAACTCGCTCACGACCCAGCCGCGCCCACCGGGCAGATCACCCGAGTATGCGAGATCCTCGGGCCTCTCGCGCTCGGACGGTGAAGGCACGAGGTATGCCAGCAGGAGGACCGCGGCCACGCTCACAACGGCGACGGCACGAACGATCAGCCGCGGCAAGGAGAGGAACCCGGCCGGCATGCGGGAGTGCGGAGAGCCGTGGTCGGAGAGCAGTCGCGTCACCAGCGCACCGGCGCCCCGAGGCGGGGAGAACATCACCGCGTACGGGAGGCGCTCATCGCGCAGGGTCATCCGCTCGGCCGACTGCGTCTGCTCCAGGTAGAGCCGCAGACCCAGCAGGTGCTCCTTCGCGAGTGCACCGGCACGAGTGAGGGGGCGGGCCGACAGTGCCACGGCCAGGACGACGGCGGCGAGGAGGAAGCTCGCCGTCACGATCAGGAGGGGCCACCAGTAGACGGACAGGGGGATCTGGTGCGACAGCTGGCGCACGAGACCCAGCTGGAGCAGCAGGAGCCCGAGGGCCGCACCGACGAACACGTCGCGGACGATGCCGCGGGGCACGCGCCTCAGCCCGGAACGGAACTGTTCCCCCCACGCCGGGGCGGTGAGGTAGGTGCGCCACGCCGGAACGATGTCGCCCGGCCGGCCGGTGCGCCATGCGACCGGCCCGACGCCGGCCCATGGCCCGCGGTCGCGGCGCCTCTCATGCAGCGCCTGCACGAGAGGCGCGGTGAGGACCTGACGCATCACCCGGGAGGCGACGGGGGCCGGCACGGCGGGGTCCGGTTCGTATTGGGCGACGTACCAGGCCCGGCCCGCGTCGTCGTTCCACACCGTCGCTCTGGCTGCGAGCACGAACAGCATCCCGACGGCGAGGAGGAGGAGCGGCACGAAGGGGCCGACCATGAGCACCCAGTACAGCGGCGGCGGGTCGGGCATCGCGAAGGTGCCCTCGGCGAAGCGGGCCGTGAACCAGAACTGCGCGTACGGGGGCAGCGACTGGTCGTTCTCCACGACGTAGGTCACGGTGTCGGCAGTCTCGGTGTCGGGCGTGAGACTGGTGGCGTCCGACAGCAGGGTCCACGCGACGGCGGCCCGCGGGGGACGCTCGAGCGCATCGTCGAGCTCGCGCGGAATGACCAGGGTGGCGGACGTGCCGGCCACCCCCTGTGGCGAGGCCGGACCGAACAGGTCCCACTCCAGCAGGTCCTGCATCCGATCGGTGGATCGGTCGAGGGCGCGGTAGGCGACGTCGGAGAGGGTGTAACGCACGACGAACTCGTGCGCGCCACGGAGGACCGCGCCGCTCTCCCAGCGCAGCGTGGTCGTCGTGGCGTCGGGGTCGACGGTCACCTCGGCAGGCGTCCCGTCGATCTGCGCCCCGGTGACCTCGGGGTGCAGGTCGTGCCCGCCGTAGTGCGACGCGATCGTGCGGCTGATCCCGGTCTCGTCTACCCCGTCCGGGAAGACCGCGTCGATCCGCTCCTCCACGTGCAGCAGCATCCGTCCCTCGTCGGTGCGCTCCACCTCGAAGGTCGCGTCGAACGATCGCGCGATCCACCGGTCGGTGGCCTCCGATGCGGCCGCTGTGATGTCGTCGAGGTCGCGGGGCTCGTTGACCACCGGGCCGAGCAACAGGATCAGCCCAGAACCGGCGATCAGCAACCACACTCCGAGGTTTGCGAGGCGGAGCCCGAGTGGTCCCCGCGCCCGTGTCCGCGCCTCCAGCCAGACCAGAGAACGGGACAGCGCCCGGTAGAGCGGTGTGGGGCGCCGCGTCTGGATGTGGACGGCACCGTCGGGGGCCGGTCCGTCCGCGGCCACCGGCCCGTCACTACCCGTCGGGTCGGACGCCTCCGGGGTCACCGGGTCACGCGGCCGGCGGCCAGCAGCTCACGCGCGTGCGTGATCGCGGCGTCGGAGTCGGGCATCCCCGACAGCAGCCGTGCCATCTCGGCCTCGCGCTCGGCGCCGTCCAGGCGCCGGACGCTGGAGGCGGTGACGGACCCGTCGGTGCCTTTCACCACGGAGAGGTGGTTGCCGGCGAAAGCGGCGACCTGCGCGAGATGCGTCACGGCGATCACCTGCGATGTCTCCGCCAGACGGGCCAGGCGTCGGCCGACTTCGATCGCCGCCGCCCCGCCGATTCCCGCATCCACTTCGTCGAAGACGAACGTGGGCACCGGGTCGACCCCGGCGAGCACCACCTCGATGGCGAGCATGACCCGGCTGAGTTCCCCACCCGAAGCGCCCCGCGCCACCGGTCGAGGCTCCGCGCCGGGGTGCGGGGCGAGCAGGATGGTGACGTCGTCACGTCCGGATGCGGAAGCGGCCCCGGGCGCGACGGCGACGGTGAGCGTCGCATCCGGCAGCGCGAGGGCGTGGAGCTCCTCCGTCACCGCTGTTGCCAGCCGTCCTGCCGCTTCGACGCGAGCCGCGCTCAGCGCTTCCGCTGCCCGGTCGAGGCGCCCGGCCGCTTCCGACCGCTCGGCGGAGAGACGCGCGATGCGGTCGGAGTCGTCATCCAGCTCCGCGAGACGGGCCGAACCCGTCTCGAGCAGGTCGAGGGCCGCGTCCAGGCTGCCATGGGTGCGGGCGAGCCCGGCGAGCACTGCCCGGCGCTCCTCGACGGCGGCGAGCTCGTGCGGGCCGGTCTCGTCGAGATCGGCGAGGTAGCCCGACAGCGCCGCGGCGATGTCGGTGACCCGGTAGCCGAGTTCGGCCACCTGATCGGCCAGCTCGGTCAGCACCGTATCCCCGCCGCGCTCGAGCGCCCGCCGCGCGTCGGCGAGCAGTGCCGTCACGTCGGGCGCGTCGCTCTCGGAGGAGAGCGCCTCGTGCGCGGTGACGGCTGCGAGCCGGAGCTCCTCGGCGTTCCCGAGGCGTTCGGCGCGCGCTGCCAATTGCACGTCCTCCCCCGCGACAGGCGCGGCGGCCTCGATCTCGGCGATGCGCGCGCGCAGGTCGTCCGCCTCACGCGCACGCACATCCCGGTCGTTCTCGATCGTCGTCAGCTCCGCGTCGAGCGCGCGCCAGCTCTCGTACGCGTCCCGGTACGCGGCCAGCGCGCCTGCGACCGGGGCGCCGCCGAAACGATCGAGCGCATCCCGTTGCGCGGCCGATGAGCGCAGTCGCAGCTGGTCGGATTGACCGTGGACGACGACGAGATCGTCGGCGAGGTCGGCGAGCACCCCCGCGGGGGCGGTGCGTCCTCCCACGGTCGCCCGCCCGCGGCCCTCGCTGGAGACGGTACGTCCGAGGTACAGCTCGGCGCGGCCGTCGCCGATGGGTTCGATGTCGCCGCCGGCCTCCCGGACGCGATCGGCCACCGAGCCGTGCTCGGGCACGACCCAGACGCCTTCCACCCAGGCCTGGCCGGCACCCGAGCGCACCGCGCCGGAGTCGGCCCGCTGGCCCAGCAGCAGTCCCAGCCCGGTGACGACCATGGTCTTCCCGGCTCCGGTCTCCCCCGTGATCGCCGTGAACCCGGCACCGATGGGCAGCGTCGCGTCGGCGATCACGCCCAGATCGCGCAGGCGCATCTGCTCGATCACGCCGGCGCCCCGTCGGGGCCGCGCCACCCCTCCACAGGAAGGCGGAACTTGCGGACGAGCCGGTCGGTGAACACGGCGGGATGCAGCCGCGCGAGGCGTACCGGTCGACTGGAGCGGCGGACCACCACGCGGGCGCCGGGGGGCAGATCGTGCGAGCGCCGGCCGTCGCACCACAGGATGCCGACGCCACTGGTCCGCTCGAGCACCTCGATGGCCACGGACGCGCCGGGATCCACGACCAGCGGACGCGCGAACAGGGCGTGCGCCGAGAGGGGCACCACCGCGATCGCCTCGACGTTCGGCCAGATCACGGGGCCACCGGCGGAGAAGTTGTACGCGGTCGACCCGGTGGGTGACGCGACGACGACCCCGTCGCATCCGAACGACGACAGCGGCCTCCCGTCGACCTCCATCACGACCTCGAGCATGCGTTCGCGGCTGGCCTTCTCCACGGTCGCTTCGTTCAGCGCCCACGTCTCGTAGATGACGTTGTTGGCCGCGTCCTTCACCCGCACCGCCAGCGCGAGGCGCTCCTCGACGCGATAATCCTTGGCGATCACGCGTCGCACCGCATCGTCCATGTCGTCGCGTTCGATCTCCGCCAGGAAGCCGACGTGACCGAGGTTGATGCCCAGGATGGGCGCCGTGCCGCCGCGGACCAGTTCGGCGGCCCGCAGGATCGTGCCGTCGCCGCCCAGGACGATGGCGAGCTCGACGTCTTCCAGTGGCACGTCCACGGCGAGCGTGCCCACGCCGGTGAAGTCCAGCAGATCGTCGAGCTCCGCCCGGTCGTCCGCCGAGAGCACGGGCCGGGCGCCGGCCGACCGCAGCTCCGACAGGACGCGGCGCGCTGCATCCACCGTGTCTTCCCGGCGGGAGTGCACGACGACCAGGATGCTGCGTTCGCTCGAATTCATGGGGTACCGACCACTTCGTTCAGGGTGCTCCCCCATTCTGACGGATCGCTTCCCCGACCGGTCGCCAGATGCACCACGAACTCGCGATTGCCGTGCGTGCCGGGCACCGGCGACTGGATGATCCCCACCGTGCGAAGACCCACGTCCCACGCCGACCACAACACGGTACTCACCGCGTCCGCCCGCAGCGCCGGGTCACTCACGAGGCCACCTTTGACGGCGGTGCGGCCCACTTCGAACTGGGGTTTGACCAGGAGCACGACATCGGCATCGGGCGCCGCCACCGCGACCACCGCGGGGAGGACGTGGGTGAGGGAGATGAAGGACAGGTCGCCGGTGACCACCGTGGGCGCGGCGGCGATCCCGGTGGCCTCGGCCAGACTCGCCGCGTCCATGTACCGGACGTTGTAGCCCTCGACGGCGATCACCCCGGAATCCGCCGCCACCTGGGGTGCGAGCTGCCCGTGGCCGACGTCCACGGCCAGGACGGGAGCGGCTCCGCGCTCGCGCAGTACCTGGGTGAACCCGCCCGTGGACGCTCCGAGGTCCAGCGCCAGACGCCCGCGGACATCGATGCCGAACGCGTCGAGGCCCGCCAGCAGCTTGTGCGCGGCACGGCTGACGTAGGAGTCCGCGGCGGCGACCTCGATGAGCACGTCGTCATCGACCGGCGTGGAGGGCTTCACCACGGGACGCCCGTCGACGCTGACGGACCCCGCGCTGATGAGCTGCGCGGCCTGCGTACGTGAGCGCGCGAGTCCTCGCGCAGCAACGGCCGCGTCGAGGCGCTGCGTCATCCGCGCGATCCGCCGTCCGCGGTCGGCCCCGACTCGAGCCGCCGGGCGAGCTCGTCGTGCAGGGATGCGTAGGCGCCCGCGCGATCGGCGAGCGGCTGCGATTCGATCACCCGGAGGCGGCTGATCAACTCGTGGCCGTCGTCGGAGGAGTCGTCGCGGTCGGGCATGCCGCTATCGTAACGACCTACACCCGCCAGAAGGGGTCGGCATACAGGCGTTCGGGCACGCGGAACCCGTAGATGGCACGTCCCGATGACCAGATGGCCGACGCCCCGGCGCGGAGAAGGTCGACCGGGCGATCGCCTTCCGCCACGATGCGGAGGTCGGCGCCGTCGATCTCGACGGTGGACCGGCCCACGGTCGTGCGCGCCCCGTCGACGAGGGTCTGCGGGTACGGCTCGAAGAGCTCGCGCAGATCACCCAGGATCACGTCCGGTCGCGCGTCCGGCGGGGCCGCGAGCACGTGCTTGGGACGGTCGATTCCGGTGAGCACGAGGGCCGAGGCGATCCCGGCCCGCGAGGCGCCCTGGATGTCGGTGTCGAGGCGATCACCGATGAACAGGGGTGAGGCGGCACCGAAGCGGGCCACCGCTTCGGTGAAGATGGGCGTCTCCGGCTTTCCGGCGACGGTCGCCAACCGCCCGACAGCCGTGTGCACGGCCGAGACGAGTGTCCCGTTCCCCGGCGCGATTCCCCGTGCCTGCGGGATCGTCCAGTCGGTGTTGGTGGCGATCCACGGGATGCCGCCCTCCTCCTCCGGCCGCTGCAGGGCGTAGGCGGCCTCGGCAAGCTGTGCCCAGCCGACCTCGGGCGCGAACCCCTGCACCACGGCGGCCGGGGCATCCTCGGCGCTCCGCGTCACGGTGTAGCCCGCCTTCTCCACCTCGACGACCAGTCCTTCCCCGCCGACGACGAGGATCGTGGCGGGCGGGGCGACGCGATCACGGAGCAGCCGCATCGCCGCCTGCGGGCTGGTGACGACCGCGTCCGCTCTCACGGTGAGACCGAGCTCGGTCAGATGCGCAGCGACGGATGCATCGGTGCGGGAGGCGTTGTTGGTGATGAACCCGAGCCGGCGCCCGTCCCGTTCGGCACGGTTGAGGCTATCGACGGCGTGCGGGATCGCACCGGGACCGGCGTACACGACGCCGTCGAGGTCGGCGAGAACGACATCGACCCCGTCCAGCGGCGCAGGGCCGGGAGGCGCCGGACGGCGACGGATCACTCCGGGGACCCCGGGCCTTCGACGCGCCGCGTCGCCGGGGCGTCATCATCCTCCTCGTCGACCTCCTCCACGACGAGCACCTCGCGGTCGGCCGCCCCTGTCGCGGCATCGAGCGCGTCTTCGGCTACCTCGGCGCGGCGATACCACTGTTCCGCCTCGTCGTCGCGGCCGAGCTCCTCCAGCACCGCCGCGCGGGCGGCGAACAGACCGGGGCTCCACTCGAAGGCGCGATCGGGGTCGAGTTCGGGGATATCGAGTTCCCGCAACGCCTCCTCCGGCTGCCCCAGGTCGAGCCGCGCGCCCGACATGGCGATCGCGAGTTCGACCCGCACCCCGACCGGCAGGGTGGAGCGGTCCACCGAACGGCCCACCTCGAGAGCGCGATCGGGACGCCCGACGCCGCGCTCGCTGTCGACGATGAGCGGCAACTGGTCGTCGCGTCCGGAGATCCGGCGGTACGTCCGCAGTTCCCGCAGGGCCAGCGCGAAGTCCCCGATCGCGTACGCAGTGATGGCGGCCGTCTCGCGGACCACCCCGACACGCCCTGCGCGGCGGGTGGCCGCCAGCGCGTGCTCATGCGCCAGCGCGGGATCCTCGTCGATCAAGCGCGCCGCCATCGCCAGGTGGCGGGCGACGTTCTCCGCGTTCTCCTTGCTCAGCGTCTTCAGCTCGTTGCGGGCCGGCGACGCCAGGTCGTACGGCGTGACCTCGTCGGGAATGAGCGGCTCGGCCACGCGGGCACGGCGGTCATCACTGGTCGGAATCGGACGCGGCGACCGGTGATCGGAGGGTCGTCGATCCGGGCGACGCGCGCCATCGTCCGCGGGGCGCCGGCCGGATGCTGCGGAACGGGGGCCGTCACCCCACGGCCGACGCTCCCCGCCCCCCGCCGGACGGCGAGGCCCGTCACCCCACGGTCGACGTTCGCCGTCGCTGCGGGGACGACGTTCGCCATCACCGGCCGGCCGCTGCGGCCGATCGCCCGACGGGCGGCGCGGCGACTCGCCGCGGGGCCGGTCGCCCGACGGGCGGCGCGGAGCATCACCGTTCGAGCGACGCGCCCCACCGCCGTCGCGCCGCGGCGCGTCCGAGGAGGCCCGAGGAGGACGCTCGTCGCGGCGGTCGCGGTCCCCACCGCCGGAGCGCGCCGTGCGCGGTTCGCGGTCGTCGCGGTCGTCCGTTGCCACGGTGATCTCCCTTGGGATAAAAGTGCCCGTAAAACGCGAAATGGCCACCCAACGTTGGGTGGCCATTTCTCGAAAGAAGTCCGGCGGTGTCCTACTCTCCCACAGGGTCCCCCCTGCAGTACCATCGGCGCTGTGAGGCTTAGCTTCCGGGTTCGGAATGTAACCGGGCGTTTCCCTCACGCTATGGCCGCCGAAACACTATTGATGTTTCAGTCGTACACAAACGTAAATCATTATTGTGTTGTTGTTCCCGACCGTACATCGGGAACCACTCAGTGGACGCAAGCACCAAAAACGGTGTGTTATCAAGTCATCGGCTTATTAGTACCGGTCAGCTTCACGCGTTACCGCGCTTCCACATCCGGCCTATCAACCCAGTAGTCTGGCTGGGAGCCTCTCGCCCGAAGGCATGGAAGTCTCATCTTGAGGCCGGCTTCCCGCTTAGATGCTTTCAGCGGTTATCCATCCCGAACGTAGCTAATCAGCGGTGCTCCTGGCGGAACAACTGACACACCAGAGGTTCGTCCAACCCGGTCCTCTCGTACTAGGGTCAGATCCTCTCAAACTTCCTACGCGCGCAGCGGATAGGGACCGAACTGTCTCACGACGTTCTAAACCCAGCTCGCGTACCGCTTTAATGGGCGAACAGCCCAACCCTTGGGACCTACTCCAGCCCCAGGATGCGACGAGCCGACATCGAGGTGCCAAACCATGCCGTCGATATGGACTCTTGGGCAAGATCAGCCTGTTATCCCCGAGGTACCTTTTATCCGTTGAGCGACAGCGCTTCCACAAGCCACTGCCGGATCACTAGTCCCGACTTTCGTCCCTGCTCGACCTGTCAGTCTCACAGTCAAGCTCCCTTGTGCACTTACACTCGACACCTGATTGCCAACCAGGTTGAGGGAACCTTTGGGCGCCTCCGTTACTTTTTGGGAGGCAACCGCCCCAGTTAAACTACCCACCAGGCACTGTCCCTGAACCGGATTACGGTTCTAAGTTAGATATCCAGAGTGACCAGAGTGGTATTTCAACGATGACTCCACATGAACTGGCGTCCATGCTTCAAAGTCTCCCACCTATCCTACACAAGCCACACCGAACACCAATACCAAGCTGTAGTAAAGGTCACGGGGTCTTTCCGTCCTGCTGCGCGTAACGAGCATCTTTACTCGTAATGCAATTTCGCCGAGTTCGCGGTTGAGACAGTTGGGAAGTCGTTACGCCATTCGTGCAGGTCGGAACTTACCCGACAAGGAATTTCGCTACCTTAGGATGGTTATAGTTACCACCGCCGTTTACTGGGGCTTAAATTCTCAGCTTCGCCTTGCGGCTAACCGGTCCTCTTAACCTTCCAGCACCGGGCAGGCGTCAGTCCGTATACATCGTCTTGCGACTTGGCACGGACCTGTGTTTTTAGTAAACAGTCGCTACCCACTAGTCTCTGCGGCCTCCAAACGCTTTCGGAGCAAGTCCTAATACGCCGAAGGCCCCCCTTCTCCCGAAGTTACGGGGGCATTTTGCCGAGTTCCTTAACCACGATTCTCTCGATCTCCTTGGTATTCTCTACCTGACCACCTGAGTCGGTTTGGGGTACGGGCAGCTAGAACCTCGCGTCGATGCTTTTCTTGGCAGCATAGGATCACCCACTTTTCATCCGCATCGTGTCTCAGCCTTAATGAGTGACGGATTTGCCTATCACTCGGCCTACGCACTTGCACCAGGACTACCATCGCCTGGCTGGGCTACCTTCCTGCGTCACACCTGTTAATACGCTAACCGCACCAGCATGGGGTCGAGCGTTCGCCAAGACGGCTTCACCCCGAAGGGATCCGTCCATTCCTGGTTAGGACTCTTAGCACCACTGGATTAGCTTGGGCGGTTCTTCGCCGGTACGGGAATATCAACCCGTTGTCCATCGACTACGCCTGTCGGCCTCGCCTTAGGTCCCGACTTACCCAGGGAAGATTAGCTTGACCCTGGAACCCTTGGTCGTTCGGAGGACATGTTTCTCACATGTCTTTCGCTACTCATGCCTGCATTCTCACTCGTGTAGCCTCCACGGCTGGTTCACACCGCCGCTTCGCTGGCCACACGACGCTCTCCTACCCATCAACACGGCTGGACCACGAAGGCCTACCAATAATGTCAATGCCACAACTTCGGTGGCGTGCTTGAGCCCCGTTACATTGTCGGCGCGGAATCACTTGACCAGTGAGCTATTACGCACTCTTTCAAGGGTGGCTGCTTCTAAGCCAACCTCCTGGTTGTCAAGGCAACTCCACATCCTTTCCCACTTAGCACGCGCTTAGGGACCTTAGTTGGTGGTCTGGGTTGTTTCCCTCTCGACTATGAAGCTTATCCCCCACAGTCTCACTGCTGCGCTCTCACTTACCGGCATTCGGAGTTTGGCTGACGTCAGTAAGCTTTTGGGCCCCATCGGCCATCCAGTAGCTCTACCTCCGGCAAGAAACACGCAACGCTGCACCTAAATGCATTTCGGAGAGAACCAGCTATCACGAAGTTTGATTGGCCTTTCACCCCTATCCACAGCTCATCCCCTCAGTTTTCAACCTAAGTGGGTTCGGTCCTCCACGACGTCTTACCGTCGCTTCAACCTGGCCATGGATAGATCACTTCGCTTCGGGTCTAGGACACGCGACTGAATCGCCCTATTCAGACTCGCTTTCGCTACGGCTACCCCACTCGGGTTAACCTCGCCACGTATCGCTAACTCGCAGGCTCATTCTTCAAAAGGCACGCTGTCACAGCTGCTATGGCTGCTCCAACGGTTTGTAAGCAAACGGTTTCAGGTACTATTTCACTCCCCTCCCGGGGTACTTTTCACCTTTCCCTCACGGTACTTGTCCGCTATCGGTCATCTGGGAGTATTTAGGCTTATCAGGTGGTCCTGACGGATTCACACGGGATTTCTCGGGCCCCGTGCTACTTGGGATACTTCTCGCGCCAAGGAAGGCATTTCGACTACGGGGTTTGCACCCTCTATGACCGGCCTTTCAATGCCGTTCGTCTATACCTGCTTGTAACGCCGGCTGTTCGGCAGAACAGCCTGAAAAGTCCCACAACCCCGAATACGCAACTCCTGCCGGATATCACACGTACTCGGTTTAGCCTGTTCCGGTTTCGCTCGCCACTACTAACGGAATCGCGGTTGCTTTCTCTTCCTGTGGGTACTGAGATGTTTCACTTCCCCACGTTCCCTCTACCCGCCCTATATATTCAGGCGGGAGTCACTGGGTCGGCACGCCGCCCAGCGGGGTTTCCCCATTCGGAGACCCTCGGATCAAAGTGTGCTTATCCACTCCCCGAGGCTTATCGCAGATTGCTACGTCCTTCTTCGGCTCCAGATGCCAAGGCATTCACCGTTTGCTCTTAAAGACTTGAAATCACATGAGTTTTATCAAGAATCGGTTCGGACTAAAAGTCCGACTCGAAATTGATTAATGATCTTTAAGATCATCTATATGAGCTGATCTAAAAGATCAGCTCAAAGATGCTCGCGTCCACTGTGTAGTTCTCAAAGTACGGGCGGTGCCCTTCTCGTGTGTCGCACTGCGACAACGAAAAAGGCCCAGAGGTTCAGCTGCGGTCGAAACCGCATCCGGTCCCTCAGGACCCAACAGCGTGCTTGTGCCGGCCAGTTCGCCAAGTTCGTTTCCAGCTGCAAGCAGCGTACTGAGAACCGGGAGACCCGATCGGCACCTCGTCAAATGTTCCACCCTTGAGCTACCAGCGAGAACATTCGTCTCGATCTGGCGCCTGGACACTCCGAGGAGTGCCAGATGCTCCTTAGAAAGGAGGTGATCCAGCCGCACCTTCCGGTACGGCTACCTTGTTACGACTTAGTCCTAATTACCGATCCCACCTTCGACAGCTCCCTCCACAAGGGTTGGGCCACCGGCTTCAGGTGTTACCGACTTTCATGACTTGACGGGCGGTGTGTACAAGACCCGGGAACGTATTCACCGCAGCGTTGCTGATCTGCGATTACTAGCGACTCCGACTTCATGAGGTCGAGTTGCAGACCTCAATCCGAACTGGGACCGGCTTTTTGGGATTCGCTCCACCTCACGGTATTGCAGCCCTTTGTACCGGCCATTGTAGCATGCGTGAAGCCCAAGACATAAGGGGCATGATGATTTGACGTCATCCCCACCTTCCTCCGAGTTGACCCCGGCAGTATCCCATGAGTTCCCACCATTACGTGCTGGCAACATAGAACGAGGGTTGCGCTCGTTGCGGGACTTAACCCAACATCTCACGACACGAGCTGACGACAACCATGCACCACCTGTATAGAGACCTTGCGGGGCGACTGTTTCCAGCCGTTTCCTCTATATGTCAAGCCTTGGTAAGGTTCTTCGCGTTGCATCGAATTAATCCGCATGCTCCGCCGCTTGTGCGGGTCCCCGTCAATTCCTTTGAGTTTTAGCCTTGCGGCCGTACTCCCCAGGCGGGGAACTTAATGCGTTAGCTGCGTCACGGAATCCGTGGAATGGACCCCACAACTAGTTCCCAACGTTTACGGGGTGGACTACCAGGGTATCTAAGCCTGTTTGCTCCCCACCCTTTCGCTCCTCAGCGTCAGTTACGGCCCAGAGATCTGCCTTCGCCATCGGTGTTCCTCCTGATATCTGCGCATTCCACCGCTACACCAGGAATTCCAATCTCCCCTACCGCACTCTAGTCTGCCCGTACCCACTGCAGGCTGGAGGTTGAGCCTCCAGTTTTCACAGCAGACGCGACAAACCGCCTACGAGCTCTTTACGCCCAATAATTCCGGATAACGCTTGCACCCTACGTATTACCGCGGCTGCTGGCACGTAGTTAGCCGGTGCTTTTTCTGCAGGTACCGTCACTTTCGCTTCTTCCCTGCTAAAAGAGGTTTACAACCCGAAGGCCGTCGTCCCTCACGCGGCGTTGCTGCATCAGGCTTTCGCCCATTGTGCAATATTCCCCACTGCTGCCTCCCGTAGGAGTCTGGGCCGTGTCTCAGTCCCAGTGTGGCCGGTCACCCTCTCAGGCCGGCTACCCGTCGACGCCTTGGTGAGCCATTACCTCACCAACTAGCTGATAGGCCGCGAGCCCATCCCAGACCGAAGTTCTTTCCAGCTGTGACCATGCGGTCGCAGCTCGTATCCGGTATTAGCAGCTGTTTCCAACTGTTATCCCAGAGTCCGGGGCAGGTTGCTCACGTGTTACTCACCCGTTCGCCACTGATCCGGAGAGCAAGCTCTCCTTCACCGTTCGACTTGCATGTGTTAAGCACGCCGCCAGCGTTCATCCTGAGCCAGGATCAAACTCTCCGTAGAAGAATTTTGCTGCGATCGAACCGGAATGGGTTCGGCCGAGCGAGTTTGATCTGACGATCGGATGTCATTACTGACATTTATCCGTTTAATCTCAAAAGAATCTCATCGGTCAGACAAGCTGACCGCGAGGTTTTTTGGCATTTGACAAGTGCACGCTGTTGAGTTCTCAAGGATCGGATGCTCCTGCTGCTCGGCCTCTCGGCTCTGCCCGCAGGGCAACTTCTCTATCTTATCCGTTTCGCTCAGCTTGTCAAATCGACGTTTCGTTCGTTCCGAATCGGAACCGAGCGTCGGGGACGCAGCCTGAGCGGCCGGAACCCCATCCTAGACCCGGAGGTCGTCACACTCAAGTGAGTGTGAGGTTGGGGGTGGTTCTCCGCTTGAGAGGTAGCGGGGCCTTTCGGCCTCTCCGCTCTCCCCTGTGGGGCGAACAAGTAATAAGTTACGTGGGATCCGGGGACTCGGCAAATCTCGGCGCATCCCGGGCGTGTCGCCCGTGTTTCCGGGCCTCGGGGCAGACGGTGGCGCGTGGCCGGTGCCGCCGAGAAGTCACCGCGCCGCCCGCCGTCGCAGCAGGATGGCGAGGCACAGGAGCAGCGTCGCGGCGCCCCACCCCGCCGCGGCGGGGGGCAGCACGCGGTAGGCGAGGTGGGCGGGGGTGAAGCCGGCGCCGAGGGGGCCGTGCACGGCGAGGCCGATCAGCCACGCGCCGGCGAGGACGACGGGCAGCGAGCACCACCATGCGGTGCGTACCGGTGCCGGAAGCAGGCGCACCACCGGCTCGGGCGTGCGGCGGCTCATCCGGATCAGGCCCCACGCGGCGAGGATCGTGAGACCGACGACGCTCGAGCCGTGCTGCAACCACGAGTACCCGCGGAGCGCGCCCCACCGTTCGTCGAGCACGGGGAGCAGTTCCACTCCCCCGCGTCCTTCGTGCGTGAACAGGTCCCACACGATGTGCGTCACCACGCCGAGCGCGAGGGAGAGCACGACCAGGCCCACGCGTGGCCACGACAGCCGCCTACCCGGAAGAGCGACCGTCTCGCGCAGGCCCTCGGTCGCCCCGGCGTCCCACGCGGCGGGAAGCCGCTCGGCCACCCGCCGCGGGACGAGTTCGCGGACGGCAGGACGCAGGACGCATCGCCACACCAGCAGCAGCATGGCCGCCATCGCCACGGTCAGGGGCAGCCATGCCAGATCGTGCGTGCGACCGTAGGGCGGCACCACCCCCCGCACGAACAGCGGCAGATCGGGTGCCATCGCCCCGATCGCGAGTGCCGCCGGAACCAGGGGCGTGCGCGTGAATGCCAGGGCCACCACCGCGTGGCTCGGCGTCAACGGCACGGCGCGGGCTCAGTCGAGGAAGACGCCGGCGAGAGTCTTCTTGCCACGGCGGAGCACCGAGACCCCGCCGGGAAGCGATGCGTCGACGACGGCGTCGTCCGCGGTCACCCGCTCACCATCCAGCGTCACCCCGCCCTGCGCGATCGCGCGCCGCGCCTCGCTCAGACTCGTCACGAGCCCGGTCGCCACCAGCGCATCCACCACCGATGTGCCCGCCGGCACCCGGGCGTGCGGAAGCTCTTCCAGCGCGCTGCGCAGTGTCGCCGCATCCAGCGACGAGAGGTCTCCCTGACCGAAGAGAGCCTCGGATGCCGCAGCCACTGCGGACGCGGACTCCATGCCGTGCACGAATGCCGTCACTTCCAGCGCGAGGCGTCGTTGCGCGCCACGGCGGAAGGGCTCCTCGGCCACCAGCCGTTCGTACTCCGAGATCTCCGCCCTCGTGAGGAACGTGAACACCTTCAGGCGCGCGATCACGTCCGCGTCGAGGGTGTTGAGGAAGAACTGGTAGAACGCGTACGGGCTGCACATCTGCGGATCCAGCCAGATCGCGTTGCCCTCGCTCTTGCCGAACTTCGTGCCGTCGGCGTTGGTGATCAGCGGCGTGCCGACCGCGTGCACCGATCGCCCCTCCACCCGGTGGATGAGGTCGACGCCGCTGACGAGGTTCCCCCACTGGTCGCTCCCCCCGGTCTGCAGAACGCAGTCGTACGAGCGGAAGAGTTCGAGATAGTCCAGCCCCTGCAGGATCTGGTAGCTGAACTCGGTGTAGCTGATGCCGGCGTCGGAGTTGAGCCGCGCCGCCACCGCGTCCTTCTTCAGCATCGCGCCCACGCGGTAGTGCTTTCCGATGTCGCGGAGGAAGTCGATGGCGCTCAGCGGCGCCGTCCAGTCCAGGTTATTCACGATCCGCGCCGCGTTGTCGCCGTCGAAGCTCAGGAAGCGCTCGACCTGGGCGCGGAGGAAACCGACCCATTCCTGCACGGTCTCGGGAGTGTTCAACGTCCTCTCGGCCGTCGGGCGCGGATCGCCGATCAGGCCGGTCGACCCGCCCACGAGTCCGAGCGGCCGGTGGCCGGCCAGCTGCAGACGTCGCATCGTCAGCAGCTGCACGAGGTTTCCCAGGTGCAGGCTGGGCGCCGTGGGGTCGAACCCGCAGTAGAACACGATCGGAGGCCCGCCGAGGAGCGTGCGCAGATCCCCGGCATCCGTGGACACGTGCACGAGCCCCCGCCAGTTCAGCTCGTCCCAGACGTTGTCGAAGGACGGGTCGTTCTCGGGCGCGAGCGCGCTCACAGCGCTGTCGGTGGGTGGGGCGGACACATCCGCCAGGCTACCAGCGGGCGTGGGGCCTCACGACGCTGCGACCTCATCGAACAGCCCGATGAGGTTGCCCTCCGAGTCCCTGATGTAGACCCATCGGGAGGTGTCGGTGAGGGCTGGATCTCGCCGATCTGCTCAGACCGCAGCACCCCACCACACGAGCGCTGCGGCCCCCAGGGCGCAGGCCCAGCTGACGAGGCTCCCCACGAGGAAGTACTCGGCACGGTCTCCGGCGTCGCCGTCACGGGAGATCTCGGGGAAGCGCACGATCCCTTTCGCCGCGAGAACGGCCGCCAGCAGCGTGTAGGCGCCGGCCAACGTGAGCGCGAAGACGAGGAGGCGCTCGAGCGGGCCGATGAGACGCCCGCCCTTCAGGGCGGAGTCGGCCGGCGCGAGCGCGACGCGCTCCCCGCGTAGCGCCGAGCGGACGACGATGTTCGCCGATTCGAGCAGGAACAGCGCCGCGCCCACGACGACGACGAGCGCGTCGATCGCGACCGGGCCGAAGGGCGCCACCGGCTGCCAGCTTTCGCCGAGCGGTCCCGGCGTCGCCCGCGGGCCCGCGGCGAGCACGGCCGTCGCGCAGATCGCCGCCACGATGGCTGCCGCCCAGATACCGGCGCGCCGCGCCCCGTCCGGGGAGACCAGCGCCACCCAGCCGGCGGCCAGGAGCGCCGCCGCGATCGCCACGGGGACGGCGTCCACCGCCGCGCTCGCGGCGATCAGCACGACGGCGGCGGCGAAATAGGCGAGCCATCGGCGGCGCGCGGGGGCGAACTGGCGCAGCAGATCGGCTGCCCCGATCATCAGCAGGAGCATGCCGGCGAAGATCACGGCGTCCCCGCCGGGGTCAGCGAGGCGAAGCCCTCCACGATCGCACCGGCACCGGCACCGCCGAGTGCCTGTGACACGGCGGACTGCGTGATGCCCTCCGCCTCGGCCAGCGCCCGTTGCGTGCGACCGAGGCACCGTCCGTATACGAGGCGCCGCGTGCGCTCGCTCATCGAGCCCACGAGCTGGTCTCGTGCGAGGAGATACGCGTTGGCGAACGCGGCGGAGGAGCGCATGCCGGCATTCTCCTCCCCCTCTGCGACGCTCACCCATGTCCGCGCGCTCGGCGCGGCGCGCTGCTGCAGGCCGTGCACGCGGTCGATCGCCGCCCGCCCCGCCCACCACCCAGGGCCGTCGGTGAGCTCGCTCGCGCCCGAGGGCACGGGGTTGACGCGGCCGAGGCCGACGCCGAAGCGGCACTCCACGCCGTCGGGCAGTGCCAATTGCAGCAGGAGCAGCGAACTCAGCGCCGCCTCCAACCCCGGATAGACCGCCTGCAACTCGTCGCCGACGGTGGGTGTCAAGCGGCGTTCGGCGAGGGGATGCTCCGCCTCCACGCGCGCGATGGTCTCCTCGAGGACGCGCTGTGCGTGCGCGCGGTCGGCGAGGCGGCGGGAGCCGACGATGTCGGCGATCACGACCGTGGTCATCCGATAAGCATATAACTGATCTTCAGGAAATATCAGCCAAAGACTTATCTCAGAGTCCGAGTTCCCGCGTCACCGACTGCGCGCGAGTGACGAGCTGACGCCGCTGCTCGCTCACGCGCTCCGGGGCGGTCCCGCCCACAC
The DNA here is from genome assembly GCF_057197625.1 of Microbacterium sp. Z6_144. Taxonomy (NCBI): domain Bacteria; kingdom Bacillati; phylum Actinomycetota; class Actinomycetes; order Micrococcales; family Microbacteriaceae; genus Microbacterium; species Microbacterium sp. Z6_144. The sequence goes on from NZ_JBXVPT010000001.1 coordinate 2,137,926, forward strand.
CCGAGCGACTAGCGACCGAGCCTTCGACCGTGAGGACGTCGCGCACCGCGGGGGTGAGCGCCGGGGAGACCTCCGCGAGGAGCTCGTCCGGAGCATCCTCGAGGCCGATCCCGCGCTCCTCGCAGGCCCGCACGAGCGAGCCCGAGATCTCGTGCGCATCGCGGAAGGGCACTCCCTGCCGCACCAGCCAGTCGGCCACGTCGGTCGCGAGCGAGAACCCCTCCGGCGCCAGGGCGGCCATCCGGGCGGTGTCGAAGCGCAGCGTCGCGATCATTCCCGCGAACGCGGGAAGCACGAGTTCGAGCGTGCGCACGCTGTCGAAGACGGGTTCCTTGTCCTCCTGCAGATCGCGGTTGTACGCCAACGGCAGGCCCTTGAGCGTGGCGAGGAGCCCCGCCAGGTTGCCGATGAGGCGCCCCGCCTTGCCCCGGGCCAGCTCCGCGATGTCGGGGTTCTTCTTCTGCGGCATGATGCTCGAACCGGTCGAGTACGCGTCGTCGAGCGTGACGAAGCCGAACTCGCGCGTGTTCCACAGGATGACGTCTTCGGCGAAGCGCGACACATCCACCGCGATCATGGCCGTGACGAAGGCGAATTCGGCCACGACGTCGCGCGAGGCGGTGCCATCGAGGGAGTTCTCCGCCGGGCGGGCAAGACCCAGTTCCCGGGCGACCAGTTCCGGGTCGAGCCCGAGGCTCGATCCGGCCAGCGCTCCCCCGCCGTACGGTGACACCGCGGCGCGACCCGACCAGTCGCGCAGACGCTCGAGCCCGCGCAGCAGCGCCCAGCCGTACGCCTGCAGGTGATGCGCGAGCAGCACGGGCTGAGCATGCTGCAGGTGCGTCCGCCCCGGCATGACCGCGTCGGCGTGCGCGTCGGCCTGAGCGACGATCGCGTCGATGAGGCGCAGGACCTCGCGCGCGATCGTGCGACCGTGATCGAGGAGGTAGAGCCGCACGAGCGTGGCGATCTGGTCGTTGCGGCTCCGGCCGGCGCGGAGCTTCCCCCCGAGCCCGGGGCCGACCTGCGCGATCAGCGCGGCCTCGAGGGCGCCGTGGACGTCCTCGTCGTCCGGGCCGGCTACGAGAGTTCCCTCCACCACCCGGGCGGCGAGCGCGTCGAGCCCCGCGTGCATCGCCGCCGCCTCATCCACGCTCAGATAGCCCGCCGCCTCCAGCGCCTTCGCGTGCGCATGCGAGCCGGCGATGTCGTAGAGCGCGAGGTCCCAGTCGAAGTGCGTCGAACGGCTGAGCGCGGCCAGTTCGGCTGACGGGCCGCCCGAGAACCGGGCACCCCACAGGGCCCCGTCGTTCGTGCCGTGCCCCGACTGACTCATTGCTCCAGCCTATCGACCCGCTCGCGGGCGGCCGGCTCCCGCACGACCCAGTCGCTCACCCGGGCGATGCCGGCCTCCAGCGGTCCGCGTCCGATGAGCAGAGCCCAGAGCGTGCACGCCGCCAGCAGCGCGAGCGTCATCGGCCAGAACGGTTCGAGCGCCCGGAACCCGCGGAGGTCACCGCTGTCGCCCAGCACGGATGCCGCGATCACGGCCCACACGACCAGCTGCGCCGTGTAGGCGGTCAACGGCATCGAGCCCACGGCGCGCAGCGGCACGACCACCCAGCGGAGCACCGTGCGGCAGACGAGCAGGGACAGACCGATCACGGCGATCGCGAAACCTCCTGAGCCGACCACCTCCAGCACGCCGCTGGAGTGCGCGCGGGCCGTCCATACGGCATTGAAGAGCGACAGCGGCTCGTCGGCGAACTGCGAACCCGATACGGCCGCCACGGCGTACCCGAGCACGGCGAGGGCGGAGCCGGCGCCCACGAGGAGCACGGCCGTCCGGACCGACCGCAGGTCGGTGCGGCCGATGGCCATCCCGGCGAGCAGGAACGCGATCCACACCGGGAAGGGGTAATGCCACCCGATGACCGTGGAGATCGCGGCCCCATCAGGGCTGAACCAGAAGGGCGACGCATCCCACAGCGCCTGCGGAAAAGGCATGACGATGCCGAGGACCGCGGCGAGCACGAACAGCGTACGGGCGCGGAGGCCGAGGAACGGCAGCGACAGGAGGAACAGGATGGCGTAGGCGGGCAGGATGACGTAGACCGGCACCCCCGTGCTCACCAACGCCACCCCGATGACCCACAGCAGCGCGCCCCGCAGCGCGATGCGCCCCGAGGCGCGGGCGCGCGCGGGGCCCTGCAGCGGCCTGGGACCGCCGGTGACCAGCGCGATCGACACACCCGCGAGCGCGGCGAAGAGGATCGAGGATCGGCCGTTGACGACGTCCACCCACGTGGCCGGGTCGGCCGGGACGAACGCCTCGATGACGAGCAGGTGCGCCGCGAGCATCCCGACGACGGCCAGTCCTCGCGCCAGGTCGATGCCGGCCAGGCGCGGCGGCCCGTCGAAACGCCGCCACCGCGAGGTGAGCCAGCCGGTCAGTCCTGCCGCAGCAGCCACACCAGGAGCGCCTTCTGCGCGTGAAGCCTGTTCTCGGCCTCATCCCACACGACGCTCTGGGGGCCGTCGATGATCTCCGCGTCGACCTCGTAACCGCGATCGGCGGGCAGACAGTGGATGAAGATCGCGTCCTGCCGCGCGAGCCCCATGATGTCGTGCGTCACCTTGTAGGCGCCGAGATCACGCAGGCGTGCGAGTTTCTCCTCCTCCTTGCCCATCGACACCCAGGTGTCGGTCACGACGACATCCGCCCCCGCGGCCGCCTCGCTGGCGTCGGTGTACAGCGTGACCGAGCCGCCGGTGCGGGCGGCGATGGCGTCGGCATCGGCGACGACATCCTCGCGCGGCGCATAATTCTCCGGCGAGGCCACGCGCACGTGCATTCCGGCGGTGACGCACGCCAGGACGTACGAGTGCGCCATATTGCTCCGGCCGTCACCGAAGAAGGAGAGGGTGAGGCCGGCCAGCTCGCCCTTGTGCTCGCGGATGGTCAGCAGGTCGGCCAGCAGCTGGCAGGGGTGGAAGTCGTCGCTGAGCGCGTTGACGACGGGAACGCGCGTGCCGCGGGCCATCTCCTCGAGCCCCGACTGCGCGTACGTGCGCCACACGATCGCGGCGACCTGCCTCTCGAGCACGCGGGCGGTGTCCGAGGGGGTCTCCTTGCCGCCCAGCTGGCTGTTGGCGGTGGAGATGATCAGCGGGGATCCCCCGAGGTCGGCGATGCCGACGGCGAAGGACACCCGCGTGCGCGTGGACGACTTGTCGAAGATCACCGCCACGGTCTGGGGGCCCGCGAGGGGCCTGGTCCCCCAGCGATCCTTCTTCAGTTCGAGCGCGAGGTCGAGGATCTCGGATTGTTCGGCGGGACTGAGGTCATCATCACGCAGGAGGTGTCGGGTCACGCGGAAACTCCCTTCGCCGCTTCGGCGGCATCCTCGAGCAGCAGCGAGTCGGAAACGGTCGCGAGCGACGCGGCGAACAGCCGCGTGAACTCCTCGATCTCGGTGTCGCCGATCGTCAGCGGCGGCGCGAGACGGATGGTGTCATCGTTCGGGGCGTTCACGATCAGGCCGTGCTGCTGAGCGGCGGCGACGATCGCCTTGGCGACGGGGTGGCTCAGCGTCACACCGAGGAGCAGTCCCCGTCCGCGGATGCCGGTCACCAACGTCGAGCCGATTCCCTCGATCGCGGTGCGCACTTGAGCGCCGCGCCGGCGGGCGTTGTCCACGAGCCCCGCCCGCTCGATCTCGTCCAGGACCGCGCCGGCCACGGCGGTGCCGAGCGCATTGCCGCCGAAGGTGGAGCCGTGGGTGCCGGGGTAGAACAGCTCGCTCGCGGCGGCGTAGGTGATCAGCGCGCCGATCGGGAAGCCGCCGCCCAGGCCCTTGGCCACGGTGATCGCGTCGGGGGTGATGCCCTCGTGCTGGAAGGCGAACCACTCCCCCGTGCGCCCGGCACCGGTCTGGATCTCGTCGACGATCAGCAGCGCGCCGGAGCGCTCCGTGAGAGCACGGGCCGCGGCGAGATACCCCTCCGGAAGGTCCACGACGCCGGCCTCGCCCTGGATCGGTTCGACGATCAGGGCGGCGACGCGGTCATCCATCGCCGCCGCCAGGGCGTCGATCGTGGGGTCGATGTGCTCGACGCCCGGCACCATGGGCAGGAAGTCGGCCTGGAGGGCCGGCTTCCCGGTGAGAGCGAGGGTGCCCATGGTGCGGCCGTGGAAGCCGCCCTTCAGGGTGAGGATGCGGGTGCGACCGGTCTCGCGGCCGTGCAGGCGCGCCAGCTTGAACGCTGCTTCGTTGGCCTCGGCGCCGGAGTTGCCGAAGTACACGCGCCCTGCGGGGCCGGTTCCGGCCAGCCGCTTGAGGCGGGCGGCGAGCTCGAGTTGCGGCGGGGTCGCGAAGTAGTTCGACACGTGCACGAGGGTGGCCGCCTGACGGGAGACCGCCTCCACGAAGACCGGGTGCGCGTGGCCCAGCGCGTCCACGGCGATCCCGGCGAGGAAGTCGAGGTAGCGCCGTCCGTCCTCGTCCCACAGATACGCGCCTTCACCGCGGACGAACAGCGCCATCCGTTCGCCGAAGCTGCGGACGAGGTCGCGCCCGGCGTCCTCCTGCCACGTCGTTGCCTCGCTCATGCGACGACCTCCGTTCCGATCCCTTTGCTGGTGAACAGCTCCACGAGCACCGAGTGCGGCACCCGCCCATCGATGATCGCCGCCGTCGGCACGTCACCGTCGACGGCGTCCAGGCACGCCTGCATCTTCGGGATCATCCCCGACTGCAGGCGCGGCATCATCGCTCGAAGCTCGGACGATGTCAGGTGGGAGACGAGGGATTCCCGGTTGGGCCAGTCGGCGTACAGCCCCGCCACGTCGGTGAGGATCACGAGCTTCTGCGCTTTCAAGGCGACCGCGAGCGCGGCCGCGGCCGCGTCGGCATTCACGTTGAGCGAGTGTCCGGGACGATCCAGGTCGGGCGCGATGCTCGAGACGATCGGGATCCGACCGGCGGCGAGGTGGTCGAGGACGGCCTTCGGATCCACCGACTCGACGTCGCCCACCCGGCCGAGGTCGTGCTCGATGCCGTCGACGACGACGCCGCGGCGCCGCCCGCCGAACAGCCCCGCGTCCTCACCGCTGAGACCGGTGGCCAGCGGGCCGTGGGTGTTGACCTTCGCCACCAGTTGCGGGTTGATCTGGCCGGTGAGCACCATCCGCACGACGCTGATCGCCTCCGTCGAGGTGACCCGGTAGCCCCCCTTGAACTCGCTGGGGATGGCCAGGCGATCAAGCATCGAGGAGATCTGCGGCCCCCCGCCGTGCACGACCACCGGGAGCACCCCGACATAGCGGAGGTAGGCGATGTCGGCGGCGAATGCCTCCTGCAGCTCGTCGCTGACCATCGCGTTGCCGCCGTACTTGATCACGATGATCGAGTCGCGGTACCGCCGCAGCCACGGGAGGGACTCCACGAGGATGGCCGCGCGCTCGCTCACGGCGGCGGGGTCGGTGTCTTGAAGATCGATTCCGGTCATGAGGAGTAGGCGCTGTTCTCGTGAACGTAGTCGTGGGTGAGGTCGTTGGTGAGGATCACCGCGTCGGCGTCGCCGGCTTTCAGGTCGATCCCCACCCGCGTGGCACGCGGAGTGAGATCGACCTCTTCGCGGGGGCGGTCCGGCCCGCCGGCCGTGCACACGCGCACCCCGTTCATCCACACGTCCACGTCGTACGGGTCGAACTGCGCCGTGGTGGTCCCGATCGCGGCGAGCACCCGGCCCCAGTTGGGGTCGTTGCCGAAGATCGCGGCTTTGAAGAGATTGTTGCGGGCCACCGAGCGGCCGACTTCGACGGCCTCTTCCTCGGTGGCGGCGTGCACCACCTCGATGCGGATGTCGTGGCTCGCGCCCTCCGCGTCGGACTGCAGCTGCTCGGCCAGATCGAGGCACACCGCGGCGAGCGCCGCACGGAACGACCCGGCCTCGGGGCGGATGCCGCTGGCCCCGCTCACGAGAAGGCTGACCTGGTCGTTCGTGGACATGCAGCCGTCGGAGTCCAGCCGGTCGAAGCTCACGCGGGTCGCGTGCCGGAGCGCGGCATCCGCCTCGGCGGAGTCGAGCACCGCGTCGGTGGTCAGCACCACGAGCATCGTGGCAAGCCCGGGGGCCAGCATCCCGGCACCCTTCGCCATCCCGCCGATCGTCCAGCCGCCCTCGCTGTGCACGACCCGTTTGGGGCGCGAGTCGGTCGTCATGATCGCGAGCGATGCGTCCTCTCCCCCGTCGTCCGAGAGCGCCGCGACGGCCTCCTCGACACCGCGGAGCACCTTGCCGCGGAACACCTCGTCGCCGGTGCCGATGAGACCGGTCGAGCACACCAGCACGTCGCCGGCACCGACCCCGAGGAGCTCCCCGGTCTTCTCGGCGGTCTGATGCGTCGTCTGGAATCCGAACGAGCCGGTGAAGCAGTTGGCCCCGCCGGAGTTGAGCACGATGGCCTCGACGACGCCGTCCTTGATCGCCTGCTCCGACCACAGGATCGGGTTGGCCTTGGCGCGGTTGGATGTGAACACGGCCGCTCCCACCTTCAGCGGGCCGCGGTTCACCACGACGGCGACATCGGGCTTGCCGGTGGATTTGAGTCCGACGGCCACGCCTGCGGCGTCGAATCCGGCGGGGGCGGTGACGCTCACGGTGCCACTCCGTTCACGCTCAGCGCGCGGGTTTCGGGAAGCCCGAGCGCGATGTTCATCGACTGCACAGCGGCACCTGCGGTGCCCTTGACGAGGTTGTCCACGGCCGTGACCACGACGACGCGGTTCGCGTCCCGGTCGATCGCGAGCCCCAGCAGAGCGGTGTTCGCACCGATCACGTCCGCCGTGCGCGGGAAGGCTCCGGCGGGCAGAAGGTGGACGAACGGCTCGCCGTCGTACGCCTGCTCCCACGCGGCACGGATCTGGTCGTCGGTGGCCCCGGGGGTGATCGGCGCGGAGGTGGTGGCGAGGATGCCGCGGGCCATCGGGACGATCACCGGGGTGAAGGAGACACGCACCGATGCCGCATCCGCGCCCGCCGCCACCAGTGCCTGGCGGATCTCGGGGATGTGGCGGTGGGTGCCGCCGACGGCGTACGGGTTGGCCGAACCGAGGACCTCGCTGGCGAGGAGATTCGTCTTGAGGCTCTTCCCCGCGCCGCTGGGGCCGACCGCGAGCACGCTGACGATGTCGGACGCGGCCACGACGCCGGCCGCGACCCCCGGCGCGATGCTGAGCGACACCGAGGAGGCGTTGCATCCGGGGGCTGCGATCCGCGTCGCACCGACGAGGGCGTCGCGCTGCTTTCCGGAACCGACCGGCAGCTCCGGCACTCCGTACGTCCACGCCTCGGCGAAGTCGCCGCCGTAGAAGCGGCCCCAATCGGCGGAATCGGTGAGGCGGTGGTCCGCTCCGGCGTCGATCACGAGCGGCGTGTCCGCCAGCGCGTCGGTGTACTGACCGGACTGTCCGTGCGGAAGAGCCAGGATGACGATGTCATGCCCGGCGAGGACCTCCGGCGTCGTCTCCTGCAGGGTGAGACCGGCGAGGGAGCGCAGGTGCGGCTGGTGCTCGATGAGCGGCTGGCCGGCGGTGGAGTGCGCGGTGACGGTGCGGATCTGGACGTCCGGGTGTCCGGCGAGCAGGCGCAGCATCTCGCCGCCGGCGTAGCCGGATGCACCGGAGACGGCGACCGAATAGGGCATGACTTCCACCTTATGTCTGGGACGGGGCCGGAGACGGCGACACCCGAGCCGCAGACGCGCTCCCGGGGTCGCCTAGAGTCGGCGGCCGCGGCGAAGCGGGCGCACGCCGGTGCCGCGGAGCGCGAGCGAGGCGGAGCCGGCGGGAAGCATGCGCCGACCCTAGCCCCGTGCGAGACCGGTATGCAAATCCCGTCCCGACAGCATCGTCACCGAGCTGGCCGACGGCGAGGCGGCGTTCGGCGTTCAAAACTCAGGAGATTCCGCCCCATCCGGGCCCCCACGGCCACCCCGCACGGCGTGTCTCCTGAGTTTTGAACGCCGACAGGCCGCACCGGGTACCGACACCCGGCGCCACGCCGCGAGGCCCGGTCTGTTCAAAACTCAGGAGATTCCGCCCCATCGGGGCCCCCACGGCCACCCCGCACGGCGTGTCTCCTGAGTTTTGAACGGCAACGTCAGTCGCGGATGCTGGCGCCGAAGCGCTCAGCGGCGACCGCCACGCCGGCGAGCTTGGCCTCGGTGGCCTCCGCGGACGTGAGCGTGCGGTCGGGCGCGCGGAACCGCAGTGCGTACGTGAGGCTCTTGCTCCCCTCCGCCACGCCCTGCCCGCGGTAGTCGTCCACCAGCCGCGCGGACTCCAGCAGCGCGCCGGCGCCCTCGACCAGCGCGGAACGCACCTCGGCCGCCGGCACATCGGCGCCCACGACGAGGGACACGTCCTGCGTCGCTGCCGGGTATCCGGACAGGGATGCGGCGACCACGGGCCCACCGGTCCGCTCCAGGAGCAGGTCGAGGTTCAGCTCGGCCACCGCGACACGACCCGGAAGGTCGGCGTCGGCGGCGACGGAGGGAAGCAGTTCGCCCACGTAGCCCACCTCGGCGCCGCCCACCGTGAGCACGCCGGTGCGGCCGGGGTGAAGGGCCGCGCGCCGGCCCTCGGCGACGCCGATCTCGACTCCGGCTGCGGCCCCGATCGTGCGCACCGCGTCCAGCGCGTCGGCGACGCCGAAGGGCTCGGCGTCGACGCCGGGCTGCTTGGCCACCCGGTTGCCGGTGAGCAGCACCGCGACGTGGCGGGGCTGCGGGGGGATCGCCGCGTCGAGTTCTGCCAACGTCGCCGCATCCGGACGCACGGCCGGCTCCGGGACGATCTCGGTGCCGTAGGTGACACCGGGCTCGGGGAGGAACACCGTGCCGGTTTCGAAGAGGGCGAGGTCGGTCAGCCCGCGGGAGACATTGCGGTGGGCCACCTGGAGGAGCCCGGGCACGAGCGAGCGCCGCAGGAACGGCGCCTGTCCGTCGAGCGGGTTCGCGAGCTTGACGCTCGGGAGGTGCTCGCCCCCGGCCGACCCGTGCAGGTCGTTCTGCTCGGCGGTGGTGAAGCCGAAGGACGGCGTCTCGACGTATCCTGCGGCCGCCAGCGCGTTCGCGACACGGCGCCGCCCCTGCTGCAGCGGGGTGTAGCCGCGGCCGGACGGGGGGACGGGGAGCTCCGACGGGATGCGGTCGTACCCGGTGATGCGCGCGACCTCTTCGGCAAGGGTCCATTTGTCGGTGAGGTCGGGGCGCCACGACGGCGGGATGACGATCCAGGCGCCGGCGGCGGCGTCTGCTTCGGTCACGTCGCACCCGATGGTCTCGAGCGCGCCCGTGATCTCGGCATCCCGGTAATCCACCCCGATGAGTCCGGAGACGAACCCCTTGGGCAGTTCGACCGCCTCGACGAACACCTCGGCGAAGATCGCTCCGCCCGTCTCGGTGTCGAGGGTGCCGCCGGCGTGCTCGACCATCAGGTCGGCGACGCGCCGCGCCGCGACGAACGGGATGAGGGGGTCGACGCCCCGCTCGAAGCGCCGCGACGCCTCGGACGGCAGCTTGTGACGGCGCGCGGTGCGGGCGATGGTGACCGGGTCGAAGATCGCCGCTTCGATGAGGACGTTGCGGGTCTGCCCCGTCATCTCGGTCTTCCCGCCGCCCATCACGCCCGCCAGACCGATGGGGCCCGACTCGTCGGTGATCAGCAGGTCTTCTGCGCTGAGCGTGCGCTCCTTGCCGTCGAGCGTCGTGAGCTTCTCGCCGTGGTGCGCCCGGCGCACCGTGATGCCGCCGGTCAGCGTGTCCAGGTCGTAGCCGTGGATCGGGTTGCCGAGCTCGAGCATCACGTAGTTGGTGATGTCGATGAGGATGCCGAGAGACCGGATGCCCGCGAGGGTGAGCCGTGCCACCATCCACGGCGGCGTGGGCCTGGTCGGATCCACGCCGCGGACGATCCGGGCGACGAACTCGCTCGCCCCGACGCGTCCCCGGATCGGCGACTCGTCGATGACGGCGACCGGGAACCCGCCGGTGGGCTGGTCGAGCTCTTCGAAGGGGCGGTCGCCCGGGTCGCGGAACGCCGCCCCCGTGGCGTGGGAGTACTCGCGTGCCACGCCGCGCAGACTCAGGGCGTACCCGCGGTCGGGCGTGACGTTGATCTCGACGGCGACGTCATCCAGCCCCAGCAGCGCAATCGCGTCGGTGCCGACCTCGGGGTCGAGGCCGAGTTCGGTGAGTCGCAGGATTCCGCTGTGCTCCTCCCCCAGCCCCAGCTCCTTGGCCGAGGCGATCATGCCGTCCGAGACATGGCCGTACGTCTTGCGCGCGGCGATCGGGAACGGACCGGGGAGGACGGCGCCCGGAAGGGTCACGACGACCTTGTCACCGACGAAGAAGTTGCCCGCCCCGCACACGATGCCGCGGACATCCCGGTCACCGCCGCCAGCGGCGGTGTCGGTCCCTGAGCCTGTCGAAGGGCCGACGTCCACCTGGCACCAGCGGATGGTCTTGCCGTTGGACTGCGGCTCCTCGACGAAGTCGACCACCTGTCCGACCACGATCGGGCCGGTCAGGCCGAACCCGTGGACGTCCTCCTCCTCGAAGCCGACGGAGACGAGGGAGGCGAGGATGTCTTCGGGCGTGGCGTCGGCGGGAACGTCGACGTACTCACGCAGCCACGCGATGGGAACGCGCATCAGACCACCATTCCGAACTGCTCGCTGAAGCGGATGTCACCCTCGGCCATGTCGCGCATGTCCTGGACGTCCGAGCGGAACATCAGCGTCCGCTCGAAACCCATCCCGAAGGCGAAGCCGGAGTACACCTCCGGGTCGACCCCGGCCGCGCGCAGCACGTTGGGGTTGACCATGCCGCATCCGCCCCACTCGATCCAGCGCGCCCCGCCCTTGAAGGTCGGGTGCCACAGGTCGAACTCGGCCGAGGGCTCGGTGAACGGGAAGTAGTTCGCGCGCATCCGCGTCTTGGCCTCTGCTCCGAACAGCTGCCGGGCGACATGGTCGAGGGTGCCGCGGAGGTGGGCCATGGTGATGCCCTTGTCGACCACGAGCCCCTCGAACTGGCTGAACACCGGGAGGTGCGTCGCGTCGAACTCGTCGGTGCGGTACACCCGGCCGGGCGACACGATGTAGATCGGCAGTTCGCGGGTCAGCAGGGAGCGCATCTGCACGGGGCTCGTCTGCGTGCGCAGCAGCAAGTGGCGCGAGACCGGATCGACGTAGAAGGTGTCCTGCATCTGGCGGGCGGGGTGGTCGGCGTCGAGGTTCAGGGCGTCGAAGTTGTACCACTCGTGCTCGAGCTCCGGGCCCTCCACGATCTCCCAGCTCATCCCGACGAAGATGTCGGCGACCTGGTCCTGCAGGAGGGTGAGCGGATGCCGCGCACCGACGCGGGCGCGCTGCGGGAGCGCCGTGATGTCCAGGCGCTCCGCCTCCAGCTTCGCCGCGGTCTCCGCCTCGGCCAGCGAGGCCTCGCGAGCGGCGAGCGCCTGGTTCACGCGGCCGCGCGCCTGCCCGACGAGCTTGCCGAACTGCGCCTTGTTCTCCGGTGCCACGTCCCGCAGGCGGGCATTGAGCCGCGCGAGCGGCGACCCCTCGCCGGAGTGTGCAGCACGAGCGGACTTCAGGTCGGCGGTGCTGGCGGCGGCGTCGATGGCGGCGAGAGCCGCATCCACGGCGGCGTCGACCGCTTCAGGGGTGATCTCGGGGGCGTCGGACACGAGAGTCGAGTCTACCGACGGGCGGGCGGCGCCCCGTTCGTGTGGTCAGCTGGCGCCGTTGTACTTGCCCGGCGCCCGCTGGGCGACGATCAACTCGGTGTCGGTGACCTCCTGGGTGGGCTGGTTCGCCCCCGCCACCCGCGCGACCCTCGGCGAACGGCGCAGGCGTCGCTCGACCGCGGTGGCCACTCCCGAGAGGATGAGGCAGAGCCCGATGTAGATCGCCGCCACGATGATCGTTGCCGGGACGATCGGAGAATCCAGGGACGCCTGCGAACCGATGAAGCGCGCGTAGAAGAGCAGCTCCGGGTACGTGATGATGAAGCCGAGCGCGGTGTCTTTCAGGGTGACGACCAGCTGCGCGATGATCACGGGCATCATGGCGCGGATCGCCTGCGGCAGCAGCACCAGGCGCATGACCCCGCTCTTGCGGAGCCCGATCGCGTAGCCCGCCTCCCTCTGCCCGCGAGGAAGCGACTCCACCCCGGCCCGGATGACCTCGGCGAGCACCGACCCGTTGTACGCGATGAGCGCGATCACGACGGCCCAGTAGGGATCCATCCGCACACCCAGCACCGGGAAGCCGTAGTAGAGCAGGAACATGAACACCAGCACGGGGATGGCGCGGAGCACTTCGATGACGGCCGTGAACGGCCAGCGGATCCAGGCGTGATCCGACAGGCGCCCGATCGCGAGGACGAACCCGAGGACGAGGGCACCGACGGCTGCGACCGCGAACGCCGACAGCGTGCGTAGCGTCGCCAGACCGATCTGGAGCCACACGTTGGTGTACGTGAAGGCCGACCACTTCTCCGCGGTGAACTGTCCGGTCGCGGCCAGGCGCCACAGGAAGAACCCGGTCACGGCGAGCACGACGAGGATCGTGAGCACCCCGAGGATGCGGTTGCGGATGATGGCGCGGGGGCCGGGTACGTCGTAGAGAACGCTGCTCATCGCGCTACCCTCCATCGGTTCTCGAGGCTCCGCTGAAGCCACGAGAGGAGGAGCACCAGTGCGATGAAGATCACCATGACCCACAGGATCACGACGAACTGGTTCTCACCCCGCTCGCTCAGATAGTTGCGGACGGAGCCGAGGTTCACCACGGAGAAGCCCGCTGCCACGGTGGTGTTCTTCAGGAGGGCGATGAAGACGCTGACCATCGGGGGGATGACCGAGCGGAACGCCTGGGGCATCACGACGAGCGACATCACCTGGCCGAACGTCAGCCCGAGGGCGCGGGCGGCTTCGGCTTGACCCACCGGGACGGTATTGATTCCCGAACGGATGGTCTCCGCCACATACGTGGCCGTGTAGATGCCCAGGGCGCAGATGGCGAGGATGAGGGAGACCTGGCCGGTCAGCCGGAGACCGAGAAGAGGCGGCAGCGCGAAGGCGAAGCCGAAGAAGACCAGAGTCAGCGGCGTGTTGCGGATCGTGCCGACGTAGATCGTCCCGACCGCGCGCGCGACCGGTATCGGGGAGACCCGCATGGCACCCACGATCGTGCCGAGGACCAGGGCCAGGACGCCGCCGCCGGCGAACAGGATCAGCGTGCCGAGCAGCGTCTGCCACCAGAGATCAAGGTTGTCGGTGATGACGCTCACGGCGACTCCTCTTCATGGACGGTCCCACACGGTGGTGGATGGTCGGGATGGGCGTGGGAGCGGCCGAGAGGCCACTCCCACGCCCCCGCACTCACTCCTCGACGGCGGGCTGCTCGGCCTCGATACCGGCCGGTGCCAGGTGCTGCTCGAACAGCGCCGTCCACACGTCGCCGCCGTCGGTGAAGACGGCGTTGATGTGGCCCTTGAGCGCGGTGTCGCCCTTTTCCAGGCCGACGCCGTAGCGCTCCTCGCTGAAGGGCTCGCCGGCGATCTTCAGGACGTCGGGCTCGAGCGCCACGTAGCCGGCGAGGATCGCCTCATCCGTGGTGATCGCATCGACCGAGCCGGCCTTCAGCTGCTCGACGCACTGGGAGTACGTGTCGTACTCGACGGCGTCGCCGGGGTTGTACTCGTCGCGGATGCGCTGCAGCGGGGTCGAACCCGTCACCGAGCACACGATCTTGCCGGCGAGGTCGTCCGGGCCGGTGATGTCCTCGTTGTCGGCGGCGACCAGCAGGCCCTGACCGGTGATGAAGTAGGGACCGGCGAAGTCGATCTGCTGCTTGCGCGCGTCGGTGATCGAATAGGTGCCGACGTAGTAGTCGATGTCGCCGTTGACGATGGCCTGCTCGCGGTTCGCGGAGGGGATCGTGACGTACTCGATCTGGTCTTCGTCGAAGCCCAGGGATGCGGCGATCCAGCGCGCGGTGTCGACGTCGAAGCCGGTGCGCTCGCCCGTGGCGGCGTCTTCGTAGCCGAGGCCGGGCTGGTCGTTCTTGACGCCGACGATGACGCCGTCGCGCTCGACCATGCGGTCGTAGGTGGGGCTGTCGGCCAGGTCGACATCGGTGGCAACTTCCCACAGGGCTTCGGTGCCGGGCGTTTCCCCACCCCCGCCGCCGGTTCCGGCGGTGGGTGAGCCGCTGTTGCAGGCGCTGAGGGTGAGCATGGCGACGGCCGCGAGGCCGATGCCGCTGAGGATTCGTGAGGTTCGCATGTGAGATCTCCTTGATGCGGGCTACTGCGGGGCGATGGTGCGGGGTGGGGCGGTGCGCGGGGCGCAACGGCCTCTTGTCGGCGGATGGTGCGGTCAGTGCGTGATCAGCTTGGAGAGGAAGTCCTTCGCACGGTCCGACTGCGCGTTGGTGAAGAACTCCTCGGGGGTCGCCTCTTCGACGATGAGCCCGTCCGCCATGAAGACCACGCGATCCGCGGCCTTGCGGGCGAACCCCATCTCGTGGGTGACGACGACCATCGTCATCCCGTCCCGGGCAAGCCCGACCATGACGTCGAGGACCTCGTTGATCATCTCGGGGTCGAGGGCGCTGGTGGGCTCGTCGAAGAGCATCAGCTTGGGCTGCATCGCCAGCGCACGGGCGATCGCCACGCGCTGCTGCTGTCCGCCCGAGAGCTGGGCGGGGAGCTTGCCGGCCTGCGCGTCGATCCCGACGCGCTCGAGCAGCCGGTGGGCCTCGCGTTCGGCGTCGGCGCGCTTCATCCCCCGCACCTTGATCGGTCCGAGGGTCACGTTCTCGAGGATGGTGAGGTGCGCGAACAGGTTGAACGACTGGAAGACCATTCCCACGTCCGCGCGCAACTGCGCGAGAGCCTTGCCCTCCTTGGGCAGCTCGGCACCGTCGATGGAGATGGTTCCGGAGGTGATCGTCTCGAGCCGGTTGATCGCGCGGCAGAGCGTCGACTTGCCCGACCCGGACGGGCCGATGACCACGACCACCTCACCGCGACCGATGGTCAGGTTGATGTCCTTCAGCGCTTGGAAGTCGCCATAGTGCTTCTGCACATCCTCGAGCACGACAAGAGGATCGCCTGGGGCACGGGCGTCGGGGGTCACCATAGTGACACCCTAGGAGGGCAGTGCACACTGACCAAGGATTGACCGGCGGCTTTATCGACTTGTAACAGCAGGGGCCCGGCGGTCAGTGGCCGGCACGCTGCGCGAAGGCCGTCTCGTACAGGCAGACGCTTGCCGCGGTGGCAAGGTTCAGCGACTCCGCACGACCGTAGATCGGCAGGCGCAGGGTGAGGTCGGCCTGGGCGAGCGCGCTCTCTTCGAGTCCGCGCGCCTCGTTGCCGAACAGCCACGCGGTGGGCTCGGCCAGCACCGCGCGCGAGTCGAGGAAGTCCGTTCCGGCGACATCGGCGGCGACGACCCGCATCCCGGCGCCGTGCGCGCGCTCGACGACGGTTTCCAGCTCCACTCCGACCACGATCGGCAGGTGGAAGAGCGATCCGGTCGTGGCGCGGACGACCTTCGGGTTGTACGGGTCGACCGTGCGACCGGTGAGGACGATCGCGTCGGCCCCGGCGGCGTCGGCGGCGCGGATGATCGTGCCCAGGTTCCCCGGGTCGCGGACCTCCTCGCAGATCGCGACCAGGCGAGGGGAGTCCGCGAAGACGTCCTTCAACGCCGTCGGTGACTGCTGCGCGACGGCCACGATGCCCTGCGGGGTCACGGTGTCGGCCATCGCGTCAAGCACGTCCTCGGTCGTGAACTGGATGTCCAGACCGGCCGCGCGCGCGGCATCCCGGACGTCACCGTGCCGCTCCATCGCCGACGGTGTCGCGAACAGTTCCAGCACCGTGGCCGGCACATAGGCGAGGGCCTCGCGGGCGGCTTGGGGGCCTTCGAGGAGGAAGAGCCCCGTCTCCTGGCGCGCGCTGCGCTTACTCAGTTTCGCGACCGCGCGAACGCGCGGCGAGCGGGGGTTCTCCAGCACACCCTCAGTGTATGGGGACGCCTGCTCCCCGCCGACCACCGACGCCCGGGAGAACGTGAAAAAGGGGCGCCCTCCGAAGAGGACGCCCCTTTGACGTGGATGCGAGATTTACGCGGTCTTCGCGGCGTTCACGTCGCCGGGCAGCGCGTTCTTCGCGGTGGCGACGAGCGACGCGAACGTCGCCGGCTCGTTCACCGCGAGCTCGGCGAGCATGCGACGGTCGACCTGCACGCCGGCGAGTCCGAGACCCTGGATGAAGCGGTTGTACGTGATGCCGTTCGCGCGGGCAGCGGCGTTGATGCGCTGGATCCACAGGCGGCGGAAGTCGCCCTTGCGCTTGCGACGGTCGCGGTAGGCGTAGACGAGGGAGTGGGTGACCTGCTCCTTCGCCTTGCGGTACAGGCGCGAACGCTGTCCGCGGTAGCCGGACGCGCGCTCGAGGATGACGCGACGCTTCTTGTGGGCGTTGACGGCCCGCTTGACTCTAGCCATTTCTTCTATTTCCTAACGTGCGACGGCGCTCAGATGCCGAGGAGCTTCTTGGCGACCTTCGCGTCGCCCTTGGCGAGGACCTGGTCCTGCGACAGGCGACGGGTGCGCTTGGTGGGCTTGCCTTCGAAGTTGTGACGGAGTCCCGCCTGCTGCTTCATGATCTTGCCGCTTCCGGTGACCTTGAAACGCTTCTTGGCACCCGAGTGGGTCTTCTGCTTCGGCATGTGTCTTCCTTCGTTGTCTTTCCCGCTCGGGCGGGCGTAGTGGGGGGCCTCAGTCGGCCGCGGCCTCGGTGGACCGGGCCTGGTCGGCCGTGTCCTCGTCGTCGGCGTGTCCGTCGCCACGGGCGGCCGCACGAGCGGCTTCCCTGTTGGCGGTGCGCTGGGCGTTCTGCTCGGCTTTGGCCTCGGACTTGTTCTTGTGCGGGGCCACGACCATGACCATGTTGCGTCCGTCGATGGTCGGGTTGGATTCGACGGTGCCGAATTCTGCGACGTCTTCGGCGAACTTGCGCAGGAGGCGCACTCCCTGCTCGGGCCGTGACTGCTCGCGACCGCGGAACAGGATCATGGCCTTCACCTTGTCGCCGGCCTGCAGGAAGCCTTCGGCGCGCTTGAGTTTGGTTATGTAGTCGTGTGCCTCGATCTTCAGGCGGAACCGCACCTCCTTGAGGACGGTGTTCGCCTGGTTGCGACGCGCTTCCTTGGCCTTCTGCGCAGCCTCGTACTTGAACTTCCCGTAATCCATGATCTTGACCACGGGGGGTTTCGAGTTCGGGGCCACCTCGACGAGATCGAGGTCGGCCTCTTGGGCCAGGCGCAGCGCCACCTCGATGCGGACGACGCCGACCTGCTCACCCGCGGGCCCGACGAGGCGGACCTCGGGGACGCGGATGCGATCGTTGGTGCGGGGATCGCTGATATGGAACTCCTCTTCTGCGGATGTCAGCCACCGCGCCGCAGGTGCGGCGGGAGCGGAAGAGGAATACACGCCACCCGGCACGACGTTCTCAACGCCGGCTTCTCGCACCCGAACAGCCCCGCAGAACGGGACGGAGTGCGTGGACCCGGTAGCCTGGAGCGGCGAACGGGTGGGATGGAATCCTCTTTCGTCCGAAGCAGAACGCTCCGGAGCCCGCCAAAGTCTACCAGAGAGAACCCTGTGCACACGATCCCCGACAGCGAACCCACCCCTGACCCGGATGCAGAGCGTCTGGCCCGCTGGGAAGAGCAGGAGCGCATCGCCGCATCCGCTTCTCGTGACATCGCCGACGTACCGGCGGTCGAGGTCATCACCACCACGGCCGTCCACCTGCTGAGCGCCGCTGCGGTCAAGGTCGGTCTGGCCGATGACCCCGAGAACCAGACCGACCTCGACGAGGCGCGGAAGGTCATCAACGCGCTGGCCGGACTGGTCACCGCCGGAGCGCCGGAGATCAGCGACATGCACGCCCGGTCACTCCGCGACGGCCTGCGCTCGGTGCAGCTGGCCTTCCGCGAGGCCTCGGTCATCCCCGACCCCATCGGCAAGGGGCCGGGCGAGAAGTGGACGGGACCCGTCACGTGACTCGGCCGGGCTCCTAGCTCTCGGCTCCCAACACCGCTCCACGCGCCGGATAACGAGGAAATCACGCAAATCGAGGATGGCTGGAGCCGAACCGGACCTCGATTCGCGAGAACTCCTCGATTTCCGGGTACGCGGCTGCGGGCACGGGAGCGGCTGCAAGAGCGGACCCCGTGAAGGCTAGGACGAGCGGTGGAGTTTCACCGTGAGGGAGTCCACCAGCACGGCGATGCGATCGTCGGCGGCCCAGCGGCGGGCGACGCGGGCGAGCACGGCGTCCAGCTCCTCCTGGTCGAGGCCCTGCATCAGGTGCAGATGGACGACGAGTTCGGGGCCGCGCAGCCGGGACGACGGGTCTCCGGGCTCGACCGCGAGGTCCAGGACGGCGAGCTCTCCGGAGATGCTCTCCTGAAGCCCCGTGAACACGTCCGCCGACAGATGACTCGGCTCCCACGCCAGACCCTGCCCGATCGCCCACACCGCCGGTCGCCGCAGCACGAACTCCGTCTCGGACCCTGGGTCGATCACGATCAGATCCGTGTCATCGGATGCGGCAGCCAGCGCCGTGCGCACTCCGTCGGCCGGCACCGGTCGCGCCGACGCATCCCACCTCCCCATCGCCCCCACGGAGGAGAAGACCGGGAGCACTTTGCGGCCGTCGGGGGCGGCGACGGTCACGATCGACAGCTCCTGCGTCTTGTCGACGGTCAGCCCGTGCGCGCCGACACCGGAGTCGCCCTTGTCGGCGATCAGCGGAATGAGCAGGCGCGCGTGGCGGTAGGCGTCGACGACGGCGACCGCATCCCCGCTGCCCGCGCGGAACGCCGTCAGCGCCGCGAGCAACGACGGGTCGGCCGACCCGTCATCGCCGGAGTGAGGGTTCGCTTCGAACCGGCGTCCCTCCCATGGCACGCCCGCCGAATCGGCGCCGGGGTCAGGCTCCGGCGACATCCAGCGCCTCGGCCAGCGTGAAGGCACCGGCGTACAGGGCTTTGCCGACGATGGCGCCCTCGACCCCGAGCGGCACCAGTTCGCGGAGGGCGACGATGTCATCCAGGCTCGAGACGCCGCCGGAGGCGACGATCGGTTTCGGGGTACGGGAGGCCATCTCTCGCAGCAGCTCGAGATTGGGGCCCTTCAGCGTGCCGTCCTTGGTCACATCGGTCACGACGTATCGGCTGCATCCGGCGTCCTCGAGCCGGTCCAGCACCGTCCACAGGTCGCCGCCGTCGCGCGTCCACCCGCGGGCGGCGAGGGTCGTGCCGCGCACGTCCAGCCCCACGGCGATGACATCTCCGTAGCGGCCGATCACATCGGCCGCCCATTCGGGGTTCTCCAGAGCCGCCGTGCCCAGGTTGATGCGCGCGGCGCCGCTGTCCAGCGCCGCCTGGAGCGACTTGTCGTCGCGGATGCCGCCGGACAGCTCGACCTGGACGCCCCGGACCTGCCTGATCACCTTGCGGAGGATCCCCGCGTTGCTCCCCCGACCGAACGCCGCATCCAGGTCGACGAGGTGAATCCATCGGGCACCCTGTCGCGCCCACTCGGCGGCGGCATCCACGGGGTCGCCGTAGCTGGTCTCCGTGCCTGCCTCGCCCTGGGTCAGGCGCACGGCCTTCCCTCCGGCGATGTCGACGGCGGGCAGCAGGATCAGCTCGGGGCTGGACGCGAAATCGTTCATGGTTCCTCGTGCGTACGGACGGCGGGCGCCCGCGCTGGGCACAAGCTCAGAGAGTAGCCCCGCGGAGGCCGCCGATCCAATTGGACAGCAGCTTGATGCCCGCCTCGCCCGACTTCTCCGGGTGGAACTGCGTGGCTGCCAGCGGCCCGTTCTCCACCGCAGCGAGGAACGGCGTGCCATAGGTGGACCAGGTGAGCGTGGGCGAGGGGAAGGGCGGCATGGTCTCGAGCTGCCACTGCTGGGCGGCGAAGGAGTGGACGAAGTAGAAGCGCTCCGATTCGATTCCCGAGAACAGCCGCGAGCCTGCGCCGGCATCGACGGTGTTCCACCCCATGTGCGGGAGCACCGGGGCATCCAGCTCGCTGACGACGCCGGGCCACTCCCCCAGCCCCTCGGTGTCGATGCCGCGTTCGACCCCGCGACCGAAGAGCACCTGCATGCCCACGCAGATCCCGAGGACGGGGCGTCCGCCGGCGAGGCGTCGTTCGATGAGGTGGTCTCCGCGACTCTCCCGGAGCGCCTCCATGACCGCGTGGAAGGCGCCGACGCCGGGAACGAGCAGACCATCGGCGTCGCGGATGAGCCCGGGGTCATCCGTCAGACGCGCGTCGGCACCCGCGGCGGCGAGGGCCTTGACGGCCGAGTGGACATTGCCCGAGCCGTAATCCAGGACCGCGACGAGAGGTCGGTCCGTCACAGCGCGCCCTTCGTGCTCGGGATGCCCTCCACGAGGGGATCGGCGGCCTTCGCCTGGCGGAACGCGCGCGCGAACGCCTTGTACTCGGCCTCCGCGATGTGGTGGGCATCGCGGCCCTCGAGCACGCGGACGTGCACGGTGAGTCCCGCGTGGAAGGCGAGGGCCTCGAACGTGTGCCGCACGAGCGAGCCGGTGAAGTGGCCGCCGATGAGGTGGTACTCGAAACCGGCCGGCTCGCCGCTGTGAACGAGGTAGGGGCGACCGCTGATGTCGACGACGGCCTGCACGAGCGCCTCGTCCAGCGGCACGAGGGCGTCACCGAACCGCGTGATGCCGGCCTTGTCCCCGAGGGCCTGGCCGATGGCGTCGCCCAGCACGATCGCAACATCTTCCACCGTGTGGTGGGCGTCGATGTGCGTATCCCCCGTCGCGCGCACTGAGAGGTCGGTCAGCGAGTGCTTCGCGAACGCGGTGAGGAGATGGTCGTAGAAGGGCACGCTGGTGGAGATCGAACTGCGACCCGTGCCGTCGAGGTCGAGCTCGAGCTCGACGCTCGACTCGCTCGTGGCCCGTCGCAGAGCAGCGGTGCGCGGCGCGCCGGTTCCGGTCATACCTTCGATCCTACCGAGGCCAGCGCATCGAGGAACGATGTGGTCTCCTCCTCCGTGCCCGCCGTCACGCGCAGCGTGTGCGCAATGCCGACGTCGCGGATGAGGACTCCTCGGTCATAGAGCGCGTTCCAGGTCGCTGACGGGTCATCCACCCCGCCGAAGAGGACGAAGTTCGTCGCCGACTCGTACGGCGTGTAGCCCAGTGCGGACAGGGTCGCGCCGATCCGGTCGCGCTGGAGGATGATGTCATCGACCATCCCGAGCATCGTCGACGCGTGACCGAGCGCCGCCACGGCCGCCGCCTGCGTGAGAGCGCTCAGGTGGTACGGCAGGCGGACGAGCCGCAGCGCGTCGATGAGCGCCGGATCCGCCGCGAGATATCCCACGCGCGCCCCCGCGAAGGCGAAGGCCTTGCTCATGGTGCGCGAGACCACCAGCCGCTCGCGCCCCGGCAGCAACGACACAGCGGAGCGTCCTTCTCGAGCCGCGAACTCCTGGTACGCCTCGTCCACGATGACGATGCCGTCGGTGGCGTCGTAGACGGCCGAGACGACATCGAGCCCGAGAGGCGTGCCGGTGGGATTGTTCGGAGCACACAGGAAGACCACATCCGGCCGCGCGCGGGCCACCTGTTCTGCGGCCGATTCCGGCGAGACGCTGAAGTCGTGCGCCCGTTCGCCGGCGACCCACTGCGCTCCGGTGCCCCGGGTGAGGAGGGGATACATCGAATAGGTGGGGGCGAAGCTGAAGGCGGTACGCCCGGGTCCGGCGAAGGCCTGCAGGAGATGCTGCAGCACCTCGTTCGAACCGTTGCCCGCCCAGATCTGGTCGGGGGTCAGCCCGTGCCCGAGGTAATCCGCGAACGCCTCGCGCAGCGCCGTGAACTCCCGATCGGGATACCTGTTCACGTCCCGCAGCGCCCGGGCGAGGGAGTCGAGGATGTCGTCGGCGACCTCTTGCGGAACCGGATGCGTGTTCTCGTTGACGTTCAGGGCGATGGGAAGCGGGGCCTGCGGGGCCCCGTACGGCACCATCCCCCGCAGATCGTCGCGCAGGGGGAGGTCGTCCAACCGGGTCGTCATTCTCCCCATGCTACGGCGAGAGGTCTCCCCTACGAGGTCGGGGCGTACTCCGCGGGGATGGCCAGGCGCTGCCCGGCGGACACCGCCGAGGAGTCCAGCATGTTGAGCCGGGAGATCGCGTCGACCACGTCGCGGGGATCGGCGCCGGGGGCGACGTCCTGTGCGATCGACCACAGCGACTCCCCCGACATGACGGTGATCTCGGCGAAGCCCCCTGCAGGCGTCCCGGCGTCACCGGATGCCAGGGCGGCCCCGCCCCCCAGGACTGCGAGGGTGATCGCGATCACGGCCGGCAGCGCCGCGACGGATGCGAGCACTCGGCGGCCGCGCGCGGTCAGGCGCAGACGGGTGGTCGGTGCGACGCTCGCGATGGTGGCCATGGTTCCTCCTCTGGGGGAAGATTCGCATCCGGCTCTCGGCCGGGAGGGCCGGATGCGAATCTGTTTTCCGAATCTATCTTCGATATAGTGCGCGTGTCAAACATCCCGGGATCGGACATCGATCGGATGCGACACGCGCAGCGCAGCCGCACGCGAGGCCCGATACCGGATACGGTTTCGACAACGGAAGACCATCACGGACCTCCGACATTCGAAGACCGGTGCCATCGCGGGCACGGAGGGAGCACGAGAATGACCGACGCGACCGCTCGGGACAAGCCGCAGACGCGGCGACGCAAGAGCCTCAGCGACAAGCAGCTCGCGATCCTCGAGGTCATCCAGCGTTCGATCGCGCGGCACGGTTATCCGCCGAGCATGCGCGAGATCGGCGACGCGGTGGGGCTGAAGTCGCTGTCCAGCGTGACGCACCAGCTCAACCAGCTCGAGCTGAGTGGTTATCTGCGCCGCGACCCGGGGAAGACCCGGGCCATGGAAGTCCTGATCGATCTGCCCGGGACCGCCGCCGAGAACCCCGCCGACACGGCACCGCCGCTCGGTGACGCGGCCATGGTCCCCCTCGTCGGCCGCATCGCCGCCGGGGTGCCGATCACCGCCGATCAGCAGGTCGAGGAGATCTTCCCGCTGCCCCGTCAGCTGGTCGGCAAGGGCGACCTGTTCATGCTGAAGGTGTCGGGCGACTCCATGATCGACGCGGCGATCTGCGACGGGGACTGGGTGGTCATCCGCTCGCAGTCCACCGCCGAGAACGGCGAGATCGTCGCGGCGATGCTCGAGGGCGAAGCCACCGTGAAGACGTTCCGCCGACGTGATGGTCACACGTGGCTGCTCCCGCGTAACTCGGCGTTCGAGCCGATCCTCGGCGACCACGCCGTCGTCCTCGGTCGCGTCGTGGCGGTGCTGCGCGCCGTCTGACCCTCCCCTCACACCGCGACAAACAACATTCCGGCCCAGAAGTCACGCGCCGCGTGGTTTGTGGGCCGGAATGTCGTTTCTCGGCGTCAGGCGACCGGCGCGGACACCCGCTCACGCGTCCGACGGGTCGCCTGGATGATGTGGCGGAGCGACGCGACGGTCTCGTCGTACCCGCGCGTCTTCAACCCGCAGTCGGGATTCACCCACACCTGGCGCACGGGAAGCTCGGCGACCGCGCGGTCAAGCAGCTCGGCGATCTCGTCCACCGACGGCACGCGCGGCGAGTGGATGTCGTAGACGCCCGGGCCGATGCCGTGCGCGAACCCGGACGTGCGGATGTCGCCGATCACCTCGCCGCGGCTGCGCGCGGCCTCGATCGAGGTGACATCCGCATCCAGAGCCGCGATCGCGTCGATGACCACCGCGAACTCCGAGTAGCACAGGTGCGTGTGCACCTGTGTGGCGGTGCCGGCGCCCGCCGTGGCGAGCCGGAAGGATCCGACCGACCAGTCGAGGTATGCCGGCTGAGCGTCGCGTCGCAGCGGGAGCAGTTCGCGAAGCGCCGGCTCATCCACCTGGATGACTCCGATCCCGGCCTCCTCGAGGTCGCGGATCTCGTCCCGGAGGGCCAGGGCCACCTGATTGGCCGTCTCCCCCAGCGGCTGGTCGTCGCGGACGAACGACCACGCGAGGATCGTGACCGGACCCGTCAGCATGCCCTTCACCGGCAGCGCCGTGAGCGACTGCGCATACGTCGCCCACCGCACCGTGATCGGTGCCGGCCGCGATACGTCGCCCCACAGGATCGACGGCCGCGTGGCCCGCGAACCGTACGACTGCACCCAGCCGTTGCGGGTGACCGCGAAGCCGTCGAGGTTCTCCGCGAAGTACTGCACCATGTCGTTGCGCTCGGGTTCCCCGTGGACGAGCACGTCGAGCCCGAGCTCCTCCTGCAGCGCGATGACGCGGGCGATCTCCTCGCGAAGGAACCCCTCGTAGGCGGCCTCATCGATTTCGCCCCGCGTGAACCGCGCCCGCGCGCGGCGGATCTCACCGGTCTGGGGGAACGACCCGATCGTCGTGGCGGGAAGGACCGGCAGATGCAGCGCCTCCTGCTGCGCCGCCTCACGCGCGGCGTAGGCGTCGCGGGCGAAGTCGGCCGCCGTGAGCGCCTCGGCGCGGGCGCGCACCGAGCCGTCGGCCACGCCGGGCGCGTGCGATCGGTCATCCAGTGCGGCGGATGCCGCCGCCACGTCGGCAGCGATCGCATCGGAACCCTCCTCGATGCCGCGGGCGAGGATGGCGACCTGGCCGATCTTCTGGTCGGCGAAGGCGAGCCACGGCACCAGCCGGGGGTCGAGGTCTGTCTCGTCCTCGACATCGTGCGGAACATGCTGCAGGGACGTGGATGTTGCGGCGGCAACGGCTGCCGGGCCGAGCTCCGCGAGCGCATCCAGGCGCGCCCATCCCACGCCGAGGTCGCCCCGCCAGACGTTCCGCCCGTCGATGACACCCCCCACGAGCGTCTTGCCGGCCAGCCCGTCGACGACAGGGGGCACGGCGCCGCGCGTGAGGTCGAGGGCGATCGCCTCCACCGGCGCGGCTGCCAGCGCCGTCCACGCAGCATCGCTCAGCTGAGCGTAGGGCGCCGCCACCAGGATCGCGGGGCGTACGGATGCCCCGCCCAGCACCGCATACGCGCGTTCGGCCGCTGCCGCCAGGGTCGCCGCATCCTCCGGCAGGCTCTCGCTCACGAGGGCCGGCTCATCCAGCTGCACCCACTCGGCGCCCGCCGCACGCAGCGACGAGAGGAGTTCGACATACACCGGCAGGAGGTCCTCGAGGCGGTCGAGCGGACGGAAGCCGTGCGGTGAGCCCTCCGCGGCCTTGGCCAGTGCCAACAGCGTCACCGGCCCGACGACCACCGGCCGCGTCGTGTAACCGTCGGCTCGGGCCTCGGCCACGAGGCGGGCGTAGTGGTCGCTGGAGAGCGCGAACACGGTGCCGGGCGAGATCTCGGGCACCAGGTAGTGATAGTTGGTGTCGAACCACTTCGTCATCTCCAGGGGCGGACGCTCCCCCGCGCCCCGTGCCGCGGTGAAGGAGGCCGCGAGGGGAACGGCGCCGTCGGCCTCCCGCAGCTGCGCGAAACGCTCCGGCAGCGCCCCGACCGTGACGGCGGCGTCGAGGACCTGGTCGTAGTACGAGAACGACTCGGGGATCGCCGAGTCGGTGCGTCCGAGCCCCAGCGCCGCGAGCCTCGCGCGGGTGGCGCGGCGGAGCGCCGCGGCCCGCGCCTCCAGCTCGCCCTGGTCGATGGTGCCGCTCCAGTACGCCTCGACGGCGTGCTTGAGCTCGCGCCGGCGGCCGATCCGGGGGTAACCGAGGATCGTACCGGTGGGGAATGCGGTCATCTCGTCGTCTCCTTGTGCGGGGTGAGGACACCGGCCTCGCGGAGCACCGCGAGCACCGTGTCGTGATTGTTGACGGCATAGAGGTGGACGCCGGGAGCGCCCCCGTCGACCACGTCGGCGAGGAGGGCGGCCGCGTGGGCGATTCCCACCAGACGCCGTCCCGCCACCGTCGGCTCGACCTCGAGGTCGATCGCCAGCTCCGCCGGCAGCTCCTCTCCGGTGAGGTCGAGCACGCGCCGGAGGCGTGAAGGTGAGGTGATCGGCATGATGCCGGGAAGGATCGGGATCGTCACCCCGGCTGCGCGGGCACGCGAGACGAACCCGAGATAGTCGTCGGCGTGGAAGAACAGCTGGGTGATCGCCAGCGTCGCGCCGGCGGCCTCCTTGGCCAGCAGCGCGTCGATGTGCTCGCGGGGATGCCGCGAACGCGGGTGTCCGCGGGGAAAGGCGGCCACGGCGATCTGCACGTGCGGGCGTCGGTCCACGCGTGCGGCGCCGGGGAGCCCGGGGATGCCCGCCTCCGTGTACGGCGCTCGCTCGGCCTGGACGCGGTCGATGAGCTGCACGAGTTGCGCCGAGCTCTCCAGATCGCCGAGCTCGACCTCGTCCTCGCCGACGCCCTCGGGCGGGTCGCCGCGCAACGCGAGGAAGCTCGTGATCCCGGCGTCGAGGAACTCGCGGATGAGAGCGGCCGCTCCCGCGTAGGTGTTGCCGATGCACGTGAGGTGCGCGAGCGGGCGGACATCGGTGGTGCGGCGGATATGCCGGAGCACATCGAGGGATCGCCCCCGCGTGGAACCGCCAGCGCCGTAGGTCACCGAGATGAACCGCGGCCCCACCTCGGCCAGACGCGCGATCGTCTCGTGCAGCGCCGGCTCCGAGGTCGCCGAACGCGGCGGATACAACTCGAAGGAGAACGGCACGTGGGTGCGCGATTCGTCGGGCATCTCTGGCTCTCGAACGGAGGTGGGGGCCCGCCGCGCGCGATCACGAGCGGCGGGGGCGGCTGCGACGCATGCCCGCAGGCGGCGTCGTGAGGTATGACGGTACCGGCGCCGCATCCGGGCCGCAGCGGTATGTCGGACTGTTTCGCGCGCCTAGGCTGACGGCATGCCGACTCCGCTCCCCTACGGTTCGTGGCCTTCCCCGCTGTCGGCGCAGGAGGTCGCGACGGCCTCCCCCCGTCTGGACGGCGCGCGATTCGTCGGCGACGAGATCTGGTGGGGGCAGACCGTGCCCGAAGAGGGCGGGCGCACCACGGTCCGGCGCCGCTCGGCGGATGGGTCCGTGACGGACGTCCTGCCGGCTCCCGCGAGTGCGCGCTCGAGCGTTCACGAGTACGGCGGCGGCGCATGGACGGCCACGGATGAGGGCGAGCTCGTCTACGTCGACAAGAGCGACCAGCGCGTGTGGGCGCTGGGACCGGGCGCGGAGCCCCGCCCGCTGACCCCGCCGGACGATCGCACCCGGTTCGGCGGGCTGCACCATCGATCCGGCCTGCTCCTGGCGATCCGGGAGGTTGCCCGCGACGGCGCGACCCCGGCCCGCGACATCGTGCGCATCCCCCTGGACGGTTCCGGCGCCACGGATGCGACGGCCGTCCGACGAGTCGTCGGGGGAAGCGACTTCCTGGCACAGCCCGCGCTCTCCCCCGACGGCACGCGGCTCGCATGGGTGGCATGGAACCATCCGGACATGCCGTGGGATCGCACCGAGGTGCGCGTCGCCGAGCTGACCCACGGTGCGGCCGACACGTGGACCACCGTTGCCGGTGGCGCCGGTCGAGCGCCCCTGCAGCCGGAATGGACCGGCCCGGACGAGCTCACCTACATCGACGAGACGACCGGACGGTGGAACCTGTGGCGCGCTCGGCTCGGCGAGGCGCCGCATCCGGTCGCCCCCGCCGACGCCGACACGGGCGGCGCGCTGTGGGTGCTCGGCTCGCGCTGGTTCGCGCCGGTCGACGGCGGCCTGGTCGCGGTGCGCACCCAGGGGGCCGACGAGGTCGTCTACCTGGACGGCACCGGGGAGCGGAGGCTGCCGGTGCCCGTCACGTCGGGCGCGGTGATCGAGCACGCGCGTGGGCGCCAGGTCCTCGTCTCCGGAGCCGGCGCTCGCCGGCAGAGCGGACTGTGGCTCGTCGACGTCGACACCGAAGACGCGGTCCTCGTGTCGGGCGGAGCAGCGGTGCTGCCGGACGAGTGGATGCCGACGCCGCAGTCGCTCACGGCGGACGGGCCGCACGGACCCGTGCACGCCTTCGCCTATCCCCCGACCCATCCGGACCACACGGGGCCTGCCGGCGAGCGGCCGCCGTACGTGGTCTTCGTCCACGGGGGGCCGACCTCCCACGTGGGCCCGGCCGCGTCGGCGAAGATCGCCTACCTCACCAGCCGCGGCATCGGGGTGCTGGACGTCAATTACGGCGGTTCCACGGGCTACGGTCGCGCCTACCGTGAGCGCCTGCGCGGACAGTGGGGCATCGTCGACGTGGACGACGTGGCAGCAGCGGCAGCCGACCTGGTGGCCCGCGGCGAGGCCGACGGCGCGCGCCTGGGGATCGACGGCGGATCGGCCGGAGGATGGACGGTGCTGGCAGCTCTCGTGGGCACCGACGCATTCGGCGCCGGCGTCGCCCGATATGCGGTCGGCGACGCCCGGTCGCTGGCGACCGACACGCACGACTTCGAGGCGCGCTACCTCGACGGGCTCATCGGCCCGCTGCCCGAAGCCGACGACCTCTACCGGCAGCGGTCACCGCTGAGCCGGCCGGAGCGCTTCCGCGTGCCGGTGCTGATCCTGCAGGGCGCCGACGATCGCGTCGTACCGCCGGCACAGTCCGAGGCCATCCGCGACGCGCTGGCTGCCCACGGGATCCCGCATGCGTACGTGCTCTACGAGGGCGAGGGGCACGGCTTCCGCCGTGCCGAAACCGTCGCGCACGCCCTGGAGAGCGAACTGTCGTTCCTCGGGCAGGTCTTCGGGTTCGATACGCCGGGGGTCGAGCCGATCACGCTGGATCGCTGAGCCTCTGCGGCGCCACGTCCGGAGCTGTCAACCGAAAGTTGACACTTGCCGTCAACCAATGGTTGACTTCCGGCATGGACGAGATCCGTGCAGCACAGAGAGCGGTGCAGGAAGCCCGCCGGCGCCTGGAGGCTGCGGTCGACGCGGCGCGCGCCGACGGCCGGACCTGGGCCGATATCGGGAAGGAATTGGGAATGACACGACAGGCGGCATTCAAGCGATTCGGGAAGCCGGTCGATCCGGTGGGCGGCGAGCCGCTGACCAAGCGCGGGGTGAGCGATGTGCGCACGATCACGGAGCACGTCTTCACGCTCATCGCGACCGGCGACCAGGACGGGCTCGCCGCCATCATGCACCCCGTCACCGCGCGCGAACTGCCGAGGGAACGGATCGCGGAGACGTGGCGGACGGTGCTCGGGGAGGTGGGGGCGTTGCAGAGCCTGCGCGATACCCGCGTGGAGATGCCCGGAGGTGCCGAGCTCTCCGACGACGACGAGGTGGTCGGCACCGTCGTGGGGGCGACGACCCTGGTGTGCGAGGCCGGAGAAATGACCGGTCGCGTCGCCGTGAACGAGGACGGGCTGGTCGTCGGCATCCTCATCGTGCCGGAGGGCTACTCGCCTCTGCCCTTCTGACGCTCCGCACCGGAACGAACGAATCGGCCGCCGAACTCAGGTTCGGCGGCCGATTCTGGTGGTGGCGACGTCAGGAGGAGTAGGGCGCGAGCTCGGCGGCGAGCCGTTCCCCCACGTGCGCATGCAGGAAGGTCCCCTCGGCGCGGTGCTCCTCCGCCAGGATGAGGCCGGAGTCGTGCGCCGCGGAGATGAGCTCGCCACGGTCGTACGGGACGACCGCACGGACCTCGACAGCGGGAAGCGGCAGAGCATCCTCGATCGCGGCACGGAGTTCACCGATGCCCTCACCGGTGCGCGACGAGACGAACAGCGCGTTCGGCTGGAAGCCGCGCAGGACGAGCCGTGCGTCCGGGTCGAGAAGGTCGGCCTTGTTGAAGACCACGATCTCGTGCGTCGAGCGCGCACCGACATCTCCCATGACGTTGCGCACCGTGGCCAACTGGGCCGCCGGGTCGGGGTGCGATCCGTCCACGACGTGCACGATGACGTCGGCACCCGCGACCTCCTCAAGCGTCGAGCGGAACGCCTCGACCAGCTGAGGGGGCAGATTGCGCACGAACCCGACGGTGTCGGTGAGCGTGTACACGCGGCCGTCGGCCGTCTGCGACCGGCGAACGGTGGCATCCAGCGTGGCGAACAGGGCGTTCTCCACCAGCACTCCGGCGCTGGTGAGCCGGTTGAGCAGGCTCGACTTGCCAGCGTTGGTGTAACCGGCGATGGCGACGGCCGGAATGGTGTGGCGCTTACGCTCGGCACGCTTGGCGTCGCGGGCGGGGCCGAAGTCGCGGATCTGGCGGCGCAGCAGCGCCATCCGGGTGCGGATGCGGCGCCGGTCGAGCTCGATCTTGGTCTCACCCGGTCCACGCGAACCCATGCCCGCACCGCCGGCACCCACCTGGCCACCGGCCTGGCGGCTCATGGAGTCACCCCATCCGCGCAGACGCGGCAGCAGGTACTCCAGCTGTGCCAGTTCCACCTGCGCCTTGCCCTCGCGGCTCTTGGCGTGCTGGCTGAAGATATCGAGGATCACGGTCGTCCGGTCGATGACCTTGACCTTCACGACGTCTTCGAGGGCACGCCGCTGGCTCGGGGCGAGTTCGGTGTCGGCGATCACGGTGTCGGCACCCACGGCCGCGACGATGTCGCGCAGCTCCTGGGCCTTGCCCCGTCCGACGTAGGTCGCCGGGTCGGGGTGCGGACGCCGCTGCAGGACGGCGTCGAGCACGACGGCGCCGGCGGTCTCCGCGAGCGCGGCCAGCTCCCGAAGAGAGTTCTCGGCCTCGTCCTGCTCGCCCTGCGGGTGCACACCCACGAGGACGACGTTCTCCAGACGCAGCTGGCGGTACTCGACCTCGGTGACGTCTTCGAGCTCGGTGGACAGGCCCGCGACGCGCCGCAGGGCAGCGCGCTCCTCGCGGTCCCACTGCTCACCGTCGGTGTCGCCGTCGCTCACGGTGGTCTGGTCTTGCAGAGCCTGTGCGGCTCCGAACACGCTGACCCCGGAGCGAGCCGCGCTGCGCGCGAGCACACGATCCACCGGATCCACCGGCGTCTCCTCGGCGCTCTGCACGGGCGTGTCCTGCCCGTGCCGGGGTGTGGTGGTGTCCGTCATATCGTCCTTCCTCGGTGCCCCGGCGTCCGGTTCCGGCCGGGCGGGGCATCCCTGGCACTCTAACTCTCCCCCTGTGCGGATGGTCTCCGCTACGCTTCCGGCATGGGGAGCGACCACTATTTCAGCGCGTCGCCGGCGAGTCCCGCGCAGTTGCGGCGTATCCGCGTCTCCTTGGCCGGACGTGACCGTGAGGTGACGACGGCGGCCGGAGTCTTCAGCCCCGACCGGCTCGATGCCGGTACCGCGGTGCTGCTGTCCCACACGCCCCCGCCGCCTGCCGGCGGTCATTTCCTCGATCTCGGCTGCGGCTGGGGCCCGATCGCGCTGTCACTGGCGCTGCAGTCGCCGCGCGCCACGGTGTGGGCGGTCGACGTCAATGAACGGGCCCTGGACCTGGTGCGGCGCAATGCCGAGGAACTGGGACTCGATAATGTCAACGCCTCGAGGCCCGAAGATGTTCCTGCCGATGTCGTTTTCCGCACGATCCGTTCCAATCCCCCCATCCGCGTGGGCAAGAACGAGCTGCACGGGATGCTGGAGCAGTGGATTCCGCGGCTGGACGAGCGCTCGGACGCCTGGCTGGTGGTGCAGCGCAACCTCGGTTCGGACTCCCTGCAGCGCTGGCTCGGTGCCACCTTCCCGAGCGGCTACAGCGTGTACCGCGCGGCGACGGGCCGTGGGTACCGCGTACTGAAGGTACGCCGGCACGGGTCGCCGGAGACGGGAACGATCGCGCTGCCCTGAGGCGGCGAGCGGGCCGGGGTCAGGCGAGGGAGATCTCGCCGGAGTACACCAGCGACGCCGGTCCGGAAAGCAGCACGCTTCCCTCTTCCATCCGCACGCCCAGGCGCCCGCCGGGAACATCGACGATCCACCGGTCCGGTGCGGCAGGACCTGCCCAGTGCCGGACGGCCAGCGCGGCTGCGGCGACGCCGGTTCCGCAGCTGAGGGTCTCTCCCACTCCCCGCTCGAACACCCGCATCCGGATCCGCCCGGTGCCTTCGTGCACCAGGGGGTCGGCGGGCACCACGAACTCCACGTTGGCCCCCTGCCGGGGAACCGGGTCGAGGATCGGCTGGTACCCCAGGTCGAGCCCCTCCAGCTCCGCGGCGGATGACAGCGCCACGACGACGTGGGGATTGCCCACGTCCACCGCGACGCCCGGCCGCGCGACATCCAGGCCGCGTGCCCGCACGAGGCTCTCGCCCGCGTCGATCCGGTAACGCCCGAGATCGACCTCGAATCCGTCGTCGCTGCGCGTGAGTGTCTTCACCCCGGCGCGGGTGCCGATGCGGAGTCCTCCGTCCACCGAGGCCAGTCCCGCCTGCTGCAGGTACTTGGCGAAGACCCGCGTGCCGTTGCCGCACATCTCGGCCTTCGATCCGTCGGCGTTGCGGTAGTCCATGAACCATTCCGCCCCCGCGGCAGCGGCGTCCGAGCCATCGTCGATGGCGGCGGAGCGGACCACCCGCAGCATCCCGTCCGCGCCGATCCCGAAGTGGCGATCGCACAGCACCGCGACCTGGGCATCCGTCAGGTTCAGCTCACCATCCGGGTCGAGGATCACGACGAAGTCGTTTCCGGTGCCGTGCCCCTTCGTGAAAGAGACGGTCTGCGGCATGAGGCCATTCTACGGTGCGGAGGGCGGGCCGATCCCGGGCCGCAGCGCCCGCACCGCGGCGGTCAGTCGGCGATCAGGCGCTTCCCGGTCGCCCACGTGTCGAACGTCTCGTAGCCGAGGGCGTCGTAGAAGCCGCGGGCGGCGGCGTTGTCGGGGCGCACCATGAGCTGCACCTTGGGGCACCCCATGCGCTCCAGAAGGCGCTCCGCCTCGGCCACCAGCGCCCGGCCGACGCCGTGTCCGCGCGCGGCCGGGTCCACCGCCAGGTAGTACAGCCACCCCCGGTGGCCGTCGTACCCGGCCATCACCGAACCGACGAGGACGCGCTCGGTCGCGGCGACGAGGAAGAGCTCGGGCTGCACCGTCATCTTGCGCTGGATGTCGCGGTACGGGTCGTTCCAGGGCCGGGTCAGCCCCGCATCCCGCCACAGCGCGACGACGGCCTCGGTGTCGTCGGCGATGAAGGCGCGCACCACCGTGTTCATGCGTCGTCCGCCACGAGGGCCGCGGCATCGGCCGTCCGCGCGTCCAGCCACGTCACGGCCTCGTACCGGCGGAACCATGACACCTGACGCCGCGCGTAGCGCCGGGTGAGCGCCTGGGTCTCGGCGATCGCCTGATCCTGACTCACCTCGCCACGCAGCTGCGCGAGGGCCTGCGCGTACCCGATCGCACGGCGCGCGGTGACGCCCTCCTCCAGACCGCGAGCACGCAGCCCGTCGACCTCGGCGACGAGACCCTCGCGCCACATCCGTTCGACCCGGAGGTCCAGCAGCGGGACCAGCTCGGACCGCTCCACCCGCGTGCCCACGATGCGGGTGTCGGGATGCCACAGGACCGGGCGGTCGGGTAGGGCCGCGCCGTGCGTCGCCTCCCCCTGCGCGAGAACCTCGAGCGCGCGGACGATGCGGCGGCCGTTGTGCGGATCGATCCGGGCGGCGGTGGCGGCGTCGGCCTCACGCAGGCGAGCGTACAGAACCCCCGGGCCGAGCTCGTTCAGTTGCTCCTCCAGCCGCGCGCGCAGCACGTCGTCGTGCGGGGGGAAGCGGAAGTCGTAGATCACCGCGGAGACGTAGAGCCCGGATCCGCCCACGAGGATGGCGTCGGCGCCGCGCTCATGGATGCTGCGGATCGCCGTGCGGGCAGCGTCCTGATACCACGCGACCGCGGCCTCGTCGGTGACCTCGAGGACGTCGAGCAGATGGTGCGCGATGCCGCCGCGGTCGGCGCTCGGCACCTTCGCCGTGCCGATGTCCATCCCGCGGTACACCTGCATGGCGTCGGCGTTGACGATCTCCGCCGATCGGCCGGCCGCCGTCAGCGCGTGGGCGAGCGCGAGCGACAGGGCGGTCTTCCCGGTGCCGGTGGCCCCGACGACCACCCAGAGCCGTGGCCCGCTCACACCCCGACGCGCAGGCCCGGAAGACCCAGCGATACGGGACGGGGGGCCGCGGCGGTCGCCGGCACGGCGCACGAGCCGGCCTCCCCGCGGTCCCAGGCGTCGCCGGCGCGCGTGCGTCGGATTCGCAGCGGGGCGCCGTCGGGGCTGTCTGCGAGCAGGTGGAACGGCGCGGCGTGGGTGATGACGGCGGTCACGACGTCGCCGGGGCGCGCACCGGCCGATCCGGCCGGCACCTCGACGTGCACCAGGCGGTTGTCTTCGGCGCGCCCGGTGATGCGGTGCGTGGCGGCGTCCTTCTTGCCCTCCCCGGTGGAGACGAGAACATGTGCTTCGCGACCGAGCTGACGGCGGTTCTCCTCCAGCGCGATCCCCTCCTGGAGGGCGAGCAGCCGCACATACCGCTCCTGAACGACCTGCTTGGGCACCTGGTCGGGCATCGTGGCCGCCGGAGTACCCTCGCGGATGGAGTACTGGAAGGTGAAGGCGCTGGAGAAGCGCGACGCCGCCACGACCCGCATGGTGTCCTCGAAGTCCTCGTCCGTCTCACCGGGGAATCCGACGATGATGTCGGTCGTGATGGCCGCGTGGGGAATGCGGTCGCGCACGCGGTCGAGGATGCCGAGGAATCGCTCGCTCCGGTACGAACGGCGCATGGCCTTGAGAACGCGGTCGCTGCCGGATTGCAGCGGCATGTGCAGGGACGGCATGACGGCGGGGGTTTCGGCCATCGCGGCGATGACGTCGTCGGTGAACGCGGCCGGGTGGGGGCTGGTGAACCGGATGCGCTCCAGGCCATCGATCTCGCCGGCCGCCCGCAGGAGCTTGCCGAACGCCCCCCGGTCGCCGAATTCCACGCCGTAGGAGTTCACGTTCTGTCCGAGGAGGGTGACCTCGATCGCGCCGTCGTCCACGAGCATCCGGATCTCGCTGAGGATGTCGCCGGGGCGACGGTCTTTCTCCTTACCGCGGAGGCTCGGCACGATGCAGAACGTGCACGTGTTGTTGCATCCCACGGAGATCGAGACCCAGCCGCTGGCCGCGGAGTCACGCTTGGTGGGCAGCGTCGAGGGGAACACCTCGAGGGACTCGAGGATCTCCAGTTCCGCTTCGCCGTTGTGACGGGCGCGCTCGAGAAGACTCGGGAGGGATCCCATGTTGTGCGTGCCGAAGACGACATCGACCCAGGGCGCCCTGTCCAGGACCGCCTGCTTGTCCATCTGCGCCATGCATCCGCCGACGGCGATCTGCATGCCGGCGCGGACGTCTTTGCGTGACTTCAGGTGGCCCAGCGTGCCGTACAGCTTGCCCGCGGCGTTGTCGCGCACCGCGCACGTGTTGATGACCACGACGTCCGCCTCCTCGCCCGACGCGGCGCGGATGTATCCCGCGCTCTCCAGCGAGCCGGACAGGCGTTCGGAATCGTGCACGTTCATCTGGCAGCCGAAGGTGCGCACTTCGTACGTGCGGGGGCGCCCGTCCGCGCTGTACGCGGCGGTCGACGGCGCGATGAGCGTGGGGGCGGCGGACAGGATGGTCATGGTGCCCCATTCTAGGTTCGGCGGCGTGCGGAACGGAGGCGACCGGCGCGATCCGTCGTCCACGCGAGCCCGCGCCGGTCAGCGGAAGCGGACCCCTCCACTGGATCGGTTCTCGGCGAGGGCCGTGCGCGCCGCCGTGGCGGCCACCGACCCGGGGTAACCGCGCCGGGCCAGTTGCCCCATCAGCCGCCGCAGTGCCGTGTCGTCGTCGTAGCGGCTCAGCTGGCGAGCCTTCCCGCGGGCGAAATCGAGCGCGCGCTCGGCGTCATCGTCGGGGAGCCCGTCCAGCACCTGCTCCGTGACGGCGCGCGGGATGCCCCGGGCGGCCAGCGTCTGCGCGATCGCGCGCCGGCCCTGTCCTTTTCGCTCCGTGGCGGCGTGGATGAGCTGCTCGGCCAGCATCGCGTCGTCGAGGTACCCCCGTCGGACGAAATCGGCGAGCAGAGCCTCCGCCTCACCCGGACCCGCAAGCCTCTCGACCAGGAAGGACCGCGCCTCCGAGATCGACAGCTGCCGCGTCCGCAGGCGGCGGAGGAGGGCGCGTTCGGCTTCGGCGGCAGCGTCGGAGGAAGAGATCTCCGGTGGAGCGACGTCGTCCTCCGCGGAGGGGTCGGCCTCACCCGTCCAGGCGGGGTGCCACCCGCCTGCCTGCGGCTCGGAGCCGAACAGAGGGATGACGGGGGCGAGGCGCTCGTCCTCGCCCCCGTCACTCATAGCTCACCCCGGTTGTTGAGCGACGTCGAAACACGGTTGTCGAGCGACGTCGACATCAGGCCGGACGGCGAGCGGCGAGCTCGTCCTCGACCGAGGTCGCGCGCGGCGCACCGATACCGAGCTTGTCCTTGATCTTGGTCTCGATGTCCGCGGCGATGTCAGGGTTCTTGAGGAGGAAGTTGCGCGCGTTCTCCTTGCCCTGGCCGAGCTGTTCCCCGTCATAGGTGTACCAGGCGCCGGACTTCTTGACGATGGTGTGCTCGACACCGAAGTCGATCAGGCTGCCCTCGCGGGAGATACCCGTGCCGTACAGGATGTCGAACTCGGCCTGCTTGAACGGCGGAGCCATCTTGTTCTTCACGACCTTGACGCGCGTGCGGTTTCCGACCGCGTCGGCCCCGTCCTTCAGCGTTTCGATGCGGCGGATGTCCAGCCGCACGGAGGCGTAGAACTTCAGCGCCTTTCCACCCGCGGTGGTCTCGGGCGAACCGAAGAACACGCCGATCTTCTCGCGCAGCTGGTTGATGAAGATCATCGTCGTGTTGGTGGTGTTCAGCCCACCGGTGAGCTTGCGGAGCGCCTGCGACATCAGACGGGCCTGGAGACCGACGTGGGTGTCGCCCATCTCGCCCTCGATCTCCGCGCGCGGCACGAGCGCGGCAACGGAGTCGATCACGACCAGGTCGATCGCGCCGGAGCGGATCAGCATGTCGGCGATCTCCAGCGCCTGCTCGCCGGTGTCGGGCTGCGACACCAGCAGCGAATCGATGTCGACGCCGAGCTTCTTGGCGTACTCCGGGTCGAGCGCGTGCTCGGCGTCGATGAAGGCGGCGATTCCGCCCTGACGCTGGACGTTCGCGATCGCGTGAAGGGTCAGGGTCGTCTTACCCGAGGACTCCGGACCGTAGATCTCGATGATGCGGCCACGCGGGAGGCCACCCACGCCGAGGGCCACATCCAGGGCGATCGATCCGGTCGGGATGACCGCGACGGGCGCGCGCTCGTCGCTGCCCAGCCGCATGACCGAGCCTTTCCCGAACTGCCGGTCGATCTGTGCGAGGGCCGATTCCAGGGCCTTCTCGCGGTCGGCGGGTGATGGCATGGCCTGCTCCTTCTGCTGCGCGTGTCCGTCGCCTGTAGGCTGTCGCGCTTCCATCCGGCGGACGGGATGCTGCGACAAGGCGTGTGGTGTCGTTCGACGTTGTTCACGCTAGGCGGGGCCTCCGACATCGCGGAGGATCCCCGTCGTGGCGTGGACAACGAAACCTCGACACCTGCTGTGCAGGAGCCTACGCGCCAGTCGAACAGAACTTCGATGACACGCCGCGAACGCGCGTCAGCGCCGGCGGGGTTCCAGCCGCCCGGCGCCGTACCGGCGCGAGGGCGGGACATCCGTCTCCTCGCACAGCGCCAGCCACACGTCGCGCGGCGCGACCCCCGCCTCCAGCGCGGCGGCGGCCGTGCGGCCGCCCACGGCGGACAGCACGAGATCCGTCACCAGCGAGGATCCGCGCGCACCGAACTCATCCGATACCGCGCGGTCGAATTCCGACCGGCGCACGTCTCAGCGCAGCGAAAGCTCGGGCTCGACCGAGGCGACCAGGTCGTCGGGAACCACGTCGGGGAAGCTGTGCACGCCCTCGAGGACCGAGATGCGGTCACCGACCTCACGCATGATGGTGGAGATCGGCACGTCGAGTGCTTCGGCCACCGAGGCGAGGATCTCGCTCGAGGCCTCCTTCTGACCGCGCTCCACTTCGCTCAGGTAGCCCAGGGCGACGCTCGCGCGGCCGGCGACCTGCCGAAGGGTGCGGCCCTTCTGCTGACGGAGCTCACGCAGGACTTCGCCGATCTCTTGTCGTACCAGGATCATTTCAAGCCCCTCCTCACGTTGACTCCGCATTCTGCCGGGTGCACAACGGTACAACACCCCATGATGGCAATCTAATCCCTCGCGCTGGGGAATGGATGGGAATCGCCGAATGTAACGGGGCAGAAACAGCCGCTATTCCCGTGTGCGGCACCGGCGCTCACAGGGCCAGGAGAGCCCGGCGGACAGCGATGCGCGCCGCCTCCACGCGGATGGCGTTCCGGTCTCCTCCGAGCACCAGCGAGTCCACGCGGGTGCCCAGGGGCGTCGACACCGCGATGTGGACCGTTCCGACGGGCTGCCCGTCGGGAGACTCCGGTCCGGCGATCCCCGTCGTGGCGATTCCCACTTCCGCTGCAGCACCGTCCTGCCCGAGCACGTCGCGCACGCCGCGAGCCATCTGGCGGGCCACCCGGGGATGAACCGCCCCGTGCGCCTCCAGGAGGGAGGCATCCACGCCGAGGACGCTGCGCTTGAGGTCGGTGGCGTAGGCCACCACTCCCCCGCGCACGACGCGCGAGGCCCCCGGCACGGCGACCAGCGACGAGACCACGAGCCCGCCCGTGAGGGATTCCGCCACGGCGACGGTCCACCCCAGTTCGGCGAGACGCGCGACGAGGCCGGCGGCGCTCTCACGGGGGTTGCTGACGAGGGTCTCCTCGAGCTCCGCGGGGAGGTCGTCCATCACGACGCGGCCCTCCGCGACCGGGCGGCGCGGAGCTCGCTGACGAGATAGTCGATGCCGCTGGCGATCGTGAGGGCGACGGCGACGGTCATCGTGAGGACATTGGCCCACCACACCGTGGCGTCCCAGACGGGCTGGTCGACGAGGGCGGCCAGGGGAAGGAGCGCGAGAGAGAGCGCCACGGCCTGCGCGACGGTCTTGAGTTTGCCCATCCACGCCGCGGCGAGGACGTGGTCGCTCACCACGACGAAGCGGTACACGGTGATGCCGATCTCGCGCACCAGCACGACGATCGTGACCCACCACGGCAGCTCGCCGAGGATCGACAGGCCGACGAACGCGGCGCCGGTGAGCACCTTGTCCGCGATCGGGTCGAGGAGCTTCCCGAGATCGGTGACGATCTCATAGCGGCGCGCGAGGTACCCGTCGATGCCGTCTGAGGCGATCGCGACGATGAACAGCACCGCCGCCCACCACCGCAGCGCACCGTCGGCGCCATCGTCGGCCAGCAGCATCCACAGGAAGACGGGCGCGCAGAGGATGCGGACGACCGTGATGACGTTCGGCAGCTGCCGGGGAACAGCCATCAGTCGCGGCCCGTGAGCTGCCAGGCGTCGCCGTCGTCGTCGTCCGCGTCGACGACGGGGAGGCCGGCGAACTGCGCCTCGACCGGGTCGGGGCCGTACCCGTCGGACGCGACGGCCTGGGGTGCGTCATCCCCGCGAAGGCGTGCCAGCACCGAGGGCAGTTGCTCGGCCGTGACCAGCACATCACGGGCCTTGGAGCCCTCGGACGCCCCCACGATCTCTCGCGACTCGAGCAGATCCATGAGGCGCCCCGCCTTCGCGAAGCCGACGCGGAGCTTCCGCTGCAGCATCGAGGTCGAACCGAACTGCGTCGACACGACCAGTTCGGCCGCCGCCAGCAACAACTCCAGATCGTCGCCGATGTCGGCGTCGATCTCCTTCTTCTCGGCCGTCGCCGCCACATCGGAGCGGTACTCCGGGCGGGCCTGCTGCGTGACGTGCGCGACGACCTTCTCGATCTCCGACTCGCTCACCCACGCGCCCTGCACACGCAGCGACTTCGACGTGCCCATGGGGAGGAAGAGGGCGTCGCCCTGTCCGATGAGACGATCAGCACCCGGCTGGTCGAGGATGACGCGGGAGTCGGTGACGCTGGTCACGGCGAACGCCAGGCGGGACGGCACGTTGGCCTTGATGAGTCCGGTGACCACGTCGACCGAGGGCCGCTGGGTGGCGAGCACCAGGTGGATGCCGCTCGCGCGGGCCAGCTGGGTGATGCGCACGATCGAATCCTCGACATCGCGCGGGGCCACCATCATGAGGTCGGCGAGCTCGTCGACGACCACGAGCAGATACGGGTAGGGCTTGAGCACCCGTTCGCTCCCGGCCGGCAGCTTCAGTTCGCCGGCGACGACGGCCTTGTTGAAGTCGTCGATGTGGCGGAACCCGAACGACGCGAGGTCGTCGTACCGCATGTCCATCTCTTTCACGACCCACTGCAGGGCCTCGGCGGCCTTCTTCGGGTTCGTGATGATGGGCGTGATCAGGTGCGGCACGCCGGCGTACGCGGTGAGCTCGACGCGCTTGGGGTCGACGAGCACCATGCGCACCTCGGACGGCTTGGCGCGCATCAGCAGGCTCGTGATCATGGAGTTGACGAAGCTCGACTTACCCGAACCGGTGGAGCCGGCCACCAGCAGGTGGGGCATCTTCGCGAGGTTGGCCACGACGTAGCCCCCACCGACGTCCTTGCCCACCCCGATGGTCATGGGATGCGTCGAGGCGGCCGCGTTCTGCGAGCGCAGGACGTCTCCGAGGGTCACGATCTCACGGTCGGTGTTGGGGATCTCCACGCCGATCGCGCTCTTGCCGGGGATGGGGGCGAGGATGCGCACCTCATTGGAGGCGACGGCGTAGGCGATGTTGTTGGTCAGCGCCGTGATGCGCTCGACCTTCACGCCCGGTCCGAGCGAGATCTCGTACTGCGTCACGGTGGGCCCCCGGGAGAACCCGGTGACGCGTGCGTCGACGTTGAACTGCGACAGGACGCTCTCGATGGCCGCGACCACGGCGTCGTTGGCCGCCGAGCGTTCCTTGTGCGGCGTGCCGGCCGAGAGGTGCGCCACGGAGGGCAGCCGGTAGTTCGCGGCAGGCGGGAGACCCTGATTGTCGCCGCCGAGTCCGGAGATGCTCGGCAGCTCTTCGGCGGTGTGGGCGGGAGCGTCGTCGCGCAGCGTCGTGTCTCCGGGGATCGCCCCCGCGAGGGCCCGGTGGTCGAGAACCTCGGTGAGTGCGTCGGGGGTCGGAGGCAGCGGCGGAGGCGGCGGGGTCGGTGTGGGGAAGACCTGTTCGAATCCGCCCTCGGGCACGCCCGGCGTGAGCAGCTCGGTGAGATCCTGCGAGCCGAGGCCGCCGTCGGCGTCCTGCTCCCGCCCTGAGCGATTGCGGCGCCACCATGGCAGGGACGGGTCGGCGTCTTCGCCCTCGTCGGGGGACGCCGCATCCAGCTGCTTCGTCTCGGCGCGCATCTCGGCGCGCTGGGCGCGTTCGTCGGGGTCGGCGCCGAACAGCCAGTCGTACAGGTCGCCGAGGCGGCGACCGATGCGGTTGGGTGGCGTCTTGGTGAGGATCAGGATGCTCAGCACCGCGACGAGTGCGAGCACCACGGATGCGCCGACGGGAGTGAGGAGCAACGCCAGCGGCTCGCCCACCATCCATCCGAAGAGCCCTCCCGCCGTGCTGAGGACAGGCAGGCCGGCGCTGGGCTGCGGGCGGCCGCCCAGGACATGGCAGAAGCCGGCCACGGTGATCAGGAAGAGCGCGAAACCGATGCCGATGCGGCCGTTGTCGTGCACGGAGGACGGATGACGGAAGAGCCATCCCGCCAGCAGGAGCAGCAGCACGGGGAACACGAACGCCTCGCGCCCGATCAGGCCTCCGACGCTGTACGCGCTGATGATCGCGGCGACCTCGGTGCCGATGAGGAACCACTCCACCACGGCACCGGCGGCGGCCAGCAGGACCAGCAGCAACGGGAAGCCGTCGCGGCGCTGATCCTTCTCGAGGGTCTCGGGCCCGAACGCGCGGAAGGCTCCGCCCACCGCGTGGGCCAGGCCCAGCCAGGCGCGGACGATGACCGGCGGCTTCTCCGGTTCTCCGACGTAGCGCTTGGGGGCGGGGGCCGGTTTGCGCGCGCCACCCTTTGCGGACGCGCGGGCGCCGGTCGTCGTGGTGGTGCGGGGCATACTCCCACGGTAGGCCGCCGAGCCGACGTTTGGCCGGATTGACGCGGGAGTCTCAGCGGAGCCGCTCGACCAACCGGGGACCTGAGGGGCTGGACGGGGCCGCCCGGACGGCTCAGCGGAGCCGCTTCACCATCGTGCCCCGCCGGGGCGGGACACCGTGTGGACGGGGCCGCCCGGACGGCTCAGCGGAGGCGCTTCACCATCGTGTCGCGGCCGATGCCCGCACGGGTGATCGCGAATCCCTCCGAGCGGTACAGCGTCGAGGCGAAGTTGCCGCGCTCGACACTGAGACTGATCCGAGCGAACCCCTCAGCGCGCGCATGCTCGCAGAGGCCCTGCAGGAGCAGGCGGCCGACCCCGTGGGAGCGCCAGATGGGGCGCACGCCGATGATGAGCTCGGGAACCCCGGTGCCCACGTAGGCGAATCCGGGCTCGCTCCGCGGCAACATCCGGTACCAGGCCGCCCCCACCGGCTCGCCGGCGGGCGACTCGGCCACGACGCCGGCGTCTCCCGGCCGCATCCACCCGGCGAGGTAGCGCTGATAGTCCGTGCCGGCGAGCACCTCGTGGCGCGGCCGCGCCGCCCCCGGCCGCCAATTGGCGGCCTCCACCACCATGTCCGCGAGGAAGGTCCCATCCGACTGACGGGCCGCGCGGACACGGGGGGCGGGCATGGTTACGCCTCGATCACCAGGGGAACGATCATCGGACGCCGGCGCAGCGTCTGGTTCACCCAGCGACCGATCGTGCGACGGACGACCTGCGACATCGCATGACTGTCGCGGGTACCGGACTGCGCGGCCTCGGCCAGCGCAGCGGCGATCTTCGGCTTCACGCTCTCGAAGACGCCCGCGTCCTCGGCGATGCCGCGGGCGTGGATCTCCGGCCCGCTGATGATCTTCCCCGTCGCCGAGTCGATCACGACGATGACGGAGATGAAGCCCTCTTCACCCAGGATGCGGCGGTCCTTCAGATCGGCCTCGGTGATCTCTCCCACGGAGGAGCCGTCGACGTAGACGAACCCGAGGTCGAGCTGGCCGACGACCTCCGCGAGACCGTTGCGCAGATCCACGACGGTGCCGTTCTCTCCGAGGATCGTGCGCTCGGCCGGGATGCCGGTGTCCTGGGCGAGGCGGGCGTTGGCCATCAGGTGGCGGTATTCGCCGTGCACGGGCAGGACGTTGGCCGGCTTGATGATGTTGTAGCAGTAGATCAGCTCGCCCGCGGCGGCGTGACCGGACACGTGCACCTTCGCGTTGCCCTTGTGCACGACGGTGGCGCCGAGCTTGGTCAACCCGTCGATGACGCGGTACACCGCATTCTCGTTGCCGGGAATGAGGCTCGAGGCGAGGATGACCGTGTCGCCGGGTCCGGGCTCGATCTCATGGTCGTTGTTGGCCATGCGCGAGAGCACCGCCATCGGCTCACCCTGGGATCCGGTCGACATGTAGACGATGCGGTTCTCGGGGAGGTCGCGCGCCTTCTTGTAGTCGATGAGGACGCCGGCGGGAACATGCAGGTAGCCGAGCTCTTCGGCGATCGTCATATTGCGCACCATGCTGCGGCCGAGCAGCGCGACCCGCCGTCCGTGCGCGGCTGCGGCATCCAGAACCTGCTGCACGCGGTGCACGTGGCTGGAGAAGCTCGCGACGATCACGCGGCGCGGCGCCTGGCCGATGACCTGCTCGAGCACCGGGCCGATGCTGCGCTCGGTCGGCGTGAAGCCGGGCACGTCGGCGTTGGTGGAGTCGACGAGGAACAGGTCGACGCCCTCCTCGCCCAGGCGCGCGAAGGCGCGGAGGTCGGTGATGCGGCCGTCCAGCGGCAGCTGGTCCATCTTGAAGTCGCCGGTGGCCAATGCCATCCCGGCGGGCGTGCGGATGGCGACGGCCAGCGCATCGGGGATGGAGTGGTTGACGGCGACGAACTCGAGATCGAACGGTCCGAGGCGCTCGCGCTGCCCCTCGGCGACGGTGAGCGTGTACGGCTTGATCCGGTGCTCTTTCAGCTTCGCCTCGACGAGGGCGAGGGTCAGCCCCGACCCCAGGAGCGGGATGTCGCTCTTGAGCCGGAGGAGGTAGGGCACCGCCCCGATGTGGTCTTCGTGCCCGTGGGTGAGCACGACGCCCACGATGTCGTCGAGCCGGTTCTTGATCGGCTCGAAGTCGGGCAGGATCAGGTCGACGCCGGGCTGGTGCTCCTCGGGGAACAGCACACCGCAGTCGACGACGAGGAGCTTGCCCTCGTACTCG
This sequence comes from Microbacterium sp. Z6_144, assembly GCF_057197625.1. Classification (NCBI taxonomy): domain Bacteria; kingdom Bacillati; phylum Actinomycetota; class Actinomycetes; order Micrococcales; family Microbacteriaceae; genus Microbacterium; species Microbacterium sp. Z6_144. Next base: position 2,182,513 of record NZ_JBXVPT010000001.1, read on the forward strand.
AACACGGTCATGTTGCGGCCGACCTCGCCGAGTCCGCCCAGGGGCGTCACTCGGAGCGTCTGGGGGGCCAGCGCGGGCGGTTCATAGACGGTCGTGGGCATCTGTAGCCTCCTCGGGACGGCGAAGCATCCCTTCGTGGGGCTCGCTCAACGCGAGCCCGTTGTCATCGTGTGGTGCCGTGCACCTTCGGCAGCGCGCCACCGGCGGCCGCGTTGCGATCGGGACGGAAGTTCGAGAAGTCGGCGCCGGGGACGTCGCGGACGAGAGCGAGTTCGTCCTCGATGACCGCGGCCTCCCACTCTTCGGGGCCGACGAGGGGAAGCCGGACCCGGGGACTGGTGATGCGTCCCAGGCCATGAAGGATGTACTTCGCCGCGACGGTACCCGGCACGTGCGTCATGACCGCGCGCACGAGCGGTTCCAGCCGCTTGTGCTCGGCGGTGGCCGCTGCGAGATCGCCGCGGTTCACCGCATCCACGATCGCGCGGTAGGGGGCTGCCGCGACGTTGGCGGTCACTCCGATGAGTCCGACGGCACCGATCGACAGGTGCGGGAGGACGTTCGCGTCGTCGCCGGAGAAGTACATGAGATCGGTCTGGTTCAGCACCCGGCTGACCTCGCTGAAGTCGCCCTTGGCATCCTTGATGGCCAGCACGTTCGGGTGCTTCGCGATCCGGAGGATCGTCTCGTAGCGGATGGGAACGCCCGTGCGGCCGGGGATGTCGTAGAGGATCACCGGCAGGTCGGTCGCGTCGGCGACGAGCCGGAAGTGCGTGAGGATGCCCGCCTGAGTGGGCTTGTTGTAGTACGGCGTGACGATCATGATGCCGTCGGCGCCGGCCTTCTCGCTGGCCTTGTACAGCTCGATGGCGTGCGCGGTCTCGTTCGATCCGCCGCCGGTGATGATCTTCGCGCGGCCGGCGGCGACGTCCTTGCCCACCTCGACCAGACGGAGCTTCTCGGGGTCGGTCAGGGTGCTGGTCTCACCGGTGGTGCCGGTCACGACGATGCCGTCGGCGCCCGCCACGATCACGTCGTCCATGTGCTTCTCGACGGCGGGCCAGTCGACCTCGCCGTCGGCCGTCATCGGGGTGACGAGCGCGACGAGCACCTGCCCGAAGGGATTGCCCGAATGCGTCATGTTCTCAGGGTATCGGTCGGCGCGGCGTCGCCGCCGCATCCTGGCGCCCAGGCGTTCGCAGGGGGTTCTGTCGCCCGAGGCTGGCGGGCGGGGCGGGCGGGCGCAGCGGGCGCCGGCGCGGGGGTGGGCGTGCACGTCGGGAGGAGAAGTGCACTCGGGAGGGCCGAATCCGGCACTCACCCCCTCCCCAAGCGACATCTCCTCCGCCAGCGCACAGGTATCGGGAGGTTCGGAGGGGGAGGCCGCGTCAGCGGCCGCGACCGGCGGCCTTGACCACCACGGCGTCGGGCAGGAGACGGGAGGCGGTGACGAGCGCCTTGTATCTGCGGGACGGGATGGAGACCGACCTGCCCCGGCCGAGGTCTCGGAGCGACTCGCGGACGACGTCCGGCGCGTCCAGCCACATCCAGGCCGCGATCCCCTCCTCGCCCGGCGGCAGTCCGAGCCGCTCGTGGAAGTTGGTGTGCACGAAGCCGGGGCAGATGGCCGTCACGGTGACACCCCGGTCGCGGTACTGCACGTTCGCCCACCGGCTGAAGCTGACGAGCCACCGCTTCACGGCGCCGTAGGTGCCCCGCGGGATCAGCCCCGCGACGGACGCGACGTTGAGGATCTTGCCGCTCCCCCGCGCGAGCATGCCGGGCAGCGCCGCGTGCATGAGCCGCATCGGCACCTCGACGTGCAACTGAAGATGCCTCACCTCGTCCTCAATCGGGTTCCGCTCGAACGCCAGCGGCAGGCCGTAGCCGGCGTTGTTCACGAGCAGGTCGATCGGATGCTGCCCATCGGACAGGCGCGCGACCACCGTGTCGCGCTGCTCGGCGTCGAGAAGGTCGGCGACCAGCACCCGGGCCGAAACCCCGTGCGCGTCGCGGACGGAGGTGGCGAGTGCCTCCAGCGCGTTGCGGTCGCGGGCGACCAGCACGAGATCCATCCCCCGCGCGGCCAGCTGTCGCGCGTACTCGGCGCCCAGGCCGGAGCTGGCTCCCGTGATCAGTGCCGTGCGTGCCATCACGGCCAGCCTAGGACCGCCGTTAGCCTGGCGCCATGACGCGCGTGTGGCTGACCGGATGGGAATGGGGATGCTGCGGGGAGCCCTTCCGCGTGGGCGACGCCGTCGACTTCGGCATCGCCTCCCGCACGGGCGATGCGTGGCTTCACGAGCTCCTCGGATCCGACCTCGCCGCAACCGTCGACGCGGTCGAGTCGCACCACGAGAAGGAGTTCCCCGACCGGGTGCGCGGGGTCGTCACGGCCGTGCACGCGGTCGCGATCGGATACGTGGAACGCCGCGAGCTGCGCCGTCCGGGGCACGGCGCGCCCCCGGATGCCGTCGCTCCACGACCGGGCGAGGAGTGGCCGGAAGCTCGGCGACAGGTCGGCGACGGGATCTTCATCGGTACGCGCCCGTCGCGGTACGTGGTCGTCTGCGAACCCGTTCCGGACAGCGCGACCCTTCATCCGGTCGAGGGGGTGCGTCTGGCCGAACCAGAGGGCGGAGCCGTCATACCCACCAGGGACCCTCTGCCGGACCCGTCCCCGGAGCGCCGTCTGCGATCGACGGCCGGATGGCTCGTCGACCTCGAGGCTGACCGCGCGTGACCGGGCAGCGGCCGACCGTCACCCGATCCCTTCGGTCACCGTCTCGTTGTACGAGAACTCCAGGTCGAGGTTTCGACCGAGTAGTGGTCGCGGGTGGCGTCCCTCGCGCCTGCGCACATGGGACCGTCTCCGATGGGTGCTCGTTCGTCTCACGTTGGAGGCCTCGGTACGTCCGGCCCAGACCGCATCGCCAGGGGCGAACGACCCACAACAATCGCTGCTGCTCGGCGCGACCCGCCGCTGGTTCCGCCGCTCTGCGCCGCATTCTCCACGCGCGCCGCCGCTCCGACGGGCCATCCGTCCGGGGGGACGAACGACCCTGGTCCGGCCGCGTGCCCCCGACGTACGCTCGCCACGGGTGCACGGCCGCGGACTCCTCGTCGGCCGTCGCACCTGTGACGACCACCTACTTGTGGCCGCTCGGGAGCTAGACAGGAGATGTCATGAACGCATTCCAGGCCAGCGGTGATCTGACTCCGAGGTTCGCGCGGCCCGGTGAGGCGACCATCGCCGCCCGCCACGTCATCCCCCAGGAGGAGTCCCTCCCCGACACCGCAAAGCAGATCGTCGACGACGAGACGATGCTCGACGGCAACTCCCGCCTCAACCTCGCCACCTTCGTGGGGACCTGGATGGACGAAGACGCCAAGCAGGTGTACGAGGCGTCGTTCGACAAGAACATGATCGACAAGGACGAATACCCGCAGACCGCGGCTATCGAGGACAACTGCTGGCACATGCTGGCGAACCTCTGGAACGCGCCCGACGCCTCCCAGAGCATCGGCACGTCGACGATCGGTTCGTCGGAGGCCTGCATGCTCGGCGGCCTCGCCTTCAAGCGGCGCTGGCAGCAGTCTCGCCGCGTCGCCGGGAAGGACACGTCCAAGCCGAACCTGGTGATGTCATCCGCGGTGCAGGTGTGCTGGGAGAAGTTCTGCAACTACTTCGACGTCGAACCCCGGTTCGTGCCGATCAGCATGGACCACAAGACCCTCGACGGGTACGGGCTCGAGAAGTACGTGGACGAGAACACGATCGGCGTCGTGGCGATCATGGGGGTCACCTACACCGGCATGTACGAGCCGGTCGCCGAGATCGCCAAGGCGCTGGATGACATCGAGGCCACCACCGGCCTCGACATCCCGATCCACGTGGACGGGGCATCCGGGGCGATGATCGCGCCGTTCCTCCAGCCCGACCTCGTCTGGGACTTCCGCCTCGAACGCGTGCACTCGATCAGCACCTCGGGCCACAAGTACGGGTTGGTGTACCCGGGCCTGGGCTGGGTGGTCTGGCGCAACACGCAGTGGCTGCCCGAGGACCTGGTGTTCCAGGTGAGTTACCTCGGCGGGCAGATGCCGACGTTCGCCCTGAACTTCTCCCGCCCCGGCGCACAGGTGCTGCTGCAGTACTACATGTTCCTCCGCCTCGGCTTCGAGGGGTACCGCGCCGTGCAGCAAGCGTCGCAGGACGTCGCGAAGTACCTCGCCAAAGGTATCGCCAAGATCGGCGCCTTCGAGTTGTGGAACGACGGCAGCGACATCCCCGTCTTCGCGTGGTACCTGAAAGACGGGCACACCAAGAACTGGAATCTCTACCATCTGCAGGATCGACTGCGGATGAAGGGCTGGCTCGTGCCGGCGTATCCCATGCCCGATGACCTGAGCGATCTGACGGTGCAGCGCATCGTGGTCCGCAATGGTCTGAGCATGGACTTGGCCGCCGAACTGCTCGAGAGCATCGAGACCGAGACCGCCTACCTCGATGCACTCGAATCGCCCATGCCCGTCGAAGCTCAACACTCCGGTTTCCACCACTAGGCGGCGGAGATGTCGACCAACGCATCGAATCAGACAGCGGATGCTGCCGCGAAGGCCGCGTCCAATCATCCGCTCACGTCCCGCAAAGTCGTCACGAGCTTCCTGGGAGTCGGCCAGCTCGCACTGCTGACGCTCGTGGTCGTGGCGAGCCTGCGTTCACTCCCCGCGATGGCCGTGTACGGGCTCGGGAGCGTCACCCTCTACATCATCCCCGCCGTCCTCTTCCTCATCCCGACCGCGCTCGTGGCCGCCGAGCTGGCCACAGGGTGGAAAGGCGGTGTCTACGTCTGGGTTCGCGAGGCCTTCGGCAACCGCTGGGGGTTCACGGCGGTCTGGCTCCAGTGGATCCAGAATGTCGTCTGGTACCCGACGCAGATCGCGTTCATCGCCGCGGCGCTGGCGTTCGTGTTCGTCGACCCGTCGCTGGCGAACTCTGGGCTGTTCACCGCGATCGTGATCCTGGTGCTGTACTGGGGGTCGACGCTCATCACGCTGCGCGGCGGCAACCTCTTCGCCAAGCTCGGCTCGTGGGGCGGCATCCTCGGCACGCTCCTGCCGGCCGTGCTGCTCATCGTGTTCGGCTTCATCTGGCTCGGCACCGGCCAGAAGAGCGAGGTGCCGCTGGACGCCTCGGCGATCATCCCGCCGTTCACCGGCATCGCCTCCATCGTGCTGATCGTCTCCAACGTGCTGGCGTACGCGGGCATGGAGGTGAACGCCGTCCACGTCAACCAGATGAAGGATCCCGGCAAGGGGTACCCGCGGTCGGTGCTGCTGGCCTCGATCCTGATCCTTCTGGTGTTCATCCTGCCGACGATCGCCATCTCGATCGCCGTGCCGGAGAAGGAGCTGGGGCTCACCAACGGCATCATGCTCGCCTTCCAGGCCTACTTCGACAAGTGGGATCTCGGATGGGGAACCGCGGTGGTCTCCGCGCTCATCGCGGCCGGCGCGCTCGCATCTGTCATCACGTGGATCGCCGGTCCGTCGAAGGGTCTGCTCGCAGCGGCCGAGACCGGGCTGCTCCCGCCGGCCCTGCAAAAGCGCAATAAGGCGGGGGTCCAGTCCGGCATCCTCATGCTGCAGGGCACCATCGTGACGATCCTGGCGGCGATCTTCGTCGTCGTGCCCAACGTCAGCGCCGCGTTCGTCGCTCTCGTCGACATGGCCGCGGCGATCTACCTCATCATGTACATGCTGATGTTCGCCGCCGCGATCGTCCTGCGCCGCAAGGAACCTGACGTGAAGCGCACCTACCGCGTACCGGCGATGAACCTCGTGGCCGGTGTCGGATTCGTCGGGTGCCTCGCCGCGTTCCTGCTCGCCTTCATCCCCCCTGATGGATTCACGGCGTTCCCACCCGCGGTGTACCCGTGGATCGTGGGTGTGGTCATCGTGGTGCTCGGCGCTCCGCCGCTCGTCTTCTACGCCCTCCGCCGACCTGGATGGGACCGCCGCAGCGAAGCCGACAAGACCAAGCACGGCACCCACGACGAGGATGACGCCCAAGGCAACTCGGAGTCAGGACCCACCGCCTCGGCGGCGCGCCCCCCGACGACGGGATCCGCGCGGGGTACGAACAAGTCGAGCCGGACGCCGGATTAGAAAACCCAGAGCCAGCGAGCCCGTCGTGGTCGTCACGAAGGCGCCCCAGGGTTACCCGCTGCGCACGCCCGCGTGACGAGCCCCGGTTCACGACGCGGACCGCTTGAGAGCAGCGGGCAGGGTGATTCGTCGGTGCTGGAGGCGCCGTGGCTCTCGATCCTCAGCGGAGGCATGCTGGGTGCGCCCGGCTTCCGAACGCCACACCGACGACAGCACGCCCGCGAAGGCGGCCGCCACCCCGGGCACGACGACGCTGAGGGGGGCCGGCATACCACGGCGATGCCCGGCTGGCTCGCAACAGCCGGTGGGTGTGGCGAGGGAGCTGCGAGGGGGTAAAAGCCGCGCATCCATCCCCCGTCCTTCTCGGCCATCGATGGGCCGAACCGCTACTGGATGATGCTGGGTTGGAGGTCGCCCAGGGTGAAGAAGCGGGTCATCCGCGTGACGCCCGCCGTGGCCACGATGGCCGCCACCAACGCCCAGCACAGGACCACCCCTATGTCGGTCCAGACGCGGGAGAGGTCGCCGCCGTACATGACCTGACGCAGCGCGTCCACGACGAACCCCATCGGCAGCACGTGGTGCAGCGCCGCCAACGGCGCAGGCAGGGTTTGCCAGGGGAAGGTGCCCCCCGCCGTCACCAGCTGGAGGACCATGAGGACGAGCCCGAGGAACTGACCCACCGCTCCCAACCAGATGTTCAGGGCGAGGATGATCCAGGTGTACGAAGCCGAGGCGAACACGAGCAAGCCCAGCACCGCCGCCGGGTTGGCGAATCTGAACTGCAGGGCCAGCGCAAGCACGGCGAATAGCCCGACCATCTGCACCGCTCCGAGCAGGGCCGGGGTGGCCCATCCGGCGATCGTCACGCGCACCGGCACCTCCATGGCGCTCACCGCCCGACGCGAGACCGGCTTGACGATGAGGAACAGCGCGTAGATCCCGATCCACGCCGCCAGCGCGGCGAAGAACGGCGCCAGCCCCGCGCCGTAATTCTGCGCGGTGGCGAGCGATGTGGTCTCGATGCGGACCGGCTCGGCCAACGTGGCGCTCTGCTTTTCGCGCGTCGCCTCATCGGCGTCGGGCACCTGTCCGGCGCCGTCCTGCAGCCCGGTGGTGAGCTCGCCCGCACCGGCCGACAACTCGGTGATTCCGGCGGCCAGCTGGTCGATGCCGCCGCGCAGCTCGGTCGCCCCCGATTCCGCTGACCCCAGTCCCCCGGCCAGGCTCGACGCCCCGGCAGCGACCTCCCCCGCCCCGGCCGAGAGGCGGTCGATTCGCGACACCGCACCCTGCACGCGGTCGTTCAGGCTGCGGAGCCGGTCACCCACCGGCTGGAGACGGGCGAGGGCCTGGTCGATCTGATCCGGAGGGAGACCCGCGTCGGTCAGGACCTGGACGAGATCGGCCTGCACCTGCGGAAGGTCGGCAGTGGCCCGCGCGGCCAGCGCGCCCGCGTCGTCGGCGACGCCGTCCAGTTCTCGCACGCCGGCGGCGACCTCCTGCGCTCCCACCGCCAGGCTCTCGCTTCCCTCGCGCAACTGCGCGGTCCCATCGAGGAGTTGCTGCGATCCTGAGCGCAGCTGCTCGGCGCCGGCCCCGGCCGTCGACAGTCCCTCAGAGAGTTGCCCGGCTCCGGACGCGGCCTCCAGCAGTTTGGCGCGGATCTCGGCGAGGCCGCCCAGCACAGCCAACGCCGCCTCATCGATCACCTTCCGGGCGATGACGTTCTGCACCCGCTGGACGGCCTGCGTGCCGATCGAGGAGGCCAAGTAATTGTTGGCGTCGTTCGTGCGCAGTTCGATCGCCGCGCGCTCAGGCGCGGATCCTGTGATCGAGGCGACGGCCTCCGAGAAATCGCGGGGCACGACGATGAGAAACTCGTATCTGCCGTCCCGAAGGCCAGTCTCCCCGGCGCGCTCGCCGACGACGCTCCACTGAAACGTCTTGCTCTTGCGCAGTTCCTCGGAGATCTCGTCGCCGAGATTGCGCTGCTCGCCCTGGATCTGAGCGCCCGCGTCCAGGACGACGATTCCGGCGGGAATGCTCCCGAGCCGCTGGTACGGATCCTGGTTCGCCCACAGATAAAAGCCCCCGTAGAGGATGGGCACACACAGCAGTGCGACGAGGGCGAGGGCCGACATCGGTCTCGACACCAACCGCCGCAACTCGGCGGCCACCATATGGGAGATCTTCATGACGCACCGGTCTGGCCCGCCGCGATCGCCCGCGGCGCCGGGTCGTCGGGCACGCCGATGCGCGCACCCAGGACGAGGCGCGAGGCCTCCCCGGCGATCACGAGCACGGCGAACCGGCGGGCGGCCAACTCGGCCACGAGCGACCACCAGTCGCGAGGATCTGCACCGTGGCGATCGGGTGACACCAGCACCAGTCCGCTGACGTTCTTGCGCAGCACCGCCAGCTCACACAGTATGCGCAGACGCCGTACCGGTTCGAGGTTGCTGACCGGACGGCGGGCGGCGTCGCTCATCCCCTGTTCGCGCAGCCAGCGTCGCGCCGCGACCGGCCCCGAACGCTGACCGGCGAACATCAGCTCCTCCGCAACGACAGCCGCGACGGCCACGTTGGGTTCGGGCGCCGAGACGTCCGGGGCGTCGACGAGGGCCACCATCCGGCGCAACGCACGCGCATCGGGTCGGCCGTCGAGGAGCACCGCGCCGGTGTCCGGTCGCATCCGGCCCGCCGCCAGCAGTCCCAGGACCGTGGGTCGCTGCTCCGTCTCGGCCAGCCCGAACGTCGTCCGCCCGGTTTCGAACTCCACCGTCATGGGCGGGAGTGCATGAGCGCGTTCGTCCTTGCCGACGCCGTCCAGGTGGACGCGCACGGCTCACACCACCTTCAGCACCGTCACGGTTCGGGCGCGGAGTGAGCATGAATCGGCCATGTCCACTCCCTCCGGGCGAGGGCCTCGCCGCTGCTCACTCTCGCCGCGGCGGGAACGAATGACCAGAGACTAAAGACCCAATCGGAGGAAGCGCGTCATGCCGCCGGCGTCACTCAGGGAGCCACGCGGCCGTTCGCGTTGAACGCGGAGTGGGTGAGCGGCATGAGCTCGGTCCACAGGGTTTCCATCTTCTCTGCACACATCTCGATCTCCCGCTGCGGGAAGGACGGGAAGTGAGTGCCCTCGACTTTCGTGCGCAGCGACAGGAAGTTCATCAGCGAGCGCGCGTTCATCGTCACGTACATCGACGAGTAGATGTTCAGCGGCAGCACGATGCGCGCGACCTCGCGGGCGACGCCGGCGGCCAGCATCCGCTGGTACGCCGAGAAGGCGAATTCCGCGGCATCCTTCGTCGCGGTGTCGACGATCGCGTGCTGCTCGGGGGTGCCGGGGAGGAACTCGTAGGCGCCGGGCTTGCCGACCTGAACGAGATTGCGCTCGGGAGCGGGAACGTAGAAGACCGGTCGCAGCTCGCGGTAGCGGCCGGATTCCTCGTTGTACGAGGCGATGCGGTGGCGCATGAACTCGCGGAAGACGAAGATCGGCGCCTGCACGTAGAAGGTCATCGAGTTGTGTTCGAAGGGCGAGCCGTGCCGGTCGCGCATGAGGTAGTTGATGAGGCCCCGGTCGCGACCGGAGGCCTCGGTGCCGGACTGCGCAGCCTCGAGGGTCTGCTCCCCCTGCGTGGACACGCGGGCGGCGAAGAGCACATCGGCGTCCGACGCGCTGGCTCGCACCAGTTCGACGGTGACGTCACTGCGGAATTCGATCTCGGGGCGGATGTCGGGGTCGGTCACCGTGCCACCCTACTGCGAGCGGCCGACCGCCGATCGTTACGCCCGCCGCGTCATATCGAAAATGGCGGCCCCACCCCGAGCCCCCCGGCGCTAGCCTGGGTCCTGATGACGATCCTCGATGCCACCCTCGCGCTCTCGGTCCTTCTGGCCGCGACCGTCGTGGGCGGGCTCGCGCTCCGCCACCGCGCGGGGCGGGTCCGCCGGCACATCCCCCACGAGATCGTCCAGCCCGAGCGTCTGGGCGCCGACGGACTCGGGGAGAGCGCGACGCTGCTGCAGTTCAGCACCGACATGTGCTCCCGCTGCCCGGGGGTGCACCGCATGCTGTCGTCGGTCGCGGCGGGCCACGACGGGGTGCGCCACCTCGATGTGGACCTCACGCACCGCCCCGACATCGCCAAGCACTTCCACGTCCTGCAGACCCCGACGACGCTCATCCTCGACCGCCACGGCGCCGTGCAGTCGCGGATCGGCGGCGTTCCCGGCCGCGACATGCTCGAACTCGAACTCGCCCGCCTGACCACGGAGGCCGCCCGTGCCTGATGCCGAATCACGCCGGATCGATCCGCGCGGGCCGCGTTTCGGCGCCGCGATCACCGCTGTCCTGCTCGCCGTCGCGCTCGTTCCGGCGCTGACGGGCATCTCCACCGCCCGGGCGCCGGAGCAGCTCACGGGAGACTTCGCTTTCGTCAGCGGGGCATGGTCCGTGGCCGTTGCCCCTCTCTCGGCACGCATCCTCGACCCGGGCTTCCTGCTCGTTCTCGTGATCGCGCTGCTGTTCCTGTGGGGCGTCGTGTCGCCCCGCACCGCGCCGTGGGGCGTGCTGTACCGGCGGGCCGTCCAACCACGGCTGCGCCCGCCGAGCGACCTCGAAGACCCGCGTCCGCCGCGCTTCGCGCAGGGGGTGGGCCTCTTCGTGACGGGCGTGGGCCTCGTGCTGCATCTGGCCGGCGTGCCGTGGGCGCTGCCGATCGCCGCCGCGATGGCGTTCGTGGCCGCGTTCCTCAACGCCGCCTTCGGGCTGTGCCTGGGCTGCCAGCTGTACCTGCTTCTGCAGCGCGCGGGCATCCTCGGTCGTAGCCGCCCGGCCGCTGCCTGAGCACGCTCGCGGCTACCACGCGCACCCGTCGCTGTCGAGACATCCCGTCGCCTGCGGGAGCCGATTAGGCTCGCACCGACGCCGCCGACGCGGCGCCACCGTCGACCCTGGAGGTATTCCATGACCGTCACGAGCGAAGCCAGCACCGCCTGGAAAGGGAGCCTCTTCGAGGGCTCCGGACAGGTGTCCCTCGCCACTTCCGGTACGGGGACGTTCGACGTCAACTGGAAGGCGCGCAGCGAGGGCTCCGCATCCGTCACGACGCCGGAGGAACTGCTCGCCGCGGCCCACTCGGCGTGCTTCAGCATGGCGCTCTCGAACGCCCTGGCCGAGAACGGCACGCCCCCCGTGTCGGTCGATGCCACCGCATCCGTGACGTTCAAGCCGGGCACCGGAATCACCGGGAGCCACCTGAACGTCAACGCCGTGGTCCCGGGCATCGACGCCGAGACCTTCGAGCGCATCGCCGCAGACGCGAAGGCCAACTGCCCCGTCTCGCAGGCCCTCGCGGGCATCGAGATCACCCTCGAGGCAACGCTTGCCTGACACCCGCATCGTCGTCGCGGGCGCTTCCGGGCTCATCGGAAGCGCCCTCGTCGACAGCCTGCGGTCCGACGGCGTGGAGGTCACCACCCTCGTGCGTCGCCCGGCGTCGGCACCCGGTGAGGTCGAATGGCTCACCGGGCCCGAGCCCCTGAACCCCGACGTGCTTGCCGGCGCGGACGCAGTCATCGGGCTCAACGGTGCCACGATAGGCCGGTTCCCCTGGACGCCGGCGTACAAGAGCACGCTCCTGTGGTCGCGCATCACCCCCACCCGCACCCTCGCCACCGCGATCAGGGCGCTGGGCGCGGATGCCCCGGCCTTCCTCAGCGCGTCGGCGGTGGGGTACTACGGCTCGGCGCCGGGCGAGCGGCTGACCGAGCAGTCGCTGCGGGGGGACGGGTTCCTCGCCGACCTGTGCGGCGAGTGGGAGGGGGCTGCCCGCGCGGCCGGCCCCCACGCACGCGTCACGCTCCTGCGGACGGCCCCTCTCGTGCACCCCGACGGGGTGCTCAAGCCGCTCCTGCTGCTCACCCGGCTCGGGCTGTCAGGTCCGATCGGACGGGGAACGCAGGTCTGGCCCTGGATCTCGCTCGAGGACGAGGTGCGCGGCATCCGCCGTGTCCTGGACGAGAAGATCACCGGTCCCGTGAACCTCACCGGACCCGCGCGCGCCACGGCGAACGACCTCGGCTTCGCGCTCGCCCTGCGGATGAATCGCCCCTACCTTCTGCGGGCGCCCGCCTGGGCCGTGCGTCTGGTGCTCGGCCGGGACGCGACGGAGGCGATCCTCACCTCCGACGCGCACGTCGTCCCCGAGGTGCTCGAGCGGACGGGGTTCACGTTCCGGCACCCGACCGTGGAGTCGGTCATCGACGCCGTGGTGCCGCGCGCGGCGTGATCCCCCCGCACCGCGGGCATCAGCCGGTGCGCCGGCGTTCGGTCCCCTCGAGGCGGATGGCGCGGCGGATGGCCTCACGGGCGCGACGCCGATCGGATGCGGCGTCGTAGGCCAGTCCGAGCCGATACCAGGAACGCCAGTCGTCGGGGTTCTGCTCCACTCCGGCGCGGTAGTGCGGGAAGACCGCATCGCCGTCCTCTCGCACCACGCGACCGCTCGGGCGCACCGCGACGGTGTCTTCGGGGAGATCCCCGTCGCGCTCGAGGCGGCGCCCCAGCCGGTCGGCCCGCCAGCCGAACCACAGCTCGCGGCCCAGCGCCCACGCCGCCAGCAGGGGAAGCACGATGAGCGCGACACCCAGGGCGACGCCGACCGCGTCACCGCTGGCCAGCAGGAGCCACGCGCGCTGACCGACGAGGACGATGTACAGCAGCAGGACCGCCGCCATCAGGGCGACGCCGATGCGGGCGGTCATACGTTCGTCGAGCGGGCGACCTGGCCGGGCACCGCATCCTCGGCCACCGGAGCGCCCTCGCGGGGCGCTTTCGTGCGCACGCCGAGGTCGATGAAGCTGTCAAGACCCACGGTGACGCCGCGCGCCTCTCGCGCCGCGGCCAGGGCGATCCGGATACCGGGCGCGTAGGCGAGGGCCGGGTCGACGGTGTCGTGGACGATCGTGAGCGATTCGCCGGGCCCGGACAGGACGACCTCCTGCCGCGCGATTACACCCGGCCGGCGGAGGGAGTGGACGGGCACGCTGGCGACCTGCTGCCCGCGGGCGCGCTGATCGACGTGGGGCGATTCGACGGGCCCCACCTCGGCCCGCGCGGCTCCGATCATCTCCGCGGTGCGCACCGCCGTGCCGCTGGGGGAATCGACCTTGGTCTCCCGGTGGGCCTCGATGATCTCGATCGAGGGGAACAGCGGGGCAGCGACCGCGGCCAGGACGCTTCCCACCACCGACCCCAGCGAGAAGTTCGGGATGAACAGGGCGCCGGTGCCTGCGGCCTCCACGAGGGGACGGATGAGAGCGATGCGCTCGTTCGACCACCCCGAGGTGCCCACGAGCACGTTGATCCCCCGTTCCACCGCCGCGCGCACCACGTCGATCGAGATCGCCGGCGAGGACGCATCCACGACGAGGTCGGCGCCATCCATCTCACCCAGAGCCGACGTGGACGTGAGGACGGCCGTCACCTCGAAGCCGGGCTCGTCATCGACGACCGCCCGGATGACTCGGCCGAGCTTGCCGGTCCCGCCCACGATGGCCACGCGCGTCGTCATGCCCCCAGCCTAGGTGTCCTACCCTCGGAGCATGGTTACGATCCGTCCGGTGGGCGTCGACTCTCCCGATGCCCACGCGCTGCTGGAGGAGTACTTCGCACTGCGCGCCTCGATCTTCCCCGGGGGCCAGTACCGCGTCACGTTCCCCTCCCCCGAGTCGTTCCGGGAACCCGACGGCGTCTTCCTCGTTCTCTACGACGGCGAGGAGCCCGTCGGCTGCGCGGGCATCCGGCGGCTCGCCGACGGTCCGCTCGGCACCCGCTTCGAGGTCAAGCACCTCTACGTGTGCGATGCGGGCCGCGGCCGAGGCTGGGGGCGGATGCTGCTGGAAGACCTCGAACGGCGCGCGATCGAGTCAGGCGGCACCGACATGGTGCTGGACACGCATCACACCCTGGATGCCGCCGGCAGCCTGTACGCGCGGTCCGGCTACGTGCCGATCGAGCCGTATAACGACAATGCCAACGCGACCGTGTGGTTACGGAAGGTGCTGGTCTGACGCACCGGCGCCCGAGGATGACTGGTCCACCGGCCTCGCCCACCGCACGAAGGCATCCTGGACCTCGTCGAAGAACGCCGTCTTCGCGCGCGTGTAGTCGTCGTAGTCGGCTTTACCGGCGTTCTCGGCGGACAGCGCGCGCTTGACCTGCGCGTACCGCTCCCGCGCGGCGCCGTCGGCGCGCAGCCAGTCGCGGAACCAGACGGTGTACCGGCCCCACGGGGAGTCGGTCCGGCGGATGTGCAGAATCGTCGATCCGTCGTCACCGACGAAGAGTCGCTTCTCCCACACGTCCTCGGTCACCGCCTCGTCGCCGCGGGGGATGTCGCGATCGACGCCGGGCGAGTCCGGCCGGGACCCCCTCGCGCGGACGAAGCCGATGCGGTTCAGCCGCTCGCCGAGAGCGTCCTCGGACGGCAGGGGCAGGATGCGAAGCTGCAGATCCAGGAAGGGCTTGGCCACGAGCCCCGGCACCGCGGTGGAACCGATGTGGTCGTAGTCCGCCTCATCCGCACCGTCCAGTCCCGCCAGTACGCCGCGGATCGCGGCCAGGCGGTCTCCCGCCCTCCCGATCCAGGCGGGATCGTGATCGGAGAGTTCCGCGGGGTTGTCGGTCGTGGCCATCGCGAAAGCCTACGTGCCCCGTGCGTACCGGCCCGCGCCCCGTGGCCACGCCGGCGCCGCTCCGCGTCCGGGCGTCGGGGCCCCGCCGACGCAGCTCCCCGCGCACAACTGCGGGGATGGTGCGCGGCACGCCGGTGGTGCACGCCGGGCGACGGCGTGTCACCGACGATCTCCGCCGTTGTGGATTTCGCGGCAGGCGCTTCGGCGGTACGGGCCCTCGACGGCGTGGCGGGCTCAGACGGGGCTGGGCTCGGGGAGTCCGGTCCGAAGCTCGAACGGGAGGTGGGCGAGATCGTTGTGCGCCAGCAGCGTCCAGGGGCGTCCGGGCTTCTGGGCGATGACCGTCAACCCGCAGTGCGCCTGGTTCAGCGTCATCCAGCGCCAATGAGGTGCCTGCAGCACCTCCCGCACGAACCAGGCGATGACGAAGTTGTGCGTGATCAGCAGCTCATGCACGTCACCGGATCGGCGAGCGAGGAACTCCGTCGTCGCATCGGCCATCTGGGCGCCCCCCGCCTCGATCTCAGCCTCGGTGACGGCACCGAAGAAGGGTTCGTAGGCGGCCGGCGTCTCGTCGGTCATTCCGGTGGGGATGCAGTCGAACAGCAGCGCCGACGGGGTCGGGGTCACAGCGGGCAGCCGCTCGGCGAAGGCGACCGCGGTCTGCTCGGCGCGCTGGAGGGGTGAATGCCAGACCGCATCCAGGGGAACCCCGGAGAGGCGATCGGCGACGGCGGCCGCCTGGCGAAGCCCTCGCGGCGACAGCGGACCGTCTGCCAGGCCGTGCTCGGCATCCAGATGCTCACCATGGCGCACGAGGTAGATGTAGTGCGTCACGTCAGCTCGCTTCGTCGTCGGTGGGCGTGCCCGGGGCACGTCTCCACCCTACGTCAGGGGCGGTGGCGGATGACGGTGTGAGACGCATCCCGGCGGTGCGCTCAGGCAGCGGCGCGAGCGATGTCGGAGAGGTGAGCCCGGCTCAGCCGGATGCCCACGCCCTGCACGAGTTCTTCCACGTGCTCGCGCGTGAAGGCGTTGACGATGGGCGCCGTGACGATGCGCTGCGCGAGCAACCACGCGATGGCCACTGCGGCGACCGGGACGCTCAACTCCTCGGCCACGCCGTCCAGCGCCCGCAGGGTGCGACTGCCGCGCCGCGTGAGGCTGGCGGCCATCTGCGCGCCTCGAACCGAACGCACATCGCGCGGGCGGCGCCGCTGCACCCCGGCGAGGAAGCCGTGCTCGAGCGCGTGCGAGGGCGTGACGGCCATCCCCTGCGCGCCGGCGACCAGGCGGAGGTCGCCGTCGAACTCGTCACGGCGCAGCACGTTGTACGGGACGTCGAGCACGGTGATGCGGGGGTAGCCCGCCGCCGCGAGGATGCGGGCCTCGACGAGTTGGGCGGCGGTGTATCCGTAGGCCCCGACCGTGTGGACCTTGCCGGCTTCCACGAGCCACTCCGCGGTAGCCAGGGTGTCTTCCAGCGGCACCGACTCACCCGACTTCGCATCCAGGTAGAGCACATCGATGCGTTCGATGTCCAGACGCGTCAGGGACGCCTCCACCGCGCGCACCAGGTTGACCGACCCGAGCCCGGGATTGTCGGGGTGACGACCGACGCGGACGGCGACGACCATGTCACCGCGCGTTCCGCGCGAACGCATCCACTGCCCGATGATGTACTCGCTGCGCCCGGCGGAGAAGCTGTCGGCGGTGTGCAGCAGGTTGCCGCCGAGTGCGGCGTACGTGTCCAGGATGCTGTGGCTGTCGTCGACGTCGACGTTCCACCCGAACTCGGCCCCGCCCAGCGCGAGCGGGAAGACATCGAGCCCCGACTCCCCCAGCGGCACGCGCACACCCTCGCCGAGCGCGGGGCCCTGCACGGGGATGGGTGCCGACGGATGCGCCGGAACGTGCGAACGCAGACTCGCGGAGGCCGGTTGACCGACGCTCGAGCCCGACATGGTGCACTCCCCAGCTGAGGCCGGCGAGCGCGGATCCAGTGGTGAACCGCGCGCCCCGGCGCGTAGTACGAGGGTATGGCCTGCCTCCGACGCTCCGGGCGATTGCGACGGCATGGCGGTAAATATTCCGTAACGCTTTCGCCAAAGACGATGCCCGCCCCGCGGAAGCGGGGCGGGCATCGTCTTTGCGAGGAACTCAGACCTCGGCGGGCGCCTCCACAGCGGCCTCGGCCGGAGCATCGGCCGGAGCCTCGACCTCGGCGGCCTCTTCGACGACCGGCTCGAGCGACAGCTTGCCGCGGTCGTCGATCTTGGTGATGCGCACGAGCAGCTTCTGACCGACGTTGAGCACGTCTTCGACGTTCTCCACACGCTTGCCACCGGCGAGCTTGCGAACCTCGCTGACGTGCAGCAGGCCGTCCTTGCCGGGCACCAGCGAGATGAACGCGCCGAACGTCGCGATCTTGACGACCGTGCCGAGGAACTGCTCGCCGATCTCCGGGTTGGAGGGGTTGGCGATCGCGTTCACCTGGGCACGCGCCGCCTCGGCGGCGGGACCATCGGTCGCGCCGATGTAGACGGTGCCGTCCTCCTCGATGGAGATGTCGGCGCCGGTGGCGTCCTGGATGGCGTTGATCGTCTTGCCCTTGGGGCCGATGAGCTCGCCGATCTTGTCGACCGGGATCTGCACGCTGATGACGCGCGGCGCCGTGGGAGCCATCTCGTCCGGAGCGTCGATCGCGGCGTTGAGGACGCCGAGGATCGTCAGGCGGGCCTCGTGGGCCTGCTGCAGCGCGGCGGTGAGGACCGACGACGGGATGCCGTCGAGCTTCGTGTCGAGCTGGATCGCGGTGACGAATTCGCTCGTGCCGGCGACCTTGAAGTCCATGTCACCGAGGGCGTCTTCGGCGCCGAGGATGTCGGTCAGCGCGGCGTAGCGCGTCTGGCCGTCGACCTGGTCGGTCACCAGGCCCATGGCGATACCGGCGACGGGTGCGCGCAGCGGCACACCCGCGTTCAGGAGCGACAGGGTCGATGCGCAGACGGAGCCCATCGACGTCGACCCGTTGGACCCGAGAGCTTCGGAGACCTGACGGATCGCGTACGGGAACTCGTCGCGGCTCGGCAGCACGGGAACGAGAGCGCGCTCGGCGAGGAAGCCGTGGCCGATCTCGCGACGCTTCGGGCTTCCCACACGACCGGTCTCACCGGTCGAGTACGGCGGGAAGTTGTAGTGGTGCATGTAGCGCTTGCGCGTCACCGGCGACAGCGAATCGATCTGCTGCTCCATCTTGAGCATGTTCAGCGTGGTGACACCCAGGATCTGGGTCTCGCCGCGCTGGAAGATCGCGGAACCGTGGACGCGCGGGATGACCTGCACCTCGGCATCGAGCGGACGGATGTCCGCCAGACCACGACCGTCCATACGCACGCCCTCGGCGAGGATGCGCCCACGGACGATCACCTTGGTGACCGACTTGTAGGCCGCTGAGAACTCCAGCGTCGCCACGGCGGGCAGCTCCCCCGCCTCGACGGCGGCGAGAAGTTCGGCCCGGACGGCCTCCTTCAGCTCGTCGTCGGCGTTCTGCCGCTCGATCTTGTCGGCGATCTGGTAGATCGGCACGAGCTTGTCGTAGGCGCGCCCGGCGACGAAGTCGTAGGTCTGCTGGCTGTACGGCAGGAAGACCGGGAACTCCTTGATCGGCTTGGCCGCCGTGTTCGCGACGACGTTCTGCGCCGCGACGAGCTGCTTGATGAAGGGCTTCGAGGCCTCGAGGCCCTCAGCGACGACCTGCTCGTTGGGCTTGGTCGCGCCGGCCTTGATGAGGTTCCAGCTGCCTTCGGTGGCTTCGGCCTCCACCATCATGATCGCGACATCCTCGTTGCCGTCGGCATCGGTGATGACACGGCCGGCGACGATGAGGTCGAAGACGGCGTCCTCGAGCTGCGAGACGGTCGGGAAGGCGATCCACTGGTCGGCGTTGTCGCCGGAACCGGGCATGAGCGCGAGGCGCACACCGGCGATCGGACCCGAGAACGGCAGACCTGAGATCTGCGTCGAGAGGGACGCGGCGTTGATGGCGAGGGCGTCGTAGAACTCGCCCGGCGCGATCGAGAGGATCGTCACGACGATCTGGACCTCGTTGCGGAGGCCTTCGACGAAGGACGGACGCAGCGGCCGGTCGATCAGGCGGCACACGAGGATGGCCTCGGTGGAGGGCCGGCCCTCACGGCGGAAGAACGAGCCGGGGATCTTGCCCGCGGCGTACGAGCGCTCTTCGACGTCGACGGTCAGCGGGAAGAAGTCGAAGCCTTCACGCGGGTGCTTTCCGGCGCTGGTGGCCGAGAGGAGCATCGTCTCCTCGTCGAGGTAGGCGGCGACAGCGCCCTGCGCCTGCTGGGCGAGGCGACCGGTCTCGAACCGGACGGTGCGGGTGCCGAAACGGCCGTTATCGAGAACGGCCTCGGCGGCGGTGATTTCTGGACCTTCCAAGAGGTCCCTCCTTCTTTGTTTAGGCTCGCCACCCCATGTGGGCCGCGAGCGAACATACGAAGGAGCAGGAACAGGCAGAAGGGCGCGCGACGACAAGTCGGCGCGGTACCGGGCATCTGGCCACCAGTAGACGACCACCATCCGATACGGATGGGGATCCACCACAGGGGACCAGCGTCTGCCGGCCTGCTCCGCAGCTCATATGGAATTGAGCGGGTGCCGGAATCGGCAACCCCCACCAGCGTATCAGCCGCACCCTCCCACCGCCTGAGAGGGGGCGCCGGAATCCCTGGTGCGGCGTGCCCGCTTCTCCTCTACGGTGACCTCATGGGCCTCGTACGTCACATCCGTCACAGCGGTGCGGCGTGCGCCCTCGTCCTCGCCCTCGGGCTGTCGGGCCTCCCCGCATCCGCCGCGACTCAGCCGGCGAGACCCGCGACCGTCGCCGACCTGAGGGCGGAAATCATGGCGGTGGAGTCCTCGGCCGCATCCGCCTCGGTGCGCGCACTCAACGCGACCACCGTCGCGACGCTCTCCCGCGCGGACGCGGATGCAGCGGCCGCGCGCGCGGAGGCGCTGGAGTCGCAGACGACACACGCCGAGAGCGAGCTCATCCGGAGGCGGGAGCAATTCGGCACCGTGGCCGCGAGCCTTTACCGGTCGGCGTCGGACGGCCTCGTCCTCGCACAGCTGCTCACCACGTCCGACCCCGAGTCGCTCCTCCGACGCCTCGGCGTCCTCGAGCGCGTGACGGAGGCCTCGGCGCGTTCGGCCTACGCCGCGCGATCGGCGGCGTCCGTCGTCGCCGCCCTGCGGGAGCAGGCCGGCGCAGCAGCGCGGGAGCACGAACAGCTCGCCGCCGAGGCTGAGGTCGCCGCCGCGGCGGCACGCGGGGAGGCGGATGCAGAGACCGCAGCCGTCGCCGCCGCCCAGAGTGCGCTCGACGCCGCGTACGCGCGCCTGGCGGCCGCTCGCGGGACGACCGTGACCCGCGAGAGACAGGCGCATCTCGCGGAGCGAGCCGCTGCGGATGCCGCCGCCCCCGGTGGCGCTGCGGGCGGCGGCGTGACCGCGCCCGCGCCGGCGATACCCGCCGCGGGTGGCCCGGCACCGCACACTCCCCCACCGGCAGCCGCACCTGCCCCCGCACCTGCCCCGCCCGCACCTGCCCCGCCCGCACCGGCCCCGGCCCCGGCTCCGGCACCGGCACCCGCCCCGGCACCCGGAGCAGGCGTGGTCATGTCCCCCAGCCAGGCACAGGCGCACGCGCGCGGTGCGATCGGCCGCTACGGATGGGGCGAAGATCAGTTCGGGTGCCTCGTTTCGCTGTGGAACCGCGAATCGGGCTGGCGCGTGGAAGCCCTCAACCGCTCCAGCGGCGCCTACGGGATCCCTCAGGCGCTTCCGGGGGCGAAGATGGCCTCGGCCGGCCCCGACTGGCGCACCAGCGCGGCGACGCAGATCTCCTGGGGGCTGGCGTACATCAAGGCCCGATACGGGGCCCCGTGCGGGGCCTGGGAGCACTCCCAGCACACCGGGTGGTACTGACCCGAGCCCCGCGCCTAGGCTGGGACCATGAGCACCGACGGCAAACCAGAGGGCGCCGCATCCGATGAGATGAAGCGCAAGTTCCGTGAAGCGCTCGACAAGAAGAACGCGGCGAGCCGCAGCGGCGAGGCCCACCTCGACGGCGACTCGCCCGTGCACGGTGCGCACGGGGCGGCCAACATGAAGCGCGAGTTCCGCCGCAAGAGCGGCTGACCGCAGCCCCGGAGGCGGCGTTCAGAGGCTGCGGATGCGGCCGCGCGCGCCGCCTCCGGGAAGCTGCACGTAGTCGTGGTGTGTGGCGACGTGCCCATCGCCGGCCGTGCGTCCGCGCATCAAGGCGCCACAGCCACGGCAGGATGT
This sequence comes from Microbacterium sp. Z6_144, assembly GCF_057197625.1. Taxonomy (NCBI): domain Bacteria; kingdom Bacillati; phylum Actinomycetota; class Actinomycetes; order Micrococcales; family Microbacteriaceae; genus Microbacterium; species Microbacterium sp. Z6_144. Next base: position 2,203,759 of record NZ_JBXVPT010000001.1, read on the forward strand.
CCCGCCTGAACCAGCTCCCACCTGACGGCTCGTCGTCGGCGGTCGAAACTCACCTGTTCAAAATTCAGGAGACACGCCGCACAGACCCGCCCCCGCGGCCACCGCAGCCACGGATCTCCTGAGTTTTGAACCGGATCCGCGGGGCATCCGCGCGCAACCAGGCCGCAGCATCCGTCCCGGCGCGTGCCGACGGATCAGCGGATCAGGTCGAGGGTGCGACCCGCGGCGTCGGCCAGCGCGCGGCCATAGGACCTCCCGTGCCCGGCGGCGTGCACGGCGAGGGGATGCAGCTGATGCAGCGGGATGCGGTCACGCCAGCCCGCCCGCAGCGGCGAGCGCGCGTGGTACGCGTCGCGAACCACGTCGAGGAACGGGCACCCGAACAGGGCGAGCATCGCCAGATCCGTTTCCCGGTGCCCGCCGTGGGCGGCCGGGTCGATGAGGACCACGCCGTCAGGACTCCAGAGGACGTTGCCGGCCCACAGGTCGCCGTGCAGCCGCGCGGGCGGATCCCCGTCGTCGAACGCCCCGTCGGCGATGGCCGCGCAGGCGTCCGCGACGAGCCCCGCTTCGACCGCGGTGAGATTCCCGGCCTCGACGGCCGGCGGGAGGAACGGCAGCACCCGCTGTGCGGCGTAGAACGACCCCCACGTGGAGGTGGGCTCGCAGGGCTGGCGACGGCGACCGATGAACGTGGGCCCTGCCCATCCCGGCGGTGGTGCGCCGAACCCGTCGGCTCCTGCGCTGTGGGTGTCGGCGAGCGCGCGGCCGAAGGCCGCGGCCGCTGCGGCATCGGGTCGCCCATCGGCCACGCGCTCCAGGACGATGCGCCCGGGCGACACCTCCAGCACGCGCGCCACCGGCACCCCACCGGCGGCGGCGAGCCACTCCAGCCCCGCCGCCTCGGCTTCGAAGAATCCCGCCGGCGCGTCGGCGCGCTCCTTGACGATCCGCTGCACGCGCCCGGCTACTCCCCCGCGAGCCCGCCGAGAAGGTGGCCGAACGAGCGCCCCTCACCGAGGTAGGACGACGGGTCGTACGGGTCGTCGCCGTGCGCCGCCTCGCGGGTGGACACGGCTGCGGCCAGTTCCCGTGCGGCCCGCTCCACCCGCACCCCGAGCGGAGCGACCTGGTCGGCGGCGGCCCCCCAGTCGCTCGAGGCCGCGAACACCCCGGTGGGCACCGGGTTCGCGTGCAGATAGGTGAACAGCGGACGCAGTGCGTAATCGATCGCGAGCGAGTGCCGCGCCGTTCCGGCGTTCGCCCCGAGCAGGACCGGCACCCCGGTCAACGCGTCGGGGTCGAGGAGGTCGACGAACGACTTGAACAGCCCCGAATAGCTGGTGGAGAAGATCGGCGTGACCGCGATGATCGCGTCGGCCGACACCACGGCGTTGATCATCGACTCCAGCGCCGGCGGGGCGAAGCCCGTCAGGAGGTTGTTGACGATGTCGTGCGCATAGTCCCGCAGCTCGAACACGTCCACCTCGGCATCGATCCCGTCAGGGTCGGACGGCGTGGACGTCGCGCGCAGAGCCGCGACGGAGGCGGCGGCCAGCCGATCGGCCAGCATGCGCGTCGATGAGGGGTTCGACAAGCCGGCTGTCACCACGGCGATGCGACGGACGGCCATGTCAGGCCCCCGTCCGGGCTGCCGCGGCGCCGAACGCGCTGCCGGCGGATGCGGCGGTGTCGCGGTACGGGGATCCGTCGGTGAGGTTGTCGCCCCGGTTGGCCTTCGGGCGCGCCTCCCGGGGCGCGCCCTCGCCGTAGGCGGCGGCGACCAGGTTGGCGTGGGTGGGAGCATCCGGTACCGTCGCCGGCCGGTTCTGCGCCAGCTCCCTGCGGAGGACGGGCACGACCTCGCCGCCGAGGATGTCGAGCTGCTCCAGCACCGTCTTCAACGGAAGGCCGGCGTGATCGAGAAGGAACAGCTGGCGCTGGTAGTCCCCGAACGCGTCACGCATGCCGGCGTAGCGATCGATGACCTGCTGGGGCGAACCCACGGTCAGCGGCGTCATCTCCGTGAAGTCCTCGAGGCTGGGGCCGTGGCCGTACACCGGAGCGTTGTCGAAGTACGGGCGGAACTCGCGCACGGCATCCTGCGAGTGGGCGCGCATGAACACCTGCCCGCCGAGCCCGACGATCGCCTGCTCCGGCGTCCCGTGCTCGTAGTGCGCGAACCGCTCGCGATACAGCGTGATCAGGCGCTGGTAGTGCTCCTTGGGCCAGAAGATGTTGTTGGCGAAGAATCCGTTGCCGTAGTACGCGGCCTGCTCGGCGATCTCGGGGGTGCGGATGGAGCCGTGCCACACGAACGGCGGCACGCCGTCCAGCGGCCGCGGGGTGGAGGTGAAGCCCTGCAGCGGCGTGCGGAACTTCCCCTCCCAGTCCACGACGTCCTCACGCCACAGGCGGTGCAGCAGGTCGTAGTTCTCGATGGTGAGGGGCAGGCCCTGGCGGATGTCCTTGCCGAACCAGGGGTAGACGGGGCCGGTGTTCCCACGGCCGAGCATGAGGTCGACGCGGCCGCCGGACACGTGCTGCAGCATCGCGAAGTCCTCGGCGATCTTCACCGGGTCGTTCGTGGTGATCAGCGTCGTGGAGGTGGTGAGGATGAGGCGGTCGGTCTGCGCCGCGATGTAGGCCAGCGTGGTCGTGGGCGAGGACGACCAGAACGGCGGGTTGTGGTGCTCCCCCAGCGCGAAGACGTCGAGGCCCACCTCCTCCGCGTGCTTGGCGATCGTCAGGGTCGCCTGGATCCGCTCCGCCTCGCTGGGAGTCCGCCCCGTCGTGGGGTCTTCCGTGATGTCGCTCACCGTCATGATGCCGAACTGCATGCCCGGCCAGGTCTTCTCGTTCACGTCTTCTCCCGTGTCTTCCACGCTCGGATTATATGCGCGTGAATATATCCCGTGTAACGCGTCGTTCCCGAGGTTATTCCCGCTCACGCGGTGGCGAACAGGTCCACCAGGTCGCGGACCACCTGGTGCGGTGCGGTCTCGCACGGACTGTGCCCCGTGTCGTACACGGCCGAGCGTGCACCGATGCGCCGGGCGTAGGCGCGGTGCTGGGCAGTGGGCCAGAGGTCGTGCGAACCGACCGCGGAAAGGACGGGAACGCCGGCATTGCGCACGTCCGACGCGACGTCGGGCATGCGCATCATCAGGCCGACGATGTCATCGACGCTCTCGCGTCGGGTCAGCGCGAACCGCTCCCGCACGAACGCCAGGCGTCGCGGCGGCACGCCGTTGAGGTTGTTGCGGATGCCCCAGAGCATCAGCGTCGCCCCTCCCCGACCGGATGTCAGTGCACTGAGCCGTCCGATGCGCTTGATCCCGCGAAAGACGTTTCCCGTCGCCGGCGGCGTCGACAGAAGCGTGAGGGAGGCGAAGAGGTCGCCACGCCGCGAAAGGGCCACCTCCGCGACGAGGCCGGCGAAGGAGTAGCCCACGACGTGTGCGGGCGCCGCCCCACCTTCGAGCACCGCGACCAGGTCGTTGACGAAGAGGTCGTAGTCGTAATGTGCACGCGGTGGATCAAGACGTTCGGGACCAGCCCGGTACGACTCGTATTGCCCGGCGAGATCGAACGCTTCCGCCCGGTACCCCGCGTCGGCCAGCAGCGGCAGCATCAGGGTGAAGTCTTCCTTGGACCCGGTCGCCCCGGGAACGAGTACGACCCGGCCGCGTTCCCCGGACCCCATGGCCACGCGCGCGAGCGGACCGCTGGGTGCGGCGAACACGTCGCTCTCCGCCCCCACGGGCAGCACGCGCCAGTCGAGGTCCGACAGCGCGCGGTCGCGACGGGATGCATCGTCGAGGGTGGTCATCTGGCGGTACATTATCCCCTCGCCCTCCGTGCAAGGGGGGTCGGCGCGGTGACCGGCCGAGATAGTGTGGCGCGGACATGAGCGACGCCTCCACCCCCGCCGACCCGGCATCCCCCACCGGCACCGCGACCACGGCGCGCCCGCGGCGACGCGTTCCGTTCTGGGACAACGCCCGCTTCGCGTGCATCGTGCTCGTCGTCCTCGGCCACGCGACACAACGACTGACCTACGACTCCGATGTCGCTCTCGCGCTCTATCTCCTCGTGTACGCCTTCCATATACCGGCCTTCGCGATCATCTCGGGGTACTTCTCGAAGTCCGGAACACCCACCCGGCTGCAGATGGCGCGCATCCTGACCGACATCGTGGTGCCGTATGTCATCTTCGAAGCCCTGTGGACGATGACGAAGTGGTTCGTCGAGGGTCAGGCGAACCCCAACCTCACCCAGCCCTCATGGACGCTGTGGTTCCTCCTCGCGCTCGGCATCTTCCGCCTCGTGCTGCCGTACCTCGCGCTCCTGCGCTGGCCGCTGCTGTGGACGGTCGTGATCTCCATCGGTGTGGGCTACCTCCCCAACGTCGACTCCACGTTCGCACTCACCCGCACCCTCGGACTGCTGCCTTTCTTCACGCTGGGCTGGTGGCTGCGCGAGCACGACATCGTCGAGCGGTTCCGCCTGCTCGGACGGCGCCCGTGGTGGGTCGTCGCGGCATCGATCGCAGCCTTCGTCATCGGAGCTCTCGTCAGCTGGTTCTTCGTGGACCTCTGGCGCGGTGTCGACCTCCGGACGTGGCTGTTCTACGACGACGCATACTCCGTTCTCGTCGGGCCGCAGTGGTGGGGTGGCGGCGTGCGTCTGCTGCTGATCGCGGTCGCCGTCATCTTGTGCACGGCGTTCTTCACCCTCCTGCCACGACGGCAGACGTGGTGGACGCACTTCGGCAGGTACACCATGTACGTCTACCTTCTGCACTCGTTCGTGCTGTATCCCTTCCGCGAGTCGGGTGTGCTGCGCGACCTCGAGCCGACGTGGCTGTGGCTGCCGATCGTGATCGTCGCCAGCGTCCTCGTCGCGTTGGGACTGGCGACGAGCCCGGTGCGCAGGGTGTTCCGGCCCCTGGTGGAGCCCCGGCCGGGCTGGCTGTTCGCAGATCCCGCGCTGGCGACGCGGGAAGGCCACCGGGACGACCCCACCGGGTCACGCCGGCCGCGGGAAGATCCTCGCCCGCTCCCGGCGGATCCCGGACCGACCGGCCGGTAACGCGGGGCAACATTCGTGCGCCACGGCGCACGGAGATCTAGCCTCGGGGCATGTCCGACCTGAACCTTCCCGTCCTCGATCTGTCGCTTCTGGACCAGGGTCCCGACGCCGCCCAGCGCTTCCGCGAGGAGCTCCGCGCCGCGACCCATGACGTCGGGTTCTTCTATCTCGTCGGCACGGGCGTGACGCCGGAGCTCGAGGCCCGTCTGCTGCAGGGCGCCAAGGACTTCTTCGCCCTCCCCGAGGCAGACAAGCTCGCGATCGAGAACGTGCAGAGCCCGCATTTCCGCGGCTACACGCGTGTCGGCGGCGAGCGCACGCAGGGCAAGGTGGACTGGCGCGAGCAGATCGACATCGGCCCGGAGCGTGAGGCCGTCGCCGAACCCGACGCCCCCGACTACGCCCGGCTGATCGGCCCCAACCTGTGGCCGGCCGCTCAGCCCGAGCTGCGGGAGGTCGTGACCGAGTGGCACGACCACCTCACCGGGGTGGCGCGAAAGCTCCTGCGCGCATGGGCGCTGTCCTTGGGAGCCGAGGAGTCGTACTTCGACCGGCACTTCGGCGAGCCCTCCACCCTCATCAAGATCGTGCGATACCCGGGCAAGGAGGACCCGACCCCGCAGCAGGGGGTGGGAGCGCACAAGGACTCCGGCGTGCTCACGCTCCTGTGGGTCGAGCCGGGCAAGGGCGGGTTGCAGGTGCAGCGGGATGGGGAATGGGTGGATGCTCCGCCGGTGCCCGGCGCATTCGTGGTGAACATCGGCGAACTCCTCGAGTACGCGACGCAGGGCTACCTCACGGCCACGAACCATCGCGTCATCTCGCCGCGCTACCCCGACGAGCGCATCTCGGTGCCGTTCTTCTTCAACCCGGCGCTGGATGCGACGCTGCCCATCATCCAGCTCCCCGCCGAGCTCGCCGCCGAGGCGCGGGGTGTGACGGATGACCCGTCGAACCGCATCCACGCGACCTACGGCGAGAACGCGCTGAAGTCGCGCCTGCGGGCACACCCCGACGTGGCGGCCATCCACCACCCCGACCTCGTCGCCGCCCGCGCCGCCTCATCCGCGTCTTCCTGACGCTCGCGCACTCTCCCCCGCGCTCCGTCTCGACCGCGAGACTGCGAGCGGGCCTCGTTCGGGTTCGGCTGCAGCCTCGGCGACGGGGCGACAGGGCCACGGGACGAGGCCAGAGCGGGGTCAGGAGTCCTTCGAGGTGCCCGCCTCGAGGATCGAGACGATGGAGAACAGCGTGAAGCAGACCGCCCCGAGCCCTGTGAGGACGCGGGCGGGAACGAAGAAGTTCGGGTCGGTCGTGGCCGCCTCCGCCAGGAACGCCGCGAAGAAGAGGCAGGTCAGACAGGTCATGATCGGGATGATCGGCACTCTGTTGGCCAGCGGGAAGTCGCGGCGCCATACCGAGGCGAGCAGCCAGACCTTCGAGATGATGCTGAAGCAGATCAAGCCGAGCCCGAGCAGGATGCAGCCAGGTGCGATCCGCTCCGGGCGGTTCGAGCCGAACAGTACGAACAGCCCCCACACGATGGTGCCGGTTCCCATGACCAGCACCCAGATCGACCACGACCAGCGCTCCGGTTCGTCGAACTGATTGCGCACCTGTCGCACGACGGTGCCCACCAGCGCGATCAGACTCGAGCAGATCGCGGTCAGTCCGAGCAGCACGTGCCCGGCGACATAGTGATCAGCCTGCGCCCCACCTGCCAGCAGCACCACCGCCCAGGCTCCGGCGATGAACGTCGCTGCGACGGGCACGCTGAGTAGCGCCCAGGCCGCCGACCTGCTGTAGGCCTCCGCGGGCGCGCCGTCGCTGCGACTGCCCGCGGCGTTCCGCGGGATCAGCGTGAACGCGCTGGATGCGGCACCGACGGTCGACACGCAGGCGGCAACCAGCCCGACCCCGAACACGACGTGACCGGCGACGAACGATTGAGCAGACGTCGCGTCCGATCGGAGCCAGAGACCCCAGGCGGCTGTGGCGAGGGCGACCCCGTAGCCCACCGCGGGGAGAACGACCTTCCACGCCGGCGCGAAGGTGTTCGTCAATTGACGGATGATCATCGCCGCCGTGGTGAACAGTGCGATGCAGATGGCCGTCAACGCGGTCAGCACGTGCCCTGCGACGAAATGACCCGCGTCGCTGCCGCCGCTGAGGACGTACAGCCCGAACCCCAGGCAGACGGCGCCCATCAGCAGAGGAATGGCGCGGAAGAGGATGCTGATCCCGTAATTCATGCGGAGCGCCTCCTCATGAGCCGAAGGACGTCGCCCGAATTCCCCCGGCATCCACAACGTATCCGCGTCTCCGGGCATTCACAAGTGTGCCGCCGAACGCAAAACGAGGGCCGCCCCACACCTGGGACGGCCCTCGAAGAAGTGCGATATACGCCGGGAGGCGATGCCTTAGCGGCGGAGTCCCAGACGTTCGATCAGTCGGCGGTAACGCGCGATGTCGATGTCCTGGAGGTAGCCGAGCAGACGACGGCGCTGACCGACCATCAGGAACAGACCACGACGCGAGTGGTGGTCGTGCTTGTGCTCCTTCAGGTGCTCTGTGAGGTCCTTGATGCGCTGCGTCAGCATCGCGACCTGCACCTCGGGGGATCCGGTGTCACCGGGGTGCGTCGCGTACTCGTCGATGATCGCCTTCTTAGCATCAGATTCGAGTGGCATAGATGGGATCCCCTTCCTGCTTGTTGCGCGGCGCCCGACGCCTGATGCGTGAGCTCTGTTTATCCGCGGCCGATCCAACGGCAACCGGGAAAGTCTACCAGCGAACGGATGCGGCGGCGCACCCGCCCTCGCCTCCCCCGATAGCCTGAACGGATGCGCCGGCATCCCGATTCCGTCCGCTCGCGCGTCCCGTGAGCGGGGACGAGGGATCCGCTCGTTCCCGCCGGCTTCGCCGCGAGCACCTCATCGACCTCCGGCCCCTGCGCACTCCCGCGTTCGCCCGCCTGTGGGCGGGCTCGGCGCTGGCAGGGCTCGGCGGTCAGCTCACCGTGGTGGCTGTCATGCTGCACGTCTACGAGCTGACCGGCGACACCTTCGCGGTGTCGATGATCGCGGTCGCCGGGCTCGCACCGATGATCGTGGCCGGCCTGTACGGCGGGATGCTGGCAGACGCGTTCGACCGCCGTCTCGTCGCCCTGCTGGCGGCCACGGTGACCTTCGCCTCCACCGTGGTGCTCGCCGCGCTCGCGTGGACAGGCGGTGAGACGGTGGGGTGGCTGTATCTGCTGAGCGTCGTGAACTCCGCCGCCAACTCGGTCGTCATGGCCACCCGCGCCGCGATCGTCCCCCGCCTCATCACGCGCGACCTCCTGCCCTCCGCTGCGGCGCTCCAAGGCATCGCCACTGGCGCGATGACCATGGGCGGACCGGCCCTCGCCGGCATCCTGGTGGCGTTCACCGGGTACGCCTGGACGTACACCATCGATGTCATCCTCATGCTCGGGCTCTTCCTCGGGCTGTGGACGCTCCCCCGGATCGCTCCGGAGGGCGACGCCGTCGCGGCCGGGCTGCAGTCGCTGAAAGACGGATGGCGGTTTCTGCGTCGCGCATCCAACATCCGCCTGCAGTTCCTCCTCGACATCGTGGCGATGACGTTCGGGCACCCTGTCGCGTTGTTCCCGGCGATCGGGGCCGTGCTGCTGGGGGGCGGGGCGGTCACCACCGGAGCGCTCACGTCCGCCGTCGCGGTCGGCGTCCTCCTCTCGAGTCTGTTCTCCGGACGGATCGGCCAGGTGCAGCGCCAGGGGCTCGGGATCGAGCGGGCCATCCTCGTGTATGGCGTCGCCATGCTCGTGTTCGGGGTCATCCTCGCCGCCGCAGCGTCCGGTGCGTTCGCCCCGCCCGAGGTGAGCGACGGCTCCGCCAACGTCGCCCTGATCATCGCCGGGATGGGGGCGCTCGTCCTCGCGGGAGCCGCCGACAACATCAGCTCGATCTTCCGCTCCACGATGCTGCAGGCGGCCGTCCCCGACAACATCCGCGGACGCCTCCAAGGCGTGTTCATCGTCGTCGTCACCGGCGGGCCCCGTCTGGGAGCGCTGTACGCCGGCACCCTCGCGACGCTGACGACCCTGTGGTTCCCGCCGCTGCTCGGCGGCCTGGTCATCCTCGCCCTCGTCAGCGTCCTCGTCCGGCTCAACCCCCGGTTCCGCCGGTACGACGCGGGGCATCCGGAACCCTGACCGCGCGCGAGCGCCGTATGCCGAAGGATTTCGGACGACGTATCCGCCACCGCGCGCCCGTGTCCACCGCCGGCACTATCGTCGGCGGGTGACCTCTCCCCGCCCCGTCCGTACGCCCACGCCGCTTGCCGTGGGCGTGCAATTCGTCCTCACCGGCATCGTCTGGGGGTCGAGCTTCCTGTTCATCGCCGTCGCCCTGACCGGCATGAACTTCGCCCAGGTCGCGTGGTGGCGGCTGGTCTTCGGTGCCGTCGCCCTGGTCGCGATCGTGCTCATCCGCCGGGAGCGCCTGCCTCGCTCGCCGCTGATCTGGGCACACCTGGGCGTGGTGGCCGTGACGTTCTGCATCCTGCCCTACCTGCTCTTCGCGTGGGCCCAGCAGCACGTCACCTCCAGCCTCGCGAGCATCTTCAACGCGACGACGCCGATCATGACCGCGGTGCTCGCGTGGGCGGTGTTCCGGGTCGAGCGCCTGCGCGCCGGACAGCTCGTGGGCATCGCGGTGGGTGTGGCCGGCGTCGTCGTCATCATCGCCCCGGGCGCCACGTTCGAACTCGGCGACAGCCTCCTCGCGCAACTGGCGCTACTCGTCGCCACCGCCTGCTACGGCTTCAGCCTCGCGTACATGCGGCGCTTCCTCGGGAACACCGGCCTGTCCGGCATCGCCATCGTCACCGGGTACATCGGCATCGCCGCGGCCGTCATGCTCGTCCTGTCGCCGCTGGTCTTCCTCGAGCCGATGCGGTGGGACCCGTGGGTGCTGGCCAGCGTCGTCCTGCTGGGGTGCCTCGGCACCGGGCTGGCGTACATCTGGAACCAGAACATCCTGGCCGCGTGGGGGCCGACCCGATCGTCCACCGTCACCTACATCACACCGGTGGTGGGGGTGATCCTCGGCATCGCGGTCCTGGGCGAGACGCTCAGCTGGAACGAGCCGGCAGGCGCGGCGATCGTGCTGCTGGGGATCCTCCTCGTCCAGGAGCGGATCCGCCTCAGGCCCCGCACACCCGCGTGAACGACGAAGCGGCGGATGCCGGAGCATCCGCCGCTTCATTCGCGATCAGACCTGGAGCGTGCCCTCAAGCTCGAGTTCCATGGTGACCTCCTTGCCGACGAGCACCCCGCCGGTCTCCATCGCGGCGTTCCACGTCAACCCGAAGTCCTCGCGGTTGATGACGGCCTTCGCGCTGGCGCCCGCCTTGTAGGTACCCATCATGGGGTCCGTGCCGAAGCCGCCGAACTCGAACGAGAAGGTCACGGGCTTCGTGACGCCCCGGATGGTCAGGTCGCCGTCGACGAGGAAGTCACCGCCCTCGAGGCGCACACCCGTCGAGCGGAACTCCATCGTGGGATGGTTCTCGACGTCGAAGAAGTCGGCCGAGCGCAGGTGCTGGTCCCGGCCGGCCTCCTTCGTGTCGAGCGAGGCCACGTCCACCGACGCCTCGACGCGTGCGTCGAGCGGGTTCTCCGGCGCGATCAGGGTGGCACTCTTCATGCCGAAGGTGCCGCGGACCTTCGAGATCATCATGTGGCGAACGGTGAAAGTCACCTCGCTGTGCGCGGGGTCGAGCACCCAGGTGCCCGCCCGGTAGCCGGGGATGTCGGTCGTTACTGTCGTGTCGGTCATGTGTCTCCTCGTCGGATGCAAATGGATCAAGCCCCAGCCCCAACCTGCATTCATACGCATGTATTCCGGGCTCGGGAAAAGAAGAGCACCCAGGACCCCTGGGGTCCCGGGTGCTCGGCTCTGCGCCGTCAGCCGACGGCGAGGAGGTCGATGATGAAGATGAGGGTCTTCCCGCCGAGGAAGTGTCCTCCGGCCGGGCCGTAGGCCAGGTGCGGCGGGATGATGAGCTCCCGGCGTCCGCCGACCTTCATGCCGGGGATGCCGTCCTGCCAGCCCTGGATGAGGCCGCGCAGCGGGAACTGGATGCTCTCCCCGCGCCCCCACGACGAGTCGAACTCCTCGCCGGAGTCGTACTCCACGCCGGCGTAGTGCACGGTCACGGTGTCGCCGGGCTTGGCCTCGGGTCCGTCACCGACGATGAGGTCACGGATGAGGAGGTCGGTGGGAGCCGGCCCCTGGGGCGCGTCGAATTCGGGCTTGGTGCGATCGGTCATGCTCTCATCCAAGCATGCCTCGCCGGAGTGCGCGCGACCCCTCTTGACAGGCTCGGACGAGGCGGAGGATCCTGAGTGCAGGCCAACTCAGCGCTCGGTAGACACGCAGGCATCGCCGCGGCACCGAGCGCTGAGTCTTGCTGCGACCTCTCCCGGCGCGGGAGGCTACGGGGCGAACAGCGCTCCTCGCGCCTCGGCCGTACGCCGCAGGAGCTGCCGCTCGGCATCGGCGGCGTTCGGGTCGCGCCCGGTGAGGGCGCGCTCGCGGGCGGCAGCGAGGGCCGTGGCATCCGCGATGAATGTGCGCATGAGCTCGCGCCGGTCCCCGCGCAGCGTCCGGGCCCAGTTCAGCCCCGCACGGCGGCCCGGCGCGGTCGCGAGCATGTCGACCTCCTGCGGCGTGAACCATCCCGCCGCAGCATACTCACCCAGCCGCGCGCGGGTGAGGCGGGCCTCCTCGCGGCGAAGGAGCACGATACCCAGCAGGAAGAGGACGAACAGGGGCACCTGGAGGGTGAAGTACAGGCCGAAGAAATCGGCGAGCACAGCCGACCCGTTCCACAGGGCGTGCAGTGCGATCGCGGCGATCAGCCCGACCGATCCGTAGCGGAGCGCACCCCCGACGCCCAACCCCCGTCGAGCCGCCAGCCCCAGGGCGAAACCGGTCATGGCGGTGAACATCACGTGCGCGAACGGTGAGAGCACGGCCCGCAGGAAGAACGTCACCGTCACGTCGCCGATCCCGCCCTCGAGGAGGCTCACGGCGAAGTACTGGATGTTCTCGGTGAAGGCGAAGCCCGCGCCCACAAGGGCTCCGTACACGATCCCGTCCACCGGCCCGTTGAACGCCCGGCGCGCGCTGACGTAGATGAGGAACACGCCGAGCCCCTTGGCGATCTCCTCGACGACGGGCGCCTGCACCACGGCGGAGAGCACGGGACTGCCGGAGCCGAACATCACCGCCAGGACCAGGTCGACGCCCAGGGCGATGGCGACGGACGCGATCGCGCCCCACGCGATCGCGAACACGACCAGGCCGCGCGGCTCGGGCTCCCAGCGGTCGACGATCCGCACCGCCAGCCACACCCCCACGAACGGGACGATCGCCAGCAGGATGCCGACCAGGGATGCTCCGGGGCCGAGGAAGCGCAGGAAGTACCACACGAGAACCAGCAGCAGGAGAGCGAGGACGCCGCCCACCCAGATGAGCGCGGCTCCGGTGCCGCGGCCCCGGCCGGGCGCACTCTGCGGGACCGGTGCCGCGGGCGCGGGCGGGATCAGCGCTCCGACGCCAGGGTGGGGTTGAGACAGCGGCGAGGGGTGCGACATGGGCCCAGCCTAGGGGCGCCGCGCGCCCCTCCCGCGACGGCACGGGCGGCACCGAATCGCCCGGTAGCGTGGAAGCATGCGTTTCGCCCATGTGGTCCCCCCGTCGTCGGGCTCGCCCCGCCTCGTGCTCGTCCGCGACGGTCGGACCGCCTTCGTCGACGAGTTCTTCCCCGGGGCCCCCTCGACACTCGACGACCTCGTCGCCGGTGGCGACGAGCTGCTCGCGCGGGTGCGGGACGCGCAGGACGAGGCGACGTGGGAGCCGCTGGCCGATCCGACCTTCGCCTCGGCGCTGCTGACCCCGCCGGTGATCCTCGCCATCGGCCTGAACTACGCGGCGCACTCGGGCGAGCTGGGACTGAAGACCGACGCGACCCCGACGGTCTTCGTCCTCTGGCCCAACTCGCTCACCGGTCACGACGCGACCACCTCCTGGCCCCGCACGCTCAGCCAGTCCGTCGACTACGAGGCCGAACTGGGCGTGATCATCGGCCGGCCCGCCAAGGACGTCAGCGTCGACGACGCGCTGGACCACGTGTGGGGCTACACGGTGGTGAACGACATCACCGCCCGCGACATCCAGTTCTCGGAGGCGCAGTGGTCGCGCTGCAAGTCCTTCGACGGGTTCACCCCGACCGGGCCGTTCGTGGTGACGGCGGACGAGATCCCCGACCCGCAGGACCTCCACATCTGGACGGTCGTGGACGGGCACCTCGTGCAGGACGCCTCGACGGGTCAGATGGTGCGGTCGGTGGCGCTGCTCATCTCCCACCTCTCCCGTTCCGTCACGCTGCTCCCCGGCACCCTCATCTCCACGGGAAGCCCCGGCGGGGCCGGCTATTCGCGTGACCCGCAGATCTTCCTGCGCGATCGGTCCACCGTCACCGTCGGTGTCGACGGGATCGGCGAACTCACGACGCACTGCCGCATCGTGGAGTGAGGTTCAGCCCTCGGGCGGTGCGACCACGTTCTCCGCGGCGTGGATGACGGTGATCGCCTCGGTGATCGCTTCCAGCCCGGACAGGCGCTTCGGGGAGAGCTGCTTGGTGACCTCGACGCGCGACATGAGGCCGGCTTCCACGACGAGATCGGCGACGCTCCGACCGGTGAGCAGGGCGGTCTTGGCCAGCGCCGCGGAGGCGGCGTAGCCGATGAACGGGGTCAGCGCGGTGACGACGCCCACCGACGCCCCGACCATGGCCCCCAGCCGCTCGCGGTTCACGGTGATGCCCTCGACGCAGTTGACCCGCAGCGTCCACATCGCCTGCTGCATCCACGTCATCGACTGGAAGATCGAATGCGCGATCACCGGCTCGAAGGCGTTCAACTGCAGCTGACCGCCCTCCGCGGCCATCGTCACCGTCAGATCAGCACCGGCCACGGCGAAGGCGACCTGGTTGACGACCTCCGGGATGACCGGATTCACCTTCCCCGGCATGATGCTCGAACCGGCCTGCCGCGGGGGGAGGTTGATCTCGCCGAATCCGGCCTGCGGGCCGCTGGAAAGGAGGCGAAGGTCGTTGCAGATCTTCGACATCTTGATGGCGTTGCGCTTGAGCGACGAGGAGAACGACATGAAGGCGCCGGTGTCGCTGGTCGATTCCACCAGATCGGTCGCCGTCTCCAGGTCAAGGCCGGTGTTCTCGCGCAGGTGGCGGAGCACGGAGCGGCCGTAGCCGGAATGCGTCGTGATCCCGGTTCCGATCGCCGTGGCACCCATGTTGATCTCCGACAACAGGTACGCGTTCTCGGTGAGCCGGTTGTAATCCTCGCCCAGCGTCGTGGCGAAGCCGTTGAACTCCTGGCCCAGGGTCATCGGCACGGCATCCTGCAGCTGCGTGCGGCCGACCTTCAGCACGTCGTGGAACTGCACCGCCTTGTCCAGGAACGCCTGCCGCAGGAGCGCCAGCTCGGCCAGGAGGCTCCGCAGCGTCAACGACAACCCGACTTTCACCGCGGTCGGGTACACGTCATTGGTGGACTGGCTGCGGTTGGTGTGATCGATCGGCGACAGGAACCCGTAGTCGCCTTTCTCGCGGCCGGCGATCTCCAGCGCGACGTTGGTGATCACCTCGTTGGCGTTCATGTTCGTCGACGTGCCGGCACCGCCCTGGATGACGCCCACGACGAACTGCTCGTGGAACTCTCCGTCGATCACCCGCTGCGCGGCCGCGTCGATCAGCTCCGCCTTGTCGGCGTCGAGGACGCCGATCTCGCAGTTGGCGCGGGCCGAAGCCTGCTTCACCATCGCCAGCGCGCAGACCAGGTTCGGGTAGACCGAGATGGGACGTTTGGAGATCGGGAAGTTCTCCAGCGCCCGCGCCGTGTGGATGCCCCAATAGGCATCCGCGGGGATCTCCAGGGAACCGAGCGAATCGGTCTCGAGACGCGTACGCGTCGGTTCGTCCAGAGGCATGTGATGTCCTTGTGGGTCGTTCACGGCGGTCCGGGGTGCTTCGAGCGTACCGCCCAGCCCCGCGGTGCGCCCTGCCTGCCGCGTGTTGCCGCCCCGCTCCTCGGTCGCCCGGGTCAGGTCGTCGGGCGCTTGCGCGAGAACGCCTCGAGGCGCTGCTCGGCGGTCAGCTGCGCCATCTCCTCGACCCATGCCGCGGTGAAGTATCCCGACGGCTCGGCATCGACCACGGGGACCACCGCCGACGTGACGGTGTCGTCGTACACGTGGACGAGGTGGAAGGACTGCCCGGCATCCATGCCGTTGACCTCGACGGCCGGACGCGCGAGATCCATCGTGTAGCAGGTCGCCGCGGACACGCTCACGGGGACCCCCGCGAAGGTGCCGCTCGTGGAGTAGTGCAGGTGGCCGGCGAGGATGAGGCGCACGTCGCTCCCCGCGATCGCGGCGGCGAGTCCGTCCTGGTCGCGCAGCTCGAGGATGTCGAACAAGGGGATGTGCGTGGGAAGCGGGGGGTGGTGGAGGGCGAGGATCGTGCCGAGGGGGGCGGGCTCCGCGAGGACTTCCCGCAGCCACGCCAGCTGTGCGGCGTCGAGGTCTCCGTGATGCCACCCGGGAACCGTGCTGTCCAGCGCGACCAGGCGCAGGCCGCCGAGGTCCCAGGTGCCCGTGACCGGCTCCTCCGTGGGTGCGAGCCCGAGAAGGTCTTGGCGCATCGCGGGCCGCTCATCGTGGTTTCCCGCGACCCAGATCACCGGCGCACCCAGGCGCGCGGCGACGGGGTCGACGGTCGCGCGCAGGGTGCGGTAGGCCTCGGGCTCGCCGAGGTCGGTGAGGTCGCCGGTGAACACGATCGCGTCGGGGCGGAGGCCGAGCGCCTCGACGGACTCCAGGGTGCGCGTGAGGTTCGCGACCGTGTCGTAGCGACCGCCAAGCTGCCGGCCGCCGGCGAGCAGATGCGTGTCACTGACGTGCACGATCACCCGGCGGGCGGGGGGATGCTGACCGAATCGGACCGCTGCGACCATGGCTCCACCCTAGAGCGGGCCGCCGACCCTCAGCGTCCGAGGACGATGAGGAGGATGCCGCCCAGCACGGCGAGCCCGCACACGACGAAGCATCCGTATGCCGCGGCCAGCGCGATCCGCTTCTGGGTGGCGCTGAGCGGGCTCTTCCTCGCGGCCTTGGCCGCCGCCTTCGCCGCGCGGCGGCGCTGCTTCTCGGTGACGACGGCGATCGCGTCCGTGAACTCCGCCGGCGCCACGACGGGCACTCGCCCGGCCCGTACCAGCATCCGCAGCCCCAGGGCGTAGAAGCTCACGACGATCAGCGCGCCCACGAGCGCCACGACGAACACCTGGACGAATGCGAGCCAGTCGATCGCGATCACGGGCGCGTCCCCTCGTCGGTGTCGGAGGAGTGGCGGGATGCGGCGGCGCTGTCCGCGTCGGCGAGCCGGCGCTGACGGCGGGTGGGCGGCGGGTTGCGCGTGACCTTCACCGCGCGGCCGGAGCCGGCCACTTCGCTCATCGCGTTGGCAGAGGTGACCTGGTTGCGGCGGGAACGCCAGAACATGCCCAGCACCACGACGACGGCGAGAACCGCGTCCAGGGCGATTCCCCACGGTCCGAGCCACACGACCAGCAGGGCCGCGAGCGCCCCCACGCCGCCGGCTGCCGGCAGGGTGAGCAGCCACCCCACCATGATCCGGCCGACGGTGCGCCAGCGGACGACCGAACCGCGTCGCCCCAGTCCGGAGCCGATCACCGAGCCGGACGCCACCTGCGTGGTCGACAGGGCGAACCCGAGGGCGCTGGAGGCGAGGATCGTCGACGCGGTCGAGGTCTCCGCCGCGAAGCCCTGCGCAGGCTTGACGTCGGTGAGGCCCTTCCCGAGCGTGCGGATGATGCGCCATCCGCCCATGTACGTGCCCAGGGCGATCGTGACCGCGCACGCCACGACCACCCACAACTGCGGCTCGTGCCGATCGGCCGACTGCCACCCGACCGTGATCAAGGCGAGCGTGATGACGCCCATGGTCTTCTGCGCGTCGTTGGTGCCGTGCGCCAACGCCACGAGGCTGGAGGTGAAGATCTGCCCCCAGCGGAACCCGTCGCGCCCATCGGGCCTGGAGTCGTACCTGCGCGTGACGGCATAGGCGATCTTGGTCACCGTGAAGGCGATGATGCCGGCTGTCAGGGGGGCGATCACCGCCGGGAGGATGACCTTGGACATCACGACCCCGAAGTCGATGGCCATGGCACCCACCCCCACCAGCGTGGCGCCGATGAGTCCGCCGAACAGGGCGTGCGAGGAGCTGGAAGGAAGCCCCAGCAGCCACGTGAGCATGTTCCACGTGATGGCGCCGATCAGCCCGGCGAAGATGATCGCGGGGAAGATGGCGGCGGATATCTGGTCCTCCCGCACGATCCCGCCGGAGATGGTCCTGGCCACCTCGGTGGACAGGAACGCTCCGACGAGGTTCAGCACGGCCGCCAGTAGCACCGCGACCCGGGGCTTGAGGGCGCCCGTCGCGATGGGGGTGGCCATCGCGTTCGCGGTGTCGTGGAATCCGTTGGTGAAGTCGAAGAACAGCGCCAGCACAATGACCAGCACGATGACGAGAGTTGCGGTCTCCACCGTTCGCTTTCCGTGAGGGGATGGGTGGCCGCCGGGGCGGCCGTGTGACGAACGAACAGTTCACCGTCGAGTCGTGTCCCGTTCACCGGGCACCGCAGAATCCTGACACCCTCGCCTGCCCGGGTCAAACTTGCCTCCCCGGCTCCCTCCCGTCACACTCCACTAGCGTGGAAGCGTGACCGACACCGCAGCACCCCCGACCGCGCCGCAGGCGGACCGCAAGCCGGTGGCCCGCACCCACCACGGCGACACGTTCGACGACCCGTACGAGTGGCTGCGGGAGAAGGACGACCCCGCGGTGATCGCTCACCTCGAGGCCGAGAACGCCTTCACGGCGGCGCGCACCGCCGACCTGCAGAGCCTCCGCGAACGGATCTTCGCGGAGATCAAGGGCCGCACCCTCGAGACCGACCTGTCGGTGCCGACCCGTCGCGGGCACTGGTGGTATTACGGCCGCACCGCAGAGGGCAGCGAGTACGGCATCCAATGCCGGGCTCCGATCTCCGCACCCGATGACTGGACGCCGCCCGACCTCTCCCCCGGCGTCGCCGTCCCCGGCGAACAGATCCTGCTCGACGGCAACGTCGAGGCGGAGGGCCACGACTTCTTCTCGCTGGGGAGCTTCGAAGTCTCCGCCGACGGCGACCGGATGCTGTACGGCGTCGACGCGGCCGGAGACGAGAGGTACACGCTGCGGGTCCGCGACCTGACCACGGGCGACAACCTCTCCGACGAGATCCCGGGAACGTTCGCCGGCGCGAGCTTCTCCCCCGACGGCCGGTTCATCGTCTACACGACCATGGATGACGCGTGGCGGCCCGACACCGTCTGGGTGCACGAAATCGGCACCGCCGTGGCCGACGACCTGAAGCTGTTCACGGAGCCGGACGAGCGCTACTGGGTGGGCGCCGGTTTCACGCGCAGCGACCGATACCTCGTGATCGAGGTCGGGTCCTCCATCACCAGCGAGGAGTGGCTCGTCGATGCCGAGGATCTGCGCGCCGAGCCGCGCGTGATCTGGCCTCGCCGCGAGGGCGTGGAGTATTCCGCATCCCATGCCATCGTCGACGGCGAGGACGTGCTGTACGTCCTGCACAACGACGGCGCGTTGGACTTCGAGCTGGTCCGCGTCGCCGCATCCGACCCCCAGGGTGAGCGCTCGGTGGTGCTCGCGCACGAGCCGGGACGGCGTCTGCTCGACATCGACACGTTCCGCGACTGGGGCGTCACCGCCTACCGCCGGGAGGGCATCGCCCGGGTGGCGCTCCTGGATTACGCCGACGGGTCGCTGGACGAACTCGAGTTCGGCGAGCCCCTGTACAGCGTGGGCACCGCGGGGAATCCCGAGTGGGCCCCGCCGCTGCTGCGTCTCGGGTACGGGTCGTTCGTGACGCCGGGGACCGTCTATGACTACGCGATCGCCACGGGTGAGCTGCTGCTGCGCAAGCGCCAGCCCGTGCTCGGCGGCTACGACCCCGACGACTACGCGCAGGCGCGCGTGTGGGCGACGGCGCAGGACGGCACACAGGTGCCGATCTCGGTCGTGTGGAAGCGGTCCTTCGGCGAGGCGGGGGCGGCGCCCCGCCCCGTGCACCTGTACGGCTACGGCTCGTACGAGCACTCGATCGACCCGGGATTCTCGGTGGCACGACTGTCGGAGCTGGACCGCGGCGTGATCTTCGCCGTGGCGCACGTGCGCGGCGGCGGGGAGCTCGGCCGCCAGTGGTACGAGGACGGCAAGCTGCAGTCCAAGCGCAATACGTTCACCGACTTCGTCGACTGCGCCCGCCACCTCATCGACGCCGGCTACACCACCGCGGACCGGATGGTCGCCGAGGGCGGGAGCGCGGGCGGCCTGCTGATGGGCGCCGTCGCCAACCTCGCTCCCGAGCTGTTCGCCGGAATCCTGGCCGACGTGCCGTTCGTGGACGCGCTGACGACGATCCTCGACCCGTCGCTGCCGCTCACGGTCATCGAATGGGACGAGTGGGGCGATCCCCTGCACGACCCCGACGTCTACGCGTACATGAAGTCGTACTCGCCGTACGAGAACGTCCGCGAGGGGGTGCGGTACCCCCGCATCCTGGCCGTCACGTCTCTCAACGACACGCGGGTCCTCTACGTCGAGCCGGCCAAGTGGGTCGCGCGCCTCCGCGAGGTGGGAGCCGATGCGCTGCTGAAGTGCGAGATGGTCGCCGGCCACGGCGGAGTGAGCGGCCGGTACAACGCCTGGCGCGAGCGCGCCTTCGAGCTCGCGTGGCTCCTGGACGTGCTCGCCCTCGCCGACGACTGACCCCGCGCCCCTCCCCGTCCCCCTCCGCCCTTTCCCTCTGCCCCTGCGCCCCTCCCTCCGCCGCCTCCATGGCGCGTGTCTCACTATCCGCCGTGCGTGTCTCACTTTCCGCCGTGCGTGTCTCACCTTCTGCAAGGCGAGGGGGCAGACCTTGCGGATGGTGAGACATGGGCTGTCCTCCCAAGTGGGGCGGGCGGTGGGGTTATCCCCCGGTAGCGCGTGGAGAGGTGGGGGCCAGACCTTGCGGATGGTGAGACATGAGGTGTCCTCCCCATGTGGGGCGGGCGGTGGGGTTATCCCCCGGTAGCGCGTGGAGGGGTGGAACGAAGCGCGTCGAGCGGAAGGCTGACGGGCGTGCCGAGACGCCGCGCCCTCCCCGAATCCCTCCCCCCGACCTTCAGCGTGCGGGAGGCGGTTCACCTCGGCGCCTCTCCGCACTCCCTACGTCGCGTCGACCTCCGCGCGCCCTACCCCGGCGTGCGAGCATCCGGCCCCCCGCCGGTGGAACTGGTCGGGCGGTGCGACGAGTATGCGCCGCGCCTGACCCGCGGCCAGTTCTTCAGCCACGAGACGGCGCTCGTTCTCCTCGGCCTACCGGCGCCGGGCTATCCGTACCGCCCCGCCGTGCACGTCGCGACACACCGACCTGCCTATCCGCCGCGCGTGGCGGGGGTGCGGGCGCACCGCCTGCAATGCGCGACGACGCCTGCCTCGTCGATGCACGGGGGTGGCCCGTGGAGCATCCGGTGCGGGCATGCGGCAGACCGGCACTCTCTGGCGGCTGGATGACCTCATCGCAGCCGCGGACTTCCTCGTCTCCGGCGACCGGCCCCTGGCCACCGTCGGAGAGCTCCGGGAGGAGGTGGCCGCGATGGGCGATGTGCGCCGCGGCGTGCTGACCCGCGCGCTCGCCGAGGTACGCGTTGGTCCGCGATCGCCGAGAGAAACCTCGCTCCGCCTCCTGCTGGTACGTGCCGGCCTTCCCGAACCCGAGATCAACTGGGTGCTCCGCGACGCGCATGGTCGAGCGGTGGCTGAGCTGGACCTTGCTTATCCGCGGTGGCGGGTGGGACCCGAGTACGACGGCAGAGTGCACGCGGAGGACGATCGCCAGTTCGCCAGGGATGCCGACAGGTGGGCGGCGATCCGCCGCGAGGGCTGGGACCATGTCCGCATCCTCACACACCACATGCGGGGGGACGGACGCGGCGCCGTGACACTCGTGCGCGAGGCCCTGGAGCGGGCGGGATGGCGCGGCCCCCACTGACCCGCGTGGTCCTGCCGCCTCGCCCGTCCCCTCTCCCTGCCTCCTCGCCCTGCCTCCTCATCCTGCCCTCTCCCGGTAGCCCCCCACCCACCCCACCGGCGCCCGCCCGTGTCTCAATTCCGGCAAATGCGACGCCTCCGGCTTGCAGAAGCTGAGACATGGATCGCTGAGGCTGAGACATGCAGGGACCAGGCACAGGACTGCAGAGGGCGCGATCGCGCAAGGCGGGCGGGATGGCGCGGCCCCCCTGCCTCCTCGCCCTGCCGCCTCGCCCTGCTCCTCGCCCTGCCGCCTCGCCCTGCTCCTCTCCCGGTCGCCCCCCGCCCACCCCACCGGCGCCCACCCGTGTCTCAATTCCGGCAAATGCGACGCCTCTGGCTTGCAGAAGCTGAGACATGGATCGCTGAGGCTGAGACATGCAGCGACCGGGCACCGGACTGCAGGCAGGGTGGGCGCACGCACGGCGGGTTGGGCAGGCGCGACCGCGCACGGCAGGACCGCGGAAGGCGGGTCAGCCGAAGAGAGCGGCGGCTTCCTCGTAGCGGTAGTACGGAACGGAGTTGAGTTCGCCCAGAGCGTCGGCGAACGGCACGCGGACGATGTCGGTGCCGCGCATCGCGACCATCTGCCCCCAGTCCTCGTCCATGAGGGCATCAGCGGCGTGCAGGCCCAGGCGCGTGGCGAGCACACGGTCGAAGGCCGACGGCGAGCCGCCGCGCTGGATGTGGCCGAGCACCGTGGAGCGGGTCTCGATGCCCGTGATCCGCTCGATCTCCGGCGCAAGGATCTCGCTGATCCCGCCCAGGCGCGGGCGGTTGAACGCATCCAGGCCCTTGTCGCTGTACGCGTGATCCATGCCCTTCAGCGTGAACCCCTCCGACACGACCACCAGCGGCGCGCGGCCGCGGTCGTGGGCGCGCGAGACCTGCGCGCAGATCTCCTCGATCGACATGGGGACCTCGGGGATGCAGATGACGTGAGCACCGGCGGCGATGCCCGCATGCAGGGCGATCCAGCCGACGTGGCGGCCCATGACCTCGGCGACCATGCAGCGCTGGTGCGAGTCGCCGGTGGTGCGGAGGCGGTCCATCGCGTCCGTGGCGATGTTCACGGCCGTGTCGAAACCGAACGAGTAGTCGGTGGCGCGGAGGTCGTTGTCGATCGTCTTGGGCACGCCCAGCACGTTGATGCCGTCCTTGGACAACCGGTCAGCCGCGGCGAGGGTGCCTTCGCCGCCGATCGCGACGACGCCGTCGATGCGGTGGCCGTACAGGGTCTTGGCGATGTTCTCCGCTCCCCCGCGCGGTCCCTCATAGGGGTTGGTCCGGCTGGTGCCGAGGATGGTGCCGCCCACTTTGGACAGGCCCTTCACCTCATGGCGGGTCAGCGGGAAGAAGTCCGCGTCGACGACGCCGCGCCATCCATCGCGGATGCCGACGAATTCGATGTCGTACGTCGTCGTGCCCTTGAGCACCGCGCCGCGGATGACGGCGTTCAAGCCGGGGCAGTCCCCGCCGCTCGTCAGGATGCCGATCTTCATAGCTGTGGTCCTCGCTGTGTCGGATGAAGGGGCCGGCGACGCTGCCACCCCGACCCTAGCGCGGTGTCATGCAGACCTGCCATACGCCCCGGCGAGCGTCAGTCGCCCCCGAGAGCCTGCCGCAGCAGGTGGGTGAGGGCGCTGAGCTGCACCGAGTCGCTCGAGGTCGCGTCCATCGCCACGCCGTCGAGCGCCCGCAGGGCGAGCCCCTGCTTGGAGTCGATGAGCTCGGCGATCTTCGTGTCGATCGTGTGCGCAGCGATGATCCGCCATGCGGTGACCGGCTCGTCCTGGCCGATGCGGTGCACGCGGTCGATGGCCTGCGTCTGCTCGGCGGCGGTCCAGCTGAGCTCGGCGAGCACGACGTTGGAGGCGGCCTGCATGTTCACGCCGACGCCGGCCGCGGTGAGGGAGCACACCGCGATCCCCACGCCGGGGTCGTTGTTGAACGCGTCGATGGCGGCCTGACGCGCGGGCGTGGACTGGTCGCCGCGGAGGGAGACCGTGCGCACCCCGGATGCCGCGAAGTGGGCTTCCGCAGCATCCATGACGTCGATGTGCTTGGCGAAGAACACCACCTTGCCCACCGAGCGCTGCAGCTGCACGGTGTAGTCGGCGGCCAGGTGCGCCTTGGCCTTGCCGATGCGGCGGACCATCGTGAACACGTTCTCCGACCCCGACCCTGCGGCCTTGGACTCGTCGAGCTCGTTCTGCGCGACCAGGCGCACGATGTCGTGATCGATCTCGCCCGCAGGCAGACCCCTGTCTCCGCGGGCGTCGACGATACGGCGGTACTTGGCCGCGAGCCGGTCGGCGAGCTCGCGCTCGGCGCGTCGGATCGAGCGACCCTCCTCGTCGTCGAGCTCGACGGGCAGGTCGGCGACGAGCTTGTCGGGCAGGTCGGCGGCGACGTCCTTCTTCTTGCGGCGCACGATGCCCATCGAGATGACCGCGTCGCGCGCCTGCGGATAGAACGCCTTGTCAGCGGGGGTGAGCCCCGTCGAGTCGAGCTTCTCCATCAGGTCCGGTCCGGGCTTCTCCCCGTTCGTCCAGCCGAGGAAGCGCCAGATGGCGTCGAAGTCCTCGACATCGTTGATGAGCGGTGTTCCCGTCAGCGCAAGCAGGAGCGGGTCACGCACCTGCTCGCGGATGCGGGTCGCCAGAGCCAGCACGTTCTGCGAGCGCTGCGATGTGAGGTTCTTGATGAAGTGCGCCTCGTCGACGACCATGCCCTTCAGGCCGATCGAGCTGAGCCACGACAGGTGCCGGTCGAGGATCTCGTAGTTGACGATGAACACGTCCGCGAAGGCGTCCATGTCCTCGCCGTCGCCCGTGATCACCGTGGCGCGGCGCTGCGGGGTCCATCGGTGCACCTCGCGCGCCCAGTTCATCTTCACCACGTTCGGAACGACCGCCAGCAGCGGGTAGGCGTCGGCGACGGATGCCGCCAGCACCGACTCGGCCGTCTTGCCGAGGCCCGGCTCGTCGGCCAGGAGGAACGTCCGGTGTCCCTCGCGGACGGCTTCGAGGAACCGCGACTGGTGCGGCATGACGTCCAGGCCCTTGGGCGAGAGGCGGTCGTACTCGGGAACCTCGGGAAGGTCCATGGATGCGGCCGAACCGCCGGCGCCCGTCTCGAACGCCTTGTAGAGGGGTCCCATGAGTTCCCAGCCGTCCAAGCGGCGCCGGGGCGTCGTCTGCGCGGGCCGCGCCGTCAGATCGGGCGCGAGGAACGGATGGGCCATCTTGCGCGCTTCGACCGCCGCGGGGAAGACCTGGCGTTCGGCCAGCGCGGCCGGGACGACCTGGGCCGTGGGGGGTGCCACGTCGGTGATGATGAGCTCATCGGGGGGCAGCTCTGCTCCCGACTCCAGGAGCCAGTCACGACGCATCCGCCGGGCGACAGGCGAGGCCGCCTGGTCGCCCTCGAGCAGCTGGATGAGCGACGTGTCGCGCGCAGCCGTCTTGGCGAGGATCGTGGCGACGCCGTCGAGGCGCTTCAGCAGCTCGGCGCGGGTCGCATCGGTCAGCTCGGTATCAGCCTTCACCCGTGCGCGCTCCTCGCGGACGAGGAAGGCGATCACCTGGAATTTCACCCGGTTGGTGGGGCCGAGCTTGCCGCGCTGAGCCTTCGCCTCGACCTCGCGCACCTTGCGCGCGAGGATCGGGATGAGAGGGGCCTCGTCGTCGCGGCGGGCGGACGAGGACTTCCTGCGCTTCTGGCCAGAGCCGGAAGCGGCGGTCGCCGTGGTCGGCATGCTCCTCCTGAGCGTGTCATCCGGTTCTCGACGTCATCGACGGCTGATCCGGTGGGTCTGCGGTCCCGGGGGGCGGCGCGAGCCGTGACTCCCGCGGGGCGGTTCCCCCACCCGGTCGCATGCGCCCGCTTCAGCGGGCTGCGTCGTCGGGCCGTGGGGCTCCGCCATATAGTCTAGCGCTTCGAGCGCATACTCAGCGTCCGAGTGCGGCGAGGCGCCGGATGCCGGCGTCAGCGGGCGCGTCGCAGCCGGAGGCTGTTGAGCACCACGAAGACGCTCGAGAACGCCATCGCCGCCCCCGCGATCATGGGGTTCAGCAGGCCCAGAGCCGCCAGGGGGAGCGCTGCGACGTTGTACGCGAACGCCCAGAACAGATTCTCCCGGATGACTCGCATGGTCCTCCGGCTGAGGCGGACCGCGGTCAGGATTCCACGCGGGTCGCTGCGGATGAGGGTGACATCGCTCGCGTGCATGGCCGCGTCGGTGCCCCCGCCCATCGCGATGCCCAGGTCTGCCGTGGCAAGGGCCGCCGCGTCGTTGACACCGTCGCCGACCATCGCCACCGTGCGCCCCTCGGCGCGCAGGCGCTCGAGCACCGCGACCTTCTCCTCCGGCGTCGCACCGGCCGACACCGACGCGATGCCCAGCTCGCCCGCGACGGCGGCGGCGACGCGGGGGTTGTCGCCCGTGAGCAACTGCACGTCCAGCCCGGCGTCCCGGAGTCCCCGGACCGTCTCGGCACTTTCTGGACGCAGGGCGTCGGCGACGATGAAGACGGCTCGTGCGCGGAGCGTCCCGGCGTCGTCGGCCCAGCCGGTGACGACGACGGTGCCCCGCTCCTCCCCTTCACGGACCGCGGCATCCAGGTCGGCCGGGAGGTCGGCACCCAGGTCACGGGCGAATCCGACACGCCCCGCGAATGCCGCACGGCCGTCGACCAGACCGGTGACGCCGGCGCCGGCGGCGGAGCGGAAGTCGTCCACGTCCGCATCGGCGGCCGAGGCCGAGGCGACCGCCTGGGCGACGGGATGCTCCGAGCGACGCTCGAGCGCGGCCGCCACGCGGCGCGCCTCGAGGTCGTCGCCGGGCTCGGCGATGACGTCGATCAGGGTCATGCGGCCGGTCGTGAGCGTGCCGGTCTTGTCGAGGACGATCGTGTCGATGCGCTGGGCGGACTCGAGAGCCTCGGGGCCCGTGATCAGTACGCCCAGCTGCGCGCCGCGCCCGGTGCCGACGAGGATTGCGATCGGGGTCGCCAGTCCCAGGGCGCAGGGGCACGCGATGATCAGGACGGCTACCGCGGCGGTGAAGCCGGCTGCCGGGGATGCGCCCGCCACCATCCAGCCCACCAGGGTCAGGACGGCCAAGCCGATGACGACGGGGACGAACACCGCCGACACACGATCGGCGAGGCGCTGCACGCGGCTCTTGCCGGTCTGGGCCTGTTCGACCAGGCGCGCGATGTGCGCCAGTCGCGTGTCTTCGCCGACGGAGGTCGCGCGCACGACGAGGCGTCCGTCGACGGCGATGGTGCCACCGGTCACGGTCGCACCGGTGGTCACCTCCGAGGGGACGGATTCGCCCGTGAGCATGCTCTCGTCCACGGCGGCCGAGCCGGCCACGACCACGCCGTCGGCAGCGATCGTGCCGCCGGGGCGGACCACGAACCTGTCCTCCACCCGGAGCTGCTCGACAGGGATGCTCGCGCCGCTTTCGAGCTCCACGTCGCGCGCACCGAGGTCGAGCAGGGCGCGCAGCGCCGAACCGGCGCGGCGCTTGGACCGCTGCTCGATGAAGCGCCCGAGCAGCAGGAACACCGTCACGGCCGCGGCGACTTCGAAATACACCAGCGCGGTGGCGTCGTGCACGGGCCCGAACAGGACGACCTCGTGCTGGATGCCGATCCGCCCGGCCGACCCGAAGAACAGCGCCCACACGCTCCAGAGGAAGGCCGCGAACGTTCCGAGCGTGATCAGGGTGTCCATCGTCGCCGCGCCATGGCGGGCGTTGGCAATGGTGGCCCGGTGGAACGGCCAGCCGCCCCACAGCACGATCGGCGCCGTCAGGACGAGCGACACCCACTGCCACCCCGGGAACTGCCACGCAGGGACCATGCCGAGGGCGACGACGGGCAGCGCCAGCGCGAGGGAGACCAGCAGGCGCGTCCGGAGAGTGGCGGTGCCGAGGCGATCTTCCACGTCGTGGTCATGACCCCCTGCAGCCGAGTCGTGACCGGCGTGATCGTGACCGGCCGAGTCGTGACCGGCGTGATCGTGGCCGGCCGAGTCGTGACCCGCGTGATCCTGACCGGCGTGATCGTGGGAATCCCGATCGTGGCCCGCGCCACCCGCGGGCGCCTCGCGGCGGCGAACGGGGGTCCGGGTGCGGACGCGGGCGTCGTAGCCGGCCTCCCGCACCGCCCGCACGAGCCGCGCGCTGTCGACGTCGTCGGGGAAGCTCACGCGCGCCGACTCGGTGGCCAGATTGACCGTCGCCTCCACGCCATCCACTGCCCGCAGCCGCTTCTCCACGCGCGTGACGCAGCTCGCGCAGGTCATCCCCGTGATGTCGAGGGTCGCCTCACGGCGTGCCTCCCCCGCTGCCGCGTGCTCCGTGTGCGTCGACATTCTGCCTCCTGCCTCGACAACAGAATACCCCCCTGGGGTATTTCGAGCCAGTCGGCATCCGGTCGTAGGGTGGTGCCATGACGGAGCCGATGACCCGGGACCAGCGGCTGGTCCTGTGGATCGCCATCCTCGGGTCGTTCGTCTCCTTCCTGGACGGAACCGTCGTCACGGTCGCTCTTCCGGCCATCCAGGAAGACCTGGGCGGGGGGCTCACCACCCAGCAGTGGGTCGTGGACGCCTACCTCGTCACCCTCGGCGCACTCATCCTGGTGGCCGGCTCGCTGAGCGACGTCCTCGGCCGGCTCCGGGTGCTCACCATCGGCGTGATCGGATTCGGTGTCACCTCGATCGCGGTCGCCGCGGCAGCCACCCCCGAGTTCCTCATCGCCGCCCGAGCCCTCCAGGGCGTGGCCGGCGCGCTCCTGGTGCCGAGTTCGCTGGCGCTGATCACGGCGAACTTCCGGGATGCCGCGCAGGCACGCGCGATCGGCATCTGGACGGCTGCGACCACCGGCGCCATGATCGCCGGCCCGGTTCTCGGCGGGCTCTTCGTCGACCTGCTGTCGTGGCGCCTCGTGTTCCTCATCAACGTCGCGCCACTGGCCGTCACCCTCTGGCTCATGGTGCGCCTCGGCCACCGCGATTCCCGCCGCCCCGGCGCCACGGTCGACCTCCTGGGGGCAGCGCTGTGCACCATCGGGCTGGGAGCGAGCGTCTTCGCGCTCATCGAGCAGCCGACCCTGGGGTGGGCCTCCCCCCTGATCTGGGGCACGATGACGGTCGGACTGGCGTCGTTCGCGGGTTTCCTCGTGCGCCAGCGGTTCGCCCGGCAGCCGATGATGCCGCTGAGCCTCTTCCGCGTGCGGAACTTCTGGACAGGCAACCTCGCGACCGGGTTCGTGTACGCCGCGCTGTCGCTGAACGGGTTCGTCCTGGGTGTGTACCTCCAGCAGGGCGCCGGTCTCCCCGCGACGCTCGCCGGCTTGGCAACCCTTCCCGTCACCGTCCTGATGATCGCATTCAGCTCTCGCGTCGGCGCCCTAGCCGGGCGGCGGGGTTCCCGCGCGTTCATGACGGCCGGGCCGCTGGTCATGGCCGCGGGGGCGCTCCTGCTCCTGAGCGTGTCGGAGGACTTCTCCTACTGGTGGCAGGTACTGCCGAGCGTGCTGATGTTCGGGATCGGGCTCACCCTGACCGTGGCGCCTCTCACGGCGACGGTCCTCGGCTCCATCGATGCGAGCCGCTCGGGCATCGCCTCAGCGGTCAACAACGCGGTCTCGCGCGTGGCCGGGCTCATCGTGATCGCCCTGCTGTCCACGATCGTCGGCGGGTCGCTGGACCTCGCGGGGTTCCATCGCGCGGCGATCGTCACAGCGACGCTCCTCGCTGCCGGCGGCGTGGTGTCGTTCCTCGGAATCCGCAATCGGGTCCGCGCCTAGGCTGGAGGCATGTCCCGCATCACCGAACGCGAGCTCGCCGCGACGATCGACCACGCCATCCTCAAGCCCGAACTCACCCGCGCACAGGTCGATGCCGACCTCGACGTCGCTGCCGAGTGGGGGGTGTTCAGCGTCTGCGTACGCCCCTCCGACATCTCGCACGCCGTGCGCCGATTGGATGGGACCGGGGTGGCCGTCGGCACGGTCATCGGGTTCCCGCACGGCACCACGTCGACCGCCGCGAAGGTGGCCGAAGCGACCCAGGCCCTCGCCGATGGCGCGAGCGAAGTCGACATGGTCGTGAACATCGGGTACCTGCGGTCGCGGTTCGACGCCGAGGTCGTGGCCGACATCCAGGCGGTGGTGGATGCGGCGGCCGGACGCGTCACGAAGGTGATCCTGGAGACCTCGTACCTCGACGACGAGCAGATCGCCCGCGGCAGCCGGCTGGCCGAGGCCGGCGGAGCGGCGTTCGTGAAGACCTCGACCGGGTTCGGCGGGGGCGGGGCGAGCGTGGAGCACGTGCGGCTCATGCGCGCCAGTGTCGGGCCCGACGTGCAGGTGAAGGCGTCCGGGGGCGTGCGGGGCCTCGACACCGCGCTGGCCATGCTCGAGGCGGGGGCGACCCGATTGGGCACCAGCGCGAGCGCGACCATCCTGGGAGAACTGCGGGCCATCGAGACCGGCACGGGTGCGACGGGCGCGCGCGATGACTCGTCCTACTGACCGCTGCGTTCCTGCGACTCGCTGAGGACGCTGCGCACCCGATCGACGTCGTCCGCCATCTGGTCCTTGAGCGCGTCGATGCCCTCGAACGCGACCATTCCGCGGATGCGGGCGACGAACCTCACCTCGACGCGGTGACCGTAGAGGTCCAGGTCGGTCTCGTCGAGGACGTAGGCCTCCACCTGGCGCACGGGCACGTCGCCGAAGGTCGGATTGACCCCGACGCTGATGGCTGCGGCGTACCGGGTGCCGGGCCGGAGCCCCGCCTGCGACCTCTCATCGATCAGCCAGCCGGCGTACACCCCGTCGGCGGGAACGAACCCTTCCAGTTCGGGCGACAGGTTGGCGGTGGGGTAGCCCAGCTCGCGCCCCCGCTTGAGCCCGTGCACGACCTCGCCCCACACCGACGGCGCGCGTCCCAGGAGTTTCGCCGCCCGCTCGACGTCGCCATGGCCGAGGAGTTCGCGGATCCACGTCGAGGACACGCGACGATCGTCGTCGATGGCGCGGACGTCGTCGACGACGTCGACGACGAAGCCGTACTCGCGCGCCATCTCGCGGAGGAGGTCGGGGTCACCCGCGCCGCCGCGACCGAAGCGGAAGTCCTGGCCCACGAGTACCGTGCGCACGCCCAGCGCCCGGACCAGCACATGGCGGACGAATTCCTCCGCGGTCAGCTCGGCCAGCGCCTCGTCGAAGGTGAGCAGCAGCGTCGCGTCGACGCCGGCGCGCTCGAGGAGGTCGAGCTTCTGGTGCACGCCGATGAGGTCGGCAGGGCTCTGCTCGGGTCGTAGCAGCCGCAGCGGGTTGCGATCGAAGGTGACGGCGACCACGCGCGCGCCGGTCGCGGCGTCCACCCGGGCCCGGTCGATCACCGCGCGGTGCCCGGCGTGCACGCCGTCGAACTTGCCGATGGCGACGACCGACGGGCCGAAGCCGGCGGGGATCTCAGCCGGATCGCGGAAGACGATCACGACGCCACCGCCACCGGAGCGGGCGCCGGAGCACGGTGCGCGGCGAGCCACCACAGCCCGAGGAAGGGGAGGATGAGCGGAACGAAGAGGTACCCGTTGCCGTACAGCGACCACACGGTGGGGTCCTGGAAGAGCTCGGGCAGCAGGAGACTGAGGGTTCCCACGACGAGCACGCCGGCGAGTTCGAAGACGATCGCCGCCCACGCCACCGCATACCAGGGGCGCCGCCCGGCGAACATGAGCGCCAGGGTCGCGAGGATGTAGACGGCCGCGCTGACGGCCGACAGGGTGTACGCCAGCGGCGCCTCGTCGAAGCGCTCCACGATCTGAACGAACGAGCGGCCGGTGGCCGCGAGCGCCATGACCAGGTAGACGATCACGAGGACCCTGCCGATGCCGGTCATCCGGCGAGGTGTGCGAGTTGCCATGACCTGTCAATCCTAGGCCGCACCACCGGGCTCTCCGGTCGCGCTCACGCCACCTGGATGGTCCAGATCACCTGCATGCGCCACACCATCACGGCCACGGCGAGGGCCGCGACACCGAGGATGACCGTGCTCCAGCGGCTCCGCTCGACCAGCGCCCACGCGACACCGACCGGCGGGAGGAGGGCGGCCGAGACGAGGTAGACCCAGAATTCGAGGAGGCTTCCCGTGGGGAGATTACCGGCGAAGGGTGCGACGACGGCCGTGACGATCTGCCCGATGAGCAGAACCTCCACGAGCGCGAGCCCGCCCACGGTGACATCCCCGGGCCGGCGGCCGGCCAGGCCCGCGACCACGGCGATCACGCCGGCCGCGCACGCGACGACGACCTGCACCAGGGTGAACCACAGGATCATGGGCGCGGTTCCTCGGGCATGTTCATGGCGCTCTTCACGTCCGCACCGCGCGGCTCGACGATGCCCACGAGTGCGCCGTCGGGGCCGAGAGCCGCCGCCCGCGGACCGGGCAGGCGGTCGGCGGCGCCGGGGAGGCGTTTGCCGTGGCGAAGGTCACGGGCCTCGTCGACGCTCACCGGCATGGAGCCGAGGACCGCCGTGGCCGCCTCGGCCGGCGACAGCATCCGGTCGGGGTCCAGGGACTCCAGGTCGGTCGCGTGGGCGAGGAGGAAGGGACCGACGCGTTCGCGCCGGAGCGCGGTGAGATGACCGCCGACTCCGAGCGTCGCGCCCAGGTCGCGGGCCAGCGCGCGGATGTAGGTGCCGCTGGAGCAGTCCACGACGACGTCGAGGTCGATGTGGTCGGGAGCGCGGCGCACGGCGCGCACGTCGAAGCGCGACACCGTCACGGCGCGGGCGGCCAGTTCCACGTCGATGCCGTCACGGGCGAGGTCGTACGCGCGTCTGCCGCCCACCTTGATCGCCGACACGCGGCTGGGGACCTGGGAGATCCGACCGGTGAGGGTGGCGATACCGTGCGCGATGGCGGAGTCGTCCACGGCGGCGACGGCGGCAGCATCCGCCCGTGCCAGCGTGGCGCCGTCGGCGTCGTCACTGTCGGTGCTCTCACCGAGCCGGATCGTCGCGGCATAGGTCTTGTCGGCCCCCACGACGAAAGTGAGCAGACGGGTGGCGCCCTCCACGCCCAGCACGAGGAGCCCGGTCGCCATCGGGTCGAGCGTTCCGGCGTGCCCGACCTTCCGCGTGCCCAGTGCCCGCCGGGCTCGCGCGACCACATCGTGACTGGTGATCCCCGCGGGTTTGTCGACGAGGAGGAATCCGCTCGATGCCATCAGCAGAAGTCCCCGAAGATCCGCACGGGTGCGGCGAGGTCGGAGTTCTCCACGGTCGCCGACGCTGCTCTTCGAGGATCGGCCTCACGTAGATACAGTTCCTGGCCCCTCCGGTAGGGGGCGTTCGCGGGGGCCTCCGGGTCGGGGTCGCTCCCATCGCGCAGCGCCATCCGGGCGAAGGCCACCGGGAAGGGCACCTCGAGCCACACCGACCAGTCCCACAGTCCGCGCAGCTCGGGGCGGTGCAGGAAGACACCGTCGATGATCAGGACGGCGTCGCGGGGGGCGGTGACCCAGTCCGATTCCACCGGGATGTCGCGGGCGACGTCGAACGCCGACAGCTGGAAGCCGGTGCTGCCACCGGTGCGGAACGGGTCGATGAGGACGCGGCGGAAGGTCGCATAATCGAAGGAGTCTCGGTAGTACCCCTCGGGCGAGGTGCGACCGCGTGCGTACCGGTCGCTGCGCGGACGGTGGAATCCGTCGATGGACGCGCGGAAGACCGCTCCCCCGTCTTCGGCGAACACCTCGGCGAGAGAATCTGCGAGGACGGTCTTGCCCGCACCGTCGACCCCGTCCACGGCGACGATGACCCGCCCGGCAGGATAGTGCTGACGCACCTCATCGCGTAGTCCGCGCAGGAGGGCGATCGCCGGGGTGGTGGGAAGCCGCACCCTCCCAGCGTACGGGGCCGCTCCGCCGGTGAGCGCCGCGCATCGGCGCCGGCGCACGCCGCACCCGGGGTCTGACCGCGACCTAGGCTGATCGGGTGCAGGATCTCACCGCCCCGCTCGCCCGTTGGTACGCGGGCGCGGCGCGTGACCTGCCGTGGCGACGGCCGGGATTCGGACCGTGGGGCACGTTGGTGAGCGAGTTCATGCTGCAGCAGACACCCGTGGCCCGCGTCATCCCGCAGCTGGAGGCCTGGCTGACACGATGGCCGACGCCCAGCGCACTTGCCGAGGACCCGCCGGCCGAGGCGGTGCGCCAGTGGGCGAACCTGGGGTATCCCCGCCGCGCGCTGTGGTTGCACCGAGCGGCGGTGGAGATCCGCGACCGCCACGACGGGATCGTGCCCCGCGACGTCGACACGCTCCTGGCTCTTTCGGGCATCGGGGACTACACCGCGCGGGCCGTGGCGGTCTTCGCCTATGGCGACCGGCATCCGGTCGTCGACACCAACACGCGCCGTGTGCTCGCGCGGGCTCTGGACGGCCGCGCTCAGCCCGGCCCGCCCTCGCGCCGGGACCTCGCCCGCATGAGCGGGCTGCTGCCCGACGACGTCGCCGAATCGGCGGTCGTCAACGCAGCGGCGATGGAGCTCGGAGCCACGATCTGCACGGCACGGTCACCGCGCTGCGATGCCTGCCCGATCGCGCCGGCATGCGCGTGGCGCGCAGCGGGCTACCCGCCTTCCGAAGATCGACGGCGCCGGCAGGCCCGTTACGTGGGCAGCGACCGACACGCGCGCGGCGCGGTGCTCAAGTCGCTGCGGGATGCGGCGCCGTCGCCGCTCCGCCTCGACGACGTGCTCAGGGAGTGGCCCGACGCGCAGCAGCGCGACCGGGCGATCGACTCGCTCATCGCGGACGGGCTCGCGGAGGCCTCAGAAGACCTCCTGCGCCTCCCCCGGTGACGACCGGGAAGCCCCGGCCCTCCGGTCAGCGGTCGTCGTCGACCGCCGCCGCTTCGTCGCCCGCGCCGGTGTCGTCCGCCTCGGCGTCGTCATCGGACTCGTCGTCCTCATCCGCCTCGTCCGGGTCTGACGCCTGATCCTTGGGCTTGACGTACGGGTCGGCGTCCCCGGCGTAGTTGCCGCTGGCAGCCAGGGCCGCGACGGCCTCGTCCCGCTCGCGGGCCTCGCGGAGGAGGGCAGCGATGTGGTCGGCGTTCTCGGGTATGGCGTCGAGGAAGAACTCCAGCGAGGGCGTCAGCCGGGTGTTGAGATGCTTGCCCACCTCGGAGCGCAGCATCCCCGTCGCGGACTTCAGGGCTGCGGCCGTGTCGGCGCGCAACGCCTCATCGCCCATCACGGTGTAGAACACGGAGGCGTGCTGGAGGTCGCCCGTCACCTTGACGTCGGTGATCGTGACGAAGCCGAGGCGCGGGTCGCGCAGCCCCTTCTCGAGCCGCTCGGCGAGCACCACGCGGATGCGGTCGGCGACTCGTGCCTGTCGTTCGGATGCCATGTCTTCTACTCTCTCTCACACCGTGATGGTGTTTCGTGCCACGTTCGCTGTGGGTGATTTCTGCGCCCGGGGAGGACTCGGATGTTCCGCCGGAGCGATCGGGGTAGGGGCCCCTCTCTCGCGGAGGCGGGACATCCGATCCTCAACCCCGGAGCAGTGGCCGGACCCGGCCCGGTCGGAAACCGAAGAGGCCCCGAGCCGCAGCCCGGGGCCTCTCTGGGATCAGCCTCGCGGCTTCTCGATCATTTCGGTCGTCTCGATCTCGTCACCGATCTGGATGTCGTTGAACCTACCGAGTCCGATACCGGCCTCGAAGTCCGTGCGCACCTCGGTGACGTCGTCCTTGAACCGGCGCAGCGACTCGATGGCCAGGCCATCGGCGATCACGACACCGTCGCGGATGACACGCGCCTTGGCGTTTCGCGTGATCGTTCCCGACCGCACGATGACACCGGCGATGTTGCCGAACTTCGAGGAGCGGAACACCTCGCGGATCTCGGCGACACCCGACTGCACCTCTTCGAACTCCGGCTTGAGCAGGCCCTTGAGCGACTGCTCGACGTCGTCGATCGCGTTGTAGATGACCGAGTAGAACCGGACGTCCACACCCTCGCGGGCGGCACGCTCGCGCGCCTTCGTGTCGGGGCGGACGTTGAACCCGATCACGATCGCGTTATCGATCGTGGCGAGGTTGATGTCCGACTCCGTGATCGCACCGACGCCGCGGTGGATGATCCGCAGCTGCACGCTGTCGTCGACCTCGATCTTGAGGAGCGACTCCTCCAGCGCCTCGACGGCACCGGACACGTCGCCCTTGATGATGAGGTTGAGAGATTCGACCTTGCCCTCTTCGAGAGCGCGGGTGAAGTCCTCGAGCGAGATGCGCTTGCGCGCCTTGGCCAGAGCGGCGTTGCGCTCGGCGGCCTCACGCTTCTCAGCGATCTGACGGGCCAGTCGGTCTTCCTCGGTCACGATGAACGTGTCGCCGGCACGCGGCACCGAGTTCAGACCCTGCACCTGCACGGGGCGCGACGGGGCGGCTTCGAGCACGGCATCGCCGTTCTCGTCGGTCATCGCACGGACGCGGCCATAGGCCGTGCCGGCGACGATCGCATCGCCGACGTGCAGCGTTCCGGATTGGATGAGCACCGTCGCCACCGAACCGCGACCCTTGTCGAGCTTCGCTTCGATCGCCACTCCACGGGCTGCCTTGTTCGGGTTGGCCGTGAGGTCGAGTCCGGCGTCGGCGGTTAGCAGCACCGCATCCAGAAGTTCCTGGATACCGATGTTGTTACGCGCCGACACGTCGACGAACATCACGTCGCCGCCGTACTCCTCGGCGACGAGACCGTATTCGGTCAGCTGCTGGCGCACCTTGGCGGGGTTCGCGTCGTCCTTGTCGATCTTGTTCACCGCGACCACGATCGGCACGTTCGCCGCCTGGGCGTGGTTGAGAGCCTCGACCGTCTGCGGCATGATGCCGTCGTCGGCCGCGACCACCAGGATCGCGAGGTCGGTCACCTGCGCACCACGGGCACGCATGGCGGTGAACGCCTCGTGACCCGGTGTGTCGATGAAGGTGATCGCGCGCTCGATGCCTTCGTGCTCGGTCCAGACCTGGTACGCACCGATGTGCTGCGTGATGCCGCCGGCCTCGCCCGCGACCACGTTGGTCTGGCGGATGGCGTCGAGCAGTCGGGTCTTACCGTGGTCGACGTGACCCATGACGGTCACGACCGGCGGGCGGATCTCGAGGTCGTCTTCGCTCTCGGCCTCGAGTTCTGCGGCGAGGTCGAGACCGAAGCCCTCCAGGAGCTCCTTGTCCTCGTCCTCGGGCGAGACCATCTGGATGTGGTAACCCAGCTCCCCGCCGAGCACCTCGAAGGTGGCCTCATCCAGCGACTCGGTGGCTGTGGCCATCTCACCCAGGTTGAACAGGATGGTGACGAGCGTGCCGGGCTGAACCGTGTAGCCGGTCAGCGCCTCGATCTTGTCGGCGAAGTCCGAGATCGATGCGCCACGGCGCATGCGGATGATCTCGCCGTTGCCCTTGGTGACGTTGACGCCGCCGACGACAGGCGCCGACCGC
Source organism: Microbacterium sp. Z6_144 (assembly GCF_057197625.1). Lineage (NCBI taxonomy): Bacteria > Bacillati > Actinomycetota > Actinomycetes > Micrococcales > Microbacteriaceae > Microbacterium > Microbacterium sp. Z6_144. The sequence continues at coordinate 2,240,705 of NZ_JBXVPT010000001.1, forward strand.
ATCTCGAACTCTTGCCGCTTCGCCCGACGCGACTTGCGCTGCTTGGACTTGCCGCCGCCCTTACCGAACGCACCAGCGGTACCACCGCCGGGACCACGGCCGCGGCCACCGCCGCCACCGGGACGACCGGCGAATCCGCCACCGCCGGCGGGACGACCAGCGAAACCGCCGCCTGCACCGCCACCGGCGCCGCCCGGACGACCGGGACCGCCGGGACGCTGCTGGAAGGGAGCGCCGGGACGGCCGGCGCCACCGGGACGACCCGCACCACCGGGGCGCGGAGCACCGGGACGAGGCGCGCCGGGACGCGGAGCCTGCGGACGCGGGATGTTGCCGGGCGACGGGCGCTGGCCCATGCCCTGCTGAGAGGAGAAGGGGTTGTTACCCGGACGCGGACCGGTGGGACGCTGGCCCATGCCCTGCGCCGACGAGAACGGGTTGTTACCCGGACGCGGAGCGCCGCCGGGACGCGGCGGCTGAGGTGCCGCCGGACCGGGCCGGGGTCCACTAGAGGGTGCAGCGGAGGGAGCGGGCGCAGCCGACTCCGGCGTCGGAGCTGCGGGTGCGGATGCCGCCGGTGTGGCGGGCGCGGCCGGAGCAGGGGCTGCCGGAGCGGGCGTCGCCGCAGCGGGCGCTGCCGGTGCCGGTGCGCTGGGAACGGGTGCCGAGGGGCGCGCGGGCGCGGCCGGGCGGGACGGCCCAGGCTTGCCCGCGGAGCGCGCCGGGCCACCGGGTGCGGCAGCGGCAGCCGGCGCGACGCCGTCCGCCGAGAGCGCGGCCCGGAGCTTGCGGGCCACCGGGGGCTCGATGGTGGATGAAGGGCTCTTGACGAATTCGCCGAGCTCCTTCAGCTTCGCGAGGGCGACTTTACTGTCGACGCCGAGCTCGGAAGCAATTTCGTGTACGCGTGGTTTTGCCACAATTCTCCTGTCGGGGGCCTACCCCGGACAGGGCAGACCGTTACGTGCGGACGGGTCTCATTTCGAGCCGTTCACTTTGTGTCCATAGCCGTTCAGCCGTTTCGCTGGAGGGTCATTTCGAAGGTCTGCGTGTCGAGAGGGCCCGACACACGTAATGCGCGGACGAAGGCGCGGCGCCGCAAGGCGTTATCCACGCACGCATCCGTCTGATGCACCCACGCGCCCCGCCCCGGCATCGCCGCCCGGTCGTCGCGAACGAGGACCGAATCGACGGCCACGACCCGAAGGAGCGTGGACCGGGGTGCGCGCGTGCGGCAACCGACGCACGTTCGTACCTGATCCATTCTACACCTCGGGCCTGTGGCCTCGATCCGTCAGTCCTCGAGGATGCTGTCGGGCTGAATATCGATCTTCGCGCCGGTCAGCTTGGCGGCGAGTCGCGCGTTCTGGCCCTCCTTGCCGATGGCGAGGGACAGCTGATAGTCGGGCACGAGCGCACGGACGGCCTTCGTGGCGGGGTCCAGGACGAAGCTGGACGTCACCTTCGCCGGCGACAGCGCGTTGGCGACGAACGGCGCGAGTTCGGGGTCGTAGTCGACGATGTCGATCTTCTCCCCACCGAGCTCCTCGGTGACCGCACGGACGCGGCGACCCAGTTCGCCGATGCACGCACCCTTGGCGTTGATGGTCGGGTCGTTGGCCTTGACGGCCAGCTTCGTACGGTGCCCCGCCTCCCGCGCCAGGGCGACGATCTCGACCAGGCCGGAGGCGATCTCGGGCACCTCTAGCGCGAAGAGCTTGCGCACCAGGCCCGGGTGCGTGCGTGAGACCGTGATCGACGGTCCCTTCGTCCCGCGCGAGACTGAGGTGACGTACACGCGCAGCCGCGAGCCGTGCGCGTAGGTCTCCCCCGGCACCTGCTCCTCGGGGGGCAGGATCGCCTCGACGGTTCCGAGGTCGACGTGCACCATGCGCGGGTTCGGGCCCTGCTGGACGACGCCGGCGACGATGTCGCCCTCCTTGCCGCGGAACTCACCCAGCACGGCGTCGTCGGCGATATCGCGCAGACGCTGGCTGATGACCTGCTTGGCAGCGAACGCGGCGATCCGGCCGAAGTCCTCGGGGGTCTGCTCCTCCTCGCCGATGACGGCGCCCTCTTCGTCGATGACCGGGGTGAAGACCCCGACGTGGCCGGTCTTGCGGTCCACTTCCGCCCTGGCGCCCTCGGGCACGGCTCCGGTGGGCGAGGTGTGCTTGCCGTACGCGGTGAGGATGGCCTGTTCGATGATGCGCGCAAGCTCGTCGAAGGGGATCTCCTTCTCACGCTCGATCGTCTTCAGCAGTCCAAGATCGATGTCCACCGTGGGGCCCTCCGTTATTCAGCTCTCGTCGGTGCGAGAACGCGCCGACAACCCCACAACGTTACCGGATGCAGTCGCCCGGCGCCTGCGAGAGCGCTGTGCCGCTCACCTCCGGCCGCAGTCATCCAGCAGTTGCGGAGAGCGCTCGAAGAGCCCCTCGGTCCACTGGAAGAGGACCGGGAGGAACCGCGACCCAGGAAGGATCGGGCGAAGGTGGGTGTAGTCGCGGTAGGCGCGCCAGCGCACCTGCTGACCCTGCTCGCACAGCCCGCTCACGTAGCGCTCCTGGAGGGTGGTCGGGATGACCTCATCCTCCTGGCCCCACGCGACGAGGATGGGCGAGCCGGTGGGCCCGGTGACGGCGTTCTCCGCCAGGCGCCGTCCGAGCGCCCCGGCGGTGAGGTCCGCGGTGTACAGCGGCCGGTCCTCGGACACGCCGAGGGCAGCCAGCACGGAGACGACCACGCCGGGCTCGGTGGGGCACCGCTGCGTCATCTCGCGCACGATGGCGCGCGCGCCGGCGGCGACGTAATCATCCAGGTGCACATCGGCATACGTCTCGGCGTAGGGCACCAAGACCCAGGAGATGAGCACCGACAGGATCGCGTTCGCGTCCGACCGCAGCAGCTCGTCCGCCAGCGCCGCGGGATCCGCCACCGGCGCGATCGCGGCGGTTCCCAGCACGTCGACTCCGGGGGTGTACTCCGGGGCCAGCTGGGTGGTCCACAGCGCCGCGTGCCCGCCTTGCGAATGGCCCCACACCACGGTGTCGGGAGAGAGGGTGAGATCGGGCAGCTCACCGGCTGCCAGCACGGCATCCAGGGACGATCTCCCCTCCCCCTTGCCGATCAGGTAGGGGAAGGCGCCGGGTGCGCCCTGTCCGGAGTAGTCCGAGGCGACGACCACCCAGCCTGCGGCGAGCGCCTCCTCCAGCGCGGGGATGGACCAGCGCGTGGCCGACGCATCGCGCAGACTCGGCGCGCATCCCTGCGCGACCCCCGTCGTGCCGTGGTTCCACACGATGACGGGGCGCGGACCCGGCGGCGGATCGTTCGGCACGATCACGAGGCCGCTGGCCACCGCCGGCCGGCTGACCGCGTCGCGCGTCGTGTACAGGATGCGGCTGACTTCCCCGCCCTGCGGCGCCCGCCCGAGATAGTCGTCCCAGCGGATGAGTCGTCCGTGCCCGGGCGGGAGCCGGTCGGGCGGGTCGTAGAAGGCGTCCACGACCGGTGCCCCCTCGGCGAGCCAGTCGTCGAGCCACCACCCCCCGGTCGCCGAGGCGACGAGAAGGACAGCCAGCGCATACCGGCCCGCCGCGGCCCACGCTTCCGCGCGACGCACGCGACGGCGATCCGGCGGGACGACCGGCTCCGGGCGCCGTTCACGACCGGCCGCGCGTATGCCGCGTACGGCCCGGACGATCAAGGTCACCCCGAAGGCCACCGTGCGCACGCCGAAGACGAGCGCGACGACCAGCACGGTCACATCGGGCCAGGTGAGCGAGAGCACCCCGAAGGCGATCTGGGCGGCGCCGGAGGCGGCGGCCAGCACCCGCTGACTCGCGCGGCCACGTGCCACCGCATCCCCCACCGACGCCAGTCCGCCCACGATGAGGAAGACCGCGAGCACCGACGGCAGCAGATCCAGGCTCCGCCCGAGCCAGATCAGCACGAGCACACCCCCCGCGATCCAGGCGAGGGCGAACGGCCGCGTCCACCACCGGGGCGAGCGATGGCGGGAGAACAGCTCGACCAGCCCTGTCGCGATAACGCTCAGGGCGACATAGATCCCCAGCAGCACGAGCGAGGTGAGCGGTCGCGTCACGATGAGTACGCCGAGCACCACGAGGGCGATGCCGACCACGAGCAGGACGCGAGCGGGGGCGCGTCCGAGGAGAGCGGGCAGAGCGCTCCAGCGCGCGGACAGGCGCCGAGTGGTGGGCATCCGCCCCATGGTAATCGGGCGCCCTGCCGGGCGCTGGCCGGTGGTCAGCCCACATCGCCGGTCGCGGCCCGTGCGGACCCCGGTGTCAGCCCGCCATCGGGTCGGCGGAAGTGCGCGGCGGTGACGTTTGCTCACGTGGACACCCGGGCGTCGCCTCGGCGACACGCGGCGGACACCCGGCCGCTCCACTCTCGGTCGAGTGCGCGCACCGGGCGCGCACTCGACAGAACAGGAGTTGCCGCGTGCCCCCACGCTCTCCCCTCGCCCCTCGTCGGTACCGCCGTGCGGTCGGCGGCTGGGTGGCCGCCGCCATCGCGGCCGCTGCCGTCCTTTCCGCGGGCCCGGCCGCGTCGGCGGGCACCGCGCCACCCGATGAGGACCTCGCGTCGCGGTTCACCCTCGCGGTACTGCCCGACACCCAGTTCTATTCGCGTTATTCGTCCGACCAGTTCGTTCCTCGATACGGCACGGACCCGTTCGCGGTGCAGACGGAGTGGCTGGCGGAGCACTCAGCGCAGCTGCGGATCCCTTTCGCCGCGCACCTCGGCGACGTCGTCGACCGGGCGGGCACGGCAGCTGAGTGGGAGGCCGCCGACCGGGCGATGCGCACGCTCGACCAGTCTCCGCTGTCGTACTCGATCCTGCCCGGCAACCACGACGTGCTCGACGAGGGCGTGGAGGACACGCAGCTCGACCTGGCCCACGAGCCGTTCCTGCGGTGGTTCGGCCCCGACCGCCGTGCGGCCCGGAGCACGTACCAGGGGTCGGATGCCACCGGCATGAGCCAGTACCACCTGTTCGAGGCGGAGGGTCAGCAGTTCCTGGTCCTCGCGGTGGCGTGGCGGGCCTCGGACGCGACGCTCGCGTGGGCGCAGGGCGTGATCGATGCGCACCCGGCGGTGCCGGTCATCCTCACCACCCACGCCCTGGTGAACGTCGCGACCGACCAGTCGACGCCGCTGGAGACCGAGGAGAGCCAGCGGATGTGGGATCGGCTCATCCGGGGCAACGATCAGGTCTTTCTGACGCTCAACGGCCACTTCCACGGGGCGACGCGCCTTACCAAGACGAACGACTTCGGCCACGAGGTCACCCAGGTGCTCATGGACTATCAGATGGCCTACGAGGGCGGAAACGGCTACCTCGGCCTCTTCGAGTTCGACCTCACGAACAACCGAATCGGGCTACTGACCGCTTCGCCGTGGGTCGTGTCCAAGCCGCGGGAGGCCCTCACCGCCTACGACCAGCCCCTCCTGGAGGGTCCGCACCAGCAGTACACCATCGACATCGACTTCGCCGAGCGGTTCGCGGGATTCGACCCGACGTTCGCGGCGGGCACTCCCGATGAGCCGCCCCTCCTGGCCACCGCGCGCGAATTGCTGCTCGAGGGCTTCGACGGCCCCGACCCGGTCACGACCGAACAGCCGGGGAACGAACTCGACTTCGCCCAGGCGGAAGGCACCCTCGCGCACTGGCGGTTCAACGGGCTCGAGGGCGTCGTGGATGCCGACACCGTGGTGGAGGACATCGCCGGCGACAACGACCTGACCCGGGCCGACCCGGCCGCCACCGGAGCCGTCGGCGCCGTGTGGGAGGACGTCACCATCGAGACCGACGACGTCCACGGGTTCTCCTCCGACGGCGCCGCGGCGTGCTTCGACAACTCCTCGGGCTCGCGATTCAACTACCTCACGACGGCCCCCGACGCACCGATCAACGACGCCGACCTCACCCGCGGCTACACGATCGAGACCTTCGTGAAGATGGATGCCGACTGGGATGCCGCCGCCAACGCGTGGTCGAAGTTCGTCACCCGCACGGGAAACCGGTCGGAGGTGCCCGGTGTGCCGTGGTCGCAGTGGGACTTCACCGCCTCCCCCACGGCGGTGGGCATCTCGAACCTGCGCGAGTTCCAGTTCACCAGCATCCCCGCCGCCACCAGCGACGCGTCGGCCACGCCGCTGAGCGACAGGACGAACTGGTCGGGCGAGATCATGGTGGACTCGTGGGCGCACGTCGCCGTCGTCAACGACCCGGAGGCTCGGACGACCACGATGTACGTGGACGGGGCGCCGGTGCTGCGCAACGCCACCGACACCGTGGGGATGGCCCACCAGGACGGGATGGCGTGGATCCTCGGCGCGGACTGGGTCGATGACGCAGCCCGCAACGGGTGGCACGGCTGCATCGGTGAGACCCGGATCATCGACCGCCCCACGACGGCGGACGAGTGGCTGACGGAGCGCGCCGACCTCAGCGGGTTCGCGGTCACCACGGCGCCCGCGGGCACCCTCGCGGCCGACGTCGCGTCCGTCCGGCTCGCCGGCGTCGGCTTCCCCGGCGCCGAGGTGCGTCTTGCACCGGCTCAGGACGCCCCCGGCGTCGCCATGGCAGCCGCTGCCGACCTGGGCGGGGCGACGACGACGGTGGCGGGCGACGGCACCTGGGAGATCGAGGTGACCGCAGGCCTCAGCCCCGGTCAGCATGCCCTGGTGTTGGCGCAGTCCCTCGGCGAGCGCTCGTCCGATCCGGTGCCGGTGTCGTTCGCGATCGCTGCGGCCGCCGTACCCGGGGCGTCACCGACGGCGCCGGGGCCGCCCGCTTCCGCCGCGCCGATCACCGCTCCGGCCACGGGTGACCGCGCGTCCGCCGGTGACCTCGCATCCACCGGCGGCGACGGTGCCCTGGCGCTCGCCGCGGCCGCGGTGGGGGCGCTTCTGGTCGCCGTCGGCGGTGTTCTCGCGGCGGCGCGCATCCGGCGGAGGCCCGCGGTGACGCGGTCCTGACCCGGGTTAACCGAACGCGGGTCCCGTCCGTGATGGACGGGACCCGCGTCGCGTGTGCGTGTCAGGCGGTGAGACGAGCGACGGCGTCGGCGGCGGGGACGACCTCGCGCTCGCCGGTGCGGCGATCCCACAGCTCCACCTCGCCCGCGGCGGCACCGCGGCCGACGATGACGATGCGCGGGACGCCGACCAGCTCGGCGTCGCCGAACTTCACGCCGGGTGACACCTTCGGCCGGTCGTCGAAGAGCACGTCGAGCCCCGCCGCTTCCAGGTCGGCGCTGAGAGTCTCGGCGAGCTCGAAGGCCGCCGCATCCCGGCCCGTCGCGACGACATGCACGTCGAACGGCGCGACCGATGCGGGCCAGATGAGGCCCTTCTCGTCGTTGTTGAGTTCGGCGATGATCGCGAGGATGCGGGTCACGCCGATGCCGTACGAACCCATCGTGACCGTGACGAGCTTGCCGTTCTCGTCGAGCACCTTCAGTCCCAGCGTCTCGGCGAAGAACCGGCCGAGCTGGAAGACGTGACCGATCTCCATGCCGCGCGCCAGTTCCACGGGCCCGGAGCCGTCAGGGGCGGGATCGCCGGCGCGGACGGTTGCGACCTCGATGAATCCGTCCGCGGTGAAGTCGCGGCCGGCGACGAGCGAGTGCACGTGCTTCTGGTCGATGTTCGCGCCGGTGATCCAGCTGGTGCCGTCGACGACGCGCGGGTCGAGCAGGTAGCGAATGCCGGTGGCGGATTCCTCGCCCAGCACCGGCCCCGTGGGCGACCACGGGCCGATGTAGCCCTTCACCAGGAAGGGGTTCCGCTCGAAGTCCGCCTCGGTGGCCTGCTCGACCTCGGCTGGCGCGAAGGCCACCTCGACGCGCTTGTCATCGACGTCGCGATCGCCCGGCAGGCCCACGACCACGAGTTCGCGCGTGCCGTCCAGGTGCTTCAGCGCCAGGACGACGTTCTTCAGGGTGTGCGCGGCGGTCCACTCCCCGCCGGCGGCCGGAGGGTCGAGGACCGCGTTGGAGTGGTCGACGAGCGTCTGGATCGTGGGGGTGTTCGGCGAGTCGAAGATCACCGGTTCGGGCAGCCCGTCGAACGGGATCGGCTCGGGCACGAGGGTCGTGAACGCCTCGACGTTGGCGGCGTAACCGCCGGCGGAGCGGACGAACGTGTCTTCCCCGACGGCGGTGGGATGCAGGAACTCCTCGCTGCGCGCGCCTCCCATGAGACCGTTGTCGGCGTTGACGATGACGTACTCGAGCCCCAGTCGCTGGAAGATGCGCTCGTAGGCATCGCGCTGGGCCTGGTACGACGCATCCTGGCCCTCGTCGGTGTAGTCGAACGAGTACGCGTCCTTCATCGTGAACTCGCGTCCGCGGAGGAGTCCCGCGCGGGGGCGCGCCTCATCGCGGTACTTGTCCTGGATCTGGTACAGCGTCAGCGGCAGGTCTTTGTAGGACGAGTACAGGTCCTTCACCAGGAGCGTGAACATCTCCTCGTGCGTGGGGGCGAGCAGGTAGTCCGCACCCTTACGGTCCTGCAGCCGGAAGATGCCGTCGCCGTACGACTCCCACCGGCCCGACGCCTCGTACGGTTCGCGCGGCAGGAGCGCCGGGAAGTGAACCTCGTAGGCGCCGACGGCGGCCATCTCCTCGCGGATGATCGCCTCGATCTTGGCCTTGACCCTCAGGCCCAGCGGGAGCCACGCGAAGATGCCCGGCGCGCTGCGGCGGATGTAGCCGGCACGCACGAGGAGGCGATGGCTCGTGACTTCGGCATCGGCGGGGTCTTCACGGAGCGTGCGGAGGAAGAAGTGCGACAGACGGGTGACCACGAGGATTCAGTCTAGGTGCGGGGGCGTGGTGGACATTCAGCCGAGCTCAGCGAGCAGCCGGGGGGCGAGTTCGAGCACTCGCGCGGGGTCGCCGCCCGTTGCGAACCGGATGGTGAGGCGATTCGGCCCTGAGACGGCGGCGAGCGCCACATCGCTGGGATGCTGGGGATCCACCTGCATCCAGGCGGCATCGGCGCCCTCGACCTCAACCTCCTGCACATCCTGACCCTGCAGCGTCCGCTCGCTCGGCGCTCCCGCGCCCGGCTGGGGGTAGACCTCGGCGATGGTCGACGAGTACGCAGTCGTGCGGTACGAGGAGCACCATTCCGCCGCTCCCGCGTCAACGAGGACTTCCCATGCAAGGCCGGCCGGCACCGAATCGCCGGGGAATCCGGCAGTCATGGGCTCGCCCACTGCGGTCTCGACCACCCCGCGCACATCCTCGCAGTCCGGAATGCTCCACCACTCGGCGTCACGCGCCCTGGCGACAGCCATGCTCGGAGTCGCCTTCGCCGCCACAGTTTGGATGACCGCCTCGAGGCGATCGGTTTCGCGCAAAGCCTCCTCGTCCGACATCTCCCGCCAGGGATCGTCGAGCATGGGTACCACGCTCACGCCTATCCATGCGCCGCCGACGACGCGGCCCATCTCGCACGAGCCGGTCGTACCGCCACACTGCATGGTGCTGTACCGACCCACTAATTCCCTCGAAACCACGGCCGAGTCGAGCACGCTCACACCCACGTAGTTGCCACTGTCGGTGTACCAGCTGCACATCACTCCGCCAAGATTCGCCGAGAGCGCCGGGGGGGTCGAGAGCAAGGACGAAGAGTCGTCGAAGAGCGTCAGCCCGGCCCCCGCAGTGGCCTCGAGCTCCTCGGGGGTGAGAACGCGAGCGCAGTCGCCCTCGAACGCCACAGACGGCGCGATGCTGGGCGTGGGTGTCGCCGCAGCCGGAGTGCTCACATCCGGCGAGGGCGTCGGCGTTCGATCGGGCGCGGGCGCGCAGGCCGCCAGGGCCAGAACAACGACGACGAAGGAGAGTGTGGCCCCCACCCGGGGCGCGCGCCGAAACATACTCGGAGGATAGGGGTGCCGCCGGTACTCAGCGGATCGCCGCCTATAACGGTCCACTCACGTTCTTTAGGCTGGAGGGGTGGCGACCGTACTGCTGACCGGATTCGAGCCCTTCGGCGGCGACGCATCCAACCCGTCCGGGGAAGCCGTGCATGTGGTCGCGGATCGGTGGCGCGGGCCGGAGGTTCTCATCACCGACGTCTTGCCCGTGGCGTTCGCCGGCGCGACCGCGCGGATGCGTGAGCTCTTGGACCAGCACTCTCCCGACCTCGTCATCGCGACGGGCCTTGCCGGGGGCCGCGCGGCCGTGACGCCCGAGCGCGTCGCGATCAACCTCGCCGACGCCCGCATCCCCGACAACGACGGCGTCCAGCCGTTGGATGACCCGGTCGTCGCGGATGGACCGGCGGCGTACTTCGCGACGGTCCCGGTCAAGGCGATCACGGCGGCCATCGCCGCGGCCGGGATCCCCGCATCCGCCTCGCACACCGCGGGGACGTTCGTCTGCAACGCCGTGATGTACACCGTGCTGCACGCCACCGCGGGGACGCCCGCCCGGGCCGGTTTCCTCCACCTGCCCTGGGCTGATGGTGTGGGGCCCGCCGGTGCGCCGTCGCTGGCCATGGGCGACCTCGTCCGGGCCGTCGAGGTCGCACTACGCACGGCGCTGGATGTGCGGGACGACGCCCCGCTCCGCGGCGGCGCCCTCTCCTGACCCGCCCGGGCCGTTCAAAACTCAGGAGACACGCCGGGCGCGGCCCCCGGAACACCGCCGCAACGCCCGAATCTCCTGAGTTTTGCGCAGCGAAGCGCCGGGAGAGGAGGACCGGCCGGGCGAAGCCGCACCGAGGAGCCTCAGCGGCGTCCGGCATGCAGCACGGCCCGCACCACCAGCCCCGCCACGAGCGCCCAGAACGCGGCACTGACTCCGCCGATCGCCACACCGGATGCAGCGACGAGGAACGTCACGACCGCCGGCAGCCGCTCCCCCGGGTCGTCGATGGCCTGCTGCACCGCCGACCCGAAGGTCGCGAACAGCGCGACACCGGCTACCGCCGGGACCACCGCCTCCGGCGCCACGACGACGAGCGCCACGAGGGCGGCAGACAGTGCGCCGAGCACGATGGCGGTCGCCCCCGTGGACACACCCGCCACCCACCGGCGCTTCGGGTCGGGGTCGGCTTCCGGCGCGGCCGCGAGCGCCGCGCTGATCGCCGCGAGGTTGATGGCGTGAGCGCCCGCCGGCGCACCCAGGGCCGTCCCCACTCCGGTCACGAGCATCGCTCCGCGCCACGGGACGGTGTATCCATAGCTGCGCATGATCGCCACGCCCGGAACGTTCTGCGACGCCATCGTCACGAGGAACAGCGGAAGCGCAAGCCCCACCACCGCTCCCCCGGTGAGGGTCGGCGCGGTCAGCTCGATGCGGGGCACCAGATCGCCCGGGGGCACGCTCGCCCCGGTCGCTGCGACGTGGATGCCGACGACCACGGCGGCCGCGACGAAGGACAGCGGCACGGCCCACCGCGGCACGAGGCGGACGCAGACGAGCCACGTGACCAGCACCGGCGCCACGCCCCACGGGTTGGCGACGAGTCCGCCGACCGGCGCCAGGCACAGGGGCAGCAGCACCCCGGCGAGCATCGCCTGCGCGATGGACGGGGGGATGCGGGCGATGAGCCGGCCCAACTGCGGCCACAGAGCCGTGAGCAGGATGAGGCCCGCGGTGACGAGGAACGCGCCCACCGCGGCGGGCCACCCGCCCTCGACGGCGCCGGTGGCTGCCAGCACCGCCGCCCCCGGCGTCGACCACGACGCCGTGACCGGCATGCGGGAGCGCCACGCGAGGAGGATCGAGGCGACCCCCATGGTCACGCACAGCACCATCAGGCCGCTGGCGGCCTGCGCCGGGGTCGCGCCCACCGCATCCAGACCCGTCAGGACGACCGCGAAGGTGCTCGTCGTCCCGACCAGGGCGGTGACGGCGCCCGCGATGATCGGCCGGGAAAGCGGCGCGGGTGCGATCGTGGAGTCGGTCATGAGATTCATGACGGTAGTGGATGCGCCGGCACCCGCCTCGATGCCACCTGCCAACCCGTGGCCGCCCCGGGCCCTGCCCGACTCCCGACCGCACACCCCCGCCATGGCAACGTCCGCGGGCGCACAACGGCGGATCCGGGCGGCGACACCCCGCCACATCCACCCGCACCCCGGCGCGTCGCCGAAGATCTCCGCAGCTGTGCCCGCGCGTGAACCCCCTGGGGCGCACCGCCCACGGGTCAGACGGTGACGACCTGCGCGGTGCCGATGCGGGCGTCGGGGCCCATCTCATCGGCGAGGCGGTTGGCTTCCTCGATGAGCGTCGCGACGATCTCAGATTCGGGGACAGTCTTGATGACCTGGCCCTTCACAAAGATCTGACCCTTGCCGTTTCCGGATGCGACGCCGAGGTCGGCCTCGCGGGCCTCTCCCGGTCCGTTCACGACGCAGCCCATGACGGCGACGCGCAGCGGCACGGTCATGTCCTTGAGACCCTCGGTCACGTTGTCGGCGAGCGTGTAGACGTCGACCTGAGCCCGGCCGCAGGAGGGGCACGACACGATCTCGAGCTTGCGCTCGCGGAGGTTCAGCGACTGCAGGATCTGGTGGCCGACCTTGACCTCTTCGGCCGGCGGGGCCGACAGCGAGACACGGATGGTGTCGCCGATGCCCTCGGACAGCAGGATGCCGAAGGCGGTCGCGCTCTTGATCGTGCCCTGGAAGGCGGGGCCGGCCTCGGTCACGCCCAGGTGCAGCGGCCAGTCGCCCATGGCGGCGAGGAGCCGGTAGGCCTTGACCATGATGACCGGGTCGTTGTGCTTGACGGAGATCTTGAAGTCGTGGAAGTCGTGCTCCTCGAACAGCGACGCCTCCCACCGGGCGCTTTCGGCGAGCGCCTCGGGCGTGGCCTTGCCGTACTTCTCGAGGAGGCGCTTGTCGAGGGATCCGGCGTTCACGCCGATGCGCAGGGACACCCCCGCGGCCTTGGCGGCGGCGGCGATCTCCCCCACCTTGTCGTCGAACTGGCGGATGTTGCCGGGGTTGACCCGGACGGCGGCGCATCCGGCGTCGATCGCCTGGAAGACGTATTTCGGCTGGAAGTGGATGTCAGCGATCACGGGGATCTGACTCTTCTTCGCGATGATCGGCAGCGCCTCGGCGTCGTCCGCGCTGGGCACTGCTACCCGCACGATCTCACACCCGGACGCGGTCAGCTCGGCGATCTGCTGAAGGGTGGCGTTGATGTTCGTCGTCGGTGTCGTGGTCATCGACTGCACGCTGACGGGAGCATCTCCGCCCACCAGCACCTTGCCGACCCGGATCTGGCGGCTCTTGCGTCGGGGCGCGAGCACCTCGGGAATCCGCGGCATTCCGATGTTGACTGCTGGCACCCGTTTAGCCTACGCCGCGCTCCTGCAAGGGGGCTCGATGCGGTGGTGTGATAAATTCGGCCCATGTCCGCGAACCTCAGCTGGTGGCTCACCGTCTAGGCGGTGTGTTCGCGTAACAGACCGCTCCCCCGGGGCGGTCTTCTTCGTTGGACGGTCGCCCCTCCGACGAAAGATCGACGATGACCCGGCCCGACATCCCCCAGATCCTCCGCGACCTCGCCGAGGGCACCGCGCCCTTCGCGCTGCTCGCCCGCGACGCATCCACCGTCGAAGTGCTCACCGGCGACGTCGTCGACGTCGCGCTCCTCGCCGACATCCCCCTGACGGATGCCGCGGGCCGGGCCCGCGAGGTCCTCGCGCTCGTGCCGTTCCGGCAGGTGCGCGAGCGCGGCTTCGTCAGCCACGACGACGGCGCTCCGCTGCGCTGTCTCGTCGTGGACCGGCATGACGCGCTCCCCCGCGACGCGGTCATCGCCGCGCTCCCCTCGGCGCCGGTGCCGCTCGGGGATCCCGGCTTCGACCAGGGCGACGAGGAGTACGCCGGCATCGTCCGCCGCGTGATCGCCGAGGAGATCGGCCGCGGCGAGGGCGCCAACTTCGTCATCCGGCGGGATTTCACCGCGACCGTTGACACCGACCCCCGCGTGGCGGCGCTGACCTGGTTCCGCGCGCTGCTCGAGCACGAGCGTGGTGCGTACTGGACCTTCGCGGTCGTGACCGACGGCCACATCGCGGTGGGCGCGAGCCCCGAGGCGCACGTGAGCGCACGGGGTGGGGTCGTCACGATGAACCCCATCTCCGGCACCTTCCGCCACCCACCCGGTGGTGCGACGGCCGAGACCCTGACGGAGTTCCTCGAGTCGACCAAGGAGACCGAGGAGCTCTTCATGGTCGTGGATGAGGAACTGAAGATGATGTCGGCGGTGTGCTCGGACGGCGGGCGCATCACCGGTCCGCATCTGAAGGAGATGTCGCGCCTCACCCACACCGAGTACATGCTGCGCGGTCGCAGTCGCCTCGACCCGCGCGACATCCTGCGCGAGACGATGTTCGCCCCGACGGTGACCGGCTCCCCCATGCAGAACGCGTGCACGGTCATCGCCCGGCACGAGACCACGCCCCGCGGCTATTACTCCGGGGTGGCCGCGCTGTTCACACCCGCCGACCCGTCGACGGGTGACGAGGGAGGCGCGACGCACGATCTGGACGCTCCGATCCTCATCCGCACCGCGTACCTCGTCGACGGGCGCCTGCGGGTGCCGGTGGGCGCGACGCTCGTGCGCCACTCCGACCCGTACGGCGAGGTCAGCGAGACCCACGGGAAAGCTGCCGGCGTGCTCGGCGCGATCGGGGCGATCCCGCGGGATGCTCCGGCTCCCGATCCCGACGCTCCGGCCGGCGGACACCCCGCCCTGGCCGACGATCCGGCCATCGCCGAGCTTCTCGCCTCACGCAACGCCCGCCTCGCGGCGTTCTGGCTGCAGCCGCAGGACACCGCACCGGCGGGCCCGTTCGCCGGCCGGGACGCCCTCGTCGTCGACGCGGAGGACCGCTTCACGACCATGCTCGCCCATCAGCTGCGTCACCTCGGGTTCGACGTCACCATCACGCCGTGGTCGGAGGTCACCGATGCGCAGCTGGATGCGGCCGGTGTGGTCGTGTCCGGCCCCGGTCCCGGCGACCCGCGCGACCCGGACAGCCCGCGGATGCAGCGCATGCGCGAGGTCGTGGCGCGGCGTCGCTCGTCGGGGGCCCCGCTTCTGGCGGTGTGCCTGAGCCACCAGATCCTCGCCGGTTCGCTCGGGATCGGCCTGGCGCCTCTGGACCGGCCTCACCAGGGTCTCCAGCTGAGCGTCGACGTGTTCGGCGAATCGGCCTCGATCGGGTTCTACAACACGTTCACCGCCCGCGTTCCCGCGGGAACGACCCGGGTAGGAGACGCCGAGGTCGCCGCCGGTTCCGCCGGCGACGTCTACGCGTTGCGCGGACCCGGCTACGCCTCGGTGCAGGGCCACCTGGAGTCGATCCTGTCGCGCGACGGCATGCGCACGCTCGAGCGCCTCCTCACCCACGCCCTGTCCTGACCTGCGCGGATCAGAACAGCGACACCGGGTTGAACAGGTCGGCGAGGATCAGGATGCCCCCCATCCCGATCAGCAGCACGACGACCACGAACGTGACCGGCACGAGCTTGGTCGCATCCACCGGTCGCGGCGGCGGGCGGCGGAACAGCTTCGCCCACGCGCGCTTGAGGCCGTCCCACAGCGCGACGACGACGTGCCCGCCGTCCAGCGGCAGCAGCGGGATGAGGTTGAAGACGAACAGCGCGATGTTCAGCGATGCGACGAGTCCGATGAGACTCGCGACGCGATCGAGGACCGGCGCATCGGTCGCGGCGACCTCGCCGGCCAGGCGCCCTGCCCCCACGACGCTGAGCGGGCCGTTCGGGTCGCGCTCCTGACCGGTGAAGAGGTCGACGGCGGTGTCCCACACGCGCACCGGCAGCTGAGTCATGATGCCGGCGACGGCTCCGACGTTCTCGACTGCCGCCTGCGGACCGGCCCACAGCGGCTGCGTGACGCGGCTGACCTGCGGGCCGACACCGATGAAGCCGACCTCGCGCATCCGGGCCTCGCCGTCGGGGCCGATGACCGCCCGGCCGTCCTCGCCGACGACCTCCCGGTCGGTGCGCAGCGGCGTCACCGTGAGCGACTGCTCCTGGCCGTCGCGCTCGAGCACCACGCCGAGCGGGTCGCCGGGGTGGTCCTGGATGATCGCGGACAGCTCGTCGAACGTGGAGACGTCCGTCCCGTCCACGGACAGCACGACGTCCCCGGGCAGGATGCCGGCCTCGGCGGCGGGGGCCGCCGGGTCGGACGGCCCGCAATCGGTGCGGTCGGCGTCGGCGGGGATGACGCATTCGCTCACGGAGGCGATCGTCGTCGTCGCCGTGGCGATCCCGAAGCCGCTGAAGAGCACGGCGAACAGCACGACCGCCAGGACGAGGTTCATGACCGGCCCGCCGAGCATGATCACGACGCGTTTCCACACCGGCAGGCGGTAGAACGCGCGCCGGTCGTCGTCGCCGGTGAGCGTCTCGTCGTTGGCGGCGCGCGCATCCTGCACCATCGTCGCGAAGAATCCGCCGCCGGCTCTGCCCGACTGCTCTCCGGCCAACGCGGCCTCGCGCTCACGGGGGGACGGCGGGTACATGCCCGCCATCGAGATGTAGCCACCGAGCGGGATCGCCTTCACGCCGTACTCGGTCTCACCGAAACGCCGAGACCACAGCGTCGGACCGAAGCCGATCATGTACTGGCCGACCCGGACGCCGAAGCGCTTGGCGGGAACGAGATGGCCGATCTCGTGCAGCGCGATCGACACCGCGAGCCCGACGACGAGCAGCACGACACCGAGCACGAACAGCAGAACCGTCACGCCGTTCACGGTACCCCGGCGCGCCTTTGAGTTGGCCGTGGAGCTTCTCGCGCCGGGCACCTAGCCTGGAGCCGTGAGCACACGGTCGGCCAGGGCGCTGCGGGGTTCCGCGTTCGCCGTGCTCGCGACCGTCATCGCCGCGGCAGCCCACTCCCTCGCCGGAGGCGGGGCACCCAGCCCGCTGTTCTGCGCGGTGGTCGCGGCGCTCGCCATCCCCGGGGCGACAGCGCTCGCCGGCGCCCGCACGGCGCCGTGGCGCACCGCGCTCGCCGTGGGATTCAGCCAGCTCCTCTTCCACGCCGCCTTCGCCACGATCGGCGATCTGGGCCGGTGGGACGCCGCCGCCCCGCATGTCCACGGCAGCGCTGTCGTGGTCGGCGAGTCGGCGGTGGCGGCACTTCCCGGCGGTCCCGGCAGCGCGGCGATGACCGCGGCGCATACGGGTGCCGCCCTCGTCACGATCCTCGCTCTCACCCGGGGGGAGCAGGCCGTACGCGCCATCGCGCGCCGGCTCCCCCGGTTCCTGCCGCCCTCGACGCCGAAGATCCCGACGATCTCGGTTCCCCGCCCGGTGCGCGCCCTGTGCGACAGCGCGCCGCTCGTGCGTCCGCGCCCTCGCGCGGCCTCGGTGTCGCGCCGCGGACCGCCGTCGCACGGGTTCCTCCCCACCCTCGCCGCCTGAGGCGCACGGGCACGCTCGATGCTGCCCGTGCGGGCGCGTGCCTGCGCGCGCCCGCCCCGCGCGCCCGGCGGCCCACCCACACTGCGAAGAGAGAGTCATGTCCCCTACCACCGTCATCCCGGCGCGCCGCCGCGCGCGCGTCATCCTCGGCGCGCTCGCCGGGGCCGCCCTCGTCGTCGGATCGCCCCTGGCCGCCGTCGCGCACATCCACGTCACGCCGGACACCTCACCCGCGGAAGGCACCACGACGCTGACGTTCTCGTTCAGCCACGGTTGCGAAGACTTCCCGACCACCGCGCTGGCCGTCGACATCCCGGACGGAGTCACCAGCGTGGTGCCGGTTTCGTCGGCGGGATGGTCGATCCACCGCGACGTCGCCGACAACGGCACCGTCAGCCGCGTCGTCTACACGGCAACCGAACCGATCGAGTCGGGAATCAAGGGCGAAGTCAGCCTCGATGCGCGCTTCTCCGCAGAACTGGCCGGGTCGGTCGTCGCATTCCCGGTGATCCAGGAGTGCACGACCGGCTCGACCGCGTGGACCGAGGAGACCGTCGAGGGCGAGGAGGAGCCGGAATCGCCCGCCCCGGCCGTCGCCGTCACGGCGGTCGACGAAGAGGCGACGCACGGTCACGGCGCCCCGAACCCGGATTCGGCCGGGGCGTCCGAGGATGCCGCCTCCGCGCCCGCGGCCCCTGGTTCGGCGGCGACCGCCGCGCTGTGGCTGGGTGCCGGCGGCCTCGCCCTCGGCTCGGCCGCCCTCGTGGTCGCGGTGGTGGCGCTGAACCGGCGCCGCGCGTGACCGATCCCGGTGCGTCGTCGCGCGGCGGCGGCGCACCGGGTCCCCCTAAGTCCGTGGGCCCGCGCCGTCCGTGGGCCGCGACCGCAGACCCGCGCGAGCCGGGATCGGGGGACTCCCCGCGGCGGGTGAGAGGATGGGAGCGCCATGCCCACCGACGCCCCCACTAATCTCCCGCCCGTTCTGCGACCCCAGCGGCCGCCCGTGCGCACGCTCGACGACCTCGCCCGCCGTTTCGGGGCCGAGGTGCGTGGCGACACCGCGGGCGTGACGGTGTCGGGTATCACCCTCGCCACCGCAGACCTCCGCTCCGGCGAGGCCTTCGTCGCCCTTCGCGGGGTGAACCGCCACGGCGCCGAGCTCGCGCGCGAGGCCGTAGCGGCCGGCGCCGTCGCGATCATCACCGATGAGGACGGCGCGCGTCTGGCCGCAGACGCAGGTGTCGCGCTGGTCGTCGTGGACAACCCCCGCGCTCTCCTGGGTCAGCTCTCGGCCTGGGTGTACGGCACCGGGGCCGACGACGACCTGCCGCTCCTGCTGGGCACGACCGGCACGAACGGCAAGACGAGCGTCTCGCACCTGCTCGAGGGGATCCTCGGGCAGCTGGGGGTGGTGACCGGTCTGTCCTCGACAGCGGAGCGTCACATCGCCGGCGAGGTCATCGTCTCGCGGCTGACCACGCCCGAGGCATCCGAATTCCACGCGCTGCTGGCGCTCATGCGCGAGCGCGGCGTCGAGGCGGTCGCCGTCGAGGTGAGCGCGCAGGCACTCAGCCGGCACCGCGTGGACGGGCTGGTGTTCGACGTCGCGGCGTTCACGAACCTCTCCCACGATCACCTCGACGACTACGCCGACATGCGGGAGTACTTCGAGGCGAAGCTCCCGCTGTTCCAGCCCGACCGCGCGCGCCGCGGCGTCGTGTCGCTCGATTCCGCGCCCGGAGCCGAGGTCGTCGCCCGAGCCGGGATCCCCGTCGTGACGGTGGCGACGCCCGTCATCGCCGCCGACCCCGACGCCGCGTCGGCGGCCGACTGGGTCGTGGAGATCCGCGAGGAGCGGCAGGACGGAACCGAGTTCACCCTCTCCGGGCCGGCGGGGCAATCCCTCACGACGGTCGTACCGGTCATCGGCCGGCACATGGCATCCAACGCCGGGCTCGCGATCGTCATGCTGCTCGAGGCCGGGTACGCGTGGGACGCCCTGGTCGCGGCGCTGGACGGGGGACGGATCGCGGCCTTCCTCCCCGGTCGCACGCAGCGGGTCTCCGGGGATCGCGGCCCCGCGGTGTACGTCGACTTCGGCCACTCCCCCGACGCCTTCGAGAAAACCCTCACCGCTGTCCGCCGCGTCACCCCCGGCAAGGTGGTCATGCTGTTCGGCGCCGATGGCGACCGCGATGCCACCAAACGCCACGACATGGGTCGGACGGCCGTGGAGGGCAGCGACATCCTCGTGCTGACCGACCACCACCCGCGGTTCGAAGATCCGGATTCCATCCGCGCGACCCTCCTGGAGGGCGCGCGGCGGGCCCGTCCCGACGCCGAGATCCACGAGTACTCGCCCCCGGAGCGCGCCATCGTGGAGTCGGTGGCGCTCGTGGGCGACGGCGACGCGATCCTGTGGGCAGGGCCCGGCCACCAGGACTACCGCGACATCCGCGGGCGGCGCACGCCGTATTCGGCCCGCGAGCTCGCGCGTCGTGCGCTGCGTGCTGCCGGATGGCCCGTCCCCGACCCCGCGTGGCCGGTCCCCTACCCGCCGGATGAGACCCCGTCCTCCGACCCCGAGCGCCCCTACCCCGCGCCCTAACCCCACCGAGAAACGACGAAACGGGCGAAACGGCACGCCGCGCGCCCTTTCTCGTCCGGATTGCCGTTTCTCGGCGTCAGGATGCGGCGGAGATGGCCCGGTCCGCCGCCGCGCGCGCCCAGGATTCGGCCTCGGCGAGGGACTCGCGGGTGAGCTCCCCCGGCGCCTCGTGCGCCTCGACCACCTCCCGGACGGTGTCGAGGATGCCGAGGAACGCCAGACGTCCCTCGTGGAACGCGTCCACGGCCTGCTCGTTGGCGGCGTTGAAGACCGCCGGGTAGGTGCCGCCGAGGCGGCCGACCTGCTTGGCCAGCGCCACGGCGGGGAAGGCGTCCTCGTCGAGCGGCTCGAAGGTCCACGACGACGGGGCGCTCCAGTCCAGCGGGCTCCCCACGCCCGCGATGCGGTGCGGCCAGTCGAGTCCGAGCGAGATGGGAAGGCGCATGTCCGGCGGCGACGCCTGGGCGATCGTGGAGCCGTCGACGAACTCGACCATGGAGTGCACGATCGACTGCGGGTGCACGACCACGTCGATCCGGTCGTAGGGCACGTCGAACAGGAGGTGCGCCTCGATCACCTCCAGCCCCTTGTTGACGAGGGTCGCCGAGTTCGTCGTGACGACGCGTCCCATCGTCCAGGTCGGGTGGGCGAGCGCGGCTGCCGGGGTGACGTCGGCCAGCTCCGCGCGCGTCCGGCCTCGGAAGGGCCCCCCGGATGCGGTGAGCACGAGGCGGCGCACCTCCCCGTGTTCCCCGGCCCGCAGGGCCTGGGCGATCGCGGAGTGCTCGGAGTCGACCGGCACGATCTGACCCGGTCGCGCCAGGGCCGTGACGAGATCGCCGCCGACGATCAGCGACTCCTTGTTCGCCAGGGCGAGGGTGCGCCCGGCCTCCAGCGCCGCGAGGGTCGGCCCGAGACCGACGGAGCCGGTGATGCCGTTGAGCACGACGTCGGCCTCGACGTCGCGGACCAGCTGTTCGGCCTCGGCCGCGCCGACGGCGGTGTGCTCCACATGGAACAGCTCGGCCTGCGCACGCATCCCTTCGCGGTCGCTGCCGACGGCGAGGCCGACGACCTCGAACCGATCGGGGTGGCCCTGGATGACCTCCAGGGCCTGGGTGCCGATCGAGCCGGTCGATCCGAGAACGAGGACGCGCCGCATCCGGTCAGCCTACCGACGGCGCCCCCGCGTCACTGTCCGGCGTTCTCGCTCGCGATGATGTTCACCACGAATACGAGAGCCTCGCCGGCCAGCTCATGCTGCGACGACGCCCTCTCGCCGTACGCGCACGTCGCCGGCATCGCGACCAGCACCGTCGAGCCGACCTGCTGGCCCTCCAGCGCGACGCGGAAACCGTCGACCACGCCATCGGTGGTGAAAGTCTCGCTCTCCCCGCGATCCCAGCTGGAGTCGAAGGTGGATCCGTCCGACCACTTGACGCCGGTGTAGTTCACGTCGACCGCACTCCCGGGTTCGACGACGTCGCCGTCGCCTTCCTCGAGCACCTCGACGGAGACCGCCGCGGGCGCATCGGTGGCCGGGATGGTGATCGCCGGTGCGCCGCCCTCGCCGAAGGTGACGGCCGGGGCGTTTCCATCGAACTCCTCCGCGACGCACCACTGCGCCTCCGGGATGACGTCGAGCACGTCGAACACGTAGACCTGCGGGGCGTTCTGCCCGCCGTCGCCGGGAAGGGTGGCGACCACCCGCGAGCCCTGCGGCGCGCATCCCAGAACCTGTCCGAGCGCGCTTTCCGGCGAGATCTGCTGCGGCTGCAGGGGCGACTCGTAGCCCGCGGTCGCGATCTGCTCGCTGGTGCCTGCATCGAACGCGGTCAGGGCGTAGGAGACATAGTCACCCGCGCTGACCTCCTTACCCGATCCCTCGGTCACCACCGTGCGTTCGACGTCGGAGACCTCCAGCGGCGCCCCGAAGCTCACGGTGGCCGTCGAGCCGAACTCCCCCTCGACGGTCACCGCGTCCGAGGCGGCGCCGGACGGCGCGGCGGCCGCGCACAGATCCCCGGGAGTCCCGGTCGGGCTCGCCTCCGGGGCGGATCCGCCCGAGCAGCCGGCGAGGACGACGACTGCGGCAGCAGCCAGTGACAGGGTGGCAAGCGGTCGGATGCGCACGGGCGAACCTCTCGAGGGTGTCGGGGACAGTCCATCCTGGCGCATCCCGCCTACGAGGCGCCTGAGAACAGGGCATGCCGTAGGGGGAATGAAATGCGGGGTAGCCTCGTCGGGTGACTTCCGAGGAGGCGCCCGCGACGGCCGCCACGCCCGACGGCGACCCGCTTCCGCGAGGCGGTGCGGCCTACGCCTTCGGGCGGACGGTCGTCGCTCCGCTGGCTCGCGCGATCTACCGGCCCCACATCGAGGGCCGGGCACTGGTGCCGCGGACGGGACCGGTGATCTTCGCGAGCAACCACCTGTCGTTCATCGACTCGATCGCGATCCCCGTCGCCGCTCCCCGGCCGGTGCACTTCCTGGCGAAGTCGAGTTATTTCGACTCCTGGGCGTCGCGACAGTTCTTCTCCGGGCTGGGCGCGATCCCCGTCGAGCGGGGGGCGGGCCAGGCGGCGCTGGACGCCCTCGACCAGCAGCGACGGCTGCTCGAGGACGGCCGCGCCGTCGCGCTGTACCCGGAGGGTACGCGCTCCCTCGACGGACGCCTCTACAAGGGCCGCACCGGGGTAGCCTTCCTCGCGCTGCAGACCGGGGCGCCGGTCGTCCCGGTCGGCCTGAGCGGCACGGATGTCGTCATGCCGGTGGGCGCGCGTTTCCCCACGCTCCGTCAGCGGATCACCGTTCGGTTCGGCGCCCCCCTGGACCTCACCGCGCACGGACCGGCATCGTCCGGCCGCGCCAGGAGGGCCGCCACGGATGAGATCATGGCGGCCATCCACGCCCTGTCGGGGCAGGAGCTGGCCGGCGTCTACAACGAGGTCCCGGCCGCCGGCCCGATCGATCGCATCCGTCAGGTCCTCCCGCACGAGCGGCGCTGACCGCTCCCGCGCGCCCTTGACAGGCCCCGCGGTCAGGTGGAGATTCTCCCTGACCGCACCGCCGCGCCCGGAGGGACCCATGAAGAAGCTCATCAATGCACCCGCCGATGTTCTCATCGAGGCCCTCCGGGGCATCCAGGCCGCACATCCCGAGCTGCGCGTGGACACCGCGGACCGCGTGGTGTATCGCGGCGAACCCCCGCGACCCGGCAAGGTCGCGTTGGTCTCGGGAGGCGGATCCGGGCACGAACCGATGCACGGCGGTTTCGTCGGAAGGGGGATGCTGGATGCCGCGGCTGCCGGCGAGGTGTTCACGTCGCCGACGCCCGACCAGGTGCTCGCCGCCACGAAGGGCGTCGACTCCGGTGCCGGGGTCCTCCACATCGTGAAGAACTACACCGGCGACGTCCTCAACTTCGAGATGGCCGCCGAACTCGCCGCCGCCGAGGGGATCCGCGTCGAATCCGTCCTGGTCGCCGACGACGTCGCGGTGCAGGATTCCACGTGGACGGCCGGTCGCCGCGGCACCGGCACCACGGTGATCCTGGAGAAGGTCGTCGGCGCGGCCGCGGAGGAGGGCGCCGACCTCGACACCGTGCGCGCGCTGGCGGAGAAGGTGAGTGCCAGCGGACGCTCGATGGGTGTGGCGCTGACCAGCTGCACGGTGCCGGCTGCCGGAAAGCCCACCTTCGAGCTGCCCGACGACCAGATGGAGATCGGCGTCGGCATCCACGGCGAACCCGGGCGCGAGCGTGTGCCGCTGGCGCCGGCGAAGGAGATCGCCCGGATGCTGGTGGAACCGATCCTCGCCGACCTCGATGCCACGGGACCCGCGATCGTGATGCTCTCGGGCCTGGGCGGCACTCCCCTGATCGAGTTGTACCTCATGTACGGCGAGGTCGCCGCTCTCCTCGCCGACGCCGGCGTCGAGGTGCAGCGCTCCCTCGTGGGCGACTACATCACGAGTCTCGACATGGCCGGATGCTCTCTGACCGTCGTGAAGGCCGACGATGAGCTGATCCGGCTGTGGGACGCGCCGGTCACCACCCCCGGGCTGCGCTGGGGGGCGTGAGGCGAATGGCCGTCACAACCGCCGTCCTCAGCGACTGGATGACACGCTTCGACGCACTCGTGAGCGAGCATGAGTCCGAGCTGACCGCTCTGGACTCCGAGATCGGCGACGCCGACCACGGCTCCAACATGGCACGCGGCATGCACGCGGTGGTGGGCAAGCTGGCCGCCGATGCACCGTCCACCCCTGCCGACTTGGGCAAGACCGTCGGGATGACGCTGGTCTCCACGGTCGGCGGAGCGAGCGGGCCCCTGTACGGCACGTTCTTCCTGCGTCTGGGCGCCGCTGCGGGGACCGGTGCGACCCTCGACGCCGACGGTCTGGGAGCGGCGCTCCGCGCCGGTGTGGAAGGGCTCGTCGCCCGCGGCAAGGCCGCACCCGGTGACAAGACGATGATCGACGCGCTGCTGCCCGCAGCCGACGCGTGGGACGCCGCCGTCGCCGACGGCGCCGATGCCGCGACGGCCGCGCGCGCGGCGGTGGAGGCGGCACAGAAGGGACGTGACGCCACCATCCCGCTGGTGGCGCGGAAAGGTCGCGCCAGTTACCTCGGTGAACGCAGCGCCGGCCACATGGACCCGGGCGCGGCATCGGCGACTCTTCTCCTTGAAGCGCTGCGCGACGCGCTGGAGCAGGCGGCATGATCGGACTCGTCGTCGTGTCGCACAGCGCTGCCCTCGCTGCCGCCGGCGTCGACCTGGCACTGCAGATGGGAGGCGACGCACCGCCGCGCATCGAGGTGGCCGCCGGCACCTCCGACGGGGGCTTCGGCACCGACGCCGTGGAGATCGCGGCGGCCATCGACCGCGCCGCATCCGAGGACGGGGTCCTCGTGCTGATGGATCTCGGCTCCGCGATCCTCAGCGCGCAGATGGCGCGCGAGTTCGTGCAGACCCGGGCTCCGGTCGTCCTCAGTTCCGCCCCTTTCGTGGAGGGGCTGGTCGCCGCCGTGGTGGCAGCGGCCGCCGGTGGGTCGTTGGATGACGTCGCCACCGAGGTGGCAGGCGCGCTGGAGGCCAAACGCACGCAGCTGGGCGACGAACCGGTCGCCGCCGCATCCGGCGACCTGCCCCGCGATGCGGGGACGGTGGATGAGGCGTCGTTCGAAGCGGTCATCCGCAACCCGTCGGGCTTGCACGCGCGTCCGGCCGCCGCGTTCGTGCGCGCCGCCGGACGTTTCGATGCCCGCGTGACGGTGTCCGACCTCGATTCCGGGTCGGCGCCCATCGCCGGAAACAGCCTGCTGGCCCTCATGTCGCTCGGTGTGCGCCCCGGCACGCGCGTGCGGGTGGCGGCGACCGGGCCGCAGGCGCAGGAGGCCGTCGACGAACTGCGCTCGATGGTCGAGGACGGCTTCGGCGAGCTCTGACGGAGCGCTCAGGGGGCGGCGGCGACCTCCAGCAGTTGCCGGGCCAGCGACTCCTCCACGACGAGCTCGGTGATGATCCCCGCCGCCAGCGCTCCGCGCAGGCTGTCGAGCTTGGACAGGCTCGACACGACGCAGAACCGGTTGGGGATCCGGCGCACCGCGTCGAGGTCCGGGCCGCTGGAGCGCTCATTGAGGTCGATGCCGTCGGATGTGCCGTCGATGCGGTAGAACACCGTCGCGCAATCGCCCACCACGCCGTGCCGCTGGATCGAACGGCGGTCGACCTCGTCGAAGTAGTCGCCCGAGTAGACGTGCGACGGCACATCCGCGTGGGGCGACCCCAGCCCGAACACGAAGACGCCCGCGTGCTCCTGGATCTGCAGCACCGCCCGCACCGACCGCTCACGCCACATCGCGCTCTTGGTGAGCGGATCGTCGAACAGGGCGGGCACGGGGAACTGGTGCACCGAGGCCGACCAGGCCGTGCCGAACCGCGTGAGGATCTCCCCCGCGTAGGGGATGCCGGAGGTGCGCACGTTCGCGGCGCCGTTCATCTGCACCACACGCGAATCGTGGGTGCGCTTGGCGGGCAGGTGCCGCGCGACCGCCGACAGCGTCGACCCCCACGCGATCCCGATCGTCATCGACGAATCCACCCGCTCCGTCAGAATCCGCGCCGCTGACAGCGCGGTGCGCTCGAGCCGCTCGGCCTCACTGATGCGATCCGGGGTCGGCACCACATGCGCCGTGACGCCGAACCGGCGCGCGAGACGGTTCTCCAGCTGGTCTCGGGCATCCTGCGGCGAATGGATCGAGATCGTCACGAGTCCGCTCTCGCGCGCATACGAGAGGAGGCGCGACACCGACGACCTAGAGACGTGCATCTCGCGCGCGATGCCCTCCATCGTCAGGTCTTGCAGGTAGTACAGCTGCGCCGCGCGCAGGGCGTCCTGCGCGCGGGTGGATGCCGACGGCATGGCGCCTCCTGGAATGTCAGAGCCAGTGTGCACGTTTGTGCAGACTGCTTGCAACTACGTTCAACCGGGGGGCACCCTGGTAGGACGCACCACACGAAAGGTCGGACCCGTGTCTTCGATGTCGACTCCCCCCTCCCGCCCCGATGTTCAGGCTCTCCGCGAGCGCGGCGAGGTCGACATCCTCGTGGTGGGCGGAGGCATCAACGGCATCGCGGCCTTCCGCGATCTGGCCCTGCAGGGGGTCGATATCGCTCTCATCGATCGTGGCGACTTCGTCTCCGGGGCCTCATCCGCCTCGAGCCACATGGTGCACGGCGGCATCCGCTACCTCGAGAACGGCGAATTCCGGCTCGTGCAGGAGGCGGTCACCGAGCGCAATGCGCTGCTGCGGACCGCGCCGCACTACGTGCGTCCGTTGGAGACCACGATCCCGATCTTCAAGACGCTCTCCGGCATCCTCTCGGCGCCCTTCCGCCTGCTCGTCACGCACGGGCGCGGGAAGCCGCGCGAGCGGGGTGCGCTGTTGATCAAGACCGGCCTGATGATCTACGACACGTTCTCGCGCGGCGGCGGCACGGTCCCCCGCCACCGCTTCCACGGACGGAAGAAGTCGCTCGCGGAGTTCCCCGCGATGAACCCCGACGTCAAGTACACCGCGACCTACTACGACGCCTCGATGTGGGACCCCGAGCGCCTCGCGCTGGACGTGCTGCACGATGGACGTGAAGCCGGCGGCCCCCGCGCACTGGCGGTCAACTATGTCGCAGCCGCGGGTATGGCCGGCGGCGCGGTGCTGCTGCGCGACGAGGTGACCGGCGAGGAATTCTCCATCCGGGCCAAGGTCGTCGTCAACGCCAGCGGCCCGTGGACCGACCTCACCAACGATGCACTCGGGATGCCGACCCGGTTCATGGGCGGCACGAAGGGCTCGCACATCGTGCTGGACCACCCGGAGCTCTTGGCCGCGACGAGGGGCCGGGAGATCTTCTTCGAGGCGTCGGACGGGCGGATCGTCCTGATCTACCCCCTCAAGGGACGGGTCCTGGTGGGCACGACCGACATCGACGCCGACCCGGCCGAACCCGTGGTCACCACCGACGAGGAGATCGACTACTTCTTCGACCTCGTCAAGCAGGTGTATCCCGACATCGTCGTGGACCGGTCGCAGATCGTGTACACCTTCTCCGGGATCCGCCCGCTGCCCCGTCACGACGACACGGCGCCGGGCTTCGTGTCGCGCGACTACCGCATCGTCGACGACACCCTTCAGGGGATCCCCATCCTCAGCCTCGTCGGCGGCAAGTGGACCACGTTCCGCGCGCTGGCCGAACACCTGAGCACCCGGACGATGGAGACCCTCGGCCGTCGGCACCGCGTGAGCACCGTGGGTCTCGCGATCGGCGGCGGCGAGGGCTTCCCGCGCACCGACGCCGAACGGCGCCAGTGGATCCGGCAGAACGCCGCGGGGCACTCCGCGGAGCTGGCCGACCGGATGCTGACGCGCTACGGCACGCGAGCTGCCGACGTGCTCACGGCCATCCCCGTCGACGCCGCCGCGCTCGAGCACGCCCCGGGGTACTACCGCGAGGAGTTGGCGCACCTGGCCGGGACCGAGCAGGTCGTCCATCTCATCGACCTGCTCCTGCGCCGCACCTCGATCGCGTTCGTCGGCGGCATGACCCCTCAGACTCTCCGTGAAGTCGCCGACGCCGTCTCCGACGTCCTCGGCTGGGATGCGGAGCGGCGTGACCATGAGGTCGCGCGCACGGTGGAGATCCTGCGCACCGCGCATCGCGTCGAGTTCGAGGAGGTCGGAACCGCGCACATGTGAGACGTCCGGCGCCCGCCGGCAACCCGATCTCTAGCCTGACATTCCACGGCCCCCGCAGTCGCGCATCGCTGCGCACGCGGGACTTCTCTGAAAGGTCAATGTCGACATGCAAGACGTCAATCTGGGTCTGTATTTCCTGTCTGAACTGGTCGGCACCGCGATGCTTCTGCTTCTCGGTGCCGGCGTGGTCGCCAACGTCGTCCTCGCCCGAACCAAGGGCAACGGCGGCGGCTGGCTGCTGATCAACTGGGGCTGGGGCCTGGCGGTTTTCGCCGGCGTGCTCGTCTCGGCATACTCCGGCGCGATGATCAACCCCGCCGTGTCGCTGGCGCTGCTCATCGCCGGCACGATCGACGGCCTCATGTTCCTCGTGGCGGTCGCGGCGCAGCTGATCGGCGCGTTCCTGGGCGCGGTTCTCGCGTGGGTCGCCTACAAGCAGCATTTCGACGAGGAGCCCGACCCGGCACTGAAGCTCGCAGTCTTCTCCACCGGCCCGGCGATGCGCTCCTACGGCTGGAACCTCGCCACCGAGATCATCGGCACCTTCGTGCTCCTGTTCGTCATCTTCGCCTTCGCCGACTACGGCGACGTCGAGATCGGGACGCCCGGTGCCCTCGGCCCGTTGTCGGCCGTTCCCGTCGCACTGCTCGTGGTCGGGATCGGCGCATCCCTCGGTGGCCCCACGGGCTACGCCATCAACCCGGCGCGCGACCTCGGTCCCCGCATCGCCCACGCCATCCTCCCCATCAAGGGCAAGGGGTCCAGCGACTGGGCCTACTCCTGGGTGCCGGTCGTGGGGCCGCTCATCGGAGCCGCGATCGCCGCGCTCCTGGCACCGCTGCTTCTCGGCCTCGGCTGAGGCCGCGGGCGCCGCCCGCAGTGCCCCACCTCTTTTCCTCGCCACCACTCACAGACAAGGAAGTCACACCATGGCCGACTACGTTCTCGCCATCGATCAGGGCACCACCTCAACCCGCGCGATGATCTTCGACCGCAAAGGAACCGTCGTCTCGATCGGGCAGAAGGAGCACGAGCAGATCTTCCCGAAGGCGGGGTGGGTCGAACACGACCCCGCCGAGATCTGGCGCAACACGCAGGAAGTGATCGGCCTGGCCCTCAGCCGCGCCGACGTGACCCGCCACGACATCGCCGCGATCGGCATCACCAACCAGCGCGAGACCGCGGTGGTGTGGGACAAGAACACGGGCAGGCCGGTGTACAACGCCATCGTGTGGCAGGACACCCGCACGCAGTCGATCGTGGACCGCCTCGCCGAGGACGGCGGCGCTGACCGCTTCAAGGACATCGTCGGCCTCCCGCTGGCGACGTACTTCTCCGGCACGAAGATCGTGTGGATCCTCGAGAACGTCGAGGGAGCGCGCGCGAAGGCCGAGTCCGGCGATCTCCTCTTCGGGACGACCGACTCGTGGGTGCTGTGGAACCTCACCGGCGGCACCGAGGGGGGCGTCCACGCCACCGACGTGACCAATGCCAGCCGCACCCTCTTCATGGATCTCGAGACGCTGCAGTGGCGCGATGACATCCTCGAGATCTTCGGCGTGCCGCGCTCGATGATGCCGGAGATCCGGTCCTCCTCGGAGGTATATGGCAAGGCGGAGCCGTCGTCGCTGCTGCGCGAGACGCCGGTTGCCGGCATCCTCGGCGACCAGCAGGCGGCCACCTTCGGGCAGGCGGCCTACGATCCGGGCGAGAGCAAGAACACCTACGGCACGGGCAACTTCCTCATCTTCAACACCGGTGAGGAGATCGTCCACTCCAAGAACGGTCTGCTGACGACCCTCGGCTACAAGCTCGGCGACGGGCCGGCGCACTACGCACTGGAGGGCTCGATCGCCGTCACGGGGTCGCTCATCCAGTGGCTCCGCGACCAGCTCGGGATCATCAGCTCCGCTCCCGAGGTGGAGAAGCTCGCCGAGGCCGTCGAGGACAACGGTGGCGTGTACTTCGTGCCGGCGTTCTCGGGCCTGTTCGCGCCGTACTGGCGAGCCGATGCCCGCGGGGCGATCGTCGGGATGACGCGCTACGTCAACAAGAACCACATCGCCCGCGCAGCGCTGGAGGCGACCGCGTTCCAGACCCGCGAGGTGCTGGAGGCGGTCAACGCCGACTCCGGCGTCGACCTCACGGAGCTCAAGGTCGACGGCGGCATGACCGCCAACGACGCGCTCATGCAGTTCCAGGCCGACATCCTCGGGGTGGCCGTGGTGCGGCCGGTGGTGGCGGAGACCACCGCCCTCGGCGCCGCGTACGCCGCGGGCCTCGCGGTGGGTTTCTGGGACAACCTGGACGACCTGCGTGCGAACTGGCAGGAGGACAAGCGCTGGGAGCCGAACATGGACTCCGACGAGCGCGAGCGTCAGCTGCGGCTGTGGAAGAAAGCCGTGACGAAGTCGATGGACTGGGTCGACGCCGACGTCATCTGACCCGCGCGCCCGCCGCACCGGAGACCGCGAGAATCCATTGTCCCGGCGAGAATCCCGCTCTCTGCGGGATTCTCGCGCCCGGACTGGATTCTCGCGGTCTCCGCGGTGAGGGGGGTCCGGTCAGGCGACGGTGATGGTGGGTTCGTGGCGCACCGGGAAGTTCACGGAGTTGGCGATGAAACACCACTCGTGCGCGTCGCGATGGGCCGCGGTCGCCGCCTCCACCATGGACTCGTCGGCAACCACGACGCGGGGATGCAGCACGACCTCGAGGAACCGGCCACTCATCCCCTCCACGACCATCGTGCCGGTGGCCTCGTCCTCGTAGCCGACGACGACCACACCGGCCGACGTGCACGCGTGGAGGTAGGACAGCAGGTGGCACTCCACCAGCGCCGCCACCAGGAGGTCCTCGGGGTCCCACCGGCTCGGGTCGCCGCGGAACGGCTTGTCGGCGGACGCGAGGAGATCGGGCTTGCCCTCGACGCCGATCGTGACGGACCGGTCGTAGTCGCGGTACCCGCTCGTTCCCGTGCCGCGGTCGCCCGTCCACGTGGCGTGGACCCGATAGGAATGCTCAGCCGTCATCCGGCCAGTCTTCCATCGTGAGTCGCCCCGCGGCCCCGACATCCGCGGATAGTGTGGGAGCGTGCCGTTGACCTCCGCCGCATCCGTCGACCTCGCCACAGTCGAGCGCAACGGCTTCGTCGAATCGCGACACTCCGGTGCCGCGATCGTCCTGGCCCCCGACGGCACCGTCGCCGAACGACTCGGCGACGTCAGCGCGAGCATCCTTCCGCGCTCCAGCATGAAGCCGTTCCAGGCCCTGGGCTGCCTGACCGCCGGCGCTCCGCTGGAGGGGCAGATGCTGGGCCTGGCCACGGCCAGCCACACCGGCACCGATCGGCACGTCGCGGTCGTGCGCGAGATCCTCGCCGCGGCCGGACTCGGCGAGGACGACCTGGGCTGCCCTCCGGCCTGGCCCTCCGACACCGCCACGCGCGACGAGATGATCCGCGACCATGCCCAGCCGGCGCGCATCCGGATGAACTGCTCCGGAAAGCACGCCGCCATGCTGCTCACGTGCGTCACGAGCGGCTGGGATACCGCGGGGTACCTCGATCCCGCCCACCCGCTGCAGGTGCACATCCGGGAGGTCATCGAGCGCCTCACCGGGGAGAGGACGACGGCCACGGCGATCGACGGATGCGGCGCACCGGTGTACGCGATGACACTGGCGGGGCTTGCCCGGGCCATCCAGCGGGTCGGGACCTCGTCCGAGCGCTCACCCTTCGCCCTGCACCGCAACGCGGGCGCCCTCGTCCGCGCCGTCCGAGAGAACCCGTGGACGATCGACGGCCCCGGCCGCCCCGACACCGTCGTCATCGAGCGCCTCGGCGTGTTCGCCAAGGGCGGGGCCGAAGGCGTGATGGTCATGGTGGCCCCCGACGGCACCACGGTCGCGCTGAAGATCCTCGACGGCAGCGGCCGCGCCGCATCCGCCGTCGCGCTGCGCCTCCTCGAACGCGCGGGAGCCCTCGCCCCCGCGGATGTCGCGGATGCGATGGCCAGGCTTCCCCTGTCGGTCTCCGGCGGCGGGAAGGACGTCGGGGCGATCCGCCCCGCGTTCTGAGGCGCGGCCCACCCGGCTGCGCGGAAAGGTGGATCGGATGAGGATCTGCGTACCGAGCGAGGTGAAGGACCACGAGTACCGGGTCGCCCTGACGCCCTCCGGAGTGCACGACCTGGTCACAGCCGGGCACGACGTGTTCGTCCAGCGCGGCGCCGGCCGGGGGTCGGCGATGAGCGATGCCGACTACCAGGAGGCCGGCGCGGTTCTTCTGGAAAGCGCCGCCGACGTGTGGGCGCGGGCGGAGCTGCTGCTCAAGGTCAAAGAGCCGATCGCCAGCGAGTACGGGTACTTCCGCGATGACCTCGTCGTCTTCACGTACCTGCACCTGGCCGCCGATCGTCCCCTCACCGAACGCCTCCTCGCCGACGGCGTGACCGCCATCGCGTACGAGACCGTCCAACTCCCCGGGGGCGGCCTGCCGCTGCTCGCACCGATGAGCGAGGTCGCCGGCCGGCTCGCGCCGATGGTGGGCGCACACACGCTGCTGCGCTCCCAGGGGGGACTGGGCCTCCTCATGTCGGGAGTCCCCGGCACGCGGCCGGCGCAGGTGACGGTCATCGGCGGGGGCGTGGCCGGGGCGAACGCCACGGTGGTCGCTGTGGGCCTCGGCGCTCAGGTGACCGTGTTCGACACCAATGTCCAGCGTCTGCGCTACCTCGATGATCATTTCCAGGGCCGCATCCGCACGGCCGCGTCCAACCCCCTCGACCTCGAGCGCGCGGTGGTCGACTCCGACCTCGTCATCGGGTCCGTCCTCATCCCCGGAGCCCGCGCGCCCAAGCTCGTCTCGAACGAGACCGTGTCGCGGATGCGTCCGGGAAGTGTGCTCGTGGACATCGCGGTCGATCAGGGCGGATGCTTCGCCGACACCCGCCCGACCACGCATGCCGATCCCACCTTCACGGTGCACGGGTCGGTGTTGTACTGCGTCGCCAACATGCCCGGCGCCGTGCCGAACACCTCGACCTCGGCTCTGACGAACGTGACCCTCCCCTACGTGCGGCAGATCGCCGCTCGGGGGTGGAAGGAGGCGCTGCGCGCCGACCCCGCCCTGGCAGCCGGGCTGAACATCGCCGGCGGCGCGGTGGTGAACCCGGGGGTGGCCGCGGCCCACGCGCTGCCCGCCGCATCCCGCGGCGATGTCCTGGCATGACCCGGCCTCGCCGTTCAGGAGGCCGGCCGACGCCGTTGAGGGCTCCCGCTCGGCGTGTCTCCTGAGCGCCCAGAAGAGGCGGCGGCGGCCGGCGGGCGGCGCACCACCGACCATTACGGGCCGGGCGACGGGGTCACCGCCACGCGGCGCGGTGGCCGCCCCGCCGCGAACTCCCACGCGCGGCCCTGGTGCGGCGCGGCGTACGGGGGAAGATCGCGATCCCCCGTGAGCAGCCGCACGTCGCGCGCGCAGGCCGCGTCGATCACGAGCGCGGAGTCCGACCGCATCCGCTCCAGCAGCCGCGGACGGACGGCCCACTGCTCCGGGTCGCCCACCAGGAGCACCCGGCCCCCGGGCTCGGGTACGGCGGGATCGTCGGTGGCGTCCACGGCGCGCAGGCGCACCCCGCTGCGCTCCCACCGCTCGAGCGGTTGTGTCGTTCCGCGGCGGGTGACGAAACCGGAGACCCCCACGGGCGGATGCCACAGCGGCAGAGCCGACGGAGCACCCGGTGCCGTCGCGTCGGGGGCAACGGCCACCTGCACGACCCGACGCTCGATCACCCCCCGTCCCGGAGGCGCCGACACCACGTAGTCGGCGGCCATCCCACCGGCCGCCACATGCTCGGCGCGACTGGGCGTGCCGAGCACCAGTCGGCTCGGGAAGAGGTCGGCGACCCGCCCGGCGACGCCGGTCAGGCGCTGCGCGGCGGCGAAGACCTGGATTCCCAGCCTCCCCCCATCGCGGATGAGACGCTCCACCGCCTCGGCGGCCGCCCTCGCGTACTCGTCCGGCAACCGCCCGGCCAGGGCGTCGAGGTCGTCGAGGAAGACGGCCGTTCCCGGCGCCGGCGGATGAAGCGCAGCCGTCGAGAGTACATCCCAGGCGTGCTCGGGGTCGGCTCCCACCCAGAGCGCGGTGGCCACCTGCGCCGCAATCGTGCGAAGGGACGTGGTCTTCCCCGACGCCGGTCCTCCCACGACGAGGAGGCCCCGGCCGTCCCGGGGTAGGAGCGCGGCCTCCTGGCGCTGGTGGTCGGGCTCGTCGCGGAGACCGAGCACGATACCGGGAAGCGGCGTCCGCACCTCGTCGAGGGGGATCGTCGTCGGCAGCTCCGGCAGCCAGCTGGCGCGGGGCAGGAGCCCGGCCCCGTCGACGGCGGCGCTGACGTCGGCGGGACCGGACAGGGCGATGCGCACGCGGGCGGCCCGCGTGTCGGATCCGCGGCGGATCACGGCGAGGCCGCGCCCCTCGGGCCCGCCGGGAAGGGAGGCGGCGTCGGGCGTTCCGACGATGGCTGTGCTGTCGTACGGGTCGGCCACGCGCAGGCTGATCCGCAGGCCGCAGTTGGCCAGGAGCGCGTCGCGCACGACGCCCCCGACGCGTTGGGTGCCGAGGATGAGGTGGATGCCGAGGGCTCGCCCGCGGGCCGCGAGGTCGGCGAAGAGCGGCTCCAGGTCGGGATGGGCTTCGCGCAGCGCGGCGAACTCGTCCACGATGACGACGAGGCGCGGCAGGTCGACCGCGCCCACGTCTCGCTCCCCCGCCCCGGCCAGCACGCCCTCCCGGTGCCGGATCTCCGCGCGGAGGCTGTCGATGGCCCGCCCCGCGCTGCGGGCATCCAGGTCGGTGATGACACCGGTCACGTGCGGCAGCCTCGCGAGGGGCTCGAACGCCGTCCCGCCCTTGAAGTCGGCGAGGAGGAAGGTGACATCGGCCGTCGTGTACCGCGCGCACAGTGCGGTCACCCACGTGACCAGCAGCTCGCTCTTGCCGGCACCGGTCATCCCGGTCACCACCGCGTGGGGGCCGTGGCGCACCAGATCCACCTCGTACGGCGTGCCGGTGGCGACCCCGATCGTCACAGGGAGGCTGTCGCGGGAGCGCTCGCGCATCGGAGGCCGGAGAGCCGACAGCGGCACGGGCCCGGCATCGTCGGCGGCTGAGCTACCGGCCGCGTGCCGTTCGGCGAGGTCGCGTGCGACCAGCGCCGCCTGGGCGGCGCCCAGCGCCTCGACCTCGATCTCGTGCGCCTCGACACCGATCTCCACGCGTGCACTCCCGGGCCCCGTCATGGTCACGACCACACCGCAGCGCGGAGGAACCGGCTCCCCCGGCCGCGTGCACAGCATCACGACGTCCGCGTCCGGGAGCACTCCCCCCTGGCGCGCCCACACCACCCGGCGGGCGCCGGGCCTTCCGGCGTGCGGGAGGTTCTCGACCCACCTCTCACCCTCCTCCAGCGCCTCGATCTCGACCTCGCCCGGCGGGTGCACCATCGCCACCTGCAGCAGCAACGACCGCACCACCGCGTGAGCCAGCGCATCGGGTCCGACCACGGCGCATCCGCTGCCCAGGACGACGGGAACGGGCGCGTCGGCCAGGATGCGAGCAGCCTGCGCGAGGCGGAGGTCGTCGGGGTGCGTGCCCGCTGTCGACACGCGGGTCCGGCTGGGCAGCGCGCCCCGCCCCACCGCCACCCGCCCCGATCGCTCGGCTCCCGCCCGCCAGATCTGCTCCGGCCGCGCGAGATACCCGGCGACGTCGGGGTGGCGCATGGCCAGCGCGGCACGCTCGGCCGCGTGCCGCTCCTCGACCTCCCCGCCCACGCGGTCTCGGGCCTCGGCCGCCTCCCTCTCACCCGCGCGACGTTCGCGGCGGGCCGTCCGCATCCCGTCGGCGACCCCCGCGACCGCGATGACGGGCCCGAGGAGCGCGAACCACAGCGCGAACACCGACCCGGTGAAGGCCCAGAAACCGAGCGCACCGACGACGGGAACGGAGGAGGCCAGCCACGGCACGGGCGGGCGGGAGGGCCGTGGTGGTCGTGCCGGCAGCGACAGGGCGGGCGCGTCGCTCTCTCGCGAAGCGGAGAGGGACACGAACCCGGCGGTGCTCATGACCTCAGTGCACCGCGCGCCCCGACGTCACGGGGCCCGGCGGGACCAGACAGGGGACAACCGCGGGAGCGGCCCGGCTGGGGAGGAGGATTCTCAGCCGGCGTCGCGGTGCACGTCGAGCACGACGATCGTGACGTTGTCGCGTCCGCCGTTCTCCAGCGCCGCCGCGAGCATCGCCTCGACGGCGTCGGCGGGGTCGGGATTCTCCTCGAGGAAGTGCCGGATGCCGTAGTCGGTGAGCTCCTTGGTCAGCCCGTCGGAGCAGACCACGAAGCGGTCCCCATCGATGACGTCCAGGCGCACGTAGTCCGGCTTCACGCTCTCGGTCGGACCGACCGCACGGGTGATGACGTTGCCGTACGGGTGGTTCTCTGCCTCTTCGGGGCTGAGGCGGCCGGCAGCGACGAGTTCCTGCACGACGGAATGATCGGTGGTGATCTGGACGAGATCACCATCTCGCAGGAGGTACACGCGCGAGTCGCCGATGTTCAAGGTGACCCAGTGCGGCGGATGCTGCGATGTGTCCAGGAACAGGCCGGTCAGCGTGGTGCCGGTGCCCTCATCGGTGGTCTCCGGGTGCGACAGGATGTCTTTGACCGCGCGCACGAGGGCTTTCTCGATGGCCTTCGGGGTGACCGTGCCGTCGTCCACCATCCCGCGGAGGCGGTCGACCGTGCTCGCGCTGGCGATCTCGCCGCCGACGTGCCCGCCCATGCCGTCGGCCACGACGAACAGCGGGTAACTGGTGAGGACGGCGTCCTGGTTGGCCTCGCGTCGACGCCCGGTGTCGGTGACCTCCGCCCACGACAGCTCGATCGTGGCGTCCTGAACGCGGACGGAGCGGGTGCTGGTCGTCACCTGGGGCACGCCACATCCTCCGGTTGCCGAGAGCGGTCGCCGCGCTGAACCCGTGCGACGTCCTGCCATCCTAATGGACGGCTGAGGTCATCCCGCGGCACCATCCCCATCGGCTCAGCAACGTCGCATCCGGACGCAGAGAGCCCCCGCCGACGGCGGGGGCTCTCTGCAGTGCGTGCGCTCAGACGCGCGGCGGAGCCGGCGGCTCCTCCGTGGGCGGGGCCGGGGGAGCTGCCGGGGGCTGCTGCGGGGCCGGCGGCGGGGTCTGGCCCGCCGGCGGCGGGGACGCCGGGCCTCCGGGCGCCGGGTAGCCGGCGGGCGGCGGGGTGTAGCCGGCCGGCGGCGGCGGGTAGACGCCCGGAGCCGGGTAGCCCGGCGCGGCGGGAGGGGCGTATCCGGCGCGACCTGCCTGCACCGGCACGCCCTGCCACGCGGTGGTGTCGGCCAGGAAGCTGTTCGCCCACGGGGCCGGGGCGACGGCGGTGTTCCAGCGCGACTTGTCGAAGGCCATGATGCCGAGCCACACGATCCACAGGAACACCGCGAGGATGAGCCACGCAGCCTCTTTGCCGAGCTTCATCTGCACGCGGTAGGCCGCGAGCATGACGTACACGAACGCGGCGAGGGCGGGGATCCCACCGAGGATCGGACCGAGGTACGGGATGACGTTCAGCACGAAGCCCGCGCCGATGAGCACGAGAAGCCACCAGGGATTGAGGTCGCCCAGCTTCACGAAGATCATCTCGCGATACACCGGAACCCATGCGCGCCAGCCGCCCTCCACGCCCGCCTTCGCGAAGATCTTGGCGAAGAAGATCGAGGAGACCACATAGTAGGCCGCGACGAGGATCAGCCAGATGAAGAAGAAGGCGAAGAGCAGCGCGATGAGCGCTCCGCCCGAGGTGTCGTTGTACACGGAAGTCCTTCCGAAGGGTTTGACGTCGCGAGCGACGCGGGGATCCCCGCGTTCGTCATGCTAGCGAACGGAGGATTCTCCGACGGCTGCGACGCGCGTGGCCGCAGAACACGGCACTCACACCACTAGGTCGATCTCTCCCGCCCGGCCAGGTCGCAGGAGGAGCCCTGACCCCGCGGCCCACCGCAGGAAGGCGTCGGTCGAGGAGATGCGCGGCCGATCGGCGGCCAGCGCGCGCACGAGGGATCCCTTGGCGTGCTTGTTGAAGTGGTTGAGCGCCCGCGTGAGGCCGTCACCCGTGTCGGTCACGACGCGCACGTAGACGGCGTCGGCACCGGCGGGAACCGGGCCCAGTGCCACATAGGCCTCGGAACGCAGGTCCAGGATGAACCGGGGCGAAGCCTCGGCGAGGGCGGCGGTGACGGCATCGGCCCAATGCCGACGCAGCGGCGCCACTCCGGGCAGCGCCGCACCGGCTGCCAGGCGGTAGGCGGGAATGGCATCCAGAGCGGCCACGGGCCCGAACGGCGCGGAGTGGATGAGGACGTGCTCGCCGAGCCACCTCCGCGACGGCGCATCCAGGGTTCCCGCCCCGAGCGCGTCGTAGAGCACTCCGGTGTAGCGGTCCACCGCGGGAAGCGTCGGGCTCTGCCGCACGGCGGCGTTGACGGCGACCTCACCCCGCCGGCGCGCGCTGAGCTTCAGCACGCGCGCCGCCTCGTCCTCGTCGGCCGACAGCGCGATGAGCGCATCCACCACCTGCTCGCGCTGTCCGCGCAGCGTCGGCAGCGCGAGCGCGTCCAGGTCGAGACCGGCCCCGCGCCCGCCCGGGCGCTTCGTCTCGGACGGCGGCAGCAGGATCAGCATCCGCCCCAACCCCTCCCATGCGAGAAACCACACCCCGGATGAGACACCGCGCGCGGCGGTGCGTCTCGTCCGGGATGTGGTTTCTCGGTGACTGATGCTAGGAAACGAGTGCGGCGTTGCCCGCGACGATCGTGAGGTCGTCGCCCTCCATCGACAGGAAGCCGTCCTGCGCGTTCGCGATCACCTTCGAGCCGTCGGCACGCGTGATGCGCACCTGGCCCTCGGCGAGGATCGCGAGCACGGGCTCGTGACCGGACATGAAGCCGATCTCGCCCTCGACGGTCTTGGCCACCACGAGTGAGGCTTCACCCGTCCACACCTCGGCGTCGGCCGAGACGAGGTGCACCTGGAGCGGCATGTCAGCCGTTCTCCTTCTGGATCTGCGCCCACTTGGCCTCGACGTCGGCGATGCCGCCGACGTTGAAGAACGCCTGCTCGGCGACGTGGTCGTAGTCGCCCTTGACGATGGCGTCGAACGACTCGATGGTCTCCTTGATGGGAACCGTCGAGCCCTCGACACCGGTGAACTTCTTCGCCATGTAGGTGTTCTGCGAGAGGAACTGCTGGATGCGGCGTGCACGGGACACGACGATCTTGTCCTCTTCGCTCAGCTCGTCGACACCGAGGATCGCGATGATCTCCTGCAGTTCCTTGTTCTTCTGCAGGATCTGCTTCACCGAGGTCGCCACGCGGTAGTGGTCCTCACCGATGTAGCGCGGGTCGAGGATGCGGCTGGTGGAGCTCAGCGGGTCCACGGCCGGGTACAGACCCTTCGACGCGATCTCGCGGGAGAGCTCGGTCGTGGCATCGAGGTGAGCGAACGTGGTCGCCGGCGCCGGGTCGGTGTAGTCGTCGGCCGGAACGTAGATGGCCTGGAGCGACGTGATCGAGTGGCCACGCGTCGAGGTGATGCGCTCCTGGAGGACGCCCATCTCGTCGGCCAGGTTCGGCTGGTAACCCACGGCGGAGGGCATGCGGCCCAGCAGCGTGGAGACCTCGGAACCGGCCTGCGTGAAGCGGAAGATGTTGTCGATGAAGAGCAGAACGTCCTGGTTCTGCACGTCGCGGAAGTACTCCGCCATCGTCAGCGCCGACAGGGCGACACGAAGACGCGTCCCCGGCGGCTCGTCCATCTGGCCGAACACCAACGCCGTCTTGTCGAAGACGCCCGCCTCCTCCATCTCGGAGATGAGGTCGTTGCCCTCACGGGTGCGCTCGCCTACACCGGCGAACACCGACACACCACCGTGATCCTGCGCGACGCGCTGGATCATCTCCTGGATGAGCACGGTCTTACCCACGCCGGCACCGCCGAACAGGCCGATCTTGCCGCCGAGCACGTAGGGCGTCAGCAGGTCGATGACCTTGATGCCGGTCTCGAACATCTGGGTCTTGGACTCGAGCTGGTCGAAGTTCGGCGCCTTGCGGTGGATGGGCCAGCGCTCGGTGATCTCGATCTTCTCGCCGGGCTCGGCGTTGAGGATGTCACCGGTCACGTTGAACACGCGGCCCTTGGTGACGTCACCGACGGGAACGGTGATCTGCTCGCCGGTGTCGCGCACCTCCTGGCCGCGGACGATGCCGTCCGTCGGCCTCAGAGCGATGGCGCGGACGAGGTCGTCCCCGAGGTGCTGCGCGACCTCGAGCGTGATCTCGGTCGACTCGTCGCCGATCACGATCGTCGTCTTCAGCGCGTTGTAGATGTCGGGGATGGAATCATGCGGGAACTCGATGTCGACGACCGGCCCGGTGACGCGCGCGACGCGCCCGACGACCGCGGTCTTCTCGGCGGTGAGGCTCATGGCTTCTTCTCTTTCTCTGGGTCTACTTGCCGGACGCCAGCGCGTCGGCGCCGCCGACGATCTCGGCGATCTGCTGCGTGATCTCGGCCTGACGCGCGTTGTTGCGCAGGCGGGTGTAGTCGGTGATGAGCTTGTCGGCGTTGTCGCTGGCCGACTTCATCGCCTTCTGGGTCGCGGCGTGCTTCGCGGCCGACGACTGGAGGAGGGCGTTGAAGACGCGGCTCTGGATGTACACCGGCAAGAGCGCGTCCAACACCGTCTCGGCGTCCGGCTCGAACTCGTACAGCGGGTACACCTGCGCGCCGGTGGGCTCTTCGGCCTCGACGACCTCGAGCGGGAGAAGGCGCACCGACTCCGGGCTCTGCGTCATCATGCTGACGAAGCGGTTGTACACGAGGTGGATCTCGTCGACGCCGCCCTCGCCGCCGCCACGGTTGTAGGCGTCGATGAGGGTCGCGGCGATCTCCTCCGCGGTGCGGAACTGCGGAGTGTCGGTGTCACCGGTCCACTCGGCCGCCGTCGCGAGGCGGCGGAACTGGAAGTACCCCACCGCCTTGCGGCCGACCACGTAGAAGGCGACGTCCTTGCCCTGCGAGCGCAGCAGGTTGGCCAGCTCCACACCCTCGCGGAGGATCTGCGAGTTGAAGGCGCCGGCAAGTCCGCGGTCGGAGGCGAAGATGACCACGGCCGAGCGGCGGATGTCGGCGCGCTCGGTGGTCAGCGGGTGGTCGATGTTGGAGTGCGTCGCGACCGCCGAGACGGCGCGCGTCACGGCTCGCGCGAAGGGCGACGACGCGCGCACCCGCGCCATCGCCTTCTGGATGCGCGAAGCCGCGATGAGCTCCATCGCCTTCGTGATCTTCTTGGTGGTCTGAGCAGAGTTGATCTTCTGCTTATAGACCCGTAGTTGTGCGCCCATGGTGTTGTCTCCCCGCCGCTGTTAGCGGCGGCCCTTGACGATCTTCTCCTGGTTGACGTCGTCCACCTCGGCGGCATCGGCCGACTCGGTGCCCGGCGCTGCGATGCTCTGTCCCTCGCCGGCCTGGAACTCCAGGACGAACGCGTCAACGCGCTTCTCGAGCTCCGCCGCGGTGTCGTCGTCGAGGACGTTGGTCTCGCGGAGGGTGTCGAGAACAGTCGAGTTGCGGCGCAGGTAGTCGAGGAGCTCGCGCTCGAAGCGCAGCACGTCGGAGACCTCGACGGTGTCGAGCTTCCCGTTGGTGCCGGCCCAGATCGACACGACCTGCTCCTCCACCGGGT
This sequence comes from Microbacterium sp. Z6_144, assembly GCF_057197625.1. Taxonomy (NCBI): domain Bacteria; kingdom Bacillati; phylum Actinomycetota; class Actinomycetes; order Micrococcales; family Microbacteriaceae; genus Microbacterium; species Microbacterium sp. Z6_144. The sequence goes on from NZ_JBXVPT010000001.1 coordinate 2,282,876, forward strand.
ACGGCGAGTACTGCGGCTGCTTGAGAAGCTCGGTGAGGCGTGCGCCACGGGACAGCTGACGACGGGATGCGGCATCCAAGTCGCTCGCGAACATCGCGAACGCCTGGAGCGAGCGGTACTGGGCGAGCTCCAGCTTGAGCGTGCCGGAAACCTTCTTGATCGACTTGACCTGGGCGTCACCGCCGACGCGCGACACCGAGATGCCGACGTCGACCGCGGGACGCTGGTTGGCGTTGAACAGGTCGGACTGCAGGAAGATCTGGCCGTCGGTGATCGAGATGACGTTGGTCGGGATGTACGCCGAGACGTCGTTGGCCTTGGTCTCGATGATCGGAAGACCGGTCATCGAGCCCGCGCCCAGCTCGTCGGACAGCTTCGCGCACCGCTCCAGCAGACGGGAGTGCAGGTAGAACACGTCGCCCGGGTAGGCCTCGCGGCCCGGCGGACGACGCAGCAGCAGCGAAACCGCACGGTAGGCCTCGGCCTGCTTGGTGAGGTCATCGAAGATGATGAGGACGTGCTTGCCCTGGTACATCCAGTGCTGGCCGATGGCGGAGCCGGTGTAGGGCGCCAGGTACTTGAAGCCGGCGGGGTCGGAGGCGGGAGCGGCGACGATCGTCGTGTACTCCATGGCCCCTGCGTCCTCGAGCGCGCCCTTGACGGAGGCGATCGTGGAGCCCTTCTGGCCGATGGCGACGTAGATGCAGCGAACCTGCTTGTTGACGTCGCCGGATTCCCAGTTGGCCTTCTGGTTGATGATCGTGTCGATCGCCAGCGCCGTCTTGCCGGTCTGGCGGTCACCGATGATCAGCTGACGCTGACCACGGCCGACGGGGATCATCGCGTCGATGGCCTTGATGCCGGTCTGCATCGGCTCGTGCACGCTCTTGCGCGACATGACGCCGGGCGCCTGCAGCTCGAGCGCGCGGCGACCCTCGGTCACGACCTCGCCGAGGCCGTCGATCGGGTTGCCGAGCGGGTCGACGACGCGACCGAGGTAGCCGTCGCCGACGGCGACCGAGAGGACCTCGCCCGTGCGGGTGACTTCCTGGCCGGCCTCGATGCCGGAGAACTCGCCGAGGACGACGACACCGATCTCGTGCTCGTCCAGGTTCAGGGCCAGGCCCTGCGTGCCGTCTCCGAAGCGCACGAGTTCATTGGCCATCACGCCGGGCAGGCCCTCGACGTGGGCGATGCCGTCGGCGGCGTCGATAACGGTGCCGACCTCGGTCGCGGCGGCGCCAGTGGGCTCGTAGGCGGCGACGAAATCTTTCAGCGCGTCACGGATGACGTCGGGGCTGATCGTGATATCTGCCATTGTCTTCCTTCGTGTTGTGGGGCCGGGGAGCCCCGAGATGTGCGGTCCTCGCGGACGGCAAAGCCTTGTAGTTTAACCCGCCAGGCGCTGGCGGAGGCCGGCCAGGCGGGTGGAGATGCTCGCGTCGATGACGTCGTCGGCGATCTGCACGCGCAGGCCGCCCACCACCGACGGGTCGATCACGACGTTCAGCGACACCTCGCCGCCGTATCGCGCAGATAGCGCCGTGGCGAGGCGGGTGCGCTGGGTGTCACTCAGCGGTGTGGCCGACACGACGGTCGCCACGGTGCGGCCTCGCTGGTCGCCGACGAGCCACATGGCCCGGTTGAGCAGGCTCCGGACGCGACGCTCCCGCGGCTGCTGCACGAGCGAGGAGATGATGAGCGTCGTGGCGGCGCTCGCGCGCTCTCCCAGGAGCGAGGTGATGAGCGCCCCCTTGGCCGCGGGATCGCCGAGGCGACTGCCGAGAGCAAGCTCGAGCTCGGGGTTCTGTGCGACGGTGCGCGAGAACGAGAACAGCTCGGCCTCCACCTCGGAGCCGGTCGCCCCGATCGCCGCCGAGCGGACCGCGAGCTCCTCGATCCCGTCAACGAGATCCGATGCACGCGACCACCGCTGGTCGACCAGCGAGCTCAGCAGCGACACGGTCACCGGCCGGAAGGAAGGACCGAACACGTCGGCGATCACCTTCGCACGGGACTCCGGCGAGGCCGACGCATCGGCCAGCGCGCCGCCCAGCTGCGACGAGTCGCCGATGGCGCGCGCCGCAGCGAACAGCTCGGCGGCGACCTGGAGGTCGACGTCCTGCGCCGCGCCGAGCGCCGCGGTCGTGACCTCGAGTGCCTGAGTGGTCGCGCTTCCCACTAGGACATCACCGGTCCCTGTGCTTCGGCAGGCTCAGCAACCGGCTTCGAGGATGCCGCGTTCTCCGACGCTTCCAGGTCGGCCAGGAAGCGGTCGACGACCGCCTGGGCCTTCTGGTCGTCGGAGAGGGTCTCGCCGATCACGTTGCCGGCCAGATCGAGCGCCAGCGAGCCGACCTCGCTGCGCAGCGACACCAGCGCCGCCTGGCGCTCGGCTTCGATCTGCGTGTGCGCGGTGGCCGTGATGCGGGCGGCCTCGGCCGACGCCGTCTCGCGGGCCTCGGCGACGATCTTCTTGCCGTCCTCGCGGGCGGCCTCACGGATCTCACCGGCTTCCTTGCGAGCATCGGCCAGCTGCGCCGTGTACTGCTCCAGCGCCGCCTCGGCCTGCCGCTGGGCCTCGTCGGCCTTGGCGATGTTGCCTTCGATGGCGGCACCGCGCTCGTCCAGCAGCTTCTGCATCCGCGGAAGAACAACCCGCCAGAACGCGAGCAGGATGACGACGAAGCAGACAGCCGACCAGATGATGTCGTACCAGGCCGGAATCAGCGGGCTCGGCGCCGATTCTTCCGCGTGGTCCGCGGCGAATACGACAAGAGCGTTCAGCATCCCGTCTCCTTTGTCTGAGTAAGTGGCGGCCGGATCAGGTGAAGATGAAGCCGGTCGCGATACCGATGAAGGCCAGGGCCTCGGTGAAGGCGATACCGATGAACATCAGGACCTGCAGGCGGCCGGCGAGCTCGGGCTGGCGAGCGACGCCCTCGATCGTCTTGCCGACGACGATGCCCACGCCGATGGCCGGGCCGATGGCGGCGAGGCCGTAGCCGATCGTCGCGACGTTTCCGGTGACCTGGGCGAGAACCGTAGTTGCGTCCACGGGGTGTTTTCCTTTCGGTTGGGTGGCTCGGCGTGCGCCGGGCCGCTCAGTGCTCTTCCGCGACCGCGAGCTGGATGTAGACCGCGGTGAGAATCGCGAAGACGTACGCCTGGAGGAAGGCGACGAACAGTTCGAACAGGGTGAAGGCGAAGCCGAAGGCGAGGCTGCCCACGCCGAGAGCCGACCACCAGCCGCCGAGACCCACGATGAAGAACTGGGTGGCGGCGAAGAACAGCACCAGCATCAGGTGCCCGACGATCATGTTCATCAGCAGTCGCAGCGTCAGCGTGACGGGACGGATGATGAAGGTCGAGAGGAACTCGAGCGGGATGATGATGATGTAGAGGAACCACGGCACGCCCGAGGGCATGAGGGAGTTCCGGAAGAAGTTGCCCGGGCTCTTGCGCACGCCCGCATAGATGAACGTGACGTAGGCGACGATCGCGAGCAGCAGCGGGACGGCGATGACGCTCGTTCCGGCGATGTTCAGGAACGGGATGACACCCGTGATGTTCATGAACAGCACCATGAAGAAGATCGTGGTGAGGATCGGCAGGAACCGGTCGCCGTCCTTGCGGCCGAGCAGATCGTGCGCGATGTTCACCCGGACGAAGTCCAGACCCATCTCCACGATGCTCTGGAACCGGCCGGGAACGAGCTTCATGCGGCGCGTGCCCAGCACGAACAGCACGACGAGCACCGCCGTCGCCAGCATCTGGATGAGGTTGATCCGCGTGATCGCGAAGATCGTGCCCTCGAACAGAACAGCGTCGGGGAAGAACTCGTTGATCGACGGCGGATGGAACTCCGCGTCGGAGGACGCGACGTTCGCGATCAGGGTCGCAGCTTGAGTGAACAGCGCTGGCTCCAGCTTTGGGGCATCGGTGAGGACCGTTGCGACGATGGTCGGTGAGGGCGCCCCGAAAGCGCTTGGGAGAGCGTGCGGGTGCAGGTAAACACTATCAAACTACGGCCCGCTCGGATTCCGTTCACTGGCGGCGGTCACCGGCATCCGGGTCGGTGGGCAGCGAGACGTCGCTCGCATGGGGGATGCGCATCCGCATGAGGACGATGAGGTCGACGATCAGCGACCCGAGGACGCTCGCGACCAGGGCGACGAAGAACACGATCGGATCGATCCACGGCTGGTCGCGGAGGACGAGGAGCGCGACGATGAACAGCACGAGTTTCACGATCCAGCCCCCCAGCACGATGCCGAAGAAGATCGGCACGTACAACGGGTCGCCGAACCACCGGTTGGCGATGAGGATGCTCGCGGCGGTGACCGCGGAGAAGAATGCGCCGACGAGTACCCCGACGAGCGCGCTGGCCACGCCCTCTCCCCCGCCCACGGCGAAGCCGAGGATCGCGCCGACGACGGCCAATGCCCCCGCGACGACGCCTCCCCAGGTCAGAGCGGTGCGGAGCACCGGGGTGCTGGAGACGGGACTGGGGGTCATGCGGGCTCCTCGATGGGGGCTGGGCGCGCGCGGCGGCGCGAGGGGAGGAAGGTCAGAACCAGGCATGCGACGACGCCGAGCACGCCGAACCCGACCCCGATGAGGTAGTCGCCCGGCCAGCTCTGCTGCGTGCCGAGGTACATGAGCAGGAAGGAGAAGCTCACCACGGCCGTCCACGCGTAGAAGATCAGCACCGCGTCACGGTCGCTGTGCCCCATGTCGAGCATGCGGTGGTGGAGGTGCTTGCGGTCGGGCGAGAACGGCGATTTCCCCGCGCGCATGCGCCGCATCACGGCGAGCCCGAAATCGAGCAGGGGCAGCAGGACCACCACGATGGGCAGCAGGATCGGGATGAAGGCACCCAGCAACTGGGAACGGCCGAACCGCTCGGGGTCCAGGACCGCCGGATCGATCTGCCCCGTGATCGCGACGGCGGAGCTTGCCATCAGAAGGCCGAGCATGAGGGCGCCGGAATCTCCCATGAAGATCTTGGCGGGGCTCCAGTTGAAGGGCAGGAAACCGATGCAGGCCCCGACCAGGACGGCGGCGAGGAACGAGGCCAGGTTGAAGTAGGTGCTGGCGCCGGTGTCGCGCACGAGGATGTACGAGTAGGCGAAGAACACGCCGTTGGCGATGAGGCAGACCCCGGCAACCAGACCGTCGAGCCCGTCGATGAAGTTGACGGCGTTCATGACGATCACGATCGCGAACACCGTGAGCGTGAAGCTCATCCACCCCGAGCCCACCGTCAACCCCCCGATCGGGAGGGAGAGGATCTGCAACTGCCCGAACCACGTGATGATGCCGGCGGCGACGAACTGCGCGCCCAGCTTGATCATCCAGTCCAGGTCCCAGAGGTCATCGGCCACGCCGACGAGCACGATGACGAACGTCGCCGCGAGCACCGCCAGCACGGGGCCGGGGTTGGTCCAGATGATCGAGAAGAACGTCTGCTGACTGGAGAAGAGGAAGGCCGCCGCGACGCCGAGGAACATCGCCACACCGCCGAGGCGGGGCGTGGGGTTCTTGTGCACGTCGCGCTCCCGGATGCCGGGATACAGCTTGTACCGCAGGCTCAGGCGCCACACGGCCCACGTGAGGACGAAGGTGACCACCGCGGTGAACAGCACCAGGAGGAGGTACTGCTTCACGCCGACCCGTTCCGTCCGGCTGCGGCATCCGGTTCCCCGTCGGCGTCCGAGTCGTCGGGTTCGAGCAGGTCGCCGAGCACGTCGCGGAGCCGGTCGCGGGGCACGGCCCCCTCGCGGAGGATCCGCACGGAGGGGGCGGCGCTTCCGACCAGGCGGGTGGCATCCACGATCGTGGACGCGATCCCGGTTTCGCTCGGGCCGCCGTCCAGATACACCGCGACGGAGTCGCCGAGCATGTCGCGGGCTTCGTCGATCGTGACAGCGGCGGGGGCGCCGGTGCGATTGGCGCTGGAGACGGCGAGCGGGCCCGTCTCCTCGAGCAGCTCGAGGGCGATGTGATGGGCGGGCATCCGCACCGCGACCGTTCCCCGGGTCTCGCCCAGGTCCCAGGACAGGGAAGGCTGCGACGGGAGGACCATCGTGAGCCCCCCGGGCCAGAACTCCTCCACGAGGCGCTCGACGGGGCCCGGCACCTCAGCCACGAGGGCGCGGAGTGTGCCGACTCCGGCGACCAGTACCGGCGGCGGCTGCTGACGGCCGCGGCCCTTGGCGGCCAGGAGCGCCGCGACCGCGCGCGCGTTGAACGCGTCGGCGGCCACGCCGTACACCGTGTCGGTGGGCATGACGACGAGTTCGCCGCGGCTGAGCGCCTGGCGTGCGTGGCGCATACCGGAGAGCAATTGCGCTTCGTCACGGCAGTCGTAAACGGGTGACATGTCCCGCTCAGTCTAGTTCGAGCCCTCCCCCGTCTCTCATCCCCGCGTCGAGTCGCCAGCAAACGCCGGGATTCGGCCGAAGATACGACGGATGCTGGCGACTCGACGGGGGCCGGTCAGGGGCGGAGGGCCGTGGTGGCACGGTCGCGCCGGGTGAGGTCGGGATGCGTCGCTGCGGCGCGCCATCCGTCGGCGGCGAGGATGTCGCGGATCGCCGCGCCCTGCCATTCCCCATGCTCGATCACGATCACGCCCCCCGGGTGGGCGAGCCGCAGTCCCACCCGGCTGAGCACGCGCACGACGTCGAGGCCGTCCGCGCCCCCGTACAGGGCCGCCGGCGGGTCGTAGAGGCGCACCTCGGGGTCGCGCGGGATGGCGTCATCCGGCACATACGGCGGATTGGAGGCGACCACCGAGACCGTGCCGTCGAGTTCGGGGAACGCCCGTTCGAGATCGATGAGCGCCAGCTGGAGGTTGTCGGCACCGATGCGCCGCGCGTTCTCGGTGGTCCAGGCGAAGGCCTCGACGGAGTTCTCCGCAGCGTACACCCGGGCATGGGGCACCTCTGTGGCCATCGCGAGGGCGATGGCCCCGCTCCCCGTCCCCAGGTCGACCGCGACCGGCGCGGGGGCCGCGGCGGAGACGAGCGCGTCGATGGCGAGCTGGGCCACCATCTCGGTCTCGGGCCGAGGGACGAACACGCCCGGTCCCACGGCGAGCTCGAGGTGACGGAACGGCGCGCGACCGGTGAGGTGCTGCAGCGGCACCCGCGCCGAGCGGCGCTCGACGAGCTCGTCGTACTTGGCCGCGGCCGCCGCATCCACGCCGTCGCCGCGGATGGCGGCGGCCTGAACGGCGCCCCGGCCGGCGCCGAGCACGTGGGCGGCCAGCAGTTCGGCGTCCACGGCGGCATCGGGCACGCCGGCGGCGGCAAGACGCTCGGTGGCCGCGCGCACGAGAGCGGAAAGCGGCCTTCCGGCGGGAGCGGGTGCGGGGGTGGGCTCGGGCATGGGTCTTCTCAGCCTACGGCGCCGCCGTCATACGCCGACGATGTCGCTCGGTAGGCTGGTGGGTGACCCGTCCGACGGCGAAAGGCACGCCATGCCCGGCATTCACTCCGACATCACGTCCGCCTTCGGCGACACCCCGCTCGTGCGGCTGAACCGCGTCGCCGAGGGGGCGGGCGCCACCATCCTCGCGAAGCTGGAGTTCTACAACCCGGCCGGCAGCGTCAAGGACCGCCTGGGCATCGCCATCGTGGATGCTGCAGAAGCCTCCGGCGACCTACAGCCGGGCGGCACGATCGTGGAGTCCACGAGCGGCAACACCGGTATCGCCCTGGCCATGGTCGGTGCGGCGCGTGGATACCGCGTCGTCCTCACGATGCCCGCATCCATGTCGAAGGAGCGACGCCTGCTGCTCAAGGCGTTCGGCGCCGAAGTGCACCTCACCGACCCGACGAAGGGCATGTCGTTCGCGGTGGAGGAGGCCAAGCGCATCGTCGACGAGACCCCGGGCGCGATCTGGGCGCGGCAGTTCGAGAACGAGGCGAATCCCGAGGTCCACCGCAAGACCACCGCCGAGGAGATCCTGCGCGACACCGACGGCGCGGTCGACTACTTCGTCGCCGGCATCGGCACCGGGGGCACCATCACCGGCGTCGGCCAGGTGCTCAAGGAGCGCGTGCCCGGCGTGAAGGTCGTCGCGGTCGAGCCCGCCGACTCCCCCATCCTCACCAAAGGCCACCCGGGTCCGCACAAGATCCAGGGAATCGGTCCGAACTTCGTCCCGGCCATCCTGGACCGGGATGTCATCGACGAGGTCATCGACGTCGAGTTCGACGACGCCATCCGCCTCGCGCGCGACACGGCGACGAAGGACGGCATCCTCGTCGGCATGTCGAGCGGAGCCGCGATCTGGGCCGCGCTCGAGGTGGCGAAGCGCCCGGAGGCTGCGGGCAAGACCATCGTCGTCATCATCCCGTCGTTCGGGGAGCGGTACTTGTCCACCGCCCTGTACGAACACCTCCGCGAGGACTGAGTGGGCGTCGTCGCCCGCCTGCGCGAAGACATCGCCGCGGCCAAGCTCCGTGACCCCGCGGCACGCGGTTCCCTCGAACTCCTGCTGCTGTACTCCGGGTTGCACGCGGTGTGGGCCTACCGGCTCACCCATCGACTGTGGCGGCGCGGATTCCGTTTCCTCGCGCGCCTCGGCTCGCAGGTGACCCGATGGCTGACCGGGGTGGAGATCCACCCCGGAGCCGTCATCGGGCGCCGGTTCTTCATCGACCACGGCATGGGCGTCGTCATCGGCGAGACGGCCGAGATCGGCGACGACGTCCTGATGTACCACGGCGTGACCCTCGGGGGCCGCCAGCGCGCGGGGGGCAAGCGCCATCCCACTCTCGGTGACGGGGTCGCCGTCGGTGCGGGGGCGAAGATCCTCGGGTCCGTCACCATCGGCGACCGCAGCGTCGTGGGCGCCAACGCCGTCGTGACCAAGGATGCTCCCGCAGACTCCGTGCTGGTGGGGGTTCCGGCCACGCCGCGTCCGCGGCGTGCGGGCGAAGACACGCGCGCTCTCCTGACGGCGCCGGAGTACTCGATCTGACCCATCCCTTCGCCGGCAGGCGGGGGTGCGGGGCGACATCGCTCCCGTGGCTACGCTCGAGGGATGACCGCGCTGCATGATTTCTCGGCGATCGAACTGGCGGGGATGCTGCGCGGCCGCGACCTCAGCCCGGTCGAGGTCGCGACGCACTTCCTCGAGCGGATCGCCGCGCACGCAGACCTGGGCGCGTTCGCCGAGGTGACGGCGGATGCAGCGCTGCGGCGCGCCCGCGCGCTGGAGGCCGAGCCGCCGACGGGGGCGCTGTGGGGCCTCCCACTCGCCGACAAGGATCTCGTGGCCCGGGCGGGCGTTCCCACCCGCTACGGCTCCCGCGCCCGCGTGGACCTCGTGCCCACCGCATCCGATCCCCTCGCCGCGGCACTGGACGCGGCCGGCGCGGTGAGCCTCGGTAAGACGAGCACGTCGGAGTTCGGTCTCACCGGCTACACCGAGCCGCGCACCGCTCCCCCGGCGCGCGACCCGTGGGACCCGGCATCCGGCGCGGGCGGATCCAGCGGTGGCGCGGCTGTCGCCGTGGCCGCAGGCCTCCTGCCGTGTGCGCCGGGCTCGGACGGCGGCGGGTCGATCCGCATCCCCTCGGCCACCGTGGGCGTAGTCGGGCTGAAGCCGTCGCGCGGACGCCTGCCGATCGGATCGGGGCTGGACTCCCCCGACGGCCTCGCAGTCACCGGCCCCCTCGCCCGCACGGTGGCCGACGCGGCATTCCTGCTCGACGCCCTGTGCGCCCTGGCGCCCTATCCGTTCGCCACCGGCGCGGCCGACGCGGCGCCGTTCCTCCCCGCCACCCTGAGTGACCCGCCGCCGCTGCGCATCGGCGTCACGACCGTCTCCCCGTGGGACGACGACGTCGAGATCACGCTGGATGCCTCGGCCCGGCAGGCGTTCGACGTCGCCGCGACCGCCCTCGCCGATCTCGGCCATGACGTGCAGGATGCGCCGTGGCGGCCGGAGGGGTACGGACCGCTCTTCCGCGTGCTCTGGCGGGCGAGCGCCGCGCGCATCCCGCTGACGGAGGCCGACCTCGACCTCGTCGAGCCGATCACGGCATGGCTCGTCCGGCAGGGCCGTGCGCTCCCGGCGCCACAGCTGCTCGGCGCCCTCGCCGGCGCGCGAGTGTTCGAGCGCGCGACGATCGAGGCGTTCGCGCCGTATGACGTGGTGCTGACCCCTGCCCTCGCGCTCCCCCCGCGTCCGCTGGGATGGCATGACGCAGCCGACGCCGAGCGCAGTTTCACGCAGCAGGTGCAGTACGCCCCCTACAGCAGCTTCGTCAACGTGTCGGGGCTGCCGGCGCTCGTCCTGCCGGTGATGCAGGACGCCTCCGGGCACCCCGTGAGCGTGCAGCTCGTCGGGCGCCCCGGTGGGGAGCGGATGCTCCTGTCCGCCGCATCCCAGCTCGAACGCTGGCGCGGCACCCTCCCGCATCCCCCCGCCTGGTAACCCCGCCGCATCCCGCCCGTCCCGCCCGTCGAGTCGCCAGCAAACGTCGAGAAGTCGCGCGAAACACGACGGATTGTGGCGACTCGACGGCCCGGGAGCGGGGGGTCAGGAGGCGGAGAGGGCGGCGAGGCGCGCTTCCTCGTCGGCGGAGATGGCCGACTCGATGAGGGGGCCGAGGGCGCCGTCGAGCACCTGGTCGAGGTTGTACGCCTTGTAGCCGGTGCGGTGATCGGCGATGCGGTTCTCGGGGAAGTTGTATGTCCGGATGCGCTCGGACCGGTCCATGCCGCGGATCTGCGACTTGCGCGCGTCCGAGGCCGCGGCATCCCGTTCCTCCTGCTGCTTCGCGAGGAGCCGGGCACGGAGCACCCGCATCCCGGCCTCGCGGTTCTGCAGCTGCGACTTCTCGTTCTGCATCGACACGACGATGCCGGTCGGAAGGTGCGTGATGCGCACGGCCGAGTCGGTCGTGTTCACCGACTGCCCGCCGGGGCCGGATGAGCGGAAGACGTCGATCTTCAGGTCGTTCGGATCGATCTGCACCTCTTCGGGCTCATCCACCTCGGGGAAGACGAGCACGCCCGTCGTGGAGGTGTGGATGCGGCCCTGCGACTCGGTCGCCGGCACGCGCTGCACGCGGTGCACGCCGCCCTCGTACTTCAGGTGCGCCCAGACGCCCTGCGCGGGGTCGTTCGAGGAGCCCTTGATGGCGACCTGAACGTCCTTGTATCCGCCGAGGTCGGACTCGTTGCGCTCCAGCATCTCCGTCTTCCAGCCCTGGGATGCCGCGTACTGGAGGTACATCCGCAGGAGGTCGGCGGCGAACAGCGCACTCTCGGCGCCGCCCTCTCCCGACTTGATCTCCATGATCACGTCACGCGCATCGTCGGGGTCACGCGGGATCAGGAGGCGGCGCAACCGTTCCTGCGTCGCGGTGACCTGCTCTTCGAGAGCCGGCACCTCTTCGGCGAACGCCTCGTCGTCCTTCGCGAGCTCCCGCGCGGCGGCGAGGTCGCTCACCGCTCCCGTCCACGCCTCATAGGCGTGGACGATGCGATTGAGCTCGGCGTACCGCCGGTTGACGCGCTTGGCGCGCCCCGCATCCGCGTGGACCGCAGGGTCGTTGAGTTCGAGCTCGACGGCCTTGTGCTCCTCGAGGAGCCCCCGGACCGACTCGAGCATTCCCGACGCTTCGACGGGCTCAGCGGCCACGACTCAGCGGATGCTGTTGTCGTGCCCGTGTGCGCCGCCGGCGCCGTGCGCCGGTGCGGGCATCGACTTCTGCATCTGTACGAGGAACTCCACGTTGGACTGCGTCTCCTTGAGCTTGCCGAGGACGACCTCCAGCGCCTGCTGGGTGTCGAGACCGGCCAGGGCGCGGCGGAGCTTCCACGTGATCTTCACCTCGTCGGGCGAGAGGAGCATCTCCTCGCGCCGCGTGCTGGAGGCGTTGACATCCACCGCGGGGAAGATGCGCTTGTCGGCCAGCTGGCGGCTGAGGCGCAGCTCGCTGTTGCCGGTGCCCTTGAACTCCTCGAAGATGACGTCGTCCATCTTGGAGCCGGTCTCCACGAGAGCGGTCGCGAGGATCGTGAGAGACCCGCCGTTCTCGATGTTGCGCGCGGCGCCGAAGAAGCGCTTGGGCGGGTACAGCGCGGATGCGTCGACCCCACCGGTGAGCACGCGGCCCGACGTGGGCGCGGTGATGTTGTAGGCGCGGCCCAGGCGGGTGATCGAATCCAGCAGCACGACCACGTCGCGACCGAGCTCCACCAGGCGCTTGGCGCGTTCGATCGCGAGCTCGGCGACCGTGGTGTGGTCTTCGGCCGGGCGGTCGAACGTCGAGGCGACGACCTCGCCGCGTACCGTGCGCTGCATGTCGGTGACCTCTTCGGGCCGCTCGTCGACGAGGACGACCATGAGGTGCACCTCGGGGTTGTTCTGCGCGATCGCGTTGGCGATCTGCTGCAGGACGATCGTCTTGCCGGCCTTCGGCGGTGCGACGATCAGGCCGCGCTGGCCCTTGCCGATCGGGGCGACGAGGTCGATGATCCGCTGCGTGAGCTTCTCCGGAGCCGTCTCCAGGCGGAGGCGCTCCTGCGGGTACAGCGGCGTCAGGTCGCCGAACTCGACGCGCGTGGCGGCGTCATCGACCGACAGCCCGTTGATGGCGTCGACCTTGACCAGCGCGTTGTACTTCTGCCGGCCCGACTGCTCATTGTCGCGCGGCTGCTTGATGGCCCCGACGACGGCGTCGCCCTTGCGCAGGTTGTACTTCTTCACCTGGCCGAGGGAGACGTAGACGTCACTCGGGCCCGGAAGGTAGCCGGTGGTGCGGACGAACGCGTAGTTGTCGAGGACGTCGAGGATGCCCGCGATGGGGATGAGCACGTCGTCGTCGTTGATCTCGGTGTCGAACTCGTCGGTGGGGGTCTGACCGCGGCGCTTGTTGCGCTGACGGTTGCGACCGTTGCCCTGGTCGCCGTCCAGCTCCGCGGCCGGCTGCTGCGGCTGCTGACGCTCCCGCTGCTGTCGCTCGGGCTGCTGGGGCTCCTGCTGCTGGCGCTCCTGCTGCGGGCGCTCGGGCTGCTTGTCCGCCTGCTGGTCGCTGTTCGAGCCGCCTGCGTTGCGGTTGCGGTTCCGGTTCCGGTTGCGGTTCCGGTTGCGACCCGAGGAGGCGCCGTCTTCGGGCTGCTCGGCGTCGGTGGAACCCGATTCGGCCTGAGCGGAATCCGCGGGCGCGTCGGCGGCCGGGGCCTGAGGGCCCTGGGAGTCGGCGGGGGCTGCCACGGGGGCATCGGCGGTCGGGGCCTCGGATGCGTCGGCCGGGGCCTCTCGCGGTGCCTCGACGGTGGCCGGGTCAACCGGGGCCTCAGCGGCCGCGGGGGCGGCGTCGGCAGGCGCGGCGTCGGCCGCGGGGGCTTCGGCCGGCACGGCGTCGGCGGGAGCGGCGTCGGCGGCGGGGGCTTCGGCCGCGGGGGCCTCGGCGGGCACGTCGCTGCTCTTGGCGCGGCGCGGGGCGCGCTTGCGCGGCGTGCGCGCGGGCTTTTCGGCCACGGGTGCCGGCGTCTCGTCAGCGGCCGGAGCCTCGGCGGGTGCCGGAGCCTCGTCAGCGGCCGGAGCGTCGGCGGGGGCCGGCGCGGCAGCTGCCGGCGCATCCTGGGCGGGGGCGTCCACGGCCGGAGCGGCCTGCGGCTCGACCGGCGCCTCTTCGACCGGAGCGTCTTCGGCTACCGCCGGCGCGTCATCCGCGGCGGGAGCCTCGCCGGCAGGCGTGGCCTCCTCGACGGCGTCAGCCGATGTCTCGACCGCGGCGGCGGTGTCTTCGGTGTTCGTCGCGTCGTCAGACGACGCGTCGACACCCTGGATCTCGGAGATGGACTCCACGAGTGCTCCCTTGTGAAACGGATGATTGACCGCACACGACACCGGAGAGAACAGGCATCGGCCCTTTGACAAGCTCGGGGTTCCGCTCCGCGATTCGCCGGCCGAAGCGGCCGAGGCGGGTTGCGGGTGCGTGCGGTGGTTTTCGCAGATTTGCGACGGGGGCCAGATTCACGTGGTACGTGGAACCCCCCGCTACTCCCTCACTGTACCACCCTTGACGTCGACGGCGAGCATGTGGGCCTCCCACGGGGTGTCGACGAGGGACGCCGCAAGGTCGGCCGCCTCCAGGCGGCGACCGGGCCCGTCGGCGAGCACGAGGACGCTCGGCCCGGCGCCGGAAACGACCGCCGCGTACCTTTCCGCCCGCAGCGCCCGGACGAGCCGGTCGGTCTCGGGCATGGCTTGGGCGCGGTAGCTCTGATGCAGCTTGTCTTCGGTGGCGGCCATCAGCAGCTCCGGGCTCTGGGTGAGCGCGGCGATGAGGAGGGCCGAACGCGACACGTTGAACACGGCGTCCTCGCGCGGCACCTGGAGCGGCTGCAGGCTGCGGGCGACCTTCGTCGACATCGTGAACTCCGGTACCATCACCAGCGGCGCGACGCCGCGATGCACGATGAGTTGCTTGTGCTGCGCGCCCGTCTCATCCAGCCACGCGATCGTGAGCCCGCCGAAGAGGGCCGGGGCGACGTTGTCGGGATGCCCCTCCAACTCGGTGGCCAGGCGCAGCAGCGCGTCGGGGGCGAAGTCCACCTCGCCCTCCAGGAGCCCCTTCGCCGCGAGCAGACCCGAGACGACGGCCGCTCCGGATGACCCCATCCCCCGCCCGTGCGGAATGACGTTGTGCGCTTCCAGCCGCACGCCGGGAAGCTCCCGGCCGGCGGCGGCGTACGCGTGCGCCATGGCGCGCACGACGAGGTTGGATGCGTCGCGGGGAACGGATGCGGCGCCCTCGCCCGTCACCTCCACCTCGATCCGGTCTCCGGGGAGCTCGGTGACGACGAGTTCGTCGTAGACGCTGAGCGCAAGCCCGAGGGTGTCGAATCCAGGACCGAGGTTCGCGCTGGTGGCCGGCACGCGCACCTGCACGCGACGCCCTGCGGTCATGCCCGGGCCGGGGCGAGCTCGAGGACGGCGGCGACCTCGCTGGTCGCCGCATCCACCACCGTGGGCTCGACGGAGGAGCCGTCGGCGTTGCGGAGAGCCCACTGCGGGTCTTTCAGCCCGTGCCCGGTGACCGTGAGCACGACACGTGCACCGGCGGGGACGATGCCGGCCTCCGCCCGGTCGAGGAGACCGGCGACGCTGATGGCGGAGGCAGGCTCGACGAAGATGCCGACCTCGCCGGCCAGGAGTTTCTGGGCTGCGAGGATCCGCTCGTCGTCGATGGCGCCGAAGTATCCGTCGGTGGCCTCGCGGGCCTCGATGGCCAGCTCCCACGACGCGGGGTTGCCGATGCGGATGGCGCTGGCCACGGTGTCGGGGTTGCGCACGACCTCGCCGTGCACGAGCGGGGCGCTACCGGCTGCTTGGAAGCCGAACATGCGCGGCACGCGCGTGGAGACCCCTCGGGCGGCCTCTTCCCGGTACCCGCGCGAATACGCGGTGTAGTTGCCGGCATTGCCGACGGGGATGAAGTGGAAGTCGGGTGCATCCCCCAGCGCCTCGACGATCTCGTACGCGGCGGTCTTCTGGCCTTCGATGCGATCGGGATTGACCGAATTCACCAGGTGCACGGCGTAGTTGTCGGCGAGCTCCCGGGCGATCTCGAGGCAGTCGTCGAAGTTGCCCCGCACCTGGATGAGGCGGCCGTTGTGGGCGACGGCCTGGCTCAGCTTGCCCATCGCGATCTTCCCCTCGGGAACGAGCACGGCGGCGGTGATGCCGGCGTGGGCGGCATACGCCGCCGCGGATGCCGAGGTGTTGCCCGTCGATGCGCAGATGACCGCCTTCGCACCGTGCTCGACCGCGCGGGAGAGGGCGACGGTCATGCCGCGGTCTTTGAACGAACCGGTGGGGTTCATCCCCTCGTACTTCACCCATACGTCCGCACCCGTGCGGCGCGAAAGCGCCGGAGCGGGAAGCAGCGGCGTGCCGCCTTCGCCCAGGGTCACGATGGTGGAGGCGTCGGTGACGCCGAGGCGATCGGCGTATTCGCGGAGGACTCCGCGCCAGACGTGTGCCATGTCAGTCTCCTTCCACGCGCAGCACCGAGACGACGCGTTCGACCACGCCGCTCTCCGCCAGACGCGTCACGGTCTCGCTCAGGTGCTGTTCACGTGCTTCGTGGGTGCCGATGACCAGACGTGCCATCGGGATTTCAGGGCCGGATGCGGTCGATTCGACAGCGGCGACGGACCCGGTGCGGGCCCGGGGGATGACGGTCTGCTCGACGGTCGCGATCGACACGCGTCCCTCACTGAGGATGCCGGCGATGGTGGCGAGCACGCCCGGCTCGTCGTCGACTTCGAGGGTGATCTGGTACCGCGTCGTGACATGACCGATCGAGACGATGGGCAGATTCGCGCGCGTGGACTCGGCGACCCCCACTCCGCCGGCGATGTGACGGCGTGCGGCAGAGACGACGTCACCGAGAACGGCCGAGGCCGTCTGCACGCCACCGGCACCGGCGCCGTAGAACATGAGGTTGCCGGCGGCCTCAGCCTGAACGAACACCGCGTTGTGGGCGCCGTGCACGCTCGCCAGCGGGTGGGCACGGTCGACGAGGGCCGGGTACACGCGCACCGAGATCGACTCCGAGCCGTCGTCGGCGAGCAGCCGCTCGCAGACTGCGAGCAGCTTGACGACGTAACCGGCGTGGCGGGCGGCATCGATGATGTTCTTGTCGATGCCCGTGATGCCCTCACGGTGCACCGTGTCCAGCGGGACGGTCGTGTGGAAGGCGAGGCTGGCCAGGATCGCCGCCTTCTGCGCGGCGTCGTGGCCTTCGACATCGGCGGTGGGGTCGGCCTCCGCGTACCCCAGCGCCTGCGCCTGGGCGAGCACGTCGGCGAACTCTGCGCCCTCGACGTCCATACGGTCGAGGATGTAGTTCGTCGTGCCGTTGACGATGCCCATGATCCGCTGCACGCGGTCGCCGGCGAGCGAGTCGCGCAGCGGGCGGATGATCGGGATCGCGCCGGCGGCGGCGGCTTCGTAGTACACCTGGGCGCCCACCTGGTCGGCCGCCTCGAAGATCTCGGGGCCGTGCGTGGCCAGCAGCGCCTTGTTGGCGGTGACCACGTCGGCGCCGGCGTTGATCGCCTGCAGGAGGTAGGTGCGCGCGGGCTCGATGCCGCCCATGAGCTCGATGACGATGTCGGCTCCGACCAGCAGCGGCTCGGGGTCGGTGGTGAAGAGTTCGCGCGGCAGGTCGACCTCGCGGGCCGCGTCCAGGTCGCGCACGGCGATGCCGACGAGCTCCAGGGTTGCTCCGGCGCGGTCGGCCAGCTCCGCACTGTGCTTGAGCAGCAGTGCGGCGACCTGTGATCCCACGGCGCCGGCGCCCAGGAGAGCCACACGCAGACGGCGGTACTCGGTCACTTCGACTCGCTCCGCTCGCTCGGTACCGGCATGCTCTTCCCTTCGTTGTGCCCAGCGCCCGTGTCGCGGGCGAGGAGGTCGGCGACGGTCTCCCGCCGCACGAGGACGCGCGCCCGGCCTTCGCGCACGGCGATGACCGGGGGACGCGGGGTGTAGTTGTAGGTGCTCGCGAGCGAGAAGCAGTACGCGCCGGTGGCGGGGACGGCCAGCAGGTCGCCGGGAGTGACGTCGCCGGGCAGGTATTCGGCGTCCACCACGATGTCGCCCGACTCGCAGTGATGCCCCACGACCCGCACGAGGGCGGGGTCGGCGTCGCTCGTGCGGGAAGCCAGACGTGCGCTGTACTGCGCGCCGTACAGCGCGGTACGCACGTTGTCGCTCATCCCGCCGTCGACGCTCACATAGAGACGCCGGAGGTCCTCGGTCACGGCGACGGGCTTGACGGTGCCGACCTCGTACAGGGTGATCCCGGCCTGGCCGACGATCGCCCGCCCTGGTTCGAAGGCGAGTTCGGGGAGCGGGATGCCGCGCACGGCGCACTCGTCGGCCACCGCATCCACGATCCCCGCCGCGATCTCTTCGAGAGGACGCGGCGAGTCGGCCGACGTGTAGGCGATCCCGAAGCCCCCGCCGAGGTTGAGGAGCGGAATGTCGCCTCCGCCGAGGAGGTCGGCGTGGAGGTCGACCAGCCGTCCGGCCGAGGCGCGGAAGCCGTCCGCGTCGAAGATCTGCGACCCGATGTGCGCGTGCAGGCCGGTGAATCTCAGACCAGGAAGCTCGCGGATGCGCGCGACGGCGCGGGGCACGTCCTCGACGGCGAATCCGAACTTCTGGTCTTCGTGCGCGGTGGCCAGGAACGCGTGGGTCTCGGCGTGCACGCCCGTCCGCACCCGCACGAGGACCGGCTGGATCGCTCCGCGACGTTCGGCGACGGCGGAGAGCCGTTCGATCTCGATGTCGCTGTCGACGATGACCGTTCCGACGCCCACGTCCACGGCGCGCTCGAGCGCAGCAGGGGACTTGTTGTTGCCGTGGAAGCCGAGGAGGCCCGGCTCGATCCCCGAGGCCAGCGCCACTTCGAGCTCGCCGTGGCTGCACACATCCACGCGCAGCCCCTCCTCGGCGACCCAGCGGGCGACGTCGGTGGTCAGCAGGGCCTTGCCGGCGTAGTAGACGCGGGCGGTGGCGCCGTGGCGCGCCGCCGCGTCGCGGAATGCGGCGAGCGCGCGCCGCGCGTGGGCGCGGACGTCGTCCTCGTCCATGACGTACAGGGGCGTGCCGTACTCGGCAGCCAGCTGCCGAGTGGAGACGCCGCCGATGTGCAGGGCTCCGGCGTCGTCGCGCCGGGTGGAGGAAGGCCAGATGGCGGGGTCCGCGGCGTTCGCGTCGTCCGGCACGCGCAGCCACTCCGGCACCAGTGGCGTGGAGGGCGAGGCGGACACGGACAGGACCAATCGGGTGGATGCGGCAATGCGGGCGGCCGCGGGAGCAGCGTCAGCCGCGGCGGAACGGCTCACGCCGGGCAGTGCTTGCAGTCTAGCGGGACACCCGCGCCGCTCCCGTACCCCGCCACGCACGGGGATGAGGGGCCACCCCGGGCGGGCACGGCCGCCGATCCACGCCGCGCGATCACGGGCATGCGCCGGGCTGGCGGAGCGCGGGGTCGATGATCACGGCGCCGTCGATGTCGAACGTCGCCACGACCGCGCTGTTGTCCACGGCGGCCGAGGTGAGAGTGAGGGCGGCGGGCAGGTGCTCGGCGATGCACACGCTCCACTGGCGCAGCACGGCGTCGGCCAGACCTCCGAACTGGGTGCGGAGGGCGTCGGCGGTGACGTCGGTGCCGCCCAGTTGGAACGCCACGGGGGTCATGGTGAGGTCGCCGTCGGCTGCTCCCGGCTGCAGGGCCACGCCCAGCGGAATCGCCGCCCCGAACAGCGACAGCTCGGTGGAGACGGTCACGGTCGGGCCGGAGATGGCCACCGTGTCCCCCGGGAATCCCTCGATGGTGCTCAGCAGGGCTCGGAGCTGCTGCTCATCCAGGCGCACCGTGGCCGAACCCGGCCCGGCCGCCGCATCCGCGGAGACCGGCACGTCGGTGAGGGTCACGGCCACGTCACCCGCGACCGGTCCGAGAGCCACGTCCGGTGACCCGACGGTGATCTCCCTGAGTCGTCCGGAGAGGAGCTGAGGCAGCACCAGTCCGTCCACCTCCACGTCGACCGGCTGGTCGGCGGGAAGATCGAGCTGCGTCACGACGAGTTGACGGACACCGCCCTGCACCGCACCGCGGGCCAGCATCTCGGCCCCCACCGCCGCGCCGACGATGAGCGCCACCACGACAGCGAGCGTCGCGATCCACGGCCACGCGCGGCGCCGCCGACGCGGAGACGGTTCGGAGGGCTGGAGGTCGAACGGCAGCGTGGCGCGGTCGTCGGTCATCGCTACATCCGTTCGGGCGCACTGACCCCGAGCAGATCCAGACCGTTGCGCAGCACCTGGCCGGTGGCATCGTTGAGCCACCGGCGGGTGCGGTGCAGGGTCTCGACGGGCTCGTCACCCAGCGGGATCACGCGGCAGTTGTCGTACCAGCGGTGGTAGAGGCCGGCGAGCTCCTCGAGGTAGCGGGCCACCCGATGCGGTTCCCGCACCTCCGCGGCGAACGCGACCGTGCGCGGGAACTCCTGCAGCGCGCCCAGCAGCGCCGACTCGGTCTCGTGCGAGAGCAGCTCGGGTGCGAACTCCGACCGGTCCACGCCCGACGCCTCGGCGTTGCGGGCCACGTTGTGAGTGCGGGCGTGCGCGTACTGGACGTAGAAGACCGGGTTGTCGTTGGTGCGCTTCTGCAGGATCTCGGGGTCGAGCGTCAGCGGTGAGTCGGCCGGATAGCGCCCGAGGGAGTATCGCAGCGCGTCGGTGCCGAGCCATTGCCGGAGGTCGTCGAGTTCGATGATGTTGCCGGCGCGCTTGCTCAGTCGCGCGCCGTTGATCGACACGAGCTGCCCGATGAGCACCTCGACATCCTTGTCCGGGTCGTCGCCGGCGGCACCGGCGAGCGCCTTCAGGCGGTGCACGTAGCCGTGGTGATCGGCGCCGAGGAGATAGATCTTGTGCGCGAATCCGCGGTCGCCCTTATTGAGGTAGTACGCGGCGTCGGCGGCGAAATACGTGTACACGCCGTTGGCGCGGCGGATGACGCGGTCTTTGTCGTCGCCGAAGTCGGTCGTGCGCACCCAGACGGCGCCGTCCTCGTCGAAGACGTGCCCCTGGGCCCGCAACCGCTCCACCGCCTCGTCGACGAGGCTCGGACCGCCGCTCTCCGGTGCTGCGTGCAGGACGCGCTCGGAGAACCAGACGTCGAAGTGCACGTTGAATGCCTCCAGCGAGGCCTGGATCTCGCCCAGCTGCAGCTGGTAGGCGCGCTCGGTCACGAAGGCCAGTTGTTCCTCCGGCGACGCCTCGAGCACCCCGCCGGGCTTCCCGGCGAAGGGGGTGTCACGCACGCGGTCGGCGAGGACCTGGATGTATTCCCCCGCATAGCCGTCCTCGGGCGCGGGCTCCCCGAGCACCGCAGCCAGGACGGAGCGACCGAACCGCTCCATCTGCGCCCCCGCGTCGTTGATGTAGAACTCGCGCACGAGGGTCGCGCCGCTAGCGAGGAGGAGGCGTGCGATCGAGTCCCCCAGCGCCGCCCACCGCGTGTGGCCGATGTGCAGCGGTCCCGTGGGGTTCGCCGAGACGAATTCGAGGTTGATCGTGTTCCCGCGCTGGGACTCGTTCGCACCGAAGGCCGCGCCGGCTTCGACGATCGTGCGCGCGAGGGCTCCCGCCGCCGCCGCATCCAGGCGGATGTTGATGAACCCCGGGCCGGCGACCTCGACGCTCGCAATGCCGTCGACCCCGGCGAGTGCCTCGGCGATCTCGGCGGCGAGCTCACGCGGGTTGGCCCCGACCGCCTTGGCGAGTTTGAGCGCTGCGTTGGAGGCCCAGTCTCCGTGGTCACGGTTCTTCGGACGCTCCAGAGGAAGGTCGGCGGCGCTGAGACCCGCTGTCGAACCCTCTCGTCGAGCCTCCGCGACCGGTGTCACAACGGCGAGCAGAGCGGAGGAGAGGGCGTCGGGATCCATAGCCTCTTCATCCTACGTTCGCGCCGGTGGGCGAACCTGCGCGTGATCGGATGCCTGCGGCGAGTCCGGACACGGGTGGGGCGAGCGGTCCGCCGGTCCCCCACGGCGGACCGCCCATTCCCCCTCGGTCAGTGACGACCGATGACGACAGGCTGGCAGAGCACCCGCAACGAAAGCGCAAGACAAGCGCAAGACGAGCACAAGATCTTCCCCGCCGCGGAGAGCTCCCGTTTCGCCACGGGTCAGGCCATCCGGACGAGCGACAAGTGGTCGTCGGCGCCCCTCTCCGCGGTGGAGCCGTCCGCGGCGAGCCGGGCATCGACGTACATCCGCTCGAGACCGACGTTCCCGCCGTGATAGCTCAGGAATGCGCAGTCCGCGGCGTCCCGTCCGGTCGCGATCCGCACGAGGGAACGCCGGTCGGCCAAGCGCGTCGCGTCGATGACGTACCAGGCGCCATCGAGGTACGCCTCGGCCACTGCATGGAAGTCCATGGGCTCGAGGCCCGGGGCGTAGCACGCCGCGTAGCGGGCGGGCACATCCATCGCCCGCAGAAGAGCGATCACGACGTGGGCGTAGTCGCGGCACACCCCCTGGCCACTCGCGAGCGTCGCGACGGCACTGTCGGTGCCGAGACTGACGCCCGGGGTGTACGTCACGCCGGATGCGACGAATGAGGACACCGCGTCGACGAGGTCGACCCCGTGGAGGCCGCGGAACTGCCGGCGCGCCTGGCCGAACACCTCGTCGGACTGGCAGTACCGACTCGGGCGCAGATAGGTGATCGCGTCCAACTCCCCTGGCAGTTCGGCCGGGAACGACCCCTCGATCGTCGCGGAGTAGCGCACCTCGAGCGGACCGGCATCCGCCGTGAAACGGTGCAGGCGGCTGCCGGCGGCATCGATGATCTCGGTCGCCGTATGGCGCCGGTCACCCTGCGTGAACGTCAGTGATTCGGTGACGACGGGTGCGCCCTGAGCGGCCGTGATCTGCAGGACGAGGTCGACGGAGCCGCCGAGTTCGAGGTCCAGCTCGGCGGTGACGAGGCGCTTCACCGGGCAATCCTCGCATGCCGTCGGCCGCCCCCGATCGTGCGGATCGAGCCGCCGCGATCCCGGCTGCAGGCTGCGGAGGTTCGACGATTCCCCCGGGTTCCGAATCCGGCGTGTCGGCAGCGCGCACGATCATCTACACTCTGCGCGTGACCTCGCCCGCGCTGAGCCGACCACGCCGGCGGCCCCGATGGCCCTTCGTCGTCCTCGCGCTGATGGTCATCATCGTGTGCGCACTCGCCGGGTGGCGCCCCTGGACGCAGCCGAATGCGGTGGTCTCCGCGAGCGGAGAGTCCGCGCCCGTGGCCGCCGCCCCCGCGGCACTGGCGCTGCCGGATGACCCGCGCGTGCTGATCTTCGGCGATTCGTGGACCTACGGCTCGGCCGCATCCGATCCCGCACTCGGCTACGCCTACGTCCTGGGGCAGACCCTCGGGTGGGACACGGTCGTGGACGGCGTGCGCGGAAGCGGCTACCTCAAGCCCGGTTGGGACGGCGGATCTTTCGGCGAGCGCATCGCCGCTCTCGACCCGGCCCTCGACCCCGATCTCGTGATCGTCGAGGGGTCGATCAACGATCGCCGCCTGCCGGCGGAGGGCTACGGCGAGGCCGTCACGGCGGCGTGGGACGCGCTCGCCGGGCTCTACCCCGACGCCACGATCGTCATCCTCGGACCTGCGCCGCAGGTGCTGCCCGTCGAACCGGCGACCGCCCGCATCGACGGCGACCTCGCCGCCCTCGCCGAGGCGCGCGGATGGTGGTACATCTCGCCGATCGCCGAGGAGTGGATCACGTCGGAGAACTACCTCGCCGTCATCGATACGAGCGATGTCGGCCGGGATCACCCCTCCACGGCGGGACACGCCTACCTGGCAGAGCGCGTGGCGGAATCCCTGGCCTCCGTCTCGGCTCCGACCGACGTCATCGCCGACGCGCCGATCGATTCCACCTCCGGCGGCGTGCTCGAACCGTCCGGCGACTGAGCGGCCTCGCTCACCCCGGCCACCGCGCGGGCACCGTCACGTCTGGCGCCGGATGAAGCGCATCAGCCACGCGATGACGGCCAGCACGAGGATGACGACACCCACCCACAGGAGGAACTTCACCGCCTCCACGAAGATGCCGAGGAGGAGGAGAACGACGCCCACGATGAGAAGGATGACTGCGAGTCCGGCCATGACCCGACACTCCCCTACCGATGGTCCTCGCATCCAGGGCTTGACACCGTCGGCGTGACAGCGCGTACACCGCGGGTCTACCGCCGACAAGCCCCGCTGCCTGCTGCGTTCGGCGGCGTACCGTCACAGGTCGAAGGAGGCATCATGACCGATTCCACCCCCCTGCCGGCCGCCGCACCGGGCGATGACGACAACGCCGAAGCGGTACCGGCCCCCGACGACGACCCGAGCGGCTCGAAAGCGCCCACCGGCGACGACGCGCCGACGGGCGGCGACGAGCTGACCGAGGACAACCTCCAGGCCGACAACGCCGTGGAGGAGGACATGCTTCGGGCACTCGATCCCGGCGCCCCCTCCGCATGACACGCCGGGAGGGACGCGTTACTTCGCTTGACTGATAGTTAGGATGCCTAGTAATCTTGCTGTCGAGGAAGTCGCCCGACCTCCCGTCGTCCTAGGAGCCCGCATGGCACACCTCGCACTCGTCGCGCTCGCCGATATCGCCTGGTCCGAGGTCGAGCCCGGGTTCCATGTGGGGTCGCGCCAGGGCGAGTTCGCCGGCTTCGTCGAGAAGACGTCCGACGGGTCGTTCGTGGCCTTCGACGAATACTCCACTCCCATCGGACGGTTCTCCCGCCTGCGCGACGCGCAGAGCTCGCTGTCGACCACCACCACGCCGTCGAACGAGCGCCGTCGCGCGCGGATGCGCCGCGTCAGCCAGACCGCCGCCGCCGTCGCGGGTGGCCTCGCCGGCACGATGGCGCTGACGGCAGGGGTGCTGGCTCCCTACCTCTGAGCCGGCGGATCCCCGGGCGGTAGCCCGCTCCATCGGGCCATCTGGGCTCGCGGGGGGCCCACCGAGCGGGCTAACGCGCGTCGACCACGGTCAGCCCCAGCCATTCCCCCAGCTCGGCGATCTCGGCCCGCACCATGTCCTCCTCCTCCGGCTCGAAGGGGAGGAACTCGTGGACCGCGTTGACCCGGAGGACCTCCCGGGGGCGGTCGACCTCCGCGTCGAGCATCCCGATGAAGCGGTCTCCGAACAGGATCGGGTGCGCGAAGTACCCGTACCTGCGCTGCGCCTTCGGCTTGAACTGCTCCAGCACGTACTCGAACTCGAAGATCTCGCTCAATCGGGGGCGGTCGAACAGCAGGCTGTCGTAGGGGTTCAGCACGGCCACCCGCCCGCCCGCATCCTCGTCCTCCAGGGCGGCCACCGCCTCGGGGTCGACGCGCCATTTCCGGCTCGAACCCTCGATCTCCGCCGACTCCCCGGCCTGGCCGATCGGGGTCCACGGCGAGCGCTGCTTCGCCAATCCCGCCGCTTGCAGGCGCCGGTGATGGCGGAGGTGCTCGGCCTCGTCATCGCTGTACTCGGGCAGGTCGTCCGGGTACACGCGTTCGGCGAGGTCCCACCGGCGGTGGCGGCCGTCGCGTCCGTGGACGGCGACCACGCCTTGCCGCATGAGGAACTCCAGCATGTGCGGCACCGGGTTCGCCCCGGACCATCCGTCAGGCGCTCGCCGCACCTGAGCGGTGTCGGGGATGTCGCTTGCCAGCAGCGGGCCCTCGGCTCGGAGCCGCGCCACGACATCGTTCTTGAACCGTGCGTTGGCTTCGAGCCACTGCCTGCTGCTCTCGCGCTGCGGCCACCGTCGCATCCACGGGAGGAGGAGAGGAAGGGAGCTCATGGCCCGGAAGGTGCCGTCGAATTCGAACAGCAGGCGGTCGACCTCCACCGCCTTCCGCAGCTGGCCCGGCTCGTAGGACCAGCCGATGCGAGACCACAGCATGGTGTGCTCGGCGGGGGCGATCGTCGCCGTCGGGTCGATCTTGATGTAGTCGAGCTGCTCGGCCACTTCCACGACGTCGCCCGGGCGGTCGGCATCCAGGAGCTGCGCGCGCACGATGATGCGGCGGGCCTGATCGAGCGTGAGGCGGTGCGTCACGCCACTGACGTTAGCGCCCCCTCCCGACATCTCCGCGGGGCGTGGACCGCCGGGTGGCCCGGAAGGGGCGCCACCCGGCGGTGCCGATCAGTAGTCCTCGGGCGCGAGGTCGCCGTTGCCGTCTTCGCCGAGCTCGGCGATCTCCGGGTCCTGCCCCTGCGTCTCGGGCTGCTGCCACTCGGCGGCGAGGTCTTCTGCCGGGATCTCGTCGTCGGGCGCCGGGATCTCCGCCGGGTCGGCACCGGTCGCCGTCGCCGGGGCGAGGTCGTCCGGCGAGGCTCCCGCATCCAGGGCGGTGGTCGCGTCCCACTCCGCCTGGGCCGGGTCGATCGCGGGGTCCGGCTCGATCGATGTGTCTCCGTCGCGCAGCGGTTGGATGCTGGGATCCTCGATCTCCGCGAACGAATCAGACGTGGTGTCGCTCATCATGCTCCTCTCGTTGCATCCATCGAACGAGGTCGGATGCCCGCACCGGGGGGCCTTGACAAGGGCAGCCGGGATGTCAACCCCGATGGCGAAATGGCCGGGATGCTGTCCAGTCGTAGGAGGCAATCCCCGTTTCCGAACCCAGGAGGTCGCGCATGAACCAGCCCGCGCAGCAGCAGCCCGTGCCCGGATCCGATCAGAAGATGGATCCGAAACCGGATTACGGCCAGGACAGCTACCGCGGCTCCGGCCGCCTGGAAGGCAAGGTCGCCCTCATCACCGGCGGCGACAGCGGCATCGGCAAGGCCGTGGCCCTCGCCTATGCGCGGGAGGGCGCCGACGTGGCCATCAGCTACCTCAACGAGCACGAGGATGCCGAGGAGGCGAAGAGGTTCGTCGAAGACGCCGGCCGCAGAGCCCTGCTCCTCCCCGGCGACATCTCCGACCCCGCGCACTGCCGGTCGCTGGTCGCTCGTACCGTCGAGGAGCTGGGTGGGCTGGACATCCTCGTCAGCAACGCGGCATTCCAGATGGATCACCCGAGCCTGGACGAGATCTCCGACGAGGAGTGGGACTACACGTGGGCGACCAACGTCAGCGCCTACTTCCACCTCGTGAAGGCGGCCTTGCCGCACCTCAAGCCCGGAGCATCCATCATCGGCTCCTCCTCGATCCAGTCCGACCAGCCCTCGCCGAACCTCCTCCCCTACGCCGCGACCAAGTCGGCGATCGCGAGCATCACCGCGTCGCTCGCGCAGATGCTGGGCGAGCGAGGGATTCGTGCCAACAGCGTCGCACCGGGGCCGGTGTGGACGCCGCTCATCCCCGCGACGATGCCGCCCGACACCGTCGCGAGCTTCGGCGAGCAGACACCCCTCGGCCGCGCCGCGCAGCCCGCCGAGCTCGCGCCGGTGTACGTGATGCTCGCCTCCGACGAGGCCAGCTACGTCTCCGGTGCGCGCATCGCCGTGACCGGCGGGAAGCCGATCCTCTGAGACCGGTCGGCGGCGGTCCCGGTCGAGGTCCCGCCGCCGACCTTCATTTCCGGGCCGGGTCGCCCGCGACCCGGCCCGCGACATCCCCGGAACCGGCCGAGCCTTCCGAGTAGGTCGCATGCCCGTTGTGGGTCATCTCGTAGATGGCGGCCTGAGTGCGGCGCTCGACCTGCAGCTTGGCCATCAACGCGGAGACGTAATTCTTCACCGTCTTCTCCGCCAGGCCGAGCCGGTTTCCGATCTGCCTGTTCGTCATCCCCGTCCCGATCAGTTTCAGAACCTGCTGTTCGCGGGTGGTGAGCTTCGGATCCTGAACCCGGACGACCATCGGCACGGCACCGGCGTCGAGGGGGAGGACGCTGGCTCGCGTCATCATGCGCTGCCCGCGCGCCACCCGGCGGATCACGTCGAGGAGAACCCGGGCACGCACGTCGTCCGTGAGATAGCCGTGCGCGTTCGCGGCCTCGGCCGCGCGGCGTGCCTCCTCTCGGTCGGAGCGACCGAAGATCACGCACCGGGCGCGCCGGTTCTTGGCCCGGATCGTGCGCGCCAGGTCGATCGCGCCATCGTCGGGGAGAGAGACGTCGATGATCACGACGTCGGGGCGACTGCGCGCGACTCGGCGGACGCTTCCCGTCACCGCCTCGGCTTCTCCCACGAGATCCAGGCCCGGCGTGGTCTCGAGAAGATGTCGGAGCCCACGGCGGACGATCTCCCGGGAGTGGATGAGGAACACCCTCACCGTCGCGGTCTCAGGATTCGGCGCACCACCAGGGCCGACCACGTGCGCGGTCTCCGATTGTCCGGACATGGCGGCACCTCCCGTCCAGATATTGGGCACAGGATAAGCACGATTTCGCGGTTCCGTAAAGGGCTTCCGCCGCCGCCGATCTGTGCATCGGCCAGGGTCGGATGGCGGCTCGCCCAGGGGACTGTGGACCCCACTGCCGGGCCACGTCGGGTCGGCCGACGGCGCCGACTGCGGGACCTTGGGCCCTACTGCGAGGCACGGAAAGCGGCTTCACTGAGAATCCCATGACAATGCCCCCTGGACTCGCTAGGAACGACGCCGTCACCGGCGGGCGGCAGCGCCGGTCGGTCTCGACGTGGTCTTGGCCGCGGCCGCGCGGGCGGCTCCCGACCGGCTGAGCCGGACCCGAAAACCCGGGCGCCCGCGCTCACCCTTCCCCTCCCCCCGGAAAGGCCCCCCCTTGACCGCTGCGCCTGCGACCCACCGCCGCCCGCCCCTGCGTCGACGACCGACCGCCCGATTCGGCCTCATGGCGGTCGTCGTCTCCCTGGCTATGCTGATCGTCCCCGTTGGCGGAGCGGCCAACGCGTGGATCGAGGACGGTGCGCCGGTCATCGAGTCGCCGGACGGGCCGGACACCGCGATCGAGTTGGCGTCCACCGGCGCGGGCCAGAGGATCAGCGGCGGATATCCGGCCACCGCCGTCGTGCCGGATCCGCAAGCGGACTACCCTGCCGCACCCCCCGCGGGGTATACCGTGCGGAGCGGGTTCGCCGGCGTGCTCAACGTGGCCCGCGTCTCCGATCTGACCCAAAGGGGGCAGGTGTTCTGCATCAGCGCTCGCACCCCCGCGTACGTCGGTGTCGGGTACGAGTCCGGCTCCTGGAGCGAGTCGGAGGTAGCGAACCTCGGGCAGGTGGCCTACATCCTGAACAACTACTACCCGGCCGTCCCCGGCGCCCCGGCCACGCTGGGCACGCCGAACCAGCGCGCCGCCGCGGTACAGGCGGCGATCTGGTACTTCACCGACGGCTTCGTGCTCGACCCTGCCGACAGCGTCCGTGCCGCCACGGCCGAGATCATCGCCGACGCGCAGGGGAACTCCCCGGCCCCGGAGCCTGAGCTCCCGCTCGCCATCACTCCGGCCTCGAGCTCCGTGGGGGTGGGCTCCCTTGCCGGACCGTTCACCGTCACCGCCGACGCCGCGGCGGTGACCCTCGCTGTCCCCGCCGGATACGCCATGTACGGCAGTGCGGTCGGGGGCACCCCTCTCCCCAACCCGTACACCACCACCTCGGGCGCACAGGTGTGGGTCGGCAGCGAATCCGGCGCGGCCGATACGACGGTCCTGACCGCGACCGCATCGGTCGCCGTGCCGCGTGGCCGGGTCTACCTCTACGACGGCCTGGCCCCGGGCCTCCCGGAGTCCCAGCCTCTCATCCTCGCCGAGACGGCCCAGCTGGAGACGACGGCGACGGCGCAGGCGACCGCCGAGTTCTTCGCCGTGGCCGGCCTCACGATCACCAAGGCCTTCGCCGGTGACGCCGTCGGCCAGCAGGGAGCGATGGAGCTGGTCGTCGACTGCGGCGACGGGGTTCCGCGTTCGACGACCATCCCAGCCGGCGCGTCCACGACTCAGTCGTTCCCGTTCCCGGGTATTCGGGTGGGGGCCACGTGCGTCATCACCGAACCGACGACGGGTGCGACCACCGCGGTGGATGTGACCAGCGACGCGCCTCAGCAGGTCGTGATCACCGACACGGGCGCGACGGCGACGATCACCAATACCGTGACCCGGCGTGGGGATGTGCCCGGGGTTCTCCCGGCGACGGGCACGGAAACTCCGTTCCCGCTCTTGTGGGGCGGCCTCGCGGGGCTGCTGGGGGGCGCCCTCCTGATAGCTGCGCGTCTGACGCTCCTCCGCCGACCCGGGGCGACCGCCTTGGTCGTAGCCGCGCTGGTCCCCCCACACCGACGAAAGGCCTCCCCGTGACCTACTCGCGCCCCCGTCTTCGATCCCGGAACCCCGGCGGACGTCTGCCCGCGTCCGTCCTCTGGGCGACGGCCGCGATGGCCGCGATGGCCGGGATGGCCGCTCTCGCCTTCGTCTTCCTCCCGGTCGGTGGGTCTGCCCAGGCGAGGCTCACCGAGGAGTCTCCCATCATCGAATCGCCGGACGGACCGAACACCGATATCGAGGTGACCGGCGTCGGAACCGGAGCGAGGTTGACGGGAGGGTATCCGGCCACTCCGACGCCGCAGGATCCGACGGCGCCCTACCCCGCTGCACCCCCCGCGGAATACACCCAGGGCGGCGGCCTCACCGGGCTGATCAACACCGCGAGCGTGACTGATCCGGCACTGACCGCGGAGATGTACTGCATCGACGTCCGCGTCGGGACCCTGATCGGCGGCGGTTACGAGAACGGAACGTGGGACGAATCGAACGTCCAGAACCTCGGGTACGTCGCCTACATTCTGAACAACTTCTACCCCGCGGTCCCCGGCGAACCGGCGGGTCTGTCCGAAGGCGAACAGGCCGCCGCCGTGCAATCGGCCATCTGGTACTTCACGGACGGCTTCATCCTGAACGCAGGCTTGCCGATGCGGGCAGCGACGGCAGAAATCATCGCGGCCGCGCAGCTCAACGGCCCTGTGACCGAGCCGCCTCCCCCGGCGGTGTCCATCACCCCGCCCGCTGCCGCCGCGCCGGTGGGGTCGGCGGCCGGCCCGTTCACCGTGGCAACGGACGCCCCCAGCGTGACCCTCTCAGTACCCGACGGGTACACGATGTACGGTGACGCGGCGGCCACCGCTCCTCTCCCCAACCCCTACCCGACCACCTCGGGGGCCCAGGTGTGGGTGGGCAGCGGAATCGACGCGGTAGACCAGACGCTGCTGAGCGCTCGAGCGGTCGTGCCCGTCCAGCGCGGGCGGGTGTACCTCTATGACGGTCTGGCACCGGGCGTCGATGAGTTGCAAAAACTCGTCCTTGCCGAGACGGCCACTTTGGAGGCCACCGCCCAAGCGCCTGCGGAGTTCTTCGCGGCGGCCAGTCTGACCGTCAACAAGGCCTTCACGGGCGCCGGAGTGGGGCAACAAGGGGCAAGTCAGCTGACCGTCGATTGCGGTGACGGCGTGGCACGGGTAGCGGACCTCCCCCAGGGCGCGTCCACGACCCAGGTCTTCACCTTCCCGGGCATCGCCGTCGGCGCGACCTGCGTCATCGCTGAGCCCGCGACCGGTGCGACGTCCATGGTGGATGTGACGACCGACGCGCCTCAGGAGGCCTTCATCACCGAGACGGGGGCAACGGCGACGATCACCAACACGGTGACGCGCCGCGCAGAGGTGCCCGGGGTGCTCCCGGCCACGGGGGCGGACACTCCCGCGCCTCTCCTCTGGGCCGGCGCCGGCGGCCTGGTGGTCGGCTCGCTGCTGGTCATCGCCAGCCTGACGCGACGCAGGCCCTCCGCGGCGTCCCCGCGGTGACACGGGACTCGGTGACGCGCGACGGAGCGGTTGAGCACCGTCCCGGCGCTGTACCGGGTGTGGATGTCACACCGATACGCTGGCCGCGGAGGCATACCCATGAACGGAACGATCCTGGTCGGGATGACCGAGTCCCCAGCGGCGCGCGCGGCGGCGGAGTGGGCTGCCCAGCGCGCGTCCGATCGCGGCGATCGGCTCGTGCTGATGTCGGTCGTCGGCGGCGCGCTCGGCGTGGTCGGCGAGGGTGACGTCCTGGAACACGCCGTCGAGACGACCCGGGCGCAACTGGAGCGTGAAGCCGAACGGCTCGGCGCCGTGGAAGTGCGCGTCACGCGTGGCAAGCCGGTGGAAGAACTCCTGACCGCGTCCGAGACTGCCGACCTCCTCGTGATCGGCAGCGACTTCCGCGGCCCCCGATCAGGGATCACTCGTGGCCCCCATGGCGTGCGGGTCGCCGCCGGTTCATCGTGCCCGGTCGTCGTGGTACCCCAGTTCGACCTTGCCGGCCGCACCGGCGTGGTCGTCGGAGTCGACGGCTCCGAACTGTCGGAGGCCGCGATCCGATTCGCCGCCACCGAGGCGGATCGGCTGGGCGAGCCGCTGATCGCCGTCAGCGCGTGGACGCCCATCACCGCGACGCTCGGCGTGATCACCTACCCCGACGACTACCGCGAGAACGCGCGACGGCTGACAGAGGAGGCGATGGGGCTCTCCCTCGCCGGTCTTGCCCAGGACTACCCCGACCTCGAGGTGCGACGAATCGTCGAAGCCAGCGATCCCGCGACACTCATCAATCGCGTGGCCGCCGACGCCCGCCTGGCAGTCGTGGGGTCTCGCGGGCGGGGAGCCGTCGCGCGCTTCCTGCTCGGGTCGACCAGCCACGATGTGCTCCTGACCCTCTCCACGGCCACCGCAGTCGTCCGCTGACACGCCGCGCGGTGCCTGGGGACGGGCAGGCCGGGTGGTCTCACAGGTGCCGGCCGATACCGTCGATACATGCCTGTGTGGTGGGAACGCGTCCGACACCTGCTGTCGATGCCTGCGCTCGACCACGGGACGCTTCCCGACCTGCGCGCACTTCAGTCGACCCGAGTGCGGGTCAAGGGCACCCAGTACCGCGTTCACGATCCGGAGCGGGGCCTCGCCGGCGATCGGCTGTACGTCCTGCGGCGGGAGCCCGGCAATCGACGCCACTCCGCCGCCATCGCGGTGTATGCGGAGGGTCGTGGAATCGGCTATGTCTCGACCGTGCGAGCCGAGCGGATGGCGCCGTTGCTGGACCGCATCGGGGGTGCTGCCCTGGTGAACGGGGTCGGCGCGGACACGGACAGCATCCGGTTATGGGTCGACCTCCCCGACGAGGATGTCCTCCGGGACTTCGTTCATTCCTACCAGCCGGATTGAGCCCTCACGCCTCTGTTGCCCAGACGGCCTCCTGTCACCGGCCGGCGCGCATGCGCTCCTGAATACGCCGGTCGAGGTCGTCCAGCTCGGTCAGCACGTCGGTTGCCACCCACACTCGGCCGCGCTTGCGCGCGGTGACCTCGCGGATCACGCCGGCCGCCTCGAGCCGCTCCACCGCCTGGTAGGCCTGCGCGCGCCCTGCTCCGGAGAACCGTTCGACCTCCGCCGCTCCCATTGCCGGGTGCTCCGCGAACGCGGGGATGAGCGCGGCAGCGGCAGACCCCCGCCTCGGCTTCGCCGCGGCGCCCCACGCCTCGGGGAGCTCCTTCACGCGGACGGCACCCACACGCGATTCGGTCGCGGCGACGCGCGCGCAGTTCGCGACCAGGACGATGATCGGCGAGGGGTCGCCGTCCCGGTACGCCACGAGCGACTCGAGGTACTCCTCCGGCCGCGCAAGCAGGCCGCAGGTCACCGGCACGAGCGCATGGCTGCTCACCCCCCGCCGCCGTAAGGAGGCACCGAGGAGTGCACGACCGATGCGGCCGTTGCCGCGCACGAACGGGCGGATGGAGAGGAACTGCGCGTGCCCGATGGCAGCCTGCACGATCACCGGGACGTCGTCGCGGTTGAGATACGCCACCAGATCCGCCAGCAGCGCCGGTACCCGAGCCGGAGTCGGTGGCATGTACGCCGCGTCTCGCGGAGCCCCGGCAGAGCCGATCCAGGTCTGCGTGTCGCGCACCTGGCCGGCGACGCCCTCCTCAGCGCCTGCGAGAAGCACCGCATGGGCAGACCGGATGCCGTCGACGGTGAAAACCCCGTGCGCGTCGATGCTCCCGAGCAGGGCGTCCAGCGCCTCGCCGGCTCGAACCGCCCGCCTCGCGTTCTCGTGGTCGCCGAGCCCCGCCTCCGCCTTCGCGTACTCAGCGGGGCTCACGCCGATGCCGTCGATGCGGGAAGAGGCGATCGACTCGCATCGGATCATGAACCGCCGCACGGCCGCCGGCGCGCCTGCAGCTCCGGTGTCTGCCTGCGCGACCGCGATGAGCGCAGCCTCGCAGGTTCCGACGGTGCGCAGCGACGGAGAGTAGTCCAGGGCCGCGATGGTCGGAGGAATCGCGGCATCGATGGGGACGCTGCCCGAACCGTCTGCGGGGTCCTCGTACGCGTCGCGCGGCAGGGTCTCCGATCGGTGCGCCGGCCATACCTCAACGAATTCACCGAAGGAGTTCATAGCCGTACTCTGCCACGTTATTCCGGCTTAGCAGTCCTAACCGAGACTGAACCGCCCCCGGGAGCCTGCCGCCGCGGTCGGCGCTCCGCTGCGATGGCGAACGCCTTCTCCACCTCGACCGCGACGAAAATGGCCGCCGACAGTGCTCCCACGCGGAGCCACTCCTCCGGGCCGAGCGGTGCCGTGTGGAACCAGGCCTGCATGAACGGCGCGTAGATCAGAAGCAGCTGAAGGACCACCAGCACACCGATCGAGTACCACACCACGGGATTCCCGCTCAAGACACGCCACGTGAAGCCGCTGCTGCGCAGGAAC
Source organism: Microbacterium sp. Z6_144 (assembly GCF_057197625.1). Taxonomy (NCBI): domain Bacteria; kingdom Bacillati; phylum Actinomycetota; class Actinomycetes; order Micrococcales; family Microbacteriaceae; genus Microbacterium; species Microbacterium sp. Z6_144. The sequence goes on from NZ_JBXVPT010000001.1 coordinate 2,317,185, forward strand.
CTCGAATTGAAGAGGTACGCGACCTGGGCGAAGACGAGCAGCGTGACCGCGCTGGTCTGGGCCACCGCGAAGGGCGCACCAGTGTTCATCTCGTAGAAGAACACCCCCGTGGATGCTGCGGCGATCAGCAGGGCCGCCCACCCCACGCGAGGCAACAGAATGCGATCGATCACCGGCCCCTGGGCATCCCGGGGTGGACGCTGCATGATGCCCCGCTCAGCCGGCTCGTACGCGAGAGCGATCGACAACGTGACCGCCGTGACGAGGTTGACCCACAACACCTGCGTCGGTTGCAGTGGCGGGACATACCCGACCAGCACCGCGGTGAGGACGACCAGCGCCTGCCCGAAGGTCGTCGGCAGGATGAACATCAGCGACTTCTGGATGTTGTCGAAGATGCGGCGGCCTTCCGACACCGCACGCTCGATGGTGGCGAAGTTGTCGTCGGCCAGGACGATATCGGCGGCATCCTTGGTCGCCTCGGTGCCAGTGACGCCCATGGCGATCCCGATGTCGGCGCGGGCGAGGGCGGGCGCATCATTCACGCCATCGCCTGTCATCGCGACGACCTGGTCGCGGGATTGCAGCGCCCGCACAACCCTGATCTTGTGCTCGGGGCTGGTGCGCGCGAACACGTCGACGTCCGGGGCGATGTGGGCCAGTTCGGCATCGCTCATGGCGTCCACCTCCGCGCCGGTCACCACGAAGGGCGCAGCACGGAGCGCGATACCGAGGTCTCCGCCGATCGCCGCGGCGGTCACGGCGTGGTCGCCGGTGATCATGGTGACGCGGATGCCGGCATCCCGGCACTCGCGGATCGCGCGGATCGCCTCGGGGCGTGGCGGGTCGGCGATGCCGACCAGTCCGAGGAAGGTGAGATCGCGGACCGTAGCGGGGCCGAGCACGTGCGAGGGGGACGCCGGAGCCGAGGCCGCGGCCAGGGTACGCAGACCTCTGCCGCCCAGCTCTGCGATCACGGCGTGCCATCGGCCGGCGTCCAGCGGCCGCACCGTTCCGTCCGGGGCGAGCTCATCGCGGCAGCGCTCGAGCAGACGGTCGGGAGCGCCCTTGGCGATCATGTGCACCACCCCGTCGGCGTCGCGATCGAGCACAGCCATGAACTTGAGCGCCGAGTCGAAGGGCAGCTCGTCGAGCCGGGTACGGCCCGCCGGGTCATAGCCCAGCTTCCGGGCGAGCACCACCAGACTGCCCTCGGTCGGCGCGCCCACCACGGTCCACGCATCGCCGTCGCGCCGCACCGCTGCGTCGTTGCACCGCGCCATGGCCGATACGAGCTCGCCGAGGTCAGGCGCATCCGTCAGCGTCACCACGTTGCCGTCCGAACCGCGCACCTCGCCCTCCGGACGATAACCCTCGCCCGCGACGGCGTAGGTGTCGGCCGGTGTGACGACAGCTCGCACCGTCATCTCGTTGAGCGTGAGCGTGCCCGTCTTATCCGAGCAGATGGTCGTCACGGCCCCGAGCGTCTCGACGGCGGTGAGCTTCCGCGTGATTGCCTGCCGCTTCGCCATCTGCTGCACGCCGAGCGCGAGGGTGATGGTCACGATGGCCGGCAAGCCCTCCGGAACCGCGGCCACCGCGAAGGTGATCGCCGAATCCAGCAGCGACTCCGGCGACTGGTCATGCAGAACCAACCCGACGACCGTCATGACCGCCGCAGTGACGAGGATGAGGACTGCGATCTGCGTGCTGAGCGCCGCGAGCTGTCGGGTCAGCGGCGTCGTGAGGGGCTGCGCCTCGGCGATCAGGCTCTGGATGTGTCCGATCTCCGTGTCACCGCCCGTCGCGGTGACGACGCCGTCCGCGCTGCCACGCGTCACGAGCGTTCCCGAGTACGCCATTCCGACACGATCACCGATCCCCGCATCGGGGATCGTCGCCTCGGTCGATTTGGCAACGGGCACCGACTCGCCCGTGAGGGCTGACTCGTCGATCTCCACCTGCGACGCGGACACCAGGCGCATGTCGGCGGGCACCTTGTCTCCCGCCCGGACGCGGACGATGTCCCCGGGCACCACGTCCTCCGCGGGGATCTCTGCCCAGCGGCCATCACGGCGAACGCGCGCCGACAGGGAGAGCATGTCGCGGATACCGGCGAGCGCCCGCTCCGCCTGCCCCTCCTGGAGGAACCCGATCAGTGCCGTGACGACGGCGACGGCGAGGATGACGCCGAAGTCCAGCCAGTCCCGGTAGACCACCTTGATGACCGCCGAGGCGAGGAGGATGTAGATGAGGATGTTGTGGAAATGGCCGAGCAGTCGCACCAGCGCCGGGCGGCGTCGCTGCTCGGGCAGCCGGTTCGGTCCCCCCTCCGCCAGCCGTGCCGTCGCCTCTGACGTCGACAGGCCCGCGCGGGACGAACCCAGCTCCTCCAGCACTGTCCGGGGAGCCTGGGCGTAGGCGTGGTCCGCAAGAGTACGGACATGAGCGTCGTGGGCCATGGCCTCTGCACCCTACGCGTGCGGGGAGTCCGCGGGTAGGGTCCCCGGTGACTTCGTTGCCCCTCGCCGGCCCGTGCTGAGACGAAAAGAGGAACGCCCCGACCGCGTGGCGGTCGGGGCGTTCCTGACTTCTGCTTACTTGAACGCGTCCTTGACGTTCTCGCCCGCCTTCTTCAGGTTGGCCTTCGTCTGGTCGGCCTTGCCCTCACGCTCCAAGTTCTCATCGTCGGTACCCTTACCGGCGGCTTCCTTGGCGTGACCGGCGGCGTCCTGGGCGGCGTTCTTGATCTTGTCATCGAGTCCCATGAGGTCTCCTCTCTCTGACGGCCGGGGGCGTATCCCCCGGCCTCTTACGCTACCCGCGGCAGGCTTGCCGAGGATAGGCTCGCCAACCGGGCATCCTGCGCTAGGCGTCGTGGTCCTCGCCGTGCTGCACCCGGATACGGCGGCCTTCTTCGATGTCCTTCTGCTCCTTCGCGGCGGCTTTGTCGCTCTTGCGCGTATCCCGCGGGGGCAGCTGGATGTCGCGCTCGGCTGCGATACCCGACTGCAACTGGCGTCCGCGCTCGAGCTCCGCGTCGAACTCCGCGCCGAAGAGGATGGCAAGGTTCGCGATCCACAGCCACAGCAGGAAAACGATGACACCGGCCAGCGAGCCGTAGGTGCGGTCGTAGTTGGAGAAGTTCGCGACGTAGAGCACGAAACCGGCCGTGGCGATGGCGAGGACCACGAGCGCGATGATGGCCCCGACGCTGATCCACCGGAACTTCGGCTGCTTCGCGTTGGGAGCACCGTAGTAGAGGATCGCGAGGGTCAGGACCACGATGACCAGCAGCACCGGCCACCGGGCGATCTGCCACACGGTCACGGCGACCTCACCCAGCCCGATCGCGTTGCCGATGGCTTCGGCGATCGGTCCGGAGACGACGAGGATGAGCGCCGCGATGGTGACGAGGATGACGACGATCACCGTCAGAAGCAGCTGAACCGGCTTGAGCTTCCAGAAGGGGCGCCCCTCCTCGATCTCGTAGATGCGGTTCATCGCCCGGCTGAACGCGCCGACGTAGCCGGATGCCGACCAGAGGGCCAGCACGATTCCGCTGATGAGAGCGAAGCCGGCCCCCGGCGCGGATGCGACCTGCTCGATCGGGCCGCGCAAGGTCTCCGCCGTCCCGCCCGGCGCCACCTGGTCGATGATGTCCAGAACCGCTGTGGCGGTCTGGTCGCCCTGCCCGACCACGCCGAGGAGGGAGAAGACGGCGATGAGCCCCGGGAAGAGCGCCAGCACCCCGAAGTAGGTCAGTGCGGCGGCGATGTCAAGACACTGATCCGAGGAGAACTCCCGAACGGCCTTGACGAAGACGTACTTCCACGATCGCTTGGTGAGATCGTTTGGCGAATCCGGCTTGGAGTCGCTTTCCGGGTGCGGGCGGGCGTGCTGTGTGTCCGACATGGGGGTCCTCTCGGGTGCCGGTGGGGACGGCCTCCCTCCGGTTTACGTCGACCCGACCCGTACGTCGGGCGGGTTGACGAGCGGCGACCGGTGTGTCACACGGGGCGATTCTTCGCCGATCCGGTCATCCACCGATCGCGGCGCGAGATCCGCAAGCCCCCCTCCCCGGGAGGCTGGATGCGGTTGGCTAGGCCCAACCGAAAGGAGCACCCATGACCGACTCCACCCCCACCGACCGCCCCGAGGACTCCGGCGGCCAGCAGGACAACTCCGTTGCCGATGACGACACCGCCGCCGAGACGGGGTCGGAGTCGCCCGAGGAGGGCGCCGCAGCGGAGGAGGCAGCGGCCGACGCGGTCGTCGACCCTGACTCAGGAGGCGCCGCCAGCATCTAGCTTCACCATGCACGACGCGGCCTGACGCGTCGCGAACACCGAAGGGTGCGAGCGGCCGATGTCGCCCCGGGGTGGCTCTCGCCCACCCCGGGGCGCGACCGCGCACCAATACGGACAACAAGGAGAAGCGGCGTCCACGCCCGGCCGGCTCGTCAAGGGCGTTGTCGCCGGGATGCGCGGATGAGAGCCTTCTGGGTGAAGAGAGGAAGCGACCAATGAGCGACACGGCCAGGGACGAGCAGGACGGCAACGAAGAGACGCTGGCGGACAGCGAACTGGAGCAGCCGAGCACGGAGAACGAGCCCGGCGAAGAACCCAAGGGCGGAACGAACCAGGAAGCGGAGTCGAAGCCCGATCACGAGGCCGTGGGGATCGGGGTCATCGGCGGTCCGCAGACCGACACGGAAGACAGCCCGGCCGGCTGACGCGGCTCCCGCGTCGTCCCTACCGGGTGACCGCGCGACGACGGTGGAACGGCGAGGACACGCCCTGACATGGGGTCGCCGAACTCATCGTGGAGTGCCCCCGACAGGAGTCGAACCTGCGACCTACGGTACCGGAAACCGGCGCTCTATCCACTGAGCTACGGAGGCGTACTGATCGAGGTTATCACCGGCGCAGGGCCTCTCCCGCCAGCGTGCCGCGCCTCCCCCGGCACCGGCGCGGCAGCGTGGGAGTTCGGCGGTCACCGCTCCGCGCCCACGCCGCGCGGGCACGGCTTCACGGGTGGTTGATGGCCCACAGGAGCCACACCGCGACGACCTGCAGCGCGAGGCACCCGGCGAGGATGCCCACCCGGCGACGGGGCGTGGCGGCGAGGCGGTTGTCGCCGAGCAACGGCGACAACGGCACCATGAGGCGGAACGTGCTGCTCTGCGGCAGGAACACCGCGAACAGGTAGAGCCCGTAGCTGAAGGCGTACGCGACCACCACGACCCCGAGGCGGCGAACCGGTCGCGACCACAGCACCAGCGCGAACCCGACCATGAGCGCGACGACCAGCACGATCCCGATCACGCCGAGGTGCGTGCCCGCCTGACGGAACCACGGGGTGAAGGGGACGAACGGACCGTTTCCCACCGACCCGAGCCACCACCCGAGCTCTGTGCGGATGTACGCGCTGTCCACCCCGGTGGCGCGCTCGGCGATCACCGTCCAGCCCAGACCCCCCGCCGCCGTCGACATCCCCGCGACGAACAGGCCGGCCGCCTGGGCCGGGGTGAACGGGTCGGCACGGTGACGCAGCATCCGCACCAGGAACAGGATGCCCAGTGCCGCAGCGAGCGCCAGCGCCCCCGGCCGCGTGAAGGCGGCGATGACTCCGATCGGCGCGATGGGCAGATATCGGCGGTCCAGCGCCAGGACGAGCGCGGCGAAGGTGAGGAAGAGAGCCAGCCCCTCGCTGTAGCCCAGGACGTAGACGAAGGACAGCGGGGCGAAGGAGAAGAAGGTCACGCCCCACCAGGCCGCCCGGGGGTTCGTGACCCGGCGGAGGAGGACGAACAGCATCCACGTGGCGCCGAGGCCGGCGGCGAGGCTGATCGCCACGGCGATGACCTGCCAGGAGAATCCCGTGGCGTCGTGCAGGTACCGCGTGAGGTAGGGGAAGACGGGCAGGAACGCCCAGTTGTTCGGCATGATGTCGCCGAACTCGTTCACCGGCAGGCGGTCGGGGTACCCCTGGGTCGCAATCGTGCCGTAGCGATCGGCATCCCAGCCGTTGAGGAAGTCGAGAAACGTCCGGACGTGCGCGTCATCGGGGCCGAATCCCCAGCGAGCCGCGCGGGCGATCGCGTAGAAGCCGAAGAGGATCGACAGGTTCACCGCTCGCGCGGTCACCCACAGGGCGACGATGCGGGCGAAAGCGCCACGCTCGATCGGCTCGACGTCGCGCGGGGCGCGCAGCAGGTCGGCCGCGAACAGACGCAGCGACCGCGCAGTCCGCGAACGCAGCGGGGGGCGGAGCGGCGAACGGAGGATGTCGGTTCGGCCGCGCTGCGGTGTGCTCACACGGAACCTTTCGCGGGGGTCCGCGCATCCTGCCAGCGCGATGTTCCCATCGGGTGAACCGCCGGTGGCGTGATGGTGACGCGTGCCGCCGCGGGTCAGTCGCTGACGAGCTTGAGCCCGACGATGCAGCCGACGAGCCCCAGGACGAGGAGCACCTTGACGAGCGACACCGGTTCGCTGCCCGTGGCCATCCCGTACACGACCGTCAGGCTCGCACCGATCCCTACCCAGACGGCGTAGCCGGTGCCGGTGGGGATCTCACGCAGCGCCCAGGCGAGACCGCCCATGCTCGCCACGAGCGCGGCTCCGAAGACCACGGTCGGCCACAGCCTGCTGAAGCCCTCGGATTTTCCGAGTGCGGTGGCCCAGACCGCCTCGAGCACACCGGAGACGACGAGAACGATCCACGACATGAGCAGCTCCTTGGCCAGTCTAAGTTCGCGCGAGAAACCACATCCGGGACGAGACATAACGCCCCGCGTCGTTTCTCGTCCGGAACGTCGTTTCTCGCGACCGGGGTGGCGCTCAGGGCGCGGGAACGAGGAAGAGAGACACGAGGCCTGGATTGTGGGCGTGCACGAGCACGCCGAATACGACCGCGTCGAAGAGCAGGTGCACCACGACGATGTACCAGAGCGACTGGGTGCGGAGGAAGAGGAATCCCTGCACGAGCGCGAACGGGACGGTGAGGACGGGCCCCCACGCCTGGTAGCCGAGCTCCCATAGGAACGAGACGAACACCACCGCCTGCAGCAGGTTCGCCTGCCACACCGGGAAGTGCCGCAGCAGCAGCACGAAAACGGTGCAGATGAAGAACAGCTCGTCCCAGATGCCCACGGCGCCCACGCCGACGAACAGCCGCGCGATCATCTCCGGAGTGTCGACGGTGGGCCAGTTCTGGTACACCCCGCTGGTGATGAAATAGAACGGCAGGATGAGCCAGCCGAGGGCGATGACCGCGACGAGCCACACCCACTGCCACCACTCCCAGCGCCCGCCGCCGCGCCACGGGAAACGGATGGCGTGGTCTTTGTAGAGGTACCGGCTGATGACGTAGGGCACCACCACCGCTCCCCCGAGCGCCAGCCCGAACCGCACGAACGCGGCGTTGTCGAGCTCGGCCTTCAGGGGAATGGCACTGACGATCAGCATCCCGATGGCGATGAGCGAGAGGTCGCGCAGCAGGCTGGGGGGCGGGGATGCTGCGTGCATCCGCATCGCGTTCTCCCGGTCCCCGCCGCCTGCCCCCCGGCTCGGCCGGGCCGGCAGGATCGGCACCGACGAGCGGCGGTCGACGAGCCACGCGCCGAGGAGCGCGGCGGCCAGAAGCAGAAACCCGAGCCACGGGGCGAGCAACACGAAGAAGGCCGGGGCGGCCAGGCACGCCAGGAGCGCCGGAATGAGCCCCCATGCCGACGAGGCCGCGCGGGGCGGGGCGACGTGCGCCTTGCGCGCGCTCATGCGCCGGACCGCCGGTAGGTCAGGTCACGGATGTCGCGTCCGGCGCGAGCGCCTTTGCGCTCGAACGCCGTGAGCACTCGGCCGTCGAAGCGCCCGGCCCAGTCGCCCTCGAACGCTCTCTCGAACAGCGGCGACTCGTCGAGCACGGAACGCATCTGCCGCGCGTAGTCCTCCCAGTCGGTCGCGAGCCGCAGCATCCCGCCGTCCTTCAGCGCGGAGGCCGCCACGGGGGCGAAGTCGGCATCGACGAGGCGTCGCTTGGTGTGCTTGTTCTTGTGCCACGGGTCGGGGAAGAACACCCACACCTCGTCAGCGGATGCGGCAGGCAGCAGGTGTGCGAGCACCTCGGGGGCGTTCGCCTCGACCAGGCGGAGGTTGCGCACGCCCGCGCGACCGGCGTCGAGCATCGTGCGGGCAAGGCCCGCCTTGAACACCTCGACGGCGAGGAAGTCGCTGTCGGGGCGCTCGGATGCCGCGTGCACGATGGCGTGCCCCTGGCCCGAGCCGATCTCGACGATCAGGGGCGCCTTCCGCCCCCACACCGCTGCCGGGTCGATCTCGGATCCTGCGCGCACGCTCGTGGCGGCAGCATCCCGCGGCGCCTCCAGGAGGTAGATCGGCGACAGCTCGGTCCATGCGCGCTCCTGCGCCTCCGACATGCGGCCGCTGCGGCGTACGAACGACACCGGCCGCTCGCGGAAGGCGCCGGGCGCGGCGGAGGTGTCGGGCATACCGTTCAGGCTACCGAGCGAGCCGGCGGATGCCGCATCGTCTTGCTGCCCCTCATTCCCCGGCCGGGAGACCGCCGAGCGGCCGGATGCACGCCCTGCCACCGCTAGGCCGTCACGAAGTCGATGAGCTCTTCGACCCGGCCCAGCAGTGCCGGCTCCAGGTCGCGGTAGGACGAGACACTGCCGAGGATGCGCTGCCACGCGCGGGCCAGGTCGGCCTGGTCGCGCGCGGGCCAGCCGAGGGCGCGGCACACCCCCACCTTCCACTCGATCGGGCGGGGCACCTCCGGCCATCGCGGTATGCCGACGGCGGCGGGCCGCACGCACTGCCACACGTCGACGAAGGGGTGCCCGACGATCCGCACGTGCGCGCCGTGCTTCCCGCGGGCGATCGTCTCGGCGATGCGGGTCTCCTTCGACCCGGGAACAAGGTGATCGACCAGCACTCCGTAGCGGCGGTCGGCGCTCGGTGGTTCCGCCTCCAGCGCGTCGGCGAGCAGATCGATCCCCTGCAGGTACTCCACCACGACGCCCTCGACGCGGAGATCATCGCCCCACACCTTCTCCACCAGCTCGGCGTCGTGTCGCCCCTCCACGAGGATGCGGCTGGGCCGCGCGACCCGGGCACGGGCGTCCTCCACCGCGAACGACCCGGATGCGGTGCGCTTGGGGCCGGCCGGACCGGCCGGGGCGGGCGGGATGAGCACGACCGGGGCCCCCTCGACCAGGAACCCGGGCCCGAGCGGGAACAGGCGTCGCCGGCCGCGGCGGTCTTCGAGTTCGACGGTCCCCGACGCGACCTTCGTGACCGCACCGCAGAAGCCGTCGCCGGACACCTCGACCACGAGGTCTCGCTCGGCCGGCACCTGCGGAACCGCGCGGCGCCCCACATCGCGCCATCCCTTGGCCAGCACGTCAGTGCCGTAGCGATCGTCCATGTGCGTGCCTCCTCGAAGCCACGACCCTAACCCGGCTCGATCCGCGAGCCCGAGGACCACGCCGGGCCCGAGCGCAACCGCTATCGGCATATTCGTCACCCTGCATAGACTCGACTGGGCTTCCACCCCGCCCGAGGAGGACGATGCGCGCCCGCTGGTCTTTAGTGCTCATCTCGACGCTCGCCGTGGCGCTCGGGCTGGCCGCCGCGCCGGCCGCATCCGCCACCGACCCCGTGAGCCTGGGCAGCGGATCCGTGCTCGACGAGGCCGGCGTCCTCAGCGCGAACGAGCTGGACCAGGCGGAGGACCGGCTCGAACGACTCTCGGATGAGACGGACCTCGACCTGTGGGCGGTCTTCGTCGACGAGTTCACCGATCCGGCGAGCGCCGAGGACTGGGCGAACACCACCGCGGACCTCAACAACCTCGGGCCGAACCAATACCTCCTGGCCGTCGCCGTCGACGGGCGGGCGTTCTACCTCTCCGGATTCTCCGAGGGGCCCGTCTCGTTCGACCAGCTGGGCGCCATCGAGCAGCAGCGGATCCAGCCGCAGCTCTCCGACGAGGAGTGGCTCGGCGCGGTCGAGGCCGCAGCCGACGGGCTCACCGATGCGGTCGGCGGAGGCACCGGCGGCACCGACAGCGCGGGCGGCGGGGTGAACTGGTCGCTCATCGGGCTGGTTCTTCTTCTGATCGCGGTGTTCGCGGGCGCGCTCATCTGGCTGGCGGTGCGCAGGCGCCGGCGCGCCGCATCCGCACCCGCCCCCGTCGAGCAACTGAGCCTGGAGGAACTGGAACGGCGCTCCGGCTCCGCTCTCGTGGCCGCCGACGACGCGATCAAGACCAGTGAGCAGGAGCTCGGTTTCGCCCGCGCGCAGTTCGGTGATGACGCGGTGGCCGAATTCCGCGCCGTGCTCACGCAGGCCAAGACCGACCTTGACCGCGCTTTCTCGCTGCAGCAGTTGCTCGACGATTCCACCGCCGACACCGAGGAGCAGATCCGGGCGTGGCGCGGGGAGATCCTGACGCTCACGACGGCGGCGAACGAGGCCCTCGACGCCAAGGCCGATGCGTTCGACGCGCTGCGCGACCTCGAACGCAACGCCCCCCAAGAGCTCGCCCGCACGCAGCAGGAGCGCGCCGCCGTCGCCTCTGCCGTCGCCGCTGCCGAGGCGCGACTGACCGCGCTGCACGCCGAATACGCCGACGACGCACTCGCGACCGTCGCCGACAATCCCGCCCAGGCGCGCGAGCGCATCGCCTTCGCCGACGCGCAGCTCGCCGAGGCGCAGTCCGACCTCGCGGCCGGGCGCGCAGGCGAGGCCGCGGTGGGGATCCGTGCCGCGCAGGAAGCGGTGGCGCAGGCGAAGCTGCTGGAGGATGCCGTCGAACGGGTGGGCGCCGACCTGGCCGCTGCAGGCACCCGCGCCGCCGGACTTCTGCGCGAAGTGGAGAACGACATCACGGCCGCGTCGGCCCTCCCCGACCCGGACGGGCGGATCGCGGCGGCCGTGGCGGCGGCCCGCGAGCAGCTGACCCGCGGACGCCAGGCGCTCTCCTCCGCCGGCCGTCGACCTCTGGAGGCCCTCTCCGGACTCGATGCCGCGGGCGCCGCCCTCGACGAGGTGATCGCCGAGGGGCGGGATGCGGCGGAGCGTCAGCGCCGGGCGGCGCAGCAGGTGGACCAGGCCCTGCTCCAGGCGCGCGCGCAGGTCTCCGCCGCGGAGGACTTCATCGCGGCTCGCCGCGGCGCCGTGGGCGCCGAGGCCCGCACGCGGCTGGCCGAGGCCAACGCCTCCCTCTCCCACGCCGAGCAGGTGCGGGCGGCAGATCCCGCGTCGGCCCTGGCGGCCGCGCAACGCGCGACACAGCTGGCCGGGTCAGCGGCCAACGCCGCGCAGAACGACGTCGGAGCGTTCGGTGGTTACGGCGGCGGCGGCTCGTCGGGCGGCGACGGCATGATGGGCGCCATCCTCGGCGGCATCGTGATCAACTCCCTCCTCGGCGGGGGCGGGGTCCGCGGCGGCTTCGGCGGCGGCTCGTCGCGCGGCGGCGGCTTCGGTGGCGGATTCGGCGGCGGCCGATCGCGCAGTGGCGGCGGCGGCTTCGGCGGGGGTTCGCGCTCACGCCGGGGAGGTGGCCGCTTCTGACCCCCGAATTTCGTCCCTCATCCCACGCATCCCACAGGAAACGCCGACACACTTGATACGACGTCGACAGGAAAGGAAATCCGCGATGGCCAAGCAGTCCATCTTCGGTCGCATCTCAACCCTCATGCGGGCGAACATCAACTCACTCCTCGATCAGGCCGAGGACCCGCAGAAGATGCTCGACCAGCTAGTGCGCGACTACACCAACTCGATCGCCGACGCCGAGTCGGCCATCGCCGAAACGATCGGCAACCTGCGCCTTCTCGAGCGCGACCACCAGGAGGACGTCCAGGCGGCCGCCGAGTGGGGCAACAAGGCCCTGGCAGCCAGCCGCAAGGCGGACGAACTGCGCACGGCCGGCGACGCGGGCGAGGCCGACAAGTTCGACAACCTGGCGAAGATCGCGCTACAGCGCCAGATCTCCGCCGAGGGCGAGGCGAAGTCGGCCGAGCCGACGATCGCCTCCCAGACCGAGGTCGTCGACAAGCTCAAGGACGGCCTCAACGGCATGAAGGGCAAGCTCGACCAGCTCAGGTCCAAGCGCAGCGAACTGCTCGCCCGCGCCAAGGTCGCGCAGGCGCAGATCAAGGTGCACGACGCCGTCAAGTCGATCGACGTGCTCGATCCCACCAGCGAGCTCGGTCGGTTCGAAGACAAGATCCGTCGCGAAGAGGCGCTGGCCGCCGGCAAGGAGGAGCTCGCCGCATCCAGCATCGACGCGCAGTTCAACAGCCTGGAAGACCTCGGTGAGCTCACCGAGGTCGAGGCGCGCCTGTCGGCCCTGAAGGCCGGCGGCTCCGCGCAGCCGCAGCAGGCCATCACGGCACCCAGCCCGGACGCCGTCTGACCCGCTTTCCTTCGATGGGACGCCGCTTCGCGGCGTCCCATCGTCGTCCCCCCGCCGGAGCTCGGTGCGGTGCACGGATGGCAGGATGAACGCGTGACCCGGTTCGTGGTGGTGCCCCAGTGGCAAGGCAGTCCGTCGACGCGCGCGATGCTGTTGCGCGATGGAGCAGAGGCGATCGCGGGCGACCTGCCCCGTGCAGGGACCGTCGTGCTGGACGTGCCCCTGGAGGCGGGTGACTCCCAGGGCACGGGCGTCTCGCGCCTGAGCGCGGTCCGCCGCACCGCCGCGCTCCTGGACGACGCTCTGTCGATGTCATCCGAGCGGGCGGTCGTGATCGGCGGCGACTGCAGCGTCAGCGTCGCTGCTGCCGCCCACTACGCCGCCGACGATCTCGCCGTCGTGTGGATCGATGCTCACGCCGACCTCAACGACCCCGTGAGCTCCCCCTCGGGCTCCCTCGCCGGCATGGCGCTGCGCGCCCTCGTGGGCGGCGTCCCCGATGCGCTGGAGGCCGCGGCAGTGGCCGCGGAACGGGTGGTCCTGGTCGGGGCACGCGAGCGGGATGCCGCGGAAGACGCGTTCCTCGCGGCGAGCGGGATCCGCCACCTCACCGAGAACGACCTCGCCGACCCCGGCGCCCTGGCCGCCGCGGTGGCGGCGACGGGCGCATCGCGCGTGTACGTGCACCTCGACCTGGACGTTCTGGACCCGTCGGAATTCACCGGGTCGGCATGGGCAATCCCGTTCGGTGTCTCCGTCAGCGACCTCGTCGCCTCCCTGCAGCGCCTGCGCACCGAGATCCCGCTCGCCGGTGCGACGATCGCCGGATTCGCGCCGGCGAGCCCCGCGGCCGCGGTGGACGACCTCGGCGCGATCCTCCGTCTCATCGGAGCGGTCGCGTGAGCCCCATCCCTCCCCCACCGGCGGACTGGCGGGACGGCGCCGAACGCGCCGTGGCTCGCAGCCGCCGCATCGAGCGGCTGCTGCCGCGGCTGCTCCTGGACTCCCCCATCAGCTACCTCGGTTATCTGTACGGCACCGCGGTCGGCTGGGTGTGGGGGTCGCTGTGGAGCAGGGGGCGCGTCGAGCGACGAGACGGCCTGTGGGTCTTCCGCGGGATGCCGCGCTGGACCTTCGGCCGGGGCGGAGTGACCGTCGGCGGATGCTTCCTCACCGGAAACGGCCGCGTCACCCCGGCGCTCCTCCGCCACGAAGCCGTCCACGCACGGCAGTGGCGCCGCTTCGGGCTCCTGATGCCCGTGCTCTATTGGGTCTCCGGCCGAAACCCGCTGCGCAACCGCTTCGAGATCGAGGCCGGCCTCGCCGACGGCAACTACATCCCGCGCAACGCGGCATAGGGCGCACCGGACAGCGAGCAAAACGAGGAGATCTCGCCGATCGAGGGCGCTCGGAGGTGCTGGGCTCCTCGATCCGCGCGATCTCCTCGATTTCCGCGGGCGACGCGCGACGCGAGGACGCGGGTCAGCGGGCGGTGGCCAGGCCGAAACGCTCGGGCGTGTGGATCGACTCGGGCGCCACGCCGCGGCGCTCGACCAGGTCGTCCACGATCTCGGCCGTACCGAGGTACCCGCCCAGGAGGATCACGCGAGTGGAGTCGCCCTCGTGGCCGAGCATCTCTCCGGCCCAGCCCGACACGGCGCGCGCGACGGCCTCGCCTGCCGCGCATCCGCGGCTCGTCCCCGGTGCTCCGCTGCGGCGCGACCGGTCGAGCCACGTCACCGTCATCCGGGCGGGGGCGGACACCTTACCGATCCACGACTCGTCCGGTACTTCCACGAATACACGCCCGGTGGAGCACAGCGGCAGGGTGCTCAGCAGCGCTTCCAGCTCGGCGAGGGAGTTCTCATCGGCGGTCACCAAGTGCTGCACGCGCGTGTGGCGCGACGCGCGGCAGGCGGTCGGATTGTGTTCGAGGGAAGCGGCCATGGCACCACCGACTATACCCGAAGCATAGGGTTGCCTTACCTAGCTTTCGCTACTCGCAGCCGACGTACGGGAAGCGCACTCGGTTACTGCTCGGCGACGAGGATGCGGCGGAGTTCCGCGATCTCGTCGTCTCCGAGCCCGTGTGCCCGGAGGTAATCCGCCGGAGAGCCGAACACCGCATCCAGGTGTGCGAGCAGATCGCGCATGACGGGGGCCGGCGACCGCGTGGCGAGGTCTTCCAGGTGCACGGCCTCCGGATGAAAAGCCCGCAGTCGCGCGACGACCTCGCGGTTGCGCGAGGCCGGCAGCAACGCCTCCGTGCGGGCGTAGTCGGCGATGACGGCGTCGGTATCGACCCCGGCCGCCGCGAGGGTCAGGGCGACCGTGACCCCGGTGCGGTCCTTCCCCACGGTGCAGTGCACCAGCACGGGCTGGTCGTGCAGCACCCCGCGGACGACCTCCACGACTTGATCGGCGGAGTCTTCGATGAGGCTCGAATACAGACCCGGAAGGCTGACGTCGTTCTCGAAGAACGAGGCGACCGACCCCAGGAACAGCGGCACGCGCTGGGTGACGAGGTCCAGTCCCTCTACGCGGCTGGGCGCCCAGCGCACCTCCTCGTCATCGCGCAGGTCGATCACACGCCTGAGGCCCAGGGCGCGCAACGTCGCGAACCCCGCCTCATCCACGTGTGCGAGGTTGCCGGAGCGGTAGAGGACGCCGGAGCGGGTCCGGCCGGTGCCGGCCGGGAGGCCGCCCACGTCGCGGAAGTTCATCGAACCCGAGACGAGGGACTGCCCCTCACTCATGGCTGCGGATCGTCGAGGCGCGCGACGTCGTAACGCCCGGCGATCGCCACGCGGTTGAACGCGTTGATCGAGACGAGCACCCAGCAGAGGGCGACGTACTCCGCCTCGGTGAAGATGCCGCCGGCCTGGTCGTACACCTCGTCGGGAATTCCCGCTTCGGAGATGAACGTGAACGACTCCGCCAGGGCGAGGGCGGCCCGCTCCCTCTCGGAGAAGACTCCCGAGTCGCGCCACACCGGGATCTGCGAGATGGTGTCCGGCGAGACGCCCGCCTCGACGGCACGATCGAAGTGGATGCGCACGCAGTACGCGCACTTGTTCAGCTGTGACGCATGGATCTGGACGATCTCCTTCAGCCCGGGCTCGATACCCGCCTCGGCTGCCAGGTATCCCGCCGTCTTGGCCACACCCGACAGCGCGAGGTAGGCCTTGGGGGCCGAGCGCGACAGGTGAACGCGCTGCTCTTCGCTCATACCCCCAGGGTAATGCGCGCTCGCGATGAGCGGCGGCCGGGCACAATGGTGCCAGCCCCCTGGCCGGAAGGATGCCGCATGACCGAATCTCCCGATGTCTTCGACGAATTCTCCTACCTGCCGGACCAGGCCGCCGACAACGGCATCCCCGGTCCCATCCCCCGTGTCGAGCGCCTCTCACTGACGCTGGATGACGGCCGCACGCTCAGCGCGCTGCGGTACGGCGACGCGCCGCCGCAGGTCACCCTGCTCCACGGGGCGGGGCTGAACGCCCACACGTGGGACACCACCGTCCTCGCGCTGGGCCTTCCGGCCCTCGCGCTCGACCTCCCGGGGCACGGAGACTCGTCGTGGCGCCCCGACGCGGCCTACACGGGCCGCATCCTCGCGCCCGACGTCGTCGCCGCGCTCGACGCGTGGACCGACCGGCCACAGGTGCTGGTCGGGCAGTCCCTCGGCGCTCTGACGGCGGCGCCGGTCGCGGCGTCGCGCCCAGAGTCGGTGGCCGAGCTGGTCATCGTCGACATCACCCCCGGCGTCGATCCCCACGCCGGGCCCACGCAGATCCGGTCGTTCTTCGCCGGCCCCACCGACTGGGCCTCCCGCGACGAGCTCGTCGACCGCGCGCTGTCGTTCGGGCTGGGCGGCGGCTCCCGCCGGACGGCCGAGCGGGGCGTGTACCTCAACTCGCGGGTGCGCCCAGACGGGCGCGTGGAGTGGAAGCATCACTTCGCACACCTCGCCGCAGCGGCAGCGGGCGCGGGGGCCGACGCCCCGGCATCCGACGATGCCGTGACCGGGCTGCTGTCTGCGGCCGGGTGGGAAGACCTCGCCGGGGTCACCGCCCCCGTCACGCTCGTCCGCGGGGAACGCGGCTACGTCACGCCCGCCGACGCCGACGAGTTCGCCCGCCGCATGCCCCGCGCACGCGTGGTCACCCTGGGAGGCGGGCACAACCTCCAGGAAGACGCGCCGCTGGCTCTGGGGAGGCTCCTGCGCGACCTCGCAGAGTCGAGGGAAGGATGACGCGCCTCCGTGCGTTCGGGTAACACGGCGACTCGGTGAGAAAGGCCGCAATAGGCTGATGTCGCACCGAGTTGCCTCCAGCGGCATCCGACATCATCGAAGGTGCCGCTGGCCTGCGAAAGGATCATCCATGCCACGACGCACCGCCCTCGCCGCCTCCGCGCTCCTGCTTGCCGGAACCCTCGCGCTGGCGTCCTGCACGGGCGGCGGGCCCACGCCGACGCCCACCTCGGGCGGCGCACCCGACCCTGATGCGACCCTCACCGTGGGCCTCGTGCTGGAGCCGGGGAACCTCGATGTCCGCCGGCAGGCCGGCGCAGCGCTGGAGCAGGCCCTCATCGGCAACGTGTACGAGGGGCTGGTCGCCCGCACGCCGGAGAACGAGATCGTGGAGTCGCTCGCGAGCGCCTACGACGTGTCGGAGGACGGCCTGACCTACACGTTCACGCTGAATGAGGGGGTGACCTTCCACGACGGCACCCCGATGACCGTGAACGACGTGGTGACCTCGCTCACACAGGTGAAGGATGACACGTTGCTCGTCGGGAACGCCGACTTCCAGAATGTCGCGTCCGTCACGGCGCCGGACGACTCCACCGTCGTGATCACCCTGACGCAGCCGAACCAGGACTTCCTGTTCCTCCTGACCGGGCGCCCGGGGCTCGTCTTCAAGACGGGCGACACCACCGATCTGCAGACCGCCGCCAACGGGACCGGGCCCTTCTCCCTGACCGCCTGGAACCAGGGCGACAGCATCGAGCTCGCCCGCAACGACGAGTACTGGGGCGAACCGGCCGGCGTGGCCGAAGTGGTGCTGCAGTACATCCCCGAATTCACCGCCGGGGTGAACGCGGCGCTGGACGGCTCCCTCGACGTGCTCACCGCCGTGCAGCCCGACCTCGCCGCGCAGCTGGAGGGCGGCGACTTCACCCTCACGACGGGGCAGACCACCGACAAGGGCACTCTCGCCTTCAACAACACGCGCGCGCCGCTCGACGACGTGCGGGTGCGGGAGGCGCTGCGCCTCGCGATCGACCACGAGGCTCTCGTGGAGGCGATCGGCGCCGGCCAAACGCAGTACGGCCCGATCCCCGCCCTCGATCCGGGCTACGAAGACCTCTCCGATGTGGCCCCCTACGACCCCGAGCGCGCGCGGGAACTCCTCGAGGAGGCCGGGGTCGAGGACCTCGAGCTCACCCTCACCATCCCGTCGCTCTACGGCACGACCGTCCCCCAGGTGCTCGTGTCGGACTTCGACGAGATCGGCGTCGACCTCGAAGTGGAATCCGTGGGGTTCCAGGCCTGGCTGGGCGACGTTCTCGAGAACCGCGACTACGAGCTCAGCTTCGTGCTCCACGTCGAGTCACGCGACCTCGACAACTTCACCGACCCCGCGTACTACTTCGGGTACGACAACCCCGAGGTGCAGGAGTTGTACGCGCAGGCCCTCGCCGCGTTGGATGAGGAGGAGTCGGCCGCGCTGCGCGCTGAGGCCGCCCGCCGCGTTTCGGAGGACCACGCCGCCGACTGGCTGTACACCGCAGAGGCGATCACGGCGGTGGGTGCAGGTGTCTCCGGATTCCCCCAGGACTCGATCAACTCCCGCATCAACCTCGCGGGTGTGACAGTCTCGTCGGAGTGATCCGGTACGCGCTCACCCGGTTGGCCCTGCTGGTCGTGGGGCTTGCCGTGGCCAGTGCACTGATCTTCGTCTCGCTCCGCGTCCTTCCTGGTGACGTCGCGCAGCTGATCGCCGGCACCGAGTCATCGCCGGCGCAGGTCGCGGCGATCCGGGAGAGGCTCGGACTGAACGTGCCGCTGCCCGTGCAGTACGCCGAGTGGATCGGCGGGATCTTCCGTGGCGACCTCGGTTCGTCGCTGCTGTCCGGCACCCCGGTGATGAGCGCACTGGCCGACAAGGGCCGCATCACGGTGCCCCTCGGCATCCTGTCGCTCCTGATCGCCCTGCTGATCGCGGTGCCCCTCGGGGTGCTGTCGGCCGTCCGCCGCGGGCGTGCCGACGGCACCGCGATGAGCGTGGCCGCCCAGGCGATGGCGGCCGTACCGGTGGTGTGGGCGGGGATGATGCTCGTCGTCGTCTTCGCGGTCTGGCTCGGGTGGCTTCCCGCGCAGGGGTTCCCCCGCGCCGGCTGGAGCGATCCGGGCGCGGCGCTCCGCGCCCTCGTGCTCCCGGCGCTGACGATCGGCATCGTCGAGGGCGCGATGCTGCTCCGGTTCGTGCGCAGCGCGACGCTGCAGGCCTTCGGCCAGGACTACGTGCGCACCGCCGCGGCGAAAGGGCTCACCCGCACGCAGGCGCTCCTCCGACACGGCCTGCCCAACGTCGCGCTCTCCGTGGTGACGGTGCTCGGCCTGCAGGTCGCCGGAATCCTCGTCGGCGCCGTCGTCATCGAGCAGCTGTTCACCCTCCCCGGCATCGGGCGGATGCTGGTGACCGACGTCGGCGCGCGCGACCTCCCCATGGTGCAGGGCGAACTCCTCGTGCTCACCGGATTCGTCCTCGTCGTCGGCTTCCTCGTGGATCTCCTCCACCGAGCCATCGACCCCCGACAGCGGGAGACCTCATGAACCGGCGCCGGCGGATGGCGTGGCTCGGGCGGCTCTGGGGCCTCGGCACTGGGCGGTTCGGACTGATCGTCGTCTCGATCATCGTCCTCACGGCGATCGTCGCGGCAGTGTGGACCCCCTTCCCCACGCAGCGCGTCGAGCTCGGCGACGCGTGGGAGCCGCCGGGATGGCCGCACGTCCTGGGTACCGACAACCTCGGCCGCGACATCCTGAGCCTCATCATGGCCGGCGCGCGGACGACGATCCTCGTGGCGGTGGGGGCCGGTGTCGTGGCGACGATCCTGGGCCTGTTCCTCGCCGCTCTCGGCGCTCTCACGGCCCGCTGGGTGCGCGAGAGCATCGCGGTACTCGTCGACATCCTCATCGCCTTCCCCGTGCTGATCATCGCCATGATGATCTCGGCCGTGTGGGGCGGGTCGCTGTGGGTTGTGATCTGGTCGGTCGGGATCGGATTCGGCGTGAACGTCGCTCGCGTCACCCGTCCCGAACTGCGGCGCGTGCTGCACAGCGACTTCGTGCTCGCCGGGCGGGCAAGCGGCCTCACCCCGGCGCAGAACCTGTGGCGGCACCTCCTCCCCAACGTCGCGCCCGTGTTCATCGTGCAGCTGTCCTGGGGCATGGCGGTGGCGGTGCTCGCCGAGGCCGGGCTGTCCTACCTCGGGTTCGGCGCGCCGGTCACCGAGCCCTCGTGGGGCGTGCTGCTGTCCGACCTGCAGCGGTACATCACGCTGTATCCCCTGTCGGTCATCTGGCCGGGGCTCGCGATCACGCTGACCGTGCTCGGTCTCAATCTCCTCGGCGACGGGCTGCGCGAGGCGACCGATCCCACCCTCTCCCAGCGCTCCCCCGCTGCGCGCCTGCACGTGCCGGAGGTCGTGGCATGACGCTCCACGTGCGCGACCTCGCGGTCGAGATCGGCGGCCGACGGGTCGTGGACGGGATCTCCTTCGACGTGCCCGACGGCGCCCGGCTCGGACTCATCGGCGAATCCGGCTCCGGGAAGTCGCTGACGGCCCTCGCCATCCTCGGGCTCCTCCCCGACGACGCCCGCGCGACCGGCAGCGTGCGCTGGGACGACCGCGAAATCCTCGGCCTTCCCGACCGTGAGCTCGCGCGCCTCCGCGGCGACGACATCGGCATCGTCTTCCAGGAGCCGGCGACGGCGCTGAACCCGATCCGCACGGTCGGCCGGCAGATCGCCGAGTCGATCCGCATCCACGAG
The DNA here is from genome assembly GCF_057197625.1 of Microbacterium sp. Z6_144. NCBI lineage: Bacteria > Bacillati > Actinomycetota > Actinomycetes > Micrococcales > Microbacteriaceae > Microbacterium > Microbacterium sp. Z6_144. The sequence continues at coordinate 2,337,698 of NZ_JBXVPT010000001.1, forward strand.
CACGTGACGCGCGGCGAGGCGCGCCGCCGCGCGGTGGCCGAGGCCGAGCGGGTCGCCCTTCCCGATCCGGCGACGACCGTCGCCCGGTATCCGCACCAGCTGTCGGGCGGGCAGCGGCAGCGCGTGGCGATCGCGATGGCGCTGGCCTGCCGCCCGCGGCTTCTCATCGCCGACGAGCCGACCACGGCACTGGATGTCACCATCCAGGCCGGCATCCTGACCCTCCTGCGCTCGCTCGTGACGGAGTCGGGCATGTCGCTGGTCTTCATCACCCACGACCTCGCGGTGCTCAGTCAGATCGCCACCCACGCCGTGGTCCTCGAGCACGGACGCGTCGCGGAGGCGGGCCCCCTCACGCAGCTCCTCACCGCGCCCGCCAGCGCCGTGACGCAAGCGCTCCTGCGGGATGCGACGGCCACCCTGTGGCATCCCGAGAACGGACACCGGGGAGCGGACGCATGAGCGACACGCTGCTGCGCGCGCGAGGACTGACCCGCCGCTACGTGTCTGCCCGCCGGACGCTGTTCGGCCCGCGGACCGTGACCACCGCGCTGGACGATGCCGATCTCGACGTGGACGCCGGGTCGGCGGTCGGGGTCATCGGCGAGTCGGGCTCGGGCAAGTCGACCCTGATGCGCCTGGTCCTCGCGCTGGATGTCCCGACCGCGGGCACCGTGGAGTTCGACGGGCGTCCGGTCGATGCGCGGAGCAATGCCCGCGCTTTGCACTGGCTGCGGCGGGACACGGGAATCGTCTTCCAAGATCCGTACGCCTCTCTCGACCCGCGGATGAGCATCGGCCGGATCGTCGGCGAGCCCCTGTGGGCGCTGGACGTGCCCGGCGACCGCCGAGCGCGGGTGCGCGAGGTGCTCGAGGAGGTGGGCCTGGAGCCGGCGATGGCCGAGCGCCACCCGCATGAGTTCTCCGGCGGCCAACGTCAGCGCATCGCGATCGCCCGGGCCATCGTGCACCGTCCGCGTCTGCTGGTGGGCGACGAGCCGCTCTCGGCCCTCGACGTGACGGTGCGTGCGCAGATCCTGCGCCTGCTCGGGGACCTGCGCGAGCGCACCGGTCTGACCCTCCTCATGGTGAGCCACGACATCGGGGTCGTGCAGAACCTCTGCGATCAGGTCGTCGTGATGAAGGACGGACGCATCGTCGAGGAGGGGCCGACCGAGAAGGTGCTGCTGCAGCCGCAGGCGTCGTACACGCGCGCACTCCTCGCGTCCATCCCCACCATCCGCCCCTGAGCGGGCGAAGGTCGGGGGTCGGTCGTACAGTCGGGGGATGACCCCCGGTATCGTCCCGCCGTTCCTGTTGGCGCGGATCGCGTCAGCGGCCGAGCCCCAGTTCGCCCGTGCCGCCGCCGCAGCGGCTCGTACGCTCGCGGTGCCGCGCCCCCCACACGGGCCCGCCCGTACGCGCCTCCGGCTTTCCATCGAGGAATCCGGCACCCTGGTGGCCGAGACCTCCCCCGCGCCCGACCGCCTGGTCTCGGACGCGCAGAACCGTGAGACGCTCCCCGGCGTCCGCGTACGCGGGGAGGACGACCCGGCCACCGGCGACGCCGCGGTCGACGAAGCATTCGACGGCCTCGGGGCGACCTTCGACTTCTTCTGGGACGCGTTCACCCGCAACGGCATCGACGGGGCGGGGGGTTCGCTCCTGGCGACCGTGCACTACGGCGTGGAGTACGACAACGCGTTCTGGAACGGCGAGCGCATGGTGTTCGGCGACGGGGACGGCGAGGTGTTCACCGGGTTCACCCGGTCGCTGTCGGTGATCGCCCACGAGCTCGCCCACGGGGTGACCGACGCCGAGGGCGGCCTGGAGTACCAGGGGCAGTCCGGCGCCCTGAACGAGTCGTTCTCCGACGTCTTCGGGGTGCTGGCCGAGCAGCACGCCGCGGGTCACACCGTCCAGGATGCGTCGTGGCTCGTGGGGACGGGGATCTTCGCGGATGCGGTGGAGGGCGTCGCGCTCCGCTCGGTGAAAAACCCGGGCACGGCGTACGACGACGACGTGCTCGGGCGCGACCCGCAACCGGGCCACATGCGCGACTACGTCGAGACGGCCGAAGACAACGGCGGCGTGCACATCAACTCGGGCATCCCCAATCGCGCGTTCTATCTCGCCGCGGAGGCCCTCGGCGGCTTCGCGTGGGAACGGGCCGGACGGGTCTGGTATCGCGCGCTCACCGAGGGACTCAGTCCCTCCGTCGACTTCCCCGCGTTCGCGCAGGCCACGCTGGATGCGGCACGGGCGGAGTACGGTGAGAACTCGGAGGAGGTCGCCGCCGTCCGCGACGGATGGGTGGGCGTCGGCGTCATCGAGAATGGATCACCCGCATTCTGACGACCCGCGGAGCCCTGCCGCGCCGGGAGGCGCCGACCGCGACGAGCCTGCGCACACCGTGGTCGTCACGGTGATCCGCTCCGGCGGCATCGCCGGGCGGCGCCGCCAGTGGCGTGCCGAGCCGCCGCCGGACGACACGCCGCACTGGAGGTCGCTCGTGGACCGTTGCCCGTGGGACGACATCGGGGGCGACTCCGGGGGCGCTGACCGCTTCGTGTGGATCATCCGCGTCGCGGACGGTCACATCCCGCCCCGTGAAGCCGAGCTTCCGGACTCGCGGCTGGACGGCCCGTGGCGCGAGCTCGTGGACGCGGTCCGGGCCGCATCCTGAATCGCCGCATGCCGAGCCGGCAGATCAGCGGTCCAGCAACGACCGCTTCCTGCGCTTGGGCAGGCTCTTCTGCAGATAGACCACGCCCAGCCAGCGGTTGAACTTGTACCCGACGCGCCCCATGCGCCCCACTTCGGTGAATCCGAACTTCTCGTGCAGGCGGATCGAGGCGTCAGCGCCCTTGTCGCTGATCGCGGCGACGACCTCGCGGATGCCCGCCTCCTGACATGCCTCCAGGAGCGCACCGAGGAGAGCCGACCCGAGGCCCTTCCCCGCTGCCGCCTGCCCGAGGTAGATCGAGTCCTCGACGGTGTATCGGTAGGCCGACTTCGACTTCCACGGCTGCACGAGCGCGTACCCGAGGACCTGACCGCGGGGGCTCTCCGCCACGAGGAACGGCATGCCGAGCTTGGTGAGGTGGGCGAACTTCTCCCGCCACTGCGTGACCTTCCACGCCTTCTCGTCGAAGGTCACGACGGAGTTGGTCACGTAGTAGTTGTAGATCTCCCGGATGTCGGGGATGTCACGCTCCTCGACCGGGCGGATCGAGTAGGCGAAGGGCTGTTCCGCCGGCGCGGCCGGGCGCAGATGCCGGGGAAGGCGGCGGCGGCTCTTGTCGTACTCGTCCTCCAGCACGGCTGCCACTCTAGCGCCCGGGTCCTCGCCCCCCGGCCCAGCCCACGAGAAACGACGTTCGGGACGGGAAACAACGCGCCGCGTTATGTCTCATCCGCATCGTCGTTTCTCGCTTGAGCTACGGGCGGGCGGGGAGACGCCAGTCGAGCGGGGGTACGCCCTGCTGTTCGAGGAGAGCGTTGGCGCGGGAGAACGGGCGGGACCCGAAGAACCCCCGGCGTGCCGACAACGGCGAGGGGTGCGCGGACTCCACGATGGGGGTCGCACCGAGCAGCGGGCGCAGGTTCGCGGCATCCCGACCCCACAGGATCGCCACCAGCGGTGCGTCGCGGGCGACGAGGGTGCGGATCGCGTGCTCGGTGACCTGCTCCCACCCCCACCCCCGGTGCGACGCCGGAGAGCCGGGGGCGACGGTGAGCACGCGGTTCAGGAGCATCACGCCCTGATCGCTCCACGCGGAGAGGTCGCCGTGCGGTGCGGGCGGGATGCCGAGGTCGGTCTGCAGCTCGGCATAGATGTTCGCCAGGCTGCGTGGCAGCGGCCGCACACCGGCGTCGACGGCGAACGACAACCCGATGGGATGCCCCGGGGTGGGGTACGGGTCCTGTCCGACGATCAGCACCCTCACCGCGTCGAGGGGACGTTGGAATGCCCGCAGCACACGGTCACCGGCGGGGAGGTAGCTCCGGCCCGCCGCGACCTCCGCGCGGAGCCGATCGCCGAGGGCCGCGATCTGCGGGCCGACGGGGTGGAGCGCCTCCGCCCATCCCGCATCCACCAGTCCGGCTGCGGCCAGTTCGGGCAGGCTCCGCGGCACGTCAGGTTCCTGCGGCCTCATCGAGCACCGAGCCGCGCGCCGACCACGGGAAGTCGATCCACAGCGCGGTGTCTTTCCACGAGTAGTCCGGTCGCACGATCGTGGTGGGCTTGGTGTAGATCACCACCGACCTCATGTCGGCGCCGCGGTCGCGGAGGAGCTCCACGGCCAGCGCGAGGGTGCGGCCGCTGTCGGCGACGTCGTCCACCAGCAGCACGCGTCGCCCCTCGAGGTAGTCGATGTCGAGGGCCGGCGGGATCACCTCCGGCTTGTCCAGCACCGTGCCGATGCCGGTGTAGAACTCGACGTTCAGCGCGCCGCAGTTCTTCACCCCCAGGCCGTACGCGATCGCCCCGGCAGGGAGGAGCCCCCCGCGGGCGATGGCGACGACCACCTCCGGGACGAACCCGTCGGCCAGGACCGACCGGGCGAGATCGCGCGAGGCCTCCCCGAACTGGTCCCACGTCAGGATCTCCCGGTCGCCGGTGCCCTCGCTCACATGCCCTCCTCGGTGCTGAAACCCCCAGCCTACGGGCGCTCCCGGGCCCGCCCCGTCACCGGTGTATCCTCAGCGCGTGACCCGAGCTTCCACCTCCGCGGGGATGCGGAGAACCGGCCTCGGCGTGACCGCCGGGCTCATCGGCTGGTTCATCGTCGTAGAGCTGGTCAGCGGCATCCTGCAGGGGTACTACGTGCCCTTGTTCAGCGACATCGTCATCGCCCTCGGCATCCACGACTCCGACGTCAACTGGTTCGAGGCGGGGCAGCTTCTCCTTTCGGCGCTCGTCCTGCCGATCCTCGCCAAGCTCGGCGACATGTTCGGCCACAAGAAGATCCTCCTGATCTCGGCGCTCCTCACGGCCGGTGCCAGCTGGTGGCTGGTGTTCGCGGACTCGTTCTGGACGTTCCTCCTCGCGTGGTCGCTGCAGGGCTTCTACGTCGTGTGGCTGCCGCTGGAGATCGCGCTCATCTTCGAGCGCGGGCGCCGCCAGTCGCGCGGCGTCTCGCAGACCCGCCGCGCCGCGGGGCTGCTCGTGGTGGGCCTGGAGGCCGGCGCGATCGTCGGCGCCCTGGCCGCGGGGCGCCTGTTCGCCGCATCCAGCGAGAACCTTCAGCTGACCCTGATGATCCCCGCGATCGCCGTGACGCTGGTGTCGGTGGTCATCTGGCTGAGGGTGCCGGAATCGGAGCCGGTGGCGGGGCGGCGTTTGGACACCGGCGGATTCGTCCTCCTCGCCTTCGCGCTCCTGCTGGTCACCGGCGGCCTGTCGTTCCTGCGCGTCCCCGAGGGGCCGGGCCCCGCAATGGTGCTTGCGCTGATCGTCGCCGGCATCGCCGCGTTCGCCGTGTTCGTCTGGTATGAGCTCCGCCAGAGCGACCCCGCCATCGACATCCGCGTGCTCATTCAGCCGCAGATGTGGCCGGTGCAGGCGACGGCCTTCCTCGTCGGCATCAGCCTGCTGGGCGCGCAGGGACCGCTCGCCACCTACGCCGGGACCGATGCGTATCTCGGCTACGGACTGGGACTGGATGCCACGGATCGCTCCAACATCATCGGCGTGTACCTCGTGTCGCTGATCGTGGGTGCGGCGCTGTTCGCGATCACCTCGCGCCGCGCGAATCCGCGCGTCATGCTGATCGGTGCGGCCCTCCTCGTCGGCATCGGGTACGCCCTGTTCGTGCCGTTCCACGTCGAGCTGTGGCAGGTGGTGCTGAACCTCTCCCTCGCCGGAATCGGGTCGGGCGCTCTCGTGGGCGCCATGCCCGCTGCTGCCGCCGCCGCCGCCCCGCGCGGGCAGACCGGCATCTCCTCCGCGCTGACGAACACCACCAAGACGATCGGCGGCACGTTCGCCTCCGCCGTGTTCGGGGTGGTCCTGGCCGGATCGGCCGGGGCGGCCGTCGCATCCACCGCCGCCCCGCTGGTGGGGTACCTCACGGTGTGGACGGTGTGCGCGGCGGGCGGGTTCCTCGCGGCGCTCCTGCTGCTGTTCATGCCGAAGGTGGCCTTCGCCGACACCCTCCCCGAGGAGGCGGCCGGCCAGGCGCAGGTCCTCTGACCCCAGCCCCCTCCCCGCCGCATGTCCCACTTCGGCAGGTTCTGCGGCCCCGGATGCTGCAGAAGTGAGACATCACGCCGCAGACGAGGGCTCGGGGCGATGGGCTACTCGGCGAGGCGGGGACGGAGCGGGCCGCGGGCGAGCAGGTGCTGGGCCGACTGCGCGACGGGACGCATCGTGATGAGGTCGAGGTTCACGTGCCCGGGGGCATCCAGGGCGTAGGCGATCACGTCGGCGACGTCGTCGGCCACCAGCGGGTTCTCGACGCCGTCGTAGACGCTGTCGGCCGCGTTGCGGTCGCCCCGGAGGCGGTTCACCGTGAACTCCTCGGTGTAGACCATCCCCGGTGCCACCTGCGTCACCCGGATCGGCTCGCCGTTGAGTTCGAGCCGGAGCGCACCGGCGAGCATCGCCTCCCCCGCCTTGGCCGCGTTGTACCCCCCGCCCCCCGCGTAGGCGACGTGCGCGGCGGTCGAGGTGACGAAAAGCGTGTCGGCGTGACCGTCGGCCGCCGCCGCCCGGCGGAGGAGCGGCAGCATCGCGGCGACGAGCATCTGGGCCGACAGGACGTTCACCTCGAACATCCACCGCCAGTCGTCGGGCCGTCCGTTCTCCACGGTGTCGGCGCCGCGCGCGCCACCGGCGACGTGCACCAGTGCGTGCACGGGTCCGGACTCGCCGAGCCACTGCGCGAGCGCCTCCACGTCCTCCTGCCGGGTGAGGTCGGCCGCGTAGCCCACGATGCCGGTCTCGTCCTGGAGGGCCTCGAGGCGTTCCGCGCGTCGAGCCACGCCCACCACGTCCCACCCGCGCTGGCGCAGCAGCCGCGCCGTCGCCTCGCCGATTCCCGAGCTCGCGCCCGTCACCACCGCACGTCGTGTCATGCCGCAACGCTACCTCGGCGGTGTTACGTAACATTTCCCTCCGGTTGTCGCCGAGCCGCCGCTTTCGTAGCCTCGCACGTGGTGAGGGCACCCCGCCGCCACCCCGAGACACGCAGGAGTACGAACATGTCCACACCCGAGAACTGGCAGTTCGAGACCAAGCAGATCCACTCGGGCGCGCAGCCCGACCCGACGACCAAGGCGCGCGCGACGCCGATCTACCAGACCACGTCGTACGTGTTCGACAACGCCGACCACGCGGCGAACCTGTTCGCGCTCGCCGAGTTCGGCAACATCTACACCCGCATCCAGAACCCCACCCAGGATGTCGTCGAGCAGCGGGTCGCCGCCCTCGAAGGTGGCACGGGCGCCCTGCTCGTGGCCAGCGGCCAGGCGGCGGAGACGTTCGCCGTGCTCAACATCGCGCAGGCCGGCGACCACATCGTCTCGTCGAGCTCGATCTACGGCGGCACCTACAACCTCTTCAAGTACACCCTCGCCAAGCTGGGCATCGAGGTCACCTTCGTCGAGAACCAGGACGACCCGCAGGAGTGGCGCGCAGCGGTCCGCCCGAACACGAAGCTCTTCTTCGCCGAGACCATCGGCAACCCGCAGATCAACGTCCTCGACATCCGCACCGTCGCCGACCTCGCCCACGAGGCCGGCGTGCCGCTGATCGTCGACAACACGATCGCCACGCCGTACCTGATCCGCCCGTTCGAGCACGGCGCCGACATCATCGTGCACTCGGCCACCAAGTTCCTCGGCGGGCACGGCACGGTCATCGGCGGCATCATCGTCGACGGCGGCACGTTCGCGTGGTCGCAGAACGTCGAGAAGTTCCCGGGCCTCACCGAGCCCGACCCGTCTTACCACGGGGCGAGCTACACCACGGCCGTCGGCGACGCTCTGGCCTACATCATCAAGGCCCGCGTGCAACTGCTGCGCGACCTCGGTGCCGCGATCTCGCCGAACAGCGCGTGGCTGCTCATCCAGGGCATCGAGACCCTCTCCCTGCGCATCGAGCGCCACGTGCAGAACGCGCAGGAGATCGCGGAGTGGCTCGAGGCGCGCGACGACGTCGCGTCGGTGAACTACTCGGGCCTGCCCACGTCGCCCTGGTACGCCGCCGCCAACACGTACGCGCCGAAGGGCGTCGGCGCTGTGCTGTCGTTCGAGCTCAAGGGCGGTGTGCAGGCCGGGCGCGAGTTCGTCAACTCGCTCACGCTCTTCAGCCACCTCGCCAACATCGGCGATGTGCGGTCGCTGGTCATCCACCCCGCCTCCACGACGCACTCCCAGCTCACGCCCGAGCAGCAGCTGACCTCCGGCGTGACGCCGGGGCTCGTGCGCCTGTCGGTCGGTCTGGAAAGCGTCGACGACCTCAAGGCCGACCTCGAGCAGGCCCTCGACGCCGCCCGACGCTCGGTCGAGGCCGCACGCGTCTGAGTCGCTGCGCCGGCCCGTCGCCCGCATCCGGATGCCCCGGTTCCGCCTCGGCGGGCCGGGGCATTCGCCTGTGCGCGCTGCGTCCGGGGCCGGTCGCCGCATCCACGGGCCCCGGCGCCGTAACACGTGCCGGACACGTCGCGGACTCCGAGACAATGGGGGGATGCACCGGCACACCTCCGCCCGACGGGTGACCGCGCGCGACGCCGCCCACGAGCGCACGGGCGCTGCCTGATGGATTGGCAGACGTCCGAAGACACGGTGCCCTCCGCTCCGGTCACAGAGGCCGACGCCCGGCTCCTCCTCGGCCGCCCGCCCGCCACCGGCGCCTGGCGCGACGGCGACCCGGCCGGTGAGCGGCACTTCGCCTCCTTCGGCGCCTTCGCCACAGAGGGCGGGTCCGAGCTCCCCGGATTCCGGCTCGCATACGAGACCTGGGGCGAGCTCTCCCCCGCTCGCGACAACGCCGTCCTCATCCTCCACGCCCTCACCGGCGACAGCCACGTACGCGGCCCGGCCGGTCCCGGCCATCCCACCGCCGGATGGTGGGACGACCTCGTCGGCCCGGGTGCTGCCATCGACACCGACCGGTGGTTCGTCGTGGCCCCCAACATGCTGGGGGGATGCCAGGGCTCGACGGGTCCGGCGAGCATCGCGCCCGACGGATACGAGTGGGCCTCGCGCTTCCCCTACCTGACCATCCGCGACCAGGTCACCGCCCAGGCCCGCCTCTCGGACGCGCTCGGCATCGACACCTGGGCCGCCGTCATCGGCGGCTCCATGGGGGGAATGCACACCCTCGAATGGGCGGTCGGCCATCCCGAGCGCGTCGCGCGGGCGGCGATCCTCTCGGCTCCCCCGGCCAACACGGCCGACCAGATCGCGCTGAACTCGGTGCAGCTGGAAGCCATCCGCATCGATCCGCGGTTCGCCGGCGGCGAGTTCTACGACGCCGGCGACGGCGACGGGCCCCACCGCGGGCTGGCCCTGGCCCGGCGGATGGCGTTGCTGAACTACCGCAGCCCCACCGAGCTCAACTCCCGCTTCCAGCGCAGCTGGCAGTCCGGGGTCAGCCCCCTCGGACGGGGCGGCCGCTTCGCGGTGGAGTCGTACCTGGACTTCCACGGCAACAAGTTCACGCGCCGTTTCGACGCCAACAGCTACATCGCCCTCGTGGAGGCGATGAACTCCCACGACGTCGGCAGAGAACGCGGCGGCATCGAAGAGGCGCTCCGCCGCGTGACGGCGATCACCCTCGTGCTCGGCATCGACAGCGACCGGCTCTTCCCCATCGACGGCCAGCACCGCATCGCCCGCAGCATCCCGAACACCCTCGACGGCGACGAAGCCGTCGTGCTCGCCAGCGACTTCGGCCACGACGGCTTCCTCATCGAGACCGCCGCCGTCGCCGCGCACCTGCGCCGCCTGCTGGCCGCCTGAGCCGGCCGCCTCCTCCTCGCTGCTCGGTCAGAGCGACGCGGCGCTGCGCGAGCGACGCTCGACGGCGAAGCTCACCGCGGCGATCCCGGCGCCCGCGAGCCCCAGAGCCGCGCCCACCCATGCGGGGGCTCCGAAGCCCCAGCCGGCGGCGATGGCGAGACCACCCAGGAACGCGCCCAGGCTGTTGCCGATGTTCAGGGCCGAGTGGTTCAGCGCCGCCGCGATCGACTGGTTGTCGCCGGCCACGTCCATCAGCCGGGTCTGGATGCTGGGGCTCAGCGCCGCGCCGGAGAAGGAGACCGCGAACGCGAACACCGCGAGCGTCACCACCCATCCGGCGGTGAGGGCAAGCAGCGCCGACGTCACGGCGAGGGCGGTGAGGCCCAGGAGCATCGACCGCTTGAGGTTCCCGTCGGCCAGGCGCCCCCCGACCAGGTTTCCGGCCGTCATCCCGATGCCGGAGATCACCAGGACGATCGAGACGCTCCACTCCGGCGAGCCGGCGAGATCGGTCACCATGGGAGCGATGTAGCTCAGCATCGTGAAGAGGCCGCCGAAGCCAATGGCCCCGGTGGCCAGGGCGAACCACACCTGGCCGACGCGGAACACCCGCAGCTCGTCGCGCAAGCGGCGCCCCGGCTCACCGGGATGCTGCGGCACCGTCAACCCGATGGCGATCGTGGCCACGACGAAGACGGCCGCCACGACCAGGAACGCGCTCCGCCATCCCAGCTGCTGACCAAGGAGGGTACCGAGCGGCACGCCGACGACGTTCGCGACCGTGAGGCCGGTCAGGACGAACGCGACCCCCTGCGCGCGCTTGTTCGGCCCGAGGAGATCAGCGGCCACGAGGGCGCCGATGCCGAAGTACGCCCCGTGCGGCAGACCTGCGAAGAACCGCGATGCCGCCACCAGCTCGAAGGTCGGAGCGAGCACCGTGAGGGCGTTGAAGACCGTGAGCGCCAGCGCCAGCGCGATCATCACGCGGTGGCGCGGAAAGCGGGCCACCGACCCGGCGATCGTCGGCGCGCCCACGACCACGCCCAGGGCATACAGCGAGATGAGCCATCCGGCCTGGGCGATGGCGTCGTCGGAGTCGGCCGCCCACTGCGCGGGGAGGAGCTCCGCGGCCACGTTGGGCAGCAGCCCCATGATGACGAACTCGGTCATGCCGATGCCGAAGCTGCCGATGGCGAGAGCGAGGAGCGCCCACGTCGCCGCCCCCCTCGGAGAGGTCGAGGAGGTCACCGCAGAATGCTAGCGCCGTTCAGTCGGCGTCGCGAATCGATTCGAGTGCGGACTCGAGCCGATCGATCTTCCCGTCGATCTCGCCGGAGCGCCCGGGGCGGATGTCGGCCTTCAGCACGAGCGATACGCGCGAGCCGAACGGCAGAACCGCGTCGGTGGCGCGACGGATCACGTCGAAGACCTCGTCCCACTCCCCCTCGATCTCGGTGAACATCGAGGTGGTGCGGTTGGGCAGGCCCGACTCCCGCACCACGCGTACGGCGGCGGCGACGGCGTCGTGCACCGAGCCGTCGGCGGAGCTGGATCCGGAGGGGGCGACGGAGAAGGCAACGAGCATGATGCGACGCTACTCCGCCGGAGCGAAGTGGCGCGAGGGTGCCCGGTGCACCGGCACCCGTACCAGCCGTACGCACATCCACGCGAACAGCGCCACGAGAGCGGCGTTGCGCAGCGTGAGCACGAGGACCGCCGTGGGCTGGGCGCCCAGGAGCGGGTCGTAGAGCACGGGGTACACCAGCTGCGTGAGGCCGGACACGAACAGCACCACGGCCGCCGGGCCCGCCCACCGCCACCGGTCCAGAACGACGGCTGTCACCAGGGGCGGGACCAGCCAGGTCATGTACTGCGGCGAACCGACCTTGTTGGTCACGATGACGGCGAGAACCAGTGCGAGGGCGAGGGGTGGGAACAGCGCGGCGAAGGATGCTCCGCGCCGAGCTTTCCACGCCCCGGTCAGCGCCACCGCCCCCACGGCGAGGACGAGCACCGGCGTCATCACCGCCGCCACGGTCGCGGCGCCGGGACCGGTGACTTCGAAAGTGATGATGTCGGCGGCGTAGAAGATCGCCGACCCGGGCACCCCCAGCATCGTCCGCCACACGTACGGGGTGCTCACCGGCGCCTCCACCTGCAGCCCGCGCCCCGTCTGCCCCCCGACGAACCCGAGGGCGTAGGGGGCGCCACCGGCCAGCACGACCATCAGCAGGATGACCGCCGACACCGCCAGCGCCGCCCCGACGACGGCGCCTCGACGGCGAAGGGCGAGGACGGCGGCGGCGACCAGTGCGGCGGGCCACACCTTGATCCACGCCCCGGCCGCCAGGAGTAGGCCGGCCAGCCACGGGCGGCCGACCAGCCACAGGCATCCCGCGATCGCCAGCGGAACGGTGACCGCATCCAGCCGGTAGAGCGCGACGGGACCCAGTGTCAGGATCGCGCCGAGCCACAACCACGCGGCGGCGACCCGGCCGCGGGAGCGTCCGCGGCCGACGAGCATCGCGAACACCAGCGCATCGAACACGGTGACCAGCACCGCCCAGGCGAGAGTGTACGAACCCACCCACACGAAGCCCCACGCGAGCACCATCGGCACGAGCGCGAGTTGCGGATACACCCACGCCTCGGTGATCCCCACGACGCCGGTCCCGCCGAGCGCCTGCCGCGACCAGGGTTCGTAGACGTTGTACACGTCGCCCATGGGCTGGCTCGGCAGAAAGAACCCCAGGGCGGCAACCGCGGCATGCACGAGGACGAACGCGCTCCACAGCGGCACGCGTCGGGACACGCTGACATCCTACGGGCGGCGCTGCCGCCACGCCCGGATGCGGCGTCAGGTCGAGGTGATGGTGCGACCGACGATGAGCGGCAGCGCCTCGGCGACGTCGATCGCGGTGATCGGGCCGCCCATGGCTCCGCGGAGGGACGCCGCCTCCGACCCGGCGTGGCCGTGCAGCCACGCCGCGGTCGCGGCGAGGGCCGCCAGGTCGTCCACCGTGCTCGCGTGCGCTCCGGCGATCACCGCCCCCAGCACACCCCCGAGCACATCGCCGGTGCCCGCCGTGGCGAGCCACGGCGTCCCCGACGCGACGCGACGCAACCACCCGGACGGCGAGGCCACCAGCGTCGTGGCGCCTTTCAGGAGCACCGTCGCCCCCAGGCGCGCGGCGGTCTCCAGGGTCGCCCCGGCCCGCTCATGGTCGTCCGCGTCCGCAGCGACGGGCGGGAGCCCCGCGGCACCGCGGATGCGGTCGTGCTCGCGGGCGTGCGGGGTGAGCACGAGCGGCGCCGCAGCCCCGGGCACCAGGTCCAGCGCCCCGGCGTCCACCACGACCGGCACGTCTCCGGCAAGCAGTTCGCGCAGGGCCGTCTCCTCCTCGGGCGAGCGGTGCGCCGCATCCATCCCCGACCCGACGACCCACGCCTGGACCCGGCCCTCCCCGGCCACCGTCTCGGGGCGGCGCGCCAGCACCAGATCGCTCGCGCGGCGGGGCCCGACGTAACGCACCATCCCCACGCCCGTCCGCCATGCCGCCTCCACACCCAGCACCGCTGCGCCGGGGTACGCGTCGGACCCGGTTCGGAACCCGACCACACCGCGGGAATACTTGTCATCGGTGGCGGTCGGCATGCGCAGCACGGCACGCACCTCGTTCACCCGCCAGTCATCGACCGCCATGCCCCACACCCTAGCCGCGAGGAGACCCGGTATGCCCCGTCTGTTCGACCCCTCGACGATCCGCGACACGACCTTCCGCAACCGGCTGTGGGTGTCGCCCATGTGCCAGTACAGCGCCGCGGAGGGGGTGCCCAACGACTGGCACCACGTGCACCTGGCGCAGTTCGCCGCGGGCGGGGCGGGCCTCGTGATGGCCGAGGCGACGGCGGTATCGCCGGAGGGGCGCATCTCCCCGGAAGACACCGGCATCTGGAACGACGCCCAGGTGGCGGCGTGGCGGCCGATCGTCGACGCCCTCCACAACCGGGGCGCGACCGCCGGTGTGCAACTCGCGCACGCCGGGCGCAAGGCCTCCACCTGGTCGCCCCTCACCCGCAACCGCGGAACGGTGCCGGAGGACCAGGGCGGCTGGGCCGCGGTCGCCCCCTCCGCCCTCGCGTTCGAGGGGTACGCCGAGCCGACTGCGCTGGATGAGGCGGGAATCGACCGCGTGGTGGCCGACTTCGCCGCCGCCGCGCACCGGGGCCTCGCGGCCGGATTCGACGTGCTCGAGGTGCACGCCGCGCACGGCTACCTCCTGCACGAGTTCCTCTCGCCCCTGTCGAACACGCGCACCGACGCCTACGGGGGATCGCGGGACAACCGCATCCGCCTCCTCCGCCGCGTGGTGGAGGCGGTGCGCGAGGCAGCTCCCGCGGCAGTGGTGTTCGTGCGGCTGTCGGCCTCCGACTGGGCCGAGGGCGGATGGGACGTGACCGACTCGATCGCGGCGGCCGCGGCCGCACGTGACGCGGGAGCGGATCTGATCGACATCTCCAGCGGCGGCCTGGTGGCGCACCAGCGGATCGCGACCGGCCCCGGCTACCAGGCGGAGTTCGCCGCACAGGTGCGCGCCGGAGCATCCGTCCCGGTGAGCGCCGTCGGGATGATCGACTCCCCCGCCCTCGCGGAGGAACTGGTGGCCCGCGGACACGCCGATGCCGTGATGGCCGGGCGTGAGTGGCTTCGCGACCCGCACTACGGCCTCCGCGCCGCCACCGAACTGGGAGTGGAGGGCAACTGGCCGGCGCAGTACGTGCGCGCGCGCCGCGCGTGAGCGAGGATCCACCGCGCGACGCGAGGGCGAGCGCCGCGCGGTGGCATCGCTTCAGCGTCGTCGCGCCGTGGCGTCCTGCACTTCGCCGATGAGTTCCTCGATGATGTCCTCGAGGAACAGCACCGCAGTGGTCTGACCGGCCTCATCGCGCACCTGAGCGAGGTGACGCCCGGCGCGGCGCATGAGGGCGAGGGCATCTTCCAGGTCGGTGGACTCCATCACCGGGACCATGTGGTGGATGCGCTTCGCCGCGATGCGGTGAGCCTGCCCGTCGCCGTTCTCGGCGGCGCGCAGCACGTCCTTGAGGTGCACGTACCCGATGGGCTGCCCCTCGCTGTCGACGATCACGTACCGGGAGAAGCCGTGCTTGGCGACGGCCCGCTCGAGCTCGTTCGGCGTCGTGGTCTCCGGCAGCGTCACGAGCTGACCGAGCGGGAGGGCGACGTCGCGCGCCTTCTTGTCGGTGAACTCCACGACGGCCGCCACCGTTCCGGCCGCATCATCCAGCACGCCCTCGCGGCGTGACTGGCTGACGATCGTGGCGACCTCCTCGAGCGTGAACGTCGAGGCGGCCTCGTCCCTGGGCTCGACCCGGAACAGGCGCACGGCGTGGTTGGCCGTCCAGTTCAGCGCGACGATGATCGGGTAGAACGCCTTCGACACCCACACCAGCGGCGTGGCGAGGAAGAGCACGGCCCGGTCCGGCAGCGAGAACGCGAGGTTCTTCGGCACCATCTCGCCGATCACGACGTGCAGGTACGACACCAGCAGCAGCGCGACGACGAATGCGATGACATCCACCATCGCCTCGTTCAGACCCGTGAGCCCGAGGGGTTCGGCCAGGAGGTGGTGGATCGCCGGCTCGGAGACGTTCAGGATCAGCAGCGAGCAGATCGTGATGCCCAGCTGACACGTCGCGAGCATGAGCGTCGCGTGCTCCATCGCGTAGAGAGCGACCTTCGCCGCGCGCGACCCGCGTTCGGCGCGGGGCTCGATCTGCGATCGGCGCGCGGAGATGACGGCGAACTCGGCACCGACGAAGAAGGCGTTGGCCAGCAGCAGCACCACGAGCCAGGCGATTCCTGCCCAATCGTTCATCGCTGGTCACCCCCCTTCGCCGCGCGGACGAGATCGTCCACGTCCTGCGACTTCGGCGACGGTGTGAATCGCACCCGATCGATCCGGCGACCCTCCATCCGCTGCACCGTGAGCGCGCCGTCCTCGGTGGGCACGCTGTCGCCGACCGCCGGGAGGCGCTCGAGGACGCTCATGATGTACCCGCCGACGGTGTCGTAGACCTCGCCCTCGGGCACGCGGACGCCCGCGCGATCCAGCGCCTCGTCGGGACGCAGGTCACCGGGGAAGCTCACCGAACCGGCCGAGCGGACGACGCCGGCGCGCGAGCGGTCGTGCTCGTCGAGCACTTCGCCCACGATCTCCTCGACGAGGTCCTCGAGGGTGACCACGCCCGCGGTGCCGCCGTATTCATCCACGACGATCGCCATCTGGTAGCCCCGAGCACGCAGCTCGGCGACGAGCGCGTCGAGGTGCACCGTCTCGGGCACCCGCAGCGGCTCGGTCGCCAGCGCGGCGGCGGGGACATCCGCCCGGCGCTCCCGCGGCACCGCGATGGCGGCCTTCAGGTGCACGATGCCGGCGATGTCGTCCATCGACTCCTGGTACACGGGGAAACGGCTGTGGCCGGTGCGCATGGCCAGCTGCACGACGTCTTCGACGGTGTCGTCGGCGGCGAGCGCGTGCACGCTCGGACGGGGCGTCATCACGTCGGCGGCGCTCAGCCGCGAGAAGGTGAGGCTTCGATCCAGCAGGGACGCGGTGTCCTCCTCGAGCACACCCGCGCTGGCGGAGCGGCGGACCAGGCTCGACAGCTCCTCGGCGGTGCGGGCGCCCGACAGCTCCTCCTTCGGCTCGACGCCGAAGGAGCGCAGGATGCCGTTGGCGCTGCCGTTGAGCACGGCCACGGCCGGGCGGAACACGGTGGTGAAGGCCACTTGGAAGGGCATCACGAGTTTGGCGGTCTGCCGCGGGATCGCCAGGGCGAAGTTCTTGGGGACGAGTTCGCCGACGATCATCGACAGGACGGTCGCGAAGGCGACCCCGATGACCGTCGCCAGGGCCGCCACCAGTGCCTCCGGCCATCCCCACGACATCAGCACCGGGCGGAGCAGGTTCGAGATCGCCGGTTCCATCGTGTAACCGGTGAGGAGGGTCGTCAGGGTGATCCCCAACTGCGCGCTGGAGAGGTGGGTCGAGGTGATCCGCAGCGCGTTGATCGTCAGCGACAAGCGGGCCTCACCGGCATCCCGACGCGCTTCCAGATCTGCGCGGTCAAGGTTCACCAGGGCGAACTCGCTCGCGACGAACAGTCCGGTTCCGAGTGTGAGCAGGAGCCCCACGCCCAACATGACGTAATCCATCACGCATCACCCCCGTGAGTGCGGGGAGCGGGTCGGTGGGGCGAGCGTCTGCAACTGGGAGGGTCGTCCATCGTGCCGAAAGTCTACGGCAGGTCCGGTCGGCCCGTTCCGCCGTTCCCTCGTTCAAAACTCAGGAGATCCGGCCCCCGGCGGGCGCCCCGGCGCCCTCCGCGCGGCGTGTCTCCTGAATTCTGAACGGGGGGCGGGGTGCGGCCGCGCCGCGTCGTCCGGGGGTGGCGCGTCGCTCCGGCGGCTACCAGCTCATCGGGAGGGCCTTGCCCTCGTCGTACCCCGCGGTGGACTGCAGGCCCACCAGCGCGCGCTCGGCGAACTCGGGGACGCTCGCCGCTCCCGCGTACGTGAACGACGAGCGCACGCCCGAGGTGATCATGTCGACGAGGTCCTCGATCCCGGGGCGCAGCGGATCGAGGTAGATCTTCGATGACGAGATGCCCTCGGCGAACAGTTCCTTCCGGGCCAGCTCGTACGGGTCGAGCCGCCCGAACCGCTCGTGCACGGCCTTCGCGGACGCCATGCCCCACGACTCCTTGTACCCCCGCCCCTGATCGTCCACGAGCAGCTCGCCCGGAGCCTCGATCGTGCCGGCGAACCACGACCCGATCATGACGGATGCTGCCCCCGCTGCCAGAGCGAGCGCGACGTCGCGGGGGTAGCGCACACCCCCGTCCGCCCACACGTGCGCACCGAGCTCGCGCGCGGCCTGGGCGCTTTCGAGCACCGCGGAGAACTGCGGGCGACCGACGGCGGTCATCATCCGGGTGGTGCACATCGCACCGGGGCCGACACCGACCTTCACGATGGACGCCCCGGCTTCGACGAGGTCGCGCACGCCCTCCGCCGTCACGACGTTGCCCGCGACGAGCGGGATGCCGAGGCCCACCTCGGCGACGGCACGGAGGGCGCGCAGCATCCCCTCCTGGTGTCCGTGCGCCGTGTCGAGGACGAGCACGTCGACGCCGGCGGCGGCGAGTGCACGCGCCTTGGCCGCCACGTCGCCGTTGATGCCGATGGCGGCGGCCACGGCGAGGCGGCCCGACGCATCCACGGCAGGCGGGTAGAGGGTGGCGCGCAGGGCGCTGCGCCGCGAGAGGGTGCCCACGAGCCGGCCGTGGTGCAGCACGCAGACGGTTTCGGCCTCCGCCGCGATGAGGAGATCGAACGCATGACGGGCACTGTCGACGTCGTCGGCGTCGAGCGATGCCACGCCGACGCGCGCAAGATCGCCCAGGCGGGCATCGGGGAGGGCGGTGGCGAGTCGGCCCGCCGGGACGACCCCCACGATCTCGCCGATGGTGAGGTGTTCGGCCGCCGCGTCCCCCACGACGATGCCGTGCCCGTCGATCGGCGGCAGAAGACGCGCCGCGTCTGCCACCGTCGCCGTCGCCGGCAGGACGAGCGGCGTGTCCCACGCCACCGGCTGGGCCTTCACCCAGCGGATGGCCGCGTCCAGTTCCTGCAGCGGCATGTCCTGCGGCAGCACGCCGAGCCCGCCCCGGCGAGCCAGGGTCGCGGCCAGCCGCGCCCCGGTGACGGAGTTCATGTTCGCCGAGACCAGCGGCAGGCGCGCGGGGGTGCCGTCGCCGGGGGTGAGATCCGCGTCGAGGCGGCTCGTGATCGACGAGCGCCGGGGCATGAGGAAGACATCGGAGTACGTCAGGTCCATGTCGGGACGCTCACCGTGGAAGTCCATGCGTCCACGGTACCCACCCGGGTCGGTAGAGGCATCGATCGTCGGGCGGCCGGAGTCCTCCGTGCGTTAGGCTGGGGGGTGGTGTACGGAGGGTAATCCCCTCGCCACCCACCGTTCTTCATCGAGGAAAGCAGGCGATCGACCGTGTCGAGCCAGGTCACAGGCGTCGGTACTTCGAACGAGGGCGAATTCGGGGCCAATGAATGGCTCGTCGATGAGCTCTACGAGCAGTACAGGGTCGACAAGAACTCCGTGGACAAGGCCTGGTGGCCCATCCTCGAGGCGTACCACCCCGTCGTCGACGGCAGCGGTGCCCCCGCACCCGCGGTGAACGAGCCCAAGCCGGTCACCGCACCGATCCCCGTCGTCGGCGCCCCTCCCGTGGCACGCACCACCGCCAAGCCCGCCGCCCCGCAGCCCATCCCCGCCCAGGCCCCCGTCTCCGACCGCGACTCGTCGTCGGAGAAGCTGGAGGAGGACAAGGTCACGCCACTGCGCGGCATGCCCAAGAGCCTCGCGGCGAACATGCAGGAGTCGCTCACCGTCCCCACCGCCACGAGCGTGCGGACCGTCCCGGCGAAGTTGATGATCGACAACCGCATCGTCATCAACAACCACATGGCGCGCACGCGCGGCGGCAAGGTGAGCTTCACGCACCTCCTCGGCTGGGCGATCATCCAGACGCTCAAGGAGTTCCCGAGCCAGAACGTCTTCTACGCCGAGATCGACGGCAAGCCCTCCGTGGTCGCTCCCGCGCACATCAACCTCGGCGTGGCGATCGACCTCCCCCGGCCCGACGGCACCCGCGCGCTCCTCGTTCCGAGCATCAAGCGCGCGGAGAGTCTGACCTTCGGCGAGTACCTCACCGCGTACGAGGACGTCGTCCGGCGCGCGCGCGGCAACAAGCTCACCGCTGCCGATTTCCAGGGCACCACCATCTCGCTGACCAACCCGGGCGGCATCGGAACCGTGCACTCGGTTCCGCGCCTGATGAAGGGCCAGGGATGCATCGTCGGCGCCGGAGCGCTGGAGTATCCCGCCGAGTTCCAGGGCGCCAGCGACAAGACGCTCAACGAGCTGGCCATCGGCAAGACGATCACGCTCACCAGCACCTATGACCACCGCGTCATCCAGGGCGCAGGTTCCGGCGAGTTCCTCAAGAAGGTGCACGAGCTGCTCATCGGGCAGCGCGGCTTCTACGACGACATCTTCGCGGCGCTGCGCATCCCGTACGCGCCCATCCACTGGGCCGGCGACATCAGCGTCGACGTGTCCGAGCGGATCAACAAGACCGCTCGCGTGCACGAGCTCATCAACGCCTTCCGCGTGCGCGGCCACCTCATGGCCGACATCGACCCGCTCGAGTACGTGCAGCGCACGCACCCCGACCTGGAGATCGAATCGCACGGGCTGACCTTCTGGGACCTCGACCGCGAGTTCGTCACCGGCGGCTTCGGCGGTAAGCGCCAGATGAAGCTGCGCGACATCCTCGGGGTGCTCCGCGATTCGTACTGCCGCACCATCGGCATCGAGTACATGCATATCCAGGACCCCGGCGAGCGCAAGTGGTTCCAGGACAACGTCGAGGTCAAATACACCAAGCCGGGCCACGACGAGCAGCTGCGCATCCTGTCGAAGCTGAACGAGGCGGAGGCCTTCGAGACGTTCCTGCAGACCAAGTACGTGGGACAGAAGCGGTTCAGCCTCGAGGGCGGAGAGTCGCTCATCCCCCTCCTGGACGAGATCCTCCAGGGCGCCGCATCCGCCGCCCTGGACGGTGCGGCCATCGGCATGGCCCACCGCGGACGGCTCAACGTGCTGACCAACATCGCCGGGAAGACCTACGGCCAGGTGTTCCGCGAGTTCGAGGGCTCGGTGGCCGTGGGCAGCAAGCGCGGCTCCGGCGACGTGAAGTACCACCTGGGCACCGAAGGCACCTTCGTCGCCGACGCGGGCGACGAGCTGCCGGTGTACCTGGCGGCAAACCCCTCCCACCTGGAGACCGTGGACGGCGTCCTCGAGGGCATCGTCCGCGCCAAGCAGGACCGCAAGCCCATCGGCACCTTCTCCTGGCTACCCGTCCTCGTGCACGGCGACGCGGCCTTCGCCGGTCAGGGCGTCGTCGTGGAGACGCTGCAGATGTCGCAGCTGCGCGGCTACCGCACCGGCGGCACGATCCACGTCGTGGTCAACAACCAGGTCGGCTTCACGACGACCCCCACCGATGCGCGGACGTCGGTGTACGCCACGGATGTGGCCAAGACCATCCAGGCGCCGATCCTCCACGTCAACGGCGATGACCCCGAAGCGGTCGTGCGCGTGGCGGAACTGGCGTTCATGTACCGCCAGGAGTTCCACCGCGACGTCGTGATCGACCTGGTCTGCTACCGCCGACGCGGCCACAACGAGGGCGATGACCCCTCGATGACGCAGCCGCTCATGACCAACCTCATCGAGGCCAAGCGCTCGGTGCGCCGCCTCTACACCGAGTCGCTCGTTGGCCGTGGCGACATCACCGAAGAGGAATACGAGCAGGCCAAGCAGGACTTCCAGCGCCGGCTCGAGGTGGCTTTCGCCCAGACCCACGAGGCCGAGACGGGCACGAACCCCGTCGTCGATCCGGATGTCGTGGACGAGCCGGTCAGCGGCGCGCCGGAGACGACGGGCGTGCCGCGCGAGGTCGTCCAGTCCATCGGCGACGCCTTCGTCAACAAGCCCGAGAACTTCACGGTGCACACGAAGCTCCAGCAACTACTGGACAAGCGCCTGGAGATGAGCCGGAGCGGCAACATCGACTGGGGATTCGGCGAGCTGCTCGCCTTCGGCTCCGTGTTGCTGGAGGGCACGCCGGTGCGCCTGGCGGGCCAGGACTCCCGCCGCGGCACGTTCGTGCAGCGTCATTCGGTGCTGCACGACCGCGAGAACGGTCAGGAATGGATACCGCTGGCCAACCTCAGTGAGAACCAGGGCCGGTTCTACGTGTACGACTCCCTCCTCAGCGAATACGCGGCGATGGGGTTCGAATACGGCTACTCCGTCGAGAGGCCCGACGCGCTGGTGCTGTGGGAGGCGCAGTTCGGCGACTTCGGCAACGGTGCGCAGTCGGTGATCGACGAGTACATCTCGGCCGCCGACCAGAAGTGGGGCCAGCAGTCGAGCGTCGTCCTGCTCCTCCCCCACGGGTACGAGGGCCAGGGGCCCGACCACTCCTCGGCCCGCATCGAGCGCTACCTGCAGATGTGCGCGCAGGACAACATGACCGTCGCCCGCCCGTCGACGCCCGCCTCGTACTTCCACCTGCTGCGGCGTCAGGCGTACCAGCGCCCCCGCCGCCCGCTGGTGGTGTTCACCCCGAAGGCGATGCTGCGCCTGCGGGGTGCGACGAGCCCGGTGGAGGACTTCCTCACCGGTAAGTTCGAGCCCGTGCTCGACGACAGCCGCACCCTGGACCGCGCGGCGGTCAAGCGCGTGCTGCTGCACTCCGGCAAGATCCACTGGGACCTGCGCGGCGAGATCGAGAAGAACCCCAACCCCGAGGTCGCCCTCGTCCGCCTGGAGCAGTACTACCCGGCACCGGTCGACGAGCTCAACGCCGTGCTCGACACCTACCCGAACGCCGAATTGGTGTGGGTGCAGGACGAGCCGGAGAACCAGGGCGCATGGCCCTTCATCGCCCTGGAGGTGGTGAAGCACCTCCGCGGGCGCACCATCCGTCGCGTGTCGCGGTCGGCTGCGGCGTCGCCGGCGACCGGATCGCCGAAGGTGCACGCCCAGGAGCACGCCGCCGTGATGCAGGCTGCTCTCACGCTCTGACACCCCGTACGACGAAGGCCCAGGTCGCCGACCTGGGCCTTCGTCGTACGGGGTGCTCAGAACCAGATGCTCAGCGCGGGTACGGCGGCGGGCGTGAACGCACGGTCGAGGTCCGCGAGGGCCCTGGGGTCCCCCGCCACCGCGCCGGCGGCGGCGAGTGTTCGCGCCGACACACCGCCGAGCAGGAGCGAACCCAGTGCGGCGGCGCCGAGCGTGACGTCGGGGCGGGTCTGCGTGGGCGCGGCGGTCGGCCGGCCCGCCTCGTCGATCTCGACGCGCCACGTGCCGTCGGCGAATCCGAGCGGGTCCTCAACGCGGACGGTGAGGGCCAGCGGAGCGGCGAAGCTCCGCGAGCCCAGAGCTGCGGGCACGTCCAGCACGCGCAGCCAGTGGTGATCGACGACGGTCTCCCGCATCGCGCGCTGGTCCGACAGCATCCACCGCGTGGGCGCGCCGGCCGGCTGCAGGGTGGCCGTGACCGTGCCGACGAGGTCGTGCTCGATGGCGAAGCGCCAGAGCGCGGCGAACGCGTCGTCGTTGGTGGTGAAGAGCACGTGCATGCGCAGTTCGTGCTGGGCGTGGTCGTCCTTCTCCGCGACGGTGTAGACGAGGATGCCCTCCTCGCGGCCATCCTCGCCCCGATACGCGACGGCGCGGATCTTGCGTGCGTCCTCGGCACCGGGCCGGAGCCCCGCCATACGTCGGTACAGGCCCGCCCACCCGGCGACCTCGCCGGGGCGCTGGGACCGAGCGCGCTCGTGGACGGCGTGCAGACGCTCAGGCAGCTCATCCTGCAGCACGAAGTCCAGCCGTCCGGACGGGCGCGGTCCCGTCCACCGCGCGCGGGTCGTGTCCACGGTGACATCCGAGGTCAGAACGGCGGGCCCGAAGCCCCACCGGCCGTAAATGGTGGCCTCGGTGACCGTCAGACCGGCGATCGCGAGGCCTGCCGCTGCCGCCGTGCGTAGTTCGCCGCCGAGCATCGCCCGCGCGATCCCGCGACGCCGGTGCGTCGGCGCGACGGTGACGGCGCTGATCGCCCACATCGGGACGGTACGCCCCGGCTCGGTCGTCAGCTCGGTGATCCACGAATCCACGGTGCCGACGGGAATCTCGGGATGGGTCGCGCGCGCATCGAACACGCCGGTGAGCCGCCGCTCCTGCAGCGCCGACCGCGAGTCCTCCACCTGCTCAGCGGTGGGGTCACTGTCGAGGAAGCCTCGCGACACCGCACGCAGGAACGCATCGAAGGGAGCCCCCTCGTGGGGTACCTGCGCGTAATCCAGCCCTTCCGCGGCCAGCTCTGCGGCCGAGGCCGGGTCGAGGGGAAGGGAATGGAAGTCGACGTCGGCCATGCGTCCTAGCCTAGGTCGCCCCGCGACAGCGCGGAACGGCGGCCCGGGAAGCCCATCGCGCGGGGCTCAGGAGACGGGTTCTGCCCGCAGACGCGCGATCACGAGCTCGCGCAGCTCCTCCGGAGCGTTTTCCTTGCACGCCCGCGCAACGACCTCGGTGAGGGTCCGCGAGAAGTGCGCCTCGTCGCGGCATCCAGCGCAGTGCGCCAGATGCTCGGCCATGTCCTCATAGGACGTCGGACACACCTCGTTGCGCAGGTACTCTTCGAGGTCGCGTCGCGCCTTATCGCAGCCGCAGTCGCTCATGTTCGTCACTCTCTCACTTCTGGGCGGGCTCCGCGGCAGTGATGCCGCGCTCCCTCGCGTAATCCGTCAGTAGCTCACGGAGCATTCGCCTGCCACGGTGCAGACGGCTCATGACCGTTCCGATCGGCGTTTTCATGATGTCGGCGATCTCCTGATAGGCGAAGCCCTCGACGTCGGCGAGGTACACCGCCATCCGGAAATCCTCCGGAATCGACTGCAGGGCGTCTTTCACCACGGATGCAGGCATCCGATCGATCGCCTCCGCCTCGGCCGAGCGTGCACTGGTGGCCGTGGTCGATTCCGCTCCCCCGAGTTGCCAGTCCTCGAGGTCGTCGATGGTCCCTTGGTAGGGCTCCCGCTGCTTCTTGCGGTAGGTGTTGATGTACGTGTTCGTCAGGATGCGGTACAGCCACGCCTTGAGATTCGTTCCCTGCGTGAACGTCCGCCACGAGGCGAACGCCTTCACGAACGTCTCTTGGACGAGATCCGCGGCGTCGGCGGGATTGCGCGTCATACGCATCGCCGCCGCGTACAACTGATCCATGAAGGGGAGAGCCTGCTCCTCGAACTGCGCGCGCGCGTCGGCCCCGGCATCGGCCTTGTCGTTCATCACCCGCCAGTCTACGTCCATCCGCGTCGCATCTACGCCGACGTCTACGGCCGTGCCGTCAAGAACCCCGATCATCCACCCCTCCTTTACTAGTGTGGAACCGATGACCCCCCACGGCTATTCCCCTCCCCCCTCCCACGTCCCCCCACGCGGCGCCTGGGAGGCGCCCGTCGCCCACGGTCCCCTGCGAGGGACCGTCACGGTGCCCGGCTCGAAGTCGCTGACCAACCGCGAGCTCATCCTCGCGGCGATGGCGGATGGTCCGAGCCTCCTGCGCTCACCGTTGCACTCCGACGACTCCGACCGCATGGTCGACGCCCTGACGTGTCTCGGTGTCGCCGTCGACCGCGTCGCCGGCGAGCGCCGGGCCGGCGACGACCTGCGGATCACCCCCCGGGCGCCCTTCCACGGCGGTGTCGAGATCGACTGCGGCCAGGCGGGAACGGTGATGCGGTTCGTCGCCGGGCTCGCCGGGTTCGCCGTCGGAGACGTGACCCTCACCGCGCACGAGAGCGCCCTGCATCGCCCGATGGGGTCGCTCATCGCCGCGCTTCGCGAGGTGGGCCTCGACATCGACGACGGCGGCCACTGGTCGCTGCCCTTCACGGTGCGCGGTCATGGCCACGTCCGCGGCGGCGAGATCGAGATCGACGCCAGCGCCTCGAGCCAGTTCGTGTCGGGTCTCCTGCTGGCGGCACCTCGGTTCGACGTCGGTCTGCACCTGCGTCACACCGGTCGGCGCCTGCCGAGCCTCCCCCACATCGACATGACGATCGATTCGCTCGCCCATCGCGGCATCCATGTGGAGCGTCCCGCCCCGGGAGAATGGATCGTGCCGCCGGGGCCCGTTCGGGGCAAGGACGTCACCATCGAGCCCGACCTCTCCAACGCCGCCCCCTTCCTCGCCGCGGCGATGGTCGCGGGAGGACAGGTCACCGTCCCCGGCTGGCCCCTGCACTCGACGCAACCGGGCGCTCTGCTGTCGGAGATCCTGGCCGAAATGGGCGCCAAGGTCGTCCGCCGCTCGACCAACCTCACCGTCACCGCCGGAGAGGCCATCGAGGGCATCGATCTCGATCTGTCCGCCGCGGGCGAGCTCGCCCCGACGCTCTTCGGCCTGGCCGCCTTCGCGCAGGGTCCCACGACGCTGTACGGCATCGGCCATATCCGCGGGCACGAGACCGACCGCATCGCCGCTCTCGTGGGGAATCTGCGCGCTCTCGGCGGCGAGGCGCATGAGCTGGAGGACGGCATCCGCATCGTGCCGAGGCCCCTTCACGGCGGCACGTGGAAGACGTTCCACGATCACCGGCTGGCCACGACCGGTGCGCTTGTGGGGCTGCGGGTCCCCGGCGTCCGGATCGACGACATCGGCACCACCGCCAAGACGATGCCCCAGTTCGTGTCGCTGTGGCAGGGGATGCGGGAGGGTGCCGCCCGCTGACGGCGGGCGAGGACGATGAGCTGGCTGGAAGACTTCGACGCCGACGAGGACGACGACCTCGACGAGACCGACGTGCGCGTGCGGCCGAATCCGAAGGCGAACCGCCCCCGCACGAAGCGGCGGCCCGCCCATGCGGACGCCGTGATCGCGCGGGTGCTCGGTGTGGATCGCGGGCGCTACGCCGTGCTCGTGGATGAAGGCGGGCCCGATGAGCGGCGGATCACCGCCACGCGGGCGCGCGAACTGCGCAAGCAAGCCATCGTCAACGGCGATCGCGCCCGCGTGGTCGGCGACACCTCCGGCGCGGAGGGCACCCTCGCACGCATCATCGGCATCGAGGACCGCACGTCGCTCCTGCGCCGGAGCGCCGACGACACCGACCAGGTCGAGCGCGTGATCGTCGCCAACGCCGACCAGATGCTCATCGTCGTGGCCGCCGCCGATCCCGAGCCGCGCGCACGGCTGGTCGACCGCTACCTCGTCGCGGCGCTGGATGCGGGCATCCGGCCCCTGCTCGTGGTCACCAAGACCGATCTCGCCGACCCGTCCGCCTTCCTCTCCCACTTCGATGGGCTCGGTCTCGAGGTGTTCACCAGCGCACCCGGCGACGTACCCCTCGATCGCATCGGCGCGGCCCTCGTGGGCCACTCCACGGTGTTCGTCGGGCACTCGGGCGTCGGGAAGTCGACGCTCGTCAACGCCCTCACCGGATCGGAGCGGGCGATCGGACACGTCAACGTCGTCACCGGTCGCGGCCGCCACACCTCGTCCTCGACGGTCTCGTTCCGCTACCGCGGACAGGGCGGGGCGGGGTGGGTCATCGACACCCCCGGTGTCCGCTCGTTCGGCCTCGGACACGTCGACCCCGCCAACATCCTGGCCGCGTTCACCGATCTGGCCGAGATCGCCGAGGAGTGCCCGCGCGGCTGCACGCACCTGCCGGATGCTCCCGACTGCGCGATCGCGGAAGCCGTCGCCGAAGGGCGGCTCGGCGAGGGCGGCGCCGCCCGCCTGGATTCGCTTCACCGGCTGCTGTCGACCTTCGCGGACCGTAGGCTGGACGGGTGAGCACCCTCGAGCCCGGCATGGCAGCACCAGACTTCACTCTTCTGGATCAGGACGAGCATCCGGTCTCGCTCGCCGACTTCCGCGGCCGCCGCGTGATCGTGTACTTCTATCCGGCGGCCATGACGCCCGGGTGCACCACGCAGGCGTGCGACTTCCGGGACAGCCTGGGCTCGCTTCAGGGTGCGGGCTACACCGTGCTGGGGGTCTCCCGCGATCAGCCCGCGAAGCTGCGGGAGTTCCGCGAGCGGGACGGGCTCGTCTTCCCGCTCCTCAGCGACCCCGACCACGCCGTCCACGACGCGTACGGCGCGTGGGGCGAGAAGCAGAACTACGGCAAGACGATCGAAGGCGTGCTGCGCTCGACCTTCGTGATCGATGAGGACGGCGTGATCGAGTACGCGTTCACCAACGTGAAGGCCACCGGGCACGTCGCGCGCCTGCGCAAGACGCTCGGCATCGACGTCCCCGCCTGAGCTGCGGCAACCGGTCAGGACGCTTCGCGCCCGCCGGCATCCTTGGCCGCATCGCGGACCGACAGGAACAGCAGGATCCCACCGAGCACCGCCGGAGCGGCGATCAGCGCGGCCAGCGCCGGATTGGCCTGCTCGCCGGTGAACGCGCCGAGCGCGACGGCGAGGATGAGCGCCTGCACCACGATGCCACCGGAGCGGCCCCACGACTGACCCCGGGCCGTGGCCACGGCGAACGCGGCGACGGCGATGACGCCGACGAGCGTCAACACGGCGAGGGCGAGCGCGCTGGAGACCGACACGATGTCGCCCGCCGCGATCGCCGCCACCTGCCACACGAGAAGCGCCGCGACACCGACCGCCTCGAGGACGAGGACTCCGGCAGCGAGAAGCCGTACGGGCATGGCGTGACTCCTCGTCATCGGATGTGGGGGCGACTGGTAACAGGCTGTAAACCTGCCGTTAACCTCTTGATAGCTCAGACCGCCTATGGGAACATGGAGCAAGCCGTGTGCTCCCACAGCGACGTGGGGCGAGCCGAACTGCTCGCATCTCCCACCAGGGTATCGGAGACCCGACTCCGGGCTCTGCTAACCGAATTTGTTTCAAGGAGCACCACCATGGATTGGCGCGACAAAGCTGCCTGCCTCACCGTCGACCCCGAGCTGTTCTTCCCCGTGGGGAACACCGGTCCGGCCGTCGACCAGATCGAGAAGGCGAAGTCCGTGTGCGCCCGGTGCACGGTCACCGAGATCTGCCTCCAGTACGCGCTCGAGTCCGGCCAGGACTCGGGGGTGTGGGGCGGTCTCTCCGAGGATGAGCGGCGTGCCCTGAAGCGCCGCGCCGCCCGCGCCCGCCGCGCGTCCTAGCCACCCCTTCGCCCACTCCGTAGGACACCGCGCCGGAGCGCCGGGAGTGCGGTCGTCTCCGCATCCTCGGCGCCGACGCGCAGTGTCGGGTTAGACGAATTCCTGGCCTCACATGCTCGATCGGTCGATGTAACGCATCGGGATCTCGATCGTGACTTCGGTACCGCTTCCCACGAGGGTGTGCCAGTCGATCGTTCCGCCGAGTTCGCCCTGGATGAGCGTGCGAACGATCTGCGTCCCGAGGCCCCGGCCCACCTGACCTTCGGGGAGCCCGACGCCGCTGTCCCGAACGCGCACCTCCAGCACTTCGTCCGTCCGGACGGCGGAGATCTCGACATCGCCCTCCTGCCCCGCCAGCCCGTGCTCGACGGCGTTGGTCACCAGCTCCGTCAGGGCGAGAGCCAGCGGCGTCGCGTACTCGCTCGGCAGGGTGCCGAACCGACCGGTCGAGCGAGTACGAGCGCGGGTGTTGGGTGCGGCGGCGACCTCGGCCACCAGCTTGAGCACACGGGCGAACACGTCGTCGAATTCGACGTTCTGTGCGAGACCCTCCGACAGGGTGTCGTGCACGACCGCGATCGCGGACACCCGCCGCATCGCCTGGGTGAGCGCGTCGCGTGCTTCGTCCGAGTGCGTGCGGCGAGCCTGGATGCGCAGCAGCGACGCCACCGTCTGCAGGTTGTTCTTCACCCGGTGGTGGATCTCGCGGATGGTGGCGTCCTTGGTGATGAGCTCCTGCTCCTGGTGGCGGATCTCGGTCACGTCGCGGCACAGCACGATCGCACCGATCCGGGTTCCCCGCTCGCGCAGCGGGATGGTGCGCAGCGACACCTGCACTCCGCGCGCCTCGATGTCGGCGCGCCACGGCGCGCGGCCGGTGACCACGACCGGGAGGGATTCGTCCACCTGCCGCTTGGAGGGGAGGATGCGGGTCGTCACGTCGACCAGTGACTCGCCCTCGAGTTCGTCGTCGAAGCCCATCCGGTTGAACGCCGACAGCGCATTCGGGCTCGCGAACGTGGCGATGCCGTCCACATCCAGGCGGATGAGACCGTCCGACGCGCGCGGGGCACCGCGGCGCGGAGCCGTCGGGGCGGCCAGGTCGGGGAACTCGGCGGTGGAGATCATGCCGAACAGGTCGTCGGCGCAATCGTTGAAGGTGATCTGCTGACGAGAAGGGGTGCGGGTCTCCCCCAGGTTCGTGTGACGCGTGAGGACACCCACGGTCACGGGGGCGTCCCCGTTGCGCGCGAGCTGACGCACGATCGGCACGGCACGCACACGCGTGGGGGTCTCCTCGAACCAGTCGGGCGATGCGGAGTCGACGATGCGGCCGCTCTCGAACGCCTCACGCACCTGCGTGCGCCACTGCGGCCGCACGCGGTCGCCGACGATGTCGCGGTAGAACAGCGTCGCAGCG
This sequence comes from Microbacterium sp. Z6_144, assembly GCF_057197625.1. Lineage (NCBI taxonomy): Bacteria > Bacillati > Actinomycetota > Actinomycetes > Micrococcales > Microbacteriaceae > Microbacterium > Microbacterium sp. Z6_144. Next base: position 2,367,973 of record NZ_JBXVPT010000001.1, read on the forward strand.
CCCCCGGGCCTGGTGTGCGCCACGGCGATGAACGAGTCATCCTGGGTCGGCACCCACACCACGATGTCGGCGAAGGCCAGATCGGCGAGAAGCTGGCCGTCGCTCACGAGCCGGTGCAGCCAGTCGACGTCGGCCTCGGTCGAGCGGCCCTGGGCGTAGACGAGATCGCTGAGCGTGGACACGTCCCCAGCCTAATTTGCTGCAGGACGGGTCTCGTCACTGTGCTCGGGCCGTCTGGGCGATCGTCGCCGGCTCCGCCCGCCGCTCGCGGCGTCGGCGACGACGTTCGGGCGCCGCCGCTCGAGGAGGCTCGACCGCCTCACCGACGAAGCGCCGGACGGCCGCGGCCAGGGGCGACCGAGGGGCGGCCTCGGCGACGGGGCGGGCGGCCAACATCGCCGCATCCGCCGACCGGGGATCCATCGGCACGAACCACACGTCCTCGATCCCGGCGAAGCGCTCGAGCGTGCGTCGCACCTGGCCGCGGGCGTCGATTCCGAGCGTTCCCGGGCGCAGGCGATTGACGACGACGGCCACCCGCGTCGTCCCGATGGCCGCCCGCAGCTCCGTGTAGGCGCGCAGGAACCGCGCGACCCCCACCGGGTCGGCCGCGCACACCGCGACCACGAGATCGGACGCCCGCAACGCCGCGAGCGTGGCCGCGTTGCGGCGCGGACCGTCGAGGTCGCTCACGATCTCCTCGTCGCGCTCGAGGGAGGCCGCGACATCCACGACGGCGGAGTGCACCCATGTGCGACAGATCCCCAGGACCGCGCCGACCCGCCGGTCGGACAGCTCCGGCCACCGCCCCGGCCGGTTGATGCCGGGGAGCACCTCGACCGTGCCCCCGGCCGTGCGCAGCGGCACGCTGATGCGGCTGAGTTCGGCCGCATCCAGACCCCCGAGTTCGGCTTGCCGGCACGCCGCCGCGAACCCCGGGCCCTCATCGGCGAGTCCCAGCGAGAGGGCGAGGGACGGCGCGTGCGAGTCGGCATCCACGAGGGCGACCGATCGCCCGCCGCGGGCGAGCTCGGCGGCCAGCTCGATCGCCAGGGTGGATCGTCCGGGTGCCCCGTGCGGTCCCCACACCGACACGATCCGCCCCGCCGGCTCCGGCTCTGCGCGCACGGGGAGCATGGCCGGCAGCGACAGCGCATCCATGAGCACCCACCCCTCGACATCGAGCGGCAGCGGCGGGGCCAGCCCGAACCGCGCGGCGATCCGGCGACCGGTTTCGTCGGCGCACAGGGCCACGATGCGGATCCCCCGGGCGTCGCACTCGCCGAGGACGGCGGCGCTCAGGGTGCGCGCATCCGCCTGCAGGATCAGGGTGTCGACCGAGCCGGCGGCGGCAACCGCCTCCCGTGCGGCACCGGCGGGGACGACGGCGTCGATCTCCACCCCCTCGTCGGCGAGTTCCCGGGCGAGGAGGTCGCCCCGAGGGGCGTCGACCGCCACGAGCACCCGGATCACGGCGTGCGCCCCGCCACGGGGACGACCGAGAGCGAGGACCCGTCCGACACCGCGTCCAAAGTGGCAGCCACGTCCGCGCGCGGGATCACCAGTTCGAGGGCGGCTCCCGCCTCGCCGATCACGCCGTCGTCGCGCGTGACGCTGGCCACGGTCGCATCGGCGACGAGGATGCGGGGCGTGTCGAAGACTCCGCGCTCCAGGGCCGGTGCGAACCACACCTCGACCCGGCTTCCCGAGGCGATCGCGGCGGGCACGTCCACGGCGGTGTCGATCACGACGGTCGTCACGCGGGCCTCGCCCGCCGCACCCACCGCCTCGGCGGGAACCAGCTCGCCCTCGCCGATCGTCCGCGTGGCAACGGCTCCCTCGGGCAGCGCATCGGCGGCGACGTAGGCGGCTCCGGCCGTACCGAGTGCCACGTCGACCGTGCGGAAATCGTCCGCGCCGACGGTCTCACCCGGGACGATGGTGCGAGAGGCGGCGAGGACCGGGGCGGTCTGGCGAGCCGCGCTGACCACGAGCCAAACGCCCGCGACGGAGACCACCACCAGGAGGACGCCGAGAAGGAACCGCGCGTCGCCCCAGAAGGGCCGCGAGCGTGCACGCGGTGGATCGAGGGCAGTCATGCCGATATGGTGCTCCGATCGCTGCATCCGCGTCCGCGTTTATCCACAGCGGCGCGGGCCGTCCGGGGCCCCCGGAGGAGGCCGGTAATAATGGGCACATGCCCGACCGCCCGCCCCCAGGCACGCGCTTGCTCGCCCCCGCTCAGGTGGCGGAGCTCCTGGACATCTCCGTGGACGAGGTCGTGGCCCTTGTGCACGAGGGGCGGCTGCGCGGCATGCGCGTGGGGAGTCCTGCGCGCTGGCGGGTCGAGGAGGACAGCGTCGACGCGTACCTGGAAGATCAGGCGGAGGAAGCGCGGCGGATGGCGCTGTGGCGCCAGTCCAACGCCGCCAGCTTTCCGGAGCTGTGGGGTCGAGGGCGGGCCCCCCAGGGCGACTGAGGGGGTCAGCCTCGCACGGCGTCCGGGTGACCCTCGACCGCGATCCAGGAGACCGCGGCGAACGGCACGATCCGGTAGCCCGTGACCTCGGCCGCGCGCCGCACGGCACCCCGTTCGTGCAGCGCGAGATCGAAGTGGTCGGCGCCCGCGCGATCGATCGTCCCCGCCATGGATCGTCCGTCCTGCCCGTGGACGACGACTCCCGCGCGTCGGCGCACGAGGTCTCGCACCGCGAACCCGAAGGTGGCGCGTCGCGAAACGGCGGATGCCGCGGCGGCGCTCCCGGGGCGCGCCGTGCGCAGCAACGGGGCGTGCGCGAGCGAGATCCCCATGATCGCGTCCAGCGGCACCAGCGCCGCGCCCGACCGCGAGCCCCACGGGGAGGCGAGCAACCAGTCCGCCCCCAAGCCCGCGATCGGGGCGGTCAGGGTGGCGCCGCCGCGCAGGTCGAAGGAGGCGGCCACCGGATCGCCGTCGGTCGCCGCGAGCGCGGTCAGCCTCTCATGCAGCGTGACCCGCGAGAGCCGCAGACGCTCCGCCTCGGTCTCCAGCGCTGCCCGCTCGGCCTCCCACTCGGAGGCGAGCTGGTCCTCGATGTCTTCGAAGAAGCGATCCCAGCGCATGGCGCGAGGTTAGGGCACGGGGCTCTCGAGCACGGCGAGTTGTCCACACCCGGAACCGAATCTGTTGCGGCGCTCGCCCGTGTGCTCTACTGAAAGCCGAGAAAGCGACCGTTGTTCCACGACATCCCCCCTGTCGAGATAGGCGCGCCTATGGCTCCGATGCCGGCGGGCTCTGCCCGCCACTACCCCGTGATCGTGCGCTCCGCCGATGTGGACGAGTTCTTCGCGCCGCAGCGGACGTCCTCATCCGCGCTCCCCGAACCCGAACCGCTCCTGCGCAACCTGACGCGCGGCGTGCTGGAAGTGCTCGCCGGAGTGCGGGAGATCGAGCAGCTGGCGCGCTGGCTGACCGAGGACGCCTACCGCGGGCTGCTCACGCGGGCCAATCTCGCCACCCGCGCGCGAAGTGCCCGCGGGGTGCCGGCGACCCGTCCCCTGCACGCGATCCTGTCCGTGCGGACGTGCATCCCTGCCGACGGGGTGGTCGAGGCCGTGGTCATCGTGGCCTCTCCTGCCCGCACCCGCGCGGTGGCGATCCGCCTGCAGGGCATCGACCGGCGCTGGCGGGCGACATCCCTCGCGCTGCTGTGACTCACGAACCGTCGATGAGCTCCAGGAGCGATCGGAGGGCATCACGGATCTCGTCATGGTCGTACTGGCCCGCGCGGCTCTCGGCGGAGATCACGCCGGAGCGATGCACGGCGCGGAAGTCGCCGAAGGGGAACGAGTAGGCGCCCTTCGTCTCCCGGTTCTCGCTCTTGTCGATGCCGAGGTGCCAGTGCGAGTACTCCGTCCAGCCTTCCTTCTCCAGGAACGCGTTCTCCTGCGCGGCCGTGGGCGCGGTCTCGGACCAGTCGTCTCGCTCGTCCTTCACGACCTTGCCGTCACGGATGAGCGCGCGGGCGTGGCGGAGGGCGGGTTTGTTCAGTTCGATCGCCATGCCGGAAGGTTACGCCCGCCCACACTGCGCGCGAGAAACAACATGCCGGACGAGAAACGGCGCGACGCGTGCCGTCTCATCCCGCACGTCGTTTCTCGCGTGGGCTACGCGCGGTAGGAGGCGAGGAAGTTGCCGAGGCGCTCGATGGCATCCGTCAGCACACGCGCCTCCGGGAGCGTCACGATGCGCAGGTGGTCGGGTGTCGGCCAGTTGAAGCCGGTGCCCTGGACGAGCAGCACATGCTCGGCGACGAGGAAGTCGTACACGAACTTCCCGTCGTCGGGGATGTCGTACACCTGGGGGTCCAGGCGCGGGAACGCGTACAGCGCGCCGCGCGGGCGCACGCACGAGACCCCGGGGATCGCCTCGAGGCTCTCCCACGCCGCATCCCGCTGTTCGTGCAGTCGCCCCGACGGCGCGATGAGCGCATCGATGGACTGCACGCCGGTGAGGGCGGCCAGGACCGCGTGCTGAGCGGGCACGTTCGCGCACAGCCGCGTGGAGGCCAGGAGTTGGATGCCCTCCAGGAACCCGGCCGCGTGCTTCTTCGGACCCGTGATGGCGAGCCACCCCGACCGGTAGCCGGCGACGCGGTACGTCTTGGACAGGCCGTTGAAGGTCAGGCACAGGAGGTCGGGGGCGACCACGGCCATGGGGATGTGGACGGCGTCGTCGAAGAGGATGCGGTCGTAGATCTCATCGGAGAGCACCAGGAGCGAGTGCTCGCGCGCGATCTGCGCGATCCCCTCCAACACCTCTCGGGAGTACACCGCGCCGGTGGGGTTGTTGGGGTTGATCACGACGATCGCCTTCGTGCGCGGCGTGACCTTCGCGCGGATGTCCTCGAGGTCGGGTTGCCACTCGTCCAGTTCGTCGCACAGGTAGTGCACCGGCGTGCCGCCGCCGAGGCTCGTCATGGCGGTCCAGAGCGGATAGTCCGGGGCGGGGATGAGCACCTCGTCGCCCTCGTCCAGCAGCGCCTGCATGACGATCGTGATGAGTTCGGACACGCCGTTGCCGAGGTACACGTCATCCGGATCCAGCGCGGGGAAGCCCGGCACCTGTTCATAGCGGGACACCACCGCCCGCCGGGCCGACATGATGCCGCGGCTGTCGCTGTACCCGTGCGCGTGCGGAAGCGCCTCGATCATGTCGCGCACGATCTGGAACGGTGCTTCGAAGCCGAACACCGCCGGGTTGCCGGTGTTGAGCTTGAGGATCGCGTGACCCTCGGACTCCAGCCGGTCCGCCTCCACGAGGGCCTGCCCACGGATCTCGTACAGGACGTCCCTCAGCTTCGAGGACTGGTCGAGGGGGCGCAGCGGGCTCATCGGATCAGAATATCCCGCCGTCTTCGCTGCGCCCACGAACGGGAGCGGGCCAATGCCGCTCCCGTGGCGCCCTCCCCGACCTCCGTGCCTACTTCTTCTTGTCGGCGGCGCGGCGCTCAGCGCGGTTGCCGGCCGGTGCGCTGGGCGTGGAGCCATCCGGGCGCTGACCGAACGCGCCACGGGGCGCCTCGGCCGTGCGCGTGGGCGCGCCGGCGGGCGCCGGTGCGGCACCGGCGGCAGCGGCGGCCTGGCGTAGACGGCTCGTGGCCGCCTTCTGCACCTGCCCGCGATCGTTGCGCACCTCGACCTCTCCGGCATCGTTCGCGGCGGAGTACTCCAGCCGCTGCGCCTCGGAGGGGCCGGCGGCCAGACCCTTGGCCTCGACCTGCGCGGCCTGCTCGCCCTCGACCCGGCGCACCTCGACCTCGAGGTTGAAGAGGTAGCCGACGGACTCCTCCTTGATCTGCCCCATCATCGCCTGGAACATCTGGTAGCCCTCGCGCTGGTACTCGATCAGCGGGTCGCGCTGGGCCATGGCGCGCAGGCCGATGCCGTCCTTGAGGTAGTCCATCTCGTAGAGGTGGTCGCGCCAGCGGCGGTCGAGCACCTGCAGCACCACGCGACGCTCGAGTTCGCGCACGGCCTGCTCGCCCAGCTGCTCCTCGCGCTTGGCGTACGCGATCCGCGCGTCGGAGAGGATCTCGCGCTTGAGTCCCTCCGCCGTGATGCGTCCGCGCGTGCCGGCGTCGGCGACGACCTCGTCGATCGTGACGCCCACCGGGTAGAGCGTCTTCAGCTCTGTCCACAGCGCGTCGAAGTCCCAGCTCTCGGTGTGACCGCTGCCGGTGTGATCGTCGATGACGGCGGAGATGGCGTCTTCGATGAAGTGCTGCACGCGATCGGCGATGTCGTCGCCCTGAAGGATGTGGCGGCGGTCGGCGTAGATCGCCTCGCGCTGCCGGTTGAGGACGTCGTCGTACTTCAGGACGTTCTTGCGCAGCTCCGCGTTACGCGCCTCGACCTGCGTCTGAGCGCTCTTGATGGCGCGGGAGACCATGCCCGACTCGATGGCGACGTCGTCGGGGAAGTTCGCCCGGGCCATGATCGCTTCGGCCGCACCCGACTGGAACAGTCGCATGAGGTCGTCCGTCAGCGACAGGTAGAACCGGCTCTCCCCCGGATCTCCCTGCCGGCCCGAGCGCCCGCGCAGCTGGTTGTCGATGCGGCGGGACTCGTGCCGCTCCGTGCCGAGCACGTACAGCCCGCCGGCTGCGACGACCTTCGCGCCCTCCTCGGCCACGACCTCGCGCACACGCGCGTACGCCTCATCCCATTCGGACTCGTACGCCTCCGGCGTTTCGACCGGGTCGAGACCCTTGGCCTTCAGCTCCTGGACGGCGAGGAACTCCGCGTTGCCACCGAGCATGATGTCGGTACCGCGACCGGCCATGTTCGTGGCGACGGTGACGGCGCCCAGGCGCCCGGCGCGCGCGACGATCTCCGCCTCGCGCGCGTGGTTCTTCGCGTTGAGGACCTCGTGCTTGATGCCCTTCTTCGCCAGGAGTCGCGACAGGTACTCGCTCTTCTCGACGCTGGTCGTGCCCACGAGGACGGGCTGGCCGGTCGCGTGGCGCTCGGCGATGTCTTCGACGACCTGCGCGAACTTGGCGGTCTCGTTCTTGTAGACCAGGTCGGACTGGTCCTTGCGGATCATCGGCTTGTTGGTGGGGATGGGCACCACGCCGAGCTTGTAGGTCGACATGAACTCCGCGGCCTCGGTCTCGGCCGTACCGGTCATGCCGGCGAGCTTCTCGTAGAGGCGGAAGTAGTTCTGCAACGTGACCGTGGCGAGGGTCTGGTTCTCCGCCTTGACCGGCACCGCCTCCTTGGCCTCGATGGCCTGGTGGATGCCCTCGTTGTACCGGCGCCCCACGAGGATGCGGCCCGTGTGCTCGTCGACGATCATGACCTCGTCGTTCATCACGACGTAGTCGGCATCGCGCTTGAACAGCGCGAGGGCCTTGATGGAGTTGTTCAGGAAGGAGATGAGCGGGGTGTTCGCCGACTCGTAGAGGTTCTCGATGCCGAGGTAGTCCTCGACCTTCTCGATACCGGGCTCGAGCACGCCGATCGTGCGCTTCTTCTCGTCGACTTCGTAGTCCACGCCCGCCTCGAGCGTGCGGGCGATCTTCGCGAACTCGGCGAACCAGCGGTTGGCCTCACCGGACGAGGGCCCCGAGATGATCAGCGGCGTGCGGGCCTCATCGATGAGGATGGAGTCGACCTCATCCACGATCGCGAAGTAGTGCCCGCGCTGGACCAGGTCCTCCTTGCGCCACGCCATGTTGTCGCGCAGGTAGTCGAAGCCGAACTCGTTGTTCGTGCCGTAGGTGATGTCGGCGGCGTACTGCGCGCGACGCACCTCCGGCGTCTGCCCCGACACGATGACGCCCGTGGACATCCCCAGGGCGCGATAGACCCGACCCATGAGCTCGGACTGGTAGGTCGCGAGGTAGTCGTTGACGGTGATGACGTGCACGCCCTGGCCGGCGATGGCGTTGAGGTACACCGCGAAGGTCGCCGTCAGGGTCTTGCCCTCACCGGTCTTCATCTCGGCGATGTTGCCCAGGTGAAGCGCTGCCCCACCCATGATCTGCACGTCGTAGGGGCGCTGGCCGAGGGTGCGCTGCGCGGCCTCGCGGACGGCGGCGAAGGCCTCCGGCATGAGGCGGTCGAGGCTCTCTCCGGCCTCGAAGCGGGCGCGCAGCTCGGCGGTCTCGCCGCGCAACTCGTCGTCGGTGAGGTGCGAGTAGTCCTCCTCCAGCGCGTTGACGGCCTTGACCACTTGCTGGAGGCGCCGGATGATGCGGCCCTCTCCGGCACGGAGCAGTCTTTCGAGAGGATTGGCCACGGAGCATTCCCATCTGTCGCGTTCGGCCCAGCGCGACTGACGCGACGGACCCGCCTGCACGCAGGCATACTGTGCCATGTTATCCGTTTGTGACCTCGGAAGACCCTGCGAACGCTCTGACAGCGCGCGCAGAGCGAACACCGGCGCGCCGACCGTCGGACACTCGTAGGATCGATGCCATGGCCGGGTTCTGGGGTAAGCGAAAGCGTGAAGAGCAGGACGCCGCGGATGCAGACCTCGCCCGGCAGGCCGAGCTGGCGCTCGTCGCCGCGGATGAGCGGATCCGGCTCACCACCGACGAAGTGGACTTCGCCGTCGCGGAGCTCGGTGACGTGCGGACCGCCGACCTGCGCGCGGCGCTGACGGCCGTTCGCACCCACATGGGCGAGGCGTTCCAGCTGCACCAGCTGAACCACGACCACATCCCCGACACCCCCGAGGAGTTGCGGACACGCAACGCCCGCATCATCCAGCTGTGCCAGTGGGCGGAAGACCTGCTCGAAGAGCGCACCACGGCCCTGCAGCCGGCCATCGAGGCCGTTCGCCGGGCGCCGGAGATCCTCCAGCGCGTGCGCGCCGACCGCGAGCGACTCGAGGAGCGCGTGCCGCACGCCCGCGAGGCGCTGGAGCGCCTGTCCCGCCGCTACAGCGAGACGGCGCTGCATCAGATCGACGGCAACCCCGACGAGGCCGACCAGCTCCTGGACTTCGCCGTGCACACCGCGGATGTGTCCCAGCGCCGCCGGGAAGCCGGCCAGCGCGAGCAGGCGTCGGTCGCGCTCGAGGCGGCCACCGAGTCGGTGCGCCGTGCGGAGTCGCTGCTGGATGCCGTGGACGCGTTCGAGATCGAGGCTCTGCGCGCCGAATCGACGCTGGCCGCGGTGATCGACGATTCGCGCAGCGACCTCGTGGAGGCGCGCAGCGGCCCGCAGACCCCAGCCGTGACCGCCGCGATGGCCGACCTGGAGTCGGCGCTGGCATCCCTCCCCGCCTCCGCGGCCAAGGACGATCCGTTCGGAGCGCTGTCCCGCCTGCGCACGGCGAACGCCGCGCTGGACACCGCGCGCGAGCGCGCCGCCCGGCCGGTGATCTCGGAGTCGCACGTGCGCCACACGGTGGATGACGCAGACCGTCAGATCTCCGTGGCCCGCAGCGTCATCGCCGGCCACCGCGGCTGGATCGGCGCGGACGCCCGCACTCGGCTCGCGGAGGCCGAGCGGCTCCGCGGCGAGATCCCCTTCGGGCCGATTCCGGAGGACGACCGCGAGGCCGCTCAGGCCGTCGCACGGCGTGCCGGGACGCTCGCGAGCGAGGCGCTGCAGCTGGCCCAGCAGGACATCGACGCCTCGCGCCCGGATGACTGGGGTAACGGCGGCTGGGGCGGCCGCGGCATGGGCGGACGCGGCATGGGTATGGGCGGCGGCGGGATGGGCGGCGGCATCCTCGGCGGCCTCGTCATCGGGTCGCTCCTGGGCGACATGTTCGACGGCTGACCCCTGGGAAACCCGCCCACCGCCGAGCACCCGCCGACGAGCGCCCCTCGCCGAACGCATCCACCCGTGGTGCAGGAGCCGTAGTGCGGCCACCCACCCCGGCACTAACTCAGGCTGAAACCGCCTGAGCACCGCCATACCGAACGGATCGCGGTATCCGTGCGCGGAGAGACTGAGTACGGCACACCTCAGCGGCGGCTGAACGGTTCCCGGCCACTCGGAAACTGGGGGATGGAGAAGCGCGGAGCCGCGTCCACCGCCGGCCGTCGTGCCCGCCGACGAGCGCACCGGCCGCCGTGCGGCCACCCACCCCGGCACTAACTCAGGCTGAAACCGCCCGAGCGCCGCGACACCCCGCGGATCGCGGTGTCCGCGCGTGGAGAGACTGAGTACGGCACACCTGAGCGGGCGAGGAGACTGCGCGCGCCGGCGAGGATGCCGGTCCCCCACCCCCTCGACTCGCCAGCAACCGTCGCTCCGCGCGGGAAAATCGCGCGTTTGTTGGCGACTCAACGAGAGCGCTGCGCGGCGGTTACGACGCGGCGCGCGCGGCCGGCGGTGCCGCCGCGGTGAGGGAGATGACGCCGTAGTCCCAGCCCTTGCGTCGGTACACGACGCTCGGGTGGTCGGTGCGGGCGTCGATGAACAGGAAGAAGTCGTGACCGACGAGCTCCATGCGGTCCACGGCCTCCTCGACCGTCATCCACTCGGCATCGAACCGCTTGGTGCGGATGACGACGGGGTTGTAGGGCTCGTCGTCCTCTCCCGAACGGAGGACGGGGATCTCCCCCGTCGCCACCGCGCGGATGGCGTCCACCGATGCCGGCTGCACGTCGATGCCCTGGATCGAGCCGGTGCCCTTTTCGAACTTCGCTCCACGCGGGTGGTTGCGGCCGTCGACGCGCTTCTCCTTCGCACGCCGCAGCTGCTCGCTCAGCTTGTCCACGGCCAGATCGAGAGCGGTGAACTTGTCACCGTCGGTGGCTTCGGCCCGCACGACGGGGCCCTTGCCGATGAGGGTCAGTTCGACGGTGTCGTCTTCCATATGCCCGTTGTGATGCGCGCGATGCGTCACCTTGACCTCGAGGGTCTGCGCTCGGGGGAAGAGGTGCTCGATGCGGGCGGCCTTCTCCTCGACGACACTGCTGAAGCGATCGGTGATCCCGACCCCCACGCCGACGATGCTGGTGTCCATCCGTTACCTCCTTGTTCCGGGTCCGCCCCCGGTTCCGGGTTTCCGGGAACGGACTGTCCGTGGCTTCTGTCCCCACCACGCTATCCGGCGCGCCTCGGGGTGTCACGGGCCGAAGGATGGTGTTTCCGGTTCCCGCAGCACCCGCCGCGGCGTGGCGGCGACCGTGACGGCTCCGATCACCTCCGCTCCCGCGGCGCGCAGCGCCCTGGCGGCTTCAGCCAGCGTCGCGCCCGTGGTGACGACGTCGTCGACCAGGAGCACGCGGGCCCCCGCAGCCCCCTGCGCCCGCAGACTGCCGGCCACGTTGGCCGCGCGGGCGGCGCGGCCGAGCTCCCGCTGATCGGCGGTGCGCCGCGACACCCGGAGCAGCCGTTCGGGCCGCCATCCCGCGCGGCGGGCGAGCAGTTCCGCCACGCGGTAACCCCGGCGTCGCATCGCCGCCGGGGAGGTCGGGACGGGCACGACGACGACCCCGGAGAGGTCCCAGGATGCGGCGCTGTCGCGGAGAGCGGCGGCCAGAGGCCGTGCGAGCGACGTGCGCCCCTCCTCCTTGAGGGAGCGGACCACCCGCGCCACCGCTCCGTCGTAGACCAGACCGCTGCGCACCGCCAGCTCGCCGACCCGGTGCGGTACCGGGTCGGGGGTCAGGCAGGCACGGCACGTGGTGCACAGCGCCACGTCGGCGGCGCCGCATCCGGCGCACTCGACGGGCAGCACGAATGCCAGAGCGTCGGCGAGGGCCGTGCGCACCGGGGCCAGGTCCATGCGCCGAGTCTGCCCGGACATCGCCTCGTGACGCGCCGTCCACCGGTTCCCGTGGAGTCCTGCATCGGAGAACGCGACGGTGCAGGAGAGCGCTACGGCATCCCCTGCTGCCCGGCGAGAAGCCGGATGTCCGTCGCGAGCTGTTGCCAGGTGGGCCCCTGGCGCACATAGAGCACGCCCGCGCTGGAGAGGAGCCGGGCGCTGGAATTGCCTCCGGCGATCGACGACACTCCCGCGGGAATGGTCAGCTCCGTCCCCGGGCCCCCGACGGGCTGCTCGCGAAGCGACACCTCCGCGCCCACCCGGACGAGGAGACCGAGAGTGGTGTCATCCAGCCACGCGAGACCGGCGCCCTCACCGGCGACGACGGCGACGACGTGGGGCTCGCCCAGGGCGATGCCCGCCCCATCCGCGGCGCGGCGGATGCCGGCGACCCACAGTTCGGTGTGGCCGCGAACCGTCACCGCGGCCGCCACCCGAGCACCATCCCGGGCGACCTGCATCGCGGAGACGGCGGTGGCTGCCGGCCATGCCGCCTCCACCGGTACGGGGGCGGCGCCGACGGCGAAAGCGCGGACCGCGGCGGGGTCGGTCCCCGGAACGCTCCACACGAAACCGAACGGATCGATCGTCGGGCGGATGAGACCGGGGCGCTCATCCAGCGGAGCCGTGGTCTCATCCCCCCCGGCGCGCACCACGGCACCGGTCGCGGTCAGCACGGCGGCCGCCTCGAGGTCGCCCGACGCCTCCACGGCCATGGCGTCGAGCGATTCGACCGCCCCCGAGAGCCCCGCGACGGGCTCGACGTCTTCCCCGTTGAGGAACCCGAACCGACCGTCCGCGACTTCGACCAGGGACTGGGGGTCGACCCGCGTCGACAGCGTGGGAGCCGAACGCGCCGTCAGGGGAGAACCGTCCGCCGTCATCTGCACGGTGGTGACGCCCGCCGAGCGCAGCGACGCCTCGAGCTGGGCTTGCATACGATCCAGCACGTTCTGCCCCAGCGACAGCGCTCCGTCGGTGAGGTCGACCTGCGCCACCCCGTCGGAGATGGGGACGGCCCGGGTGGCGGTCTCGACCTCTTCGGGGAAGGCGGTCACCACCGCACCGGCCAGCCACGGACTCGGCGCACCGTCGATGAGGGCACCGGCCACGTAGGCGGCGATGTTGGTACGGGGGAACCAGCGCACGTCCGGCACCAGGAACTGCCACGACGGCTCGAAGAACATCAGCGACGCCGAGCTGAACACGCTGCGGAACTGCTCCTCGAAGAGCACGATGCCATCCGGCGCATCGGAGATGCGCCACTCGCCGTTCTCCTCCTCGAGCGTGAAGCTGAGCGTCGAGGGCGCCCCGCCCTGCGGCAGGTACGATCCCTCGGCATCGACGATCCCCGTCGGGGTGATCTCGACGAGACTCACGCCTTCGACGGGAGCCGTCGGCGCGGAGCGGTCCTGGAGGCGGTCGACGGTGACGGTGGTGAGCGGATTCCACTCCCGCGCGAACGAACCGGCCAGGAATTCCCGCGCCGTGGCCCACGAGTCCTGGGGGCCGGAGCCGGCCCGGATGAACCCGTTGACGATGTCTTCCGGCGAGGCACCGGGCTGCGGGCTGTCGGGCACGAAGCGGAAGTCGGGGTCGGCCACGATATCGACCGGCGAGCGCCCCGGATACACCGCACCGGAGCTCGGGAGCCCGGCGCATGCGGTGAGCAGCAGGACGAGCACGGCGGCGGCCACCCCGGCCAGGCGCTTCATGCGCTGCCCTCCGTCACGTCGATGGGCTGGGTGAGTCCCAGCGCCTCCAGCGAGGTGTCGTCGTCGTCCACATCGAGCGCGATCGGCGAGCGCCCGCCGAGGTCGCCCCCCGCGCGGCGCGGAAGCGTGAGGACGAAGTGCGACCCGCGGCCGAGCTCGGACCACACCTCGAGCCGTCCGCCGTGCAGCCGTGCGTCGCCGAGAGCGATGGACAGACCCAGGCCCGTGCCGCCGATCGTGCGCGTGCGTGAGGGGTCGGCCCGCCAGAAGCGGTCGAAGACGTGTTCCGCCTCCCCCGGCCGCATCCCGAGGCCGAAGTCGCGGACGCCGAGCGCGACGGCGTTCTGGTCGCTGTCGACGGTGACGACGATCGGGCGACCCTCCCCGTGCTCGATCGCGTTCCCGAGCAGGTTGCGTACGATCCGGCGCACGCGGCGGGCATCCATCTCCACGAGGGAATGTCCCCCGGGCGCCAGCAGGCGGACGTCCGAGCCGTGCCGCTCCGCGAGCTGGTGCATCGACCCGATCACGTCCTCGGCCAGGTGTGCGAGACTCGTCGGCTCCAGCTCCAGCTGAACGGATCCCGCGTCGTAGCGGCTGATCTCCAGCAGGTCGGTCAGCAGCGTCTCGAACCGCTGCACCTGGGCGTGGAGGAGCTCGGCGGCTCGCGCCGTGGCCGGGTCGAACCGGTCGCGCTGGTCGTTGAGCATGTCGGCGGCCAGGCGGATGGTGGTCAGGGGCGTCCGCAACTCATGCGAGACGTCGGACACGAAGCGCTGCTGCACGAGGGAGAGCTCCGCGAGCTCCTTGATCTGCGCCTCGATGCTGTCGGCCATCGCGTTGAACGAGCGGCCGAGGACCGCCAGCTCATCGTCGCCGCGCACGGGGAGGCGCACGGCGAGGTCGCCCGCCGCGAGCTGCGCGCTGGTCTCGGCCGCCTCGCCGATCGGGACGGTGACCGAGCGCAGCGCGAACCAGGTGATGCCGCCGATGAGCGCCACCAGTGCGATCCCGACGACCCACAGCATGGCCTGCACGAAGGTCAGGGTGGATGAGGCGGCTTCGAGGTTGTACGCGAGGTAGACCTCGTACGGGCCGACGCCGCGGACATCGAGCTGCTGGCCGACGAGGATGCCCGGACCCGTCCCGCCCTCGGTGGGCAGCGACACCGACTGCCACCACTGCGTCTCGGTGTTGGAGCGCACGAGCTCCCGCAGCTCCGACGTCACGAGGGTGCGCTCGAATCCGACCGAGTCCACGTTCTGCGGGGCCAGGGACGACGCATCCGTGTCGATCCGGTAGGAGGCGAAGGCGTCCGCGCCGGACTGCTGCGAGAGGGTACGCAGGACGCTGTTCATGAGGTTCTGCACCGTCACGGGATCATCGGTCTCCGCCGAGGCGTCCAACGTGACCTGCGCGGCGATGGTGGCGCGCTGCGCCGATGTGAGTGCCTGGCGGAGCCGGGACTGGAACAGGTCGTTCTGGATCGCCAGCGCCATCCACACGCACGCGATGAGGATCGTCAGCGCGGTCAGCCCCAGGGTGACCAGGATCGTCCGGAACCGCAGCGAGCGCCGCCACAGCGCCGTGACGCGGCCCGGCCACGAGCGCCACCCCTGCACGACGGTCGGCACCGCTCGCCGCGGGGCCGTCGCCGTGGTCATGCCGGCCTCACACCACCGCGCCGGCGCGGTACCCGACTCCGCGCACGGTGGTGACGATGCGAGGGTTGTCGGGGTCGGTTTCGACCTTGGCGCGCAGGCGCTGAACGTGCACGTTCACCAGGCGCGTGTCGGCCTTGTAGTGGTAGCCCCATACCTGCTCGAGCAGCATCTCGCGCGAGAAGACCTGCTGGGGCTTGGATGCGAGGGCGACGAGCAGCTCGAATTCCAGCGGTGTCAGCGCGATCACGCCATCGCCGCGGCGCACTTCGTGCGCGGTGACATCCACGGCGAGGTCGCCGATGCGCAGAACCTCGCCCCCCGCGGCGGACACCGGCCGCAGGCGGGTGCGGATGCGGGCGACCAGCTCCTTCGGGTTGAAGGGCTTCACGATGTAGTCGTCGGCGCCGGACTCGAGCCCCTTGACCACGTCGGCGGTGTCGGTGCGGGCGGTCAGCATGATGATCGGCACCCCCGACTCGGCACGGACCCGCGTGCACACCTCGATGCCGTCCATCCCGGGCAGCATGAGGTCGAGCAGGATGAGGTCGGGGCGTTCGCGGCGCCAGGCGTCGACCGCTTCGGCGCCGTCGGCACAGAAGGCGGTGTCGAACCCTTCGGTCCGCAGCACGATGCCGATCATCTCCGCCAACGCCGTGTCGTCGTCGACCACCAGGATTCGTGAAGTCATCTGCGCGTTCGTCCTCACATCCGTCCCGCTGCGCGACGGGCGCGCGGCAGCATCCCCGTGCGCTCACTCCACACAGTAGTCGACGCGACTGAGCACCAGCCGAGCGCCTCGCCCGCGTGTGACACGATAGAACCAGCCCAGCACGAGGAGGCGCATGTGACCGCGTACCCGGCCTGGACGCCGGCCCCCCGCCCGGGCATCGTGCCTCTGCATCCCTACGGTTTCGGCACCACGCTCGGGCGGTCGTTCACCGCACTGCGGCAGAACCCCGGGGTGCTGCTCGGGTTCGCCCTGGGCGTGCAGGCACTCGCCTTCCTGGTGCTGATCCTGGTGACCGGCGGGGTCGCCTTCGCCGCCTTCTCGCGCCTGGACACCCTCACCCCCGGCACCGAGGACTTCGAAGCCGTGACGGCCGGGTCGATCGCGATCACGGCGATCACCGGCGTCGTGCTGACCCTTGCCGCCGGGGCGCTCGGCGTTCTCGTGCAGGGCGTCGTCGTCAGCGAGGTCGCGCACGCGGTGGTCGCCGAGAAGCTCCCCCTCCGCGGGGTGTGGCGACGGGTTCGTCCCGTGGCCGGCCGGCTGCTCGGGTATGCGTTCCTCCTGCTCCTGGCCGTCGCGGTCGTCGTGGCGATCGTGGTGGCCGTCCTCTTCGCCCTGGGCACCGCATCCGTCCCGGTCGCGATCGTCGGCGGAGTACTGACGTTCCTCGCCGCCATCCCCCTCACCCTGTGGCTGAACACCAAGCTGCTCCTCGTGCCCGCGGTCATCATCCTCGAGCGGGCGCGCATCGGCCAGGCGCTCGCGCGGTCGTGGCGGCTCACCCGCACCCGCTTCTGGCCGACGCTGGGCATCATCGTCATCATCTCCCTCACTTTCGGTGTCGTCGCGCAGCTCGTGGGCCTTCCCCTCCAGTTCGTCGCGCTGGGGCTGACGACGATCGTCACGCCCACCGGTGAGCCCGAAGCGGGCGCGCTCATCGCCTTCCTCGTCACGGCCGTGATCACTCAGATCGTCACGATCCTCATCCAGTGCATCGCGCTGATCGTCCAATCCACCGCGACCGCCCTGGTGTACGTGGACTGCAGGATGCGGCACGAGGGCCTCGACCTCGACCTGCTCGCCTACGTCGATCAGCGCGACGCCGGCGCGGAGGATCTCCCCGACCCGTATCGCGTGCACATCGGACGCGAACTCCCCCCGCGCGCACCCGCCGCGCCGGCGTGGGCGTACCCCGGGCCGGCCGGTGCGATGCCGCAGGCAGCCGTCCCCGGCGCTTTCTCGTCCCCGCCGCCGTACGCGCCAGCACCCCCGCAGATGCCCAGCGGGCCGCCGCCGGCGGGTGCGCCGGTCCCCGGGCCGGTCGCGGCACCGGCCCCGCCCGCTCCACCGGCGCCCCCGGCCCCGCCGGCGCCGACGACGTGGGCGCCCCCGGGCGCGCCGGCGGGCCCCGGCCGACCGTGACGGCACCGGTGCAGCGCTGGAGCGCCGCTCCCCTCCAGCCCAGTCCCGACGACGCCCGAGAACGGCTGCGGCGGGAGCTGGCCGATCCGGTCTACGAGGCGGCGGAGCCGACGTTCCTCGATCGTGCGGCGCGAGCCGTCGGCGAGTTCTTCACCCGCCTGCTCGACCCCGACCTGTCCGGCGGGTGGGGCCCGACTGCCGCCGTCGTCGCCACGGTCGTGGTCGTCGCGCTCCTCGTCGCCGCCCTCCTCGTGTGGGGGCGCCCGCGCCCGGCGGCACGCTCCCATCGAACGGTCGGACCGCTGTTCGGCGACGGTGACGACCGGTCGGCCGATCGGCTGCGGTCCGACGCGAGCGCGAGCGCCGCCCGCGAGCGGTGGGAGGAGGCCATCGTCCTGCGCTTCCGGGCGCTCGCACGCGGCCTGTCCGAACGCGCCATCATCGAACCTCCCCCCGGCGCGACCGCTCAGGCCTTCGCTCGGGAGGCCGCGCGGGCCTTCCCCGCCGCGGCGACCGAGCTGGCCGCGGCGGCCACCGGATTCGACGACGTCCGCTATCTGCGCCGCCCCGGGTGCCGCGCCGTCTACGACCGGATCGCGGGTCTGGACGACGCTCTCGCCCAGACCCGTCCGGCGCTGAGCGAGGCGCCGCGATGAGTGCGACAGACCTCGACCGGCCCCGCCGGCGCACGCGCGCGCTCGGCTGGGCGGTGATCGCCGTCGCGCTCACCCTCGTCGCCGTCGCCGGTGCTCTCCTCGGCCAGAGCGCCGGCTGGGCCGAACGGTCGGCGCTCGATCCCGAGTCGGCGGGTCCGGACGGCGCCCGCGCGCTCGTCCGCGTCCTCGAGAACGAGGGCATCGACGTCCGCATCGCGCGCGACCTGCCCGCCGCCTCGGCCGCGCTGGCGGACGGGGACGCCACCCTGGCACTGCCCGATGCGCCCGGTCTGTCGGATGCGGCGGTGACGGAACTGGCGGCGGGCGCGGCGGACGTGGTGCTCCTGGAGCCTCGGTCGCGCACTCTCCGCGTGCTCCTGCACGACTCGGCCGCGGCAGGCGCGTTCGCCGACGACACCCTCGCACCGGAGTGCACGCAGGCCGCTGCGCGTCGTGCGGGCGAGATCGTCGCCGGGGAGCTTTTCACCCCCGGCGACGGCGTCGAGGGGTGCTACCCCCTCGATGAGGCCTTCGCGCTCCTGACCGCGTCGCGGGGGGCACGCGCCGTCACCGCGGTGGACGGTCGCGCGCTGCTGGCCAACGACACGGTCGGCCAGGCGGGCAACGCCGCCCTCGCCCTGGGCCTGCTGGGAGCACGACCGACGCTCGTCTGGTACGTCCCGTCCCTCGCCGATGCGGATGCGGCGGCGCCCACGCTGGGCGAACTCACCCCACCCTGGGTGACCCCCGCCATCGTGCTGCTCCTGGCCGCCGGCGTCACCGCGGCACTCTGGCGCGGGCGGCGGTTCGGACCGCTCGTCGCCGAGACGCTGCCCGTCACGGTGCGCGCGGCCGAGACGACCATCGGCCGCGGGCGCCTCTATGCCCGCAGCCGCGACGCCGCGCACGCGGCCGGTCAGCTCCGCGCCGCCGCGATCGGCCGGATCAGCCGCATGCTGGGGCTCGGCGCCCACGTCGCGCCGATGGCGGTGGCGGATGCCGCGGCCCGCCGCCTCTCGCGCGATCCGGGCGCTGTACGCAGCATCCTCATCACCGACGCCCCCGCCACCGACCGCGAGCTGGTCGACCTCAGCGACCGTCTGCACGACCTCGAGGCGGATGTCTCCGCCGCCACCCGACCGGAAGGGACCCCCTCATGAGCGACAACGCACCGGACGACGACGCACCGGACCACGACGCCCTGCGCGACGCCATGCACCGTGTGCGCGGTGAGATCGGCAAGGCGGTGGTCGGTCAGGACGGCACCGTGACCGGGCTCCTCATCGCCCTCCTGGCCCGCGGACACGTGCTGCTGGAGGGGGTTCCCGGCGTCGCCAAGACGCTGCTCGTGCGCACCTTCAGCCGCGCGGTGGGCCTGGACACCAAACGGATCCAATTCACCCCCGACCTGATGCCCGGTGATGTCTCCGGTTCGCTCGTCTACGACGCGCGCACCGGCGAATTCGAGTTCCGGGCGGGCCCGGTGTTCACGAACATCGTCCTCGCCGACGAGATCAACCGCACTCCCCCGAAGACCCAGGCGGCCCTGCTGGAGGCGATGGAGGAGCGGCAGGTGTCCACCGACGGCGTGACCCGGCCGCTTCCCGAGCCCTTCCTCGTCGCGGCGACCCAGAACCCCATCGAGCACGAAGGCACGTACACGCTGCCCGAGGCGCAGCTCGACCGCTTCCTGCTGAAGCTCCTCGTCGACGTGCCGGGGCGCGAGGCCGAACTGGATGTGCTCCGTCGTCACGCGAACGGCTTCGACCCGCGCGCGCTCGGGGTCGCGGGGGTCGAGCAGGCGGTCACCCCGCAGGAGATCCTCGACGCCCAGCGGGCGTCGGCCGCGGTCACCGTGGCCGACGACGTGCTCGGATACGTCGTCGACCTCGCCCGCGCCACCCGCCAAAGCCCGTCCGTGCAGCTGGGCGTGAGCCCGCGCGCGACAACGGGACTCCTCGCGGCGGCCAAGGCCTGGGCGTGGCTGAGCGGGTATCCCGCCATCACGCCCGACCACGTGCAGACGATGCTCGTCCCGACCTGGCGCCACCGCATCCGACTGCGCCCCGACGCCGAGATCGAGGGGGTCTCCGTCGACGCCATCCTCACCTCGGTGCTGCAGCAGACCCGCGTTCCGCTCTGACCCGTGTACGTCACCGGCCGTCTTCCGATCCTCGTCGCCCTGGGCGTCGTTCCCGTCGTGCTGCTCTCGGCGGCGGACGTCGCGCCGTGGGCGGTGGCGGGGGTGTGGATGCTGCTGTGCGCGGCGGGCGCGGCCGCCGACGTCGCTCTTGCCGCTGATCCGCGACTGCTCACGATCGATCGCCGGCTCCCCGGGCGAACCCTCCTGGACGAACCGGTCGTCTCGGAGGTCGTCGTCACGAACACGGGCGATCGACGCGTCCGCGGAGTGCTGCGGGACGCGTGGCAGCCGACGGCGGGGGCGGGGACCACGCGGCTCCGGCTGGACGTGCCCGCCGGGGAGCGGCGCATCCTGAGGCAGGCGCTCCGCCCCGGCCGTCGCGGCGAACTGCGCAGCGACTTCGTGGTGACCCGCTCGGTCGGCCCGCTGGGCCTCGCGGGACGCCAGGCGCGCCTGGACGCCCCCGGACGGCTGCGCGTCCTCCCTCCGTTCCGCGCGCGGCGTCACCTCCCCTCGCGCCTCGCGCGCCTGCGGGAGCTCGACGGGAACACCAGCGTGCAGGTGCGCGGTCAGGGCACCGAGTTCGACAGCCTCCGCGAGTACGTGCGCGGCGATGACGTGCGTTCCATCGACTGGCGCGCCACCGCGCGGGCGGGTGCGACGATGCTCCGCACGTGGCGACCGGAGCGCGACCGTCACATCGTCATCGTCGTCGACACCGGGCGCACCTCGGCGGCGCGCGTGGGCGACGGCACTCGCCTGGATGCGGGGATGGAGACGGCGCTGCTGCTGGCGGCGCTGGCGCAGCGGGCCGGCGACCATGTGCACCTCCTCATGTTCGACCGGCTCGTCCGTGCGCGCGTGAGCCGGGTGGAGGGACCGGGGCTTCTTCCCGCGCTGGTGGACGCGATGTCGCCGGTGGAGCCGGCACTCCTGGACACCGACTGGGATGCCGCCCTCGCCCACGTCCGGACGCTGGCGAACCACCCCTCGCTCGTGGTGCTCGTCACCGCTCACGACGACCCGGCCGCGGCCCGCGGATTCCTGGGGTCGCTTCCCGGCCTCACCGCGCGCACGCGGGTCCTCGTCGCCACCGCCGCCGAAGCGCCCGTCGCCGACACGGCGGGCACGAACGCGGCCGAGGTGTACGCCGCCGCTGCCGCCGTGCGGGCGAGCGAGGACGCTCGCCGGGTCACGGCGGCCGTCGAGCGCGCGGGCGGCGATGCGGTCACCGCATCCGCCGACGATCTTCCTCCCCGCGTGGCCGACCGCTATCTCGCGCTCAAGGCCGCCGGGCGCCTGTAGCCCGGAAAACGGAACGGCCCGCCCCTTCCGGGACGGGCCGTTCGCAGAGGGTGTTCAGACGAGGTCGAACCGATCGAGTTCGGTGACCTTGCGCCACGCCGCGACGAAGTCGCGGACGAGCTTCTCCTTGGCGTCATCGCTGGCATACACCTCGGCGAGGGCGCGCAGCTCGGAATTGGAGGAGAACACCAGGTCGACGCGGGAGCCGACGCCCACACGCTCCCCCGAGCCGTCCTTCGCCCCTTGGAATGCGTGCTTGCCGCTGTCCAGCGGCGTCCACGTGGTGCCGAGGTCGAGCAGGTTCACGAAGAAGTCGTTCGTGAGCGCACCCGGCGTCGCGGTGAACACACCGAAGGGCGACCCGTCCCAGTTCGCACCGATCGCGCGCATCCCGCCGACGAGCACGGTCATCTCCGGCGCCGTGAGCGTGAGCAGGTTGGCCTTGTCGACCAGCAGGTACTCCGCCGGCAGCTTCGCATCCCGCGAGATGTAGTTGCGGAACCCGTCGGCGACCGGCTCGAGGTACGCGAAGGACACCTCGTCGGTCTGCTCCTGCGTGGCATCGGTGCGACCGGGGGTGAAGGGCACCTCGATCTCGATGCCGCCGGCCAGGGCCGCCTGCTCCACGCCGGCGTTTCCGGCCAGCACGATGAGGTCGGCCAGCGACACGGTCTTGGCGCCCGCCTGCTGCGCGTCGAACTCCGCCTTGATGCGCTCGAGCACGCCCAGCACCTTCTGCAGCTGCGCGGGGTTGTTGACCTCCCAGTCCTTCTGCGGGGCGAGGCGGATGCGGGCGCCGTTGACGCCGCCGCGCTTGTCGCTGCCGCGGAAGCTGGATGCTGCGGCCCACGTGGTTCCGACGAGCTCCTGAACGCTCAGTCCGCTGTCGAGGATCTGGCGCTTGAGCGCTGTCGCGTCGGCCTGGTCGATGAGGGGGTCGACGGCAGCGGGCAGCGGGTCCTGCCAGATGAGCTCCTCCTGCGGCACCTCGGGTCCGAGGTAGCGCGCCTTGGGCCCCATGTCGCGGTGGGTGAGCTTGAACCACGCGCGGGCGAAGGCGTCACCGAACGCGATCGGGTCGTCCTTGAACCTGCGCGAGACCTCGTCGTACGCGGGGTCCATGCGCAGCGCCAGGTCACTCGTGAGCATGCGCGGCTCGCGCTTGCCCTCGGAGTGGGCGAGCGGGACCATGTCGGCCCCCATGCCGTTCTTCGGCCACCACTGGTGCGCGCCGGCGGGGCTCTGGAACAGCTCCCACTCGTAGGCGTACAGGATGTGGAAGAACTCGTTGTCCCAGCGCGTGGGGTGGTAGGTCCACGTGACCTCCAGGCCGCTGGTGACCGTGTCGTCGCCCTTGCCGGTGCCGTACTCGTTCTTCCAGCCGAGGCCCTGCTCCTCGATGTCGGCGGCCTCGGGGTTGGGGCCGACGTGGGAGTCGGGGGCGGCGCCGTGGGTCTTGCCGAAGGTGTGGCCGCCGGCGATGAGGGCGACGGTCTCCTCGTCGTTCATGCCCATCCGGCCGAACGTCTCGCGGATATCCCGTGCCGACAGCAGCGGGTCGGGGTTGCCGTTGGGGCCCTCCGGGTTGACGTAGATGAGGCCCATCTGCACGGCGGCGAGGGGCTTCTCCAGCTCCCGGTTGCCGGTGTAGCGCTCGTCGCCGAGCCACGTGGTCTCCGGGCCCCAGTACACGTCGTCGTCCGGCTCCCACACGTCGGCGCGTCCACCGGCGAAGCCGAAGGTGGAGAATCCCATCGACTCCAGCGCGACGTTTCCGGCGAGGATCATCAGGTCGGCCCACGAGATCGACTGGCCGTACTTCTTCTTGACCGGCCACAGCAGCCGGCGGGCCTTGTCGAGGTTGACGTTGTCGGGCCAGCTGTTCAGGGGTGCGAAGCGCTGCATCCCGGCTGCGCCACCGCCGCGACCGTCGGTCACGCGGTACGTGCCGGCGCTGTGCCACGCCATGCGGATCATGAGCGGACCGTAGTGACCGAAGTCGGCGGGCCACCAGTCCTGAGACGTGGTGAGCACGTCCTTGATGTCCTGCTTGAGGCTCGCGAGGTCGAGCGATTCGAAGGCGGCCTTGTAGTCGAATCCGTCATCCAGCGGGTCGCGCTGGGCGGTGTTCTTCGCGAGGATCTTGAGGTTGACGCCGTTGGGCCACCAGACGCGGTTGGCCGAACCCTGCGTCGGGTGCGGCAGGTGGCCGGCGGGCTGACTGTCGGCGGGGGCTTCTCCCACGGGCAGTCGGTTGTCGTCGGGAGCTGCACCGTCGTGGAAAACGGGGCAGCCGGGAGCGGCGATGTCGCTCATTCAGATCCTCTCGGAGGGTTCGGGTGGTTCGTGTCTGCTCGACAGTTCGGGCACAGTCCCCAGAACGTCACCTCTGCGGAGCGGATGTCGAACCCGCTCCCCTCGGGCACGTGCAGGCACGGCGCGCCACCGACGACGCAATCGACGTCTTCGATGCGGCCGCACTCCGTGCACACCATGTGGTGGTGGTTGTCGTCGACCCGCAGTTCGAACGTGCCGGGGTGACCGGCCGGTTCGATGCGGCGCGCCAGGCCCGCATCGACGAAGTCGCCCAGCGCGTTGTACACCGACTGCTTGCTCGTCGCCGGGAGGGTGACGCGGATGCGGTCGAACACCTCCTCGGCGGAGGCGTGCGGTCTGCCGGCGAGGGCGTCGAAGACGGCGGTGCGGGTCGCGGTCACGCGCAGACCCGCGGTACGCAGACGCGCCTCGAGAGTCATGCCGGTACCGTCGATCATGTTCCGAACCTAGCCCAGTTTTGACTCGTTCAAAAAAAGGCCGGTCGCGCGGCGAGCCTCGTAGCCCACCTGTTCGCCGGAGCATCCGCCCGTTCAGGGGACAACTCCTGCCGCCTCACCGAGGCGCGAGGCGACGATTCCTGCCCCTTGAGCGGGCGCTTCAGCCCGAGACGAGGCGCGCGGTCCCCGCCTCGTACTCCGTGAGGTCGCCGTCCTCGCCGGCCCGGGCTGCGCGTCGGCCGAGCACGAGCAGGTAGGCGAGGACAGCCGCGAGTGCCAGCGCGCCGATGGTGATCTTGACCGGCGTCGGCCACGGCGATGGGGTGACGAACCCCTCGATGACCCCGGAGAGAGCGAGGACGAAGACCAGGCCGATCGCGATCGTGCCGAGGGATCGTCCCGCCGAGGCCAGCGCGTCCGCCCGGGAGCGGGGGCCCGGCGCGACCCAGGCCCAGAAGATCTGGAGCCCGGCGGCCCCGGCCACCAGGATCGCGGTGACCTCCAGCAGACCGTGCGGGAGGATGAAGGAGAAGAACACGTCGCCGCGGCCGAACGCGAACATCACGGCCGCGGCCGTTCCGATTCCCACCGCGTTCTGCACGAGCACCATGAGCGGCCAGATGCCGGTGATCCCGAACAGCACGCACTGCGCGGCGATCCAGGCGTTGTTGGTCCACACCGTCCCCGCGAACACGGCAGCCGGATTCTCGCTGTAGTACGCCGTGAACTCCTCCTCGGCATAGGACTGCAACTCGGCCTCGTCCCCCAGTGCGGCGACGGCGGCCGGGTCGGAGGCGATCCACACGGCCACGAGGGTCGTGACCGCGAGGAAGCCGACGGCCACGGCCAGCAGCATCCACCGCACGCGGTAGAGGGCGGCGGGCAGCTGCCACAGGAAGAAGCGGGGCACGAGTGGGCCGGGGTTCTCCCGCACACCGGTCAGCCGCAGCCGAGTGCGTGCCAGGAGCGTCGAGACGTAGTCGCCCTGGGGCGTTCGGCCTGCCGAGGTCTTGATCTCGGCGAGGTCGGCGGATGCGGCGCGATAGCGCGTGACGAGTTCATCGACCTCCGCCCCGGACAGGCGGCGGGCGCGGCTCAGTTCGTCCAGGCGTGCCCACTCCTGCCGCCGCGCGGCCGTCAGGGCGTCGAGGTCCATTTGCTTTACTGTACCCATGGCCTCCGACCGACCCCCCGCCCTGGTGCAGATCGCTCAGGACGAGACGGTCACCGGCGAAGCCGTGGCGCTGGACGTGCAGTCGGTGGGATTCTTCCTCCGCGCCGTGGGCGCGCTGATCGACTTCCTCATCGGGGTGGCCGTGCTCGTGCTGCTGGCGAGCGTCCTGACATGGCTGGTGAGCGCGGGCGTCGTGGGCGAAGAGGCGGTGCCGCCTCTGGCGATCACGGTGCTGGTGCTCGTGGCGGTGGTGGCCCCGACCACCGTGGAGACGGCCACCCGCGGACGCAGCCTCGGCAAGCTGGCCGTCGGCGGCCGGATCGTCCGCGCAGACGGCGGCGCCATCGGATTCCGGCACGCATTCCTGCGGGCGCTGGCGGGGGTGCTCGAACTGTGGCTCACGCTCGGGTCGCTGGCCGCCCTCGTCGGCGCGTTCACGCCGCGGGCGCAGCGCCTGGGCGATCTGCTGGCCGGAACCTACAGCGAACGCACGCGCACGCCGCCGCTCCCGGCGCCGGCGCCGGGGGTCCCTCCGGCGCTCACCGGCTGGGCTCAGGTCGCCGATGTCGCGCGCCTGCCCGACCGCCTCGCCGCCCGCATCGCCCAGTTCGTGCGCTCGGCCCCGCACCTGGAGCCGTCCGCGCGGGTCCGCCTTGCCGAGTCGCTCGCCGCGGAGGCGCGCCCGTTCGTCGCTCCACTACCGCCGGTCGACGCCGAGCTTCTCCTCCACGGCATCGCCGCGGTGCGGCGGGACCGCGAGTTCCGGGCGCTCCTCCTCGAAGACCAGCGCGTCGCCGCGCTCCTCCCGCCGACCGGTCACTGAACCCCGGTTGACCGGGGGGAAGCGTCAGACGCGCAGCGTCTCGTGGCGGACGACGACCCATCCGCGGGGGACGGACAGCCGGTCGGTGTGGATGGCGCACAGGTCATGCGCGTGCGGATCGCCGCCTCGACCGAGCGGTCCGACGGCCGCCATCTGGTCGCCGTAATCGTAGGTCAGGGTCGTCACCGCCTCGCGGGAGCATCCCACCTTGGAACAGAGTCTGTCGCGCATCGCCGTCAGCCTAACCGCGGCATCGGCCGGCGCCCCGCCGCCTCGCCGACCGCGCCGTAGGATGGGGCCATGGTCCGCCGCCGCTCCCGCGAGCGCCTCCGCGCACGACCTCCGCGGCACGGTCGTCATGGCCGCGAGAACCGCAGCCCGGTCGTGCGCCCTCCGCTTCCCCCGTTGGACACCCGCGTGGAGCGCTTCGATCTGGCCGTCGGCACCGCCGCGGAGTTCCTCCGCTCCGCGTGGAGCGAGCTGCGGGAGGTGTCCTTCGAGATCGGGGTGCTGCCACCCTCGACCGATGACCACGGCATCCCGCGCTGGCGGGTGCTGCGCGAGCAGAAGCGCATCATCCTCTATCGCGTACCGATCGAGCGGCTGAGCCACCTGCACCGCGACGACGACCTGCACCGGCGCATGATGATCGAGAGCGCGGTGTTCCGCGCTGCCGCCGAATACCTCGACCGCGATCCGTGGGACCTCGGCCCCGAGCGGTTCCGCTACTTCTGAGCCTCCCGGCTACGGGAAGACGGGGATGGGCGGAGCCGCGGCGTCCGCGCTCCACACCGGGAACCCGGCGAGCGCTCCCGCCGCGGAGAAGGACACCGCCGCCCGCACCGGTGCGGACGGGTCGAGGACGTACGCCCCCGACTCGGCGAGAGCCACCTGCGCCGCGGCATCCGGCGCCACGTCCACCTCGGTCGTCGAACCGCCGGGGGTGGTCACCGTCACCGTCGCCGTTTCGCCGCCCTCGTTGACCAGGGTCAGCGCCGGCGATGCGCCGGTGGGCACGGCGACCGCCGTCGGTCGGTCGACCTCCGGGGCGGCGGCGAACCACGCGAAATCGGATCCCTCTCCGAAGCCCGTGGTCCCCCACACGCCGCTGACCACCGGCGCCGTGGCCGCCACGTCGACCGTGTAGGTGCCCGGGCTCAGCGCCGGGAGACCGAGTTCGCTCGGAATTCCGGCGACGAGCGGCACGGCCGCGTCCTCGCCCACCGTGCGGCCGGCGCTGTCGCGCACCGACACGATGGCCTGGGTGTCGGCCGCGGGCGAGAGGAGACGGACGATCGTGCGCGCCCCTTCCACGCCTTCGGTGCCCTCTTCGGGGACGACCACTCCCGCGACGATCTGGCGCTCCGTGGCCGCGGCGACCGGGCTTACCTGGTCGATCCCGCCGGGAAGGAGCGTGCGGATGAGGCTGGACTGCAGAGCCGCCGTGACGGGGGCACCCATCGCCGTCACCGAGATCACGGGGCTCGCCTCGTCCGGGAGGAGACCGGCGAGGGGGATCACCACCTGGCTGCCTGCGGGAACGACCCGGTCGGTACCGCCGGGGGCCACCTGCGGGCCGGATGCGCCGTAGACGGTGACCTGCACGGTCGCGGCGACCGTGCCCGGGTTCGACAGCACGACCAGGTCACTCGAACCCGTGGTCGTCGCGCCCCCCACGAGCCACGACTCCAGAAGCGGCGGGCGGCAGGCGGATGCGGCGAATCCGCGAAGATCGGCTGCGTCGATGGAACTGGAGCCCGCCGCGGCGAAGGTCGCCGGTTGAGAGCCGTCGGGGGCGGAGGCGAAGGCGAGCGACTCCGCGCCTTCTGCGGGTGCGGTCAGTGCGCGCTCGGTGGCCCCGGCGCTCGCGGGGCCGGCGACCACCGACTGGGAAGCGGCGACCGACAGCTGTCCGGCCTCCTCCACCACCCGGCCGAGCGCCAGGAGCGGTCCGTCGCAGGCCAGCACGGTATCCGAGGGCGCCGGCGTCGCCACCACGCGCACGGGCTCGGCCGTCACCGTCGGCCACGGGAAGGCGATCGCGAGCACGACGGCGATGACCGTCGCTGCGGCGGCGGCAGCACCCGCCACGACGCGGGTGCTCGTGAGCACCCACCGGAACAGCCGCCGCTGCGTCATCGCGTCTCCTTCGGTGCCGGCCCGACGATGCGAGGGGTCCGACGTGCGATACGACGGCTCGCGGCGGTCGGCACGGACAGCAGTAGGCAGATCGCGACGACGGCCAGCTGGGCCAGCGCCAGCGCCCGCGCGGTGTCGCGGACGGCCGCCGAGTCCGGTGCGCGCGGCTCGACGTCGCCGGTGAGCCGCCAGAGGGCACCGCGTGCGGTCTCCCCGACGGCGTCCAGGCCGTCCCGCTGGTCGAGCGCCGTGGATGCGGCCAGCCGCAGTGCCTGGACGGTCTCGACGTCACCGTCCGGGGCCTGGAGCAGGACGAAGCCGATCCCGCGCTCGGCGAGCGCCTGCACGGCTTCCGGACTGGTCGAGGTCACCAGGTCGGCTGACAGGTCGGCCAGCTCTCGATCGGCGGCGGAGGCCTCGGTACGAGTGGCCTGGACGGTGCTCTGTCCGCCGAGCGTCTCACTGCCGCCCCACACCACCTGCACGACCATGCCCTGGTCGACCGGATTCAGCACGATCGTGCCCACGCGCGGGTCGCCGTTGCCCTCGGCGGCGACATAGGCGGGCAGGGTCGCCGCGGGCCCGTTCGTGAGCACCGACGCGTCGCGCGCGGGCGCCGTGAGGGAAGGAACAGCCACCACGACCACCCCGGCGACGAGGAGGAGGGCTGCGACCGGGCGCAGCATCCGCAGACGCGGGACGAGCCCCGAATCCAGCGTCACCACCGCCGCACCGGCCGCGCCCGCCCACGCAAGGCTCAGTGCCGTGCCGGGCCACAGGGGCACGGACGCCGTCCCGGCGAACGACACCGCGATCCCGACCGCCGCGAACGCGGTCGCCATCCCCAGCACGGCCAGCACGACGAGGGCCGCGCCCACCGGCCATCGCGGAGTCACGAGCGACATGAGCGCGAGGACGGCCAGCGGCGCCAGCAGCAGCGGCACCCACCACACCGGCGCGCCGCCGAGGAACGCGCTCCATCCGCCCGGGTCAGCGGTGGGGAACCCGGCGGCCAGGAGCAGGCGTCCGGCAGCATCCGCCGACACTCCCCCGCCCACGGGAACACCCGGGTCGGCCAGGAGCGCGAGCAGGTCGCCGGAGCGGACGCGCACCCAGACGAGCGGGGCGAAGAAGACCGCCGACGGTACGACGAGCCACACGACCTTCGCCACCCCGCGGCCGCGCCGGGCGGCGATGACGGTCACGAGCATCCCGAGCCAGGCGATCAGCAGCGCGGGTGCGAGGGATGGGGCGCACGCCAGCACGGCGGCCAGGAGGAGCGACGCGCCACCGGCGCTCGCCCACGATCGGTGCGCGACGCTGCCGGTGTACAGGAGCCAGGGAAGAAGGAGGTGAACGAGGACCGCGGCCGGGCGCCCCTCGACGAGCGCCGTGAGGAATGTCGGGGCAAGACCCCACACGATGGCTGCACCGATCCGCAGGAGCGAGCGCTCCGTCAGCCGGGTCGCTGCGAACCACCCGCCGAGGACGGCCAGGGGAAGAGCGAGGAGCCACAGGAGCACGATGGCGCGGGACGGCTCGACCGGCCACAGCGTGCCGATCACGGCGATCACCGCCGCGAACGGGTCGGCCGGTGCGACATCGGCCAGCCCCAGCGCGCGGGAGCCGAACGCGGCGTCGGCCCACAGTCGCCCGACGGTGGACCGCAGCGGCAGGAGTGCGCCGCCGCCGAGCACCGGCCAGGCCAGGAGCTCAGGGAAGACGCCCACCGACACGACGGCGGCTGCCAGCACCACCCATGCCCCTCCGCCGGTGAAGAAGCGCAGCTCCGAGCGCACCGGCGCGTCGGGGTCTGCGCCGTCGCCGTCCCATCGGAGCCGCAGCTGCGCCGAGGTGATGCGCAGCGGCGTCAGGCGCGCCCACCCCGTGCGGCGGGTGGCGCGGATGCGGCCACGGGCCCGCGCGATCGCGCCCCACCGGACGAGAACGACCAGGGTGGCCCACCAGTCCGGTCCCACTCGACCCGGCTGCTTGGCCACGAGAAGGGAGACCGTGCGCCACACCGCGAGCGGCAGCAGCGAGAGCCAATGGAACGCCACGGCCACCGCGGGCGCATAGACGATCCTGCGATGCAGCTCGGCGGTGCGGGTGGCGAACTCGCGCCTCGTCGAGTGGCGCTCGGACGGAAGACCTGCCACTCCGTCCCCGGCCACGGCCACCACGGCGGAGGGAACCAGGGTCACCCGCTCCCCCGCGAGACGGGCGCGGACCCCCAGGTCGAGTCCTTCGTCCGCGCCGGCGAGGCCGGCATCCAGCCCGCCGAGTTCGCGCCACGCGTCGCGGCGGACGAGTACCCCGCGAATGTCGGTGCCGAGAACGTCCTCGGTCATGTCGTGCTGCCCCTGGTCGAGTTCGCCGGCGGCGAGCTCCACGGTTCTTCCCAGCGGCGACAGGCTCACCCCGAGCGAGACGAGCTCCGAGGGGTCGTCCCACCGCACGAGCTTGGGGGCGACGAAAGCGACGGACGCCGCCACTTCCAGGGCGCCGGCGAGCCGGATGAGGGCGTCGGGCTCCGGAGCGGTGTCCTGCGCGAGCAGCCACACGGCGTCACCGGTCAGGCGCGGGGTGGCCATCGCCGTGGCGGCGGCGAAACCCGTGCCGTGGGAGGCGGTGATGACGCCCTCGGCACCCGAGCGCGCGGCGAGGTCGCGCAGGTCGTCGCCCCCGCCGCAGAGGATGATCGTCAGCGCGTCCACGGGCCGGGTCTGCGCGGCCAGCGCAGCAAGCGTTCGGCGCAGGTGTGCGGCAGCGGGCGTGCGCCCTTCCGGGCGCACGACGAGGATCGCGTGGACTCGAGCGGGCATGACGCAGTCAGCCTAGGCCGAGACCGTGTCCGCGCTGCGGCGCACGCGCCGCGGAGAGCGGATCGCGCTCAGCTTGCGCGGCGCTTGAGCTTGCGCCGCTCGCGCTCGCTGAGCCCGCCCCAGATACCGAACCGCTCGTCGTTCTGCAGTGCGTACTCGAGGCACGCGTCGCGGACGTCGCACGTGGTGCAGATGCGCTTGGCGTCGCGGGTGGATCCGCCCTTCTCCGGGAAGAAGGCTTCGGGATCGGTCTGGGCGCACAGGGCGTCGGTCTGCCAGGACAGGGCGTTGTCGTCGGCGTCGGTGTCGCGGCGGACTCCCGGCACTCCGAGATGAACGGGGTCGACGAACCAGTTCTCAGGTACGCCGGAACGATACGGTGATCCAGCCATCTCGTCTCCTACCTGAGCCCCTCAGCCACGCCGGCCGCGTGTAGTCATAATTACACCCGTGTCATTCGCTCAGGTCAAGTCGCAGATACTAAAGCCTCAAGGCGGACTTCAAACTTCACCACGCCCGCGGCGTGTCGGGGATGTTATGCCCGACCCGGCATCGCCACGAAGGCCTGACCGGCGCCGGCGAAGACGAGAGGGCTCTCGACCGGCGTGGCGAGCAGCGCCTGCCCGGGCTGGAGGGTGAGCCGAGCGCCGCTGGCGCCGGTGACCTCCACGATCCCCGTGACCGCCAGGGCGAGCGCCGTGCCGTGAAGCTCCACCTCGAGGGAACCCTCTCCCACGGTGACCGCGGCGAGCGCGAAGTCGGGCACTCCGGCGTCGAAGAGGTCGACGCCGGGCGCCAGGGCGCGCGGTGACAGCACCGGAGGGCCCGAGGGCGTCGCATCCAGCACCCGCATCAGCTCGCCGGTGTCGATGTGCTTCGAGGTGAGGCCACCGCGGAGGACGTTGTCACTCGCAGCCATCAGTTCCACACCCAAGCCCGCCACGTAGGCGTGGAGGACGCCGGCGGGGACGAAGATGGCCTCGCCACGGCGCAGGGTCACGAGGTTCATCAGCAGCGCCACCACCACGCCGGGGTCGGCCGGGTAGGCCTCAGCGAGACTCCGCGCGAGCGCGAGCTCCGGGGCGAACTCCTCCGACCGGGCGCCGGGGATGGCGGAGATGATCTCCGCGACCTCGCCGGCGGCATCGCCGTCGAGCAGCCATCCGATCGTCGCGCGCAGGCTTTCCGCCGCATCCTCCTCGGCGAGGTGAGCGGCCAGCGCGCGCGGACCCGGCCCGTCGCCCAGCGCCGCGATCAGCCGGCGCGTCGCGGAGATGTCGCGGAGTCCGGCGAGCGCGTCGAACCGGTCGCTGAGGGCGACGAGCAATTCCGGCTTGTGGTTGTCGTCGCGGTAGTTGCGGTCGGCCGCATCCCGCGGGACTCCGGCCGTCTCCTCCCGGGCGAACCCCTCCTCCGCCTGCGACTTCGACGGATGGGCCTGGATCGACAGCGGCGCGCCGGCCGCCAGCAGCTTCATCAGATAGGGCAGCCGCTCGGGCACCCCGAGGGCCGTCGCCTCCTCGGGCAACCAGGTGTCGAGGGTGCGATGCGAGCCGTCATGCACGAAGGCCGGTGAGCCGGGATGGTCACCGAACCACACCTCCGCCTCCGGGGCTCCCGAGGGTTCCCGTCCCTCCAGCTCGGCGAGGAGCGCGGTCGATCCCCACGCGTAGTCGCGCGGGGCGTTGGAGATCCGGGTCAGCACGCGCCCAGCCTACGGCGCGCCGGGGACTACCCTGAGTTCCCATGGCGGTTCACACGAAGCATCCCGCGTCGGCCCCGCCTACCCCACCCGCGCGAGAGAAGACCGGGCACCTGTTGCTGCGGGGCTGGTGCGTCTTCGTCGTGCTCCTCGCCCTCGGGGGAACGGCATGGGTGCACGCCTTCGGCGAGGTCGCCACCGGCGCTCTGACGGTCCTGTCGGGCGTGGTGTCCGTGGTGCTGTGGCTCTCGATCCGGCCGCCCGTGCAGGGCCGGCGCATGCCGTGGCTGGCCTTCGGGTACATCGCCTGGGCGGGGGTGTCCGTGCTCTGGAGCGCGTGGCCGGCGACCTCGGCCCTCACGTGGCTGCTGCTGGCGATCACCACGCTCCAGGGCCTGTTCGTCGCCGCCGCACTCACGTGGCGCGAGATCGTCCGCACCATCGCCTCCGCACTGAAGTGGGTGATCGGCCTCAGCATCGTGTTCGAACTCTGGGTCTCGATCGTCGTCGGCGGCCCCATCCTCCCGGGATGGGAGCGACCGGTCGGAAAGATGGATCCGATCGTCTACTGGTCGCGCGACAACCTCTTCGACTGGAGCGGACGCATCCAGGGGATCTTCGGCAACTCCAACCTCCTTGCGGGCGTCATGGTGCTGGCCCTGGTCGTCTTCGCGATCCGCTTCGCCGCCCGCTCCCCCCGGCGGGAACTGCTCGTCGCGTGGATGGTCGCCGCCGCCTTCCTCCTGGTGCGCGCGGGCTCCGCCACGGCCTACCTCTGCGTCGCCGCGATCGTCGTCGTGCTGGGCACCGTCCTCCTCATGCGCACCGCCCGGCGCCCCGGCGAGCGGACCCGCTGGTATGTCCTCTACGCCCTCGTGGGGTTCGGCGGCGGGGCCGCGCTGTGGTTCGGCCGTGACGCCCTCTTCACGCTCCTCGGCCGCTCGGCCGACCTCACCGGGCGCGAGCAGATCTGGCAGCAGGTGCTCGAACGCGCCTCGCAGCATCCCCTCATCGGATGGGGCTTCGCGACGCCGTGGCTGCCGCAGGACCCCCAGTTCGACGGGTGGATCGTGGATCACGGGGAGACCGTCCTGCAGGCGCACAGCATGTGGCTGGACGCGTACCTCCAGCTGGGCGTCGTCGGCGTCGTGCTGCTGGCCCTCGCCTACCTCGCGTTCGTCTGGCGTGCGTGGTTCTTCGCGGTCGACCGGCCCCGCTTCGACCTGCGCGCCGATCGTCCGTACTCGCCCCTCACCCTTCTTCCCACCCTGACCGCCACGCTTCTGCTCGTGCAGGGCATCTCGGAATCCGGGCCGCTCCTGGTGTGGGGATGGATGCTGTTCATCCTCTTCTCGTTCAAGATCAAGCAGGCGCCGCTGGTGGGCGTCGGTCCTGCCGAGCAGCGTCTGGCCATCGAGCGCGGCGACCTGCAGGGCGCAGTCCCGTGAGCGGCCCCGCGCCGCACCCGGCCTCCACCCTGCCGGCCCTGCTCGCCTCGGCGTCCTTCGCCCGCGCGTACACGCTCACGACCCTGGGCACGGTGTTCTCGGCGTTCGCGATCCAGCGGATCGCCGGCACCGTCACGTTCATGACCATCGTCACCGGCCTGTGCGTCGTCGGCATCGGGATGCTGCTGGCCCGCCGAGAGGAGTACTCCCTCGCGCGCGTGGCGCCCACGACGCTGCTGAGCTTCCTGGCGTGGACGCTGGCCTCGGTGGCCTGGACCGGCGACCGCGGGCACACCGTCGCCGGGTGGACCGCCCTCGCGGCGATCGCGCTCCTCGCCGTCGTCGTCGCGCTCGTCCGAGACACCCTCCAGACCGTGCGCGCTCTCGGCGACGTGCTGCGCTGGTTGCTGTCGATCTCGCTGGCCGTGGAGATCCTCTCCGGGATCCTCCTGGACATGCCGTTCGGCTTCCTCGGCATCCAGGGCCGGATCGCGGAGTTCGGACCCATCCAGGGCATCTTCGGCACCCGCAACCTGCTCGGCTTCGTCACAGTGATCGCCCTCATCACGTTCCTCATCGAGTACCGCACCCTGTCGGTGCGCACCGGCGTCGCCGTCTTCTCCGTCGTGCTCGGCGGGGTCACGGCCGTCCTCACCGACTCCCCCACCGTGTTCGTGGTGGCCGTCGCCGTCGCCGTGGCGACGGCGGCCCTCGTGGCCGTCCGCAGCGCGGCACCCGAGCGGCGGAGCATCCTGCAGTGGACCATCGGCGGCGTCGTCGCCGTGGTCGTCCTCACCGGGTACGCGATGCGAGGGACGGTCATCGAGCGGCTCGGCGCGCAGAGCGACCTGTCGCTGCGCACCGATCTGTGGGGCACCCTCGTGCCGTTGGTTCGATTCCGCCCGGTCCAGGGCTGGGGATGGTTCGGCGCCTGGGTTCCCGGCGAGTTCCCCTTCAACGCGATCAACGCCACCCTCCGGGAATCACACGCCTCGGCGCTCAACGCGTACCTCGACGTCCTGCTGCAGATCGGGTGGGCGGGCTTGCTGCTCTTCCTGGCGCTGGGCGTGGTCGCCCTCGTGCGGTCGTGGCTCGTCGCGAGCGAGCGCCGGTCGGTCGTCTACGCGTGGACACCGCTCGTCCTCGTCGCCCTCCTCGTGGACTCGCTCTTCGAGAGCTTCACCCTGAGCGGATTCGGCTGGTTCATGCTCGTTCTGTGTGCCATGCGGGCGGGGCAGAGTCGCTCCTGGCGCGAGCGTATGGACTCCCTCGGCGAGCCCGACGCGCCCGGAATATTGCCGTTGGTGGACGGCGCTCAGGGGTTGGACGGCCGGCGCGGGTAGGATTCAGCGTGGCCGAATCGTCGGCCCGGTGCAGCATCCGGAGACTCTTCACGTGGCGTACACCCTTCAGCATGTCGTCTTCCCGATCGAACGCGACCCCGACCTCCTGCCTCTCTACGCGGACCCCGAAACGTGGTCGGTGATCGATGAGGAGCCCGTGCGCGTGTCCAATCTCGCGCAGCTCGGCAACGTCCTCGGGCGCCGGCGCGCACGGATCGCGGCGGGGCGACGCGTTTCGTTCGGCACGTACTTCAACGGCTTCCCCGCCTCGTACTGGCAGCACTGGACGGCCGTCCGGCGGGTGCGGCTCACGGTCAGGATGAGCGGGAAGGCCACCATCCTGGTGTACCGCTCCAACGGCGGCGGAGTGAAGCAGCGGCTCGAGACGGAGGAGGTCTCCGGCGAATCCGAGACGTCGTTCGACCTGGAACTGACCCAGTACAGCGATGGCGGGTGGATCTGGTTCGACATCGCTGCCGACGAGGAACCGGCGACCTTCGAGGGCGCCGAGTGGACCACAGAGGACGAACCGGTGCGAGCAGGCAAGGCCAGCATCGGCATCACCACGTACAACAAGCCCGACTACTGCGTCTCCACGCTCGAGAATCTCGCGGATGCCCCCGAGGCCCTCGAACTGGTCGATCGGATCTTCCTCATCGATCAGGGCACCGACCTGGTCACTGAGCAGGACGCCTTCCCCGCCGTGGCCGCGCGCCTCGGCGACACGCTCGAGGTCATCCGGCAGCCCAACCTCGGCGGCTCCGGTGGCTTCGCCCGGGCGATGGCCGAGACGCTGCAGCGCCCCGACAGCGACTTCGTCCAGCTGCTGGATGACGACGTAACGATCGAACCCGAGTCGGTGCGCCGGTCGATCATGTTCGGGCGGTACGCGTCAGTCCCCACGCTCGTGGGCGGGCACATGTTCGACCTGCTCGACCGCCCGAAGCTGCACGCGTGGGCCGAGGTCGTCGACGACGCGCCGTTCATGTGGCGCGCGCTGTACCAGGAGAATCTGCCGCACGACTTCAGCGTCGCGAACCTCCGGCAGTCGCCGATGCTGCATATGCGGATGGATGCCGACTACAACGGCTGGTGGATGTGCCTCATCCCCGTCGAGGTCATCCGCGAGATCGGCCTCGCCCTCCCCGCCTTCATCAAGTGGGATGACGCCGAATACAGCCTCCGCGCGCGCGACGCCGGCTTCCCCACGGTTTCCGTTCCCGGCGTCGCTCTGTGGCACGTCTCATGGATGGGCAAGGACGACTCGATCGACTGGCAGGCCTACTTCCATGCGCGCAACCGGATCGTGGCGGCGCTTCTGCACTCGCGGACGCCAGCCGGCGGGACGCTGGTGCGCCACAGCCGACGCGTCGACCTCAAGCATCTGATGATGATGCAGTACTACCCGGTCGCGCTCCGGCATCGGGCCATCCGCGACGTCCTCTCCGGCCCGCAGCATATGCGGGCGGGGCTCGCGACGGCGATGCCTGCCGCGCGCCAAGTGGCGAAGTCGTTCCCGGAGACCGTCGTACACAAGGACTCGGGCGTCCCGCTGCGATCCCGGCGCGGGCGTCAGGTCTTCCGGCGGATGAAGGCCCATGAGTTCGACAGCCCGACCGGACTCGCGCTGCGGACATTCACGGCGCGCACTCTCCTCTCGCACTGGATCCATGCACCGAAGCCGGAGAACACCGCCCAGCCCGAGGTCGAGTTCGGGAAGGGCGATGCGAACTGGTGGCGGGTGCCGCTGTATGACAGCGCCCTTGTGAGCGCGGCCGACGGGTCGGGCAAGAACGTCTACACCCGCGATCGCGCGAAGTATCGTCGAATGCTGATCGACACCGTGCGTCTGCATCGGCGCCTCCGCCGGGAGTGGTCCACCCTCGCGCGGCGATACCGCGACGCCCTGCCCCAGCTCACCTCCGAGGCCGAGTGGCAAGACACCTTCAGGAGCCCCGATGACGCAAGACGCTAAGCCGTTCGACCCGGCGTCCGCGACGATTGCGATCGTCACCTACAACCGATCGGGTCTGCTCTCGCGCCTGCTGACGAGCATCGAGCGGATGGATCCCAAACCGGGGCACATCGTGATCATCGACAACGCCTCGGTGGATGACACCACCGAGGTTGTCGAATCGTTCCGCGCACGCCTGGGATCGGAGCTGGTGTACCGGAGGCTCGACACGAACACCGGCGGATCCGGCGGATTCAGCGAGGGCATGCGCACCGCCTACGAGCTGGGCTCGCAGTGGATCTGGCTCATGGACGACGACGTCGAGGTCCTCCCCGACGGCCTCGCGCGCATGGGCGCGTGGGCGCCCCGCTTCCGCAGCATCCAAGGACGACGTTACGACTACGACGGCAGCGAGTTCTACTGGCAGTACCGCGTCGCCGAATCCATGGCCATCCCGATCCCGTTCGCACCTGCCGGTTTCGACGAGTCCGGCTACAAGGAGATGAACTCCGGCTGCTTCGAGGGCATGTTCATCCACCGCGACATCGTCGCGAAGATCGGCCTCCCCGATCCGCGGTTCTTCATCTACTGGGACGACCAGCTGTACGGCTGGCTCGCCTCCCGGCACACCACATCGGTGATCGTCGACGAATTCGTGCTGCGCCGCACCCGCGAGATCAAGCAGTGGGACATGGGCATCCGGCACATGAACGCCTCCAGCGACGCCTACCGGTACTACATCATGCGCAACCGGGCGCTCATCAAGCAGTACTACCGCGCTCTCGGCGCCTACAAGCCGCTTCCCTTCGCCGCCGGCACCTCACTGACGTTCGTCAAGGAGCTCATCCGGCTCCTGCTCGTGGAGCGCACGGTCCGCGGCACGAGCCACCTGTTGCGCGGGCTCCGCGACGGCGGGCGCATCGCGCGCGACCGGTCCTGGCGGCCGATGCCGCCGTTGGAGGCCGCCGACGTCGCGGCGCACCAGTGACTTTGATCCGCCGGGTGCGTGACGGCGTCCGGGCAGGGCGATGGCACAGACGAGCATCGCCGCCCCCGCGACCGTCACGATCGGAACCACTCCCAGCTCGCCGGTGAGAGGCCGGTGGGCCAGCAAGACGACAGTCAAGAGCGCCTGCAGTACGGCGAGCGCGATCGCCGCCCATTCCGACCGGAGGCAGAGCCAGGCGTAGGGGACGACGAGCAGGATGATCAACCAGGCGTGACTTCCCTGGTGGACGATCGCTCCGCCGGGCAGGAACATCACGACAGCCCAGAGCGCGACGCACGCGACGGCGGCGACCACGACCGCGAGCGACCTTCGCGTCAGCGCGTCAAGCCGGCCTCGGGCTGCGGCGACGACCCCGACCGCCAGGAGAGCAAGCAGGGGCAAGATGCCGAGTGAGAGCGCGTGCGGGGTCTGGTAGAACTCCGTCGTCAACCGCTCGTCGACCGCGCCGGCGGTCCAGAGATCCAGTCCGCGCAGCACGTTGATGTCGAAGGCGTGTCCGAGATTCGACCAACGAGCGTTCCAGAAGTCCTCGCTGCCGAGCGCACCGTACTGATCGATCAGAGCGTGCAGCACCGACCGACCGTCGATCGGTATCACGCCGGCGAGATGCCACTTCAGCAGCCGGTCTCCGGGCGGCGAGACGAAGCGCTGGTAGGCCAGCCATGGCGTGTACAGCAGCAGCGCCGAGAAGCCCGCAGCGCCTACCGATAGCAGGCGCGTGCGGCGATCACCCATCCGAACGATGACGACCACGGCCGCGGCGGCGACGATGGGCAGTACGAAGACCGACCCGCCGTGCGCAAGGAGAGCGAGCACAGAGAGCATCGCCCCCGTGATGAGCGATGCGGGAAGGCGCTCGCGGCGGCGTATCCCGGCGACGAGCACGGCCACAGCCGCGACTGCATACCCGGACGCGAGGAGCTTCGGCCACGTGAATGCCGTGTTGAGGATCGTCGTGGGAACGATGGCCGTGAACGCTACGGCTGCAACGCCGATGCGAGCGGGCGCACCTACGGCGTTGCAGAGGATCATGGCGGCGGGCACCCAGGCCATCTGCGCCACGACACTGGCGGCAAAGTCCACGTCAATCGCTGAAATCCGGTGATCCGCCAGCCCCACCGCGGGGGCGAGCACCGTGCGAGCCATCAGCACAAGGCCTGCTTGAAGCGGCGGCCGGTCGCCCGGCAGCCAATCACCCAGGAGGTACGGACCTTCCCCCGGCTGCGTGATCCACGATGCAAGCAGAGCGGGGATGATGTTGTCGACGGGCAACTGCCAGGGCAGGAATCGTGCGCTCGCCGAAGCGAACGGGTCCAGGCCCCCCTCCCCTGCGAACCCGAGCGAGAGCACGACGGCGCCGGCGGATGCGAGCAGCGGAGGGAGAGCGGCGCCCACATACCGCCAGGAGCGCATCCTCACGTGAG
Organism: Microbacterium sp. Z6_144; assembly: GCF_057197625.1. Taxonomy (NCBI): domain Bacteria; kingdom Bacillati; phylum Actinomycetota; class Actinomycetes; order Micrococcales; family Microbacteriaceae; genus Microbacterium; species Microbacterium sp. Z6_144. Next base: position 2,408,002 of record NZ_JBXVPT010000001.1, read on the forward strand.
CCGCGCTCGCCACCGCGACGACGACCACGGCGACCGCTACGCCCGCCGACTCGTGTATGAACGTCGCCACCGCCACAGCGATCGAAGCGCCCCCTATGCTCACCATGCCGACTCCCGTGGCAAGCGGGACGTCCACGCCCCACCGGACCCGTGCCGCAAGGGCAGGCGCGGCGGCAACGGTTACGAAGGCGGCGAGTATCAGCAGCGCGCTGACGCAGAGACCGAGCATCAGGGAACGACTCAGCCTGTGACGTAGTCGGCGTTATAGCGGTCGAGCACCTCAGCGATCGGCGCGTCCATAACCAGCGCACCCTTGTCGAGGTACAGACCGCGGGTGCAGAAACGCCGGAGGTCCTTCTCGTTGTGGCTCACAAAGAAGAGCGTGCGGCCCTCCGTCAGCAGCTCGTCGATGCGCCGGTAGCACTTCTCACGAAACGCCCGGTCACCGACGGCGAGCACCTCGTCGACGAGCAGGGTCGGTTCGTCCAGCTGAGAAACCACAGAGAAGGCGAGCCGAACCTTCATCCCATTCGACAGATGCTTGTACGGCGTGTCCACGAAGTCGCGAATCTCGGCGAAGTCGATGATGCCATCGAACCGGCGGTTGACCTCCGCTCGTGACATCCCATGCAGGCCGGCAGCCAGCCGCACGTTCTCCCGCACCGACAGGTCACCGACGAAGCCACCGGTGATCTCGATGAGCGGCGCGACCCCCCCGCGGACTCTCACCCCGCCCTCATCGGGAAGCAGGACGCCGGCCACCAGCTTCAACAGCGTGGACTTTCCCTGACCGTTGCGCCCCACCACCCCGATCGACTCCCCTGGCTGCACGTCGAACGTGACGTTGCGCAGGGCCCAGAATTCGCCGGGACGTGTGCGCCGTGACGAGCCTGCGAAAAGGTCCTTGATCGTGCGCTTGCCCCGTTTATTGCGGCGGAACCGTACGCCGAGCTCGCGAGCCTCAATGGCGGCGGGCGGAGTGCTCATCACAGCTCCTTCAGCAGGGGCCGTTCCAGCCGCGGGAAGGCGAACAGCCCGAGGAGGAGGAGACCGATCGAAATCACAGCGGACATGACGACGGAGAACGTGTCCCACTGGTCAGGAAAGAAACCGAACCGGAAGAGGGTGAAAATACCGGACAGCGGGTTGAACGCGGCGAGCTGGGGGAAGATCCCGGGCAGATCACCGACGCCGTAGATGACGGGCGACGCATAGAAGAGGACTCGCAGAATGAGTCGCGTGGTCCGCTCGAGGTCGGCGAACAAGACACACAAGGGCGCCACGAGGAGTCCGAGCCCCACCAGCAATACCGTCTGCAGCACGACTGCCACCGGGAACATCAGCAGGCCCCAGCTCACGGTGGCGCCGCCGAAGACCGCGAAGAGCACGAGCACGGGAATGGCGAAGAGGAACTCGATCCCCTTGCTCAGCACGATGCGGTTGACCCAGATCGAGCGAGGGATGGAGGTCGATCGCACCAACCGCGCATCCTTGTTGAAGGCTCGCGTGAAGTCGGTGACGGCGGCGTTGAACCACACCCACGGCAGGAGGGCGGTGATGAGGAAGACGATGTACGGTTCCTCGCCGACCGAGCGCTGGAATACCTGCGTGAAGATGAACCAGTAGATGAGGCTCATCACCAGGGGGTCGAGGACCGACCACAGGTAACCCAAGGCGCTGGTGGCGTACCGCACACGCAGATCGCGGGCCGACAGCAGCCACAGCGAGTGGAGGTAGCGTCGGGGCGAACCGGGAGCGCCGACGGCGGCGGTGGTCATCCGATGATCTTAGAGCCGAGCGCCTGCGCGAACTCCTTGCGACGCGGGGCATTACTCGCCCGCATGCACAGGTTCGCGAGTTCGATCCGGTACCCTGAGGAGGTTTGAACGGAAGGTGGATCGCCCGATGGACTTCGAGAACGATGTGGTGGTAGTTGGCGGAGGCGGTCATGTCGGGCTGCCGCTGGCCATCGCGCTCGCGAGTCGCGGGAAACGCACCGTGGTCTACGACGTCTCGGAGGCGGCGGTCGGAAAGATCCGCGAAGCGCAGATGCCCTTCATCGAGCCAGGAGCCGCCGAGGTCCTGCGGCGCGTCGTCTCGGACGGACTGCTGACCGCATCGACGGACCCCGCCGTCGTGTCCACCGCAGAGAACGTCGTGGTGGTCATCGGCACCCCCGTTGACGAACACCTGAATCCCGACCCCAACGCCATCCCACGCGCGCTCGCCACGTGCGCACCCTACTTTCGAGACGGACAGCTTCTCGCGCTCCGCAGCACCATTTACCCCGGGGTCACCGCTCTCGTGCGCGACATGATCACCGACATGGGGCTGGACATGGATGTCGCGTTCTGCCCCGAGCGCATCGCCGAGCACAGAGCGATGACCGAGCTCTTCGAGCTGCCTCAGATCGTCTCCGGCTACACGGATCGCGCCCTCGCCCGAGCGGGCGAACTCTTCGGCGCTCTCACCGAGTCGATCGTGCAGCTCACTCCCGAAGAGGCTGAGCTCGCGAAGCTGTTCACCAACACCTGGCGCTACATCAAGTTCGCCGCGGTGAACCAGTTCTACATGATGGCGAACTCCAAGGGAGTGGACTTCGAGCGCGTGCGCAAGGGCCTCACCCAGGATTATCCCCGCGCCCAGGACATGCCAGGTGCCGGCTTCGCGGCCGGACCTTGCCTGTTCAAGGACACGATGCAGCTCGCCGCCTTCAGCGATAACACCTTCCAGCTCGGACACTCCGCGATGCTCGTGAACGAGGGCCTGCCGCTTTATGTCGCGAGCCAGCTCGCGCTCAGCCACGACCTGAAGAACCTCACCGTCGGCATTCTCGGTATGGCGTTCAAGGCCGGCTCGGACGACATCCGATCCAGCCTCTCCTACAAGCTCCAGCGCGTGTTGCGATTCAAGGCCAAGGAAGTCATCGCGACCGATCCGTACGTGCCAGCAACGATCGACTCGACGTTGCTGCCCCTCGAAGAGGTGCTGGAACGCGCGGACGTGCTCATCATCGCCACACCGCACGCCGAGTACCGCGAGCTCACCACCGACAAGCCGGTCGCCGATGTCTGGAACCTCCTGGGCAACGGAGTGCTGATTTGACCTCTCCCGACCCGCGGGTCTCGATCGTCGTCCCGGCCTACAACGAGGGCGAGGCGATCGTCCCGTTCCTCGACCGCGTCGCTCAGACGGTCGAGTTGCCGTACGAGTTGCTCGTCGTCGTCGACAGTGCCGACGACACCACGATCGCTGTCGTCGAGCGCATCTCCGCTGGCAATCCCCGACTCCGCGCCGTCGTGAACACGCACGGACGCGGCCCTGCCCAGGCGATCCGCTACGGCTTCGACGTCGCGACCGCCGCCACCGTGGTCGTCACCATGGCCGACGGCAGTGACGATCCGCGGCAGATCGACGCCCTGACCGAACTCGTCGAGCGCGGCGTGGTGGTCGCGGCCGGCAGCCGCTACATGCCCGGCGGTCAGCAAGTGGGTGGGCCGCGATTCAAGAGCCTGCTCTCGCAGATCGCGGGGCGATCGCTTCACCTGTTCGCCAACATCGGCACGCGAGACGCCACCAACTCCTTCAAGGCGTACAACGCCGAGTTCGTCCGCGCGGTGACCATCCAGTCGCGGGACGGCTTCGAGATCGGCCTCGAGCTCACGGCGAAGGCGCGCCGAGCGCGGCAACCCGTGGCCGAGCTGCCCACGATCTGGCTCGATCGCACAGAAGGTGTCTCCAACTTCCAACTCCGGAAGTGGATTCCGAAGTACCTGCGCTGGTACTTCTTCGCGTTCGGCAAGCCGCTTGCCCTGCCCGACATCGAAAAAGCCGCCGCCGAAGGCGCGAAGGGAAACAACTAATGGAAAAGGTCCTCGTCACCGGCTCCGCCGGGTTCATCGGCGGCTACGTCGTCGAAGAGCTCCTGCGCCAGGGGTACCACGTGCTCGGCGTCGACAACTACTCGAAGTACGGTCCGGTGAAGAAGTCGTACGACGACGACCCGAACTATGAGCTCGTGGTCGCGGACGTGCTCGACACCGAGAAGATGACCGAACTCCTGATGGACTGCGACCACTTCATCGCGGGGGCGGCGCTCATCGGCGGCATCTCCTACTTCCACACGTACCAGTACGACCTGCTCGCCGCCAACGAGCGCATCATCGCCTCGTCGTGCGACGCCGCGATCGCCGTCAAGAAGGCCGGTGGCAAGCTCAAGAAGGTCACGTACATGTCGTCCTCGATGGTCTTCGAGTCGACCGACCGCTGGCCCTCGAAAGAGGGCGATGAACTCATCGTCCCGCCGCCGCTGTCGTCGTACGGCTTCCAGAAGCTCGCCGTCGAGTACTTCGCCCGCGCCGCGAAAGGTCAGTACGACATCGACTTCACGATCCTCCGTCCGTTCAACTGTGTCGGCATCGGCGAGTCGCGCGCGCTCGGCGACGTGGAGATCCATTCGGGCAACGTGCAGCTGGCCATGAGTCACGTCGTGCCCGACCTCGTCCAGAAGGTACTCAAGGGCCAGGACCCGTTGCACATCCTCGGCGAAGGCAACCAGGTGCGGCACTACACGTATGGCGGCGACCTCGCCCGCGGCATCGTGACGACGCTGAACCACCCCGGTGCACTGAACACCGACTTCAACATCTCGACGCCGGTCGGTCATACGGTGGTCGAGCTTGCCGAGATCATCTGGCGCAAGATCAAGGGTCCCGACGTGCCGCTCAACCTCGTCAAAGACCCTGCGTTCGAGTACGACGTGCAGAAGCGCGTCCCGGACGTCCAGAAGGCGAAGGACGTACTCGGCTTCGAGGCGACGACCTCCCTCGAGGACATGCTGGACGAGGTCATCCCGTGGATCAAGAACGCGGTCTCCGAAGGGACCATCTAGAGGTATCCGACGGCGCCGGGCTTCCGCCCGGCGCCGTCGCCGTTCCATCCTGAGAGAAGTGGCGCATGAGACTGCCCGACACAACCCATCTCCGAGACTTCTTCATCCGGAACATCCGTCGGGGCGGCATCTTCCTCGCTATCGGCGGATTCGGATTCGTTGTCGACGCCGTCGTCTACAACCTGCTCGTCTTCGCCGGTGGCGACGGCCCGCTGCACAGTTACCCGCTGGTGGCGAAGACCATCGCGGTCATCGCGGGCCTGATCGTCACCTACGCAGGCAACAAAGCGCTCACCTACCGCGACCGCAAGGCTCCGGTGAGCTGGAGTCAGGTCCTCCGGTACGCCGTCGTCAACGTCGTGGCGATCCTGGTCCAGCTCGGTTGTCTCGGCTTCTCGCGCTACGTGCTCGGATTCGACACGATCCTGGCCGACAACATCTCGGGCACACTCATCGGTCAGGCGCTGGCCACCGCGCTTCGCTACGTGCTGTACACGTTATGGGTCTTCCCCCATTCTCCCGGCGAGGACCCGATCACGTACATCGAAGAGCACCACGAGCCGGATCTCGACGAGCGACACTGATCACTCCCGCGGGAAGACACACAGCCCACCGGCGTCGGTCGCGTCCACCTCGATCGTGATGTCGCGGGGAAGACCGGTCAATCGACTGACACCCGCCGGCACGGAGATCTGCGTGTACGCCGACACCACGTCGTCGTCGTGGGCGCGGATGGTGACCAACCCACCCGACGGGGCCTCGACGAGGTCCAGCTCGGGATGGACGTCGACCCAGCCGGCCTCACTAGCGCGACATTGCCGAGCGACGGGGGCGTCGGAGGCGGAAACACCCTCGGCTGTGAGGAAGAGGTTGACGCGAGCGTCGAGCAGGTCTCCCTCTTCATATTCGCCCGGTGTGAACAGCCCCCGATCGAGAAAGGCTCGGATATCGGCCATCGTCAGAGTCGGCGCCCAGAGAGCGGCGGGGAATCGTGTTGCGATCTCGGCGCTGCCGTCGTCCAGCGCGACGGCAGCCGACATCGCCCGCCTGACGCTCTGCTCGATGCCCGCCTGTTGCTGAGACGCGAGGACGAGGGAGCCCGCGTTGTACACGACGATGACCGTCAAGAGGAAGCCCGCGACGGTCGCAGCGACGTGCGAACGTCCGATCAGTCGCGTGATCAGGAGCGCGGCTGTCGGAACGAGCAGCGCGGCATACATGTACACGTACCGGCCGGACGAGGCGCTCTCCGGGCCGAGCTGCACCCGGGACAGGGCGGTCAGCACAGCGAAGATGACTGCGCCGAGCGCGACGAAGTGCGCCGCGGACACGTCGGACGCCCGCCGGGCGCCGCGGAGATCCCACAGCGTCCACACCACCAGCAGCACGAGCAATGCGGGCCCGAGCGCCACGAGCGGCGTCGTCTTTCCGACGCTGTCAGCCAGTCCACGAACCACGTACTCGGGCACCCGGATCAGCAGTTCCCCCAGCGTGTTCGGGCTGTACTTCCCGGCATCGCCTTCGTCGCCGGCAAGCACAGTGGAGACGAGGTACCACGTGCCGTACAGCACCGCAGCCACGCCTGCAGGCCATACGAGCGCTCGCCAGCCGTGGCGGCTCCAGAGCAACGCGAGAACCACCGCCGTCATCGGTACCGCCGTTCCGGACGACCCGAGACCCACCACGAGCAACACGGTCACGGCCGCGACGTCCCGTGCGCGCAGACGCGGCCGCAGGACGATGAGGACCGACGCGATACCCGTGGCTATGGGCGTGATGAAGCCGACCTGGAATGCCCACAGGATGTTCTCTGCCCCCGCTCCCATCACACCGAACGCGGCGGTGACAAGAATAGCGACGAGGGGGTGAACGCCGATCCGGTTCGCCAGACGCCAGAGGAGATGCACCAGCAGCAGGTGTACCGCAAAGACGCAGGCGAGATAGGGCACGTAGGTCGTGAGGCCGAAGACGAGTTTGATGACGGTCATCAGCAGCTGCGGGAAGAAGCTGAGGTGTCCGTTGTGCGGAGCGAGAAGACTCCACTCGTCTCGAACGGCGAGGAAATCCCACTCGTCGTAGTAGAACCACTGACCGCGGCCGCTGTACACGAGGACGGCCGCGATGAAGACCAGCGATGCGACGTGACCGATGATCCAGACGCGTCCGCGTGACACGGGCGCCACCATCGATGGCGAATCGACCTCACGGGACGGCTCGGACATCATCTCTCCCATCCCAGGATCACATCGCACGGCATCGACGGCATTGCGAAACCGACCGGCGCGATCGCAACTCGCGCCGTACCGCTTCCGTTCTCCGAACACTCGTGTTGGGCCTCCGCCAGCGCGTCCTGCCACGTCGGCGCAGCGTCGCGGAGTTGAACCCACCGGTAGTCCACAATCGAGGGGATCAGAACGACTGCCAGGACCGCCGCCGACGCGATCACCGCTGTCACCCGGCTCGACCGCTCGACGAATCCGTCAACGGCCAGCACGAGGGCGAGCAGCAGAAGCGCTGTCGGAAGCAGCGCGTAGCGGGAGGAGTAGGAGAGATTGAGCATGTCGTTCGCGGAGAGGAGGTTCCATTGCAGGCAGACGACGACGGCGAAGAAGAGGAGAGAGCTGAGGGCGAACGCGAGGATGACGAAGCGCCGCCGACGATCTCTGACTGCGGCGATCGTCACCACGGCGAATACCATCGCCACGATGATCCCGGGGATGGTCGCGCCGAGCGCCGCACCCCATCTCTCGGTCGCCGACGGGCCGACCAAGCCGCTGATCACGACGCGGAAGGTATAGAAGTCCGCGAGTTCGGGCAACTGGGGGAGGTCCCGCGCGAAAGTGCGGCTGCCGTTGATGACTACACCGACCAGGCTCACTGCCACCTGTGCCACAGTCGCGGCAGCGAAGCTGATCGCCACGGCCATGTCACGCGCGCGCCGCAAGAGGAGGAGGCGGATCAGCAGCAACGGGGCGAAGAGCAGCATGAGGGGGTCGCTTCCGACCGCGGCGACCACGACAATGCACTGCACGACCGCGAAACCGCGCGTGGGGGCACTCACCACGAGCGCCGACACGCCTGCCACCATGAGGAACCAGTGGAGATTCGCCAGGTTGTTGACGACCTCCCCCGCGGCAGTCGGGAGGATCAGCACGATCAACCACGCGGTAAGCCGCAGGAGTAGCGATCGCACTCGCGTTTCCAGGAAGAGAAAGCACGCTGCGGCGCTGAGCGCCGTGATGAGTGCCGCCACCACCGTGACCGACAGCCCCACGATGTCGATGGGAACGATGAGGGCGACAGTGATGGCCAGTCGCGGCACCAGATGCATATACCCGGCGTAGGGCTCGAACACGTGGGGCACGCCGTCACGAAGCAGGTCGTTGAGGAAGACGGCGCCGTCCTCGGCCCAAAGGGTGTTCCAGGATTCCACCGGCATTCGTGCCAGCGAGAGCAGGGTGCCCGCGACGATCAGACCGAGGAAGAGTGCGGCTCGCCGCCACCCGTCGAGGAGCGGTCTCTCGCGGGCGGGAAAGAACGCCGCCGAGAGGCGCCGCAGCTGAAGACGGTCAGTCCCCCGCCGGCCCGCGCGGAAGAGCGCGGGCGGTTCGGCAGTCGTCACCTTAGAGATCATAGATCGGGCTCCGCCGGCGTCACGGCACGGGCGCGCACTGGTCGAGGCGATACAGGCTCGTCTCCCCGTCGCTCGCGACCTGCGTGAACAGTCCCGCCTCGACCGCACGATGCAGTGCGGGGAAGTGATTACCCGCCGGATCGCCGCCGCCGAATTCGTGCGGGTTGTAGATCAGGTACCGCACGCGGAGTGCGTCGAGGGCCGCGCAGACCGCCGGATCGGTCTCGATCGCGTCCAGCCGGTACGCCAGAGTGAGGCGCGCAGCATCCCACTGTCCGTTCACGTGCGGGAAGACTGGCTCGCGGCCGCCATACAGCTGCGCCCAGGCGGAGCCGTCCCAGGGGTCGCCGAGAACTCGCTGCCCGTGCGGCACCTCCTCCCCGATACGCGAGAGGAAGGCGATCTGCGACGCCGAGATCACTTCGGAGGACGCGTTCGCCTCCGGCAGACGGAAGACGTGTCCGATGGACGCTGTCGCGCCGCCGAATCCCAGTGCGAGCGCGGACGTTCCCGCGACGAGCCACGCGGAGACCACCGCCATGGCAGGCGACGCCGACTTCCGGCGGCGACGCCGGTTCAGTCGGTCAGCGGCGGCGAGAATGCCCAAAGTGGCGAACGTCACCCCCAGCACGGGAAGCACCGAGCTGAGCCGGTACCGGTCCTTGTACCAGAGTGCCGTCACGAGTTTGGAGAAGACGTCGTCCGACCCTGCCGCAAGGACGAAGAGGACGGCGACGGCGGCGTACGCGACGACGACCCACCGCAGACCGCGCGTACGCGCGGCGACGACGATACCGGCGACCACCACCGCCGCCAGCAGCAGCGCGGGGAAGGTGACGGTGCCATTCACCCCTGTCGGGGCGGACTGAACCAATACCTGCATCAGCCCATCGGTCACCGTCTGAGTCGCGACAGCCTGAGGACCGCCCAGCCGGTCTTCCAGCGGACGCTCGAACAGGTCGAGGGCCGTGACCAGGTAGACGAAGGCGGCGGCCGCCGCGAGCACGAGCGCGACGGCTCCTGCGACCAGCGACCACTGCGCGCGTCGGCGCTCCCGCGGCCCGGCCCGCCTGGCCGCCCGCACGAAAGCGAGCGCCGAGCCCGCCGCGACCGGGGCGAGCAGCAGGGCCCAGGATGCGAGCACCCGCGGCTGAGCCAACGACACCGCGACGATCGCCGCACTGACGGCGAGAGCACCCAGCACCGCCGCACGCCATCGCCGCAGTCCCCTTGCCACGCGTAACGCACGGCCTGCGAGGATGGGGACCGCGACCGCGGCGGGAAGGAGGGCGGTCGCCAGGTAGGTCGGATAGAGGGTCCCCCACGACAGCAGCGCGTACGGCATCGCGGCGAACGCGGTGGCGACCGGGAGCGCCACGAGACCGACCGTGCGGGCGGACCAGCCGGGCAGCAGCACCTGCGCGAGCCAGGCCGCCCCGGGCAGCCAGAGCGCCGCCGCGACGGCGATCCAGGCCGCGTTGACGGCGACGGTCGGCGCCGCCCCCGTCACCTGGGATACGAGTGCGGCCAGAGAGTGCCACGCCGCCGGGTAGAAGCCGAAGGCGCGGTCCGTCTCGATCAGGGTGCGCAGGGTAAGCGACGACGCGCTCCGCCCGTCGAGGATCGAGGCGATCGCCGACATGTGGAAGACGTTGTCATACGTCTGGCTGACGCGGTCGGGACTCGGCACCGCCGCGAACGCCACGACGGCGATGACGGCGGCGGCGCCCGCCCATGTGAGCAGCAGCCACCGCCATCCCGACTGTTCCCCGATGACCCCGGCTCCGATGCGGCGGCGAGCGACGAGCCACACGACGACCTCGCCGACGAGCGCTACGAGGAGCAGCTGCCAGGCGGCGAACGGCAGCCCCAGCATCTCGGAAGCGACCCCCGCGACGCCGATCGCGAGCACGCTGATCAGCCCGGATGCGGCCGCGCGTGCGATGAACCCCAGACGCAGCGGGGCGAGGACGATCGCTCCAGGGGCGAGGAGGAGAGTGATCGTCGCGAGGAGGGCGGGTGCCGCCTCGATCCAGCTCACCGGGAACTCAGGCGAGGGTGTTGTTCCACATGGAGAGGGCCGAGCCGATGGCCATGTGCATGTCGAGGTACTGGTAGGTGCCCAGGCGTCCGCCGAAGTGCACGTCGGTCTCGCCCTTGGTCAGCTCGCGATAGGCGAGGAGGCCAGCACGGTCGTCGGGCGTGTTCACCGGATAGTAGGGCTCGTCGTCGCGGGTCGCGAAGCGGGAGTACTCCCGCATGATCACCGTCTTGTCGGCCGGGTACCGGTCGGCGCGCTCGGGGTGGAAGTGCTTGAACTCGTGGATGCGTGTGTAGGGGATGTCGGCGTCGGCGTAGTTCATGACGCTGGTGCCCTGGAAGTCGCCCACCTGCAGAACCTCTTCCTCGAAGTCGAGCGTGCGCCATGACAGAGCACCCTCGGTGTAGTCGAAGTAGCGGTCGACCGGCCCGGTGTACACGACCGGTAGCTGCCCGACGGTGGCCTCCTTGTTCAGCGGTTGCGAGGCGTCGAAGTAGTCGGTGTTCAGCCGAACATCGATGTTCGGGTGGTCGGCCATCCGCTCCAGCCAGGCGGTGTACCCGTCGACCGGGAGCCCCTCCCATGTGTCGTTGAAGTAACGGTTGTCGTAGGTGTAGCGCACGGGCAGTCGGCTGATGACTTCGGCGGGCAAGTCCTTCGGGTCGGTCTGCCATTGCTTGCCGGTGTAGTCGCGGATGAACGCCTCGTACAGGGGCCGGCCGATGAGGCCGATACCCCGCTCCTCGAGGTTCATCGCCTGTTTCGGCTCGAACTCCCCCGCTTGCTCGGCGATCAGCGCGCGAGCCTCGTCGGGCGAGTACGCCGCACCGAAGAACTGGTTGATGGTGCCGAGATTGATCGGGAGGGGAAACACCACGTTCTTGTGGTTCGTGTACACCCTGTGCACGTAGCTGGTGAAGTCGGTGAAACGGTTCACGTACTCCCACACCGTCGGGTTCGACGTGTGGAAGAGGTGCGCGCCGTATCGATGCACCTCGATGCCGGTCTCCGGCTCATCCTCGCTGTAGGCGTTCCCGCCGATGTGGCGACGTCGATCGATGACAGTCACCTTCCGACCGGATGCTGCCGCGCGCTCCGCGATCGTGAGACCAAAGAACCCGGAGCCGACGACGAGAAGATCCATGGAGCGCAGGCGCCTTTCAGACGGGGGGCAGACTGTTACGGGGCCGAAGCCCCGGCGGACTAGTCTACCGGCGAGTGCCTGACCGCCTCGGCGCGTCTTGCGCGGACTCGGCCGACGACGAGGACCCCGATCCACAGGACCGCGACAGCACCGGCGAGCGCTGCGGCGCCGGTGAGCACCGCACGCCCGGGCGGGGCGAACGAGACGGTCACCATGTCACCGGCGCTGACGTCGTTCACGTCGACCGTCAGGAGGTAGCCGCGGGTGGGATCCGCGAAGGCGGCACCCTCGACGTGGTAGCCGGGCCAGGCGAGCCTGCTGAGGACGACACGAGGGTCGGACCCGGTGGCGTCGACGCGGAAGGTCACCGAGGTGTCGTCGCGTGTCAGCTCCGTCACCTCGGTGCCGGCGCCCGTCCAGGTGACACCGCCTGCTGTGGGCACGGCACTGTCTCGCGCGATGCGCCAGGTCGTCTCGCCGGTCTCCTCGATGCCCCAGTCTCCGGGAAGCTCGTCCGGCACATCGGGGAAGGTGGAACGGTAGCCCACGATCTCGCTCACGGCGAGCAGATCGGCGACCGTGGCGCCGGTGTCGGGATCCTTGCCGAGGAGGGTGTCGAGCGCCGTGTCGCACGTACCGCCGCGCAGGTCGATGCACAAGTCGCGCGAGTACGCCGTGAAGGGAAGGACGGTGTACAGGTTCGAGACGTCGGCGGGGCTGAAATACCACAGGTTGGCGACGAGTGACTCGTCGAACATCTCCGTCGAGAACGCGTTTGCCAAGGAGTCGCCCACCGTCATGACGTCGCCTTGGGCATCGTCGAGGACAGATGTCATCCGATCCGCGGAGCCGGGGGCGGCGAAGGTCGGCAGCGGCGTGGTGGGGAACGCCCGCATCTGGTACGCCGCCAGGCCGACGGTCACGATCACCATGCCCGCTCCGAGTGCCGCCACCGCACGTCGGGCGAAGACCGACTCGCTTCCGCCGTCGGCTTCCCGATGCCGCATCGCGCGCGCGACGACATAGGCGACCCCGATCGCCACCAGCTGCAGGAACAGAACGACCAGGACCGAGCGCGTGATCGCGGGTGTCTGCGCCCAGCTGACCCACGCCGCGGCGGCCGCCGTCACGGCCGCGGAGAACGCCGCCGTCCGGCTGACGCGGCTCGGGAACCCCCGGGAGAGCAGGAGCGCGAACAGCACCAGGACGGCGAGCGCGAGGTAGGGCATGAATCGCACCGGCCAGCGGATGGGACCGATGTCGCTGGGGCCGATCACCAGCACCAGCATCGCGAGCGCGACGACCACGAGCGACCGGGAGCCGCGCCAGAGCTCGCGTGACCACGGGCGCACCAGCACGACCAGCGGTAGCACCCACGCGATGTAGACGAGCGGTCCTGCCGTCACGCTCCCCCACCACGACCCGATGGTCGCCGTCGCGATCGGCATCGCCGACGACGCGAGGTCGCTCAGATCCGCCGTCAGGAACAGATAGTTGGCGATCTCGGTGTTGCCACGTTCGGTGACGGGCGCGGTCAGCACACCCGGGAGATAGACCACCACGGCCCACAGCCCCGCCCACAGGCTCGCAGCGACCACCCGCAGGACCACCGGCCAGTCCTTGCGGACGAGCGCGGCGATGAGGGACTCGAGCAGGACGAAGGCGAGCAGCATCGTTCCGAACACGTAGCCGACGGTCACGAGGAGGTAGCTGACGACGAGGAACGCGACCGGTGACCGCCCGGCGACGACACGACGAAGAGCCCACCAGGCCCAGGGGAAGAGCGCGGTGGTCATCAGCCCGGTGACCCACGACGGAGCATCCATGTACGCCGTGAATCCCGCCTGCGGCAGTAGCGTCGCCGCCAGACCGGCCCAGACACGCGCAGCGCCGAAGGATCGCGCGAGCACGTACGCGCCGGTCGCCATGACGCAGAGGAAGACCACCTTGACGACCGTCGCAGCGAGCGCGACATCGGCCGCAAGCCGCACGCCGAGGCCGATGAGCCAGATCATCGGGTTGATGAGGCCCCACTGACCTTCGGCCCAGTAGTTGCCGGCCTGCCACCCCTGCGGGTTGAAGTGCCGGATCGTTCCGTTCAGAAGGTTGTCGCCGATTTCGCGCCAGATGCCGACCGCGCCGAGCTGCGTGTCGTCGGCGTAGTAGAACCCCGGCGTCCAGATGATCCGGCCGACGGAGATCATCACCGTGACGAGCACGACCAGCGCCGGCACGGCCACGGCGAGCCACGGCGGCGCAGCCCGTTCGGTCGGTGATGTCAGCGGTGTGGCCTCTGCGACAGCGCTGCTCACGCGAGCTCGTTCTGCCACGGTGCCAGGCGGTGCATACGGGGCCTTACTGTGGGGGGACGGCACGCCGGGCGGCGGACCGCCCACCAGGCTAGCCGATGACCCTCGTGACCCAGCCGGGCGCGGCCGCTGTCATCGGGCGACCGGCGGCTCCGGCTCGTCGAACTCCGGAGTCGCGACCGCCGTCGTGCCCGCAGCCTCAATGGTCAAGGGGCGGCGGAAGGAGAAGAACTTGTGCAGTGCGTACGTCGCGATCACGAGAACGACCGTGACGACCAGCTGGCTCACGAGCTTCTCCGCCTGGCCCGTGAAGCCGAGCCAGACCGAGACGGTGCTGAGCCCGATGTTCGCGAGGAAGGAAGCGAAGGAGACGGAGCTGAACTTCACGAACTCTCGGAGCACATGCCCGCTCCCGTGGAAGACGAACCGCCGCTGGAGCACGAAGGATGTCAGGTTGGAAACGATCCAGCTGAACGTGATCGCGATCGCGTAATCACCGGGCACGCCCCACGCGTGCAGGAGAAGAAGACCGACTGTGAACAGCCCGTATGAGAAGGCGGTGTTTATCCCGCCGAAGAAGAGGTAGCGAGCTTCGGACCGTCGCGCCACCGCTGCGATAAGGCTGCGCATCCGCCTCAGCCTATACCCCCCGCTGGCTGCGCGCCCCGGCGTCCGTCCGGGACGCTGCGGTACCCTAGCCAGCGCGCGAACCCGACCCCTCCGCGCGATGAAAGGACTGTGATGACGCACGAGCCCACCGTGTCCGTCGTGGTCCCCAGCTTCCAGCAAGCGGCATACATCGACGAGACGATCGCCTCGGTGCTGGGTCAGAAGGGTGTCGAGTTCGAACTCATCGTCGCTGACCATTCCTCAAGCGATGGCACGTGGGAACGCCTTCAGTCCTACGCCGCCGACCCACGCGTACGCCTGATGCGGACGTCGCCCGGCGGCGGCGCCCCGCGCAATTGGAACGAGGGGACCGCCGCGACGCGCGCCCGTTTCGTGAAACTCCTTCCCGGCGACGACCTCCTCCTTCCCGGCTCCCTCGCGCGTCAGGCTGAGATCCTGGACGCGGATCCGGGCATCGTCCTGACGGCCGGGCGCAGAGACGTGGTCGACGCGCGGGGCAAGGCCGTCATGAGCGCGCGCGGCCTCGGCCCCCTCACCGCGCGCGTGCCCGGCGCTGAGGCGATCCGAGCCACGGTGCGTGCCGGCACGAACCTCTTCGGGGAGCCCGGCGCCGTGATGATGCGGCGCGACGCGTTGTTCGCGGCGGGCATGTGGGACGCCGCCACCGCATACGCGATCGACGTCTCCACCTACATCCGCGTCCTCGAACGCGGCGACTTCGCACCCGACCTCGCCACCGCATCCACGTTCCGGCTCAGCGGCGGTCAATGGAGCGTCGCGCTCGCCCGCGAGCAGGCCGCGCAGATGGCCGCGCTCCATGCCGGCGTGCGCGACCGGCTGCCCCGTGCCGTGAGCGATGCCGATGTGCGCCTGGGCAATCGCCGGGCCCGCCGGCTCGCCTACCAGCGCAGAATCGTCTACTCCCTCCTGAAAGGCCGGATGTCGTGACCGACAGCCCCATTCCCCCCGACTCCCGACGTCGAATCTCGTTCGTCTTCCCCATCTACAACGAGGAAGCGACCATCCCCACCCTCTACACGCGGATGCGAGCGGTCACCGACCCCCTGGAGGAGCGGTACGACGTCGACTTCATCTTCGTCGACGATGGCAGCAAGGACTCCTCCCTCCGCCTCCTGCTCGAGCTCCGCGCGCAGGACCGGCGGGTCTCCGTGCACTCCTTCGCGCGGAACTACGGGCACCAGACCGCTATCACCGCCGGTGTCGATGTGGCGGACGCCGACGCGGTGATCGTGATGGACTCCGATCTGCAGGACCCTCCAGAGGTAAGCGTCGACCTCATTCGTGCCTGGGAGGACGGCGCCGACGTCGTCTATGCGCAGCGCCGTTCGCGGCAGGACACCGCGTTCAAGCGCTTCACCGCACACGCGTTCTACTGGACGCTGTCGCGCCTGGCGGCGATCGACATCCCCCGCAACACGGGCGACTTCCGCCTCATGGACCGCAAGGTCGTCGACCAGCTACGGCGCTACCGCGAGCACGACCGGTTCGTCCGCGGGCTCGTCGCGTACATCGGCTTCACGCAGGTCGCGGTGCCCTTCGACCGAGACGCACGCTTCGCCGGCGAGAGCGGCTACCCGATCCGGAAGATGCTGAGGCTCGCGGGCGACGGCATCTTCGGATTCTCCACGCTCCCGCTGAGGTTCATCAGCCGCGCCGGCTCCATCCTCGCGGCTCTCTCCTTCATCTGGGTCGTCTACCTCGTGATCGCTCGTCTCGTCAGCCCGGAGACCCTCGTCGAAGGCTGGACATTCGTCGTCGCGGGGATGTTCCTCCTGGGCGGCATCCAGATGATGATGCTCGGGATCCTCGGCAGTTACATCGGCAGGATCTACATCGAAACGCAGAACCGTCCGCTCTACGCCTTCCGCGGGGAGTGGACGGGGAAGGAAGTGTCGGAGACAGGCCCGCGGCAACCGCGGCAACGGGTCGCACCGTCGGTCGCGGATCGTGCAGCCGTGGCCGACGACCGATGACCGGACGCGCGACGCCGTCGGGTCCCATCACCGCGACCTCCCGCCTTCTGCGCTTTCCCTTCCGGGTCGCTCGTCGCGTCGCCCGCGCCGTGGTCATCGAGATCAACAGCCGCCGGTGGGCTCGAGTCATCAACGCCGCCGACCTTGTGGCCGACGATTACGTCGCGGCTCAGGTCGGGCGTCGCATCTCGTCGCGGGCAGCGGTGCGACGCTACTCCCGGCGCGGCTACCAGACCGGCTTCAGGCTGAACCCCCTTTTCGTCGACGTCGCCGTCGGCGATCACCTGCCGGGCCTGTTCCAGGTGCCCGCGCTGTACGCCTACCTCACCCACGACCCGTCGGGCGTGCAGGTGAGTCCGCTATGGGATGCCGGCGCCTACCTCCGCCGCCACCCCGAGCGCGCCCAGGAACCCGGCGCCGCCGTCGGAGCCGCGTGGCGGCGACGGCGCACAGAGTCTCTTCCGTTCGGCCCGGACGCCCTCCCGGCTCCGGCGAACGGTGAGACGCTCGCCGCCGTGGTCGCCCACGCGGCGGAGGCCGCCGCGTGGGGAAGCGATGCGGACGCAGCATCCTCTTCTACCGCGGGTGGAACAGAGCTGCTCATGGCGATCGGGGAGCACGAACGCGACTTCGACGAGTCGCTCGCCGAGGCGGCGACCTTCGCCGCCTCGGGTCGCCCCGTCGCGATCGTGTTGACGGCGTCGGATCCCGAAGTCTGGGCGCAGGTCTCCCTCCTCACGCGATGCACGTCCGGGGTGCGGGCGATCTTGCGCCCCCGCGCGTCGACGGCTCAGGGCCTGGAGGAGCTACGCGCCTCGAGCCGGGCGGGCGTGCTCATCCTCCGGGGCACGAACACGGCCATGAGCGCGCAGGACATGGCTGCTCTCGCCGCGCACGCGGAACGCGGCCGGCTCGTCGCACCGCTGTGGCTCGCCGACGACGGGACCATCGCCGCCGTCGGCGCCGCTCGTGAAGGAAGGATCCTCGCGGGGCATCCATCGGAAGACGCCGCGGCGCTCGCGGAAGGGGGCGTCGTGGAGGTGCCGGCCCTCGCCGGCGTCGTGGTTGCGGCGCCGGCGACGCTGATGCCCCCCCTCCCCGACGACGAGGAGATCGCCGCCGCAGCGTCTCTCGCGGCCACCGCTCCGCTTGAGGTGCGCGTCGATCTGGTCGCACGCGCGCGCAGCGTCGTCGACGTGGGCAGCACCCCCCGTCCCGACCCGTCGGCACGCGATCTGCTTCAGCGGGCGGGTTGGGAGCCAGCCCAAGAGGGGACCGTCTCCGGGCTGAGGCGGGCGCCGCGATCGAGCGTCCTTCCCGACGGATCGCGAGTGCCGGCTCTCCGGTGGGCGATTCGCACCGCCGCGCCCGCCGGTCCTCGCGGCGAGTGGTGGGGAGACACGCACTTCGCGCGCGGGCTGGCCGACGCCCTCCGGCGTCTCGGCCAGGAGGTCGTGATCGATGCGTATCCCGCCCGACATCGCTCCACCTCGCACCTCGACGACGTGACGCTCGCGCTGCGCGGCCCCGAGCACCTCGAACCCGCCGAAACGGGAACTTCCATCGCGTGGATCATCAGTCATCCCGACGAGATCACCGCAGAGGCCCTCTCCGGCTTCGATGTGGTCTTCGCCGCATCGGCGCCCTGGGCGCGCGAGGCCGGCGCGCTGTTCGGGCGGGAGGTGCGGCCTCTCCTCCAGTGCACCGACCCAACCCGGTTCCGGCCGGTTGGCCTGCCTCGCGGTTCAGACGTCGTCTTCGTCGGCACGGCCCGTGGCATCCTTCGGCCCTCGGTGGTCGCACCGGTTCGCGCCGGCATCCCGGTGCGCGTCTACGGCCCCGATTGGCGCGCGTGGATCCCCGCGCGCTCGATCGCCGGAACCGGCATCCCGAACGCGGACTTGCCCGCGGTCTACGAGACGGCGGCTGCGGTCCTCAACGATCACTGGCCGGCGATGCGGGAACGCGGGTTCATCGCCAACCGTCCGTACGACGTCGTCGCGGCAGGCGGGCGGGTGATCAGCGACCATGTGGAAGGGATCGCGGAGCTCTTCGGCGGCGCCGTGCTCACCTACCGTCGTGAGGAGGAGCTCATCGCCCTGCTGCGTGGAGACCTCGACGCCCAGTTCCCGGACGACGACGAACTCCTGCGCATCTCGGTCGACGTACGCAGGAAGCACTCGTTCGACGCGCGCGCGCGAACACTCCTGGACGCGGTGCTGGACACGCGCTGAGGCGCTGCACTCGACGTCAGAAGATGCGCACGTCCGCAGCGACGGCACCGAGGGAGGTGCTCTCGCCGCGGACGGTGAACTCCGCGCCCTGCATGAGGGCGTGGGCGCTCGGTTCGCTGACGCCGTTGAGGTTGGCGTTGACGTAGTAGCTGCCGATATTGAGCTGCGGGCGGTCCACGGCGACCTCCACCGTGCGGGATCCGGTGAGCGGCGGGAGCTGGACTCCCAGGAGATCCGTGTTGGACGCCAGCGCCAGCTGACCGTTCGCCGTATCGATGCTGAAGCCGATCGCCCATCGCTGGAGGTCACGCTCCGCCCGCACCGTTATCCGCAGTCGGAAGGACTCGCCGCGGCGCATCTCCCCGACATTTCGCCCGTCGGAGTCGAGCACCTCGATGCGCTCGATCTCGGCCGCGCGGCTGATCTGCTCGGGCCGAGCTTGGCCGACCGCGTTCTCCTCAAGAAGCTCGCGGAACCGCTCGACGGCAACATCGGCAAGTCCGTCGTACGCCACACGTCCGCGGTGCATGAGTACTACCCGGTCGCAGAGCTCCTCGATCTGGTCGAGCGCGTGCGAAACGATGATGATCGTCCGGCCCTGTTTCTGGAACTCCTTGATCTTGTCCAGGCACTTCCGTTGGAACTGCTCGTCACCGACTGCCAGCACCTCGTCGACGAGCAGGATGTCGGGATCGGTGTGGACCGCGATCGCGAACGCGAGCCGCACGAACATCCCCGACGAGTAGAACTTCACCTGGGTGTCGATGAACTCACCGACGCCCGAGAATTCCACGATGTCATCGAAACTCGCCCGCGTCTGCGCGCGAGTGAGCCCGAGCACAGACGCATTCAGATAGACGTTCTCACGGCCGCTGAGGTCGGGGTGGAAGCCCGCCCCCAGCTCGATCAGCGCGGCAATCCGCCCCCGCTGCGCGACTGCTCCGCTCGAGGGTTGAATGATCCCCCCGATGACCTTGAGCAGAGTGCTCTTCCCCGAGCCGTTGTGCCCGATGAGGCCGACCGTCGTTCCCGCTCGGATCTTCAGGTCGACGTCGCTCAGCGCCCAGAAGTCCTGTCGGTGTCGCCTCCCGGCGCGGCCGAGCGTCACGACGCGCTCCTTCACCGACGAGTCCCTGCGAACCGTGAACCGCTTGGACACCCCGTCGAGGACGACCACCTCCGGTCGCTCGTGAGCGACGCCGACAGATCGATTGCTCACCCGTACTCACAATTCCTGGGCGAAGTTGCCCTGTAGACGCATGAAGACGCGATGACTGATGAACAGGAGAACCAGGCCGACGAGGAATGCCGCCAACATCCGGAGGGCCAGATGCTCGGGCGTGGGGAGCGTATCGCCCGCGACCCAGAACGCCTGCTGAAAGCCCAGGATGGCCAGCGTCAGCGGATTGTTCGTGTAGACCTCCAGCAGAAGCGGGTTCGCGATGATGTCCCGCGCCATCTGCCAGGAGTAGAGCACCGGTGAGAGCCAGATCAGGAGCATCGTCAGCACCTCGACCAGGTAGTGCACATCGCGAAGGTAGACGTTCACGGCCGAGAAGAAGAGGGCGAAAGCGACTCCGTAGACGAGGATCAGAAGCACGGCGGGCACGGCGTAGACAAGCCCGAAATGCACCGGTGGCTTCCCTGCGATCACCGTCGCGACGACGAGCACGACGAGTTGAATCCCGAAGTTGAAGACGGCGGAGCCGGTGCTGGCCAGCGGGAAGATCTCGCGCGGCAGGTACACCTTCTTCACTACGCCGCCGTTCGCCAGGACGGAGCCCGTGCCTCCGACGGCGATCTCCTGGAACAGCCCCATCGCCGTGAGGCCGGCGAAGACGAAGATGGCGAAGTCGGGGATGCCGCGCGCGGCACCCAGGAACTGGCCGAGCACGATGAAGTACACCGCGAGCTGGATGAGAGGACGGACCAGAGCCCACATGAACCCGAGCACCGAGTCCTTGTAGCGCGCTTTGATGTCGCGCCGGATCAGGAGATCGAGCGTCTGTCTGTGCGCGAAGAGGTCCGTGATCGACCGGCCCAGGGCCACGAGCCCCAGACCCGTCGAGCCGCCGATGTGCTGCATCGGCGCCGCTGCTAGCCGCGCGTAGCGCTCCTCTGCCGCGGCGGCGTGGTTTTCAGGCATGTCCTACAATCCTATCGCCGGGCGAGCCGGGACCCTGGGAACTCAATGACGACGCCGCCACGTCCGCGGGTGACGAAGCCGCCACAGAACTCCGCGAAGCGCCTCGGTGCGAGCGAACAGCGCATCCGCCCGTCCTTGGGCGCCCGGCCGGTGCAGACGTACCCACATGTTGACGAAGTCGCGGGCCGAGCCGTTGCCCATATCGCCGGCGCGCTTCAGGAAATCCACCTGATGCATCGTGTGGTCGGGCATGGTCCGAGACACCTGGTCAAGCGTGAAGTCGAGGATCGGATAGCTCTTGGCGAGGTACTCAGGCGTCGCGACCGTGCGGGTGTGGAAGCCGAGTTCACCGGCCGCATAGCTCGGCATCCGCTCGAGGACGTGCGCGAGGCCGCCGTCCCTGTAGGCCTCAGCTCCCCCGAACTCCTCGTAGGTCCACTCGTGCTCCACCAGGAGTCGCAGCGCCTCGGGGCGGGCGAAGAACATGGATCCGTACGGCGCGAGCGGGGAGATCTCGTCCATCGGCACGCGCACGCCGAGATCCTCCCGCATCTTCTCGAATCCCGGACGATTCGCCCACCAGCCGTGGCCCATCGTCGGGTACCCGATGTGAATGGTGGGCGGATACGCCAGTCCTAGTCCCGGCTCTCGCTGGAACATCGCGACGATATTGCCCGTCTGTGTGGTGCTGGCCAGCAGGTTGTCGAACTGTTGGCGACGGAAGTGACGACCGACGTTCGCCCCGTCCTGCGGGGTCTTCTTCGAGTGGATCTTGACGACCAACTCGTAGCCGCCGTCGAGGAGCACGTCGCGGCAGCCGATGAAGAACGCGGCCTGATCGCGTCCGTTATTGGAAGCGACAACGCGCACCTCGACCGACCCGCGCGGCTCGCGCCGCGCGAGCTCGGAGCGGATCTCATCCGCCCGACGCTCGTCCGGCGTTGTCACGAGCAGGTCGTACGCGCCTGGCAGGGTGTCCGTTCGGTCGAGCATCTCGCCCGTCATCTCCGGATAGTAGATGTGCGCGATCACGATCGTGCGCAGGGGGGATGCGCGGTCGTACGAGGAAACCGCTGGCGAGAGGACTTCGAGCATGGCCGCGTCCGCGTTGAGGACGCGCGGCTCCACGTTGCGGGCCAGATCCTGGTAAATCAGTTCTGTCGGATACCCGGTGCGCGCGGCGGCCTCCAGCGTCCAGCGTCCCACCACGGCCACGTGATCCATGAAGACGGGCCACTGGAAGAACGGCCTGCGCTTGAGTGTCGGGCACCCCGCCTCGATGAGCTGCTCGGCGTACAGGATCGACTGGTTCTCGTGCATGTCGGTGAGCGTGGGAAACGCCACCTCGCCGGAGAAACCGAGTCCGGTGAAATGCTCGGTGAAGACTCCCTCGTGCTTGGCCACCGCGTCGTTGTAGGAATTCATCTCCGGCAGATCCCGCCAATAGGCGAGCCACTCGGGGCTCAGGAACATGTCCCTTCGCGCGGCGACCCAGTACGACTGAAGGTGGTAGGCCAGGTAGCCCGTTTGCGTGAAGGGATTGGGCTCCACGCGCATGTGGTCGGTCATCCCCCAGAAATGCAGTGCCCGTCGGTTCATGCGCTCGAAGACCGGCTCGAAAGGGCGGATGGGCCCGAACCACGTGTCGTTGAGAAGGAGGACCTCATCGAACTCCGACATCCGGTCGGCCATGAGGTCAAGGCCCTCCTTGTACGCCCAGCTATCGAAGCCGCGATTCTCTCGCACGACCACTCGATCGGAGACGGCCTCGAGCCGCTCTCGTCCGGACGGGCTGAGCAGCCCGTTCACCATGACCAGGATGTGGGTGCAGTGCGCGCGCAACGCCGTCAGTGCGTAGGGGATGTACTCCTCGACATCGCCGCGCCGGTCGTACACGACGTAGATGAGTAGTCGCTTGCCGTCTTCGGGGAACGTCTGCGCGGCGCGCTCCGGGTAACCGATCAGTTCGGCCGTCTTCATCGGTTCGCCCCGCCTTCCTTCTGCCGCAGGAGCCCCACCAGCCGACGTACCGGCGCCGTAACGGCGTAGGCGCGGAAAGCGAGTCGATAGAGCGGGCCGAGTGCCCGCACTACTCCGGGATGGTGGAGGCGGAGGTACATCCGCATGAGGGCGACCGTTCCGCCGTACCCGGTGTATCCCGCGCGGTGAAGGAGCTGGATCTGCTGCACCGGCCACCCGTGCGTCGTGGAGAGCATCTGGTCGAGCTTGAAGTCGACGGCTGTGTGGCTGATCGACGTGTGCTCGGCGTTCATAACCGTCCGCGAGTGATATCCGCGCTCGCCGGCGGCGTAGGTGACGAGGCGCTCCTGCAGGCGGGCGAGACTGCGGTACTCCCGCTCATGAGGCTGGCCGTAGTCATCAAAGGTCCAGTCCACGTCGGTCAGAATGCGCAGTGCCGCAGGCCGCGCCACCCACATCCCACCGTAGGGGGCGAGGGGTGAGACTGCGTCCAAAGGCACGTGGATCCCGAGGCGCTTGACGAGGGCCTCCGCGGGCGCTCGGAGGTAGCTCCACCCGTTGCCCATGGTCGCGTAACCGATGTTGATCATCGGTGGGAAGACCAGTCCCAGCCCCGGCTCCCTCTGGAACAGACCAAGCAGGTTGCGCGCGTACCCGGGGCTGCTGAGTAGATTCTCCAGCTGATAACGGCGGAAGTAGCGGCGGCGATTGACCGTCTTCCACCAGGCGTGCCGCGAGTGCAGCTTCACCACGACGTCGTAGCGATCGGAGCGGAGCACGTCGCGGAACGCGACGAAGAAGTCGCTCATGTCACGCCCGAAGTTTCGCGGTGTCACGCGCACTTCGGATGTCCGATCGGTCCCGTCCACCCACGACTCCAATATGCGCTCCAAGCGCGCGCCAGAGGTGCCTTCCGTCGTGGTGACGTAGAGGTCGAACGGTGTCGGGAGATTGTTCAGGCGGGCGAGGATCTCGTCGGTGCCCTCGAGATCAGTGATGTGGACGATAGCGGCCAGGCGCAGAGGCGCGTCCGGGTCGTACGCGACCTCCTCCTCCGGCAGGACCTCGAGCATTCCCAGGTTGGTGTAGATGGTCTTCGGAGCGGTCGTGCGCGCGAGGTGGGCCCACAGCAGGTCGAGGGGATATCCGTACTCCCCCATCGTCTGCGCGATTTCCCTGCCCAGCACCCCGTTGCGATCGAGGAAGGAGGGGTAGCTGGTGAATACCGCGCCGTCGACGAACGGATAGCCCGCATCAAGTAGCTCCTCCGCCGCAAAGAGGGCCGCGTCGTCCGAGGTGAAATTGGCGACTGAGAACGCCTCCCCGCCCGCGAAGCGGCGAGCACGGAAGTGGGCGGCGAACTGCGCCTCCTGCGCCACCTGCTCCGACTCGGAGCGATCCTGATTCCAGTACTGCCGCCAGGCATCGCTCTGAAAGACCGACCGTCGGGCCGCCACCCACTGCCACGGCTGCGGGACCGCCGCGAAGTCCTGGTCCGGGAACGACTCGCGCGGACCGCGCGCGTTCTCCACCATGGTCCAGAAATCCGCGGGCGTCGCGTCCATGCGCTCGATCACGGGACGCAGCTCGCGCACCGGCCCGAACCAGGCGTCTCCGGTCAGCACGAGCTCGTCCACGTCGTCGAGCGGCGCCAGTCGGTCGAGCGCGAGCGCGTAATCGGACGGTGAAAACCGTTCCTCGGCGGTGGTCACCGTCTCGTCGGCGAGGGCCACGATGCTTTCCGCGTGCGGGCCCTTGAGCGGGCCGGGGTGCACGACCAGCAGTCGCACGGCGAAGGGACGGAGCGCCTGCAATGCGTGGACGACGTGGCGGTCGGGCGCCTGCTGCCCGCGCCCGATCGCATAGACGATCCAACGGCGGAGCGGCGAATCGTGCTCGGACTCCTGCTGCTGATCGCGTTCCACTCTCGTCCGTCCTCTCGCGCTGTCTCTTATGAAGGCGGCGCACGAACCACCGATTTTACCCTGCGAGGATCGTTGCACCGACAGCCGTCCGGGCACCCGGGCGCGCGATGGCAAATTCCACGACTCACATCTCCAATTCGAGGCGCGCGGGAGGAAAGGTTAGCCTTGTGGGGTCGGTGAGGCGGAGGAGCGGTAAATATGCGCGGAATCATCCTGGCGGGCGGTTCGGGGACGCGGTTGCATCCGATCACTTTGGGCGTATCAAAGCAGTTGGTGCCGGTGTACGACAAGCCGATGGTGTACTACCCGCTGTCGACGCTGATGCTGGCCGGGATCGACGAGATTCTTGTGATCACCACGCCGCACGACGCGGCGGCTTTCGAACGTCTCCTCGGCGATGGGTCGCAGTTCGGGATCAGCCTGTCGTTCCGGACACAGCCGAGCCCGGACGGCTTGGCGCAGGCCTTTACGATCGGCGCGGATTTCATCGGCGAGGACAGGGTGGCCCTGGTCCTCGGCGACAACCTCCTGTACGGGCCGGGACTCGGGGAGCAGCTGCAGCGGTATGCGGATGTGGACGGCGGCGCAGTGTTCGCGTACTGGGTGGCGGAGCCGTCCGCGTACGGGGTGGTGGAGTTCGGTGCGGATGGTCGGGCGGTGTCGTTGGCGGAGAAGCCGGCGGAGCCGAAGAGCAATTTCGCGGTGCCGGGGCTGTATTTCTACGACAACGATGTGGTGGACATCGCCCGGAATCTGCAGCCGTCGCCGCGCGGGGAGCTGGAGATCACGGATGTGAATCTCGAGTATCTGAGGCGCGGCAAGCTGCAGGTCGAGGTGCTGCCGCGCGGCACAGCCTGGCTGGACACAGGCACGTTCGACCAGATGATGGATGCTGGGGAGTATGTCCGCACGATGGAGCGACGCACAGGCATGCGGATCGGTGCCCCCGAGGAGGTCGCGTGGCGGATGGGCTATCTGTCGGATGAGCAGTTCGAAGAACGCGCCCAGAAGCTGGTGAAGTCCGGGTACGGGACGTACCTTCTGAACGTGTTGAAGCGAGGAAAGTAAGCCATGGGTCGTCGCCTGCTTGTCACCGGCGGTGCCGGATTCATCGGGTCCAACTTCGTCCGCCACGTCATCGCGCACACCGATGACCATGTGACGGTGCTGGACAAGCTCACTTACGCAGGCAACCGGGAATCCCTCGCCACGCTCCCCGAGGACCGTGTCGATCTCGTCGTCGGAGACATCGCCGACGTCGCCCTGGTCGACTCGCTGTTCCCGGGCGTGGACGCGGTCGTGCATTTTGCGGCGGAGTCCCATAATGACAACTCCCTGAATGATCCGCGTCCGTTCTTGGACACCAACATCGTCGGCACGTACACGCTGCTGGAAGCGGCCCGGAAGCACGGGACGCGGTTTCATCACATCTCCACGGATGAGGTGTACGGGGATCTGGAGTTGGACGACCCGGCCCGGTTCACCGAGAACACCCCGTACAACCCGTCCTCTCCGTACAGCAGCACCAAGGCTGGCAGCGACCTGTTGGTGCGGGCATGGGTGCGCTCGTTCGGCGTGCAGGCCACCATTTCGAACTGTTCGAACAACTACGGTCCCTACCAGCATGTGGAGAAGTTCATTCCGCGTCAGATCACGAATGTGATCCGCGGGATCCGCCCCAAGCTGTACGGGGCGGGTGAGAACGTGCGGGACTGGATCCACGCCGATGACCACTCCAGTGCGGTGCTGACGATCTTGGACAAGGGCGTGATCGGGGAGACGTATCTGATCGGCGCCGACGGGGAACGCAGCAACAAGGACGTCGTCGAGCTCATCCTGACCACCATGGGTTTACCGGCCGACGCGTACGATCACGTCACCGATCGCGCCGGTCACGACCTGCGGTACGCGATCGACTCCAGCAGGCTCCGCACCGAGCTGGGCTGGGCACCGCGGTACCAGGACTTCGAAGCCGGGCTCGCCGCGACGATCGATTGGTACCGCGACAACGAGGCCTGGTGGGCCGGCGCGAAGGACGGCGTGGAAGCGTTCTACGCCAGCAAGGGGCAGTGACTGCGATGGGCGTCGAGTTCGGCAAGGAGCTGTCGGTCACCACCACCCCCATTCCGGGGGTTCTGGTACTGGATCTGCCGGTGCACGGGGATGCACGGGGATGGTTCAAAGAGAACTGGCAGCGGGAGAAGATGACTGCCGCCGGCATCGGCCTGCCGGACTTCGGGCCGGTGCAGAACAACATCTCCTTCAACGACGCGATCGGAACCACCCGCGGCATCCATGCCGAACCATGGGACAAGTACGTTTCCGTCGCGACCGGCCGCATCTTCGGCGCCTGGGTCGACCTGCGGGAAGGCGAGACCTTCGGTGCGGTGTACACCACCGAACTGGACCCGTCGAAGGCGATCTTCGTGCCCCGCGGTGTGGGCAACAGCTACCAGACCCTCGAAGAGAACACGGCTTACACCTACCTGGTCAACGACCACTGGTCACCCACGGCGTCCTACACGTTCCTCAACCTCGCCGACGAGACCGCCGCGATCCAGTGGCCCATCCCGCTCGATCAGGTCGAGATCAGCGAGAAGGACAAGAACCACCCCCGCCTGGCAGACGTCGTCCCCATGCCGCCGCAGCGAATCCTGATCACCGGCGCCAACGGTCAACTCGGCAGGGCCCTGCGCGACGAATTCGGCGACCACGACGGGATCGACTACGCCACCCGTTCCGAGCTGGACCTGACCGACCCGAACCTGCTGACGGCCCGGCGCTGGCGCGACTACGGCACCATCATCAACGCCGCCGCCTACACCGCCGTCGACAAAGCCGAAACGCCCGAGGGCCGCGCCGACGCCTGGGCTGCGAACGTCACCGCCGTCGCCGCGCTCGCGAGGATCGCCACCGCAAACGGAATCACCCTCGTCCACATTTCCAGCGACTACGTCTTCGATGGCACGGAACCCGGCGAATACGCGGAAACCGACCCGATCTCGCCCCTCGGCGTCTACGGACAGACCAAAGCCGCCGGCGACGCGATCGTGTCGGTCGTCCCCCGCCACTACATCATCCGCACGAGCTGGGTCATCGGCGAAGGCAGCAACTTCGTCCGCACCATGGCGACGCTTGCCGAACGCGGGATCAACCCCACCGTCGT
This sequence comes from Microbacterium sp. Z6_144, assembly GCF_057197625.1. Taxonomy (NCBI): domain Bacteria; kingdom Bacillati; phylum Actinomycetota; class Actinomycetes; order Micrococcales; family Microbacteriaceae; genus Microbacterium; species Microbacterium sp. Z6_144. The sequence continues at coordinate 2,436,096 of NZ_JBXVPT010000001.1, forward strand.
CAACGACCAAACCGGGCGCCTCACCTTCACCCCCACCATCGCCCAGGCCATCCGCCACCTCCTCGACACGGCAGCACCATACGGCGTCTACAACGTCACGAACACCGGCGAGACCGCCACCTGGTACGAAATCGCGCGCGACGTCTACCGCCTCACCGGCCACGACCCCGACCGCGTCACGCCGGTCACCACCGAGCAGTACTACGCGAACGCCCACGGCCCCGTCGCACCTCGACCCGCCAACAGCGCGCTGCGCTTGACGACTATCGTCGAGCGAGGATTCGCAGCCCCTGATCAACGAGACTCGCTGGCCGCCTACATCGCGGATTGAGCGCGGACTCCCCTATCGGATAGTCCCCCCCTGGAACGCCTGCGAGCAGCCGGCCGCCGTGCACACCGCATCGGCGACGGGATAGCCGTAGCTTCCATGCTCGTAGCCGGCTGCCGCCCACCGCTGGAGAATGACCCCCTGGGTGGCGTGCGCCCCGGTGGCGGACGTCCAGTGCACGAGGCCTCCTTGGAAGTCCTGGTAACAGCCTCCCGCCCGCAGCCCGCACTTCTGCTCGCTTAGCGGGTACCCGAGCGACGACCTCTCGCTTCCCAGTTGCTGCCACTTCCGCAGGATGTCACCTCGTGTGGCGTGCGCACCGGAGCCGGGGCTGAAGTGGATCTGTCCGCCCTGGAAGTCCTGGTAGCAACCGCCGTTCGCCAGTACGCACTGCAGACCGCCGGCCGGGTACCCCAGCGGCGACTTCTCGCTGCCGAGCGACAGCCACAGGTTGAGTGTCGCGCCGGACGTCGCGTGTGCCCCGGTTGCGGGCGAGTAATGGATTTGCCCGTTCTGGAATTCCTGGTAGCAGCCACCGTCGGCCAACACGCAACTCGTAGACGAGCGGGGATACCCGAGTGGTCCCGACTCGGCGCCGGACTCGACCCACTTCTGCAAGATGGGTCCGTACACCCATTGCGCGCCCGTCGAAGGCAGCCAATAGATCCTGCCGCCCTGAAAGTCCTGACGGCATCCGCCCTGAGCCAATCCGCAGCGGTCATCAGCAGTGGGATATCCCAGCGGACCGCGTTCCCAGTCGGTTCGCGCCCACGCTTGGAGGGTGTCGCCAGCTGTCGCGCGCACACCGGTCTGTGCGGTCCAGTGAACGAGGCCGCCTTGGAAGTGCTGGAAGCAGCCGCCATCCTTGAGCCCGCAGTTCTGATCGCTGGTCGGGTAGCGCAGGATGGACCTCTCTGCGCCTCGCCCCTGCCAGTAGGTCAGAGCGGGGTCACGTGTGGCATGAGCACCGCTCGCAGGCGAATAGTGCACCTGACCGCCCTGGAACAATTGGTAGCAGCCGTTGTCGACCAGGACGCACCGCTCGCGCTCCAGCGGATAGCCCAAAGGTCCGCGCTCGCTCGACAGCGACTGCCATTCCGCAAGCACCGCACCCAGAGTGCGCTGCGCTCCGCTCGCCGCGCTCCAATGCATCTGACCGTTCTGGAACTCCTGGTAGCAGCCGTTATTGACCAGGACGCACAGTTCCTCGGTCCGGGGATACCCGAGAGGGCCCGTCTCGCTCCCCTCGCTGCGCCAGGCGCTCGAGATGGGACCAAAGGTGGCTACGGCCCCGGTTGATGCGGTCCAATGAATCTCGCCGTTCGCGAAGCCCTGCCAGCAACCGCCTTGCGCGAGCCCGCAGGAGACAACGCCTCTTGCGGCGCCGAGGCGCCCGCTCGCGCCCCCGTAGCGCTCGTAGGCCGCGCCGATGGCGGCCACTCCGCTCCCGCCTCGAGTCGACCCGAACCAGTCGGTGAAGATGCGCCAGAAGTTGCGATTGCCGTAGGCGGAACAGCGGTCGCCCTCGCCGTACATGTTGTTCAGTGCCGCAGCATTGGGCACGTAGGGGGTGTAGATGTACAGCCCGGCCGTCGCCTGGTTCTCGATGAAGACCCGCTGCGTCCCACAGTTTCGGTCGGCATAGGGCGAGTACAGGATGTTGTTCCAACGTCCCGCCTGATAGCCCCACCAGGTGGGGTTCAGACGGTAGATCTCGTACTGGCGCGCAGCGTAGTAGACCTGGTAGAAAAAGCCCGCCGTCGCCGTGTCACACGGAGCGGTGTCCGGACAGCCCTGACCCGTTGCCTTGGCAAAACGCGTGGCGTCCGGGGAGGTGTGGGTGACGAGCGACTGCTCTTTCTCCAGGAGGACGAGGAGCACCTTCTGGCTGATGCCGCACGACCGGGCCACGTTGTCGATGATCTGGGCCGCGGATTCTCCGGCGCGCCCGGTGTACCCGGCGCAGTACTGGTCCGCCGGTCTGTTGTCGGTGTTCTGCCGGTAGTCCTTCAGACAGGTGAACCCTGCTGCACAATTTCGCACGCGCTGATTGAGGAAGCTCTGAACGGCCCCCGCATCCATGGCGTTGGAGTCGTAGAAGACAGCATCGTCGATGATGTTGCCCGGATTCCAGTCCGCTGCGTTGGCCGCCTGGGCCTGCGGAGCCGGGGCCACCGTGGCGGGAAGCGCGACGAGGAGAGCGACGACGGAGAAGCATGCGGCGAGAACGCCCGCGAGGCTGCGCATGCGGCGGCGGCGAGGACTCATCCGGCGGACTCCACCGTCGACGCGGCGGACTTCGCCCGCGTCGAATCCGAGTTGTACGAGACCTCGAACCGGATGGGGTCCGTCCCGGAGGGGATCGGCACCGCCATCACGCCGCAATACGTCACGTCGTTCCCGGCGTTTCCGCTCACGGAGCTGGTCTCGGTCAGCCCGGCCACTTCCAGAGCGCACGTCCCCCCGGCCTCGCTCACACCGGGGATCATGGCGGTCACCTCGAGTCGGCCCTCGATGACCTCGGACGTCACGATGAGCACGTCGCCGTTGTACGGCGTCACGACGGTCGCCGACTCCGTCGGCGTCGGGTCGGGTGAGGCCACGGGTTCCGTGGGTGCAGCGGTCGGCGTGGATTCACTGGGGGTGATGGACGGCGAGGGCTGACCCGCCCCCATGGGCGTGGCGCACGCGGCGAGCGACAATGCACCGACCAGGAGCACTCCCGCCGACCATATCCGTACAGCTCGACGTCCTCGACCGGACAGCAGACTCTCGCGCGCGCTCATCACGCCGTCATTCTCATGGTCTTCTCGTCAACCGGCCGTATCCCACGCCGGTGCGTCGCCGCGCCGTTATGGCCGGGGAGCGCCCAGGCGCCGCCGCAGCCGCCGGAGGCGTGACCACACCGGCTGGTGCGAGTCGATGTCGGCGCGGAGCTCCGCGCGCTGCCTTTCGAAGCCGTCTCGGATCTCGCGTCGCAAGTCCTCACGGATCCGGCGTTCGATGTCGGCGAGGTACAGCGGCAGTCCCGCCCCGTTGGTCGCGACCCACGCGCGCAGTTCGCGATCGCGAACGGCGAGGTCGTCGCGGTCGTGGAGATGACCGAGGGCGAACATGCTGTTGCCGTCCACGCCCCCGACTCCCGGCCTCTGAGTCCAGAAGGCGAGCGGCTCCCCGCCGATGAAGCCGAGGCGGGCGACGGCGAGCACGCGGAGATAGAACTCCCAGTCCTCGACCGCGTCGATCGTCTCGTCGTAGTAGCCGACGGTGTCGTGGATGCTGCGGCGATAGAGGAGCGAGATCGGCACGGCCCGATTGACTTCGAGGAGATCGATGAACCGCAGCTCTGTGAGGTCGGCCCAGAACGGCACGCGGAACGTCTCGACCCACCGATTGCCGCGGCGTTCCTCGTAGACGATCGCCGTCGCCACCCCCACGCCGGCGTCCGAGGGATGCTCATCGAGGAATGCCACCGTGCGCTCCAGGAAGGCCGGATGCCAGAAATCGTCGTCGTCGTGCACGACGACGAACTCGGTGTCGAGGGCTTCTATGCCGGTATTGGCTGCGACGCACCGGCCACCGGGCTCACGCGAGTCGAGGACCGTCACGCGATCGGCGACGACGGATTCTCCGACGACGGCCTGCACGGCGGCTCCATCGCCGCCGTCATTGACGACCACGACCCGCCAGTCTGCGAAGGTCTGCGCCGCCAGGTCGGCGAGGGCGCGCGCCAAGAACTCCGGTCGATCGACGGTGCGGACGACGATTCCAACGCGCGCGGGCATGATGCTCAGCCTATGAGAACGTCAGAGCTCGGCGTGCAGTTGCCACACGCGGTCTCCGTGCTCACGCCACGAGAACGACTTCGCGCGATCCTGCGCCAGAATGCGCAATCGACCATCGTCCAGACCCGCCGCAGCCGCGTCGGCGAATCGGCCGTCGATCGCATACGAAGCCGCGTCCGCGAGCACCTCGCGGTGCACGGGCGAGTCGGCCGCCACCACGGGGGTCCCCACGGTGATCGCCTCGACGACGCGCCACGGCCAATCCGCCCGCTCCGAGGGTGCGATGAAGAGGGCGGCGCTGCCGAGCACGGAGGCGCGGTCGAACGGTTCGAGCGCGGCCGGGACGCGAACGCGTGACTCCGAAAGGCCGGCAGCGGCGGCCCGCTCCCGCACCGCCGCTTCCTGACCCTCCGGGCAGTCGAGAACGACGACCTCCCCGTCCCAGCCCGCCTCCACGACGGCGCGAAACCCGAACGCGAGTCCGTCCGACTCGGCCGCGCCCCCGGCCATCGCAACGAACCGCGGCGGCAACTCGAGCGAGCGCAGCCGGCCTGCGACATCCGTGTGCACGCGGAATCCGTCGGGCGCCGCTCCCGCGATGACGCGGATGCGGCCGCTGAACCGCCCGAGTTCCAAGAGCCGGTCGGCCTGGGCGTGGGTGGGAACGACCACCGCATCCGCGTGCTTCTCGGCACGCTTCAGCATCGCGCGGTGCCAGGCGGCCTCACCGCGCCCCAGCGTCTCGGGCGCCTCCCACGCGCGGAGGTCCCATACCGTCGCGACGATCTGATGCGTCTCGTGCACCCGATCGTGCCGCACCAGGGGCGCGAACAGGGTGGGCGAGTGGATCATGCCCTTTCCCACGCCTGGTGCGATGCCGATCTGCCAGGATGCGGCGAGCTCGCGCCGCGCCAGACCCAGCGTGGAGACGTCGACCAGGCCGTCGAGACGGTCCACCTCGCCGCCACGGGGCACGATACCGGCGACGTCCGCCCCCCGTGGCGCCGTACCGATGAGCGCTCTCGCGAGTTCGCGGGACGCTTCGGCGAGATCGCGCGACGTGGGTGAGACGAGCTGGTCGAGGATGACCCGCAGCGTGGCGGTCACCCGCCCGCCTCCGGAGAAGGGGTCGGCGGGTGCAGCGTGGTCCGGACGAGCTCCTGGATGTATGCGTAGTCGGGATCGAACTCGTCGATACCGCCCTCGGGCGTCAGCTCGATCGTGCTCACGGGCTGCTCCTTGGCCTTCATCGCCAGGTCGACGAGCGCCGGCAGCAACGGCTGCGGAAGGTCGGTCTGCACGATCGCGGTACCGGCGGCGGCGACGTCCTGGAACCGCGTGAGCACGTTCTGCGGACTCGCCTGCGCGAGGATCGCCTCCTGGAGCTGACGCTGGCGCTTCATGCGGTCGAAGTCGCTCGTCGTGTAGCGCGAGCGGGCGTACCACTGGGCGGTGTCGCCGTCCATGTGCTGCGGACCGGCCTCGATCCATCCGATCGCCCAATCCTCGGCCGGCTGGCCGGAGTACGCGGGGCCGCCGCCCTTGGGCAGGCGCTGCTCGACGGTGATGTCGACCCCGCCGAGGGCGTCGACGAGAGCAGCGAAGCCATGCATGTCGATGAAGACGTAGTACGAGATCTCGATGCCGAGGATTCCTTCGGCGGCATCCTTCGTGGCCTCGACCCCAGGGGCGGAGCCGTTGGCCTCCGCATCCGGGTACAGCTGACTGCCGTCCTGGCAGACCTCCACCTCAGTGCGGAGCTGATTGACACCGCTCCCCCAGCCGCAGGTGCTATCGGCGTGCCCTTCATGCCCGTTCGGGTATTTGTCCTGCATGGGCCCGGCGGAGAAGGGGAAGTGCGGCATGTCCCGCGGGATGCCGGTGATCGTGACGGCGCCGCTGGCGGCGTTGACCGACACCACGGAGATGCTGTCGAACCGCATGGAGTCGCGGCCCTCGCCGCTGTCGGCACCGAGAAGGAGGATGTTGTAGTACCCGTCGGACGGCGGGACCACCGGCGCCGACTGACCGAAGATCGCGCCGAGCGTGTCGCGCGCGGTCCCCGCGGCCTGAGCTCCCCACACGCCGCCGATGCTGGCGCCGACGAGGAGGAGGACGGAGAGCGCGGCGATGCCGAAGCGGGCGGCACCGCCGGTGCGCACCAGCCGGACGAGCCGCAGCGTGTCGACGGTGAGCACGATCCACAGGACGACGTACCCCAGCAGGAGGATCTGCACGAGCGTCAGCGGCACCCAGCGGAACCAGGCGAACCACTCCGGGATCCACGCGCCCGACACGGCGGAGACGAGCGCGGTCGGCGAGAGGAGCGCGAACAGCCCGGTGAGGATGAGGCCCCCCCACAGGGCGAGCGTCGCGCCGAGTCCGAACCGGCCGAGCCGGCGGCTCCCCGCGAGCACCTGGGCCGCCCCGGGGAGCAGGAAGTTCAAGAGCACGAGCCACCAGCCGCGCCGCGTCATGACCTGGCGCGACCCCGCGTCGGGGTGGCGCAGCGGCCTGCTCTCCACGACCGCTCGCGCGCCAGGGCGCACGCGGTCGGCTGCGGCGACACTCACAGGGAGTCCTTCAGCCGGCGGTTCTTCTCCTCGACCTGCGCTTCGAGGTCGCGCGCGTACGCCTCGAGACGGTCGGCCAGCGCGTCGTCCCCTGCGGCGAGGATGCGCGCGGCGAGGATCCCGGCGTTCTTCGCGCCGTTGATCGACACGGTGGCCACCGGGATTCCCGCGGGCATCTGCACGATGCTCAGGAGCGAATCGAGCCCGTCGAGCGTCGCCAGTTGCACCGGCACGCCGATGACCGGGAGCGCCGTGACCGAGGCCAGCATCCCGGGGAGATGCGCGGCACCGCCGGCCCCGGCGATGATGGCCTTGAGCCCGCGCGCCCGGGCCTCCCGCCCGTAGCGCATCAGCTTGTCGGGGGTGCGGTGCGCCGAGACGACCTCGACCTCGTGCGCGACGCCCAGTTCGGTGAGGATCTGGGATGCGTCGCTCATCACGCGCCAGTCGGAATCGGAACCCATGACGACGCCGACCACAGGCGTCTCGGAGGAATGCAGCGGCCGGGTCACCCGACCAGGCTAGGGCGGTTGTCTGCGAGATCGCCGCAACGGCGCGGCCTCAGTCGAGGAAGAACGCTGCTGCCGCCCGCGCCTGGTAGACGACGTCGTCGAGGTCGAAGCCGGCGACGTTGACATGACCCACCTTGCGGCCCGGCCGGGGGGCCTTGCCGTACGTGTGGATCTTGGCGTTCGGATGCTCCGCCATGGCTGCGGCGAACCGCGTGTCCAGTCCGTCCTCGGCCGGGCCGCCGAGGATGTTCACCATGACCGACCACGGCGCCACGGCGTCCGTGGCGCCCAGCGGAAGGTCGAGGATGGCCCGCAGATGCTGCTCGAACTGGCTGGTGACGGCGCCGTCCTGCGTCCAGTGACCGCTGTTGTGCGGCCGCATCGCGAGTTCGTTCACGAGGATGCGCTGATCCGTGGTCTCGAACAGCTCCACGGCGAGCATCCCGGTCACCCCGAGCCCTTCCGCGATCGCGACGCCGAGGTCGGCAGCGGCCCGCGCGAGCCGGCCGTCCCCCCGGGGTGCGGGGGCGACGACCTCGGCACACACGCCGCCGCGCTGAACGGTCTCGACAACGGGATAGACGGCCATTTCGCCCGACGGGCGGCGTGCGACCTGCTGGGCGAGTTCGCGGGAGAAGTCCACGAGTTCCTCGACCAGCAGTTCGCCCCCTCGGGCATCCTCGGCGAGCACGGCGAACCAGTCCTGCGCCTCGTGCGCGGCCGACAGGACGCGCACGCCCTTGCCGTCGTAGCCGCCCCGCGGGGTCTTCACGACGGCGCGACCGCCGTGGTCGTCGAGGAACTCCTGAAGCTGCGTCTCGTCCGCCACCGCCGCCCAGTCGGGTTGCGGCGCCCCGAGTTCCGCCATGCGCCGGCGCATGACGATCTTGTCCTGCGCGACGCCCAGCGCCGCCGGCCCCGGATGCACCGGCACTCCGGCGTCGACGAGGGCGGCGAGGACGTCCTGGGGAACGTGTTCGTGGTCGAAGGTGATCACGTCGACGTCACGCGCGAAGGCGAGCACCGTCTCGGCGTCGTGATAGTCGCCCGTCGCGGTGGCGGCGAGGGATGCCGACATCCCCGGCTCTTCGGCGAGGACGCGGACGTCCAGTCCCAGCTCGACCGCCGGCGCGATCATCATCCTGGCCAGCTGTCCGCCGCCGATGATCCCCACTCGCATCGTCATGGTTCCCCTTCCGTCGCTCCCATCATCCCGCAGCCCGGGCCGCGGTGACCTCAGGCGGACGGCGTCGGGAAGGTGGTGGGCTGCGAGTCGCGGTGCGCGAGGATCTGGTTGACCTCGACCTGGTCGACGAGCACCTCGTGCACGAGCTCGGCGTTGGGAACGTTCCGCAGCCGCAGCGGAGCGTCCATGCCGTTGGACAGGATGAGGGTGCCCGCGCCCCACAGCCGTTGCAGCGGACCACGGCGCACCTGGATCGTGTATCCGCGCATGTGCGGCAGCTCGCTGCGGCGGGTGCCGAACAGCCCCGCGCGCTCGATCACGCGACGCGTCGTGATCGTGTAGGTGTGCGACCACCACACCGCCCACGGCAGCACCACGAGGAGAAGGACGACGACCGCGGCAGCGGTCAGCAGCATCCAGTTCTCGAAGGGAGCCGGGAGGTTGCCGTAGAAGTAGCCGGTCGCGCCTGCCACGGCGATGAGCACGAGCGACGACCAGAACAACCGCCGCGCGTGCGGGCGGAACCGCGCGACGCGCATTTCGGGCGTGGGCGCTCCCGGAGCGGGCGTGCGGGGCCGCCCTCCATAGGTCGTCGGAGAGGTCACCCTCCTATTGTCACCGGCTGCGCCGACATCGCGGCGCTCCCACGCGGTCAGCGCACGTGCACGACGTCGCCGCGGCTGGGACGCGAGCGGGCCGGCTCGCCACACCTCATCCGCAGTACTCGTACGGGATCTCCGACGAGGTGACGCCAATGCTTCGCACCATGTTGTCCCGGGTCTCGAAGTACATGCGACCCACCTGGAGGTACTCACCGTTGCGTTGGACCGGGACGGCGGCGGGATAAGCCGCCAGCACCTCTTCTGCAGTGGAACCCAGGCCGATCCCCTCGGCAGTCCGCGGCCCCATGGAGATGTCCCACGTGGTGACGTCCCAGCGAGACCACTGGACATCGGCCAGCGCACCCGTGGGGTCCTGACTCCACCGCGCCATCCACAGTGTGCTGGTCTCGTTGGTGAATGCATGGCCGCAGGCGTTCACTGCATCGGGGATGAGAGCCACCGCAGCCGGGAAGGGCATCCCAACGCGCAACGGGCCCATGCCGTCTTCGCTGACGATCCACTCGGTGGGATCCCACGCGGCCGGCTCCTCGCCGGAGGCGGAGGTCGGGGTAGGCAGGGGAGACTGCGGGTCTGTCGGTGTCGGCGTCGGACGCGGAGACACCGAGGGAGATGCTGTCATGGTCGCCGGTCCCGACCCAGTCTGCGCACCCGCGACGAAGACCGATCCCACCAGGACCACCGCGAGCACGGCGACGACGACACCCCAGACGACCGCCGTGCGTTTCCGGCGGCTTCGCTCGAGACTCTTCACGCCGCGCTGCATGACCGACGGAAGTGTTGCGCGCTCCTGAGCCGCAAGCTCATCTCTCCCGGTCACGGCTCCATTCCCTTTGTCGGCGCCGTGGGCCGACGCCGTCACCTGTTCGCTGATGCCCTGCTTCGGTTTCGCTCACACGTCATAATGTCCCAGGCTGCTGTTCGGTCGGGCGCTCCCACGCGGTCAGCGCACGTGCACGACGTCGCCGGCTGACACCGGCACCTCGTCGACGCCCGTGACGATCACGAGGCGGCCGTCCGCGTCGATGCGCTGCGCCCGGCCGGCGACGGTCGTGCCATCGGGGAGGGCGACGGTCACGTCCCGCCCGAGCGTCGTGCACAGCGCCTCGACCTCACCGAGCACCCCGGATGCCGCGGCATCGCCGTGCGCGGCGAGCAGCGCCTGCAGCTGCTCGTCCAGCGCCCGCAGGTAATCGGCGAGGAGACGGTCGTCGTCGCATTCCAGCCCGAGGGCGGCGAAGGAGATGGCGGTGGAGACGGGCAGGTCCGTCCGCGTCATGGTGGTGTTCACGCCCGCGCCGACCACGACGGCGTCGGAGTCCGAGGGCATGACCTCGGCCAGGATTCCGGAGATCTTCCCCCCGTCCACGAGGACGTCGTTCGGCCACTTCAGCCGGGCCGAGTTGCCCGTGGCGATGAGCTGCGCGGCCACGGCGCGGGTCATCGCGGCGCCGGCGGCCAGCGGTATCCACCCGCGCGCGTGCATGGGGAGCCCGGGGACGCGGACGAGCACGGAGACGGCGAGCGCGGTGTCGGCCGGCGCCGTCCAGGTGCGGTCGAGCCGCCCACGGCCGGCGCGCTGGTCGGTGGTGACGAGCGCCGACAGGTGCGGCCAGCCGGCCGGGTCCTCCGCGGCGGCGGCCAGCACGTCGGCGTTGGTGGAGTCGGTCGTCTCGACGACCTGGAGGCGCGGACTGACCTGCGCGGCGCGCGGGTAGCCCTTCTCGGGGATCGGCATGGCCCCACCCTAGGCCGCCCGCCGGCCAGGCGTCGGGTCCTTGACACCCTCCCGGGCCCCGGTGTGAGGCAGCCGAGTCGACAGGCGAACGCGCGATGCGTTGTGCGCACCCTCCAACGCCGCGCAACACCGCGCCGATAGGGTGGAACGCGTGACCGAGCAGCACGATCCATTCACCACCGCGGGCAAGATCGCGGACCTTCGCAGCAGGTACCAGGAGGCGGTGGTCGACGCGGAGGAGGCCGCTCGCGTCAAGCAGCACGCGAAGGGCAAGCTGACCGCGCGCGAGCGTATCGAACTGCTCGTCGATCCGGGATCGTTCGTCGAGCTGGACGAATACGTCCGTCACCGCACGACGGCGTTCGGCATGGACAAGTCGCGCCCCTACGGCGACTCCGTGGTGACCGGCACCGGCACCATCCACGGGCGCACCGTCGCGGTGTACGCGCAGGACTTCTCCGCTTTCGGCGGGTCGCTCGGTGAGGTGGCCGGGGACAAGATCATCAAGGTCATGGAGTTCGCCCTCCGCGGCGGTATCCCGATCATCGGCATCCTCGATTCCGGCGGTGCCCGCATCCAGGAGGGGGTCGTCGCCCTCGGCAAATACGGCGAGATCTTCCGCCTGAACACCGCCGCCTCCGGCGTCATCCCGCAGATCTCGATCATCATGGGCCCGGCCGCCGGCGGCGCGGTGTACTCCCCCGCCCTCACCGACTTCGTGATCATGGTCGACAAGACCAGCCAGATGTTCGTCACCGGTCCCGACGTGATCAAGACCGTCACCGGTGAAGACGTGGGGATGGAGGAGCTCGGCGGCGCGTACACGCACAACACCCGTTCGGGCGTCGCGCACTACCTCGCCGAAGACGAAGACGACGCGCTCGACTACGCCCGCACCCTCCTCAGCTTCCTCCCCGACAACAACCTCGACGAGATCCAGGTGTACGACACCCCGTTCGAGTTCGAGACGACGGATGCGGACCGCTCGCTGAACACCGTCATCCCCGACTCAGCGAATCAGCCGTACGACATCCACACCGTGATTTCGCGGATCGTGGACGGCGGCGACTTCCTCGAGGTGCAGCCGCTGTTCGCCCCGAACATCGTCATCGGCTTCGGCCGGATCGAGGGCCGCACCGTCGGCATCATCGCGAACCAGCCGTCGCAGATGGCCGGAACCCTCAACATCGACGCGGGCGAGAAGGCCAGCCGCTTCGTGCGGTTCTGCGACGCCTTCTCGATCCCGATCGTCACGCTGGTGGATGTCCCGGGCTATCTCCCCGGCACCGACCAGGAGTGGACCGGTGTCATCCGCCGCGGCGCGAAGCTGCTGTACGCGTACGCCGAGGCCACCGTTCCGCTGGTCACCGTGATCCTGCGCAAGGCCTACGGCGGCGCGTACATCGTGATGGGCTCCAAGCAGCTGGGCGCCGACATCAACCTCGCCTGGCCGACCGCCGAGATCGCCGTGATGGGCGGCCAGGGGGCCGTGAACATCCTCTACCGCGGCGAGATCAAGCGCGCCGAAGCCGCCGGGGAGGACGTCGCAGCGGTACGTACCCGCCTCGCGAACGAGTACACCTATAACGTCGCATCCCCCTTCCTCGCCGCCGAGCGTGGCGAACTGGACGGCATCATCGAGCCCGCGCAGACCCGCGTCGCGATCGCCAAGGCCCTCCGCGCGCTGCGCGGCAAGCGCGCGAGCCTCCCCGCGAAAAAGCACGGGAACATCCCGCTGTGAGTTCCGCGCACGAGCCGGAGCCGGTCGTCTCGATCGACGTCCGCCACGGGAATCCCACCGAGGAGGAGCTCGCGGCCCTCATGGCCGTCGTGAGCGAGGCGTACGCGGAAGAGGCCGCCGCGGCCGTCGTGCCGGTGGAGCGCAGTCGTTCCCGGTGGCGCGTGTCGGCGCGCGATGCCCGCGCGACGCTGTCGCGCGAGCGGGGCTGGGGCGGCTTCGCCGGCTGAGCTGTCGCGCGAACGCGGCCAGGTCTCCGGCTGAGCTGTCGCGCGAACGCGGCTGGGTGTCCGGCTGAGTGTCTCGGCCGTCATCGCGCGCCTGTCCTCCGGAAGACTGATACCGGGTCGCCCGGAATGCTGATACCTGTCCCCCGAAATACCTACAGACGGGGCGTTGCACGAAGCGCATACTGGAGGAGCTGGAACGCATTACGCGTTCGGCCGGGACTGCTTCTACAGCCAGTCCCGGTCTTGCGGACGGTTTTCGGGTAACTGTCCGCCAGGCGAGGGGCGGGCGGCTTCGCCGCCCCTCGCCTCCCCCCGTTCGTCTCGCCGGTCCGGAGCCCTCCCCCGCCGGACCGGCGAGTCGGGTGGATCACCGCGTGCGCAGGATCTCGTGCCAGAGTTCGACGCTGTCTTCGTCCGAGAGGCTGTCGCCGTCTCCCGATCGCCCGACGATCGTGACCGCCACCCGGTCGTGCGGCGAGGTCCGGATGATCAACCGCGTGGACGACGCCGACCGCAGGATGTCGGCCAGTTCGCCGCGGATGCCGGCGAGAGCCGGTTCTTCGAGGTCTTCCAGGCCCCCCTCGTCGAGCATCGTGACGGTGATGCCGCGCCGGCGGGCGGCTTCCAGCTCGGTGCGCACGGTGTCATCCAGCAGACTCGGGCCGCGCAGCTCGTCCCGCAGGCGCCCCTCGGCCAGACGCGCCTCGAGCCGCTCGGCGGGGCGGAGGTTGCCCCCCGTCTCGATCGTGCGGCCGAGGATCGGTCCCGCGATCTGCAGGGCCCGCTGCACCTGCACGCGCCGCTCCCGCTGGCGGCCGGATTGCGACGCCTGCCAGGCGGATGCGGCCTGCTGGAGTTCAGCGAGGCGCACCGTGTCGTTCGCGGCCCGGTCCAGGGCCGACATGAGCAGCTGGGCGGCCGCGACCCACACGATCGAGCCGACCATTCCGAGGGCCAGGGTAGGCAGGACGCCGATCCACAGCGAGACGGAGGCTGCGGCCACGCCGAGTCCGACCCAGGCGAACCACGGCCGCCGACGGACCATGACGATGGTCATCAGGGCGCCGATCCCACCGATCACCCACGTGGCGAACGGCTGCGTCCGCGAGGTCGGCTCCACGGCGAAGAAGATCGCGTTGGGAACGAGTACCGCCACGCCCAGGGCGATCGCGCAGACCCACACCGGCAGCATCCCCTTGCGCGTGGGGATGACCGCGGCGGCACCGGGCTTGTGCCGGCCGACGCCCCAGAAGATCGTGAGCCACGTCACGATGAGATACACCGGCAGCGCGAGGAAGATCAGCCACGGGTGGTCGACGTCGGCTCTGTCCCACCAGAATCCGCGGGCTGCCAGATAGGCCGTGAAGGCGACGGCAAGGGCGGAGACGATCGCACGGACGCTCACCAGCGATCCCCGCTGTCCCACTCGAGGGTGATCGTCGTGCCGTGGGAACCGGATTCGATCTCGGTGCGCCCGCCGACCGCGGTGACCCGGGCGAGAATCGAACCGCGGATGCCGAGCCGGTCTTCGGGGATGTGGTCCACGTCGAATCCGCCGCCGGTGTCACCCACGCGCACGACCACGCCGCCGGGGTCGGCGTGCCCGCGCAGCTGCACGGTCAGCCCTTGCGCGTTGGCGTGCTGCACCGCGTTGGCGACCGCTTGCAGTGCCGCCAGCACGAGGGCGCGCGCCACGCGTCCGGGAACTCGGGGTGTGTCGGGGTCGAACGAGCGCGCGACGAGCAGCTGGACACCCATTTCGCGCGCACCGCTTTCCAGGTCGTCCGCGAGGCGCGCGGCGTCCACCGGCTCGTCGCTGCCCTCCCACGGGTCCTTCTCGGCGTTGGCGAGACGCGTGAGCGCCTCGCGGGCCATGCTCACCGCGAGCGTGCGCTCGCGCGGCGTCGTGGCCCGTTCGGCGGCCAGGAGCGCCCCGAGGACGCTGTCATGCATCAGCGCGGCCACCGCCACCCGCTCTCGCTCGGTGGCGGCAGCGGCGGCTGCCGTTGCGTAGCTGGCCACCGCCCGCGCCCGAGTCTCATCGACGTTGGCCGCAACCGCCCGGTAGGTCCAGCCGAGGACGACGACGACCCCGCCGAGGATCAGCGCGAAGGAGACGTCCAGGCCCACGGGGAAGAAGAACTCCTCCGCGAATCCGGCCTGGATGAGTCGCACGAGGCCGAACAGCAGCGGGGTGACCACCGTCCACACGATCTGGAGCGGCAGCGGAAAGGCAACGACCGTCGCGACGGTCGCGACGTTGACCAGATAGAAGATCCAGGGTTCTTCGGCGGGAACCGGCTGAGCGCCGCCGGTGGTCGCGACCGGCCAGAGGGCCAGGGCGATGACGTAGACGACCGCGAACAGACCGCAGAACACCCGTGAGAACCTGCCGACGACGCACGCGATGACCATGGCAGCCAGCGGAAGGAAGACGGCGAGCACCAGCGGGAGGTGCCACCCGGTGCGCTCGTCTCCCGGGCCGAATGACGCGAACACCGCCTGGGCGCCGAGAATCAGCGACCCGGGGCCGACCAGGAGCTCGATGACGCGCTCGATGCGCGCGCGGGTGAAGGAGCCGAGGGTCTCGGTCGCCTCGCGCGAGCTCGGGAGGCGCCCCCACGCCGCGTCGAGAACGGACCGATCAGCTTCAGCCATCGGTGTCGCCCTCGGGGCGTTGCAGGATCCCGTCTTCCATTGCGCGGCGCAACAGGTCGATCTTCGTCGGGGCCGGGCGACCCACTTCGACGTACTTCACTCGCACGCGCGTGATGTTCTCCTTCGCGGTGGAGTAGGCGACGCCCAGTCGCTCGGCGACGGCCTTCAGCGGCAACCCCGCGGCGTACAGTCGCAGTACCTCGCGTTCGCGCGCCGACAGTTGCGCGTCGGCGAAGGCGCGGTCGGCCTCGACGGCGCTGGCCCACTCGACGTTGTTCAGCAGTTCGCCCATCGCGACGGTGCGGATGGCGCCGAGCACCTCATGGATGGGCGAGGCCTTGCTGACGATTCCGGCGGCTCCGGCAGACAGCGCCTCCCGCACGGCCGCGGGCCGGTCGGCGACGCTGTGGATGATGACGCTCGAGCCGTCGGCGACCAGACGCTCGACGTTCTCCGAGACCGTCGTCCCGTCGCCGAGGGTGAGGTCCAGTACCACCACGTCGGCCGGGGAAGCCGATTGGCCGGTTCGCCATGCCAGATATTCGGTGACCGTGCTCCCGGAGAAAGCGACCGTCAAGCTCTCGTCGTGAGCGATCGCCGCCTCGAGTCCCAGGCGCACCGACTCGTGATCGTCGATCAGGGCGACTCGCGTCATAGTCGTCATGCTATCGGTGTCACCGGCTCAGTACCGTGATCGCCTCGACGTGATGCGAATGGGGGAACAGATCGACGGCGCGGATTCCGCGGGAGGCCTCGTAGCCGGCGTCGCGGAACGTGCCGAGATCGCGTGCCAGGGCGACGGGGTCGCAGGCCACGTACACGACATGTGCGGGGCCGAGAGCCACGATCCCCTCGACCACCTCGCGCCCCGCTCCAGCTCGGGGCGGGTCCAGCAGCACGACGCCGCGGGAGAGGCGCTCACGCTCGCGCGCCGACGCATCCGCCGCCAGTTCCCGCACGAAGCGGTCCACGCGCGCCGTGACCGCCCGCGCACCCACCCACTCCGCGAGGTTCTCCCCCGCATACTCGGTGGCACGGGGGTCGGATTCAACGGAGGTGACACGGGTGGCTGGTCCCCCCAGGTCTCCGAGCGCCGCGGCGAACAGGCCCACCCCGCCATAGAGGTCGAGATGCGCGGCGTCCGGGTCGCCCACCGCCCCGACGGCGCGGAGCTCCTCGGTGACGATCGCGGTGAGGCTGTGCGCGGCGAGGCGGTGAACCTGCCAGAAGCCGCCGGCATCCACCCGGAAGGAACGGGTGCCGACCTGCTCGAGCAGCACCTCGGGCTCCCCCGGCGTCCGCGCCGGCGCATCGGGCCGCGGCACGATCCGCACCCGGCCGTCCGCGGGCTGCACGAGGTCCACACGCCCCGGCGCCTGCCCGCGCAGCCGCGACGCGGCGGCAGCGACGGCGGAGGTGGCCAGCGGGAGGTCGGCGGTGGGGATGACCCGGTGACTTCGCGCGGCGTAGGGGCCGATCCTGCCCTCGTCATCGACGTGCAGGCTCACGCGGGTGCGCCATCCCGTGCCGTCCGGGCTCTCCTCGGCGAGCACCGCCCCGGCGGCGTCGCGGACGGGATGGGGGGCTTCCATCGTCACCGGCACGGTCACCTTGCCGATCCGGCGAAGCGCGTCATCGAACACGCGCAGCTTGAGCTCGCGCTGGTGCGACAGGTCGATGTGCCCGAAATCCGCGCCCCCGGGGCGCTCCTCGGGCGCGACCGACACGTCCGCTGCCGCCCACACGTGCGGACGCCGGTGCGCCGATGCGGTGAGAACCTCCACGGTCTCGGCCCGCCAGAAGGACTTCTTCCGCGTGTCCGTCAGCCGAGCCCGGACGGTCTCCCCGGGAATCGCGTCGGCGACGAAGACGACGCGCCCGTCCAGCCGCGCGACGAAGACGCCGCCGTGGGCGACATCGGTGATCTCCAGTTCGACGAGGTCTCCGGCATCCATTCCTCCAGCCTCCCACGCGAGGGCTAGCGTGAGAGCATGCGCGTCTGCCTGGCCTCCACCTCGCCCGCCCGACTGATGCTGCTGCGCCAGGCCGGCATCGAGCCGGAGACCATCGCACCGAACGTGGATGAGGACGCCGTCGTGGCCGAGGCGGAGGCCGCCCAGGGCCGACGGCTGCCCGCCGCGGAGCACGTGCTGCTCCTCGCGCGGCGCAAGGCCGCTGACGTCGCCGTCCAGCTGATGACTCTCGACCCGGATTTCGACGGGTTCGTCGTGGGCGGTGACTCGATGTTCGCCCTCGGCGGGGAGATCCTCGGAAAGCCCTACACCGCCGAGGTGGCGACCGAACGCTGGCGCGGGATGCGCGGGCGCACCGGCGTCCTGCACTCGGGGCACAGCGTGCTGCGCCTGTCGCCGGGGGCGCCGGCGACCGGCGCGGATGCCGCGGCCGAAGCATCCGTCACCTTCCGGTCGGACATCACCGACCGGGAGATCGCCGCATACGTCGCCACGGGGGAACCGCTGCACGTCGCGGGCGCGTTCACCGTCGACAGTCTCGGCGGAGCCTTCATCGAGCGGGTCGAGGGCGACCCCTCCACGGTGGTGGGGATGTCGCTGTCCACGGTCCGCGCGCTGGTCCGCACCCTGGGCGGCGAGTGGACGGACCTCTGGAACCGCCGGGTCGATTCGTAGACTCCCCCACACCTTCTCCGGCGTTTCTTGTGCAGGTGGCTCAAAAATCGCCCCCGTGCCGTGAGTAGGCTGGCACCCATGCCGAAAATCGCCAAGGTGCTGATCGCTAACCGCGGCGAGATCGCCGTCCGAGTCATCCGCGCCGCCCGCGACTCCGGTCGCGCGAGCGTCGCGGTCTACGCCGACTCCGACCGCGACGCACTGCACGTGCGCCTCGCCGACGAGGCCTACGCGCTGGAGGGCGCCACCAGCGCCGAGACGTACCTCTCGATCGAGAAGATCCTCTCCGTCGCCCGCCGCTCCGGCGCCGACGCCGTCCACCCCGGTTACGGCTTCCTCGCCGAGAACGCCGAGTTCGCCCGCGCGGTGATCGATGCAGGGCTCATCTGGATCGGCCCGTCGCCCGAGGCCATCGAGGCCCTCGGCGACAAGGTGACCGCACGTCGCGTCGCCGAGAAGGTGGGTGCTCCGCTGGCACCCGGCACCCCCGGCCCCGTCGCCGGCGCCGAGGAGGTCATCGCCTTCGCCGAGAGCGTCGGCCTGCCGGTCGCCATCAAGGCCGCCTACGGCGGCGGCGGACGCGGCCTCAAGGTCGCCCGCACGATCGAGGAGATCCCGGAACTGTTCGATTCCGCCACGCGAGAGGCCGTCACGGCGTTCGGACGCGGCGAGTGCTTCGTCGAGAAGTATCTCGACCGTCCCCGCCACGTCGAGACGCAGTGCCTGGCGGATGCCGCGGGAACGGTCGTCGTGATCTCCACCCGCGACTGCTCACTGCAGCGCCGGCACCAGAAGCTCGTGGAGGAGGCACCGGCGCCCTTCCTCACCCCCGAGCAGAACGACATCCTCTACACCTCGTCCAAGGCGATCCTCCGCGACGTCGGCTACGTGGGTGCGGGCACGTGCGAATTCCTCATCGGCGAGGACGGGACGATCTCCTTCCTCGAGGTCAATACGCGCCTGCAGGTGGAGCATCCCGTCTCCGAGGAGGTCACCGGAATCGACCTCGTGCGCGAGCAGTTCCGCCTCGCCGAGGGCGAGGAGATCGGCTACGACGATCCGACCCCCACCGGGCACTCGATCGAATTCCGCATCAACGGCGAGGACCCCGGCCGCGGCTTCCTGCCCCAGCCGGGCCCCATCCACGTCTTCAAGACGTTCGGGGGCCCTGGCACGCGACTGGACTCCGGCGTGACCGCCGGGGACACCGTGTCGGGATCGTTCGACTCGCTGCTAGCGAAGATCATCGTCACGGGGCGCGACCGCGCCCAGGCGCTGGAGCGCGCCCGCCGGGCCCTCGACGAGTTCGAAGTCGCGGGGCTCCCCACCGTGCTGCCGTTCCATCGCCGCGTGGTCCGCGACCCGGCCTTCACCGCCGAGGACGGGTCGTTCGGCGTCTTCACGCGGTGGATCGAGACGGAGTTCCACAACGACATCCCCGCATGGGACGGCGAACTCGAGCCGCCCACCGCCCCCTCCCCCCGGCACACCGTCGTGGTCGAGGTCGGCGGAAAGCGCCTCGAAGTCAACCTGCCCGAGCGCATCGCCTCCTCGGGGACGGCGGCGGGGCGCCCCGCCGCCGTACCGCCCTCACGGCGTTCGCACGCCGCATCCGCCGTCGGCGGGGCCACCGGTGACGCGGTGAAGGCACCGATGCAGGCCACCATCGTCAAGGTCGCCGTAGCCGACGGTCAGATCGTCGTCAAGGGAGACCTCGTCGTGGTGCTGGAGGCGATGAAGATGGAGCAGCCCATCCCGGCGCACAAGGACGGTGTCGTCGGCGGCATCGACGCAGCTCCCGGCACGACGGTGGCCGCCGGTCACCTGCTGCTGACGATCTCCTGAACCGCCGACCGGTCAGGCGTCGGGCTCCGGGGCGTCGTTGCGCTCCACGATGTGCATCGCCCGCGTGGCGTCGGTGATGCTCCCCGACAGCGACGGGTAGACCGCGAATACCCGGGAGACCTGGTCGACCGTGAGGCGCCGCTCCACCGCGATGGCCAGCGGGTAGATGAGTTCCGACGCGCGCGGTCCGACGATGACCCCGCCGATTACGGTGCCGCTCCCCTGCCGGGCGATGATCTTCACGAATCCGTCCCTGATGCCCTGCATCTTCGCGCGCGGGTTCGCCGACAGCGGGAGCCTGCGCACGACCCCGTCGACGCGCCCTTCGGTGACGTCCTGCTCCGAGAACCCCACCGACGCGATCTCCGGGGCGGTGAAGATGTTGGCGGTGATGCGGCGGCGCTCGAGCGGGATGACGGTGTCGCCGAGCGCGTGGAAGATCGCGGTGCGACCCTGCATCGACGCGACCGAAGCGAGCGGCACGAAGTTCGTGCAGTCTCCCACGGCGTAGACGTTCGGCACCGAGGTGCGCGCTACCCGGTTCACGCGGATGTGTCCGGAGTCGGCGCACTGCACGCCGGCCTCCTGCAGCCCGATGCCCGCGGTGTTCGGCACCGCGCCGACGGCCATGAGGCAGTGGCTCCCCTCGATGGTGCGGCCGTCCGAGAGGGTCACGACGACACCCTCGCCGGTGTTCACCACGCTCTGCGCCCGCGACTTCGACAGCAGGGTCATGCCGCCCCGTTTGAAGACCTTCTCCAGCACGGCCGCGGCATCCGTGTCTTCACCGGGGAGCACCTGGTCGCGGCTGGAGATGAGCGTCACCTGAGACCCGAGGTTCATGTACGCCGACGCGAACTCCGCGCCGGTGACCCCCGACCCCACGACGATGAGGTGCTTGGGGAGGGCCTTCATGTCGTACAGCTGCGTCCACGTGAGGATGCGCTCCCCGTCGGGTCGCGCGGAGGGGAGCTCCCGCGGGGAGGACCCGACCGCCACCACCAGGGTGTCGGCCTCGACGCGGTCGAAGTCGGCGCCGCCGGCCTCGGTGGACACGATGACGGCGGAGTCGCCGTCCAGGCGCCCCTGGCCCGCGATGATCCGGACTCCCGCTTCCACCAGCGACGCCCGCATGTCGTCGGACTGCTGACGGGCCAGCGCGAGCACGCGGCGGTTGACGGCCGCGATGTTGACGGCGACCTGCGCAGACAGGGGCCGGCCGTCGCCGCCCTTCGCGAACAGCTGCACGCCGAGATCGCTGGCACCCTGCACCGCCACCGCCGCGTCGGCCGTGGCGATCAGCGTCTTGGACGGGACGACGTCGGTGATCACGGCCGCCCCACCGATGCCCTGGCGCTCGATGACCGTCACCTCCGCTCCGAGCTGAGCGGCGGCGAGCGCCGCCTCGTAGCCGCCGGGTCCGCCGCCGAGGATGGCGACGCTCTGGGTGCGCTCGAAGCTGAGGGACATGGCATCCATTCTGTCGCGTACTGGGCCGGGGCAGCGCGCGTGGCACCCGGCCCCGCACGTTCGTAGAGTGGGGGGATGCCAGACACCGCGGCGAACCCGCTCGACGACCCCTCCGCCGACCCCTTCGACATCGCCGCGCAGGCCGCGTCCGACCTCGCACGGCTCACCGGCGTGGAGCACCACGACATCGCCGTGACCCTCGGAAGCGGATGGGGCCGTGCCGCCGAACTCCTCGGCGAGACGGTCGCCAGCGTGCCGGCCGCCGAGGTCACCGGGTTCAGCAAGCCGGCGCTGGAGGGCCACGTGGGCACGCTCCGCAGCGTCCGCACCCCCGCGGGCCGGCACGTGCTCGTGATCGGTGCCCGTACCCACTTCTACGAAGGCCACGGCGTACGCCGCGTCGTGCACAGCGTCCGGACGGCGGCGGCGGCGGGAGCATCCACCATGATCCTCACCAACGGCGCCGGCGGAATCCGCGAGACCTGGCACCCGGGGCAGCCGGTGCTCATCAGCGACCACATCAACCTCACGGCCGCCTCGCCCCTGGAAGGCGCCACCTTCATCGACCTGACCGACCTGTACTCGGCGCGGCTGCGCGCGGTCGCCCGGACGATCGACCCGGAGCTGGATGAGGGCGTGTACTGCCAGTTCCGCGGGCCGCACTACGAGACACCCGCCGAGGTGCAGATGGCCAAGGCCATCGGGGGCCACATCGTGGGCATGTCGACCGCGCTGGAGGCGATCGCCGCCCGCCAGGCCGGGATGGAGATCCTCGGGATGTCACTCATCACCAACCTCGCCGCGGGCATCCAGAAGACCCCCCTGAGCCACGCGGAGGTCCTCGAGGCAGGCCGCGAGGCCGAACCGGTGATCTCTTCGCTCCTGGCCCGGATCATCGAGGCGCTGTGAACGGCCTCCCCGACGAACTGATCGCCTCCGCCCGGGCGTGGCTGGCGCAGGACCCCGACCCCCAGACCCGCCGCGAACTGGAGGAGCTCATCGAGCGCGCCGAGGGCGACGACGCCGCGGCGGCATCGGATCTCGTCGACCGCTTCTCGCACCGGCTCGCGTTCGGCACGGCCGGCCTCCGCGGGGCGCTGGGTGCCGGGCCGAATCGCATGAACCGCGTCCTGGTCGCCCAGGCCGCCGCGGGCCTCGCGGCCTACCTCGTCGAACGCGCGTCCGGCGGGGCGACGCCGCTCGTCGTGGTCGGATACGACGGGCGCCGCAACTCCGACGTGTTCGCGCGCGAGTCGGCGGAGATCTTCGCGGGAGCGGGCCTTCACGCCGTGCTGCTGCCGCGGATGCTGCCCACCCCGGTCCTCGCGTTCGCGGTACGTCATCTCGGCGCTGCCGCAGGGGTCATGGTCACCGCCAGCCACAACCCGCCCGAAGACAACGGATACAAGGTGTACCTCGGCGGTGAGGACGCCGGCGCGCAAATCGTCTCCCCCGCCGATTCCGAGATCGCCGCCCACATCCAGGCCGTCGCCGACCGCGGCGACATCGGAACGATCCCGCGCTCGGTCGGCTACGCCAACGCGCCGGAGGAGGTCGTGGAGGCCTACATCGCGGCGACCGCCGCCGTGGCGCCGGCCGCCGCGGCGGCGGAAGGCCTCACCTGGGTCTACACCGCGATGCACGGCGTCGGGTGGGAGACCCTCCGCAGCATCCTCACGGCCGCCGGGTACCCCGAACCGACCGTCGTGGATGAGCAGATCCAGCCGGACGCCGCGTTCCCCACGGTGGCCTTCCCCAATCCCGAAGAGCCGGGAGCGATGGACCTGGCCTTCGACACCGCACGCGGCTCCGGTGCCGAACTCGTGCTGGCGAACGATCCCGATGCCGACCGGTTGGCCGTGGCCATCCCCGACGCCCAGTCCGACGGGGGATGGCGCCGCCTCAGCGGGAACGAGGTCGGGCTTCTTCTGGGGTGGCGTGCCGCGCGGATCGCCTCCGAAGCCGGTATCCCGGGCGCCACGCTGGCGTGTTCGCTGGTGTCCTCCCCCGGCCTGCAGGCGATCGCCGAGCACTACGGCCTCGGCTTCACCGCGACCCTGACGGGCTTCAAGTGGATCTCCCGGGCACCCGGCATCGTCTACGGGTTCGAGGAGGCGCTCGGCTACCTCGTCGATCCCGAGACAGTCCGCGACAAGGACGGCATCTCGGCCGCCATCGCCCTGCTCGCACTCGCGACCGAGGCGCGGGGGCGGGGAACGGACCTCCGCGGTCTGCTCGACGAACTGCGCGCCACCTTCGGCGCTTTCGCGAGCGACCAGATCTCGATCCGCGTGTCGGAGGTGTCGGAGATCGCGCGCATCATGGCCGGCCTCCGCGCCGAGCCGCCGACGCGGGTGGGCGACAGCCCCGTCGCCCGGATCGACGACCTGCTCACCGGCGTCGACGACCTTCCCCCCGGCGATGTCCTCCGCATCCGGCTCGACGACGGCTCCCGCCTCATCGTCCGGCCCAGCGGCACCGAGCCGAAGCTGAAGATGTACCTCGACGTGCACGGCCAGTCCGAACCCGAGGCACGGGAGCGCTTGGCCGCTCTCGCCGCCGGCGCGCGGGCGCTGCTGGACAACCTCCGCTGACCGCCGCCGGGGGCGCGCTGGGGCTCGTTCGGTTCCCCGACCCGGCGCGGTGGGCGCCCACCCCGTGCACGTACTCAGTCTGAACCGACGCCGCATCGGTCGTAGCTGCGGAAATCCGCGACCCACGCAAGCCGCACGCGGCAACGAGACTGAGTACGGCGCCGGTGAGGGCAGCCGCCGGGCCGGAGCGTGTGTGGGGCTCGTTCGGTGCTCCGACCCTGGCCGGGCGCGCCCACCCCGTGCACGTACTCAGTCTGAACCGACGCCGCAACCAGCGGGCCCGCGGAAATCCGGGAATTGCGCAGGCCCACGACGGAATGAGACTGAGTACGGTGCGCCGGTGCGGACAGCCGCACGGGCGGGCGGGTGCGGACAGCCGCACGCGCAAGTGCCGGCGCAGGGCCCGCGCCGGGAGTGCGGGGCAGGGCTCGCGCCCGGGGGCTGGGCAGGGCCCGCGCCGGGGGGCCGGGCAGGGCCCGCGCCGGGGGCCGGGAAGGGCCGCGCCGGATGCCCGCGGGCGGGCGGGCGTCCTATGCTCGCCGGCATGGAGTTCGTCGCGCCGGTGAGGCTGGAGAACGCGTTCGTCCGCCTCGAGCCTCTCCGCCCCGAGCACGGCCCGGGCCTCGCAGAAGCCGCCCGAGGGCTCGAGCACGTCTGGTACACGTCGGTGCCCGCACCGGATGCTGTGACCGACGACATCGCGCAGCGACTGGGCTGGCGCGACGAGGGCACGATGAACCCGTGGGCGGTGATCCGCGATGGCACGGTCGTCGGAGAGACCACGTTCTGCAACATCGATCAGGCCAACCGGCACGTGGAGATCGGCCACACGTGGCTGGGGCTCAGCGCCCAGCGCACGGCCGTCAACACCGCGGCGAAGCTCCTCCTCCTCGGCCATGCGTTCGAGGTCTGCGACGCGATCGCCGTGGAGTTCCGCACCCACTGGCACAACCGGCAGTCGCGCGCGGCGATCGAGCGCCTCGGCGCGAAGCAGGACGGCGTACTGCGCAGCCACCGCATCAGCCCGGACGGCATCCTCCGAGACACGGTCGTGTACTCGATCCTGCCCGGCGAGTGGCCGGCCGTCCGGCGCGGACTCGAGACCCGGCTCGAACGCGAGGCCTGAGAAAGCGCCAGCCGGAAACGGTGTCAGCCGCAAGCCGCCTCAGCCGTCGATGACGGCGACCAGCTCATCGAGGAACCCGGCGAAATCGGTTGCTCGCCGCACGATCCGCTGCACGCTCTCCCGCTCGGAGAACACCTCGACGAACTGCTCGAAGACCGTCTGGAAGGCCTCGCGGTCGGCCTCGGAGAACGCCACGAGCGCGACGACCTGCACGCGCCCCTCCCCCCACGGGATGGAGGGCTCGGCGATGCCGATCGCGATCTGGGTGCGGGTCGCGGTCATCCCGATCGCGTGCGGAACGGCCAGCGCATCGGTGAACGCGGTGGAGGACAGGCGCTCCCGCTCGATCGCCCGTTCGACATATCCCTCGTCGATCACGCCCTGTCGCACGAGGAGGCTCCCGAGGTGGCGGATAACGCCTTCCTCGCCCGATGCCCCATCGACCCCGCGCACGAACGCGGAGGAGTCGAAGTAGCGCTCCAGTTCGGCCCGGAGTCGCCGCAGCCGGCGCCCGCGGCGGATCCGTGCGGCCGCGGCCTGCACCCGGTCCACGTCGGCGTCGGTGAGGAACGGCTGGATGCGGACGATCCGGTCCCCCGCCAGTGGTGGGTCGATGGTGGTGAGGACGAGGTCGGTGTCGATCGAGGGCCAGTCGGGGTCGACGCGGGTCTCGACTCCGACGACCTCGATCGCCTGCCCGAGGGAGCGGTCGACGCTGGAACGCAGCAGTTCGTGGAGCTCGTAGTAGCCGGGGCAGACGATCGTGGCGGTGAGGAGCTGATCGGAGCGACGACTGCGTTCCAGCCGGCCCCCCACGTGCATCGCGACATAGGCGATCTCGTCGTCGAGGATCGGGATCCCCAGGCTCTCGTGCAGTCCGCTGGAGATGAAGACGGCCACTTCGAAGATCATCGGGTACGTGGATTTCAGCGACCGCGTGAGCGGGTTGCGCGACCACGCCTGCTCCTTCGAGCGGTGCAGCAGGTTCTGCACGTGCAGCGCGAGGCGCAGGATGAAATCGTCGTGCGCGATGTCGACGAGGAATTCGGATGCGGCGCGCTCGACCACCGCGCGGACGGCCTGTTCGACATCGGGCTCGAGCCGCGCGCGCGCGTCGTCGGCCGCCGGGGCACCGGGGGCGACCACCCGCGTGAGCACGAGGGTGGCGAGATGCTGCTGGTCGCCGGCGCCCAGCCGCAGGCCGAGATGCTTCTCGGAGAGCCGGTCCAGGAGCGCGGCGACCTGCCGATGCGCCGCCGAGGTCTCCCCCGCCGTGCGCTCCAGCGCCCGATCGCGGGCGATGCGGTCGGCGGCGATCGCGATGTGCATCACGACATCGCCGATCCCGTACTCGTTGACGAAGTAGCCGAGCGCCCCGAGCTCCGAGGTCAGTTCGGCCTTGAAGGGTCCGAAGGCGTGGGCGCCCACCGAGCCCTCCCCGAGCGTCCGCCGCAGCACCTCGAGGTCGAAGGACCCGGCGTCCATCTCGTCGTGGGCCAGCCGGCTGAGCAGGCGCCGCTGGGCCATCTCGGTGCCACGCAGCCGCGCGGTGGACGCCGACCGTTCCAGCGTCAGCTCGGTTCCGCCCAGAAGCCCGCGCACGCGTGCGAGGTCTGCCTCGAGTGTCGCCGCGCTGACGTGGAGCGCATCGGCCGTGTCGAAGACGTCGATCCCCTCCCGGCTGTCCAGGAGCGCCCGCACCAGCGTGTGCAGCCGGTCGCGCGGGGTGCCCCCGTCCGCGGCCGGGGCGGCGCGCAGAGCAGCCGCGGCATCCGGGCCGGCACGATAGCCGAGCGGACCAGACTCGACCGCCACACCGGCGTGCACGCGCGCATTCAGCGACGTGACGTAGGACCGGATGCTGCGGGGGGTGACGCCGAGCACATCGGCGAGGGAGGCCGCGGTGGCCCAGTCCCCGTCGCGGGTGAGCAGACCGAGGAGCCGGTCTTGGCGCGCCCTCGTCATCATGGTGCCGTCACGATCGTTTCCGCGGCCGGTTCGGCGGGGCCGCCGTCCCAGTCAACCACGGGACGTCCGCCGCGGCGCGGGTGCCGCCGCCACCCGGCCCCCGGCGAGTCCGTGCTCCCGTTCCGGGGGGTGGGAAACAGATGTGGTTGTCCGCGTTCAGCAAACTCACAAGGATGGGCGAGAAGGAGGGTGATCGATGAGGATCCTGGTGGTCTGTGGCGCGGGTGCGTCCAGCACCTTCGTGGCGCAACGCGTTCGACGCGCCGCCCACGAACGTGGCCTGCCCTACTCGGCGGTCGCCGGCACCGCCGGTTCGCTGGTGATCGATCTCGATTCCGCCGACATCGTGCTGGTCGGTCCGCACCTGGCCGCTGAGCGCGAGTGGATCCAGCGAAGCGCCGCCGAGCACGGCGTCGCCGTCGCGGTGCTCCCCGACGACATCTTCTCCGACCTCACCGGCGAGCGGACCCTGGAACTGGTCCGCGCAACACTCCCGTCCTCTTCCAGCGCCAGCCGCTGACCCCCCTGTCATACGAGAAAGCAGAGACAATGCCCCAGGTCACCCGCACGGTACGGATCGGATCGTCCCACGGACTCCACGCGCGGCCGGCGAAGCTGTTCGCGCAGGCGGCGAAGGAAGCCGGCATCCCGATCACGATCGCCAAGGACTCCGGCGCGCCGGTCAACGCCGCCAGCATCCTCGGCGTGATCGCCCTCGGCATCGATCAGGGCGACTACGTCACCCTCACCGCCGACGGCGACTCGGCCGACGCGACCCTGGATTCGCTCGCCGACCTGTTGAGCACCGACCATGATGCCGAGTGACGGGGACGCGACGATGACGCAGCTGCGCGGGGTCGGGATCGGACTCGGGGTCGCCCAGGGCCCGGTCGCCCGCATGGCGGAGCCGCTCCCCGCACCGGACGACGCCGCGAGCGCGATGTCCACCGAGGAGGAGACGGCCCGGGTGCGGGAGGCCGTCACCGCGGTTGCCCGGGAGCTCGAGCAGCGGGGTGCGCAGGCCGGCGGCGCCGCGCGCGACGTTCTCGAGGCGCAGGCGATGATGGCGGAAGACCCGAGCCTCGAGACCGAGATCGACACGCGGCTGGCGGCCGGCAAGACCGGCGAATGGGCCGTGTGGGATGCGTTCGCCTCGTTCCGCGAGCAGCTGACGGCCCTCGGCGGATACCTCGGCGAGCGCGCGGCCGACCTCGACGACGTCGCTCAGCGCGTCCTCGCCCGGCTGCGAGGCGTTCCGGCGCCGGGCGTCCCCGACCCGGGGCATCCCTTCGTCCTCGTCGCGAAAGACCTCGCCCCCGCAGACACCGCCCTCCTCGATCTCGACAAGGTGCTCGCGCTGGTGACCACCGAGGGCGGCCCCACCTCGCACACCGCGATCCTCGCTCGCGAGAAGTCCATCGTCGCGGTGGTGGGAGCAGCCGACGCGAACACGCTCGCCGACGGCACCACGGTCATCGTGGATGCGGCGGCCGGGGTCGTGATCGCCGACCCGAACCGGGACGAACTCTCTCGCGCTGAGACCCGCGCCTCCCAGCGGGCGTCGGCCGCATCGGCGCCGATCACGCCCGGCGCCCTGGCCGACGGCACCGCGGTGCCGCTGCTGGCCAACCTCGGCAAGCCCGGGGGCGCGGCCCAGGCCGTCGAGCTGGGCGCCGAGGGCGTGGGCCTCTTCCGTACCGAGTTCCTCTTCCTCAGCGCCAACTCCGCGCCGACGGTCGAGGAGCAGCGGAAGGCATACACCGAACTGCTGGCGACCTTCCCCGGCAAGAAGGTCGTCGTACGGGTGCTCGATGCCGGCGCCGACAAGCCGCTGCCCTTCCTCAACGACGCGCACGAGGAGAACCCCGCGCTGGGGCTGCGGGGCCTCCGCGCGCTGCGGGCCAGCGAAGACATCCTGCGCGAGCAGCTGACGGCGCTGGCCGAAGCGGATGCCGCCACCCGCCGTTCCGCGGAAGGCCCCGCCGACCTGTGGGTCATGGCACCGATGGTGTCCACGGTCGAGGAGACGGAGTACTTCGTCGCCCTCGCCCACGACTACGGCCTGAAGACGGCCGGTGTCATGGTCGAGGTGCCCTCCTCGGCACTTATGGCCGACCGCATCCTTGCTCGCGCCGACTTCGCCTCCATCGGAACGAACGACCTCACCCAGTACACGCTGGCGGCCGACCGGCTGCTCGGATCGGTCGCCTCCTTCCAGGATCCGTGGCACCCGGCCGTGCTCCGGCTGGTGCGCGAGGTGGGTGCTGCCGGCGCGGCCGCCGGCAAGCCGGTGGGCATCTGCGGCGAGGCGGCGGCCGACCCGCTTCTCGCGGTGGTGCTCGTCGGGCTGGGGGCGACCAGCCTGTCCATGGCGCCCACCGCGCTGGCCGACGTGCGAGCCACCCTCCTCACCCACACTCTCGACGACGCCCGTCGCATCGCCGAGGCAGCCCTGGCCGCGGATGACGCGGCCTCCGCCCGCGACGCCGCCGACGCGGCTTCGCTTTCATCAGCGCCGGAGGCGGCAGACGCCGCCCCCGCATCACAGAAAGAGACAATCCAATGACGACGACGTCGCCTGAGGTGGCCCCCAAGCAAGGGGGCGCCCGCGTCGCGATTCAGCGATTCGGCACCTTCCTTTCGGGCATGATCATGCCCAACATCCCGGCGCTGATCGCGTGGGGGATCTTCACGGCGTTCTTCATCGACGTGGGATGGACGCCCAACGCCGACCTCGCCACGATCGTCGGCCCCTTCATCCACTACCTGCTGCCGATCATCATCGCCTACACCGCCGGCCACATGGTCTACGGCGTGCGCGGTGCCGTCGTCGGTGCCATCGCCACGATGGGTGTCATCGCCGGCTCCGACCTGCTCATCGCGCAGTTCAACGCGACGCTCCCGGCGGGCGAGCCGCCGCTGGGTGAGATCCACCAGTTCATCGGCGCGATGATCATGGCGCCGCTCGCGGCCTACACCATGAAGTGGCTCGACCGGCTGTGGGACGGCAAGATCCGGGCCGGCTTCGAGATGCTCGTGAACATGTTCTCGGCCGGCATCTGGGGCTTCGTGATGGCCATCGTCGGGTTCTACCCCGTCGCGTGGCTGGTCAACGGCCTCATGAACGTGCTGAGCATCGCGGTGAACTGGCTGGTGGAGACCAACCTGCTTCCGCTGACGAGCATCATCATCGAGCCGGCGAAGGTGTTCTTCCTCAACAACGCCATCAACCACGGCGTGCTCACGCCCCTCGGCATCGCACAGGCGTCGGAGAACGGCTCCTCGATCCTGTTCCTGCTCGAGGCCAACCCCGGCCCCGGTGTGGGTCTGCTCCTCGCGTTCACGTTCTTCGGCATCGGTGCAGCTCGCGCCTCGGCACCGGGCGCTGCGGTCATCCAGTTCTTCGGCGGTATCCACGAGGTGTACTTCCCGTTCGCCCTCATGAAGCCGGTACTGATCGTCGCGTTGATCGCGGGCGGGGCGACCGGCGTGACCACGAACATGCTGCTCGGCGGAGCCCTTCGCGCCCCGGCAGCCCCTGGGAGCATCTTCGCGGTGCTCGCGCAGACGGCATCGGGTGCGTACTTCGCCGTCATCCTCTCCGTCGTGCTGTCGGCAGCGGTGACCTTCCTCGTTGCAGCGGTCATCCTGCGCGCCTCCCGCAAGCGCGACCTCCTCGCCGAGGGCGACCAGTTCTCTGCGGCGGTCTCCAAGACGGCGGCGAACAAGGGCAAGTCCTCCGCGGCGCTGGACGGGCTGCGTGCCGCCGACGGCACCGACCGTGAGGCGGTCCGCGAGGCCGAGGACGCGGTGGACCGGCTCGAGACCGAGCGGGAGACGGGCGGCCGGCTGGAGGGCGGCGTGGTCGCCACCAAGCCGGTGCGCAGCATCGTGTTCGCGTGCGACGCGGGCATGGGTTCGTCCGCCATGGGCGCGAGCGTCCTGCGGAACAAGATCAAGAAGGCCGGCTACCAGGACGTGACGGTGACCAACAAGTCCATCGCCAACCTCGACGACTCGGCTGACCTGGTCATCACGCAGAGCCAGCTCACCGACCGTGCGCGGCGGCAGTCGCCGCACGCGGTGCACGTCTCGGTGGACAACTTCATGAACTCGCCGAAGTACGACGAGGTCGTCGACCTGGTCCGCGACCAGCACGACACCGCGCAGTAGAACGACCGCCGCGGGGCCGGGCCGGCGTGATGCCCCCGGTCCCGCGGCCTTCTTCCCGTTCGGCCTGCCATTTGGGAGGCTGAACACATCAACGAAAGGCGAGACTATGGCCCGTGACGTCCTCAGCATCGGACAGGTACGCATCCACTCCGGCAGTGCGACCCGCGAGGAGGCGATGAAAGAAGCCGCCGACATCCTCGAGTCCGCCGGCGCCGTGACCAGCGCGTACTACGACGCGATGCAGCAGCGCGAGGAGACCGTGTCGACGTACATGGGCAACGAGCTCGCCATCCCCCACGGCACGAACGAGACCAAGCAGACCATCCTCGAGTCCGGCCTGTCGGTCGTGCGCTACGACGGCGGTGTCGACTGGGGCGGGGAGCCGGTCACCTTCGTGGTGGGGATCGCCGGCAAGGGCGACGAGCACCTGGAGATCCTGTCGCAGATCGCGATCCTGTTCTCTGACGAAGATGAGGTGGCGCGGCTGAAGACGGTGGAGTCGGCGGAAGATCTGTACGCGGCGCTGTCGGCGGTCAACCGGTGAGCAAGGCCGTCCACTTCGGCGCCGGCAACATCGGCCGGGGATTCGTCGGGCTCTTGCTGCACCAGGGCGGGTACGAGCTGGTGTTCTCCGACGTGGCCGAACCCCTCGTGGAGGCCATCAACGCGGCCTCCCAGTACACGGTGCACGAGGTGGGCGAGGGCGGCGTCGACACCGTCGTCACCGGATTCCGGGCGATCAACAGCGCGACCGACGCATCCGCTCTCGTCGACGAGGTTTCCACGGCGGATGTGGTCACCACCGCGGTCGGACCGACCATCTTGAAGTTCGTCGCGCCGCACATCGTCGCCGGTCTCGGCCTCCGCGACCCGGCGGCGCCTCCGCTGCAGGTCATGGCCTGCGAGAACGCGATCGGTGCCACGGACCTGCTCCGCGAGGAGATGGCGTCCGTCGCCGGCGACGGGTGGGAGGCCATCTCCGGCCGGGCGGTGTTCGCCAACACCGCCGTGGACCGCATCGTGCCCGCCCAGGAGCCTGGTGGCGGGATCGATGTCACCGTCGAGCCGTTCTACGAGTGGGCGATCGAGCGCGGACCCTTCGGTGACACCCCGCCGAACATCCCCGGCGCGCACTTCGTCGACGATCTCACGCCGTACATCGAGCGGAAGCTCTTCACCGTTAACACCGGTCACGCCACGACGGCGTACTTCGGCGCGGCCGCCGGCGTCGAGCGGATCTCCGATGCGCTGGCCGACCCCCGCATCGCCGCGAACGTGGATGCCGCGCTGCGGGAGACCTCTGAGTTGCTGATCCAGAAGCACGACCTCGACCCGGCGACGCAGACCCGGTACCGCGAGACGATCCTCCGCCGCTTCCGCAACCCCGCCCTCCCCGACACCGTGTGGCGGGTGGGGCGGCAGCCGCTGCGCAAGCTGTCGCGGCACGAGCGATTCGTCGGGCCCGCCGCGGAGGCGGTCGAGCGGGGTCTTCCCGTGGACGGACTGGTGGGCGCGATGGCGGCCGCCCTCGCGTTCGACGACCCGGAGGACGCGCAGTCGGTGGACCTGCAGCGGATGCTGCGGGAGCAGTCGGCCGCGGAGTTCACGGCAGCCGTGACGGGCCTGGAGCCGGAGCATCCCCTCTTCCCCCGTATCCAGCAGATCGTCCAGACCCGCCAGGCCGAGCTCGTCTGACCCGCGCGGGTGATGTCTCACCTCCGCAGCTTTCCCGCCCGGGTTTCCTGCGAAAGTGAGACATCCCGCGCCGTCAGGGGCGCCAGCCGGCGCGGAGGAGAGCGGAGCGGGTGCGGCCGAGGGCGACGGCTCCGCCACCCCGGAGGTGATGACGGAGCACGCGGACGAGGGTCCAGCCGTTCTCGGCGAACCCGTGCCAGCGGTCGGCGTCCCTGGCGAACTGGTCCGGGTCGCTCGCATGCTGTCGACCGTCGTATTCCACGAGCACCTTCCATCGCGGGAACACCAGATCTCCTCGGCCGAGGAAACGGCCGGCGTCGTCCAAGATGTCGACGTTCAGCTCGGGTTCGGGCAGCCCGCCGCGCACCAGCACCAGGCGCAGGCGCGTCTCCTCGGGCGACTCCGATCCGACGCGGATGGCGGCCAGCACGCCCGCGAGAGCCCGCTCTCGTCGCGCCGAGGCGACCTCGGCGCGCAGGTCGTCCAGCATCGCCAGCGGGCGACGACGCGCGACGAGGAAGTCTCCGGCAGCGACCATCGCGTCGAACGGCCAATCGCGCGCCAGCTGTACCCACGCGCGGGAGGGGTCTTCGAGGCGGAGGCCCGCGACCTCACGAACGGCCGCGACGCGCTCCTGCAGACGATGACCGCGGATGCCGCGTGTCCGAGGGGCCTGGTGGGGCCGATGGACCGAGACATGAAGATCGGCGAGCTCCCAGCCGTACGGGGTGGGCGCGCCGTACGCCACCAGTGCCGTGTCATGACTGAAGAACTGCGCCGCCGACATCCGCGGCGCATACTGCCGGCAGCGACGGATCAGCCGGGAACGCTCGTCATCCGCCGCCCCCGCGTCCTTCCATTGCCGAACGCCCCGGAAGGGCGCGTCGAACATCGGGCCCGCCAGCGCTCCACGCCCCAGCCCGGCTGCCGTGCCGGCAGCGATGGAGAACGGCCGGTCGCCGAAGGGGGAA
Organism: Microbacterium sp. Z6_144; assembly: GCF_057197625.1. Lineage (NCBI taxonomy): Bacteria > Bacillati > Actinomycetota > Actinomycetes > Micrococcales > Microbacteriaceae > Microbacterium > Microbacterium sp. Z6_144. Next base: position 2,469,954 of record NZ_JBXVPT010000001.1, read on the forward strand.
TGCCGCGTCGTCATCCGCCCAGCCAATCCCCGCCGCCGCCCTCCCCCGCTCTCTCCCCAGCTTCCCGCCCCCTCTCGCCGGCATCGCACTCCTGTGGAGGACGTATCGAGCGGCGTGATGTCTCAGTTGTGCAGCTTCCAGCGCCTCAGAACCTGCGGAAGTGAGACATCACGCCGGGGGGGGTGGGGGGTGGGGGGTGGGGGGTGGGGGGTGGGGGGTGGGGGGTGGGGGGTGGGGGGTGGGGGTCAGGAGGCGAAGCCGTCGGCGATGAGGTCGATGAGCTCCTCGCGTTCCTCCACCGGGAGGAACGCGCCTGCGGCGGCGTTCAGCTGGAAGGCCTCGAGGTCATCGAGACCGTAGTCGAACGCCTGCACGAGCAGCGCCAGCTCGCGCGTGAGCGATGTGCGGCTCATCGTCCGGTTGTCGACGTTCACCGTGACGGCGAAGCCGAGCTGGTAGAGCAGATCGAACGGGTGGTCCTCCAGGCTCGTCCCCCACGCCGCGATGGCGCCGGTCTGCAGGTTGGAGGACGGCGCCAGCTCCAGTGGGATCTCGCGGTCGCGCACCCACCGGGCGAGGTCGCTCAGGTGCACGCGGACCTCGTCGCCCTCACGCGAGACGACATCGAGGCCCTGCGCGATGCGCACCCCGTGGCCGAGGCGGAGCGCCCGGCCGTCCAGCAGGGCCGACCGGATCGACTCGAGCCCGGCCGCCTCACCGGCATGGACGGTCACGGGGAAGAACTCGCCGGCGAGGTAATCGAACGCCGTGCGGTGGCGGGCGGGGAGGAACCCGTCCTCCGGTCCGGCGATGTCGAACCCGACAACCCCGCGGCTGCGCCACTGCACGGCGAGCCGCGCGACATCCAGCGACCGCTCGTTGTGTCGGAGGGCGGTGAGGATCTGCCCGACGCGGATGTCACGGCCGGCGTCCTGCGCCGCATCCTCGCCCTCCTCCAGGCCCTCCTGGACGGCTCCGACCGCCTCATCGAGAGTGAGCCCGAGCGCGAGGTGCTGCTCCGGCGCCCACCGAACCTCGCCGTAGACGGCCCCGTCCGCGGCGAGATCCTCGACGTACTCCCGGGCGACCCGCGTGAGGGCTTCGCGTGTCTGCGTGACCCCCACGGTCACCTCGAAGGTCTTCAGGTACTCCACGAGGGAGCCGGAATCGGCACGGTCGGCGAACCAGTCGCCGAGGTCGTCGGCGTCGGTCTCGGGCACCTCCAGGCCGGCGGCGTCGGCGAGATCGAGCACGGTCTCCGGCCGCACCGCGCCGTCCAGGTGGTCGTGCAGCGAGACCTTGGGCAGCGCACGAAGCGACTGCCCCTGGACGCGGATGTCGCCGTCGGAGTCGATGGCCATGGTTCCTCCCGGATCGTGAATTCGTCAGGCGGTGATGCGTTCGCGAACCCGAGGCGGGGCCTGGTGGGCCTCGTCGCCGATCTCCCACGCACCCGTCAGAGCCTCGAGGGCCCGGCCGAACCGCTCACCATCATCGGCCAGGAGGGTGAACAACGGTTGACCGGGGACGACGGTGTCGCCCGGGGCGACGTGCAGGTCGATCCCGGCGGCGTGGATCACGGGATCCTGCGGCCGGGCACGGCCCGCACCCAGCCGCCAGGCGGCGATGCCGAAGGGCAGTGCCTCGAGGCGGCGCACGGTGCCGGCGCGGTCGGCGGTGACGGTGTGGGTCTCGCGCGGCTGCGGCAGCGCGGCATCCGGGTCGCCGTCCTGGGCGCGGATCATCCGTCGCCACACGTCCATCGCCCGGCCGTCGGCGAGGGCGGCTTCCACGTCGGCGTCGGGCCTGCCGGCCAGGGTGAGCATCTCGCGGGCCAGGGCGACGGTCAGTTCCACGACGTCGGCGGGCCCGCCGCCGGCGAGCACCTCGACCGACTCACGCACCTCGTTGGCGTTGCCGATCGCGCGCCCGAGCGGTGAGTTCATGTCGGTGAGGAGCGCCGTGGTCGCCACACCCGAGTCGGTGCCGAGCGCGACCATCGTCCGGGCCAGCTCGCGTGCGCGGTCGATGTCCTGCATGAAGGCACCCGAGCCGAACTTGACGTCGAGCACGAGAGATCCGGTGCCCTCTGCGATCTTCTTCGACATGATGCTCGAGGCGATGAGCGGGATCGCCTCGACGGTGCCGGTGACATCGCGCAGGGCGTAGAGCTTCTTGTCCGCGGGGGCGAGGCCCGACCCGGCGGCGCAGATGACCGCGCCGATCTCATCCAGCTGCGCGAGGATCTCGTCGTTGGTGAGCGCGGCGCGCCAGCCGGGGATCGACTCCAGCTTGTCCAGCGTGCCACCGGTGTGTCCGAGGCCCCGGCCGGACAGCTGCGGCACAGCCACACCGAAGGCCGCCACGAGCGGAGCGAGCGGCAGGGTGATCTTGTCCCCCACGCCGCCGGTGGAGTGCTTGTCGACGGTGGGCTTGTCCAGCGAGGAGAAGTCCATCCGTTCGCCGGAGTCGATCATGGCGTCGGTCATCACGCGGATCTCGTCGCGCTCCATCCCGTTGAGGAGCACCGCCATGGCGAACGCCGCCATCTGCGGGTCGGTCACGTAGCCGCGCGTGTACGCGTCGATCATCCAGCGCAGGGCCGGCTCCGGGATGCGGCCGCCGTCGCGCTTCGCGCGGATCACATCGATCGCGTCATGGGGCTCGATGGAGCCGGAGGCGGAGGAGGAGACCGTCATCGAGCGACCTCCTCCAGGTCGCGCGGACCGAACGCGTCGGGCAGCACCTCGTCGATCGTGCGGATCCCCGACACCGTCTCCAGGAGCATCCCCGGGATCGCGTGCTCGAACAGCAGTTGGCGGCACCGTCCGCACGGCATGATGGTCTGCCCCTCGCCGTTGACGCACACGAAGGCCACGAGCTGACCGCCCCCGGACATGTGCAGGTCGGAGACGAGACCGCATTCGGCGCAGAGGCCCACACCGTAGGAGGCGTTCTCGACGTTGCACCCCGAGACGATCCGCCCGTCGCTGACCAGCGCCGCCGCCCCCACCTTGAACCGTGAGTACGGCGCGTAGGCGCGCTGCATGGCCTCGGTTGCGGCGACGCGGAGAACGTCCCAGTCGATGTCGGTCACGTCACTCCTTGACATAGGGTTTGCCGGCGGCCTTGGGGCCGACGACTCGGCCGGCCACGATCGCCACGGCGATGAGGGTCACCACGTACGGGGTCATCTGGATGAGGTCGGTCGGAATCTGCGATCCGGCTTGGCCGGCCCAGATGCGGAAGTTGCTGGCGAAGCCGAACAGGAGTGCCGCGATCGCCGCGCCCCACGGGTTCCACCGGCCGAGGATGACGGCGGCCAGGGCGATGAAGCCCTGCCCCGCGCTCATCTCGCGGACGAACGGGCCGACCGCACCGATGGTCAGCGATGCACCGCCGAGACCGGCGATGAGACCCGCGACACTGACGGTCCAGAATCGCCACACGTTCACTTTGATGCCGACGGTGTCAGCCGCCAGCGGATGCTCGCCGAGGGCGCGGATGCGCAGGCCCCAGGTCGTGCGGAACAGCACGAACCAGGTCAGCGGCACCAGGACGAACATGATGTAGGTCGTCAGCCGCTGATCGAAGAAGACCGGGCCGAGAACAGGGATGTCCGACAGAAGCGGGATCGCGATCCGCGGGAGGGTGCCGGGGTCGTTCAGCGCCGCGGAGTTGGCGCCGATCACCGCCGAGTAGAGGAAGTTCGTCACGGCGGTGACCAGGCCGATCAGCACGACACCGACCACCACCTGGTCGACCAGGTAGCTGATGGAGAACCAGGCCAGCACCATCGCGATCAGCGCGCCGGAGATCATCGCGGCACCGAGGGCGAGGATCTGGTTTCCCGTGACCGATGCCACCATCGCGGCCGTGCAGGCACCGGCGAGGAGCTGCCCTTCGATGGCGATGTTCACGATGCCGACACGCTCGCCGATGACCCCGGAGAGCGCGCCGAACACGATGGGGGTGGACAGGGCGATCGCGCCGGTGAGGAGGAAGACCACGGGCACCGATCCCCCCGCCCCGACCCAGGCGACGAGGGCGACGAGGAATCCGAGGCCGACGACGAGCGGGAACCAGACGCTCACCCGGCGACGGCGGGCGGCCAGTGCGAAAGCGCCCACGGCCGCGGCGACCGCGACGACCCCGGACACGACACCGGCCGCACGCGCGGTCGTGACGAACGGGGCGAGCTGGACGGCGTCGTCGCGTCCGGAAAGCTGGAACGCCACCGTCTCGTCATTGCCCAGCAGGCCGAACGCGATGAGAGTGATTGCGGCCAGCGCGCCGAGGAGGATCGGGGTGCGCCAGGCGCGGGGCGGGAGGGCGGTGGCAGGAGCGCTTTTCTCGGGAACGGCGACGGCGGTCATCACTCGTCTCCCTTCGCCTCGAGCTGCGGCTTTCGACCGGTGTTCAGCTCGGTCACTTCGCGCGGCGTCGGCAGGAACCGGAAGATGGCGCGCACCAGCGGCGGCGCGGCGATGAACAGCACGATGAGGCCCTGCACGACGCCGAGGATCTCCGGTGCGACATCGGCCAGCTGCATCGTGGGGCCGGCGGCACGCAGCATCCCGAACAGGATGCCGGCCAGCAGCACGCCGCCCGCCCGCGATCCGCCGAGCAGAGCCACGGTGATCGCGTCGAATCCGATGCCGGAGTCGATCGAGGGGCCGAAGTTGCCGTCGCGCCCCAGCGACTGGTTGATGCCCGCCAGGCCGATGAACAGGCCCGACAGCACCATCGCGACGATGTACATCCGCTTCACGTCGATGCCCGCCGTCCGCGCGGCGTCGGGGTTCAGCCCGACCATGCGCAGCCGGAAGCCCAACGACGAGCGCTCCATGAGCCACCAGTAGACGCCGACGGCCACGATGCAGAGGACGAAGCTCCAGCGGAGATCGAAGCCCGGACCGAAGATGCGGGAGAACACCGCGGTCGGGTCGGGGGGCCGCGTCGTCGGGTTGCTCCCCGACTCCATGTCGTGCAGCACCGGGGTGCGCATGAGGAACGTCGCGAACGACACCGCGATGTAGTTCATCATGATCGTGACGATCACTTCGTGGGCGCCCGTCGTCGCCTTGAGCACCCCCGCGATGCCGGCCCAGATCGCGGCGCCGACCAGCCCGAACAGCACCGCGACGACGAGGTGGATGCCGTAGGGCAGGTGCAGCTGGAACGAGGCCCACGCCGACCAGATCGCGGCCATGACCATCTGGCCCTGGCCACCGATGTTGAACAGGCCGGCGCGGAAGGTCAGCGCGACACCGAGGCCGGCGGCGATGAGGGGGCCGGCGAAGCGGAGCGACTCCAGGAGGGGCCGGAACGCCCGCTCGGGGGACTCGGCGGAGAAGTTGTAGACCGATCCCCGGAAGAGCGCCGCGTAGGCGTTCCCGACCGCACGCCCGGCCTCCCCGAGGAAGTCCGTCGGGCGGGAGAAGAAATACGGCAGCGTGCGACCGACATCTTCGTTCGTGAAGATGATGAGCACCGAAGCCACGATGAGCGACAGCACGATCGCGGCGATCGTGCGGACGATGCCGCCGGAGGCGATGTCGCGAAGCACGTCGCCGAGCGTCGGGCGGCTCCCCGGGGGCGGATCCGGCGTGATGACGTCGGTCTGCGGCTGGGTCATTCGTGCACTCCTGCCATCAGGCGGCCGAGCCGCTCCCGAGGCGTGTCGGCGGGAACGATGTCGATGATGGCGCCCCGGTACATCACGGCGATGCGGTCGGCGAGGGCGACGACTTCGTCGAGCTCGGTCGAGATGATGAGGACGGGAATGCCCGAGTCGCGGATCTCCACGATCCGCTCGTGGATGAACTCGATGGACCCCACGTCCACGCCCCGGGTGGGCTGCGAGGCCACGAACAGTTTGAGGTCGCGTCCGAGCTCGCGGGCGAGCACCACTTTCTGCTGGTTGCCGCCGGAGAGGCGCCCGACCAGGACGCCGCGGTGCGGGGTGCGGATGTCGAACTCCTCGATGGCCTCGTCGGCGAAGCGGTCGCGTTCGGCGAAGTCGATCGCGGGGCCCTTCGTGAAGGGGCCGGAGAACGATCGGTCGAGCATCAGGTTCTCCGCCACGGAGAACTCCGCGACCAGCCCGTCCACCTTCCGGTCCTCCGGGACGAACCCGACGCCGCTGTCGAGCACGTGTCGCACGTGGGCGGAGGAGAGTTCCTCCCCGTCGAGGCGGATGCTCCCCTGCATCTTGTCGCGGAGACCGACGAGAGCCTCGGTGAGTTCGGTCTGCCCGTTTCCCTGTACGCCGGCCACGGCGAGCACTTCGCCGGCGCGGATGGTGAAGGAGACGTCGTCCAGGAGCCGCTCGCCGGCGGGCCCGAACAGGGTGAGGTTCTCCACGACCAGCGCTTCCGCGCCGAGCTTCGGCGGATCCTTGTGGACGGTCAGCCCGACCGCGCGCCCCACCATGAGGGCGGCCAGTTCGTCGGTGGATGCGCTGGGGGCGGCCGACCCGACGACCTTGCCGAGCCGGATGACCGTGATGGTGTCGGCGACCGCGCGCACCTCGCGGAGCTTGTGCGTGATGAAGACGATGGAGGTGCCGCCGTCGGCCAGGCGACGCATCGTCGCCATCAACTCGTCGGTCTCCTGGGGGGTGAGCACCGCGGTGGGCTCGTCAAGGACGAGCACACGGGCGTCCCGCGCGAGCGCTTTGATGATCTCGACGCGCTGCTGGGCGCCCACGGGCAGGTCACCCACGACGGCGTCCGGGTCGAGTTCGAAGCCGAACCGGTCGGAGATCTCGCGCACGCGCCGGCGCGCCTCGGCGAGGTCGAGCACTCCGCCACGGCTGGGCTCGTGGCCGAGGATCACGTTCTCGGCCACGGTGAACACAGGGATGAGCATGAAGTGCTGATGCACCATTCCGATGCCGGCGGCCATGGCCCGGCCCGGTCCGGAGAAGTGCTGGGGGACGCCGTCGAGAAGGATCTCGCCCTCGTCGGGCTGGTAGAGCCCGAAAAGCACGTTCATGAGGGTGGACTTCCCGGCGCCGTTCTCACCGAGGAGCGCGTGGATCTCGCCGGCTTCGACCACCAGGTCGATGCCATCGTTGGCCACCAGCGGTCCGAACCGCTTCGTGATCCCGCGGAGTTCGAGTTTCATGGTGCGACCCATCCTGCCGGAACCGGCTCGAAACGGCACACGCCGAGGCGGACTGTGCCGCCCCGGCGTGTGCCAGGGGTGTGACTGTGCCAGGGATGGGACGAAGGATCAGGGGCCGGCGAGCGGGTCGATCGACCCGTCGATGATGCCTGCCCTGATCTCTTCGAGCCGGTCCTTCACTTCCTGCGGGATCTCGCTGTCGAACACACCGAAGTCGCTCAGCGTGGTGCCGTCGTTCGCGAGCGTGCCGACGTACGGGTCAGCGGTGAACTCGTCGCTCTCGATGATCGTCGTGATGACCTCGAGGACGGCCTGAGTCATGCGCTTCTCCACCGAGGTGAGCGTGATGTCGGCGAGCTCGGGCTGAGTGACGGCGATGTCCTTGTCGACACCGAGCATGACGCCCGACCCTGCCTCGCGGATAGCCTCGGCGGTCGCGGTGAAGAGGCTGCCTGCGACAGGGAAGATGACATCCGCGCCGGCGGCGAGCTGCCCCTGCGAGATGGTCTGGGCCACACCGGTGTTCGCGAAGTCGCCCACGAAGTCACCGGTGTTGGCTGCCGGGTCCCAGCCGACGATGGTGATCGGCGTACCGGTCTCCTCCTCGTAGTACTTCGCCCCGTTGTAGTAACCGGTCATGAAGGAGGTGACGGAGTCGATCTGGTCGCCACCGTAGGTACCGATGATCTTGCTGGTGGAGAACGCCGCGGCGAGATAGCCGGCGAGGAAGCTCGACTCCTGCATCGCGTAGGTGATCGGCTTGAGGTTCTCCTGGCCCTGGTTCCACCCGTCGATCCACACGATGCGGGCCTCGGGGTTGGCCTCGGCGAAGTCGAAGATGACGTCGTTGATGGAGAAGTTGAAGCCGACCGCGAAGGTCACGTCGCACCCGGCGTCGACCATCTGCGTGAGGTTCGGGGTGAAGTCCTCTTCGCTGTTGGACTCGGCGTCGGCGATCTCGATGCCGAGGTCGGATTCCGCATCGAGCAGGCCCTGGTAGGCCGACTCGTTGAAGCTCTTATCGTTCCAGCTGCCCTCGTCGGACACGGCGCAGGCGAGGAAGTCGCTGTCCTCTGCGGAGCCGCCACCCTCCTCGGGAGCCGGTGCGCACGCCGACAGCAGCAGGCCGGCGGCTCCGATGAACGCCATGGTGGCGAAAGTCCGCTTACGGGTGGGTGCAGTCACTGCAGTCCTCTCTGAACAGGTTCGGGCGCGGAAAACCGCAGCGCCCGGCCGGGATATTTCTGAACGTTACGTCGGATGGCGCGAGACCACCCACTCTGGTCGGCCCTCAGGCCCGAAGAGTTACCAAGTTGCGATGCTTCGAGGCCGTCAGAGCACGTCGCCGCGCCCGGTGAGCTTGAGGGCGTCGACGACGCCCTTGACGCGCTGGGCGTGCTCGCTCGTGGTCACCAGCAGCGCGTCGGCGGTGTCGACCACCACGATGTCCTGCACGCCGATGAGGCTGATGATCCGTTCGGTCTGCGACACCACGATCCCGCTGGAGGCGTCGGCCAGCACCCGGGCATGGCTGCCCAGGATCGCCAGCTCGTTCTTGCCCCCGTGGGAGTTGAGCTTGGCCAGGCTCGCGAAGTCGCCGACGTCGTCCCAGTCGAAGTGACCGGGGATGACGGCGAGGCGGCCCTTCTCCGCGGCCGGCTCGGCGACGGCGTAGTCGATGGCGATCTTCTTCAGTGTCGGCCACACCCGGTCAACGACCGGACCGCGGCGGTCGCGGTCATCCCACGCCTCCGCCAGTTCCAGGAGCCCGGCGTGCAGTTCGGGCTCGTTCGCGGCGAGCTCGGCCAGGAGCACGTCGGCGCGGGTGATGAACATGCCCGCGTTCCACAGGTAGTTGCGGTCGGCGAAGTAGCCGCGCGCGGTCTCCAGGTCGGGCTTCTCCACGAAGCGCTCCACCATTGCCGCTTCGGGTGAGCCGTCGACGTCGAGTTCACCGTCCTTGCGGATGTAGCCGAAGCCGACCGACGGTTCGCTGGGCTGGATGCCGATCGTGCAGATGTAGCCGGCGCGGGCGACGGCCACGGCCTGCTGGACGGCGAACTCGAACGTGCGCGTTCCGCGGATGACGTGGTCGGCGGCGAACGAACCGATGATGACATCCGGCTCTCGACGGTGCAGGATCGCCGCGGCCAGACCGATGGCCGCCGACGAGTCACGGGGCTCGGACTCGAGGAAGACGTTGTGGTCGGGGATACCGGGCAGTTCGTTCTCCACCGCCGCGCGGTGGGCGCGCCCGGTGACCACGGCGATGCGGTCACGACCTGCCAGCGGCTCCAGCCGGTCCCAGGTGGCGCGCAGGAGCGTCTGGCCGGACCCCGTCAGGTCGTGGAGGAATTTCGGCGCCTCCGCGCGCGAGAGCGGCCACAGCCGGCTGCCGATGCCGCCGGCGGGAATGACGGCGTAGAAGTCGTCGATGGGATCGTGGGACATGCGAACAGGCTAGCCGCGCGCGGGCTGGCGGCAGGTGTCGGACGGATGACCGTCGTGGAACGGGGCATCCGCGGCCCCGCCGGATATCTCGATATCGAGACAGTAAGGTCGGCCTAATCCCCGGAATTACGCCCCCGGTCGTAGGATGATCCCGCGCCCGTGTGACGCAGAAGCCATTGGCGCTTCTCGGGGCAACGGACCGCCCGCTCAGCCGTGTTCGATCAGGGAGGACGATGGTGTCTGCACCAGCGCGCATCACGCCGACGGTGGCCGAGACCACCTCGAAGGTTCCACGCGGGACGCTGTACCGCGGCCGCGAAGGCATGTGGTCGTGGGTTCTGCACCGCATCACCGGCGTCGCCATCTTCTTCTTCCTGCTCGTCCACATCCTCGACACCGCGCTCATCCGCGTCTCGCCCGAGGCGTACGACGCGGTCATCGGGACGTACAAGAACCCGGTGATGGGCCTCGGCGAGGTGGCCCTCGTCGGAGCGATCGCGTACCACGCGTACAACGGGATCCGCATCATCCTCGTGGACTTCTGGGGCTGGGCGACGCGCCACCAGCGTCAGCTGTGGTGGATCGTCCTGGGCGTCTGGGCCGTGACGATGCTCGGGTTCACCCCCCGGCACCTCATCAATGTCTTCGCCAACGTGGGAGGGGGGCACTGATGACCGCCCAGATCGCTTCGACGGTGCCGGCACCGCGCACCCGCAACAAGGGCTCGAACCTGGAGAAGTGGGGCTGGGTGTACATGCGCGCCTCCGGCGTGCTCCTGGTCGTCCTCATCTTCGGGCACCTGTTCGTCAACCTCATGACCGGCGACGGCATCCACCAGATCGACTTCGCCTTCGTCGTCGGCAAGTTCGCCTCGCCGTTCTGGCAGTGGTGGGACGTGCTGATGCTGTGGCTGGCCATGATCCACGGCGCCAACGGCATGCGCACGATCGTGAACGACTACGTCGCCTCCCCCACCGTGCGTCGCGTGCTGGTGTGGGCGCTGTGGCTGTCGGCGGGTCTCCTGATCCTGCTCGGCACTCTCGTGGTCTTCACCTTCGACCCCTGCATCGGCGTGACCGAATCCAGCTCCCTGTGGGACATGTGCCAGGCCGCCTGACCTTCCGACCGAACCAGTAGAGGCATCATTCCGTGAGCACCCAGACCAGCGCTGATTCCGTCGTCCGCGACGGCGTGCACTACCACCAGTTCGACATCGTCATCGTCGGCGCCGGCGGCGCCGGCATGCGCGCGGCGATCGAGGCGGGCCCGGGCGCGAAGACCGCGGTCATCTCCAAGCTCTACCCGACCCGGTCGCACACCGGTGCGGCGCAGGGCGGCATGGCCGCCGCGCTCGCGAACGTCGAAGAGGACTCCTGGGAGTGGCACACCTTCGACACGGTCAAGGGCGGCGACTACCTCGTCGACCAGGATGCGGCGGAGATCCTCGCGAAGGAGGCCATCGACGCGGTCATCGACCTCGAGAACATGGGCCTCCCCTTCAACCGCACCCCCGAGGGGAAGATCGATCAGCGCCGCTTCGGCGGCCACACCGCCGACCACGGCAAGACCCCCGTCCGACGCGCCTGCTACGCGGCGGACCGCACCGGCCACATGATCCTGCAGACGCTCTTCCAGAACTGCGTCAGGCTCGGCATCAACTTCTTCAACGAGTTCTACGTGCTCGACCTCATCACGGTGAAGGATGCCGACGGCGGCACCCAGGTCGCCGGCGTGGTCGCGTACGAGCTGGCCACCGGCGACCTGCACGTCTTCCAGTCCAAGGCCGTGATCTTCGCCACCGGCGGGTTCGGCAAGATCTTCAAGACGACCTCGAACGCCCACACCCTCACCGGAGACGGCGTCGGGATCGTGTGGCGCAAGGGCCTGCCGCTGGAGGACATGGAGTTCTTCCAGTTCCACCCGACCGGCCTCGCGGGGCTCGGCATCCTCCTCACCGAGGGCGCCCGCGGAGAGGGCGCGATCCTGCGCAACGCCAGCGGCGAGCGCTTCATGGAGCGATACGCCCCCACGATCAAAGACCTGGCCCCGCGTGACATCGTCGCGCGATGCATGGTGCAGGAGGTCGCGGAGGGCCGCGGCGCCGGCCCCCACCGCGACTACGTGCTGCTGGACTGCACGCACCTGGGCGCCGAGGTGCTGGAGACGAAGCTCCCCGACATCACCGAGTTCGCCCGCACCTACCTCGGCGTCGACCCGGTGGTGGAGCCGGTGCCGGTGATGCCCACGGCGCACTACGCGATGGGCGGCATCCCCACCAACAACAACGCCGAGGTGCTGAGCAACAACACCACCGTCGTCCCGGGCCTGTACGCCGCCGGGGAGTGCGCGTGCGTGTCCGTCCACGGCTCCAACCGGCTCGGTACCAACTCGCTGCTGGACATCAACGTCTTCGGCAAGCGCGCCGGCCGCAACGCCGTCGAGTACGTCCAGACCGCCGACTTCGTCGCGCTCCCGGAGGATCCCACCCGCGAGATCCGCGAGCTGATCGAGCGGATGCGGGTCAACCCCGGCACGGAGCGGATCTCCGTGCTGCGCAAGACGCTGCAGGACGAGATGGACAAGGGAGCTCAGGTGTTCCGCACCGAAGAGTCCCTCGCCCACGTGCTCGACGTCATCGCCGACCTTCGCGAGCGCTACCTCAACGTGCACGTCGACGACAAGGGCAGGCGCTACAACACCGACCTGCTCGAGGCTGTGGAACTCGGGTTCCTCCTCGATCTCGCCGAGGTCGTGGTCTACGCCGCGCAGAACCGCAAGGAGAGCCGTGGCGGGCACATGCGCGACGACTACCCCAAGCGGGACGACGAGAACTACATGCAGCACACCATGGCCTACCTGACGGGCGACCCCCACTCGTCGCATCCGGCCGACCACATCGAGCTCGGCTGGAAGCCCGTGGTGATCACCCGCTACCAGCCGATGGAGAGGAAGTACTGAGCATGGCCACTGCCACCATCGACACCGCACGGGATTCGCAGAGCGTCGAGCAGGCGCCCGAGTCCACCGGCGTCCAGTCGTTCCTGGTCACCTTCAACATCCGCCGGTTCGACCCGGAGGTCGACGCGGAACCGCGCTGGGTCGACTACGACGTCGAGCTGTACCCCACCGACCGTGTGCTGGACGCCCTGCACAAGATCAAGTGGGAGGTCGACGGGTCGCTCGCCTTCCGCCGGTCGTGCGCCCATGGCATCTGCGGCTCGGACGCGATGCGCATCAACGGCCGCAACCGCCTCGCCTGCAAGACGCTGATCAAGGACCTCGACATCTCGCAGCCGATCTACGTCGAGGCCATCAAGGGTCTCCCCCTGGAGAAGGACCTCATCGTCGACATGGAGCCGTTCTTCGCCTCCTACCGCGACGTGCAGCCGTTCCTCATCGCGAACTCCAAGCCGGAGGCCGGCAAGGAGCGCATCCAGTCGATCGTCGACCGCGAGGTCTTCGACGACACCACCAAGTGCATCCTGTGCGCCGCGTGCACGTCGTCGTGCCCCGTGTTCTGGACCGACGGGCAGTACTTCGGCCCGGCCGCGATCGTCAACGCGCACCGCTTCATCTTCGACTCGCGCGATGACGCCGCGGATGTGCGCCTGGACATCCTCAACGACAAAGAGGGCGTCTGGCGCTGCCGCACGACCTTCAACTGCACCGAGGCGTGCCCCCGCGGCATCGAGGTCACGAAGGCCATCGCCGAGGTCAAGCAGGCCGTCCTCAGCGGTCGGCGCTGAGAACCGACGCATCGCGCGCTGACGGCCCCGGACGCTGATCCGGGGCCGTCAGCGTGTCCGGGCGCGGATGCTGATCCCGGGTCCGTGCGCGCGCCCGGGCGCGGATGCTGATCCCGGGTCCGTGCGCGCCCGGGCGCGCACCGGGGATGCCTCGCCCCGCGCGATGGCGGCCTCGATACCCTGTTCGCGTGACCGAGACTCCGCCCCCGCGCCGCCGCAGGCCCGACCCCGGGCCGTTTCCGGCGGCGTCCGCCGGCGCGGTGCCCACCGGCGCGGACGCCGCGGGTGATCGCCGCGGCGAGCTCCGCGAGCGTCTCGACGTACCTCTCGAACGCGCGGGCGAGATCACGCGGCGAACCCTCGAGTGGTTCCCCGTCCGCGTGTGGCGCCACTTCCTGCAGCACAACGGGTTCCTCCTGGCCGCGGGCATCTCGTATCAATCGCTGTTCGCGATCTTCAGCGTCATCTACCTGGCGTTCGCGGCGGTGGGCGTCTGGCTCGGCGACAGCCGGCGCGCCGTGAGCGCCCTCGTCGACCTCATCGATCGCTACATCCCCGAACTCATCAGCGAGACCGGGCTGATCACCCCCGAGCAGGTGCAGCAGATCGCATCCGGAAGCAGCAGGCTGTTCACGGCGACCGGCGTCGTGGCGCTCGTCGCCGTGATCTGGACGGCGATCGGCTTCGTCACCTACGCGCGCCGCGCCGTCCGGGACACCTTCGGACTGCCCTTCGATCGCCGCAGCTACCTGCTCCTGAAGGCGCGCGACCTCCTCGCGGCCCTTCTGTTCGGGCTCGCACTCATCACCGGCGCCGCCCTGAGCTCCATCACCACCGGCGCCGTGGACCTGCTCTTCTCGCTCCTGGGACGCACGAGCGATTCGGTGGGCGCCCAGGTCGTCACCCGCGGGCTGTCGCTCGTGGTCGCGTTCGGGGTGAACACGCTCGCCCTCGCGGCGCTGTTCCGCTTTCTCACCGGCACGTCGCTCCGCTGGCGACGGATCTGGCCCGGCGCGCTCCTGGGCGGGGGCGCGATCGTGGTGCTGCAGATCGGGGCAGGATTCGTCTTCGTCTACACCCCGTCCAACCCGCTCCTGGCGACCTTCGCCATCTTCATCGGCTTCCTCCTCTGGTTCCGTCTGAACGGCATCGTGATCCTCGTCGCCGCCGCGTGGATCGCCGTGGCCGCCGCCGACCACGGGGAGTCGCTCGAAAGCGAACGAGACGAGCGGGCGGACGAGCGCGCCGCCCTGCTGGTCGCCGCCCGGGTCCGGCTGCGGGAGGCGCGTCAGAAGGCGCAGACGGCGCCGTGGTACGCGCGCCGAGCCGCGCGGCGCCGGGTCGCCGAGGCCGAGGCGGCTGTCTCCGATGCCGAGCGGAACGCCGCGTCCCTCCCCCGCTCCGCTCTCCCCTGGGACTGACGCGGGCGAGACCCTCCCGGCCGACCGGGGGCGATCATCCCGGCGGACGCGTCAGCACGCAGAGGCGCGACCCGCCGATGTCGGGGCGCGCGGTTAGGCTCGGGAGGTGCCCCGCCGCGTCCGCATCGTGTCCATCAACGTCAACGGCATCCGTGCTGCCGCCCGCAAGGGTATGAGCGAGTGGCTCGACGAGGCCGACGCCGACATCCTCGCGATCCAGGAGGTGCGCGCCACCCAGGACGAACTGCGATCCGCGCTCCCGGGGTGGGAGGTCGTGAACGACGAGGCACTCGCCAAGGGCCGCGCCGGGGTCGCCATCGCGAGCCGGCTGCCGTCCGTCCAGATGCGCACCGTCCTCGGGCCCGAGCCGCTGGATTCCGCGGGCCGGTGGATCGAAGCCGACTTCGACATCGACGGCGAGAGCATCGCGATCGTCAGTGCGTACGTGCACACCGGTGAGGCCGACACCCCTCGGCAGGACGCCAAGTGGGCCTTCCTGGACGCGATGGAACGACGGATGCCGCAGCTCGAGGCGGAGCATCCGCTGGCCCTCATCATGGGAGACCTCAACGTCGGGCACCGCGAGCTGGACATCCGCAATTGGAAGGGCAACGTCAAGAAGGCCGGCTTCCTCCCGCGCGAGCGCGCGTACTTCGACCGCTTCCTCGGCGACGCGGGAGCCACGGTGACCGGCGCCGACGGCAGCGTCGGCACGGGCCTCGGATGGGTCGACATCGGCCGCCGCCACGCCGGCGACGTCGACGGTCCGTACACGTGGTGGTCGATGCGCGGGCGCGCGTTCGACAACGACTCCGGGTGGCGCATCGACTACCACCTCGCCACCCCCGCCCTGGCCGAGCGCGTCGCGGACTACCGCGTCGTGCGCGCCCCGTCCTGGGACACGCGCTGGAGCGACCACGCGCCGGTCATCGCCGACTACACGCTCGGCCGCTGACCCCCTCTTAACCCCTGGTGCCCCGGCTCGGCTCGGCCGGTCCTCCGCTGCCGTCGCCGGATGCGGAGATCGTCGCCGGGTTCGGACGGTTCAGGGCGCAGCATCCGCACGTGTCGTCCTCCCCCGAACCCGCGGACCGGCAGGGGCCGCATCGCCCGCCGGTAGAATCGGTGAGTGACCAAACCCCGTCTCTACTCCGGCATGCAGCCCTCCGCCGACTCGCTCCAGATCGGCAACTACATCGGGGCGCTCATGCAGTGGCGAGACCTGCAGGAGTCGTACGACGCCTTCTTCTCCGTCGTCGACCTGCACGCGCTGACCCAGCCGAACGACCCGTCGGAGCTGCGCGCGAAGACCCGCCGCACCGCCGCACAGTACATCGCCGCGGGCATCGAACCGTCGCGATCGACGCTCTACGTGCAGTCGCACGTTCCCGCGCACGCCGAGCTGGCCTGGGTGCTGTCGACCATCACGGGGTTCGGTGAGGCCGGCCGGATGACGCAGTTCAAGGACAAGTCCGCCCGGTACGGCACGGACGGAACGAACGTCGGGTTGTTCACCTACCCGGTGCTCATGGCCGCGGACATCCTGCTCTACCAGACCGACGTCGTTCCCGTCGGCGACGACCAGAAGCAGCACATCGAGCTCACGCGCGACCTCGCCGAGCGGTTCAACGCCCGCTACGGCGAGACCTTCACGGTGCCGACGCCGGTGATCCAGCGCGACACCGCGCGCATCTTCGACCTGCAGAATCCGACGGCGAAGATGTCGAAGTCGGCCGAGTCGGATGCGGGGACCCTGTGGCTGCTGGATGAGCCGTCGGTGACCTCGAAGAAGATCATGCGGGCCGTGACCGACAGCGAGGGCAGCGTGCGCTTCGACCGCGAGGCCAAGCCGGGCGTGTCGAATCTCCTCGTGATCTATGCCGCACTCACCGGACGTCAGATTCCCGCGATCGAGGACGAGTACGCCGGCCGCGGCTACGGCGACTTCAAGAAGGGCCTCGCCGAGGTCGTCGTGAACGAGTTCGCGCCGGTGCGTGAGCGCGCACTGTCGATGCTCGACGACCCCGCCGAGCTCGACCGGGTGCTTGCGGAGAACGCGGGCCGGGCAGCATCCGTCGCCGACGGCACCCTCTCCGCCGTCTACGACCGCCTGGGCCTCCTCCGCCGCGCCTGACCCTCCCCCCGCCGCGCCAGAGCGTGCCCGCCGGCTCTCGCGCCGCCCGCCACGCCGCGCCCGCTCCCCGTGCCGAATTCAGTCTTGTTCACCCACCCCGCGTCGGTGAGGCCCGGAACTCCGGGACGCCAGTGCGGGCCGGGGCAAACCAGACTGAGTTAGTGCCACCGCGTGCGCCACCGCGCGTGCCGACGCGCGTGCCACCGTGTCAGCCGACGCGCCGACAGGTGCGGAATTCAGCCGTGCGCTGCGAGCAGGCCTCGGATAGCGGCGAGGACGAGTTCCGGTTCGTCGAAGATCTGAGATGCGGTCACTCGCAACGGCGTATATCCGAGAGCGGCGAGCAACAGATCGCGGCGCCGGTCCCGCATCTGGGCATCCCAATCCGAGTGGTGAGCGCGACTGTCGCATTCGATGACGAGCCATCCATCGATGACGAAGTCGACCCGGCCGACCCCGCGCACGACGACCTGTGGCTCGACCCGACAACCAAGCCCACGCAGCATCAGGCGCAGGAAGCTCTCCGATCCGGATTCGCAGCGACCATCCACGAGAGGAATCAGCACGGCGTATCGCTGGGGAAGACGGCGGAACACCTCGGGGAGGTCGCCGAGGAAAATGAGCCCCAAGTGAAGCGCGCTGTCGAGAGTGGCGACGGCAGCGCGTGGCGTCTGGCAGAGCACGCTGTGTGCCAGAGCGTCGAGAATCGACACGACCGCTGCCTGGCCGGGCTGCTCGCCGAGCGGCGCCCAATGCAGGCGCACGCCCCGCTGAGCTCGGTGCTCCAAACGGCGGAAGCGATCGTGCGGCGAGCGCATCCTGCTCGACCCTGGCGTGATGTGCACATGCAGGACCCGGTTGACGAGCACGAACACCCCGAGCGACGCGAGCAGGGACAGACACGTCAGCCGTCCGCCGACGCGGACCGCACGCACGACGGCCTCCGGGGTATCACCGGGGACGTAGTGGTCACGTCGCGCGCGGATCAAGCTCCCGGCGGTGACAGCTCGGTCGATCTCGCGGCGGCTCAGTCCGCTCGACATCAACTCGGCACGGTGCGCGAATGCGACGGTCATCGGTCGACTGTCGCTCCGGTGGCCTCCCGTTGACGGACGGCGGCCGGATCTGTGGATCAGTTCCCCGGGTTGGGGTGCTGTGCAGAGCGGCCGCACCTCGCCCAAGTCGTACCGTATTCAGTCTCAGTCGCGTGTCGCCCACCAGGTCGTCGCGGGATCGTGCGGTTTGTCCGCACTTCGCCGGCCAACGGGACTGAGTACGGTACGGAGACGGCGGCGGCGCATCCGGAAGCGGCGACGCGTCCAGAAGTAGGGTGGCGGGCATGGAACCGGTGACCCTGAGGAGCCCGCGGACGGTGCTCTTGCCACCGACCGAGCACGACGTCGAGGCGATCTTCCGGGCGTGCCAGGATGCGGACATCCAGCGCTACACGGCGGTGCCCTCGCCGTACCTGCCCGAGCACGCCGAGGCCTTCGTCGCCGCCGTTCCCGGACGGTGGGCCGACGGGATCGAGGCCACCTGGGCCATCCGCGACGGCGACACGCTCGCCGGGATGCTGAGCCTTCACCGGCAGACCGGCGGCGGACAGGAGATCGGCTTCTGGATGTGTCGGACCTCTCGCGGGCGCGGGTTCCTCGCCGAGGCGGCCGGCGCCGCCGTCGATTGGGGTTTCGCGAGCGACGGACTGGGCGCCGCGCGCATCGAGTGGCGTGCCGTCGTCGGCAACCGCGCCTCGGCGCGCGTGGCGCAGCGCCTCGGGTTCCGCTATGAGGGCACCCTGCGTCAGGCGATGTCGAACGCCTTCGGCCGCGACGACGTGTGGATCGCCGGCCTGCTCCCGCGGGACGACCGCGCACCGCAGCCGTGGAGCGTTCTCGGCGACTGAGTCGCGATCCGTGGCAGGATGACCGCATGCCGGAGATGCCCGAGGTGCAGGGGCTCGTCGACTACCTCCGCGGACGGGTGGTCGGCCGCACGATCACGCGGGCGACGGTGTCGGCGATCTCGGCGCTGAAGACGTACGACCCGCCGATCACCGATCTGCAGGGCGCGGCCGTGAGCGGCGTGGAGCGCCACGGGAAGTTCCTCGACGTCGCGACCGACGGCGGCGCTCACCTCGTCTTCCACCTCGCCAAGGCCGGCTGGCTGCGCTGGTACGACACCCTCCCGTCGACACTGATCAAGCCGGGGAAGTCGCCGATCGCCCTGCGCGTCGCGTTCGACGACGCCTCCGGGTTCGACCTGACCGAGGCCGGCACGAAAAAGTCGCTCGCCGTCTACGTGGTGCGCGACGTCGCCGACGTGCCGGGCATCGCCCGGCTCGGTCCCGATCCCCTCGACCCCGCCTTCACGCGCGACACGCTCGCCGGCCTCCTCACCGGGCGTCGCACGCAGATCAAGGGTGTGCTGCGCGATCAGTCGGTGATCGCGGGCGTCGGCAACGCGTACTCCGACGAGATCCTGCACGCGGCGAAGATGTCACCGTACGCCCTGGCCTCCACCCTGGACGACGCCGAGATCGACCGGCTGTTCGCGGCCATGACCGCCACCCTCGCCGAAGCGTTGGACGAAGCATCCGGCAAACCACCCGCCGACCTGAAGGACGCGAAGCGCCGCGGCATGCGCGTCCACGGCCGGCGCGGCCAGACGTGCCCGGTGTGCGGCGACGAGGTGCGGAGCGTCTTCTTCGCCGACAACTCCCTGGAGTACTGCCCGACCTGCCAGACCGGCGGCAAGATCCTCGCCGATCGGCGACTCTCGCGCCTGCTGAAGTGACCCCGGATGCAGCGACGGACCGGGGAATGCCCGGCCAGGCTCTGCGTTCGTTAGTATCGAGAACATCAACGTGCTCCGGGGTCGGTGAGAATCCGAACCGGCGGTGACAGTCCGCGAGCCCGACCCCCGCCTTCGGGCGGAGGTCGAAGCCGATCCGGTGAAAATCCGGAACCGACGGTGATGCGACGGTCCGCCGTCGCGAGTCCGGATGGGAGGCGCACGGTCGGCGCACCGCGCCGCCCTGCCGCAACGACCCCGGACCGGACCGGAGGATCGACATGGCGGACGACGCGGAACGCGAGGCGATGCGCCGTGCGCTCGCCCTCGCCGCGCGCGGACCCGTCGGCGTCAACCCGCAGGTGGGCGCGGTCATCCTCTCCCCCGGCGGCGACGTGATCGCCGAAGGGTGGCACCGGGGGGCCGGCACCGCGCACGCGGAGGTCGACGCGCTGTCGAAGCTCGCCCCCGGCGCCGCGCGCGGCGCCACCGCGATCGTCACCCTCGAGCCGTGCAACCACACCGGACGGACGGGTCCCTGCGCGCTCGCACTCCTGGAGGCCGGCGTCGCCCGCGTGGTCTACGCCCTCGACGATCCGAACCAGGTCGCGGCCGGCGGTGCCGCACGCCTCCGCGCCGGCGGCGTGTCGGTGGAGGGCGGGGTGGGAGCCGACGAGGCGCGGGCGCTGCTCGACGGCTGGCTGACGGTGCAGCGGCTGGGACGCCCCTTCGTGACCGTGAAGTGGGCGCAGAGCCTAGACGGCCGTGCGGCGGCACCGGATGGTACGAGCCAGTGGATCACGGGCGCCGACGCACGGGCCGACGTGCACCGTCGCCGCGCCGAGGCCGACGCGATCCTGGTGGGAACCGGGACGGTCCTCGCCGACGACCCCGCCCTCACCGCCCGTCGCCCGGACGGGACCCTGTACGAGCACCAGCCGATCCCCGTCGTGCTCGGCGACCGCCGGGTTCCCGAGGATGCTGCGCTGCGCCGCCATCCGCGGCAGCTCATCCAGAGGTCGGGGAGCGACCTGCTCTCGGTGCTGGCCGAACTGCGCGACCTCGGCGCTCAGCGCGTCTTCGTCGAGGGCGGCCCCACGATCGCGAGCGCCTTCCTGCGCGAGAACCTCGTCGACGAGGTACTCGCCTATGTGGCCCCGACCCTCATCGGCCACGGCGCCGACGGCACCGACCGCCCCGCGCTGGGGCGCCTCGGAGTCGATACGATCACGCAGCAACGGCGCCTCGCGGTGTCGTCCGTCCAGGCCCTCGGCCACGACCTGCTGATCACCGCACGACCTGTCACCGAAGGAGACGCCTGATGTTCACCGGAATCGTCGAAGAGCTCGGAACCCTCACGGCGGTCGAGCCGTCCGGCGACGGCGTCCGGCTGACCGTGCGCGCCCCGCTGGCGGTGACGGATGCGGCGCACGGCGACTCGATCGCGGTGAGCGGCGTATGCCTGACGGTCGTGGACCAGGGTCCTGATTGGTTCGCCGCCGACGTCATGAAGCAGACCCTGGACATGTCGACTCTCGCCGGTGCCGAGCCCGGCCGTACGGTCAACCTCGAGCGGGCCACGGCCGCTCACGGGCGCCTGGGCGGGCACATCGTCCAGGGGCACATCGACGGCACCGGAACGGTCGTCGAGGTGCGCCCCGGCGACCGCTGGCAAGTGGTGCGGATCGCCATCCCCGCCCACCTCGCCCCGCTCGTCGTGGACAAGGGGTCGATCGCGATCGACGGCGTCTCGCTCACCGTCAGCGGCGTGAGCCCGGCCGACGCCGCCGACCCGTGGCTCGAGGTCTCCCTCATCCCGGAGACCCTGACGGCCACGACCCTGGGCGACGCCGCCGTCGGCGACCCCGTCAACCTCGAAACCGACATCCTCGCGCGCCACGTGCAGAGACTCCTCGCCTTCCCCACAACCCCCGAAGGACGCTCACGATGAGCCTTGCCACCATCCCCGAAGCTCTCGACGCGCTGCGCGCCGGCCGCCCCGTCATCGTCGCCGATGACGAGGACCGCGAGAACGAGGGCGACGTCATCCTCTCCGCCGAGCTCGCCACCCCGGAGTGGATCGCCTGGACCATCCGCTGGTCCAGCGGGTTCCTGTGCGCACCGATGCCCGCCGACTGGGCCGACCGCCTCGACCTGCCGCCGATGGTCGCGGTGAACGAGGACGCCCGGGGTACCGCATACACCGTGAGCGTCGACGCATCCGGTCGCAACAGCACGGGCATCAGCGCGTCGGACCGGGCACACACCCTCAACGTGCTGGCCGACCCGGAGTCAGTCCCGGGCAGCCTCATCCGACCCGGTCACGTCCTGCCGCTGCGTGCGGTGGACGGCGGCGTACGCGAACGCAGCGGCCACACCGAAGCCGCCGTCGAACTGATGCGACTCGCCGGCCTGCAGCCGGTGGGCGCGATCGCCGAGGTCGTCGCCGAGGACGGCTCGATGATGCGGCTCCCCGGGCTCCTCGAGCTCGGCGAGCGCAGCGGCATCCCGGTCATCACGATCGAGCAGCTCATCGGGTACCTGGACGAGCAGTCTCCCCTCCCCCCGAAAGTCGCCGCCGAGCGGCACACGCGCCGGGTCAGCCTCCGCGCAGAGGCCCACGTGCCCACCTCGCACGGCAGCTTCCGCTTCCTGGCGTACAAGGACCGCGTGACCGGCACCGATCACCTCGCCGTCGTCTCGGGTGACCTCAGCGACGATGCGCCGCTCGTGCGGGTGCACTCCGAGTGCCTCACCGGCGAGGCGTTCGGGTCGCTCAAGTGCGAGTGCGGCCCGCAGCTGGAAGCCGCCCTGGATGCCATCGAACAGGATGGCGGGGTCGTGGTGTACATGCGCGGGCACGAGGGCCGCGGCATCGGGCTCATCAACAAGCTGCGCGCGTACAGCCTGCAGGAGCAGGGCCTGGACACGGTCGATGCCAACCTCGCCCTGGGTCTTCCCGCCGATGCGCGCGACTACGCCGCGGCTGCGGGCATCCTCGCCGACCTCGGGGTGAGCCGCTTGCGGCTGATGACCAACAACACCGACAAGGTCTCTCAGCTGCGCGAACTGGGGCTGGACGTCACCGAGCAGGTGCCGTTGCTGGTGGGAGTCGGGCCGAACAACCACCAGTACCTCGAGACCAAGCGCGACCGCATGGGCCACCTCATCGCCGAGGCCGACCTGGCCGATGCGCTGAAGCAGATGAAGGAAGGGGCCGAAGCATGAGCGGCAAAGGAGCACCCGAGGCCGGGAGCGTCGACGCGAGCGACCTGACCGTCGTCGTCGTGGCCGGCACCTGGCACGACGTCATCACCGACGGGCTCATCGCCGGTGCCCGGCGCGTCCTGGATGCGTCGGGGGCGTCGTGGCAGCTCGTGCGGGTGCCCGGCTCGTTCGAGCTGGCGGTCGCTGCGAAAGTCGCCCTGGACGCCGGCGCCGACGCCGTCGTCGCCCTCGGGGTCATCATCCGGGGCGGCACCCCGCACTTCGAGTACGTCTCCTCGGCCACCACGGACGGGCTGACGCGCGTCGCCCTCGACACCGGCCGCCCCATCGGCTTCGGGGTCTTGACGCTCGACGACGAGCAGCAGGGTCTGGACCGTGCCGGTCTTCCCGGCTCGAAGGAGGACAAGGGCGCCGAGGCCGCGGACGCGGCGCTGCGCACGGCACTCGTCCTCCGCGACCTGCGCACCTGACCCCAGCCCGCTCGTCCGCCCGGCGGAGCGCCGCTGAGGCCTGCCTTCCTGGCGGGCGAGGATGCCGCGCCCTACGGTGAAGGACATGGAGACCCTGCGCAACATCGTCGTCCTCGTCCACCTCGTCGGGTTCGCGACCCTGTTCGGCGCCTGGGTCGTCGAAGCCGTCGCGCGGCGCATCCGGTTCACCCGGATCATGGACTGGGGCCTCGCGATCGCCGGGGTCGCCGGCCTGATCCTCGCAGCACCCTGGGGAATCGAGGGCGAGCTGAACTACGTGAAGCTCGGCGTCAAGCTCCTCATCCTCGTCGTGATCGGCGCGCTCCTGGGGATGGGTTCGGTGCGACAGCGCCGCACCGGGTCGCTCCCCCCGGTGATGTTCTGGCTGGTCGGGGTCCTCACCCTGACGAACGCGGCCATCGCGCTGCTGTGGTGACTTCCGTCGCATAGTATCTGGGGGTCCCTCGCGTCCCCCCGACAGGAGCTTCATGACCTCCCCCACCTCTGCTCCCCCCGCCCCCGCCAACCCCCGCTCGCGTGTCATCACTGCGAGCCTGGTGGGAACGACCATCGAGTTCTACGACTTCTACGTCTACGCGACCGCCGCGGTTCTGGTCTTCCCGGTCCTGTTCTTCCCGACCGGCGACGAGACCACCTCGCTGCTGTCCTCCTTCGCCGTGTTCGGCGCCGCCATGGTCGCCCGCCCCATCGGCGCTGTGGTCTTCGGGCATTTCGGCGACCGGTTCGGTCGCAAGGCCACCCTCGTCGCGTCGCTCCTGACGATGGGCATCGCGACCTTCATCATCGGCCTGCTGCCCACCTACAACGACATCGGCTGGTGGGCGGCGCTCATCCTGCTGTTCCTCCGTCTCGCGCAGGGCTTCGCCCTGGGCGGCGAGTGGTCGGGCGCGGCCCTCGTGGCCACGGAGAACGCGCCGGCGGGCAAGCGTGCCTGGTACGGCACGTTCCCGCAGCTGGGTGCGCCCATCGGGTTCATCATCGCCAACACCGTCTTCCTCGTGATCAACTTCGCCCTCCCCCACCCCGACGGCCCGGCGCAGCGCTCCGAGGAGTTCCTGGCGTGGGGATGGCGCGTGCCGTTCCTCTTCTCGGCCGTCATGGTGATCATCGGCCTGTGGGTGCGCCTCAAGCTCGTGGAGTCTGAGACGTTCGCGCGTGCGGAGAAGACCGGGGCGCTGCGGAAGTTCCCGCTCGGGGAGGTGGTGCGCCAGCACTGGCGCCAGCTCGTCCTCGGCACGTTCATCATGCTCGCCACGTACGTGCTCTTCTACCTCATGACGAGCTTCACACTCTCCTACGGCACGAAGGCGACCACCGACGCTGCTCAGGCGACGGCGGATGCGGCGGGTGAACCCTTCGATGCGGCCGCCTACGTCCCCGGGCTCGGCTTCGGGTACACCGACTTCGTGACCATGCAGATCATCGGAGTCGTGTTCTTCGGCGTCTTCACGCTGCTGTCGGGTCCGGTGGCCGACGCCATCGGCCGCCGCAAGCTGCTGCTGTGGGTGACGGGAGCGATCGCCGTGTTCGGCGTGGCGTTCAACGTCTTCCTGATGCCGCAGGCCGACCCGAAGTTCACGGGCGCGCTCATCCAGGCCTTCCTCATCCTCGGCTTCCTGCTGATGGGCCTCACCTTCGGTCCGATGGGCGCGGTGCTCCCGGAGCTGTTCCCCACGAACGTGCGCTACACCGGCTCGGCGATCTCGTACAACGTCGCCTCGATCCTCGGCGCCGCGGTGGCACCGCTCATCGCGGTCGCGCTGTGGGCCGCTGCCGACGGCGAACCGTGGCTGGTCGGGCTGTACCTCACGGGCTCGGCGGTACTGACCTTCATCGCGCTTGCGCTGTCGAAGGAGACCAAGGACGTCGACTACGACGAGAACATCGGCGTGGGAGCCACGGGCTCGCTCTGACACGGCCGAAACGGATGCCGCGGGGCTTCGGCTCCGCGGCATCCGTCGTCGCCGGTGTCAGTCTAGGAACAGGGCGCGGAGCCGCTTCGTGGTGAGGACCAGCCCGATCGCGATCATCACGGCGTAGTACAGGACGTGCCACAGCATCCCCGCGCTCAGTGCTCCGGTCGTCAGGCCCCGGATGAGTTCGACCCCGTGCCACAGCGGCAGGGCCTGCACGATCCACTGCACCACCTCCGGGTACACCGTGATCGGGTAGAACGTCGCCGAGAAGAGGAACATCGGCAGCATCACGAAGTTGATCCAGTCCATGTGCTGGAACGTCTTCATGTAGCTCGTGATCGCCATGCCGACGCTGGCGAACCCGAACGCGATGAGGACGACGGCCGGGAGGGCGAGGATGGCGGTGGGGGCCAGGTTCAGGCCCAGCAGCTGCATGATGATCATGAAGCCGGTGGCGTAGAGCAGCCCGCGCAGGAGCGCGTAGAGGATCTCGCCCAGGGCGACATCCAGCGGCCCGAGCGACGTGGACAGCATCCCCTCGTAGAGCTTGCCGTAGTTGAGCTTGAAGAAGACGTTCCAGGTGGAGTCGTAGATGGCGCCGTTCATCGCCGACACCGCCAACAGGGCCGGAGCGATGAACGCGGCGTAGGGCACGTCGACGCCCGCCGACGTCTGGACGTCGCCGACCAGCGCGCCCAGGCCGATGCCCATCGACGCCAGATAGAGGACCGGCTCGAAGAATCCCGACAGCACGACGATCCAGCTCGACGAACGGGCGGCCAGCAGGCCCCGCTGGACGACGGCCTGGGGGTTGCCCGCCCACAGGGCGCGCACCCCACGCCGGCGGCCGGCGGTCTCGGGCGCGGCGAGGGCGGTCATCTGGCGAGTCTCCGTTCGAAGGTGCGACGGCCGAGCACATAGCCGATGACGGCGAGCACGATCAGGTAGGCCAGGTGCAATGCCCCGGTGGGAAGGTCGACCGGGCCGTACGTGGCCATGCGACCGAGTTCCGTGGCGTGCCACAGCGGCGAGATCCAGCCGATCCACTGCAGCCACACGGGCAGCGTCTCCAGGGGGTAGAACGTTCCCGAGAACAGGAACATCGGCATGAAGATGAACCGCTGCACCAGGGCGAACTGGCCCTTGTCGTCTTCGATCGACGCGGCGTATGCCATGAGGGGGATGCCGAAGCTCACCCCGGCGAGCACGCCCACGGCGATGGAGATCCACCCCGTCTGCGGGTGCGGGACGGCACCGAAGACCCAGATGAACAGGTAGTACGCCGCGACGGCGACGAACATGCGGGCCACGGCGCCGAGGATCACGCCGTGCGCGATCTGCGCCGACGCCAGCGGCGAGGCGTTGAAGCCGTAGAAGTACCGCCGCCACTTGAATCCGGCCATGACGGGATAGGTGAACTCCTCCGACGCGACGGCGATCGCGGCGGTCATGAGGAGGGCGGGTGCGATGAAGACGAGGTAGGAGACCGGCTGGCCGCCGTCGTCGATATCGCTCTGGATGAGGGCTGCCAGGCCCAGGCCCAGGCCCAGGAGGTAGAGGATGGGCTGCCCCAGCGCGCCGAAGAGGATCGTCCAGCCATACGCGCGCATCGCGCGCACCATGTGCTCGGTGACGTACCACGAGCCCCGAGCCCGCGGTTTCCGCCCCCACTCGAGCGCTTCGGCCCGCAACTCGTCCAACGAGGGGTGGATGCGCGCGTCCCCCGCGCCGGGCGCCTGGCTGAGGGTCATTCGACCAGCGACCTTCCGGTCAGCCGAAGGAACACATCCTCCAGGCTCGAACGGCGGACGAGGGACGTGATCGGCTGCAGGCCCAGCGCGGTGACGCGCTCGAGCGCCGCCTCGCCGTCGGCGGCGTAGATGAGCACGCGATCGGGGAGCACCTCGACGCGCTCGCCGATGCCCTGCACCTGCTCCGCGGCCTGCTCGTTGCGATCGGAGCCGAACCGCACCTCGAGCACCTCACGGCTCGAGTGCTCGCGGATCAGGGAGGACGGGGTTCCTTCGGCCATGATGCGGCCCTTGTCCACGACGACCAGTCGATCGCACAGCTGCTCGGCCTCATCCATGTAGTGCGTGGTCAGCACCAGGGTGGTGCCCTGCTCCTTGAGGCGGAACAGGCGATCCCACAGCACATGGCGGGCCTGCGGGTCGAGGCCGGTGGTCGGTTCGTCCAGGAGGAGGATGCGGGGGTCGTTGATGAGACCCCGTGCGATCGTGAGGCGCCGCTTCATCCCGCCGGAGAGCTGGTCGACCTTGCTCTTGGCCTTGTCCTGCAGCTGGGCGAAGGCGAGCAGCTCGTCCGCCTTCTGCGCGCAGACCTTCCCGGGGAGTCCGAAGTACCGCCCGTAGATGTAGAGGTTCTCCCGGGCGTTCAGCTCGCCGTCGAGGTTGTCCTGCTGCGGTACGACTCCGAGGCGCGAACGGATCTCCGGACCGTGGCTGTCGGGATCGAGGCCCAGGATGCTGAGGTCACCGGCGGTGCGGGTGGATACGGCGCCGATCATCTTCATGGTCGTGGACTTGCCCGCCCCGTTCGGCCCGAGGAGGCCGAACGACTCCCCCGGCGCGACCTCGAAGGACAGTCCATCGACGGCGAGGAAGTCGGGCTTGCCCTTCACCCGGTACGCCTTGACGAGGTTGCTGGCTCGGATCACCGCTTCTGGCACCGCACCACCCTATAACCGCCGCTGACACGC
Organism: Microbacterium sp. Z6_144; assembly: GCF_057197625.1. Classification (NCBI taxonomy): domain Bacteria; kingdom Bacillati; phylum Actinomycetota; class Actinomycetes; order Micrococcales; family Microbacteriaceae; genus Microbacterium; species Microbacterium sp. Z6_144. The sequence goes on from NZ_JBXVPT010000001.1 coordinate 2,497,981, forward strand.
TCATCGCGTGCTTCCGGGGACAGGTTCTGCCGGCTCACGGTGCTCCGAGGCGGCGGAAGCTGACCCCTGAGGCCGCGACAGATGGCGCGTCAACATCGATTGACATTGCAGCGGCGTGTCAACTAGTGTTGACGCATACAGGAGGGAATGCTCGTGACCGGAAACGACATCCGCACCGCTCTCGGAGCGGCACCCGACCGCGAGCCGATCGCCGAACTGCACCGCCTCGCCGAGGTGCGCCGTGAGCTCGCCCGCGCGGAGGAAGTGCAGGTGCGCCGCGCCCGCAACCAGGGATTCTCCTGGCAGGCCATCGCCGGAGCCCTCGGCGTGTCCAAACAGGCCGTGCACAAGAAGTACGGTCGAAAGTAACCCCACCCGAACGAGGAACCGATGTCCACCTCAGCCCCTGCCCGCGCGCGCCGCGGGCGCCGCGCGCAGCCGGAAGGGCCGCGCGCCACCCTTCGCCAGCTCCTGCCGTTCCTCCTCGAACACCGTCGCGTGTTCGTCGTGGTGGCGATCCTCAGCATCCTCGGCGCGGCCGCCACGCTCGCCCAGCCGCTCCTCGTGGGCGAGGTGATCGCGCGCGTGCAGGGCGAAATCGACCTCGGCGCCCTGATCTGGCTCGTCGTGGGGCTCGTGGTGGTGTCATCGGTGATCTCCGGCTACCAGCACTATCTGCTGCAGCGCACCGGCACCGCAGTGGTCTACTCCAGCCGGAGGCAGTTGATCCGCCGCATCCTGCACCTCCCGATCAGCGAGTTCGACGCCCGCCGCACCGGCGACCTCGTCTCGCGCGTGGGCACCGACACGACGCTGCTGTACGCCGTCCTGACGCAGGGGCTCGCCGACGCCGTCGGCAACCTGCTCATCTTCCTCGGCGCACTCGTCGCCATGGCACTGATCGACCCGGTGCTCTTGGCGCTCATCGTGCTCGTCCTCGGCCTCTCGGTGCTCACGGTCGTCCTCCTGAGCGGCCGCATCCGCACCGCATCCACCGAGCAGCAGGTCAAGGTCGGGGAGCTCGCATCCGCCGTCGAACGTGCCGTCGGCTCGATCCGCACCGTGCGGGCCGCGGGAGCGACCGAGCGTGAAACGACCTCGGTCACGGGCCTGGCGACCGAGGCCTACGGCGTCGGCATACGGATCGCGAAGGTCTCGGCCCTGGTCGTCCCCGTCGCCGGCATCGCGTTGCAGGTCTCGCTCCTGGTCGTGCTCGGAGTCGGCGGGTTCCGCGTCGCCTCCGGCGCGATCGAGATCTCCGGCCTGATCACGTTCATCATGTTCCTCTTCCTCCTCATCGCGCCGCTGGGATCGACCCTCGGCGCGATCACCTCCGTGAGCCAGGCGCTCGGTGCTCTCGGCCGCATCCAGGAGATCCTCGACCTGCCCACCGAGACGGATGCCGACTCCCCCGACCCCGCCGCCGTGCCCGATCCGCAGGCGCCGGCGATCGCGTTCCGCGACGTGCGGTTCCGGTACCCCGAGAACGTCGTCCAGGCGCGTGAGGCGGCGGCCAAGGAGGCGCGCGCGGTGCTCGAACAGGTGCACGTCGAGCGCCTCCCCGATGAGGAGGACGGGGCCGAGGACGCCGCGGAGCGCGACGTGCTGCGCGACGTGCTGCGCGGCGTCTCGTTCGACGTCCCGCGCGGCGCACGCGTGGCGCTGGTCGGGCCGTCGGGTGCCGGGAAGAGCACCGTGCTGTCGCTCGTGGAGCGGTTCTACGACCCCACGGGAGGCCGCATCCTCATCGACGGCGTCGACGCGCGCAGCCTCGACCGTGATGCGCTGCGGGCGCGCTTCGGCTACGTCGAACAGGATGCTCCGACCCTGGCGGGCACCATCGCCGACAATCTCCGGCTGGCCTCCCCCGAGGCGAGCGATGCGGAGTGCGCGGCGGTGCTGCGCGCGGTGAACCTCGGCGATGTCCTCGAGCGGAGTCCCCTCGGCGTGGACGCGCCCGTCGGCGAGGACGGGGTCATGCTCTCCGGCGGAGAGCGTCAGCGCCTCGCGATCGCCCGCGCACTGCTGGCCGCTCCCCCGGTGCTGCTCCTGGACGAATCCACCTCATCCCTGGACGGGGTCAACGAGCAACGGATGCGCGAGGCCATCGACGCCGTGGCGACCGGGCGCACCCTCCTGGTGATCGCCCATCGCCTGTCCACCGTGGTCGACAGCGACCTCATCGTCGTGCTCGACCACGGGCAGGTCGTGGGGGCGGGCACCCACTCGGAGCTCGTCGCATCCACCCCCCTGTACCGCGAGCTGGCGAAGCACCAGCTCCTGGTGTGAACCGCGCACGCCCGAGAGGAGCGCTTCTACGAGCGGGAGAGGCTCCTGCCCGCCGCGCAGCCCACTGCGCGGAAGACTTGACCTGGAGTGCACCCCAGCCCATAGCGTGGCATCCAATCGGTCCGCACACCCGCCGACCGAGTGATTCGGAGGATGCGACCATGTCCCAGTTCATCGAGCCCGACGACACCCGCTATGACGAGCGCTCCCGCGCGCTCGTCGCCGTCGGCCGCGAAGCCATCGCCCACGAGAACGCGGAAGCGCTGCGGGCCTACTTCAGCTCGGACTTCCAGTTCCACGGTCCGGACGGCGACCTCGATTTCGCCGCGCTGGCGGCCTACTTCGCGCAGATGCGCCAATCCTTCACCGGCTACTACTGCGAGCGCTACGAGATCGTCTCCGCCGGCGACTTCATCGGCTGCCGCACCGAGATGGGCGGCACCTTCACCGCGCCGTTCGCCACCCGGTTCGGCACCGTGCAGCCCCACGGCAAGACGGTCACGCTGTCGCTGATCAACATGTTCCGCTATGACGCCGACGGCAAGCTGGCCGAGGAGTGGGTGGCGTACGACAACCTCGAGTGGATGCGCCAGCTCGGCGTCGACCTCGTCCCCGCGCAGTCCTAGCCGCCCGCCCCGGCGAGAAACGACATCCCGGCTGAGACGCCACGCGCCGCGTGGTTTCTCGTCCGGGATGTCGTTTCTCGGCGTGTGGCGGGGCCTCAGGCTTGCGCGGCCTTCGCGGCCTTCAGGCGGTAACGCAGCGAAGCCAGCTCGGCATTCAGCGGAGCGGGGATGCGGCCACCGAAGGTCGCGTAGAACTCCTCGGTGAGGTCAGCCTCCTGCAGCCACGAATCCGGGTCGACGGCGAACAGCTCGTCGAGGTCGGCCTCGGGGACGTCGATGCCGTCGAGGTTGAGGTCCTCGGCGCGCGGGATGCGGCCGATGGGCGTCTCCACCGCTCCGGCCTGGCCCTGGATGCGGCGGATGATCCAGTCGATCACGCGGGAGTTCTCACCGAATCCCGGCCACAGGAACCGGCCGTCGGCGCCCTTGCGGAACCAGTTCACCTGGAAGATGCGGGGGGCCCGGTCGAACCGCAGCGTCTGCCCGACCTTCAGCCAGTGCCCGAAGTAGTCGGCCATGTTGTAGCCGCAGAAGGGGAGCATGGCGAACGGGTCGCGGCGGAGCTCGCCGACCGTTCCCTCGGCCGCTGCGGTCTTCTCCGAAGAGATGGTCGACCCCAGGAACACGCCGTGGGTCCAGTCGGTCGCCTCCACCACGAGCGGCACGTTGGTGGCGCGGCGGCCACCGAAGAGGATGACATCCAGCGGTACGCCCTCCGGAGCCTCCCAGTCGGCGGCGATCTGCGGGCACTGCGCCGCGGCGACGGTGAAGCGGGAGTTCGGATGCGCGGCGGGACGTCCGCTGTCGGGCGTCCAGGCGTTGCCCTCCCAGTCGGTCAGGTGCGGCGGAGCGTCGTCGGTCAGCCCCTCCCACCACACGTCGCCGTCGGGGCGCAGCGCGACGTTGGTGAAGATCGTGTTTCCCCACAGCGTCTCCACGGCGGTGACGTTGGTCGACTCACCCGTTCCCGGCGCAACGCCGAAGAATCCCGCCTCGGGGTTGATCGCCCACAGGCGCCCGTCCGCGCCGGGACGGATCCAGGCGATGTCGTCGCCGAGGGTCTCGACGCGCCAGCCCGGAATGGTCGGTCGGAGCATCGCGAGGTTGGTCTTGCCGCACGCCGAGGGGAACGCCGCGGCCACGTGGTACGCGCGACCGGCCGGATCGATGACCCGGATCAGCAGCATGTGCTCGGCCAGCCACCCCTCGTCGCGGCCGATCACCGAGGCGATGCGGAGGGCGAAGCACTTCTTGGCCAGGATCGCGTTGCCGCCGTAGCCCGAGCCGTACGACCACACCTCGAGGGTGTCGGGGAAGTGGACGATGTACTTCTCGTCGTTGCACGGCCAGGGGACATCGGCCTGGCCCGGCGCGAGAGGGGCGCCCACCGAGTGCACGGTCTTGACCCACGGGTCGCCCTGGGCGATCCGCCCCAGCACCTCGGGGCCGACGCGGGTCATGATGCCGATCGAGGTCACCGCGTATGCACTGTCGGTGACCTGCACGCCGATGTGCGACAGCGGACCGCCGACCGCCCCCATCGAGAACGGCACGACGTACATCGTGCGTCCGCGCATCGACCCCTCGAAGACTCCGTCGAGCGTGGCGCGGATCGTCTTGGGCGCGATCCAGTTGTTCGTGGGGCCCGCATCCTCTTCCAGCTCGGAGGCGATGTAGGTGCGCGACTCGAGACGGGCGACGTCGCCCGGGTGCGAGCGCGCCAGGTACGACCCGGGCCGCCACTCCGGGTTGAGCTTGAGGAGCTTGCCCTCGTCCACCATCTGACGCAGCAGCGCATCGTTCTCGGCGCGCGAGCCGTCGACCCAGTGGATGCGGTCGGGCTGGGTGCGCGCGGCGATCTCGTCGACCCACGCCACGAGCGCGTCCATCCCGGGTCCGCGCACATCCGGGCGCTTCCCGAAGCGGCGCAGAGCCCCCACCGAAGCGCGGGTGGGACGGCTGCTGTGGATCTCGGCGAGAGCCATGGATGCTCCTCCAGGTCGAGGTTCAGAAAGGGTGTCTTGTTCCACCTTGGCCGGTCCGCTCGCCTCTTTCCGAACATTCGAGCGTCAAGAGTTGCGGTTCTTTCGCTACGCTAAAGGAATGGCTCCCCCCGCGATCGAACTCGCCACGCTCGGCCACCGCATCCGCCACCAGCGGCTCACCTCGGGCTTCACACTGGACGAGCTGGGCGCCCTCGTGGGCGTCGCCGGCAGCCAGCTCAGCCTGATCGAGAACGGGAAGCGGGAGCCGAAGCTCTCACTGCTGCAGGAGATCGCCCGGGCCACCGGGACGGAGGTCGCCGATCTGCTGTCCGCCGAGCCGCCCAACCACCGGGCGGCCCTGGAGATCGAGCTGGAGCGCGCGCAAGGGGGATCGGTGTTCCGGCAGCTGGGCATCCCGCCGATCAAGGTCACCAAGGGCGTCAGCGATGAGACGCTCGAATCCATCCTCGGTCTGCACCGGGAACTGCAGCGACGCGAGCGGGAGGCGATCGCCACCCCCGAGGAGGCGCGCCGCGCGAACACCGAGCTGCGGTTGCGGATGCGCGAGCGGGGCAACTACCTGCCCGAGATCGAGAAGCTCGCCGAGAAGCAGCTGAAAGCCGCCGGCCACCTCGGCGGCGCGCTGACGCACCGCTCGGTGAGCATCATGGCCGAGCAGCTCGGCTTCGAGCTCATCTACGTCAACGACCTGCCGCATTCGGCTCGGTCGGTCACCGACCTCGAGAACGGCCGCATCTACCTGCCCCCGGCATCCATCCCCGGAGGTCACGGTCTGCGGTCGATGGCGCTGCAGGCGATGGCCCACCGCATCCTCGGGCACAAGCGCCCCAACGACTACGCGGACTTCCTCCAGCAGCGCTTGGAGATCAACTACTTCGCCGCGTGCTGCCTCATGCCCGAGACGAACGCCGTGGCCTTCCTCCAGCAGGCCAAGCGCGACCGCAACCTGGCGGTGGAGGACTTCCGTGACGCGTTCGGCGTGACCCACGAAGCCGCCGGGATGCGGCTGACCAACCTGGCAACGGAGCACCTGGGCATCCGGCTGCACTTCCTGCGCGTCGACGGGTCGGGGGCGATCTCCCGCGTCTACGAGAACGACGACCTGCCGCTTCCGACGGATGTCACCGGATCCATCGAGGGGCAGGTGGCCTGCCGCCGGTTCTCGGCGCGGCGGGCGTTCTCCGAGCAGAACCGCACCACGGAGCACTACCAGTACACCGATACTCCGGCGGGAACCTTCTGGTGCTCCACGCAGACCGGATCGACCTCCGACGGCGATTTCTCCATCACCGTCGGAGTGCCCTTCGACGACGCGAAGTGGTTCCGCGGCCGCGAGACGCAACAGCGCGCGGAATCGCGCTGCCCCGACGAGTCGTGCTGCCGCCGTCCCCCCGCCGGCGTCGCCGAGCGGTGGGCGGGGAAGGCGTGGCCGAGCGCACGTGTGCACATGCACATGTTCTCGCCCCTCCCCCGGGGCGATTTCCCGGGCGTGGACGACACCGAGGTCTTCGAGTTCCTGGAGCGGCACGCCGGCAGCTGAGGCTCAGCCGGTGATGAAGGCGGCGTAGCGGCCCAGCGCGGCGGCGACCTCCGCCGGATCGACGGGGGCGAAGAGGTCGGGCACCGGATCATCGGCGTGCCGCCCGACGGCCAGCGAATGGGCCCAGACGCCGGCGACCCGCCCGTGATGGAGGAGGATCGGACGCACGATCCCGTTCTTGCTCGGCCCCACGACCGGGAGGAACTCCGGCGCACAGGGCAGCGTGCGATCGGCGTACGAGAGGTAGTACTCGTCGAAGGGCGGGAGCGCCAGGACGTCGGGGGCGGATGCGACGCGCCGCGGCGCCGCGCCGGCACCGACATACGACGGATCGGGGCCGTCCCCGGAGGCCTCGACCCGGCCGGCGGCGGCGGCCATCGCCGTGCGCGCGGTTCCCAGCGGAAGGCCGGCCCACCAGGCCAGGTCGCGCGCCGTGGCGGGGCCGTGCGAGGCGACGAAACGCGCGGCGAGCTCCGCGAGGGGGTCGGTCGGGATCACCGGATCGGCGATCCACTCCTCGGCCGGCACGAGATACTGCTCGCGCGGGGGCCCGCCCACGCGCGGCACCACCGGCCCCGACACGATCACGCCGCGGAGCGCCAGCACGTGCAGCACATGGATGCCGCGCTGCCCGGCCGGATCGACTCCGCCGCGTTCCAGCACGTCGAAGGCATCCGCCCGGGTCAACCGATTGCCCCCGGCCAGTGCCGCGCGGACGAGCACTTCCCCGCGCGCCAGCGCCTCCTCATCGAGTCCGAGATCGCGGCGGCGGGGCGCGGCGGCCTTCAGCTGGCGGTCGGCCGTGAGCGACAGCATCCAGGCGAGATCGCGCGCCGGGACGATGTGGAGGGTACCGCGCATGGGCCATGCGCGGACGAGCTCTCCCCGGTCGAACGCCGCGTCCACGTCGCTGACCGTCGGCGTCCCGCGTGTGCGCACGGCGAGCGCCCACCGGCCGCCCCAGAACTCCTGGGACTGCACGGCGAGCATGTGGGCGGCCGCATCCGTCACCGAGGCCGCCGGAGCGGACAGCCGGTGCGAGCGGAGTCTGCGGTCGAGAGCCTGCGCGGTGGTCACTGCGCCATCCTGCCCGCCCCCGCGGACAGTGTCTGTCCGCGGGGGCGGGCGGGGGCTCAGGCGAACGGGTTCGCCGTGAGGGTGTACTTCGTCTGGAGGTACTCGTGGATGCCCTCGGCTCCGCCCTCGCGGCCGAGGCCGGAGAGCTTCCAGCCGCCGAAAGGCGCCGCGGCGTTGGACACCACACCCACGTTGAGGCCCATCATCCCCGTCTCCAGCCGCTCGATCATGCGCTGGCCACGGGCGAGGTTCTCGGTGAACACGTAGGAGACCAGGCCGTACTCGGTGTCGTTGGCGATACGCACCGCGTCGTCCTCCGTGTCGAACGGCACGATCGCCAGCACGGGCCCGAAGATCTCCTCGCGGAGGATCTCGCTTCCCGGCTGGACGTCCGAGACGACGGTGGGCTCGTAGAACGTCCCGGGGCCGTCCACGGCAGACCCGCCGGTGGTCACCGTGGCACCGCGTTCGACGGCGTCTCCGACCAGCGCCGTGGCCTTGGCGACCGCGCGGTCGTCGATGAGCGGGCCGATGACCACGCCCTCCTCGGTGCCGCGGCCGATGCGCAGCTCCTTCACGCGCTCGGTCACGCGGCGCGTGAACTCCTCCACCACCGGGCGGTGCACGATGAAGCGGTTGGCCGCGGTGCAGGCCTGCCCGATGTTGCGGAATTTCGCGAGCATCGCCCCGTCCACCGCTTTGTCGAGGTCGGCATCGTCGAACACGACGAAGGGCGCGTTGCCGCCGAGTTCCATCGACGTGCGCAGCACGTTCTCCGATGCCTGCTTCAGCAGTCCCTGGCCCACGGGCGTGGAACCGGTGAAGGAGAGTTTGCGCAGCCGCGGGTCGCGGATGATGCGCTCCGACACCGCGCCGGAGGAGGTGGTGGTCACCACGTTGACGACGCCGGCGGGAACGCCCGCCTCCTCGAGGATCTGCGCGAAGAACAGCGTGGTCAGCGGGGTGAGGGACGCCGGCTTGATGACGACCGTGCACCCGGCCGCGAGCGCCGGAGCGATCTTGCGTGTCGCCATGGCCAGCGGGAAGTTCCACGGCGTGATGAGGAACGCCGGTCCGACGGGATGCTGGGTGACGATCATGCGGCCGGTGCCCTCGGGGTTCGCGCCGTACCGGCCGGACACGTGCGCGGCCTCCTCGCTGAACCAGCGCAGGAATTCGCCGCCGTACGCGATCTCCCCGCGCGCTTCGGCGAGGGGCTTTCCCATCTCCAGCGTCATGACGAGCGCGACGTCCTCCTTGCGCGCCTGCAGCAGGTCGAACGCACGGCGCAGGATCTCCGCCCGTTCGCGCACCGGGGTGGCAGCCCACCCGGGGAAGGCGTCGGCGGCGGCGTCCATCGCCGCCTGTCCGTCGGCGACCGAGGCGTCGGCGATCGAGCGGATCACAGTGCCGGTGGAGGGGTCGGCGACATCCAGGGTCTTGCCGCCTTCGGCCGGGCGCCACTGCCCTCCGATGAACAGCCCGTCGGGAATCGATGCCAGTAGTTCGGCTTCGCGCGCCTCGGTCATGTGTGCTCCTCGATCGTGTTCGGGTCTCCGCTCATTCTGGCCAGCAGAGAGCTCGGCAGCGATGGACGTTGCGTATAACCGCGCTGTCGCGTATAGACGGCGAGGCGACCGGCGTTCTCCCAGTGAGCACGGCGTCCTACTATCGAACACGCGCCGTCTCGCGGCGCGACCTGCCTGAAACGGATGCCCGCATGCCCGACCCCCACACCGCCCGCTCGCAGACCCTCAGCCGGGGCATCCGGCTGCTGGAGATCCTCGCCGGCGCCAGCCGGACCCTGTCCATCGAGGAGCTGTCGGCAGAGCTGGGTGTGCACCGCTCCATCGCCTACCGGATGCTGCGCACTCTCGAGGATCACGGACTGGTCGCACGCGACCGAGGCGGACGGGTCGCCCTGGGCGCGGGCCTGGCGGCCCTGGCGTCGGGGGTCGCACGAGACGTGCAGCAGGCGGCGATGCCGGAACTGGACGAGGTGGCCAACGAGTTCGGGATGACGTGCCTCCTCGCGATGCTCGCCGACGTCGACGAGGCCGTGACGCTGGTCAGCGCCGCCCCACGACGCGCCGGCGCGGTGATCTCCTACCGGCCGGGCCATCGGCATCCGATCACCCGGGGCGGGCCGGGGAAGGCGATCCTGGTGGGGATCCCGCAGAGTGCGTGGCCGAGCACCGTGGATGAGACGCTCCGGGCCGAACTCGAGCTCTCCCGCGAGCGCGGGTACACCGTCAGCGACAGCGAGGTCGTGCCGTCCCTGCGCTCGGTGGCGGTGCCCCTCCATCTCCCCGGCCAACCCCATGCGGCCATCGCGGTCATCCACGTGGAGCTGACCGCCCCCGAGCAGGTCATCGCCGCGCGCCTCATCCAGGCGGGCGAACGCATCGTCCGCGCCTACGGCGGCTGATCCGCGGCGCGCGTCACACCACCGCCGCGCGCTCCCCCCGCAAGAGTGGGGCGAAGAACCCCGCGAGCTCGTCGGTGGCGTCCAGGGGCAGCACGGCCGACACGTACTGATCGGGGCGCACGACCACGATCGCGCCCTCCGCGCCCACGCCGCGCCGCGTGAAGATGTCGTCGGCGGGATCGGCGGCGTACACCTTCTCGTAGTCGATGAGCTGGAACGGCCCGACGCGCGGCAGGAAGACCGGCGGGACCGACCCGAGATCCACCTCGGTGTGCGGGCGGGGGTAGACGACCTTCGCGTCGACCCACGCGTCGCGGTCCGCTCCGGCCGGCGTGGACGCGACCGGCGACTCGGGAGCCTCCGCGAGCCAGGCGGCGAGGCGCTCCACCGCGCCGGAGTTCTGCGCGTCGCCGAAGACGTAGATGCGCCAGCGACCGTCGGCGCGGGCATGGTGGCCGAGCTGCATCGGGTTGCCGTCGCACACCCGGGTCACCGGGGCCGAGTGGAAGCGCTTCCCGACGGGGAACCCGGCGGCACGCTCCTGATGACGCGCCTCGGCCACCAGGATCGATGGGGCGTACCGGGTCATGAAGCCGGCCGGGAACTCCGCCGTCCGCACGTAGAACTCCTCCAGCTCCGACGGGTCGTCGAACTCCTCGGGACGCTTGGCCATGAGCGTTGACCACTGCTTGTCGAAGTCGATCAGGTTCTGCGCGACCACCTGGCGTTCACCGGAGTACGTCGTCAGCAGGCTCTCGGGCGCACGCCCCTCCAGCACATGGCCGAGCTTCCACGCGATGTTGAACCCGTCCTGCATCGACACGTTCATCCCCTGTCCCGCCTTGGCGCTGTGGGTGTGGCAGGCGTCGCCGGTGATGAAGACACGGGGGGTGCGCCGGCCGATCTCGTCCAGGGGGACGTCGTCGAACCGGTCGGTGAGGCGATGACCCACTTCGTACACGCTGTGCCAGGCGACGTCCTTCACGTCAAGACGGTAGGGATGCAGGATCGCGTTGGCGGTGGCGATGATCTGGTCGATCGTCGTGGCCCGGACCGCGGACCCGCCGCCGGCGGGCACTTCGCCGAGGTCGACGTACATCCGGAAGAGGTGCCCGCCCTCGCGGGGGATCAGCAGGATGTTGCCGCCGCCGCCGGACTGGATCGCGCACTTGGTGCGGATGTCGGGGAAATCCGTCACCGCGAGCACGTCCATGACCCCCCACGCGTGGTTGGCCTGGTCGCCCTCCAGACGGCACCCGATGGCCTCGCGGACCCGGCTGCGCGCGCCGTCGGCGCCGATGACGTACTTGGCCCGCACCACGCGCTCGGCACCGGCGCCATCGCCGGCAGTGCGGGCGAGGGTGACCTCGACGGGGTACTCGTCCTCGCCGACGGCGAGCCCGCGGAACTCCCAGCCGTAGTCGGGACGAACCCGGGCAGGCGAGTGCGCCGCGTACTCGGCGAAGTAGTCGAGCACCCGCGCCTGGTTGACGATGAGGTGCGGGAACTCGCTGATGCCCGTCGCGTCGTCAGGGGTGCGCGCGGTGCGGACGATTCGCGAGGGGTCGCTCGGGTCGGGCTTCCAGAACGCCATCTCGGTGATCCGATAGGCCTCGGCGATGATGCGCTCGGCGAACCCGAACGCCTGGAACGTCTCGACGCTGCGCGCCTGGATGCCGTCGGCCTGGCCGATCGCCAGCCGATCGGGGCGACGCTCGATGATGCGCGTCGAGACGCCCGGGAACTGGGCGAGCTGAGCGGCGGCGACCATCCCGGCCGGTCCGCTCCCCACGATGAGCACGTCCATGGTGTCGGGCAGCTCCGCGGGGCGATCGATCCCGGTGCCTGCGGCCGGCTGGACGCGCGGATCGGCGGACACATAACCGTGGTGGTGGAACTGCACGGGATCTCCTTCACGTCATCGTGTCGCGCGTGTTCTCTATGCGAATGCGCTATTCGCATATCGCGCGGAGGCAGAATAGGGCCGGCCCCCGTCCCGCGCAAGCCGCGTACCAGGGGCGCCGCCTATACTGGCGACCGTCCGGCGGGAGTTGCGAGCCGCCGGTGCCCGAAAAAGGGGTACGCAGCCCGCTCCCCGGAGCGCGCGAGACACATACGGCTGATCCGTCCCTGTCTCGAAAGGCCTCGCCATGCCCTCCGTCTCCGCCCACGTCGCCGCCACTCTCGCCCGCCGCATCGACACGGTGTTCGGTGTCATGGGCAATGGCAACGCGTACTTCATCGATGCGATCGAGCGCGACACCCCGGCCCGCTTCGTCGCGGTCCGGCACGAGGCCGCGGGGGTCGCGTCCGCCGATGCCTACTACCGCGCCTCCGGGCGGATCGCCGCCGCGACCGCGACCTACGGCGCCGGCTTCACCAACGCGCTGACCGCCCTCGCCGAGGCCGTTCATGCGCGCACCCCGCTCGTCCTGCTGGTCGGCGACGAGCCGACGTCCGGCCCGCGCCCCTGGGGCGTGGACCAGATCGCCCTGGCCGACGGCATCGGGGCGCGTACGTACAGCGTCGGGCACCGGGATGCCGCGGCCACCGTGACGATCGCCCTGGAGCACGCGCACGCGTACCGGGTGCCTGTTGTGCTGGCGATCCCCTACGACCTCGCCACGCGCGATGCCGGACCCATCCCCGGAGACTTCGAGCTGGAGCCCGTCTCGCTCGTTCCCCCCCGGACGGCGTTCGGTGAGGCGGTGCTGGACACCGTCGCCGCCGCCCTCGCCCAGGCGGAGCGGCCAGTGCTCCTCGGCGGCCGTGGCGCATGGCTGGCGGGGGCCGGCGAGGTGCTCGGCGAGCTGGCCGCCGCATCCGGAGCCCTCACCACCACCACCGCGCTCGGCCGCGGCCTCTTTCCCGACGGCCGGTTCGATCTGGGGGTCGCGGGCGGATTCGGCGCACCGGCGGCCATGGAGCTCGTCCGCTCGGCCGACGTCGTGGTGGTCTTCGGCGCGGCCCTCAACCAGTTCACGATGCGTTTCGGCGACCTGTTCGGGCCCGGCACGCGCGTGTTCCAGGTGGACCTCGCCGAGACGGCGACCCATCCCCATGTCGGCGGCTACGTCCGCGGCGACGCGGCCTCGGCCGCCGGTGCGATCCTGAGCCGCCTCCGCGCCCTCGGCGGCACCCGGTCGGGATGGCGTGACGGCGTGGACGTCGTTGCTGCGCGCCGGCAGGAACGGGGCGACGACCTCGCGCCGGACGGGCGGATGGACCCGCGGGGAGCGGCCGCACGGATCGCCGAGCTGCTGCCCGAGGATCGGGTGATCGTCTCGGACGGCGGGCACTTCCTCGGCTGGTCGAACATGTACTGGCCCGTGGCATCCCCCGATCGCATGATCATGGTCGGCACCGCGTACCAGTCGATCGGGCTCGGGTTTCCCAGCCTCCCCGGCGCCGCCGTCGCCCGCCCGGACTCCACGATCGTGCTCACCACCGGCGACGGGGGCGGGCTCATGGCGCTGGCCGACCTGGAGACGGCCGTCCGGGTCGCCCGAGGCCGAGGCATCGCGGTGGTGTGGAACGACGCGCAGTACGGCGCGGAGGTCAACAACTACGGCGCCAAGGGCCTCGCACGCGAGCCGATGCTGATCCCGGAGGTGGATTTCGCGGGCGTCGCCCGAGGCTTCGGCGCGGAGGGCGTGGTCGTGCGGACGGTCGCCGACCTCGACGCCCTGGCGGCCTGGACCGGACGCCCGGTGGCGGACCGGCCGTTCCTGCTGCTCGACCTGCGGGTCAGCGGCAGCGTCATCGCCCCCTTCTGGCAAGAGATCATCCACGCCGGCTGACCCCTCACCCCCCCCCCCCCCCCCCCCCCCCCCCCCCCCCCCCCACACCCCCCCCCCCCCTCCCCCCCCCCACCCCCCCCCCCCCCCCCCCC